>JALIFM010000001.1 GCA_022867625.1 Lachnospiraceae bacterium NSJ-143
GTGTAAGCGCAGTAATGTGTTAAGCTGACTGGTACTAATAGGCCGAGGGCTTGACCAAAGAAAATAGAAACGATTTTAAGACTTGATTATCTCTTTGTTCAGTTTTGAGTGTACAGTATGTGCCGATGTGGCTCAATTGGCAGAGCAGCTGACTTGTAATCAGCAGGTTAACGGTTCGAGTCCGTTCATCGGCTTTTACTATATTATGTCGCGGGATAGAGCAGTTCGGTAGCTCGTCGGGCTCATAACCCGAAGGTCGTTGGTTCAAATCCAGCTCCCGCAATGATTAAGCCCTTTAGAAATTAACATTTCTAAAGGGCTTTTGTTATACGGTTTTAATGGTATAATTACAACATTTTGCAATACTTAATAACTCTCCAATTTATATGTTAATTTAATCTTTATGAGGTGCCATTTTTGTTTTACAGTCTGATATGTGCGAATTTATGTAGAAGAGTATTCTGCAATTTTCAGGTGAGAGATATATATTTTATAGATTGGGATAGTTGAATAAAAGGTTATATTAATTTCATATCCATAGAATTATACGAAACATAAAATTTGTTGACAAAAACTACATAATATGCTAAGTTTAGTTTGTATTTATCATTTGTCATTTATCATTCATTGGGGAGGATTTAAAATGAAAAAATTAATTTTAGCGGCTCTGACAATTTCTGTAGCGCTGGGGGCAGTTGGAAATGTATTTGGTCAGGCAAGGTACAGTAATACTGGATATGTTTATGGCTGTATTGGTGAAGGTGATGGGGATAATGAAATTGATACTTTTGAAGAATGTGGAATAGCATGCGATTATATAAAACAATGGGGCTACTTTGGAGAATTGAATATGAATCCGGTTCTTTCTGATTTTCAGGATTCAAGATTAAACAGTCCTATACTTTACTTTGCGGGGCATGGTACAAATGCTTCAGTTAATACAGGAGGTCATACAGGAATATCCTATGGTACAACACCTGGCTATAAAGATATAAGTAAAGTTGATTTGAGTGAAGCCAAAATGATTGTTTTGTCTGCCTGTAACACTGCTTCTTATCCTAACGATAATATAACTAAAGGGTTAAATTCAATGGGAGTGGATTTCACTTTGGGGTGGAAAGTAAATATTGAAGATGACCATGCTAGGAGATTTGTTAAGGCATTTTTTAAATATTTGACTCAGCAATATAGGTATGTTGATGCCTTATCCTATGGATTAAATGATTTAACAACAGGTGCTGACGGAGAAAACCCAATGTGGACTACTGCAGGAATTTATAATTACCAAGCTTATGGGAATATAAATAGTACTATATATGAATTTATCCCAGGACCTATGTCTGTGAATGAACCTGATCGATATGCACCTTTTTACAACGATAATCTTACTCAGTATGAAGTTAATGAAGATGTATACTATTACTATAAAACTAAAGATTTTGATATGCTTGAAGATTATTTTAAAAGAAACATTGATGAAAATTTTAATATTTCTGACTATGATTGTAGTGAATTTGATTCGCTTGAAGAAGGAGATTTTAATATATTGCCTTTAAGGTATAAAGTTGGTAATATTGTATCAGATTTTGGTTATAATGTTGCAATTGATAAAGGCAAAGTGTTTTTGATTACTGAGCTGGGCAATAACATTACAAAAGATAATATAGTACTGCCGGTTTCTGACATTTCTGATGATGAATTGTGCAGTATGGTATTAGATAGCTTTGATAGTTCATATCCTGTTGATAGTCAAATTGTTGAAAAGATGTTTGATACGGAAAAAGGTGTAGTGAAATATCATGTTTTAACAGTTTTAGGTGACGACGAAACAGGATATTTTGCTAAAGGGTTTGATTATTACAATTAAATTATAACGATATTGAAATCAACATGACGCATACTCCTGTGTCCTGTTGATTCTATATAAGGAGTATTTTTATGAATAAAAAAAATATATTGCTAATAGCATTTTTTGCCATAATAGTGAGCTTCTCTGCATTATTAAGTGAGGTTAAGGCTCAGGCGTTTAATAAACAGCAAACTATAATAAATTTGACAGATTATAATGTTAAATTTGTAAATGACAACGGAGAGATAACAACCAGAAGCATTAAAGAGGGTTCGATATTCTCTGATGAAAATGGTGTAACTTATATGGATTTAAAGAATATTGGAGATATCCTGAATGAAGATTTTTTTTATGAATATGATGGTACGCAAAATTCCATAACTGTATTCAAAAATGAAGATAAACAAAATAAATTCATGAAAATAAATACTGAAAGCTCTATAGTTAATTTCTATGATAATACTAACAATAATTCATATGATATTGTATATCTGAATGAGAATTTAATATTTAAGGGAAATGATATTTTTATACCTTTCAGGGGCGTAATGAATGTTTTAGGATATGAAGATAATGAAATTTTATTTAACTCCACACTAAAAACTATAACATTGAATCAGTATCCGTTGTTTGAAACAGGTTCAGTCACTATCACTGACACAGTTCATTACCCTGAGCATTGTCCGAATACAGCGGAAAAATGTTTGACAAGCTATAGTACATCGGATAAAAAATCTATTGATTATTTAGTATCTGTTTTAAATGAGGAACCGTTTTATGAATCGAACGTATCAATCAGGTCGGTGTATCCGAATTACAAACTGAATTTTAATAATGGCACAATAATAAATGTAATGAGTCCTACAGTATGCACTATAACTGTAAATGGTAAAAAAACAGGTACTTATCAGCTTACATTTAAATCATCAGTAGCAATAGAAACATTCATTAAGGAGAATATTAATCTGGACAGTATTGTTTATGACAAATGGGAATATGATTTGAGTGATGCTGATGATTTATATAAAAAAGAATATATTTCCTGTGATTATTTAGGTGGCGATTTCAGCAATGTAATTAAGTATCTGGAGGCTAATATAGAAGATTTCAACTCAAAGTATACGTACTCTATAGTAAGCGACAAATCAGGAACAAAAATTACAGTGATGTCAGATGAAAAAACTTTTTCTATAAGGGTTTATGAAAATCCAGGGGCGATACGTTATACTATAGACGCGGTTATTGGAACATTGAAGTAAGCTATATTAAAGAATATTTGACAACAAAATTTGTTACATAACAAATAGTGCCGCAGGGGTGAGGGCTTATACAAATTCTGTGACGCTTTATGTGCGGAAATTTATAATCACATTATTTTTCCATAATTTGTAACAGGTTTGTTTTGACTGTATTAAACATTCTGTAAATAACTGAACAAAAAGAGTCTTCTATTATAAAACAATAAATAATAGGAGACTCTTTTATTATTAAAGATAAACAGGCCTTAAATGCGATTTTATGTTTGAATATCAATTCACAGTGCAGGTTTTTTAAAATGAGTCTGGTCTTTTACTGTTTGCCGGATTTTTGTATTACTGTTTCCGCCGGATAGTCGTTTCACTAATTATATTTAATTTATTTTGTATTTCAGTATTTTTCTGCGGAGGGTGGACAGGCTTATATTCATATGCTTTGCCACAAGTGTGCGTGAGCCCTTATATTCCACCAGGAGTCTTATAATTTCATTTTTCTCAATCTCGGCTAATATATCCTTAACAGAATGACTATCAAGGTCAGTGCCTAAAACTGTTTGGCTTTTGTTCCCGTTTGCCGTCCGGTTCTTTAGCTGTAATGTATAGCTGCTGAAAAATTTCTTAATATCATCACAGCTTTGCAGGGAGTCTGTGCCTGACTTAACAGTCAGAGCAAAACGCTCCAGAATGTTTTCCAGCTCACGTATATTGCCGGGAAAGCTGTAGCCTTTCATCTGTTCTATAAGTATTTCCAGTTTGTTTAAATATTCCTGCGAGCCTAGCTTTTGAATATAGTATCTGCTGAATTCTTCTATATCCTCAGGTCTTTTTCTGAGTGGGATTATGTCAAAGCTCAGGACATTCAGGCGATACCATAAATCCAGCCGAAAATTACCCGAGTCTACCTCATTTTTGAGGTTTTTATTTGTAGCTGCCACAATCCTTACATCAATAGGTATTACCTTTTCGCTTCCTACAGGACGTACTTCCTTCTCCTGCAACACCCTCAAAAGCTTTGCCTGAAACGGCAGCGGCATATCCCCTATCTCATCCAAAAACAGTGTGCCATTATGGGCTTCCTGAAACAGTCCGTTTTTTCCGCCTTTTTTGGCTCCTGTAAATGATGAATCGGTATATCCAAAAAGCTCAGATTCCAATATGCTTTCAGTCAGAGCGGAACAGTTAAGTGCTACAAAAGGGCCGCTTTGCCTGCTGCTGGCGTTATGTATGCTCTGCGCAAACAGTTCCTTGCCGGTTCCGCTTTCACCCTGTATCAGCACCGGAAAATCAGATTTTGCGTACATATTAGCGGTTTTTATAAGTTCATGCATATGGGAATTTTTAGTTATTATGTCCTGAAAGGTATATTTGGCTACATGCCCCTTTTCCTGAAGCTTTTTTCGTATATTCATCTCTATATCCTGATAATATTTTATGTCCTTGAATGTGCTGAAAGCGCCTATGGGATAACCGTCTGTGCCCATAATAGGGAACCTGTTTATGACAGAGCTTTTTTTGCCGGCTTTTAATTCAATAGACTGTCTTTCGGCATTTTTAGGATTTTTTAAAAGGTTAAGCAGCTTGGATTTAGGGAATGAATCGGTTATGTTTTTTCCAATAGTAAAATCAGACAGGTAACTATATGTTTTTATACTGAAATCATTTATATATATTATGTTCCCGTCCTTATCTATAACAGTGGCGCCGGTGTTCAACTCGTGCAAAAGCTTTTTGAATGCCTCAGACAGGATATATATGGTGTTGTAATCATCTATGTCAATTTCTATTTTCTGTTTCAACATACTATCACCTCATATTTATATAGATAAGCAATTTTTATGCCATTTTACAAACACCTTAAAAATAAGTTTTTACGTAATTTAATTGAGTTATACATATAAAACAACAGTACTGCTCTTAATATTCGGTCAAAAATGTTCATACATGACCTATAAAGAATCGAAATGAATAAATTAGATGGCATATGTATATTTATTGGCCGTTATATGGGCTGATAAGTTAAGAGATTATACTATTATAATATAAAAATTTCCGGTTTTTTTATGGTTTTTGGAAAGTGTAAACCGTTTAACATGAAGTATTTTTGGAGAATCATAAGGTGGCACGCCTTTTGCTGTATTTAAGTTCAAGTTATTAATAATTTAAAAAAGAGTACTCTGAATAATTCTTACAGCTTAAGAGGTGGTTTATATGGAAGGAAATACCGGAGCATTGAGCAATCTTACAATACTGGATTTGACAAGGGTATTGGCAGGTCCGTACTGCACTATGATTCTTGCTGATATGGGCGCTGATGTCATTAAAATTGAAATACCGGAAAAGGGTGATGATACAAGGCGTTACGGTCCGTTTAAAAACGGTGAGAGTATGTATTATGCCAATGTAAACAGAAGCAAAAAGAGCATAACGCTTAACCTCAAAAGTGAGGAGGGCAAAAAGATATTTCTTGAAATGGTAAAAAAGGCCGACGCTGTGGTTGAAAATTACCGTCCGGGTGTTATGGATAAGCTGGGCCTTGGCTATGATGTGTTGAGTAAAGTAAATGACCAGCTGGTATATGTGGCTATTTCTGGCTTTGGTTCATATGGACCATATTCTGACAGGCCCGGGTATGACATTATAGCACAGGCCATGGGAGGGCTGATGGCCTATACCGGCTGGCCGGAAACAGGTCCTACCAGGTCCGGCAACGCAATGGGTGATGTTCTGGGAGGGCTTAACGGCGCTATAGGCCTGCTGGCGGCTGTAAACGGCAGAAGGGTAACCGGCAGAGGCCAGCGTGTGGATATTTCACTTGTAGACGGAGTAACGGCAGCTCTTGAAAACGGAGTGGTAAGATATGAATCTACAGGCACTGTGCCGGAAAGGACAGGCAACAGGTATTCTACACTGTACCCCTATGATTCCTTTGAGGCCAGTGACGGGCAGTTTGTGCTTGGCTGCGGAAACCAGAAGCTCTGGGAGAATTTTGCCCGGGTGGCCGGAATGGAGGAGCTTATTACCGATGAAAGATATCTTACCGGCTCAATGCGCCTTGAAAGGTTTGAGGAGCTGCGGGATATTATAAACAATTGGGCAAAGGATTACAAGGTTAAGGATATTGTTGAGCTGATTCTTAATGCCGGTGTACCGGCAGCGCCTATATATGATATGGAGCAGCTTTTAAATGATGAGCATATAGCAGTAGCGCGGGAAATGTTTGTGCCTCTCAGGCATCCGGTAATCGGGGATATGCATGTCATTGGGGATGCAATTAAGCTTATGGGCACAAAAAATGGCGTAAGGTGGCCTGCACCGGCTTTAGGTCAATACAACAGCGAGGTATACAAGGACCTTATGGGATTTGACAGTGAAAAACTTGATAAGCTTAAGGAAAACGGAATTATTTGATTCGGGGTGGGGATATTGATTAGCAAAGTTGAAATAACAGAGGTTTGTCCCAGAGACGGGTTTCAGAATGTAAAGGATTTTATAGCCACTGACAAAAAAATAGAAATAGCAAAGACATTGATTGATTCAGGCTTCAAGGAAATGGAAATAGTATCATTTGTGAGCCCCAGATGGATTCCGCAGATGGCGGACGCTGCCGATGTGGTAAATGAGCTGGACAAGTACCGCAGAGAAAAAAACATTGATATTAAATTTATAGGCCTTGCGCCAAACGCAAAGGGGGTTGAAAATGCGGTAAAGACCGGGGTAGACGGTATTGTGTGCCCCATATCCGTTACAGAAAAGCACAATTTGAGCAATGTCAACCGTACCATAGACGAATCGTTTAAGGACCTTGAAAGGACAATTAAAACTTATGAGGGCATAGACGTTACCGTTGGGCTTGCGTGCACGTTTATATCGCCGTTTGCCGACGACCCGATAAGTGTTGACAATATCAAGCGTATGTCTGAGAGGGCCTATAATATAGGCGCCAGAAAGGTTGTGCTTGCCGATACGGTAGGTACGGCAAGCCCTGCTGTTGTGGAAAGCATATTATCGCAGCTTTCGGGCGAGTACGACTTTGACAAGGTATCTCTCCACCTGCATGATACGGCGGGCTTTGCCTTAATAAATGCCATGATAGGGGTTAAGCATGGATTTGTTAAATATGAGTCGTCAGCCGGCGGCCTTGGAGGGTGCCCTTTTGCCCCGGGAGCTGCCGGAAACGTGGCCAGTGAGGATATTTTGAACCTGTTTAAGGAAATGGGGATTGAAACAGGCGTTGATTTTGACAAGGTGCTTATAGCTGTGGATAAAATAAAAGAGAGTGTCAATGCCAGTATTGTAAGCCATATGTATCCGTTTTGCAGAAATCAGAGATAACCTGTGTATTGGGGCATTAAAACATGTATTGTTTTGCCCCGGGAAGAAAAAAGGGGGATTTTTATGTGGAGCAAAATAGCGAATTTTTCGGACAGGTTTATAGCCAAATATATACCGGAGTCGTTCCCGCTGTCATTTGTACTTTTAATTCTTGTAATGATTCTGTCACTGTTTCTTACTGACACAAGCCTTCCGCAGGTTTTTAACATAACTGGCTACGGCACAGCTTCACTGCTTTCGTTTTCAATGGAAATAGTACTTAATATGGTGCTTGGATATGTGTTTGCTCAGGCGCCGCCTATAAAGAGAATGCTTGTGAGAGTAGCCAAATCATTAAAGGGAACTGTGAGCTGTATATTCTGGGTAGCTGTCATATCCAATATTATCCACTGGATTAACGTTACAGTGGGAATGCTTGCGGCGGCGGTGCTTGCAAATGAGGTTATAAGAAACAACAGGGAAGTAAGGCCTGGACTTGTGGTGGCGGCGGCATATGCCGGAATGATTCCTTCAGCCATTGGCTTCAGCCCGGCTATCATATCAACTGTAGCTACAGAGGGCAACGCCTTTGTTGATATAATGGGAGGCAGTATTGTGCCGAGAAGCCTTACCTCATTTAATCCGGCAGTACTTGGCCTTTCTCTGGTACTGGTGTTTGGCATGGCAGTTGTGTTCGCGCTTATGACGCCTAAAAATTATGTGAATCCGCTTTATGTAGGCTCATCTGAACTGGATTGTGAACAGGAAGGCTATGATGCGGCTGAGCAGGATTACAAAAAGGACGCGGCAAAGTTTGTAACAGCTATGGAAAGCGGAAGGATTTGGCCTACGGTATGCGGCATACTTATACTTGCAGCTGGTGTAGCGTGGTTTACAGTGGGAAAATGCGGAGTTACTTTTGACTGGATTAACTGTATGCTCCTCGGCGGTTCAATACTTGCGTGGGGAAACATGATTAAGTTTGGCAAATGCACCGCTGAAGCCTGCAAGACAATGTGGGGAGTTGTAGCGTGCTATCCGGTTTACGCCTGCATAATGAAGATAATGACAGACTCGGGCCTTGGCGGTGTAATGAGCAAATGGATTGTATCTATATCAACAGCGGATACGCTTCCGGTATTTACATACCTTTCAGCCGGACTTGTAAATATATTTGTTCCGTCAGCCGGCGGTCAGTGGGCTGTACAGGCGCCGTTTGTGGCACCTGCTGCAATATCCCTTGGCACCGATATGTGGAAAACCGTTATTCCAGTTGCGCTTGGCGACTGCTGGACCAATATGCTTCAGCCATTCTGGGCTATACCTATACTTGGAATATGCCGTGTAAAGGTTAAGGAAATGATTCCGTATACTTTTGCCATAGCGGTATTTGCGGGGATAGCAGGGTGTCTGTGGTTCGGGCTTGTATTTCCGTTTTTCTGATAACAGCATATATTGCTATCAGTTAGGATTTTAAATAATTTCCAAAAGCAGAAAAATGAGTTTATGCCAAAGCTGCGACTCCATACGTTCTATGATTATGAGCCATGTGGCGGAGCGGAACAGATAAAGCAGAGTTTTACAGTTTGTCTTGCTGTAGTATGGTATAATAAATAAAGATTAATTTATAACAGGGAGGATTGTTATGCTGCCTAAAGATATAGAATATATTGATTTGTCCCAGACTATTGAAAACGGCATGCCTCTGGCAGGTGTGCTGCCAAGAATTTCGGTCTGGCAGTGCCTTGAAAAAAAAGTGGGGGATTCTGTAAACTGTCAGGCTGAGCTTATGAGCGACCATACAGGAACACACTGCGATGCGCCAAGGCATGTTTTTGACAGTGGAAAGACTGTTGACCAGTATCCGCCTGAGGCCTATTCCGGTATTGCGGTATGCCTTGATGTAACACAATGCGAGGGAAAGGCAATCACAGCAGAAGCCATTCAGGAGGCCGAATCGAAAGCGGAGCGCCCTGTAAAAGCGGGGGATATTGTAATGCTTTATACCGGCCACTCAAAAAAATGGGCGCCTATACCGGCAGGCTATGAGTACCTTAAAAACAGGCCGTGGGTAGACCCTGAGGCAGCCCAGTACCTTATAGCAAAAAATATAAAGGCTATAGCCATTGATGTGGGCGGACCTGACCCGCTGGGCGGCACAAGGCATATTATACATGAAATGCTGCTTGAAAGGGATATACTTATAATTGAAAGTGTGACAAACCTTTGGAAGATTGCCGGAAAAGAAGTATTTCTCTGCTGTTTCCCTATAAAAATAGGGGGCGGCACGGGCGCTCCGGCAAGAGCTGTGGCCATGGTTGATAAAATATGAATTATATAAAAATCTGTTAACTTCAAAATCTGGGCAGCGGCATAAATCCGCCGCCCTTTTGCTTATAAAAGAAACCGGTAAAATACCGGTTACTTTAAAAGGCTGTCTACAAGACCTGCCATATCCTGTTTTGACATTACTCTGTGGGAGCGGGCGATAACACTGTCCCTTTCGCTTTCGCTGAGGGAAGCAAAAACCTTCATGGCATCAAGGTTCTGCGCCAGAGCCATGCCAAGGCCAACAGGTATCTCCTTATCGTTAAGTATGCTCATTTTTATTCACCTCATTATATATTATCTGCGTCTTTGTTTTAATTATTATTAAAATAAGTGGAAAAGCTTCAGGGATTTAAATTATTAATGTTTTAATAATTTTTCGCTGTTTTTAAATATCATAAGCAATTTTGTGTTATAGTATAAAAGTAAAGATATGAACAGTTATTGCGGTCTTAACATAATCGGGAGGGATAAGCATGATTCTAACTACAACACCTGATATACCGGGAAAAGAGTATGATATTATTGGCATTGTAAAGGGCTGTACAGTACAGTCAAGAAACATTGGCCATGATATAGGCGCGGGGCTTAAAACGATTATCGGAGGCGAAATAACTGGCTATACTGAGATGATTGAGCAGGCCAGGGCAATAGCTCAGAACCGTATGCTCAAGGAGGCTGAGGGTGCCGGAGCAGACGCGGTTATAAATATTCGCTATGCCACTTCGTCGGTTATGCAGGGGGCTTCAGAGATTCTTATGTATGGTACTGCTGTAAAGTTCAAATAATATATCCGAATTTGTATCACCCTGTTTTCATTTTGAAAACAGGGTTTTTTATTGTGGAGCATAATATATTGAAAAAAGCTGTTCTTTTGTTATAATAGTTTGGGGATTAAGAAATATCTGGGGAGGATGTAATATTATGAGAAAAGAAAATGACCTTGGCAGAGACCCTGTAGGGCGGCTTGTACTGCGCCTTGCTGTGCCTGCCATGATTGCGCAGTTTGTAAATGTGCTGTACAGCATAATAGACAGAATGTACATAGGAAATATTAAATCGGTAGGTGACTTGGCACTTGCCGGTGTAGGCGTATGCGGGCCTATAGTGACTCTGCTCAGCTCCTTTGGCACATTGGTTGGCCTTGGCGGCTCCATATTAATGGCTATGCGCCTTGGTGAGAACAATAAAAGGCAGGCCGAAAACCTGCTGTCAAACAGCTTTCTTATGCTGACAGTTTTCGCCTTGGTGCTTACAGTTATATTCCTGCTTATAAAAAACAGGCTTCTTATGTGGTTTGGTGCCAGCGAAACCACCTTTTTTTACGCCAACACATATTTAAGCATATATACAGCCGGAACGTTTTTTGCCCTTATGGCTATGGGGCTTAACTACTTTATAAACTGTCAGGGCTATTCCACTGTAGGTATGGCCTCAGTTGTGCTGGGAGCTGTATCCAATATAATTTTGGACCCGGTGTTTATATTTGTTTTTGACATGGGTGTTGCCGGAGCGGCTGTTGCCACAGTGCTGAGTCAGTTTTTTTCGTGCCTGTTTGCCGCATCGTTTCTGTTTTCGAGGCGTCCGCCTGTAAGGATAACATTTGGCGGATATTCGCTTAAAACATGCTTAAGAATAATGTCGGTAGGCATGTCGCCGTTTCTTATACTGGCTACAGACAGCATAATTATAATAGTGATGAACGCTGTTTTGCAGAGAGCCGGCGGCAGTGAGGGGGATACGCTTATAACATGCGCCACTATTATACAGAGCTACTTTATGCTTATAACAGGGCCTATGCTTGGCATAAGCGGCGGCACGCAGGCTATTATAAGCTTTAACTACGGTGCGGCGCAAAGCGGCAGGATAAAGCAGGCCGAAAAGGACATACTTCTGCTTTGTGTTGCGTTTACAGTTATAATGTTCCTGCTTTCAAGAGCTGTGCCGGTATATTTTGTACGTATTTTTACATCTTCACAGGAACATATAGAGCTTTCAGTCTGGGGCATTAAGGTGTTTACACTATCTATAATACCTCTCAGCTTCCAGTATGTGCTTGTGGACGGGCTTACGGCTCTTGGCCGTACAAAGACAGCTCTTGTGCTTTCAATGCACAGAAAGTGTTCTTACTGTGTTTATATAGTGCTTTTTGCCTTTATGTATGGGGCTAAAAACGCGTTTTTTGCTCAGCCGGTATCTGATTTGGTAAGTGCCTGTATATCAACTGCCGTTTTTCTGCTTGTGTTTTCAAAGCACCTTAAGGAACGTGAGGAGAGGTGCGCCGCAGGCTTGCAGTAAAAAACATAAAGACCGGACAAAAAGAATATGTATTGAAAAACCAGCAGAAAATGCTGGTTTTTTACGAAAAGTAAAAATTTTGTTGCAAAATCGATAAACTGCATGTATTATGTAGATATATTTCTGATAGACTGTACGTAACGTGAATGGGGGTTTATTTATGTTCGATATCAAAAAAATATCTAAGGCTAAGGAATATATAGATAATATGGCAAACGGTATCAATCCTGTGACAAATGAGATTCTGGCAGAAGATGATATTGTAAATAATATAAAGGTAACCAGATGCCTGTTTTATGTTTCTTCGCTGCTTGCGGATATTATTAATGAAAACAACGGGAAAGCTGCTGCTGAAAATGCCGGAAAAAGCGGTTTTGCCATAACAAAAGAACAGCTTTCGGCAATATCTGTGCCGGATGAGCCAATAGGGCTTACAAGGCTTATGAAAAACATAAACTCCGCTGTAAAGCAGGTTTCGGACGGTGAGATGGAAAAGCTCCATTTAAGAGAAGTGCTGGGATTTATGGTAGATAAGGGACTGCTGTATGAAACGCCGCTGGATAACGGAAAAACAAGGCATATACCATCAGATGCGGGAAGAAATATAGGCATTGTGGAGGAGGAGAGAAACGGGCTTTACGGAAAATATGAGGCGGTTCTCTACAGCCCTGCGGCACAGAGATATATTATAGAGCATATACCTGATATAAAAAAATAAATATTTTAGAGCTTGGCGGTGTATGTACCGCCTGTTTTTTTGCAGAAAAACAGGCCCTGATTAACAGGGCCTGTCAGCCGGCAGTATTATTGTGTTATTTACCGATATATTCCGGATTATCTTTGAGGAATTTCTTGTTCTTGATATGCCCAACGATAAGGCCAGGTAATATAATTACAAATATACCAAGATATCCGCAGTAGCCGTAACCATATTTGATTATGTTTGTGAGACCTACCATTGAAAGGCCCATAGAAACTACTATGCCAAGAAGTGAGAGTACAAGACGCCTTACGGTTATATTCTCAATCGCCTTTTCAAGAGACTTGTTTGCCTCAAACCTTACAACAAGGCCGTATATTGATGTAACGCCTGTTGATACGAAGCAGAGGAAAAGTGCTATTGAATAGCAGTAAAGAAGTACAGGGCTGTTAAGCTGTTTGCAGATATAGATACATGGGAGAGCCATAGCGTCTGCTGCCATGTACTGTGCATACCAGCCAAGGAGCATTAAGCATGAAAGAGAAAGTGCTATGCCGTTTATGATAAACGAGTACAGACATGCCCTTGAAACATTTTTAACTGATTTAAGTGTTGAACCGCAGCTTACCATGGCAGGAACAACAACCGACTGGAAACCGGCGTATGTAATAACCTTAAACAGAGGAACAAGATAAACCTTTGCACCTGTGTAGCCTGTTACTTCCTGATTTGTCCAGCCTGAGGACATAACCTGTTTGATTGTCTCCCAGCCGCCGCTGATACCCATAATAAATATGGCGAATATACAGACAAGTATTATTACTGACATTACTGTGGAAGCCTTTGCTACAAGCTGAGCGCCGAATATTGTAAGTATAAGGAGAACAACACCTACAACTATAACGCCAAAGTAATATGGAAGACCGGCTTCAGTAAAGAGTGTCGCCGCTCCGGCAATAGCCGCTGAAACTGCACAGATAACAATTATGAAGAAGTAAATCTCAAAAAATATCTCGAGTTTGTCATAAGGATGATAAAGGGTCTGGAATAAGTCCTTGTAGTTTTTGCATCCATGAGTATTATAAAGTATCATAAGTTCTCTGAGGACAAGCGCCAGTATGCCCATTGAAAGTATTGCCATTATCGGTGCAAACCATCCATACTGCACATAGTACTGTGTAGCCTGGTTGCCTGTGGCGAAACCGCCTCCGGCGTGTGAAGCAAACCATACGCAGGATACTGAGAAGGTGGCCATAAATCCCAGCTTAGGAAAATCTTCTTTTGACATGAAATTACCCCCTTATAAATACCACAACTTTTAAGCTGTATCAAGACAATTACAAGCTCTCATACGTTAAAATTTTATATTCAGCCGGCTTTTGTTTGCATGAGTTTGCCGCCAAACACATCTGTATGTGCGGCCGTTTGGGTTGCTTATGATTGTCAAATGGAACAAAAATAAATCGTAAGTCTTATCTTTTATGTACAATTGTTCTGCCACCGAATTACTTTGGAACGATGTCAAAACTTTTGTTATGTACATTTTTACTGATAGGAAGCTGTGATTTATTTTATTAATATAAAAATATCACAGATGTCAGACCATGTCAATGCTTTAGGGCGTTTTTAATGTAAAAATGTTCAGTGTATTAAAAAAAGTACCTGATAAACAAAAAATTAACAATAAATACTTGGATTTCATGTTTGAAGCTGTACGCTTTTACATTCATCATATGGGTTAATACATTATATTTTGGTTAATTAAAACATATTCATATACAAATTTTTTATATTAATAAAAACATGCCGGCCAGAAGCAGGAAATTTGTGATTAATAAAATGTAACATAGTACAGCCGCCGCGGCTGAGTCGGAAATTTTTTCTGCCTCAGTTTTAAAAAAATTACAGTTTATTATATTTTTTTAATAATAAGTGCGGCAAACACCGTAAATATAAATAATCCTGTTTAATACAATTTTTGCTCTATTTTATATAATTACAGAGCTTATTTTTATATAATTTGCACATATGATAATAGTTGCACGAAATGTTTTGGAGTAAAATAATTCGCATGCAAGTCATTTTTCCGGTAATAGAAAAGCCATAAAATTACGCTTATTGTACAATAAAGTATTGTATTTTTTAGGCGGAGTGTATATATAAGTATTTTTTTAAATAAAATAATGTAAAAATATATTAAAGTTTGTAGTTAAAAACGAGTGAAAATTTTATAATTAACAAAAATTTAACTAAAAGTTATTGCAAAATAGGGCCTATGGTGATATATTTACTTTAAGAGGATATGAAAGACTTTGGTCTGACCATTTGGTTAGTATAATAGTCCGGACGAGTTGTTCATGTCTGAAATTAAATGTTAAATATCCGACAAATTATTTGTTGGAAGCGGATTCCGTTTTCGATTGTTGCGGAATCAAAACAATAGAAAAGGAGAATGTATTATGGGACAGTTAGACGGAGTAAAAGTTGTTGAGCTCGCTACATTTATCGCCGCTCCTTCATGCGCGAGAATTCTTGCGTCCTACGGAGCTGAAGTTATCAAGGTAGAGTCTCCGAAGGGCGACGACCTGAGGGTTGCCGGAAGAGGTTATTTCTATCCTCCAGCTGACGAAGACGGCGATACAGCTATGGACGTTCAGAACTTTGGCAAAAAGGGCATAGCTCTCAATCTTAAAGACCCTAAAGGTATGGAAGCATTCTTGAAACTTCTTGAGACAGCCGATGTATTTATTACAAACAACAGAGTTAAATCCCTTGTTAAGATGGGGCTTGACTATGAAACATTACATAAAAAATTCCCAAGACTTATCCACGCTTCTATACTTGGCTACGGCGAATCTGGCCCACTTAAGGATAAACCTGGATTCGACTATACAGCATACTTTGCAAGAGGCGGTATAGCCAACTCACTTATGGAAAAGGGAACTTCCCCATGTAACGCCGCTTCAGGCTTTGGCGATAACTACGCTGGAATCGCTCTTTCAAGCGGTATCTGCGCTGCCCTTTACAGACAGGCTAAAACAGGCGAGGGCGAAAGAGTTACAGTAGGTCTTTTCGACACTGCAATCTATGGTCTTAACTGGTTAATCGGAGCAAATGAGTACGGCAGCGAGATGCCTATGTCAAGAAGGCATACAAACAGCGCTACATGCACAACATACCAGACAAAGGACGGAAGATGGATTCAGCTTGCTGTTATCCAGTATGATAAATCTATTGAGGTTCTTTCAAAGGCTCTCGGCATTGAGCATATCCTTCAGGATGAGAGATTTGCCACATACGCAGCTATGCTTAACCACATTGAGGAACTTGTAGACGAGATTGAGCCGGCTTTCGCTAAAAAGACACTTGCTGAGTGGGTTGACATACTTACAGAGGCTGACGTGCCTTTCGAGATTGTTCAGACAATGGAAGAAATCGCGAAAGACCCACAGGCTTGGGAAAACGACTATATCTTCAAGAAAGAAAGAGAAGACGGCAAGAATATCTACTTTATCAGGACACCTATCGTATTTACAGAAAACCCTATGGTTAAAGAGGAAAGCGGCAGAGGCCGTGCTCCAAAGCTTGGTGAGGACTCAACAGATATCCTCAAATCAGCCGGCTATGATGAAGCTACAATAGCTGAACTCAAAGCCAACGGTGTTATTGTTGAAGACAAATAATTAAAACATTTAAATGCTTTTATGCCCCGGACAGAAATAACCGGGGCTTTTTTATTGTTTTTTAAAATATGTTATATTCTCCGCTGCCACAAACTATATTATAATATCCGGTTTGGACAGGAATAAAAATACGGAGGAAAGCTATGGAGAATATAATAGTATTTGTGTTGTTTGCTGTTGGGCTTGTGCTTATAATAAAGGGCGGCGACTTGTTTGTGGATGCTTCAAGCACAGTGGCCGCTATGTTTGGGGTGCCTAAATTTATAATAGGCGCAACAATAGTAAGCTTTGCCACTACAATGCCGGAAATGCTGGTGTCAATAATGGCGGCTGTTGACGGCCGGCTTGACATGGCAGTCGGCAACGCCATAGGCTCGGTTACGGCCAACACAGGCCTTATTATGGGCATTGCCCTGCTGTTTATGCCTCGCAGGGTTGAGCGCAGGATGTATGCGCCTAAAATATTTATGCTTATCGCCTCAATAGTGTCGCTTTGGCTTTTGTGCGCCAGGGGTACGTTAACAGCCAGAAGCTGTGTGATACTTTTTGTAATAATAGGCATGTTCATATTTGAGAATATACAGAGCGGCCGAAAAAAGATTACTGCAAGCGAATCCGGCTATATATCAAAAAGAGGCATGCTTGTTCAGCTTATTTACTTTGTCATTGGGGCGGCGGCTATTGTAATGGGCTCAAGACTCCTTGTAGATAACGGCAGCATAATAGCACATTTGCTTAAGGTCCCTGAAAACATTATAGCCATAACGATAGTTGCCATAGGCACGTCTCTGCCGGAACTGGTGACAGCGTTGACAGCAATAGCAAAGAAGGAAGCGTCCCTTACAGCGGGCAATATAATAGGCGCCAATATAATAGACACAGCCCTTATTCTGCCGATTTGTTCTATAGTGCGCGGAGGTGAGTTTGCAATAGACCCGCACACTATATTTCTGGATATACCATTCTGCCTTCTGGTTGTGTGTGTTGTTCTCATACCTATGCTTTTTACAGGCAGGTTCAGAAGGCTTCAGGGGGTTGCGGCCCTTGCAGTATACGCAGCCTACCTTTACATAGCCTGTTTTATAAGCCCTTTTGCGTAAGTCGGTGTGAGCATTAAAGCGGGCAGGTTAACAGTTTATAACAAAAAACACGGTTTTTACCGTGTTTTTGTTTTTTGTGCTTTTTGGCTGTTGATATAAAAGAAAGAGTCGGTTTGCTCCTCGCCACGGTCAAAAAGGCTGTAGTAGTTGAGGTACTCGTATTTTTTTACCAGCTCCTGCTGAGCTGGTGTGAGAAGGTTTGTGCTGTCCCTCTCGGTTATTTTGCCGTCGCTGTCTATAACGGCTATGTTTGTAAATACAGGAAGGCTGCTGTGCATATCATCAAGGAATTTCTGATATCCTGTAAGGGGGATATCTGCCAGCTTGGCTGTAAGTACGCCTAAATAGTTTGAGCTGACAGCCACGTTGTCATATTCAGGTATATCGTAGTTTGCCCAGATAAAAAACGGTGTTGTATATTGCTTTAAAACTTCATCTGTTGTGCGCTTGTCAAGGCTTTTGCCGTAGAGGTGCGTGTAGAATTTCTTTCCAAGAGGGGGCTGGTGGTCGCCGAAGAACACTATCAATGTTGGCTCGTCAACATTCTGGTAATGCTCTATAAGCTCTTTTATAGCGTCATCGCTCTCCCTTATAAGTGAGAAATACTGTTCGGCGGTGGTTGTCTTTGACAATACGGCGCTGCTGCCGTCTGGAGTCACATGGTATTTCTGGTAAGCCCATGGTTTGTCATAGGCGCTGTGGTTCTGCATTGTTACATTGAATATAAACTGCGGCTTTGAGGAATTGTCCGTAATCTCAAATATTTTTTCGTAGTCGCAGGAATCGCTTATGTATTTTCTTACTATTTTCTGTATTTCAAGGTCTTCGGAATAAATCTGATTGTCAAAGCCGAAACTGTCGTAAACCTCGCGCCTGTTCCAGCCGGAAGCCAGATACGGGTGGAAGGCGGTTGTCTCGTAGCCCATGGTGTTCATCTGCCACGCCAGGTTTGGCGCTCCGTCCTTTATAAAGAGCTGATAGGCCACAGTGCCCTCCGGCAGAAATGACAGTGAGTTGCCGGTAAGGTACTCATACTCAACATTTGCTGTACCTCCGCCTGTTACCGGGGAATACATACGGCCCTTAATGGTGTTTTCTGTAAGCGAGTGGAAAAACGGGGCTGGGTCCTCCGAAAGCGAAAGGTTTTCAAATTCCGCAAAATCATCAAAGGACTCGTTCATTACAGCTATAATATTTTTTGGACGCACTGTGTTTTGTTCCAAAGCAGGCGCGCCGGAGGCGGTGCCTTTGGAATACTGCGACTGTATATCGGCTACGCCTTCTGTTGAATAGCCGTCCGGCTGGGATATACGGCTGTACCTTAACGCTGTTGTAAAATTGAGCACAAAACCGTTTGCCTGTGTTTTCCACTGCTGGGCGTATATGCCTATGGCCGGAAGCATAGGTGTAAAGAAGAATACTGCCGTGTATATGGCTGATACTAAAAGTACTGGTATGGCTATTGCCTTTTTAACCCTGAGTTTTGATACCGAGCCGCAGCGGAAAATAAAGAGTGTCTGTACAGCAAAAAGCAGGAACGCCGTGAGTGTTTCCAAATCCGGCGAGAAATCAAAATTTCCGGATACATTGAGCGCTGTCCTCCATGTTATTATATCGCACGGAAATATTACCGTACCCCTGAAGGAAAGTACATAGTGGTTTACTGTGCCTATAAAAAGAAATATAAGAGCGGCTGAAACAGCAGATACCGCCGGCCTGCGTATGGCTATAAGCAGTATCAGGTAAGTCATAAAATACCAGATAAGGTTTAAAATTATCTGGTCATGGTATAAATCCTCCCATATCACATTCCCGTTCAGGAACTCAACTATGTAAAAAGAGATAAACGGCATAGCAATAAATGAAAGTACGTACAGTGCCTTTTTGAGCTTTCCGGATACGGCAATATATATCGGCTTTGCAGCAAGAATGCCAAAAAGCGCCGAGTAAGCGGCATACTGGCAGCCCTTTGCCGCTGTAAAGTTTCTGAAAAAGAGAAATACCGCAGTTGCTATAGCTAAGGCAACAACAGTCCTGATGGCTGAAAACCGGAAGGACTTCTTTAATTTAATCACAGCGGCGCGCAAATCAATGCACCGCACAACAGCAGGCCTGTTAAGCACACCGGCGTCTTCGCCGCCTGCGGCAGTAAGTTTATCGTTTGCCTGTATTTTGTCTGATATTTCCATGTTCATATCCATAATAATCAACTCCGGTATAAGAATCGTTTTATACGGCTTGTCGCTTGGTAAGATAATATATACTACGATTTCATATTCTAATCTAAATTTAACATAAAATAAACAGGTATTTTATTAAAATTTATTTAAGATGCCATTAGAAATATAAATGTACACCAAATCTTACAAAAAAAGCAGGAATGTCGGCACAGGATATATGCCGACATTCCTGCTTTTGGCTGGAAACAGATAAAGACGCCGCTGCCCTGTTCCGGTTAATTGAGGGGCTGGAGTATTACGGGCAGGTTCGGCGCCGGCGCTTTTATATAATATTGACAAAACATTAAAAGCATTATATAATCTCAAATTGGTAGCACCAATTAAAAATTTTATAATGGTATTTTAACACATAATTATCAAAATGTGAATGGCTGTGATTAAATTTTGGAGAAAAAATCAGATAAAAAATCTTATGAAAAGGTATTGGAATATGTGAAGGCTTCCGTATTAAACGGTGAGCTTAAAATCGGCTCACGCCTTGAGCCGGAGCGGCAGCTGGCGGCAAAGCTGAATGTAGGCAGGTACTCTGTGAGAGAGGCTCTCAGAGTTATGGAAGATATGGGCATAGTACAGTGCAGGCATGGAGACGGGAATTATATTTCCGGAAATTTCAGTGAAAGCCTTCTCAGGTTTATATCCATGTTCATACTGCTTAAAAAGCCGGAGTTTAAAATGGTCAACTCGCTCAGGAGGGGTCTTGAGGGGGAGGCCTTAATGGGCTTTATAAACATGGCAAAGCCGGAGGCCATGAGCAGGCTTGAGCTGTGTATTGAAAACATGAAAAACGGCGGGGCAAAGCAGAGCGCCGTTTATGACAGCCTGTTCCACCGGTATATATGTGAGCTTTCGGGAAACAGCCTGCTGAGCGATGTGCTCTGTGTGCTTTCTGAGGCTACAGAAAGCGCTATAGGCGGCGTGTGGGTAGGCATAACAGATACTGACCGGACAAGACTTATCAAAAGCCATGAGGCGATACTTGGGGCACTTGTGGCAGGTAACTCAGCGGAGGCTTTAGCAGCTATGAGAAATCACTACGACATTGTAAATGATATATATGAAACAAAGGGGGAGTTAATTTGAAATATCTGAAGCAGATTGCAATTATATTCGGTACGGCATTTGCTGGTGAGATAATACATGAGATGCTTGGCCTTCCGGTGCCTGCAAGCATTTACGGCCTTGTGATTATGCTTATACTGCTTGAGAGCGGGATTGTAAAATTTGAGTATGTAAAGGATGTGGGCTCCTTTATGCTTAATATTATGATAATAACGTTTATTCCGTCTACTGTTGGGGTTATGACTGCGGCGGAGGAGCTTAAATCGTTTCTTATACCCATACTTCTGGCGCTTTTTGTTGTTACGGTTATAGTGATGGTTGTAACAGGGCGGATTTCGCAGTTTGTGCTTGAAAGGAGGAGCGGCAGAGATGAATGAGATGCTGGCTGAATCAGCTTATTTTGGCGTTTTTTTAAGCTTGCTGGCCTACTGTATAGGAATGGCGGCAAACAGAAAATTCAGGACTCCGGTGCTTAACCCTATGCTTATAGCGGTTGTAATAATAATTGCTTTCCTTTATGTGTTTAAAATTGATTATGAGACGTATAACTTTGGGGCAAAATATCTGACATACTTCCTTACGCCATCAACAGTGTGCTTTGCAATACCACTTCACCAGGAGATGCAGAAGCTCAAGGACAATAAGCTTGCCATAGCCTGCGGAATTGTGGCAGGCGCTTTTACAAGCATGCTCTGCGTACTCTTTCTTGCCGTGGTTTTTAACCTTACACATGAGCAGTATGTAACGCTTCTGCCAAAGTCCATAACAAGCGCTTTTGGATACGGCATAAGTGAGGAGCTAAACGGCATTTCGTCAATAACGGTACCGGTTATCATACTTACAGGCGTGGTTGGCAATGTATTTGGCCAGAGCATATGCCGTATAACGGGAATAAGGAACAGAATTGCCATAGGGCTTGCCCTTGGCTCATCGTCACATGCTCTTGGCACTGCCAAGGCACTGGAGCTTGGGGAGCTGGAAGGGGCTATGAGTTCCATTTCAGTTGTGGTAAGCGGCATACTTACAGTTGTGGCGGCATCATTTTTTGCGGGGCTTTATTAAATTTTATATCCATGGCTGAAAATACCGGTTAAGCCGGTATTTTTTGTTTTTAACAGTTTGAAATAACCCAGACACGCCTGTGGTGCATATACTTGTAAATAATGCGATGCTGTTTTATAATTAACTCTGTGTACTTGAATCTGATTTTCAATTTGATATATGGAGGTAGGCAGAATATGAAAAGAGAAAACTGCTTTAAGCTTTATAATGATAATGAGAAAAATGAAATGGAAAAGCTCTGTGGGGGATACATAGACTTTCTGAGCTCCTGCAAGACTGAGCGCGAGTGCGTAAAGGAGATTATACGTCAGGCGCAGGGCGCGGGATATGTAAATATGGAGGAGGCGCTCTCATCCGGCAGAATGCTCAGAGCCGGAGACAGAGTATATGCTGTGTGCATGAATAAGGCGGTGGCGCTTTTCAGGATAGGCCAAAGGCCGATTGCTGAGGGTATAAACATACTTGGGGCGCATATCGATTCACCAAGACTGGATATAAAGCAGAATCCGCTGTTTGAGGACGGAGAGCTGGCATTCCTTGACACACATTACTATGGCGGTATTAAAAAATACCAGTGGGTGGCCCTTCCGCTGGCGCTGCATGGCACTGTAGCCAAAAAAGACGGTTCCACAATAGACATAAATATCGGAGAGGACGAGAATGACCCGGTATTCTGTGTGACAGACCTGCTCATACACCTCGCTCAGGAGCAGATGGAAAAGAAAGGCGCGCGGGTTGTGGAAGGGGAGGACTTGAATATACTTATAGGCAACGCTCCGCTTGCGGGAGAGGAGAAGGAGGCTGTAAAGGCCAATGTGCTTAAGCTCCTTAATGAAAAGTACGGCATAGATGAGGAGGATTTTGTATCCGCCGAGATAGAAGCTGTACCTGCGGGAAAAGCAAGGGAAGCGGGCATAGACAGAAGCATGATTATTTCCTACGGGCAGGACGACAGGGTGTGTGCATATACTTCGCTTAAGGCGATGCTTGATGTGACGGATTCGGAAAAAACCGCCTGCCTGCTGCTTGTTGACAAGGAAGAAATAGGAAGCGTGGGCGCCACAGGAATGCAGTCAAGGTTTTTTGAAAACACTGTGGCTGAGCTTATGGACCTTGCGGGCGTTTACACAGAGCTTGACCTGCGCAGGGCATTGAGAAACAGCCGTATGCTTTCTTCGGACGTAAGCTCGGCATATGACCCGGCATACGCGGCAGCTTTTGAAAAGAACAACGCAGCATACCTTTCCCATGGCCTTGTGTTCAATAAATTCACCGGAGCAAGGGGAAAATCCGGCTCAAACGATGCCAATGCGGAATATATGGCGGTGCTGAGGAATATTATGGACAGCAGTAATGTGCGCTACCAGACAGCGGAGCTGGGGCGTGTTGACCTTGGCGGCGGCGGAACCATAGCATATATACTCGCGCTTTACGGCATGGAGGTAATAGACAGTGGTGTTGCAGTACTCAGCATGCACGCGCCATGGGAGGTAACGAGCAAGGCTGACGTTTATGAGGCGGCCAAGGGATACAGGGCGTTTTTGGAAAAAGCCTGATATTTAACAGCTGTACATTAAGTTGGATTATCAGTTAAAAAGGGGCTGAAGGATTATCAGAGTCAGCTCCTTTTTATGTAAAGGAGGAGAGGAATGAGCACAGGGAAAGTTAAAAAAAGAGCTGTTATAGACAAAAGCCATTGTGTTGCCTGCGGCTGCTGTGTTAAAGCCTGCCCTTTAGGGGCTTTAAGTGTGAGGTTTGGTGTTTATGCACATGTTGAATATGACAGGTGTGTTGGCTGCGGAAAATGCGCAAAGGAATGTCCGGCTTCGGTTATAGAGATAAAGGAGGAGGAATGATGAAAAGTAATAAACACTGGTACGATTACCTGTTTATATTTTCTGCCGCCTATCTTATTTTAGGGGTTTTCAATATACTTTTTGCCTATTTGGGGCTTCTGTGCTTTTTTATACCGCTTGGTATTGCGGTATTTGGCAAAAACAAGTCGTACTGTTCGCGTTACTGCGGCAGAGGTCAGCTGCTTTATATACTCGGCACAAAGGCGGGGCTTTCTGCCGGAAGAGACGTGCCGCGTTTTATAAAGTCGAAGGCATTCAGGTACGGGTTTCTCATATTCTTCCTTATTATGTTTTTTAATATGCTATTTGGTACATACATGGTGTTTGCAGGAGCCAAAGACTTGAAGGAGGCTGTTACAGTACTCTGGACATTTAAGATTGGCTGGAGCTGGGCGTACTCAGGCGGTACTGCCGACTGGGCGGCACAGTTTGCCTTTGGGTTTTACAGTGTTATGCTTACATCTACAATACTTGGAATTGTCACAATGGTTTTGTTTAAGCCCAGGTCATGGTGTGTCTACTGCCCAATGGGAACAATGACACAGGCAATATGCCGTATAGGAAACAGAAAGGAACTACACAGTGAGGAATTTAGCATGACTGATTTGAACAAAGAACAGATAAAGCCGGAGCTTTCTGAGACCGGCCAGAATAAATAAAAAAATACCATGCCTGTACAGGCATGGTATTTTGATTTTAAGTTAAAAGATTTCAGCTGGCAGCCGGAACCTCATCAGGTGCTTCCTGCGGCTCCTCGCTCTGAGGCTCTGCCTCAGGAGCAGTATCAGTGGTTTCATCCTGCTCTGTTTCAATGTAAATGTCGGCTGCCGCCTCGGAAGGTACAGCGTAATTTACGAGCATACTCTCAAAGTACTCGTTTAAATCTATTATATTGCTGCTGTCAGGGGCAGTTTTTACTGTCTCGGCAGTTTCTTCCTGTTTGATTGTGCCATCGGCGCTGAATTTAAATATGTCATAGATATTGATATCCATATTAAATGCTGTGTCTGTGCCGTTTGAGCTGATTTCAACTGTTGTGAGAGGCTTTCCGTTTTCTGAAGCGATAACGCTGAAGCCGTAGCCTGTAATCTCGTCGAGAGCGTTTGTGGCTGCCTTAAAGCTCATTGAGAAATAAGCGCCTGAGCCAAGGTCTGTTGTGACAGTTGACACATAGCCTCCGTCTGTTTTGCTGAAGGCTGAATCGGAAAGCATATCCATAGTAGAGCCGTATGTCTCGAACATTATCTGTGACTGGTAAAGGTCGTTAAGACCTATGGAGTCAATGCACATGGCAATCTGCTCGCTGAACGAAGCGCCCTGGCTTTCCTTAATCAATTCCTTCATGTTGTCAATACCGTAGTATTTCATTAATTCGTTGAGGTCAAGCTTAACCCACGCGTTGTTTTCAAGGCCCATAAATGTTGTAAAAAGGCTTGAGTTAACATACATTACAAGGTTTTTGCCATCAAGTATAAAGTTGAATGTACTGGATTTAAGTGCCTCAGCTGTTTTTTCCACCTCAGCCCTGTCCTCTGATTCAAGGCCATCTGTAAGTTTGTCAATTATAGCTTTGAGCTCCTTTTCATTGAGTGTAACAACACAGTTTATATCTGCATCGTTTATGTTCATGTTGCCGTTTATTGAAACATTTCCTGAAAGGGATATGGTCTCATCGCCGTCGCTTACAGAACCGGTGAAATCAATTGAGCCGGAAACCTTCTGCTTTTTAGCGGCTATTTCGTTCATGTACGCCATAACTCTGTCTGCCGTCTCAAATGTCTGACCATGCTGGCTTATGAATAAATCTGTGTCACTGATTAAAACAGCGTTGTTTTTTTCGTCCCAGCCGATTCTTGCTCCTAAAGCCTGAGCGGCATATCTTACAGGCACATAAACCTCGTTGTCCTCTGTGTACGCAGGCGCAGCCATATCCATTTTGCTGAGGGCGCCGTTTTCGGTTACGCTAATCTCTTTGCTGTCTACAGCAAATGTTACTTCTTTAGAGCCGGAAACTGCTGTAACGGTTTTGTTTGAGGCTGAATAGCTGCTTTGCGCGCCGAGAGCGCCAAATACAGACTCATATGGGGCAAACACATAGCCGTCCTTAACAACAGGCGCATTGCCTTCAAAATCTATGTACTGTCCGTTTACATAAATTTCAGGGCCATACTGCTGTGTATCCTCAGCCATTACAAATGCGCACGATGACACGCTCAGACAGGCGCACAGTGCCAATGCGGTCGCTTTCTTAAAAATTTTCATACTTAATACCTCCCTATTAAAATAAATAAACATGGAAAAGATATATTGCACTTTAATTTTATCATATATAAGGTGCTATTGCTATTGATTAATATTAAATATTTGTAACAGTTTGGAATGTGCGCATGTTTTTTTTTAAGATTGCAGATTTTAAATATTTTAACAGTATTGTAAATTTTTACATATGTGCTTGTATAAAAGACGTATGTATTTAAAATTTTATGTGCTTTATGTACTAAATTGAGCTGGGTTAATACAGAGTTAGTGTTTTTTGTGTAGAAATATTTAAATTATAGATAAAGAAGAAAAAATTAATAAATATTTCTTATAAAATAGTGCCAGTGTGGTAAAAATGTTAAATATAGTGGCGGAGATATACAATATTTGAGAATTTAAACTGCCATTTTGAAGAAAATTTCTTAATAAATAGAAAAATTTAGTGGCTATTTTCTAAAAATAAATAAATTTATAGGTTTATTGTCAAAATATTGACAGTTGGACAACTCTATGGTAACATACAACTTGGATATATAAATGTGTACTGTATACAAGAATGGCAAGCTTCATTAAATTTCCATCTGGTTAATTGCTGTTTGCTGTTCTGAAAAATAAAAGGTATGAACATTGTACCAGAATATGACGGATATTATGGTCTGACTGTTAAACCGATAGGAATTTAGAATGTTAATATAATAACATTTTAAAGCTATAAATTTTTTATTTAATTCAAGGGGGATTATCATGAAAAAAAGAATTTTATCTGTTTTGATGGCAGCTACTCTTGCGGCTGCGGTATTCGCAGGCTGTGGTTCTAATGGTTCAGGCAGTGCAGGCTCAGCAGCTTCCGGTTCAGCAGCTTCAGGCTCAGCGGCTTCCGGTTCAGCAGGCTCAGCAGGTTCAGCTGCAGATTCAGAGTACGCTATGATTTCGGGCACAACAACACCTGATGCTCATCCATACAACCTTGGTCTTGTTAAGATGGGAGAGCTCATTAAAGAAAAGACAAACGGAGCAGTTACTCTTGACGTATTCGGCAACTCACAGCTTGGCGGCGAGCGTGACCTTATTGAGGGTCTTCAGCTTGGCTCAGTACAGGTAACATGTGTATCAACAGCGCCTCTTTCAGGCTTTACAGACATGTTCCTTGTATTCGACCTTCCATTCATTTTTGAGACAACAGAGCAGGCAAGAGCCGTAATGGACAGCGAAATCGGCCAGGAGATTCTTCACTCTGTAGACGAGCAGGGCCTTGTAGGACTTGCTTGGTTTGAAAACGGCTTCAGGAACGTAACAAACAATGTTAAACCAATCGCAGTTCCAGAGGACCTTAAGGGAATCAAAATAAGGACAATGGAAAACCAGATTCATATGGAAGCTTTCAAGGTAATGGGCGCTGACCCTACACCAATGGCTATGGGCGACGTATTCACAGCACTTCAGCAGGGAACAATCGATGCTGAGGAAAACCCTGTACCTATTGTTGAGACAAACAAATTCTATGAGGTTCAGAAATACATTTCTATGACAGGCCATCTTTTCAGCCCTGCACCTGTATTTATAGCTAAGGATTACTTTGACGCTATGCCTGCTGAGTACCAGAGCGCTATAACAGAGGCTGCTGCTGAGGCTACACCTTACCAGAGAGAGCAGATTGACGAGCAGAACGTATCAGGTCTTCAGAGCCTTCAGGACAACGGAATGGAAGTTAACGAGCCGGAAAAAGCTCCTTTCCAGGACGCTACAAAGACAGTTTATGACCAGTATGTAAAAGACGAGGCTGGCTGCGTATCACCTGACCTTTACAGCAAGGTTGAGGAAATTATCGCTCAGCACCCAGCTCAGTAATTAAATTAAATACATTTAAAAACCAATGCGACTACGCTCCTAAAAGGATTTTTTACCCTTATTTAATCCTTTTAATATTTAAGCCCCGGGACCTAACCAACCCCGGGGCTTGATTTTTATTTCTGCAAAAAGCTTATGAACAGAAACATAAGCTGATAAATACACACAAGCCGGCAGCATAATTGCCTTTTTGTTTTAAAAGCCTTATTCAAGGCCGTTTATGGCCTCCTCCAATATTTCGGCAGCGTCAATAACGCACCCGTGGCAGTCTCTGAGAATATTGCCTGTCTGCGTGCCCTTCAGTTCCTTGCAGACAAGGGATTTATTGCGGTTAATAAATTCCTTTGAAATCTGTGAGCAGAGCCTGAAGGATTCTCTTTTGCTTAAGCCTGCCTGCTGAGCCTTCATGCCGGCTATCATAACAGCGGCGGCTACCGCTCCGCAGCTGCCCTCCATGCTGCCCATACCTACGCCCAGTCCGCTGGTAAGCTGGTATACAGTCTTTTCGTCCATACCTACAGCCTGACTGTATGCGCAGGCAAGGGCCTGGGCACAGTTGTAGCCGCTTTTATGGTTTTCGGCGGCTTTTTCAATCCTGTTTTTATCCATAATTATTTCCCCTTTTAGAAAATTGAAGTGAATATATTTTACAATAATACTCTGGATTTTGGAATGGGGGTTTGCTGAGAAATATTAAAATATCTGTTATTGTTTTTTGAAAGATTAAAAAATAAACTTTTTATACTGTTTTTTTACAGTAAATTTTAATAAAATATAAATTCAAAAATGGTTGTTTTTACTTTTGGAAAAATAAAACTGATACTTTGAATATATGAACTTAATTACAGCAGGATTTATTTGTGTAAATAAGCGACGCTTGGGCGCTTTTGCACAATTACAGTGAGGGTTTTATTGACAATTATATATATTATAAAAATACATGAAAATTAATATACATAATAGCTTAAAAATAATGAAAAATAGAATAAAATATATACATTATAGACTGAACAAACATTAAAAAATTAAAATTTTGTGTGCGACGCTGGTCTTTTAAAGATTTGTCAGGCCGTTTTTAATTAAAAAAATCTTCTAATGTTCTAACAAATTATGAAACGATTAGATATTCTCCAATTCGTTGACATTTTCTTGAAGCCGATGATATTATGACAGTGCAAAGGGAAATTTCAGCTAAAGAAATATATCTTAACCGGTTAAGATTTTTTATCAGTAACGCTGAAAAAATATATTAAATTTTTATTCCATCAGGAATCTATATCAAATTTATCATGTCATTATAATTATTGGTATGGATACTATACCAATATCAGGTTAAATAAAAATCAGGTTTTGAGGGGGATTATAATGAAAAAGAAAATATTATCAGTTTTAATGGTAACGGCTCTTTCAATATCGATGCTTGCCGGCTGTGGACAGTCAGGCGGAACATCTTCCGGCGGCGTTTCATCAGGCGGAGCTTCCGGAGCGGCTTCCGGCTCAGATTCAGAATACGCTATGATTGCAGGTACATCAACTCCTGACCAGCACCCGTATAACTTGGGCCTTGTTAAGATGGGAGAGCTCATTAAAGAAAAGACAGACGGAGCAGTTACTCTTGACGTATTCGGCAACTCGCAGCTCGGAAACGAGCGTGACCTCATTGAGGGCCTTCAGCTTGGCTCAGTACAGGTAACATGTGTTTCAACAGCGCCGCTCTCAGGCTTTACAGACATGTTCCTTGTATTCGACCTTCCGTTCATATTTGAGACAACAGAGCAGGCAAGGGCCGTAATGGACAGCGAAGTTGGCGAGGAGATACTGCATTCTGTAGACGAGCAGGGCCTTGTAGGGCTTGCGTGGTTTGAAAACGGATTTAGAAACGTAACAAACAATGTTAAGCCAATAACGGTACCAGAGGACCTTAAGGGAATCAAAATAAGAACAATGGAAAACCAGATTCATATGGAGGCCTTCAAGGTAATGGGCGCTGACCCTACACCAATGGCTATGGGAGATGTATTTACAGCACTTCAGCAGGGAACAATCGACGCTGAGGAAAACCCTGTGCCTATAATTGAGACAAACAAGTTTGGTGAGGTACAGAAATATCTGTCACTCACAGGCCACCTTTTCAGCCCGGCGCCTGTATTTATATCTCAGGATTATTTCAATTCACTGCCTGAGGAATACCAGAGCGCCGTAACAGAGGCTGCTGCTGAGGCTGCGCCTTACCAGAGAGAGCAGATTGACGAGCAGAATGTTTCCGGCCTTGAGTCTCTCAAAGAAGCGGGAATGGAAGTTAATGAGCCGGAAAAAGCTCCATTCCAGGATGCTACAAAATCTGTATATGACAATTATGTAAAAGACGCGGCTGGCTGCGTATCACCTGACATATACCAGCGTGTTATGGAGGTGGTTGAAGCCAACTGATTATTCTGACCCTCAATTTTGAAAGCAGTTTTTTTCCTGAGATATTCTACCCTTAAATTTTTAAACGCTTCCGGAACTGACCAATCCGGAAGTGTTTTTTAATGTTATGTGGACAAAATGTGCATAAAGTGTGGATAAACCTTTAAAATTTAAGTATATGTGTGGGCAGAACGGACAAATAGCCTGCCACAATGTGGATAACATGGCGGACATATATGGGGATTAATGTGTATAAATTTTGTGTTCAGACTAATACTGTCTGAAAATTGCTTTGACATGGATTTGTTACTCCTTTATAATTTAAACAATAAATTCCATAGCCGATACAGTTGCAGCCCTTTGTTAAACCAGTTTAACCCAAGCCAATGGATAAAGGTCAATTTAAAATCTGGCGCTGATTTTTATGTGGTTTTTACAAAAAGAGGCTGTTGTATACGGAAAAATCGACGTAAGAGATACAGGCGCTTTTGTGAGAGTAATAAAACAGCGCAAAAAAACCGCCGGATAAGGACGGTTTTTTCTGTTTATGGTTATAATCTTAAGGCGGGACTATTTCATAAAAGGCATAAAGCTGCTGACTGAGCCTTCTACATAATAGGCCAAATCGGAATTGGAATAGCCGCCTGCTGTGTATGTTTCATATGGGTTTGAAAATGACAGGCTTTTTACAATAAAGCCGCTGTCTGAGACAACTGTGTAAGAGCATATTTTTGTCTGACCATTTAATGTGTATTTAAAGTCTGTAACAGTAAAGTCAGGGCCTACCATGTCCTCGACATCTTTAACGGTTTTGGGGACATGCTCATAGAGCGTTCTGTCGTTAAGTCTGTGAAGTATTACAACAGATGAATTTTCGCGGCGGTCTTTATTTGTGAAAACAGTGAAGTAATCAGTTGAATTTTCTGTCTGCAAATATTTGTCAGATGGAAGTTTAATCAGGTATCCTCCCCTGTCCGGCTCAAATACGCCGTTTTCGAGCACGTTTCCGTAAGCGGAAACAGGGCACCTGAGATAGAGGCTGTGATAGTCAATGCGTGTGGCCACAAGGCCAATGCTTGAAATGACAACGGCCAATGAAAAAATAATAATCTTTTTTTTGCGTTTCATAATATCACCCCAATCAGAACGATGAAAAAAATAAATCTCCACTCAACTTTATTATAGTCATTGTCGGTGCAAATTACAATGAAATGTTTGGAAAGACACAAATTCTAACTGTTTTTTAAGGAGGTATAGCTTTGGAATTTGACATACTGTATTTTATTAACGGAATGCACTTTCCGTTACTGGACTGGATTATGGTATTTATAACGCATCTTGGCTCAAAGGGAATTTTCTGGATAATACTTTCTGCGGTTCTTATGATTTTTCCGGAAACAAGAAAGTGTGGAATAACAGTTATGGCGGCGCTTTTGCTTTCGCTGCTGTTTGGCAATATACTGCTTAAAAACATAGTGCAGAGAATGAGGCCGTGCTGGATAGACAGCGGTATAAGGCTGCTTGTGAGCATGCCTGAGGATTACTCGTTTCCGTCGGGGCACACATTTGCTTCTTTCGCGGCGGCGGCCGGCATATTTATGTATTATAGAAGGGCGGGAATGGCCGCCATGGCACTGGCGGCGCTTATTGGCTTTTCAAGGCTGTACCTGTTTGTTCATTTTCCGTCTGATGTGTTGGCGGGAGCAGTGCTTGGAGTGCTCTCGGGGATACTTGCCTACGCTTTGACACAAAAATTATATAAAAATTTGCGGTAGGTTTTGTGTGATTTTTATATCCGGCAAAAAAATTTGAAGTGATTAAAGATTTTTGCAGTCAGGTGCGGAAAAAACGCTCAAATTATTATTCTTGCATGAATAAATATTCATGTATGAATAAAAGAATATGGAGAATTTCTAATAATATATTCAAAAGTGAATAAAAATGAGAAATATCTGGGTTTAAAAGCGTATGAAACTGGATTTGTTTTTTGGCACAATATTTGCTATTTAATAAAATACAGCTCATTTAAATATTAAATATGATGTTAAAATACGCGTATGCTGCAAAGGAAATTCTCATTGTTTCTTCACAGACAGAAATGTTTATTTATATTTAAAAAATATAATTTATTCTATCCACAAGAATCTTATTTGGTTTTTAATGCTTGTTTTTTATCATATTAGAAAAAAATGTGTGTCGGCGCTGTTGTGTATATATGGCATAAAATTGCTGTATTATCAATCAAAACTTATCAAATTTAGATATGGTTCGACATGGTTTCTTAAAATATCATAGAAAAAGTGATGATATTATTGAAATAATAAATGAAAATAATGTTTAAAATACATACATTATTACGATTGACTTTGTGAATAAAAAAATGTATAGTTATAATAATTAATACATTAAAATATTTTAATAGGGAGGGATTGAGGATGAATTTTGATTTTTCATATCTTGACATGGCTTTTAAGAATGGAAAAGTCATTACAGTTAATGAAAATGACGATATATGTGAGGCTGTCGGGATTAAGAAGAACAAAATTGTTTTTGTTGGCTCCAACAAAGACATTGAAAAGCTTATTGACGACAACACAAAGGTCTATGACCTTAAAGGGCGAACGCTTATGCCGGGCCTTATCGACTCGCATATCCACCCAATACTTATGGGGCTTATAAGGCCGGACCTTGAATCGCCTATAATCAGCCTTTTTGGCGACAATGCCAAATCAGTGGAAGAAATACTTGATAAAATCAAAGAGGCTGCTAAGCTTAAAAAGCCGGGCGAGTGGATTTCAATGTGGGGCTACGAACCTTCCCTTCTTAAAGAAAACCGTGACCCTACTATTGAGGAGCTTGATAGCGCCGCTCCGGAAAACCCTGTGCACTGTATGGAGGGTTCCGGACACAAGAGTATGTACAATACAAAAGCTCTTGAATACATAGATGTTTTTGGCCCTGAAGATGTTTCAAAATATCCGGAGGGCGAGGTTGAGGTTAAAGACGGAAAGCTTACTGGAATGGTATATGGTCATACACACTTCCTTGTATGGAGCAAGGTGGGCTATACGGAAAAGGACATGGTAAGGGCGGCTATGCTGTCAAACGACGAGATGCTGCGTGCCGGCCTCACATCTATACATGATATGGGCGCCTGCGACAAACCTTCCTACCATACAATGCAGAAGCTCTGCCGGAGCAGGAAATTTAAACCGCGTGTATATATGGCTCTTCACAGTATTTACGGCAAGCCTTTCTCAAAGGAGGACAACGCGCATTTTCTTGCACTTGGCTTCCAGACCGGACTGGGAGATGAATACTTCAGGATAGGCTCATGCAAGTTTATGATAGACGGCGGTTCAAGCGGGCCTTCCTGCTACACAAGGGAGCCTTATGACCATGACCCTACACTTCTCAGAGAAAAAGGCTGGGAGAGGGAGGAAGTGGCCGACTATCTTAAAATGATAAACGACGCAGAGTGTCAGGCAACAGCACACGCCATAGGCGACGGTGCCGTTGAGTTTATGGTTGAGGGGTACGAAAAGGCATTTAAGGATAACCCAAGGCCTGACCTCAGGCACAGAATTGAGCACTGCACACTTGTCGACCAGGACTTGATTGACAGAATGGCAAAAATGAATATCTGCCCGTCGGTAAACGCCGGAATAGTGGCTAAAAACGGCGGCAATTATATGAGATTTTACGGAAAGCGCAACAAATACTTTGGCGCCTTAAAGAGCATGATAGACGCTGGGATTAAATGCTCACTCCAAAGCGACAGCCCATCGGGCCCTTTTGGCATAGAGTGTCTGGACGGAGCTGTAAACCGTTATGACAGGGTAAGAGATATCCAGTGCGACACTACCCAGGCGGTTACGGTACTTGAGGGTATAAGGATAGCGACGCTTAACGGAGCATACGGCTCATATGAAGAAAACATCAAGGGAAGCCTTGAAAACGGCAAGCTTGCTGATATGATTGTCCTTTCGGACGATATCCTCTCAATTGACAAGTTCGATATTTATAAGCTTAAAGTGGATATGACAATGATAGACGGTGAGGTATGCTATGTAAGGGAGGAAGCTGAGGGGAGCTTCTGACAGATATGGTTTTGACGGCATAAGCCGTTGAGATAAAAGCCGGCGAAAAGCTCACGCCGGCTGAGCAATTATTTTTTAAGCCCTAGTCCGCAGGCCTTAAAATGCGGCAGAGGCATATATCTTAAGTATGGTGTTTTGGACTTATACTTAATACACCTGTATCAAGAGGAGGGGTAGGAATGAATAAGATGAGCTATAAAGAAAAATTTGTTCAGATGAACAAAGAAGCCAAGGCCACGTGGATTGTAGCCGCCGTTATAATTATATTCTGGTGGGTAGCCGGATTTGGTGTCTACAGTGCTTTTGGCGCCGGTTTTACAATGTTCGGCATGCCGGCATGGTTTGTTTTAAGCTGTTTTGGCTCATGGATTTTATCTATTGTGCTGGTTGCTTACCTTATTAAGGGGGTTTTCAAGGATTTTGACCTTGATGACGACGTTTCCGCCGCCAAGGGCTCTGAGAAAGGGGAGGATGTAAATGAGTAACTCTTTTATGATGCTGGCGCCTGTGGTAATTTTCTTTGTAATTCTCATGGGCATGGGCTTTTACATTCAGAAGAAATCCTCTGACGCGAGGGCGGAAAACTACTCAAAGGATTACTACATAGGCGGAAGAAGTCTGGGAGGCTTTGTGCTTGCCATGACACTTGTAGCTACATACAGCTCTGTAAGCTCATTCCTTTCCGGACCTGGAGTTGCGTGGCAGAAAGGCTTCGGCTGGGTTTATTACGCTTCAACCCAGGTAGTTGCCGCGTTCCTTGTATTAGGAGTACTTGGAAAGAAAATGGCTGTTGTAGGAAGAAAGACAGATTCCGTCACAGCTGTAGATGTTATAAGGAACAGATACCAGTCGGATTTGATTGCCACAATTTCAGCGGTTGTTATAATTGTGTTCTTCACAACCCAGATGATTGGCCAGTTTGTCGGTGGAGCTCAGATTTTCTCAGCGGCAACAGGACTCAGCTATACGGCCGGACTTATAATATTTGCTATTGTTGTTGTTCTCTACACAACTGTAGGCGGGTTTACAGCTGTTGCCATAACTGACACAGCATGCGCTATAATGATGCTTATCGGTATGTTCTGCCTTGCTTACGCTATAATATCAAAGGGCGGCGGGCTTGCAAACATAATGGCTACAATCAATGAGGCCTCCGCAACGGCGCAGGCTACAGGCGAGGGCTTTAATATGGTAGCTCCTACCGCTCCGTCAGGCGGCGTGGCGTCTATACCTGTACAGCTTTTTATAACACAGTGGATGCTCTGCGGCGTGTGTACAATAGGCCTTCCGCAGACAAACGTAAGATGTCTTGCTTACAAAGATACCAAATCTGTTCACCGCGCTATGATGTACGGAACAATCGTAGTTGGCGCCATGATGGTTGGCATGCACCTTTTGGGCGTTCTCTCAAGGGGAGTACTCCTTACACTTCCAGAAGGAGCATCTACAGATACAGTTGTGCCTACACTTATATCGCAGTATATGCACCCTGTATTAGCCGGACTTACAATAATAGGACCTCTTGCGGCTACAATGTCAACAATTTCATCACTGCTTATAGCCGGTTCATCCGCTATTGTAAAGGATATATACCTTCACCATAAAGAAGCCAAAAAAGAGCCTGTTAACCAGAGCTTTGTCGGAAAGATTTCTATTGGCATGACAGCTATAATGGGTATTGTGGCCGTACTGCTTTCTATTAACCCTCCTGACATTATTGTATGGATTAACATGTTCGCTTTCGGCGGCCTTCAGACAGCATTCTTCTGGATTTTCCTCCTTGGGCTTTTCTGGAAAAAAGCGAACAAGACAGGCGCTATGTGGTGTATAATAGGCGGACTTGGCGCTTACATACTGGTTTATGTAACAGGTATAAAGATTGGCGCGTTCCACAATATACTTGTAGGTATAGTAGTTGGTTTTGTCTGCTTTGTAATAGGCAATAATATGGGCAAACCTATTGAGGAGAAGGTCGGAAAGATTTTCTTCCCGGAGAAATACCCGGATTGATTTTAAAAGAATATCAAAAAAGACGGACGGGAAATAATCCCGCCCGTTTTTTATGTAAAAAATCCTGGTGATATCTGTTGTCAGTTTATTTGAACTCGTCGTTGCTGCGCCTGTGCTTGAAAAAGAAAAACCATGGTGGCAGCAGGTATATTATTATAAATGACGCCATTATAAGCCCTGCGAACTTGAATCCCTTAACTGTCTGTGAGAAGGCGTAGTACATGTCGTTTTGAAGTATGCCTTTCATTATATTGTACATCTGCGAGCCCGGTACAAGGGGAATGACAGACGGAACAAAAAACAGGGTAAACGGCATGTCAAATCTGTGTGAACATACCCTTGAAAAAGCGGCTACCCACAGTGCAGCTATAAATACGCCAAGAGACTCAACACCGGTCTGATGAAAAAGCGATATATAGATTACCCAGCTTAGCCCTCCGCAGAAGGCGCAGTGAGGTATCTTTTTTCTGGGGGCGTTAAACAGTATGGCAAATGAGAACGATGATAAGCCGGCGAATATAAAGTCTGTGAATATGTTGTCCAAAATCATGATACGCACCTCAAATAATGCTTCCAAAAAGCCAAAGCGTTGTTATAACGCCTGTGGCAATACCGATAGATGTCACAAGTGCCTCTGTGAGCTTGGCGTTTCCGGATACATAATAGCCGTAGAGCAAATCCCTTACAGCGTTGGTGGCCGCAAACCCCGGCACAAGTGGCATAAGCGAGCCGAGTATTACACTGTTGTAATTGTCTGCTATGCCGAATATATAAAATATATATGCCGCGGCCGCAACAACAGCGCTTCCTGCGGCGTTGCTCAAAAATACCGATATATCGTATTTGCCAAGTATTTCCATAACTATCCCCTGAAAGACGCCGGCAAACAGCGCCGCAAGCCCATCCATAAGCGTTCCCCTGAAAAGTATGGTAAAGGCCATACATATAAGACTGTAGGAGGCTATGCGCACAGGCACTTTAAAGTCTGTAAGAGAGTCAATGCTGTCTATAGCCTTTATACATTCGTCTATGGACTTGCGTTTTTCTATGTACTCGACAGCAAGCATGTCACAGGCTATTACCTTTTCAAGGTTTATCCTCCTGCCGGGGATTCTTTTGATTTCAGTAAAGGTTCCGCCCTCGTCATTGTGCAGTGTCACCATTATGCTTGTGGGAACAACAAAAACAGCAGCGCTGTGTATTCCGTCAGAGGCTGCTATTTTCATTATGGTTTTTTCTGTGCGCTGCATTTCAGCGCCGTTTTTTATCATAAGCGCGCCTAAGTCGGCAACAAAGTTAAGGAGCTTTTTATCACTTATTTCCATATTTTTCCCCGCAGATATATTATGTAGTGTTTTAATCGTACTGGCGGTGTTGATTATCCTAATAAAATAATAATATATGGGAATATTTTATGCAATGGCTAAATTAGCCGTAATTTAGCCGAACCGGAACAGGTTTTATATTGATTTTCATTACGGCACAATTTATGAGGCAATATGTGGTATAATCTCAGAAGAAAAAGACAAGGGGATTACGGAGACTTAACTTAAGGAGGCGGGTTTTATGGATATTATTGAAGCTATTAAAGCAAGGCATTCTGTGAGGGCGTATACTGACAGGGTTATAAACCCTGACATAATAACGGAGCTTAAAAAGGAGTCGGCGGCTATAAACGCCGAAAGCGGTCTGCATATGCAGATTATAGAAAATGAGCCTAAGGCCTTTGGCGGACTTATGAGCAGGTACGGAAAATTTGAAAATGTAAGAAACTATATAGCCGTTGTGGGCAGAAAGGGAAAGGATTTGGACGAGAAGGCCGGCTACTTTGGTGAAAGGCTCCTGCTTAAAGCCGTTCAGTTGGGGCTTGATACCTGCTGGGTAGCTCTTACATTCAGCAGGGGAAAAAGCCGGTGCACTGTGTCAGATAACGAAAAGCTTGTGTGCGTTATAGCATTTGGCTATGGCAGGACACATGGTGCGGCCCATAAAAGCAGGCCTGTGGATTCGCTTTGCACATTCAGTGGAAAAATGCCGGAATGGTTTGACAGGGGTATGCAAGCCGCTATGCTTGCGCCAACAGCAGTTAACCAGCAGAAATTTATGTTCAGCCTCAACGGCAACAGGGTAAAAGCGGTATCTACAGGCGGTTTCTATTCCAAGGTGGATTTGGGTATAGTAAAGTACCATTTTGAGACAGCCGCGGGCAAAGAAAACTTTGACTGGGAGCAGGACTGACATATTTAGGATAAACGGCCTTACACCAGCAGGGCAAACACCGGTATTGTAAAAACACATAAAATATTGCTCAGCATAACACATTTAGTCGCAAACGACACATCACCGTTAAAATTCTGAGCGGCTATGGCGCATATGGAGCCGACTGGCATGCCTGCCATGAGTATAAATACTGTAGGAAACAGCCCGTCAAGGCTTGTAAAAAAGCTCAAAAGCGCCCATACAGCGGCTGGCATGACAATAAGCCTTACGGCGCAGAGCACGTATATGCGCCTGTCGCCGATAAACTCGCTGAGCTTTATCTGGCTCAGCTGGGCGCCTATTATGAACATGGCCAGAGGCGTAGTGGCGTCTGCCGCATATTTAACGGGAACAGCCAGAAATTCAGGCAGCCGTATGCCTGATACAAACATGATAAGGCCTATAATAACAGATACAATAGGCGGGTTTATAAGTTCCATGAAGCTGAATTTTGTTTTGTGCCCTGTGGACATGCCTATAATTGTAAACACAAGTGTGTACAGGAACAAATCATTTACAATCTCGCACACAGATGAATAAAAAAGGCTTTCACCGCCGTACAGTGCGTTTAAAAGGGGTATTCCTATAAAGCCTGTGTTTGGCACAGACAGAGCGCATATTACAAGTGCTGTCTCAATCTTATTGAGCTTTAACAGCTTTTTGAGAGCAAATGACAGGGCAAAGGCAAAAACAAGTGTTACGGCCCACAGCAGGGCGCAGTAGACTATCTCCATAGCAAGCCGGCTTGAGTATTCTACCTGAAAGGCGTTTATTATAAGTGCCGGCACGCACATATTGACTACAATAGTTGAAAGGCCCTTGGTTATGCCGCTATCACACATTTTAAGTTTTGAAAATATAAACCCGGGCACTACCAGTACCGCTATCATTACAAGTGAGCTTATTATCTGTGTTATCCCCATATGTCCATTCCCCCTGAAATTATGCTGGCTGAAACTCAGCTGTGTTATAAATTTCCAATTCAGAAAGAGTATACTAAATCATCGTATTATTTGCAACAGTCAGGGCGCATGTGCAAAGCTGCGGCAAACGGCAGTCTGAGCTGAAATGTATGGGAAATTTTTAACAAAGATTATCATTTTGCTTGTAAATAGCCTGTCTGTATGGTACAATCAAAGCGTAAATTGTGCTTTAATTTAACTTAAACTGGAAAGCCCAAGGCTTACAGTACGGCAGGGCCGGAACTCTGCGGGTTGGGAGGCCTGTATGTATTCTGCGGTCGGCCGGAGGTTATTATTATAACTGTCATAAGAGTGTGTGATTATTTTATGGCGAGATTAAAGGGGGAAATTTAAACACATGTCTAAGAAAAGTGATATTACAACAAAGGGCCTTGAAAGGGCTACCCACAGGGCGCTTTACTACGCCATGGGACTTCTTCCTGAGGACCTTGAAAAACCGATTATAGGCGTTGTTAACGCACAGAATGAGACCATGCCTGGACACAGACACCTTGATACCATAGCAAGGGCTGTAAAGGAAGGCATTATAGCTGCTGGCGGAACACCGATTGAGTTTCCTACAATAGGTATCTGCGACGGTATCGCCCAGGGCAACTATGGCATGCACTATCCGCTTGCCAGCCGTGAGCTTATAGCCGATTCGGTAGAGTGTATGATGAACGGCCACAGCTTTGACGCTATGGTTATGATTCCTGACTGTGATAAAATCACACCGGGTATGATTATAGCAGCGGCAAGGCTTGATGTGCCTACTATCATTGTTTCAGGCGGAGTTATGGCAACAGGCTGCATGGACGGAGAAAAGGTAGGCTATACAGACCTCATGGAGGCTTCAGGCCTTGTTCAGAGGGGAATCAAATCAAACGAGTGGCTTTCAGAGCTTGAGCAGTGCGCTCTGCCTGGGTGCGGCGCCTGCAACCTTCTTGGTACAGCCAACTCAATGAACTTCCTTACAGAGGCTCTTGGACTCTGCCTTCCTGGCGCAACACTGCCTGCTATGAGCGGAAAGAAGCTTGCTGTTGCCAAGAGGACAGGAATGCAGATTATGGAGCTCTGGAAAAAGGGCATCACAGCAAAACAGATTATTACAGAAAACGCGGTTCATAACGCTCTTATTGTAGATATGGCTATCGGCGGTTCATCAAACACTATGCTCCATTTTGCGGCTATATGCCATGAGGCGGGTGTTCCTTTCAGCTTTGATGAGGTTGAGAGAATCGCTTCTATCACACCGCACCTTGTTAAGCTCAAACCGTCAGGCCCGCACTACCCTGCAGACTTTGACAATGCCGGCGGCGTGACAGCTCTTATGGCCCGCCTTAAAGAGTATGGCCTGCTTAAGGACAACCTTACAGTTACAGGCAAAACTGTGTTTGAAAATATTGAGGGTGCTGTTGTTAAGGACGAAGATGTTATACGCAGCAAAGAGACAGCTTACAGCCTTACAGGCGGACTCAAGATACTCTATGGAAACCTTGCGGCAGAAGGCGCGGTTTGTAAAAAAGCCGGAGTTGTGCCTGAGATGCTCAAGCACACAGGTCCTGCGCGTGTATTTGACCAGGAGGAGCCTGCTGTTAAGGCTATCTACAACGGCGAGATTAAGCCTGGCGATGTTGTTGTTATCCGTTATGAGGGACCTAAAGGCGGCCCTGGCATGAGGGAGATGCTTACACCTACATCTGCTATTATAGGTATGGGCCTTGGTTCATCTGTTGCCCTTATTACAGACGGACGTTTTTCGGGCGCTACAAGGGGCGCGGCTATAGGCCATGTGTCTCCTGAGGCGGCAGAGGGCGGACTTATCGCTTTTGTTAAAGACGGCGACAGCATATCAATCGATATTGAAGGCGGAATAGTTACACTTAACGTGCCTGACGAGGAGATTGAAGAGAGAAAGAAAGGCTGGGAGCCTCATAAGCCTCCTGTAAAGCCTGGAAGCTACCTTGACAGGTACTCAAAGCTGGTTTCGTCAGCTATGGCTGGAGCTGTATTTAAAAGATAATTGAATTAAACTTCTTCAGGCCCTTTTACAGGGCCTGTTTTTGTATAATACCGGCAGATATAAGGAGGCGGGCTATGGCGTCATCACCGGAATTTGTGGACATGGTTTTTAAAACCCTTGAGCCTTTAGGGGATATCAGATACAGAAAAATGTTCGGGGAGTACATGTTTTATTATAAGCAAAAGCCTTTTGGCGGCGTATATGACAACCGGTTTATGATTAAAATAACAAAAGCCGGAAGGGAAGTTATAAAAGAGCCGCTGGAGGAGCTGCCCTATGAAGGGGCCAAACCGATGTTTGTTATAGCCGACTTATCGGATTCAGATACTGTCTTGGAGCTGGTAAAGGCTACCTTTGACGAGCTGCCGGAGCCAAAGAGGAAAAACAAAAAAGGGGTGTAAAATGAGCGGCCTTAACTTTATTATACGGCGTGAGGAAGAACGTGATTACGGCGATGTTTTTAATATAATTGAGCGTGCCTTTAAGGGCGTTGACCAGTCTGACCACAGGGAGCAGTTTCTTGTGGAAAAGCTCAGAAAAAGCAGCGCGTTTATACCTGAGCTGTCGCTTGTTGCATGCAGCAGGGGAAGCGTGGTGGGGCATATACTCTTTACCAAAATACATGTATCAGGCCATGAACTGCTGGCTCTGGCGCCGCTTTCAGTGTCGCCCGATTATCAGGGTATGGGGGTTGGAGGCGCGCTTATAAGACAGGGGCACAAGGCGGCGGCAGCCCTTGGCTATAGGGGTGCTGTTGTTATGGGGCATGAAGGGTATTATCCAAAATTCGGGTATGGGCCTGCTGTGAGGTACAAAATTTTTCCGCCTTTTGAGTGTCCGGCAGAAAATTTTATGTGCATAGAGCTTGTTGAGGACGGCTTGAAGGGAATAGAGGGTGTTGTGGAGTACGCTCCGGAGTTTGGCATAACCGGCTGATAAAGCTCTGTGCTTTAAGCAGTACCTATAAAAAACAGGCCCTGTAAAAGGGCCTGTTTTTTATAATTGTTAATCGCGATTATCCGCTTTTTCTATATATCCCCTTATAACACCGCAGGAATGGTCAAAAAGCGCCTTTTCCTCAGGGGTAAGGGATATTTCTATTATTTCCTCAACACCGTCTTTGCCAATAACGCATGGAACGCCGGCGGAAACGCCGTACTGACCGTACTGTCCGTTTAAGAGCGCTGACACAGGCATAACGCGTTTTTCATCGCGCAGCACAGCCTTTACTATCTCGCAGGCCGCAAGGCCTATGCCGAATTCTGTACAGGATTTGCCGTTTACTATGTCAAAGCCGCCCTGTCTTACACAGGCCATAATCTCCTGTGTATCCATTTTGCCGAAGGTGTCGGGGAAGTCGTTTTTCATGTCCTCAAAGGACTTTCCGCCAAAGCTTACATGTGAGAAAGGCACCATTGAGGAGTCGCCGTGCTCACCCATACAGTAGGCCTGTATTGAATTGCGGTTATAGCCTGTTTTTTCAGAGAGTATCCTTTTGAGCCTGCATGTATCCAGTGTCGTGCCAGTGCTGAATACATGGCTTTCCGGAAGGCCAAGACGTTTTCTGATATAGTCGGCTACTATGTCAGCCGGGTTTGATATGCTCACAACTATGCCGTTAAATCCGCTTGCCTTAAGCTTTGGCACTACATCCTGAAGCATTTCTATTGTTTCGTCAAACATCTGAAGTCTCTTTTTGCCTGGAACAGGCTGTGTGCCTACCGCCATAACAACAACGTCAGCGTTTGCACATTCATTGTATCCGCCTGTTTTTACAGTTATGTTTGTGGAAAGTGCGCTTACACTGTCGTTAAGGTCAAGAGCGTGTGCCGCCGCCTTTTTTTCATCTATATCGATGAAAACCAGTTCATCTATTACTTCCCTGAGCACAAGGCTTGAGCCAACATGGCTGCCTACATGCCCCGCGCCTATTATAACGGCCTTTCTCGGTTTAATCGTCATTTTGTATTCCCCCTGAATTTTTTAATTTTAGTTTAACATATTCCTTTTTTGTTATTGAAAATGCTGTGTGCGGCATATCTGTGTTGCAGTAGCGCTTAATAAAGCTGCCTCTTGCAAGCATCCCGTTTCTCACAGCAACATTTATAGACGGGTAGTTATCGTACCGTATTATCGAAAACACCTCGTCCATTCCAAGTGTTTCAAATGCACAATCCCTCCATGCCTGTGCCGCCTCAAGGGCATAGCCCATATGCCAGAAGGATTTTTGCAGCAGGTAGCCTATCTCATATACTCTGCGTGATGAAAAGTCCTGAACGGTTATTCCGCACTGGCCAATCATACGGCCTGTGGATTTTAATATAACGGCGTAAAGGCCAAAGCTGTTTCTGTATTCTTTGTATCGGTTCAGCTGGCGCTCAAGCCATTCTTTTGACTCGGCCTGTGAAAATGCGTGACCATAAGCGTACATTACATCAGCGTCCATAAGCATAAGGCAAAGTGAAGGAAAATCTTCAGGTGACATCTCGCGCATAAGAAGCCTTTTGGTCTCGAGTATCATTTTATCATCTCCAACCCATACAATAGCACAAATTATTTTATAATTCAATTTGCTGAGAGGATAAAAATTGTATAAACTTTAGTACAATAAAATTGTTGCGATTTAAAGTTTAACACTTTAAAGTTTTGTGCTTTAAAGTATTGAATTTAAAAATGACATGTGCTATAATCAGTCTCACCAAAACCGGTTTGGAGGTTCTGGCATAAAGAGAAGGCATAATCCAGAGGGGGAATTTTATTATGAAAAAGAATATCAAAATTATATTATCTGCCGCTGCGGCTGCTGTTATGGCCATTTCAATGGCGGGCTGCGGTTCAACATCAGGCGGTTCATCATCTGCCATATCAGGCTCGGCTTCTGCCGCCGGCTCCGGCCAAAGTTCTGCTTCTGCTCAATCTGGTGAGGAAAAAATCACTGTAGGCATACTCCAGATAAGTGAGCATGACGCTCTTGACAAGTGCCGACAGGGATTTATGGATTACCTTGCTGAAAACGGATACAATGACGGTGAAAATATAGTTTTTGATTACCAGAACGCTCAGGGCGACCAGTCAAACCTTAAGACTATAAGCCAGCAGTTTGTAAATAACGGCTATGATTTTCTTGTGGGCATATCAACTCCGGCTACCCAGTCACTTGCAACTGAAACTCAGGAGATACCTGTTATAGGCACTGCCATAACGTCTTTTGAGGCGGCTGGCCTTGTGGAAAGCAACGAAAACCCGGGAGGGAATGTATCGGGAGTTAATGACGAGACACCTATAGCCGAGCAGATGGCGCTTTTGCTTGAAATACTGCCTGATGCGCAGACAGTTGGAATTATGTATAACTCAAGCGAGGTAAACTCTCAGGTGCAGGCTGAGACAGCGCAGGCCGAGGCGGAAAAGCTTGGTCTTAATGTTGAGGTAAGCACTGTTACAAGCTCAAACGACGTTGCTCAGGCTGTTGAGACTATGTGTGAGAAAGCAGATGTAATATATCTTCCTACCGACAATACATTTGCTTCCACAATGGCTACAGTCGGGCAGATTTCTGAACAGAAGAAAGTGCCTGTAATAGTAGGCGAGGCGGGAATGTGCACAGGCGGAGGTCTTGCAACAGTTGGCCTTGACTTTTACCAGCTTGGCTTACAGACAGGGGAGTTTGCGGTGGAGGTCTTTGAGGGAGGGGAAATATCAACAATGCCTGTTGAGTACCCAAAGACAAACAACATAACAATAAACAGGGAAATGGCTGACAAAATCGGTATTGAGATACCTCAGGAGGTTCTTGACAGGGCGGACTTTATGATTGAAAACGGCGAGTCTGTGGCGGTTGAAAAATAAGCCCTTCAGAATTTTCTGTCTATTTTCTCAATATGCTTTTGTCTGAAAATTATATGTTTTGTGCATAAAAGGCTTGTCCTGAGGGGCAGGCCTTTTATGTGTTTTATATTTGGATAAAACACACAGTTGAAAAAAGGAAGCCCATGTGCTAAATTCACATAAAAGGACAGAGAGGGTGGTTATATTGGACAGCTCAAAATATAAGGCGGTGCTTTTTGACCTTGACGGCACACTTATTAACAGCATATATGATTTGTACACAAGTGTGAACCATGTGCTTGCAGGGCATGGTTTTAAAAACAAAAGCCTTGAGGAAGTAAATATGTTTGTGGGAAACGGACTGAGGCGTCTTATGGAGCTTTCGCTTCCAGATAAAACTGAAAATTTTGATGAGATATACAATGAGTTCAGGAGCTATTATTTCAGCCATTGCTGTGAAAAAACAATTCCGTATAAGGGCATTGCCGAAACTCTTGCTGTGCTTAAGCAAAACGGCTTTAAGCTGGCTGTTGTCACAAACAAGCCGGACTCAGCCGCCAAAGAAATATGCGGTCAATTTTTTGAGGGAATATTTGACACTGTGGCAGGCGAGAGGGAAGGAGTGCCAAGAAAGCCGGCACCGGATATAGCTGAAAGGGTTATCAGGATACTTGGCGCATCAAAAAGAGAAACACTTTATGTAGGCGATTCGGAAGTTGATATACTTACAGGAAAAAATGCCGGTATAGATGTATTAAGCGTAAGCTATGGATTCAGGTCGGCAGAGATGCTGAAAAATGCCGGAGCCTGTGAAATAGTGGATAACCCTGTGGATATATGCCGTTTTTTGGTGAATTTTGGTGGATAACTTTTTAAAGGCGTACTGAAAATCGAAAATTATATGTGGATAACTTATTTACAAAGGGTTTTGGCAGGGGTATACTTATAAATGTATGTATGTAATATTTGCGCCTTGATATGGACGTGTGTCTGTATAGGAGGCACGCCGGGCTGTTGATATAATTCAGAGACAAGGGGGCAGGCTTAGCATGAAAGACTTTACTTATTTAATGCCGACAAAGCTTTTTTTCGGAAGGGACTGTGTAAAAAACAATTCCGGTGTTTTCAGGGAATTTGGCAAAAAAGCAATTATCATAACTGGCCGTACATCAGCAAAAAAGAACGGCTCGCAAAACGATGTTGTTTCAGCACTGAGTGAAAACGGTATAGGATATTGTGTGTTTGACAAAACTGAGGAGAATCCTTCGCTCGAAACTGTAATTGAAGCGGCTGAGATGGCTGTGGCTGAGAAGGCGGATTTTGTAATAGGCATTGGCGGCGGTTCACCTATGGACAGTGCCAAGGCAGTGGCTTTTCTGGCTGCAAATCCTGATGAAAAAGCAGAATTCCTTTTTGAAAAGGGTCAGGCAAAGCACCTTCCGGTAGTGGAGATACCTACAACTGCGGGCACAGGCAGCGAGGTAACGCAGTATTCAATACTTACTGTAGCAGCAAAAAAAACAAAGGTCGGGCTTTCCAAAAGGACTTTCGCTGACGTGGCTTTTCTTGACGCCAGATACTTTGAGAGCCTGCCTGCCGGTATAACAAGAAATACAGCTGTAGACGCGCTTACACACCTTATTGAGGCATATCTGTGTACGGAAAGCAGCTTTATAAGCGATGCTATAGTGGAAAAAGGCCTTGGAGAATTTGCTCTCTGCAAAGATGCGCTCATTGAGGGCAGTTTCGATTATGAGACAAGGGAAAAGCTGCTGCTTATATCAACGCTTGCAGGCATGGCTATTGCCCAGTCGCAGACTTCTCTGCCTCACTCAATGGGGTATTACCTTACGTTTTTCAAGCATCTTCAGCATGGTCCGGCAAATGCGCAGTTTACAAAGGCATATATGGACTTTGTCACTGAAAGGGATAAGGTGGATAACATACTTTCAGTACTGGGATTTAAGGATACATCTGAGCTTGACGGCTTTTTAAGAAAGCTTGTGGAGAGGGTTAACTGCACGGAAGATGAGATAAACTATTATACAGACGAGATGATGAAGATATCCGCAAAGCTTGCCACAGTAAGCAGGCCGGTAAGCCGAGATGATATGTACAATCTGTTTAAAGTAAGCGTAATGTAAAACCTGCCGGGACTTAACTGGCAGTACAAATAAACAAAATATAAAAATTTAAGGCTCCGGATACTGCAAATCCGGGGCCTTTCGTAAGTTTATGTGGGGCATAAACATTAACTGTTAATTTGTGCTCCTGGCTTATAAACTCAGCTCAGCTGTTAAGCTCATCAAATATTTCCTTAACGGTTGTAAGCTTATTGAGCCGGAATGCGTTTTCACCGCAGAATATAAGCGAGTCGTCAGCTTCTGATTCGCTCCTTACAGCGCGGATGAGTGCCATTGTTATACAGTAAGGCGTTGTGGCAGGGTCGCACTTTTCAAGGCATCTGAAACAGTGAGTAATCTTTTCTCTTTCCTGCTCGCGAAGCCTGACGTATGGGTTGCGTATTGCCCTTCCGGGCATTCCAACAGGGCTTTTTACTATTACTATGTCATCTTCTGAAGCGTTGAGATATGCCTGCTTAAAGCTCATTGGCGCGTCGCACTCAACAGTTGTTACAAATCGAGTGGCCATCTGTACACCGTCTGCCCCAAGGGCGAGATAATGGTCTATGTCTTTGCGGTCAAACACGCCGCCTGCGAAGAACACAGGGATATTTTTGCCTAAGTTTTTGCCGTAGGAACGGACATAATCTATGATTTTTTTAGCTTCTGAGTCAAACTGTTCCTTAGTAAGGCTAACAGCCTCGTCGGCGGTAAAACCCAGATGTCCGCCGGCCTTTGGCCCTTCTATTACAACAAAGTCAGAAACCCTTTTGTATCTCCTCTCCCAAAGTGTAAAAAGTACCTTGGCCGCCTTGAGGGATGACACTATAGGGGCAAATTTCATATCAGTGCCTTCCAAAAGCTTTGGAAGCTCAATAGGAAGCCCGGCACCGGAAATTATAGCGTCGGCGCCGTTATCAACGCAGCACTGCACGTATTTGTCGTAATCGCAGGAGGCACGCATTATGTTAACGCCTATAACGCCGCCGCCGGAGAGCTCTTTTGCCTTTTTTATATGTTCGCCAAGAGCATTTAAATTGGCTCCCAGCGGGTCCTTTTTCCATTCGTCCAAATTATATCCAGGCTGGGCCGCTGAAATAACGCCCATTCCGCCTTCCTTCGCTACAGCTCCGGCAAGGGATGAAAGGCTTACTCCTATACCCATACCGCCCTGGATAATAGGCACCTTTAATGTAATATCACCTATGCTTACCGGCTTTAGTCTCATATGAACATCTCCTGTTAAAATCTGATTTATTTATATAAAAATTATTTTGAATATTATACATGTAGTTTAGATTACTATATTATATGATTTCAATATTGTCAATATGCGGCGGCGAATTTTAACATACAGATATTTTAACTATGTTTTGTATATTTTGCCGAAACAGCGGCATATCAGGAGATTTACTGACAAAATATTCATTTTTGGAGGAATTATGTCATAAATAATGTTTTGAATCCCTACAGGATATTATGAACAGAGTGTGAACTTTTAATCTGGGGGCAGTATTATTAATGTTATAATTGGATAATTGTGGTATAATATCCGTTAAAAGCGGAGGAAGTCATAACAGGGAATGGTTTCGGCTGCTTGCAGACGTAAACCATTCCCTGTTATGACTTAAGGAGCGAAGCGACTGAAGAAAACGGAGTTTTCAGAGGACCTCCGCAAATAACAAAAGAATCAGAATGGAAAAAGGGAGCGAAGCGACCGAGGAAAACGGAGTTTTCAGAGGACCTCCGCGAATAACAAAAGAATCGGAATGAAAAAAGGGAGCGAAGCGACCGAAGAAAACGGAGTTTTCTGAGGACCTCCGCGAATAACAAAAGAATCAGAATGGAAAAAGGGAGCGAAGCGACCGAGGAAAACGGAGTTTTCAGAGAACCTCCGCGAATAACAAAAGAATCAGAATGGAAAAAGGGAGCGAAGCGACCGAGGAAAACGGAGTTTTCAGAGAACCTCCGCGAATAACAAAAGAATCAGAATGGAAAAAGGGAGCGAAGCGACCAAAGAAAACGGAGTTTTCAGAGGACCTCCGCGAATAACAAAAGAATCGGAATGAAAAAAGAGAGCGAAGCGACCGAGGAAAACGGAGTTTTCAGAGGACCTCCGCGTTGGGTTAAAAATGTATGCTTATGGTAAATTAATGGTGTTTTACGGTTAATTTGCCCGTATGTAAGTTTTGTGCTCAAAAGGAATTTTATATAATTACTGTCGTATTATGGAAATTGTATTGTCAGAGGGCGGTTTTTTGCGGTACAAAGTTACTTGACTAAATTAATATAATGAATTATACTTTGAATATCAAAATAATGGCTTATTATGTCAGGTTTCGGGTGATTAATTCATGGACAGGACTTCCGGCTCGTTAAACGGGCTGATTGTAGATATATATAACAGTATCGGGAAAGCTGAGTCAAAGGCTTTCAAGTCAGGCCGGTTTAAGGATGTGTCCATAACTGAGATTCATACTGTAGAGGCAATCGGTATGTATGAGCCAAAAAGCATGAGCTATGTGGCCAGAAGCCTGAGAATAACTGTTGGTACCCTTACAGTGGCTGTAAATAATCTGGTTAAAAAGGGGTATGTCGAAAGGTTCAGATGCGAGGAGGACAAGCGTGTTGTCAAGGTGCGGCTTACAGGCAAGGGAAGGCTCCTTTACAGGGTACACGCTCAGTTTCATCTCAATATGATAAAAAACTGCACTGAAAGCCTTACAGACGAAGAAGTGCGGCTTCTATACAAAACGCTTAAGAAATTAAGCGGTTTTATTAAAGATGAGTACGCTGAGACGCAAAAACCGGACTCAAAGTAAAGATATAGGAGATTTGCTATGTATTTTTCAAAGATTGTTTCTTCGGGCTCCTGTGTGCCCGATATGGTTGTATCAAACAACGACTTGGCTGAGATAGTGGACACAAATGACGAGTGGATAAGCTCAAGAAGCGGTATAAAACGACGTCATTTTTCAGAGGGCGAAAATACTTCCGATATAGCCTCCGCTGTGGCGGAAAAAATTATAAAAAGGGCGGGGATAGACCCTCTTGATATAGAACTGCTTATTGTGGCTACTGTTTCTGCAGACTACACAACGCCTTCTACTGCGTGCCTTGTGCAGGCCAGAATAGGAGCGTCAAACGCTGTGGCGTTTGATATAGGCGCGGCATGCTCGGGCTTTATATTCGGCATGTCTATAGCTGATAAATACATAAAAAGCGGAGTGTACAAAAACGCCATTGTTATAGGCGCCGAGGTACTTTCAAAATATCTGAATTTTAAAGACAGGACAACATGTGTCCTTTTTGGCGACGGGGCAGCCGGTGTTCTTATAGAAAGAACTGAGGATAACACCGGTATACTTGCAGAGGATATAGGAAGCGACGGCACTAAAGCCATGGCCCTTACAGGCGGCTTTTCGCCGGCGGCAAACTCCTTTAACACTACAAATGCGGCAGCCGAAAGGAGCCTTTATATGGATGGAAGGGCTGTTTTTGACTTTGCAACGAGGCAGGCTCCAAAATCAGTAAAAAGGCTTGTTGAAAAGGCAGGCTGCAGTCTGGAGGAGTTGGACTTTGTGCTTCCTCACCAGGCAAACAGCAGGATTGTGGAGGTTATAAGCAGAAAGCTTAAAATACCTATGGATAAATTTTACATGAATATGGACGAATATGGAAATACTTCATCTGCAAGTATTCCCATAGCACTGAATGAGATGTTTGAAAAAGGGCTTATTAAAACGGGAAGCGTTGGTGTGCTGACGGGCTTTGGGGCCGGTTTTACCTGGGGTTCAATGCTCATAAGGTTCTGAGGCGGAACGTTGAATTAATTTTTATTTACTTAATAACAGGAGGGTTTTATAATGTTTGAAAGAATCAGAGAAATTATCGCGGACCAGACAGGAAAAGACGCGGAGGAAATTACACTTGAGACAAATGTAAAGACAGACCTTGAGGCGGATTCACTTGACCTTTTCCAGATTATCAACGATATTGAGGATGAATTTGACGTAAAAATTGAAAACGTTGAGGGCATCGAAACTGTAGCTGATGTTGTTAAGCTTGTTGAAGAAAACAAGAAGTAATTAATTAGCTTTGGTGGTAAGGGTAATATAAAACGAATTTTAAGAATGGGTGGAATTTAAATGTATGCAGATATTTGCGGTATGCTGGGTATCCAGTATCCTATAATTCAGGGGGCTATGGCGTGGATTTCAGACGCGAGCCTTGTATCAGCGGTATCGGAGGCCGGAGGCCTCGGGGTTCTGGCTACAGGACATCTCGACGCAGAAGGCTGCGTGAAGGCCGTTAAGGAGATAAGGGAAAGGACTGATAAGCCTTTCGCTGTAAATATCATGCTTTTAAGCCAGCTTGCAGACGAGCTTGTACAGGCTGTATGCGAGGAGAAGGTGCCTGTTGTTACAACAGGGGCTGGAAGCCCCGGCAAATACATGAAGTCATTTAAGGATGCAAATATTAAGGTCCTTCCGGTAGCGCCGTCTGTAGCAATAGCCAAAAGAATGGAAAAGGACGGGGCGGACGCTGTTATAGCCGAGGGGTGCGAGTCAGGCGGACATGTTGGCAAGATTACAACAATGGCCCTTGTACCTCAGGTTGTGGATGCGCTTAACATACCGGTTATTGCCGCCGGAGGCATAGCAGACGGAAGGGGAATGGCAGCTTGCCGTATGCTTGGGGCATCAGCGTTTCAGGTGGGCACAAGGTTCCTTGTGGCTAATGAATGTACTGTACACCCAAACTATAAGGCGAGGATAATAAAGGCAAAGGATATTGACACTACAACAACAGGAGCTTCTACAGGACACCCTGTGAGGGTAATAAGAAACAGGCTTGCCAGAAAATTTGAGGAGCTTGAAAAGAACAATGCCGACACTTCTGAGCTTGACGCCCTTGGGCGCGGAGCGCTCAGAAAAGCTGTTGTGGAAGGCGATATTGACAACGGCTCGGTTATGAGCGGCCAGATTGCCGGCCTTGTAAACCGTGAGCAGTCAGCCGGTGAGATAATAAAGGAAATGTACAGCCAGTATAAGGCAATACTGCAGGGCATGGATTTTTGACATCGGCTTTAACCGGAATTGTGTTAAAATGTTATGTGCGGTATAACCGCATACTTTAAGGGCAGGCAGCTAAATAAGACTGCCGCCCTTATTTGTATAAACCGTGTGAGGCATGGGCTTGGTGTTCCGTGAATTTGCCAAAAGCGTGCGTGGTTGTGACAAATTCACGAAATTCCAAACTGCGTATTAAAAAATTATCTGAGGTGTAAAAATATGAAAACAGCTTTTATTTTCAGTGGGCAGGGTGCCCAGTACAAGGGTATGGGCAGGGAACTCTTTGAGAACTTTGAGTGCGCAAAAGAAGTTTTCAATACGGCTGACAGCGCCCTTGGGTTTTCAATTAGTGATATCTGTTTTGAAGATGAGGAAAAACTGAATAGAACCGAGTTTACACAGCCGGCAATACTGACTATGAGTACAGCCGTGCTCAGGGTTCTGGAGCAAAACGGCATTAAGGCCGACTACGCCGCCGGGTTGAGCCTTGGCGAATACTCCGCGTATGTTTGTGCCGGGGCATTTGATTTTGGCGAGGCAGTAAGCCTTGTAAGAAAAAGGGGCCGTTTTATGACAGAGGCAGTGCCTGAGGGTGTTGGAGCTATGTATGCCATACTTGGACTTGGCCGTGAGGCTGTAGAGGAAGCATGCGCACAGTGCAGTCAGTATGGTTTTGTGGCGCCTGCCAACTATAACGCACCTGGACAGATTGTTATAGCCGGGGAGGCTGTGGCTGCTGAAAAAACAGCTGAGGCCTGCAAGGAAAGCGGGGCTAAAATGGCCGTTAAGCTTAATGTAAGCGGGCCGTTTCATACGGCGCTCTTAAAGCCTGCAAGCGACAGGCTTGCTGAGGAGCTTGAAAAATTAAATATCTCGGATATGAATATACCTGTTGTAACAAATGTTACAGGAAAAGAGGTTAATGGCAAAGACGATATTATACCTACACTTATTAAACAGGTAATGAGTCCTGTAAAGTGGGAGGACACCATAAACTACCTTTACAGCCAGGGTGTTGACACATTTATTGAGGCCGGCCCCGGAAAAACGCTGTGCGGTTTTGTAAAACGCACTGTAAAGGGTGTCAAGATATACAATGTTGAGGATATGAAGTCGCTTGAGAAAACGCTCAAGGGTTTGGAGGAACAGAAATGCTGAATGGTAAAACAGCGATAATAACAGGAGCGGCCAAGGGCATAGGCAGGGCGATAGCTTTGGCTTTTGCTGAAAAGGGCTGCAATATAGTTTTAAATTACAGAAGCTCTGTGTCTGAAGAGCTGGTAAAAGAAATTGAGGGCTGCGGTGTAAAATGCCTTGCGGTAAAGGCGGACATAAGCAATTTTGGCGAGGCTGAAAACCTTATCAAAACAGCAAAAGCTGAGTTTGGCTCGGTGGATGTGCTTGTAAACAACGCAGGCATAACAAGAGACGGGCTGCTTATGAGAATGAGCGAGAAGGACTTTGACGATGTAATAAGCACTAACCTTAAGGGCGCTTTTAACACTATAAGGCACGCCAGCGGCATTATGCTTAAACAGAGGTCGGGTGCTATAATAAACATATCGTCCGTTGTGGGGCTTATGGGAAACGCGGGCCAGGCCAATTACGCTGCATCGAAGGCTGGCATTATAGGCCTTACAAAATCAGCTGCAAGGGAGCTTGCAAGCCGCGGCATTACGGTTAACGCCGTTGCCCCGGGATTTATATCAACCGATATGACTGGGGTTTTAAATGACGATTTGCAGAAAAAAATGATAGATTCGATTCCGCTTAAAAAAGCCGGCTCGCCGGAAGATGTGGCAGCGGCGGTTATATTTCTGGCTGAAAACAGGTATATAACTGGGCAGGTGCTGGATGTGGACGGCGGAATGGTTATGAACTGATTAGCTGAAGGGAGTGCATTTGATGAAAAGAAGATGCGTTGTTACAGGTATGGGCGCGGTTACGCCCTGTGGAAATTCTGTTGAGGAATTCTGGAATAATATTAAAAACGGTGTAAGCGGCATAGATTTTATTACCAAGTTTGATACAGAGGGCTTTAAAGTAAAGATAGGCGGAGAGGTCAAAAATTTTGACCCTGAGCTTTATGTGTCAAAAAAGGAGACAAGGCGAAATGACCTTTACTCGCTCTACGCCATAGGCGCCGCTCAGCAGGCCTATGATATGAGCGGTCTTAAGGAAGAAGAAATAGACCATGACCGATTCGGCGTTATAGTCGGCAGCGGCATAGGCGGTCTTATGACAATAAACGAGCAGATAGAAAAGCTTACAAACAAAGGGCCTTCAAAGGTTTCGCCTCTTTTTGTGCCTATGAGCATAAGCAACATGGCGGCCGGAAACATATCAATAAGGTTTAAGGCGCTTGGCATAAGCGAAAATGTAAACTCGGCCTGCGCAACGGGCACAAATTCAATAGGCGAGGCTTACCTTAAAATAAGAGACGGCTATCAGGATATAATGATGGCTGGTGGAGCTGAGGCTTCCATATCGCCTATAGGCATGGCAGGCTTTGCAAACCTTACTGCGCTTTCTTTCAATCCTGACCCTAAAAAGGCCAGCAGGCCTTTTGATAAAAACCGCGACGGTTTTGTAATGGGCGACGGAGCGGGTATTGTGATTCTTGAGGAGCTTGAGCACGCTTTAAAAAGAGGCGCTAAAATTTACGCAGAGGTTGTGGGCTACGGTTCTACAAGTGATGCGTACCATATTACAGCTCCTGACCCTGAGGGCAACGGCGGGGCAAAAGCTATGGTAAACGCCATTAATGACGCCGGCATAACTGCGGCTGATGTTGACTATATAAACGCCCACGGCACAAGCACACCGGCTAATGACAGCGGCGAGACACGAGCTATTAAGCTTGCCCTTGGGGAATATGCCAAAGATACGGCGATAAGCAGTACAAAATCAATGACAGGACACCTTCTTGGCGCCGCAGGCGCTATAGAGGCTATTGTATGTGTAAAGGCAATAGAAGAAAATTTCGCGCCGCCTACAATAAATCTGGATACTCCAGATGAGGAATGCGACCTTGATTATGTGCCTAATGTGGGAAGAAATATGGAAATAAAGTATGCCCTTTCCAATTCCCTTGGCTTTGGTGGCCATAACGCTGTATTATGCTTTAAAAAATGGGAGGGCTGATTGAGCTATGAATTTTAATGAGGTTAAGGAACTTATTTCTATGGTTGACAGCTCGGGGTTTAAAAACTTTGAGCTTACACTTGACAACTGTAATGTAAAGATGAATAAAACCGGCGCGTCATTTGCGGCGCCGTCAAATGAGGTTTCGCCTGCGGCTGTTCAGACAGCTCAGGTATCACAGGCAGCGCCTGCCGCTGTTCAGGCTCAGACGGATAACGAGGTAAAGCCTGCTCCGGCTGTTGATAAAGCCGGAAACATAGTCAAAGCTCCGCTTGTAGGCACATTCTATGAGAGTGCCGGCCCTGGAAAGCCTGTTTATGCACCTGTGGGAGCTAAGGTCAAAAAGGGAGATGTGCTCTGTATTATAGAGGCTATGAAAATTATGAACGAGGTAGTAAGCGAGTTTGACGGAGAGGTAAAGGAAGTGCTTGTAGACAACGAGCAGCTTGTTGAGTACGGTCAGCCGCTGTTTGTTGTGGGCTGAGGGAGGAAATGTAATGGCAGTAATGGAAATTAAGGATATAATGAATATACTTCCCCACAGGCCGCCGTTTTTGCTTATTGACCGTGTTGAGGAGATAACAGAGGGAGAAAAAATCGTAGCCATCAAAAATGTGTCTATGAACGAGCCTTTTTTTGTGGGGCATTTCCCTCAGGAGCCTGTAATGCCTGGAGTGCTTATTGTGGAGGCTATGGCTCAGGCAGGCGCTGTAGCGATACTTTCTATGGAAAAATTCAAGGGCAAAACAGCGTATTTCGGAGCTATTGATAAGGCAAAGTTCAGAAAGAAAGTAGTGCCTGGGGATACCCTCAGGATAGAGGTGGAAATTTTAAAGCTTAAAATGAACGCCGGTATAGGCAAGGGAACGGCGTATGTTGACGGCAAAAAAGCCTGTGAGGCGGAAATTACATTCATTATAGGATAATCCGAGGTGATTTATCAGTGTTTCAGAAGATATTGATTGCTAACAGGGGCGAAATTGCCGTTAGAATAATAAGGGCTTGCAGGGAGATGGGAATAAGCACAGTGGCTGTATTTTCAGAGCCTGACAGGGACGCGCTCCACACGCAGCTTGCAGATGAGGCGGTGTGCATTGGCCCTGCAAGGGCTCAGGACAGCTACCTTAATATGCAGAATATAATAAGCGCCGCTGTGGCTACAAGGGCTCAGGCCATACACCCGGGGTTCGGCTTTCTGGCTGAAAACTCAATATTTGCGGGAATGTGTGCCGAGTGCAATATTAAATTTATTGGCCCTGACTCAGGCATAATTGACGCTATGGGAAACAAGTCAAATGCAAGGGAGCTTATGAAAAAGGCAGGAGTGCCGGTTATACCGGGAAGCGACGGCGTTGTTGAAAATATTGCCAAGGCTAAAGAAGCAGCCAAAAAGCTTGGCTATCCTGTAATGGTAAAAGCCTCGGCCGGAGGCGGAGGAAAGGGCATAAGGATTGTAAGGAGCGAACCGGAGCTTGAAAACGCTTACGAAAGCGCAAAGACAGAGACGAAGGCCGCCTTTGGCGATGATACCATGTATATGGAAAAGGTTATAGAAAACGCGCGGCATATTGAGATACAGATTTTGGGCGATGAGCACGGAAATGTCATTCATTTGGGCGAAAGAGACTGCTCTCTGCAAAGGAGAAACCAGAAAGTGCTTGAGGAATCGCCTTCACCTGTGCTTTCGGACAGTACCCGCAAAGCCATGGGTGATGCAGCTGTAAGGGCGGCAAAGGCTGTGGGCTACAAAAGCGCCGGTACAATAGAGTTTCTCTATGACAGGGACGGAAATTTCTATTTTATGGAGATGAACACCAGAATACAGGTTGAACACCCGGTTACAGAAATGGTTACGGGCATAGACATTGTAAAGGAGCAGATAAAAATAGCCGAGGGTGCGGTACTTGACATAAAACAGGAAGATGTGCGTATAACGGGCCATGCCATTGAGTGCAGGATTAACGCTGAAAACCCTGACAGGAATTTCGCTCCTTCACCGGGGGATATCGACTATCTGCTGGTTCCGGGCGGCACGCTCGGGGTGAGGATTGACAGCGCTGTTTATGCCGGCTGCACAATACTGCCTTATTACGATTCAATGATAGCCAAGGTTATAACATATGGCAACACAAGGCAGGAGGCTATAGAAAAAATGCGCCGCTGTCTATATGAGTTTGTAATTGAGGGTGTTGACACAAATATTGAGTTTCAGGAGAAAATACTAACCAACGAAAAGTATCTGGCAGGGCAGTTTGACACAGGATTTATCGCCCGTGAAATTATAAAATAAGGTGATTGGATATGAAGCTTTTTAAGAAGAAAAACTATATACCTATCGGCAGAACAGCCGCGCCGGAGACTCATGAGGGCAGGGTGGAGCGCAAGCTTCAGGAGGAACCTGCAATACCGGACGGAATGTGGATGAAATGCCGTTTCTGCGGTGCGCTTGTGTACAAAAAGGAAATGAACGAGTTTAAAATCTGCCCAAAATGCGGCGGACATTTCCGGATATCTGCTGCCGACAGGCTGGCCATTACATGTGATGAGGGCACATTTGAGGAGCTTGACGCCAACATGGTATCCAAAAATCCAATGGGCTATCCTGATTATGACAAGCTTATAGCCAAGATGCAGGAAAAGACAGGCCTCAAGGAAGGCGCTGTAACAGGGTTCTGTGAGATAGACGGCTACAAAACTGTTATAGGTGTTATGGACAGCAACTTTATGATGGCCTCAATGGGTTCTGTAGTGGGTGAAAAGATAACAAGGGCCATAGAACGTTCCACAGAGCTTGGCCTGCCTGTTGTCATATTTACAGCCTCAGGCGGGGCCAGAATGCAGGAAGGAATAATATCCCTTATGCAGATGGCTAAAACAAGCGCCGCTGTAAGAAGGCACAGTGATGCGGGGCTTCTGTATGTATCGGTTATTACCGACCCTACAACCGGAGGAGTGAGTGCAAGCTTTGCAAATCTGGGAGATATAATACTTGCCGAGCCGAGGGCTACCATAGGCTTTGCCGGAAGAAGGGTTATAGAGGGCACCATAAACGAAAAGCTTCCTGAGGATTTCCAGAGCGCCGAGTTTCAGCTTAAGCACGGCTTTGTAGACAGGATTGTGGAGCGCAAGGACATGAGAAAATCCTTAAGCACAATTTTCAAACTTCATTCCATAGAGAGGAGAGACGGTCTTAAATGAGCAATGTTTCCGAAATACTAACGAAATCCAGAATGGTCTCAAGGCCGTCCTCACAGGAGTTTATAGAAAGTGTGTTTGACGATTTTTTTGAGCTTCACGGCGACAGACATTATGAGGACGACATGGCAATAGTCGGCGGCATAGCGTTACTTGAGGGCATGCCGGTTACTGTGGCGGGCATACAGAAGGGCCACACAGTAAAGGACAATGTGTCGCGCAGGTTCGGTTCACCTAATCCGGACGGATACAGGAAGGTAATGCGCCTTATGGAGCAGGCGGAAAAATTCAACAGGCCGGTAATACAGTTTATAAATACATCGGGCGCTTATCCCGGAAAGGGCGCTGAGGAAAGAGGTCAGGGCGAGGCTATAGCAAGATGCCTTTATATGTCCGCCGGGCTCAAGGTGCCGGTAATAAGTATATTTATAGGCGAGGGCGGTTCCGGCGGAGCGCTTGCCATGGCCGCTGGTGACAGGGTATGGATGCTTGAAAACGGCATGTACGCGGTGCTTTCTCCGGAAGGCTTTGCAAGCATTCTCTGGCGTGACCCGTCAAGAAGCGCCGAGGCTGCTGAGCTGATGAAGATAACCGCTGAGGACCTTCTTAAAAACGGCGTTATAGAAAAAATAATACCAGAACCTGAGGAAGGACTTGAAAACAACCTTTCTTTTACGGCTGAAATACTCAAAAAAGAGCTCATAAAGGAGCTTGACATACTTTGCTCCAAAACGACAGATGAACTTTTGGAGGAGAGGTACAGGAGGTTCAGAAAATTCGGCGATTACAGTGAGTAGGCAAAAAGTCCCATTGGGGCTTTTTTTCTTATAATAAAAAAACAGCGCAATATTATGCACTGTTTTATGGTGGATTACAGGTTTAAATTGTCAGTAAGGCTTTTGCGTATTTCCTCAATCTCACTGTCTGTAAGGTCAAGCTGTTTCCAGGATACGTTTACACCGTCGTTTTCATACCTTGGTATAAGGTGGATATGGAAATGGCTGACTGTCTGGCCGGCCACAGGACCGTTGTTCTGGAGCACGTTCATGTTCTCAAACCTGAAGGTGTCCTTCATGACAGGGGCGATTTTTGCCGCCAGTGTAAAGAGCCTTCCGGCTAAAGCCGGGTCTATCTCAAATATATTGGCAACGTGCTCCTTGGGAAGTATAAGCACATGCCCTTTGTTGGACGGAAATCTGTCCAGTATCACCTTGCATTCATCGTTTTCGTAAACAGTTGCGGAAGGTATCTCACCGGAAATTATTTTGCAGAATATGCAGTCGCTCATTTGTTTTGCCTCCTCTTTGGTTCTGTTTTGTATATAAAAAAGTATACCACCACAGTTTTTTTTTATCAAGAACAGTATTCCACGGATAAGGCTTATTATAAAACTGATTAAGGAGGAAAGTATAATGTATACAGAAAAGCCTGTTTTCAGATACGCGCAGAAAAGTGACAGCGGTCTTATTCTTGAATTTATAAAGGCTCTGGCGGATTATGAAAAAATGCTAAGCGAGGTTGTTGCTACAGAGGAGCTTATTGAGGAATGGATATTTGATAAGAAAAAAGCGGAGGTAATATTTGCCTGCGATGGGGAAAAGGAAGTGGGCTTTGCCCTGTTTTTTCATAACTTTTCCACGTTTTTGGGAAGGTCAGGCATTTATCTTGAGGATTTGTATGTAAAGCCGGAATACAGAGGCCGTGGATACGGGAAAGCGATATTAAAAGAGCTGGCGCGGACAGCCGTTGAGCGCGGCTGCGGAAGACTTGAGTGGTGGTGTCTTGACTGGAACAGGCCAAGCATAGACTTTTATTTATCCCTTGGCGCAGAGCCTATGACCGACTGGACAGTTTACAGGCTGGCGGGAGACACACTTAAAAATCTTGCAGAAAGTTAACCGCCGTGAAAACACGGCGGAATTGAAAGCGCACTAACTTCTTTCACTTACTTATTCACAGCCCTCAGCGGTTTCGGTGCTGTCTTCTTCAGCTTTGGCGGCAGGGCCTGACTTACAGCCTGCGGTAAAAAGCATGGTGCTCAGCACTGCGTGGTTCTGGTCGTCATTGATTATGGACGAAATTGGGTTGAGATACTGGCTGTTTTCATACTCGCACACTGCCGATAAATCCCTGAAAAAGCGTGCAGCCTCTATCTCCTCCAGAACCATATTTTTAAAAGCGTTTGGAAGGTCCATGGAATAATTGTCGTCGGTTATGGTTATAGTGTCTATTTCAAGGCAGGCAGAATTATCAGGGCCGTTTTCCGCCGCCTCAATAGCGGGTTTTATGCCTGAGCCTGTCATTATGTCTTCTTTAATGCTTTCAAGGAGTTTTTTGCCTCTTATTTCGTCAATGTAAATGCTCCTTACAATTTCTCTGTCATCGTCGTCTTTAATTTCATCAAGTATAAAAAAATATTTGTCGGCGGCCCTTTGTTTAAAATCAATTGCTGTGTCTATAAGCGACAGCAGTCTTTCTCTATCTGGCGAGATGCTGTCAGTCTTTTCAGCTGCAAAGATATCGCTGCTGCCATTACATGATGTATATGGATACATTGTAATCCCCCTTAATATGCCGGATAAGCCGGATACGTTTTTTAAATTATATTCAGTAGCAGCCGACTAAATGAGAAAACTTTGCTTTTGATTTTGCTGTGGAGCGCATATAATATACCCCTTGAGGCCAATATTATATTTTTGTATGGCTATTGCGGCGGGTATCTGGTATTATTGTATTTGGAATTTTTTTGACTGGAGATGGTAAAGTGAAAACCATAGTTCTTACCGGAGGGGGAACGGCGGGGCATGTAACGCCTAACCTGGCGCTTATTCCGGAGCTGAAAAAGTCGGGCTATAATGTTTTATATATAGGCACTGAAAATGGAATGGAGCGGGGGCTTGTTGAAAAGACTGGCGTGCCGTACTATTTTGTTTCCACAGGAAAGCTGCGGCGGTATATGTCAAAGGAAAACTTTACCGACGCTTTTAAGGTGGTTAAGGGCGTCTTTGAGGCTAAGAAGCTTATAAAACGCCTTAAGCCGGATATAGTATTCTCAAAAGGCGGTTTTGTTGCCGTACCGGTTATACTTGGAGCCAAAATGAACAATGTGCCGGTTATAGCGCATGAGTCCGACATGACGCCGGGTCTTGCCAATAAAATAGCCATGCCTTTTGCCAAAAAGGTCTGCACTACATTCCCTGAGACTGTAAAATATATAGGTAAAAAGGGCGTCAATACAGGCACGCCCATACGCAGGGAGCTCTTTGAGGGCAGCAGGCAGAAAGGGCTTGAGATATGCGGCTTTGACAGCACAAAACCGGTTTTGATGATGATGGGAGGAAGCCTTGGCTCTCAGAAGATAAATAAGGTGCTCAGGCAGTCGCTTACTGATATTCTTAAAAAATTCAGGGTAGTCCATATATGCGGCAGGGGAAATATCGACACTACAGTAAATATGAATGGCTACAGACAGTTTGAGTATCTCACAGATGAGCTTGCGCATGTAATGGCGGCGGCGGATATGGTTGTGTCAAGGGCCGGCTCAAATTCCATATCGGAGTTTCTGGCTCTTAAAAAGCCGGCGCTTCTTATACCGCTTTCAGCAAGGGCAAGCCGCGGAGACCAGATATTAAATGCCGAAAGCTTTGAAAGGCAGGGCTACTCTATTGTGCTTAAGGAGGAAGATATGACCTGTGAGACACTTGTAAGCTCAATAGAAAGGCTCTACTCATCAAGGAAAACGCTTGTTGAGGCCATGGAGGGCAGTCCGGCTTTAAAAGGCGTTGAAAACGTAATGAATGTTATAAGGCAGTACAGTTAAAAAATATTTGACAAAACAGCCGGTTGAATTTAAAATTTATCGGGTGATTAATAACGACAGGAGTTGATATACATGAAAAAATTTATAATTACTGCGGTTCTGGCCGCTATGGTTCTGAGCGGCTGCTCAGGTTCCGGCACATCAGGCTCATCGTCTGCGGCACAGTCTGGCTCGTCGTCATCTGGTCAGTCGTCTCAGGGTTCTCAGGCGGATTCATCTGTGTCAGGTGAACAGCAGGCTGAATTTGACGCCTTTAAGGAAAAGCTGTTTACAGAGGGAACTGATTTTCCGCAGCTTCAGGAGCCGGAAAAGGGCGAGGACATAGTTGTGCTTACAACAAACAAGGGTGAAATTAAAATAAAGCTCTGCCCGGAAGAAGCGCCAAAGGCTGTAGAAAATTTTAAAGGCCTTGTTGAAAAGGGGTATTACGACGGACTTAAGTTTCACAGAGTTATAAATAACTTTATGATTCAGGGCGGAGACCCCAAAGGCGACGGAACAGGCGGAGAAAGCCTGTGGGGCGGAAAGTTTGAGGATGAGATATCAGGTGACCTGTACCATTTCAGGGGCGCACTTGCCTATGCAAACAGCGGTTCAGATACAAACGGAAGCCAGTTTTATATAGTTCAGGCCCCTTCTGTTGAGGACGGGTATTTTGACTATATAGACGATGTTGTAAAGCAGTATGGAGACAGCGAGCTGCTTTCGGATTCCACCACAGGAAAGATTGTGAGAACAAACTACTCAGAAAAGGCCAGAGAGGAATACGGCAAGCTGGGAGGAACCCCGCATCTGGATTTTGGCTACACAGTGTTCGGTCAGGTAATAGAGGGAATGGATATTGTGGATTCCATAGCTTCTGCCGAGACAGACGAGAAGGATATGCCGCTTGAGGATATTGTAATTGAGAAGGCTGAGATTGTGAAATACTGATAACCGGCCGGCGGTTTTACCGCCGGTTCTTTTGTTTTGGTGAAGCGTCAAGGCCGCTTGCGGACAGACGGTATATGTGATAAAATTGATAAATATATGTGCGCGAAAGAAAAATTTTTTAATTACTATTAGGGGGATGAAAATGCAGAACAAGAAATATATATTCGTTACCGGCGGCGTAGTCTCCGGTCTTGGAAAGGGCATAACCGCGGCTTCCCTTGGCAGGCTTTTAAAGGCGAGGGGCTACAGGGTTACTATACAGAAATTTGACCCGTATATTAATTTTGACCCTGGTACTATGAGCCCATACCAGCACGGCGAGGTTTTTGTTACAGAAGACGGCGCCGAGACTGACCTTGACCTGGGGCACTACGAGAGGTTTATAGACGAAAACCTCAATATCAACAGCAATACAACAACCGGCAAAGTTTACTGGTCTGTGCTCAACAAAGAAAGAAAAGGCGAGTATCTGGGAGCTACTGTTCAGGTTATACCGCATATAACAAACGAGATAAAGGACAGGATTTTCAGGGCGGGAAAGCTTACTGACCCGGACATAGTTATAACCGAGATTGGCGGTACAGTGGGCGATATTGAAAGCCAGCCGTTTCTTGAGGCTATAAGGCAGGTTTCAAGGGAAATTGGAAGGGAAAACTGTCTGTATATACATGTAACGCTTATACCTTACCTTTCAAAGGGCGGGGAAATGAAGACAAAGCCTACCCAGCATTCTGTTAAGGAGCTTCTGTCCATAGGCATACAGCCTGATATTATTGTATGCCGTACAGAGCACGAAATCAGCTGTGAGATGAAGTCAAAGCTCTCGCTGTTCTGTAATGTTGAAAACGACTGTATAATTCAGAACCTCGACGCTGACAGCCTTTATGAGATTCCGGTTATGCTCGAAAAAGAGGGCCTTGCTAAGGTAACCTGCCGCAAGCTTGGCATTGGGGATTCAAAGCCCGACCTCACAGACTGGCTTGAAATGCTTGATAAAGAGAGAAAGATGAGCGGCAATGTAAATATTGCCCTTGTCGGAAAATACGTTGAGCTTCACGATGCTTACCTTTCGGTTGTGGAATCGCTTCACCACGCTGGTATCCATAACGGTGTGAATGTAAATATACAGTGGGTAAACGCCGAGCACCTTACAGATGAAAATGCTGCCGATACATTTGCAGACACTGCCGGAATACTTGTGCCGGGCGGCTTTGGCGACAGGGGCCTTGAGGGCAAGATTACAGCAATTAAATATGCGCGTGAGAAAAAGATTCCGTTCTTTGGAATATGCCTTGGAATGCAGTGCGCTGTAATAGAATACGCCAGAAACGTGCTTGGCTACAGCGACGCTTTTACATCAGAGGTTAAGCCGGAAACGACTCATCCTGTAATAGACCTTATGCCTGAGCAGAAAGACATAGAGGATATGGGCGGTACAATGCGCCTTGGGGCTTACCCTTGCAGGCTTACACCGGAATCCTTCGCTTTCAGGGCGTATGCACAGGAGCTTGTATATGAGCGCCACAGGCACAGATATGAGTTTAACAACCTGTACAAAAAAGAGCTTATGGACGCCGGCATGAGCGTTACGGGAATATCTCCTAATGAAAAGCTTGTTGAAATTGTTGAGGTACACGACCACCCGTGGTTTGTGGGAGTGCAGTTCCATCCTGAGTTTAAATCCAGACCGAACAGACCGCACCCGCTTTTCAGAGATTTTGTGGCTTCGGCTATTGAGTATAAAAAATAATACTGTTTAATAAAAAGCCCCTTTGAGGGCTTTTTTTATTTGCTTTGAATATTTGTGCCGTAAGGCAAAGGTTTTAATCAAAAATTGTATTTATGTGGTATTTCAAACATGAGAATTTTTTAATTTTAGCAATTGTTAAATAAAATTTCATAAAATTCACAATTTTTTAGTGTATTATATAAGATATCAGTACTTTTAATCAGCTATTGGTTTGTATTGGCGTTTGAATAGTGAAATATATAAAAAAGAGACATTAGAAAAATTACATTTACTGGATTATATATTATTTCAGAGTCGGGAATAAATAAATTCCCGTCCGGCGAACGGAGGCGGAAATATGGTAAGAGAAGCGGTAGACAGCGTAAAAGGCGATGGCATAGAGAGGGTTCTTGTATGTATAACCTCACAGATAAACTCCGAAAGGCTTATTGATAAAGCGGCAGATTTGGCGGACACACAAGGCGCTGAGCTTCATATACTGCATGTGCAGAGGGGCGACAGCATATTCAACAACAGCGAGACTCCAAAAATGGTGAGCATGCTCTGCCAGTATGGAAGCGAGAGGGGCGGCTCAATTCATTTTTACTGCGATGAAGACATAGCACAGTGTATAGGAAAGTTCGTTTCCGAAAAGCATATAACAGAGATTGTTATAGGACAGCCGCCGGTAAAGGATATACGTGACTTAAGGGAGCTTAAGAGGGCGGCCTCCAAGGTGCTTCACGAGGTTAAGGAGCCTGTGGAGGTAATAGTTGTACCGCGCGATGATGATAAGGATAATGTACATATATTCCTTAACGCTGATATTTCACTCAGTGTTTAAGTTTTTTGTTGCATAAAAACGGATTATATATTATTATTCAATGTAAAGTCTGATTTTAATCACGTAAATAAAAGGAGAGAATAAACAAATGAGTATCTATGAAGACTGGCTTAACAAGGCATTTACAAAGGAGGGGAAAAGTGTTGACGCCGTTTGGGACGTATACCTTCCTGCTGAGCAGAAAATATATGAATATATACTTGGAGATAAAATTACAAATATCAGCGGTACGGTAACTGAGCTTGGCGAAAGGTTCAATATGACAGCCGAGTTTGTTATAGCCTTTGTGGACGGCATTAACGATATACTTCCTGAAAAGTATGATGTTAAAAAGCTTGACGAGTCCTCACAGATTAACCTTGATATTGATTTTGAGAAGCTTTACAAAAAAATGGTTGAGTACAAGGCGGAGCACCTTTACACACTGCCTCAGTGGGATAAAATTTTTGACGAGTCAAAGCAGAAGGCGCTTTTTGCAGAGCAGAGAAACAGCCGTACAGTAGTAAAAGGCAAGAAAGTGGGCAGAAACGACCCGTGCCCTTGCGGAAGCGGAAAGAAATACAAAAAATGCTGTGGTGCTAATTTATGATAACCCTTTATGAAAAGCTGGACAATAAAAATATAAATAGCGAAGTTATAGAAAAAGCCGCAGGAATTCTTCAGAAGGGAGGTCTTGTGGCTTTTCCTACGGAAACGGTATACGGCCTTGGCGCAAACGGCCTTGATTCAGAGGCATGCAGGAAAATTTATGAGGCAAAGGGAAGACCTTCTGATAATCCGCTTATACTGCATATTGGCGATATAAGCCAGCTTGAGACTATAGTTTCAGATGTTCCCAAAGCCGCCGAAAAGATTATAAACGCTTTTTGGCCGGGGCCTGTAACTATCATATTCAACAAGAAGGATATTGTGCCCGACTCGGTTTCGGGAGGTCTCAATACTGTGGCTGTAAGGTTTCCGTCAGACGAGATAGCAAAAAGGCTTATAGTCTCTTCAGGCCTTCCTATAGCCGCGCCAAGCGCAAATACAAGCGGAAAGCCTTCACCTACAAAAGCGGAGCATGTGCTGCACGATATGGACGGCAGGATAGATATGATTATAGACGGCGGAAGCTGCGGTTTTGGGCTTGAGTCCACAATAATAGATGTAACAGGTGACAAGCCGGCGCTTTTAAGGCCCGGGGCTGTCACAAAGGAAATGCTTGAGGCTGTTGTGGGTGATATAGATGTGGATTCCGCTGTATACAAACAGCTCTCAAAAGATGAAAAGCCGAAGGCTCCCGGTATGAAATATACACACTACTCGCCGGAGGCCGATGTGGCGCTTGTGCGGGGAGAAAGCAATGAAAAAGTAATAGCCAAAATAAATTCGCTTGTACTATCTGATAAAATGGCCGGGTTTAAGACAGGTGTGCTCTGCTGCGGCAAAAACGCGGACAAATATGCCGCGGATATTGTCTTAAGTGCCGGAGACGATATTGAGACTGTGGGTGCAAGGCTTTTTGACATACTCCGCCGATTTGATTTACTTGGAGCAGAAAAGGTGTATTCCGAAGTTTTTGATGAAGCCGGCGAGGGCATGGCAGTTATGAACAGGCTTAAAAAGGCTGCCGGACACAAATTTATAGAGGCTTAAAAATACTGCGCTTTATTTTTGAAAAATGTATTTGGCAGCGCCTGATATCTGTTTTTGTTGATATTTAATGAAATAAATGATATATTGGAATGTATAGAATTAGTGAATAAACATTTTATCGGGAGGCTTAATATGATTGCTTTGGGCTGTGACCACGGCGGCTATCCGCTTATGAAGGAAGTTATTAAATACCTTGATGAAAACAGTATTGAGTATAAAAATTTCGGTACATTCTCGCAGGAAAGCTGTGACTACCCTGTTTATGCCAAGCTTGCAGCTGAGGCTGTGGCTGAGGGAAAATGTGACAGGGGAATATTAATCTGCGGTACAGGTATAGGAATTTCAATTACGGCAAATAAAATAAAGGGCATAAGATGCGCCCTCTGCCACGACTGCTTTTCGGCCAAGGCTACAAGGGAACATAACGATGCCAATATGCTGGCTATGGGCGCAAGGGTTGTGGGCCCGGGGCTTGCAATAGAGATAGTCAGGAATTTCCTTTCAACTGAATTTTCAAACGATGAGAGACATATCAGGCGCATTAAACAGATAGAGGGCTGAGGAGGGCTTTAAAATGGGCAAACTCTTTATATCGGAACATCCGCTTATACAGCACAAGATAGCTATGCTCAGGGATAAAAACACAAATACCAAGGAGTTTAAGGAGCTTATAAGCGAGATAACAATGCTCCTTACCTATGAGGCGACAAGAGACTTGCCTACAAGTGAGTCGGAGGTTGAAACACCTGTTGCCACGGCAAAGTGTGTGAATATAACAAAGGATATAGTGGCAGTGCCTATACTCAGGGCCGGCCTTGGAATGGTTGACGGTGTCCATAACCTTCTGCCGGCATCAAAAGTAGGCCATATTGGGCTGTACAGAGACCCTGACACTCTTACGCCTGTAGAGTACTACTGTAAAGTGCCGGAAAATGTTTCTGATGCAAGGGTATTCCTTCTGGACCCTATGCTCGCTACAGGCAAGACTGCCGAGGCCGCTATTGAGTTTTTGAAGGAGCGTGGGGCAAAGGACATAACAATGCTTTGCATACTGGCTGCTCCTGACGGTGTAAAGACAGTGCAGAAAGCTTTTGAAGATGTTGACATATATGCGGCGGCCTACGATACCGCCCTTAATGATAAGGGCTATATAGTGCCGGGCCTTGGAGACGCCGGTGACAGAATGTTCGGCACTAAATAATTAGGAGAGATTATAATTGGTTCACGATTGGGTTTTATATATCGCGGCTTTCTCAACGGCGTTTGCAATATCAAATGTAATGACGCCGGTGGCAAGAAAGCTGTCGCTGAAGCTTGGAGCCATAGACATGCCTAAAAAAAGAGGCATGCACCATAAGCCAATGCCCAGAATGGGCGGTATAGCTATTGTCGTGGGATTCATGGCGACGGTTCTTCTGCTGTACAATTTTGTAGAATATTCTGATGTTAAAAAGCTTATTGGCTTTATGATAGGGGCATGCGTGATTGTAGTGCTTGGAATGGTTGATGATGTAAAAAACCTGCCCGCCAAGTTCAAGTTCGGTGTACAGATAATAGCCGCACTTATACCGGTTATGTTCGGCGTAAGGATACATGTTGTAATGTGGCCGGTTACCTACGCGCTTTTAAAGCTTTCAATACCAATTACTGTAATCTGGATAGTGGGCCTTACAAATGCGGTAAACCTGATAGACGGCCTTGACGGGCTGGCAGCGGGAGTTTCGTCAATAGCTGCCATATGCGTTATGGTTTTGTGCATACTTACAGGTGATGAGACGGCGGTTGTGCTTACAGCGTCTCTTGCAGGTTCATGTCTTGGGTTTCTGCCAAGAAACTTTAACCCGGCAGAAATTTTTATGGGAGATACAGGCGCCACATTTTTGGGATATACGCTGGCTGTTACGAGTATATTAGGAGTGTTCAAAGGCTACGCGATGATTGCCCTTATGGTGAGTGTGCTGGCGGTAGGATTTCCTATATTCGACACCCTTTTTGCCATGACAAGGCGCGCAGCCAAGGGTCAGCCGATAATGCAGGCCGACCGGGGACATCTGCACCACAAGCTTATAGACAGGGGATTTTCACAGAAGCAGGCGGTTATGATTCTATACGGCATAAGCGTGCTGTGCGGGCTTGTGGCTATATTTATAGCTCTTAAGGACGCTAAAACGGTTGTGGTTGTACTGTTTGCCGTGCTTGTATTAAGCCTTCTTGTGTATTTTGTAAATCACAGGTGGCGCAATAAGGACGAATAGAAATGAATTTAAACAGCTGACAAAAGCGGCAAGGGCGCATGAAGCTTTGTGTTCCTCCGCTTTTAAAATAAAAGGAGGTATGTACAATGGATTTAAAGGGGACAAAAACAGAGGCTAACCTTTGGACAGCATTCGCCGGGGAGAGCCAGGCCAGAAACAAGTACACATACTATGCCAGCAAGGCAAAAAAAGACGGCTATGAGCAGATAGCGGCTTTGTTCCAGGAAACAGCGGATAATGAAAAAGAGCATGCGAAAATCTGGTTTAAGCTTTTATGCGGCGGCGCGGTTCCTGACACAGAGACAAACCTCAAGGACGCTGCGGCCGGCGAGAATTATGAGTGGACCGACATGTACAAAAACATGGCTGAGGACGCAAGAAAAGAGGGCTTCGACCATATAGCCTACCTTTTTGACGAGGTGGCAAAGATTGAGAAGGAGCACGAGGAGAGATACAGAAAGCTCTTATCAAATATTGATGAGGGAATAGTTTTCTCAAGAGACGGAGACCGTATCTGGAAATGCAGAAACTGCGGACATATTGTTATAGGCCAGAAAGCGCCGGATGTATGTCCTGTATGTTCTCACCCACAGGCGTATTTTGAAATTAAGGCCGAAAACTACTAATCTTAAAATACATATCATCAATCAAATCAGTATCAGAAAGTAAAGCGCCGTAAAGCTTCGGCGCTTTTTTTGCGCCTTTGCGTATTTTAACCCGTACCAAATTATTAAAGCTGTTTTATACACTGTATTTGTGTGCACAGGGTTAAACAACGGTGGAAAACCACGGGCAGATTTTAAGGAATGGTTGATAAGCAATACGGTTTTGCAATAGGGCGGCGTTTGTGTTAAAATTAGTTCAGCTGGATTATATAACATCGGGCCGCGGTATTAATACCGGCAAGCGGCTTATTTATATTGAGGGGGATAATAATGCCTTCGGACAAAAGAGTTGTAGAGGTTGACGCCGATTTTATAAAAAATTTAATGCCAAAGGCGCCTGCTCTGTTTACGGCAGTTTATCTGTACGCGCTTGGAACAGGCGAAAACGCAGGTGTTGGGGATATTGCGGAGGGTCTTAATATGCAGGAGAGAGATGTAAGCGCCGCTCTCCTTTACTGGCAGGACAGGCATATTGTAAAGCTTATAAACGGTCGGGTAAGTTTTGCTGTGGATAATGATAAGGCTGAACCGGAGGACGTTAAAACACCGGCAGCTGTGGCACGGATAAAGGAGACGCCGCTGAGAAGGCCTGTTGTAAATGACGAGCAGCCGCATTACCAGCCGGAGGAGCTTTCAATGTACGCCGATAAAAATGCCGATGTACGCGGCCTTTTTGAGATGGCACAGAATAAGCTTGGAAGGATGCTTACACACAACGACCTGTCATCAGTATTCTCGCTTTACCACTGGCTGGGGCTTAAAATGGAAGTTATAGAGCTGCTGCTGGACTTCTGCGTGGAAAGGGGACACCGCAATATGCGTTATATTGAGCGTGTGGCTGTTGACTGGTGCGAAAGCGGAATAACAGACGAGGAAAAGGCACGTGAGAGGATATATGCCTACAACACTGTTTACAGAAATATAATGCGGGCCATGGGCCAGAGTGGACGTGAACCTGTAAGCGGAGAGGTAAGATATATGCGCAGGTGGGTAACAGAATACAATATGGACGAGGAGCTTATAAGACTTGCCTGTGCCAAGACTGTTATGAATACAGGCAAAGCGTCCTTCGGCTATGCGGATAAAATAATTGAGGCATGGCATAAGGCCGGATTTAAGAATACCAGAGATGTTGAGGAGAGCGAAAGAGCCTTTGCCGAGAGCAGAAAGTCAGCGCCGGCAGCCCAAAAACCGGAATCAGCAAGACAGCCCAAAGCCGGAAAATTTGTAAATTATAGCCAGAGAAACTACGATTATTCTGAAATAAAGAGGCTTGAAATGGAAAGACTTAAATCGGAGGGGAATACATAAATGCCGGACAGGAGCGAGATTTATAAGCAGGTGCTTAGGTACTATGATGCACTTAAGACACAGGCACAGGCACAGCTCAGACAGAAAAAAGAGGAGCTTTACGCCAGATGCCCGAGAATAAGGGACATAGACAGCGAGATTTCACTGCTGGGCATTAGCGCCGCAAAGTGGGCTGTGGAGTCGGGGGAAAGCTCGGCTGCAAGGCTTATTGAGCTTAAAGAGAAAATGGAGGGCCTTAAGGCTGAAAAGCTCAGTATTATGAGACAGGCGGGTTTTGAGGAGGATTACCTCAAGCCATCTTACAGATGCGAAAAATGCTCTGACACAGGCTTTATAGGCTCTCAGCAGTGTTCCTGCTTTACACAGAAGCTTGTGGACATGGCCTACAGTAGCTCAAATATGCGTGAGATAACAGCTGAGGAAAATTTTGATAATTTCGACATCGATTTTTACAGCCCCAACAGAGCAAAAAATGAGCCGGTTTCTCCAAGGGAAAACATGCAGATGATACTGAGCGTATGCCTAGAGTTTACCAAAAGTTTTGGCAAAAGAAAAGAAAACCTGCTTTTTTATGGCAGCCCGGGCCTTGGCAAGACATTCCTGTGCAGCTGTATTGCCAGAGAAATTCTGGACAAGGGGTATACTGTGCTGTATGTAACAGCGGCGCAGCTTTTTAAGGCGCTTGAAAAGGAAAGGTTTAACAGAAATGATGAGGAGACGGAGCAGGTAAGGTTTTCTGACGATTTACAGTCGGTTGACCTTTTGATTGTCGACGATTTGGGGACAGAGTTTAATACTGTGCTCACAGCGTCGGAGCTTTTTGACATACTCAATACAAGGCTTATAAATAAAAAGCCGGTTATAATATCCACCAACCTGTCTTTAGACGACATACAGAGGCAGTATTCAGACAGAATAACATCAAGAATTATAGGTGAATACAAGGCGCTGGAGTTTTTTGGTGACGATATAAGGGTAGTAAAAAAATATATGGGAAAATAAATTATAAAAACGCTGCGCTGATTTTGGCGCAGCGTTTTTATGCCTATGACAGTATTGTAAAAAGTGAAAGGAATTTTTTCTCAGCTTCAGCAGGTGGAATAAATGAAAAATCCGGGCTTGATTTTATGGCAGGTACAGTTTCAGATATCTTTTCTCCGGCAAAGTGCAGAAACTCATAGTAGAGCAGAGCATCGTCAATTTCCTTTACAGCGGAGTATTCCGCACTTTCAGGCACCTTTTTGGCATATTTGAGGAACACGGCGTTTTGTATGCCCTTTTCTATGTCAATGTATTGTGGTATATGTCGTTTTACGGGCCGTATAATATCCGCGATATAAGCCTCGCTGGCGTCATGCAGAAGACATAAAAGTGCTGTGTTTTTGTCCATGTTGCGGCAGAGGGCTTCCTCACAGCAGTGTATCGAGTGCTGGCAGACAGAGTAAAATTCCGGAAAATGCCCGTTAGCCCGAACCATCATTGACAGGGCGTGTGCAATATCCCTTATATCTATGTCCTCCGGCTGTGGGGAAAGCGGGTTAATGTGCTTTTTGGTATAGGTTGTTATATAATCGTTCATTGTTTCCTCCGGATATGAAGTTGTTTATATAATATGCAGCGGCTGAAATTTTGTTAAGCCATGGTAAAAAAAGTCCATGCCGGCCAAACGGGACGCAACAAAAAGCCCCGTCTGGCACAGGCGGCCTTTGCGGGGCTTTGGGCATTGGCTTTAAGCCGGTTATCATTTTTTCATGCCCTCAAGGTATTGTGCGTATTTAATCTGCTCAAGCCTTTCGGCTTTTTCAAGTACCATCTCCTCAAGACCTTTTTTAAATTCCTGAACCCTTATGTATATATCCTCGTCGTACGCGCCAATAATCTGGGCGGCAAGTATACCGGCGTTTTGAGCCCCGTTTATGGCAACTGTGGCAACCGGTATGCCCGGAGGCATCTGGCAGATAGAGTAGAGCGAGTCAACTCCGCTTAGTGTGGAGGTCTTTACAGGCACGCCTATGACAGGCACGCTTGTCATGGCAGCGGTCATGCCCGGAAGATGCGCCGCGCCGCCTGCACCGGCTATAATTACCTTTATTCCCCTTTCGTGAGCGCTGTGTGCGTAATCGTACATTCTCTGCGGTGTTCTGTGGGCAGATATTACAGTAAGCTCATAGGGTATAGACAGTTTATCAAGAAGCTTTGCCGCCTCGCTCATTACAGCCAGGTCAGAATCGCTTCCCATTATTATTCCTACCAATGGTTTCATTATTAATCACCTCAGGAAGATTTTATCATTTATTGCCGGTTTTTTAAAGGTTTTACAATATACAATTTTTGTGTTTTTATTTTATTGGTAATTTGTTATAATAATACTGATTACTGTCAGATGAAAGGCGGCGGCGTTTATGGAATTTGATGAAAAGCTTCTTGAAAGAAAAAAACGTATTCAGGAATTTATAAGCAGTGAGGATTATGTTCCGCTAAAGCGGGGCGAAATGCGCATAATATTGCAGGTGCCAAAGGAGGAGCAGGGTGATTTTGACGCCATTATAGACAGCCTTCTGGAATCCGGGGAGGCTTATGAGACAAGAAAAGGAAAGATTGTAACCGCCAAATCGGTTAACCTCCTTCCGGCCACTTTTATGTCAAACGCTAAGGGGTTTGGCTTCGCGCGCCTTGAGGACAGCAACGACAATGACGTTTACATACCTCCAGAGGGTACAATGAACGCCATGCATAAGGATAAGGTTCTTATACGCATTACAGACCAGGCTTACGGCGGCAGGAGGGCCACAGGAGAAGTGGTAAAGATACTGTCGCAGGCAAGGGAAGGCATTGTTGGAACATTTGACGAGGGCCGGGGATTTGGCTTTGTTGTGTGTGATGACAAAAAGATAAGCGATATATTTATACCTAAGGGCTCCACCAGAGGGGCGGTTACGGGCAGCAAGGTAGTGGTTAATATATTAAAACGTCCTTCGCCGAACAAATGCGCTGAAGGCGAGATAGTTGAAATACTTGGGCATAAGGATGACCCGGGAGTGGATATTTTATCAATAATACGCCAGTTCAACCTGCCGATTGACTATCCGGAGGACGTTTATGAGCAGACAGAGGGGCTTCCGGAGGATATTACAGAGGCGGAAATAGAAGGCCGCGAGGATTTAAGGAATATTAAAACCGTGACAATAGACGGCGACGACTCAAAGGACTTTGACGACGCTGTAAGCCTTGATATGCTGGAAAACGGCAACTTCCAGCTTGGTGTCCATATAGCCGATGTATCGCACTATGTCACTGAGGGCTCGCCGCTTGACAGAGAAGCCTACAAAAGGGGTACAAGCGTATATCTGGTTGACAGGGTTATACCAATGATACCTCACAGACTTTCAAATGGCATATGCTCCCTCAACCCGGGCTGTGACCGCCTTACACTCAGCTGTATAATGGAAATTGACCATGAGGGTACGGTTGTAAACCACAGGATAACCGAATCTGTGATACATTCGGACTGCCGTATGACATATACAAAGGTCAACAATGTGATAGAAAACAAAGATGAGGCACAGATGGAGGAATACGCCGATTTTGTGTCTATGCTTGAGGATATGGACAGCCTCAGGAGGATACTCAACCACAAGAGGCAGCAGAGAGGTTCTGTTAATTTTGATTTTCCGGAATCAAAAATAATTCTTGATGAAACCGGCAAGGTCCTTGACATAAGGCCGTATGAAAAAAATTCCGCCACAAACCTTATTGAGGAGTTTATGCTTGTCTGCAATGAGACTATAGCGGAGGACTATTACTGGCAGGGTGTGCCGTTTATGTTCCGTAACCATGACCAGCCGGACGGCGAGAAGATAGAAGGCCTCAAAAAGCTTATATCAGCCTTTGGCTACAGGCTTAAGGGCAAGGGAGACGAAATACACCCGCGCGAGATACAGCAGCTGATACAGAAGGTTACGGGCACGCCTCAGGAGCACATAATAAGCAGGATAGTTTTGAGAAGCATGAAGCAGGCCAAATATCAGGCTGAAAATATCGGGCATTTCGGCCTTGCGGCCAAGTTTTACTGCCACTTTACATCTCCAATCAGAAGGTATCCGGATTTGCAGATTCACAGGATAATCAAAGAGGTGATTGAAGGCGGCATAACCCCTGAAAGGTCAAAGCACTACGAAAGCGCCATGAACGAAAAGGCGTACCATTGTTCCGTTACAGAGCGTACATCAGACGATGCTGAACGGGAGACGGACAGGCTTAAAATGGCCCAGTTTATGTCGGAGCGCATTGGCGAGGAATTCGACGGCATTATATCCGGTGTGACCGGCTGGGGAATATATGTGGAACTTGAAAACACGGTAGAGGGAATGGTTCCGTTAAACGATATGGAGGACGATTTTTACGATTACGAGGAGGACAGCCTGAGGGTTGTAGGCAAGCGTACCGGAAAAATTTACAGGCTCGGCGATACAGTTAGAGTTAAGGTTACAAGAACGGATATACAGGCAAGGACTGTAGACTTTATGTTCGTTGAAAAGGGAGGCAAAGAGGAAAATGAAGATTAAGAATGTGGCTTTGGTTGGCTTTGGAGCCATTGGATGCGTATATGCTAAAAATTTTGTAAAAAATATTGGAGACGATTTTGCTGTTGTGGCTGAGGGAAAACGCGCTGAGAAGATAAAAAAGGGCGTAATTGTAAACGGCGAGAGGGTTGTGCCAAGGGTTGTTGGGCCTTCAGAGGAAGGTTATAAAGCAGATTTGATAATTTTTACAGTAAAAAACTACCACCTACAGCAGGCGCTCAGTGACGTTAAAAACATGGTTACGGATAAAACTGTATTTCTTACGGTCTTAAACGGTGTAACGGCAAGAGATGAGATAGTGGAGGCGTATCCCGAAAACAGGGCGCTTTACGGCCTTGGAATGGGGATAGACGCCGTAAGGACAGACGAGGGAATCAGCTGCTCCTGTGAAGGCACAATACAGTTTGGAGACGCCGACAATACATGCCTGTCAGATGAGGTAAAGGCCGTAAAGGCTGTGCTCGACAGGGCCGGCGTGACTAATGAGGTATGCCCTGATATGATAAGGGCAATATGGAACAAGTGGATGATTAATGTAAGCACAAACCAGCTTTCGGCTATAACGGGGGCGGGATATGGCAGTTTTCTTGCTGTGCCGGAGCTTAACAGGGCAATGCATGAGGTTATGACAGAAGTAATAACACTTGCCCGCAGCAAAAACATAAATATCACTGAGGACGATGCTTTTGCCTACGAGAAGAAGCTGGCCGGCTTTGACCCGGCCGGAAAGACTTCAATGCTTCAGGATGTGGAGGCAAAAAGGCAGACAGAGGTTGACTATTTTGCCGGAACTGTAATAAAATTCGGCAGGGAGGCGGGTGTGCCTACGCCATGGAATGACAGGATATACCTGCTTATAAAGACTATAGAAAAATTATACTGATTTGAGCGGCCTGCCGTTGCGCTTATAAAGGAGCTGGTAAAAATGAAGATAAATAATGTTGCTATGGTTGGGTTTGGCGCTATAGGCTGTGTTTACGCCAGAAGGATTGTGAAAAGCCTTGGGGAAAACTTCGCAGTTGTGGCCGGAGGAAAGCGCGCCCAGAGAATACGAAACTATGGAGAAACCGTAAACGGCGAGAAAATCATGCCGAGGGTTGTTGAACCTGAGGATACTCAGTTTAAGGCTGACCTTGTTATTTTTACAGTAAAGAACTATCAGCTGGAGCAGGCCATAAAGGATATAAGAAATATAGTGTCAGAAAAAACAATTCTGCTTACAATACTTAACGGGGTGTCCGCAAGGGATACAATAAAATCGGCTTACCCTGAAAACACTGTGCTCTACGGCCTGTGCAAGACCGATTCCGCCAGAACAGAAAAAGGTATAGAGTGCTCTTGGGAAGGGCAGATACAGTTTGGCGAGGCGGATAACTCTGTTATGTCAGATGAAGTGCGGGCGGTAAAGGATATATTTGATAATGCTGAAATAAAGAATGAGGTCTGCGAGGACATGATGCGGGCCATGTGGTTTAAATTTATGATTAATGTCAGCATAAACCAGCTTTCCGCGGTCACACGTGCCGGCTATGGGGCGTTTATAAAGGTGCCGGAGCTCAACAGGGCAATGCGTGAGGTAATGACAGAGGTTATAACTCTGGCTCAGAAAAAGGGCATAAACATAACGGAGGCTGACGCTGATAAGCATGAAAAGAGCATGGTTAATTCCGACCCGGAGGGAAAGACATCTATGCTTCAGGATATAGAGGCAAAAAGGCAGACCGAGGCAGAGTATTTTGCCGGTACTGTTATCAGATTAGGCAGAGAGGCGGGCGTGCCTACGCCGTGGAACGACAGGATATACCTGCTTATAAGGACAATAGAAAGCCTGTATTGAATATAACCGCAGAAAAGCCCTTTTAAAGGGCTTTTTTTGTTTGGGAAAATAAGGTTTGTGGTGTTGTTAAGGAAAAAGCAGTCTGTATTGATATTTACACGCTGCGGTAATATAATATTGCTGAATATGTATTTTCATATATCAAAATTTATGTTAATATATAACAAAAGCTTTATACTTAAGCCTGTTAGGGCATAAGCGGATTCGGTTTTGCAGGTTATAATTTTTGTATAGGGGGATTAGCATGGCAATTATTGATGTCATTAAATATAACGGGGCGCCGGGTACATTTGTATGGAAATATCCAAATGAGGAGCTGGGTACATGGACTCAGCTTATTGTAAACGAATCTCAGGAGGCCATATTATTCAAGGGAGGAAAAGCCTGCGATGTTTTTCAGAGCGGAAGGCATACGCTTGATACGGCAAACATACCGATATTAAACAATATAGTAAACCTGCCGTTTGGAGGGCGCTCGCCTTTTACAGCTGAGGTATGGTTTGTCAATAAGCTTGTAAACCTGGATATTAAATGGGGAACACCAACGCCTATACAGATACAGGACCCAAAATACGGTATTTTTGCTCCGGTACGTTCAAACGGAATGTTCGGCATACAGATAGGCGACTCTAAAAAATTTCTTGTAAAGCTTGTCGGTACGCTCACATATTTCGACAAGGTAAGCATAGTTAAATTCTTCAAGGGGCTGTACATAACCAAGGTTAAGGATTCCATATCTTCATACCTTGTTCACAAGCAGATTAGCATATTGGAGATAAATGCGTATATTGACGAGCTTTCTGAATACATGAAAGAGCGTATTAAACCGGTAATGGATGAGTACGGAGTGACGCTTGCATCGTTTTATGTAAATGATATAAGCGTGCCTGAAGACGACCCGGCTGTGCAAAAGCTCAAGGAAGCACTGGCAAAACGCGCGGAAATGAATATTATCGGCTACAACTATCAGCAGGAGCGCTCCTTTGATACCCTTGAGGGAGCTGCCAGAAACACCGGCTCAGCAGCCGCACCTATAATGGGCGCTGGCATGGGCCTTGGAATGGGCGTCGGTGTAGGCCGTGCTTTTGGAAACGAGTTTGGCGGTGTTGCAGGACATATGAGTGTTTCCGGAGGGCAGCCGCAGGCAGGAACCAAAGTATGCCAGAACTGCCACTGTGCAATACCGGCTTCGCAGAGGTTCTGCGGAATGTGCGGCTTTGACACCGAAAATGTCAAACAGTCATCTAAGGCTGTGTGTTCAGCCTGCAAAAGTCCAATAACGCAAAATATGAAATTCTGTCCGGAATGCGGAAAAAAGATTAACCCATGCCCTAAATGCGGCAGCGATATACCGGAAAACGCAGATAAATGCCCTTCCTGTGGCTATGGTATGCCGGAAAAATGTCCTAAGTGCGGAGCTTCGGTGCCGCCGTCTGTTAAATTTTGCCCTGAGTGCGGGGAACCGCTGGCAAAACGCTGCAAAAAGTGCGGAGCTGATATTGAAGGCTCGCCTAAATTCTGCCCTGAATGCGGCGAAAAATTATAAAGGGGTGATGGCGTGTGAACAGGAGAAGTCTGGTTTTTGGTATCTCCGGAATACTTGTTGTAATTCTTACACTTGCTGTGGCTATTATAAATATCAACGACTGGAGCGGCATAACAGCCGCGGCTCTTGCTGTTGCGGTTTGGTCTGAAGCAGCTCTCTTTGGCGGCTTTATCGCAATAGAACGGCTTGCCCAGAGCCGTCAGCAGGTGCTGCTCAGGTCAGGCTGCGGAGTAACGGTCGGAGTATACTCTGTTGTAGCGTTTATTGTATCGCTGCTGTTTATGCTGTTTTTTAAGCAGTCGGGCAAACTGTTTTTTACAATACAGCTGATACTTATTGTATTCGCGGCCATATTATGGCTGGCGTTTATAGCTGTAAGCGGAGGTATAAGGGAAAGAGACAGCAAAACACTTTCTTCAATGGCGTATATTGACGGGTGTGTAAACCGGCTTAACTCGCTTATGGACGAAAGGGCAAACAGTGAATTTTCTGAAAAAATAGGAAAGATTGCCGAGGAGCTGCGTTTTACAGACACAACACTGGCCTCAGAGGCTGATTCGCAGATTGAAAAAACCATATCGGCCCTTGAAATAGAGCTGGACGGTGAGGATAAATTTGAGCTTAACGACAGAGTGGAAAATCTCTGCACAAAACTGGATTCCCTCATAACAAAGAGAAAATATGAGGTTAAGAGCAAAAAACAGGGGGGATTTTAATGAATGAGTCAAAAAAGAATATTCTGACAGGGCGTATAATAGAGCTGATACAGATTGTAATAGGCGCGCCTCTGGTGTTTATATTTGGAATGTGTACTATAGTAAGCCTATTTGACAAGACAATAGGTGCAGGCGGATTTTTAGCCGTCAGTTTAATTATGACTGTACTGGGAGCGCTCTGCATATTTTTTGCCATAAAGCGCCATAAGCTTATTTCTTCATTCAAGAGATATTCGGGAATATTATCAGGCGACCCTTCCGGGGATATAGGATACATAGCCGAAATTACCGGCGAGCCCGTAAGCGTTGTAGCAGACAAGGCACAGAAGATGATTGCCAAAGGTTTTTTTGTTAACGCCTACATTGACCTTAACTCTAACAGGATTGTATTAAGGGGCAATGATATTAATCCTTCAGCTGTCGGAGCAGAAAATAGCCCTGAACATGTACGGCAGGCGGCGCAGGAGCAGCCCGCGGCTGAGTTTGTTTCGGTTGTATGCCCTAGCTGCGGCGGAACAAACAGGGTGGCCAAAGGGCAGGTCGGAGAATGTGAGTACTGCGGAAGCACTATATCTGGACAGTGATTAATTCTATATCGGAAAGGGTGTTGGGTATGAATTTTAATAATGATTTTTTTGATAATGACTTTTTTGAAAATGCAGTCAACACAGGCCGCAGCAATTCTGTTACCACATCAAGCACAACAGTAAACGGTGTATCCTTTGAGGAACTGTCAAGGACAAATCCACAACAGGCCCAAAAGGTAAGGAAACAGATGGAAAAACTTGTAGAGGCAGGGCTTATGCCTGCGTCAAGCCTTAAGGGGTTTGGGCAGAATACCGGCGGTGTACAGGCTGATATGGGCGGAGGAGCATTTTCAAACAACAGCATAAACGGCATATCACAGAATACACAAAGTGCTGCGCCTGAGCCTGCACCTGCACTAAGAAGCGGCGTATATACCTGCCCTAACTGCGGTGCTATAAACAATATAACAGATGGAAGAAATGAATGCGAATACTGCGGAAGCCCGATTGCGGCAAAGTGAAATATGTTTTTTAAGCTTTATTAGTATACTAAAAACGGCAAATCGAATGCGATATGCCGTTTTTATTTTTTAATTGTTATTTACAGACTGTATTCTTTGGGAGGATTTCCCGAAAAATCAGCTATCACGGCCTTTGCGCCCTCCAGATAAAATACTGTAAATATCGGGTTGTCGGCTGTATGGTACTGGCTTTCAACTATAGGGTTTTTAATGCACATTTCCTTCGCTTCCATATTGTTGTCAAAAACTGCTTTTCCGTTAAGCCTTATCCATGCATACTGAGGGTTTGAAACGGTTATCTCTATGTATGGGTTCTGCTGCATATCCTTATATACATCCTTATTGGTGTTTGTACAGAAATAAAGCCTGCCGTTTAGCTCGCCCATAAACATAAACGGACGGCATTTGGCTTTTTTGTCACGTCCTACTGTGGCAAGGTACTGCACCGGATTTTCCTGCAAAAATTTAATGACTTCATTCATAAATGATACCTCCCATAAATTTTATTTGATTTATTTAAGCTTTAATATTATAATAAGGCTGTAAGTATAATCAGTAAAGTAAGCACTTATTTGTGCTGTAGTTACCAAATAGAAACTATTGGATAAGGAAGGGTTATTATGGATAAAAAACTGCCGGACTGCCCAGTTGAAACAACGCTGACACTGATAAGCGACAGATGGAAGGTACTTATTATCCGTGACCTTATGGGCGGAACAAAGCGCTTTGGTGAAATTAAAAAATCAATAGGCAGTGTATCGCAGAAGGTGCTTACGGCCAATCTGCGTTCTATGGAAGAAAGCGGGCTTTTATGCCGCAGGGTTTATGCCGAGGTGCCTCCAAGGGTTGAGTATACGCTTACCGAGACGGGCTACAGCCTTAAGCCTGTGCTGGATGCAATGTGGGACTGGGGAATGCGCTATAAAAGCAGGGAAAACAGTGATTCAGAAAGAAAAAACGCATAAAAGCCTGATTTAGTAAAATAAATGTAACAGTATCGTAACTTGATTTTTCTGGTATTTATGATAAACTGGTATAGCTGGAGGTGATATAATGGCCAAGGAGTCAAGCGGAAAGCTTATAGCTCAGAATAAAAAAGCATATCATGACTACTTTATAGAAGAAACGTTTCAGGCCGGAATATCCCTTTCAGGTACTGAGGTTAAAAGCCTGAGAGCTGGCAAATGCTCCTTAAAAGAAAGCTTTATACGTATAGAAAACGGAGAGGCGCTTATATACAGCATGCATATAAGTCCTTACGAGCAGGGCAATATTTTTAATAAGGACCCTTTGAGGACCAGAAGGCTGCTTCTGCACAAAAGGGAGATTGCAAAGCTTGCAAACTCTGTTGAGCAGGCCGGGTATACAGTTGTGCCGCTGAGGGTATACTTCCATAAGAGCCTTGTAAAGGTCGATGTTGCCATAGCAAAGGGCAAGAAGCTTTATGATAAGCGTGAAAGCATAGCAAAAAATGACCAGCGCCGGCAGGCAGAAAAGGAATTTAAGATAAGAAACCTGACTATGTAACAGTGTCGGGTTTTATTATAAGGGGATGTAATGGTTTCGACGGGAGTTCCAAAAACAGGGATAGCCATCCGCAGAACCGATGAGCTGCGTTAAAATCATGGGAACTTTTAAAAAGTAAACGACAAAGATTATTCTTTACAGGTAGCCTAAGCGCTGCCCGTCGGCCTTCAATCTACCACAGTTGAAGTAACCGGCGTCGACTATGTGGCCAACTTCTCTCCCTAAGCTTTGCGGGTGAGAAAGAAACATGAAGCTACCAAGACTTGCAGCCTGCTTGTGGGCGGCTTGTCGAGGGAATGACAAACCATAAGCTGTGATGGGAGAAGTCTTTGCGGCGGGGTTTTCGGACAGGGGTTCGATTCCCCTCATCTCCATTCTAAAACCCTTGAGTTTTCAGGGGTTTTTATTTTTTGCGCAATACTTTGTGTTTCATGTTTTAGAAATACGCGTCTGTTTTGTTATCAACTTCTATTCTGCCGTCTGCAAAAATGAACAAAAATCTGGACATACAATCAAAGGTTGGTTATACTGGTTTTAAAAGCAATACATTGAGCTCAGGTATATGCTGTTTTGATGTTACGGTTTATTTAGGGCGTTTAACAGTAGTTTGACGGGGGGAGATAGGTGGATGGATTCTGCATACATGCTTTCAGTAGTAATAGGCTCTATTTTAATGGGAGCTGTGATTGGCGCTGTACCGGCTATATCAGGTGCTGTAAAGGGCAGGCTTGGGCTTGGGCTGGGCGGGTTTGCCGCATGCATTATATGTAATTTTATATTGGGGCTGATTTTATCAATTCCTGCCTGCGCTGTATTTATGTTTTTTATTTTCAGGAAACCTAAGGAAATGTGACATCTCAAAAGCAGTTTATTGAGGCCTTATGGCCTCTTTTTTAGTTGAGTAATGTATGTAATGAAAAACAGGAAGAATTTATTATTGATTATTTCAGGCAAAATGCTATAATAAAATCAAGGTAATATATTTTTTCAGAAATCATATTTTATATTATCGGGGGATTTTATCCCTTTAATTTAAACTGCCGCAAAGGGAGTGCGTAAATTATGTATGTGTCCGGATACCCATATTGGCTTGGATTTTCAGGAGATTTAAAATATCGCATTTCACTGAGCCGTTTGTGGGAGCTGTCTGCCCCTTACTTTGCGGCTGAAAACGACAATTTAACAGGTCTGCGCTTTTATGCTGACAATATTTGTAATAATGCCACCCATGATAATTGATTTGTGGGTGGTTTTTTATATGCTTTTTATTCTTTTTAAGGAGGCGGTTTTTATTCTTAAGATTAAGAAATCTCACCGGCAAAAAGATGAATGGATTGTATATAATCCAGACAATTTTGAGCTTCACACACACTGCAGAAGCTTTAGGGTTGCGCTTGTGCTGAGGAATAATGTGCAAAACCACAGGATTCCCAGAAGCACTGACATAAGGCTGCTTGTAAGTCACCTCAGGCTTACAAGAAACCGGCAGTACAGAAGGCTCATAGAGGAAAGGATAGAGCAGGTTTCATTAAAGGGTACAGACACGCTTATGAAAGCGGTATAGAAACATATAAAATTAAGAGCTTACTTATGGCCCCGTTTTACGGGGCTTTTTTTATTAAAAGTATGTGCTGCGCTTTATATTGCCATGTATACAAAAATATGGTATACTCCACAATTAGGGCTGATTAGGGAATATTATATATTTTTTGTCAAAATTTTTAATGGGGAGGTATTATATGAAAACAAAAAAGGTTTCTCTTGCCGTATGGATATTTGCCGGTATGATTCTGGGTATTCTGGTTGGTATAGCCTTTCAGAAAAATCCGGCTTTTGCGGTCAATTACATAAAGCCGTTCGGTACGATTTTTCTTAACCTTATCAAAACAATAGTAGTGCCTGTGGTTTTCTGTTCAATTATTTCAGGCGTTATGTCAATGAAAGATATAAAAAAGGTGGGAACAGTCGGAGTAAAGACTGTTGTGTTTTACACTGTAACCACATGTATAGCTGTAACACTCGGCCTTGTATTTGCCAATGTGCTCAATGCCGGAGGCGGTTTTAAGCTTACAGGAGAGGCGCTTGCATATGAGGCTAAGGAGGCGCCGAGCTTTATGGAGACATTTGTCAATATTTTCCCTTCAAACTTCATTCAGCCTTTGGCCAACGCCACAATGCTGCAGGTAATAGTTATATCGCTTCTTTTTGGTTTTGGCGTTATATCAGCGGGGGAAAAGGGCCAGCCCTTCGCAAATTTTATAGACAGCGCCACAGAGGTATGTATAAAGGTAATGGAAATTGTTATCAGGCTTTCGCCAATTGGTGTTTTTGCTCTGCTTGTACCTGTTATAGCAGAAAACGGCATTGATATACTTATGCCGCTTTTAAGGCTTATAATAGTAATTTACATTACATATATAGTCCATATGGTGGTTGTATACAGCTTTGCCGCCAAAAGCATGGCCAGGCTTTCGCCGCTTAAATTCTTTAAGGGCATGGCTCCTGCTATGACAATGGCGTTTTCTTCGGCTTCAAGCGTGGGTGCACTTCCTCTTAACATAGAGTGCTGTGAAAAGCTTGGGGCAAGGAAGGAAATCACAAGCTTTGTCCTCCCGCTGGGAGCTACTATAAATATGGACGGAACAGCTATTTACCAGGGCATATGCGCAGTGTTTATAGCCCAGGTGTTTGGTATAGATTTGACCATAGGCCAGCAGGTTACAATAGTGCTCACAGCCACACTGGCGTCTATAGGCACGGCAGGAGTGCCTGGCTCCGGCATGATAATGCTTTCAATGGTTCTTCAAAGTGTCGGACTTCCTATAGAGGGCATAGCCCTTGTGGCAGGAATAGACCGTATACTTGATATGGGGCGTACCACAGTAAATATAACAGGTGACGCAGCATGTACAGTTTGTGTTTCTGCTATGGAAGACAAAAGGGCTGCTGGAAAAGTAAACTGAAGCTAAGTAATTTAACCGGGGCGGGCATACGCTCCGGTTTTTAAAATGACAGAAAAAACGGCAGGTGTTATAAACACTAAATATTGTTAAATGATAAGCGTTTTATTGACATATATAGAATTAAGGAATATAATGTTACTCGTGGCAGGAATTTTCTGACCTTTAGCGGCGGCAGAAAATACATATATGTATGTGTACATGAATACTATTAATAATGGGTTTTATTTTCCGGGCCCGTAGCTTAGCTGGGAAAGCGCCGCGTTCGCAACGCGGAGACCGAGGGTTCGAATCCCTTCGGGTCCACTGATTTTCAATCTGTTTCACAGACATTAGCGTACTTTTAAAGTACGCTTTTGTTTTTTAACAGTAAAAATAAGCTCTTATGAAAGGGGCGGAATTTGTGGAACCGTATCTGGAAAACAAAACAATTGACCTTATTAAAAATATAGATAAGCTGCATACTACACAGCTGGGTGATGGGCGAATAAGGAAAAACCTGTGTTTATGTGATGTTGACGATGTATCAGATTGGTGCAGAGGACAGATTACAGACAGAGAAAGCAAAATTGAAAGGACCGGCAAAAACTGGTATATAACCACAGCGGACAGGTGCAGGATAACGGTAAACGCTTACAGCTATACAATAATTACGGCACATAAATTAAAATAAGCGGTTTTTGAACAGGCTTGCAGACAAGGAAACAAAATGGGATAAATTAAAAAAGTTATTTAATGGGGTAAATTTAACTTTTCGTTGACAAAACAGCATATTCTTTTTAAAATATAAATGTATAAGGGCCTGTAGATTAGCTGGGAAATCGTCGCGTCGGCAACGCGGAGACCGAGGGTTCGAGTCCCTTCGGGTCCATTTATTAAGCGCTGTTAACACAGCGCTTTTTTTGCGCCTGATTTAAGCCGGAATAAAAAAATAAAATACAGCGGTTAATACTGTAAAAATCGGAAACCATATTAAAAAAGAACACGCACAGCTTTGGCGGACAAATCCGTTTGGCGGTGTCGGTTTGCATTTTATTTCATTAAAGCCATTCTTTTGGCATAAAGGAATATTGCAGAAAGGGGATAATATGGACAGTACGGTTTTATATGATATTTCATACGGGGTTTATATTTTATCAGCTATGGATGGCGACAGGCCCACCGGCTGCCTTGCAAACAGTGTAATGCAGGTAACGGCTGTACCCGAGACAATAGCCGTAAGTGTGAGCCACGGCAATTTTACAAACCAGTGTATCGAAAAAACGGGTAAGTTTTCAATTTCCATTCTTTCCGAAAAGGCTGGCCAGAAACTTATAGGTAAATTCGGCTTTAAGAGCGGAAGGGATATAAATAAATTTGAGGGCGAGGAGCATAAAATCTTTAACGACCTGCCTGTGTATACAGATAAGGCCTGCGGCTGGATTACGTGTGATGTTGTAAACAAAATGGAATCTGATACACACACAATTTTTCTCGGCAGGGTGACAGATGCAGAAAAGGGCGCTGAGATTATACCTATGACATATGATTACTATCATAAGGTAATAAAGGGCAAAAGCCCTGTAAATGCGCCGACATACCGCCCGGAGGAAGGCATGGCGGAATCACCGGCGAAAAAAGGAAACGCCATATACAAATGCGGAGTATGCGGCTATGTGTATAAGGGAGAAGTACCGTTTGAGGAGCTGCCGGACAGCTATAAATGCCCTGTATGTAAACAGCCTAAAAGCGTATTTGTAAAAATGCAGGAAGGCAATTGAAAGCCCAAAAACTGCTAAATACTGATTAATTGAGATAACAGACTGAATAATTCCAAAAGGGAAAGCGCAGAAAAGCGCTTTCCCTTTTAGTTTAAGACATTTTAAGACTGTGTTTGACAATCTGCGCCGGAAATATTAAACTGTCTGTATAAATATTATTTAAAGCCGCTGAAGCCGGCATGAATTTTGGAGGTTTGTTTTGAGGATAATTATTTCACCGGCAAAGAAAATGAATGTGGATACAGACAGTTTTCTGTGTAGTGGGCTTCCAATGTTTATCGAAAGAACCAGAACATTAAAAGCCGTGCTTTGTTCCATGAGCCGGGAGGAGCTTAAAAAGCTGTGGAGATGCAGTGACAGAATAGCCGATACGAATATTGTAAGGCTCGGCACAATGGACTTGGACAAAAGCCTTACCCCGGCGCTGTTTTCATATGAAGGAATACAGTACCAGTATATGGCTCCCGGGGTGTTTACAGATACTGAGCTTGACTATATTAAGAAAAGGCTTATCATACTTTCGGGCTTTTATGGAATGCTCCGGCCTTTTGACGGCGTAGTGCCCTACAGGCTTGAGATGCAGGCTAAGATGTCAGGGGAAGGCTTCAAATCGCTTTATGAGTTTTGGAAGGGCGACATTGCCGGACAGATATTTTCTGAAACGGATATTGTTGTTAACCTTGCGTCAAAGGAATACAGCAGAGTGGTTTCGGATTATGTTCCAGACGGAGCCATGTTTATAAACTGTGTATTTGGCGAGCTTATAGACGGCAGGATTATTGAAAAAGGCACACTGTGCAAAATGGCAAGAGGCGAGATGGTAAGGTTTATGGCGGAGAATAAAATAGAAAACGCCAGGGAACTGGCCGGGTTTGACAGGCTTAAATATGCTTTTTCGCCTGAGTATTCAGATGAGCGAAACTATGTGTTTATAAAACAATAAAGAGGAGGAGATTTGTTTGAGAAGAAGGGGAAATTATTTAAGCCCTACAATGGTAGCCTACATTATATTTCTGCTAATATGTATGCTGGCAAAGTTTATAACGGAATTTCCTATGTGGGAAAGGCTTATCAGCGGTGTTATTGTGGCCAGCTACTTCTTTTCGCTGAGTACGGTTTTCAGTACGTATATTGAACTTCATGAGCTGTACAGAAGCCCTGCCGATGAGCTGTGCAGAAGGATTAATCGGGTTCAGTACGTCATAAATCAAAAATATGACTCACTTTTTGGCGGACAGACAAAGGAGTCTCAGCAGGCTGCAAATATCAAAGACAGGCTCAGCAGCGGCAAAAATGAAATTAAAAAGATACAGAAATCCGCTCAGGGTTTTGGCCGGGGCCGAGGCGTACTGGGAGTACTTTATTACTGCTGTATGTCGGCTGGGTATCTTCTTGTTTTAAGCATGATATCATTTGAAACATTTGCGGGCTTTTTTGTAAGCTTTCAGGAAAAGCTCACGCTTGGGGCATTCATAGTTATACTGGTCTGCGAGATGGTAAAGGAATGGTTTTACATAAGTGCTGACAGGAAAATATATAAGCTGAATGAAAGGACTGGAGCGCTTGAAACTGAGATGGATAAACTGAGTGAAGAAAATGGTCTATGATGTCATAAATTAAAAATAAAACAAAAAAAGAAAAGGCGTGAGGCTGATACCCACGCCTTTTTGTGTGAAATTGTTGGTGATATTTTAATAAATATTGGTGATTGTGGCACTGATAATATAACCTGACAAATTTACTTTTCACAATTATTTACAAGGTAAAAAATTTATTATAAACTAAACCTGATATGTTAAATATCAGGACAGTTTTTAATAGGCGGTGGTCCATTGAGGGAAGATTTTGAAGTTAAAATATATGGCGTCAGGGGTTCTTTGCAGGCTGTTGGAATAAACGGCGGAAGCTTTGGGGCAAATACATCGTGTGTTCTGGTAAGGTGCGGGGATACGAGGATTGTGCTTGATTGCGGAAGCGGTGCGTTTATTCTGGGGGAGGAGCTTTTGAATGAGCCGGAAAATGATTTAACAGTGCTGATTAGCCATACGCATCTGGACCACATATTGGGCGTACCGTTTTTCAGGCCGCTCTTTGAGAGCAGGTTCAGCATATCCTTTTATGGTGCGGTTCAGTGCGGGAGAAATATAATCGAACAGATAGGCTGTATGATGAGCCCGCCGCTTTGGCCGGTAGGTGTTTCTGACTTTAAGGCCAGTGTTGTGCACAGGGAGGTTGTGCCCGGAAAAGGCTTTACATTGGAAAACGGCATAATTGTTGAGACATTGCTCTCAAACCACCCTAATGTGGCAGTACTTTATAAAATCACATACAAAGGCAGGTCGTTTGTGTACGGGCTGGACTACGAGCACTGTGACAAAAGCAGTTATGGGTTTGACGCCTTTATTAAAGGGTGTGATTTGGTACTGTACGACGCTTCATATTCTAATGAGGAATACGCACTGCACAGGGGCTATGGCCATTCCACATGGGAAACAGGTATGGCTCTGGCTGAAAGATGCGGTGTAAAGCGTATGATAATGTCGCATCTTGGGTTTTATAAGACCGACAGCGAGCTTGAAGCGCTGGACCGTAAAATACAGAGCCTGAACAGCCATTGTGCTTTGGCCAGAGAAGGGGAGGTTTTTATACTGTGAACCGGATAAATGTGAAAAACCTTCTGGATATTTCTGCTGCGCTGAGCAAAGAAAAAGACTACAACAAGCTGCTGTCAAGAATTCTTAAAGAAGCTATGGATATGACACACTGTGACGGGGGTACACTGTACCTCCTTTCAGGCGGAAGCCTAAGGTTTAAGATTATGGTGACACACTCTCTTGGATACTGTAAAGGTGTAACCGGAGAACCTATAGACCTTCCACCGGTGGCGCTTGAAAAGAGCAATGTATGCGCCTGCGCCGCTATAGAAAAGCGCATAATCAATGTGGCGGATGTCTATCTGTGCAGTGAATATGATTTTTCCGGTCCGAGAAATTATGACACTATAACCGGATATACAACAAAATCCATGCTGGTTGTGCCAATGCAAAGCCATGAAGGCGATATTATAGGTGTTCTTCAGCTTTTAAACGCTATGGACTGTCATAAAGCTGTTGTGCCGTTTTCATCGGACTATGAAAACGCCATAGAGTCGCTGGCATCTCTGGCGGCTGTTTCAATAACAAATATGAACCATATAGAGGAAATAAAGGGGCTGTTTGAGTCTTTTGTAAGTGTTGTATCAACGGCTATTGATGAGAGGAGCCCTTATAATGCAAACCACACCAAAAACATGGCACGGTATGGACAAAACTTTATAGCGTATGTAAACCGCCTTTATAAGGAAGGGAAAACAGGATACTTCTTTACTGAAAACAGCGCAAGCCAGCTTATACTCAGCATATGGCTTCATGATATTGGCAAGCTTGTAACACCGCTTTCGGTTATGAACAAGGAAACCCGTCTTGGAAGGTACTATGAGCCGCTTATGCAAAAGCTTGAGAAAATAATGCTTTTGAATAAAATAAGGCTTCTTGAGGGTGAGGTTTCCGAGGCGGAGTACAATGCCGAGAAGAAGGCGGCTGAAGACGCCGCGGCGCTGATAAAAAGAGTCAATGCATGGGGATATCTGGATGAGGAGCTGTACAGAGAAGTTTTAAAGCTTGCACGCAAAAGCTATAAAGAAAACGGGGAAACAAAGCCATGGCTGAGCGAATATGAAATGTCGCTTTTGACTATACGCAAAGGCACCCTCAACGATGTCGAACGCGGGATAATGGAAAACCATGTTGTAATAACAAGAAAGCTCTTAAGCAGAATAAATTTTCCGTCCAGCTACAGCCATGTGCTTGAGTGGGCGTCAGCCCACCATGAGCTTATTGATGGTTCGGGGTACCCAGACGGCTTAAAGGAAAGCGACATACCTTTTGAGGTGAGGGTGCTTACTGTGCTGGATATATTTGATGCCCTGACAGCAAGGGACAGGCCGTATAAGCCGCCGATGCCGGTTGAGGGCGCCCTGCTTGTGCTGTGGGAAATGGCAGACGAGGGCAAGCTGGATATGGATATAGTAAGGCTTTTTAAAGACAGCAGGTCATGGGAGCAGAAGGAGGCGTGATGAATTACAGAAAGTGGGCGGCGTTTGCGCTGCCGGTGCTGGTTATGCTTGCCATGTTTGGGTCTGGTGTTTTAAGGGGGCTGGATTTGCGGTTTCAGGACAGTCTGTTTCAGAAGCCAGGCATTGTAAGCCCCGATATATATGTTATAGGCATAGACGAAGAATCATTGGAGGAGCTTGGGCCGTTCCAGTCATGGAGCCGTCAGAGATTTGCCGACATGATTGACCTTTTGTCGGAGGACGCAGATTCGGCTCCGGCGGTAATAGGTATAGATATTGGCTTTTATGGAAACAAAACGCAATTGGAGGACGAAAGCCTTGCAAGGGCTGCTGAGAGGGCCGGAAATGTAGTGGTCACATCATATGCGTCATTTGGCTCACAGATTGTAAACTCAGACGGCGGGTTTTATGTGGATACGGCGGTTAAAACACTTGAGGAGCCTTACAGTGAGCTGAGGGCTGTAACTCAAAACGGTCACAGCAACGTAAACCCTGACGAGGACGGAATAATACGCCACAGCCTTCAGGAGTTCGAGTTTGACGGAAAAAGAATAAAGAGCTTTGCCGAGGCTGTATATGAGGCGTATACAGGAGAGGAGGCAGCCCCTCCACTGGACAAAGACGGGCAGTGGTACATACCATATACGGGCAGGCCCATGGACTATTTTGGCGCACAGGGTGAAGGCAGCTCCTTTGTGAGGGTGCTTAACGGGCAGTTTCCAAAAGAAATTTTTGCAGGCTCTATTGTGCTTATAGGGCCATACTCAGCGGGAATGATGGACTCATTCTACACACCTGTGAGCCGGAGCGTTCAGATGAACGGTGTGGAGATACATGCCAACACAGTTCAGGCGCTTTTGGAAGGACGCTTTAAAAGAGAGGTTTCCGGCACAGAAAATCTTATGATACTGATGACAGGTATTGTCCTGTCATATATTTTGGCCAGTAAACTGGACTTTCGGCTTGCGGGGACATGCCTTGCAGCGGCAACAGCTTTGTTTATACTGGCGGCAAAACAGATATACGAAAACGGGTATGTCTTGTCAGTGCTTTATCCGGTTTTGGGCATATGGTGTACATACATTATAAGATGCTTTTATAATTATCTGGAGGAGCGTGTTGAGCGGAAAAAAATGATGGACATATTCAGCAGATACCTTTCACCGCAGGTAGTCAGGGAAATAGCGTCAAGAAAGGACGGAGCCATGGCCCTTGGCGGACAGAAAAGGGATATCGCTGTTTTGTTTGTTGATATCCGGGGATTTACATCCTTAAGTGAAAAGCTTGAGCCGGAGCAGGTGGTGGAATTTTTAAACCGGTATCTGGAGCTTACAACAACAAGCATATTCAGCAATGGGGGAACGGTTGACAAATTTATAGGCGATGCAACTATGGCTGTGTTTAATGCGCCCTTCGAGCTGGACGACTATGTTTTTAAGGCAGTAAAAACCGGGCTGGATATGGCACAGAGGGCATGTGCCCTTCAGGACAGGCTTTCGCTGCCGACCGGTGAAAGGGTAAGCTTTGGCATAGGCATACACTGTGGAGATGCGGTAATAGGAAACATAGGCACGGAGTTCCGTATGGAATACACAGCTATTGGAGATACGGTCAATACAGCTTCACGTCTGGAAGGACAGGCAGAGGGCGGGGAGGTAATAATAAGCGATGCCGTATATGAAAGGGTGAAGGGCAGGGTTAACGCTTTGTGTCTTGGCGGCTGCAAGCTCAAGGGCAAGGCCGGAGAGATACTGATATATAAAGTGGAAGGATTAAAATAAGCAGTTTGCGGAGGGGGCGAAATAATGAGATGTGTTGTAAAGAGAGCGGCCGCGGCGGTTTTATGCTCGGCTGTACTGGCAATAAACGCTTACGCATATGACGATGTGACTGAAAGTTTCTGGGGATACACCGCCATAGCCAGCATGGAACAGGGCGGTGTACTTGCTGAGGTTGCGCCGGAAGGCGGAATGTTTTTTCCGGGCAGGGATATCCAGAGAGGTGAATTTGTAACTGTACTGATGAAAGCCATGTCTCCGGGGCAGGAGGGAAGTCTGGATACGGCGGATGCGGCTGATGTAGACCCGCAGCTCAGGCCTTATATAGGTGCAGCTCAGAGAACAGGTGTGTTTTATGGCACGGAGCTTAACGGAAAGATTTACGCCATGGCAGGGGAGCCTATTACAAGACAGGACGCGGCAGTGCTTGTAGCAAGGCTTATGGGCCTTTCATCACAAAACAGTTGCGGCTTTGATGATGAGGGCGAGATTTCGGACTACGCCTTTGAGGCGGTTTCGGCGCTTTGTGAGGCCGGTATTTTAAGCGGGCGTTCAGAAAACAGGTTTGAGCCACGGGGAAACGTTACCCGTGCGGAGGCTGTAAGCATGGTAAGCAGGGCTCAGGAGTATAAAATCAGCCATGAGGAGCAGCAGGATACCGTTGTGACAACTGTAGCGGGGGTTGGAGGACTGGCATACAGGGATGGAGCTGTAAAAAGCGCGCTTTTTGCCAGACCACGCGGTTTAGCCGTTAGAGATGACGGAAGCCTTATAGTGATAGACACTGACAATAATGTTCTCAGGTGTATTAAGGGGGATACAGTGTCAACAGTAGCCGGCGAGCTTATAGCGAGGGATTCATACGGCGAGGCGGCAGGCATGTATAAGGACGGTAAAGTGGAAAAGGCGTACTTTAACAAGCCGTCAGACGCTGTTGAAGACAGCAGCCAAAACCTGATTGTGGCGGACAGCCAGAACCACAGCATACGTATAGTAAGAGGCGCAAATGTGTACACTTACTGCGGCTCTCTAAGCAGAGGGTATAAAAACGGAGGACCGAGGGAGGCAAAGTTTGACACACCTGAGGGCATAGCCATTGACGCCGAGGGGAATGTCTATGTAGCCGATACCGGCAACAGCTGCATACGAAAAATCGATAAGGACAGAAATGTAACACTGTTTGCCGGTCAGCCGGGAAAAAGCGGATTACGCGACGGAAAGGCGGAACAGGCCATGTTTTTTGAGCCTTCGGGCATAGCTGTAGACAAAAACGGCACAGTGTATGTGGCAGACACAGGCAACCAGAGGATACGCAGTATAAAAGACGGTGTTGTAACCACAGTAGCCGGCGGCGGAAACGAAACAGTACATGACACTGGCTATATCGCCGGAGGATTCCGTGACGGTTCATGCACCGACGCCAGATTCTCGTTCCCGAAAGGGATATGTGTTGCCGACAACGGGGTGCTGTTTGTGGCGGATACCCAAAATAACGCTGTAAGGGCAATTACACAGTTTGGGGAGGTAGTGACAGTTGCAGGCACTGGTGAGACAGGCGACACAGACGGAAGCGTATTAGAAGCCACACTGCATGGGCCTGTGGATGTGTGCTTTGCCAAAGGCTCTTTATATGTGGCGGATACAATGAACAGCTCTGTGCGTAAGGTTGAGGTTGATATGGCAGAGCTTGCCGTAAAAGGGGGAACCGGCGATGAGTAAGAGGTTTTATAAGCTGCTGGCTATTGTGCTGGCGGCGGTTATGATTGCTTTGCCGGAAAGTGTTTTTGCCGGTGAAAGTTCGGTTGAGTCAAGAAATATAGCGGTTCTTTCTTTGGACGGTGACAATGCATGGGTAAACAGGGGAGGAAAGAAAACGGTTTCAGCTGTTTCAGGCATGAAGCTTGGAGAGGGCTATACAGTAACAACAGGAGAAAACACAACGCTGTATTTCCAGATAGATGACGATAAGGCAGTAAAGCTTGACAGCGACAGCTCTGTTGAAATAAGCAGAGCCTCCAAAAAGAAGCTTTTGCTGACACTTAAGAGCGGAGAAATATTCTTTAATGTAACCAAACCGGTTAAAGACAATGAGGAGGTATCATTCCGGGCCGGAGGCACATCAATGGGCGTGAGGGGTACAGCAGGATATCTGCGTGTACAGGAACAGAAAGTCACAGCCGGACTTTTTGACGGCAATGTGGAGTGGACTGTAAGCGGAACAAAGCACCAGATTAAGGCCGGTGAGGAGGCGGTTGCCACCGTGAAAGAAAGCCTGAGCGAGTTTGAGGTTGTTAAATGGTCAGACTCATGGGAGGACTGCTCGGCCTTTGCGGCATTGGCGGCCATTGAAAATTCCGAGTATCTGGATTCTGAACGCGCAGGAGCGCTCGACTACAAAGATTTAAAGGAAAAATGGGATACAGAGCAGAAAATAAAGGCGGATGAGAAAAAGAAGCTGGATTCACTTATAGAAAAGCTCAGGGATAATGAGACTAAGCTTGACTATTACGATAATACAGGAACTGAAAAAACAAATGACAATGAGGAAAGCTCAGGCGGTGGCGGAGGAGGCTCAGGCGGAGGGGAGCAGCCGGTTAAGAAGCCTGTAAGCCTGCCAAAACCTCTTAATATACGTACAACAGGCATAATTTATGTTTCAGACAATGCTTACCGCACACCTGACGGACAGAACGCAGATAAACCTTCGTTTGGTGTTGACCTCAATGGTGTTGCGGAGCCGGTAACATTTTATGCTGCGGCTTTTCCGGCTTCGCAGGCAGGGAGCATAACAAATGCTGAGGTTATAAACAAGGCTATGGGCAGAGCGGCTTCTGAAAGCTTTGTTTGCGACTTTACCCCTTCAGACGACAGCTCGCAGAATATATTAAATGTGGAGCTGACTCTGGATTTTAACGAAGCCTATGTGATAGGCATGACAGCCGCAGCAAAGGACGACAGTGAAAGGCCGGCAGCTGATTTACAGTATATAATGGTCACAACCGGAGATAATACGGCGCTTACGGCAGTGGTGTATGACCCGGACGGAAATGTATACGGCGGCGAAAGCTGGGTTAAGGATGTGCGTATGGAGATAAGCGACAAACAGTGGAACCCAAATGCTGAACCTGCTGCGCCTTATGTTATAAAAGAAAACGGAACTGAGGTGACAGGTATCGCGCCGGATAAAAGATATGCAGACGGTACGCTCTATATTGACCAGATGAACCTGCCTACAGGAATATATACAATTGGAGTAACGGGTTCAGACGGAAGCTCAGTTTCATACACTGTCAAAATAGCAAATGGGCTTCAGGTTGCACCGGCGTCTGCGCCGCAGACAAAAGCCGCATTCTCGTTTGGAGAAAATGCCGGAAAAGCTGAAATTAAATACAGCGCCGTTTTGTCGGGGGCGTATGAGGTGCCGGCCGATATTTACGCTCTGGCGGTGGAGGGCAGCCAAGTGCCTGCATCAGCAGAGATTATTGAAAACGGCGTAAGCCAGAGCCTTGATTATTCCGGCGGCACAGCCCAAGCGGATATAATATTTGAAGGCCTTGAGCCTGATAAGCAGTATACAGTGTATTTTGCGCTGAAGGATGAAGCCGGAAACATTACTGACGAGAGCGATATTGTGTCGGCAGGTATAGTTACAGGCTCAGCGCAGATTCCGAATTTAACTCTCCAGAAGTCCAACGGGTTTACTTTGTTAAAGATTGAGGGCATGCCTTCAGACAGCACAGGATATGTGTTTGTAGGCGCTGATACGGCTTTGGGCGCGTCACGCGATAATCTTGAGTCAGTGCCTGACATAGATGAGCTTAAGCAGTATGCCGGCGAGGTGGATTCTGGCAGTTCGTCTCTGTGGTGCTATACAACACTGAACGATACTATAGATGTTGCAAGCGACTATACCACATATGTGAATGAAAACGATGTTAGCTTTTATGCCCTGTTTGCACGTGAGGCGGCTGACGGCACTGTATTTTACTCAGACCAGATTGTATCGGCTGACTTCAGCGGAAATGCCGAAGGAATTATAGTTGATAAAATGCTTAACTACCCTATAGTGGATACCGGCAATGTGTCTCCTGACGGTGAAATGCTGTATGAGTGCATTATAACAAGCCCGGATGTAGCTGTTATTAATCTTAACTTTGGTGTAAGCCTTCCTCAGGGAGCTTCAGCAGTTTTGAGTCTGGGTACGCCAAATGGACCAGACTATGACTGGGAAGAAAAGAATGTATCTGATTGGGATAATATATCGCTTCAGGCAGAAAACGGATATAAGGTTAAGATAGAAATAACGGCGGAAAACCTTTCCGGCAAAAGCACTCTTGTAATAGAGGTTAAAAAGAGCTGAAAATAATTATATTTAATAATATAAGGCCCCCCCGTTAAGGGGGCTTTTTACTGTGCAGGCTTACTGCAAAAATATATTATTTTAAAAAATATAAAATCAATAAAGCATATAAAACAGGTTTTATATATCATACTAAGCAGATTCTAAAACGATACAGTATAAAAGCAATTTGCGTGTAAGCGACTAAATAGTTTTAAACTCCGGATATAAACATATGTGCTTAGACAGAATAAGAGCAGATAAGAGTATTTACTAGTGTAATAAGAGGAGATTTTATCAGTTTGTTTTTTATCCATTCTTTGTTAAAAAATGCCCCAGAAATTGCCGGAATAATAAAAAACGACATACACATACTATTCCTGCAACACAAAATCATTAAAATTTTATATGAAAAAAAGGAGGGCATTTAATATGTCACAGAGTGGTTCTAAGACAGGAAACAGAGTAAACGTACCAGAAGCCAGGGGTGCAATGGACAGATTCAAATATGAGGTAGCTAACGAGATAGGCGTTCCTCTCAAGCAGGGTTACAACGGAGACCTCACATCAGCTCAGAATGGTTATGTAGGCGGCTATATGGTTAAAAAAATGATTGAGGCTCAGGAGAAAATGATGGCTGACAAGGAATCAGGAATGGGCTCAACAAGCAGATAACTTTTTCTGCACAATAAGTACTAAAAGCTTATAATCAGCAATATTTGCTCTTACCGCTGTTTAGCTGTTGAACTTCAGCTGAGCAGCGGTATTTTTTTGCTGTTTTAAAGAGTATTGTGCCTTAATGCTGTAATACAGCAAAAGAGAAAAATTTGTATGCTGTAATACCACACTTTTACTCCCTTTTATGGTAAAATACTATTGTTATGTTTTAGAAAGGGAGATTATATGATTTCTTACATAAAAGGTATACTTGAGGATATTTCAGACACAGGTGTTGTTGTTGAGGCCGGAGGTATAGGCTATTTTATTTCTATGCCGCCGTCAATATCAGTTAAATTCAGGCATCACTCTGAGGTGAAAATTTATACATACATGAATGTGAAAGAAGACGGCATTTCACTTTTTGGTTTTGAGAGCCAAAAACAGCTGGAGCTGTTTAAAAGACTTACAGCGGTTTCCGGCATAGGAGGAAAAACAGCTATGGCACTTCTGGGAACGGCTTCTGTAAACGAGATAACGTCTGCCATAGTTTCAAACGACATAAGCATGCTCTGCCGCGCTCCGGGCCTTGGAAAAAAGGGGGCTCAGAGGATAGTGCTGGAGCTTAAGGATAAAATTTCAAATGACGAGATATCAGCGGTTATAGCCGGGGATATAAACGAAAACCCTGACTTGTCTGACAGCAGAGCGGAAGCGCTTGAGGCTATGCTTGTTCTGGGTTACGGCAGAAGCGAGGCAGTAAAGGCGCTTTCTGACATATATGAACCGGGTGATGATACCTCGGCGCTAATTAAAAAGGCACTTAAAAAAATATCTGAAAAATAATCAGGCGGTGTTAATATGCAGGAAAGAATAATAACCTCCGGCTACAGAGCTGAGGACATGGACTTGGAGCCCAAGCTCCGCCCGGACAGCCTACAGAGCTATATAGGCCAGGAGAGCGTTAAAAACAATATGAAAATTTTTATCGAAGCCGCAAAACAGCGCGGGGAGCCGCTGGACCATGTACTGCTTTACGGACCTCCGGGACTTGGAAAAACCACGCTTTCCAATATAATAGCCAATGAGATGGGTGTAAACATTAAGACCACATCAGGGCCTGCAATAGAGCGGCCGGGAGATATGGCGGCGGTGCTGAGCGGTCTTGAAGAAGGGGATATACTGTTTGTGGACGAGATTCACAGACTTAACCGCATAATTGAGGAAATACTGTATCCGGCCATGGAGGACTTTGTAATCGATATAGTTATAGGCAAAGGCCCGGGGGCCAGAAGTGTACGGATTGACTTGCCAAAATTTACACTTATCGGAGCCACAACACGTATAGGTCTTTTGACTGCGCCGCTGAGAGACAGGTTTGGCGTTATACAGAGGCTTGAGCCGTACAGTGTTGAAAATCTTAAAGTTATAGTCAGGCGTTCAGCGGGGGTGCTTGGCATAGAGATAGACGACGGCGGAGCGGGTGAAATAGCCAGAAGGTCACGCGGCACGCCAAGAATCGCAAACAGGCTTTTAAAGCGTGTAAGGGATTTTGCCCAGGTGAGCTTTGACGGTGTTATAACAAACGATGTCGCCTGCGAGGCTTTAAACCGTCTTGATGTAGATAAAATGGGGCTGGATATTACAGACAGAAAAATGCTGCTGGCTATGATAGAAAAATTCGGCGGGCGTCCTGTTGGCGTTGACACACTTGCTGTATACATCGGTGAGGAAGCCGAGACTATAGAAGACGTATATGAGCCGTACCTTATACAGCTGGGATATATACAGAGAACACCGCGCGGAAGGGTTGTGACCAAAACGGGCTATGAGCATTTCGGCTACAGGTATCCGGCTGAAAAGAATGTAAGCCAGATTAAAATGAATGGGTTTTAAACAGTACAAAACAGTATTGACAGTATATAAAAAAGCCGAAACTTGATGTTTCGGCTTTTTTATATACAGATATCTGTATTATTTATCGCGGGTATAAAAGCTTTTTATGTTTTCGAGCCATTTGGCCACAGGCCGGCTTAGCTTTCTGTCCTTCAGTTTGGCCAGTACCATATACCATACAAGCTCGTCACCGTCTATTGAGCAGACAGATATTTTGTCCCAAATGTCAGCCTCATCAAGCAGGAATTCAGGAAAAAAGGCAAACCTGTTGGTATCCTTTACAAGGTTCAGCATTGTATTTATATCCGATATAACAGTATTGTTTTTTATAAAAACACCTTTGCGGCGAAGATAGCTGTTTACTGTCTCGGTCAGCTTATAATTTTTGTCTCTTGAGTAAAATATCAGTTTAGCTGTTTCTGAGCTGGAAAATACATAAGTTTCAATACCGTTTATAACAGCTGTTTTTCTTCCGGCAAGAGCCGGGTTTTCTTTGGAGCAGACAAGGTATATGTGGTCTTCTTTTACCACAGTATACTCTATGTTTTTGTCGTAAATTTCATCTGTACTCAAAAATGCTATGTCAATCTCGCCGTTTTTTAACATGCGCTCCATGTTGAGACTTGTGTCCTCGGTTATATCAAAGTCAAATTCAGGGTCAATGTCAAGCGCTATCCGTATGACATCGTTTATAAAGTATCTGGACATGTTGAGGGATATTCCAAAGGATATGGTTTTGGATACGGTTTTGTTTATCAAATCAATGTCAGCCCGCATGTTTTTATAACGGTTAAGTGTTTCTATGGCATAGGAAAGGTAGATTTCTCCGGCTTCAGTAAGCTTTAGAGGAACCGAATCCCTGTCAAAAAGCTTGGCGCCTGTTTCGGCTTCAAGCTTGTTTATGTGTTTTGACAGGGCTGGCTGTGATATGTAAAGCCTTTCTGCGGCCTTTGTTATGTTTCCTGCTTCTGCGGCGGCTATAAAGTATTCAAGTCTGTTCTCATTCATAAAATCCCACCAGATAAAAAATATTTTAATGAGTATATTATAGCACGTAATTGCCATAACTGAAAGTTATAATCCTTATGCCTCAACAGTATTTTATTTCATGAATTTTGTCTGCTATAATTTATTCATGTAAGCGGGGGTGGTTGTTTTGTATATGGATTTGACAATTCTTGTGGAACAGATGAAAATAATTGCTACTCTTATGGCAATTGGATTTTTGTGGCAAAAGCTCAAGCTGTTTGACGATAAGCTTATAGACAGCCTTTCGGTGCTTATTGCAAAGCTTATACTGCCGCTTATGCTCTGCACAATAATAGGTTCAATATCAAGGGATGAGATTGCAGACGGCATAAGGCTGTTTTTGGCCACTGCTGTAATTTACAGCCTTACAGTATTTACAGCCAAATTTCTGTCACGCTTTTACCGGCTTGACGAGCCAAACAGGAGTATGCACGCGCTTTTGCAGTGCTATGGAAATTCCGGCTATATAGGCATACCTCTCATTACAAGCGTGTTTTCAGCTCAGGCGGGCATAGCTGCTGCTGCGTATACTATTGTGGACTCATTTTTCTACTGGGTGGTGGCGCCTCTGGCGGCGGGAGGTGAGAGCATAAACTTTAAAAAGCTCGTATCGCCTATTACGCTTTCTGTACTGGCGGGGCTTGTGCTCCTTGCGCTCAATATAAATTTTGACAACAGTATAGTATGGGATACAATGAAGAATGTGGGAGGCACATGCAAGTATTTTGCCAGTATATATATTGGCATGTGTGTGGGAAGAATGGGAATGGATAAGCTGAGGAATAATCTGAAATCAGTTACGGCAGCTCCTGTAAAGCTTATATTAATACCTCTGCTTGCGTTTTTCATGTTTGGAAAGACAGGATTCCTTAAAGGTGACTATCTGCTTATGTTTGTAATGCTCTGCGCATCACCTTCAGGTATGTCACTGCCTATTGTGGCGGATATTGCCGGCACCGACAGCGCTGAATACGCCTCGGCCGGCGTTATAATTTCAACGGTTTTGTGCCTGTTTACGTTTCCGTTTATTATGTGGCTTATAAGCCTTCTTTAGATTACAGTATTATCAATCAGCCGTTCAAAAACCTTCTATATATTTTCCTCCTGTTAACCGGCGGGAGCAACCCTTTATAAAAGGCTGCCATAAAGGCAGCCTTTTATTGCTGTGTATTTTTATCAGTCAGGCATTATTATTCCTGCCTTGTCATCACCGGGTGACTGTGCCCAAGGGTCGCCTGTAACCGCAAACATCTGGTCGTGGCGTACCTCCTTTGTAACAGTGTGTATTGTGTCTTTCGCATTGTAAACTTCATCCAGAAGGCTGATTCCAAGGCCCGGTTTGTCACTTAAATATATATGTCCGTCACGGATATCAACACCTGAGTCTGTTATGTCGAAAGTTTTGTAAAGTGAACGCACGGTTTCTATTCCGTTTGTGTTAGGGCAGCTTATCATAAGGTGGGCAACAACCATTGTCATTACAGGCGAGCCACAGTTATGTGTAGTTACCGGAAGGTGGTAGGCGTCAGCCATTCCGGCTATCTTCTTGCATTCGGTTATGCCGCCGCAATAGCTTACGTCAAACATGGCAATATCACAGGCGTCTTTTTCAAAAAGCTCTCTAAACTGGTACTTTGTGGCCATTCTCTCGCTTGCCAGTATTGGCAGCTTTGTTTTTTTGCGAAGGTTGGCAAAGCATGTTATGTTGTCTACAGGTATGGGGTCTTCAAACCACATAGGGTCGTACTGCTCAAGCTCATCAGCCACTCTCACAGCCATAGGTAGATTCCATCTGGAATGGCACTCAAGTGCGATTTCCATTTTGTCGCCTACGGCGTCGCGGATTTTTTTGAAAGGCAGAAGGCCTTTTCTTATATCCTCCCTTGTAACATACTGCCCGTTGTATTTTGTTGAAAGCCCATCAAGAGGCCATATTTTCATGGCTTTTATTCCGTTTGCCAGAAGGTCTTTTGCAAGCTCACCGGCGTCTTCCATAAACCACTCTCGGTCTCTTATGTTTCCGTAGCTTATGCACGTGTTGTATACCCTAAGATTATCCTGAGCCTTTCCGCCAAGAAGGTCATATACAGGCATGTTGGCTGCCTTTCCTTTTATATCCCACAATGCCATATCAACTGCTCCCATAGCACGCATCTCGGCGCCCATATAGCCGGTATAATTGGCGCTGTCATACATATGTGCCCACAGCCTTTCGTTGTTAAGCGGGTTCTGACCAAGTATTATTTCCGCACAGAAGTTGTGCACGGCGATTTTTGTAAGCTCCACCTTGTCGGTGGCCTCGCCTATGCCTGTTATTCCCTCGTCAGTATGCACCATAACCCACAGGTGTCTTGGGTGTGCCGGTAACTGGATTGTCTCAACTGCCGTGATTTTCATAAAAATCCTCCTTTTCAAAATTGGAATGTAGCATGCCAATAAGTGTTTAAATATTTAAATAATTTTTATTTGGCAGAATCTTATTGTTTAATCGCTTCCTCACAGCTTTCAAAATGCCTTGTTATGGCATTATAGGCTTTGGCACTGTCGCCGACTTTAATGGCGTGTACTATTTTTATGTGCTCGTCAATTGTTCTGTCAATTCTTCCGGCATTGTAAAATGATTTTATACCGATACAGTTAATCCTGTTGCGGAGATTTATCATTGAGGCATTCATTATTTCGTTGCCGCAGAATTTCACCATCTCAAAATGAAACTCAACGTCATTTTTCATAAATTCTTTTGGGTCGGCTTTCGACCTATTGATTTTCTTTTCCTGCTCCAGGTAGCTTTCCAAACAGGCTATAAGGTCTTTTCCTTCTGAAGTGTGCGCTTTTTCCGCCGCGAAAGCCGCACAGTAGCCTTCAAGAGCTGTCCTGACCTGAAAAATAGCGTGAATTTCACTTTCTGTAAGCTCCCTTACTGATATCCCGCGGTTGGGGTGTATTTGTATGTATCCCTCCTGCGCAAGGTGAAGTATAGCTTCCCTTACAGGGGTGCGGGATATGCCCATCTTTTCGGCAAAGTACCTTTCGGAATATGCTTTTCCGCTTTCCAGCTCATTATTAATAATCAGATTAAGCAGGTAGTTGTATGCCTGTTCTTTATATGTAAGCTTCTCAAACATGTTAAGACCTCCAAACTGATATGTAGTATACCACTTGCGTGAAACACACACAATATGCAAACATGACAAATACGATAATTTTTTTAGTAGCTTTTATACAAACAGCATGTGCGCTGAGACTATTGACTCTTTTGAGAAAATAAAAAAACCGTGACTGGCACGGTTTTTACTCCTGAGGTATAAGCATCTGTATTTCGTAAATACATCTTGAATATTCATAGAGGTTGTCCTCATATTCATTGGCAAGCACAATCGGCGGCTTTTTCTTTCCGCTGAAAAACAGCTTTGCAAAATATGGGTTCCACGTATCTGAAAGTATACGTGCCTTAAAGCAGAGGTAATCGCCTTCAGGAATCTCTATTATGTTTTCCGATGTGAAATCCGGCGGCTCCTTTATAAACATGCCAAGGTATTTCCTGTTAAGGTTGCAGTCAATAAGGTCATTATAGTCCAGTATAAGTGAAAATTGACGCACATATTTAAGGTCACGGAATTTTTCGCTGTTTTTAATCTCGTGCAGAGTTATGTGTACATCGTCATTTGACTTTCCATCATAAGGCGCTGCCACAAGATAGCGTTTTTCTATATGCAGACTGTAAAAATTATCGTTTATACTGTCTTCGGACACATATGTAAAATAATTTTTATACCACTCTATGCTGTCAATAACATCTTGAAGCCTGCTTATTTCATCAAGGCATTTTTCCTTATGCGTATCAAGTAGAGCAACTAATTCTTTTATGTCGTTGTTAAGTATTACTTTTTTGATTTCATCAAGGCTCAGGCCAAGCTTTTGAAGATATTTAATCCTGTCAATAAAATGAAGCTGGTTTACGGAATAATAACGATAGCCTGTTGCGGGGTTGGTATATTTTGGTTGCAGAAGATTGATGCTGCTGTAATACCTGAGTGTCTGTATGGAAACACCCATAATTTTCGCGACTTCGCCTATAGAATATAAATCATTCAATAGTAAACCTCCTTCCTTGGTGTAATGCTGTGCTGTTGATATCCGCAGGGCTGAATATGCTTAACATAAACGAAACATAAGTAAGCTTTGCTTAACATTCGAGAACAATAGGCCCTATGGATTAACAGTATTAAATAAGCCGGATTACAGTTGCTTTGTCAGGTCTCCTGCCGGCTGTGTGACTGCTTATTGTATAATAAATTTCTCGATATTTTCAGCCTTGGCGTATTTTTCAATATAACCGGCGGCTTTATCAAGCAGGGCAGTAATATCCTCATCTTCTGTAAATACATATATAAGAGTTATAATATTTTTAGATGAAAGGGTAATCATTGCCTTTTCGGAATCACTTGTAGGGCTGCCGAAAGGTCCATCATTATCGCATAGGACAGGCAGGTTCTCTATATTGACACTGTCCTTGCCAATGCCCTTATAGCTTTCGCCGGCATGGCCAAGATTGAGCACAATGTCGCCGTTGATGCAGTCAGTATCATATGAACCGGCAGAAAAACCGCTTTCTACAGATATAAGGTTGTTTGTATCAACAACCGTATTGATTTTGTAAAGGCCTTTTCCCTGTTTAATACGCCTTATAAGCGCTTCTGATGATACCCTGTATCTGCCGGGGTCCTTGCCGAAGGCTTTATAGGCCTTTCTTGATGAGGCAATGTTTTTAAGCTCTGTAACATTTTTCGATTCAAGCTCAGCTTCAATTGCGGGTATGATATCTGAATCCATGAATTCCCACAGATTTTCATTTGTTTCCTCTGTATTGACTGAGTATTTAAGTACAGCTATTTTAGTGCATGGCACCTTTTCCTTTATTTCGCTGCTGATTGAAATGTTCATCGGAAATCTCCTCCTATACTGCCTTCATTGATTTTACAATATTTTACGCTTTTGTGCAAAGGTTTTTTTTGGACAGGCAAAAAGAGACGGCAGAGCCGTCTCTTGTATGTTTTGGCTTAAAAATATTTTTTGGCTTTCAGAATCAGTCTAAAGCTTCAAAAGCCTGCTTGAAGTCGTTGATAAGGTCCTCTGTATCCTCGATACCTACTGATACACGGAACATACCAGGTGTGATGCCCATTTTTCTTCTGTCAGCATCTGGCATATGGCTGTGTGAAGATGTGCATGGGTGGTTAAGTGTTGTTCTGAGTCCGCCAAGAGTTGTAGCGTAATGTACAAACTGAAGCTTAGCCATGAATTTGTCAATCTTTTCCTCGTCTTCTGTGTTGAGGATAATGCTCATCATTCCTGACATAGCCTCGTCGTCTGACCAGAGCTTCTTAGCGAGGTCTCTCTGTGGGAAGCTGTCAAGTGATGGATGGTTAACTTTGATAACGTGAGGGTCTTTCTCACAGAACTCAGCAAGTTTAGCTGCGTTGTACATCTGTTTTTTGAGACGAAGGTGAAGTGTCTCAAGACCACGAATCATCATCCAGCATGGGAATGGGTCAGCAGGTGTACCAAAGAGCATTCTCATTGGACGTACTGTCTCAATAATTTCCTGTGTTGATGTCATGCAGCCAAGGATAGCGTCTGAATGGCCGTTCATGAATTTTGTCATAGAAGAAATTACGATATCAGCGCCAAGTGTAAGAGGCTTAATGGAAACAGCTGTTGTGAATGTGTTGTCCATCATAAGGAGAGCGCCGTTGTCATGAGCGAGTTTAGCAAACTCAGGTATATCAATAAGGTTCATTGTTGGGTTAGCGCAAACCTCAGCATAGATAAGCTTTGTGTTAGGCTTCATAGCTGCCTTAACGTTTTCGATATCGTCCATGTTTACAAGTGTTGACTCTATGCCGAATTTTGAGAACATTTTGCCGAATACATCGAATGTCTCGCCATAGATGTTTCTGTTGCAGATAACATGGTCGCCAGCTTTAAGGATGGAACCGATTGTTGTTGAAATAGAAGCCATACCTGATGAGAAAATAAGAGAAGCCATTCCGTCCATTCCAGGAGCCTCAAGAGCTGTTACCTGGGAAGCAAGTACGTCACGGTCAGGGTTGTTTGTTCTGATATATGTATATCCCTGAGCATAAGCCTGTTTGATTTCTGCAAGTGTGTTAGCTGTGAAAGCTGTTGCTGTGTAAAGAGGGAAAGCTTCCGGCTTTAATAAGTTGCAAGCTCCGTCTTTGTATTCTCTTGTGTAGAGAAGTTCTGTTTCAAGTTTCATTTTAAAATTCCTCCCTTTTAAAGCTTAACCTTTAAAATTTTTCACTGTTTTCATTAGTTCCCAAAAATTTCCGCTCCGCTCCCATACGGGCGTTCAGTATGGGAAATACCTTCTTTTTTGCTTTACGACACTATTCTATTGTGTGTAGGTACAATAGAGTCAATAGTTTTTTAAAAAATTTTTTTTTCGGGGACATATAAAGGTAGGAATTTTTTAAGTCGCTGAAGGTGCAATTTGGCGTATTTTGACTGTTGTAGGATTTATTAAAAAATTTAATGTGACATTAGAAAAATTTGTGATATAATAAATACGAAAAGAAGATGTAAATGCTGTGTGAATTGTGGACTGAGCAGGTTTTTAATCATGAAGAATGGAAAAAATATTGAAAAATTGTAACGTTGACGCTGAACAAAATCAGCGTGAAGCATATCTATGAAACGTGATATTTTTCGGGGCTATTTCAGTCTGTTGGGTAATATGGCTTTTCATGATTTGATAAAAAGTAGTTTTTTGAACAAAAATATACAATATGCACAATCGAATTTTAAGAAATTGAAAAAAAGAAGGATTTTTAAGTTAAAATTTTATATACAAATGTCCACATAAGGCATGTGATATATAAAAAATGGTGGTTTTTTTTCTTGACTGTATAGTGACAACAGGGTTTATCATCAACATGAAATGTATGGCGGCTTACGTGAGCATAAGTCAAATCAAATGGGATAATTTGCCTTATATACTTTGGGTAAGCCTCATCACTTCATGGTTTTTACTAAGGAGGATGAGAAAATGAAAAACAGTATTACATTTGGAGGCATTACAGTGGCTCCGGGTGAGAAGGTTTCACAGTATGTAACTGTTAAAGGCACGGATTACAAGTTTCCAATTACCATAATTAATGGTAAAGAGGACGGAAAAACATTGCTTGCCACTGCCGGAATCCACGGCTGTGAGTATCCTGGAATACAGGCGGCAATAGAATTGTCAAAAGAAATAGACCCTGCTGAGGTATGCGGAGCGGTTATACTTATGCACTGTATAAACATAAGCGGGTTTGAGGAGCGTCAGATTTATGTTGTGCCTGACGACCCGGAACGCAAAAATTTGAACAGGCTTTTTCCTGGAAGTGCTGACGGCACTCTTGCAGATAAAATCTGCGATTTTATTTCAACTGAGTTTGTGCCAAGGTCAGACTTTCATGTTGATATCCACAGCGGAGACATGGTTGAAGACCTTGAGGCCTGCGTAATATGCTGTGCGCCTAAGCTTTCAGAAAACAACGCTTACGCAAACGAAATAGCAAAATGCCTGAGCTTCAAATGGAGAATGAATTCAGGCGGCAGGACTGAGTGCTATAACTCATCATCGATAGACAGGAATATCCCTTCCATGCTTTTTGAAAGAGGCGGCAGAGGCGCATGCCCAAGGGAAGAGGTTGACGCTGACAAAGACGACCTGTATACAGTCATGAAATTTATGAAGATTCTCCCGGGCGAGGTAAAGCCTAATCCTGAACAGAAGTTTTTCAAGAGACATGAATGGACAGAGGCAGGCGCAACAGGGCTTTGCTATATGTACGCTAAAGCCGGAGACGATATAAAGGAAGGACAGAAAATTGCCGAGATTAAGGATATGTTCGGCAACCTTCTTGAGGTAATTAATGCAAAGTTCGACGGGCATGTTGTAATTTCAACATCTACCCTTGCCATGAAAAAGGGCGACGATTTGATAACATACGGAGAGATAGAGTAATTTATATATAATAAAAAACTCAAAAGAAAACTGATAATGCTGTTGACTCTATAATTACTATAAGGAATAGCATATACTGAGACACAAAAGATAAATTGGCTTGCGCCAAAAGATTTGTATAAAATACTGAAGATAAAAATTGAATTTAATTACTTAAGATAAAAGGAAGTACCATACTGTACATAAGATAGGTCAGGTACAAAAGATAAAATAACAATTATCACACAAGATAAAGCCGGCGGCGATAAGCTTCGCCGCTAGGACAATAATATATGCAAATTGATAAAAATCGGCAAGTCAGACTGTTATCCCGGCCGGTACGCCGGCTGAGGTTATTAATTTTATTAAGCAAGCATTTATAGGAGGAATTAGAGATGTTACATGAATTTGACCCAGATTTCGCTTTTGAAACAAACATTCTTGAAGCAGGAGCATATTTTACACATGCTGCTAAAAACCCGGAGGCTCTCCCAATACATATGTCAACAGCACATAATGTTGAGGATGTAGCAGACCTTCTTGAAAGATACAAAGAGGGAGATTACTGCTATAACAGAAACAGGAACCCGAACAGAACAGCACTTGCTGAGATTGTTAAGTACACAGAAGGCGGAGAGGACGCTATCGCATGCTCATCGGGTATGGCTGCTATTTCAACAGCTATTATCTCTATGACAAAGGGCGGAGACCATATCCTTTCTGACAAGACAATTTACGGCGAGTCAAACGAAGTATTTACAGACATCCTTGGAAAATACGGCGTTGAGTCTGACATAATCGACTTCACAAACATTGAAGAAGTAAAGGCTCATATGAAACCTAACACAAAGGTTCTTTACACAGAGACAGTTTCCAACCCACTCTGCGGTGTTGCTGATTTAAGAGAGCTTGCAAATCTCGCTCACGCTAACGGCGCTATACTTATTGTTGACAACACATTCATGACAGGCTGCCTTGCTAAACCTCTTACATTGGGCGCTGACCTTGAGGTTATAAGCCTTACAAAGTTCGCTAACGGACATTCAGACGCTGTAACCGGCGCTATTGTAGGTTCAAAAGAGCTCGTTAAGAAATGCCACGCTGTTCAGGTAGTTCTTGGCTCACAGGCTGACCCATTCTCATCATGGTTAACATGCCGTGGCATGAGAACAATGGAGCTCCGTGTTAAAAAACAGGCTTCAAACGCTCTTGCACTTGCTGAGGCACTTGAGAAGAGCCCATATGTTAAATCCGTTCATTATGCTGGACTTAAGAGCAGCCCATTCCATGAGCTTGCAAGCAAACAGTTCGGCGAGTACTTTGGCGGTATGCTTACAGTAGAGCTTCTTGAAGAAGACAACTATGACGCTGCAACAAGCAAATTCAATAAGTTCATGAGAGAAATGAAACTTGCTCATTATGCTATGACTCTTGGCGGATACAGGACAACATTCTCATACCCACCTCACAGCTCACATGACAACCTTACAAAAGAGCAGAGATATGCTATTGGCATCACAGATTCTATGTTAAGGTTCTCAGTAGGTATCGAGAATACAAACGACCTTGTAAACGATGTTCTTCGTTCACTTGAGGCTGCTTACGGCAAATAATTAATTTTGGTTCAGAAGGCCGGACTTATTGTCCGGCCTTTATTATTACTGCAAATAGGCGGATTTGCTTTTAACTGGGGGTGGCTGTTTTGGCCGTTTATACGGTTTTAAAACCACTGTTTATAATATTTGCTCTGGCGGTTCCCGGGGTTGCATTCAAAAAACTGAATATGGCTGATGAGCACCAGCTCAAGCTTATGTCCGGCTTTATGCTGAAGGTCATACTGCCGGCAATAATAATATATTCAATGCAGACCGAATTTTCCAGAGAAGTGCTGGAATCGGGGATTAAAGTTTTTTTGGCTGTATTTCTGCTTTTTGGATGCCTGTTTTTGTTTTCGGTATTTTTTACAAGGGGTATCGGACTTAAAAAGTCATATACTGGGCTTGTTGCATTTATAATGTTTTTTGCCAATACCGGCGGCATAGGCATACCTGTTATGAATATGCTTTTTGGGTCGGAAGCAGTGTTTTATGCCTCAGCCGCTGAAATGGCGACAGATGTGCTTATATTTACGGCCGGTGTACTGCTTATGAAATCATCTGGTGAGGGGAATGACAGGAGGGTGGATATTAAAGCCCTTATAAGCCCGGGCACTTTTGGTATAGTTATAGGGCTTGTGCTATTTCTTACGGATACAAGGCTTCCTGAAGCCGTAAACGGAGTGCTTGAAAAGCTTTCAGGTGCGAGCCTGCCTGTAACAATGTTTGTTATAGGTGCGCAGATTGGCGGTATAGAGCTTAAAACGCTCAGGGGCGACTGGAGGATTATTGCCGTAACGGCGGCTAAGCTGATAGCGGCACCGGCCGTTATGTACGTTATTGCATTTTTTATATTAAAGTGCGACACAATACCTGCCAAGGTCCTTACTGTACTTTACGCTATGCCTACAGGAGGAGCCGCGGCAATTTTTGCCCAGGAATACAGAGCTGACTCTGTTTTTGCCGCAAAGGCTGTATTCCTTACAGATATATTTTGTCTTGTTACGCTGCCTGTGCTGGTATTGATGATACAGGTGTGAATAAGGGTGATTAAAGAACAGCTGCATGTAAAATGTATGCTGTTGGTATACACAGATAAATAAAGCCGGATAACATTGATTTGTGTTCCGTTTTGCAAAGCCTGCGTACAAAATGGTTTTTTTGTGGCAGGCTTTTAATTTTTTCTGTGTAAATTTTGAGTATTGACCGTAAATATTCAGCAGCATTTTTTTTGCGGATTATAACGGTTTTAATTTTATTTTACATGATTTGACAAATATATTTATAATGCTGTTTGCTGATTGTTGTATTAAGCATATGGTAAATTTCACGATTTTATAAATTAATTGAAAAATGTTTAACAATAATACAGGCTATTATAGGCTTATAATCTATGATTTGTGGTGAAATTGCTAATTGTTTTATAATAATAGCCCATATTCGTAAAAAGCTGGTTAAAAAAATGTTGAAAAGTTATAATCATGTTGACTCTATAATTACTAAAGGGTTTACCATTAAACCGTTCTTTAATGTATGCGCAGCATTAAAAGTAATATGTCCATGCGGCCAAAAGCCGATGGCAAAAAATTCAGCAACACAACCGCTTTGGGAGAGGCGGGATTTCCAGAAGGGGGAAATTATATATGAATTATTATGAGGCGTTTGGTAGTGTTATCTACTGGCTTGACGATAAGTTATGGTCCGGCCCATTTATAGCATTCGTGCTTATCGTTGGAATTTATTTTTTCCTGGGTTCAGGAATATTTACACTCAGGCATTTTGGACACATAATGAAAAATACCTTTGGTCAGGTACTCAATAAGACTGGTACTGAGACAACAAGAAAAGAAGGTCAGGTATCACCTTTTGAGGCTGCATGTATAGCTATCGGCGGTTGTGTCGGCAGCGGTAATATAGCCGGTATAGCCACAGCTATAGCTACAGGCGGCCCTGGCGCAGTTTTCTGGCTTGAGGTTTGGGCATTCTTTGGAATGATGGTAAAATGCGTTGAGGTTTCACTTTCATGCCACTACCGCGGAAAGAACGAAAAGGGAGAGTTCTACGGCGGTACTACATACATGATGGAAAAGGGCTTCGGCAGACAGATGGGCCATATGAAGGGGGCCATTGTCGTAGCTGTCATATTTGCTATCGGTTTTATCTGCCAGTTCCTTGGCGGTTCGCAGGCATACTCAATTTCTGAGGTTCTTAACCGTTCATTCGGCGTTGATATGATGCTTGTAACAGTTCTTTACTCAGTAGTTCTTTATTATGTAATCTGGAAGGGCACACCTCGTATAGCTAAGGTTGCAACAAGGCTTGTTCCTTTTATGTGCGTTGTATACCTTATAGGCGGTGTTATACTTATAATCGCCAATATCGGAAACGTTCCGTCTATGGTAATGGCTATTTTCCACGACGCTTTCACAGGTTCGGCGGCAGCCGGCGGTTTTGCAGGCGCAGCGGTTTCACAGGCTATAAGCAAGGGCCTTGCGCGTTCAATCAACTCCAATGAGGCTGGACAGGGTTCATCACCTCTTATCCATGGTTCTGCCAACACAATCCATCCTGTAAGGGAAGGTCTTTGGGGCGCGTTTGAGGTTTTTGCCGATACTATAGTTGTATGTACAATCACAGCTATCGCTGTTTTATGTACAGGCGAGTGGCAGAGCGGTACAACAGGCGCTACACTTACAATTGAAGCTTTCTCATCTGTATTTGGCAGAGGCGGAGAGATTTATATAGGTATAATGATGGCTCTTTTTGGAATCACTACTACAGCAGGCTGGTTTACATACTACATAGCTGTTATCCAGTGGTTATTCAGAAAGAAACCTGTATTAAGAGACAGGCTTTGCTATCTGTTCAAATTTATATTCCCTATACCGAACCTTATTATTGTCTGGTCGGTAACAAAGGGCGGCTACAGCGCGGACCTGTTCTGGGCTATAGTTGACGTATCGCTGCTCATACCGGTTTTCTCAAACTTAATAGCTATTGTTCTTCTCAGAAAGAAATTCTGGGAGCTTCTCAAAGACTACAAGGCACGTTATATGGGTATAGGTAAGGTTGACCCTAATTTCCATGTATTCTACGAGGATGACCCTAAGGTGTTTGCTGAGGAGGAGGCTGTAAGGGCTGAGCTCAGAAAGATTGATGAGGCAGCACACAGGGCCAACAGGTCCATGTAACAGCATAAAAGCCTTTAAATTACTTGTTTGCAGTTAAAGGCGCTTAAAAAAGTTTGCATTATCCCATTTGATTTAAGGGGGCCGTTCCGCAATGAATTTTGCGGGGCGGTCTTCTTTATTTCTGTCCGCCTTATGTCTGAGCCGGGTTTATTAAAAAGTATTAATAAAGTATTATATAAAAACCGGGTGCTTTTTTAACAGAAGTATTGTAAAATAGAATATAATAATTTGTACAAACGGAGGCTTGGGCATGAAGGTTGAACTTAAAAGGTACTTGGCCCTGGGTATTACGCTTACATGCGTTTTGCTTATAGGGATTGTTATGTACTTTTGTATAGGCAAGTACGGAATTATGATAAAACAGATAAAGGGAATAATCCATATAATTTCACCTTTTATATATGGTGGCGCATTGGCGTATGTACTTTCGCCGCTGTGCAATTTTCTTGAAAGAAACATTGAGGAGAGCTGTTCAAAATATATATCGTCTGAAACTAGGGTGCGCAGAATTTCAGAAAAGCTTGCCATAGTGTTTGCCTATATATTCTTGTGCATAATTATATATATATTCCTCAAGCTTGTAATGCCTCAGGTAATAGAAAGCCTCAAGTCGATTATAAATATAGTGCCTGAGTGGATTAATAAATTATACGAATGGTATGAGAAACTGGCAGAAACAAACCCTGAGCTTGGCTCATCGCTTAACGATTATGCAAACAAGCTGTATGAAAGGGCAAATGGGTTTATACAAAGCGGTGTTCTGAGCAACGCAAAGCAGATACTGAGTGAGTTTTCTACCCGTATGTTTGAGTTTGTAAAGGGTATTTTAAATATTGTTGTGGCGCTGATAGTGTCAATATATGTGCTTAACAACAGAAAGACATTCAAGGCACAGTTTAAGAAGCTGGTTTACGCGGTGCTTAAAAAGGATATGGCCGAAACACTGCTTGACGAGCTGAGGTTTGCGGATTCGTCATTCGGCGGCTTTATTATAGGCAAGCTTATAGATTCATTTATAATAGGTATAATAGCGTTTGTTGTGCTTTACATTATGCGTATGCCTTATGTAATGCTGCTTGCCATTATAATAGGCATAACAAACATTATCCCGTTTTTCGGCCCTATTATAGGTGCTGTCCCGGGAGTTATACTTATACTTTTTACAAGCCCGCTTAAAGCGCTGTATTTTATTGTATTCATATTTATTCTTCAGCAGTTTGACGGCAATATACTGGGGCCTAAGATATTGGGCGATAAAGTGGGCATACCAAGCTTTTGGGTGCTGTTTTCGATTATAGTATTCGGGAGCATATGGGGTGTAATAGGCATGATTGTAGGTGTTCCGCTTTTTGCTGTTATTATTGACATAGTAGCAAAATTTGTAAATAATAAGCTCAGTAAAAAGGGGCTTTCGTGTAATACAGAGGATTATTATTCGCCAAGCAGGCCGTTTCTGGGCAAGAAAAAGATATCAAAAAAATAACTTGCCTTGACCTGAAATTTTCGCGGAGCGCTTTTTGGCGCTCCGTTTATGTTTAAAACAGGCGAAAAGAACAGCGGAGGAAAAATACATGGACAAAATAATTATTGCGCCGGATGCAGCCTTTATAATTGAGGAGCTGAGAAAAAACGGTTTTGAGGGGCATATTGTAGGCGGGTGCGTAAGAGACGCCCTTATGGGAACAGCGCCGCATGACTATGATATAACCACATCGGCAAAGCCTGAGGAAGTAAAAAAAATATTTGACCATACCTTCGATACGGGCATTGAGCATGGCACTGTAACGGTTGTGCTCAATAAGGCCAACTATGAGGTTACTACATTCCGCGTGGACGGCTCCTATGAGGACTGCCGCCACCCTAAAGAGGTAAGCTTTACAAGGGATTTGCATGAGGATTTGCTCCGGCGTGATTTTACAATGAATGCCATAGCCTATAATCCTTATGACGGGTTTACCGATATATTCGGGGGCATGGAGGATATAAAAAATAAAATAATAAGGGGCGTTGGAGAGCCTGCCGAAAGATTCCGCGAGGACGCGCTCAGAATGCTGAGGGCTGTAAGGTTTTCGGCGCAGCTGGGGTTTGATATTGAGCCTGAAACAAGGACGGCCCTTATGGAAAATGCCGGACTTATAAAAAATATCAGCTCAGAAAGGATACGCGAGGAGCTTACCAAGCTTCTTTTGTCAGAATATACAGAAAAAATAAGCCTGCTTTGGGAAACAGGGCTATTAGGATATATCTCAAAAAGACTGAGCAAATCATTACAGGGCCATGAGCAGGAAATCTTGGGCCAGTTTTCACGCTGCAAAAAAATACCGGCAGTACTGTTTGCTGTACTCACGCAGTTTGTGTCCCAAAGTGAAATAAAGGCGGAGCTTTCTTTATATAAGTTTGACAATAAAACGCTTGGACAGATTCTTGTGCTTAATAGCCTTGCTAAGAGCGAGGTACTGTCGGACAGTCTCAGTGTGAGAGTGACTGCGGCAAAATATGGTATAGAAAACACCAGACTCTTTTACTTTATGAAACAGGCCATGGGTGTGAGCGATGCCTTTTGCGCTGAAAGCACTCTGGAAAGCGAGATTAAGGCGGGGCACTGCCTTGCGGTTAAGGATATGAAAATTTCCGGAAGGGATTTAATAGCGCTTGGGTTTGAGCCGGGCAAGCGTATGGGCGAGGTCATTAACGCTGTTTTTGGTGAGGTTTTAAAAAATCCTCAGCTTAACACGTATGAAAATCTGGAAAAATTGGCAAAAGAAATTTTTATCAATAATATTTGAACATAAGCCCTCATAAAATGTACAACAGGCCATTGCCTGATATGGGGGATTTGTTATGGACGAAATATATGAAAAAATTCTTTTGAACGGCTACGGTTTGAAACTTTACTCGGCTCAGAGGATAAGAACCTGCCTTATATGCTCAACCAGCGGGGGAGTAATGGCTTTAAAAAAACAGCCGTCAGACGCGCTTATGGTTTCGTTTGAGGCTGAGGGCAGAAATAAGCTGTTGGAAAACGGTTTTGAAAGCATAAACAGCTTTATTAAATCCGTTGAAGGGGATTTCTGCTATACTTACTCTGAGCAAAACTACACGCTGGAGCCATATGCTGAGCTTTTAAACCCGGATATGGAAAATACAAAAACAGTGCTGGATGCTGTAAAGACTCTCTCCCTTATGCATAACGCCGCCTACGGTTTGGATTTTGACGGTGGAAGGAGCGCTCTTGGAAGGCTGCCGGAGATGTTTAAAAAGCGTGCGGGAGAGCTTAAGCACATAAGAAAAGATATAATGCGACGCGGGGATTACGATATTATGGATATTATAATTAAAACGCATTATAATTATTTCCTCCGCAGGGCAGAGGAGGCGGTAAGCCGCCTTGAAGATTCGGGCTATGACCGCATAGTGGGTGAGGCGCGGGAAAAAAGGACTTTCTGCCATAACTCATTTAAAAGCGGCAATTTTATGCTCACCCGTTCGGGCGGTGTATTTATTGAAAGCATGCCTAAAATCGCCTATGATATACCTGTGTGGGATATAGCGTTTTTCCTCAGGAGAATGATGAAAAGGCCAGACTTTGACGCTGAATATACAGTCAGGATACTGGACACATACGCAAAGTACTCCGATTTCAGCAGAAATGACGAATCGGTTGTGGAGGCAATACTGCTTTTTCCATGGAAATTTATGAGCCTTTGCAACGAGTACTACAATAAAAAAAGGAACTACTGCCTTATTCCGGCCGCTGAAAGGTTTCAGAGATGCGTTGAGGCCTCGCTTAACGAGGAAAATATACTTTCGCGCCTGTCAAAAAGGGTGTGAGGAAAAAATTTGTGCCATAATATGTAAACCTGAGTATTAAATGCCCGAATCCTGAAAGGATTGCGGGCATTTTGCTGTTTAACGCTGTTTTGGTATTATATTTTTGCTTGCTCTTTTAATGAAATAATAATAGAATATAGTAAAAGTATATTTGGAACAGAGCACACTCAAAGGCAGCTTTATGAGCGTGTTTGAAAAATAATTATGTAAAGGCGGTATGCCATGGGAAACTATAATTTTGAAAATGACGATAAGGATTTTGGCGAGACAAGGCGTCTTGATACTATACATAAGGAAGTACACAAGATTGAGAAGAATTTAAAAAACGGGGTTTCTGCTGTAAAGACCGGCCCCAGCGGTGAGAACAGGGTCTTTGGCATAAAAATATCAACGGCTGTTGTGATTATTATTTTATGCGCGGCTTTTATACTTACAGGCTGCTATGTACTTTTTAAGATGATAGGCTCATCTGGCGCGCAGCCGCAGGATATTAAAAGCAAAGGCGAAAATGGAAATACTGCTCTGCTTCAGAATGGGAATGACGACTCGTCTATATCCTGTGGGGTTATAACCGAAAAGGGCACAAAAAATATGATTGTGCTCAGTGTTTCGACAGGTGAGAAAAGGCAGGTTGAAATTTCAAACAGCACTGTAATCACAGGCGCAAACGGAGGGAAAATTTCCCTTAAGGACCTGGTAAGGGGCGATATTGTAAGCGTCAGGTTTTCTGCTGAAGGTGAGGCGGAACAGATACGATTCCCTGAGGAGGCATGGCACTATACTGATGTTTCCGGTGTTAATATAGACGCGGCTGCAATGACAGCTGAGCTGGATGGAAAATACTTTTCATACGACAATGAGACAATATTTACATATCAGGGTGAAAATATTTATCCGGGAGATATTGAGGAATGTGATTTGATAACGCTCTACGGTATAGGCGGTAATCTTTTAAGCGCCAAGGTTGAAAAATACCACGGCTATATAGTGCTTAAAAACGCTGAGGAGATAGAGGATATGGCTGTGGTAGTTGATTTTGGAGAGCCGCAGGACGCTTCAAACTATATTATACCTGTAAGTGAGGGAAAACACACAATAGTTGTTTCGGGGTCAAATATAGATGAATACATGAGCGAAGTTGAGGTGGGCGAAAAGGAAAGACTGGAGGTTGATTTATCAAAGGCTTCAGAGGCGTCCAGGATAATACTCAATGTAAATGTACCGGAGTATAACGTGACCATAAACGGCATAGCCTACCCTAAAAACACAACGGAGGCCGCTGTGAGCAGAGGAATGTATGACATAGTAATAACAGCGGAGGGATATAAGGAGTTTTCGGCAAAGGCCGACTGTACAAAGGACGATGCGCATATAGATGTTAAGCTGGAAAAATCAGCGGGGCAGGCTGCTGTGCAGCCAAACAGCGGGACAAAGCCGGCTGAGGCAAACGGCGGCAAAAGCGGCGAAGGCGCGGTACAGGGCAGCCTTACAGTGTTTACAGAGCCGGGCTGGGCAAAGATATATGTAGATGGAAATTATGTAGGCGTAGCGCCTGTTATGGTAAAGCTTGACTATGGCAAACATAATATAAAGGCAAAAGATGATTCCGGAGTTGTTGAGGAAAAAGACATAAATATCGACGGGCCGGATAAGACAGTTAAAATAGAATTTTAAAACAGGGGGAACAGGCATGGACTATAAGGAAAAATACGAAAGCTGGATAAACGATTCCTATTTTGATGAATCCACAAGGGCAGAGCTTAAGGCTATAGCCAATGATGATAAGGAGATAAAGGAGAGGTTTTACAAGGACCTTGAATTTGGCACAGGAGGTCTGAGGGGAATAATAGGCGCCGGCACTAACCGTATTAATATATATACTGTAGGAAAAGCAACTCAGGGCCTTGCGGACTATATTTTACAGAACAGTCCATGTGGAAAGACTAAGGGTGTGGCAATAGCCTATGACTCAAGGAATATGTCGCCGGAGTTTGCCAGGAAGGCAGGACTTACCATGTGCGCCAACGGCATTAAAGCGTATGTGTTCGACTCGCTTCGCCCTACACCGGAACTGTCATTTGCCGTAAGACATTTAGGCTGCATAGCTGGTATAGTGATTACAGCAAGCCATAACCCTCCGGAGTATAACGGGTATAAGGTTTACTGGCAGGACGGCGGACAGGTGCCATACCCGAGAGACGGCGAGATTATTGAAAAGGTCAACGCTGTTGAGCGTTTTTCTGATGTAAAGGTAATGGAATACGATGACGCTGTAAAAGCCGGGCTTTATGTTACAGTAGGAAAGGAAATAGATGACGAGTATATAAAAAATGTAAAGGCCCAGTCGTTGAATCCGGATGTTGTTTCGGCTACAGCTGACAGCCTCAGGATAGTGTATACACCTCTGCACGGAACCGGAAACATACCGGTAAGGCGGGTTTTGAGTGAAACAGGCTTTAAAAATGTTTATGTGGTGCCTCAGCAGGAGCTTCCGGACAGCAGCTTTTCAACAGTGGGATACCCTAACCCGGAGGACCCGAAGGCATTTACACTTGCTGTAGAGCTTGCCAGAAAGGTAGACGCCGATGTTATTATAGGCACTGACCCGGACTGCGACCGCGTGGGCGCTGTTGTAAAAAATTCAGACGGCGAGTATGTGGTGCTGACAGGAAACATGACGGGAGCGCTGCTTACAAATTACGTGCTTTCACAGAGAAAGCTTAAGGGCACACTTCCGGCCAACGGCGCTGTTGTAAAGACTATAGTCACAACTGAGATGATAAGGCCTATAGCGGCGGAATACGGTATAAAGCTTTTTGATGTTCTCACCGGATTTAAATATATCGGTGAGAAGATAAAGCAGTTTGAGGAAACCGGCGATTATTCATTTGTTTTTGGATTTGAGGAAAGCTATGGCTGTCTTTCCGGCACATACGCCAGAGATAAGGACGCAGTTGTTGCTTCAATGCTTATATCTGAGCTTACAGCGTTTTATAAGGCACAGGGAAAAACGCTCTATGACGGGCTTATTGAGCTTTATGAAAAATACGGCTATTACCGTGAAGGGATAACATCAATAACATTAAAGGGCATAGAGGGCGTCGAAAAAATCAGGTATATAATGGAAAGCCTGAGGAAAAACCCGCCTAAGGAATTTCTTGGCAACAATGTAATGTGGCTCAGAGACTATACAAAAAATGAGTTTAAAAATGTGCTTACCGGTGAAACTGAGCAAAACAGACTGCCGTCTTCCAATGTACTGCACTATACACTGGAAAACGGAGACTGGGTATGTGTAAGGCCTTCCGGCACAGAGCCTAAGCTTAAGATTTATTACGGAATCAAGGGAACGGGCCTTGACGACGCCGAGAGAAAGACTGAAGCTATGGGAGCGTATATGAAGGAACTGGTTGAAAGCCTGTAATGCCTGTATGACAATATTTATAAACGAAAAGCCCCTTTAATACAGGGCTTTTTGTTTTTTTACAGACAAAATAAAAAAGCCGTGGTTTTATTTAGTTGCCTAAATATGTTTTATGTTATATCATAAAGTAAGTATATTTTTACTAAAGGGAGGCGGTAATTGATGAATAAAAAATATCTGGCGTTGTTTTCTTTTGTGCTCTCGGTTATATCACCGCTTGTATGCTTCGCGTCTTCAGACGGGGGTTCAGGCGCTTCCGGGATTTTTAAAATTATCGCCGTTATTATGGTGGTGCTTTTTCTTGTCACAACGGCGCTTATTGTGCTTTTTGCAAAAAATATGAAAAAGTAAAAATTTCTTTCTGGAGTTGGTCAGATGAGAAAATGGCTATACAGGCTTGCCCTGTCAGCGTTTGTTTTAATAACTGCTGTAGCTGGGTTTAATATAATAAGCGGACTTGTTATGTACAGGCAGAACGCGGCTGTGACAAAAGAGGCGGAGGAAAAATTCACTCATTCAGATATTCCCGAAAAGGACAGGTCAGGGGCAAAAATAAACAGGTGGCAGGCAAAAGAAGCTGATGAACCGCCACAGGAAAAAGTTGATTATTACTCTGCCCCTGAATTCACAGTAGATTTTGACAGTCTTACCGCCATAAACAGCGATGTAACAGGCTGGATATGGATGAGGGATTCAAATATAAATATGCCGGTGCTCATGGGAGATTCAAATACCGACTACATTTATACCACCTATACAGGAAAGAGGAACTCCCTTGGCAGCATATTTGCAGACTACAGGAGCGAGGCAGATGATTTTTCCTGCCGGAATACTGTACTGTACGGGCATAATGGAAAGAACGGGGCTATGTTCGGCGATTTGAGGCATATGACAGAAAACAGTTATTACAGGGAGCACCCATGCTTTTATATATTTACACCTGACGGAAATATAAGCCGGTATATCATCTATTCGGCTTATATTACCACAAACGACAGCAGAAGCTATACTTTCCTGTTTGATGACAAGGGCTTTGGCGAGTATATAGATTATACAACCGCTCAGTCGTTTATTGATACGGACACAGCGCCGCAGGCGACAGATACAATAGTGACACTCTCTACCTGCACCAACGCTGGGGAAGACGACAGGTATATTGTTCACGGATATAAGGATAAATCGTTTGATAACAGTTAACAGCAAAATTATAAAAAGGCCGTCATGAGCGGCTTTTTTTGTTGGGTAATGCGGTTAAACGGGTTTGGTTATACTGCCTTTATAGAAGCCTTTTCAGATGCTAAAATATTGAATTTTTGGGCAGAATTTTGCGTATTATTAAAAATTGACAAAAGATAGGAGTATTTTTTCAAATTTGTTGACAAATTTCTATGGGGGGGGGGTATTATGACTATGGATTATATGCGGTTTTTTCCAGTAATTTAGTTGAATGTAACTGCCGCTGGCGTTAAATTATTTTATGGTTGACAGCCCATATAAATCCGGTTTTTTCTACTATAAGGAAGGGGGATTTTATTTATGGGAACAAAAAAACTGCTTTCATTTCTGCTTTCAATAGTGATGTCAATATCATGTGTCGCTTTTGTATCAGCAGAAGAGAAAGTCAATGCAGACGGGCCGGTGATTTCGAGCACCAGACAATTACAGGAATCATCAACCGGAATGACATATACTATCGTTTACACCATGGGCGACGGCGGAGAAGGCTGGGATTATGAAGATGAGTCCACAAGCGCTGCCTTTACTATCAGGACGTTGGAGGAAACCGGAATTACAGCAAAAGACGGTTATACATTCAGCGGATGGGAGTACACACCCGTAACAGGTGAAAAGAAAATCTACGCCGCCGGCGATAAAGTTGACCTGACAGAGCTTAATGTAAACATCATGAACCTGGCAGCCTTATGGACAGCCGGCACCGACGAGACGGTTAAAATAACTTATCTGCCCGGCGAAGGTGCAGCAGGCACAGGCGTTGTAGAAGATGCAGCTTCCGGTGCGGCGTTCTACCTTAAAGGCATAGATGAACTGGGCTTTTCTAAGGAAGGCTCGATATTTGACAAGTGGAAAATTGATGATTCTGATGACACCCTGACTGACAAGGCGATTTTTATGGCGGTGAAGAATACAACCTTTACAGCGACATGGAAGTCCGGCACAGCCCAAGTCATAATTGATTACAATTATGCCGGAACAGAGGCTGAAAAGACTACATACATGCTTGGAGAAACCATAGACTATGACGCACTTGTAGCGGACTTGGGGGATTCACTGTCAAGAGACGGCTATACATTAATTGGCTTTGCAGATGATGCCATGGGTACTAATCTGTTCTTAAGCAGTGTTGATAAGCACTATACGGTAACTGAAGACATGACCATTTACGCTGTATGGGCTAAGAATATTGATATTGAAGCAGTGCCTGAAGGAAACGACGCGCAGAAAAGCACAGCTCAGGCTGTAATTGACAGCATGGCGGCAGGCAATATACTTGACGGCAGCGATGCGGAGTCAAAGTCACTGCTTGTCATGGTCGCGGAAAATCTTGCGAATGCTTTAAAAGGCATAACAGAAGAACCTGTAAGTATGAATATAGTACTCAGCAAAATTACATCAGCCGATGACGGTAAGCTTCAGTCAATTACATTCGATGTAACTCCAGTGACTGAAAGCGGTAAAAAGATTGAAAAGCTTAACTGCTGGGCAGGTATCATCATACCTGTTCCAGATGAGCTGGCAGAAATTGCAGGATATGGAAAAGTAAATGTCAACCACGGCAGAGATATTTATTACGCTGCGATTCACGGTTCAGAAGGAAAATACTATCTGCACCTTTCAATGGATAGCTTCTCGCCTGTAACGGTATCTGTACCTGTTGAGTACGATGTAACGCTTAAAGACGGCTACGGCTCTGGGACAAAAACTGTTAAGCTCAAGTCCGGCGATAAAATGCCTGGAAACCCATTTAAACGCTCCGGCTATGAATTTCTTGGATGGCTGATACCTGAGGAGAGTGTAAACGGTACCATAGACGATGACATGAATGTTATAGTAACCGGCGAAGGGTTTGTAATGAAGGCATTATGGATATCCAAATCATCATCTGGCGGCGGTGGAGGCGGCGGCAATTCAAGCAGCAGAAAGCCTTCTATAACAGTAAGTAATAAAGACGGTATGAACATTTCTTCATCAAAGGTGGTTAATTATAACTCCACCAGCAAGTCAGCGACAATTAAAGCACCTGCCGGCTACGAGATTGCAGATGTATTGCTAAACGGCGAATCCCTTGGCGCTGTAGCTGAGGTTGAAAACCTTAAATCGACAGACAGGCTTGAGGTTGTGCTTAAAGCTGTGGAAAAGGCAGAAGAAAAGAAAGAAGAGAAGAAGGAAGAAGCTGCTGACAAAACAGCAGAAAAAACTGAGGGCTTTAAAGATATAAGCGGCCATTGGGCGGAAAGCTTTATAAACAAGGCGGTTGAAAAGGGGCTTTTCAGCGGTACAGACAGCGTTTCATTCAGCCCGGATACAAATATAACAAGGGGAATGATTGCCGCGGTGCTTTACCGTATGAGCGGTGAAAGCTACAGCGGAGACATTAATGTATTTGCTGATGTTAAGCCTGAGGACTACTATGCTGAAGCTGTAGCATGGGGTTTAAGCAATGGAATAATATCCGGCATGGGAGACGGTAAGTTTGCTCCAGAGAGCGAAATTACAAGAGAGCAGCTTGCTGTGCTTATATACAAATACGCACAGTACAGGGGCGATACAACAGCAGGTGCAGATTTAAGCTTTGCCGACACAGCGGATATATCCGACTGGGCGAGGGACGCTGTGGCATACTGCGTAAGTGCTGGCGTTATAAGCGGCAGAACAGACGGAAGCTTTAACCCGCGTGGAAAAGCAACGCGTGCAGAAGCGGCCAGTATGCTTGTACGCTTTATAGGATAATAGTCAAAACGCAACAAAACGGCGGCATAATTAAGGAGCGCGGGGGTTACCCGCGCTTTTTGCTGCCTTAAAGAATGGCTTTAATGTTATAACATGAGCAGGTATGGGCCGTGCAGGAGAACATTGCCTATGTTAAAATATTGTTAATATGATTCCGGCAAGAAAACTGCAAAAGGTATTTTTGTTAAAATTAAAACTATTTTTTTCGCAATCTTGCACAAAAAAACGTTCTAGTAGCGCATGTTGCACGAAACGCCGGTATTTTTGTGTTTGAAAGTTTGTGATATATGATATATAATAACCTCAGCAAAAATATAATCCATATAGGCGGCGGCAGTATGCGGCAGAGCGGCTCACCAATCCATATTATCTCTATATCTCATCAGAGGATAATACACAGAGGTAAAAGCTGATGTATCCCGTATGTTCCGGTTAAGGCGGGGACTTTGCGGGGCATTACAGGGGCGTTAAAAATATGCTTTGGAAAATCGGCTTGAGGTTTCGCAAAAAAGGCCTGTAATATGCTCAGAATATGGAAAAACCAGCTGCGTTCTTAAGGCCGGGGGCACAGTAAAAATTAACAAAAATTAAAAAGAGCGGCGTTGCGGTATGGCCACCAAACCGATAGTTTATTAACAAACAATGCCTGCTTAAAAATAACAGATATTTAACAATTGGCTTAAATTAGAAAAGGGAGGTATTTTAATGGCACAGTATAACAAAGTAACTGCGGAGGTAGTTGAAAAGCTTAAGGCCATAGCGCCTAACAGGGTTTTTGCCGGAGAAGAAATCAATGAGGACTATATCCATGACGAGATGCCTATTTATGGCAAGTTTGCGCCTGAGGCTGTTGTGGAGGCTGCCTCAACTGAGGAAATATCGGAAATAATGAAGGTCTGCAACGAAAACTGCATACCGGTTATACCAAGGGGCGCCGGAACAGGTCTTGCCGGAGGCGCCGTAGCTATAGAGGGCGGCGTTGTACTCTGTACTACAAGGATGAACAAGATACTTGAGTATGACATGGAAAACCTTTCAGTACGTGTACAGCCGGGAGTGCTCCTTCAGAACCTTGCGGACGACGCTGCCACAAGGGGCCTGCTTTATCCGCCTGACCCGGGTGAGAAATTCGCCACACTGGGCGGAAATGTTTCTACAAACGCCGGAGGCATGAGGGCTGTTAAATACGGCACAACAAGGGATTATGTAAGGGCCATGACTGTTGTTCTGCCTACAGGCGAAATTGTAAAATTCGGAAGCAATGTAAAGAAAACAAGCACAGGCTACAGCCTTTTAAACCTTATGATAGGCTCGGAAGGAACACTTGGAATAATTACAGAGATTACGCTCAAGCTTGTGCCGGCTCCAAAAGAGATAATAAGCCTTATTGTTCCTTTTGAGGACCTTAACGCATGTATAGGAGCGGTGCCTAAGGTGCTGCTTTCAGGCCTTAACCCGCAGGCCCTTGAGTTTATGGAAAAGGATATTGTAAGGATGAGCGAAAAATATCTTGAAAAACAGGTATTCCCACAGGTTATAGACGGTGTGGAAGCCGGCGCTTATCTGCTCATATCTTTTGACGGGGATTCAATGGAGGAGCTTGAGCAGATATCAGAGCAGGCTTCTGAGATACTCTTTGAGGAGGGCGCTATTGACATACTTGTAGCTGATACTCCTGAGCTTAAAAAGAACGCATGGGCTGCCAGAGGTTCATTCCTTGAGGCAATACAGGCGGACACTGACGAGCTTGACGAGTGCGATGTGGTTGTGCCTATAAGCAAAATAGCGGAATACCTTGAGTATGTAAATTCCCTTGAGGAAAAACATGGCTTGAGAATAAGGAGCTTCGGCCATGCCGGAGACGGAAACCTCCATATTTATGCATGCAGAGACGGAAAGCCGGAGGCTGAGTGGAAGGAAAAATGCGAGGCTGTTATGGACGATATGTATGCAAGGGCAAATGAAATAGGCGGGCTTGTATCCGGTGAGCATGGAATAGGCCACGCTAAGCAGGAATACCTTGAAAGATGCGTAGGGCCTGTTGAAATGGGAATTATGCAGAACATAAAGAAGGTATTTGACCCTAACCTGATACTCAATCCGGGTAAGGTATGCTATAAGCTTTAATTTTGTGGTTTGACAGCCTGCAAATCAGGGCTGGACGGTATTATACATCTTATGTTGGTAAACGTGTGTGTCTGTTTTAGTATTGGAGGGAAATTTCATGTATATTCTCGATGATGAAGGCAAGGACCTGCTGGCAACAGTTAAGGAATTCTGTGACAAGGAAGTAAAGGAACAGTGCAAGGCATACGATGTGTCTGGCGAATGGCCTAAGGAGATATATGACAAAGCCTGCGAAATGGGGCTTAATGCTCTTGAAGTACCTGAGGAATACGGCGGACTTGGACTGAGCAGGACTACCTACGCCGCTCTTTATGAGGAGATGAGCAAAGCTGACGCGGGCCTTTTTACAACAATGTCTGCGGCTAACCTTGCCATGAAGCCTCTGCTTATAGCGGGAAGAAAAGACCAGATTCAAAGGGCAGCGGATATACTTCTTGAAGGCGGCTACGGCGCGTTCTGTCTTACAGAGCCAATGGCCGGTTCTGACGCGGCAAACAACAAGACAGTGGCTGTAAAGGACGGAGACGAGTATGTTATAAACGGCAGAAAATGCTTTATAACAAACGGCGGCGTTGCAGATTTTTATATTGTTACAGCCATGACCGACAAGTCAAAGGGAGTAAGGGGTATGAGCGCATTCCTTGTTGAAAAGGGAACTCCGGGCTTAAGCTCCGGCAACGAGGAAAACAAGATGGGAATAAGAACCTCCAATACTACAGACGTTGTTTTTGAGGACATGAGGGTTCCGGCTTCGTCCATGATAGGTGAGGAAGGAACCGGTTTTGTAACATGTATGGAAACGCTGGATGTTACAAGGGCGCTTATGGGAATAGGCGCTACAGGTATTATGCAGAGATGCGTTGACGAGGCAGTGGCCTACTCCAAGCAGAGGGTAACATTCGGCCAGCCGATAGGAAAATTTGAGGCGATACAGTTTATGATTGCCGATATGGAGATTAAGACAGAGACGGCGCGCCAGATGTCGCTGCATGCCCTTAAGCTTCAGGAGCTCGGGCTGCCTTACAGCAAAGAAAGCGCCATAGCAAAATGCTACGCCGGAGACTGTGCCGTACAGGTGGCGCTTGATGCCATACAGATTTTGGGCGGTTACGGCTACAGCAGAGAATACCCTGTGGAAAAGCTTTTGAGAGACGCAAAGATATTCCAGCTTTACGAGGGAACAAACCAGATACAGAGAATGGTTATCTCCCGCGCTGTTATGGGAAAATTTTGATATAATGCCGGCATAAAAATTAAGCCGCCTCTACAGGCGGCTTTGGTTAAAAAAGATATGGAGTGTAGACTGAATGTATATTCTTGATGATGAAGCAAAGGACCTTCTCGCTACTGTAAAGGAGTTTTGTGAGAAGGAGGTAAAGGAGCAGTGCAGGGAATTTGATGTGTCCGGCGAGTGGGCCGAGGAGATGTATCAGAAAGCTGCTGAGATGGGCCTCAACGCTATTGAGGTGCCTGAGGAATACGGCGGAATAGGCATAAGCAAGACCACATACGCCGCCCTTTATGAGGAGATGGCAAAGGCCGACGCCGGATTTTTCACAACGCTTGCTGTTGCAAACCTTGCTCTTAAGCCGCTTATAATAGGCGGAAGAAAAGATTTGGCGCAGAAGGCTGCTGATTTGCTTATAAACGGCGGCTACGGCGCGTTCTGCCTTACAGAGCCAATGGCCGGCTCTGACGCGTCAAACAATAAGACGACAGCTGTAAAAGACGGTGACGAATATGTGTTAAACGGCAGAAAATGCTTTATAACAAACGGCGGCGTTGCAGATTTTTATATTGTCACAGCCATGACCGACAAGGAAAAGGGCGTAAAGGGAATGAGCGCCTTTTATGTTGAAAAGGGTACTCCGGGCTTAAGCGCAGGCAACGAGGAAAACAAAATGGGAATAAGAACCTCAAACACAACAGATGTTGTATTTGAGGATATGAGAATACCGGCCTCCTGCCTTATAGGCAAAGAGGGAGACGGCTTTAAAATAGCCATGCAGACACTGGATATGGCAAGGGCCATTATGGGAATAGGCGCTGTAGGCGTTGCTCAGAGGTGTATTGACGAGGCCGTAGCTTATGCTAAGCAGAGGGTAACATTCGGCCAGCCGATAGGAAAATTTGAGGCGATACAGTTTATGATTGCCGATATGGAGATTAAGACAGAGACAGCGCGCCAGATGTCGCTGCACGCCCTTAAGCTTCAGGAAATGGGTCTGCCTTACGGCAAGGAAAGCGCCATAGCAAAATGCTACGCAGGCGATATAGCTGTTGAGGTGGCGCTTGATGCCATACAGATTTTGGGCGGTTATGGCTACAGCAGAGAGTACCCTGTGGAGAAGCTTTTGAGAGACGCAAAGATATTCCAGATATATGAGGGAACAAACCAGATACAGAGAATGGTTATCTCCCGCGCTGTTATGGGAAAATTTTGATAGACAAAGCATTTAAATAAAATTATAATAAGAGAAGGAATAAGAGAGGGATTTTAAAATGGGCTACATACTTAATGACGAAGGCAAGGATTTATTGGCAACTGTAAAGGAATTTTGTGAAAACGAGGTAAAGGAGCAGTGCAAGGCCTACGATGTATCAGGCGAATGGCCTAAGGAGATTTATGACAAGGCTATGGAAATGGGCCTCGGTTCACTTGAAGTGCCTGAGGAATACGGCGGAATAGGTATCGACCGCGTTACAATATCGGCGCTTTATGAGGAAATGGCAAAGGCCGACGCCGGTTTTTACACAACAATAGCCGCTTCAAACCTCGGGCTTAAGCCTGTGCTTATTGCGGGCACAGAGGAGCAGAAACAGTGGGCCTGTGATATACTTGTAAACGGGGGCTACGGCGCGTTCTGCCTTACAGAGCCTATGGCCGGCTCAGACCCTGCAAGCTGCAAGACAACAGCTGTAAAAGACGGAGACGAGTATGTATTAAACGGCAGAAAATGCTTTATAACAAATGGAGCTGTAGCGGGATTCTATGTAGTAACTGCCGCTACCGACAAGGCTCTCGGAAACAAGGGAATCTCAGCATTCCTTATACCTGCCGGCACTCCGGGCCTGAGCGCAGGAAATGAGGAGAACAAAATGGGTATCCGTACATCAAACACAACAGATGTTGTGCTTGAAGATGTGCGCGTACCTGCGGGCGCTATGCTCGGCAAAGAAGGCGAAGGCTTCAAAGTTGCCATGAAGACACTTGACATGGCAAGGACATTTGTCGGCTGCGGCGCTGTAGGCGTTGCACAGAGGTGTGTGGACGAGGCCATAGCTTATGCAAAGCAGAGAGTCACATTCGGAAAGCCTATAGGAAAATTCGAGGCAATACAGTTTATGATTGCCGATATGGAGATTAAGACAGAAACAGCGCGCCAGATGGTTGTACATTCACTGACACTTATGGACAAAGGGCTTGATTACAATAAGGAAAGCGCTATAGCCAAGTGCTATTCAGGAGACATAGCTGTTGAGGTGGCACTGGATGCTATACAGATTTTGGGCGGCTACGGCTACAGCAGAGAATACCCTGTTGAAAAGCTTTTGAGAGACGCCAAAATATTCCAGATTTATGAGGGAACAAACCAGATTCAGCGTATTGTAATATCAAGGGCTGTTATGGGCAAGTTCTAATTTATTTAAGGAAAGGAAACGGCAGATGGGTTATATTTTATCGGAGGAAGGCAGCGAGCTTGTAGCTACCGTAAGGGATTTTTGTGAAAAGGAAGTAAAGGAGCAGTGCAGGGAGTTTGACGCTTCCGGCGAGTTTCCGGCGGATATTGTGCGTATGGGAGCCGAAATGGGACTCAGCGCCCTTGAGGTGCCAGAGCAGTACGGCGGAACCGGCATAGACGCGGTTACATGCGCGGCTATATGCGAAGAGATGGCCAGAGCCGATGCCGGATTTTACACAACAATGTCAGCGTCAGGCCTTGCTTTAAGACCGGTGCTTATAGCCGGCAGCGAAGAGCAGAAAAAATGGGCCTGCGATGTGCTTCTTGAAGGTGGACAGGCGGCTTTTGGCCTTACCGAACCCATGGCCGGTTCCGATTCGTCAAACACGAAAACAACAGCCGACAAAGACGGCGATGAATATGTATTAAACGGCAGAAAATGCTTTATAACAAACGGCGGAATAGCCGACTTTTATACAATATTTGCTATGACAAACAAGGCCAAGGGAATAAGGGGCATAAGCGCTTTTATTGTGCCTAAGGGAACCCCGGGCCTGAGCGTGGGAAACCACGAAAACAAAATGGGAATCCGCACATCAAACACAACCGATGTTGTAATGGAGGATATGCGCATACCTCAGAGCGCGCTGCTTGGCAGGGAAGGCATGGGCTTTATGATAGCCATGAAAACCCTTGACATGTCAAGGGCGTATGTAGGCGCCGGCGCTGTGGGCATAGCCCAGAGAGCCATAGACGAATCCGCCAGATATGCAAAGCAGAGGGTTACATTCGGCAGTCCTATTTCCGGACATCAGGCGATACAGTTTATGCTTGCCGATATGGCTATAAAGACAGAGACTGCAAGGGCCATGGTTGTTCAGGCTGTGCAGAGGCAGGAGATGGGGCTTTCATATGCTACAGAAAGCGCCATTGCCAAATGCTATGCCGGAGATATAGCCGTGCAGGTGGCGCTTGACGCCATACAGATTCTGGGCGGCTACGGCTACAGCAGGGAATACCCTGTTGAAAAGCTTCTGAGAGACGCAAAGATATTCCAGATATATGAGGGAACAAATCAGATACAGAGAATGGTTATAGCAAAAAGTGTGTTAAAGGGAAAATAATAATTCGGGGAGGTATTTGTTTACAATGGAAATTTTAGTATGCGTAAAGCAGGTTCCGGACGACTCGGTAAAAATCGGGCTCAACTCATCAGGCCAGCCTGCTGTTGACGGAGTGACAATGGTAGCCAACGCTTTTGACACATATGCCCTTGAGATGGCCGCAAGGCTTAAGGAAGCAAACGAGGGCACAATCACGGTTGTGGCTGTAGGACCTGAAAAGGCTAAGGACGCACTTAAAAGCTGCCTTGCTGTAGGCGCTTCAAAGGCTTACCTTGTAAGCGAGGAGGGCCTTGGCGACATGGACAGCCTTACAACAGGCTATGTGCTCTCAAAGGCTGTGGCAAAAATTGAGGAGCTTAACGGCGCCAAGTTTGACATTGTTTTCTGCGGAAAAGAGTCCACAGACTGCACAACAGGAATGGTAGGCCCTGTGCTTGCCGAAAGGCTCGGCGTAGGCTGTGTGACAGGCATTGTTGATATAAGCATTAAAGACGGCGGAATTTCTGTAAAGCAGGAGACAGAGGACGGCTACAATGTAGTAGAGACAGCCCTGCCTGCTGTTGTAACGGTAAACAAGCCGGAGTATGACCCAAGATATCCTACAATGAAGAGCAAAATGGCGGCAAGGAAGATTCCTATAGATACAATAACAGCCGCTGATTTAGGTGTTGAGGCAGACAAAACCGTACCAGCGGTAAAGGTAACAGGCCTCAGCGAGCCTCCTAAGAAACAGGCCGGTGTGAAGATAAACGAAAAGACGTTTGAGGACACTATGGCCAAGGCTATGGAAATTTTAAAGGAAGCCAAAGTATTCTAAGGAGGGAGGATTTTTAAAATGGAAAATTGTATTTTTGTTGTTATGGAAACAGCCGACGGCGCTGTAAAGAATGTGGGATTTGAAATGCTCACTCCTGCAAAAGAAATTGCCGCCGCTAAAAATTTAAAGACAGTAGCAGTTTTAATAGGAAGCGGCCTTGACGACGCTGCAAAGGCTGCCGGAAACTATGGCGCCGACGCTGTGATAACAGTTGACGATAACGCGTATAAAGCATACGCTTCCGACGAGTACGCGGCAGTGCTGGCGGCACTTGCTGAAAAATATCAGCCTGAGGCAATATTTATAGGCGCTACACCAAACGGCAAGGACCTTGCCCCTAGGGTTGCGGCAAAGCTTGGCGCGGGCTGTGCAAGCGATGTTACAGCAATGAAGCTCAATAATGAGGGCAAAATCGCCTTTACATGTCCGGTATTCGGCGGAACAATACTTGCGGAAAACGTGGTTGAGTCCTGCCCGGTTATGGCTACAGTAAGGGGCGGCGCTTTTAAGAAGGCCGAGCCTGAGGAGAGAAGCGTTGAGGTTGTATGCGAGGCCGAAATTTCACCTGAGGCGGAGGATATAAAGACAAAGATTGTTGACGCTGTAAAGGAAATTTCCGAGGCTGTAAACCTTGAGGACGCAGACGTAATAGTTGCCGGCGGCCGCGGTATGGGCTCGGCAGAAAACTTTGCTCTTGTAAAGGAGCTTGCGGACCTTCTGGGCGGTGTTGTGGGCGCTACAAGGGCGCCTATCGAGTCCGGCTGGATTTCAAGAGCGCACCAGATTGGCCAGTCAGGAAAGATAGTAGCTCCAAAGCTTTATATCGCCTGCGGTATATCCGGCGCAACACAGCATGTTACAGGCATGGTTGGCTCGGACTATATTGTGGCAATAAACAAGGACGAGGACGCGCCAATATTTGACGTGGCAAATGTCGGCATAGTGGGCAACGTAATGCAGGTTATACCTGAGATGATTGAGGAAATTAAAAAGATGAGGGCATAAGCCTTATAAAGCGAAAGCCACCCCGACAAAAGGGTGGCTTTGTTTTTTGTTATGAAGTGAAAAAATAAAAGGAAGCTTTTGATTGTAATAAGAAGTACTCTTATTTTCAGCTTCCTTTAATTAGTTTGTTAACTTTTTTTATGTCTGTTCTTCCAACAAGATAATCCAGTGAAACATCAAAAACGTCTGCAATTTTTATAAGAATTTCTAATTTTGGCTCACGTGACATCAGCTCATAATTCTGGTATGTCTTTTCGGTAATATTGCAATATACGGCAACTTCGTTTTGTGTATATCCTTTATCTTTTCTGCATTGTTTTAATCGTTTAGCCAAGGTATCTTTCATGTCTCACCACCTACAATCGTTCTTGACATGAACAGTATATAGAATTAAAATAAAAAATATACTAACGATTGTTGGTGTTATAGAATTGAATTTATATCTAATTAGTTAACACATTACTGCTAAGAAAGGAGGTAAACTATGAAAAAGCAATTTTCTGCAAAGCGATACAAAATTAAGGCTTACAGTTGCAATAACAAAATAAAAAGCAGGTTTCTTCTGTACGAAGATTTGTACGAATTAAGAGGAATACTGCGGATTGCTCTTGAGAGAATAGACAAGGTATTGGGAATAGCAGATTTTAAAAATGTGGAAAAAAATAAAGGAAGCTTCAGTTTAAAATAAGAAGCAATCTTATTTTCCGGCTTCCCTTAAATCGTTTATAATCTGCTGTATGTGCGCAACCTGTTCAGGTGTGAGGTCTGAAACTTCAATGTACCTTTTGTTGTCCATACCAAGTAAATAGTCTACGCTTACATTGAAAAAATCAGCCATTTTAACAAGTTTGGTTTTTTCAGGAATAAACATGCCATTTTCCCAGCTATAAACAGTATTTACAGCAACATTAAAAAAATCAGCTATTTCATTTTGTGTGTATTTGTAAGCAGTTCTTAGCTCTTTAAATCTATCTTTAAACACTTTTAAAACCTCCTGTGTTTATGATAGACTATTTTTTTAATTTAATACACCATGTTAAAAAATGAAAATTAAATGTTAAACATGTATAAATTTCAATTCTTGGGGGTGCAGGGGTCGGCAGGCCCCTTGCTCGTGGGTGCGCTGCGTCGAAATCAGCGCTCCTTTTGGCACTTTTCGAGAAAAGTGCAGTAAATAATAACTTAAAGAGATAAGAAAAAACCGGCCTGTGCCGGTTTAATTAATTTCTTTTATTTTTATTAATTTCAATTTCGCCATGCTCTTTTTCAAACGTTTTTACACAATCTCTTATTAAAATATTAATTTGGCTGTTGGCGGAACGACCTTCATAATCTGAAACAACATGTAATTTGTGAAGCATATCAGAATCAATTCTGATAGATAAATTTTTAATAGCCATTAATTTCACCTTATATTATAATTTCACCATGCTCTTCTTCAAATTTTTCAACACAATTTCTTATTAAAATATTAATTTGGCTGTTGGCGGAACGACCTTCGTAATTTGATACTGCATGCAATTTATGAAGCAGATTTTCTTCAATTCTAATAGATAAACTTTTAATAGCCAAAATAAACACCTCTAATATAAATATATTATGTATTTATTTTAGACTTAAAGTATGTTAATATGTTTGGAATAAATGTATTTTATATCTAAAATATATCTACAATTTTTTAACAGGGAGGAATTTTCATGGAAAACACAAAAGACACGAAAGACACATCTGATTTTAAAAGCACCCTTAAGTTTTTAAGGCAGGAAAACAAGCTGACTCAGAGCGGCCTTGGTTCAGCTATAGGCTACGGCTACACCGCCATAAGCAATTACGAAAGCGGAAAAACCGAGCCGGGAATGGAGGATTTGATTAAACTGGCTGATTTTTTCGGCGTGTCGGTGGACTTTCTGGTTGGCCGCCGGGGCGGGCAGAAGGAGCAGACAAAGTATGAGCTGGAGCTTCAGGCCAAAAGGGTACGGGGAGTGATAGACGAGATGCTTGAAAGTCTGGATAAAACCCTTTACGGTACAGAAAAATAAAATTCCGCCCACGCTGTTTAATTGAGCCGCAGACGCAAAATTAACCGCTCCCCACCTTGACGGGCAGTGCAATTTATGGTATTATCCTTTTGTACTTTAGCTTGGCACAGCGATATTATAAAAAAGTGCCGATAATCAAAGAGGGGGATTACTACTATGAAAAAATATGCGGCATTACTGGCTGCGGTATGTCTTGCGCTCAGCGTAAGCGCCTGCGGCTCATCATCGTCATCGACTTCAGGCTCGGCTTCCGGTTCGGCAGCTGGTTCAGCTTCGGCTTCAGGCTCAGAGGCTTCGTCCTCAGCGGCATCATCATCTGAGGGCACAGCGGAGAGGACAACATTTACTGTAGGGTTCGACGCTGAGTACCCGCCTTACGGATACATGGACGACAACGGCGACTATACAGGCTTTGACCTTGAGCTTGCTCAGGCGGTTTGCGACATGGAAGGCTGGGAGCTTGTAAAGACTCCTGTAAACTGGGATTCCAAGGATATGGAGCTCAGCTCAGGCTCAATCGACTGTATCTGGAACGGCTTTACAATGAACGGCCGTGAGGACCAGTACACATTCTCAATGCCTTATGTTGACAACAGTCAGGTAATGGTTGTGGCAGACAACGCTGGAATAGATACACTTGCCGACCTTGCAGACAAAACTGTAGGCGTTCAGGCGGCTTCCGCGGCGCTTACACTCCTTCAGGACGACGGCGAGGAGGGACAGAAGGCCCTTGCTGACACATTTGCTGCCCTTCAGGAATTTCCAGACTACAACAGCGCTTTTGTAGAGCTTCAGGCGGGCTCAATAGACGCAGTTGCTATGGATATAGGCGTTGCCAACTATCAGCTTAAGACAAGGGGCGAAGGCTTCAAGATTATAGAAGAGCCTCTCAACACTGAGCAGTACGCTATCGGCTTTAAAAAGGGCAACACAGAGCTTTGCGACATAGTGAACAAAGACCTCAAGGAGCTCACAGATAACGGCACTGTAGCACAGCTTGCCGAAAAGTATGAGATTTCCGACCTTGTGTGCCTTAAGGCTGAGTGACAGGCGGCATAATGCTTTTTACGCATAAATAAGGCTTACATTTTTGTTTATTGTCCGCCTATACCACAGGTATCGGCGGATTTTTTACTAAAAGGAGCGAAAACGATGACTTTATCAACCATGCTTGTCCAGCTCAGTACTGGAATGGTCAAATCCATGGGAATATTTTTCTGGACATTAGTTTTATCCCTTCCTCTGGGGCTTTTTGTGTCCTTCGGCAGAATGTCGAAAAATCCTGCAATTAAAAATATTGTAAAGATTTACATATCGGTAATGAGGGGCACTCCCCTTATGCTTCAGCTTATGATTGTCTATTACAGCCCGTTTCTGCTTTTTGGCATGAACATAAAATCATTCAGGTTTCCGGCTATAATAATAGGCTTTACAATAAATTACGCGGCGTATTTCGCCGAAATTTTCCGCTCCGGAATAGAGGCTATGCCCGTTGGCCAGTACGAGGCGGCAAAACTTCTTGGCTACAGCAAAAGCCAGACATTTGTTAAAATCATACTGCCGCAGGTTATAAAGCATATACTTCCGTCTGTGACAAACGAGGTAATTACACTTGTAAAGGACACTTCCCTTGCCTTTTCACTGGCGTACATGGAGATGTTTACAATCGCCAAGCAGATAGTGGCAAAGCAGTCCACATTCACGCCTTTTATAGTTGCGGCTGTGTTCTACTACGTGTTCAACTTTGTTGTGGCGGCGGTTATGGAGCACCTTGAAAAGAAAATGAGCTACTACAGGTAAGGAGGGGATAACTGTGAAAATACTTGAAATGAACCATATCCGCAAAAGCTTCGGCGACTTGGAGGTTATTAAGGACATATCCCTTTCTGTCTCGGAGGGCGAGATACTTTCTATAATTGGGCCTTCCGGTTCCGGCAAATCCACCATACTCAGGTGCGCCACAATGCTTGAAACAATAAACGGCGGCGAGATAATATACATGGGGGATAAAGCGGCGTATACAGCCGAAAACGGTTCTGTTGTGTATGCAAAGGGAGAAAAGGCGAGAAAAATCAACTCAAACTTTGGCCTTGTGTTCCAGAATTTCAATCTTTTCCCGCACTATTCCGTAATGAAAAATATAACAGACGCGCCTTTGCATGTGCAAAAGCGTGATAAGGCCGAGGTAAACAGTCAGGCAAGGGAGCTTCTCAAAAAAATGGGGCTTCTTGACAAGGCGGATTACTACCCGTGCCAGCTTTCCGGCGGCCAGCAGCAGAGGGTGTCCATAGCAAGGGCGCTGTGCATGAACCCCAGAATACTGTTTTTTGACGAGCCTACAAGCGCCCTTGACCCGGAGCTGACACTGGAGATTCTCAAGGTTATAAGGGATTTGGCAAGGGAGCACATGACAATGGTCATAGTCACCCACGAGATGAATTTTGCCAAGGAAGTCTCAAACCGCATTATATTTATGGAAAAGGGCGTTATTGTGGAGGAGACGACACCGGATAAAATGTTCAGCTCTGACAATGAAAGGACAAGGGAGTTTCTCGGAAAGTACCACGATTTGGGCTGAAGCCGAAAGCCCGAAGCAAAGTGATTATGAGGCGGAAGCAGGCCTGAAAATATTCTGAAAATAATACTTGACTTTTACAGATGCGGGTGCTAGAATAAAACACAACTTAAATCAATATGTTTTTAAACCAGTGACGAAGAAGAGTAGGCTTATCAGGGATTTCAAAGAGAGCCGCCGGCGGTGGAATGGCGGTACTTTCCGTAAGTGCGAATGGACTTCTGAGGGCAGGACGAAAAGAAGAAATTCTCAGTAGTGTCTGACGGGTGTTTCCGTACCCGTTACCAAAGGGGAATGTATGAATGTACATTAAAGCGGCCGAAAGGCAATTTGAGTGGTACCGCGATTATAATTTTGAATTATAACCGTCTCAGACAATTAGTTTGAGGCGGTTTTTTGTTTACAAAAAATAAAATCAAATCACAAAGAGGAGTGGGTTTAATATGAAAAAGAGAATAATATCATTGGCATTTGCGGCGGTTCTGGCTTTATCGGCGGTGGGCTGCGGTTCATCAGGCACAGGAACAGGAAGCGCATCGGGTTCGGCTTCCGGCTCGGCACAGGCTTCGGCTTCCGGTTCAGCTTCGCAGGAGGAAGGCACTGACGGAAAGGTTTACACAATAGGCATATCCCAGTTTGCAGAGCACGGTTCCCTTGATAACTGCCGTGAGGGCTTTATAAAGGGCCTTGCTGAAGAAGGCTTTGTTGAGGGCGAGAATCTTAAGCTGATATATGAAAACTCTCAGGCCGACACAGGCACAGCGGGACAGATAGCCAGCAATTTTGTGGCTGAAAAGGTGGATATGATATGCGCTATAGCAACACCTTCTGCGGCAAGCGCCTACAATGCGGCTATGAAAACCGACATACCGGTTATATACACAGCAATAACAGACCCTGTAATGGCGGGCCTTGCCAACGAGGACGGTTCTCCGGTAGGAAACATTACCGGAACAAGCGATAAGCTTCCGGTTGATGCACAGCTTGAGATGATAAGAAAAATGCTTCCAGACGCCAAAACAATAGGTATTCTCTATACCACAAGCGAGGTAAACTCCGAGTCATCAATAAAGGAATATGAATCGCTTGTAGGCAAATACGGATTCACACTTGAAACAATGGGAATAAGCACAATATCCGACATACCTCTTGCTATGGACAGTCTTGTGACAAAGGTTGACTGCATTACAAACCTTACAGACAACACAGTTGTTCAGGGCCTTGCCACAGAGATAGCCAAGGCTACAGACGCAGGTATCCCTGTGTTCGGCTCAGAAATAGAGCAGGTTAAAAACGGCTGCCTTGCGGCTGAGGGCCTTGAGTTTGTAAGCCTCGGCGAGCAGACAGGCAGAATGGCAGCAAAGGTGTTAAGGGGCGAGGCTAAGGCCAGCGATATGAATTTTGAGACAATAACAGAATGCGGATTATATCTTAACACAGCTGTTGCAGAAAAGTTAAACATAGAGGTTGACAGCGATTACGCCGCTACGGCAGTTGAAATTTTTGACACTATAGCTGAACAGTAATAGCGAAGCGTGGTTTAGCAAAGCGTGCAGTAGTAGCGAAGCGTGGTTTAGCAAAGCGTGCAGTAATAGCGAAGCGTGGTTTAGCAAAGCGTGCAGTAGTAGCGAAGCGTGGTTTAGCTAAGCGTGCATTATAGCGAAGCGTGGTTTAGCGCAGCGTGCATTATAGCGAAGCGTGATTTAGCAAAGCGCAACTCAGTACAGCATGCACTGGCAGAGTTTGGATTTAAGGAAGGGGAAGCAATATCATGGGCATACTCACAGGAGTTCTGGAGCAGGGCTTTATATACGGCATAATGGCTCTGGGAGTTTATATAACATATAAAATACTGGATTTTCCGGACCTTACAACAGACGGAAGCTTTCCGGCGGGAGCGGCTATTACAGCCGTACTCCTAACCGGGGGTATGAACCCATATTTGTCCCTTGTTATATCTTTTGCCGCCGGAATGGTTATAGGGGCGCTTACAGGCATTATACATGTTAAGTTTAAGGTAAGAGACCTCCTGAGCGGAATAATAATGATGACAGCGCTCTACAGCATTAACCTCAGGATTGCGGGCAAAGCCAATGTGCCGCTTTTTACACAGCAGACGGTTTTTGACAACAGCATTGTAAACGCAGTTTTTCCTGAATCGCTTGCTCCGTACCAGACAGTAATAGTGGCTTTTGTGCTGGCGTTAATAGCAAAGCTCCTGCTGGACGCTTATATGAAGACAAAAAGCGGGTTCCTGCTCAGGGCGGTGGGAAACAATGAAACCCTTGTAACAAGCCTTGCCAAGGATATAGGCCTTGTAAAGATTGTAGGCCTTGCCATAGCCAACGGGCTTATAGCAATGAGCGGCAGCATAATGTGCCAGCAGCAGAGGTTCTTTGATATTTCAATGGGTACGGGAACAGTGGTTATAGGCCTTGCCAATGTAATAATAGGAACCAATGTTTTTAAGAACGTGTCATTTGTCAAAGCGACAACGGCGGTAATATTCGGCTCGGTGGTATACAAGGGCTGTGTGGCCTTTGCCATATCGAGAGGCATGAGCGCTACCGACATGAAATTTATAACGGCGTTTCTGTTCCTTATAATACTTATTATAACAATGGACCGCAAGAAGAAGGTGAAAAAGAGTGCTTGAGCTTAAGAATATAGATAAATACTACAATATAGGCACAATAAACGAGATGTGTCTGTTTAATAACTTTAACCTGACTGTAGGCGACGGTGAGTTTGTATCGGTTGTGGGCTCAAACGGCTCCGGAAAAACATCAATGCTCAACCTTATCTGCGGAAGCTCCCATGTTGACGGCGGAAAAATACTTATGAATGGCAAGGATATAACATTTAAGAAGGAATTTCAGCGCTACCGCGATATAGGACGCGTATATCAGGACCCTGCCATGGGAACCTGTCCGGATATGACTATACTTGAAAACATGGCTATTGCCGACAACAAATCAAAGAGCTATGGGCTGAGGCTTGGCATAAACAGGAGCCGTGTCGATTTTTACAGAGACCAGCTCAAAAGCCTTAACCTTGGCCTTGAGGATAAGCTGCATGTAAAGGTGGGGGCGCTTTCCGGCGGACAGAGGCAGGCCATGGCTCTTTTGATGGCTACAATGACAGATATAAAATTTCTTATACTAGACGAGCATACGGCAGCCCTTGACCCTAAGACAGCGGACCTGATAATGGAGCTTACAGACGAGGTGGTAAGGGAAAAGCACCTTACAACAGTTATGGTAACACATAACCTGAGGTACGCGGTCGAGTATGGAAACCGCCTTATAATGATGCATAAGGGCAAAACGGTAATTGACAAGGCCGGAGAAGACAAGGAAAAGATAGTTGTAAACGATATACTTGATGTGTTTAATGAAATTAGCATTGAATGCGGAAACTAGGTACTGAGGAGATTTTTGATTAAAATTTAATACTGTATATGCTTTTCGCTTATTTCAAATAATGTCGGCCCTCCGAAACAATTTTCCGGAGGGCTGTTTTATTATTACCGGTTAAAGGCGCGATTCAGATTACCAGTAAGGATTGCCGCCTGCTTAAACAGTCTCAGGAGCTGAAAGCAATTATTTAAATTTTTCAGATACAAAAAAGGAACGCCTTAAAAACGCCCCTTAAATGTCCAGCTTATTGTTTTGCTGAGATTCCCATATTAGTGTCTGTTAAATGTTTAAATGAATTCGGCGCTCTTTACAACTACACCGCATCTTGAAGCTATACTGCTGATTTCGTATTCGGTAATCTGCCGCCTTGCTATTATAACAGCGGCTTTTTTTCTGTAATCAGCGCATAAGGTCAGGTTAGAAATGCTGTTGAACTCATTTTCAAGCATTTTCTCCTCTTTTCTGGAGTCGATGTTTGAAAGTGAAAGCTTTATAACCGTACGGTTATCGCATGAACCGCAGTATTCGTTTTCTCTGCGGTTATCGGTTTTGCTGTTTTTCCTGAAAAGGCCAAGCAGTCCGCCCAAAATCGGCCTGTCCTTTACTGCCATTTCTGACATTTTAAAATCCTCCCCTTTATAATAATCCTGCAAATTTTACATCATAAACGGGAATAAGGCAATATGTTTTTTTGGTTTTTAATATTAAATTTTCATGTGGCTTTTTATCCGGCATAAAAGCTTAAAAGGTGTACGCAAAAAAGCCAAACACAGCCCTGTTGCGTACACCTTTCTGATTTTGCACTTTATTTGAATAATCCGCCAATCATGCCGAAAAGCTTTTTAAATATGCCTATAAGTCTTGTAAAAACTGTCCCTACAATACCTGTATCCTCATTTATATCAGGAGCGGCGTCATCATCGTCCTTTGTTATCTCGTCGGTGCGCATTATTACCTGTATGCTCTGGGGTGCAGAGTTTTTGTCAGAGGTAAACGACTGGGCCGGCAGTGAGGAGTCCATGTTGAGAAGGTTATTGTCATCGCCTGTATATTCATCCCATTTATCATCGGCAAGGTTTTTGATTGTGTCCTTGGCGTTTTTAATTACACCAGTCTGCGAAAGGCCGGTTATAGACTGTGAGAGGGCGTCTATAATTCCGTTTAGTGCGGCCTCTGTCCCTGTATTGAGGCTCTCACCCGAATTTTTCAGCATATCCCTGAGCTTTGTAAGGAAGCTGTGAACGGATTTAAGGCTGCTGTTTGTTTTTTCCACTGTGTTTTTGCTGTCGGATATAAGGGAGTCTATATCCGATTTATATTTATTGGCTGTTTCAACAGAACTGTTAATGGCGTCAATTCCCGACTGGGCCTTCAGGCTTGCGTCGCCGATTATATCTGTAAGGTCCTGTGAGTCCGCAATTATGCTGTGGAAGTCATCACTGTGCGAATAGATATTGTCTATGGCTTTTTGGGAAAGGTCGGAAAGCTCAGATAAATCGTCTGTCAGCTGTTCAATATTAAAGCCTTCCTTAGTAAACTTGTCGTAGTCTCCAAGTATGCCGCAGAGGTTTCCGACATTTTTGCTGAGGGCGCTGATGTCCGATGACAGGTACTGTATTGAGTAGAGCACAGCCCATATGCCGCCGGAGTTGACATCTCCGTTTTCGTAAAACGACTGCATGAGGCTGTCTGATATATAGCCTACGTTTCCGTCGCTTGAAAGGGTTTCCAGACTGTTTCCGAGGTTTTCGCCAGCATCGGATATTCCCTTGAGATAAGCCCTTATGTTCTCTGAGTTTTTAGAAAGCTTTTTAATATTGTCAGACATGCTTTCAAGCACATTGTGCCATCTTGTCTCGTCCTCATCGGCAGAAGTTATTAAATCGTCTATAGCCGCAAGTCCGGCATTTATGGAATCCATATTCGATTTGATATCGGTGAGTGTTGAGGTGAACGCCTGAACAGAGTCGTTAAGACTGTTTAAATCAGTGTTTATATCGTTTACAGCGCTCTGGGCAGTGTCAAAATGCGCGCTGTACGGCTCCAAAGCATCTGAAAGTCCCTGAATATCATTGAGAGCCTTTTCGGCCTCGTCATAAACCTCGTTTTTTGAATCGGCAATTATGCCTCTGGCTTTGTCAAGCTCCTTCAGTCCGGCTGAGGTATCGCTGAAGCTTTTCTGCATACCGTCAAGGGTATCAAGTATTATATCCAGGCTGTCGCTTATAGTGTCGGCAGAGTCCTCAATATCCTCCTTGGCGTCACGCAGGTCGTTTATCTTGTCTACCTGGCTCATTGTAGCCGGCTGAAGCATAAAAATCATTCCGGAAAACTCAAAGTCGTCTGAGCCTATGGAAAGTGTAAAATGCTGCTCCTCACCAGGAAGGGCAAAAAACACTATGGTCTTAAGGCTGCCTACAGACACTATCTGGCTTCCGGGAGCATCTACACTCAGTACGTCGTCCACATCCACAACACAGGCCGCCTCCATAAGCAGGTTGTTTTTGTAGTAATCGCTTGAGTTTTCGTTGGGAACAGCGTCAATGTTTATTTCAATAAGGCCGCTTGTACCTGCAAGCTCCTCAGCTTTTGCCGGTACGCCGTTAAGCTTGTAGCTCACATCAATATTCCATGGCAGCTCAGATGTAAGCACGGGGTCCTTTCCCTCAAAATAAAAGCGTTTTGGTATTGATGCGCTTTTTGAGAAATCAAATTTAACACTGTTTTCACCTGTCTGGGCCTCAGTATAGTCTGTCATGTTTATAATATCGCCGTATGTGCCGTAGTCGGTTATGTCAGTATTGCTGTTAAGGCTGTAGCTTTTTACTACACTGCTTTTGGTTGCACTGCCGTAGCTGTCAAGGTTTATATAAAGTGTTTCGTCGTATGTCGCGGCAGGGGGCGCGGCAATGGCTTCAACCGCTATAAGCGCTGATAAAAGCATGGCTGAAGCTGAAGAAATTATTTTTTTATGTCTGAGCATGTTTTCATCTCCTTAATCAATGAAGGCCTTATTGGTTTTGAGCGGAGCTCAAAATGCAGCAGCGCCAACGAAGGCCTTTAATGTCAATGCCGGGGTGTTTTGTGTATTTAATGACAGCTGTCCGGCTGCGTCATTTGCTTTTACTGCGCTGCCGGAGCGTTTGTATCCGGAGGCACGCTTATTTTTTTCTTCTTTAAAAGCTTCTTTTTCTTTTTTTCCTCAACATGTTTAAGTCTGTGCATTATTGTCCTGTCAAAGAGCGACAGGAGCGCCGGAAGGAGTGTAAGCACAAGCAGTACGCTTAAAAATGCGCCCCTTCCTACAAAATGCCCAACCTGGGATATTGAGCGGATACTGCTTGTAAAATATATAATATAGCCCACAACCATAAGTATTGAGCCGGAAGTCAGTATTGAGAGGGCGCTTTTCTGTATAGCCTTGAGTGCGGCCTCCTTTCTGTTGCTGCAAGAGTCTCTGAGTAACAGATAGTTGTTTGTCATAAGTATTGAGTAATCCACAGTGGCGCCTATTTGAACGCAGCCTACTATTATATAGCCTATATAGATTACGTTTTCGCCGGCTATATAAGGCATAGTCATGTTTATAAATATAGCAAGCTCAATAGGTATAACTATAAGTATAGGTATAAATATTGTTTTAAATGTAATCATTACAACCAGAGCAACACCGAGAAGCGAGAAAAGCGACACTCGGTTATAGTCTACTGTCAGTATATCGCGTATATCCATTGCTGTAGGTGTAAGCCCAATTACATATGAGCCTTCGGGATAATACCTTTTTACTGTTTCGTTTACTGTGTTGCTGCAGGTGAAGGAGTAATCGCTTTCCTCAGAGTTTTTCATGGATATGATAATTCTTGAAAAATCGTCGGTCCGGAATTCCTTTGTAAGCTTATCAGGCAGAAAATCCTGCGGTATGCCTTTAGGGAGTGTTCCGGAAAGGGATACGGCGTAATTTACAAAGCCAAGGTCGTCAAGGTCGTCTGTGAGGTTGCGTTCCTTTACCACAGAGCCGTTTGGCACTATGGCCAGTATAATGTTGGATTTGCCGAATTCCTTTTCAATATCCCTTGCGTCGTCGTAAACCTTTGTGCCGGGGCCGGCCCCTTGGGCTTCATCACCGAATTTGAATCTGTTCATTGTCTGGCCTACATAGCTTGGGGCAGCGATAATAATACAGACTATAAGCACAGGTACATGTATCTTGTACAGAAACATCGAAAATTTCCCAAATGACGGCACAAAGGACTTGTGGCTGAATTTCTCTATAAGCGGCGTGAACCGTATTATAAGGGAAGGCATGAGGAATATTACTGTTAAGAGCGAACAGATAACGCCCTTTGCCAGCACAAAGCCCATATCGCTGCCTATATTAAACCTCATAAGGGCCATTACTATAAAGCCGACTATCGTGGTGGCGCCGCTGGAGAGTATCGAAAGGCAGGCTTCTTTGAGGGCAGACTCCATAGCAGGTTTCATTTCCATGCCGCTGTTCCTGTAGGATTTGAACGTATGCAGCAGGAATATGGAGTAGTCGATTGAAACTGCCAGCTGGAGTATTGCCGATATTGAGAATGTAAAAAACGATATCTCACCAAATATGATATTTGTGCCCATGTTAAGTATTATGGCGATACCCATAATCAGTATAAAGAGCACAGGCTCAAACCACGACTCGGTGGTAAGCGCAAGCAGTGCGAAGGTAACAAACAGTGCCAGTATTACGGCTACGGTAAGCTCCTTTACAACAGATTCCTGTCTTTCCTTGTTGGCTACTGCGCTTCCGGCATAGGAGGCGTTGTCGCCAGCTATTTTATAAATCTTATCCACAGCCTCGCGCGTTTTCTGGTCATAGCTTCCTTCCTCAAAAACGATTTCCATAACGGCGTTGCCGTCTTTGTAGAATGTGTTTCCCTTGCCGATAATATTGTTGAAGTCATCAAGGGAGGACTGCACAAATGATTCAGACATATAGGTCTGTGTTACACTGTCAGGGCCAAGCACTATGGAAACGCCGTCAACATCGGCAATTTCCTCCCTTATCCTTTTGGCTTCCTGAACGGAGACGTTTTTGAGCATTACTCTGGCAAGGCCCGGATAGCCGAATTCGTCTTCCATAACATCAAGTGCCTGCTTTGTTGGGGCAAATTCAGGCAGATATGTGCTCAAATCGTAGTTTATGCCTACAAAAGGATAACACAGGATACTTATAAACAAGGCCAGAACAAAGGTTTTTTCTATAATGCCGCATTTGGAAACTATAAAATGGACTATGTTGTCGAAATAAGAATTTTTCATCGCTGCCTCCATTTATCAACATTGAATTGATTTTTGAACTTAATTGTATTATAATTCATAGTGTTGATAGTTACAATAATCAAAACATTAAATTTACGTTTAATAAAACACCAGTGGATATAATTTTATTCATTAATAAACAGAATTGGGAGTTATGTTTATTAATTCAGGAGGGATTATATGGACAGTTCTAAAGAGGACAGGCGCATAAGGCGCACAAAAAAACTTCTTAAGCAGGCTTTGGCACAGCTTATGGACGAAAAGGAGTTTAAGGATATAACAGTCAAGGATATAACTGAAAGAGCCGACCTTAACAGGGGCACCTTCTACCTGCACTACACAGATACCTATGATATATTAAACAAGATAGAAAATGAAATTCTGGAAAACATACAGTACATGATTGACGAGTATCTTAAAAAGGCGGACCTTTCCGCAACTACAGTGCTTCCGGCTCTGCGGCCTATAGCGGAGTATATTCTGGACAATGCCGATATCTGCCGCTGTCTTATAAATAACAGGGCATCTGCCGATTTTATAGAAAAGCTCCAGAGCCTTATTTTTAAAAACTGCGCGGACATTATCAAGAGGCGGTATAATCTTGCGTCAAATAAAAGCTATGATTATTATTTCAGCTTTATAACCTATGGAATTATAGGGCTGATGAAAAAATGGCTTGATATAACGCCTATGGCCCCGGTGGATGAGGTTGTTGTTCTGGCCGACAAGGTCATTACTGCTTCTGGTACAGCCTTAAAGCAGTAGTGTGCAAATTCGGACAGGCTTAATTGTAAAAATCTGTTTTTAAATACTGTCTGGCGTGGTAAAATATCAACAGGCAAAGTTAAGCCGTTCAGCCTGCGGTAATGGGTGTATATTTAAGGTATAGGCCGCAAAGCAGATGCTTTTAAGAGATTTGCCTGCACACTACATTTTATGGGAGATGGTTATATTTGGGGATTCTTATTGACTTGTTTTTAGCATTTGCTAAAATGGGGGCGGTGACTTTTGGAGGCGGCTACGCAATGCTTCCAATACTGCAAAAGACAGTTGTCGAGGACCGTCACTGGGCCACAGAAGAAGAACTTCTGGATTATTATGCCATAGGCCAGTGCACTCCGGGAATAATTGCGGTTAATACTGCCACATTTATAGGATATAAAAATAAAGGTATACTCGGCGGCATTGTGGCAACCCTTGGGCTGATATTTCCGTCAATAGTTATTATAGGCATTATAGCGGCATTCCTTAAGAATTTTGCGGACCTTGCTGTTGTTCAGCACGCCTTTGCCGGTATAAGGGTATGTGTTGGAGTGCTTATATTAAACGCCGTGCTAAAGCTGTGGAAGGGTGCTGTTAAGGGAAAGATAACCGCCGCTATTGTAGTTTTGTCGTGCGCTGTATCAGCCTTTACAGATGTGTCGTCTGTGGCTATGGTAGTAGCGGCTGGGGTGCTGGGCTTCCTTTTTGCCGGAAAGATAGAAAAAGCTGAAAGTGGGAAAAAATCTTCCGAAAAGGGGGCTGAAAAATAATGCCTATGCTTCTTGTTTTATATATAGAGTTTTTTAAGGTGGGGCTTTTTGCTGTGGGAGGCGGGCTTGCCACACTGCCTTTTCTGTATGACATGGCGGCAAAATACACATGGCTCACAACAGCCATGATAGGGGATATGATAGCTATTTCAGAATCAACCCCGGGCGCTATGGGCGTAAACATGGCCACATATGTGGGGTTTCAAAACAGTGGGATTATAGGCTGTATTGTGGCGACACTCGGGCTTGTATCGCCATCTATAATAGTAATAATACTTATAGCAAACGTGCTTGACAAGTTTAAGGAAAGCCGTGTGGTAAAGAATATATTTTATATGCTGAGACCAATAGCTACAGGTCTTATAGCTGCCGCCGGCCTTTCTGTTATAGTGCTTGCGGTTTTTAATACATCGTTTGCCGATTTTTCGGTATCGGGATTCAGTATAAAGGCTGTAATACTTTTTGCGGCAATACTTGTTTTTACAAGAAAAACAAAATTTCACCCAATTGTGGCTATAGCAATAAGCGGGGTTATAGGAGTTGTATTTGGGTTTTAAGTATCTGTTTTAACAGAGGAAGGTGTTATTAAATGAGAGAACTGCTTAACTACATAGACGGAAAATGGACAGAAGCCTTAAACGGTGACGGCTTTGATGTGATAAACCCCGCAACAGGCGAGGTCATAGCTAAGGCCGCAAAGGGAGGCCGAGAGGACGCAAGGCTTGCTATAGCAGCAGCCAAAAGGGAATTCTATTCCAACAGAAAAGGCTGGAGGAGATTGAGTGCGGTAAAAAGGAGCGAAGTGCTTTTGACTGTGGCCTCAATGCTTGAAGGTGAGCGTGAGAGGTTTGCTCAGGCAGAAACTATGGATAACGGAAAGCCGCTGAGGGAAGCGCTGGGGGATGTGGACGATGCTGTAAGCTATATCAGGTATTACGCAGGTGCTGTCAGAATGCCTTCCGGTGTTACATATGATGTAAACGATGGCTTTGGTCCTATGCACTCATACACAGTCAAGGAGCCTGTAGGCGTATGCGGACTTATAACACCATGGAACTACCCTCTTTTAATGGGTGTGCAGAAAATAGCGCCGGCGCTTGCGGCGGGAAACACCATAGTGTTTAAGCCAAGCTCTGAAACGCCGCTTTCAACTGTAATGTTTTTTGAGCTGCTTGAAAAAGCGGGGCTTCCGGCCGGAACAGTAAATCTTGTTATGGGCGGCGGCTCAACAGTTGGAAATGAGATAGCTGAAAGCGCCGATGTGGATATGGTGTCTTTTACAGGCAGTACTGAGGTAGGACAGAGCATATACCGCGCTGCGGCTGGGAATGTAAAGAAAATCGGCCTTGAGCTGGGAGGAAAATCGCCTAATATAATTTTTGCGGACGCCGATATTGACGGTGCTGTGGAATGGGCAATGATGGGAGTTTTCTTTAATCAGGGAGAGGTATGCTCAGCCGGCTCAAGAATAATAATTGAGGAATCTGTAAAAGACAGGTTTGTAATGCGCCTTAAGGAAAGGGCGGAAAAAATGACTCTTGGCAACGGCCTTGATAATCCTGACATGGGGCCGCTTGTATCCGAAGAGCATATGAAAAAGGTGCTTAAATTTATAGAACAGTCCGCTGCTGAGGGCGGCAGGATAGTCTGCGGTGGAAGCAGATATACACTTGATGGCTGCGAAAAGGGATTTTTTGTCCGTCCGACAATTATCGACAATGTTGGAAAAGACAATACGGCGGTAAAAAATGAAATATTTGGCCCTGTGGTAACTGTGCAGACATTCAAAACAGAGGATGAGGCTGTTGAGCTGGCTAACGATACGGAGTTCGGTCTTGCCGGCGCTGTGTTTACTAAGGACGGCGCAAGAGCGCTGAGAGTTGTAAAGGAAATACGCGCCGGCATAACATGGATTAACTGTTATAATCCGGCCTTTGTGGAAGCCCCGTGGGGAGGCTATAAAAAGAGCGGAATAGGCCGTGAGCTGAGTACTGCCGGACTTGAGGAGTATACAGAGACTAAACAGATAACTGTAAACCTCAATCCGGGGACTTTTGGCTGGTACGATATCCGTTGACAGGTGATAAAGGGCGTAACAGCTGTGGATAAATCTGTTTTTTAATTTATCTCCGGTAAAGAAAGGGTTTTGTCAATGCCTTTAAAAAGAATTCCGCTTATTCTGCTGCTCACAGAACTTTTGTATTGCGGCTGTGCATATGCTGTTCCTGTGACTTACAATGATTTGGGATTAAGCAGTATTGAGATTAACCAGTACTCTTACTATTATGTGGCTCCTGAGGATAACATCAGGTTTTCGTTTGCTGACAGGGATATTGCCGGCATAGAGGGATATATAAGGGAAAACATAGACAAAAGCTTTGACCTGCGGTGGTATAACACGTATTTTGACTGTGAGTCTGAATATGACGGTACAGTAGAGCTGGTGTTTAAAAGGGGCGGCTTTGAGACTGAGGTTAAATATACGGCGGGAATTTATAATGGATATGTGCGCACCGTATCCCAATATGGTATGCCGGATTATGAAAGCGCCGATTACATATTCGACGAGGCCGGAGTTGAAGAAATCATATCGGCTTCTGACTGCGCGCTTTTGCTTGAAGCCGGCGAGGAGGCGGTATCCCGCAGCATAGACAAAAAATATGATGTTGAGCCGTACTACTGTGTTACCACCGGCGTAAGGAACATAAAAACCGGAAAAATAAGCTTAAGACAGTATGAGTACAGGCCCTATAAAAACCCTCATGCTGTCTGTGCAGGTGAGCACTTTCAATACACTAACCTTCCTGCGGTTTCAGGTGCATTTGATTTTTACAGAACCGTCGTTTTTAATATCAACGAGAGCTCAGCTGTGGCAGACGGGTATAAGATAAATGATATCGGTTTATACAGGCTTGAGGACGGCACAGTAATGGCGCCTGTAAGAAAAACCGCGTATATGCTTGGCTTTGGGGTTATTGATTGGGATGAGGAGGCAAAGCTTGTCAGGGGAAAGAGGGCGGAGCCGTATTCCGGACTTTTTGCCGCTGGAGAAAGTTTCAGCCTTGATACCGAAACCGGTTATGTCAGCTTTTTGAACAGGACCCTCGGTTTTAATACATATGTGGAGTTTAAAGACTCAGAGATATTCGCCCCGCTGGAGGATATTTTAAGTATATGCGGAGTATCAGACAGGCGGGTATATTATAACAGCCAGAGAGGAAGCATTACAGTTGATTTTACCCCTAATTTTGATACGGACAGGATAACTGTGGATTTTGGTCTGGCAGATTTGGAAGGATATCCGGCGGAAAGACTGATTTTTGACATAACAGATAAGGCGGAAATTGAAAACATACAAAAAATATGTTCAGGCGGAGTATTTACAAAGCTTGAAAAACCGCCTCCGGGGCGCAGCCCAATATACCGCATTAGCTTTAACAATGGGACAGATATTTACTCATTTATGGAAAACAACAGGGGAGTGTTTTATTCTGCATGTATTCTTCCCGAAGGCCTTGATACATGTATTCTGGATTATGCCCGGAAAGCTTTTGATGGAAAGGCTTATATTAAAGAGTATTCTGAAAACAGTACTGAATAAAATTAAAACCACCGTATGGTCAACACCCATACGGTGGTTTTGTTTAATTTATTATGGCGTCTTTCATAGACTTTACGTATTCATAAACATATTGGCCAGCGTCTGCGCCGTATTTTTCTATTATCTTAACTATAGCGCTGCCAACTATTATACCGTCGGAATACCCGACTATGGCAGCGGCCTGTTCAGGTGTGTTTATTCCAAAGCCTACTGCGGCGGGAACGTCTGTATAGGATTTTATGGAATCTACAATTGATTTTATATCGGTTTTAATTTCGCTTCTCATACCTGTTACGCCCATTGAGGATACAACGTATACATAGCCGCTGGCCTCTTTTGCTATCTGTTTTATCCTGTCATCTGATGTAGGTGCGATAAGTGAAATCAGGTCAACGCCGCAGCTTTCGGCTGTTTTGGAAAGCTCGCCCCTTTCTTCAAAGGGCATATCCGGTATTATTATTCCGTCAACTCCCGTACTTTGGCATCTGGCGAAAAATTTGTCATAGCCGTAGTTGAATACCGGATTGAGGTATGTAAGAAACACTATAGGCACCTGTGTTTTAAGGCGTATGCGTCCGACCATATCAAAGAGCCTTTCTGGTGTACAGCCGGCCTTGAGCGCACGTATATTTGCTTCCTGTATAACAGGCCCTTCGGCTATGGGGTCAGAAAACGGTATGCCTATTTCTATAATGTCAGCTCCTCCGCGCACCATATCAAGTATGTATTCTTCTGTTTTTTCTATAGAAGGGTCTCCCCCTGTAAGAAAGCCTATAAACGCTTTTCCGTTTTTGAATGCTTTATATATATTACTCAAATATATCAACTCCTCTGTATCTGGCTATAGCGGCCACATCTTTGTCTCCACGACCTGAAAGGCAGACTATAATTATACTGTCCTTTGGCATGGTTGGCGCCATTTTTATTACATGCGCCACAGCGTGGGCACTCTCTATTGCACATATTATGCCTTCCTTTCTGGCAAGGTACTCAAAGGCGGAAACAGCCTCATTGTCGGTAACCGGCACATACTGGGCCCTTCCGGTATCATGCAGATAAGAATGTTCCGGGCCTATGCCCGGATAGTCAAGTCCGGCAGATATTGAATAGACAGGGGCTATCTGGCCGTTTTCATCCTGACAAAAGTAACTTTTCATGCCATGGAATACACCAGGGCGGCCCCTTGATATTGTGGCGGCGTGCTTGTCGGTATCCACGCCAAGGCCAGCGGCCTCACAGCCTATAAGCTTTACTTCCTTGTCGTCTATAAAATTATAAAACATACCCATGGCGTTGCTGCCGCCGCCCACACAGGCCACAACGGCATCTGGCAGTTTACCTTCTTTTTCAAGTATCTGCTTTCTGGCTTCCATGCTTATAACGCTCTGAAAATCCCTTACAATCATTGGAAACGGGTGAGGACCCATTACAGAACCAAGAACATAGTGGGTATCGTTTACACGGCTTACCCATTCGCGCATTGTTTCGTTTACGGCGTCCTTAAGTGTTTTTGTACCGCTGTCCACAGGGTGAACCTTTGCGCCTAAAAGCTCCATTCTAAAGCAGTTGAGAGCCTGCCGTTCAGTATCCTCCCTGCCCATGAATATCTCGCACTCAAGGCCAAGAAACGCCGCCGCTGTGGCTGTAGCCACACCATGCTGGCCTGCGCCGGTTTCGGCAATAACACGCGTTTTGCCCATTTTTCTGGCCAGAAGGCACTGACCAAGAGCGTTGTTGATTTTGTGAGAGCCGGTATGGTTGAGGTCCTCGCGCTTGAGATATATTTTTGCCCCTCCCAAGTCATTTGTCATTCTTTCGGCGTAATACAGAAGCGACGGTCTTCCGGCGTATTCGGCAAGAAGGGTGTTGAATTCATCAATAAATTCCGGATTGTTTTTGTAGTGCTCATACTGTTTTTCCAGGTTTATAATCTCGTTCATAAGTGTTTCGGGTATATACTGGCCCCCGTGTACACCGTATCTTCCTTTGCTCATTTTATATCCCCCTTATAAGGCTTATTATCTCTCTTATTTTTTCCCTGTCCTTAAACTCGCCTGTCTCAACACCTGACGATATGTCGAGTGCATAGGGGCTGAATACCCTTATGGCCCTTTGGGCGTTTGAGGCGTTTATACCTCCTGCTATAAAAATCTTGGCGAAGTTGTTTTTGCAGTGTTGGCAGTGTTCCCAGTCAAAGGCCTTTCCGCTTCCCGCTGTGCTGTCAAGCAGCAGATAGTCGGCTCCATAAAAGCGGCAGTTTTGAAGCTCATTATCGGAACTGCCAAAGTCTCCTAACCGCAGTGCTTTAATTACAGGCTTGTCAGTGAGGGTCTTCAGCTTTGTGACATACTCCCGGTCCTCGTTTCCGTGGAGCTGTATAATATCAATTATGCCGTTTCTGCAAAGGCGGGATACAGTTTCCGGTTTTTCGTCCACAAACACGCCTGCCGCCTGTATATCCGGCTTAAGGGCTGCTTTAAGCTTTTGGGCTTTTTCATATGTCACATACCTTCGGCTTTGAGGGTGGAACACAAAACCGATGTAGTCCGGTCTAAACTCATTTGCGTATTCTATATCCTCCGGCCTTGTAAGGCCGCAAATTTTAATTTTTGCCATTACAGGTTCAGCTCCTCAAGGGTTTTCTTTTTGTCGGCGCTTCTCATAAGCGTTTCGCCTATAAGCACGGCGTCTGCTTTGCAGGATTTTACAAACTGTATATCCTCCCTTGTTTTTATGCCGCTTTCGGATATGAGTATTTTGCTGTCAGGCACAAGGCAGGCAAGCTCTCCTGTTTTGTTTAAATCCACGTTAAAGGTCGTCAGGTCGCGGTTGTTTATGCCTATTATCATGGCGCCGGCCGCTTCTGCGCTTTTTATTTCCTCGCGGCTGTGCACCTCAACTATAGCGTCCATTCCAAGACTTTCAGCTGTGCTTATAAACCTTTTCAGGGTCTGGGTGTCCAGCAGGGCGCATATCAGCAGAATACAGCTTGCGCCCAGTACTCTGGATTCGTATATCTGGTACTCGTCTATAGTAAAGTCCTTTCTGAGCACCGGTATACTTACGCTTTGGGCTATCTCAAGCAGGTATTTGTCGCTTCCCTTAAAGTAATACGGCTCTGTAAGCACCGACACAGCCGCCGCTCCTGCCGATTCATACTCTGTGGCTGTCTTTATATAGTCAAACTCTCCGGCTATAATGCCCTTTGACGGGGAAGCCCTCTTTACCTCGCATATAAATGACAGGCCGTCTTTTAAAAGGGCATTTCTGAATGGAAAGCCGGTATCTGGGTTTAAGCTGAGAGCCTTTTCTTTTATTTTATCAGGCGGAACGCTGGTTTTTATCAGCCGGTACCTTTCCCGGGTTTTTTCTGCTATCTCGTCAAGTATCATATTTTACACCGCCCTTTGGCTTAGCCTGTTGGAGGCGTCCTTAAATTCTTCAAACTTGGAGTATGCCATTCCGCTTTGTATAATTTCCCTTGCCTTTTTTACACCGTCGGCTATGCTTTCGGCCTTGCCTGCGGCATATATGGCAAGGGCGGAGTTTAAAAGGACTATGTCAAGCTTTGCGCCGGTTTCTTTACCGGTGAGAATATTAAGTGTAATCTCGGCGTTCTGTTCCGGCAGGCCGCCCTTAATCTCGTTTTCGGGATAGGTTTTAAGCCCGGCTGATTCAGGGGTTATTGTAAATGTCCTGAATGTGCCGTTATCTATTTCGCAGAGGGTGGTATCCGCGCATACAGTCGCCTCGTCAAGGCCGCCGCCAAAGAGTGTAAAGCCCCGTTTTGTGCCAAGATTAGAGAGCACACGCGCTATAGGCTCAAGCAGTGACATATCATACACGCCTATTACATTTATGTGGGCGAAGGCCGGGTTTGTGAGAGGCCCCAGAATATTGAAAATTGTGCGGGCGCCTATCTCTTTTCTTACAGGTCCGGCGTATTTCATTGAGGAGTGGTAAACCGGGGCGAACATGAAGCAGAGGCCGTGTTCCTTTAAAATCCTCTGGTTTATATCAGCCGGTATATTAATATTTACCCCGAGCTTTTCAAGTACGTCGGCCGCTCCGCACTTGCTGGAAGCGCTGCGGTTTCCGTGTTTTGCAACAGGTATGCCTGCGGCTGAAATTACAAAGGCGGCTGTTGTGGATATATTGAATGTGCCGGAATTATCACCGCCTGTGCCAACTATGTCCAGTACCTCAAACGGTGTTTCTATTCTTGAGGCCTTATTTCTCATTACATTTGCGCAGGCCGTAATCTCGTCTATGGTTTCGCCCTTCATTCTGAGGGCTGTAAGGAAAGAGGAAATCTGTGCCGGTGTGGCTCTGCCGCTCATTATCTCATCCATTACCTCCTCGGCCTCGCTGTAGGTGAGGTCTCTGCGTTCTATAATCTTGGAAATTGCTTCTCTAATCATTCAAATCACCCCTCAATAAAATTTCTGAGTATCGTTTTGCCCTGTGGCGTCATAATTGATTCCGGGTGGAACTGAAGTCCGTATATTTTATAATTTCTGTGCTCAAGCGACATTATCTCGCCGTCTTTGGACCTGCCTGTTATTTTAAGGCAGTCCGGCACAGTACAGTCAATGGCAGCTAAGGAATGGTATCGGGCTACGGATATTTTTGATGGCAGGCCCTTAAAGACAGCGCTTCCGGTATCTATTGATATTTCCGATTCCTTGCCGTGCATAATGCTCTTTGCCCGGCTTACAGCAGCTCCAAATGCTTTGGCTATAGCCTGATGCCCAAGGCATACGCCAAGTATTGGCACATTTCCTGCCAGAAGCCTTATTGTATCTATACATACTCCGGCGTCCTCAGGTCTTCCGGGGCCCGGAGAGATTATGATTTTTTCGGGATTGAGCTTTTGAATCTCCGAAGGTGACAGCTCGTCGTTTCTTATCACTTTTATTTCCGGATTAATGGCTCCCGCAAGCTGATAAAGGTTGTAGGAGAAGCTGTCGTAGTTATCAATTAAAAGTATCATGCTGTCACACCTCCTGAGAAAGCTCTATGGCCTTTACAACTGCCATGGCTTTATTTATACATTCCTGATATTCATTTTGAGGGATACTGTCGAATACGATGCCGGCTCCGGAGCGGACAAAGACCCTGCCGTTTTTCTTAAATGCCAGCCTTATTCCTATACATGTGTCGGCGTTTCCCGAAAGGTCAATGTATCCTATGGCGCCGCCGTATATGCCGCGTTTGTTGTTCTCCAAATCGTTTATTATCTGGCAGGCTCTAATCTTGGGGGCGCCTGAAAGTGTTCCGGCCGGAAGAACCGCCCTTATGGCATCTGTTGCAGTGTACCCATTTCTGATTTCGCCCCTTACAGTTGAGCCGATGTGCATTACATGGGAAAAAAGCTCTATCTCATGGTATCTTTCTACCTGTACAGTGCCGAAGGCGCTTATTTTGCCAAGGTCGTTTCTGCCCAAATCCACAAGCATGTTGTGTTCTGCCAGCTCCTTTTTGTCATTTAAAAGCTCCTCGGAAAGCTTTTTATCCTCCTCGTCAGTTCTGCCCCTTGGCCTTGTTCCTGCAAGTGGGAATGTGTGGAGTATGCCGTCTTCAAGCTTTACAAGTGTTTCGGGAGATGAGCCGGCTATCTCTATGTCGTCGCTTGAAAAGTAGAACATATACGGCGAAGGGTTGATTGTCCTGAGAACCCTGTATGCGTTAAGGAGGCTTCCCTCATATTGGGCGCTGAGGCGGTTGGAGAGCACAACCTGAAATATATCGCCGTCTGCTATGCGCTCTTTGGCCGTTTCAACCATTTTGCAGTATTCCTCCTGCGTAAAAAGAGGTGTGAAGGGGGAGAGCATCCTGCCGGAAAAGCTTTCGCTGCGCCGGCTTTTGGTAAGCAGGGCTTTAATTTTTTCTATCTCGGCGGCTGCCCTGCTGTAGTTTGATTCAAAGTAGTCGGTTTTTGCGTTTGCTATTATCACTATTTTCTGCCGGAAGTTGTCAAAGGCTATAACCTTGTCAAAAAACATCAGGTCGCAGTCGTTAAAGCCCTCCTCATCCTGAGCGTTAAGGTTTAATGTCGGCTCGGCGTATTTTATATAATCATACGAAAAGTACCCTACAAGCCCGCCGGTAAAGGAGGGAAGGTAGTCAAATTTTGGGCTTCTGTTCTGCTCAATAATTGAGTTGATGTATTTTTCAGGGTGTGAGCTTCTGAACTTCAGGGCTTCGTCTCCAAGGTGGCGTATTGTAACCTCAAAATCCTTTACTGTAATTTCACTTTTGGGGTCAAAGCCCAGAAATGTGTATCTGCCGTAGTGCTTTGTGCTTTCTATGCTCTCAAGCATATAAACATGGGAGCTTACCGACTTGAGTATTTTTAACGCCTCCATGGGTGTTATTATGTCTGATAATATCTCGTCGCTTATGGGTATGGATTTGTATTTTTCTTTAATTTCAGCAGCTTCTTCAAGTGCAGGTCTTATCATTGTCATTCCCCTTTCACTGTAGGTTTTTGTATTCTGCGGTTTTTTGGGAATAAAAAAACCGCCCATGAAATATAAATATATTTCAAGGACGGATAAATTTTCCGCGGTGCCACCTTAATTCGGGTAAAACAATACCCACACTTTAGCAGAATACCAGCATATTCCCGGCGTTGTAACGTGCGCCTTCCACGTCGTATAATACTCGGCCTGAGCCTTTGAATACGCCCTCCGCGGTCCATTTAACAAATCGCTGCTGCCGGCTTCCAGCTGCCCCGGCTCTCTGTAAGTGCTCTATCTGTTTTTATCTCCGCGTCAATGGTTTGTGAATATTTTTATGGGTTTGATTATACACCTAAATTGCGGAATGTCAATATAATTTTTGCGTTGGATACAAAAAAACTTAGGATATGATTTCTGCAAGGGTTTCAAACCAATTGCAGTTTTTATTTTGCCTTTTAAATATTTAGAGGGTTGTTTTTTAACTGCCGTTGCAATTTCCCTTCTTATATATACCACGAAAAAAAGTGTTGATTATTTGGCCTGTTTTCGTTGTTTAAACCTGCTTTTAATGGTATAATATTTATATTAAAGCGAATGGAATCGGCGCTTATGAAAGTGGTGTTGAAGCTTATGGTTTATACCCCTTGCATAAGCGCTGATTTGAGGAGCGAAGCTTAAATTTAAGGGCGGCTTCTGGCTCCGTTTGTATGATTGCTGCTTAAAATGAGAGGGGTTATAAAACTGACAAGGCCCATGGGAGTTTTTATGTGTTTTGCCGCGGAGAAAATTTAAGGCAGGCCAAAGGGAAGCAGTCTTTGACTGCTTATTTTAAGGGATAAAAAATCTCAGGAAAATGCCTTTATTTTTTTAGCGTGGTTTAACAGTATCAGTCCCAGTAAATAACATGTATTTTCAAGGAGAGGAAAAAATGGCTCAGGAATATAATGAGAATCAAATTCAAGTGCTCAAAGGCCTTGAGGCTGTGCGTAAAAGGCCGGGTATGTATATCGGTTCAACCAGCGCGCGGGGACTTCATCATCTGGTTTACGAGATTGTTGACAACTCTGTCGATGAGGCCCTGGCTGGCTTCTGTACTGAAATAGACGTAACTATAGAAAAGGATAACACAATAACGGTTAAGGACGACGGACGTGGAATACCTACGGGAATGCACCCTACAGAGGGCATACCGGCTGTTGAGATGGTATTTACAGTACTGCATGCCGGAGGAAAGTTTGGCGGCGGCGGCTACAAGGTTTCCGGAGGGCTTCATGGCGTAGGTGCTTCTGTAGTAAACGCACTCAGCGAATGGCTGAAGGTTGAAATCCACCGTGACGGGCGGGTACATAAGCAGGAATACCACAGGGGAGATGCCGCGTCACAGCTTATAGACGCGGGAGAAAGCGACCTTCACGGGACTATTGTACAGTTTAAGCCCGACGATGAGATATTTGACGAGGTGGTATTCGACTTTGACACGCTTTCAACAAGGCTCAGAGAAACGGCGTTTTTGACAAAGGGCCTTAAGATTAATATTGAGGACTGCCGTGAAGGCATGGAGCAGAAAAAATCATTCCATTACGAAGGCGGCATAAAGGAGTTTGTGCAGTACCTGAACAAAAGCAAAACGCCTATATACGGCGAGGTATTTTACGCTGAAGGCGTTAAAGACGGCATATATGTAGAGGTCGCTTTTCAGCACAACGACGGCTTTAATGAAAGCATACACACATTCGTAAACAATATAAACACAACTGACGGCGGTACACACCTTGAGGGCTTTAAGACTACCCTTACAAAGACTATAAACGACTATGGAAGAAAAAGCGGCATACTCAAGGAGAATGATAAAAACCTGTCCGGAGATGACGTGAGGGAGGGCCTTACAGCTGTAATAAGCGTAAAGATAGGCGACCCTCAGTTTGAAGGCCAGACAAAGACCAAGCTTGGAAACAGCGAGGCCAAAAGCGCTGTTATTTCCGTATTTTCAGAGAAGCTGGGATATTTTCTTGAAGAAAACCCTGCTGTGGGCAAAATTATATTTGAAAAGGCCATTGTGGCAAGCAGGGCAAGAGACGCGGCCAAAAAGGCAAGGGAGCTTGTAAGAAGAAAAACCGGCCTTGACTCAACAAGGCTTCCGGGAAAGCTTACCGACTGCTCTGACAGAAACCCTGAAAACTGCGAGATTTACATAGTTGAGGGAGATTCTGCCGGAGGCTCGGCTAAAAAGGCCAGAGACCCCAAGACTCAGGCGGTGCTGCCTTTGAGAGGAAAAATACTCAATGTGGAAAAAGCGCGTCTTGACAGAATGCTTGGCAGCGACACTATACGTTCCATGATTACAGCCTTCGGTACAGGCATATCCGAGGATTTTGACATTGACAAGCTCAGATACCACAAGATAGTTATAATGACCGATGCCGACGTGGACGGAGCACATATCAGAACGCTTCTGCTCACATTCTTCTACAGGTATATGAGACCGCTCATAGAGGCCGGAAAGGTATATATAGCTCAGCCGCCGCTTTACAGAGTTGAAAAGAACAAGCAGCATTATTATGTATATAATGACGACCAGCTTGAGGAGCTCTATCAGGAAATAGGCAGGACCGGCATAAAGGATATTCAGCGCTACAAGGGCCTTGGAGAGATGGACTTTGACCAGCTCAGAGACACAACAATGGATGTTAAGCACAGGATACTGAAAAAGGTGGAGCTTACAGACGCTGTGGAGGCTGATGAAATTTTCAGTATGCTTATGGGCGATGAGGTTGAGCCGAGAAGGGAATTTATAAACGAGAACGCGAAATATGTTGAAAACCTCGACTTTTAAATAAAAGCTTAATTCGTCTGAAAGGAAGTTTAAAATGAGTGAGAACCAGATAGACAAAATGGTCACTGTCGATATAAACAGGGAAATGAAAAAGTGTTATATCGAATACGCCATGAGTGTAATTATCGCCAGGGCGCTGCCGGATGTGCGTGACGGCCTTAAGCCGGTCCAGAGGCGTATATTGTACTCAATGAATGAAATGAACCTTGACCCGTCAAAGGGTTACAGAAAATCCGCGCGTATAGTGGGCGATACTATGGGTAAATATCACCCTCACGGCGACAGCTCCATATATGACGCTATGGTGCGTATGGCACAGAACTTTTCAATGAGGTATATGCTTGTTGACGGTCACGGAAACTTTGGCTCAATAGACGGAGACGGTGCGGCGGCAAGCAGGTATACAGAGGCCAGAATGAGCCGTATAACGGCTGAAATGCTTGCGGATATAGATAAGGACACTGTTGATTTTGCTCCGAACTACGACGGAAACGAGAGGGAGCCTGTAGTGCTGCCTTCAAGGATACCAAACCTCCTTGTAAACGGCTCGTCGGGTATCGCAGTTGGAATGGCTACAAATATACCTCCGCATAATCTTGGCGAGGCCATAGACGGTGTTGTCAGAATTATAGATAATAAGCTTGAGGGCCGCGACACGGATATTGAGGAGCTCATGGAATCTGTTACAGGCCCTGATTTTCCAACCGGCGCCAACATACTCGGCAGAAGCGGCATAAGGGCCGCCTATAAAACAGGCAGAGGAAAGATTGTAATAAGGAGCGAGGCTGAGATTGAAAGCCTTCCTAACGGCAGGGAAAGAATAGTTGTAACGGAGATACCTTATCAGGTAAACAAAGCAAGGCTTGTGGAAAAAATAGCCGAGCTTGTGAAGGACAAAAAAATCGAGGGTATAAGCGATATACTCGATGAGTCTGCCGGAGACGATATAAAAATAACCATAGATATCAAAAAGGACTTCAACGCCAATGTAATATTAAACCAGCTGTTCAAGTATACACAGCTTCAGGAAAGCTTCGGCGTTATTATGCTGGCCCTTGTAGACGGAAAGCCGGAGGTGCTTAACCTTAAGGAAATGCTCAGCCTTTACCTCAAGCATCAGGAGGAGGTTGTGACAAGGCGCACAAAATACGACCTGGATAAGGCTGAAAAGAGAGCGCATATACTTGAGGGCCTCATGATTGCCATAGACAATATTGATGAGGTAATTAAGACTATCCGCGAAAGCTATGACAACGCCAGGGAACGTCTTATGGAGAGGTTCGGCCTTACAGAGATACAGGCTCAGGCGATACTTGAAATGCAGCTGAGAAGGCTTCAGGGGCTTGAGCGCGAAAAGATTGAGGAAGAACATAAAGCCCTTATGGAAAAAATAGCTTATTTCAAATCAATACTTGTCGATGAAAACAAGCTCTTTGGGGTAATCAGAGACGAGATTATGGCTGTAAAGGCAAAATACGCAGACGAGAGACGCACAAGGATTGTCAACAATCCGGGCGAGATAGATATAGAGGACCTTATAGAAGATGAGGTAAACGTAATTACACTCACTCACAGGAACTATGTAAAGCGTACTCCGCTTGATACATATAAGAGCCAGAACAGGGGCGGAAAAGGCATAATCGGCATGCAGACCCGTGAGGAGGACTTTATTAAGGACTTATTTGTAAGCTCAACACATGATACAATGCTGTTCTTTACAAATATGGGCAGGGTTTATAAGCTTAAGGGCTATGAGATACCGGAAGCCGGAAGGACCGCAAGAGGCGTTGCCATAATTAATCTTCTTGAAATAGCGCCGGATGAGCAGGTAAGCTCTGTTATACCTGTAAATGACTTTAACCCTGACACATATCTTGTGATGATTACAAAACAGGGTGTAATCAAAAAGACAGACATGATGAGCTACTCGAATATAAGAAAGGGCGGACTCAATGCAGTAAACCTCAGGGAGGACGACCAGCTGATAGCGGTATTTGTTACTGACGGAAGCAAAGATATATTTGTGGCTACCCACGACGGAATGGGAATAAGGTTTAATGAGGACGATGTGCGCCCTATGGGAAGGACCGCCACTGGAGTAAGGGCAATAAAGCTCCGTGAGGGCGACTATGTTGTATCGGCTGATATAGTTGATGAAAACATGCAGGTACTTAACGTAACTGAAAACGGGTATGGCAAGCGTACAGATGTAGGGGAGTTTAACATTCAGAACAGGGGCGGCATAGGCGTAAAGATTCACAATATAACCGAAAAAACCGGAAAAATTGCCGGAACGCTTATGGTAAGCAATGACGAGGAGATAATGATTATAACATCTGAAGGTGTTATTATAAGGCTTAGGGCCAGTGACATATCCATTATAGGCAGAGCAAGCCAGGGTGTTAAGCTTATTAACCTTAATGAGGGTGTAAAGGTGGCAGGTACCGCCAAAATAGCCGCTGACCAGATAGAAAGCGATGACGCTGAAGATGGTTCTGAAACTGAAGGCCAGCAACCATGTATGGCTGCTGAATGTGAAGGCTCTGATGAAACAGGGCAGCAGGAGCAGTAAACAGGTTTTGCATACAGCAGGCATTAAAAAAGCGTATTCATATGAATACGCTTTTTTTGGCATATAATCAAACAATAAAATTGAGGACAATGCCTATAACCATGAATGCCGCGCCTAAAATCTTAGTGTATCTTTCGAGCGCGCCTTCCATGGAACTGCCTTTGTTTTTGCTCCAGTACGAGTCAGCGCTCGCTGAGGAACCGCTTATGGCGCCAAGGCCTGCGGCTCGTCCGCTCTGGAGAAGAACTATTACGCATAAAAGAATGCCTATTAAAGCCATGCATACGGTGAGAACAATCGCTAAAGTCTCCATAATTACTTTCCTCCATATTCAGATTTACAACATTTGATGTTAGTATACCACAGTTGCATTTTTCAATCAATAAAAAACTTCAAAACTCCGGCAATTTGCATAAAGTGAGTTGGTTTTAAAATTGTTTGCATTGAAAATTTCTGCTCATATATTCACAGTGGTATAGGCCGGGTATTAGCCTTAAAAAGCGCTGTACCCTATCAGGCAAACAGCGCTTCTGGTATATATCAGTATATTGGATTTCGTGAATAAATTTGACCTGTTTATACTGTTTTGATTTTATGATGGGTTGCATGCCGGTGAGACTGATTTGGTTTCCTCATCCTCAAGGTCAAGTATTCCCTGAACCTCGCCTTCATTTCTTGCTTCCTCATCAAGCTGTTCAAGCATCTTTTTCTTTTTCTCCTGGCTCATTTTAAACATGCCTATGCCTGTTATGGCCAGTATTATAGCGGCTACAGGGTTAAGCCAGCAGTTGAGAGCGTACTTGCAGTATCCGCCGGCGCCATAGGCTGCAACTCCAAAAAGACCTATATAATAGGCGCCGGAAGCTGTCCATGGCACAAGAGGAGTTGTCATTGTTCCAACATCCTCAAGGGTACGCGAGAGAACCTTAGGGTCAAGACTCTGCTCAAAGTATTCCCTTTTGTAAATTTCTGAGACTATTATATGTGCAGGATAAGACGAGCCTGCGCAGCTCATTATAACAAAGTCTGTAAAAAGGGTAGATACCACAAGCCTTACCCTTCTGCCCCTGCAAAGCTTTAAAACAGGAGAAAAGGCTGTTTGAAGGAAGCCTGCCGCACTCATAATGGCTGCTAAAACAAAGCCGCAGCACACAGTGATGTTTGTGCTGCCCATGCCGGTCATTCCGCCCCTTTGAACTATTGAAAGGGTAGCGCCTGACAGTATGGAGGAATCCTCTATACCGAGGTAAGAAACCTTCATGCCGCCCATAAAAGCGTTTAATATATCAGAAATATCGGCCCTCTGGTATAATATGCCTACAAATACCGCTGCAAAGCTTGCTATACAGAGGGAAGGCATGTTTCCCCATTTTAAAACCGAGCCTAAGAATATGAGTATAAATGGTATAAGCACTATAGGGCTGAATTTGAAAAGCCCTGAAAGCTCCTCCATGACAGTTACTGCCTCAACAGGAAGCTCAGCGCCGCCCGGCATGCTTCTGCCGCATATAAAGAAAAACACGGCGCATATTACAGCTGTCGGCACAGTTGTGTAAAGCATTGAGTAAATATGCTCGTAAACGGTTGTGCCGGAACATAAAGGGGCGAGTATTGTTGTTTCGCTTATAGGAGAAAGCTTATCTCCAAATATAGCGCCGCTGACTATGGAAGCCACAAGTATAGCCGGGTCTGCTCCCATACCAAGGCCGGCGCCGAACATGGCAAGGCCTATGGTTCCCGCCGTTGTCCAGCTTGTGCCGGTTACAACAGAGAACACGCAGCAGGATAAAAACGACCAGAGATAAATCTGGTTAGGATTAATAGCCTTGAATATTAAGTAAATTAAATATGGTATGGTGCCGCAGTAAATACAGGCCGCTATGGTGCCGCCGACAAGGAAGTTCATAAGTATTATTACAGTAACAGACTTAAACTTCTCTACAATAGCGTTTTGAATCTGTTCCCATTTCCAGCCGCACCTGAAAGCCATAAAAACAAATATAAATGACGCAAGCATAAGTATTGGGTTGATTGGCAGGCCGTAACCTATGTATCCAACGCCTATAAGCGTGATAAGTATCGCAAGAGCGAGTATAGATTCAAAAAAAGTGGGAGCCCTTTTCACTTTCTCACGTTTGGGGGAATTAGAGCTTAAAAATTTTGCCATATCTCTCTTCTTTCCTTTCGTATATGTTTATTTGAATAAAGCATTTGATTTTTAAGCAATTCCCGGCCGGAAATTCAGCTTAATCAGTTTTACCATGCAGAACATAAGGTAAAACTGTTTGTTGTTAATATCTTACTATAAAACATGCTTTGTGTTCAATTACATATTGCACAATAATATTTGTTCACTTGGAAAATATATATTTATTTAAGTGCAGGTCAGAGAGTGTGTTTAAATTAACAATCGGAATTTTGACCAATTATTGACGGTTAATTATTATTATTTGGTCTATATATTACAGTTGAAGTTGGGCGTGCCATTCAAAAGGCCCATAGATGAGTACTTTGACTATAAATATGTTGAAAATAACATCAGATTGCTGATATACATGGCAGACGGTAAGTCGGGTTATAAAAAGCGGTAAATCATTTTAAATTGAAATACAATAAATTTCATTCGATAATGGCAGCAGAAGCCTGTATTGATGCCGATAAAACGTGCCAAATAAAAAAGGCCGGACAGATATGGATTCTGCCCGGCCTTAATCTTTATTTTAAATTATTTAAGCATTTCCTGAACCTGCGCAAGTATGTCAGGGTTAACCTGTCCGGCGCCTGTGCCCGTATATTCATCATATACCGGCTTAACTGCCTCTTTAAACGGAGCCTTATCAACCTCGTTTACAACCATTCCGTTGTCGGCCAGTGTCTGCTGAAGCTCTGCGTTCATATCGTCAAGGCACTGCCTTTCATAAGCGGCGGCTTCGTCTGCTGCCTCCTGCAAAGCCTGCTGGCTTTCTTCATCCATATTGTTGTAGTATTCAGTAGCCACAAAGAGCGGGGCAGGAGCGTAGAAATGACCTGTCATTGAGAGGTATTTCTGGATTTCGTAAAATTTATTTGTATCAATTATGGCAAGAGGGTTTTCCTGAGCGTCAAGAGTTCCCTGCTGAAGCGCTGTAAAGAGCTCTCCCATAGCCATAGGTGTTGGGTCAGCGCCCATTACTGAAAATGAAGCCATATGTATAGGGCTTTCCATAGTCCTTATCTTTATGCCCTGAAGGTCTTCTGGCTTTTCTATTGGGCGTACATTGTTTGTTACATTTCTGAATCCGTTTTCAAACCATGTAAGGCCCTTTATGCCCTGGTCGTCTATACTGTGAAGTATGCTCAGGCCAAGCTCGCTGTCGCAGACACCCCTTGCCTGTTCAGTTGTGTCGAACATGAATGGAAGGTCAAAAACAAGGAACTGGTCGGTAAAGCTTGAGAGCACTGCTGTAGATACAAGAACCATTTCCTGTGAACCGAGCTGGAGAGCCTCAACCATATCCCTCTCGTTTCCAAGCTGTGAGTTGGCAAATACATCAATAGAAATTTTACCGCCGGATTTCTCAGCTGCAAGCTCGGCAAGCTTATGAAGTCCAAGCTCATAAGGATGTGTGTTGGCAAGAACATGTCCTACGCGAATCTCATAAACGGCCTCGCCTGAGTCTTGCTGCTGTGAGCCCTCTGCCTGAGCCGAGCTCTGCTGTGAACCTGATTTGTCGGGAGCAGAGCCTGATGAGGAGCCGCAGCCGGCTAAAGCAGATGCAATAAGAGCCGATACTGCTAAAAGAGATAAAATCCTTTTTTTCATAATTAAATCACCCCTAAAAAATAATTTACTTTAATTGACGTTAGTAGCATACTACAAATCGCGCACTATTTCAAGGTGTTTGAGAATAATATAACAATAATAGTACAATATGACAAAAAACAGTGTGAAAAATGTTCTGAAATATGTAATTTAAATTAGAAAGTTATATACCTGTTTTGTAATATATTGTCTTGAAGATAGTCAATATTGTATATAAATGTGCGAATAATTTCTTGATATTAATAAAATAGACCAATCGGCCTCAAAAGAGGATATTGTTGAAATTTAAACTATTTTGTAAAAATATACAGTGTGCTGCAAAAGCGGATAAAAAATTCAAATAAAACTTCTGGCATATTTTTCAGCCGGCTGGTACGGTGTATACAGTTTGGGTTTACAAATTGAGCTTTCTATTTTGGCTATTTAATTATATAATAGTCAGGGTTGTTTTTAACAGCGGCTCAAAAGATTTAGTAGGGGGATAATAATGTTTACTGTACTTTGCAAGGCCTTGTCGTTTCTTATTGTTATCTTTTTGGGATATTACCTTAAAAAGAAAGGGGTTTTCAACAGCTCTTTCAGGGACGCTGTAACTATGCTGGCTCTTAATATAACTCTGCCGGCGGCTATAATATCGAGTTTTTCGTCATTTGAAAAAAACAATTCGCTTTTTCTGCTTATGTTTATGGGCCTTGGCATTAATTTTATTATGGTTGCTGTAGGGTTCGTCTTTTCATTAAAAAAAGAACGGAATATGAGGATTATGTATATGCTCAACTGCCCCGGCTACAATATAGGCTCCTTCAGTATGCCCTTTATACAGGGATTTATAGGGGCACAGGGGGTTATAGCTACATGTATGTTCGACACCGGCAATGCACTTATGACCTGCGGCGGAAGCTACGCGGTTACAGGCGCCGCTCTGGGAAACGGCGACGGAGGTTTCAGCATAAAGGATTTTGTAAAAAAGATGCTTTATTCCGTACCGTTTGATACATATATGCTCGCCATACTGCTGGCAGTCATGAATGTGCGGCTGCCGGAGGCGTTATCTAACCTTATTTCCACAATGGCTTCAGCCAATGGGTTTATGGCAATGATGATGCTTGGGCTTAGCCTTGACTTTAATATAGACCGTAAATACTATGGCGAGATAGCAAGAATGCTTGCGGTAAAATATGCCGCGGCGGCTGTTATAGCATATATTGTTTATTTTGTGCTGCCGCTTGACATTATGCTTAAAAGGGTTCTTACTATTGTCGTTTTCTCACCTACATCGGCACTTGTGCCGGCATTTACACAGAAGCTTGAGGGCAGCACTGAGGCTTCTGCCTTCGCAGGTTCAGTTTCGATAGTGATAAGCATATTTATAATGGTTATGCTTGTAACGTTTATCAATCCGTAAGGAGGAGAGAGTTTATGAAACGCAATATAGTACCTATGCGGCCGTACAGGCATTTTAAGGGAAAGCTATATTATGTCCACAGCGTAGCGGTGCACAGTGAGACTGGGGAGCTTATGGTAACATATCAGGCGCTTTACCCTCCCTATGGAATGTATGTAAGGCCCTATGAAATGTTCGCTTCGGCTGTGGATACTGAAAAATATCCGGATGCTCCGCAGAAATACAGGTTTGAGCTGTTTGAGGGGGAATAATCCATAAAAAACAGGAGGCTTGCGGGCCTCTTATTTTTATATGTTTATGTTGCAGATTTATGGACGATGTTTTCTATGAACAAATTGTTAATATTATGTAAACTTAGCACTCGTCTATTGACGTGGCTAACAAACAGTGCTACAATACATATTGTAAAGAGAAAGGAAGTGGATTAAGTATAAAAACCTGCTTTCTGTTTAGAATAAGTCAATAAATTATGTAAATTAAATATATTGTTTTGGGAGGTATGACTTATGATGATGCCAAAAATTTTCGGAGAAAACCTTTTTGATGACTTTATGAGACCATTTGATGATGAATTTATGTCAATGCGCAATCCACTTTTCGGCAAAAGGGAAAGAAATATGATGAAAACTGACATAAAAGAAAAGGACGGAAGCTATATACTGGATATGGACCTGCCGGGCTTCAAAAAAGAGGATATCTCGCTCAAGCTTGAAAACGGGTATATTACTGTAGGCGCCCAGAGGTCGCTTAGCAAAGATGAAAAGGACGACAGCGGAAACTATATAAGGAGGGAGAGATATTCCGGCAGCTGCTCAAGGAGCTTTTATGTTGGCGAGAATGTTGAGGAGAAGGATATAAAGGCCAAATTTGATTCTGGTATTCTCCATATCGAGTTCCCGTCTGACAAATACAGGAAGCCGATTGAAAACAGGGGCCATATAGCTATAGAGGGATAATTAAATTAAAGTAAATGCCGTAAATATCAGAGGCTTTCTGATTTGACATATATTAAGCAGGAGGGACTGGCGTAAACGCTGTCCCTCCTGCTTTTTGTGCGGACTTGTGGCTTTTATGTGATTATGTTTGACTGGAATGTTATATTTCGTTATAATTTCCGTATATAGTACAAGCATATAAAACATAGACTGGTAATGGCTTTAAATATGTTCAGGCTTTGCTGGGGAATGGGGATGGGTATGAAATTTTTAATTTTTATGGCAGTTTTGATTTCATATGTTTTCTGCCCGACAGCGCTGACTTATGGGAGTGTCAGTGCCGAAGACAGCGGCATTGTTGTGGAATGTGACGACAGCTTTTATCCATATATATACTTTGACCGGAAAACCGGGCAGTACTCGGGTGCGGCAGCTGAAATACTTGAAAAGACAGCAGAACGTGAAGGTTTCAGATATACATATTTCAGGAAGCTTGACATGGGTTACGGCGACAAGCTGGATATGCTTTCTGCCGGAAAGGCAGATATTATGGTTCTGGCCGACAGGCTTGAAACCGGAGAGCTTATTTTTTCCAATCCTGTTGTTAAGGACAATTACTGTGTGATAACGTACACCGAAAACAGCTTCAGGGCCGGCTCACTTGCTGACATAAAGGGAAAGTCCGTAGGCGTGGTTGAAAAAAGCGCCGCCGAAGGGTTGATTGACGGGGAGGATTTTCCGGTTAAATATTTTAAAAACTACAACAGCATGTATACAGCCCTCAGCGCAAGGACAGTTGACTATATAATACAGAAACAGAACGTTTACTATTCGGATTATTTCAGGAATGAGCTTTTTGACACCCGTGAGGAATTTGCGCTCGATAACGCCTGCTATGATTTCTGCTTTGCCTTCAGAAACGACAGCGAGGGTAAAAGGCTCTGCGCGGCGGTAAACAGCACAATAGACAGCTTTGATATTGAAAAAGCCCTGCTGGCGTATCCGGACAGCTCTGAAACAATAGTGGAGAGGTACAAAAACCAGAAGGACAGCCGGTGGAAGATAGCGGTTTTGGCCGCCGTTATATATTCATTTGCCGTCGGGTTCGGTATACTGTACTTCCATTCACGCAACAATATAGGGGTGCTCAGTGCCCAGTTGCAGATGTACGAGACGGCGTTTTTAAAAGCGCAGATAAAGCCCCATTTTCTTTACAATGCCCTTGGCAGGATTATGAGCCTCTGCTATGTAGACGGTGAAAGCGCCGGTGTGCTCCTTGGAAACCTCACCAGATATCTCAGGATTATTTACAGTACAGAAACGTCTGAGGAACTTATAACCGTACAGAAAGAGCTTGAGCTTGTGGAATCCTACTGCGAGATTGAGCGTGCAAGATATGGTGAGAAAATATCGGTAAAATACGACATTGGAGAGGGCTGCAATGAATTTATGATAATGCCGCTCATTATTCAGCCGCTTGTGGAAAACGCCATTAAGCACGGACTTTCAAAAAAGCTCTCTGGCGGAAGTGTTGAAATTGTGCTGAGGCTTGAAAATAACCGGCTTATTATAAGTGTTTCGGACAATGGCATAGGTATAAGCGAAAACGCATTGAAAACTATATTTGAAAGCGGCGTGAAAAACAAGGGGATAGGCCTGTCAAATATTTACAGGCGGCTCTCAGCCTATGGGGGCGGAGCTTTGGTTGAGGTGGAGTCAGTGCTCAATAAAGGAACAACTGTAAGGGTTGTATTCCCTGAGGCTAAAAAGGAACGGGTGGTTACTGAATATGAGTACATATAGAGCTGTTATTGTGGATGACGAGGAATTTAATTTCGAGCTTTTCAGCAGGGCCGCTGCTGATATGGGCTGCCTTGAAATTTGCTGCTGTGTAACAAACCCCTATGAGGCTTTGGAAAAGGTCCGAGAATATGGGGCCGACATAGTATTTACAGATATAGAAATGCCGGGGCTCAGCGGCATAGAGCTGGCAGAAAGGCTTATAGGCGAAAACTGTGTTATAGTGTTTCTTACAGCCTATTCGCAGTACGCTGTTGAGGCGTTCAGGGTAAACGCTGTTGATTACCTTATGAAGCCTGTAAGCGCTCAGGAGCTGGAAAGGGTAATGAAAAAAATCAGTATATTTTTGACACACAAAAGCGGTGAAAGGGTAATAAAGGATAATGTGTATTTTAAATTTTCCGGAAAAGGCGGTGTGTTCTGCAAAGGAGAAAGACTGGATATAAGGTTTTTGACTGCTAAAAGCGAGGAGCTTTTTTATATACTGATGCTTAAATGGCCGGATACAGTTGAAAAATACAGGCTTTGCGATATACTTTGGCCTGATACTGAGCCTGAAAAGGCCGCCGCAAACCTTTATACAGCATTTTACAGGCTGAAAAAGACATTTTCGGGAATGAAGGGCATAAGCTTTTCCGGAAAAAGTCAGGGCTACTCCATAGTGCTTTCTGATGATATGGAGATTGACTATCATTTAATTTCGGCCGCGGCCAAAGAGCTTTATCATGGGGAAGATGGCAGCGGCAGAGCCGACAAATATCTGAAAATTACAGACAGCTACAGCGGAAGCCTTTTGGAGGGTAAGGGATATCTGTGGCTGGAGCCTGTGAGGGCTGAGTTTGACAGGATTTATATCTGGGCCTCCTATCAGGCTGACGACTGCCTTAAAGGTGCCGGTGCCGATACTGCAAGGCTTGAGGTACTTGAAAAGCTTTTTGGTTTTTTTCCATATGAGGAGAAAGCATGCGTAAGGCTATGCGATTTATATATGAAAAAAGGCGACAATATTCTGGCTGTAAAGACAATACAGGGGCATATATCAGCACTCAGGGATATGCTTGATTTGAAGCCGTCGCCGGAAATTAAAAAGAAGCTGAAAAATATAATAAGAGACGCCTGAAGGCAGGCGCCTTTTTTTATTTATTTTTTTTGCTTCCGTGTCAGACTTTTGTCAGAATGATGTTTTAAAATCAGTACATAAGCCGTATATTATTCCGGAATAGGCTTGGGAATATTAATCAAGGGTGTTATTTTTACAGGGAGATGGTGATTATGAAAAAATTCAAGGTTCCGCATGTTTATGTAATTATCACTATAATAATTATTTTTGCCGCAGTTCTTACTTATATACTTCCTGCCGGCTCATTCGAGAGGTATGTGGACGAGGCCACAGGAAGGACTCTTGTGCAGGCAGGCTCATACGCGGTTATGGACAGCACTCCGGTATCGCTTTTTGGTGTATTGCAGGCAGTTCCGCAGGGCATGGTTGAAGCGGCGTCTGTTATATTTATTGTTTTTGTTTTCGGCGGCTCATTTGGAATAATAAACGCTACTGGAGCTATAGAAAGCGGCATAGAAAGCTCGATAAATGTTTTAAGGCATATGTCACTTGTGCTCATACCGGCGCTTATGATAATTTTTGCCATTATGGGCGGGTTTCTCGGTATGATTGACTGCCTGATTGTTTTTGTGCCCATTTGTGTAATGTTTTCAAGGGCGCTGGGTTATGACGCCATGGTGGGGTTTGCAGCCCTTACAGTAGGCAACATAGCTGGCTTTGCCTGCGGTCCTATGTGCATGTGGAACACTGGCGTGGCACAGGGCATAGCTGAGCTTCCTATATTTTCGGCTTTTGGCACAAGGATGGTAATGTTTGTGCTCTTTGTTGGCGTAGGTATAGCTTATGTTATGCGTTATGCACTTAAAGTAAGAAAAAACCCTGAGCTGAGTGTTGTTTATGAGCTTGAGCTCAGGCATAAAGACAGGGAAGAAAGCTCAAAAAAGGTTACGGGAGAATTTACAACAAAAAAGAAAGTAGTGCTTGGCGTTATAGTGCTTGGTTTTATAGGCCTTATTGTCGGTGTTTTAAGAGGGTGGAGCGCCGGAACACAGATAAGCGGATACCTTCTTGGAATGGCTATTGTGGCGGGCTTTGTAAATGGCTTTAAGCCGGATGAGATAGCAGAGCACTTTGTGCAGGGAGCAAGAGATGTTGTAATGGGCGCTCTTGTGGTTGGCCTTGCAAGGGCCATACTTGTTATACTCACCCAGGGAAACGTAATAGATACAATACTTTTTGGCGCCTCCACAGTGCTTGGCGGCTTCTCACCGGTAATAGGCGTAATTATGATGTTTGTTTTCCAGTTCTTCTTTAACTTCATAATATATTCTGGCAGCGGTCAGGCTGCTACAACAATGCCGCTTATGGTTCCTCTTGCGGACCTTATAGGTGTTACCAGACAGTCGGCGGTTGTGGCCTTCCAGCTTGGAGACGGTCTTTCAAACGCCCTGTGGCCTACAGCCGGCCCGTTAATGGCGGGGCTTTCCATAGCGGAGATTCCGTATTCAAAGTGGCTCAGATGGTTTATGCCTCTTATGGTAATACAGGTTGTAATGGCCTGTGTATTTGCAGGTGCATGCCAGATGACAGGTCTTGGACCATTCTGACAGCATAGGAGGGATTGATATGGATATTTTAAGCGAGGTTGCGGCGCTTCATGACAGTACTGTTGAGCTGCGAAGGACTATACACAGATACCCTGAGCTGAGCGGAAAAGAGTTTGCCACAACAGAGCTCATTGTTTCTGAGCTTGAAAAGCTCGGGGTGGACTATGTGCGTCCTGCGCCTACTGGCGTTATAGCTGTTATAGAGGGGAACAGTGGCGGAAAAGTAATCGGCCTCAGGGCAGATATGGACGCTCTGCCTGTTGCCGAGGAGACAGAGCTGCTTTTTAAATCAGTAAACTACGGCGTTATGCATGCCTGCGGACACGACGCGCACACAGCAAGTCTTATGGCGGCGCTTAGGGTGCTGAATAAGCATAAAGCCGAATTTGACGGAACTGTAAAATTTATATTTCAGCCGTCTGAAGAATTTTTGCCAAGCGGAGCGGAAAGCATGGTTAAAAGCGGAGCTTTAGATGACTGTCAGGCTATTGCAGGCATACATGTTAAAAGCGATATGCCGGTGGGCAAAATATCTGTACAGCCGGGCCCCAGAATGGCGGCCTCGGCGGGTATTGATATAACAATAAAGGGTCTGGCAGGGCATGGCGGAAATCCGTCAACGGCGGTTGACGCTACGGTAGCCGCGGCGGCAGTGCTTATGGGGCTTCAGACTATAGTAAGCCGTGAGCTGAGCCTTGACAACATGGCTGTTGTCTCTATAGGCACTTTTAATTCCGGCACGGCAAGAAATGTGATTTCCGGAAACGCAGTTCTGAGCGGAACATGCAGGTATTATTCAGAGGAAGCCGTTGAACATGTGATAAAAGCGGTTGAGAGGATAGCCAGAAACACTGCGGCGGCCTTTCGGGCTGAGGCTGAGGTTTCGGTAGTGCCGTCAGGCTGCAAAGCGGTTATTAATGATGTTGCACTTTCGGCCATGGCTGAGAAATCTGTTGCAGAGCTGTTTGGCATAGGCGCTTTGGCTATGTACCCGATAAGTGGATTAAATGAAGACTTTTCTAAATATCAAAGCATATGCCCACTGCTTTACGCGCTTGTAGGGGCGGCAAATAATGACAGGTTTGAACCATATCCTCTGCACAGCCCCAAATTTATGCTGGATGAGAGATGTTTGGATTACGCAGCCGGATTATTTGTAAAACTTGCCATGGACTTTCTTAAATAGTATTTATTTATAAGAGGGGCACGGGAAACCCCGTGCCCTGTATTGCTTTTTATTCGGATTTAAATATGAGCTATTTTAGCTATTGAAAGTGTGCCTGCAAGACCTTTTACTCCCGCTGTATCAGATGTTGTAAGCATAAGCTTTAGAGTTAAAGCTCCTCCTTCTGCTCTGATAAAATAGGTGCCGCTGACAGAAAGAATGTCATGGGCTGAGCAGCATGGAGATTCGTCACTCTGAATTGCATAATTATAGGCAGTACCATTATGGTATGGTGTTATTTCAAGGTAGCCTGATGCTGAACCATGAATTTCATAGGATATGCTGTATACATATCCCGCCGCCAGAGTAACATTGTAACCATTAAGCGAAATATCACCTGTGCTGGATATGCCGGTAAATGTTAACGGTGTATTGGTGTGTACATTTGATGGGCCTGTTGTATAAATTGCATATTCAAGAGTCCCTTCGTCGCAATCGCAGCAGTCTCCGCGCGGTATTGTGAATTCAAGCACAACATTCTGGTCGGTACCGGAATTGATAACGGAGGCATCAGTTCCAGGGGCGCCAGTTGTTGTAGAGCCTACAGTGACAGTAGCGTTTTCACCTTGGTCACCTTTATCGCCCTTATCACCTTTGTCGCCTTTATCACCTTTGTCGCCTTTGACTCCCTGAGCGCCTGTATCACCCTTGTCACCCTTATCGCCTTTAGCTCCCTGAGGTCCTATAGGCCCCTGAGCGCCTGTGTCACCCTTGTCGCCTTTAGGCCCGCGGCAACCTGTATCGCCTTTGTCACCTTTATCGCCTTTATCACCCTTGTCGCCTTTTTCACCGTATTCGCCCTGGTCACCCTTGTCACCTTTAGAACCCTGGGCGCCTGTATCACCTTTGTCGCCTTTAGGCCCGCGGCAGCCTGTATCGCCTTTGTCACCCTTAGGACCCTGGGCGCCTGTATCGCCTTTGTCACCCTTGTCACCTTTATCGCCTTTAGGCCCCTGAGCGCCTGTCGCGTGGAACAAAAAGGTATATGGCTGAAGATGAAGAATATCTATTAAGGTACTACGAGAATTTAAAAATCAATGTTATATGTTTAATATAAAATAATAAAAAATGTAATGAGTATTAGTAATGCTCATTATGTTTTTTGTTATGGTTAAAAATAATTTTGTAATAAAATGTCGTAAAATGAATAATTTATAATAGAGGTATTTAAGCTATGGAAGACGATATTAAGGAAAATTTTAAAAATAAAAATATTGAAGAAAGAAAAAAAGCATTTAATAAAATAATAAACAAAATAATTCAACAGGAATTAGACAATATGTTTATGTTTATTGAAAATGATATGGAAATGTGATAATATATATGTGAATTTTCACATTTTCTATATATTGGGGGTATGTAAATTATGCTAGATGATAATATAGAAAAAGTGCAAATAGCAGCTTTATATGAACGTATATCAAAATTTACGGATAGAGGAGATGGGAACAGCGAAAGTATTCTAAATCAAGATAGTTTACTTAAAACATATGCTAACAGACATAATATGAAAATTTATAAAGTTTACTGTGATGAAGATTATAGCCGGAGCTGAAAGAAGCAGACCAGCGTTTAATGAGTTATTAAGAGAAGCAGAAGCAAAGAGATTTAATGTTATTATATGTAAAAGTCAATCAAGGTTTTGTAGAGATTTAGCAATAGTTGAAACTTTAATAAATGAGAGGTTTGCGGAATTAGGAATTAGATTTATTGGATTATCTGATAATACAGATACAGCTATTAGAGAAAATAGAAGTTATCGTAGTCTAATAGGTATAGCTGATGAAATTTTTTTACAATCTACATCTAGCTCAATTAGAAGTGTCTTTGAAAAGAAAATGTCAGATGGTGAAATTATCGCATCTTTTGCAAAATATGGATATAAGAAAGATGAAAAAGATAAACATCATTTAGTAGTTGATGAAAATGTTAGAGGGGTACTCGAGCTGATACGTAATTTGTATTTTAAGGGATATGGATATAAAAAAATAGCGGATTATTTAAACGAGCAAAAAATCGATAGCCCAGCATTATATAAAAAAAAGCAAGGTTGTAAATTAAATATAAGAGGTAATCAAAATTTCTTATGGTGTGAGAAAACTATATCGACTATATTAAAAGATAAAACGTATATTGGCTATGTAGTGCAAGGTAAAACGCAGAAGTTAAGCTATAAATCTAAGAAGCGTTTATATATGAGTGATGACAAAATATATACACTAAAAGAAAAACATGAAGCTATATATTCAGAAGAAGATTTTGAAAAAATTCAAAAGATAATGTATGAAAGGCGTAGGGCGTCATGCAAGACAGGAAAAGCCCATATTTTTTCTGGTATTTTAAAATGTGAACATTGTGGAAATGGTATGTATAGGAAAGATGATAATTTTAGATGTAGGCTTCATGTTATGGATAAAAGTAAGTGTAGTGTAAATAGAATAAAGTACGAAGAAATAGAGAGTCAAGTATTAAAAAAGATAAATTTATATATAAAACAATATGCTAATATGGAGGACAGCATAAAAAAGTTTCAAACTAATAACGTTATATCAAGAAAAGTAAACAATTTAAAAAAGCAAATAAAAAACTTTGAAAAGAGTATCGAAAATATAGACCATTGCATTAAAAATATATTGATTTTAGAAAGTACTGATATTTTAAATGATGAGAACATTAAGACGCAAATTGCATTATTACAAAGAGATAAAATAGAAAAGAAAAACGAAATAGCTATATTAAATAGTGAATTAGAAAAATTGCAAAATGCGGATATTTTGAAAAAACAAAAAGAAAAAATATTTGCAAAATATAAGCATTTAAAAAAGCTTGATAGTAATATAGTACAGGATTTAATAGAGAAAATAACAGTTGCCGATACAGGCGAAAACCGAATTTCCATTGATTGGAAATTTTAAAAATGTCATGCTGGTAATAAGAGATATCCAGCAGTTGCTGCATATCTCTTATTACCAGCAAACGAAAATGTGAAAATTCAGGGCTTGCAAATGCTTGCAAGCCTTTATTTTATGCGGTTTGAAGTAACGGAATGCTTGATGTGTTAGTTGTTCCAATCAGATTAGAACATACAAAAAATAATGATAGCTTTATAAACGTTGTAAACACAAGAAAAGAGAGGGCTCACGGCTTTTGACAAACCCGTGAGCCCTCTCTTTCCTCGTGTAATATATTTACAACATTTTAATATAAATCTATTTAATAATTTTTTATATATAATCTAATATACACAACTAACACATCAATCACATAGGGAACGGGTAATGTGGGAATTATCACCTACCTTTTAATTTTGTCCTCCCTTTTCGTCGACTCGTCGAGTCTCCTCAACCGGCAACCGCATAAAAGTTTTTCCTCCCTCAAGGGAAGACAAATTATGTCCAAACGAGAAAATAAATAATAGTGGGTTCCCCCTTTCCTTAGTCCACCCCTAAAGCGCCGCCCCTTTAGGTTTTCCCCCACTTGATGTGCGTATGCACGCACATGAAAACCAAAAGCCGCGAATATATAAAGTGTGTCTAGCAACACACTTTATATAGACATAAGGTATATATTACTTTTATAAATAAAAGTAATTAAAAATTAAGCATTAAAGATTTTAATTTTTCCGCATGTCCCCCACATGTATTATAATAATCAATTACAAAAAATCAAGGGTAAACGCTGTGTCGTTCCGACACCCTTGATTTTCTTTATTGATTATCATGTAGCATTTAATAAGGGGGCATACGGAAGGAGTATGCACATTAACAGCACATAAAAAACGCAAGTCAACTTTGTTGCGTTTTTTATTACCTGCTAGATAGTTGGAACATTTAAATAATAAGCTGAATACTATATAACAATAGCTTGTTTGAGGTGTATAGAAATGAGTTCTAATATAAAAATTCAGAAAAGGGATTTTTTAATTTTACAGCAAATAACCAAATATAGGTTTTTACTCTCAAGACAAATAAAGATTTTAGCAGGTTTTGCAGGTCAAAGGTCATGCGACCGAAGATTAAAGAAACTAATAGATAATGGATTTATACAAAGAAAGTATTTCATTTATGGAATTAGCGGCCTTTATTTTGCAACCGGCAAAGCAAAGAAAATCTTTAATCTTGATTATATAACTAAAGATGTAAGGATAGACCAGATACAGCATGAAATTTTTGTTGTTGATACAGCAATTTTCTTTATGTTTTGTAGAAATATTTCTGATAATCAAATTATTACAGAAAGACAGATGAAAAACAAAGACGGATTTTCAAATAATAAGCACCGCCCGGATTTAATTATAGCTAATACTAATGTGTGTATAGAGGTTGAATTAAATGAAAAGAAATTCAGTACTTTTGAAAATAATGTAAAAAATAATTATAGTCAATATGACGGGCAAATATGGATTGTACCAGAAGAAAAAAATAAAATTTTTGAAAATTTGCAGGAAATGCAAAAATATTACAGCAATATTGAATTGCTGAAATTGGAGGAAGTGATAAGTTTTGTCAAAGAGCTATACCAAAAAAAATGACACTTTTATTTATGCACTTTTTGCCATTGTTTTCATATTTGTTTTAACACCAGTAATTCCACTCTTTTTGACTTTCGTAATTTTAATATACATAGCAAAGGCACAAGGAAAGTATATGGCAATCATAAGTGTAGTGTTGCTCATATTGGAAATAATTATAAAAAGTAATACAATATCGATTTTTATAAATGAGATGTCCTATATATTGAGTGTCATTGTATCGAATTTAGCGCAAGCTGAATTTACCAGTTTAAGCATATATTTAAACTATTCTTTAAGTAGTTGGTTATTAATAATAAACATGTCATTTTTTCTTGCTTCACTCTATAAAATGAGAATAGAAAGACAAGCTAAATTGGAAAATATAGGGGTGAAGGAAATGCACAAAGAAATAAAAGACCTCCAAAAAGAGGCCGAAAACAACAAAAGTATAGAAAATAAAAAAAATGGGGTTTTCATTGGAATTGATGAAGCAACAAAGAAACAAGTATACAGCAATTACAACAGCAAACATATTTTAGTTGGAGGAACAACAGGAAGCGGCAAGACTACATTATTGGCTAATTATATTCTTGACGCTGTAAAGAATAATTATGGTTTGGTTATTGTAGATGGCAAAGGCGATACAGGAGAGAAAAGCATATTGGATATAACAAAAAAATTCTGTAATAAATATAACAGAAAATTGATTGTAGTGGATATGAACAGTCCAAGCACCTCAAACAGATATAACCCTTTCAGGAATACCAATGAGACAATTTGTAAAGATATGTTAGTGGATTTAACAGACTGGAGCGAACAGCATTACAAAGTCAATACAGAACGTTATTTGCAAAGACTAATCAAGCTCATGATTTTAAATAATATCGACCTGTCTTTAAAAAGCATAACAGAGCATATGTTCAAGGACGAGTTTTTAAAATTGTCCACTGACCTTGAAAAGAGCAAAATAATTACTAAAAACGAACATCTTTTGAATTTGTCAATACTCAAAGCATGTGAAGAAATAGCAACCAATGCTGCAGCCCGCTTTGCCAATCTCTCAGAGAGCAGTATAGGCGAGATTTTTAATAATGAAATGTCATATAGTATAGCTTCAGCACTCGAAGAAAATGCAATAATACTATTTGTATTAAATCCACTTGAATATCCGCTGTTAAGCAGTTCATTTGGGCGACTTATATTACAGGACGCAAAAAGGACAGTCAGCGAATTATTTAAAAAGCAAAACAAGAAAAAAGTATTTTATATATTTGATGAAATCAATGTTTATGTCTCAAGCGTACTAATTAATATTGTCAATAAGAGCCGAAGCGCAAACATAACAAATATATTAGCTCTGCAAAGTTTAGCCGACATTGACGCAGTGGCAGATGAGAGCTTTAAACACCAGCTAATAGAAAATTGCAATAACTATTTTGTTATGCGTCAAAATTCATTTAAGGACGCAGACGAGTGGAGTAAAACATTGGGTACGGTTGAAACGATGAAAATGACATATCAGTTGACAGACAATCAAGATGATATACAGACAGTTGGCAAAGGAAGTATGAGGAAAACACGAGAGTTTAAGGCACACCCTGACGATATAAAAAATCTGCCAACAGGTGAAGCGTTCTATTTATCACATGATGATAATAACTTCTTTGCGAAAATTAAAGTTAATTATCCATTGTAGAGGGGGATTTATATATGGGAAATACAAATTTTAAGGAATTAAAAACTAATCTATTAAATGATTTTTTAATACCAATCCAAAGGGGGTTTAAAGTTGCCCTCAAAAAAGAGCACATTATAATCCTAATCATATTTACGTATCTGACATTTATAAATACATTTTTTATAGGAAATAGAATATTTAGCAGTCTAGTATACTGTATATTGCTGTGTATTGCTGTATCGCCTATATCTGATTGTATATTTGGTTTTTTAGAAGATATACGGCATGTTGCAACCAAAGAAGAAAAATCAAGGTTATTGCCTTTATTTAACGAGGTATACAACAATCTAAGAGAAAAAAATGATTTTTTGAGTAGTGGTATAAAATTGTACATAGTAGACACACCAAAAATAAATGCTTTTTCATTTGGCAAATCTATAATCTTAACCCGTGGCATGATAAACAGTTTTAATGACAGTCAATTAAAAGGGGTTATTGTACATGAATTTGCGCATATCTATAATTCTGATAATCTGATAAGACAATTAGTAGTAATGTGTATGTCAGTGGCTATATTTCTATTTTACATAGCAAGTTCATTATTTGATAAAATATGTGGCTTATTTGGTACAAATATTTTAACAGCAATATTACATTTTTTCTCTTTACTACTACAGTTACTTGTTTACATGAATACATTTATATTTATATTAATTTTTTCTGGAACAAGTAAGCAAAGGGAATTTAAGGCAGATTTATTTGCATTCAATAATGGTTATGGCAACGAGTTATTAGAAGCGTTAAAGGACATATACGAATTAGAAATATCAGATAAAACTGATTTTATAAACCGTCTAAGGCGTGAACACCCACGAACAGCATATCGCATTGAAAAACTTGAAAAAGAAATGAATTTGCAATAATAGCGGCTAAAATAAAAATCAAGGGACGTAAAAATTTTTGCAGGCAAAATTTTTTACTTTTAACCCTTGACTTTTATTTTTTTTTGCGTTCCGGTATCGTTGCCGATAACGAGGAATAAGAAAAAGAATAACTTTTACTCTCCTATCGCTTTACCATTATAACGCAAAAAACGCTGTATCTTGTGAAGGCTCTGCCCTCACACTCCCGGCCTCCTCCAAAGAATAAGAAAAATATTAGATGTATTCAAGAAGTTTTTTGCAAAGCGGGCAGTCACTGACATAGTTTGTTTTAATTTCATTAACTGTATTGGCCCCTATATGTACATTTTTTACAACTAAATCTTTACATATGGAGGTTAGTACATTGGATATTGCTATTTTCTTAAAATATAAACCTTTTTAGTTTATTTCATATACAATATCTTTGTTTAAAGATGTGTCTTGAAAGAATACGGAAAGTAGTATTTGTTGTGTTTTCAGTATGCTGTAAAGATAATTGCAAAGGCAAAATTTAGTATCTACTTCTATCTTATTGTCATAAAAAAGCAACAATTTTTTCCTATCTTCAGCATTTATTTGGTCTAAAAAAAATTTTATCAATATATTAGTTATACCGTCCTTTAACTCACTGTGTTCCTGTAAGAGCAAACATAATAAATTGTCATATAAATCAACCTTATCTAAGGTATAAAGAAATGTCGATTTAGATATATGTGTTATAATTAAAAAATTATTCATTTTATACCTCGAATATTAAATAATTTTATGTAAATAATAGTATCGCAAAGTATATCACTTAGCGAAAAAATTATAAGATAGAAAAAAACGTTGAAATATCAACGTTTTTTGCCTTTTAAACAGAATATAAAAGCGTCTTGTTATTGTACTTCTCATATGTCTTTGCCATATACATTTTTTTTAATTCGGCTGTTGAGTGTGCATATACTTTCATAGTAAACTCAACACTGCTGTGACCTAGCAATTCTGACAATGTTTTCATATCACAACCCTCACGCAACATATTAACGGCAAATAAGTGCCTTAACATATGAAAATTTACATATTCCAAATTACACCTTGTCAAAACCTTTTTAAAATTATACTGTAATACTCTAGGTTCTTTGTATTGATTTGTACCTGTAAGGAAGTAGCTATTTTCAGTATTATTTTTTAATCTTTTAAGTGGAACAACTAAAAATTCAGGAATAGGCAAGTTGCGTGTGGATTTCTGACTTTTGGGGGTATCAATGATAATTTTTGTTTTATTCTTTGCACTTGTGTCCATGTTCTTTATCCTCTGCATGGTTTTAGTTACTCTTATAACCTTTTTATCAATGTCTATGTCACCATTATTTAGGGCGCACAATTCGCCCTCTCTAATACCCGTATAAAGGCTTAAAAGCATACCCATTATTAACCTGTCTATATGCTTGAAACAGTAATCCTCAAACACTTCTTGTTTATCTATTGTCCAAAGCTTATCCTCATCAATGCCACTGTGATAGTTTTGTAATAGTGGTATTTTGATTTCAATACAAATATACCCCTTTTGTCTCATAAACTTACATATATCATTGAGTATTATTATAATGTCGTTCAGATATTTATTAGATAGACCTTCATTAATAGCAGAGTATTTTTTATTTTCATTGATAAAATTACAAATAATGCCGCTTGATATTTTTTCTACCTGCAAATTTCCAAAATTGGGCAAAATATGACTGTCTAATATCCTGCTGTATGTTGATAATGTTGAAATTTTTACATTTATTTTTTCACTTAACCACTCATTTATGATTGTTTTAAAAATCATTTTAATACCTCTTTTTGAAAAATAGTTGACAATTTTTAATGTATATAATATAATTTTGTAGTGCAACATTTATTATAGATTTTTCGCCAAGTGATATACTTTGCGAAAATATATGTTGATAATGTCTAATAATCAACTATTTAATAGTAGTATTTGCACAAAAAGAGGGGGATATGAAAAAATGACGGAAGAATTTGAAAATTTTCTTATAAATGCAAATAAAAATTTTTATAAAGTAATAATTACATCAGCAAACACAATGTTATATGGAACAAAAGAAGTGAAAAAAATGCCAAATAATTTACAAGAAATGGTAAATATAGTACAAAATAATAAAAAATTAATAAAGTATCTAAAATATTTTGATTATGATGCAAATTTTCGGAAATTCAATAAAATTTATATATAAGTTTGAGTATAAGATTAAGATTAAAAATAAAAAATTAGCTTTTCAAAATGTTAAGCGTGGAAAGCACCCTGATTTAAATATAGATTGTTTATATACTATATTGCCATTTGAAAAAACTATGGGTTGTATAATTATCCTTTGCCCTTCATCTATAGAAGCAAATACTAAATTAGAAAATCAAGAAAAATTAGGATTTTTTAGGTACGCTTGCGGAATACATAATGTATTGACAAAACTATTTCCAGAATAGCAGGACTGATATAGTCCTGTTATTTTTATGTCACAAAACAAAACTCGATGTCATATAATATAAAGATTTGTTTTTATGTACAAACTGATTATGTTTGTTGTTTTAGTACAAGCCATATTTTCATAAACATGTATCAAAGACAATTAGGGTTGATGTTTATGGAAATCTCATTAGATATGTACTTATTTTATGAAGGCGTAATCATGGAGTTGTACAAAAAAATCTAATTACAATAAAAGAAAAAGATGAAGCATTAAGAATTTTATCAAAGGAGGACATCAATGGAAAATTACAGCGATAAAAAAATAAGGGTTTGTGCATATTGCCGGGTTAGCACCGAGCAAGATGAACAACTTCACTCACTAGAGGCACAAAAGCGGTATTTTGAGGAATACATTATTAAAAATGTATTATGGGAATTTGTTGGTATTTATGCTGATGAGGGAATAACAGGCACTAATATAAACAAGCGCAAAGCATTTAAACAAATGCTTGAGGACGCTGAACAGCACAAATTTAACTTACTTTTAACAAAAGAGATAAGCCGTTTTGCGAGAAACACATTAGACAGTATACAGTACACTAGACATTTAAAGAATCTGGGTATCGGCGTTATATTTATCAACGATAATATAAACACTCTTGACCCCGATTCAGAATTACGCCTAACGATTATGGCTTCAATAGCACAGGAGGAAAGCCGCAAAACGTCAGAGCGTGTTAAATGGGGTATAAAACGGAGTATGGAAAACGGGTTTGTGTTAGGCTCTAACTGTTATGGCTACTATTTAACTAATGGTGTTCTGACTGTAAATGAAGAACAGGCAAAAGTTGTAAGAAAGATATTTGAAATGTACAAGGAGGGGGCAGGAGTACGCAAAATATCTAAAACACTTGAAAGCGAGGGTATACCTTCACCAGCAGGACTTCATCATTGGAAAAATACCAGTCTATTAAAAATGCTTGCCAATGAGAAGTACATCGGTACTCTTAAACAGAAAAAGGAGATTACTATAGATTATCTGACACATAAAAAAATACTCAATGACGGACGTGAGGATTTTATAATTATAGAAAATCATCACACCCCCATAGTAGATACACAACTGTTTAATGATGTTCAGGAAGCGTTAAAGCGTAGGCATAAAATGGCTGAAAACAAAAGCAAATACAGCAATAAATACGCATTTTCTACAAAGGTAATTTGTGGTGAGTGCGGCAGTATATACCACCGGAGAGGTTGGAACGGTAAAAATGATAAACGTCATATAGTTTGGCAGTGCAAAGAAAGTGTAAGAAACGATAAAAAGAAGGTAAGTGCTTTTGGTGAAACAATAGGCTGTGATAACAAAGGTATACATGAAACAATTTTAGAAGGCTGTTTTTTAAATGCTTTGAACAGTTTGGTACTGAATAAGCAAAATGTATCAAAGATAATAAAAAGTATTGTCTACAGAGCAATTAACCAAGCGAAAGATAACACAAATGAAATCAAGTTATTAAAGGCAAGCATAGAAAAAATAGAAGCTAAAAAAGGAAAACTAATAGACTTATATGTTACCGAGAGAATAACAAGGGAACAGTTTGACTTCAATGATAAGCAATACAGCACACAATTAGAGGGATTGTTTACCAGTCTGAATAAATTAGAAAGCGAAAATAAAAGCAACAACGACCTAAAGGGCAAATTAAGTGAAATTGACAATTTGGTAGACAGCATATGCTGTTGTGACGAATTTTCGGAAGAAGTATGCAAAAAGATTTTAGACAAAGTTATTGTATACAGTAGGGATAGAATTGATTTTTATTTTAAACTAAAGGACAATGCTGACTTTCCTATACCTTTTTGTATAACGCCGGACCTGTATCGCCTTTGTCACCTTTATCACCCTTATCGCCTTTTTCACCGTATTCACCCTGGTCGCCTTTGTCGCCTTTAGGACCCTGGTCGCCTGTATCACCTTTGTCGCCTTTATCACCCTTAAGCCCCTGAGGTCCTACATCGCCTTTGTCACCTTTATCGCCTTTAGGTCCCTGACAGCCTGTATCGCCTTTGTCACCTTTATCACCCTTAGGCCCCTGAGGTCCTATATCGCCTTTGTCACCTTTAGGCCCCTGAGCGCCTGTATCACCTTTGTCGCCTTTATCTCCCTTATCACCTTTTTCGCCGTATTCACCCTGGTCGCCTTTGTCACCTTTATCGCCCTTATCACCTTTTTCACCGTATTCGCCCTGGTCGCCTTTGTCGCCTTTATCACCTTTTTCACCGGAAACTCCGGCAGGGATTGTAAAATGAAGAACAGCGTCCTGGCTGGTTCCGGAATTAATTACAGTTGCCTGGCTTCCCGGATTGCCTGTAGCTGTTGAGCCGATAGTAATTGTTGAAGATTTGCCGGGTATTCCCTGAACACCAGAAGGAATTGTAAAGTTTAAAACAGCGTTGCAGGCGTCACCCGAATTGGTTACTGATGCCGGAGAGCCGGGTATACCTGTGACTGTTGAGCCGATACTTACACTTGAGTTACAGCATGATGCTGGTGGATAGCAGCAGCATCTGTCTGTCCTGTCGCAGTGTTCCTGATTGCAGTCGTTGCATGAATAATAAGCCATAATTAAAAACTCCCTTTTTATTTTTTATATTTTTATTCTGAAAATACAGATTGTGTTGCATTTTGTCGAAACTGAATTCGGTATATCTAACTCCTTTTAAGTTTTATAAAGGAGAGTGTCAATGTTCCGTCCGTGCCTGATAGTGGACTGTTGTATGTCAATGTGAAAACTGTTTTGGCTGGTACAGATATTATTATTGTATTTGAGCCGTAGGCACTTCCTTTGCCTGACGTCATAAAATAAATTCCAAACTCAATATGCGGGCTTCCATTATAGCTCGGTGTAATCTGCATATAGCTGGCGCTGGAAAAAAGTGCGGACACATGATATGAAATTTGGTAGTAGCCAGGCTCAAGTGAAATATGGGTTGTGTCGGCCAGTACAATATTTCCTGTTGTGTCAGGAAGTACAGTATAAAACGGAAGCAGCGACCCATTGGTATAAAGCTGCGCAAAATTAAAAAATGATGCGAATATATCATCTGGTACTGTGCCGGTTTCTCCTCGGGGAATTCCGAAATCAAGCTGTACTCCATCGGGGGTATAGGAGGGAGTAACTGTTGCCGGCATTCCGGGTTCAAGTGTTTCTGTTGAGCCAACTGTAACCACAGGGGTATTTCCCTGCGGCCCCTGTGGGCCTGTACTGCCCGCTGGCCCCTGAAGCCCCTGAGGTCCTGTGCTGCCTGTTGGCCCCTGAAGCCCCTGAAGTCCTGCGGGAATGGTAAAGTTTAAAACCGCATTACTGGAGGTTCCTGAATTTGTTACTGATGCGGCTGAACCCGGAGGACCGGTTATGGTTGAACCGACAGTTATTGAGACACTGCCTTGTGTGTTGTCACAACAGCACTGCTGATTGCAGTTACAGCATCTGTTATAGAGCATAAAATATCCTTCCTCTCTGCTTTTATAGGATTTTTAGTATTTTGTGTTTATAGCTGTCGGTTTCAAGCCGGCCGCGGCTGTGTTTAAGCTGGCCATTAAGACCTGTATATACTAATCGGTTTGTATTTTGTCAGCTGAGTTTCTTAACAGTAATAGATGCGTCGCCGGCTGCTCCGATTGTAGCGCTGAGTCCTGCCGGAACTGTTCCGATAGCTGCTACAGCCAGGTCAAGCACACTTCCGGCTGCCAGGGCTGCTATAACAGTTGTATTGAATATGGCGTTATATGTCGGCGTTGCCAGACCGTTTGATGCAAGTACATGGCTTGTAACAGTCTGAGGAATTACCGTACCATTGCTGCGCACAGCCACCTGAAGTGTGGCAGACTCGTTTGCTGTAACTGAAATATTGTAGCTTATCTCATAGTTGCCTGCAGTTGTTACTGTCAGTGTGTTTGCTGTGGCTGTTGTAATGCCTGAAAGAGGCATGGCCGTGTTTAAGAGAAGCTGTGTGTACGTTCCTGCTGTAGTAGGGGTTACAGTCTGTGTGGCTGAGTTATAGAGTCCGCCGTATGCTCCTGTGCTTCCGTTTCCGGCAGGAATAGTAAAGTTCAGTATGGCGTTCTGTGGTGTGCCTGAATTAGTTACGGAGGCGTTTGTTCCTGGAGCGCCTGTAGTTGTTGTGCCTACAGTGACTGTAGCGGCAGCGCCGGCAGGGCCTTGAGCTCCAGCTGGCCCGGAAGGCCCCTGCGGACCCTGAGGTCCGGTAGCGCCAGGGGCGCCTGTGGCTCCGGTAAGCCCGGCCGGTATTGTGAAGTTAAGGACAGCGTTGCAGTCAGTGCCGGAATTGTATACCGACGCGGCTGTTCCAGGAGCGCCTGTAGAAGTGCTTCCCACAGTTACGCTGGGATTTGTGCACGCCGGCGGCATTGGCGGCCTTGGAGGCGGGCATGGACGAGGGCAGCAGCAGTTGTTGTTGCAGCAGCACTGCCGGTTTGAATTGTTCTGGCTGTTAGAGTAGTAGGTATTGCATGAGCTGTAAGCCATTGTAAAACTTCCTTTTCAATTTTTATAATACATAATATTCATAAAAGCAAAAAATGTGACAGAATATTACAGCTATTTATATATATAAACAAAAAAAGGAATAAAGATTTATTTACCGCAGTTAACCGCAATAAAAAACCGCCGATATGATTCGGCGGTTTAAGAGCTTCTAAAATGAGTTGGGTGCTAATGTCGTATTTCATAGCGCCTCATCTCCGTTTTCACAGTATTTTCTTCCTTTTAAATATTATAATACAAATCACTGCCACAGCGACACTTAAAATTTTAATATATGGGTAACCCGACTCAAGCTCAGGCATATTCCTGAAATTCATGCCATACCAGCCGGTGATAAGTGTAAGTGGAAAAAATATGGTGGAAATCATTGTAAGAAACTGCATATTTTCATTTTGTCTGGCATCGACTCGGGACTGGTAAACATCTTTTACCTGCTGGGCATAGTCAATAAGGTGTATTGTCTTTCCCATAAGGCGTTCGGCCCTGTCGGTGAGAGTGCCGAAATATTTTACCTGCTTTTTTGTGAAAAAGTGGTTTTCGTCCTCCTCAAGGGATTTGCCAAGCTCCGAGAGCTGGTCATAATAGCCGCGCAGAGTAAGCAGGCGTTTCCTTACAGGCATAAGCGAGTTTTGAAAATCATTGCGCAGTCCGTAATGCATCAGTGAATCCTCAAGGTTAAAGAGCTCGCGCTCAAATTTTTCAAGCACCTCCGTATCCCTGTTCATAAACTCGGTTATAAAGTTATAAAGGAATTTTGCCTTTGTCTCGCCCTGGTGTATTTTCCTGCTCCTCATTCTCCTGAGTATCCTCATTGAAAATTCGCTGTTGTCAACTATAACTATAAATTTGTCGTTGACAAAAAACATGAGCCTTATCCGGTTTCCCAGTATATCCAGGAGTTTTGGTATGCACAGTGTGCCAAAAACACAGTCCTGCTGGGTTTCGGCTTTGCAGAAATATACGTCGTTTATGCTGTAATCCCTCTCCCATGGTATATTAAGCCGTTCAAGGGTATCCGCAAGCTCATCTTCGTTTATAAAGAATACGGCCGGTATTTTCTTTTCTGTAACATATTCTGCTGTTGACTCAATAAGCTGCTCTCCAAGAATATAGACCATTTATTATCGTTCTGCCTCCGACAGGTTATTTGCCGTAATTATACCGGCGCGGCCTCAGATTTATGTACAGTAATAATCTGCTCATTTTTCGCTGTTTTAGTCATTTTTGCATTATTTGTATTTTAAATAAAATACAGGCTGGCTTGCTACCGGATATGAGTAAAATATCGGTAAAAACGGTGTAAAGGTGATTAAATCTGATAATAAAAAATCAGTAAATCCACCGAAGCAGTTTTTGCTTTGGCGGATTTACTGAACAGTTACAGCAGTTTTTTCTTTTTAAATATAAGTATACATATTATCAGTACAGACACGCTCAGCAGTATAACATAAGGGTATCCGTGCCCAAGCTCGGGCATGTTCCTGAAGTTCATGCCGTACCAGCTGGTAATAAGCGTGAGTGGGAAGAATATGGTGGATATAATTGTAAGAAACTGCATGTTGGCGTTCTGCTTGGCGGAGACGTTGCTTTGGTATATGTCCTTTACCTGCTGGGCGTAGTCTATCAGGTGGACAGTCTTTCCAACAAGGCGTTCAGCCCTGTCGGAGAGCGTACCGAAGTATTTTGTCTGGCTTTTTGTGAAAAAGTGATTTTCATCCTCCTCAAGTATCTTTCCAAGCTCAGACATCTGGTCGTAATATCCGCGCAGAGTCAGCAGCTGCTTTCGGTTATGCAGCAGGTCAATCTGAAATTCCGCGTCGATATTATGTACAGCTTCCTCCTCCATATTCATGAGCCTGTGCTCAAACTTCTCCAGAAGCTCGGAGTCCTTTGTCATAAACTCTGTGATAAAGTTATACATGAATTTTGCCTTGCTCTCTCCCTGATGAATTTTGCGGCGGAGTATACGCTTGAGTATCCTCATGGCAAAGCCGTCGTCATCGACTATAACAATATCGTTGAGCGTTATAAAAAACATCAGTCTGTAGCGGCTGCCAAGAAGCTCACGCAGCTTGGGTATGAGCAGTGTGCCGAATATGCAGTCCTGCTGTGCCTCGGCCTTGCAGAAATACACATCGGATATCTTATAGTCCCGCTCAAATGAGATTCCGAGTGAGGCAAGTGTAGCGGCACACTCCTCCTCGTTTATTATGAATACGGCGCCTTTTTTGCTGCTCGCCGCCTCATAGGCGCTTGTCTCAATAAGCTCCTCTCCAAGATAATATACCATTTTTATCAGCCTCCGACTTTGTTTACATAACCGGAAGCTTTTCCCGTGCCACTGAGAGCATAAGCTTTATACGGTTTTCCTGGTTAACCCTTGTGGCGCCGGTATCATAGTCTACAGGCACAATATTGGCGTCGGGGTACATTGACTTTATTTTGTGAACCATGCCTTTGCCGCAGATATGTGTAGGAAGGCAGCCAAAAGGCTGTGTGCAGACAATATTGTCATAGCCGTGCTTTACAAGCTCAATCATTTCAGCCGGCAAAAACCACCCCTCGCCCATACGGTTTCCAAGGCCTATAAGGCCGTCTACAAGGGGTTTTGTGTCGCGGTATGAGGAAAGCTGCGTAAAGCGCGACTTGTCTACAGCGTCCATAAATGCCTTCTCGATTTTTTCAAGATAGTCAAGCAGTGTCTTTGCGGCATGGTATTTGAGTCTGCTGCCGCCGTATATAAGGTAATCCTGCACACGGGCATCAACCTTGAACATTAAAAAGCCCATAAGCCCGGGCACCATTACCTCGCAGTTTTCCTCGGCAAGAAATTTTTCAAGGCTGTTGTTTGCGAAACGGGCGTATTTTACATAAATCTCGCCCACAACGCCTACCTTTGTCTTTATTTCCTTTTTGAGCTGAATGGTGGAAAAACTTTCGATTACTTTGCCGAAATTTTCCTTCATCTGAGCAAAGCTGTAGCCCTTTGCGTTTATAAACTGGCGGCTCAGCTCATGTATCCATTTTTTTATAAGGCGGTCGCTTTCTCCCTTTTTTACTTCATACGGCCTTGTCTGGTTGCTCAAAAGCATAATAAGGTCGCCGTATATAACGCCGGCAAGCATTTTTCTTATAATTGGAAGCGTAAGCTTAAAGCCGCTGTTGTGCTCAAGGCCGGACATATTAAAGGATATTATAGGCACATTGGCATAACCGGCCTTTGAAAGGGCCTTTCTGAGAAGGTGTATGTAGTTTGAGGCGCGGCAGCCTCCGCCGGTCTGCATTATCATAAGGGCAGTTTTGTCTACATCGTACTTTCCGCTTGAGAGAGCGTCCAGAAACTGTCCCGCTACAAGCAGGGCGGGGTAGCATATGTCGTTATGCATATATTTCAGGCCAAGCTGCTTTACATTGGGGCCGTCATTGTCCAGAAGCGCTATTTTGTACCCGGCATGGGTAAATATGTTTTTCATTATATTAAAATGGATAGGCAGCATGTCGGGGATAAGTATTGTGTATTCCTTTTTCATTTCCTTTGTAAATATTATCCTTCCGTGCTCGTCTCTTTTAAGTTCAGACATTACTGATTACCTCCTGTTGTTTCAAAGCCGCCAAAAGGCTCCTGAGCCTTACCTTAACTGTACCAAGATTTGTTATCTCATCAATTTTTATCTGTGTGTAGATTTTTCCGGATTTTTCTATTATTGAGCGGACTTCATCTGTTGTTATGGCGTCGAGTCCGCAGCCGAAGCTTACAAGCTGCACAAGCTCCATATCGGGCTTGTCGGATATATATTTTGCAGCCGCGTACAGCCTTGCGTGGTATGTCCACTGGTTAAGCACATTGACATGAAATTTTTCAACAAAGCCGCTTATGGCGTCCTCGCTTATCACAGCCATGCCAAGTGACTCAAGGAGCGTGTCTATGCCGTGATTTATCTCAGGGTCGGCATGGTATGGCCTGCCGGCAAGGACTATTATTTTTTTGCCAAGGGTGCGTGCCTTTTCGGTTATCTCCATACCCCTCCGGCGAATTTCATCCATGTATTTTTCACGTTCGGCGAAAGCCGCAGCCGCGGCCTGCTTTATATCCCTTATGCCTATATCGCCAAAATATCTGGACAGTATCTCATGAAGCTTTTTTGGAAAGTCCTTTTTCCTGTGTACGCCTACATAGTCGTTAATGAGCGTTACGCCGTTTTGCATGCGCATGTTGGCTGCTATAATCTCGGGATAATAGGCAACAACAGGGCAGTTATAGTTGTTGTCGCCAAGATTTTCGTCAAAATTGAAGCTCATGCACGGGTAGAAAATATGTTTAAGGCCCTCCTGTTCCATAAGGTAGGCTATGTGCCCATGCAGCAGCTTTGCCGGAAAGCATACTGTATCGCTGGGAATTGTGGCCTGTCCCTTTATAAAAATATTCCTGTCGGAAAGAGGGGATATAATAACCTCAAAACCAAGCTCTGTAAAGAATCTATGCCAGAACACTGCCATTTCATACATGTTTAAGCCGAGTGGAATACCGATTTTTCCTCTTTTTCCCTTAATGGGTACAAGCGAGCGCAGTTTGTCCTGCTTGAATCTGTATATATTCAAATCCCCAACAGAGGCGTTTTTTGTCACAGGCCTTTCGCAGCGGTTGCCGCCTATGTATCTGCTTCCGTCGCCGAATGTGTTTATTGTGAGTCGGCAGTTGTTCTGGCATAGCCCACAGTTTACGCTTTTTACGCTGTGGCTGAAGCTTTTAAGCCCGTCAGAAGATAAGACAGAACTCTTTTCACCGGCGTATTCCTTTGCATAAAGGGCACAGCCGTAGGCGCCCATAAGTCCGGCTATTACAGGGCGAATTACGTTTACTCCCATTTCGGTCTCAAAGGCCCTCAATACGGCGTCGTTAAGGAATGTGCCGCCCTGTACAACTATCTTTTTTCCAAGCTCGTCAACGCTTGAAGGCCGTATAACCTTGTAAATGGCGTTTTTTACTATGCTTGTGGAAAGCCCTGCGGATATGTCGCCTGTTGTTGCGCCGTCCTTCTGCGCCTGTTTTACTGATGAATTCATAAATACTGTGCACCGTGAGCCAAGGTCAACAGCGTTTGAGGCGTACAGCCCAAGCTGTGAAAACTCCTCCACGTCGTAGCCCAGAGTGTTTGCAAATGTCTGCAAAAACGAGCCGCAGCCTGAGGAACAGGCCTCGTTGAGATAGATGTTGTCTATCACTCCGTTTTTGATTTTAAAGCATTTCATGTCCTGTCCGCCTATGTCTATTATAAACTCCACATCGGGCATAAAGTGTTTGGCTGCTGTAAAATGTGCCGCAGTTTCAACAAGGCCATAGTCTATGTGGAAGGCGTTTTTTATTATGTCCTCGCCATAGCCGGTGACACAGGCGCTTTTTATCTTTATGTCCGGCTTTGTTTTATAAAGCTCTGTCAGAAATTTGTGTATTACCGGAACGGGATTGCCGCTGTTTGACATATACACACTGTGCAGTATCTCGCTGTCCTCGCCCATGACTACCGCCTTGAGTGTGGTTGAGCCGGCGTCTATGCCTATATAGGTGTTATTGCTGTAGGTTTTCAAATCGCCGTATTTTACATCGGCTTTATTGTGGCGCTCCTTAAACTGTATGTACTGTTCCTCGTTTTCAAAAAGGGGAGGGAGCTTTGCCCATTCGGATACGGACACATATTTTGAAAGCTTTTGTATTGTTTCATCAATGTCTATTTCGTTTTTAGCGCAGTAGGCAGCGCCAAGGGCCACATAGTAAAGTGAATTTTCGGGGCACACGCCCTTTGTGCCTATGGTTTTGTTAAAACATTCCCTGAGCACCGGCATAAATGTGAGCGGGCCGCCAAGATAAACCACATTTCCCTCAACAGGCCGCCCCTGAGCAAGGCCGCCTATTGTCTGGTTGACAACGGCGTAAAAAATACTTATGGCAATATCGCTTTTTTTAGCGCCCTGGTTTAGAAGCGGCTGAATATCGCTTTTGGCGAAAACCCCGCAGCGTGAGGCTATTGTGTATACCTTTTCGTGCCTTGAGGCAAGGCTGTCCATTTCTTCGGTTTTTACATCAAGCAGTGTAGCCATCTGGTCTATGAACGCTCCGGTACCACCGGCGCAGGTGCCGTTCATTCTGGCTTCCATAGACTGGCCAAGAAAAATTATTTTGGCGTCCTCTCCGCCAAGCTCTATTATCACATCTGTTTGCGGGAGGTTTTTCTCCGCCGCCACCTTTTCGGCGTAAACCTCCTGTACAAACTCCACACCGCAGCTTTCAGCCATGCCCATACCGGCGGAGCCGGATATAACAAGAGAAAAGCCGGTGCCCTTTTCAAATCTGTTTTTAATGGCCGTCAGCATTTCGACTGTCTTTGCAGTAATCTGTGAGAAATGCCTCTCATAAGACGAGTAGACAATTTTTCCGAGCTTATCAATTACCACGCTTTTAATTGTCGTGGAGCCTATGTCTAAGCCGATTTTCAATTCTGTCACTTCCGTTTCTATATTATTATAAATATCTGCCGCCGCCGTACTGGCTTTAAGCGGGATTTTGTATTTTTCGGTATTAAACTTGTTTATCTCTATTTGAGTATTTTAATTTCTCTGGCACTGCACTGTGTCTGTATCTCACAGTCAAAAAGCCTCTGCCATGGAAAAGCCGCCTTTACAAGGCTAAGCTGTGTTATATAAGCTGTTTTGCCGTTTACAGTAAATCTTTTGCCCTCGAAGGCGTCTGTTATTTTCTGCGGCTCAAGAAGCTCACAGAGGTACCGGCTGTTGTCTGTTTCATCAGGAGAGGGTATATAGCCCTGAGATGAAAGCTTCTCCCTTATTCCACCGTAATAAAGGCCGTCGTCAAAAATATGCTGGCAAAGTATATTGGCCTGCTTTTGGGCAAACTCCGGTATGTTTTCGGTTTTAAGGCCGGAAAGCGCGTATACTCCGGCGTTAGCGACGCCTATGCCTATGGCGTTGGCGTTTGTGTTCCATGCGCTGAATACGGATAAATCGGCTATGCTGATATCAGAGCTGTTTTGGTCAGGTTCAATAAGGCTTTTTAATATATAGTTGTTGCCTGAGCTTATTGTGCTGTAGGTATACAGCTCAATAAGGCCTATGCTGTTTGAGGACCGGGCGGCTGAAAGTAGGCTTAAAAAGTCTGCCCTGTCGCTTTCGGAGGCTGCGCTGTAGTCATAGATAAAAAGTGAGAGCTTCTCTCCCTGTGGCTCAAGACCGGCGGATATGAAGTTAACGGCGTTCTGGGCAAGCCTCTCGCTTGTCAGTACGTCATAATCACCAGCTACAAAACCGGTTTTATAGTTTATTATATCTATATCAGCACTGAATCCGTATTTTCGGGCCAGACTTCTGGCATATATAAGCTGAGGTATTTCGTCCATGCCGAATATGAAATTGACGCTCTCCCCCTGGCCTGTCATTGCCCTCTGGGCCTCCTCCGGTGAAATGGCTCTCTTCAGGCGCTCAAGCACACTGTCTTTTCCGATATTCATGTATGTTCTGGAGAAGCTGTATTTTACAGGGGTGCCGTTTTCGGTATTTATCCAGCTGTCGCCCTTTGAGAAAAAGTACGATATGGATTCCGGAAGCTGAAGATCGTCGTTTCCGATAATTATTTCGTCTATTTTACCGGACCTCTGCCATCTTACAAGGCTGTCGCAGATTTTGGCGGTTTCCCTGAAAGGGGTGATATAGCTTTCTATATACGGACCGTATACCCTGCTTTCGGCATAGTTCTTATTGGCAAAGTCAAGAAACTCTCTTTCCCAGACGGTGAGGGAGTGTGAGCCGTTTTCGGTCTTTTTGTTGTAAACATATCCATACTCCATTAAAAACTGGGCGGGTGTTACCTCGGCGTAGGATTTTTCTATTTTCTCACAGTCGTCTCTTGCGCTGTCGTGCTCCAGAAGAAAAGATGCAAGGCCTTTTATTTTTTTGTCGTCAGGCCATATTTCCTGTCCGCGAGTCTCCGGAAGGTTTCGGGGCATTGCTATGTTGACATAATACTTCGGTTTTGGGTAGTCTGTAACCAGACTTAATAAATCCTTAATGGCAGAGCCGGTATCTTTATACTCATCTGCGCAGCGGCTTCCTATAAGACCGCCTGTAAAGTATGACGGAGTGTTGATTATAACTGTTGTGTCCTCAGAGGGGTTGTTTTTAACATACTCCCTTATCTGAGCGCGTACGCTGGCGCTGTCTGCAAAGCGCTGTGTTTCGTTTGTAAAAAGGTCAAGGCTGTCCTCGGATACGGTCAGAAGTCTGTCGTTGTTAAGGGACACCAGTGTTTCAAGATATGAGTTGCTTACCGGCCTTGAGTCAACAGGTGCCGTAATTACAGTGTCTGCCAAGGCCATAACGGGAAAAAACGCAGAAAACAGAAATAAAACAGGAACAAAAAGATGTGATTTTTTCAAATTTAAAACCCTTTCAGAAATATTGTTATGTAAACATATTATTAAAATTATAATTGTTTTAATCCAACATATAAATTTTAACATTTATATGTAGTTTTTTCAACAGGATAATATTCCTCATTAAAAAATAATACAAAAATCGGCAGATAATCCTGACGTTTCGTGTCACAAAAGGAATACCATGTGAATACTATATAAGGAATACTTATTATGGTGATATTATGAGAACCATTTATCTGGACACAGCGGCTACAACGCCGGCTCTTAAAAGTGTTGTTGAGGAAATGCTTCCGTACTTCAGTGAGGAATTTGCAAACCCTTCCGGCTCATATGATTTTTCAAAAACCGCAAGGCAAGCCATAGAGCTTTCAAGGCGGCGCATAGCTTCGCTTACAGGCGCAGCGCCGGAGGAAATTTTCTTTACCTCAGGCGGCAGCGAGGCCGACAACTGGGCAATAAAGGGTGCGGCGGATTTTTTTGAAAAAAACCGGCGCAAGATTGTTACAACACCAATAGAGCACCATGCGGTTTTAAACACAGCGGATTTTCTTAAAAATCACGGGTTTACTGTGGAGTACCTGCCGGTTGACAAATTCGGCGTGGTGGATTTGGAGGCGGCCGAAAATATTATAGACAGCGATACGGCTGTTGTATCTGTTATGTTTGCAAACAACGAGGTGGGCACAATACAGCCAATAGAGGAAATATCCAAAACAGCACATAAACACGGCGCTTTGTTCCATACAGACGCTGTTCAGGCGGCAGGTCATGTAAAAATTGATGTTTCTGAAATGGGAATTGATATGCTTTCAGCCTCCGGTCATAAGTTTGGGGCGCCTAAGGGAATAGGGTTCCTTTACAAAAAGAACGGCGTTGAGATTTCAAGCCTTATACACGGCGGAAGCCAGGAGGGCGGTTTGAGAGCAGGCACCGAAAATGTGCCGTATATTGCCGCAATAGGAAAGGCCGCAGAGGAGGCCGAAAAAAACATGGCTGCTGAGAATATTGAAATAGCTGGAAAGAGAGACTGTTTTGTGGAGATGGTTTTAAAGGGTATTGCAGGCAGTGTGCTGAACGGACACCCTGAAAAGAGGCTTCCGTCAAACGCAAACATTTCTTTCAGGGGTGTTGAGGGAAAGAGCGTTGTGTCAATGCTTTCAATGTACGGCATATGCGTTTCTGCCCAAAGCGCCTGCGCTTCTAAGAGCGATTCGGTTTCACATGTATTAAGCGCTATGGGCCTTGACTTTGAGCGGGCAAGGGGCGCTGTGAGGTTTACATTTGGAAGCGGCGTAAGATTTGAGGATTTGGACTATACTGTAAACTGTCTTGAAAGGATAATAAAAAATCTGAGATGCCTTGATTCTTAAAATACTCAAAATACGTTTCGGCAGGTTGATTTTTTGCTGTGCCCTGTGGTAACATAACTGATATTGCAGAAAAACTAATGTACTGGATTTAAAGTAAAACACTATTTATCAGGGAGAGTAATATGAGTATTTTAAACGTGGAAAACCTCTCGCATGGTTTTGGCGACAGGGCGATATTCAACAATGTGTCATTCAGGCTTTTAAAGGGTGAGCATATTGGCCTTATAGGGGCAAACGGCGAGGGAAAATCAACTTTTATGAATATAATAACAGGAAAGCTTATGCCGGACGAGGGTAAGGTCGAGTGGGCAAAAAACGTGCGCGCGGGTTATCTGGACCAGCACACATCCCTTGACAGGGGAATGACAATAAGGGATGTGCTCTCGTCGGCCTTCGGGTTCCTTTTTGAGATGGAAGAGAGGATGAACAGTCTCTGTGACAAAATGGCTGACGCCTCCGAAGCGGAGCTTGAAGAATACATGGACGAGATGGGAGTTATCCAGGAGCAGCTTACAAGCCACGATTTTTATATGATAGACTCAAAGGTAGAGGAGGTCGCAAGGGCCATAGGTCTTATGGATTTGGGCCTTGACAGGGATGTAAGCGAGCTTTCGGGCGGGCAGAGAACAAAGGTTTTACTTGGTAAGCTCCTTCTTGAAAAGCCGGATATACTGCTTCTGGATGAGCCTACAAACTATCTCGACAAGGAGCATATTGAGTGGCTTAAAAGATACCTTCAGGAATACGAAAACGCCTTTATACTTATTTCCCACGACATACCGTTTCTCAACAGTGTTGTAAACCTTATCTACCATATGGATAACCAGCAGCTTAACAGGTATGTAGGCGATTACGATAAGTTTCAGGAAGTTTACGCCATGAAAAAGTCTCAGCTTCAGGCTGCCTACGAAAAGCAGCAGAAGGAGATAGCTGACCTTAAGGATTTTGTAAGCCGCAACAAGGCGAGAGTTGCTACCAGAAACATGGCGATGAGCCGCCAGAAGAAGCTTGACAAAATGGAAAAAATCGAGCTTGCCTGCGAAAAGCCGAAGCCTGAGTTTAATTTTAAGGAGGCCAGAGCTTCGTCAAGGTATATTTTCAGGACAAGCGGCCTTATAATCGGCTATGACGAGCCGCTTTCAAAGCCTCTGGACATAGAGATGGAAAGAGGGCAGAAAATTGTGCTGACAGGAGCAAACGGTATTGGAAAGTCAACACTTTTAAAGAGCATACTCGGCATTATAAAGCCGCTTGGCGGCAGTGTGGAGCTTGGGGATTACCTCTACACAGGGTATTTTGAGCAGGAAACTCCGAAGGACATATCAAATACCTGCATTGATGAGATTTGGCAGGAATTTCCGTCCTATACCCAGTACGAGGTAAGGAGTGCCCTTGCAAAGTGCGGCCTTACTACAAAGCATATTGAAAGCCTTGTTAAGGTTTTAAGCGGAGGAGAGCAGGCCAAGGTAAGGCTGTGCAAGCTGATAAACCGCGAGACAAACGTGCTTGTGCTTGATGAGCCTACAAACCACCTGGACGTTGAGGCCAAGGAGGAGCTGAGGAGGGCGCTTTTATCATATAAGGGAAGCGTTCTTATGGTGTGCCATGAGCCGGAGTTTTATGACGGGCTTGCAACCGATGTGTGGGACTGCACACAATGGACAACTAAAATTTGATTTTACAGTAAAAAGCCGTTCCATGTTTAATATGGAGCGGTTTTTAAAAAAATTTGAAAAAAATATTGACATCGTGCAGATGATTTATTAATATAATACATCGGATTAGTAAAACAGATTTAATGTCTGTCCAGTATATATTCAGTATAAGCCTTTATCCTGTGGCTTTGCCGCGGATAAAGTTCTTATAAAATGCTTTAACAAAATCCCCATTTTGTTAACCCCTTCAAACCTCCCTTACCCCATAAGGGAGGAATTTTTTATTTTCCGGAAAGGTATATTAAAAAGTACAATAAAATATATTTTAGTTATTGACATTATGTTTATCCGTTTGTATAATACAATACATCATATGAATTGTATTAAGAAGATGTATCGCATCTGCCGGACTCAATGGCTGTAATAAAGAATTTTGCCGGTTTTACTGTATTTGTACAGCAGTGCACAAATATCGGCGAGGCGGAAAACTGCGATACCGGTAATTATTTTTTATATTTACATAATATGATACTATCATGCGGTGAATGAACAGTTGTGCTGTAAAATGGTTATAAAGGTATGCTTATAAGGTGGCCTGATATCCAGACTGAAAGGCAAGATATGTGCCGGTAACGCTTAGCGGTCTGCCGGGGATAATAAGGGGGTTATATTATGAAAAAGGTATTGCTTGCAATTGACGGAACAAGGCGCAGTCTTACGGCGGCCGAATATGTATCACAGAAATTTGACCCAAAGAGCACTATGGTTTACGCTGTTGCCCTTGGTGAGGCGGCGCTTAAAGAAACGGGCCGTACGGGCATGCCGGAGGGTATTGAGAATGTGCTTAAAGGTTTCTGCCTTGAAAAAAAGCTGTTTCCTTCCAGAACTGCGGGAGAGAAGATAGTGGGCTTTATGTACGATAATAATATAGGCACTATGGTAATGGCAAAGCCAAAGCGCTTTGGCTGCGGCAGCGACTTTGACGCCGCCGGCCAGTATGCCGCCAAATATTCCGACAGCATAGTTATAATGGTGCCTTAATAGCCTTTGTTTTAGATTTGCATAATATTAAAAGCCCGACAGGTTTTCTGTCGGGCTTTTTCGCCTGCACTGTTCTGTATTAAGAATTGAGTATGTATATAGATAAAATATGAAAAAATTTCCAATAAAATATTGTTTGCCTATTGACATAACTTATTATGACGCATATAATAAAGTCATCAGATGAATTAATAACAGATGATGTATTATTAAATGGTGAGATATTATTAGCTGATGATTTGGACGGAGGCGCGTATTATGAAAAAGATACTGTTACCAATTGACGGAACTCGGCGCAGCATGGAATCAGCAGAATTTATAACAGAAAACTACAGGCCCGACGAGGTAGACATTGAAGCCATTACAGTGCGTGAGGATTCCTACGCCTATGCTATGTCGCAGATAGCGGCAAAGCGGGTAGAGCGTGAGACAATGCACATTTTTGATGATATTGACAGAATACTTGCGGGCTACAGCGTAAAAAAGCATGTACTTGTGGGCAGGTCGGCAGGGGCGGAAATTGTAGGTTTCGCCCACGAAAACAATATAGACATGATAGTTATGACCAAATCCACAAAGAAGGGTATTAAAAGGTTTTTGGGTTCTGTAGCCTCATATGTGGTAAGGCATTCAGGCTGCACTGTTTTTTCGGTTCCGGAAAGGGATGAGGACGCGGCGTAAAATAAAATCTGTTTGTATGCCGGTAGTGTCGTTTATATGAGTTTTTGTTAGGAGGCCATTTTTATGAAAAAGATATTACTGCCTGTAGATGGAACAGAAGCAAGCCTCAGGGCTGCAAAATATGTATCCGAAAACTATGACCCTGAAAACTGTGCGGTCACCGCTGTGATTGTGCGTGAGGACTTTTTCAATTCGTTTTCTGATATTGATGAACAGAAAAAGGCAGAATCTGAGGCGGTCAAGGCGCTGGATATTGTTGACCCGTTCCTTCTTGGCTTCAGTGTAAAAAAAGAGGTAATAACAGCCAAATCAGCCGGAGAAAGGCTTGTGGGCTACGCTTTTGACAATAAATTTGACACTATAGTTTTGACAAAGGCAACAAAGAAGGGCATTATGAAGGTCCTCGGCTCTGTTTCGCAGTATGTTGCCAGATATGCTGAGAGCGTAGTTGTGATAGTCCCATAAAAACAAATTTGTTTAATCTTCCCCTTTTAACCACATTTTTAGAAGAAAAAAGAGCAATGGTCCGGTATTCTGCGCCGGGCCTTTGCTTTTTATTTAAAAAAATTCTAATTTTTGCAAACATAATCTTTACAGTATTTAGTCCCTGTTTCTGCGCAGAATAATTTTATAAAAATAAAGAAAAGAGGGATATAATGTTTAAACACGAAAAGCAGCTTTTTCACCCCGTTGGAATTGAAAGACCAAACAAGCAGTACGCGGTTTTAATGCAGGAACAGCTTGGCGGCGGCAACGGTGAGCTTAAGGCGGCTATGCAGTATATGAGCCAGAGCTTCAGGATAAAGGATAAGGAAATAAAGGACCTTTTTATGGATATCGCCGCCGAGGAGCTTTCTCATATGGAAATGGTGGCACAGACAATAAATCTATTAAATGGCCATGATGTTGACTATGAGCAGGTAGCAAGCGGAGAGATAGAGACACAGACGCTTTTAGGCCTAAACCCGGGGCTTATGAACTCGTCCGGCTATTCATGGACTGCGGACTATGTTACAGTGACAGGCGACCTCTGCGCCGACCTTCTCAGCAATATAGCCTCGGAACAGAGGGCAAAGGTGGTTTATGAGTACCTTTACCGCCAGATAGACGATAAGAGGGTTAAGGAAACAATCGATTTTCTGCTCAACCGTGAGGAAGCCCACAACGCCATGTTCAGGGAAGCTTTCAATAAGGTTCAGGACACCGGCTCAAACAGGGATTTCGGCACAACAGAAGCCGCAAGAATGTATTTCAATATGTCCACACCTTCGCCAAAGAGCGATTTGGGGCATATAGCAGGCAAAGCGCCGTCTTTTAAATAATGAAACGCTGAAAAATCATATTAAAATGCAGAAAGGCTCCGGAAGTGGGTATTCCGGAGCCTTTCCGTGTTTATAAAGCGAAGGATTATGCCCAAGCCTGCTCTGTCAGGCCCGGGCGGTTTATAAGAAAGGCTAGGGCCTTATTCTTATTTAATGTAAAACCGGCTTTTAACAGTGTCAACTGACAGGTGCTCCCTAAGTACCTGATTTATGTACTGTGAGAGGGTGCGGTCTGTGCCCTCGGCAAAAAATTTGATGATTTTATAAATCTCGTAGTCTATTGATATGGATATCCTCTTTTTTAAAGTTTTCATATGTCAATACCCCTGCCGGCCGTGCCTGCGTCTATTTTCATCAGTTTGGAATCGGCGGCTTCCTTGTCACTGAGCGCTGAAATATATGTACTGGCTATTTCTTTTTCTGCCTCTGTAAGTTTTTCAAATAATTTTGCTATTTTCTTTGCGTCTTTTATATCTTTTATAGTTAGTTCTTTTGGCATAAAATCAACTCCTTAGATGACTATATCAATATTATAAATGATTTTGTCTCCAATGTCAACAACTTTGTTGACTATGTCACTTATATTTGATATTATACTTAATTACAAGGAGGTTTTAATTTATGAAAGAACGAATAAGGCTTATAAGGAAAGAAAGGGAGCTTTCACAGGAAGAATTTGCTAAAAAAATTGGTTTGACTAAAACCTCAATAAGCAAAATTGAAACAGGAGTAAACACTCCTTCGGAGCAGACAATCATGTCAATTTGCCGTGAGTTTAACATAAACGAGGAATGGCTGAGAAACGGCACCGGCAGTATGGTTCCTGTAAAAGATGTTGATTTTGAAGCGGTCTGCCGGAGCATAGGCGTCTCCGACCCGAAGGCAAAGCGGGCTATTATGGAATACTGGAAGCTCACCGAGCAGGACAGGGAGCTGTGGTGGAAATTTTCCGAAAGAGTCTTTAAATGATTTTATACTTATGCCATGGAAAAAGGCAAGCATCAGAAGATTAATTTTTTGGTTTGAAAATAATTATATTAATGTTATATAATTTAGTCTAATAAAAAAACTTAAAAATAAAAAGAAATTTTCGTTTATTTTAATTATCAGTATAGAATTTATTCTATAATTGATTCTGTATTTCAGTCTGTTGTGTTATATGCTATACTTATAAAAATTATCCGCGGGCCATGTTCCGGGCGGCACAGTAAAGGAATATTATATCCGCGCCAATACACAGAGAGAAGGATGATGAAAAATGAGGATAGTGGTTAAGGTGGGTACATCAACGCTTACCCATGCTACCGGAAACCTGAACATACACAGGGTTGAACAGCTCTGCAAGGTTATGAGCGACATTAAAAACGCCGGACACGATATGATTCTTGTGACAAGCGGGGCAACCGGCATGGGAGTGGGAAAGATAGGCCTTTCAAAAAAGCCGCAGGACCTGCCTACTAAACAGGCCATGGCGGCTATAGGCCAGTGCGAGCTTATGTATACCTATGACAAGCTGTTTTCGGAATACAACCACTGTGTGGCGCAGGTGCTTGTGACAAAAGCCGACATTGACGACGAAAAGCACAGGCAAAACTTCCACAATACACTCACAAGGCTTCTGGAGCTTAAGACAATACCTATAATAAACGAGAATGACTCGGTAGCCACAGAGGAATTTTTCATAGGCGAAAACGATACTCTGGCGGTTATGGTGTCCATAAACATAAATGCCGACATGGTTATACTTTTAACCGATATAGACGGCCTTTATACGGCTGACCCGAGAAAGGACGAAACTGCAAGCCTTATACCTGTGGTGGAGGAGATTACGCCTGAGATAATGGACCTTGCGGGGGGCACCGGCTCAAGCTTCGGTACAGGCGGAATGGCAACCAAGCTTAAGGCGGCGAAAATGGCTATGGAGTACGGCTGCAATATGGTAATAGCAAACGGTTCACACCCGGAGCTGCTCTACGATATAGTTGAGGGAAAGGCTGTAGGCACAAGGTTTATACCTAAAACGTCAGGAGGGGCAGAATATGACAACGCTTGATATACTTAAAACCGCAAAAGAAACAGCGCCGTTTCTTTTGACAGTGTCTGCGGAGGACAAAAACAGGGCGCTAAGCCTTATGGCGGATTCGCTTGTGGAAAACACAGAGAAAATAATTGAGGCCAACAGCAGAGATATGGAAAACGCCAGAGGAAAGATATCCGATGTAATGCTTGACCGCCTTATGCTCAATGCCCAGAGGATTAACGACATGGCAAAGGGAATGAGAGATGTGGCGTCGCTTGCGGACCCTGTAGGCCGCAGGATAAAAAGCCTTCAGCGGCCCGACGGGCTTCTGATAGAGAAGGTGTCTGTGCCCATGGGCGTAATAGCCATTATTTACGAGAGCAGGCCAAATGTCACATCGGACGCGGCGGCGCTGTGCGTAAAAAGCGGCAACGCCTGCATACTGCGTGTTGGCAAGGAGGCATTCCTTTCTGCAAACGCCATAACAGAAGCTTTAAAATCCGGACTTGAAAAAGCCGGATTCCCACAGGGGCTTGTACAGCTTATACAGGATACCAGCCACAGCAGTGCAAACGAGCTTATGACAGCGGACGGGTATGTGGACCTGCTTATACCGCGTGGCGGGGCGAACCTTATAAGGGCCTGTGTTGAAAACGCCACGGTAAACTGCATACAGACAGGTACGGGGATATGCCATGTTTATGTGGATAAGGACGCCGACATGGACAAGGCGCTTGATATAATAGAAAACGCAAAGACCAGCAGGCCTTCAGTATGCAATGCCGAGGAGGTATGTGTTGTGCATTCCGATGCGGCGGAAAAGTTTTTGCCTGCCCTTAAGGAGCGCCTTGTGGACAGAAGAAAGGCGCAGGGTCTTACTCCGGTTGAGCTGAGGCTTGACCAGAAGGCTTCGTGCATAATAGACGGGTCAAAGGCCGGAGTAAACGACTTCGACACAGAGTTTCTGGATTATATACTGGCTGTAAAGGTGGCAGGCTCACTTGATGAGGCCATAAGCCATATATGCAGCCACTCTACAGGCCATTCCGACGCCATTGTAACTGAAAACAGGGCAGCGGCGGATAAATTCACAATGCTTGTGGACAGCGCCGCTGTATATGTAAACGCCTCCACAAGATTTACAGACGGCGGAGAGTTCGGTCTTGGCTGTGAGATGGGAATATCCACACAGAAGCTGCACGCAAGGGGGCCGATGGGCCTTGAGGAGCTGAACACCTACAAATATATAATAACCGGAAACGGGAATATCCGATAAAGAGGGGAATAAAATGAAATACACTCTTGGTTTTATAGGCACCGGCAACATGGGCGGGGCTGTGCTGAGGGCGGCGCTCAAGGCTGTTGAGCCGCAGAAGGCGGTTATATCAAACCGCACGGCAGAAAAGAGCGGAGCACTGGCTTCGGAGCTTGGCTGTGCGGCAGGCACAAACAGCGAGGCCGCCGGAAGCAGGTTTGTATTCCTCGGTGTAAAGCCTCAGATGATGGGCAGTATGCTTGAGGGCATAAAAGATGTGCTTTCACAGAGGAAGGAGCATTTTGTGCTTGTCACAATGGCTGCGGGCCTTACCATGGAAAGGATACAGGAAATGGCAGGAGGAAAATACCCGGTTATAAGGATAATGCCCAACACACCGGTTTCTGTCGGCATGGGAATGACTCTCTGCTGTGCCTCTGCCGGGGTTACCGATAAAGACATAGCCGAGTTTAAGGATATAATGAGGTATTCTGGCAGGATTGACTTTATAGAAGAAAAGCTTATAGACGCAGCAAGCGCGCTTTCCGGCTGCGGGCCGGCGTTTGTTTATATGTTTATAGAGGCGCTTTCAGACGGTGCTGTGGAGTGCGGGCTTTCAAGGGCAAAGGCCATGGAGTACACATGCCAGACTCTTATAGGCTCTGCGTCTCTGGCGCTTGAAAGCGGCATGCACCCGGGTGCTCTTAAGGACGCCGTATGCTCGCCGGGAGGAAGCACAATAGCCGGGGTTCACGCCCTTGAGAAGAACGGATTCAGAAACGCCGCCATGGACTGTGTTAAGGCGGCTTATGAAAAAACAAAAGAGCTTGGAAAATGAAAAACACGCCGGTTTTGCCGGCGCGTTTTTGTTTTACTGGAAAATATGTCCTGTTTGTTAATTTTTGTTTAAAAGGTTTTTACAAATTCCGCAATATGTTGACATAAGACGAAGGTTTATTGTAATCTGTATTGTAAAGGATAAATTAATGCAGGCTGTTAAAGATAAATATTATTTGGAGGAGTATATATGAAAAAATTTCTGCTGAGGACACTTGCGGCGGCTATGGCCGTATCGGTTCTTACTGTCAGTGGGCCTTCTTTGGGAGTGGCTCTGGCTGCTCAGGAAAAGACTGCGATTGACAAAAGCATTGAGAGCTTTTATTCAAAGTGGTACAACACCAGCTACGAGGACGGAAGCAACGCCTTTGCCGAGTTTATGTTTAAGGAGACATTTGGCCACCAGTTCAGCGAAAACACTGAAAAGAGCACTTACCCTATATCGGGAGTAAACAAGCTGTACCTCAAAGCCAAAAGAGGTGATATGCTTGAGTTTAAAAAAGGCGGGGATACCTACAGGGTTATATACGACTCCGGGGATAAGGACAGTATAACAGTATATGAGGCCTACAGCTCGCCGGCGGGCTATATAGTCTTGCAGAGTGACTACGCCATAACGGCAAATGACAAAAAGCAGGTTACGTATTTTATGGATAACCGGTTTGACGGAGGGTCATATACAATTTACCACAGCATGAGCTATGACACTCTGGGGCATATCCATAAATTCAACAACGATGGCTACTGCCAGTGCGGCTCCTACCGTGGAAGCATGGTTATACCGGCAGACGAGCAGATGTATGTAGTAAAGACAGCTTCTGCTTATGAGCTGCCATACGCCGGCTCAAAGACACTTACAAGGCTTAAATCATCTCAGGGTACTGAATCTGTCACGGCAGCTGTTGTAAACGGTGACGGCGAGGTATGGTACAAAACTCAGTACGGCTGGATAAAGGGAAGCAATCTTTCGCTGGAAATGTCAGACTCCATTACAAAGCCGAAAATTCCTGACAGCGTGCAGGGCATAGTAACCGGCATAGGCAGTCTTCCGGTAAGGGCAGACAGCAACAGCAGCTATGTTGCTATAGGTTATTTTGACGAGGGAAGTGTTATAACCGTAACCCAAAAACTGAATTCATGGTATAAGGTGGACTATAACGGCCAGACAGGTTATGTTGAGAGCAGGTTTGTGGAACTGCTTGAAAAGCCTGAGCAGTAACTGTATATAAGATGATAAAAACCGGAAAAAATATTCCGGTTTTTTTATTTTCCAATTTTTATTGACGTTTTACGCTCTATGGGGTAATATTGATGAAAACACGCATATAACATATTATTGGAGAGTAATAAAAATATAAATAATGTATACAATATCCGCTATATGGAACGAAATATGGGTAAATTGTACAAATTACACTAAAAATTATATTTTTTTTAATAAAATATCTAATAATAGGCATATGAAAAAATTGTGTGATTAGATTATAATATTATTAGAATAATTATGTGTGCAAATGGCGGTGTCAAAAACACAAACCGGCGGTTTGTGTTAATCTGTTTGCCAGCTGTAAACATTTATAAGACTGTCTGGTTTTATTAACAGTTTTGGGCCGCATTCAAATAATGGTGTCAGACCAGCAGACCAGAATGGAGGACTGCGTATGATTTTTGTTTTATATATACTATGGTTCATATTCAGCAACGCCGTTACAGCCGAAACCGCTGTTTCCGGCGCTGTTGTGTGCAGTTTTTTGTATTTCTTTTTATGCCGTTTTCTGGGCTACAGTCTTAAAAAGGATATAATGGCGCTTAAAAAAATTCCTTCCTTTATAGTGTTTTTGTTAATTCTGTTCTTTCATATTGTTATGTCAAACATCGGGGTTATCCGTGTTATACTTTCGGTTAAGAAAAAGCCGGATTCGGAAATTATAACTTTTAATCCCGGCCTTAAAAAATTCAGTTCAAAATGTATATTCGCAAACTCAATAACTATAACACCGGGCACATTTACTGTAGGCCTTAAAAACGGGGTATACTCGGTTCATGCACTCACTCCTGAGTTTTCAGAGGGGCTTGAGGACTCGACGATTTTAAAACGTCTTAAAAATATGGAGGAAAAAGACAGATGACAGCCTTTACTGATATTTTAAGGCCAGTGTTTATTATATATTTTGTAGTTACAGCCTTCCTTCTGATATTCTGCCTTATAAGGGCAATTAAGGGGCCAAACTTTACAGACAGAATGGTGGCTGTAAATGTAATAGGAACAATATCAACAGCCGCCATATGTGTCATATCAATATATATCAAAGAGGGGTTTTTTGCCGACATATCGCTTGTGTACGCTTTGCTGAATTTTCTTTCGGTTGTGATACTCAGCCGTGTTGTGACACTGAACCACGCCAGTGAGAAAAGAGAGAAAACAGATAAGAGCACCCCTGAGGAGGTAAAAAAATGACTGTGAGAGTGATTATATCGGCTCTGCTCCTTTTATCCGGTCTATTTGTGTTTTCCGTATGCGTTTTAGGCCTTTTCAGGTTTAACAATGTCCTTGACAGAATGCACGCAGCGTCATTGGGAGACACAATGGGGATTATGCTCACTATAGCGGGCCTGATTGTACTGAGCGATAGTTTTATGGAGGGAGCCAAACTTTCGCTGACAGTTATTTTCATTTGGCTTACAAGCCCTGTTGCCACACACCTTATAGCAAAAATTGAGCTGCTTACTTCGGAGCGGGAAAAACAAAAGGACAGGAGTGGTGCCAAATGAAAATACTTGAAAGTGTCCTTCTGATTTTTCTTATTGTCTGCGCCATAGGGGCGACCGTATCAAAGCATCTGCTTGTGACCATAATAATATTTATGGCCTACAGCACTATAATGGCCATTGTATGGGTTTTGCTTGAAGCACCTGACCTTGCTATAACCGAGGCCGCCGTAGGCGCCGGCGTTACAAGCATTCTGTTTTTTATCACTTTAAAGAAAGTCCGCTCAATAAGAGAGACGAGGGGAAAATAATATGGATAACAACAGCCATGATAATATGGGCAAATGGGAAAAATTTTTCCGATGGGTCAACGGAGAGGATTCTATTGACTCAGTATGGGAAAAGGAGCTGCGCAGCAGGGTTATAGGGCGAAGAAAGCAGCGGCGCAAGAGCATGGAGGAAAATATTACAAAAATCAATTCATATGGCAGAAAGTTTTATATTCTCCTGTCTGTGTTTGTGACTGTGGCTTATATAGGAATACTGCTGTATACGGCCTCGCTGCTTCCGGAGCACGGTGCGCCGCTTAATCCTGCCAACAATGAGGTTTCAAAGCGGTATATAGAAAGCGGGGTTGAGGAAACCGGCGCCATAAATATTGTCTCTGCTATGATACTGGACTACAGGGCTTTTGATACGTTTGGAGAGACGGTTGTGCTTTTTACATCGGTAACCTGCGTGGCAATACTGCTTAAAAGAGACAAAAACAATATTTGCGCAAGGGAAGACCGGGAGGCGGCCCTTGACGAGGCCGCGCTCAACAGCGACAAAAGCGCCATACTCAAATTTGTGGCAAGGCTTGTTTTTCCGATTATAACGCTTTACGGCATATATGTAATATTAAACGGTCATCTGTCGCCGGGCGGCGGGTTTTCTGGAGGAACAATTATAGGGGCTGGGCTTATACTGTACTCGTCGGCTTACGGGGAGCACAGGGCACGTCAGTTTATGAGCGGAAAGCGCTTTACAGGTATTACCGCGGCGGCGCTTCTTGTATATTTTGTATCCAAGGGATATTCGTTTTTTACAGGCGGAAACCATATAGAAAGCGTTATACCGACAGGCACGCCGGGAAAGCTTTTAAGCGGCGGGCTTATACTTCCGCTTAATATATGCGTAGGTGTGGTTGTTGCCTGTACAATGTATGGATTTTATTCATACTTTACAAAAGGGGATATTTAAGTATGATAAAACTTCTCACAACAAATCATTTTGAGGCGGCGGCCATAATTCTCTTTGGGATAGGGTTTATGAACATGCTTCTTCAGGATAACCTGATAAAAAAGTTTATCGGTCTTAACATTATGGATACTGCCATATACCTTTATCTGGTTTCATACGGCTATGTGGCGGGAAGGTCGGCACCTATAGCAGATGCGGCAAGGGCCGCAAGCATGGAGGATTTTATAAATCCCATACCCAGCGGTCTGGTGCTTACGGGTATAGTTGTTTCGGTAAGCGTTACGGCCTTTTCTCTGGCACTGGTACAAAGGCTGTACAAAAAATACGGCACTCTGAGCTTTGATGAGGTTTTGAGAAAGCTCAGAGACGGGGAGGCCAAGACATATGATTCTGACTCATAATATAGCTCATAATATACCGTTTATAAGCATATTTATCGCTATATTTGCCGGTATTGTGACCCCGCTGATAAGCGACGGCAGAAAAAGCCGTATTTTCCACCTCTCGGCAGTAGCTGCTGTAGGTATCCTTTCAGCCCTGCTGCTTATACATGTAAACGCGAACCAGGAAAGGTTCACATTCCTTATGGGGCATTTTCCATCGCCATGGGGAAACGAGCTCAAGGCCGGGCCTATGGAGGCTGTTATGGCTGTGGTTTTTTCAGTTGTTATGTTCCTTACGGTTACAGGCGGTCAGTATATGATTGAAAAGGATATACTGCCGGAAAAGCAGAACCTGTATTATGTAATGCTTAACCTGCTTTTTGGTTCAATGCTGGCGCTTATATACACAAACGATATTTTTACAGGGTATGTGTTTATAGAGATTAACACAATCTGTTCCTGTGCCGTAATAATGAGCAAGGATTCGGGAAACGGCATACTGGCGACTATTCGCTACCTTATAATGAGCATACTGGGCTCTGGGCTTATACTGTTTTCAATAGCCATGCTCTATACGGTAACTGGGCATCTGCTTTTTCCTCAGCTTAAGTCGGGCGTTATGAAGCTTGTAAATACAGGCTACTACAGCTTTCCGCTTATGATAACAGCAGGACTTTTTACACTGGGTATAGCGGTAAAGAGCGCGCTGTTTCCTTTTCACACAATGCTTCCGGGGGCGTATGATGCTGCAACACCGTCGTCAAGCGGTATACTTTCAGGGCTTGTGCTTAAAAGCTACATAATATTCCTTATAAAGGTTTACTACTGTGTCTTTACAATAGAATATTTAAAAGAAATAAAGATAACAAACCTCATATTCTTTCTTGGAGTATGCGGTATGATATTCGGTTCTGTAATGGCTCTTAAGGAACGGCGGATACGCCGTGTTCTGGCCTATTCGTCTGTGGCGCAGATTGGGTATATTTATATGGGGCTTGGCCTTGGAACAAGTGTAGGTGTTACAGCGGCTATGCTCCATGTGGTGGCACACGCAGTAACCAAATCTCTGCTGTTTGTCTGCACCGGAAGGATGAAGGATATATCCCTTGCCGGAGAGGCAGACCACTGTCTTAAAGGTATAGGCCATAAGGACAGGATAGCGGGAATTGGCTTTACTGTAGGGGCGCTTTCCATAATCGGCATACCGCTCTTTGCGGGTTTTGCATCAAAGCTCTATCTTGCCATAGCATCGTTTTACTCTCCGGTAAAAATGGCTGTGGCGCTTATAATGCTTGCGGTGAGCATGGTTTTAAACGCCATGTATTTTATACCGCCTGTTGTGGATATCTGGCACCCGCTGACAGAAAAGGACGCGAACTCGAAAATAGTGCCATGTGTTGTTCCCACATTCGCGGCGGCGGTGGTGCTGTTTATAGCTGTTAATTTTCTGGTTGGAACGTGTTATGACAGGATATACGATATATTTGAGGTTGGGGTGGCTCTAATGCACTGACAGTTTTTAATGGTTAAGGGGATATGTTAAAAATAAGGGTTTGTTATTGAGGTATTGGAGGTTAGCTGATGGGAGATTATGTATTGCTTTTTCCGGTGTTTTTCCCTATACTGTGCGCGCCGTTTATGCCGCTTTTGAAAAAACAGCGCATAAGGGAAGTAATTGTGCTGCTCATACTTTTTGTGGAGGCCGCCGCCATATTTTATCTGGCTTTTGGCGTGGACAGAAAGGTTGAGGTATGGCGGATAAGCGGGCTTTTGAGCATAACGTTTGCAAATGACGGGCTAAGCAGGATATTTTCATGCTTTATATCAGCCATATGGTTTCTTGCGGCAATATTTTCAATGGAATATATGAAGCACGAAAATAATATAGAACGGTTTTTCCTGTTTTATCTGGCAAGCCTTGGGGTGCTTATCGGCATATCGTACGCCGCCAATTTTATGACAATGTACCTGTTCTACGAGTTTATGACACTTATGACTGTGCCTCTTGTACTGCACGCGGAAACCCACGACGCTATAGCAGCTGGCCTTAAGTACCTTGGCTATTCCATATTTGGGGCGGGCCTTGGCCTTATCGGGTTTTTCTTCCTGTGCATATACGGCAACACAACGGAGTTTACGGCGGGAGGGGTTTTAAACCCTCTTACAATAGTAGGCCATGAGGGCTTTTTGAGGGTTGTGTATCTTGGCATGATGATAGGCTTTGGCTGCAAGGCCGGTATGTATCCGCTCCACGCGTGGCTTCCTACAGCGCACCCTGTGGCCCCGGCTCCGGCAAGCGCTGTGCTTTCGGGAATAATCACCAAGTGCGGAGTGCTGGCCATTATTAGAACCACATATTACCTTTTCGGCGTTGATTTTATAAGCGGCACATGGGTGCAGTACGTGATACTGGCCCTTGCCATAAGCACAATTTTTATGGGCTCAATGCTGGCCTACAAAGAAAAGCTACTTAAAAAACGCCTTGCATACTCTACTATAAGTCAGGTATCGTATGTGCTTTTTGGAGTGTTCCTTATGACTCCGCAGGCGTTCTGCGGTGCGCTTTTGCAGGTAGTGGCACATGCCATAGCAAAAAATGCGCTTTTCCTTTCAGCCGGAGCAGTGATATACAAAACCGGCCATACCTATGTAAATGAGCTGAAGGGTATAGGCAAGCAGATGCCGATAGTTATGGCATGCTTTACAATAGCCAGCCTTTCACTTGTGGGAATACCGCCTACAGGAGGCTTTATAAGCAAGTGGCATCTTGCTACGGGCGCGCTGGAAAGCCCAGCCGGGCTTGTGCTGCCTGTTATAGGCATAGCCGTGCTTATTATTTCAGCACTTCTTACGGCCGGATACCTGCTTACCATAGTTGCTGACGCGTATTTTCCCGGAAAGGACTTTGACTATTCCAAACTGGAGAAAAAGGAGCCTAACGCGTTTATGCTCGTTCCGCTTGTTATACTTTCAGCAGGCGTAGTGGCTGTGGGAATGTTTCCTTCGGGGCTTATAGAGCTTTTTTCGTCAATCGCTGGTGATATATTCTGACGGGTATTTGCGTGAACAAATGGCCGTTTCTCCGGAGGTCTTATAATGAATTCTTATATAACTATACTGCCGGTTGTCTTTCCGATTATAAGCTGTTTTCTTATTCTGGCGGCGCCTTTCAGAGACAGAAACAAAATGCGCATTATGACAATATCGCTTGTAGTGCTCAACACAGCCGCGGCGCTTACCGCTATTTACTGTTATCCTGATACATATGTGAATGTATTCAGGTTTTCTGACAGCCTCCATATAGCGTTTAAGATTGATGGCCTGTCAAAGGTATTCGGCACAATGGTTTCGCTCCTGTGGCCGGCTACAACGATTTATGCCTTTGAGTACATGAGCCATGAAAAGGATGAGCAGAGGTTTTTTACATTCTTTGTTATGTCGTTTGGCGTAACACTGGGTGTGGCATTTGCCGCAAACATGCTTACTATGTACCTGTTTTATGAGCTGCTCACACTGGCAACCATACCTCTTGTAATACACGAGATGGACGCCAAGGCGTTTCATGCCGGCAAAATGTACATAATATTTATGATGAGCGGTGCCGCTTTGGCTTTTATAGGCCTTGTAATTATTATCTGCTACAGCAACGGCACAATAAACGGCTCTGACTTTTATATGGGCGGAACATTAAACTATATGTCTGTGCGGGGAAATGAAAACATACTGAGGCTGGTATATATAATGGCGTTTTTCGGCTTTGGCGTAAAGGCAGCTGTTTTTCCGCTCTTTATGTGGCTTCCCACAGCGTCGGTTGCCCCAACGCCTGTTACAGCACTGCTTCACGCTGTGGCCGTAGTTAAGGCAGGGGCCTTTGCCATTATAAGGCTTACATATTTTTCGTTTGGGGCGTTTCTTCTGCGTGGAACATGGGCACAATATCTGGTGATGGCAACGGCCCTTATCACTATACTCATAGGTTCTACAATGGCTCTTAAAACGTCGCATATAAAAAGGCGGCTTGCGTATTCGACCATAAGCAACCTTTCGTACATAATATTCAGTGTTTCGCTTATGACACAGGCGGGCCTTGCAAGCGGCCTTCTGCACATGGTATACCACGCTGTAATTAAAATAACGCTGTTTTTCTGCACAGGCGCCATACTTGTACAGACAAAACGCGAGTATGTGCGGGAAATAGAGGGCATAGGCACCAAAATGCCGGTTATATTCGCCTGCTTTACTGTTTGCGGAATTGGCCTTGTAGGCGTTCCTCCGTTTGCCGGTTTCCACAGCAAATGGAATATAGCTGTAGCCGCTGTGCAGGCAAGAAATCCTCTGGCCTATGCCGGTATTTATGTGCTTATTATCTCTGCTCTCCTTACGGCGCTTTATATTTTTACAATACTTATAGCGGCGTATTTTCCAAAAGGCGAGGCTATAAAGGGCAGAGATGATTCGGGAGTACATGACCCGGGGCTGCTTATGAAGGTTTCGATAATATGCCTTACAATAGCCTCTGTGGTTTTGGGATTTTTCCCGACACCGCTTTTGTATATATTCGATGTAATAGCGTCAGGGCTTGTTTAGCCCGGGAAGGTGATTGGATTGGAAAACAATATAATACCTGCGTTTCTGGTGGCTTTCCCTATGCTTGGCGCGGTGATATGCTATATTATCGGCAGAAAAAACAAAACCGCCAGAAACTGTACAGCCTGCTTTATTACAGTGCTGGAGTTTGCAGCCGCGGTCTTTATATGCACTGAAGGCGCTGTGTTCAGAGCAGAGAGCCTTTTTGGCCTTGGCCTTGAGTTTCGCTCAGGTGGGCTCAGGGGAATACTTATAGTTATAGCGGCTTTTGTGTGGCTTATGACAACTCTGTTTTCAAATGAATATTTTAAAAGCTACAGAAACCGCAACAGGTACTATTTTTTTATGCTCCTGACTCTTGGGGCAACTATGGGCGTATTCATGTCGGCGGATTTTTACACAACGCTCATATTTTTTGAGATTATGAGTTTTACATCATGGGTACTTGTAATGCACGATGAAACCGCCGATGCGGTATACGCCGGCATGACATACCTTACAGTGGCCATTATAGGCGGGCTTATTACCCTTGTGGGTATGTTTTTCCTCTATCACAGTGCCGGAACGCTTAATTTTGAGGAGCTTTCAAGGTTTATGGCTTCTGTGCCTGACAGGAAAGAATACTATATTTACGGTATTATGGTGCTTGTAGGCTTTGGCGCAAAGGCCGGAGCGTTCCCGCTCCATATATGGCTTCCGCAGGCGCATCCGGTAGCTCCGGCTCCGGCCAGCGCCATACTGAGCTGTGTACTGACAAAAACCGGTATATTTGGCGTCCTTGCTTTAAGCACACAGGTGTTTTTTTACGATGCCAACTGGGGAATGCTAATACTGGCTATAGGCACAATAACTATGCTTCTGGGCGCTGTTCTGGCTGTGTTTTCAATTAACCTCAAGCGTACCCTTGCCTGCTCATCTCTCAGCCAGATAGGCTTTATACTTGTTGGCATAGGCATGCAGGGGCTTCTGGGTGAGCATAACAGCATAGCATCTGGAGGCACAATACTTCATATTGTTAACCACTCGGTTATAAAAATGACGCTTTTCCTCTGTGCCGGTGCGGTTTATATGAATCTGCACGAGTTGAACCTCAACAAGATACGCGGCTGGGGCAGGGATAAACCGCTTTTGAAGGTTATTTTCCTCTGGGGGCTATTGGGCATTGGCGGAATACCACTGTGGGGAGGCTATATAAGCAAAACACTGCTGCACGAAAGTATAGTGGAATATATAGCGCACCTTACTCAATACGGTCACCCAACGGTCCTGTTTAATATGATAGAGTGGGTTTTCCTCATATCCGGCGGCCTTACACTGGCTTATATGACAAAGCTTTTTGTGGCTGTGTTTGTTGAGAAAAATCCGTACGGCGAAGTCAAAAGCCATAATGCCGGACCGTATATGGATAACCTTTCTGCCGCTGTTCTTATAGTATGCGCAGTGCTTATATCTGTTTTCGGCCTTATGCCGCATGCGGTTATGGACAATATAGCGTATGCCGCCAGGGGCTTTATGAACAGCCCTCAGCCGGAGCATGCGGTTCACTATTTTGCCGCTGTAAACCTTAAAGGCGCCGTTATTTCTGTTGCGATAGGTGCATTTGTATATTTTGTGATAATAAGGGGCTTTCTTATGGTTTCTGACGAGGCCGGAAGCCGGGTATACATTGACGCATGGCCGGAGTGGGCCAACCTTGAAAAGCGTGTATACAGACCGCTCATACTCAATGTTCTTCCGTCAATAGGCAAAAAGGCCGCCTCGGCTATGAATGCGACTGTTCAGGTTGACAGGGAGCGTATTGGCCGTATTACAGACAGAGGCAAAAAGGCAGTTTCAGCTGTAGATGTGTCGGTTTATGTAGATGAATGGCCAAAGTGGCTCAATATAGAAAAAATTGTTTATCGTCCTGTACTGCTTAAGATTCTTCCGGTATTGGGCGGCTGGGCTGCCGCTGTAATGAATCTTTCATTTGAGGAAGTATTTAAGCTTTTGAGCCGGTTTGCCTTCAGGGCGGTTGAGATTTTCAGCGGGCTTATTGAAAACATTCTGCTTGCCCTGCTTGTTGGAAGCGTAATAGCCATAAGGTTCTTTAAGAGTATTTTTGATTATGCCATGCAGCTTGTTCTGTATTTCTTCTTCAATTATGAGGATATATCCTATGACGGAAAGCGTCAGTTCAGAAAGGACGCCTATTTTTCAAGGTTTTCTGTAGATAAGCATGGCGAGGAGCAGGGTGCGAGGGAAAACCTGTCAATATCGCTTATGCTCTTTGGTGTTGGTGTGGTTCTGGCACTGATTTATCTTATAATATGAATAAAAACCGTATGCCTTTTTTGCCGGCGTACGGTCTTTTTATTTTGCCTGAGGTTATTAGGGACAAAACAGGAAATAATAAGCGACAGACGGACAGCTTTACAAAAAATTAACTTTTGCCACTGCCGTACATGTTTGCTTTAGTTGTAAAAAAGTGGTAAAATGTCTGCTAATCAGAAAAAGGCGGTTATATGCATAAGGAATGGTGTATATGGAAAAAAACAGCGATATAAATTTAAGCGCAGCAGATGTGAAAGAGCCTGAGTCTTTTTCACCTTCGCCTGATACGGGACTTACAGGGGAGCAGGTTGAATCAAGGATTTCACAGGGCCTCACTAATTTTACTGGCGATATGTCGTCAAAGACTGTAAAGGATATAGTGAGAGAAAACTGCCTGACATATTTTAATATGATATTCGCTGTGCTCACAGTGCTTGTTGTTATTTCGGGCAAATTTAATGACCTGATGTTTTTGCCTGTCATAGTAGCCAATACATGTATAGGCATATTTCAGGAGATACATTCAAAAAAGGTGCTTGATAACCTTAAAGTAATAAGCGCCGCAAAGGTAAGCGTGGTGCGTAACGGTAAAACTGAAAAAATACCTGTGGACGCTCTTGTGCTCAATGATATAGCAGAGTTTTCAGCGGGAAATCAGGTATGCGCCGACTGTATAGTAAAAAGCGGAGAGGTTTCTGTAAACGAATCTCTTATAACGGGCGAGTCGGACGAGGTTGTCAAAAGGGAGGGGGATACTCTCCTGTCGGGAAGCTATATTGTAACTGGCAGGTGCAGGGCGCTGTCACAGCAGGTAGGCTCACAGTCATATGCTGCAAAGCTCACCCTTGAGGCGAAAAAAATAAACAACAAAGAGCAGTCGCAGATGATTCGCTCTATGAACAGGCTTCTTGTTTTTCTGGGTATAGCCATTATACCTATAGGCATAATACTTTTTTTCCAGCAGTTCTGGGTAAAAGGCTACGGTTTCAGCGAAAGCGTTTCTTCCACAGTTGCTGCCGTTGTAGGCATGATTCCGGAGGGAATGTACCTTCTTACAAGCGTTGCTCTGGCAGTGAGCGCTGCAAGGCTTGCGTCAAAAAAGGTACTGCTGCACGATATGAAGTGCATTGAAACGCTGGCGAGGGTGAATGTATTATGCCTTGATAAGACGGGCACTATCACAATGCCGCAGATGGAAGTGGACGGTATTATAGTACCGGGTGCAAGCGGCAGCAGGGCTGATATAGAGGATAAGCTTGCGGGATTTATAAATTCGCAGGATACATTGAATGAAACGTCTGAGGCGATAAAGCGGTATTTAGGCGGCAAAAAAACAAAAATTGACGGAAAGAGCGTACCTTTCTCATCGGCTTATAAATACAGCGCTCTTAATATATCAGACGGTACAGCGTATGTTCTGGGTGCTCCGGAATTTCTTATGGCGGATACCGCGACAGAATATATGGCGGAAACTGAAAGGCTGAGCGCCAATGGCAAAAGGGTTCTGCTTTTTGGTACGGTCCGCGGGCATGTTTCCGGTGAGAAGATTGACTCTGTTGAGCCGCTCTGCCTTGTAGCGGTGTCAAACCCTATAAGAAAGGAGGCTGAGGATACATTCAAATATTTTGCTGAGCAGGGGGTTGATATAAAAGTTATATCCGGAGACAACCCTGTAACAGTTTCAGCTGTGGCTTCAGCTGCCGGTATTTCAAATTCAGACAAATATGTGGATGTATCAGGACTTGACGAGCAGGAACTGAAAGAATGTGTGCTGGACTATACAGTTTTTGGCCGTGTGGCCCCAAAGCAGAAAAGGGTGCTTGTAAACGCGCTCAAGGACAGGGGTATGACAGTTGCCATGACCGGTGACGGCGTTAATGACGTGCTGGCTCTTAAGGATTCGGACTGTTCCATAGCCATGGCCTCCGGCAGTGACGCCGCAGCACAAGCGGCTCAGATTGTGCTGCTTGATTCGGATTTTTCAAAGCTGCCTTCTGTAGTGGCGGAGGGGCGGCGTGTTGTAAATAATATTGAGCGTTCATCAAGCCTTTTTATTGTAAAGAATATATTCTCGTTTCTGCTGAGCGTAAGCACAATAATACTGCTTTTGGATTATCCGCTCAAAGCATCGCAGATATCGCTCATAAGCATGTTTACAATAGGCATACCGGCGTTTCTGCTGGCCCTTGAGAATAATTTTGATATTATAAAGGGCGGATTTATGAGAAATGTGCTCTATAAGGCGCTGCCGGGAGGGCTTACCGATTTCTCAGTTGTACTGGCTTTTGTCATATACAGTCAGGTTTTCAGCCTTCAGCCGGAGGATGTATCGGTTGTAAGCACATTGCTTTTGGCTATGGTTGGCTTTTTAATTCTATATAAGATAAGTCAGCCGCTCAATAAGATAAGGGCTGGCGTATTGGCGGCTATGATTGTACTGTTTGTGCTGTGTGTAATATTTATGAACAATATATTTGAGATACAGTCAATTTCTCTCAGAACTACAATGCTTCTGTGCATATTTACTATTGCTACAGAATCGGTATTCAGGCATTTGACAAAGCTGTTTGAGCTGTTTGGAGAGATATCAGGAAAGATAAAAGACAGGAAGAGAAAAAATATGTGATATAAAAAAGAAAGCCGTATATATGCGGCTTTCTTTTTTTCCGGATTGGTCCGGAATTGATTTGTAAAATGTGCTTTTATAATAAAGCCGGTCTTTTATTAAGGGCTGTGTTTAAGGAGAGGCCCTGAAACACACTTAGGAGGTAAAATCGCCGACTTATATTATGCTTTAAATATTCAGGTTTCCGTCGCTGTCGAATATAAGCTCCTCCGGCTCGCCTGCAATTTCTAGGTTAGGGTTGTTTCTCACTTCATCAAGCATGCCTTCAGACACATATATGTATTCCAGGTCGAGAGTGTTTTTAATACGTATCAGCCTTACCTTTTCACGGTCGATTTCTGTGCATGTCTTTATGCAGAGCTGGAATGTCTCTCTGTCGTTAATCATTATCATAGGGATTTTGGAAAATTCCAGCACTGTTGAGGTTATGCTGTTTGGATATGTGATTTCCAAATCCATGTCATCATAGAATTTTTTGCTTATTACATCTACAAGGCCAAGCCCGTGGGCGTTTCCGTGAGTCTGTTCGGTCAGTCTGAGTATAGCCCTTTTTTGGGCCTTTATTCCGCCTGAAGCGTAAGGTGTGGCGAATGTGCCTGTAATATTGGGGTCCATGCCCTCGCCGCTTATGTTTTTGCCGAATTCGTCAACAACAAGCACATCGCAGTCGTCAAAATATATCCTTGGAAGGTATGTGAATGATTCTTTGAGGAGCTTCGGCTCCTCGGAATCTATTTCATCAGGGGTAAGGGCAACAAGCCTGCATGTCTCGTCAAAACTGTTTTCAAGTATTGCCAAACCAAAGAGTACAGGCGCCGCTTTCATTATTATTCTGCCGAATGCAGGCACAAGGTGGGCAAGGTATTTAAAGCCGTTTTTATGGCAGCTTTCAGCGCCCTCCTGTTTGCCAAGACCTATTGTCATCATTTTCATAAGCCCGCTTTCATATTCTCCGCGGAAAGCGGTGTGGGCCTTTATTCTGCCGCAGAGTATTATACCGTCGGCAGAGGCGGCGTTTTTATCTATGCGCACCTCTATTTCCTCAGGACGTATGTCGCCTACTACGGTATGGCCTACCACAACAGTCTCCATTGAGGATTTGATAGGGCAGCCTATAGATTCCTCGGTAACCCCAAGTGAAGCCAGTATCTCAAGCTGTCCCTGTGCCGTGGCTCCGCCGTGGCTGCCCATGGCAGGTACAACAAAAGGTAAAGCGCCCTTTGATTTGCAGAAATCAGCTATTGTTTTTATAATAAGCGGTATATTGCTTATCCCGCGGCTGCCGCAGGTGATACAGATACTCATGCCGGGCCTTATTTTGGATGAGAATTTTTCTTCGCTAAACTGTGACAATATTACGTTGGGTATATCATTCACATCAATTTTCGGTCTTGGAAATTTCTGATGAATTCTGACCATTCTGGGTATTTTCACATCTTTTAAAAGATTTGTAATAACTCTTTCGGGCATTTAAATCGTCTCCTTTTTGGAAATTTTATACACCCCTTGCCCCAAACAGCCTTGGGATAAAGAGGGAAATATCAGGTATATATGTTATGAGCAAAAGCGCTAAAAGTGTTGCTATAAGAAGCGGCATAAGCGCGCGTACAATGTCGCTTATATTTATCTTGGCTATGTTGCAGGCAACAAACAAATCCAGTCCAACAGGAGGCGTTATAAGGCCTATGGCAAGGTTTACTACCATTATAATTCCAAAGTGGAGAGGGTTTACGCCAACTGATGTGGCAAGCGGCAGCAGCAGAGGCACAAGTACAATAATTGCTGAGCTGGCGTCTAAGAAACAGCCGGCTATAAGCAGCAGTATGTTTATAAGCAGCAGTATTACTATTTTGTTGCTTGTGGCTGCGCTTACCCAGTTTGTAAGTGCGGCAGGCACGCCTTGGCTTACTATTATGTATGAGAAGGCTGAGGCGCCCATTATAATAAAGAGTACTGTGGCCGAGCCTATGGCGGCTTTTACAAGCATTTTTGGTATATCCTTTAATTTAAGCTCCCTGTAGAAAAATGCCCCTACTACAAAACCGTATACAACCGATACGCCGGCAGCCTCTGTAGGTGTGAAAACTCCGCCGTATATGCCGCCGAGTATTATAACAGGCATCAGCAGGGCGAAAAACGCGCTCTTAAACGCCATTAAAGCGGTTTTGAGGTTCCTCTCTTTTTTAATTCCCTTGTAGCCGTGTTTTTTGGAGATTATATAGTTGAGTACTATAAGTATGCCGCCGAATATGAAGCCCGGGGCGAAGCCTCCCATAAACATGTTGCCTACGGATACCTCGGCCTGAACGGCGTAGACAATCATTGGTATGCTTGGTGGTATTATTATGCCTATAGCTCCGGCTGTAGCCATGAGGGCTGCGGCGTAGCGCTTGTCATAGCCGGCTTCTTTCATAGCCGGTATAAGTATTCCGCCGAGGGCCGCCACTGTGGCCGGGCCTGAACCGGAAATAGCGGCAAAGAACATGCTTGTGATTATGGCTATAACTCCAAGCCCGCCGGGCACAGAACCTACCAGCTCGTCAGCAAAATCAATGAGCCTTTTTGAAAGCCCGCCGGTTTCCATAAGAGAACCTGCCAGCATAAAAAACGGCACTGCTATAAGCGAGTAGGAGTCGCTGGCTGCGTAAACAAGCTGCGGCACAAGAGTAGGCGGAAGTTTGCCTACAGCCAGTATTGATATCAATGCCGAAAACCCGAGGCTTACGGCTATAGGTACGTTTATAACAAGAAATATAACAAAAGTGACCAGTATAATAGGCACCATTTGAGACATTTTCAGCACTCCCTTCCTTTAAAGCAGGCCTTCGGAAATATGGCCTTCGTCGTCGTTTCCTTTATGTTTAAAATCCTCAATCATTACCTGTATTACCCTCACTACAGTTAAAGCAAAGCCAACTATAAGTGAAACGGAAATATAGGCGATTGGCATTCCGACAGCTATCGTTTTTTGTCCGGTGGCGAACTGTTTGCCTGTAACTTCAAAGGAGAAATATATTATAACGATACAGAAAGCTATTACTATTGCGTAAGCTATAATTGATAATGCCTTTTTGATTTTTGCCGGAAACAGGCTTACAAGCGCGTCAACACCGAGGTGGCTTTTTGTTCTGAACCCAAGACTTATTCCAAGGCATGAGCTCCATACAAAAAGTGCTCTTAAAACTTCCTCGGACCATGGCAGGGATACATGGAAAATATATCTTGTTATGACCTGTATAAAACAGATTGCGGTCATAACAACAAATGTTACAGACAGGAGAGCTTCTTCAATATGGTTGAAGGCTTTTACAAATATGTTGTTTTTCACGCGGGTTCCCTCCGTTTTTTTGTAAAATATATCCCAGCGGCACAACCGCCGCCGGGACAGATAGTATTATGACTGACAGGTTTAAATCAGCTGTTTTTAGCCTGGTCTACAGCCTCTATAAGGCCGTCTACAAGGTCGGCGCCAAGCTTCTGCCTGTATTCATCATAAACAGGCATTGCCATTTCCTTAAATACAGCCTCCTGCTCAGGTGTAAGGGTTACAACCTCGCAGCCTGCTTCCTTAAAGCCTTCTACCTGTTTTGAGTCGTTTTCGGCTATAAGGTTATTTATGTATTCGGCAGCGTCCTTTGAAGCCTGTATGAATATTTCCTTATCCTCAGGGGAAAGGCTTTCAATAAGGTCTTTGTTCCACATTATAAAGGCCGGGTCCCAGCAGTATGTCCAGTCTGTGATATATGGGCATACCTCATAGAGCTTATTTGAATCAATGGCGGCCACAGGATTTTCCTGTCCGTCAACTGTTCCCTGCTGAATTGATGTGTAAACCTCGCTCATGTTGAGTATAGTAGGGTCGGCACCCCAGAGCTTAAATGAGTCAACAAGTGAATTTGCCTCAGGCACCCTTATTTTAAGGCCCTTAAGGTCGTCAGGAGTTGTAACCTGTCTTTTTGAGTTTGTAAGCCATCTCATGCCGTTTTCGCATATAGAAAACGATATACAGCCGCTGTCCTCAAGCCATGTCATGGACTCCTTGCCGATTTCGCTGTTGTTCAATGCTTTAAAGCCGGTTTCTCTGTCGGGGAACATAAACGGAAGTGAGAACACAGCGTATTTTTCGTTAAAGCCCTGATAGCTGAGTCCTGAGTGAATCATTATCTGAAGCGCCCCTGTTCCTGTCATTTCAACAATGGACCTGTTGCTGCCGCCGGAAAGTGAACCGGCAGGATATGCCTCAACATCATATCTTCCATCTGTACGCTCATAAAGCAGGTCTCCAAGGTATTCAAGGCCAAGCTGCCAAGGGTGGGTGTCATTAAAAGGATGAGAGGCCAAAAGGACCTCGGTTTCAACCTTCGCCTCGCCTGAACCGGCCGCTGCTGCGGAACCTGACGAACCTGTGGAGCCTGATGAGCCGCAGCCTGATAAAGCTGAAACTGTAAGTACAAAAGCGGACGCAAGTGCTAAAATTCGTGCTTTCTTTTTCATAAATAAAAATCCCCCTTTACAAATTATAAGTTTACCCTAAAATTATGACATAATATCTCAGTGCTTAAAACTTTAAGTGATACTATGTATATTTTTAAAATATCATAGAGCACATACTATGTCAATGAGTTTTGGAAAATTGTGTTAAATTTGTTATTATCAACATTTTTTAGCTATAAATTTATGCAAGATAGATAATTTACACATAAATTTGGTTATGATACTATAAATATTAATTTATTAATCGGATATTGAATAAGATTTATGTTTTAAAGACATCACATGAATATGGTTGGAAATTAGAAGAATTCATACGATGTCTATGCGAAAACAGGTAGTATGTCTTGGGGGAGATGTGTATATGGACAGCTTTGTACCTATTTCAAAAGAGGCGGCTGATAAAATAAGGGATATGATTTTTGTAGAAAAAAGGTTCGCCCCGGGAAGCAGGCTTCCCAATGAGACAGAACTTATGAAAGAGCTTAGAATAAGCAGAACAAGCCTGAGGGAGGCTATAAAGATACTTATTGCAAACAAAATTCTTTATATCAAAAGAGGTACAGGAACATTTGTATGTGACTTTGAGGACGAAAACGAAAGCATTTTTGATGAGTTTTATCCTGCAAAAAGCCTGCAGCTTGTTAAAAACTCTTTTGAGCTGAGGCTTATACTTGAGCCGGAAATGGCTGCCCAGTCAGTATTTCATATTACGGATTCAAATGTGGAATATATTTCCCGACTTGAGGAGGATTGCAGCAAAAAAATACTCAACGGCGAAAACTATGCAGATGAAGATAAAAAATTCCACTCCGCTATAGCCCATATATCTGACAATCGCATATTTGAGGAGCTTATGCCTTATTTTTATGTTTCAATTGCCAATATAGAGGGAACAAAAAATCTGTCTGAAAGCGAGGCCGATTTTGTTATAAGAGAGCTGAATAAAAACGCCGTTATTTATCATAAGAAGATAGTTGACTGCTTCAGGAACCGCGACTGCTCCGGAGTAAGAATCGCCATGGAAACTCACATATATAATTCACTCAATATATTTAACAGACTTATTGCCAAGAAGTTTAAGCTTTCTGATTTGTGAAAGATGAAAATTTGCAGAATATCACGTAAACGGCTTATTTTGAGATAAATACACTTGTAAACATGTATTTAAGGGCGGCGGGGGAAGCAAATATTGAAATTATACATTTCACAATGTATAATAGCTATAATAAATTTGGAAGGAATGAATGAATTGGGCAAATACATTTCCCTTGCTGAGGAAACAGCCGAAAAGCTTAAACGAATGATAATGAATGAGGAAATTTATAAACCGGGTGAGAGGCTGCCCAATGAAAGCAACCTTTCCGAAATTCTTAAAGTCAGCCGCACATCTATAAGGGAGGCGGTAAAGATACTGATTGCCGGCAATATACTTGAGATAAGGAGAGGCGTGGGCACTTTTGTAAAAGAAAATCCCGGTATGGCCTCTAACCTGTTTGATATGATATATCTGAGTGACAAAAAACAGGACTTGAAGGACTCACTTAATCTGAGGCTTATACTTGAACCGTCTATGATAAAAAATACAATAGATTTTGTTACAGAAGATGAGCTTGAGGAAATATGCCGTTACGAGGAGCTTTGCAGGGACGCCTGCCTTATGGGCAAAAACTATTATGAGTACGACGCCAAGTTCCATGAGGCTCTTGCCTGTGCCAGCCACAATAAAATATTTGAACAGCTGACGCCTCTGCTTCACCAGTCCATTATAATTATCAACCATTCAATAAAGGATGAGCGGATAATAAACTCATTCAGGGAGAATGCTGTCATATATCATAAAAAAATTGTGGACTGCATAAAGGAAAGGGATTATGTAGGGGCCGAGGTCTATTCCAGAATTCATGTATATAATGCAATGAAAATAATGAATCTGCTGTAGGTATAATTTTCAGCAAAATATAAGCAAATAAAAAAACCGCATGAAGCGGTTTTTTTATTGTCAGAATTTGAATATCCCCTGTAAAAATACCAGAAGTATGAGCAGAGGAAGTATGTATGTAAGGTAAAACCTGGACCATTTGGGAACCTTGATGCCTGAACCGGTGTTGACCTCTTTTATATAGTTATCCCAACCCCAGCCGTAACGGCTTACACAAAAAAGCAGATATATAAGTGAGCCAAGAGGAAGGAGCAGGTTGCTTACAATAAAATCCTCAAGGTCAAGCACAGCGCTTCCGTCTCCCAGAGGCTGGAAGGCAGACCAGATATTGTAGCCGAACACACATGGCAGGCTTAACAGTATAACAGCCACTATATTTATATACGCAGCCTTTTTGCGGCTCCAGCCAAACATGTCTATTCCAAAGGATATAATGTTTTCAAAAACGGCTATTACTGTAGAAAATGCTGCAAAGGCCATAAACAGGAAGAAAAGCGCTCCCCACACACGGCCGCCGGCCATTGAGTTAAACACGTTTGGCAGTGTTATAAATATAAGGCTTGGACCCTGTCCCGGGTTGATACCGTAAGCCGAGCAGGCCGGAAATATTATAAGTCCGGCAACAATTGCAACAAAAGTGTCCAGCACACCTATACGCAGTGATTCTCCTAAAAGAGCGTGTTCCTTGCCTATATAGCTGCCGAATATTGCCATAGCGCCTATGCCGAGGCTGAGTGTAAAAAATGCCTGATTCATAGCCGCAACCACTGTAGGCCAGATTCCTACCTCCTTCATTCTGCCGAAATCCGGGAGAAGGTAAAACTTAAGCCCCTCAGTGCTTCCCGGTATTATAATGCTGTGTACCGCAAGCACAATCATTATGGCCATAAGGGAAATCATCATTATTTTAGTTATTCTCTCAACGCCCTTTTCAAGGCCAGCGGAGCATATGCCAAAGCCCACAATTACAACCAGTACCATCCAGAAGCCCATAACAAGCGGCTGTGAAAGCATTGTGCCGAATACAGCCGATACTTCCTCTGTTGTCTTTCCGGCAAATCCGCCTTTTATCATAAGATAAAAATAATGGAGCATCCAGCCGGCGACAGTTGTATAAAACATCATAAGTATATAATTTCCGGCCATAGCAAAAAGGCTGTGATAATGCCATTTCTGTCCAAGCTTTTCAAGGTACAGGTAAGATTTTGCTATGCTCTTTTTGCTTGCCCTTCCAACGGCAAACTCCATGCTCATTATCGGCATACCCATAATTACCAGAAAGAACAGGTAAAGGAGCACAAATGCGCCTCCGCCGTACAAACCCGTGATATAAGGAAATCTCCATACGTTTCCTATACCTATGGCGCAGCCGGCGCTCAATAGCAGGAACCCCAGCCGTGAACCAAGTTTTTCCCTTTCCATAAATAAATTCTCCCCCTAATTTTGACATTTGATTTAGTGGTTTAAAGCGGCAGATTAAAATAAAAAAACAGGCCCCTTAAGCCTGTCTGATGTTTAGAATTATATTAGTCAGCCATTTCATAAAATACCACCTGTCAATAATAATACAAAATCTATTTTAATACATTATTTTCTATAAAGCAATAATTATTTATATTGAAACACTTCTTTAAACACTTCTTTAAATCTGCCATGCCAAACAATATTTGGCATGAATAAATAATACAGTTATTTGGAATAAAATTTTTGAGAACAAAAACAGAAATGTGTATTGACAAAATCATATCGGAATAGTAGTATATAAATGTAAACTTACTAAAATGATAGGAAATATATATAATGAAAGACGGTGCATAGTATGGATAATAAAAACAGAATATATTTCGATAACGCTGCTACAACCCCCGTTAGGAAGGAAGTATTTGACGAAATCAGGCCGTACTTTACAGAGCTGTACGGAAACGCCTCAAGCATATATGAAATAGCGCACCAAAGCCAGAAGGCTATGGAAAAGGCGAGGCGTCAGGTTGCATCTGCAATAGGTGCCAGAGACAGCGAGATTTTCTTTACTGCCGGAGGAAGTGAGAGCGACAACTGGGCTATAAAGGGTGTAGCAGACGCCCTTTCAAATAAAGGAAAGCATATTATAACCACCAAAATTGAGCACCATGCTGTTCTCCATACCTGTGAATTTCTTGAAAAGCATGGGTATGATGTGACATATCTTCCGGTGGATGAGTACGGGCTTGTGTCGGTTGATGAGCTTAAAAACGCTCTGAGGCCGGATACAATACTCATATCGGTGATGTTTGCCAACAATGAGATAGGAACAATAGAGCCTGTGGCAGAGATTGGTAAAATCGCCAGAGAGCATGGCATATATTTCCATACAGACGCAGTGCAGGCCGTAGGCCATGTAAATATAAATGTGAACGATATGAATATAGATTTGCTCTCAATGAGCGGCCACAAGCTGGGAGCGCCAAAGGGAATAGGCGCGCTGTATATAAGGAGTGGGGTTAAGATTTCAAACCTTATACACGGCGGCGGTCAGGAAAAGGGCAAGCGTGCCGGAACTGAGAATATACCGGGAATTGTGGGCCTTGGAAAGGCCATAGAGCTTGCCGTTTCGGAGATAGATACAGAAAACGAGCGGCTTATTAAAATGAGAGACAGGATTATAGAGAGTATAACATCTTCAATAAGCCACAGCAGGCTCAATGGACATCCGGAAAAAAGGCTTCCGGGAAACGTAAATATTTCATTTGAGTTTATAGAAGGAGAAGGCATGCTGCTTTTGCTTGACAACAAGGGCATAAGTGCATCAAGCGGCAGCGCATGTACATCAGGCTCCCTTGACCCGTCGCACGTTCTGCTCTCAATAGGGCTTCCGCATGAAAAAGCGCATGGTTCTCTCAGACTAACACTATCAAGAAACAACACAATGGAGGAGGTCGAGTACTTTCTCAAAGAGATTGGGCCTATAGTGGAAAGGCTCAGGCAAATGTCACCGCTTTACGAGGAATTTATTAAAAACAACAGAGCTGTCTGATAAGGAGAGGTGTTATATATGGAATATTCGGCTAAAGTAATGGAGCATTTTATGAATCCGAGAAATGTGGGCGAAATGGAAAAGCCAAGCGGTGTTGGCACAGTTGGCAACGCCAAATGCGGCGATATTATGAAGGTTTACCTGGATATAGATAAAGACGGGGTTATTCATGACGCCAAGTTTAAGACATTCGGCTGCGGGGCTGCAGTGGCGACAAGCAGCATGGCAACGGAGCTTGTAAAGGGAAAGACTGTCAACGAGGCTTTGGAGGTTACAAACAAGGCTGTTATGGAAGCCCTTGACGGTCTGCCTCCTGTAAAGGTGCACTGCTCATGCCTTGCAGAGGAAGCGATACACGCCGCTCTCTGGGATTACTGCGAAAAAACAGGCAGAAAAATAGAAGGGCTTAAAAAACCGGTAAACGATATAGACGAACTGCATCACTGAAAAAAAGGCCCTTAATAAGGGCCTTTTTCAATGTTTTTATTCAGAGTGAATCAAGAGATTGTAAATCAGCCGGTGTGTTCTGCTATAAGGGTTTCGAGGTAGGTTAAGTCATCTTCGGTATCGCTGCCAAGCCACTTGCTTTTGGCTGTTTCAAGAAGAGCTTCCGCCTCATTCCATTTGCCTTCGGCTGTTTTTTCAAAAATATTGAGCGTTGATATTATGCCGCCAATTTGCCTGTTTTCAGACAATTGGCTGAATTGCTTTCTGTATGTTTCCATTACATCTGCTGCCTTGTCATTTTCGCCAAGGTAAAAAAGCACATAGGCCATGTCAGCGGCGTAGACTGCCCTGTTGAATCCTCTGAGCTTTGATGGATACACCTTGGCAAGAGCTTTTTGGGCAGAGAGGTAATCTTTTTTTGCGCAGCAGGCCGCACAGATGTTTATATATTTTATTGATATCAGCTGCTTTGATTTTATTCCGTCCATAAGCTCTGTAATCTCTTTGATATACCTGTCCGGGTCGGATTTTATAAGTGGCTGTATGGCGTTGACTTTTTTTAAAAATCCTCTGGCCCACAAAGTGTAGACTGCCAGAGCGGAAACTACAACCAATATAAAAAACAGGTATAATATTATTCTGAAAGTGGACTCCTGAAGTATTCCGGCGCCTTTTGCTATTCCAAGACAAAAGCTTACGGCTATTAAAATGCACCAAAATAATATCCTGATTTTATTCATGCTTTTTCCCATATAAAACTCCTTTCTGCCATGTGTTACCTGCCGTCCTGTTCCTTGATTTTATTGCTGAGGTCCTCCAGATACTCCCAGCGCTCAATTTTTTCCTCAAGCATGGCCTCGGTCTTTTCCTTTTCAGCGGCAAGGTCGTTAAGCCTGACAAAATCAGTTGAGTTTTCAGCCATTTCAGCGTTGAGCTGTTCAATCTTTTCTTCAAGGGCTGATATATCGCCCTCTATTGTGTCGTATTCCTTCTGCTCTTTATATGTGAATTTAAGCCGGTTTTGATGGTTTGATTTATAGGACTGCTTTTTTTCAGGCTCTGCGGTGACAGGGCTTTCCTCATACTGAGGGCGCTTTATTGAATAGTCGGTATAGCCGCCCTCGTACTGCTTGATGTTTCCGCCTTCCTCAAAGGCAAATATGCGCTTTACAATCCTGTCCAGAAAATAACGGTCGTGAGATACTGTTATGACAACACCGTCGAAGCTGTCCAGAAATTCCTCAAGGAGTGTCATTGTGGCTATATCAAGGTCGTTTGTAGGCTCGTCAAGTATAAGGACATTGGGCTCTTCCATAAGTACACGCAGAAGGTTGAGCCTGCGCTTTTCACCTCCGGAAAGCCGTTTAATATGTGTGTGCTGCAAGTAAGGCGGAAAAAGGAATTTCTCAAGCATTTGGCTTGCCGAGGCTGTTCCGTCAGGGGTTTTTACATACTCGGCGGTATCCCGTATATAGTCTATAACTTTTTTTTCAGGGTCCATAAATGAGATGTGACCGGTGTCGTCTGAGTCGATTTCCTGTGTATAGTAGCCTATTTTGACTGTCTGGCCTATTGTCACGTTTCCGGAATCGGGGCTTTCTATTCCTGCTGTTATTTTCATAAGCGTTGTCTTTCCGCAGCCGTTTTTTCCTACAAAGCCCACCCTGTCGCCTTTTAGGAATATATAAGAGAAATTACTGAAAAGAAGCTTTTCGCCGTAGGACTTTGATATATTTTCAAGCTCTATTATTGTCCTTCCAAGGCGTGAAGAGACAGAGCCTATTTTTATTGTCTCGTCTGATTTGAAGTCGGCAGTATTTTTCATATCTTCATACCGCTCAATTCTTGCCTTCTGCTTTGTGGAGCGTGCCAGCGCGCCTCTCTGTATCCATTTAAGCTCTGTGCGCAGTATTGACTTTCTTTTGCGGTCGGAAGCCATGGCCATTTCCTCACGCTCCGCCTTAAGTGAGAGAAATCCTGAATAATTGGTGTCATATGTGTATAGCTTTCCTTTGTCTATTTCGGCTATGCGGTTTGATACGCTGTCAAGGAAATACCTGTCGTGTGTCACCATAACAATAGCGCCTCTGAATTTTTTAAGGTAATCCTCAAGGTAGTCTGCCATCTCGCTGTCAAGGTGGTTTGTAGGCTCGTCAAGCACAAGTATATCGGCTGGAGATACCAGTACAGATATAAGGGATACGCGCTTTTTCTGTCCGCCGGAAAGCTCAGAGAGCTTTTGGCTGTAATCGCTCAGTCCAAAACGTGTCAAAAGTGCCTTGGCTTCAGTTTCAATATCCCATGCGTGCTCCTTTTTTGTGTTGTTTTCGAGAACATACTGTAATACAGTCTCGTCCTTTTCAAATACTGGGTGCTGGTTGAGATAGCGCACTATTATTCCGTTTGCCTTTGTGACCGTCCCGCTTTGAGGCTCTTCAATGCCGGAAATTATTTTTAAAAGAGTTGACTTGCCCGTACCGTTTATGCCTATTACGCCTATTTTGTCGTTTTCCTGAATAAAAAGAGATACATTGTCAAGAAGTGTTTTTTCCGTAAATGCGTGTGTTATATTTTCAGCTGATAGTATGTTCAATTTGGATTCTCCGTTCTGTACTGTCGATTTTGTTTGCCGGAAAACAAAAAACAGCTGTTTTGCCGGACACAGATATATTATTTTTCTTTAAAATATATTAAAATATAAAGTAAAAGTCAAGGAGGCGAGCGGTATGGGCATAAATTACAGGTTTGTGGATGAAAATTTAAAAAAGGAGCTTGTTGAGCTCAGGAGAATGTTCCACAGGTTTCCGGAGGCCGGGTGGATGGAATTTTTGACTACCTGCAAAATAGTTGAATATTTGGACAGGCTGGGATTCAAAGTGTTTTACGGGCAGAATTTTTTAAAGCCGGGCCAAAGGTGGGGCCAGCCGCTGGAAAGATTTGTAAAAGAGAGCATGCTTAATGCTGAAAAGCACGGAGTTCCAAGAGGCTTTATAGATGAGGTGAAAAACGGATTTACTGGCGCGGCCGGAGTAATGAGGTTTTCAGAGAGCGGGCCTGTATGTGTTTTCAGGTTTGATATTGACGGCTTGAGGATTACAGAAAGCACAAAGGAGGGGCACAGGCCATTTGAGCTTGGATTTTCTTCTGAGAATGAAAATTATATGCATGCCTGCGGACACGACGGGCATATGGCTGTGGGGCTTTGTCTGGCGAAAATCCTGTCTGACAACAGGCACAGGCTTAAAGGCGAGGCAAGGTTCATATTCCAGCCGGCTGAGGAGGGCTGCCGCGGCGGACAGGCAGTAGCAGAAAGCGGATTTATTGAGAGCGCCGATTATGTTTTAGGAGGGCATATAGGGGTATGCTCGCTTAAAAAGGGTGAGACAGCGGCAGTAAAAGGCGGATTTCTCTGCACAACAAAGTTGGATATACATTTTTTGGGACACAGTGCACATGCATCAAACTCGCCGGAAAGCGGGAGAAACGCGCTTTTGGCCGCGGCTGAATTTGTACTGTCTGCAAATGCCATACCACGGCACAGCGGCGGTGCCACAATGGTAAATATAGGGGTGTTAAATGCCGGAGAGGGAAGGAACATAATACCGGATACAGCTTATGTTGAAGCTGAAACAAGGGGAGAGACACAAAGGCTTAATGAATATATGAAAACCGAGCTTATCCGCAGGGCCAACGGTGCAGCCGCTATGTATGGCTGCGAGGTTGAAATAGAAATGGCCGGCGAGGCGGGTGGCTTTGCGTCAAACGCTGATTTAAAGGCCGCCGCAAAGGAAATATGCGGGGCTATGGGCGAAGGTGTCAGCTATGCCGAGAAAAACTTTGGAGCTTCGGAAGACTTCTCAAATCTGGCTGTGGAGGCGGAAAAATACGGTGCGAAATCTGCGTATTTTACATTTGGAAGCGCTGTAAAGGGCGTACACCACAGCCCTGAATTCGACTTTGATGAGGATACAATGGCTCTTGAACTGGAGTTTTTTGCCAGAGCAGCCCAAAGGTTTATGGGCAGTGAGGACTGATTTGTAAGAAAGGAGAGAGGATATGACTGAAACCTGTTCATTTACAATTAAGACATCTGCACATTCTCAGATGAAGGATATTACGGAAAACGTAAAGCGTATTATCGCCGAAAGCGGGGTTGAAAGCGGCATATGTGTAGTTTTTTCAGCCCATACTACAGGGGGGATAACTATTAACGAAAATGCTGACCCTGATGTTAAAAGCGATATGCTTTGCGGACTTGACAGGGCCGTGCCGTGGAGCGCAGGCTACAGGCACATGGAGGGCAACTCGGCGGCGCATATAAAAGCGTCTTTAATGGGGTTTAGCCAGACAATAATAATCAGCAGAGGCAAGCCGCTTCTTGGCACATGGCAGAACATTTATTTTGCAGAGTTTGACGGTCCAAGGACAAGGACAGTATTTGTAAAAATAATGGAAGGATAGGATGTTTTAAATGTTTAAAAGCCGGAGGCATTCCGGCTCTTTTTTATTGACCGTTTTTTGAAGGCAGATTCGGTTTTGAATTTGATGATAAAATTAATTTATTAAAATTCCCTATACATTTTTAATGAATAGGGCTTATTTTTATTTACATTATATTGCGGAGAAATTTTCATCTGGTAATAAAAAAGTGACAAATTTCTTAAGAAATCCTTAAAAATCAAGGGTTTTCCTTCATAAAAGCTTAAATGATTCTTAAGAAACAAACGGCTGGAAATTATGTATAATTAAACTGCGAAAGAAATTATATTTTATTTTATCTGTAACCGGTATTTAAGTGGTTTTACATAAGGGAGGTTTCATAAGTGAAAAAATTTGTGGCTCATATCAGTCTGCCAGCTGCTCTAATACTGTCAGCTGCTGTATTTACAGGCTGCGGGCAGTCAGCCGCAGCCAATGAACCGTCGGCGTCCTCGTCGGCTTCATCGTCTGAATCTGATGCCGTGGAGTTTGACCCAAACAGTGTGGCTGTTGAGACAAGCGTGGTGAAAAAGGGTTCAATAGAGGAAAAATCAATGTTTTCAGGAACGGTAAACCCTGTTAAGAAGGTTGACGTTGCGTCTCCGCGTTCTGGTGTTAAGGTAACAGAGGTAAAATTTGACGTGGGCGACAGCGTAAAGGCCGGGGATATACTCTTTAAGCTTGACACAACAGATATACAAAACAACATCAGCATACTGAATGCCTCTCTGGCATCGGCGGATGCGTCTATAGAGTCAGCAAAAACAGACCTTTCGCAGGTGGAAGGCTCACAGATTAAGCTTCAGATTGAAAACAGCAGGAATGCCGTTTCTGATGCTGAAAGGGAGTACCAGTCAGCAAAGACTGCCCTTGACAACGCAAAAAGGGATTACGATTCAGGAAATGCGCTTTTTACACAGGGAGCGCTTGCACAGAATGAGCTTACAAAGCTTAAGACCGACTATGACGAGGCAGTAAGAAAGGAACAGGCTGCGCGCCAGAGCTTGGATACCGCCAAGTACAGCTATGACCTGCTTGTAAATGAGACTGTGGCTGAAAACAAAAAGCGTGCGCAGGACAGCCTTAATTCTGCCATAGCATCAAAAAATGCTCAGGCCGCTCAGATGAAATCATATCAGAAGGAGCTTTCGGACTCCAGCGTTACAAGCCCTGTAAACGGTACTGTGCTTGAGTGCAACGCTGTGGCAGGCTCGGTTTTGGGAAGCGATATGCCTTTTGTTATAGTTGACTTAAGCACTGTAAAAATTGAGATAAATGTTTCTGAGGAGGTAATAAACTCCATAGCTGTGGGGGATGAGGCCGAAATTACAGTAAAGGCATATTCCGACCATAATTTCACAGGAAAGATTTCCACAATATCTCCAGGCTCAAATTCAGACGGTACATTTCCGGTTACAATAGAGATACCTAACCCAAACGGTGAGCTCAAAAGCGGAATGTTTGCTGAGGTGCGGTTTGTAAAGAACAGGAGCACTGACAGTATTGTTATAGACAAGAATGCCGTGCTTATAGATAGTACAAGCGAATACGTGTTTATAATAGAGGACGGAAAAGCCAGGAGAGTAGATGTTACAACCGGAATTGACAATGGAACTGAGGTGGAGATTCTCAGCGGACTTACAGCCGGAATGGAGGTTGTGACCAACGGCAGCAGCTATCTTAATAACGGCGACAGCGTAAGGATTGTAACAGGCGACGGAAGCGTAAAAGGTGTGCCGGAAGGCGAGACGCCGAAAAACGGCGGTGACGAGCCGTTAAAAGGGGAGGAATAAAACATGCTCTCAAAAATTTCAATTAAACGCCCCGTCACTACAGTAATGGTTATACTTATGGTTTTTCTCGGCGGGCTTGTGGCGTATGACAACCTTGAAGTGGCGTTTATGCCTTCTGTTGATTATCCGCAGATTGTTGTCGGTACATCCTATGATGGCGCAGGGCCTCAGGAGGTTGAGGAAATGGTTACAAAGCCCCTTGAAAAGGTGCTCTCTACCGTTACTGATGTAAAAACTGTAAGGTCATGGTCCATGCTGGGCTTTTCACAGGTTTCCCTTGAGTTTAACGATGGTGTTGATCTTGACCAGAAAACCAACGATGTAAGGGATAAGCTGGAAATGGTGTACCTGCCGGACGACGCAGAAAAGCCGTCTATATATAAATACAACTCCGAGGAAGAATCAAGCAGCATAACTGTAGGCGTAAGGAGCAGCCGCTATAACCCGTATACGCTCTACAACCTTATAGACGACAGGCTCAAAAACAGATTTGAAAGTATAGAAGGGGTATCCGCAGTTGAAATATGGGGTGGAAGACAGTATGAGATAGATGTTACTGTTGACCCTGTAAAGCTGAGCGGATATGGCGTAACAATAGACGATATATCAAACGCCATATCAAAGGAGAACAATAATGCCGGAGCGGGCAGTGTTACCCAGGGCAACTCGTCAATGGATTTAAGGGCCATAGGTGAATTTAAGTCTGAGGAGGATATAAAAAATATCCCCGTAGTTACAAACAAGGGCAATATAATACACGTAAACGATGTTGCTGATGTCAGAAAGGTTGAAAAAGAGCAGAACATACAGGCTATAATAAACGGTGAGGACGGTATAATACTTTCAATCTCAAAGCAGTCCGACGCCAATATTGTTACTGTAAGCGACAACCTTGAAAAGGAAATTAAGGAAATACAGTCTGAGTTTCCAGACATAACAATAGAGCTTCTTAACTCTACCAGCGACTATATAAAATCATCTATAGGAAATGTAACCAAAACAGCTTTTGAAAGCGCCATAGTAGCGGTATTTATACTTCTGCTGTTTCTGAGAGACTGGAAGTCGGCGCTTATAATAGGCGTGTCCATACCGGCCTCCATAATGGCTACATTCGGTTTAATGTACCTTACAGGCATTACTATGAACATTATATCCATGGGCGGTATAGTTATTGGTATAGGAATGCTTGTGGATAACTCCGTTGTTGTGCTTGAGAATATAAATACATATCACAAGCGCGGGTATTCACCGGGGGATTCCGCCTACTATGGAACAAAAGAAGTTGCTATGGCCGTAACGGCGTCAACACTTACTTCTGTAGCGGTGTTTGGCCCTATTGCCTTTGTGCCAGGCATGGTAGGCGCTATTGTAAAGGATTTGTCACTGACAATATGCTTTGCCCTTACAGCATCGCTTGTTGTGTCTATAACATTTGTGCCTATGGCCTGCTCCAAGCTGCTCTCAAGGCAGGATAAAAGAAAGAGGAAACGTAGGAAGTTCATATTTGTATTCCTGAGCGATATATGCCTCAAGTTCCTTAACGGGCTGGATATTATATACAGAAAGGTGCTTGCTCTTGCGCTCAGGCACAGGGTTAAGACGGCTCTGATTGTTATTGCGGCATTTATACTGAGCCTGTGCACATACCCGTTCCTTACAAGCGGGCTTATGAGCGAGACTGACGAGGGTACGGCTTATGTATATATCAGTCTGCCGGAAGGCACAAAGTTTGAAAAAACGCAGGAAATGCTTTACAGGGCCATTGACCTTATAGGTGATATTCCGGAAACAAAAGATGTGGTAGCCATGGCAAACGGAAGCTATGTAAATATACAGTATCAGTTTGTGGACAAGGAAAAAAGAACCCGTTCCTCAGGAGAGATAGCGGACGGAATTAAGATGAGCCTTGGAAATATTGCCGGGGCCGAAGTTGACGTATACGCGTCGGGAATGGCTATGGGCTCAATGGGCGGCGGAAGCGACCTATACCTTAAGGTGCTGGGAACAGACACCGATAACCTCAGGCAGGCTGGAAAGGATATTGTAAAAATGCTCAGCACCATACCGGGCGCCGAGAATGTAAAAAGCACATTGGACGATTCTGTCGCTGAGGGCAATATAACAATAAACAGGGAAAAGGCTGCAAAATACGGTGTCAGCACACAGTCTGTCGCTTCGGCTGTTGCCGCTGCTGTTGACGGAGTTACAGCAACAACAATAAAGGCCGACGGAACAGAAACTGATGTAATAATAAAGTATGAGGGCGATAAGGCAAAATACCTTAACGATGTTAAGAATATTACAATAGCCACCCCTCAGGGCAACATGGTGCCTGTAACCGAGGTTGCTGATTTTACAATTGGTGACGCAGCCATTACAATAACACGTGAGAACCTGCAAAGGTATATAACCGTAACCGGAAGGTTTAACGGCCTTGAGATGAGCCAGGTGCAGGAAAAGGTGCAGGAAAAGCTTGACAACTATATAATGCCTGAGGGCACATCATATACATTTGGCGGAAACATGCAGACAATGAATGAGATGATGAGGACTCTTACAATAGTGCTTGTAGTTTCAGTGCTCCTTGTTTATATGATTATGGCCTCGCAGTTTGAATCACTGCTGTATCCGTTTATTATAATGTTTTCAATGCCTATTGCCCTTACAGGCGGTATGCTGGGGCTGTTTGTAACAAGGCAGTCAATTACGGCTATGTCAATGCTGGGCTTTATAATGCTTATAGGTATGGTTGTAAATAACGCCATAGTGCTTGTGGACTACACAAACCAGCTGCGCTCTAACAATGGCCTTGGCTATAATGAGGCGCTGCTTGAGGCGGGGCCTGCAAGGCTGAGACCAATACTTATGACAACGCTTACTACAATAATAGGTATTATGCCTATGGTGTTTTCTCAGGCGTCGGGTATGGAAACCCAGCAGCCTTTGGGAATAGTTGTCATATTCGGCCTTACGCTTTCAACAGTAATAACGCTTGTGTTTATACCTGTGCTCTACTCGTCGATTACGGCGCTCAGAAACAGGATAGTAAGAAAGATACACGCTTATCAGGATAAGCATTATAAATACGAGGACACACCGGAGGACGGGGATAACACCGCCGGCGCTCCTCATGTACAGTAAACAGGGCTTTGTATGTTTAAAAACCGGCTCCCGACAGGGGCCGGTTTTTTTGTACAGTCCGGTAAGAGGTTTATTGTATAAACAGATTATTTGGGTGTATATGTGGAAACTGTAAATTTTTAGGTGTATAATAAAATCCATTGGGGGTGCTGTATGTGTTGAAGAATATGACAAAAAAGAATAAAGCGATAATGTTTATTATTACAGCCGCGTTTTTCTTTACTATTATGAATATATGCGTCAGGCTGTCAGGGGATATTCCGGTTATGGAAAAGAGCTTTTTCAGGAACTTTGTGGCGTTTATAGTAGCGGGCTTTGTGCTGGTCAGGGAAAAATGCCCGCCGTTTCCTAATCGTGAGGCTATGCCTCCGCTTTTTCTGCGAGCGGCTTTTGGTACATGCGGCATACTTGGCAATTTTTACGCTGTAGACCACCTTATGCTGGCAGACGCAACAATGCTTAACAAGCTTTCGCCGTTTTTTGTAATTATATTTTCATTTTTTATATTGAAGGAACGTGTCAATATTATACAGGCTCTTGGTGTTGTGGCGGCGTTTGTCGGCGCTCTGTTTATTATCAAGCCGGGAGTCGGTCTTTCGAGTCAGGTTTTCGCGTCTTTAATAGGATTTCTTGGCGGACTTGGTGCGGGGGTTGCCTACACAATGGTGAGGCTGTGTAATCAGAGGGGGGCTAAGGGCCCGCAGATAGTATTCTTTTTTTCGGGATTTTCGTGTCTTGTGGTGCTGCCTTATATTATATTTTTCTACCACCCTATGACGCTCGTTCAGGTTCTGACACTTATAGCTGCGGGTGCATCAGCGGCGTGTGCGCAGTTTGCGGTTACTGCTGCCTACTCAAACGCTCCTGCAAAGGAAATTTCAATATACGACTACTCGCAGCTTATATTCGCTGCGGTGCTGGGATTTTTCATATTTGGCAATATACCGGATACATTGAGCATAATAGGCTATTTTATAATAAGCGGAGCTTCCGCTGCCATGTTTGTTTACAATAACAGGCACAACGGCAAAAGGTCATCTGAAGCTTCTGAGGCATAAAAATAAAAGCTCAGCAACAGTCCGGGCTCAGGTGTTTGTGTTCAGCACTGGTGCACAGACTGCTGAAGCTGTTTATAAATGCTGTCTTAATTACCGGCTTCAGTTGATAAGTGCGTGAATATTATAAAACCACAAAAAAGGCCCGTTTTAAACGGGCCTTTTATATTACTCGGTTTTATATCCGCTTAACTCAGCTATCTGAGAAAGCCTTTCAATAGGGAAAGGCGGTTCTGCAAGAGGTTTTAAAGCTATTGACATAAGCTTTATCGGGTTATCGTCAGCAGCGGTTCTGTTGGACGATATATGTCCACATCTCCTGCATCTGTGGATTACTGCCCATTCTCCGCCCTTTCTTACCCACACACCTATTGCGTCCATTATGCCTCCGCAGCCGGAAGAACGGTCGCCCGGCTCATTATCCAGATGAAGGCTTGACAGGCAGTTTGGACAGTGGTTGCGGTGCAGGCTACCGGCGCCCTCAGGTGTCACAAGCCTTCCGCAGACCTTGCAGTTAAATGGTTTTATATCAGTATTGCTTTTATTGTCATAATGTTTCATTTTAATCCTCCGCTCAAAAGTCAATAAACAGTCTACTAATCAACTTATGGGAGGAATGCGGAGAAGCGTTAGCGCAAACCTCCCGGTTTACGCAATCTCCGGATTAAAAATGTTATTCATAAAACACAATTCCTTTCAATATGGCTTAATAAATTAAATTATTTTTTCTGGCCTTCAAGAAGCTCTATGCCCTTTTTTATCCTTTCAAGGCTTTCGTTCCTTCCCAGTATATCAGCCAGCTCTATAGCTCCGCCCGGGCTTGCAGGCTTTCCGGAAAGGGCAGTCCTTACAGGCCATAAAAGCTGACCGTTTTTGATTCCAAGCTCCTGAACAAGATTCATAAGACAATCGTGAACAGCGGTCTCATTCCAGTCAGGCAGGGCCTCAAGCACAGGCACGCAGGCCTTGAGGCTTGAGAGGGATATCTCCTCTGTTGTTTTCATCTTTTTGTGAATGTACAGCTCTGTAGAATATTCCGGCAGTGTGTCAAAGAAATCCACAAGGGCAGGTATATCATTCAGTGTTTCAAGCCTTTTTTGCAGGAGCAGGGCTATTTTTTTCAGGTCGAGGCTGTGATTTTTAACAGCGCTTTCAAGCCTTGGCATTACAAGTGAAAGATATTTTTCTTCCTCCATGTTTTTAATGTATTCGCCGTTCATCCATGTAAGCTTTGCGGTGTCGAATATGGCAGGAGACTTGCTCAGGCCGGATATATTGAATTTGCCTGTAAGCTCTTCAAGCGTAAATATCTCTGTGTTGTCCGCAGGGCTCCAGCCGAGAAGGGCGATATAGTTCATAACAGCCTCTGGTATATAGCCCTTTTCTATAAGGTCGCCGAATGAGGCGTCACCGTTCCTCTTTGAAAGCTTATGGTGTGCGTCCTTCATTACAGGCGGCAGATGCACATACTCCGGAGCATCCCAACCGAAGGCGCTGTATAAAAGGTTATATTTAGGCGTTGAGGACAGGTACTCGCTGCCCCTTACAACGTGTGTAATATTCATAAGGTGGTCGTCGACTACATTGGCAAAATTATAAGTAGGCATGCCATCGGACTTAATGAGTATCTGGTCGTCAAGCTCGCTGTTTTCAACGGTTATTGAGCCATATACGGCGTCGTTAAATGTTGTTGTGCCTTCCTGCGGCATTTTCTGGCGTATAACAAACGGTTTGCCGCTTTTGAGGTTCTCCTCAATTTCTTCCTTTGAAAGGCCGAGACAGTGACGGTCGTATTTGGCGAAGGCGTCGCCTTCGGCGTTGTTTTCCTTAAGGCCGTCAAGGCGCTCCTTTGTGCAGAAACAGTAATATGCCTCTCCTTTTTCAACAAGCTCAAGAGCGTATTTCATGTATATGCCAAGCTTCATCCTCTCGCTCTGTACATAAGGGCCAAAGCCTCCGTCCTTGTCAGGACCCTCATCGTGAATCAGGCCTGTTGTGCTGAGTGTGCTGAAAATAATATCAACTGCGCCGTCCACATATCTTTCCTGGTCGGTATCTTCTATACGGAGTATGAATTTGCCGCCCTGAGATTTTGCTATGAGATATTCGTAAAGCGCTGTCCTCAGGTTTCCTATATGCATATATCCCGTAGGCGATGGGGCAAAACGTGTTCTGACTTCCATTATTTATCTTCCTTTCGGTTAAAAGTATATACGGTATTTGTGTATAATCAGTACTATTTTACATTCTTTGACCTGTAGTGTAAAGGGTAAAATAACCTTATATTTAATTGGCAAGGTGCAATATACAGGGCGCGGTTTTATTTAAAGGCGACTGAATACGTTTATCGTTTTTTGCTTTTGAGCAAAAAGGGTGTAAACCGATGCGTCAGCAAATCTGCTTTAAGGCCTGCCGGGCTTTATTTAAGAGAATCAATACATTCTGACAGCCTTTTTATTCCTGCCTCCATTTTGGGTATGGCAACAGAAGTGAAGCAGAGCCGGATATATGTTGTAGGACAGCCGTTTATCATAAAACGGCTGCCGGGTGAGACAACAGTGTTTTTTTCATAAAGCGCCTTTGACAGCCTTCCGTACTCCACACCGGTGTCTATCCACAGGCTTATACCGCCGTTTGGCCTGTTGTATGTGCATTTATTCCTCAGGAACCGGTCGCAGTACTTTATGGCTGACCTGTACTGGTCCTTTGTATATTTGACAACATTTTCGAGATGATCCCTGTAGGTGTTTTTTGAAAGGTAAATATCAAGGGCCTTCTGGAGTATTCCGGAGGTGGATATATCTGTTGTATACTTGGCGTTCATTATGGCCTGAGTTATTTTGTTTGGCATAACGGCAAAGCCCATTCTTAACCCGGGCATGAGTATCTTTGAAAAGCTTTTGATATATATTACCCTGTTGTGGTAGTCAAGTGCCTTATAGGGCACAAGAGGCGACTTTGTGTAGTTGAAGTCATAGAGGTTATCGTCCTCTATAATATAAAAATTGAATTTTTCCGCAAGCTCTAATATGCGCCTTTTTCTTGAAAGGGAGCAGGATATGCCTGTCGGTGTCTGAAAATACGCCATAGAGTAAAAGAATTTTGGCTTGTACAGCTTTGCCATGTTTTCGATTACTGAAACGTCAGGGCCGTTTTCGTCTACGGGAATCTCAATAATACGGCAGCCGCGGGATATAAAGGCTCCGGCAGCTCCATAAAATGTAGGGTTTTCGGTAAAAACTATGTCCCCATAGCTTATCATGGCCTTGGAGACGATATCTATCCCCTGCTGGGCTCCGGATAAAATCTGTATGTTTTCAGGATAAGTGTTTATGCCGTAATCGGTGAGGAATGAGCATATTTTTTCCCTGAGAGGAAGGTATCCCTGGCTGTTTACTGTAGAAAACGCCCCGCCCTTTTCTCTGTCAAGTATATCGTTAAAGGCGTATTTAAACTCCTCAGCCGGAAACAGTGTCTGTGGCAGCGAGGAATCGGCAAAATTTATAAGCCCCGGCTGTACTGTATCCGATTTGGGCTGTAAAAACTGGAGAAGGTTTTCTTTGGCTACAGGCTGGGGTATGTCGTCAAGCAGCAGGGGGGAAACAAACGTGCCGCTGCCTACCTGTGAGTATGCGGCCTTTTTGTTTATAAGGTACTTATAGGCCGACACTACAGTGTCGTTATTTACATTAAGGGCTTTTGAAAGGGGGCGTATGGCCGGAAGGCGACAGTTGGCCTTTAGAGTGCCGTCCTCTATAAGCCGGCATATTGAATCCCCAAGCTGCTGGTAAAGCGGTATATCGGAATCTTTATTTAATTTTATGCTGAAAACGGGTTCCATCTCTGCCTCCGTGCTTATATATTGTTAAAAAACTGGCCGCGGATTACCGCGGCCTAAATTTAATGACTGTTTATTGTTTTTTGCCGGAATCCTGCCTTGTTATAATCATGGCCCTGTTGAGGATTTCAGCTGCCTCGGCCCTTGTAAGCTCGGATTTTGGGCTGAAGGTTCCGGTTGAGGTTGTTCCGGCTATTCCCTTTACAGCACAGTACATTACGCCCTCGGCGTTTTCAGGAGAAATCTGGTCGGCGTCATAATAGTCAAGCTTTATTAACCAGTTGCCCTTAGGGCCTGCGCCTGTGTATTTAGCGTAGTTATAAATCATAGTGCAGAGTTCCTCTTTTGTAACGCTGCCCTGTGGATTGAATACTCCTTTGGATTCCTCAGGTATTATGCCGTTGTGATAGGACCACGCTATGGCGTCGCGGTACTGGCTGCTTTCTGAAACGTCAGAGTAAGGGTTTGAGAATTTGGCGCTCACTATACGCTCAATCCTGTAAAACGCCCTTGCGGCAGCTTCCCTTGTAAGCAGCTCGTCAGGTGAGAACCGGTTTGCTGCTGTTCCAAGAAGCACGTCGTTGTCGTAAACATTGAGCACGCTCTTATAGTATGAGTCGGAGCTCTTGATATCGCTGAATGGGTTTTCAACACTGTCTACATTAAATTTGACATCGGCAAGCCTTGTGCCGCTTGTGCTCTTGTTTGTTGAAACTCCGGAATTGCGTTCGCTCAGAGCCGCCTGGCTTTCTGTCTCAAACTCAACCCTTATGGTATGGTCCTTTGACAAATCCTTGAATGTGTAGGAGCCTGGTTTGCCGCCGTAAACATCGTCTATGTACACTCCCTTTACAACATAGCCGCTGTTTGGCTTAAACTCAAATGTAACGCTTTCGCCGCCATTGGCTTGCACGGTGTTGTTAGGCGATATTGTTCCGCCGTGGCCATAGTCTGTTTTGATAAAAAATACCTTGTCTTTGTTTTCTTCTTTCCTTTTTTCTATTACGCTCGGGTCTGTTGTCCATGCTGAGGTGTCCTCCTCAGGCTTTTCCTCCCTTGAGCCTACAACCTTGGTGTAGCCGCCGTTTCCTGTATCTTTGTACGCTTTTGTTTTTGTTTTGAAGGTGGCCCTTATTAAATGGTCGCCCGTGATGTTGTAAAACGTATATTTTTCAACATCATCCACACTTTTGTTGTCAACTATGACCTCGTCTATAACATACCCTTCATCAGGCGTTATAATAAAGGTCACATCCTCGCCGTCTGGAATCTCAACATTGTTGTTAGGAGATATTGTGCCTCCCTCGCCGCTTGAGGCGTTGACTGTTGCTATGTCGTCAGCCATGGCATAGCCGGAAACTGAAAGGCACATTGCCAGAGCCGAAGCTATACATACTAATTTCTTTTTTAGTGACTTCATTAAAAAAACCTCCTTTTGATAATCAGATTATTGATTTTATTATACAGGTTTTCGGGCCTATTAACAACTTAATTGACATGAAAACAATATTACTTTTCCATTAAGTTTTTATTACATGGAGTACTTTTCCAGAATCTGTAAGGCAGATAAGAAAAGCGCCGGAAAAATGGAAGCCTTTTACAGCCAATAATTAAAAACGTAGGTTTGGAGCTCATTTGTGTTGACAATCAAAAATTTATAAAATATAATGTTGTGCGTTAAGAGTTTAAAGGCGTTGATAAGAAGGAGTATGCGTTTTTGACATCATCCAGAGAGACGGCTGCGGGAAATTATCCCATGCTGGAAGGCCGTTATGTTTGTCCTGCGCAGAAGCAGTCTTTGAGCCGCCGGAGCGAATTTTAAGTAGCTTCGGACGTATACCTACGTTACAGGGTAAGAGATGCGCTTAGATTTTGGCGCAATTAGGGTGGTACCGCGAGCCTTCGCCCCTACATTTCAGGGAGACGAGGGCTTTTTTGTATCCTGAAATAAAGGTGCCGTAATATAAAACCGATTTTTTTCAAGGAGGAGAAATAAAAATGAAACCATTGGGAGTTAATGAAATAAGGGAAAAATTCCTTTCTTTCTTTGAGTCAAAGGAACACCTGAGGCTGCCTTCGGCATCGCTTGTGCCGCATAACGACAACAGCCTTCTGCTTATCAATTCAGGTATGGCGCCGCTTAAGCCGTTTTTCACAGGACAGGAGATTCCGCCAAGAAAAAGGGTTACAACCTGCCAGAAATGTATAAGAACAGGTGATATAGAAAACGTTGGAAAGACAGCCCGACACGGTACGTTTTTTGAGATGCTTGGTGATTTTTCATTTGGCGATTACTTTAAAAATGAGATTATACCATGGAGCTGGGAGTTTGTGACAAAGGTGCTTGAGATTCCTGAGGACAAGCTTTATGTAACTGTATATCAGGACGACGATGAGGCTGCAAAAATATGGCATGAAAAAGTTGGAATACCTAAAGACCGTATTTTTTATATGGGCAAGGAGGATAACTTCTGGGAGCACGGCACAGGGCCATGCGGGCCATGCTCTGAGATTTATTACGACAGGGGTCCGGAATACGGCTGCGGACAGCCGGGCTGTACTGTAGGCTGTGACTGCGACAGGTATATGGAATTCTGGAATCTTGTATTTACGCAGTTTGACGCACACGAGGACGGGACATATACAGAGCTTGAAAAGAAGAATATAGACACAGGCATGGGCCTTGAGAGAATGGCTACAATCATGCAGGGGGTTGACTCGATATTTGATGTGGATACACTCAAGGCTCTCAGAGACGCTGTATGCAAAATTGCCAATGTAGAGTATATGGTGGACCATAAAACGGACGAAAGCGTGCGCGTTATTGTAGACCATATCCGTTCTGTCACATTTATGACTGCTGACGGAGTGCTCCCTTCAAACGAAGGCAGGGGCTATGTTTTGAGAAGGCTTTTAAGAAGGGCCGCGCGCCACGGAAAGAGGCTTGGTATAGAAAAGGAATTCCTTGCAGAGCTCTGCGGGGTTGTTATAGAAACCTCAGGCGACGCTTATCCTGAGCTGAGAGAAAAACAGGACTATATCAGAAAAGTGCTCACAGTTGAGGAAAACAGCTTCTACAAAACCCTTGACAAGGGCATGGAAATACTTAAAAGCGATATAGAGGAAATGAAATCTAAAGGCGAAACTGTAATGGGTGCAGACAAGAGCTTCAGGCTTTACGACACATATGGTTTCCCTATTGAGCTTACAGAGGAGATACTTGAGGAATCGGCAATGGGGCTTGATAAGGACGCATTTGCGGCTGAAATGAAGGCTCAGAAGGAAAGAGCAAGAGCGGCAAGGGCCGTATCAAACTATATGGGAGCGGCTGAGACTGTATATAACCAGCTTGACCCGTCACTTACAACAGTATTTGAGGGCTACACAAATTCAGTTATCGATAACGCAAAGGTTATAGAGCTTGTGGCGGACAACGCTGTTGCCCATAGCGCGCAGGTGGGAAGCAATGTGGCTGTGTTCCTTGACAGAACTCCGTTTTATGCTGAAATGGGCGGACAGGTAGGCGATGTGGGCGTAATAAAGACCGATATGGGAACTGTGGAAGTCACAAACACAATTCATGTTGTAGGCGGAAAGACAGCACATCTTGGCACTGTTGTGGACGGCATTATAACAGCAGGTGAAAAGGCTGAGGCGGCTATTGATATGAAAAACAGGCTTGCCGTATCAAGAAACCATTCGGCTACACACCTGCTTCAGAAGGCGCTCAGGGAGGTTCTGGGAACACATGTTGAGCAGGCAGGTTCGTTTGTGTCGGCAGACAGGCTCAGGTTCGACTTTACCCACTTCCAGCCGATGACTGACTCCGAGATTAAAAAAGTCGAGGAGATAGTAAACGGTAAGGTGCTGGAGGGCATCGATATTGATATATCCGAAAAATCCATAGACGAAGCCAGAAAAATGGGCGCTATGGCGCTTTTTGGAGAGAAATACGGCGATGTTGTGCGTGTTGTGGATATGGGCGGCTTCAGTATAGAGCTCTGCGGAGGAGCACACCTTAAAAACACAGCACAGATAGGCTCGTTTAAGATTGTGTCTGAAAACGGGATATCCTCCGGTGTAAGGCGTATTGAGGCGCTTACAGGCGAGGGCGCTCTCAGACATTACCAGAATGAGGAAGCTGCCCTTAAAGAGGTCTGCTCAGTGCTTAAGACAACCCCTGACAGCATGGTTAAGAGGCTTCAGGATATTATAAGCCAGCAGAAGGAGCTGGCAAGGGAAGTTGAAAGGCTTAAGGCCGAAATGGCATCTGGAGCGGCGGATGATATACTTAAGGACTGTGTTGATATAAACGGAGTTAAGGTAATATGCGCTCAGATAGAAAACACAGGCGCAAACGACCTTAAGACAATGGGTGACGAGCTCAAAAACAGGCTTGGAGAGGCAGTTGTTGTGCTTGCTTCCGGCACAGACGGAAAGGTGGTCCTTGTAGCCATGGCTACAAAGGGCGCAGTAGAAAAGGGAGCACACTGCGGAAACATAATTAAAGAGGCGGCTGCCGTATGCGGCGGTGGCGGCGGCGGAAAGCCTGCCATGGCTCAGGCCGGCGGAAAGGACGCTTCCAAAATAGCTGAGGCTCTTGAAAAAGCCAAAGAGGTTATAAAGGCGCAGATTTAATATAATTATTGTAAACGGCCCATTTATGGGCCGTTTTATTATGCAGAAAATTGCTGTTGACCATTACGTATGGTTATAGTGTAAAGTGTAAGTCATAGGCAGTACTTGGTTTCTATTGCGGAGGTGGTTTGGCATGATGACTGTAAAACAGGTATCGCTTTTAACCGGTGTGAGCGTAAGGACACTCCAGTTTTATGACAGTATCGGACTTTTCAGGCCCGCTGGGACAACGGAGGCCGGTTACAGGCTGTATGACGGCAGCTCTCTGGAGGTTTTGCAGAGAATTATTTTTTTCAAGGGGCTTGATTTTACGCTCAGGGAAATAAAAGAGATTATTGAAAACCCGCAGTTTGATACTGCGGCTGCGTTTGAAAAGCAGAAAAAGGCTGTAAAGGCGAAAAGGGACAGGCTTGATTTGATGCTTCAAACCCTTGACGGTCTTATAGGAAGTGGGGAATATATGGGTTGTGAAAAATTTGATTTGAGCGGATATTTTAATACTCTGTACGGTTTTAAGGACAGGTATCCGGATAAAATTGCCGGGATGTATGGAAGTTTGGAAAAATTTGATGAAGTTGTATCACAGTTAAAGCAGAATGAGGGGAAAATCGCAGACATGGCGGAAAAATTATATGGAAGCGTGGAAGAATTTACAAAAGCCATGGAAAAGAACTTTACAAATTTTGTTTCTGAAGGTTTTGATGTATCTAAAATGAATACAGACCAGCTGATAGAAAGGACTGAAGCGATAACAAGAAGGCTCACAGAGGATTTGGACAGAAATCCGGAATCTTTGGCGGTACAGGAAATAGTGGGAGAAATGGTGTCTTTTGTCAATGACTGCAACAGAGGTATTGACATGGGCAGGAAATACTGGGATTTTATGGCTGAGAGCTATATGACAAACCATACTTGGATTGAGGCAAATGACAGAAAGTATGGAAACGGAGCTTCAGAATTTATAGGACGGGCGCTGAAAGCGTATATTGAAAGCCACAGGCCTGAAAGCGAATATGGTTCTGACAGCTAAACGTCAATGTCGGCCGGAAGGGATTAACCCTTCCGGCCGTTTTGTTTTGCGGCGTAACTGTATAATTTTGCACAGGCTGATTAATTTGTAGTTGCGGTTATTTTTGTGTTGGAATATAATGTGTATATGTTTTGGGCACATATGTTTTTGGGGAAGAGGGAAAAGGCTTGGAATATTTTAATATTATTTTGCAGCAGGTGTGTTTTTTCACCACAGCACTGGCAGTTGGGTTTATATCACAGAGGATAGGCTTTATAACTGACGAGATGATTACTTCAATGTCAAAGCTTATAATGAAGGTTATACTGCCTGTTATGGTGCTTACACTTACGGCCTCAAGCGGAACAAGAAGCGAGCTTTTGTCGGCGTGGCCGTTTGCTCTGCTGGCTGTGGGAATGTATATTATACATTTTGTAATAAGCTTTATCACAGGCAAGGCTATAAGACTTAAAAGGCCTGAGATAAATTCCCATGTCTGTTCGTGCACATTTGTAAACAGTGCTATAATTGGCTACCCTATTGTAATAGCCATGTTTCCGGAAAAGTCCGGGCTTTTTATAGCTGCGTTTCTGGTGGTCGAAACATTTATGACATGGACTGCCGGTATTATGGTGCTTTCTAGCGCCCACGGAAAGGGCCGTATAGATTTAAAAAAGATGATAACACCTATGACAGTGGGGCTTATCATAGGCATTTTAATGGTGCTTGTGGATATACACCCTGAAAATGTAGTGTGGGATACGCTTACCGGCATAGGCAATATCCAGAAATATTTTGGCCTTATATACATAGGCGCAGATATTGGCCAGAGGGGCTTCAAAAAGCTTTTTGCGGGGCCAAAGGTGTTTTTTACAATACCTGTAAAGCTTCTGATAGCTCCGCTGTGCGTGTTTTTCATATACCGTGCCGCAGGTATAGCCGATGATATGCTGAGGGCTATAACTGTATTTTCAATGCTTCCGTCAATGCTTGTAATAACAATACTCACTAAGGAATACGACGCGGCTCCGGATTATGGCTCAGGAGCCATACTTGCCACAACTGTAAGCTGCCTTGTGACAATGCCTGTGGTGTTTTATATAATCTCGTTTTTTTGACAGGGTTTAAATATTTTTTAATTGGGGATGGGGATATGGACAGCAACGTGGCGCTTTTAATCGGGCAGATGGAGATTATAGCGGCCCTTATAGTTATAGGCTTTGCCGAACAGAAGCTGAGGCTTTTTGACAGCAGTCTTATAGATTCATTTTCGTCGGTGATATCAAAGCTTATATTGCCTCTCATGCTGATAACTGTAATAGGGTCAATTTCAAGGGCAGAGCTTTTTGGCTCGTGGAAGTTTTTTGTCTGCTCGGTTGTGTGCTATATTATTATTATAACTATAAGCAAGCTTACGGCTGTGTTTTTGGGTCCGGTCGAGCCTAAAAGGAGTATGCACGCACTTTTAATGTGCTTTGGAAACTCCGGCTTTATTGGAATACCTCTTATAGTCAGCATGTTCCCTGCCTCGTCGGGAATCGCGGCTGCGTCATTTTCACTTGTTGAGAGCAGTCTCTACTGGGTTTTCGGCCCGCTTCTGATAAACTCAGGAGGAGAGAAAAAGGGCATCGACTGGAAAAAGGTTATAACGCCGCTTACAATATCGGTTTTATTGGGTTTTGCGGTTGTGCTCTTAAATCTTGATTTTTCCGGTATGGTGCTTTGGGATACAATGAAGGACGTAGGCGGCACAAGCAAATATTTTGCAAGCATTTACATAGGCATGAGTATTGGGAGAATGGGCTTTAGGAAGCTCCTGTCAAATATGAGGGTGTTTTTGGCGGCGCCTTTTAAGCTTGTTGTATTTCCGGTGCTGGCGTTTCTGCTTTTTGGAAAAACCGGAATACTTTCAGGTGATATGCTTACCATGTTTGTAGTGCTTTTTGCCACTCCGGCAGGAATGACACTGCCTATACTGTCTAAAATAGCCGGAATGGACGGGGAATACTCCTCGGCCGGCTGCATGGCCTCAACTATACTGTGCCTTGTGACAATGCCGCTTGTCATATGGCTTACAACTCTGTTTTAAGGGGGCTGGTGTTTATGACTTCAGACACAGCCGTTCTTATAGGACAGATGAAAATAATAGCTTCGCTTATAGCCATAGGAATCTTTGAGCAGAGGTCCGGACTTTTTGATGACAAGCTTATAAACGCGTTTTCAGCAATCACATCAAAGCTTATACTGCCAGTAATGCTTATTACGCTTATCGGTTCTGTATCAAGAGCGGAGCTTATAGGCTCATGGAAATTTTTTCTCTGCTCGGTGGGGTTTTACGCCATAACAGTGAGCGTAAGCAGGCTTATATCCAATTTGCCGGCAATACCCAGTGGGCAGAAGGGTATGCATACGCTTATAATGAGCTTTGGAAACGCGGGCTTTATTGGCGTTCCGCTTATAGTCAGCGTTTTTGGGGATTCAGCCGGAACGGCCGCTGCGGCTTTCTCATTTGTTGAGGCTACTCTCTGCTGGGTAGCAGGGCCTCTTATTGTAGCGGGGGGAGGCAGGGTTGACTTAAAAAAGCTTGTATCGCCCATTACAGCCTCAATACTTATAGGCGCTGCCATAGTATTGCTTAACATGAACTTTTCAGGAAATGTTTTATGGGATACAATGAAAGATGTAGGCGGTACCTGCAAGTACTTTGCAAGCATTTACATAGGCATGAATATAGGCAGAATGGGTATAAAAAAGCTTGGCGGAAATCTCAGGGTATTTGCCGCGGCGCCTTTTAAGCTTCTGGTATTTCCTGTAGCAGCCTATCTGCTTTTTGGAAAGACCGGAATACTTACCGGTGATACGCTTACAATGTTTATTGTGCTCTTTGCCACACCGTCCGGCATGGTACTGCCTATAGTTGCAGAGATGAGCGGGCTTAACGGCGAGTATGTATCGGCAGGGTGTATGGCTTCTACAATATTGTGCCTGTTTACAATACCTTTTGTTATATGGCTTACAGGCATTATCTGATAAATGAAACGGAGGAAAATAAATGAAACTTTATGACACTGGGGTATATCTTTTAAACGGAAGTAAAATAGTGGAGGATAACGCAGAGGCGGTATCCAGGATAAAAGCCGAAACCGGCAGGGATATACAAAAAGACGACGCGGCAAAAAACACAATGGCCTATTCAATTCTTACAGGCCACAATACTTCCGGCAATAACAGTAAGCTGAAGATAAAATTTGACGCTATGGCAAGTCATGACATTACATATGTGGGAATCGTGCAGACAGCAAGAGCCAGCGGCCTTGAGAAATTTCCCATACCTTATGTGCTCACTAACTGCCACAACTCGCTCTGCGCTGTTGGCGGCACAATAAACGAGGACGACCATCTCTTTGGCCTCAGCTGCGCGCAGAAATACGGCGGAATTTATGTACCGGCTCATCAGGCGGTTATTCACCAGTATATGCGTGAGATGATGAGCGGTGTAGGCAAAATGATACTCGGCTCAGACAGCCACACAAGGTACGGCGCCCTTGGAACAATGGCAATGGGAGAGGGCGGACCTGAGCTTGTAAAACAGCTCCTCAATAAAACCTACGATATTGATATGCCTGAGGTGGTTGCCGTTTATCTTACCGGTAAGCCTGCTCCATATGTTGGCCCGCAGGATATAGCGCTGGCCATTATCGGCGCTGTGTTTAAAAACGGATATGTTAAAAACAAGGTAATGGAATTTGTTGGAGACGGCATAGCAAACCTCAGCGCTGATTACAGAAACGGCATTGATGTAATGACTACAGAGACAACATGCCTTTCTTCAGTATGGATTACCGACGAAAATGTTAAGCAATGGTATGATACACACGGCAGAAGCGAAGACTTCAAATATCAGGCTCCCGGGGATTTGGCTTATTACAACGGAATGATTTATGTGGATATGTCTCAGATTAAGCCTATGATAGCCATGCCTATGCACCCAAGCAATGTATTTACAATAGATGAGCTGAACGCCAACCTCAAAGACATACTTGGCGAGATTGAGGAAAACTGCAACAGACAGCTTGATAACGACACGGTAAGAGTATCGCTCAGAGACAAGGTCGTAAACGGAAGGCTCATGGTTGAGCAGGGCGTTATAGCCGGCTGCGCCGGTGGAACATATGAAAACATATGCGCTGCAAGGGATATAATAAAAGGAAACTCAATAGGCTCAGGTGAGTTTGCACTGAGCGTTTATCCGTCAAGCCAGCCTGTATTTTTGGGCCTTGTAAATAATGGCGCTATAGCTGACATTATGGTATCCGGAGCTACAGTTCGTTCGGCCTTCTGCGGACCTTGCTTTGGCGCGGGAGATGTGCCGGCAAACAACTGCCTGAGCATAAGGCATTCCACAAGGAATTTCCCTAACCGTGAAGGCTCCAAAATCACAAACGGGCAGATTGCATCTGTGGCGCTTATGGACGCAAGGAGCATAGCCGCAACGGCTGTAAACAGGGGCGTTCTTACTTCAGCTGAAAATATTGATTTTGAGCTTACCAGTCCAAAATATTTATTTGACAGGACAGTATACCAAAACAGGTGCTATTTTGGCTTTGGCAAAGCTGACACATCAGCCGAGCTCAGGTTTGGTCCTAATATAACTGACTGGCCTGAAATGTGCGCTCTTACAGACAACCTGCTTTTAAAGGTTGTGTCGTATATAACAGACCCTGTTACCACAACAGACGAGCTTATACCGTCTGGAGAGACTTCATCATACAGGTCAAACCCTCTCAAGCTTGCAGAATTTGCCCTTTCAAGAAAGGACCCGGCGTATGTTGGCAGAGCAAAAGAGGTGCAGAAGGCTGAAACAGCAAGACAAAACGGCGAAGACCCTGCCGAGGCTCTTTATGAGCTTAAAGAAGTATACGCCGCTTTAAAATCGGCTGTGGCAGGTTTCAGTGAGGAAAATACCGGTATAGGAAGCACAATTTTTGCGGTAAAGCCCGGCGACGGCTCAGCCAGGGAACAGGCCGCAAGCTGCCAGAAGGTGCTTGGGGGCTGGGCTAATATTGCCAATGAGTACGCAACTAAGCGCTACCGCTCAAACCTTATAAACTGGGGTATGGTTCCGTTTATAATTGATGATAAAACACCTTTTGAAAACGGGGATTACATATATGTGCCTGATATAAGGAAAGCTGTGCAGGACGGAGCTTTTCAGATGAAGGCCTATACCGTAAAGGGCAGTGGTGTAATAGAGTTTACAATCAAGCTTGGTGCTCTCACAGACGATGAGAAAAAAATTATTCTTGACGGCTGTCTTATAAATTTTTACAGAAGCTGATAAATGAATGGCTGTAAAAGCCAGTTTGAGTATAATTAATATTTAAAACCGCCTGCTGTGTGGTATATACAGCAGGCGGTTTTTTTGGTGTCCAAAACCGATATAAAGGCATATAAATACATATTAATTTTATTTTAAGATATATTAATGCTGTTGATTTTTGTTCAGTCTCAATTATAATTAAATCGAAGAAAAGTTTTGCCTGTTGTTAACAGTAAAATAAATAGTATGCAGGGTGGTTGTATGAAGATTATATATATGGTTCTGGGAACAATTTTCCTTATATTGGGGCTTATAGGACTTGCGCTTCCGGTTGTGCCGCAGGTGCCGTTTCTGCTGACTGCGGTATATTTTCTTTCTAAAGGCTCACCTAGGTTTGAGAAATGGATAAAGGAAACAGGATTATACAAAAAATACCTGTCTAAAATAAGCATGAAGCTTGAGATTAACCACAGGCTAAAAATGCTGCTCACGTTTGCGGCTGTTACAATAGTGTCTGCGGCGGTGGTGACCGCTGTTGTGGCCATTGTTAAATAACTTTAATCTGTATTGGTTCAGGGCGTATGGTTTTGTACGCCTTTTTCTTTACATATAAACAAATTGGCTGTATAATTTACAAAGGCAGGGGTGCGGCGCGGTTACGCCGCTGAGAGAGTCCCATTGAACCTGATGCGGGTAGTGCCGCCGAAGGGAGCGCGTAATTTATGGACATTCTTGTTAAGACACCTATCTGCCGGTGTCCTTTTTTATTGTCTGTTTTTAAGGGGGTAAACCGGTGCTGAGATTTGAGGATGTTAGTTTCAAATATAAGTCAGATAAGTTCGATATGGTAAAGAGTCTTTCGTTTGATGTTGCGGAAGGTGAATTTATATCCGTAATAGGCGCAAGCGGCTGTGGAAAGAGCACTGTTTTCCGGCTTATAAACGGACTTGAAAAGCCTGATACAGGTAAAATTACAATGTCTGGAAAAGATATAGGCAGTATTAAAAACTACAGCTCCTATATGCCGCAGAAGGATTTGCTTTATCCATGGAGGACAATAGAAAAGAATATATGCCTGCCAATGGAGATACAGAAAAAAGGCAGGGAGGAAATGAAGCGGCGGTCGGCTGAAATGCTTAAGGAGGTTGGGCTTTGGGATTACAGAGACAAATACCCTCGCGACCTTTCGGGCGGAATGCGGCAAAGGGCGTCTTTTGCAAGGACACTGCTTGCCGGTTCTGACCTTCTTCTGCTTGACGAGCCGTTTTCAGCCCTTGACTCACTTACAAGAATGGGGCTTCAGGAGTGGCTTTTGGCCGAGTGGCAAAAGCATAAAAAGACAATCCTGTTTGTTACTCACGATGTTGAGGAAGCGGTATTCCTTTCTGAGAAGGTGCTGGTTATAACAGACAGGCCGATAACGCATTTTGAGCAGTATCGTGTGCCTCTTGCCTACCCAAGAGCAAGGGCTGATTTAAAAAGACAGGAAATATTGAATCTTAAGGAGGAGCTTATTGGAAAGCTCAGACAGGAGGCTGAACAATGAGAAAAAATATGCCTTCGCTGGTTTTGACGGCTGCTATTATTCTGGTTTGGCAGGCAGCTGCGGTTATAATCAACGCCCCATATATACTGCCTTCGCCTGTAAAGATTGTACTTAAAATATGGGAGCTGAGAAGGAATCTTTTTCTTGTGCAGCTTCCGGCTACAATGTCTGTTACGTTTCTGGGCCTTTTGATATCTGTTGTTTTCGGTCTTGGGCTGGCTGTTGTTATGGATATGAATAAAAAAATAGCGGACGCCGTTTATCCAATAGTAATAGCCTCACAGACCATACCTACAACCGCTATAGCCCCGCTTTTTGTGCTTTGGTTTGGCTACAGTATCTGGGCAAGGGTTCTTGTTACAATACTGATAACGTTTTTTCCCATCACCATAACGGTTTATGACGGGTTCAAATCAACAAAAAGAGAAATGGAGGAGCTGCTTATAACATACGGAGCAGGCAAATGGGATATATTTGTAAAACTTAAAATATATTCGGCACTTCCGCATTTTTTCTCCGCTATAAAAATGGCTGTGCCGCTGAGTGTAATTGGAGCTGCCATAGCCGAATGGCTTGGAGCGCAGAGCGGACTCGGCTATTTCAGCAAGAGGATGATGACACAGCTGGACGGAGCAGGCGTGTTTGCGCCTATAGTGCTGCTTTCTGCAACGGCTATGCTTGCTGTGGCGGCAGTTGGAATGCTGGAGGAAAAATATGTGAAGTGGCGCAAGGATATATAATCGGCTAAAGGCCTGTTCTTTGGAACAGGCTGATTTTTGTATGTGCAAGTGCTGTTGTTTATTGCGGGCTTTGGCCGATAAAAATATTAAGAAAGTTCATAGTTTGTTCACATACATATAGTAAAATTTTAAAGTGCTAAATTTGTGCTGTGTTTTTATAAGTAAAACTAAAAAAGGCGATTTTTAGTTTTACCGGCAAAAATTATGGTATAATATCCGCGAAGAAGTCGGTGGGTGCCTCGGCACATAGTGTGTCTGGCTGCATTTGCTCTTCGGGTGAGTCTTTATGGCATAATAAATCTTTATAAAACTGCCGCATGCGGCATATATGGAGGGATAGGTTTTGATAGAAGTTAAAAACCTGGTAAAAAGATACGGCAAATACGAGGCCGTAAGAGATATTTCCTTTAAAGTCGACACAGGAGAGGTAATAGGCTTTTTAGGCCCTAACGGCGCCGGAAAATCTACTACCATGAATATTATAACCGGATACATATCTGCTACAAGCGGGGAAGTGTCTATCGACGGCTTTGACATACTTAAAAACCCAAAGGAAGCAAAAAAACGGATAGGCTACCTGCCTGAGATTCCGCCTTTATACACAGATATGACTGTTACAGAGTATCTTGAGTTTGCCGCTGATTTAAAGGGCGTAAAGAAAAGCGCGGTAAAGCCTATGCTTGACGATATTATGGAAAAGATTAAAATTACACATGTATCGGGCAAGGTGATTAAAAACCTTTCAAAAGGCTACAGGCAGAGGGTAGGCCTTGCTCAGGCGCTTGTGGGATATCCGGAGGTGCTTATACTTGATGAGCCTACGGTAGGTCTTGACCCGAAGCAGATAATAGAGATTAGAGATGTAATACGTGACTTATCAAAGGACCATACCATTATTTTAAGCTCTCATATACTCTCTGAGGTTAGCGCTGTCTGCAACAGGGTAATAATTATAAATAAGGGCCGCCTTGTGGCTGTAGACACACCTGAAAGGCTTTCGGAAAGCCTCAGCCAAAACAGGTTCAGGATAAGGGTTAAAGGCGACAGGGAGAAAATAATTGACGCGTTTAAAGCAGACAGTTCTTTTGCCTGTGTCGAAGAAGGTGATTCGGCGGAGCAGGGCACTGTGGATTTGGTTGTTGAGGGCGCCGAGGGAGCAGACCCAAGGGAGGCCGCGTTCAACAACGCAGTTAAGAACGGGTTTGTGGTACTTTTGATTAAATCTGAAAAGATGTCTCTTGAGGAAGTATTCCTTCAGGTTACTGAAAATGAGACTTTACCAAATGAGAATATAGCAGACTCTGCCGAATATAAGGCGGATTTTACAGGTGAGGAAGAAAATGGCGCGACGGATAAAAAAGACAGTGAGGGGGAAGGCAGATGAAAGCGATTTTTAAAAGGGAAATAAAAATGTATTTCAATTCCATGATTGGATATGTGTTTATAGCGTTTTTTGTGCTTATAACGGCTGTGTATTTCTCGCTTCAGAATATACTTTCACTGAGCCCTGATTTTCAGTATGTTTTCAGCTCCGTTATTATGATGTTTCTTATACTTGCGCCAATGCTTACAATGAGACTTCTCTCGGAAGAAAAGAAACAGAAAACAGACCAGATGCTTCTGACATCACCTGTAAGCATACCGGCTATAGTTCTTGGAAAATATCTGGCGGCTGTCGCGGTATTTTTAATATCGCTTGTTATAACGGCTGTGTTTCCTGTAATACTCTCGTTTTTTGGAACAGTGGCTGCGGCACAGATTATAGGCTCATACATAGGCTTTTTCCTTCTTGGAAGCACATTTATAGCTGTTGGGCTGTGGATTTCTTCAATAACAGACAATCAGATAGTTTCGGCTGTGGCTACGTTTGTGGCTGTTTTCCTGCTGCTTATGGTTGAGACAATAGTCTCTGCGGCTTCGGGTTCACAGAGCTTTTCGCTTATGTTTGCCTCAGTGCTTGCGCTGCTTGTGGCTTTATACTTTTATTACAATACAAAAAATGCTGAAATCTCGATATCGGTATTTATTGTGGAGGCAGCGGTGCTTCTGGTACTTTATTTTGTAAAAAGGAGCCTTTTTACAGGCCTTGCCGGAAAATTTGCCATGATGTTTGCTGTGCTTACAAGGTTCAATAATTTTGCCATGGGGCTTTTGGACATATCGTCGGTTGTTTATTTTATATCTTTCATTGCCGTTTTCCTGTATTTTACAGTGCGCGTAATTGAAAAGAGAAGATGGTCGTAAAGGGGGAGCCAAAGTGAAGAAAATAGATAAAAATGACCCGCTGCTTAAGTACGGCGGCTACGCCTCCGTTATGACAGCGATTGTGGTTGTTGTGGTTATAGTTTTAAATCTTGCCGTAAGCGGCTTTAACATAAAGTTTGACCTCACTAAAAATAAGCTGTATACCCTGTCGGAGGATACGATATCTCTGCTTGAAAACCTTAAGGAGGATGTAAACGTATACTCACTCTATGCCGAGGGGCAGGAGATATCAATGGTAACACAGATTCTTGACAGGTACGCCTCGTATTCAGGTCATGTCAAGGTAAGCAATGTAGACCCTTATAAAGACCCGGCGTTTACCGCCAAGTACAGCAAAAACGGTGAGCAGGCGACTATAGGCAGTGTTGTTGTTGAAACTGCCGGCGGTTTCAGCGTTATACCTCAGGACCAGGTTACAGATATTACAGTTGACCAGGCGTCACAGACAGCTTATATAAAAGGGATAAAAATTGAGAGCGTGCTGACAGGCACTATAAGGAAGCTTACAAACGGCGCATCTGAGGCTGTATATGAGCTTATAGGCCATGGTGAGACGGCCTTTGGCGAATCACTTAAGACAGAGCTTGGATACAGCGGCTTTGAGGTTAAAAAGCTTGACCTTATAAAGGAAGGCGTGATACCTGAGGACTGCGGAGTGCTTATTATAAACGGGCCTTCATCAGACTTCAGTTCAGGAGAAGCAGACAGTATTAAGCAGTACCTTGAAAACGGCGGCAAGGCTTTTATAACCCTTGGCCTTACAGCAGCTGAAATGCCTAACTATGACTCGGTGCTTGCAGACTACGGAATTGCGGACAGCGGACGCATAGTTATAGAGGGCAGCGCAAACTATGCTCTCAGCAACAACCCGCTTTATGTAATACCTGAGATGAATGGGGAAAGCAGTATCTGTGCAAACCTTGTATCTGCGGGCACAAACATACTTATGCCGGCGGCTCTTGGCATAGACAGGCTCGATGCTAAGAGGAGCACTGTGGATATTCAGACTCTTGCCGAGACATCTCAGTATTCTTACGCAAGGCCTGTAACTGATTTGGGCACTGAGGAGAGCATGCTCCAGAGCGAAAACGATGTGTCGGGGCCTGTGGAGGTCATTGTATCTGTATCCGACACAGACATAAATGGTAATGAAAACGGCACAAGACTTGTTGTGGCCGGCACAGAGGCGCTTTTGGACGACCAGACAAACAGTGTTATAAACGGCGGCAACTTCGGTTTTGTTATGAACGCCTTTGATTACCTTAACGGCACAGAAAGCGCCGGCAGGACAAAGAGCATAGGCACTCAGGAGTATCTGAACATAACACAGAGCAGGGCAATAATAATTATGTTTGTATCAGTAATTGTAATTCCGCTTGCCATACTTATAGCGGGCTTTGCAGTATTTATCAGGAGGAGAAACAAATGAGCAGCCAGAAAACAAGGCTTATTATAGGGCTTATAGCGGTTGTTGTGGTTGTGGGCGGCTTTGCCCTCAGCCGGTCATACAGTCAAAAGAAGCAACAGCAGCAGGTTCAGCAGGAGGAAAAAAAGACACTGCTTGAAAAAAGCGATGCCGCTATAAAGAAGTACGTAGTGTCAAAGGACGGCCAGAGCGTTGTCTTTAACAAGCAGGAAAACACCGACTGGGCTATAGAAGGTTATGAAAACGCAGATTTAATGCAGATTTCCATTGACCAGGCAATAGCCTATATGGGCGATTTGGAATACAGCAATGTAATAGAGGGCGGAATGGAAAAGCCGGCTGATTATGGTCTGGAAAACGGTATAACTGACGAGGCTTATGACGAAGCTGGAAACCTTGTTTATAAAGTGACAGTTGGCAGCAAAACTGTGGATGAATCAGGCTATTACGCGGCAGTTGATTCGAGCGGAGACGTTTATATAATATCAGCCGATGCAGGAAAAGCGCTTTCATACCCGCCGGACAGTTTCAGGGATAAGTATCCGGAATATGTTGACTATTCGGATATAAAAGAGATGAGTGTTAAAATACGTGACGGGCTGAGCTACAGTATAGTACCTAACCCTGACGGTGAAATAACATCTGGCTATGGTGAATACCTGCTCACAGGAGCTTACAGCTTTGATATACCTGTGCTTACAGATAAGCTGGCTGAAAACATAGGCGGCCCGTTTTATGAGATAACAGCCAGCGGCTTTATAGATAAGCCGGAGGCTGACTCGGTTTATGGTCTTGATAATCCGGTTATGGTTTTAAGCGCGTCTGACAATCAGGGCAGGGAGTGCACGATAACAGTTGGAAACGACGCCGGGGAGGGCCTTGTATACGCCCGTTTCAGCGGAAAGGATTACATATGCACTGTTTCAAAAGAGAAAACAGATAAAATCCATAACGCCAGACTTTTTGATATAATAGGAAAGCACTATATCAACGAAAGCGCTGAAGCATTCAGCGAGATTACTGTAAAGGACAAAGATTTTGAGGGAACATACAGTATAGACTCTGAAAACAGCAGTGTAACGCTCAATGGAAATCCTGCTGATATGTCCACATTTACTGAGATTTACAAGAGCATAGCCGCTGTTACTATGGATGGGGAAATGAAAAACACTCCCGGAGAATATGTAGGCGAGCTTGTGCTGAGCTACAAAAACGGGGATGTGCTGACACTCAGATTCTTGGAATACGATGATAATTTCTATGCGGTGGAAAGAAATGGCAAGGCTGAGTTTATAACGGGCAAAAGAAACCTTTTGCAGATAACCGAGGCGGTAAAAACGCTTATATAACTGAAATTTAAAAAAGCCGGAAATCATATTTTCCGGCTTTTTCTTTTTTCATACATTTTTTCTGCTATAACCTTGAGAGCGTCCCTGTACTGGTTTTCAAGCTCCATGTAAACTTCAATAAAATCCCTGATAAGATAATCATTGCCGTTTGCGATTGAAGAAAGATAGGAAGAAAATCTGTCCTCCTCAGGTGTATAAGGCTCGCCGTTTCCGGTACGCAGCCATTCTTCATTTACATTAAATTCTCGGCAGATAGATAATAAAATTGCATCAGATGGTTTTCTAAGTCCGTTTTCATAGTTTGTTATTGTATTTCCCTTCACTCCAAGAGCCTTTCCAAATTCAGATTGTGTAAGGTTTTTGTCCAATCTTATTTTTTTAATTCTGTTTTTCATTTTTATCCCCTCCATATGTCAATAGTACCAAAAGTTTGACAGAGTTGGAAGTTAATAAAATAAAAAAGGCCGGAAATCAAATCTCCCGGCTTTTTCTTTTCTCATACATTTTTTCGGCAATGTCCCTGAGAACGTCTTTGTAATGCTTATCAAGTTCCATATAAACCTCAATAAAATCCCTGATAAAATAATCGTCACTGACTGGTATTTCAGCAAGATAAGCTGAAAGCTTATCAGCAGCGTTTTCAAACATTTCACCGGTACCATTAAGCAGCCAGTCTTTTCTGACCTTATAAATACTGCATATCAGTATTTGGTGTCTTTCTTTTAATTCCCTTTTTCCAACTTCAATCATAGCCCATGTTGACTGGCCGATTCCAAGGGATTTGGCAAATTCTTTTTGTGTCATGTTCAGGTATTTTCTCAATTCTTTAAATCTTTCTTCCATTATATCCCGCCTTTCTCCTGTTATTGTACCATAACAAAAAGGCAATATATATAAAAAGCCGGAAATCAAATCTCCCGGCTTTTTCTTTTCTCATACAGTTTTTCCGCTATAACCTTGAGAGCGTCTCTGTACTGGTTTTCAAGCTCCATGTAAACCTCAATAATATCCCTGATAAGATAATCATTGCCGTTTGCGATTGAAGAGAGGTAGGAAGAAAACCTGTCCTCCTTAGGTGTATAAGGTTCGCCGTTTCCAGTACGCAGCCATTCTTCATTTACATTAAACTCACGGCAGATTAAGGCTATTGTCTGTTCAGACGGATTGTTTTCACCGCTTTCAAGCTTTGCTACAGAAGAACGCACAATTTTAATTTTTTTACCAAAGTCCTCCTGACTGAGGTTCATATCACTTCTTATTTTTTTAATTCTGTTTTTCATTTTTATCCCCTCCATATATTTATATTAACAAAGAGTGTCTATTAAGTCAACAAATAAATCTTGACAAAATATATTTAAGGACATATAATTGTATATGTAAGGACTGAATAAGTTGATTAGATGCTAAACCCAAGAAGGAGGTAAACAACATGCCAAAGCCTGAAAAGATAGAAATAACAGAGGAAGAATTTGAGGATATAAAAGAAATGGTTTCAATTATGCTCAGCCTTACTAAAGAGGAGCGGCTTTTTCTCTACTCAAATGCCAATGCTTTTAAGGCCCTGCAGGAAATGAATAAATCCAAAGAGGAGACAACAGTGTGAAAATCAGGAGGGATACTTTATGAAAGATACCGAAAAAACAGGAACACTGGAGGATTACGGCAGGAGGGCAGAATTTGCGCAGACACTTAAATACATACGCAAACAGCAGAATTTGACGCAAGGCCAGTTAGGGGCACAACTGGGGTATGGCTACACGGTAATTTCCTGCTTTGAAACCGGCAGAATAGAACCTACAATAAATGACCTGATTAAGCTTTCGGACTTTTTCGGCGTGTCTATAGATTATATGGTGGGGCACAGGCCAAAGAGGGAAAATGAAAGGGATTTTTATATATACAGGCAGGCCGAGGAGCTTAAAAGAGTCATGGCCGAAACACAGCAAAAGATTGATACTGTACTTAATGGCTGAAATGTAAAAAAGCGCCTTATATTGGCGCTTTTGTCAGTTAAGGTTATGATTCCACACTGGCTTTCCGGAATATACATTCTTGCTGCTTGCAACATCAACAAATATATCATAACGAATTCCATTATATACAGCAGTAAACAGAGCGCCAGATACAGCTCAGCGGCCAGAACAGTGAATCTATGACTGTTAATAAAATTAAGCAGTCTTTTCATATATGCCACTCCTTAATGGCGTTTACGGCCTGCCCTTACCTGTAGATATCAGTCAGATATGTATGGAGCATTTCCAGAGCTTTATAAAAATGCTGCTCATTCAGTATAAATTTAGGGTTGTGAAGCGGCGGCCCGTCCGGAAGCTCAGAACGGAACACCATAAATACTCCGGGAACCCTGTTAAAATACAGGCAGGCATTGTCGCCTGCCAGATACAGCTTGTCAGTGAGGAAAAACCTGTCGCCGAAAACCTTTTTTCCAACAGAGCAGGCCTTTTTTACCATAAAAGGGTCGTTTACTATGGGCGTTATAGGCTCGGAGGAAATCTCGGTTTCTATGCGCACACCTGTTTTGACGGATATATTTTCGGCGGCGTTTTTAATCAGTTGGGTGATGCTGTTGTAATCGCCCATTGTGCAGGTCCGCAGGTTTCCGTTCATCTCTGCGTAATCAGCTATCACGTTTGCTGACGAGCCGCCGGACATTTTGCCTATGCCCACACAGAACGGGTAAGGGGAGTCAAACGACGAGTTAATATTTTCTATCTCTGTAAGAAGCTGTGAAGCGGCCAAAAGCGCGTCACGGCTCTTGCTTTTTGCAGCCCAGTGGCCGGAAACGCCGTGAAGCCTGATATCTATGCGGCCTATGGCGGCTGTGGCTATGTTTTCGTTAACCTCAACTCCATAGGAGTCCTTGTTGGCAAAGTGAAACATTATAAAGGCATCGACCTTTGGGTTTTCAAGTGCGCCGCTATTTATCATTATTTCAGCGCCTGAGCCTGTTTCTTCAGCCGGTTCAAATATGAATTTGACATTGCAGGAAAGGCTCTCTCTTTCTAAGGCGCATATTCTGGCAAGTACAAGCGCTACGGCCATATTTGCATCGTGCCCGCAGGAGTGCATGGCTCTGCTGTTTTTTGAGGCGTAAAACAGCTTTGTCTTTTCCTTCATAGGCACAGCATCCATCTCCGCCCTTACCGCCACTGTAGGGTAGCCTTCGTTTACAGACAGAAAGGCGGTGCAGCCGGTAGGGCTTGCTGTGTTTACTGTATAGCCGTTATCCTCAAGGTAATTTTTGATAAACCATGTGGTTTTATACTCGCTGAGCGCTGTTTCCGGAAACATATGAAGATGCCTTCTGAGACCAACTATCTCGTCCTGAAAGGCGCTATAATCATTAAACATAAATCAACTCTCCTTTTCATACAACTTAATTATGAGACAAAAATGGCGTAAAGTAAAGTACTATGCTTAAAACAGGAGGATAAAAGCTGTGGAGGTAAAGGAAATATTTAAAAACGAATCGCCGGAAAAAAGGTCTGAGGCTCTTAAACAGCTGATTATGGAATTTAAAGCAAGCCGGGAGGGACTTGAACAGCCGGAAATAGTAGCAAAAAAACTCAGCAAATAATACTGGCGTATGATTTTTTTGTATAGTCTTTGGGGTAAAATTGTAGTAAAATGTCTTTTGTAGCAGTTTATTTTGGATAAGCCGGAGAGCTGGTATTATGCTTACTGGCGCATTTGCCGTGCAAAAAAGCAGTGGCCTGCGGGCCAGACAGTTATGGCTTGAATGGCTAAAAGGGATATGGAGGGGTTGGTATTGAAGGGTGAAAAAAGACAGCTTATGACATGGCCTGCTATGGCGGCGCTTTTTATTTTCGCCGTTTTCCCGCTGCTGATAATGCTTTTCAACAGTTTTCAGAGCGATGACGGAACAGGCGGCTTTGTTATATCAAACTATGTGAGGTTTTTTTCTAAAAACACATACCTCAAGCTTACAGGGCGCACAATTTTAAACAGTGTGCTTGTTACCGTTATAAGCCTTATTATCTCCTATCCTCTGGCATACATAATGGCCAAAAAGCTCAAGGGGCTTAAAAACATAGTAATGGTGCTTATAATAATACCGTTTTTTACAAACCAGCTTGTGCGTGTCTACAGCTGGCTTATATTCCTGCAGGACGGGGGCCTGCTTGAAAACCTTCTCAACTCATGGGGTCTGCTGCACGGGCCGCTTGGCATAATGTATACCAGGACCGCAGTGATAATAGGCCTTGTCCACGCGTTTTTCCCCTATATGGTAATAACCATATATATGGCGCTTGAAAGAATGGATAACTCCCTTCTTGAGGCCAGCACATCTCTTGGAGCCTCGGCGTTTACCACATTCAGGAGAGTAATATTTCCTATGTCAATGCCCGGTGTTGTGTCCGGCATAATGATTGTGTTTGTGCCCTGCCTTGGAACATTTGTGGAACCGAGGATATTGGGCGGCGTAAACGGTACGGTTATAGGCACTGTTATAGAGGACCAGTTCTTTGAGATTTACGGCTGGAATTTTGGCGCGGCAATAGCCTTTATACTTCTTGCCATGGTGCTTTTGAGTATGGCGGCGATATCAAAGTGGGGAAAGAGGTATGACATATGAAAAAAAGTATAGCATCAAAAATATATGTGCTTTTAATCATGATTTACCTTTATGTGCCTATAATAGTGCTTATGATAATGGGCTTTAATAAATCCAGATACAACTCAATGCCATTTGAGTTTTCAACGGAGTGGTACAGGGCCCTTGCTACAGACAGTGTTTTGCAGAGGGCAGCCTTAAACTCTGTTATTCTGGCGCTTGTGACAGGTGTGATATGTGTGGTGCTGGGAACGTTTTTTATACTGGGTGAAAGATACCTTTCAGACAGGCTTAAAGGCATATTTAACAGTGTTTCCATGATGCCTATGAGTATTCCATGGCTTATAATGGGGCTTTCGCTCCTGCTTTTAATACGGTTTTTCAATTTTGACAAGTCCATGTTCTTTGTGGCGGCGGGACATGTTGTAATATCGCTTCCGTATTCGCTCCTTGTGCTTAAGGCCAGAGTTCAGTCTATGGATACCTCCCTTGAGGAGATGAGCGCATCCCTTGGCGCAGGGCCGTTTACAACATTTCGCAGAATCACGTTTCCGGCCATAGCGCCGGCTATGGTTGCCGGAGGTTTCCTCTCGTTTATGATAAGCTTTGATAATTTCGCCATAAGCTATTTTCTTATGCCGGCCGGCGTGTCAACGCTTCCTATAGAGATTCAGTCATCAATAAAGTTCGGTTTTACACCGGAAATCAACGCTGTTTCCACAGTAATAATAGGCGTTTCGCTTTTGTGCCTTGCGGTGGTCGGCTTAATTATGGGCTCAAGCCTTAAATCAATGGTTGGAAGGAGCGGAAAATAAATGAGCGAGGTAGTTTTGAGGGGAATAACAAAAAAATACGGCGCCAACACAGTGGTTGACAATATAGACTTGACAGCAGAAAACGGAAAGCTCATATCAATACTCGGGCCTTCCGGCTGCGGAAAGACAACAACACTCAGAATGATTGCAGGCTTTGAAAGCCTGATGGCGGGGATATATTTTTCGACAGCAGGGCAGTGGGCAATGTTCCTGTAAACAAAAGGAATATAGGCATGGTGTTTCAGAGCTACGCCCTTTTTCCGCACATGAGCGTGGAGCAGAACGTGTCCTACGGCCTTGAGCAGAGGAATATTCCTTCTGCCGAGCTTAAAGAGCGGGTGTCTGAAGCGCTTAAAATGGTGCATATGGAGGAATACGCAAGGAGGAAGCCAAGACAGCTTTCCGGCGGGCAGCAGCAGAGGGTGGCTCTGGCACGCGCACTTGTAATTAAGCCGGACGTACTTCTTCTGGACGAATGTCTCAGTGCTCTTGATAAAAAGCTCAGGGTCGAAATGCAGATTGAGCTGAGGCGCATACTGGAGCAGACAGGCGTCACCACATTTTTTGTCACACATGACCAGGAGGAGGCCATGACGCTTTCTGACAAGATTGTGGTTATGAACGCCGGCAGAATAGAGCAGGCCGGCACGCCTTTTGAGATATATGAAAACCCTGAAAGCCGTTTTACGGCTGGATTTTTGGGAAAGGCCAACTTTTTTGAGGGCAGGGTACAGAAGGTTGCAGAAGGCTTAGCAGAGCTTGCGACAGAAACCGGTATTATATCCATACCGGCATCAGGAGCAAAGATAGGCGAGAAGGCTCTCTATGTTGTGCGCCCTGAAAAAATCAGGTTTGTGCCGCAGTCGGAATCCGGGCTTAAGGGCGTAATTGAGCACGTTACATATTCGGGCAATATATCCACATGCTCTGTGGACTGCGGAGGGAAAACCGTAATATGCGAGGTGCAGAACGCAGTGACAGGCCAGAGGCCTCAGAGGGGCGAAACAGTCTGCCTTGGGTGGGACGAAAAAAGCAGTATAAAAATAACAGGTGGTGTGAATTAAAATATGGATTGCATAGTATTCGGCGGCCTTGTGGCCGACAGGTATTTTGATATAGAGGGCTATCCCGACAGGGGGCAGGACGGGTTTATAACGGGCGAGACAGCGTATGTTGGCGGCTGTGCCGTAAATATAGCCGCTACAATAAACAATCTTGGCGGTAACGCCCATATTGTGTCCTATGTGGGAAACGATAAGACGGGTGAGCAGATTTTAAGGTACATAAGACATAATGGCTTTGCAGAGGATTTTATAAAACAGGCAGAAGGCAAAAGCGGCTACTGCCTTGTGTTTAAGGAGCCTGACGGTGAGAGAACATTCCTGACAAAAAAGGGCATAGAGGGCAGGTTTGACGCGGGGCTTCTTGAAAACATAGACAGCATAAAGGCACCGGTAGGCGCTGTGACCGGCTACTACCTGCTCAACGAAAACGCCGCGACTATAATGGACTGTATAGAGGTAATGCGTGTTTCCGGAACAAAATTCATATTTGACCCGGGCCCGCTTGTGGGAAGCATTGACAGTGAAATTTTAAAGCGTATGCTTAAGGTGGCCTCTGTTGTAACGCCAAACGAGACTGAAATGCAGGTGTTTGAGGAAATACAGCCGGGATTTATTGAAGGCTTTTTGAAAACAAAGGGCATTGTGGTTCTCAAAAAGGGTTCAAACGGCGGAAGGTGCTACACAAGGAACGGTATATTTGACTACAGCAGTGTAAAGGTAAACGCTGTGGATACAACAGGAGCCGGCGACAGCTTTACAGGCGCGCTCTGCTATGCCCTTGGCATGGGTATTGATATTAAAAACGCCGTTGATTTGGCAAGCCTGTGCGCCGCCAAAACAGTGCAGATTAACGCTCCGCACGGATTCTGGCGTATTAAGGAGGTATAGACAATGGATATGCTTGACAGGGCTTACGGTTCACTTGTGGGCGGAGCCATAGGCGACGCTATGGGAATGCCGGCGTCTTTTTTGACAAGACACCAGATTAAAAGTACTTACGGGTATATAGAGGATTTTTTAAAGCCCGATGAGGACGTGCAGAAATACCACGGCTCACTTGAGGCGGGAGATATAACTGACGACACAATGGAGAGCATTATAGTGAGCAGGGTGCTTATAGAAAACAATGGGTTTTCGGAGACCGCCTTTAACGAGGCCATGAAAAACTGGGCCGTTGAGCAGAATATGCTGGAATCAACAGTTATAGGGCCTTCCACTAGGCGCTATCTTACAGCACTTATTGAGGGCCGCGACCCGAAGGAGACCTCCGGACAGGGCAACACAAACGGCTCGGCTATGCGTGCCGCGCCAATAGGTGTAAAGTACCATTACGATATAAATAAGTGCATTGAGGCGGCGGCAGAATCGTCACTGCCAAGCCATGGCAGCAAGCCGGCAGTAGCTTCGGCCTGTGCAGTAGCGGCAGCCGTTGCGGCTGGTGTACACGGGGGCTATGCTCCGGCTGAGGTATTGAGAATCGCCGCAGACGGGGCGGTGTACGGCGAAAGCAAGGGCGCAGACATAACTGCGCCGTGTGTGTCCAAAAGGCTTGGCCTTATAGAACATATAGTGGACAGCTGCGGCCAGTGCCATATTAACGATATACTGGACGAGATAGCCGGCGTATTCGGCGCCAGCATGTTTGCGTATGAGTCTGTGCCGGTGGCTCTTGCAATATTCTACGCGGTTAAAGGAAACGCCAGAGACGGAATACTCGGCGCTGTAAACACTGGAGATGACGCCGACACAAACGGATCAATATGCGGCAATATCTGCGGTGCGTATTCTGGCGCAGCTGTACTGCCGCAGGCATGGAAGGAAAGGGTGCAGAGGACAAGCAGCATTGATTTTAAAGATACCGCGTGCAGGCTCCTTGGCCTGTAATGTTTTGTTCTTATGTATACTGATACTGGTGATATTAATGAAAAAATATGAGCGTATCCGTGGCATGCGTGAAGATAAAGACCTTACACAGGCAGAGGTTGGCAAAGCAATTAATGTTTCGCAGCGCACCTATGCTTATTACGAAAGTGGCCAAAGAATGATACCGCCCAATGTACTGTGCGCATTGGCTGATTTTTATAATGTAAGTATTGATTATCTGTTAGAGCGGACAGACAAAAAAACATGAAAAACAAAAAAGCCCAAAACAATTTGGGCTTTTTTTGTATGAATATAAAAATCCAGCAGCCAGAGCAGTTATAATTTGTCAAAGAGTGAAAGCTGGCGCATTGTTTCCTGCTTGACATTCCTTTTGAGCGGGCTTATGTAGTCCGTTGACAGGTGATAGGCGTTAACATATTTGTATGCGGTTTCATAAAATTTCCTTTTATACTCCCTGTCAAGGCGGCCTGTGGCAAAAAGCCCGGTTACAGGCCCAAAAAGCTGCGGGTATTCTTTTTTTATAAACTCAAAGAACATTATTTTTGTAGGCCCTCTGAGATTAAGTGTGCCTGTTATTATATAGTCTGCGCCGCATTCACTTGTGCCGCCGCATATGCGCTCTATGTTCTGGGGTGTGTCGGTCAAAAACGGCACTGCCGGCATAAAATGCACGCCTGTTGTCACCTTTGTGCCGTTAAACGCCTTGAGCATTTCAAACCGTCTTTGAGACGGCACAGCGCCCGGCTCAAGCTTTTTTCTTATGTTTTCGTCTGCGCAGGTTATTGTTGAGGCCACATTTACTGCGGCGGTTTCGGCAAGTTTTGCCAGAATGTCGAAATCCCTCAGTATCAGGTCGGATTTTGTCGATATTATACATGGCGTGCGGTGTTTAGTTAAAACCTCCAGCACCTCAGGCATAATTTTGTACACAGCTTCGGCCTGCTGGTAGCTGTCGGAGACACTGCCAATATTTATTACATCTCTTTTCCATGTCTTTTTTGAAAGCTCACGGTCAAGGACCTCCGCTATGTTTTTCTTAACATAAATATCCCCAAAAAAGCTGTCAAGATTTATATATCTGTGGGAGTAGAGGGCATAGCAGTACCGGCAGCCATGCTCACAGCCGCGGTATACATTTAAATCATACTCGTAGGGGAAAAACCGCTTGAGCCTGCGGCAGGCTGTTTTGCATTCAACCTCTATAAAATTGGGCACTGGCCTTCACCGCCTTTCTTATCTGCCGGAGAGCATGTTTTTGGCGTACTCAATAAATTTAAGGGAGGCCGGCGAAGCGTTTTCCAGTGAAAAAAGGCCTATGCCCAGTGTCCTTTTAAACGGCGGATTTAAAGGCAGCACCTTTACATTCTGAAAATGCCTGAGGGTTATAAGCTCGGGCAGTATGCTTATGCCGAGGCCGTTTTCTACCATGCTCATTATGGCAATGTCGTCTTTTGACGAAAAGCTTATGTTTACATGTATGCCACTTTCCTTTATCACGTTGTCAACATCGCAGTCGTTGTCCTTTTCCATGGCGGCTATTATAAAGGGCTGGTTTTCAAATTCTGAAATATCGATATGATTTTTGTTTTTAAGCCGGTAGTCGGCCGGCACAACCCCCACCATGGCGTCCTCGCAAAGCGGTATGTAGTCAAACTCGTCATCTGACTGTATGCTTGTAAGACCAAGGTCAACTGTGTGGTCCAGTATCCAGTCGTGTATCTCCTGTATGCTGCCTTCCTTGAGGTCGATTTTTATCTGGGGATAGTCCTGCTGGAAGGCCTTAAGCACAGGAGAGAGCATGTTTATGGATATGCTCTGGAATGTGCCTATTGTTATACGGCCCTTTGTTATGCCCTGTATGGAGGAAATTGTCTCATACATTTTCTCAAGTCCGCGCTCCATCTCCTTTGCAACAGGCAGAAGCAGCTCGCCCTCGGGCGTGAGTGTTACGCCGCTTTTTGCCCTGTAAAAGAGCTTGAAGCCAAGCTCCTCCTCGGCCCGGTTTAAGGTATGGCTCAGCCCGCTCTGGGTATAGCCAAGGCTTTCGGCGGCCTTTGTTATGTTGTTTGCGGCGGCTATTTCTATAAATATTTTTGAGAATCCGGAATCCATTTTAACCTCACGCTTTCTTTAAATCGTAAAATGTACAAACATGTAGAATTGACATGATAAACATTAAAAAGTGGCTCTTTACTTATGGATAAATTTAATTATAATGGTTCTTGTAAGGAAGTTCAATAGGGCTTCGGCAACACAGAGAGATTTTAAAATTAAATTAATCAGCTACCAATAACTTATCTAATTAATCAAGGGGTGTATTTAAAATGGCAAGATTAGTACCTAAGGCAATCACATTCGACGTATACGGAACACTTATTGACTGGGAAGGCGAAATCAGAGATTACTTCCAGAATTTCCTCGCTAAAAAGGGAATCACAACAGTAACACCTTATCAGGCTCAGCAGAGATGGGAAGAAATTCAGTTTGAGTATATCAAAACATACAGACCATACCGTCAGGTATTAAAAGACACACTCGCTATGACATGCAATGAGTTCGGTTTTGACTTCACAGACGAGGACTGCGATGAGTTCTCAGCATCAATGGCACACTGGAGAGCATTCCCTGACACAGTAGAGGCTATCAAAGAGCTCAGAAAATACACAAAATGCGTTATGCTCACAAATACTGACAACGACATTATCAGACAGACACTCGGAAACGCAGGCATCGAGGTTGACGACATTGTAACAGCTGAGGACGCTGGCTGCTACAAACCACAGCACAACGGTTTCCTTCTTTCACAGAAGAAGCTTGGCCTTACAGTAGACGAGATGATGCACGCAGGCTTCGGCTTCAAGTACGATGTTATCCCTGGAAACGAGCTTGGCTACAGGACAATCTGGGTAAACCGTCAGGGCATTGTAAGACCTATCGATGGAGTAAGCGGCGAGCAGCTTAAATACTGCCAGGAAGATATCCTCTGCGGCGACCTTAAGACACTTGCTTACATAATCAAGGGTATGCACGCAACAGATGTAGAAAACGGAGAAGCTTAATTTACATATTTGAATTGGGGACTGTCCTTTAACAGGGGCAGAAAATGGGGGAAAGCCGGATTTTCAGTATTCAGTACTGGGGGTCCGGCTTTTGCATTCCTTCTGTTGAATTCCTTGCGCCAAACAATTATAATATAAAATAATGATTTTATTTCTGTATTTTAATCGGAGGCTGAAATGGATATAGAGGTTTTGCGGCAGGAATTTTCGGTATGTAAGGTAAGGGATATAAAGGACGTGGATTTTAATCCGGATTTAGTGTTTGTGGGAAAGACAAACGAGGAGATATCGCTTGTGTGTGAGACAAAAGCCGTACCGACATGCGCATATGTGTCTGAAGGCGGCTGGCGGGCGTTCAGGGTATCCGGTGTGCTTGATTTTTCACTTACGGGCATACTTTATGGCATATCCAAAATAATGGCTGACAATAACATAGGGATATTTGCCGTATCCACATACAATACGGATTATATACTTGTAAAAAAGGAAAACATAGACATGGCCGTAAAAAAGCTCTCTGAAGGCGGCTACAGGGTAAAATACTCAAAATAATAAAAGCGCCTTTAAGGCGCTTTTTGTCAGTCGTACCTGTGGCAGGCACAGGTGTGCCCCGGTGTAATTTCTTTCAATTCCGGCAGCTTGCTGTGGCATATATCTGTAGCGAAAGGGCACCTCTTGGCAAAACGGCAGCCGGGCGGTATGTCTATAGGGCTTGGCGGGTTTCCGTTAATGGCCGGAGCCTCCTCACGCTTTCTCGGGTCAAGGTTGGGTGATGACTTTATCAGTATGTCTGTATACGGGTGCAGAGGGTTTTGATATATATCCCTGGTTGTGCCAAGCTCTACGATTTTTCCCAGATACATGACAGCCACACGGTCTGCTATATAGTAAACCACATTGAGGTTGTGCGATATGAAAAGTATTGTAAGGCTGTATTCCTTCTGAAGGTCCTTGAGCAGGTTAAGTATCTGCGCCTGTATGGATATGTCAAGGGCGCTTACCGGCTCGTCGGCTATCAGAAGCCTTGGGTTAACGGCAAGGGCGCGGGCTATGCCTATCCTCTGGCGCTGTCCGCCGGAAAACTCGCTGGGAAACCTGTCTTTTGCGTCCTGGCTGAGGCCAACCTTGTCAAGTATATCGGTTATTTTGCTTTCTACCTCCTCAGGCGGGCATATATTGTGGTAGAGAAACTCCTCCCTCAGCATATCGCCAACCATCATCCTCGGGTTGAGTGAGGAATACGGGTCCTGAAAAACCATCTGGCTGTTTTTCTTTATAGGGCGCAAATCCCTTTTGCTTAATTTTGTTATATCCTGTCCATTCATTATAATCTGGCCTGAATCCGGGTCATAGAGCCTTATTATGGTACGGGCAAAGGAGCTTTTTCCGCAGCCGCTTTCGCCTACAAGGGCAAGTATCTCGTCCTCATAAATGTCAAGAGTTACGTCATCAACCGCTTTTACTGATTTCTGTGACTTATGGCTCACCACATCGGTTATTTTTCTTGGTATAGGGAAATATTTGACAAGATGTTTTATCTCAACAAGTTTTTTTCTTTCTTCGCTCATTGTTTCTCACCGTCCTCAATGCTTATAAGACCGCTGGCGCCTATCAGTTTGTCAGAAAAATGGCAGCGCACCATATGCCCCGGCTCAACCTCGGCCATTTCCGGCAGCTCAAGAGTGCATTTTTCCTGACAGTATGGGCATCTTGGCCCGAATGGACAGCCGTCAGGCAGCTCGGAAAGCGAAGGGGTAGTGCCTTTGATAGGCATAAGTGACGAATTCTTTTTTTCGGTGCTTGGCAGGGCGTCTATAAGGCCCTTTGTGTACGGGTGCCTTGGTTTGGAAAAGAGCGTCAGAGTATCGGCTGTTTCCACAAAATAACCGGCATACATTACAGCTACCCGGTCGCACATCTGGCTTACAACTCCCAAGTCATGGGTTATAAGAAGTACGCTCATGCCCATCTGCTTTTTTATTTTGTTTATAAGCTTTATTATCTGGTCCTGTATTGTAACGTCAAGAGCGGTTGTAGGCTCGTCGGCTATAAGCAGCTTTGGGTTTGCCGCAAGGGTAATTGCAATCATCGCCCTCTGCCGCATTCCGCCTGAAAACTGGTGTATATATTCCTTAAGCCTTTTTTCCGGTGAGGGTATGCCAACAAGCCGGAGCATCTCCACTGCTTTTTCTTCCTTTTCCTTTGCGGTCATGCCTGTGCCTAAAAACTGCTCATACATCTGCTTTTTTATTGTAAGCACCGGGTTAAGGGCGGTCATAGGCTCCTGAAATATCATGCCTATCTCTTTTCCCCTTATTTTCCTCAGCTTTTCCTGTGAAAGCTTAAGTATATCTGTGCCGTTATAGAGTATCTCTCCGTCAGGCACCCTTGCGTTTTCAGCCAGAAGCCTTATTATTGCGCGGCTTGTTGTTGATTTTCCACAGCCGCTTTCGCCTACAAAGCCGAATGTCTCACCTTTTTTTATATCAAAGCTTACGCCGTTTACAGCTTTCATTTCACGTCCGTTGGAATAGAACCTTATATTCAAGTTGTTAACCTCAAGGAGGTTAACGCTGTCTTTAACGGTTTCTTTCGATAAATCCATAACATATCCCTCCTTTTAGCGTCCCTTTTGCCTCAGCATATCAGACAGACCGTCTCCTATAAGGCTGAAGCCAAGGCCTGTTATAACAAGGAAAATACCGGGGAATACGGTTATCCACCATGCAACAGAAAGGAAAGCCTTTCCGCCTGATATTATAGCGCCCCATTCGGGAGTAGGTGCCTGAACGCCGAGGCCGAGATAGCTCATTGCCGCGCCGGACATCATACACATAACTATATCGCTGGCGCCGTATACAATGGCGCTTGAGAGTACGTTTGGTATTATGCTCCTCATTATTACCCTCAAATCGCTGTAGCCAAGCACTTTTGCGGCTTCAACATATTCAGAATTTTTAACCACCAGCACCTCGCTTCTTACAAGGCGTGTGTATTCCTTCCAGCCTACCAGCCACATGGATATGAAAAGGGCCTTTATTCCTGCGCCTGTTATGGCGACTATAGCTATGGCCAGTACCATGTAAGGGAACGCCATAAATATGTCAAGTATCCGCATTAAAAGGGCGTCGATTTTGCCTCCGTAATATCCGGATATGATTCCGACTGCGGTGCCTATAAAAAACGGTACTATCATTGCGCCAACGCCTATAAAAAGGTCGATGCGGGCCGAGTATATAACTCTGGCGAATATATCTCTGCCATAGTTGTCAGTGCCGAAAAGGTGCAGGGCGGAAGGCGGGGCAAGCATTGACTGGGAGTCTATGGCCTCAGGGTCGAAGGTTGTAAAAAACGAAGGACAGACAGCCAGTATAATAGCGGCGGAAACGATTATAATCCCGATAAGGAGGGAAATATTGATTTTCTTTTTCTTTTTTATTTTGTCAGCCATATATTTTCCCCCTCTCAGCTGAGCTTGACACGAGGGTCAAGTATAGAGTAAATAATGTCTGTAAGGAGGTTTATAACCATTACTACAATAACAAACATTATTACTATGCCCTGAACAACGGCGTAATCCCTGGCGTATATGCTGTTTACAAGCAGTGCGCCTATTCCCGGCAGGTTAAAAACGTTTTCTATAACTATGCTTCCGCCAAACATGGCTATAAGCTTAAGCGAAAGGAGTGTTGTTGTAGGTATGAGTGCGTTTCTTATAATATGGTGTGTGCTTATCCTCAGCGGAGATATGCCCTTGCTGCGGGCGTAGTCTACATAGTCGCTGTTTTTAATGTCTACTACATTGTTCCTCAGGTTACGTATGAGTACTGCCGATACTGCTATTGCCTGTGTTATGCTGGGAAGGATTAGGCCTACAAAATGTTCCCATGGAGTGTTTCCCCAGCCGGATACCGGAAATATCTTAATCTTTACGGCAAATGCTGTAAGAAGTACAAGTCCTATCCAGAATGACGGCACTGAAAGGCCGACAAGAGCAATAAAACGTACTATCTGGTCAGGAATTTTATCTTTTTTAATTCCCGCAATATAACCGGGTATAAAGCTGAATATTACAGTAAAAAATGTGGACATGGCCGTAAGGCAGATAGTTGTTCCAACCCTTGAGAGTATGAGCTGGCTGACAGGAGCCTTGAATTTGATTGAGTCGCCAAGGTCAAAGGTTACAATGCCTTTAAGGTAGAGAAAAAACTGGGTTATGTAGGATTCGTTAAGGCCAAGCTTTTCGCGCAGGGCCGCAAGAGATTCCGGAGTTGCCTTTTCGCCAAGCAGCACCATGGCCGGGTCGCCGGGTATTGCCCTTATAAGAACGAATATCAACACTGTTACTATCAGAAATACGGGTATCATCTGTAAAATTCGTTTAAGCGTGTAATTGAGTACATCCATACTAATACCACCTCGTTTTATATTTCTCCCTGTTCCATGCCTCCTGCCCGTTTACAATAACTGCCTCAAGCTTTGTAAGGTAATGAAAAGGGTCGCCGTTAAATATATTTATGTCAGCGTCTGCGCCTGCCTCCAATGTTCCTATTTTACCTCTGAGGCCAAGTATCTCCGCCGGATATGAGGTTATAAGCTTTATTCCGTCTTCCCACGTAACTCCTTCGCTTACTGCAAGCTGCGAAAGGAGAAGCAGCCGCTCAACAGGAGTACACCCATGGTCTGTAATGATACCGGCTTTTACTCCGCAGTCAAGTATGCTCTTAAGCCCTCGGTAGCCGGTGTTTTTTGTTTCATTGCTGTATCTCCAGGAAAGGGCTGTGCCATAAAAAACGGGTATATCACTTTTAATCAAATCCTTGCTGACCTCAGCAGCCTCAAGAGCATGCTCAATAATTACGTTAATGCTGAATTCTCTGGCTAACCGCATAGCTGTCATTATGTCATCGCTTCTGAAGGCGTGTATCCTGAATGGGATTTTTTTATCAAGCACAAGGCCGATGTTTTCATAGCCCTGCTCTGTAAGAAACGGACTGCCCGTTAAATGAGCATGTTTTTTGCTCTCTCTGTAGTACGCCGCTTTATAGAATGTATCCCTTATAAGTGCTGTGTTTCCTCCTCTTGTGGAGGCGCCGCAGCTGAATTTTAATGACTCTGATTTTGGTATCTCCCCGAGAGCGCCTTTAAGGCAGGAAACAGATGATATTATGCGCCCGTTTATGTTTCCGCATGTCTTTACAATACACCCCGTTCCGCTTATTGGCGGATAGCTGCCTGTAAGTATGCCTACTGTTGTGACTCCGCCGCTCAGGGCATCGCAAAACGCCGTATCATTAAAATTTACTGCGTCAATGGCGTTTATAAACGGTGTAACAGGACCCATTAAGGTTTCGGTAAGGTCATCGCCGGCTGTTTCTGATATGGACTCCTGTATGCCTATATGTGTATGCGCATCTATAAACCCGGGGGTTATAACCATACCTTTGCCGTTGTATTTATCAGCTGTAAGACCATGGGGAATATTTTCTGAAGCTCCGCAGAATGCAATTTTTCCTGTTTCACAGTCCCATACAACTGTTCCGTTTTCTATTATGCCCATTTTGGAACAGGTGACAATTCTGGCGTTTTCTATTGCTTTGGTGCGCATGTGCATTACCACCTTTTATGCCGCTTATTCAATAAAAACTCATGGGACATTGTGTCCTCATGAGTTTTTATGAGTCAACTCAGTGAAATTTTACTGACATGTATTTTATTCTGTTTTATTCTGCTGTTTTTACAAGATTATTAAAGCGGTATTTTCCAAGAGGTATCTGTACAAAACCGTCTACGCTGTCTTTCATAGCACAGCATATATCCTGATGGTAGAGGTTAATAAGCGGAGCGTCGTCATAAAGAATCTGCTGAAGCTCAAAATAGCTCTTTTCACGTTCAGATTCGTCAAGCTGCTGCTGTGATTTATTAAACAGCTCCTCAGCCTCAGGATTGTTGTATCCTGTTGTAAAGCCCTCTGATACATCATGTACAAATATGTATTCCGAAAGGCTGACAGGGTCAGGGATATCGTCTGTCCATGAACCTACAAGAACCTGAAAATCACCGGCGTACTGCAGGTCAAGAAGCGTTGCCGTCTCAAGTGTTGTAAGTGTAACATTTACTCCAAGCTTAGCCCACTGGTCTTTAATTATTGTGGCAATCTGTTCAAACACTGCGTTTCCTGAACGCACGTAGAACTCTATATCAAATCCGTCAGGGTATCCGGCCTCAGCCAGAAGCGCTTTTGCCTTTTCAACATCATATTCCTTTGCCTTTATAGTATCGTTGTAGAAAAGCCCGCCCTCAGGCATATACGAAACAGCCGGTTTGCCGTAGCCGTAAAGAACCATATCTACTATTTCCTGCTTGTTTGTGCCGTATACAAGGGCTTCCCTTACTTTATCGTTTCCAAGTATCTGGTCTCTCACGTTAAGTACAAGGTATCTGTTTGACATTGATGGTACGGCAGAGGTTTTTATACCGTCGGCTACATCAAGAACCTGCATGCTGCTGAAAGGCACATCGCATATTAAATCGACCTCTCCGGCCTGAAGCTGCATAACTCTTGACTCGTCGTCAGGCACTATTTTAACTGTCAGCCTGCTTGTTTTAGGCTCGCCTTCTATGTGGTAGTACGGGTTTTTGTCAAATATTATTTCCTGTTCCTTTTCCCATGAGGAGGCAAAATACGGGCCGGTTCCCATAGGAACACTGTTGTCATAGCTGTTAGCTTCAAAAAAGGCCTTTGACTGTACGCACATGTTGAAGTTTGAAAAGTTTGAAAGCATGGCGGCGTTAGGCTGTGAAAGCTTTACCTCAAGCACGTTTTCAGAAGGGGAGGTTACAGACTCAATATCCTTTGCGGCAAATGTCCAGTTTCCTTCTGTGGCAGCCTTTGCCCTTTCAAATGTGAATATCCAGTCATCTGCCGTTACGTCTGTGCCGTCAGCAAATTTAATTCCGGGTTTAAGGTTGAATGTATATGTAAGTCCGTCGTCGCTGAGCTTCCAGTCATCAGCAAGGCAAGGTATGATTTCTTTTCCGTCGTCGCTTGGCTTGACAAGGCCTTCAAGGAATAAATCGTAGAGCCATACAGCACCATTGTCGTCAACTATTGTAGGGTCGAACGTATAGCCGTCGCTCTGCTTTGCGATAACGATTTCGTCTGCTATGCTGCCGCCGGTGCCTTCTGCCTGAGATGACGGGGATGAAGAACCGCCGCCGGAGGAGGCCTGTGAGCCTGAGCTGCCGGACGAGCCGCAGCCGGCCAATAGGGAACAGGTCAAAATTGTGGCTGTAGCTATTGATAAAAACTTTTTCATACATTTTACCCCCTTTTTTATGCGCCGAACATATGCCGGCATGCAAGGCCACGCCAAAATTTAAACAAAAAAAGGCTCATTATATTGCATAATAACCCTTTTGTTAAAAAACACTATGATGTCGGCCTTATTTAAATGATTATATGTTTATTATAAACTCTATTGTTAGTATAGAGTCAATAAGCAACGGATAAATAGGAAATATAAATTGCACTTCATAAAATGAGGATAAAATAGTGGAAAATGGCTTTTTTAGGATAATTATATATATGAATCGTGAATAAAGTTAGTCGTTTTTAAATTAAAAAACATGAAAAAGGCAAAAACTCTAATGTAAAGAATATATAATTAAAGTGAAATATAATACATTAATTTTTAGGCAGTTTGTTATTCAATAATCACTATTATACTTTTTTGCATTCATGTGATAAAAGTAAAATAATTTGTATTTTAAGTACTTAAAAATAATATATTATCAAAAATACTTAATTATGACTAACAGCAGTTATACTTGGGGTTATACTGCCTGAATCGGCGGGCAGAGGGATAATAAATGTGTGAAAATATGATTTTTCTGGAAGTTTTACGAAATTTAAGGCTGTTTTATACAAAGAAATTTCACTCTGATATCTGCTCATGTTTTTGTTAAACGACTTTAAATTGTGCGGTGAATATTAAATTTAATTATATGACATAAGCGTATGTGTTTTTAGAGCGGCAAAATCGTGTATAATTCAAGATTAAAAATATTTAATGTGAAGATTTTATATCATTTGTTACGGATAATAAAGTGAAAATATAAAAAGCGGGACTGTTTTAATACCCGCTTTTTATATTCTTCTGTGTTTACAGAAAATTGCAAATGTAAATAAAAGAAATTTATTTAAAAGAAATTTATTTAAAAGAAATAATGGCTTCTTTTGTAATTTTGATATCCTCATCAGTATGGGCGTCTGACACAAACATGGCCTCAAACTGTGACGGAGCTGTGTAGATACCGGATTCGAGCATATGGGTAAAATATTTTGAGTACATGGCCGTGTCCGACAATACTGCGCTTTTGTAGTCAGATACTGCTTCTTTGGTAAAAAAGGCGCTTAAGAGGGAACCTGCACGGTTTACTCTGACAAGGCCTGTGGAGGAGAGGGCCTGTTCAAGCTCAGAGGCCTTTTTATCTATCCTGTCGTATATCCCGGTGTCGTCCATAAGTATTTTGAGTGTCTCTATTCCGGCGGTAACGGCTATAGGGTTGCCGGAAAGAGTGCCGGCCTGATAAACCCTGCCTAGAGGGGATACGCATTCCATTATTTCTCTCCTGCCGCCGTAAACGCCAAGGGGCATACCTCCGCCGACTATTTTTCCGAGAGTCACCATGTCAGGCCTGATTCCAAAATACTGGCACGCTCCGCCAAGACTGAGCCTGAAGCCTGTAATTACCTCATCGAATATGAGCATGGCGCCGTTTTTTTCTGTTATATCCCTCAGGAACTTTAAGAACCCATCTTCGGGAGGCACAACACCCATATTGGCCGCAACAGGCTCAACAAGTATTCCGGCTATCTTATCCGGATATTTGTCAAACAGCGCCTGTACAGATTCTTTACTGTTATAGTCGGCTACAAGAGTGTTGTCGGTAAAGCCCTTAGGCACTCCGGCGCTGTCAGGTACAGCGTTTGTCATAAGCCCGGAGCCGGATTTTACAAGCAGACCGTCTGAATGTCCATGATAGCAGCCGGTAAATTTAATTATTAAGTCGCGTCCGGTAAAGCCGCGCACAGCCCTGACAGCGCTCATTACCGCCTCTGTACCGCTTGATACCATGCGCAGCATTTCTATGGCCGGCACAGCGCTTATAATCATTTCAGCAAGCTCGGATTCCTTTTTGGTAGGCGCTCCATAGCTTAAGCCATACTCACAGGCCTTCTGCACAGCCTTTATTACCTCCGGCCTTGAGTGCCCCAGTATTCCTGGCCCCCATGAGCATACATAATCTATAAGGCTGTTTCCGTCCTCATCGTATATTCTGGAGCCTTCAGCGCTTTTTATAAAAAGGGGCGTCCTGCCCACTGCATTAAACGCTCTGACAGGGGAGTTTACCCCTCCGGGCATGAGGCCCTTTGCCCTGTAAAAAAGCTTTTTGGATATATCTGTGTTCATATTCAAAACTCCTCTTTAAGCCATTTTGCCATGTCCAGCGCATGATATGTAATAATTATTTTGGCTCCGGCCCGTTTCATAGCCGTAAGGTTTTCGGTTACAACCTTCCTTTCGTCTATCCAGCCGTTAATGGCCGCGGCCTTAACCATTGAATATTCGCCGCTTACATTATATACTGCCAGAGGATAGTCAAACCTGTCGCTGGCGGCACGCACAATGTCGAGATAAGCCAGTGCCGGCTTTACCATTACTATATCGGCACCCTGAGCAATATCGTTTTCTATTTCCCTTAGTCCTTCCTTTACATTCCGGCAGTCCATCTGGTAGGATTTTCTGTCGCCGAAGCCCGGAGCCGAGCCTGCGGCGTCCCTGAAAGGCGAATAGTAGGCTGACGAGTATTTGGCGCTGTAGCCCATTATAGGCGTGTTTATAAAGCCGTTTTTGTCAAGCTCCCTGCGTATGGCCGCCACATCGCCGTCCATCATGTCGGAAGGCGCTACTATGTCGGCTCCTGCCTGTACTGTTGTAACAGCCATTTTAGCCAGAAGCGGCAGAGTTTCATCGTTTAATATCTCATCTCTGCAGACAAGCCCGCAATGCCCATGGTCAGTGTATTCGCAAAGGCAAATGTCTGCTATTACAATCATGTCCGGATATTTGCTCTTGATATGCGATATGGCCTTCTGGACTATTCCATCTTTATTGTACGCCTCTGTTCCCCTGGAATCCTTATGAGCCGGCACACCAAAAACAAGAACGCCGGAAATGCCGCTCTCATTTACCTCGCTTAGTATGCCGTCAAGATTGTCAACAGAGTACCTGTAAACCCCCGGCATTGATTCCACACTTTCAATAATGTCATCGCCCTCTATCACAAAGAGGGGATATATAAAGTCCTTTGGATAAAGCTGTGTTTCGCATACCATATCCCTGAGGGGCTGATTCTGTCTGAGCCTTCTGAACCTGCTGCTTATATTTTTATTTCCCATTGTTTACTGTCACCTCGTTTAATATGGCCTGCGCTATGCCGTCTGCGGTTGCGCATTGAGCCATCAATAAATTGCTGATACCATAAGCCTTGAGGGTGTCGGCGGTATATTTGCCTATACATACTGCTTTTGCGTCAGAAGGTATTTTGCAGCCTGACTCAAAAAAGCCCCTTACACCTGCGGAGCTTGCAAATGTAATAAAGCCGCAGCCTTTTGGCTGTGGTATGCTGTCTGAATAAACAGTGTCATACAGCGGTATTTCTTTAAAGCGCCTTCCGCCGGCTGACAGTATTTTGCTTATTATATTGCTGCCCTTTAAAGCCCTTGGTATAAGTATCATGTCGTTTTCTGACGTATTTTCTACAAGTATACGGCCAAGGGAGTCAGATGTAAACTCATCTGGCACAATATCCGCCTTGATTCCATAGTTTTTTAAAAATGAGCCTGTGCCGGGGCCTATAGCGGCAAAGCGCATGTGTGCTGTTGAGCGTATGTCCCGTCCGGAAGTAAACAGCGTGTCAAAAAACAGCCTTATGGAATTAGGGCCTGTAAAGGCCAGAACAGAGTAGTTTTTGATATTATCAAGCTCATGGAGGAGGTCATTGCTGTTTACAGGTTTTATTTTTACATAGTCCAAAATTTGTACGGCACCGCCCAGAACTGAAATTTTTTCTGAAAGCTTGCGGCAGAAGTCAGATGTTCCGCATATGGCCGTATTTGTTCCGTAAAGAGGGAGGGCTTCTTCTGAAAGCATATTAAGGCCGGCACATTCCCCAACCACAATAATTGCGGGGGATACTATGTTTTTGTCAGAGGCGGCTTTTTCTGCCAAATCAGCCAGTGTTGAGCGCAGAACATACTGGTTCTGGTATGTGCCGTTAGATATTACAGCAGCAGGCACATTGGCTGACATACCGTTTTTTATAAGCTCAGCTGATATTGTTTTGATATTTGAAAGGCCCATAAGAAAGGCCACAGTACCGCCCATATGAGCCAGTGCAGAAAAATTAATGCTTTCTGCTATATCCCCGTCTGCTGTATGCCCTGTGACTAACGTGTATGAACGGCTTAATTTTCTATGGGTTACAGGTATGCCTGCACTCATGGGAGCGGCCATGGCGCTTGTGACTCCGGGTATTATCCGGTAGCCAATACCGGCTTTTTTAAGTGCCTCGCATTCCTCGCCGCCGCGGCCAAATACAAATGGGTCGCCGCCTTTAAGCCTGAGTACGGTTTTACCCTCAAGGGCTTCGGAGATTATAAGTGAATTTATTTCCTCCTGTTTCATGTAATGTTTTCCGGCTGATTTTCCGGCGTATATCTTTTTACAGTCTGTCCGGCAGTTTAAAAGAAGTGAGCTGTCCATAAGGCTGTCGTAGATTACTGTATCGCATTCTTTCAGGACATGCAAAGCCCTGACCGTTATCAAATCGGGGTCTCCGGGACCGGCGCCGGCTATATATACAAATGGTTTTTTGTTCAATTTAACAGTTCACCTGCCATTTCCTCAAGAGTGATATCAATTACGGATTCAGCGCATTCACGGCGTATGATTCCGGAATTTCTGTAAAAAGCCGATATTAAAAATCCTCTTTCTGTTTTTCTGGCGTAACAGCCGGCAGCATCGTGACAGCCGGCGCCTATAAGGGCCATTATCCTTCTTTCTATGTCAAATAACTGCATTGTCTCACTGTGGCTGATTCTTCTGAGCAGTCCTGCTGTTTCTGAATCCCTTAATGTCTCACAGGCTATTATCCCCTGTGAAGCAGCAGGTATAAACTCATCGGGAGAAAGGCTTGTTATGCAAAAATCACTTGTGTCTATGCTGAGTCTTTCTATTCCTGCCATGGCAAGTATTATGGCGTCAAACTGGCCTGAACGCAGCTTATCAAGGCGTGTCGGCACATTGCCGCGTATTGGGCTTACACTGCAAAAGGGAAACAGCTCCTTTGCCATATGCTGCCTTCTTGGGCTTGAAGTGCCTATTGCAGGTGATTTTATGCTGGATATACCGGTTTCCTTTAATGATACAAGTATGTCTGATACCGGGCCTCTTTCAAGTACGGCAGCTATCGAAAAATCCTGCGGCAGTGTGCTTGGAAGGTCCTTTCCGCTGTGAACTGCCATATCGATTTCTCCGGATTTCAGGGCCTGCTCAAACTCATGTGTAAAAAGACCGTTGGAATTGTCCGAATCTATTTCATACAGCGGCCTGTCTGTTACGATATCCCCAGTGGTTTTAAGTATAATTGTTTTAGCGTGTATTTCTGGATAAGCGGCTTTGAGCTTTAACAAAACCATTTCTGTCTGCTTAAGCGCCAGAGCGCTGCCGCGTGTGCCTATTTTAAGCTCAGTCATTTTTATCACCGGCCTTTTTTATGATATTTTCTATTTCAGCATCGCTTACAGAATTTCTTTTGTTCATAAGCAGCTTAAAAACGCTTCTTATTGTATCGGCCCTCTTTTGCTGGCAGGGTATTGTTTTTTTTGCCAGTTCCCTTATACTGCCCATGCGCCAGTTTATATCGCCTATGTAATCCGGTATGGAATTATTAATTGTTTCTTTTATATACTGTGTAATTACAGGACCGTTGCCGCCGCTGGATATGCCGCATACCAAGTCTCCGTGCTTTGTTATTGAAGGGAATATGAATGTGCACAGCTCAATGTCGTCAACAACATTAACAGGTATTTTGTTTTTTTGGCACAGTATGCTTACGCGCCTGTTTGTTTCTCTGCTGTCGGTTGCAGCTACAACCATAAAAACGCCTTCAATGTCGGCGTCCTCAAAACAGCGTTCTATTATTTTTGTGTTTTTAAGGCCATAAAATCCGGCCGTATTATTTGGAGAAACTACAGTAAGCCGCACGCCGAAAGAAAGGAGGATTTCTGCTTTTCTGTAAGCGGTCATTCCTCCACCAACAATAAGGGCCGTTCTGTCAGTTATATCCATAAAAAAAGGAAAGTACGCCATTATCTGCTCCATTCTTTTATATAGTTGTCAAACCACTGGCGGGCGGCTTCTGTCTGGCTTCTGTCAGCAAGCTTTCTGAGGGAATAGACAAGATGCTCAAGTCCGTGGTTTTCTACTATAGATTTTAACTGAGGAAGCGATTCAATTATTCTGTGGTATTCAAGCTCCTTTATTATATCATCGGTCCATTTTTCAGCATACTCCCCGGCTGATGCCGCCTCCTTAAGCCTGCGGGTGTTGTTGCTTTCTGAAAGGGTCCTGAAATAGTCAATGTCAAAGAGCCTGCACATTTCAAGCGAACCGACATCGCTGTCTATATCTGCCGGTACTGCAAGGTCGATAAAAAGGCGTTCCTTTTTAATATGTGTATGCCGGATTAGCTCGTCCTTTGTGACAGTGTAGTGAGGGCTTGATGTGGCGCTTATTATAATGTCGGCTTCGTCAATATACTCATACCGTTTTGTAAAGTCTATAAGCTGTATATCCGGATACGATGAGTGAAGCTTGTCTTCAAAGTGACGCCTTGATGTGCCTGTTAAATTGATTCCGGGCTTTTTAAGTATATTTTTGGCCGCTATGGAGCCTATTTTGCCTGTTATGCCGATTATGAGTACATTTTTACTTTCCTTTGGAAAGGCGAAAACCTCATTGGCCGTAAGCGTGCCTATGGAAACAGGAGTTTTGGAAAGGCCGGTAACGGTTTTTATTTCCTTGGCGGCTGTAACGGCCATTTTGAACACAGTGTTGAGCTCAAAGCCTGTGGCGCCGCATAAATGGGCGGTATTGTAAGCGTCCTTGACCTGTCGGAGTATTTCGTCCTCGCCAAGGACCATTGAGTCTATGCCGCAGGCAACCTTAAGAAGGTGATTTACTGCTGTGTGCTCAGTGTAGATGTTAAAATATTTTAAAGCCGTTTCAGGGCTTATGCCTTTGTATCGGCAGATTAACTGCTCCATATATTTTAAGGAGCCTTTTTCGCCTTCAAAGTAAATTTCACATCGGTTGCAGGTGCTTATTATTACGCACTGTGAAATTTGATTGGAATTGAGGGCTGTTTTGTAAAAGTCCTCCTGCTCTTCCTCTGTAAAGGCGAAAAGGGAACGGATTTCAATTGGTGCTGACTTGTAGCTTATGCTTATTACATTCATTTTAGTGTTCTCCGGTTTAAGTAATAACATGAGCACCGTACTCTGTTAGAAGGTGCATAATTATTTAGTATAACCCAGGAATTCTGAAATGCCAAGACATGCCTGTTTTAAAACAGGGGAAATTTCCGCTATTTTTTCCTTTGTCATCCTTTTAGTAGGACCGCTTACACTTATGCCTGCCACTGTATGGCCTGTAAAATCCATAATAGGCATGGCAAGGCAGGTCATTCCGTCTACAAACTCCTCGTTATCTACAGCGTAGCCATGCCTGCGTATTTTTTCAAGGGCGGCCATCAGCTCCTCCCTGTCGGTTATTGTGTTTGATGCAAGCTTCATAAGTGTAGTACGGCTGAAATAGTTTTCGATTTCCTTATCAGAAAAATCGCTCATAAACAGCTTTCCAAGCGCTGTGGCGTATATAGGCTCCCTCTCTCCAACCTGTGTGTTTGTGCGCAGCATTCTGGCCGGCTCCATTTTGCAGATTATTATGGCCTCGTAATTATTGAGTATGCCGAGGTTTGCGGTTTCAAGGAACGTATTGCACAGCTTTTCTATAACGGGCACGTAGTTGGCCCCGTTTAAGGTATGCTGCTTCGGCACTGCGTTTCCGGCGTTAAAAAGCCCCCAGCCCAGCCTGTAGGCAGGCGAAATGCCGTTTATCTTTTCAACAAAATCATATGCCATAAGTGTGTCAAGCAGTCTGTGTACGCCGCTTTTACCTATATTAAGGGCGGAACTGATTTCTGTAAGCGATATCCCCTCGCTTGAGGGATTGTCTTTTATGTAGTTTAAAATATCCAGCGCTTTGCCCAAAGTCTGAACAGGATACTTGGGTACGTGCTTAAAATCGTTCATAGGCTACCTCCATAAGTGTTCTGAATAATAGAATGATATAACTATTATATAGATTTTCGTCAATAATGTAAAGAAAATCTGTTATTTTTTATTATTAAAATATCATTGACATTAACCGGAAGGATAATTATAATTGAGTTGTAAGAAAACAGAAAGGCGTTCTAATAATTAGAACAAATGGCCTTGAATCTTTAGTCTCCGGACTGACGGGGGCTTGTATATCATTTCATATCCGGCTTTGCCGGAAAACAGTTCAGGAGAGGAGTTTTGATATGAACCGAGTTACAGTAGACCGGGAAATGTGCAAGGAGTGCGAGTACTGCATGCAGTTTTGTCCGAAGAAAACGATACTTAAAAAAAGTGAAACTGTTAATAAAATGGGATATTACGCTGTGCATGCTGCGGATATGACAGATTGCATCGCATGCGGAATCTGCGCCAATGTTTGTCCGGAAGGCGCTATAACAGTAGAAAAGGATGTTTAAGGAGGGTTAAGTAATGGCAGATAAAGTTTTTATGCAGGGTAACGAAGCCTTCGCTGAGGCGGCAATCCGCTGCGGATGTAAATATTTCTTTGGTTATCCTATAACACCATCAAGCGAAATTCCGGAGTATTATGCAAAAAAAGCTCCTACAGAAGGACTTACATTTGTACAGGCAGAAACAGAGGTTTCAGCGTTTAATATGGTTGCAGGCGTTGCGGCTACAGGCAAAAGAGGAATGACAGCTACAGCTGGCCCTGGCTTTTCACTTGGCTGTGAGGCTATGAGCTATATGTCGGCAGCTTCACTTCCTGGCGTTATTGTTGACTGTATGCGTCCGGGTCCTGCTGACGGAGAAATACTTGGCTCACAGGGCGATTACAACCAGCTTACAAAGGGCGGCGGACACGGCGACTACAACACAATAGTACTTGCTCCTTACTCGGTTCAGGAGTACGCTGACTTTGCTCCTCTTGCTTTTGACCTTGCTGAAAAATACAGGAATCCTGTTGTTGTTGCAAGTGACGGAACAATAGCTAAAATGATGGAAAACGTTGAGTTCCAGGACAGATTTGAGCCTACAGGCAGGGCAGACTGGGCAGTAGACGGAATGAACGGCAGAAGCCACCACAACGATATAACAACATGCGGCGACGGTCCAGAGCAGTGGGAGAGGTTCAACCTTGACCTTCAGGCTAAATACGCTAAGATTAGGGAAAACGAGCAGAGATGGGAAGAAATCAATACTGAAGATGCAGATGTTATCATTGTTGCTTTCGGCACAATGGCAAGGGTTTGCCTTGACGGTATGAAGCTTGCAAGAGAGGCCGGATTAAAGGTTGGCATGATAAGACCTGTTACATTATGGCCGTTCCCTGAAAAAGGCTTTGAAAAATACATAAACAACGGCAAGAAGTTCTTTGTTGCCGAGCTTAACGCGGGCCAGATGGTAAACGACGTTAAACTTGTTGTAAATGACAATGCTTCAGTTGAGTTCTACGGAAGACTTGGCGGCATGATTCCTACACCAGTGGAAATCTGCAACAAGCTGTTAGAACTCTATAAGTAATCAGGGGGTGACATTGAGATGAGTATAGTATATAAGAGACCGGAAGTCTTTACAGACGAATATAAAAAATACTGCGGCGGCTGCGGCCATGGAATAATAAACAGGCTTATCGCTGAATTGATGGAAGAAGAGGGCTACACAGACAAGACAATTCTTATCTGGCCTATCGGTTGTTCGGTTTATGCTGACAAATATTACAAGGCAGATTCAATCTGCGCCCTTCACGGCAGGGCTCCAGCTGTAGGAACAGGTGTTAAGAGAGCATGTCCGGAGGACCTTGTTATTGTATATCAGGGCGACGGCGATATGGTTTCAGAAGGTATGGCAGAGATTATGCACGCTGGAATCAGAGGCGAGAAATTCACTGTTGTTTTTGTAAACAACTCAATCTACGGCATGACAGGCGGACAGATGGCTCCTACAACACTTATGGACCAGGTTACAACAACAACACCTTACGGACGCCAGGAAGTAAACACAGGAAACCCTGTAAACATGGCTGAAATTATTGGAAACCTTCCTGAGTGCTATTACAGCGAGCGTGTTGCAGTAAACTCTCCTGCGGCTATAAGAAAGACAAAAGCAGCTATCAAAAAAGCTTTCAAATATCAGATGGAAGGAAAAGGCCTTACATTTGTAGAAATTCTTTCTCCTTGTCCTACAGGCTGGAAGGTTAAGCCTGTACAGGCTCTCAAGTGGATTGACGATGTTGTTACAAAACAGTTCCCACTGGGTGTATTCAAGGATCGCGGACAGGAGGAGAAATAATTATGAAAAGTGAACTTATTTTTTCAGGTATCGGCGGACAGGGTACTATCCTTATGGGAAAAATGGCCTGCACAGCCGCATCAAAGAAAGGCTATAACGTTACTCTTTCACCTGCTTACGGCCAGGAAAAGAGGGGCGGACGCGCAAGCTGCCAGGTTGTAATTTCAGAAGAAATGTGCTCAATGATGATATCAGAAGCCGACACAATACTTGTAATGGATGAGAAATCACTCAAAGATTATGAGGGCAAGGTTAAAGCCGGCGGCACACTTATAATCAACAGCTCAATGATTGATAAAAAAGCTGAAAGGACAGATATCAAAGTAGTAGAAATTCCTTTCACAGAGATTGCTACAGAGGTTGCTACAGCTAAATCGGCCAACATGGTTGCCCTTGGCGCTGTTGTAAAGACTCTTGATATAATCACACTTGATGACGCTAAAGAGGTTATCAAGATGAAAATGAAACCGGCTCTTGTAGAGGCTAATATCAAAGCCCTTGAGGCAGGTTATGACTACGTGAAGTAATTTACCAACCATAAAACCACAAAAGAAACACACACACGAAAAAGGCTTTCGCGGCTTTCAGCAACCGCGGGGGTCTTTTTTGTTTTGCCTGCAATTATAAATATTTTCACACAGCTGTCACATTTCAGTCATATTTAAATCAGAGAGTAAATTTATAATGAAAACACAATCAACAAAAGAAAACTCATTTTGCGGTATATTTTTGTGCTGCATAACGGGCGGGAATGCAAAGATGCCTGATGGCTGTGGAGTGAAATATTTATTTTGGGAGTGATTTTGTATATGAAAGGAAGGAAAAAAGTAATAATTATAGCGGCCGTTGCCGTTATAGCCGCGGCAGCAGTTGTGCTGGCAAAGGGCAGGGGCGGCAAAAAGGCCGAGGCTGCGCCGATACCGCCTTCTACTGTATCTGTTGAAACCGGCGACATTGAACAGAGGGTTACTGCATCGGGAACGGTGCAGGCCGCAGATGAGCACTCAATATTTATAGAGCTTTCTCAGGAGGTGGAGGAGGTTTTTGCCGAGGTGGGAGATTATGTTGAAGAAGGGCAGATACTTGTAACATATGATATTGACGATGACAGGACAGAGCTTGAGGACAAAGTGAAATCAGCACAGATTAGCCTTGATAACGCCAACCTTGAGCTGTCAAAAATTGTTGACCCGGCTGAGGGAACGGAGCTTCTTGAGCTGAAGTCGAAGGTCATGAGTGCACAGCAGAGCTTTGACGACGCACAGAAGAAGCTTTCGGACAATGCGGAGGATATAGCAGATGCTAGGGAGGATTTGGACTACGCCGGACAGATGCTGGACCTTGGCGGTATAAGCCAGTCAGAATACGACAGCTATGAAAAGACATATAACGACCTTGTAAAGGAAACATCAACACTTGAAGATAACCTGAAATCGGCAGAGCTGGCATTTGAGACGGCTCAGCTCAACCTTACAAACGGACAGGATAGGCTTAATGACCCGTCAACACTAAACAGCTACAAAAAACAGCTTAACACTGTAGAAACAGCCAAAATGAATCTGAAACAGGCTCAGGACAATCTGGCCAAGCTTACAGAGGCGTCATACAGCCCTGTAAGCGGCACAGTAATTGAAAGCAGCGCCGTTGAGGGCCAGATGCTTACGGATTCTACAGCCATAATGAAACTGGCCGACCTGACAAACCTTGATGTTATGGCTTATGTAAGCGAGTATGACATAGCAAAGATTGCTGTGGGCCAGAACGTTGAGCTTATGTCAGACGGAATAGAGGATACGGTTTATCACGGCACAGTTACAAAGATAGAGCCGGTGGCTGAAAGCAAGGGCACTATAAGCGGAAGCGAGACTGTAGTGCCGGTGCTTGTGCATATGACAGACAACGACAGCCTTGTAAAGCCGGGCATGGAATTTGACATGGAATTTATAACAGTAAGCCTTGAGAATACCGATTACATACCTGTCTCGGCGGTTATGAAGGATACAAAAAACAACAGCTACTATGTGTTTGCTGTAAATGACAGCGGAATACTTGAAAAACGCACTGTAGAAATAGGAGTATCCAGCGATATGTATATGCAGCTGATTAGCGGAATTGAAAAAGGCGATGCTATAGTTGAAAGTCCTGATTCCAATATGGAGGAGGGAAAAAGTCTTATGGACTACGCAAGTGCAGGCGCAGCCGGGGGAAGCCAGAAACCTGATACTGAGGGAAGCCTCCTTGACGGGGTTATGCCGGGCGGCGGAAACTCCGGAGGCGGAGCACCAGGCGGGGGCGGCCCGGGCGGAGGAATGGGCGGAGGCCCAAGGTAAATGGATTATTTGTTAAACGGGAGTGATAATGTGGCTCTGCTTTCATTGGAAAACATATGCAAGAAATATAATCAGGGCGAGCTTGCCGTTATGGCGCTTAAAGACATAAACCTGACTATAGAAAAAGGTGAGTTTGTGGCCATTATGGGAACAAGCGGCTCTGGAAAATCGACAATGATGAACATACTTGGCTGCCTTGACAGGCCTACTGACGGACATTATTTTATAGAAAACGAGGATGTTGCAGGGTTTAATGAAAACCGCCTTGCTGACATAAGAAACAGGAAAATCGGGTTTGTTTTTCAGTCGTTTAACCTTCTTCCGAAGCTTTCCTCTGTTGAGAATGTGGAGCTTCCCATGGTTTACGCGGGGGCGGCCCGAAAGCGGAGGCGCGAGAAGGCTGTGGAGGCCCTTACTAAGGTGGGCCTTGAAAAACGTATCCACCATAAGCCAAACGAACTTTCAGGCGGTCAGAGACAGAGGGTTGCCATAGCCAGAGCGCTTGTTAACGACCCGTCTATACTGATGGCAGATGAGCCTACAGGTAACCTTGATACAAAGAGCACTTATGAGATTATGGATATATTTCAGAAGCTAAACGATGAGGGTGTGACAGTTGTTATGGTTACACATGAGCCGGATGTGGCACAGTTTACTAAAAGGATTGTAGTCTTTAAGGACGGCAGTATTATAAGCGACAGTCCGGTTGAAAACCGGACCATAGGGGAGGCGGCAGCGGTTTGAATTTAATAGAATGTATAAAGTCGTCCTTCTTCAATGTATTTTCAAACAAGATGCGAACATTCCTTACAATGCTTGGAATTATAATAGGTATAGCCAGCGTTATAATAATAGTTGCGGTTGGAAACGGAAGTCAGGCGGCTATAGAAAAGGAGTTTGAAAGCTTCGGCACAGGTACGCTCAGGGTAAGCCTTGTAAGCTCAAGGGATATAGAAACCCGCGACCTGCTTACCATGGACGATTACTATATGCTTAAGGAGCTTGACGGCATAGAATATATCTCCCCTACATATTCCGGGTCAAACGCCTATGTTAAGCTGCTTGACCCTACAGAGACAAACAGCGCCAGCATAACCGGAGCTACAGGAGATTACAGGTATATAAATAATGACAATCTGCTTTACGGCAGGTATATATCGGATAATGACGTGGAAATGCGCAATAATGTATGCGTAATACAGGATACAACAGCGCAGAAGGTTTTTGGATTCTGCTCTGATGATGTGATAGGAGAAAAGATAAAAATCAAGTCATGGAAGGGCACTACAAAGCTTACTGTCGTGGGTATTACAGAAAACACCGACTCATCGTCTTCAAGCTACAGCGACGAATACCCTGAAAGTGTGATAATGCCTGTAACAACCTGTATGAAGGTGTTTACAGGCTCCAGTCTGGGCGGAATATCAATTATAATTGAGGACGCCTCCCAAAGTGAGCAGATGCAGGAAAAGATATTAACGGCGCTTTCGGATTTACACAGCAACGAGGACAAATATTATATTATGGACAGCACCGATATGGTAGAGTCCATAAACTCAATACTTTCATACGTCACTATATTTATCAGCTTTGTGGCGGCAATTTCGCTTCTTGTAGGCGGAATAGGCGTAATGAATATCATGATGGTTACAGTGACTGAGCGTACGCGTGAAATAGGAATCAGAAAAGCCATAGGCGCCAAAAACAGGGATATAAGGATTCAGTTTATAACTGAGGCTATAATACTTACAGGCATGGGCGGCTTAAGCGGTCTTGGTTTTGGGTACATAGGCGCGGTGGGTGTAGGCAATATTGTGGGCATAACGCCTGTAATGAGCGTAACCGCCATAGCGGGGGCTGTTGGCATATCAATGCTTATAGGCATAATATTTGGTGTGGCGCCGGCTAACAAGGCTGCGCTTCTGGACCCTATAGAGGCTCTGAGATTTGAATAAAGGGGTGATATAATGAAACTCAGGTATATATCTTTTATAACCGCTGCGGCGGTTATGCTTTCGCCCTGTACCGCACATGGCTATCAGGCGGAAGGACAGACTGAATTGTCTGCTGAAACAGCCGACCTTACCGAAAGCTATTCAAGTCTTATATCCAATGAATATGACGAAAGTCTTGAGACTCTGACGTTTGAAAAAGCACAGGAAAAGGCGCTGAGGAACAACACGTCGCTGCTTAACCTTTCGGCCAGCATGAAGCTTGCTGAGGATGAGCTTGAGGTAAGCTATCTTGAGGCCTCGGCGGATTCGGGCGAGGATTTTTCAAGCCTTATAAGTTTTCTCAACTCAAAAGGCAGCTACGAGAACAATGAAATATCAAAGGTGGCACAGGAGGAAAGCGTAAAGCATTCCATGAAGGAGTCCTATATAAACATAATTGAGAGTCAGCGTGAAATAGCCCTTGCCGAGCTTTCGCTTAAAAAGGATGAGATGAACCTTACGCTTTCAAAGGCAAAGCTTTCCAATGGAAAAATATCGCAAAGCGAGTTTGACTCTCTTGAACTTTCCTACAATAATGCCAAAAAGCAGCTTGAAAACAAAAAGGAGGAGCTTGAGCTGGATTATGTTTCCTTAAATATACTTATAGGCGAAAAGGATTTGACAAAGAGGTACAATTTTGTTATGGAGGCTGTCTATGAGCCGCTGGAACTTAATATGCCGGTGGAAAGCTACATAAACGGCAAGACAGCTGCGGCAAACTCAGTAAAGCAGGCTAAAAAAAGCTATGAGACAACAAAACAGACATCAAAGCTTACACCTTTAAACAGCAGCTCTATAAACGGCTACCAGTCCGCACAGAACAGTCTCAATTCCGCTGAGATGAGCTATGAGGACACAAAGGAAAACGTATATAAAAGCCTTTATCAGAAATACAACTCAATAATTCAGAATGAAAAGGATTATGATTCCGGTACAGCTGAGTTAAAACTTTTAAGGGATGAATTTGAAAGGACACAGGTTAAATTTTTAAACGGCGAGACCTCCAAGTATGAGCTCATAACCGCTGAGTACAGCCTTGCTGAAAAGGAAAACACTCTGCTTTCCGGAGTATACCAGCATATGCTGCTTAAAGAGGAACTGACAAACACTGATTTAATGTGATTGTCCATAAAAATATATTTTGTATTTACAGCCCAATGATTTAAGGCAATAAGACAGCCTCAAGTCACAGGGCTGTTTTTATGCGGTATTTCATAATTCGGCCTTAAGGTATGGCTTTTTTGCAATTAAATTTTTTTTCTATGGATTAATACCTGCTGTTTTGATATAATTGTGCGGTAGACGAATACTAATTTTTTATGTTAGGGATGATTTTATGTTAAAAGGCAAAACAGTGCTTGTGTGTGTGACAGGCGGAATTGCTTCATATAAAATGGCAAACTGCGTTAGCATGCTTGTAAAACTTCACGCTGACGTACATGTTATAATGACAAAAAACGCCACTAATTTTATAAATCCTGTTACGTTTGAAACTCTTTCATCTAACAAATGTATGGTGGATACATTCGACAGGAATTTTCAGTTTAATGTGGCGCATGTGGCTCTGGCTAAAAAGGCAGATGTATGCCTTATATCGCCCGCTACGGCTAATGTGATAGGAAAGATAGCAAACGGAATAGCCGACGATATGCTCACAACCACAGTTATGGCATGTACCTGCAAGGTGCTCATAGCTCCGGCTATGAACACAGCTATGTACCGCAACCATATAGTACAGGACAATATTGATAAGCTGAGGAGATTTGGCTATGAGATAATAGAGCCTGACAGCGGCTATCTGGCCTGCGGGGATACGGGAGAAGGCAAAATGCCGGCTGAGGAAGTGCTTGTGGACCATATACTGAGACAGGCGGCATACGATAAAGATATGGAAGGACTTAAGGTTATAGTAAGTGCAGGCCCTACACAGGAGCCTATGGACCCTGTAAGGTATATATCAAATCATTCCACTGGCAAGATGGGCTATGAGATTGCAAAAGCCGCAGTAAGGCGCGGGGCCAGGGTTACCCTTGTAAGCGGCAAAACAAACCTTCCTCCGGTGCGGTTTGCAGAAAATATAAGTGTTGTAAGCGCTGAGGAAATGTTTGAGGCTTTTAAGTCAAGGTTTAAGGACTACGATATAATAATAAAGGCGGCGGCGGTAGCTGACTACAGACCGGCAAAGGCTGCTGAAGATAAGATAAAGAAAAAAGATTGTGATATGTCTATTGAGCTTACAAGAAACCACGACATAATTAAGTACATGGGTGAAAACAGGAGAGAAGGCCAGTTTATATGCGGCTTTTCCATGGAAACACAGAACATGATTGAAAACAGCAGGGCAAAGATTTATAAAAAAAATATAGATATGATTGTGGCTAATAACCTTAAGCAGTCAGGAGCCGGCTTTGGTACAGATACGAATATAGTGACAGTTATAACTAAAGATGAAATGATTCAGCTTGACAAGATGAGCAAGGAAAGCGTATCTAATGAGCTTTTAAGTATTATACTTAAAAAGATTGGACATTGAAGCAGTACAGGCAGGCGGTAAAGGGGGAAATTATTTTGATTGAGAGAGTTACTCTTAAAATGCAGGCGTATAGCTACCTGAAAAAACAGATTACAGACGGAATACTTAAGCCTGACGAAATCTATACCGAGCAGGGATTTGCTGAAATGCTCAATATATCCCGTACGCCTGTAAGGGAAGCGGTTTTGCAGCTTGCCCATGAGGATTTTGTATCCATAAAGCCCAACAAGGGCTTTATGGTGAGGGAATATTCTGAACGGGAGATAGAGGAATATTTGCAGGTAAGAAACGCCATAGAAGGCTTCTGTGGGATGTACGCCGCTGACACGGCTGGAAGCGAGAAGTGGGAAAAACTGATAGAAACACTTGAGGGCTACCTTAAGAGGCTCCATGAAATGATGCAGAGGGAAATAACCCCTCAGGAATTTATGGAAACAGATTTGCTTTTTCATATAGCTATTGTAAGCTACAGCGGCAACAGCCAGATGCTTTCTATTATAAAGGATATGAGATACCGTATGGACCGTATAGGGCTCAGGGCATACAGCGAGGGCGGTACATTTACAAACGCCTACAGGGAGCATGTTAAAATAGTCGAAGCCATAAAGGCCGGCAAAAGAAACGATGTGTACAGGGCTATAGAGGTGCATCTGGATAAATACAGGGAAGTACTCTCAAGGGTATAAGCTTTATCCGCTTTTATAAGCGGATAATCAGAATGGGAGCGTACAAAAATATAGCATGTTACATGTAAATTTTGCTATGCTTCCCTCCCACAGCGGCAGGGCTTATAAATAGTTTGACTTTTAATATTGTATTATGTAAAATAATATTAACTGGTGGAGGCCGTACAGGAGGGATATATATGGACGATAAAGAATTCAAACAGATGAATTTATATAACGAAAGAATGCTTGATGACAATAACAGAAAATACGATAAATATAAGGTTAAAAAGAAAGAGAAGGAGCCGAAAACAGCCATATGGTGGGCTATAATGATTTTCTGCTTTGTTTACGGTTTTCAGATTATTTACAACAACATACTTCTTAACGGCGGATTGTGATAAAAAATAAAACGGGGGTTTAAACCTCCGTTTTTATTTTTGATTTCTTTTGCAAACCTGAGCTTTTATATTTTCCGCAATTGTTTCCATCGGATTTTTAAATCCGGCTTTTGTATAGTACTCCGTGTATTTTAATCCCGGCATGGCGTTTGCCTCGCAGAAATAATATTCTCCGTCGCCGCCAAAAAGAAAATCCACACTTCCAAGATTTATGTCAAGGAGTTCTGCAATGTTTTCTGCCTGTTCAATAAGCTTATTTTCCGGCTGGAAAAATTCAATATTCCCGCCGGCTGCAATGTTTGATATAAAACCATGGGAATTTGAGCGTACAAACGAGGTTATATACTTTCCGCCGCACATAATAAACCTGATATCACGGCCGCGGGAGCTTTTTATGTATTCCTGAAGCAGTACTCCATCGCTGTAGGTATCGGCCATTGTGCGGACAATTTTATCCAGACTTTCTGTATCCGGCACTATTTCCACTCCGGCACCTCTGCTGCCGTGTATTATTTTTGCCACAAGCGGAAAGCCAATAAAGCTTTTGACAAGCTCCGGACTTAAGCCTTTGCTGTAGAGGAGTGTTTTGGGGATACGGACCTCCAGCAGAGAGGCTTTTATTTTGAGAAGGCCTGTAAGCTTGTCACGGGCCTCTACAAGACACCGGGCACTGTTAATGCACAGTATTCCCATGCTTTCAAATTCCCCTGTTACATAAAGGTTATGGGAGTTGATATCCCCGAAATAAGCGGATATAACCGCGTCCGGAATCGGCGCCCTGCTGCCGTTTATAAACAGCGAGTTGTCATTGCAGCACATTACATCTATATCGTTTGCCATTATTTTTTTGAGCTGTACGCCTGTTTTTTCAAAGGCGCGGCAGAAAAGGTCAATATCCTTTAAGCCGGCGCTTTTTGGGCCTAAAAGCAGATAGATTTCCATAATTACCTCCATACTATAGATACGATTTTACCATTATTGCCGATTCAGTAAAGTTCTAAATTGTATACAATCGAATTTTTATTTGCAAACAAAACGGCCCTAATGTATTATATTCGCAAAAGGAGTGCTTTGGCTTTGGATAAGACACAGTTGATAATACAGAAAAATATTGAAAAGGGGCGTACCGGCCTTAAAAGGCTTGAGGAAGCCTCAAAAAACGGGTTTGAGGAGAACAGAAAGCTGCTGCTGAAAATTATTGAGGAAAATAAAAACACACAGTACGGAAAAAAATACGGTTTTGAATATATAAAGACCATTGAGGATTATATAAAGAAGGTGCCCGTTACTGAATATAAGGACTATGAGGAATATATAGCCGGTATTGAGAGAGGCGAAAAAAACGTGCTCTCTGCCAGAGAGACAATACATTTCGCTCTCAGCTCCGGCAGCTCAGGAACCCCTAAAAAGGTACCTATGTGTCAGGAGGCGGCTGACTTATTTGCCATGTATACGCATGGAGCGTGTTTTGCCGCTATGGACAGGGAGCTTGGAGACAACTGGAAAAAGGGTCGGGGCGTGTCACTTACAGAGATACGGTTCAGTACAGGACAAAACGGATTTACCTATGGCGCTGTATCGGGCAAGGTCCGTGAGAAAAACAAGGCGTATGAAAGCGATATTTATACATCGCCCCTGAGTGTGTCATATCCGGAATGCGATATGGATTTTATGTACCTTCACCTGAGGTTTGCACTTGTGGAGAAAAATCTTTCTTTTATCACCTGCACGTTTATGACTGCGGTATACGATACAATGCGCTACCTTGAAACCAACTGGCAGACACTTGTAAATGATATAGAAAGAGGCACCATAAGCGACAGTATAAATATGCCGGCTTCGGTGAGAAATGAGCTTTTGGAGGCTATAAGTCCGGCTCCGGAAAGAGCAAGGTTTATTGAGCGTGAGTTTAAAAAGGGATTTGAAGGCATAATGCCGAGGATTTGGCCGGATTTGGCTTTTGTTTTTGGTATAGGAAGTGAAAGCTTCAGGATTTATACAGACAGGCTGCGGTTTTTTCTGGGTGGTGTCAGGGTGCATTACAGCGTGTTTTCGGCTTCTGAGGGGATATTTGCCTGCCCTATTAAATCGGAAAGCGATGAGATGGTGCTTATACCATTCAGCGCCTTTTACGAATTCAGGGATATTAACTCTGAAAGCGCCGGCACTGTGACTATGGATAAGGTACAAAAAGGCAGGCGCTACGAGCTTATAGTGACTAACCTTTCAGGCTTTTACAGGTACAGAATGATGGATGTGGTGGAGGTTGTAGACTTTTACAACGGGCTTCCGGTGATAAAATTTTTATACAGGCTTAATCAGGTGCTCAACATAGCCGGTGAAAAGACAAACGACAGCACAATGAAGCTTGTAATTAAAAATTTTGAGAAGAAAACGGGTATAAGGTTTAAGGAATACACCCTTTACGCAGACACCAATTCTTCACCGGGCAGATATATTGTTTTTGCTGAATACGAAAATGAAATATCTGCGTTTCAGGCGGAGGGGATATCGGTTATTATAGAAGAATGCTTATGTGAGATGAACGGGTCATACGCTGCCAAAATACGTGCCGGAAAGCTTAAGCCACTGGTATTTGTGCCGCTCAAAAAGGGAGCCTACGCCGACTATATTGAAATGATGAAAAAAAAGGGAGTATCGGTAAACCAGCTCAAGCCGGTAAGGGTTGCCGACAGCCATGAAAAGGCGGAATTCTTTATTAAGCGCACAACAGAGCACGGCAGGGGGCTTATTTTAAAAGCTTGACCATGCCTGTACTGTAATGATATACTTATGACGAAAACAAAATAAGACAGTTCGTTTGTACCATCCTGTCTATAAACAAAACCAGGGCTTTTAAATAAACAGAACAGGTTTATTATGCCCCAAGTACACAACTTTTGGGGCTTTTTTATTTATCTGAGAGGTGTGTAATAATGTATACAATTAAAACAAAGCAGAGCTTTGACTCAGCGCATTTTTTGCAGGGCTATGAAGGGAAGTGCAGAAACATACATGGCCACAGGTGGACAGTTGAGGCAGAAATTTATTCTGAGACAATACAGAAAGAGGGAAGCCAAAGGGGCATGATTGTGGATTTTGGCGACCTGAAAAGGGATTTAAAGGCTTTGGCCGATTATCTTGACCACGCGCTTATTATAGAGAGAGGCTCGTTAAAAGAAGCTACGCTTCAGGCCCTTACAGGTGAGGGGTTCAGGATAATTGAGCTGGATTTCAGGCCCACAGCTGAAAATCTGGCTGAATATGTCTTTGACAGTATGGTGAAAAAGGGCTATAAGGTGAGGTGTGCCACAGTATTTGAGACACCTGACAACTGCGCTGTGTACTTTGGCTGAAAAGGGGTGTTTTAATATGGCTTGCTTTAAGGTAGCCGAAATTTTTACAAGCATAAACGGTGAGGGCACAAAGGCGGGTCAGCCCGCTGTTTTTGTGCGTTTTGCCGGCTGCAACCTTAACTGCTCTTACTGTGATACAAAATGGGCCAATGAGCCTGATGCTGACTTTAAGCTCATGGACTCTGCAATGATTTTAGATACAGTAAAAAAGACAGGCATTAAAAATATAACCCTTACAGGCGGCGAGCCGCTTTTGAGGGAGGGAATGTATGAGCTTTTAAAACTCATAGCCGACGACAGCTTTCTGGAGGCTGAAATTGAGACAAATGGCAGCGTGGACCTGAAAGGGTTTTCTCAAATCAGAAACCGCCCGTCATTTACAATGGATTACAAGCTGCCTTCAAGCGGCATGGAGGATTTTATGCTGACAGAAAATTTCAGTGTGCTTGGCAGTAACGACACTGTTAAGTTTGTCTCGGGGAGCATGGCTGACCTTGAGAGGGCGCTTGAGATAATAAAAAGATACAGACTGACTGATAAATGCCATGTATATATAAGTCCGGTTTTTGGAAGCATTGAGCCTGAAAGAATTGTCGGGTTTATGATTGAAAATAAAATGAACGGAATTAATTTGCAGCTTCAGCTTCACAAAATTATCTGGAACCCCGATATGCGGGGAGTGTAAGAAGGTGATATAATGTCTATAGACGAAAAAAAGATACAGGAACATATAAGGGGGATTATTGAGGCCCTTGGCGATAACCCCGACAGGGAGGGGCTTAAGGATACGCCTAAACGCGTGGCCCAGATGTATGCCGAAGTGTTTGAGGGAATGAACTATACAAACCGGCAGATAGCTGAAATGTTTGACAAGACATTTGAGGATGACCTTACGTTTTCGCAGAGCGCCGGCGATATGGTTATAGTGCGGGATATTGATATTTTCAGCTACTGTGAGCACCATATGGCGCTTATGTACGATATGAAGGTTACGGTGGCCTACATGCCGCAGGGAAAGGTAATAGGACTCAGCAAGATAGCAAGAATTGCCGATATGGTTTCAAAGCGCCTTCAGCTTCAGGAAAGGATAGGCACGGATATAGCGGAGATTATAGAGACTGTCACAGGCTCGCCGGATGTGGCTGTGCTTATAGAGGGCTGTCACAGCTGCATGACCGCAAGGGGAATTAAAAAGACAGCGGCCCGCACGTACACAAGCACTCTCAGGGGGCGCTTTCAAAACGATACGGCGTTGCAGATGAGACTCAGGTTATAGAAAAGGAATAGTGATGGAAATGGAAAAAGCGCTTGTTTTGTTCAGCGGAGGGTTGGACAGCTCCACATGCCTTGCCATGGCTGTAAATAAATACGGAGCTGAAAATGTTGTGGCGCTTTCTGTGTTTTACGGGCAGAAACACAGAAAGGAAATAGAAGCCTCCAACAAGGTAGCTAAGTTTTACAAAACGGAGCATATTTATATGGACTTGTCGCAGATTTTCAGGTACAGCGACTGCTCGCTGCTGGACGGCTCCAAAAGAGAAATACCAAAGGAATCCTACGCTGAGCAGCTTAACGAATCGGAAGGCGAGCCTGTAAGCACATATGTACCTTTCAGAAACGGGCTTTTTATATCGGCGGCTGCAAGTGTGGCGCTTTCAAAGGGCTGTTCTGTTATATATTACGGAGCGCACAGCGACGATGCTGCGGGAAGCGCCTACCCCGACTGCTCAGACGAATTCAACAGCGCTATAGGACAGGCTGTGTATATAGGGAGCGGAAAAAAGCTTAAAATAGAGGCGCCTTTTGTTAATTTTACCAAGGCGGATATTGTAAGGACAGGCATTGAGCTGGGCGTGCCGTATGAGCTTACGTGGAGCTGCTACGAGGGCGGTGAAAAGCCCTGCGGAAAATGCGGCACGTGTATAGACAGGGCAAGGGCCTTTGCGGAAAACGGCGTAAGTGACCCGGCTTTGGGCTGAGTGGGTTGACAGGAGGCGAACGCCAGTGAAAAATACAGGCCAGTTTGATAAAATGACACAGAGCCCTGTTGAAAGGCTCATACCGTCATTAGCTTTGCCAATGATAATAAGCATGCTTGTGACAGCCATATATAACACCGCGGATACGTTTTTTGTATCACAGATAAACACAAGCGCCTCAGGGGCGGTAGGTGTTGTGTTTTCGGTTATGAGCATAATGCAGGCCCTCGGATTCCTGTTTGGCATGGGCGCCGGGAGCAACATATCAAGGCTTCTGGGGGAGAAAAATTACAGCAGGGCAGATGAAATAGCGTCAACGGCTTTTGTTGTTACATTCGTTCTGGGTGTTTTTATAGCTGTTTTTGGAATGGCATTTAACAGGAGCATTGTATCTGTGCTGGGAGCCACGGATACAATACTGCCATACGCGCAGAATTACGCTATGTATATATTTATAGGCACCCCTTTTATATGCTCGTCTTTTGTGCTGAACAATATAATGAGGGCGCAGGGGCGTGCCTTTTTCTCTATGGTGGGGCTTACATTTGGAGGCGTACTCAATATAGTGCTCGACCCTGTATTTATATTCGTGTTTGACATGGGAATCGGCGGGGCCGCTGTGGCTACTCTTATAAGCCAGTTTATAAGCTTTGTTATACTCCTTGTATTCTGCACAAGAAAAAGCGACATGGTTGCGCTTAAGCTCAGCGCTGTTTCCAAAAAGGCCGTGATTTACGCTGATATTATAAAAATGGGGCTTCCCTCGTTTTCAAGGCAGGCTCTGGCAAGCATTGCCAACATACTGCTCAACATAGGGGCTATGGCTTACGGCGACGCGGCGGTTTCTGCCATGTCGATTGTTGGAAGGACATCTTTTATAATGACAGCTGTGCTTCTCGGTTTTGGGCAGGGATTTCAGCCTGTGGCCGGCTTTGCCTACGGCGCCAGAATGTACGGCAGGGTGAGGAGGGCGTTTAAATTCACGCTTTTAAGCGGAATGGCGGCGCTTATGTGCCTATCGGCAGTCTGCTTTTTTTCTGCGGACAACATAATAGTGCTGTTCAGAAAATCCGATGCCGATGTTATAATGATAGGCGCTCTGGCACTCAAGCTACAATGCGCCACAATGTTTTTGCAGCCTGTTTCAATAGTGAGCAATATGCTTTTGCAGTCAGTGGGAAAGCCTGTGGAGGCGACACTGACATCAATATCAAGGCAGGGGCTGTTTTTTATACCTATAGTGCTTGTGCTTCCGCACTTTGCAGGACTTTTGGGTGTACAGGCCTCTCAGCCTCTTAGCGATGTATTGGCCGCGGTATTCTGTGTATACTATATCAAAAAGTTTTTTGACGAGATACCTTTAGAAGACGAAGCGGTATTGAAAATTTAGAAAAATGGGTTTATATTATATAATTATGTTTAGAGCCGGATAAACCGGCTTTTTTAAATTAAGGGGGGATTGTCTATGGATAGTCTTATGTTCAGCCTTAACTCAACAATACCTGTGTTTCTTGTTATGGTGCTTGGGTATGTGCTTAACAAAATGGGATTTTTCAGCGAGAGCTTTCTCAATATAAGCGATAAGCTTGTGTTCAGGGTCGCGCTTCCGGCCATGCTGTTTATGGATATGTCGGGAATTGATTTGTATTCGGATTTTGACTTAAAGTATGTAGCTTTCTGCGCCTGCGCCACAACAGTAGCTTTTCTGTCGATATGGGCTCTGGCAAAACTTTTTATAAGAGACAGAAAAATAACCGGAGAGTTTGTACAGGCATCCTACCGTTCCAGCGCAGCCATACTTGGCGCGGCATATATCGTAAACATTTACGGCGATACGGGCATGGTGCCGCTCATGATGATAGGCAGCGTGCCGCTTTTTAACGTTTTTGCCGTTATAGTGCTTACGCTTGAGTCGCCGGAGAAAGTAACGGCCGCAGAAGCCGGGGCAAGGATTAAACAGGCGTTTTTCAATATACTTAAAAACCCGATAATAGACGGTATCGCTGTGGGGCTTCTGGCATCGGCTTTAAGGCTTAAACTGCCTGCAATAGCCGATAAGACGCTTACAAGTGTGGCGTCTCTTACAACGCCTCTGGCGCTGCTGGCTATAGGCGCCGGGTTCGAGTTTTCCAGAATGCGCACAAACATAAGGCTTACAGCTGTTGTGTCTGCCATTAAACTTGTTGTGCTTCCTGCGGTTTTTCTGCCTGCCGCCGTTTATCTGGGCTTTACGGACCAGAAGCTCATAGCGCTTATGATTATGCTTGGCGCCTGCTCAACGCCTACCTGCTTTGTAATGGCTAAAAACATGGGCCATGACGGAAGCCTTACATCAAGCGCTGTTGTGTGCACAACACTACTTTCGACAGTAACCCTCACATTCTGGATATTTTTGTTCAGAAGCATGGGCTATATTTTGTGATTTCGGTTTTGTGTAAAAGTAAATATTTATATTTTGATTCGAGTATCACGGGTTTCAATTATTTTTAAACAACAGGCGGTTTTTTGGGTATTATTAATGCTTGACAGCAAAATCCGGTGTCGAACAGTTTTTAAAAATCCAGTCAGTTTCTTTTGAAAATACTTTGATTTTGGGGTTTCGGCGCAGGTGTCGAAAAAAAATTTTGAATGGGTATTGATTTTTTGAAATTTGTATATATTACCCAAAAATATAGATATTGTAGAAAGCGCTTGAAAAAAACACAAGATATAGTATAATTAAGGGGCGCAGCAAACAGATTAGAGATTGGTTTGCGAAATAAATTTAAGTTGCAGTCCGGGAATTTGTTAGGAGACGATAAGCATGAAAATAATTAAAAGAAACGGAACAGAAGCCGTTTTTGACAGAAGCAAAATTGTAAAGGCTATTCAGAAGGCCAATCAGGAGGCTGTGGAAAGCGACAGGCTTACAGACAGCCAGATAGAGGACTTAGCCCTTGATATCGAAAAGACATGCCTTAACATGGGCCGTGCGCCCGGCGTTGAGGAGATACAGGATATGGTTGAGGACCGTATAATGGCCACACAGGCGTTTTCTGTGGCAAGGAAATATATTACCTACAGATACCAGAGGGCCCTTGTAAGAAAGGCAAACTCCACAGACGACAAGATAATGAGCCTTATAGAGTGCTCCAACGAAGAGGTAAAGCAGGAAAACTCAAACAAAAACCCTACTGTAAACAGTGTACAGAGAGATTATATGGCGGGAGAGGTAAGCAAGGACATAACAAAGCGCATGCTCCTGCCTAAGGATATAGTGGACGCCCATGAGCAGGGGATAATACATTTCCACGACTCGGACTATTTTGCCCAGCATATGCATAACTGCGACCTTGTAAACCTTGAGGATATGCTTCAGAACGGCACAGTTATAAGCGGCACTCTCATTGAAAAGCCGCATACGTTTTCTACCGCCTGCAATATAGCCACACAGATTATAGCTCAGGTGGCAAGCTCACAGTACGGCGGCCAGAGCATAAGCCTTACGCACCTTGCGCCTTTTGTGCAGATTAGCCGTGAGAAGATTAAAAAAGAGGTAGTTGAGGAAGTAAGGCTCATAGGCACTGAGGTATCCGAAGAAAAGATGGATAAAATTGTGGAAAAAAGGCTTCACGATGAAATATGCAAGGGTGTGCAGACAATACAGTATCAGGTGGTAACACTTATGACAACAAACGGTCAGGCGCCTTTTGTTACAGTGTTTATGTACCTTAACGAGGCCAAGGACGAAAACGAGAAGCGCGACCTTGCCCTTATAATAGAGGAAGTGCTCAAACAGCGCTATCAGGGAGTTAAAAACGAGGACGGAATATGGATTACTCCGGCATTTCCAAAGCTTATATATGTCCTTGAGGAGGACAATGTGAGGGAGGGCACCCCATACTACTACCTTACAGAGCTTGCGGCAAAATGTACAGCCAAGAGAATGGTGCCTGACTATATATCGGAAAAGAAAATGCTTGAGCTTAAGGTCGACAAAAACGGCGAGGGCCACTGCTACACCTGCATGGGGTGCAGAAGTTTTCTTACACCGTATGTTGACGAGAACGGAAAGCCAAAGTATTACGGCAGGTTTAATCAGGGCGTTGTAACAATCAACCTTGTGGACGTGGCGCTTTCCTCCGGAGGGGATACGGATAAGTTCTGGGATATATTCGACGAGAGACTTGACCTGTGCTACAGGGCGCTTATGTGCCGCCACAACAGGCTTAAGGGCACAGTTTCAGACGTGGCGCCTATACTCTGGCAGAACGGCGCTCTGGCAAGGCTCAAAAAGGGCGAAACCATTGACAGGCTCCTTTACGGCGGCTACTCCACAATATCCCTCGGCTACGCCGGGCTTTACGAGTGTGTAAGGTATATGACAGGACTTTCGCACACAGACCCGGAGGCGGAACCTTTTGCCCTTGAGGTTATGGAATACCTTAACGCGGCGTGCAGAAAGTGGAAAGCAAAGGAAAACATAGATTTCAGCCTTTACGGCACACCACTTGAGAGCACAACATACAAGTTTGCCCAGTGCTTACAGAAACGTTTCGGCATTGTGGAGGGCGTTACAGACAAAAACTATATTACAAACAGCTACCATGTGCATGTTTCAGAGCCTATTGACGCCTTTACAAAGCTTGCCTTTGAGGCCAAGTTTCAGGCGCTTTCACCGGGCGGAGCCATAAGCTATGTGGAGGTTCCCAACATGCAGAATAATATCGACGCCGTAATAAGCCTTATGCAGTTTATATATGACAATATCATTTATGCGGAGCTTAACACAAAGAGCGACTACTGTCAGGAATGCGGCTATGAGGGCGAAATACAGATAGTAAACGACAATGACGGAAAGCTTATATGGGAGTGCCCTAACTGCAAAAACCATGACCAGTCAAAAATGAATGTGGCAAGGCGTACCTGCGGGTATATAGGCACACAGTTCTGGAATCAGGGCAGAACACAGGAGATAAAAGAGAGGGTTCTTCACCTTTAAGAGGTTTTTATATGAATTACGGTGAGATTAAAAAGACTGATATCGCCAACGGCGCCGGAGTAAGGGTTTCGCTCTTTGTTTCCGGCTGCCGGCACCGGTGCGAAAACTGTTTTAATGAGGCCACGTGGGATTTTGGCTACGGAAGGCCGTTTACAGAGGAGACGGAAAAGGAGCTTATGGAGGCGCTCTCAAAGCCCTTTATAAGGGGGCTTACGCTAATAGGCGGAGAGCCATTTGAGGCTGAAAACCAGAGGGAGCTTGTAAAGCTTTGCCGCAGGGTAAGGGAAAGGTTTAAAAATAAGGATATATGGTGCTACTCGGGCTTTACGTTTGAGGAGATAACTGGAAACAGCAGGGCAAGGTGCGAAGTAACAGATGAGCTTCTTGGTCTTATAGATGTGCTGGTTGACGGCAGGTTTGTTGAAAGTCTCAAGGATATAAGCCTTAAATTCAGAGGAAGCAGCAACCAGAGGATAATAGACCTCAGGCGGACACTTGACAGCGGCGAAACAGTGCTGTGGAACGGTCAGTGACAGGCGCAGGCGTATAATAAAGAAAAAACGCTTGTGTATAAAAAACAGATATAAAATAAAACAGAGTATAAATAACAGGCTCCGGCATATGCCGGAGCCCTTTTAAGTCAACGGGCATGGACATGGATAAAAAAAGCTGTACTAACAGCATTGACATATCATCTTTGCTCTGTATGCCCATATCATAAAAAAGCCCGCACAGCCCGCTGCCGTCTGAAAGTAAGTTGTTGCGAATCCAGAGCCCCAGTGAAAAATGGTAAAGGTAAAGGTCGTAAAAACTGCGGCTTTTAAAACTCTGGAGAAAATTTCTGCCGAGGCTTTCCTCAAGTACTTTAAATGTGCTGTTTAATATGGTTCTGCTGTCCAAAAGGAAACCCCCTAAGCGTAAAAAGTCATAAAAGTGCCGAAAGTACCGGCAGTAACCGAGTGGCTTTCGGCATATGCTTTGGAAAACGAAATAAAAATATTTAAAAGTCATTTGGGGGCAACAGCTTTTCCTTGGAAGGAAAGCTGTATATTTCGTTAATCCTACGGTTGTTCAAGTGCTCTTTTAAAACCATATTTATATATTGTGACACTGAACGGTCAAACATTTCCGCAAGCTCTTTTATTTTAGATAAAATATTTCCGTCTATGGTTATGCTTATACTTTCCTTTAAAGGCTTCACTGTAACCACCTCTGCACCATAATACTACATTATGGCAGTTTAATGGCTTTTTCGTATAAAGTAGTGTAAAGTAGGATAATTTGCGGAAGCGAAAGGGAGCCGTGAACAGAAAAAGTTCAGCGGCCTCTTTTTTATTTCCGACCAAAAGGACCGGCCTGTTTTGCGACAAAATAAACTGTGTAACACGAAGGGCTGTTTTTACATAATATAAAGTGCTTAAAGAAAACAGGAGGCAGACAATGAAACAGGTATATGACGAGTACTACAAAATATTCAGCTGCCGCAATAACAAAAACTGCGGCTGCCAGAAATGCCCTGACCCTTGCGATATGACACCGGACGATTTTTGCTACGAGCCGGCTGACTGCAACGACTGTATTATAGAGCGTGTTGGCCTTTCCGAGGCTTACGTTCCGTACCAGACTGATTTTGACCTTATGGACCCTGAGGAGAGCCTTATGCTTGGCACAGCGTTTAAAAACCTTGTAATTCCTTACAGCAAAACTTCAGTATGCGACAGGGGGTGCAATTGATGGATAAGGAAACTCTCTTATTAAAGCTTACAGAGCTTGACTTTATGGCTGTTGACTTGGGGCTTTATCTTGACACACACCCAAACAACGCCGAGGCTATTGCCGAATACAACAGAATTGTAAGAGCTGCTGACGCAGTGCGCGGCAAGTACGAAAGAGTAGCCGGACCGCTCTGCTCATTCCGTTCAATGAACAGGTGCGAGGACAAATGGCAGTGGGATGACTGTCCTTGGCCATGGAGCAGGAATTTTAATTTTAAGGAGGGGTGTTAATCTATGTGGATTTATGAGAAAAAGCTTGAGTTTCCTATCAATATCAAAAAAACAGACCCTAAGCTTGCAAAGCTTATGATGGAGCAGTACGGCGGCTCTGACGGAGAGCTTGGAGCAGGACTCCGTTATCTGAGCCAGAGAAACACAATGATTACGGCACAGGGAAAAGCCACTCTTAATGATATCGGAACTGAGGAGCTTGCCCATACTGAAATGATGGCCACAATAGTACACCAGCTTTTGCAGGGCGCTACAAAAGAGCAGATAATGGCTTCCGGCCTTGACACGTACTATGTTAACCACGGTCTTGGCGTTTTTCCATGCAACGCCGCCGGCGATCCGTTTACAGCAGCATATATCCAGTCTAAGGGCGACCCTCTGACAGACCTTTACGAGGACATGGCAGCAGAGAAAAAGGCGCTCAAAACTTATGACTACCTCATTGACCTTACAACTGACCCCGATGTCCTTAAGCCGCTGCGTTTCCTCAGGGAGAGGGAGATAGTGCATTTCCAGAGATTCGGCGAAGCGCTTGATATAGTAAGACAGCATTTAAATGAAAACTGTGTGTTTGATATGCCTTGCAATCCATTGAGGAAATGCTGACATAAATTAAAGGGGCCTTACGGCCCCTCTTTATATTGGTTTTTAGACGGTTTGCAGCGTTTACTGTATGCCTCCGGCTAAAAATGCAGTATTTGAAATGACAGCAGGAAAAATGCTGAACGGTTTTGTATATGCAAGGCAAGCATGTAATAGTGATAAACAGGATTCAGCTAATTAAAAAACAAGGCGCCTTTGCCTGTATCAAAGACGTCTTGCGTAAATGAGATTATTTACATAAAAAATCGAGGTGACAAGACTCGAACTTGCGGCCTCTGCGTCCCGAACGCAGCGCTCTACCACCTGAGCCACACCTCGATGAATAACAATATTATTCTAAATAAAATGGTGTGAAAAGTCAAGAGGTATGTAAAATAATTGAAGGAAAGTATAAAAATTTGCTTCTGTTTATGAGCTGAAAGCAAAAGGCCTTGAAAGAAGGCGAAAAATAATATATGATTCAGAAAAGAGCGTTTTAGGGTGGTGCTTTTAAGGCGGTGGGGTTATGAAATCATACAGATATGCGTTTGGCAGGGCGCTTTTGGTGCTGATAGCGGCGGCAGTATTATGGCAGTATGCAATACCTAAATCTTTTGAGAGCATTATGCCGGACTTTGAGACGGGCAAAGCAGACAAGTGCTGCTCAGAATATTTTTACAGAACGGAAACTGACGGCAAACCGCATTATTACATACGTGAGTATGCTTTTGACGTGAATTCTGAAGAATACGGTGAGCTGATTGATATTCTGAGCTCGACCGGATACCGCAAGCAGGTTTCAAATATTTTTGGCGGAGGTTCGGTAAACGGATATTCGATAACTTTGGAGCCTCATGCTTCAATATATTTCTGTCAGGGAGACAGTATGTATGAGCTGTCGCTTTATGGCATGGACGTGCCGGCGGGAATAAGTCCGGAAAGAAAGGATTACTCGCCTACAGGCGGTATGGCCTTCCAGAAAAGGGCGGTGGAGTTTATTTGTGAAAACGGCACTCTTCTGGAGGAGTATGAACCGTAAACAGTAAAACAGTCAAATAAAAACCGCAGGGCGGCAAATTGCCCTGCGGTTTTTTGTTGTTAAATGTCCAGCTTTCCAAGGTAGTGCTCTATATCTATATTGTATTCGTCACATATAAGCTTCATTTCCTTAAGGGTGTTTTCGTTTACAGGTATGCCTTGCTCAAGCATTCTGTCGTACGCCTCAACCTCTTTTTCGCCGTGTGTGTATATCCTTTCCTGTCCCTCGGCCTTAGGAGACTGCCTCAGCTCCTGAAGGAAGTTTGAAAAATGCTCCTTAATTTCTTCCGGATTGCCGAACAGGTTAGGGTTTATTGCAGCAAAACCATGGCATGTACCGCCTGTGGAGCCTATGTGGGTATGGTTGGATGTAAGGCCCTGAGAAAGTATGGAGGAAAAAATTTCGGCAATCATGCCATAGCCGTAGCCCTTGTGGCCGCCGTATTTTTCTGTTGAGCCGCCAAGCGGAAGTATGCCGCCGCCGTTTTTCTCATTTATATTTCTTAAAATATCAGGCGCATCGGTGCTTGGGTTTCCCTTTGAATTGAGAGTCCAGCCCTCAGGCAGAGTCTCGCCTTTTTTGTTGTAAACTTCTACTTTTCCGCGGGTTACAACTGTTGTTGAAGCGTCAAAGAAAAAGTCGTAAGGCTCCGCCGGCATAGCTATGGCTATAGGGTTAGAGCCAAGCATTGCCATTCTTCCGTAGGTAGGCACCATAATAGCCTCACTGTTTGTTGTGGCAAATCCTATAAGGCCTTGTCTGCAAGCCATTTTAGCGTAATAGCCTGCTATGCCGTAGTGGTTGGAGTTTTTGACAGAAACAATGCCTATACCGCTTTTTTTGGCCTTTTCTATTGCCAAATTCATGGCGTAATGGCCTACAAGCTGCCCAACGCCGAAGTGGTTGTCTATAACAGCGCTTAAAGGTGTTTCGTGCACTGTCTCCCATTTGGAGTCCATGTGTATACGCCCGTTTTTAATAGTTTTATAGTAAAGCACCATTCTTTGCACGCCGTGGGATTCTATTCCGTACATATCGCTTGTTAAAAGAACATCAGTTATTATTGCCGCTTCATCTGGTGTAAAGCCCATTTTTTCAAACACAGTGTTTGAAAATGTCTTCATTGTATCGTACTGTATCCTTACGTAGCCCATAAATTACCTCCTGTAAAAGCCTGTAACATTAATTAAATTTTAACAAATTTATTGACTGGTTATGTTAATTATACTACAATGTATACCGTGTGCAAAGGTTTTTTGTATTTTTTGTTGGATAGTGTCTGTGTTTTATGGGGGTATTCAAAAATGGAAGCATTTAAAAAAAGCGGATATGTGTGGATATATCTGGTCACTGCGCTTATAGCTCTGGCAGGTATAATACTAGGCGATTACAGGACAATACCGGAGGGGCTGAAGATTATGTATTTCCATCCGGCGCTGCTTATTACCGACTACATAGCTCTTGTGGGGCCTGCCGCCGCGTTTTTAAACGTTGCGCTTGTCACTTTCTTTTCGGCGGTACTTATGTATTTTAATGGTCAGAAGCCAAACGGCAAGTGCATATTTGTTCTGGGCCTCATGTCGGGGTTCGCGTTTTTCGGAAAAAATATTTACACCATGTGGTACATACTGCTGGGCACATGGATTCTCGCTAAAGTTAAGAAGGAGAAGCTTTCAAAGTATCTTACAAGCGGTCTTCTGGCAGATTCGCTGGGGCCTCTTGTGGCTGCTGCATATTTGTGGCATGGCGGCGGCTACTGGCCTGACTATATAGTAGCCGTAGCGGTAGGCATAGCCATAGGTTTTGTTGTGCCTCTTATTGCCGAGCACACATTTGTAGTGTTAAAGGGTCTGAGCCTCTACAATGTGGGCTGTACAGTGGGGTTTGTGGCTATAGCTTTTGTTGCAGTTGAGCAGGGTTTCGGCATACCGTTTGAAAGTCAGGGCTGCTGGTACGAGGGCAGACCAATGGGGTTTGTTGTATTTATGTACGCCATATCGGCCGGTTTTGTCATTGCCGGATACCTGAAGGACAGGAAACACGCATTTTGCAACTACAAAAACCTTTTAAAGCGTCCGGGAAACGCCAAGCACGATTTTACCGAGCTTGACGGCATGGGCGCGGTCCTTATAAACATGGGCGTCAATACTTTTATATGCACTACATACATTATGCTTATAGGCGGGGATTTGAGCGGAGGAACTATAGGACCAATATTTACTATAATAGGCTTTTCGGCTCAGGGAAAGCACGCCAAGAACATACTGCCCATAATAATCGGCTGTTTTCTGGGTTCTGTAATAAGCCCTACAGCATCTCCTACAACGCATGGCGTACAGATGGGAACATTCCTTGGAACGACACTTGCGCCTATGGCAGGCACATATGGGCCTGTAGCGGGAATTATAACGGGAATGCTGCATTCATTTGCGGTGCTTAAGACCGGAGGCTGCTACGCAGCGGCAAACCTTTACAACAACGGCTTCTGCGGAGCTGTTGTTATGACTGTGCTTTATCCTGTTTTCAGGCATTTCTTTAAGGAAAACACATATGATGAGCCTTCCGCCAGCATGGCCTGCAGGAGCGACAGCACAGGAGGCACGGGGGATACCGCTCTCAAGTAAAATCCATTTTTAATAATTATGACAGATGGTAAAAAATATAAATAAATTTTATTTTGGATAAATACTATTGACACGGAAATTTTTGTGTGATAATATCAACTGCAACAACCGAATTACTTTTACAACACTGTGATGAGGAATAGTAGGTTTTGGAAGCTTTACAGAGAGGTGCCGGCAGGTGAAAGGCACTATGCTGAATAGACTGAACTCGCCTTGGAGTGTTCCACTGAAAGTAAAGCCATAAGGCTTAGGATAGGCAGGAACGGTAAGCCGCCCGTTACAGCGGCAGGATATCGGATTATTTCCCGTATCTGACTGAGTGTATCCCTTTATGAGGGGTAAATAAGAGTGGTACCACGGAAGCGCAGGCCTTCGTCTCTAGGTTTAGAGATGAAGGCTTTTTTGTTTGCCAGAACCATTTTACAGGCCTTAAAACGGTTCGGCACAGCGGCCGGTGCATATAGCTTTGTTGTAAGAGGATTCAATATAATTGAATTTTAAAGCGGAATAATCTATGACAAAGGAGAATGATAAATTATGATGAATTATACCAAATACAGACCGTACCCGACTATGAATATGCCGAACAGGAAGTGGCCGGATAAAGTTATAGAAAAAGCGCCTATATGGTGCAGTGTTGATTTGAGAGACGGAAACCAGTCCCTTGAGATACCAATGAACCTTGAAGAAAAAATCGGGTTTTTCAAATTCCTTGTAAAAACAGGTTTTAAGGAGATAGAGATAGGATTTCCTGCCGCCAGCGATACTGAGTATGAATTTGCCAGATACCTTATCGAAAACAACATGATACCTGATGATGTTACTGTTCAGGTGCTTACCCAGTCAAGGCCGCATATTATAAAAAAGACATTTCAGGCTTTAAAGGGTGTAAAGAGGGCTATTGTCCATCTTTACAATTCCACAAGCACTCTCCAGAGAGATGTTGTGTTTAACGCCTCAATGGAGCAGACTACAGCACTTGCTGTTGCTGGGGCCGAGCTTTTGATGGAGGAGGCCGCAAAACAGCCTGAGACAGAGTTTATGTTCCAGTACTCGCCGGAAAGCTTTACAGGAACAGAAACGCCTTACGCTGTGGAAATCTGCAACGCCGTTATTGATGTCTGGAAGCCTACTCCGGGCAAAAAGATAATTATAAACCTTCCTTCAACAGTTGAGATGGCTACGGCAAACGTTTATGCCGACCAGATTGAGTACTGCTGTGACAACCTCAAATGCAGAGACAGCATTATAGTCAGCCTTCACTCTCACAACGACCGCGGCCTTGCCGTAGCGGAGACAGAGTTTGGTATAATGGCGGGAGCCGACAGGGTTGAGGGAACGCTCTTTGGCAACGGCGAGAGAACCGGAAATGTAGATATTATGACAGTTGCCATGAACCTTTTTACACAGGGAATAGACCCTGAGCTTGATTTTTCACATATAGACGACGCTGTGGAAATTTATGAGAAATCCACAAGAATGACAGTACACCCGAGGCATCCATATGCCGGAGCGCTGGTATATACGGCGTTTTCTGGTTCTCATCAGGATGCTATAAGAAAGGGCATGGACAGAATGAAGGAGCACCCTGACAGATGGGAGGTTCCATACCTTGCTATTGACCCTAAAGATGTAGGCCGTACATACGACCCTATTGTGCGCATAAACAGCCAGTCCGGAAAGGGCGGCGTGGCTTTTATACTGGAGCAGAATTTTGGCCTGTACCTTCCAAAGGCGTTCCAGCAGGATTTCAGCCTTGTAATAACAAAGCTTTCAGATGTAAACCACAAGGACGTGGAGCCTAAGGTTATATTTGACAAATTCAATGACGAGTATGTGAATAAAACAGAGCCTGTAAAGCTTATAACATACACTGAGATTAATAACGGCGAAAGCGATGTATCAATAGAAGCGGTAATAACTGATAACGGTGAGGAAAAGACAATAACAGGCAGCGGCAACGGTGTTATAGACGCATTCTGCCATGCCATGGTTAAATATATGGGAATAGATTTTGAGATTGTCAACTACAGTGAGCACTCAATGGAATACGGAACAAAATCAAGGGCCATTTCATACATACAGCTTTCAACATCAAAGGGCGGAGTATTCTATGGGGCCGGAATAAGCAGCAACATAACAAAATCATCATTGAGGGCGGTTGTGAGTGCCGCAAATAAGATATTGACGAAATAAGGGGGATTTTAAAATGGGAATGACAATGACACAGAAAATTCTGGCTTATCACGCTGGCCTTGAAAGCGTAAGGGCTGGACAGCTTATAGAGGCTGACCTTGATATCGTAATGGGTAACGACATTACAACAGCGGTGGCTGTTAAGGAATTTGCCAAGACCGGAGCAAAAAGCGTTTTTGACAGGGAAAAGGTTGTAATTGTTCTGGACCACTTTACACCAAACAAGGATATAAAAGCGGCTGAACAGTGCAAGTGCTCAAGAATTTTTGCCAATGAAATGAAGGTCAAAAACTTCTTTGACGTAGGCGAAATGGGAATAGAGCACGCTCTCCTTCCGGAAAAAGGCATAGTTTCCTGCGGACAGGTGATTATAGGAGCTGACAGCCATACATGTACATACGGAGCGCTGGGTGCGTTTTCCACAGGCGTTGGAAGCACTGACATGGCTATAGGCATGGCTACAGGAAGGGCATGGTTTAAGGTTCCCGGTGCAATCAAGTTTGTACTCACAGGAAAGCCTGCAAAATGGGTAAGCGGAAAGGATATTATACTTCATATAATCGGAAAGATAGGCGTTGACGGAGCATTGTACAAATCTATGGAGTTTGTTGGCGACGGAATAGATTACCTTTCAATGGACGACCGGTTTACAATGGCCAACATGGCTATTGAGGCCGGGGCAAAAAACGGTATTTTCCCTGCCGATGAGAAGGCCGTATCATACGCAAAGGAACACGGAGCAAAAGAGCCTGTTGTTTATAAGGCGGACGATGACGCAGTTTACGATGAGGTAATAACTATAGATTTAAGCTCAATGCGGCCTACGGTTTCTTACCCTCACCTTCCGGAAAACACAAAGACAATAGACGAGGCTGAAAAAGAAAAGGTCAAAATTGACCAGGTTGTAATAGGCTCATGTACAAACGGAAGGCTCGACGACATGAAAATAGCCGCAGACATACTGAGGGGAAGGCATGTTGACAAATCTGTAAGGACTATTGTTATACCGGCTACACAGCAGATTTACCTTGACTGTATAAAGCTCGGCTATGCCGAGGATATAGTAAAGGCCGGAGCGGTTTTGAGTACTCCTACATGCGGACCATGCCTTGGCGGACATATGGGAATACTGGCCTCGGGCGAAAGGTGCGTTTCTACAACCAACAGGAACTTTGTAGGCAGGATGGGGGCCAAGGATTCGGAAGTATATCTTGCAAGCCCTGCCGTTGCCGCGGCTTCTGCTCTTACAGGCTATATTACTGACCCGGAAAATATCTGATAGGGAGGATAAGATAAATGGACGCAAAGGGAAAAGTTTTTAAATATGGAGACAATGTCGATACAGACGTTATAATTCCGGCAAGATACCTTAATGTATCAGACGGAAACGAGCTTGCCAAATATTGTATGATTGATATTGATGCGGATTTTGCTTCAAATGCAAATAAGGGTGACATAATTGTAGCGGGCAAAAATTTCGGCTGCGGCTCATCAAGAGAGCATGCCCCTCTGGCTATAAAATGCGCAGGCATAAGCTGTGTAATAGCGCCGTCATTTGCCAGAATATTCTACAGGAACTCAATAAACATAGGCCTTCCTATTATGGAGTGCACTCAGGCGGCAGAGGAGATAAATGCCGGTGATGAGGTTGAGGTGGATTTTTCCACAGGCGAGATTATTGACAAAACAACGGGAAAGACTTACAAATCTGAGCCATTCCCGGAGTTTATGCAGAAAATAATAGCAGCCGGCGGCCTTGTGCAGTATACATCTGAAAACATGAATAAATAACATATTTGGAGGCGTGTAAAAATGGGTACATATAACATAGCTGTTATAAAGGGAGACGGAATAGGCCCCGATATTATAGAGCAGGCTCAGAAGGTAGTAAAAAAGGTTGGTGAAAAATTCGGCCATACATTCAATATGACCGAGGTGCTGGCAGGAGGAGCGGCTATTGACGCCAAAGGCACAGCACTCCCTCAGGAGACAATAGATGTATGCAAAAAAAGCGATTCTGTGCTTTTAGGGGCCGTTGGAGGCCCTAAGTGGGATAACCTTCCGGGGGAGCTGAGGCCGGAAAGGGGAGCGCTCCTTGGTCTCAGAAAGGAGCTTGCGCTGTACGCCAATTTGAGGCCGGCTATAATGCACAGAGCGCTCAGCAACGCAAGCCCTATAAAACACGAAATTATAGGCGACAGCCTTGATATACTGGTTGTACGTGAGCTTACAGGCGGCATTTACTTTGGCGAAAAGGGATACCGTCAGGGAAAATATGGCGAGGAAGCATATGATATTGAAAACTACAGCCCTTTTGAGGTTGAAAGAATAGCAAAAATAGCATTTGACGCGGCCATGAAGAGAAATAAAAAGGTTACAAGCGTTGACAAGGCCAATGTGCTTGAAAGCTCAAGGCTCTGGAGAAAGACAATTATAGAGGTGTCAAAGGAATACCCTGAGGTTGCACTTGACCACATGTATGTAGATAACGCCGCCATGCAGCTTGTAAGAAACCCTAAGCAGTTTGATGTTATTGTTACAAGCAATATGTTTGGGGATATACTTTCTGACGAAGCCAGCCAGATTACAGGCTCCATAGGTATGCTGCCTTCGGCAAGCCTTGGCGAGGGTTCCTTCGGCATGTATGAGCCTATACACGGTTCGGCGCCGGATATAGCTGGAATGGATATAGCAAACCCTCTTGCCACAATACTTTCTGTGCCTATGATGCTCAAATACTCATTTGGCCTTGAGGCCGAGGCAAAGGCTGTTGAGGACGCTGTTTCACGTGTGCTTGACAAGGGCATAAGGACAGTGGACATAGCTGAGGAGGGCCAGAAACATATAGGTACAAAGGAAATGGGCGACGCAGTCTGCGCCGAAATCTGAACTGAATAACGCTTAAAGGCTCTCCGGCATTGGGGATAGGGATAAAATGGGGTTATCGATATTATTTATAAAATATGCCGGAGGGCTTTTTTTGCTCTGGACGTTATTGTGCGCTCACAGCTTTTCTGGTAATATTAATTCTGGACTAAAACCGCAGGTTTCAGGATATATTAAAATACTGACAGATTATGTTTTGAGGTGCCGATATGAGCCATGTTTTGGATTTTTATTTTTTCAGAAAATTATTTAACAGCTTTTTTGACGATGACATAGGAACAACAGCTGCGGCGTTATCCTACTATATGACATTTTCGTTTTTCCCGCTGCTTATAATGATGAGTATAATACTTGGAAGGCTTGGACTTGAGTCGGGGGCAGGGGAGGCAATTATGAGGAACATACTGCCTGCGGACGTGCTTGATATAGCACAGAAATACCTGATTTTTGTCAACTCTGAGGGGAGCACAAATATACTTTTTGCAAGTGTGTTTTTTACTATATATTTTCCGGTGCGGTCAGTTAAAAAGCTGATGGATGGGATAAACAGGGCGTATAACCACGAGTGGCGGAAAACCGCTGTAAGGAAATATATGTCTGTGCTCATATTCGGTGTTATAGTTTACGCCATGATAATTTTTTCTATTTTTCTGGCGTCGGTTGGTGAAAGTGCGCTTACTGTACTGCTGAAGCTGCTGAGCCTTCCTATAGGGTTTGCGCAGGTTTGGAATTATCTCAGGTTTGTCATATTCTGGTGTGTCGGCATAGGGGTTGTTCTGGCGCTTCACTATGTGTCGCCTGATGAAAAAATGAGTGTAAAGGAAATGCTTCCGGGCTGTGTATTGTCTGTTACGGTCTGGACTGTTGTTTCCGGACTGTTTTCGATATATGTTAAATATATAGGAAGATACTCAATACTCTACGGCTCTATAGGCGCCGTAATGATACTGCTCTACTGGCTGTACCTGACTGCCGTGATACTTTTGATGGGCGCGGAGTTTTCGAGTATCCTCAGGGAGAGGAGACGGCGTTGAGGCCTCCGATACCTTTGTTTGACAGAACGGAAAAATTTCTATATAATAATTAATACTATATGTTGACTGCGGCATATCAAAATTTTTGAGGATAAGAGGCTATTTATGGAATTAAAAGAGTGTATAAATTTTTTATTATCGGCTGCACAGCACAATGTTTTTCAGTATTTAAATGTAAAGCTTTCATCTCTGGGCGTTACACCTTCTCAATACAGTGTTTTAAGCTGTCTTTGGGGAAGGAGTCACGCTACGCCTAAGCAGCTGGCTGAGATTCTTGGAATTGAGACTTCCACGGTTTCAGGGCTTCTGGACAGACTTCAGAAAAACGGGCTTATAGACAGGATAGTCAACAGCGAGGACAGAAGGGAAGTACAGGTTATAGCCACTCAGAAAGGCAGAGAGCTTGAGGGGCCTGTGACACGTATTATAGACGAAGTAAACGCCGAGGTCCTCAAGGACTTTTCGCAGGGCGAAATAGACAGCCTTAAGGGTGCCTTAAGGGCAATAGCCGCTGGCAAGTTCGAGGCATAATACATATTTTTAACCGTCTGCCGTAATTATTTATAAGCATATAGGACTATATTGATAATAAGGGAGTATAATTTTATATTCCTTTTAAGGAGGAATCATTATGAAAAATATAGTTATTACAATAGGAAGGCAATATGGAAGCGGCGGAAGACAGGTAGGAAAGATTCTGGCTGAAAAGCTTGGGATACCTTTTTATGACAAGGAGCTGCTTACAGAGGCGGCAAAAAAGAGCGGCTTCTGTGAGGAAATATTTAAGGAAAACGATGAGAAGCCGGCTGGAAGCTTTTTGTACTCGCTTGTAATGGGCGCTAATGGGCAGGATACACTTCCGCTCAATAACAAGCTTTTTCTGGCGCAGTTTGATACTATTAAGGAGATAGCATCAAAGGGCTCATGCGTAATTATCGGCAGGTGCGCTGACTACGCTCTTGAGGAGATGGCAAGCGTACTTAATGTATTTATCTACGCTGATAAAAAGGTAAGGGTAAAAAGAGCAGTCGAGGAATACGGGCTGACAGCAAGGAACATTGAGGACGCCGTTAACAAGATAGACAAAAAAAGGGCGAGCTACTATAATTTCTACTCGGGCAAAAAATGGGGAGCAGCTGAAAGCTACAATATTTGCATAGACAGCGGAAAATTTGGTATAGAAAAAACAGCTGACTTTATTAAGGACTGCGTTGAGGAGCTTACAAAATAAATTACATATCTTTAATATAAAAAGGCCTGCTGATTACAGCATGGCCTTTTTTAATACTTAAAGTATTCCATTGTGTATTCTTCCATACCTGTGTCGTGGTCGGTATGTGTGTCTGTAATACTGAATCCATATTTTAAATAAAAATCAACTGCGCTTTTGTTTCTGCTGTATACTGAAAGAGACAGGCGGCTGTGAGTCTTTAATACTGTATCAAGCAGAGCAGAGCCTATGCCGTTTGAGCGCATACATTTTTTTACAAACAGACCGGCGATATAGCTTTCTGTAAGGCCTATAAAACCGGCAGGCACACCGCCTGATTCATACACATATATTTCGGCTTGTTCTATTTGCGTCTTGACCTGACTTAAATTATTTATAAAATAATCTTCCGGTATAAAGCTGTGTGCGTCAATGTTTGCCGAAAGCCATATATCCATTATATTATCTATGTCCTCCGGTTTGAATTTCCTAATCATACTGCTGCTCCCGCTGGGTTATTTTAAGCAGTTTATCAATAATAATCCGCCTTTGCCTTATGTATTTGAGTATAAAATATATAATTCCAACTACAAAAAGAATGGCTGTAAGAGTGCCTGTACTGTCAAGCCTGAGTGTTTTAAAAATTATATGACCGGCAGCTGTAAAAAGTGAGAGTGAGGCGATATACAATATAAAGCCGACAGACAGAAATTTATTTACAGATGAGGTTTTAAAGTATAAATCCCATTTTTCCCGGTTCATGCGGCAGAGCCGCCCTTTTATGAAGAAACAGAAAATTATGAGGCATGCCATAAATACACAGGCCGCTTTGATAAGTACAAAATATATGATTGCTGACTGAATGAACCTGAGCATTGTATCACCTCTTAAATATATCAGGTCGACTTCACTGTTTTTTATAGGACATAAAGTCTATCATATTGCTTATCCTGTCACTGTCAAGTTTTTCCTTGACGGCTTTTTTGATATAATCCTCAACACTGTAGCCATGCGAGGAAACGTATTCCTCCAGTTCAGTGTAAAATTCCTTTTCAAAAGTCACAGATACCTTTTTAGTTGCGGCCGTCTTTTTGGCGGCACTTTTCTGCTTTGTTGCTGTTTTCTTTTCCGTATGTATCATTCCTTACCATTAAAAACGCTTTTTTTAAATTCCTCAGCCAGAAGTGTATATCCGCAGGAGTTAAGTATATGTATTATGTCCTCAAGCGTGCCGTCTGTCTCCTCAAACATCCCGTCGCAGCATTGGCGAGAGTCAACGCATAAAAGGAGATTGCCGGGTTTTTGTATCTCTATGCCCAAATCTTTAATGCCGCTGTCGGCAAAGACAAGCAAATCGCCGTTAATGTCGTGCCATGAGTTTTTAAGAAGGAAAGTCTTTTCAATTTTCAACATTATCACCTTTCATATCGTCAGTTTTGCCTTTTTTTGAAAGCTTTATATACATTATAACACCGCAGATAACAAGCGCAGCTGATACGACCTGTGATACTGCTATGCCTGTAGAAGCTATTTTCAGCTGGTCAGTCCTCAAAGACTCTACAAAGAACCGTATTATACCATAACCTATAAGGTAGAGAGAACCTATCTGCCCGTGGAAATTTTTGTGTTTCCTGAGTATTATTAAAAATATGAACAGACAGAGGTTGAGAAAAGATTCATATAAAAATGTAGGGTGTACCTGTATATACTTGGCGCCGTTTACAATTACCATATTTTCAAGTGCGCTCTGAGGAATATAGCTTGCTTGGTCAGCAAGTATCCTCATGGCAAAAAGGCTGTCGGTAAAGCCGCCGAAAGCTTCGCGGTTGATAAAGTTTCCCCATCTTCCGCAAATCTGGCCCAGAAGCACACTGGGAAGAACAGTATCAGCCAGCTGGAAAAAGTTTATGCCGCGCTTTCTGGCAAATATTATGCCGCAGAGTATGCCGGTGAGCACACCGCCGTAAATAGCAAGCCCGCCTTCGCGCAAAGCGAATATTTTAAGGAGGTTATCCTTATACATATCCCACGAAAATACAACAAAATAAAGGCGTGCCCCTATTACTGAAAGTATTATGGCAAATGAGGCAAAGTCAATATAGTCCTCAGGATTCTGCCCGGAGCGCTTTGCCTCATGCAGTACAAGCAGGACCGCCGCTATAATTGAAAGGCCTATAATAAGGCCGTACCAGTAAATACTGAAACTGCCGATTTTAAAGGCGGTCCTGCTGAGGTGTTCTATTTTTATACCTAAATTTGGAAACCATATCTCAGGCATTGTTATCCCCCCTGTTATTGTTTATTTTACTACGGAAAGGTATGCGTTTTCCCTTTCAAACACTGATGCTGAGAGGGAATTGAGCTTATCAGCTGTCATGGCCGATACGGCCCTTTCAGCGTCGCATATTGTCAGGTTATATTTAGAAAGCTCGGCCTGTGCCATACATATTGCCTCCACGCTGTTAAAGCCGCGTATTATACGGCCGCAGTACATGCTCCTGACCCTTTTGAGGGTAGTGTCGTTAAGACCTGTCTCTTTGAGTCTGGAGGCTGTTTTTATAAGGCTGTTTGCGATATAAGCCGGTTTGGAGCTTTTTCCGCTTACAACCGAAAATGAGCCATGGTCTGTGCAGATGAGGCTGAAGCCTAAAGGCTCCGAGAGCACCTGCCTGTTTAAAAGGCGCTCATTAAGCTTTGAGCCTTCGCCCGATACTATATCAAATATCATTTTAATGGCATATGTGTTTTCCGGCGTTATATCAAAGTTGCTGTATTTAAACCCTACGTTAAACACTGGTTCAGATATGCCAAGGGTTTTGGACACATAGTCGTTAAGCCGTGGCATGTTGTCCCTTAATATATTCTTTTCGCAGCCCTCGGCGCTGAATTTTGCGTTCTGCACAATAAGGGCGGCCTTTTCCGGCTCAATATCACCGCAGCATATTATGGATATGTTTTCAGGGGTATAAAAAGCATTATAACACTTATAGAGTATTTCCGGTGTAATTTTTTCAATGCTTTTTTCGGTACCCGCTATTTCCTCGCCTAGTGGGCTGTGCGGATACATTATTTTTGTAAGGTTTGAAAATACCCGCCTGTCTGGTATATCCTTATACATGTTTATCTCGCTTGCGATTATGCTCTTTTCGCTCTCAACGCCTTTTTCATCAAAATAGGGCTGGCTTACCATATCTACAAGCGTGCGCAGGTTTTCGTAGAAATTATCCTGGCATGAAAAGTAATAGCAGGTTCTGGCAAAGTCTGTAAAAGCGTTTACGGACGCTCCGTTTTTAGAAAGCTCTGTAAAAGCGCTTTTTTCCTTTTTGTCAAAAAGCTTGTGTTCAATAAAATGTGCTGTGCCTGCCGGCATCTCAAAACCCTCGCCGCCGCAGCTGAAGCTTGTGTCGGCTGAACCGAAGCCTACAACTGCCATTGCCTGCATTGTCTTAAAGCCACACTTTGGAATTATATAACATTTAATACCCGATGACAACTTATAAATATAAAATAACGCGCCGCTTATGGGACCTTTTTCCTTTATAACTTCCATTTTAACTCTCCTTTCAGTTTAAAGAGTATATAATCTGTTCCTTAACGGAATCGGCTACAGATGCTATATCCGCCTTGGTGACAGCCCTGATTTTATTTATATATTCGTCTATATCGGGTGAAATGCTGTTTATACGGCATGAAAAGCAGAAACCTGTCAATTCCTGAGGGCTGTCGGGTATAAGGCTGTATTTTGAGACAAGGCTGTTAACAGCCTCAGTCAGGCGTTCTTCTGTACAGCTGCCGGCCTTTTTAATACACTCATTTATAATTGAAACTGCCTTTTCACTGTTTCTGCCGTCAATGCCGGCGTAAACCGCCAGTACCCCTGTATGAGGGAATATTTTTGACGACACGCTGTAGCATAAGCCCTCCCTCTGGCGGACGTTTTCAAAAAGCAGGCTGTTTCCTCCACCGCTCAAAAGCTCGTTAAACACTTCGGCGGCGTATATGTCAGAACCGCCTAATGTGTAGCCGCAGGCCAGTATGGTCTGGTTAAGGTCCTTTGATTCGGATACATGCCTGCCAGCCGTGTTTATGCCCTTGAGCTTTCCGACAGGCTCGAATTTTTTTCTGGCCATATCAAAAAACGGTATTTTCTCAAAGCAGGCCTTAACCTCATCTGCGCTTTTGGGACTTACGCAGTATACATCAACGGGAGCCGATGTGATAAGACTGGAATAAAAGCTGTAGAGCGATGATGGAGTTATAAGGGAAAGCTCCTTTAAATAACCGTCTGAGGAAAGGCCAAAGGAACGTGAAACGCTGTCGTTTACGGAATCCTGACACATTTCCTCAAACAGCCGGAAAAGGGCGTACTGAGTTGGATTGTCGTTTAACGACTGTATAGCTTTTGAGAGCGCGTATACACCGTTTGAAAAATCGCCGTCCGGAAACCTGTTTAAGAACATCTTGGGGGACAGAAGTACGTTTCCGGCTACAGAAAATGCCTTTGGCATAAGCTCAGCCATATCGGCAAACTGTAAATTAAGGCACAGCACAAGCTGGCAGTCCTTCTTAAACGTAAACACATCCATAACACAGCCGTAAAGCTCCTGAAGCCTGCGGTTGAGGGCTGAAACGCTTGGATACTCCTTGCAGCCGCTTTTAAGAACATATGATAAAAGGGAAGCGTTTGTTGCATTTTCCTTTGTCAGTTCCATTCTGACAAAAAATGAGACGCAGTCCATTGTAAATTTGCTGTCCTTTATACAGTGCAGGTTAATTCCGTCACTTGTCTGAAATGTACGCAGTTCTTTCATTAATATCACCTCTTTGGATATTCTTTCTCAAAAATTCAAAAATAATACATTGACAAATTTGGTCGGCTGTTATAGACTCAAATTGGGTCGGTAAATATAGACCAGAAAGAGGGAATATTATGGAAAACTTAAGGCTTTGCGACAGTGATTACAGGTTTATGCTGGTGGTATGGGAAAATGCACCGGTAGGTTCTGGTGAGCTTGTCAGTCTCTGCCGTGACAGGCTTGGCTGGAAAAAATCAACGGTTTATACTGCAATTAAAAAGATGACTGAAAAGGGGATTATACAAAACAACAGCGCTGTTGTAAGCGTTATTGTGCCTAAAGAAAGGGTACAGGCGGAGGAAACGGACTATTTTGTTGAAAGGACATTTGACGGGTCATTCCCAGACCTGCTGGCAGCGTTTTTAAAGGACAGAAAAATATCAGATAAAGAGGCTGATGAAATAAAGGCTCTTATTGAATCGCACAGGGAGGGCTGAATTTATGGCTGATATGCTTGATATTGTATTGGATTTATCGTATAAAGGCTCGTTTGTCATAATTGCCGTAATTATTTTAAGGTTTGCTTTTAAAAGGCTTCCCAAGGTCTATTCATATGCGCTCTGGTCTGTGGCTGCTTTCAGGCTTATCTGTCCGGTATCATTTTCTTCTGTTATAAGCGTTTTTAATATTATACCTCAGAAGATTTATGACTATCCGGCCAAAACTGCCTTGAAAACAGCAGGAAAAGCCGCAGGTGAGGCTGTTTTTACAAACGGTGTTGTTATGGGCAATGCAGCGGAGGTGTCTGTGCCTTATGTATCCGGCTTTTCTGTCTCAGACTTGATACCGTATATATATATGCTCGTGGCGGCGGCGTTTATTGCCCACGGTATTTTTTCGTATGTAAAGATGAAAAGGCGTGTCAGGTTTGCTGTGCTCTTCCGGGAAAACATATACAGGTGCTCGGATATCTGTTCTCCATTTGTGCTGGGTATTTTCAGGCCGAAAATATATATCCCCTTCAGGCTGAGGGCCGACGAGGAGGAGTATATTGTCTGCCACGAAAAATATCATATAAAAAGAAAGGACAATATAATCAAAATATTTGCCTATATAATTTTATCTGTCCACTGGTTTAACCCGTTAGTCTGGGCAGCATACTGCCTGTTTGAGCGTGACATGGAGATGAGCTGTGATGAGAAGGTTGTTTCAGTATTGGGAAACGGTATAAAAAGCGACTACAGTATGTCTCTGCTGGCGTTTGCGCTGAACAGAAGGTTCAAGGCTCCCGTTCCGCTTTCTTTTGGCGAGAGCTGTACTAAAAGCAGGGTGAAGAATATACTTGGCTTTAAAAAGCCAAAGGCGGTTATAGCGGTTATAGCTTTGGCGGTTTTAATCGCGGCTGCGGCTGTGCTTGCGGCGGACCCGTTTTCAGGCGGAATACTTAAATACAGCCCGAATTATTTGCAGAGTCATGGTTCAGAGGGATTGTATGAATACAAAGCAACGGATAAAATGGATTCCTATATAATATATGGTGAGATATATGACAGGGGAGCCCTCAAAGAGCGCACTGTGCTCTCTTACGGCGACTTAAACATAAAAAAAGGCAGCTTCAGCGTATGGTTTAAGGACGCTGACCTTGACAACGGGGATTTGGTTCTGTCAGCCGGCTTTAACGGTGACGGTCTGGATACAGTAATGAGTATGCCGCAAAAACAGTACAATGGCTTTGCCATGAGCTTTGCCGGTGACGACAAAAAGCGTATTAAAGTAAATGAAACATCTGACATAGCGCTTATGGCTGTTAATTTCTCAGAAGCCGGCACGGATATAAAGCCTCTCAAGTGTGAAAGCCTTACAGGGGAATATGGATATCTGCTTGCGCAAAACGGAACTGTGGCTGTTGTGCGGGCAGCCTTTTCCGGCGATAGTCCGAAAAATCTTAAGGCCTGTATTGAGGGCGGAAGGCTTGCGCAAACCCTGTTTGAGCATAAAAACCCATATATAGGCGACCATGTTTCAGACGGAAGGATTCTGGGGGATTTGGGCATAGGCTACGATTTGGGAAGCTATACGGTAGAGCTTCAGACAGGCGCCGAGCCTTATTCTTTAAAGGTGGTTTTTGACAGCTTTGTTAAGGAGGAGGACAGACCTTATTTTGACAGTCGTATACTTTATTATTCAAGGCCAATACTGGCACTTATAGAAAACGCCGGTTCAGTTGAGTGGGAGTATAAATATCACAATGGTGAAAGGTATGTAACCCATGTAAGGACATATTCTGTTGATGAGGCCAGAGAAGAACTTGGCAGGGATATAAAGGAATTTGGAGAATCGCCGGAAAAAATCGCGGAGCTCCTTGATATGGAGACAATGTCTGAAAGTGCTGAATCTGCCGGCCAGTATAAAGCAGGCAGCTAAATAAACTTTGAGGACGCATTTTAAAGTGCCGCAGGAAATTTTTGCGGCACTTTTATGTTTACTTTCTTGTAAGGACTTTAATCCATCTGTAACGGTTTACTTTTATTGCGTTTGGAATACATTTAAGCAACTGGTCAGCCTTAAGAAGGCAAAATGTGACAACAGGCGGAAACGAGAATATAAAAGCGCTGGCGGCGGCAAATGGTATTGTAAAAAACCACATAAATATATTGTCCACAAGGGCCGGATATTTTGTGTCACCACCGCCTGCCACAATGCCGAAGGCCGCCGGATACTGGTAGCAGCTGCCTATTGAGACAACACTGAGTATTGTAAGAAATTTGAGCGAAAGCTCCTTGGCCTCAGCTGAAATACTGTAAAAATCAACTATAAAGCCCTTTAAGGAAAATATAAGTGTGGCTGATATAACGCCTATTATTACAAACACAGCCTGGAGTGTTGTTGAGTAGGGCTTAATAAGGCTGAATTTTTCCTCGCCTACAGTCTTGCCTATGGTGATTGAGGCGGCATTTGCGCAGGAGGAGCCTACAACGGTAAATGTCTGGTAAACTATAACTGCTATGCTGTTTGCCGCTATGGCAGCTGCGGAGATATGGCCGAGTATGGCAGTCTGTGCCGCCTGGGCTATGCCCCACATACCGCCGGAGAGCAGAAGCATTGATGAGGTGCTGAAAAAATCCTTTACATAGGTCAGGTCAAAGCGGATAAGCTCCCTCAATGTCATTTTAAGCTTCTTATCTATAAACAGTACGTATATCAATATTATGGCAAGCTCCACAACTCTGCTCAAAAGTGTCGCTATGGCTGCTCCCCTTATGCCAAGCTCCGGAAAACCCAGATTACCGAATATAAGACAGTAGTTAAGGCACATGTTTATAAATATTGTGCTTATGCTCATAATTGTACCTACAGATGCGGTCTCTACGCTTTGCAACGAGTACATAAGGGAGTTTGACACAGCGAATATTATGTACGTATAACAAATGATTTTGAGATATTTTACGCCTTCGGCTACTATTAGGGTATCATTTGTGAGCAGGCCGAGCACTTTTACAGGCATAAAAAACGATACCGTAAAAAACAGGATTCCTATTATAAGGCCGGCCTTAATACCAAGTGAAATTATGCTTTTTATTGGCTCTGTATCCTTTTTTCCCCAGTACTGTGACCCAAGCACCACTATACCAACGCCGATTCCGGATGCGAGCTGCTGTAATGTATACTGAATCTGGTTTACCAGTGTGGCTCCGGAAAGTGCAAGCTCTGTGTAAGAGCCAAGCATTATGTTATCGACCATGTTCACGGTAAGAGCCGCAAGCTGCTGAAGTGTGATTACAAAAAGCAGGGGAAAAAACGTGCTGTAAAGCCTCCTGTCACGAGTAAAAAATCTGAGCTTCATGCCGGATGTGTTCTCTGTCAATTTTTATTCCTCCGTAATATTTTATATTTGCGATTTTAACATATACAGGCAGAACAAACAAGGCGGATATTCCGGATTGAAGTGAATAAAAATATGTGTTAAGCTTTACCAAAGCAATGCAGGCTTATTTTATCAGCACAAAAAAAGGGGCGTTATCAATATGGTTTGGGATTTTAAAGCGGCTGTTGAGTCCGCGCATGACAATGACGATTCTGTAAGCTGGGCCGAGTTTAAAAATGAGGACTGTCAGAAACTTGATGTGTCGGGAATTGAGTTTAAAAAGACGGTTTTTGTATCGTGCCGTTTTACAGATTGTGATTTTACAAAGTCCGGGTTTTACGACTGTACATTTGAGGGCTGTATGTTTACCGGCTGTGATTTTTCAGACAGCTTCTGGAAAAATTCAGCTATAAATAAAAGCAGGGGAGATGGCTGTGACTTCAGGGAGAGCCGCATAAAGGAAAGCGGGTTTACAGAGAGTGTTTTCAGATACGCCAATTTTTCCGGAAGCGTAATGCACAAAAGCGTGTTTGACGGCTGCAATTTAACTCAGGCGGCAATGTCCGGCATAAAGCTTGACAAAACTGATTTTAAAGCTGTGGATTTTACCGGAGCCGACTTTTTTACAACCAGCTTTAAAGGAACAGACCTTTCAGGCTGTTTGATAGAAGGGATATCGGTTTCTGAAAGCTGCGCGGAGCTTAAAGGCGCGGTTGTAAACGCCATGCAGGCTGTAGAGATAGCGCGCATTATAGGGGTAAAAGTTATTTAGGCGGGTTTTGACTGAAAGAATGATTTTGAGGCGGTGATATATATGAATTACAGCCAGCTTGTTTATTTTTCCACACTGGCGCACATTGAGCATTATACAAAGGCGGCGGAGCTGTTGGGTATATCGCAGCCGTCATTGAGCCATGCCATATCAAATCTTGAGCAGGAGCTTGGAATTTACCTTTTTGAAAAACAGGGCCGTAACGTCAGGCTTACTCGTTACGGCAAAGTATATCTTACATATGTTGATGCTGCTTTGGATGAGCTTGAGAAGGGAAACAAGCAGATGAACAGGTTTTCCGATATAGAGGCCGGTACCATCCGTATCGGGTGCATATCAAGCGCGTCTCCCTCCGTGAGCGTCATTATTTCAAAATATATGGAAAAACACAGCGCCGTCAATTTTGTTTTTGAGCAGTCAACCACCAAAAAGCTGCTGGAGGGGCTTTCCGGCGAGGCTTATGATATGGTTTTCTGCCACAAGCTTAAGGATTATGACGCCGTGGATTTTGTGCCTATGGTTGAACGTGATATAGTTATTAAAGTCTACAGGGGACATCCCCTTGAGGTTTATGACAGCATATCGTTAAGCCAGCTTGGAGATTATCCGGTAATTACCTATAACCGCCAGGGCGGAGCCAGGCCTTATATAGACAGAATGTTTATAACTGCCGGGGTCAAGCCAAATATATGCTGCCAGGTAAGCGAGGATATAGCAGCCGCAAGCCTTATCTTGCAGAAGGCAGGGGCTGCCGTTGTTGTTGACCATTCAATATTCAATATCTATGATTTTAAGACAATATATATAAAGGACGCCGATTTTAAAGTGCCGATGAATCTGGCTACAATGAAAAACTCATTTCTGGCCGGCGCAGCACAGGATTTTAAACGCTTTATAATAGCCAACAAAAATCTGCTTTAACATTGCTGTCTATCAGCAGGCAAGGCGCTTTTTACCTCTGGGTCTTAATTTTACAGCCCTGTAAACAGTAAAATGTCTGTCGAAACTGTCCTGAAAAGCTGACACCAGCCTTCCTGTAAGAAGTGAGCATAAGGCTGTGCCTATTCCTATGCCCAGTATGGAACCGGCAAATACCAACGAAAGAATTGCGGTTGTGGCAAGGCAGCTTATGTCAAATACAGTCTTTACGTTTTTATAGCTCTTTTTGGTTATGGCTGAAAAATCCCTTGGAAACATATCTGTTGGTATTATAGGCAGCAGGCATTTGTTTGCAAGGCATATGCCAAAGCTTACGCTAAGCATGCCAATGGCAAAATACAGAATTCTGAATACCGGCAAATCCGGAAGATAAGCCATCCACAGCGCATGTACATCAAGCATTTTGCCGAAAATAAAGCCGGCGGCAAATGATATAATATAGCCCGGGCTTATACGCCTGCTCATAGCCATAAGAGATATAACAAGCATTGTCTGGAATATATAGTTGAAGGTGCCAAAGCTTATTGCTGGAAACAGCCTGCTGAAAACATACGGCACTGAGGATATGGCGGTTATGCCAAAGCCGCTTATGGTCATAAGCTGGACTCCCATACTGTTTATTATAAGCACTGTGAGAAGCAGCAGCTCCCCGGGAAGTCTGTGTTTTTCTTTCATAATAATCAATCCTTCTTTCATAGGGGGCAAAATAAATGCCATGACAATTGAATGAAGAAAGTATAGCATTTTTGATTTATAGAATAAATAAAATAAAAATTCATTATTAATAGATTTTATCTATAGATTAAAGAATATTGTCTGAAAATCATACATATTTTTTGTATATAATTTACACATCTCAAACAGGTTGATTGACTGCTTTGGGAGGTGTATACTTAATTAAAAGAAAATTGTCAGGGGGTATGCAAATGGGTGAACTGTCAAAGCTTGTAAATATAGGTCCGGTTGTGGAAGGACAGCTAAACGAGGTTGGAATTTATACTTACGATGATTTGAAGGCAGCCGGAAGCAGACAGGCGTGGCTCAGGATAAAAGCCATTGACGACTCGGCCTGTATACACAGGCTTCTGTCGTTTGAGGGGGCTATAAGGGGAATTAAGAAAAGCCTGCTGGACGAAGATGTGAAAAGGGAATTAAAAGAATTTTATAATGAGAATAAATAAAAAGCTGCGGTTATGAAAGAGCATAGCCGCAGCTTTTGTTACCTTAATTATTAAGTTTTAAAGCTGCCATGCCTTCATCGGGTTTTGGGTAGCAAACTTGCCGCCTGTAATTTCAATGCATGTTCCGGTCATATAGCCGGCAAGGTCTGAAGCCATAAAGGCTATGGCCTTGGCTACATCTTCAGGGGTGCCAAAACGGCGGGAAGATATAGGCTCAAGCAGCTTATCGCCGTTCATAGCCTGCGATTCCTTTGTGAGGGCAGTGTCAATTAGCCCCGGTATATAGCCCAGCACGCGTATATTGTAAGGGGCAAGCTCAGATGCCATTGTTCTTGTCATTGAGCTTACGCCTGCTTTGGCTGCGGCGTAGGCCGTGTAACCTACTGAAGGTATAACGCTTGCAAATGAGGAGGCGTTTATAAGAACTCCGCCATTTTTCCGCATTTTCTCGTAGGCGATTTTTCCGCCTATGAATACTGATTTAAGGTTTGTGTCTATTACCGTATCCCAAAGCTCCTCGGACATATCCTTGACAAGTGAAAACGGCATGTACCCGGCATTGCTTACGAATATGTCTATTGAACCGAATACCCTTTCTGCATTGTCGGCAAACTTTAGAAGCTCGCTTGATTTTGATACGTCGCACACATCTGCGAAAACACTTATGCCCTGAAAATTGAGCCTGTCCTGCGCGGCTTTCAGCTTTTCCATATTGCGGGCGCATATTGCGACATTTGCTCCAAGCTTGCCAAACATTTCAGCTACAGCGTAGCCTATGCCTTCTGACGCTCCTGTGACAACTGCTGTTTTGCCGTTGAAATTTAATTCCATATATATCCCTCCTGTTTAATGCCGGTTTCTGGTATTGGCCTGCTTTCCTGCTGAGGCCGGTCGGCCCATGCTGCCTGCAGCTCTAATAAGTTTGGTTAAGTATAAAAAGTATAGCACAAAAGTATATATATTGAAATATGTGGTAAAAATTATATATAAATGATATTAAGTACAATAATCCTGCTTCTGTTAATTAGCATTGACTGTAAAATATTAAGAAATAAAGAGTATTTAAAAGAAAAAAAAAGAAACAGTTAAAAATATAACTTTAATAAGTATATAAAGCTTTATAATTAAATATAATTTTAAATATTTGTGTTTGCATAAAAACTCTTATGCAGATAATATAATGGTAATGATTAGCACTCAATATGAGTGAGTGCTAATAAATAGATAAATCAGTTTAAATTAGTTTGAGGAGGTAATTTTAGATGAAACTTGTACCATTAGGAGACAAAGTAGTTATAAAACAGATGGAAGCTGAAGAAAAAACAAAATCAGGTATTGTTCTTCCAACACAGAGCAAGGAAAAACCACAGGAGGCTGAGGTTATAGCTGTAGGTCCTGGCGGAATGGTTGACGGCAAGGAAGTTAAAATGCAGGTTAAAGCCGGAGACAGGGTTATTTACTCAAAATATTCAGGAACTGAGATAAAGATTGACGGAGAAGCGCTTATTATTGTAAGGCAGGGAGATATCCTCGCTGTAGTTGAGGACTGATTATAAGTATAGAACAGATTATTTGTATATTTAGAGGAGGAATTGCAAAATGCCTAAGCAGATTTTATATGGTACAGAAGCAAGAAAAGCAATGGAGGCAGGCGTAAATAAGCTTGCCGATACAGTAAAGGTTACACTTGGACCAAAAGGAAGAAACGTTGTTCTTGACAGAAAGTTCATGGCGCCTCTTATAACAAACGACGGCGTTACAATTGCTAAGGATATTGAGCTTGAGGACCCATACGAGAACATGGGCGCTCAGCTTGTAAAGGAAGTTTCAACAAAGACAAATGACGTTGCAGGCGACGGAACAACAACAGCTACTGTGCTTGCTCAGGCTATGGTACAGGAAGGACTCAAAAACGTTGCGGCAGGAGCAAACCCGATTATACTCAGAAAGGGTATGCAGAAAGCTACAGACGCTGTAGTTGAAGAAATCAGGAAGATGAGCCAGGCTGTTACAACAAAGAACCATATCGCAAGGGTTGCAGCTGTATCTTCAGGCGACGACACAGTAGGCGAAATGATTTCTGACGCTATGGAAAAGGTTACAAACAACGGCGTTATCACAGTTGAGGAATCCAAGACAATGAGCACAGAGCTTGAGCTTGTTGAGGGAATGCAGTTTGACAAGGGATACCTTTCAAGCTATATGTCAACAGATATGGAAAAAATGGTTGCGGTGCTTGACGACCCGTATATCCTTATTACAGATAAGAAAATCTCAAATATTCAGGAAATACTTCCTATACTTGAGCAGATTGTACAGACAGGTGCTAAGCTCCTTATTATCGCTGAGGATATTGAGGGAGAGGCTCTTGCTACACTTGTGCTCAATAAATTAAGAGGGGCTTTCACATGCGTTGCTGTTAAAGCTCCAGGCTATGGCGAGAGAAGAAAAGCTCAGCTTGAGGACATTGCTATACTTACAGGCGGTCAGGTAATATCAAGCGAGCTTGGCATTGAGCTTAAGGATGCTAAGCTTGAGATGCTCGGAAGGGCAAGAACTGTAAGAGTTGAGAAGGAAAACACAATAATTACTGACGGAGCAGGAGAAAAGGCTGCTATTGAAGGCCGTGTAGCCCAGATTAAACAGGCTATTGAGGATACAACTTCAGATTTCGACAGGGAGAAACTTCAGGAAAGGCTTGCAAAACTTGCCGGCGGCGTAGCCGTTATCAAGGTTGGAGCAGCTACAGAGACAGAAATGAAGGAAAAGAAGCTCCGTATGGAAGACGCTCTTGCTGCTACAAGGGCTGCGGTTGAGGAAGGCATTGTAGCAGGCGGCGGCACAGTTTATATCCACGCTATACCTGTAGTTAAAGATGTTGTTAAGACTCTTTCCGGTGACGAAAAGACAGGTGCTGAGATTGTGCTTAAGGCTCTTGAGGCTCCTATGCGCCAGATTGCTGCAAATGCCGGACTTGAAGGCTCGGTTATAATCAATAAAGTAAAAGAGCTTGCTGCAGGTGTTGGTTTTGACGCTTTGTCAGAGGAATATGTTGACATGGTTGACAAGGGAATTGTAGACCCGGCTAAAGTAACAAGAAGCGCTCTTCAGAACGCTACATCAGTTGCTTCAACATTCCTTACAACAGAGGCCGTAGTTGCTGATTTCCCTGCTAAGAACGCTGCCCCTGATATGGGTGCTGCCGGCGCTGGTATGGGCGGAATGATGTAATTTGATTTAAACTTCATGTTTTGTAAATAATATATCGGGCTTTAAATAATAGAGACGCTGTTTGGTTAAAACAGCGTCTTCTTTATATTTTACATTAAATTTGCGGTTTTGTAATGAACAAAATATACCGATGACCTTTGTTACAATATTAGCTTAAATATGCTGTTTATGTTGTGTTTTGTAATAAAATGTACAAAAGCAACTCTAATTTATTTAGAAAAACAATATAAATAGATACATTATATACGAAATGTGCAATATTTAAATCAACTTAGCGAAGTGTGATTGACATGATACAACTTTAAGTGTATTATTTTAGTGAATTTAAAATACATACAACATGGGAGTGGAAACATGAATAATGACTTGTCATACCCGCTTACATTTACAAATTTTATTATAGAAAATTTCACGCTTGGGCAAAGTGAGGATTACAATGCATTATTTAAAAGATTTTTCGGGTCAGAAGGAAATTATGTGTGGAGTGTTGCTATACTTAAGGAATTTGAGGACGGCCTGATAACAGAAAAACAGCTTAATATTATTATGTTTATTGCATCTGCCTATGGCAACAGGACATTGATGGATGCAGGAAGTGATATACCGGAGCTTACCCTTTCTTATGAGTGCTCTAGGCTAAAGGCAAACATACACAATGCCATGGAAAAGGACAGCTTAAGCAGGAACGAGATAGTACGTCTGTTTAAAAGGTACAATGATTTAGCGGCAAAGGCGGAAAAGAGTATAAATAAGAATATACCTGAATGTATATTCATGAAGGTAATGAGCATGCACAGCGGGGAGTTGTTCAGAGGGGCTTCATATCTGATTGTGAAAAACGGAATAAAATGCGGAATGTGTATTGGAAACGCTGCAGACATGGTTGCGCCTGAGATATTTATGCCTGACAGGTTTTTCAATTTTAATTTCAATGACTTTCTGGAGCTGAAGAAGATTGGCTATGACTGTAATGATACTGATTTAAAACGCCATCAGATTATAACCGGCAAGGGTGTGCGGGAATTTGGCACAGAAAAGCTGTACAATATACTGAATTTTTTGAGCCGTATGATAGATGACCTGTATCCGGAGTGTGAAAACAACGGAAGAATACAAAGGAAACTTAAAAAAGACATGAGGCTTCTCAAATATATAGAAAGGCAGTAAACGGCTTTCACCATTTATATGATAAAAGCCGTTTTTGTATCAGTATTTACTGTTTTTTGTTTCGGTCATAAAGTATCTTAATTCCGGAAAGAGTAAGTACGGGGTCATAAACGTCAAAAATATCATGGTCAGGGTCTATTATGTTTGCCAGCCCGCCGGTTGCTATAACTTTGGCGTGAGGTATATTAAGCCCTTCTCTGAGAGCGTTTATAATGCCTATAGTCTCACCTATGCGTCCGGCGACTATGCCTATCTGCAGGCTTGATACAGTGTCTTTTGCAAGTATGCTTTTGGGCGATACAAGCTCAACTTTAGGCAGCTGGGCAGAACGGTTGTAGAGTTCCTCGGCGCATATCTTAATACCGGCTGTAATAAAGCCTGTTATAAACTCGTTTTTTTCATTAACAACATCGAATGTGTTGGCGGTTCCGTAGTCTATTACTATAGACGGAGTGCCGTAAAGCTCCTTTGCGGCAACTATGTCAACAATTCTGTCAACACCGCATTCCCTTGGGTTGTCACGCACTATAGTTATTCCAAGGTCCATGTCGGCCGACACAATCATCGGCTCTATACCTATGTATTTTTTTATGCTGTGTGTAAGTGAGTACATAATATTTGGCACGACAGATGCTATAATGGCGCCTGTTATCTCGCTTAAATCTATATTATCATCTCTAAAAAATGAGTTGATTATTATGCCCATCTCATCAGATGTGCGTCCGGACTGAGTTGTCATTCTCCATGTCCTTACCAGCCTGTCGTCTTTGTACAGGCCCAAAACCATGTTGGTGTTGCCTACATCTATTACGAGCAGCACTTGCTATCCCTCCCGCCTTTAAGGTCCTTGTTGATGTCATACAAAAGTCTCATGCCCTTGAATGAAAGGAATGGGTCGTAAACTGTGAAAAAATTGTTGGCGCAGTCAATGCTTTTTGCAAAGCCGCCTGTAGCGATTATCTTAATATCGTTTAAGCCAAGCTCTTTTTTTATACGGTTTACTATGTAATGGGTCTCGCCGACATGACCGTAAAAAATTCCGGCCTGTATGCACTCAACCATATTGCGGCAGTATATGCTTTCCGGCTTTTTAAGCTCAATTTTAGGTAGCTGGGCAGTTTTTTTGTAGAGCGCAGATGCGCAGATATCTATCCCAGGGGCTGTGATGCCTGTCAGGAACTCGCCTTTCCCGTTTACAACATCAAACGTGGTAGCGGTTGAGTAATCTATAACAATGGCCGGCCCGCCGTAAAAATGGTACGCGGCGGCAAGGTTTACAAGCCTGTTGTTGCCAAGCTGCCTTGGGTATTCCATATTAAGCTTTATACAGCTTTTTATATTGCTGTCAATTACCACAGGCTCAATACAGAAGTATTTTTTTAATCCGTGGGTGAGGGAATACATTATATTGGGAACAACGGAGGATATAATAATATTTTCAAGCCTTGATACCTCTACGTTGTCAAAGGTGCAGAATTTATAAATCATGTTCCCAAGCTCGTCGGAGGTCAAAAGGCTGTTTGTGGCCATTTTAAACCTGGACTTTATGTCATAGCCTTCAAGTATTCCTATATCAATATTCATATTGCTTACATCAAGAGCCATTAGCATTGGTATATGCCTCCTTTTATTATAGGGAGTATAATAAATCCGTCTAATTATAGCAATTCATGTATGGTTTTTCAACAGTTTGGGATATTTTTATTAATTCACGTTAAATTATAGCGTTTATTAGCCATATTCGGGTTAAAAACAGTAAGGCGGATTCAAAGCACAGTTAATTGAAAATTTAATAATGCGGTTACTGAAACCCCTATATTTTAGATTCCCGATTTTTCAGTTTTAATAATTGTATTTTTGGCATTATTTATAGTGCCATGCGGTAATATTGGCTTATTGACACAGGCAGGTATATTTGATATCATGTATAGCAATAATGGAATCTTTGTATCTAAAGAGAGGAAAAAGTAATTATTTCCTTCTGCGGCGTATCAGTTTTGCCAAATTCCATATAATAGTAACCGGGTGCGCATATTGCTTAAAAGCTTTGTGCGTGCTAAAACATTATTTTATTTATTTAGGGGGAATTATGTCCAAATGGACGGAGACAATTTAGGTCAAATTATTTTTCTGGTTATTCTCATTATGTTTTCGGCTTTCTTTTCAGCTACGGAAACGGCGTTTTCATCTATAAATAAAATCAGGATGAAAAACATGGCCAATAACGGCGACAAGAAGGCGGCTTCTGTGCTTGAGCTTATTGAAAATTACGATAAGTTCCTTTCAACAATACTTATAGGAAACAATATTGTAAATATCTCAGCGTCATCATTGGCGGCTGTCCTTTTTATAAGCCATTTTCCAAAGCACGGTGCGTCGATATCAACAGCGGTAATGACTATTGTGGTACTTATATTCGGCGAGATTACACCAAAAAGCATAGCGAAGGATTTTCCTGAAAAATTTGCCATGTTTTCAGTGCCCTTTGTAAAGGTATTGTGTTTTATACTTTCTCCGATTAATTTTATTTTCTCATCGTGGAAACGGCTTTTGTCAAAGGTGTTTGTAAGCGACGAAAGCAGGGGTCTTACTGAGGAGGAGCTTCTTACAATGGTTGAGGAGGCCCAGGACGACGGCGGCATTAACGATGAGGAAGGCGAGCTTATAAGAAACGCCATAGAGTTTAATGATATTCAGGTTACAGACGTGCACACTCCAAGGGTTGATGTGGTCGCTATAGACGAGACTGACAGCCGTGAGGAGATTGACCGGGTGTTCTGCGAGAGCAATTTTACAAGGCTTCCTGTTTACAGGGATACTATAGACAATATTATAGGGATTATAAACCAGAAGGATTTTTATAATTCCAATAAGTTTAAAGGGGATATAAAAGATATAATAAGCAAACCCCTTTATGTAATACCAAATATGAAAATATCGGAGCTTCTTCCGCTTCTTCAGGCCAACAAAACCCATATAGCCGTTATTACAGACGAATACGGCGGCACAGTGGGAATTGTAACTCTTGAGGATATACTTGAGGAGCTTGTTGGCGAGATTTGGGACGAGCACGATGAGGTTGTTGAGGATTTTATAAAGATAAGCGACACAGAGTACAAGGTTATGGGTAGTGCGGACCTTGACGATTTGTTTGACTTGTTTGATATGAAAAACGAGTTTGAGAGCAGTACAGTAGGCGGCTGGATAACAGAGGAAATGAACCGTTTTCCAAAGGCAGGAGACAGCTTTACCTATAAGCAGCTGACAGTTACTGTTACAAAGGCCAATTCAAGAAGGATATATGAGGCTTATGTAACGGTTGACACTGACTATAAAGAGGAAGACGACGACTGATAAAATTTTGGCACAGCAGAGGATTCTTTGCTGTGCTTTTTAAGCATAACAGCGAAAGGCGGGGTTATTAATGTCTGTTGAAAGGGAAAAATCGTACATGCTTGCCATACCCAAAGACCCACAGGATTTGATTGATGTTGAGGGCATATTTGAAAGGCTGGCTTTTGCGGAGGATTTTATTATAAAGAAGCACAGCATGACAGAAGGCACAATCAATATAGTACTTGATTATAAAGGCAGGGAGTATTCCGCTGACTTTTACCCATATGACTTTAAGCTTCCCGAGTTTTACAGGACTGCACATATATTTAACGATGTGGATATAGAAGCTATTGAAAAGGCCGATGCGGGTATTGCTGTTGACATGTTTTTTGATGAGAATTACATGGATTCCTATCATCTTCAGCTAAAGCTTATAGACACAATACTGCCTGAAAAAATAGCCGTTTTTGATGACAGTGCGGAAAAAATCATGGCCGGCGACTGGGTTAAAATGGCGGCTCAGTCAATGGTAGCTCCTGCGCCAAAGTATCTGTTTACTACACAGGCGGTATCAGATGAGAGCGGGGAGATTTGGCTTCATACACATGGACTTAACCGCTGCGCTGTAACGGAGCTTGAAATACTTGACTCAACAAGGGATACATATAAGACACATTACAATATAATTGAGACAATGGCAAAGAGGCTGCTTGATGCAGAGGAGGCTTTTGACGAGAAAGACCCGGTGTTTATCGCAAGGCTTTCAAACGGAAACGATTTTGTAGCGACATTTGTTAACTATGCCGATGCTTTGAAGGAATACCCTGAAAACATACTTGGGGGCGCCAAGGACCGTACAGATGGGCATAACAAAAATACCAGCGTGGTGTTTACATACCCTTCAAAGGAGTATTTTGACGAAGGCAGATTTGTGCCTGTATCAATCTACGACGAGATACTTGAGGATAACCCTATATTTATGTTCTCAAACGCAGAAACGGCCAGAATGAAGGCTCTGGCGGGCGAGAGGATAGGGTTTGCCGTTGACGCGGCCAAAAATCCGGAAAACACAGTACTTTTGAAGATAGGACTGGAAACAGACAGCGATTACAGTGAAAATGATATGCCCTATGAGCATATATGGTTTAAGCTGATTAAATTTGAAGACGACCGGAGCTTTACAGCTGAGCTTACTCAGGAACCGTATTATGTAAAAGGCATACATACAGGCGATACGGGAAAATATGCTCTGGAGGATATAACAGACTGGATAATATATACTCCGGAAAGGGCGGTAACGCCGGACGATGCTTATCTGTTAAAAAGGTAAAAAATAAAAACCACGTATAAACGTGGTTTTTATTTTTTCATTTATTTAAGGAAGTCATAGCTTTCACCAAGGCCCTTTTCAAGTGCGCCTTTATATATTGCCGCTGCTGTTACGTTATCCTGTATAGCCATGCCAACAGTGTCGAAAATAGTGATTTCCTCATCATTTTCACGTCCCGGCTTTTTGCCGAGTATTATCTCGCCTATCTCAGCGTGTATGTCATCTACAGTAATAACACCTTCTTCAACAGCGTGGTGTGTCTCGCCGTTTTTGGTGCACAGATTAATTGAGTCGTTTACAACCTTGGCGCCTTTAAACACATCTGTGTATAACTCCTGCTTATCAGGCATGTCAGCGCCTATAGCGGCAATGTGTGTGCCGGGCTTAATCCATTCTCTCTTTATTACAGGTCCACGGCGGCCTATTGTTGTTGTAACAACTATGTCGGCCTGCCTTACACCTTCCTCAGGAGTGGCGCATGGGTGGAAGTTAAGGCCTGTTTCTGCTTTCATATCATCTATGTATGAATTTATCTCTTCATCTGAATAACCCCATACATATACGTCTGTTATAGGGCGAACGCGTATCATGGCCCTGAGCTGTCTGCGGCCCTGGTTTCCAGCGCCGATTATGCAGATTTTGCTGGCGTTCCTGCGGGAAAGGTACTTTACAGAAATAGCCCCTGCTGCGGCTGTCCTGCAACCGGTAATCCATGTTCCGTCCATAATGCACTTGAGGGCACTTGTGTTTGCGTCAAAAAGGAATACAGTGTTCATACCTGTTGGCAGTCCGATTTTTGGGTTATCAGGATATCCGCCTGATGAGGATTTAATTGTGATATATCCTCCGCCCATATCCATGCCGCCCTTGAAGTCAAAGCCTGTGTGTGTGCCAGGCTGTACTATTGTCATAAAGTCGGGCTGTACAACAAGGCCGCTGTTAAATGAGCAGTATCCGTCTTCAACAGATTTGAGCACCGCGTCCAAATCAATAAGCTTTCCAACGTCGGTTTTATTTAATAATAATGTGTCCATTATAAATTTCCTCCTTAAACTCTGCCGTCAACATGTTCGCCTTTAAGAATTTTGCCTATCAAATCTATATCCCAGTTACCGGAAGTAAGTATGAAGCATACTCTCTCGTCAGGCTTTACTTTGAGCTGTCCGCCAAGAACGGCAGCTATTCCAACACATGATGAAGGTTCAGCCACAAGCTTTGCCTCCTCAGCCACAAGCTTTACAGCCTTTGCAATGTCATCTTCCTCAACAGCTACAAATTCGTCAACATATTTTTCTATTATAGGATATGGGTTCTCTCCAGGAGCACGGCAGCCAAGACCGTCTGCAAGGCTAGGGAAACACTCAACCTCTACGCGCTGGCCTGCTTCACGGCTCTTTACATAGCCGTCGCTTGCCTTTGCCTGAACTCCGACAACCTTAATGCGAGGGTTGATTTCTTTGGCAGCTGTAGCAACGCCTGCTATAAGTCCGCCTCCGCCTACAGGCACTACAATTGTGTCTGTTTCAGGCAAATCCTGAAGAATCTCAAGTGTAAGTGTGCCCTGACCGGCCATTACGCCGTAATCCTCATAGCCGTGTACAACTGTGTAGCCGTGTTTTTCAACTTCCTGACGAACCATTTCCCAGCGTGGTTTATAAACACGCGGTCCAAGTATAACCTCGCCGCCGAGCTTTTTGATTCCTTCTATTTTAGCTGTAGGGCAGTCGTCCGGAAGCACAACTATAATCCTTGTGCCTGTCATTTTGCCGGCAAGGGCGCAGGCTTTTCCGTGGTTTCCTGATGAGCTGCATATAATGCCTTTTTTACGCTCTTCCTCAGTGAGTGAGAATATTTTGTTTATTGCGCCTCTCATTTTAAATGCGCCTGTAACCTGAAGCATTTCAGGCTTTAAGTAAACCTCGCAGCCGAGAATTTTATCCATAGTTTCTTCGTGAAGCAGAGGAGTCCTGCGTATATATGGCCTTATCCTCTCAGCGGCCTCTCTTATATCGTTAAGTGTTACTGTTGTTTTTCCCATTTGCTTTTCCCCCTTATAATTAGATAACTTACAGTTATGCTTAATTTGATTTATTAGTATTATATATTGGCTTAAAAGGGGAAACAATTATCGAAGTGTGCATAAGAAGCCATAACGTATTGTTATGGCTCCAGCAGTTCCTTTATATGGCTGATTAGTTCTTCGGCGTAGGGTGAGAGTTTTCTGCCGCTTTCGGTTACATATCCCAATATGAGGTTGGTGTCCTCGCCTTCTATATACAGGTTTTTAAGACAGTACTGGTTGTCGCCCGGAAAGTACTGGCTGTCGCGCGGATAGTCAAGGCTTATGCCTATGTAGGCCAGTCCGGTTTCAAGCAGAAAACTTGTGGAAAGATGCTCGCTGTTTGTATACACTGCCGGCTCAAGAGCGTCAGAGTTTATTACGCCAAGGCTTACGTGCTCAAGTCCGTTTTCCATTGAAAAGAAATCGCTCAGGCCGCGCACATACCTGAGCCCTGTAAGCTCCTCAAAGGTTATGGATTCACGATTGTACAGAGGACTGTTTGGGCCGACATACAGACAGGCCTTTTTTTTGCCCAGCTCGGTAAATTCAAGCCGTTTTTGGGAAATTATATTCAAATAGGAATTAATGTGCTTTTGTGAAACATAAATTATCCCCAGCTCGGATATGCCGTGCTCAACATGGGAGGTTATTTCCTCCACTGTGCCGTGGCGGTGCTCAATATTTATGTCCGGGTTATCCTTGTAAAGCTTTACTATAATCTTTGCTATAATGTTGCTCTGGTATGTGGAGATATAAAATGTATTCCGGTTTTTGATATGGCTTGTGTTTGTTATAAGACCGGCGTTTTTTATAATATTTGATGCGTATTCATATATGGATTTTCCATAGGGCGTAAGCCTTAGCCCTCTGCTTGTCCTGTCAAAAAGCCGGCAGGACAGCTCGTCTTCAAGGGAGCGGATAACCTTGCTTACATTTGGCTGTGAGGTGTAAAGCCTTGCCGCGGCCTTGCTGAGGCTTCCGCATTCGCTTGCCGCCAGAAAAAATTCCAACTGCTTAAGCTCCAATTTATCGCCTCCCGAATTTTTTGTGGTTTTGAGTCAGTATACCATAACGGTACCGGTTTTGGTACTGCTTTTTAATCTGTCTTAATATTTTTAAAATATAAAGGAGCGGCATACAGAGCCGCTCCAAAAATTGCTGATAATTTGTAAATTAAAAAGCATAATAACGGTATGTACCGTTTTCAAAACGTCTGTATATTTTGTTCTGGCCACGCAGATAATCCAGATGGGCTATTGCTTCACCCACCGCAAACCACTTCTGGTGCATAGGAAAATCCTGCCAGCCCTTGCCTCGCATTGACCATTTCATAAGGCCGGCTATGTCATAAGCGTGAAGTCCAGGATTTGATTTTATTATGTTTAAACAGCATTCAAGCCTCTGGGCGTGGTGTTCAAGAATCTGGTCTATGCGCTCATAAAAGCCAACACTGCTGTTTCTGTGGGCCGGAAGCGCTGTTATAACATTGAAGGATTTGATTTTATTAAGGCTTTCCATGTAATCCTTAAGCGAATCCCTTGTACCCATCCAGAATGTTATATTGGGGGTAATGTCAAAAAGAACATGGTCGCCTAAAAACATGAGCTTTTCGCTTTCAAGGTAAAGGCACATATGCCCCGGGGTATGTCCTGGGGTAAACACGCATGAAAACTCATAGCCGCCGATTTTTATTTTATCATTGTTCTTTACTGTTACAGCTTTAAAGCTCTTTTCTGCGGCATAGGCTTCAGCCGGATTTGATTTATGTAAGGTTTCAATAGCCTCCCGTGGAAAGCCTTCAGACATATATTTACGGTACAGCGTATTCCAGGAATACTCCTCTGAGTCATTGTTCAGGTAATCGTAATCAATTTTGCTCATGTATATAACCGAGTCGTCATTCATTACAAAAGGGGCGAGTCCTGTATGGTCGGAATGAAGGTGTGTTAAAAACATCTCGCTTTTGGCTATGTTAACCTCAAGCTCCTTAAGCCCCGAGCTCAGCGCGTCATAGCATTCCCTCAGATTAAAGCCGGTATCTATAATAAGATTTTTTTCCTCTGTTTTAACAACATAGCAGTTGAGGTTTTTTAGAGGATTGTTCGGCAGAGGAACATAAATTTTGTAAATATCTGGATTGGAATATATTTTTTCGTACATAAATATGTCCTTTCAGTGGTGAAAATATAATGCTGATTACATTCTAGCACAATTTTGCCATAATGGAAAATGTTTTTTACAATCAAGGTCATATTGGGTTTTTGATTTCAATATCTGTGTAGGAGGGTTTTATGGAAAACAATAAACAGCAGTGGTCGTCGGGTCTTGGGTTTATATTGGCGTCAGCCGGTTCCGCGGCCGGTCTTGGCAATATATGGAAATTTCCCGGAAGGGCTTATGAAGGCGGCGGCGGGCTTTTTATTCTGGTATATGTGGTTATTGTAGCGCTGCTTGGTGCGCCGCTTATGATAATGGAGACAGCTCTTGGAAGGAATACAGGCAGGAACGCAGTTGGGGCATATAAGTCTGTCAGCCGAAGGTGGAGTATAGCGGGCTGGTTTGGGGTTATAACGGGCTTTATTGTATCCTGCTACTATATACAGCTTGGCGGTTGGGTTATTGAGTATTTTTTTTCATACGTATTTAACAGCGGCGCTGTGTATGCCGACCCTAAGGCATATTTTGGGGCTGTCCTTGGTTCAGGCGGGTTTCCGGTTATGAGCGCTGTTATATATCCGGCCGTTTTTCTTGGTATATGCGTTTATGTACTGATTAAGGGTGTTTCACAGGGAATAGAAAAATTCAGCATGTTTGCCATGCCGGCCCTTGTAATGCTGCTTTTTATACTCCTTATAAGGTCTGTGACACTGGAAGGGTCAAAAGCGGGGATTAAATATATGCTTTCAGCGGATTTTGAAAAATTCAGCCTGCAAAGCCTCCTTTCGGCCCTTGGTCAGGCTTTTTATTCACTCTCTATAGGACTTGGAATAATGATAACCTATGGCGCGTATTTAGGTAAAAATGAAAATATAGTCAAAAATACTGTCTATATCTGCCTTTTTGACACATTAATTGCTGTTGTGGCGGCGTTTATTATCATACCGGCGGTGTTTTCGGCAGGTACAGAGGCCGGCGCCGGAGGGAGCTTTGTTTTTGTATCCCTTGCGGAGGTGTTTAAGAATATGCCTTCCGGCTCGGTATTTGGAGCGCTGTTTTACCTGCTTTTGTTTTTTGCAGCTGTAACAAGCGAGATATCAATTTTTGAGGCCGCTGTGGTATTTGCTACAAACGAGTTTAATTTTGACAGGGTAAAGACAATAGCCGTGCTTTCTGTTATAATGCTTGCGGTGGGAGTATTATACACAATTTCGCAGGTTTATGTGCCGTTAAAGGGCATATGGTTCGACGCTGTGGACGGTCTTGCTTTTCCGAGCTTTGGCGACTGTCTTGAGCTTTTGACAGACAGGTTTACCATACCGGTTGGAGCGTTTTTGAGCTGCATATTTGCAGGATATGTCTGGAAGAGCAAATCGGCTCTGGGCGAAATTGAAAGCGGCGGAAAGTACCCATTCAGGTTTGGGGGTTACTGGCTATTTACAATAAGGTATCTGGCACCGGCATGTATATTTGTTATATTTGTATGTGGAATATTTTTTGGTATTTCAGTTAGCTGAGGGGGAGAGCGAATGATAAAATTAGGCTGCCATATGTCTGTATCTAAGGGCTTTGCCAATATGGGAAGAGACGCGCTGAGCATTGGGGCGGATACTTTGCAGTTTTTTACCAGAAACCCAAGGGGCAGCAAGGCAAAAGAAATTGATTTGGAGGATATAGCGGAATTTAATAAAATCTGCGCTGAAAACAGCTTTGGCGCTGTAATAGCTCATGCGCCGTATACTCTTAATCCATGTTCCAAGGACGAAAAGGTGCGGGAGTTTGCCTTTGAAACTATGGCAGACGACATGAACCGCCTTGAACTCATTGACAATGTATACTATAATTTCCACCCGGGAAGCCATGTGGGGCAAGGTGCACAGGAAGGCATAAGGCTTATAGCGGAGGTTATAAACAGCGCAGTAAAGCCGGGCAATAAAACCACTGTGCTCCTTGAGACAATGGCAGGCAAGGGCACAGAAATTGGAAAATGCTTTGAGGAGCTTAAAAGCATTATGGATTCTGTAAAAAGCGGTATTAATATTGGAGTGTGTATGGACACCTGCCATGTTTTTGACGCCGGATATGATATAGTAACTGACCTTGACGGGGTGTTGAGAGAATTTGACAGCATAATAGGCATTGACAGGCTTATGGCGCTCCATATAAACGACAGCATGAACCCTATAGGCAGCCATAAGGACAGGCATCAGAAAATAGGGCAGGGAAGCATAGGCTCTGAGGCTTTCAGCCGGATTGTAAATCACCCGTATTTAAAAAGGCTTCCTATGTGCCTTGAGACGCCCAACGAGCTTGACGGCTACAAGAGGGAGATAGAGCTTCTCAGGGGGTTTGCAAAATAAACACTCAACATTTACACATTGTTCACAGTTTATTTATACGAAAGACACATATAAAAGGCATAATAAAAACTGTTCCAAGGAACAAAAAATCTACTCCTTAAAAATTTCATAACTTATAACTTACCTTTCTTAAAACGAGCCGGCCTGTTTGGGCCGGTTTGTTTTTTGTTCTGGAATAATTTTTTTTAACTTAAGCTGGTGACAAACTGGCCCGGCCGTGGTAAAATTCAAAACAATGCGAACTATTTATTAATGAGGTGACTATAGATGAAAAATGATTTGAAAATTGCCGTTTTCGCCGACGGAGCGGATATAAACGCTATGCTCAGGCAGTACAGGGAGGGTATTGTTACAGGCTTTACTACAAACCCATCTCTTATGAAAAAGGCGGGCATTGCGGACTACATGGCTTTTGCAAAGGAAGCCGTTGAGAGCATACCGGACATGCCTCTGTCATTTGAGGTGTTTGCTGATGATTTGGAGACAATGGAAAAGGAAGCCGAGGCTATAAGTGCCTTGGGAAACAATGTCTTTGTTAAAATACCTTTTATGAACACAAAGTACGAAAAAACAACAGCGCTTATTAAAAGGCTTACATCAAGGGGTATAAAAGTAAATGTTACGGTTGTAATGACAGACGTACAGGCAATGGAGGCGGCAGATGCAATAGCGGACGGCACTGAGTGCATTATTTCGATTTTTGCCGGGCGTGTTGCGGACACTGGCGTTGACCCGAAGCCTATGGTGAGAAAAGCGTGCCTGTATGCTGAAAACAGGCCGAATATAAAGATACTGTGGGCAAGCTGCCGTGAGTTTTATAATATAATTGAGGCTCAGGATTGCGGCTGTGATATTATAACAGTGCCTGACAGCGTGCTTGGCAAGTTTTCTTCATATGGTATGGATTTGACAGAGCTTACACATGAGGGAGTTGAGGCCTTCGCCAAAGATATCAGAAGCCTTGGTTACACAATTCTCAAATAAATATTTATATAAAAAAACAATGGAAGGCTGACCTTCCATTGTTTTTTTAATGCTTCCATGCGTATTTCCATTTTCCGCCTTTTATTCTCAGCATGCAGACAACACCTCTGAACACTGTGTCTATGTCGATTCCAAGCCAGATGCCAACAACCCCAAGGCCGAATTTGTAGGCCAGCAGATAGCAGCAGCCAAGCCTGATAACCCACATGCCTATAAAGCCTGCGGCAAGCGGTATTTTTACATCGCCTGCACCGCGGCAGATGCCGCTTATAACTATGTAAAGGCTGAAAAAAACCTCAGCCCCGGCAGCAAGCCTCAGCGTCTGGGTTCCCTTATATATTACCTCGGCATCGTTTGAAAAAAGGCTCACAACAAACTGAGAAAATATAAATACCGGAATACACATAAGCGCTATGGCTATTATGTTTATTACACATACAAGCCATGCAAAACGGTCGGCAAGCTTTTCTTCCTTTGCCCCAAGAGACTGCCCTATAAGGGCTGTGGCGGAATCGGCAAGGCCGTAGGACGGAAGGTAAAAGAGCCCCTCAGCCTGGTCTGTTATATAATGGGCCGCAAGGGATGCGGTGCCGAGTCCGGAAATCATAGCTGTCAGAAAAATATGGCCAAGGCTCAGCGAACAGCGCTCAATACAGACAGGTATGCCTATCCTCAGCATGTCCTTAAGTATTTTTCCGGTTATCCTGTAGTCACCTCTAAGCCCAATCCTTACAGGAGTATCCTTGCGGTAGAGCATAACAACAAGAAAAAAGGCAAGGGCAAAGTGGCTTGCGGCCGTTGATACAGCAGCTCCCGAAACGCCCATGCCGGCGCCAAACATATGGATACTGTTTCCGAAAACACTTATGTCACGTTCAGGGTAAATAAGCAGAAAATTGCCCACAACATTGAGTATATTAGCGCCGATATTGGCGAAAAGCGGAAGCTTTGTGTTGCCTGCGGCCCTCATAACGCCTGATACGACAGTGGATACGGTCACAGCAAAAAGGCTGATGCCGACAATACTGAAATATGCTGCCGCCGGGGCTGTTACATTGGTCTGAGCTCCCATCCACACAGGCAGCCTTGCGGCTATAAGCTCAGCAGCTATTGTGATTATAATACCGCATAAAAGCGATGCGGTAAGGGCCTGCCTTACTGACTTGTGCACTATATTTATTTTTCCCATGCCAATATAGCGCGCCACTATAAACATAAACGCGGTGCACAGGGCGGTGTTAAAGCCGTTTATAAACCATATGACAGGCGCGGTAATCGCTACGGAGGCCGTTGCAAAGGCGCCTATTGAGCCGACCATAGCCATATCCGCAAGGGATACAAAGCAGATTAAAAACTGTTCGGCTATAGCGGGCCATGACAGTTTAAAAACCGTATGTGCAGGTGTTTTGCCGTAGTTTAAAATAGTGGCTCTGTTTTCCATAATCAATCAACCCCAAATAAAAAATAATCCCATTTACAATTAATTCCTGTTTTAATATATCATTAATATCTGTGTGAGACAATAAATTTTAACCGGTTTGAAATAAACCCGTAATAAGACAATCCCCAGTAAAAATATATTAAATTCGAGGGGCCATAGGCTGCCTTATACAGACAAATGTCAATAAGGCTCTGGTGAGGATGTGTTTATATGCTGAATTTGATATGGAGTGCCGTAATTGGATTGGGTATACTGATGTGCTTTTTTACAGGAAACGCAGAAACAGCGGCTCAGGCTTTTACAGACGGGGCGGCGGGCGCTGTGGAGCTGTGTATTTTTATGGCGGGGACCATGTCCTTTTGGAGCGGAATAATGAATATAGCGGAAAAAAGCGGGCTTATAGACAGGCTTTCAGAAAAGATAAGGCCCATAATAGTTTTTCTTTTTCCGGATATACCGGTTAAAAGCATGGCGTTCAAGTATATCTGCATCAACATGGCGGCAAATTTTATGGGCCTTGGCTGGGCGGCTACACCGGCAGGGCTTATGGCTATGGAGGAAATGAATAAGATAAACAAAATAGCGGGTACTGCCAGCCGCTCAATGTGCATGCTCATAATAGTAAACGTATCGTCTATACAGCTTCTGCCGGTAAATATAATAGTAATGAGGCAAAAATATATGAGTGCGGCGCCGTTTGACATAGTGCTGCCGGCTATAATAGCCACGTCGGTTTCTACAATAACGGCCATAGCGGCCGCCAAATTCTGCGAGAGGAGGTATTTTAGATGAATATAGCCAACGTAATATCAGCGGGGCTTATGCCGGCGGTTATACTATTTGTTATTGTTTATGGCGTAGTTAAGAGGGTGCCTATGCTTGACGTTTTTTCGGACGGGGCAAAAAAGGGGCTTATTACGGTTTTTAATGTTCTGCCCGTGCTTATAGCACTTATGTGCGCCTCGTCAATATTTGTAAAATCAAACCTTTCCGGTGTGTTTGTGGCTGCGGTAAAGCCTGTAACGGATATTATTAAATTTCCGTCGGAGCTTGTGCCTCTTATGATAATGAAAATGTTCTCATCATCGGCGGCAACGGGCCTGCTTACAGAAATATTTTCGGCCTTCGGGCCTGATTCGTATATTGGGCGTACAGCTTCTATTATGCTTTCCTGCACAGAAACAATTTTTTATACAATGAGCATGTATTTTACATCGGTAAATATTAAAAATACTCTCTATACCCTCAGGTGCTGCATTTTTTCAACACTCTGCGGTGTGGCGGCAAGCGCCGTTCTGGCGTATTTTATGTAAATGCAAACACATGCCGCTTGCCTTTTGAGGGTTTGTATAATATACTAAAGCCGTTTGATATTTTAAAATGCTTAATAAACCGCACGAAAGGAATGTTTTTATGGCCGGAAGAAACAGAGAGGAAACAGAAGGAATTACACTCCTTGGAAACAGAAACAATGTTTACAGAGATGATTACGCCCCGGAGGTGCTGGAGACATTTGTAAACAAGCATCAGGATAATGACTATTTTGTCAAGTTCAACTGCCCTGAATTTACAAGCCTGTGCCCTATAACCGGGCAGCCGGATTTTGCTACTATATATATTTCGTATGTACCTGATGTTAAAATGGTTGAGAGCAAATCCCTCAAGCTTTACCTTTTCAGTTTCCGCAACCATGGGGATTTTCATGAGGACTGCGTGAATATAATTATGAAGGACCTTATAAAGCTTATGGAACCTAAATATATTGAGGTGTGGGGCAAGTTTACGCCAAGAGGAGGCATATCAATTGACCCTTACTGCAACTACGGTATGAAGGGAACCAAATGGGAAACGCTGGCATGGGACAGGCTAAGAAACCATGACCTGTATCCTGAAAAAGTGGACAACAGGTAATAAATCTGTATAAAACAGTGTGAAGCCAATATTTAAATGAGGATTCACACTGTTTTTTGTTTGACTGTTTGCCGCATTAAATATCAAATTGATTTGAAAAAAGACATTCAGTGTTATATAATTAGGCCATGACTGTTTTTGAAAAGGAAACAATAGTTATTCAAGTTATAGTTTCGTTATAGGGGTGGCCTATGTTAAAGAGGGTTATATGCGCTGTTTTTGCGCTGTCGCTTGTTTTAAGCGGCTGCGGAAGCACTGAGGAGGAGGAATATGTATTTTCCCTTTCAAAGGAGCAGCAGGAAAACTACGCTGAAATAATTGAAAACGAGCTTAACAGCTTTTACTGGTACTATGATGATTCAAGCCTTGCTTACTATGAGGCGAAGGTGCCTGAAAACAGTGAAGAACACGCACAGATGTTTGAGGCAAGCAGGTCAAGCGGGTATGACATGGAAAAATACGCTGGACGCGAGGCGGTTGTGTATACGGCAGACCTGAACCATATCAACTCACAGAAGGCCGGTATAGTTTACTTTTATTTTGTAAGGAACAATATAGCCGGACTCTTTTATTCGCCATCGGTAAATCCCGGCAAATATGAAGGCCTGAATATGAGAAATGTCTTTACTCCTTCTGCCGGGTTTGAGAAAACTGAAAGTGACGCGCAGTATGGCGATGAGCACTCCGGAAGAAAGATATCCACGCTTCAGGAGGGATTTTCATCTGAATACAGGACAGATAACGGCTCATACCTGCTTGAAATAACTGAAAGCAGCGTAAATATTTACAGATACAGCAACAGGTCGCTTAAAAGGTACAAGGTCATAAGCTCAGCCAGTCTTGGAGGGCTTACGCCTATAAGCGCCTCTTTTATGCCGGATGGCAGAGTGGCTGTAATGGCTGGCACCACAGTTACAAGCTACGAGGGAGCTGAAAACGAAAGGGTACTTTCAGAAAAGGTGCTGTTTTTTGACAGCGGGTTTAGTAAGGAGCAGACAGAAATTGAGCTTGAGAGCGGAAGCTACTCATGTGTAGCATACGCCGGGGATTATCTTGTTCTTGTAAATGATAAATACATTGAGCTATACAGCTATACAGAGGGCGGATACAAAAAATCGGCCAGCTTTTACGCCAATATTCAGGCTGTGGATTTTAAGGAAGCGGATATTGATAATGACGGTGTAAAGGAATATATCGTGACTGACGGAAAGGATTTGTGCATGTACAGGATTTCCGACAGGGGTCTTAAATGTATTTGGAGGACTAATGTGTCTGCCAGCTGCTATTACGGATATATATATACCGGCGACCTGAACGGCGATGGCACAGACGAGATTTATATATCAGACAGTACAGGTACCGCTATAAGATATGTCCTTGGAAAGGACGGGCTTGTAACAAGAAACGATGATATTTCTTATGGACAGAGGATATATGCCGGAGATTTTGACAACAACGGCAGTGACGACTACATATTTTATGACGGCGAGAGCTGTACTATTTATATGAGGGAATAATTTATGAACGACGAGTATTTTATGAGTGAGGCCCTTAAGGAGGCGCAGAAGGCGTTCGTCATTGACGAGGTGCCTATAGGCGCTGTTATTGAGCATAAGGGCGAAATAATAGGCCGAGGCTACAACAGGAGGAATACTGACTGTAACCCTCTTATGCACGCGGAGATTATAGCTATAAACGAGGCGGCTAAAATCATGGGTGACTGGAGAATTGAGGACTGCACAATATATATAACTGTCGAGCCGTGCCCCATGTGTTCAGGCGCTGTTGTTCAGGCGCGTATTCCACGGGTTGTATACGGCGCGCCAAACCCTAAGGCCGGCTGCGCAGGCTCTGTAATAAACCTGTTGCAGATGGAAAAGCTCAACCACAGGTGCGATGTAAAAAGTGGAGTGCTTGAGGAGGAGTGCCGGAACCTTATGAAGGAATTCTTTAAAAGATTCAGAAAAAAAGATTGATGTTTTATGTAATATTAATTTGATTGACACTTTGGCTTGCAGATAGTATAATAATATGGCACCAATTTTGAACAAGTTATAAAATTTCCGTGCTAGCCGGGGAGGTAGCGGCGCCCTGTACCCACAATCCGCTATAGTGGGGGTGACGCCCGGTGCAGGCTCTTTGTTTCTCTGGTCTGCCCTTTGAAGAGAGCGTTGAAGGCTGAGTCTTGTGCAACAGGAACTTATGAACCGTGTCAGGTCCGGAAGGAAGCAGCACTAAGTAAGCACTTCTGTGTGCCGCGAGGTAGCTTGGCTGGAGTTAAGGACAAAGGTAACGCTTAGGAACAGGTGTCGAAGTCGGGCGCACGGATTCCTTATATAAATCTGTGCAAAAGTAAAGCACGCAGTTATTTAGCTGTGTGCTTTTTTTCTAAAATAAACATATAGTGAAAGGGGAGCGGCGGGCTTGTCTTATCAGGCTTTATACAGAAAATTCAGACCGGACACATTCGGCGGAGTAGTCGGCCAGGACCATATTATACGAACGCTTAAAAACGAAATACTTTCTGATATGGTTTCGCACGCATACCTTTTTTGCGGAACAAGAGGTACAGGAAAGACTTCTACGGCTAAAATTTTTGCCAAGGCTATAAACTGCCTTGAGCCTGTTGATGGCGAGCCATGCGGCAGATGCGATATGTGCCGTGCCATGCAGGAAGGCAGAAGCGTAAATGTAATAGAAATTGACGCTGCCTCAAACAACGGTGTTGATAATATTCGTGATATAAGAGAAGAAGTAAAATATCCTCCCGCTGAGGGGAAATATAAAGTGTATATTATAGACGAGGTCCATATGCTTTCGGCGGGGGCCTTTAACGCCCTTCTTAAAACTCTTGAGGAGCCGCCGGCGCATGTTATATTTATACTGGCCACAACAGACCCGCAGAAGGTGCCTGTGACCATACTTTCAAGGTGCCAGAGATTTGACTTCAGAAGGATATCATCAGGAGAGATAACAAAGACGCTGAAAAAATATGTCAAGGCTGAAGGCGCTAAGGCTGACGATGCGGCGCTTGCCGCTATAGGGCGTCTGGCAGATGGTTCCATGAGAGACAGTCTCAGCATACTTGACCAGTGTCTGGCTTTTTACCATAACGAGGTTATAACCGAAGACAAGGTACTTGAGGTATGTGGTGCTACAGATGACGGGGTGTTTTTTGATATGGTTTCTGCCATAGCTGCAAAAAACGGCCAGAAGGCACTGGACATAATTGACAGCACAGTTTATAAGGGGCGGGATATTGCCCAGTTTACAGCATCCCTTATGCAGCATTTAAGAAACCTGCTGGTGGTAGCAACTGTGGGCGAGGCCGATGAGGTTCTGGATATATCACATGAAAACCTCAGAAGGCTTTCGGAGCAGGCGAAAAAAATTTCTCCGGAAGAAATTATCTATCTTATACGCGTATTTTCCCAGCTTTCTGCCGATATGAAATATGCCTCAAACCAGAGGATACTGCTGGAGGTTGAGATAATAAAGCTTTGTTCAAATGTAGCCAAAAATAATATTGACTATCTTTCGGCCAGACTTTCGGAGCTGGAAAGAAAAATCAAAAGCGGCGCTTTTGTACAAAACGCCGTACAGAAATCCGTAGCTGAGGAAACAGAAAAGCCTGAGGGTAAAGCTCCAAAGCCAAGGGCTGTGCCGGAGGATATAGAGGAAGTAAGAAAAAGCTGGAATAAGGTTATAGCATCTCTGGATACGATTAACAGAGCTGTATTTGAAAAATCAACAACCGGGTACATGGATGACGGAAGGCTTGCAGTTGTTTGCGATACTGGGTGCAAAGGCCTTGCGGAAAACAAAGCCGAGGTTATAAAGGGAAGGCTGAGCGACATGTTCGGCAAAGAGTTCGAGCTGAAAATAGTTGACAAAGGCGAATATGAAAACTATGAGAGGGTAAACGGCAAAGCCGGGTATGACAATACCGAGGACGATGTGTTTTTCAATGCCGCAACAGGCATGTTTTCTGACGCCGATATAATAGAATAAAAATAATAATTATTAGGAGGAATATAAAATGGCAAAAGGCGGATTTGGCGGAATGGGCGGTATGAACATGAACAACCTTATGAAGCAGGCCCAGAAGATGCAGAAAAAAATGGAGGAGGCGCAGGCTGCCCTTGCAGAAAAAACTCTTGACGTAACATCAGGCGGCGGCGCTGTAAAGATTGTCATTACAGGCAAAAAGGCCATACAGTCAATAAAAATAAATCCGGAGGTTGTTGACCCGGAGGATGTTGAGATGCTGGAGGACCTTATAATGTCTGCTGTAAACGAGGCTATAAGGCAGGCGGACGAGATGACAAACAGTGAGATGAGCAAAATTACAGGCGGAGTCGGCAACGGAATGTTCTGACAGGCCGATTAAGGTGAAAACATATGAATTTTTATGGGAATTATATCACCAGACTTATAGAGGAGCTTTCCGCGCTTCCGGGTATCGGCCAGAAAAGCGCCCAGAGGATGGCGTTTTACATAATCAATATGCCAAAGGACAAGGCCAAGGCTCTTGCGGAGGCTATTGTTGAAGCCCGGAGCAATATAAAATACTGTTCTGTATGCTGCAATATATCCGATACGGATATATGTCCGGTATGCTCAAACCCAAAGCGCGACCACTCGGTCATAATGGTTGTGGAGGACCCGAGGGATATGGCGGCCTATGAAAAGACAAAGGAATTTAAAGGGGTATACCACGTGCTGCACGGCGCCATATCACCTATGACCGGCATAGGGCCAAACGATATAAGGATTAAGGAGCTGCTGGAAAGGATAAAAGAGGAGCCACCGGCGGAGATTATAATTGCCACAAACCCGAATGTTGAGGGAGAGGCTACTGCCATGTATTTGAGCAGGCTTATAAAGCCGCTTGGAATAAAAGTGAGCCGTATAGCAAACGGCGTTCCCGTAGGCGGGGATTTGGAATATGTTGATGAGGTTACATTGTCAAGAGCCCTTGAGGGCCGGCGTGAGATGTGATACCGGAGGTGAATAATGAGCAGGGCTGACAATATATTTATAGATAACTGCAAGGATATTCTTTTAAACGGCTACTCAACTGAGAATGAAAAAAGCAGACCGAAATGGGAGGACGGCTCACCGGCCTACACAATAAAGAAATTTGGAGTTATAAACAGATACGACCTGTCTGAGGAGTTTCCTATTCTGACATTGAGGTTTACAAACTGGAAGGCTGCAATTGATGAGATTTTATGGATATGGCAGAAAAAGTCGAATAAAATTTCCGAGCTTAACAGCCATATATGGGACCAGTGGGCCGGCAAAGACGGTACAATAGGAAAGGCCTATGGCTACCAGCTTGGCATTAAGCACAGATACAGAGAGGGCGAGTTTGACCAGGTGGACAGGGTGCTTTTTGATTTGAAAAACAACCCGTACAGCCGCAGGATAATGACAAGTATTTATAATTTTGCCGATTTAAACGAGATGAACCTATACCCGTGTGCCTACAGCATGACATTCAATGTGACCGGCAACAGGCTTAATGCCATATTAAACCAGCGCTCACAGGACACATTGATGGCCAACAACTGGAATGTTGTGCAGTATTCTGTTTTGGTTCATATGCTTTCGCAGGTGAGCGGACTTGTTCCGGGCGAGCTTGTGCATGTCATAAGCGACATGCATATTTATGACAGGCATGTGGATATGGTGAGGGAGCTTATAAGCCGTGAGCCTAAGCCCGCGCCCAAATTTACAATTAACAGTAAAATAAAGAATTTTTACGATTTTACAGTTGACGACTTTAATTTGGAGGGATATGAGTACGGGCCAAGCCTTGGAAAAATCCCTGTAGCTGTCTGAGGTGCTGTGGTTATGAAGATGATAGTTGCTGCTGACAAAAATTGGGGCATAGGCATTGAAGGGGGGCTTTTGACACCCCTTCCTGAGGATATGAGATATTTCAGGGAAAAAACAAAAGGCTCTGTCGTTATAATGGGCAGAAAAACCCTTGAGTCCTTCCCGGAAGGAAAGCCGCTCAAAAACAGGGTGAATATAGTTATATCCACAAGTGAGAGTCTTACAACAGAAGGCATTGTTAAGGTGGCGTCGGTGGAAGAAGCGGTAAGGGAAGCGGAAAAATACGCCGGCAGAGAGGTATTTGTGATAGGCGGAGGAACAGTATACAGGCAGATGCTTAAATACTGCGACACAGCTTATATAACAAAAATCGACAGGGTATTTGATAATGCCGACACGTTTATAGACAATCTTGACATGCTGCCGGAGTGGAAAATTGTTGAAATGAGCGAAGTTAAGGAATATAATGGAACTGAATTCAGCTTTGTGATATATAAAAGAGTTTAGGACTTGTTTGAGAGAGGTGTTTTAAATGGTTCCAGCAAGCGTTGCTATACAGGTGCTTCCACTTACACTTGATGACAATGAGACAATAAGAATAGTCGATGAGGTGATAGCCTATATCGACAGTACCGGCCTTAAATACTTTGTTTCACCCTTTGAGACCACAATAGAGGGTGATTATGATGAGCTTATGGAAATTGTAAAGCAGTGCCAGATTATAGCGGTTAAGGCAGGCGCGCCTGGGGTAAACACATTTGTTAAAATATTTTATAACCCAAGCGACGGCGTACTTACAATAAACCAGAAAACTGACAAGTATATCGAAGTTGACATTAAGAATAAAGAACTTAATATGTAAAAAATCGAGGCGTTGAGACGTTTGTATTCTCGCGCCTTTTTTGCGTAGGCGGCAAAAGTGTAAAGAAAAAACAAAAACGGGGTTTATGTTTACAGTGCCGCATAATACAAAAATTGATGGGGGTTATAAAAATGGAAATTAAAAACAGAGACATTATTCTGGAACAGGCAAAGGAGTACAGCAGCTTTTACATTTATGACGAGAACGTTATAAATGAGTACACAGAAAGGCTTAAAAAGAATTTCAGGGGTATAGGCTTTTTATACTCAATTAAAACAAATCCGTTTATAAATGTTGTAAAATCTGTATTTTCACATGGCTTTGGAGCAGACGCGGCAAGCCTTAATGAAGTGCTTCTGGCTGAAAAATGCGGTCTTGCACCTGATATGGTTTATTATTCGGCGCCCGGCAAAACTGAAAGAGATATAATGGGTGCCCTTGGAAAATGCGTTATTACAGCGGACAGCCTTAACGAGATAGCGCTTATTGAAAAAACTGCGGGCGAAATGGGAGTAAAGGCTGAGATAGGTGTGAGGATTAACCCTGACTTTTCGTTCTACGGCGGAAAGGGAGGGCCGTCAAAGTTTGGTATTGAGGAATACCAGCTCTTTGACAGAGCAGAATATTTAAAGGGGCTTAAAAACATAAAAATAACAGGATTGCATGTACATCTGCACAGTCAGGAGCTTAATACAGACTGTATAAACATGTACTATAAGAACATGTTCTCTCTTATAAACAGAACTGTTGAAAAGCTCGGTATTGACCTGAAATTTGTAAACCTTGGTTCGGGCATAGGCATACCTTATGCCAGGGAGGACTGTGAGGTCAATGTTGAAGCACTTGGTAAGAACCTTTCCAAAATGGTGGAGGACTTTAAAAGCAGTATGCCTCTGGTATCGGTGTTTGTGGAAACAGGGCGTTACTGTGTTGGAAAAAGCGGTCTTTACGCAGCAAAGGTGCTTGACAAAAAGGTATCGTTCGGAAAAACATACGTTATTCTTGCCAATACTTTAAACGGTTTTATGCGTCCTGCTATGGCACATATTCTGGAAAAGTATACAGATGATGAAAAGCCGGCTGAAAGCGAGCCTTTTTATACATGCAAGGGCGCTTTCCAGTATATTCCGCTTAATAACAATACAGAGACTGAGAAGGTTACTCTCTGCGGAAACCTCTGTACATCTACAGATATAATGGAGGAGGATATTGAGCTTGCAAAGCTTGAGGTGGGGGATACACTTGTTATTACAAATGCGGGAAGCTACGCTGCGGTGATAACGCCTATGCAGTTTGCATCCCTTAACCCGCCTGTGCAGCTTATGCTTAAATCAGACGGAAGTGTAACATGTGCTGACAAATAAAAGGAAGCAGTTTCGGGCATAAAAAAAGCGGCGGATACAACGCCGCTTTTTTTATTTGGCTGTTTAACCCAATATTTAGAATACTCTGAGTATAATATAAACCGCCGCCAAAAATGTAATTGCGTATATACAGCCGATAAACACGGCGCTCCTTTTGCCGACACCCCATTTTTTGACTGAAAGGTACATGGCGTCAGGAACATCGGCTAAAAAGCAGAATTGAAGCAGTGTGTGCAGTATAACTAAAGGCAGGCTTATCTTTTTATGGGCATAGCTGAACCGTATGACCTGTATCCCGTAAAACCCGCCGGGAATAAGTAAAAGCCATGTAAAAAAAGCGAGAATAAGTATCACAGCTATTATCCACGGCAGCATAAACGGCAGGGCAAATATCACTATGCCGCGGCTTGCAACAATGGCTACAAGACTGCCGCCTGCCATAAGAACAAATATAACGGAAAAGTTAAGTATAAAGAAGAAAACAAGGCCGTATTTGAGTATAAGCATACTGTTTATGCAGCGGGTATAGTCGTTTTCGGAATACATTTTGAATGATTTGACAATATTCAGGACTCCGATTATAAATATGGCCAGTGTGTAAACAAGAAGCAGGGCAATATAGACCTTTGGAGGTAATACATACAAATCGCCGCCGGATACTGCTGATGTGCTCAGAGAAGCCAGAGCCAGCAGGTTTAACGGAAGGCTTGCTGTGAGCAGCAGAACATAGCTTATCTGAAGGGCGTACCTTCTGCCTGAGGATGTTTTTTGTTCCATATGCGCTCCTTATGCAAAATTTTGTAAAAGAACAGGGCATTAAGCCCTGTCCCTTCAGTTTTCCAGTGATTTTATATAGCTGTCGTTCAACTCAATAAGCTTTGACGTGTATTCCTTTGAAGGACCGCCGACAATGTTTCTGGCGTCAACACATTTTTCAACACGTATTGCGTCGTATACTGTTTTATCGAATACAGGTGATATTGCCCTGTACTCCTCAAGTGAAAGGTCGTCGAGGTTTGTGTTATTGTTTATGCAGTAGAGCACAAGCTGGCCAATTATCGCGTGGGCGTCCCTGAAAGGCACGCCTTTTTTTACAAGCCAGTCAGCTGCGTCTGTAGCGTTTGTAAAGCCGCCCTTTGCCGCGGAAAGCATGCTGTCCTTTCTCACTGTCATTGTGTCAACCATGCTGGTAAATACAGGAAGGCACATCTTTACTGTGTCTATTGCCGCAAAAACGCCTTCCTTGTCCTCCTGCATATCCTTGTTGTATGCCAGAGGAAGCCCCTTCATTGTAGTTAAAAGCCCCATAAGGTAGCCGTATACTCTGCCTGTCTTGCCGCGTATAAGCTCGGCCATATCCGGATTCTTTTTCTGAGGCATTATGCTTGAGCCTGTTGAATACGCGTCGTCGAGCTCTACAAACTTGAATTCGTGGCTGCTCCAGAGTATTATTTCCTCGCAGAACCTGCTCAGATGCATCATGAGTATCGAAAGGGAGTTTAAAAGCTCTATGCAGAAATCTCTGTCGCTTACACCGTCGAGGCTGTTTAATGTTATGCTCTCAAACCCAAGCTCACGGCATACATATTCGCGGTCGAGAGGGTATGTGGTGGCGGCAAGGGCGCCGCTGCCAAGAGGCATGACATTTGTGTGCATGTAGGTGCACTCAAGGCGGTCATAGTCTCTTTTTAACATCTCAACATATGCCAGCACGTGGTGCGCAAGGGTGATTGGCTGCGCCCTTTGAAGGTGTGTATAGCCCGGCAATATAGTGTCGGTGTTTTTGCGGGCGATATTGTTTAAAACCTTCTGGAGATTTAATACAAGCTTTTCTATATCCTTTATCTGTTCCTTTACATACATCCTGATATCAAGGGCGACCTGGTCGTTTCTGCTTCTTCCGGTGTGGAGGCGTTTGCCTACATCGCCTATACGGCTTATAAGTATTGTCTCAATATTCATATGTATGTCTTCGGCTTTCTCGTCAAAGTCGATTTTTCCGGATTCAATATCGGAGAGTATTTCTTTAAGTGTCTTTTGTATAAGCTTGGCGTCGCATTCGGGTATTATGCCCTGTTTTCCAAGCATTCCGGCATGGGCGATACTGCCTGTTATGTCTTCTTTATACATCCTCTGGTCAAAGGATATGGAGGAATGGAAATGGTCTGTAAAGCTGTCTGTCTGTTTGGTGAAGCGTCCGCCCCAAAGTTTGCTCATATATAAATTTTCCTTTCTATAAAAGTTGGGAACCCTGAGGGATTCCCAACCAAAAGTTTTGTTTTGTATGTAAAATATTATTTGTTCAGGTTTTGCCTCATCATAGCGCGCACCTTAAGCGGAAGTCCGAAAAGGTTGATAAAACCGTCAGCGTCCTTGTGGTTGTAAAGGTCGCCGGTGGTAAAGCTTGCGATTGAAGCATTATAAAGTGAATACGGGCTTTCTGCTCCGGCAGGGATAATGTTGCCTTTGTAGAGCTTAAGCTTTACTGTGCCTGTTACCACCTCGTTTACACTGTCAAAGTAGGCTGAAAGGCTTTCCCTTAAAGGTGTGTACCACTCGCCGCTGTATACAAGCTCTGTAAATTTGGCTGAGTTAATCTCGTTCCATGCCTGTGTCTGCTTGTCAAGTGTGAGGTACTCAAGCTCCCTGTGGGCATAGTAAAGTATAGCTCCGCCCGGTGTTTCATAAACTCCCCTTGACTTCATTCCAACAACACGGTTTTCGCAGATATCCTCAATTCCTACGCCGTTTCTTCCGCCTATTTCGTTAAGCTCTGTGAGAAGCTCCCTAGGTGTTACAGCCTTTCCGTTTAACTTTGTGCATACGCCTTTTTCAAACTCAAGGGTTACGTACTCGTCCTTGTCAGGCGCCTTTTCAGGTGAAACGCCAAGCTGAAGTATATGGTCATAGTTAGGCTCGTTTGCAGGGTCCTCAAGCTCAAGACCCTCGTGGCTCAAGTGCCAGATATTCCTGTCGCGGCTGTAACTGTCCTCTTTTTTGTTAGGGAATGGTATTCCATGCGCCTCAAGGTAGGCTATCTCATCTTCCCTTGATTTCATCTGCCATGTGTCAAGCCTCCAAGGGGCAATAACCTTAAGCTCAGGGGCAAGCGCCTTTATTGTAAGCTCAAAACGAACCTGGTCGTTGCCCTTGCCTGTAGCGCCGTGAGCTATGGCTGTAGCGCCTTCCTTTTTGGCTATCTCAACAAGCCTTTTTGCTATTACAGGCCTTGCCATGGAGGTGCCAAGAAGGTATTTTCCCTCATATACGGCATTGGCCTTTACGCATGGGAATATTGCATCTGTTATAAACTCGTCGGTGATATCTTCAATATAAAGTTTGCTTGCGCCTGTTTTGAGGGCCTTTTCTTCAAGTCCTTCTGTCTCCTTGCCCTGTCCTACATCGGCGCACACCGCTATAATGTCTGCGTTATCATAGTGCTCCTTGAGCCAAGGAATTAAGCACGATGTATCAAGACCGCCTGAGTAAGCAAGAACAATTTTTTCTTTTGCCATTTTTTCTTCCTCCTAAATATGGTATAGTAAGCGTGTGAAATACTTATTAAACAGCGCTTCTCACAGCTCTTTTTGTTATGGTAATATGATTATACATGCAAGTTGGAAAAGTTTCAATTATTTTTTTATTTTTCTTGCATATTATTTAAAATGTTTGTATAATTATAAAATCAATTTTGGAAAACGGGCAAAGAAAAACACTGCAAATACTTGAATAAAATTTAAAATGCAGTTTTTTGAAGTGAATAAAATACATTTAAATTAAAAAGCACATATAATTAAACGGAGGCTGGTAATATGATTAAGGCAGGTATTATTGGGGCTACGGGCTACGCTGGAAACGAGCTTGTAAGGCTGCTTATGGGACATCCGCAGGTTGAGATAAAGACGCTTACGGCAAGGAGCTATGTGGGCAAGGGCTTTGATGAGGTTTACGAAAACTACAGGCAGATAAACACAATGGTCTGTGAGGAGATGAATATAGAAAAGCTTGCAGACGAGTGCGATGTTGTGTTTATGGCGCTTCCCCATGGAGTGGCGTCGAAGGCCGTAACACAGGGCGTGCTTGACAACACAAAGGTCATTGATTTCGGAGCGGACTTCAGGATTAAGGACGCGGATACATATGAAAAATGGTATGGCGTAAAGCACGAGGGGCGCGAGCTTCTTGACACAGCGGTTTACGGCCTGTGCGAGGTAAACAGGGATATCATTAAGGGCAGCCGCCTTATAGCAAACCCGGGGTGCTATACCACATGCTCAATACTATCCCTGAGGCCGCTTGTGGCAGAGGGGCTTATTGATTTGGATTCTATTATAATAGATGCCAAGTCGGGGGTTTCCGGAGCGGGAAGGAGCCTTGCGCTTTCAAACATGTTTGACGAATGCAATGAGTCGGTGAAGGCGTACAAAATCGCTTCCCACAGGCATACGCCTGAAATTGAGGAGCAGCTGGGATACGCGGCGGGACGGAATATAACACTTTCATTCACACCGCACCTTATACCTATGAACAGGGGAATACTTGCCACCTGCTACGCCAAGCTTAGCAGGGAAGTGTCATACGCGCAAGTGAAGGCTGTCTACGAAAAGCATTATGGAAGCGAGTATTTTATAAGGCTCACTAAGGAAGGAGTGTTTCCTGAAACCAGATGGGTCAAGGGTTCAAATTTTGTTGACATCGGGTTTAAAATAGACGAGAGAACAGGCAGAATAGTTGTTGTAGGGGCTATAGACAATCTTGTAAAAGGTGCGGCTGGACAGGCGGTGCAGAACATGAATATATTGTTTGGCCTTGATGAAAAGACAGGCCTTGAGCTTGCCCCGATATTCCCGGCCTGATAAATATATAAGGGGGAAAAAGCGTGAGACCGATGAGGGTTATAGACGGCGGTATTACAGCGCCTGAAGGTTTCAGGGCCGCCGGCAGGCATATAGGCATAAAAAAAGTGAAAAAGGATATGGCCCTTTTGGTAAGCGATGTACCGGCAAAGGCCGCAGGAGTGTATACGCAAAACCTTGTTAAGGCAGCGCCGGTGCTCTGGAACAGAGCCATAACTGATTCCCGCAGTACAGTGCGCGGGCTTGTCTGTGTAAGCGGCAACGCAAACGCCTGCACAGGAGAAAAGGGCATAAGGGATAATGAGCTCATGGCAAAGGCCTTTTCATGGCTTTTGGGTACAGACAAGAAAGAGATACTTACAGCCGCCACAGGCATTATCGGGCTTGACATGCCTATGGATACGGTTTTGAAGGGAATCGAGGATACGTTCCCTGAGCTTTCAAATAAGCGGGAGGCGGCAAAAAACGCCGCCGCGGGTATTATAACTACAGATACATTCTTAAAGGAACTGGCTCTGGAACTGAACATAGGCGGAAAAGTTATAAAGATAGGCGGTATGGCAAAGGGCAGCGGCATGATACACCCCAATATGGCCACAGTGCTTTCGTTTGTTACAACAGATATAAACATATCACAGGAGCTTCTTCAGAAGGCGCTGTCAAGGGCCGTAAGGGAAACCTACAATATGATATCAGTGGACGGGGCCACAAGCACCAACGATATGGCGCTCATTATGGCTAACGGGCTTGCCGGAAACGTGGAGATAACTGAGGAAAACGAGTTTTACGAGGCGTTTTACAGGGCGCTGCTGTTTATACATGAAAAGTTTGCAAGGGATATAATTCACGACGGTGAAGGGGCGTCAAAATTTATACAGGTTGACCTTGCCGGAGCCAGAACGGAGGAGGACGCCCGCGTACTTGCAAAGGCGATAGTTACAAACGACCTTGTAAAAACCGCCATGTACGGTGAGGACGCCAACTGGGGAAGGATAGCGGCGGCCATGGGGGCAAGCGGCGGATATTTTGACCCGTCAAAGCTTAAGGTTGAGATGAGCAGTGAAAACGGGCGGATACTGCTTATGGATAACGGCGAGCCGGTCAGCTTTGATGAAAACCTCGCCTCAGAAATATTAAGCCACAGGGATATTTATATAACAATTGTACTGTGTGACGGAAAGTATAAGGCCAGAAGCTACGGCTGTGATTTGGGGCACGAGTATATAAGAATAAACGGAGAGTACAGGTCGCACTCTTAAATATATATGGAATAATATAGAAGCCTTCAGAACGGAAGGAATTTTGAATTACAGCGCTTGAATGGAGGAATAAATATGAATGTTATAGAAGGTTCGGTTACGGCGGCTAAAGGCTACAGGGCCGCAGGAGCCGCTGTGGGAGTAAAGGGAAAGGTTACGGAAAAAAAGGATTTGGCTCTTATTGTAAGCGATGTGCCGGCAAACGCGGCAGCGGCGTTTACAACAAATGTTGTCAAAGCTGCTTCTGTTATGAGAAACATGAGAATTATGGAAAGCGGAGTCAAAATTAACGCTGTAGCAGCAAACAGCGGCAATGCCAATGCCTGCACCGGCAGCGAGGGAGTAAAAAGCAATAAGGAAATGGCAGAATGTCTTGCTGAACTTCTTGGGGTTGAAGGCGATACAGTGCTTACGGCGTCGACTGGGGTTATAGGAGCGGTTTTTCCTATTGAGACAATTAAAAAGGGCATTAAGGATACATTCCCCAAACTGGGCTATACAAGAAATGACGCTCTTATGGCGGCTGAGGCTATAATGACAACCGATACATATTCTAAGGAAGTGGCGGTCGAGTTTGAGCTTGGCGGCAAGACAGTGCGCATGGGAGGCATGGCAAAGGGCAGCGGCATGATTTGCCCTAATATGGCCACAATGCTGAGCTTTATAACAACCGATGCCAATATTTCATCTGAGCTTTTAAATAAGGCTCTGAAGGAGGATATAAAGTCCACATACAACATGGTTTCTGTAGACGGGGATACAAGCACTAACGACACAGTTGTGGTGCTGGCAAACGGAATGGCACAGAACGAACCGGTAATGGAGGAAGGCGCGGATTATGAGACTTTTAAGCAGGCGCTGCATTATGTAAACGAGAGGCTTGCCAAAAACCTTGTCCGTGACGGTGAGGGTGCCACCAAGTTTATGGAGGTAAATGTGAAGGGCGCCAAAACCTGTGAGGACGCCAAAACAATAGCCAAATCGGTAGTAAAGAGCAGTCTTTTTAAGGCGGCAGTATTTGGAGAAGATGCAAACTGGGGCCGTGTGCTCTGTGCTATGGGTTACAGCGGAGTGGATTTTGACCCTCAGAGGGTAGACATAGTTTTTGCAAGCTCGGCAGGCGAGATACTGCTTATGGATAACGGCACGCCGGTTGTTTTTGACGAGGACAGGGCAAAAACAATACTCAGCGAAAAGGAAATACAGGTAAACATAAAGATTTCTGAGGGAAGCGCAGAGGCAACAGCATGGGGCTGTGACTTAAGCTATGATTATGTGAGAATAAACGGTGATTACCGTTCGTAAACAGGAGATGTAAAAAATGGTCAGCATGGACGCAAATATTAAAAAGGCGCAGATACTTACTGAGGCTCTGCCTTTTATAAAGAAATTCAGCAACAAAACGGTTGTAATCAAATACGGCGGAAGCGCGCTTATAAACCCTGAGATTAAGGACACTATTATCAAGGATATAGTGCTTATGAAGCTTGTAGGCATGAAACCGGTGATTGTACACGGCGGCGGCCCGGATATAAGCTCATTCCTTAAAAAGCTCAATATTGAGAGCAAATTTGTAAACGGGCTCAGGGTTACAAGCGCTGAAACTATGGAAGTGGCCGAAATGGTGCTTGCCGGAAAAATAAATAAGCAGATAGTTACCGAAATTGAGCTTCATGGCGTAAAGGCTGTGGGCATAAGCGGCAAGGACGGGGATACCGTAAGGGCTAAAAAAATTGAAAAGGACGGAGTCGACTATGGTTTTGTCGGCAGTGTTGAAAGTGTCGACCCGACTCTTGTAAAGACGCTTATAGACAATGACATTATACCTGTAATAGCGCCTATAGGAAAGGACGGCACAGGCCAGAGCTATAATATAAACGCGGATTACATGGCGGTAGCCATAGCCGGAAGCCTTGAGGCGGAAAAGCTTGTTTTTCTTACTGATGTGGCGGGAGTGCTGAAAGACGTAAACAACCCTGATTCACTTATGAGCTTTATGAAGGCAAGCGAGGTAAAGGGCTATATTGAAAACGGCACTATATCGGGCGGTATGATACCGAAGGTCGAGTGCTGTATGGCGGCGGTTGAAAAGGGAGTAAACAACGTACATATATTAGACGGGCGGGTTGAGCACTGCCTTATACTTGAGCTCTTTACAACAGCCGGAATTGGTACTATGATTGAGAACAAATAAAGTGAAAGAAGGATTTTTAAATGAACGAGACACAGAAGCTTGCCGAAAGGGGAAGCAAAGTTATAATGAATACATACAGCCGTTTTCCTATAGCCTTTGACCATGGCGAAGGGATGTATGTGTGGGATATGGACGGAAAAAAATATCTGGATTTTGTGGCCGGCATAGCTGTAAACTCACTTGGCTACAGCAACAGAAAGCTTGGCAAAATGATAGCGGACCAGAGCATGAGGCTTATGCATGTTTCAAACCTGTATTATACAGAGCCGCAGATAACACTTGCGGAAATGCTCTGCCAGAACAGCTGTTTTGACAAGGTTTTCTTCTGCAACAGCGGAGCTGAGACAATAGAAGCTGCGCTTAAAATAGCCAGAAAGTACGCTGTAATGAAGGGCAAACCGGGCAGGGATATTATAGCCATGGAAAAATCATTCCATGGCCGCACTTACGGCGCTGTTACTGCCACGGGGCAGGACAAATACCATAAGGGCCTTGACCCGATGCTGCCGGGAATAAAGCATGTGCCGTTTAATGATTTTGAGGCTCTTAAAAACGCTGTGGATGAAAATACCTGCGCCATACTTATGGAGCCTGTGCAGGGCGAGGGCGGAATAAGGCCGGCTGAGAGCCAGTATCTTAAAGCTGTGAGGGCTCTTTGCGACGAAAAAGATATTGTACTGCTTTTTGACGAGGTTCAGTGTGGAGTTGGAAGAACAGGATACCTTTTTGCTTATCAGGCATATGGAGTTGAGCCGGACGGAGCCTGTTTTGCCAAAGGCCTTGCCGGAGGAGTGCCTATAGGGGCGTTTATGGCTAAGGACAGCCTTGCAGAGGCATTTAAACCGGGAGACCACGCGTCTACATTCGGAGGAAACCCCTTTGCTACCGCCTGCGGCACAGTTGTTATGGACGAGCTTTTAAACGGCGGAATACTTGAGAATGTTAAAAAACAGGGAAGCCTGCTTACCCAAAAGCTTATGGAGCTTAAGAAAAAGCACAAAATTATCGCCGATGTACGCGGCATTGGCCTTATACAGGGAATAGAGCTTACAATTCCGGCAGGGGATGTAATTGCCGACTGTATACAGAACGGGCTTCTGCTTGTAGGGGCAGGAGCAAATGTAATACGTTTTGTTCCAGCTCTTATTGTGTCAGAAAAAGAGATTAACGAGGCTGTGGAGATACTTGACAGATGCCTTTGTGAAGCTGAGAAGAAATAAATTAAATTTACTTAAGATAAAATCAATTAGCAATGGAGCTGATTTAAATGCCGATTACATACAGAAAAGCCGATATTGACGATTTGGAGATACTGGTAAAGACAAGGCTTGACATTCTGAAGGTAATAAACAATCTGGGTGAAAACGAGGATATGACAGAATTTGAGAGTCAGACTGCTGACTATTACAGAAGCTCCCTTCTAAATGGCAGCCACGCGGCGTACCTTGTATTTGACGGGGATAAATTTATCGGCGCAGGAGGAATTGACTTTTACCGGGTTATGCCGTCATTTCATAATCCCACAGGAAAAACTTCGTTTATAATGAATATATATACCCACCCGGACTACCGGAGGACAGGAATAGGCTATAAGGTGCTGGATTTGCTTGTGGCTGAGTCAAAGAGCCGCGGTGTTTATAATATAACATTGGATTCGACTAAAATGGGCAGGCCGCTGTATGAAAAGTATGGCTTTGTAAAGCTTGACGACTATATGGAGCTGCCGCAGAATTGAAAAGGAGTTTTATAAGCTTGACAGACGGTTTTGTTTGTAAGATTTAATACAGATTACATGTATTTTTGTATATATGAACAATGTTTCCGGCTTTGCGGCCAAACCCTTTGATTTTTAATGTGTCCGGTGGTATTATAAAATAAATTTTATCCGTGTGTTTGCCAAACAGCGGAAAATTCAAATCCGGAGGTGTCTGAAAATGAGACTTGTTACATATTCCCAAAATGGTAAGGAATACATAGGTGCGGTTACGCCCTGCGGTACAAAGGTTTTGCCGCTGCATGAGAATGGGTTTCCGTATAAGGACATGAATGACCTTATAATGAATATAACAGATGTTGAAAAGCAGGCTTTATCATCGCTTGTAAAAAGCGGTATAGGCAACGGAATAATCTCTGTTGGCAGGGTAAAGCTTGAGGCCCCTATACCAGAGCCGAGGCAGGATATTGTATGCCTTGGAATTAACTATTGGGCGCACGCTGAGGAATCGGTGAGATACAAAAAAGAGGCATTCGACGGCGACAGGAAATTTCCGGTCTATTTTTCAAAAAGGGTAGACAGGGCGGTTGCCGACGGGGACTGCATACCAAGCCACAGCGATATAATATCCACTCTTGACTATGAGGCGGAGCTTGCGGTTATAATTGGAAAAGACGCAAGAAATGTGTCTAAGGAAGATGCCTTTGACTATGTTTTTGGCTACACAGTTATAAACGACGTTACTGCCAGAGAGCTTCAGACAAGACATAAGCAATGGACATTCGGCAAGGGCCTTGACGGGTTTGCGCCTATGGGTCCTTGGATTGTTACAGCAGACGAGATACCGGCGCCTCCTGTGCTTACTATTAAATCGTTTGTAAACGGTGAGCCGAGACAGAACGGACGCACGGATATGTTTATACACGACATAGCCTATGTTATAAATGAGCTTTCACAGGGAATGACACTTAAAGCAGGAACAATAATAGCTACAGGCACACCGGCGGGAGTTGGAATGGGCTTTGTGCCGCCTAAGTTTCTTAAGGAAGGCGATGTTGTTGTCTGTGAGATTGAAGGAATAGGAAAGATAACAAACACAGTTAAATAAATATGAATATAGAAAATCCGCGGGTTTTACCTGCGGATTTTTTATTGATTAACGCCTTATAAGAAATGAGTTTATAAAGAATATCAGATATAAATTTCTATGCCCATATGGGCCATTTTGGACAGATGCTCTCTTAGACATTCCAAAAAGCAGGACACAAGGCATTCTTTTGAGTCATCCGGCACATACAGGCAATTAGTCACACGGTTTGGAACGCTGAATGAGATAGGCCGCTTTTCTATTGACGGGTTTTTTGTAAGGCCATAAGCGGCGCTTGCAGGCACTACAGCCCAGTTGTTTGGCTTTGCAAGAAAAAATTCAAGCTGGCTCATAATCTGAAGCTGTATCTGCGGGTGCCTTTTGTTTCCGAAAATTTCATCATGCCACTGCATAAAAGTTTCAAACCATGGTATATAAATTTCGTTTTTCACATCAAGGTCAGATAACCCCACAGTGGAGGGAAAGGACGAGAGCGAGGAGCAGACAAATATCATAGGCTCAGAAAACGCCTTAAATGTAATCACCTTTTTTGACTCTCTCCTGCTTACTGTAAAGGACAGGTCTGTAAGGCCCGCCTCCATGCTCACATAAGCCGGATGTGATTCCATATCCTGTATCTCAAGTATAATGTTTGGCATTCTGTACATGAACTGTTCGTATACAGGCGTAAAAAGATATGTGCCCATACTGTCTATAGAGGATACCCTGAGCTTGGGCGGCCTGCTTTTGATTCCAACAGACATCATCTCATTAACTATTTCCTGATATTTTAAAGCCAGCTCAAGAAATTTATGGCCTTCCTCTGTCAATGTTATATTGCGGGAGCCTTTAGAACGGGTAAACAGCGGACAGCCTATCTTTTCTTCAAGGGTTTTGATTTTTGTGCTGAGCGAGGACTGACTGATATAAAATTTTTCAGCCGCCTTTGATATGTTTTTGTATTCGCACACAGCAATAAATGCTTCAATTTCTGCGTTTGTCATTAGTATTTCACCAGCCCGGTTTAAGTTTAGTGGTTTAACAGAATGTAAAAAGCTGCATTAAAGCCCCATGTCGTTAAGCAGCTTTATAAATTTTTTGTCGGAAAGTATTTCGTGGGTTACAAAACCGCCGTTGTAAAACAGGCTGTATGTTGTAAACGGTACAGGCGAGGACTGCGCCTTAAGGCATGTGTCAAAATGTTCGGCCCTAAACTGCACGCCTCTTTTTTTGGCTATGGCTTCAACTACAGGAACATACTTGGCGGTAAATGGGCATTGGCTTGTGTAATAAAGCACAAAGCCGGTGTCATTTGTGCGAGCGTCCTTTGCGCACGGCCTGAATTTTGGAATCTCATGGCCTTCGCCGAAAGGGAGGTACATAAGCTCAAAATACGGGTTTGCAGTGTCAGCCACTCTAAAGCCTTTGTAAGCAAGATATTTGGGGTCAGAAAGAAAGGCCAGCTTTTTTGGAGACGACAGTATGACAAGCCCATTTTTGTTTTTTGCCTTGCTGTCGTTAATACATTCCTCCAAAAGCAGGTTTGAATAGCCCTGACCTTTAAATTTGCCGGATACCCAAAGGCAGTCTATATACATGTATCCGTCTGCCTGTATAGGCGCCCATGCGTTTTCAGCCGGTATATACTCAATAAAGCATTTGCCCCTGACATCACATTTTTTAAACATAAGCCCTTCGGGCAGACGCTCGTTAAGCCACGCCTTTTTTGAGACCACCTGACAGTCCCTGTTGTTTGATATTGCACAGCAGATGTGTTCCTGTTCTAAATTTTCTCTGGTTAATGTTATAATTTCCATATTTGGCCTCCTGTTTGGGTTAAAGCATGCTCGTTTTATGCCGTCTGTAAACTGCTTAAAAGTATTGAGTTAATTCAATATTATATATAAAATTATTGTATTTTACAATGATTTGAGCCAATGATAAAATAAGAAACATTCAGGGGGAGTGAGTTTTATGAATTTATCAAATCCGGCTGTGCTTAACGGACTGGACATGTGCGACAGGACAAAAATACTGCCTGTTGCCGCCGTGTGCGCAGGCCAGACAATATGGGGCTTCAGCTATATATTCACAAAGGTGGCTATGGGGTACGCAAAGCCTGATGTTTTATTGTCAATAAGGTTTATACTGGCTTTTTTAATAATGAATATTATGTGCCTCACAGGAAAATTTAAAGTTTCAATTAAAGGCAAGCGGTTAAAGCCCCTTATAATGCTGGGTATTATGGAGCCGCTGTATTTCTACTTTGAAAGCTATGGCATATTATATACCAACGCCATGTTTTCGGGCGTAATAATAGCCCTTGTGCCGGTTGTGTCAATACTGCTTGCAGTAATGTTTCTGAAGGAATACCCGACAAAACGGCAGGCTGTGTTCTGCCTTCTCCCTATAGCGGGCGTTATAGTAATAACTATATCCTCAAGCGCAATGGGTATTGTGCGTCCGCTTGGGGTATTCCTGCTTATATTAACCTGCCTGACATCGGCCGGATACAAGATAGTAAACAGGAAATCGGCTGTGGAGTTTACAGCATTTGAAAGGACATATATAGTTTTGCTTGTCTCAAGCGTTGTATTTACGGTTTCAGCATTTGTATCGTTAAAAGGGGATATAAAGGAATACATAGAGCCGATTTTCCATCTGGAATTTGTAATGGCAGTGCTTGCGCTTGTTGTATTCTGTTCGGTAATGGCCAACGTTTTTGTAAACTACGCCGCCGGCAGAATGTCTGTGGCAAAGCTTGCCACATTTGGTACGCTTACAACTGTGTGGAGCATATTTGCTGGAGTGCTGTTTCTGGGAGAGCCTATAACTGTGGTTTCATTTATTGGTTCCATACTTATTTTAATCGGTATATGGCAGGTTACAAAGGCGCAGGATTAGTGTTTTTGGCTAAAGCATTGACAGTTTATTAAGCTGATTTTATAATTGATGTACAGGTATTGGGCGGGCGTATAATATCGCCCGTCTTTTGTATTGGAACGGGATAAATATTAGGAGGGCTGTATATGAAGATAGTTGTGCTTGAACCGCTTGGAATAAGTGCTGAGGAGCAGAAAAGGGCCTCGGAGAAAATAGTAAGCAAAGGCCATGATGTGGTGTTCTGCGATTCGAGGCCGGCGGACAAAGACGAGGTTGAAGCAAGAGCTGGGGACGCTGACGCAGTTATAATAGCCAATATGCCTTTTGGTAAGGAATATATAGAAAAATGCGGAAAAATGAGGTTTTTGTCAGTGGCATTTGCTGGTGTTGACCATGTGGATACAGAATTTTGCAGGCAGAGAGGAATAGTTGTATCAAACGCAGCAGGATATTCTGTAAACGCCGTAACGGAGCTGGTGTTTGGGTTGGCTGTTTCTGTTTTGCGCAATATTCCAAAATGTGACTGTGAGGCCAGAAACGGCGGCACAAAAGCGGGGCTTATAGGCACAGAGCTATTTGGCAAAAAATTTGGTGTTGTTGGCACAGGCGCAATAGGCAGCAGGGTGTGCACAATAGCTCTTGCCTTTGGCTGTGATGTTTACGCATACAGCAGGACAGAAAAGGAGGAGCTTATTGGTAAAGGGGTAAAATATACAGGCCTTGAGGATATAATGAGAAACTGCGATATTATATCGCTCCATGTTCCGTTTGGCAAAAGCACTGATAAGCTGATATCGGCTAAAATGATAAGTCTTATGAAAAAGAACGCAGTGCTTATAAACACCGCAAGGGGAGGCGTTGTGGACTCGCAGGCCCTTGCAGACGCGCTTAATGCTGGCAGTATTGCAGGAGCGGGCATAGATGTACTTGAGGGGGAGCCGCCGTTTGACAAAAGCCACCCTCTTATAACAGCTGAAAATACGGTTATTACACCTCACGCAGCGTTTGCCTCAAAGGAAGCTTTGTATACAAGAGCAGTTATGGTTTTTGACAATATAGAGCTTTGGGAAAATGGAACGCCGAGGAATCTCTGCTGATAATAAATTTAAAGCCGTCCCATTAATGGGGCGGCTTTTTTTGTATTCAGTAAAACAGGTCAACCTGACCTCTGCGGGAATAGTCGCGCTCAAGAGCGGCTTTATGTGACAGATATCCTTCATCTGTATAGTACTTTGCACCTTTTGGACATTTCTTGACACATGCTCCGCATTTTATGCAGATTCCCTTGCCTATGTATTCCTTTGGGTTTTCGGGGTTAATTGAGCCCATTGGACAGAGGGCGGCGCACAGTCCGCAGCTGTCGCATTTATCGTTTGTAAGTGGCCTTACCTTGAGTATGGATACCGGGTTTCCGTCAAGGCCGCGCGGTGTGTAGTATGGGCCTATAGGGCTGCGTCCCTTTACGGCTACAGGTGTTGAAGGTAATTCCGGCGACTTTATTTTTTCAACTGCTTTAACCGCAAGCTCATGGGCAAGCTCAATATCGGCTTCGTCAGGGCGGCCCTTGGCCAGTGTGTAAGAAAACGCGTGGGCGCCTACAAATGCCCCTGCGGCTATAGTGCGAAAGCCGTTCTTTTCCAGTATGTCCCTCAGCTCAATAAGGGCGTCGTCATAGTTTCTGTTGCCGTAGAGCACAACAGGTATTGCCATGGCGCCGGAGGAGGTGACAGTGTCAAGGTATTTGAGCAGTACATTTGGCACCCTTCCGGCGTAGACAGGAGTGCCTATAACCAATACCTCATCCTCAGGGATTATCTTTGGCTCGGCCCTTTCCTCCGGACGAGTAAAGCTGAATAAATCAAGCTCGGCGGAAAGTGCAGACGCTATATCGGCGCCTATACGTGTTACTATTTTTTCTGTAGTGCCGGTAGCGCTGAAATACATGGCGCAGACTTTTTTTACCATTTGTATCCCTCATTTCTATTTATTCTGATTTGATATTAATAAGTATAAACCAGTTATTTATATAAATCAAGAAACCAAGCCGGACCTTTAAAGCTCTTAAAGGGAGTGGGCTGTAGGGTAATGAACCTGAATTGACATTTTGTATGGGTACAATACAAGACAATTTCCGGCGGCATATGGACTTGTGGCGTGCCTGTGTGATACCATACTACTCAATTACAAAAGACAAGGGGGAACTTAAATGAAAAAGATTGATTTGCATTCACATGTTGGAAATTTTGGAAGCTGGGCGGGCATAAAGAGCGATATTGACAGCATTATAAAAAATATGGATACATACGAAATTGAAAAAACCGTACTCTGCAGCGCCAACCAGAACACGAACGAGGACACAAACGACGCCTTCAAAAAATACCCTGACAGGATATTCCCTATAGTTTATGTCAACCCTCTTGAGGGCAGAAAATGTACTGATATTTTAAAGGAATATATCGAAAACTTTGGCTTTAAGGGTATCAAGCTCAATCCTCTCAAAAACGCCTTTGTGGCAGACGAGGAAGCTGTGGACCCTGTAATGGAGCTGGCGGAGATGTATGATATACCAGTGTTTATGCACAGCGGACACCCACCTTACTCACTGCCATGGAGCATAGCCCTTCTTGCCGAAAGACACCCGAAGGTAAGGCTTGTAATGATACATATGGGCCACGGCCATGGGGTTTATATAGACGCGGCGCTTAAAATGGCCAGAAGGTACGATAATATCTATCTTGAGATGAGCGGCATGCCTATGGGCTCAAAGATAAAGGAAGCCTATGACACAGTTGGCAGAAACCGTATAATGTTTGGCATAGACACTCCTTTTCATCACCCCACTGTGGAGATGCAGAAGGTAATAACAAGCGGATTGGACGAAAAGGGCATAGAGGATGTATTCTACAACAACGCCAAGGAGTTTTTGAGGATTTAAACCTCAAACTGTACCCATACGGTTTACTATAATTTCTGTTCAGGTATGGATTTTTATGGCTCAGAGTGTTAACATTTCAAAGCAAAGAGAAGAATTTTTAAGCTTCAGGGGGGATTGGCATGGAAAAATATACAGTAAAGGAAATAACAAAAACCGCGGCTATGGCGGCCATTGTGTTTATACTCACATACACATTTAAAATACCTTTTGCAGACGGATACACGCACCTTGGCGACTGCGCCATACTTATAGGCGTTATTGTGCTGGGCGGCAGAAAGGGAGCGTGGGCCGGAGGAATAGGGGCGGCTATGAGCGACCTGCTCAGCGGATATGCGCATTGGATAATACCTACTCTTGTAATTAAGTTTCTGATGGCCACAGTTATGGGCATAGTAATAGAAAAGCTTATGCCAAAGTCAAAGATAAACTTTCTTGTGGGCGCTGTAGCCGGAGGGGTAGTGCAGATTTTAGGCTATACATCGGTAAAGATTTTATACTATGGCTTCTCTCAGGCCATGATTATGACGCCTACGCTTTTAATACAGACAGCGGCGGGAATTGTAATAACATTTGTGTTTGTTGCTGTGCTCAGAACAAGCGGAATACTGGAGAGGGTAAAGGCCCTTTGACTATAAGCCATACGGATAAGCCGTATGGCTTTTTTTCTGCGCAGAAGTGTCCGGAAAATAAAATCAGGTTTTACAGAGTATTTTTAGCTTTTATTGCGGACAAATGTATTTGGCGGAATAATAAAGTGGATATTTTGGCGCTAAAAGCCTTTTTATTTCTGTGTTTTAAAACAAATTCAACATATTTTGCTTGTGGCTTCAAACCCGCAAAAGAGAGCAAAACATTGACGTGACAATTAATATGATTTATTATTAATAAAACGTATAATTTTTGTAAAGCGCTTATTATTCGTACAGGAGGAGTTTAAATGAACTGCATTATAACTGTTTTAGGAAAAGACAAGGTAGGTATAATAGCCAAGGTCTGCATTTACCTTTCGGAGTGCGGGGTTAATATACTTGACATTTCCCAGACAATAGTAAAGGGGTATTTCAGCATGCTTATGATTGCTGATATAGAAAACTGCACTGTGCCGTTTGAGGACCTTGCCTCGGGGCTTAAAAAAATCGGCGATGAGCTTAATGTTGAAATCCGTATCCAGCAGGAAGCTATTTTCGACTGTATGCACAGGATATAAAAACGGGAGGAAACGCGCCAATGATTTCAAGAAGAGAGATACAGGAAACAAATTCTATGATTCAGCACATGAACCTTGATGTCCGCACAATAACAATGGGCATCAGCCTTCTGGACTGCGCTGATTCGGATATAGATAAATTCAACGAAAAGATATACAACAAAATAACAACAAAGGCTAAGGATTTGGTTAAGGTTGGAAACCAGCTTGAGCTTGAGCTTGGCATACCTATTGTAAACAAAAGAATATCTGTAACGCCTATAGCCATAGCGGCTGCCGGCTGCAATACAGACAGCTATGTGTCTGTGGCCAAAACCCTTGACAGGGCGGCAAAGGCTGTTGGGGTTAATTTCCTCGGCGGGTTTTCGGCCCTTGTGCACAAGGGCTGTACTCCAAGCGACAGGGTGCTTATAGACTCTATCCCTCAGGCGCTTGCAGAAACCGATTTTGTCTGCTCATCTGTAAATGTTGGCACATCAAGAAACGGTATCGATATGGATACAGTAAAGAGAATGGGCCAGATTATAAAGGAAACCGCCGAGCTTTCAAAAGACAACAGCTGTCTTGGCTGCGCAAAGCTTGTGGTGTTCTGCAACGCTGTTGAGGATAACCCGTTTATGGCAGGAGCATTCCATGGTGTGGGAGAGAAGGACTGTGTGATAAATGTAGGTGTAAGCGGACCGGGCGTTGTAAAAAAGGCCCTTGAGGAGGCCCGCGGTGCCGACTTTGAGACACTCTGCGAGACAATTAAAAAGACTGCCTTCAAAATTACCCGTGTTGGCCAGCTTGTAGCTCAAGAGGCTTCCAGAAGGCTTGACACACCTTTTGGCATAATAGATTTGTCTCTGGCGCCTACTCCGGCCATAGGAGATTCAATAGCCGAGATATTTCAGGAGATGGGCCTTGAGCAGGCCGGCGCTCCGGGAACGACAGCGGCTCTTGCAATGCTCAACGACAATGTTAAAAAGGGTGGAGTTATGGCCAGCTCTTATGTAGGCGGGTTAAGCGGTGCATTTATACCTGTAAGCGAGGACAACGGAATGATTGAGGCTGCCAAAATGGGCGCTCTCACACTTGAAAAGCTTGAGGCTATGACATGCGTGTGCTCTGTGGGGCTGGATATGATAGCCATACCGGGTGATACCTCCGCTGAGACAATATCCGGAATAATAGCCGATGAGTCCGCTATAGGCATGATTAACAGCAAGACAACAGCGGTAAGGATAATACCTGTTGTAGGCAAGGGTGTAGGAGAAACTGTAGAGTTCGGCGGGCTTTTGGGCTACGCTCCTATAATGCCTGTAAACGGCTACAGCTGCAAGGCGTTTATAGACAGGGGCGGAAGGATACCGGCGCCAATTCACAGCTTTAAGAATTAAAGGCTTACGGTTAAAAACCGGATAATAAAAGAATCTGTTTAAATGGGTTTCGGTTTAATTAAAAGTCCGGCTGCTGCGCACTGTGCATGTATGTGGCCGCATGATATAAAATAGAGCAGAATTTATTAAAAACCGCGCGTTTGCGCGGTTTTTTTGTTGTCCGGATAAAAAATGGGGAAAATAAAATGCCGGCCGGTGTAAAACAGCAGCCACAGGGAACACAGTTTTTTTGCAAAATTTGCCTGTACACTGGTTCTGCACCGGAGTTATGGTATAATTTAGCTATTAAAATTAAGAAAATAAAGCCAATAATAATTTAAAAGCGCAGGAGGAATTGAGCATGTATGTTCTAAAGGGTGTTGAGCCGGAAAATGTATGGAGATTTTTTGAGGATATAAGCCGTATACCGAGGGGAAGCGGAAACGAGAAGGAAATCTGCGATTATTTTGAGGATTTCGCATTAAAGCGTGGCCTGTGGTATAAAAGGGATGAAAGTGATAATATTCTGATTAGAAAACAGGCCTCGGCGGGCTACGAAGGCTCTGAGGGCGTTATACTTCAGGGCCATATGGACATGGTGTGCGAAAAGCTTGCAGAAAGCAGTCATGATTTTTTGAAGGACCCCATTAAACTGGTGCGTGACGGGGATTTTCTGCGTGCGGACGGTACAACTCTTGGAGGCGACGATGGAATAGCGGCGGCTATGGCGCTTGCCGTACTGGATGATGACAGGCTTGAGCACCCGCCTCTGGAGGTGCTGCTCACATCTGACGAGGAGGTGGGCATGAACGGGGCCAGAAACTTTGACTGCTCGCTTCTAAGCGGCACAAGGCTTATAAATATCGACTCCGAGGAGGAGGGCGAGATTATAACCTGCTGTGCCGGAGGTATGAGGGCGGAGCTTAATCTGCCTGTTGAGAGAGTCAAATCTCCGGAAGATGTAAAATTCTTCCAGATAGCAGTAAACGGTCTCAAGGGCGGCCATTCCGGAAGCGACATACATTTGCAGAGGGCAAGCGCCGCAAAGCTTATGGCAAGGCTGCTGAGGGGAATAGAAAACCTCTGCGGCCTGTGCGAGATAACCGGCGGCAGCAAGGACAACGCCATAAACAGAGAGATAAAGGCCATTGTTTTTGCCGTACCGGAAAATTTTGAAAAAATAAAAAGCATTATTTTGGAATATGAGAAAATATTTAATAAAGAATATTTGGGCGCTGAATATGGGATTAATATTACTGTTGAGGCTTTAAATACTGCGCCTGAAACTGTGCTTTCACAGGAAACATTTAAAAAGGCTGTGGATATGCTTACACTTATACCTTACGGCGTTGTGACAATGAGCATGGAAATGAAGGGTCTTGTGGAAAGCTCCTCAAACATAGGCGTGGTAAGGACATACAGCGACAGAATAACGGTTATATCCGCGACGAGAAGCTCGGTTATGACAAGGCGTGACGCTATAGAGGAGCAGTTTGTGGCTATAAGCAGGCTTACGGGCGCCGAGCTTACTGTAAGGGGAAAATACCCTGCATGGGAATACAGGAAAAAGTCTGGTCTGAGGAATACAATGCTTTCGGCCTACAGGGAGCTTTTCGGCACCGAGGCAAGGCTTAACGCCATACACGCTGGGCTTGAGTGCGGACTTTTTGCCGGAAGGCTGCCGGATTTGGATATGGCATCAATAGGTCCCGACATGAGCGGCGTGCACACAACGGAGGAAAGGCTTAGCATACCTTCGGTGGAAAGGACATACAGATATCTGACTGAAATATTAAAAAGACTGAAATAAAGTATAAAGGACGTGTAAAATTATGAAAAAGCCTTGGCACAGCCGGTATTTTGAAATTTCATTTTTTACGGCGGCTACAGCTGTTTTTGTCAGCGCCGTATTTTTGATAATGAACAATATTGACGTGATATTCAAAAGCCTGTGTCAGGGGTTTTTCTGGGTTATAGGCATATTTACGCCAGTATATATAGCTGTGGCAGTGGCGTTTGTGCTGGACCCGGCTGTGGATTTTTTTCAGAATGAGACAGGCGGGCTTTTCAGGCAGAACAAAAAGGGAGCGTTTAAAAAGCGCATACGCGGAGCTTCTGTCACATATGTGATAATATTCCTGCTTATAGGGGCGGGCATAAGGCTTACACTCAAAAGCTTCGGCCCTGAGGAGGTCGGCGACCTTTCGGCTGTTATAGAGGATTTTGTGTATGATATGAAAAATTTTCTGTTCGGAATCAAAAGAATACTGGACGACACCGGACTGTTTTCAAATACCGATTATGTTTTTAACAGCATAATAGCAAGGTTTTCGGATTTGAGCCAGAGGTTTGTGTTTTCGGCAGCGGTATCTGTTACATCCTTTGGCGGAAAACTGCTGGATTTTGCAATAGGGCTTGTGGCGGCGTTTTATTTTCTTGTGGAAAAGGAGCGCCTGCTGTTCAGGATTAACGAGACGGCTGAGGTTTTCTTTCCTCAAAAGGTATACAGCTGCCTTAAAAACGCGTTTTCGGATATAGACGAGATATTTTCGGGGTATGTTTCAGGACAGCTCATAGACGCCATGATTATGACAGTTATGGTAAGCGTAGCCATGTGGATGCTTGGTATAAGGTATTTTATGATTATAGGCATAATTTCTGGCATAGCAAACCTTATACCGTATGTGGGGGCCGCCGCGGCTTTTGTTCTGTCGGTGGCTGCCGCCGCCGCTCAGGGTACTCCGGTAAAAGCGCTTTACGCCGCCATAATGGTGCTGGGGCTACAGCAGATAGACGCTATGGTGATTGTGCCTAAAATTGTGGGAAGCAGGGTAAGGCTTCACCCGGTACTGGTTATTGTTTCCCTTTCTGTATTCGGCTCAATGTTCGGCGTTGCCGGAATGATAATAGCGGTGCCGGTAACAGCGTTTATAAAGAAGAAATTTGACAGGATTTATATGAAAAAGAAATTCAGCTCTTGAATTATGACAGAGTTATGGTATATTTTAACCGGGTGATATAATGGACGACAGATTTTTACGAACCAGAATGCTTATAGGCGAGGAAAGCTTTGACAGGCTCAGGCAGAGCACAGTTATGATTTTCGGCCTTGGCGGTGTAGGCGGCTACGCGGCGGAGGCTATAGCCAGAAGCGGCGTGGGCCATATTGTACTTATAGACAGCGATACTATAGATGTAACCAACATAAACAGACAGATACTGGCTCTGGACTCAACAGTGGGAATGTACAAGACAGATGCCATGGAGCGCAGAATTATGGAAATAAACCCGGACGCCAGAGTGGAAAAACATAATATCTTTTTTTTGCCCGGAAACAATGGTATAATAAAGCCGGAAACGGATTATATTGTGGACGCTGTGGATACCGTAAGCGCCAAAATCGAGATAGCTGTAAGGGCCTGCGAGCTGGGAATACCGGTTATCTCGTCTATGGGTACGGGCTATAAGCTTGACCCTTCAAGGCTTGAGGTGGCCGATATTTACAAAACATCGGTCTGCCCGCTGGCAAAGGTTATGCGGCATGAGCTTAAAAAAAGAGGCATAAAAGGGCTGAAGGTTGTATACTCAAAGGAAGAGCCCAGAGAGCCGGCTTTTAGTATTGACGACAGTACGGCAAGAAAGCGCACAGCCGCAAGCTGTGCTTTTGTTCCTCCGGCGGCGGGGCTTTTGATAGCCTCGGAGGTTGTAAGGGATTTGGCCGGATGTTTGTGACGGGAGGTAATATATATGGCTGAAAAAGGTATAGTGATAGGGCTTAAGGAAAACAACCTGGCTGTTATAAAAATGACAAGGCAGGAGGCCTGCGCCAAATGCAAGGCGTGTCTGGCCGGAATGAGTGAAAAGGATATGTTTGTGGAGGCCGAAAACGCCTGCGGTGCTCAGGTCGACGACTGGGTGGAGATAGAGCTTGCGCCTGACGGGTTTATTCACGCTGTGCTTATTATGTACGGTATACCGTTTCTGGCTTTTATGGCCGGTATCGGTGTCGGTTACGCTTTAGGTGGAATGCAGGCTTTTGTAAACAGGGAAATCGTATCCTGCGCTGTCGGGCTGCTGTTTACATTTGCGGCATTTATGTGGATAAGGAGCCAGGAAAAGCGCTGGTCTACCAAGAAATACAGGCCGGTTGCTGCAAGGCTTGCGACCCATGAAAATTAATATTTGCGAATAAATGAAATAAAAACACCTCCTGTAAATATTATATTACAGGAGGTGTTTTTATTGGATAGCGAGAGTGATTTAAACTGCTGCCAGCTGTGCGCAAAAAAGCTGTGTTGCAGATATTCTGTCTGCCTCACGCAGAATGAGTACGACATGCTTTCGGGCTTTGGCGACGGCCTTGGCGCCGGAGGCCTCTGCGGAGCCGTTATCGGGGCCATAGCGGGAGCATGCCTTATAGCCGGTGGTGTGGAGGCTGAGAAAATAAGGCTTTCTGTGATAATGGAATTTATGGATACCTTTTCTACTGTAAGCTGTTCAAAGCTTTCTGATTATTACTCAAACGGGTGTGAAAGGGTAATAGCAACTGCTGTAGCCGCCGCTGAAAACGCGCTTAAAGTGACGGGGCTTCCATGAAATTTTTGTACTATTATAAAAAGGGAATCATAAAATTAATAAAAGAGGTGATTTTAAATGGAAGCGTCGGATATAGAAAGAATAATGGCCCTGAGCAGCATATTTACAAGCGGACCTGTAAGCAAAACCAGTACTGAAAGCCAGCCGGATACAGAGGGGCATGCGCTTAAAATTAAAAGGCAGATAAACACACTGCAAAATATACTCCCATATATCGGCCCGGATATGAAAAAGGGCATATACACAGTGATTAAGCTTATGGAAATAGCTGATTTTGAGAGTGAAAACAGGGTGATAACAGCCCAAGGGAGAGAAAGTTTCTGCTTTGACCGCAAGAAATTTATAGAGGCGGCTCAAAAATCGCTTTCGCCGCAGGAAAAGCAGGCCTTTAACACGCTGTGCGTACTGAGCCAGATAAAGGATATAAATTTATTTGACGGGAGGAAAAAATAATTGGTACATATTGAGGAGATACTTGGGAAAAAGGAATTTTCAGCTCTGAGCCAGCGACAGAAGGAGCTGATACTTGAAGCCTCCGGCAAGTGCGCCGGTATGGACCAGAGCGCGGTTATAATGGTATTTATGAGGTATATACCTATGATTGAGGCGGAAAGGAAGCTTACGCCGCAGGAAAAGCAGGGCCTTATAGGGTGCATAATGGAAAGCCTGGACGAAAACGGCAAAAAGACGGCAAAAACCATTCTGGATACTGCTGAAAGGTTTATGAAGTGATTTGAAAAAAGAATTAAAAAACCGGGATTAACCCGGCTTTTTAATTTTATATGGATTTGTTCCTGCCTGAGCACAAAAGGCTTACGGCCAGCAGGGTTTTTATTAAGTCCTGGCTATCCTGCCTGTGAGCCGGCTCAGGTTTTTTCTTACATTCCTCTGTTACATGACCGGCGGCGGAAATAGCCTTTTTGCATGTAAATACATCTGATACGGGAGCCCGTTTTACAAGAAGCATTGATTAATCCCCCTATGTTGTTTTTATAATAATCAGCATATGAAGCGGAGCTGTGATTTATTACCAACAAGGGCCGCTGCGGTGAATTTACTCGGCTGGCTGATATTTTAATTATAATTTAATAGAATATGGATTTTATGCCATCAAGCATGGCTTTATAGCAGTAAACAACGCTGAAAGGGGTATTTGCGGTGAAAAATTTTTGTGTAATTTTTATTTTGAGGACATTTGTCCGCTGTAGAAAATTATTTCTTATGCCGAAATTTCCCCCGTCACTTGACGCATTAAAGCTGTTTAGTTTACAATAGAGAAATTAGCGGTGTAAATGGTTACATTTAAATATATACGAAAGGCAGGAGGGATATAATGTTTGAGTTTAATAAAAAGACTAACCTGCTTGAGAGCACGGTACAGGCTTATCCTCTTGAGGATGTAAGGGACCCTAATCTTTACAGGGATTATTTTTCATACGATGAAGTGCCAAAGGTGGTATTTAACAGGCGTATTGTTCCTATGGAGGTTCCGGAGAATTTATGGATAACGGATACTACATTCAGAGACGGACAGCAGTCAAGGGAGCCTTATACAGTAAGGCAGATGACGCATATTTTTGACCTTCTCCATAAGCTTTCAGGGCCTAACGGCATTATCAGGATGAGCGAATTTTTCCTTTATACAAAAAAGGACAGGGATGCTGTCTATAAATGCCTTGAAAGGGGCTATAGATTCCCTGAGATAACAAGCTGGATAAGGGCGTCAAAAAAGGACTTCCAGCTGGTAAAGGATATAGGCCTCAAAGAAACGGGTATACTTGTAAGCTGCTCGGATTACCACATTTTCCATAAGATGCATATGACAAGGCATCAGGCCCTTGACCATTATCTTGGTGTTGTGCGTGAGTGCATTGAGACGGGCGTTAAGCCAAGATGCCATTTTGAGGATATAACAAGAGCGGACTTCTATGGATTTGTGGTTCCATTTGCTGCTGCACTTATGGAGCTTTCTGAGGATACCGGAGTGCCTATAAAAATACGCGCCTGCGATACCCTTGGATACGGCGTTACATACCCTGGCTCGGTACTGCCAAGGAGCGTTCCGGGTATAATTTACGGTCTCAACCACCACGCCGGCGTTCCAAGCGAGCTTATAGAGTGGCATGGACACAACGATTTTTACAGGGCGGTAAACAACGCCACATACGCGTGGCTTTACGGAGCCAGCAGTGTAAACTGCGCGCTTTTGGGAATAGGCGAAAGAACAGGAAACACGCCTCTTGAGGCTATGGTGTTTGAGTACGCACAGCTCAGAGGAAGCCTTGACGGCATGGACACAACCGTTATTACAGAAATTGCCGAGTATTTTGAAAGGGAGCTCCACTATGATATTCCGCCTATGACACCTTTTGTAGGAAAGAATTTTAATGTGACGAGGGCTGGAATACACGCCGACGGCATACTTAAAAACGAGGAGATATACAATATATTCAATACCGACAAGCTTCTTAACAGGCCTGTTAAGATAGCTATAAGCAATACTTCCGGTACATCGGGCATAGCGCACTGGATTAATACCAATTTCCATCTTACCGGCGAGGCCTGTGTAAATAAGAGCGACCCGGTTGTTGAGCGGGTGTATGAATGGGTTAACGACCAGTACAATGACGGGCGTGTGACTGTGATAACTGACGAGGAGCTTGAAAGGGAAACTCTGGCGGCCATGCGTGAGCTTGACAGCGGAAAGGCGGAGGAGTTAAGTGAAAATTAAAAACAGCGTTTCATTTAATGTAGACCACAGCAGACTTAAAAGGGGTATCTATTTATCCAGAATAGACACTATGAAGGATATAAACACAGTTACACTGGACTTGAGGCTGAGGGTTCCGTATAAGGAGGATATTATATCCAATAAGGAACTTCACACATTTGAGCACTGCTTTGCTACGGCTGTGAGAAATATGACAGAGGAAACTGACAGTGTGGCTGTGGCTTATTTTGGCCCAATGGGCTGTCAGACGGGCTATTATCTGGTGTTTAATACAACAGAGAGCGACGAGCACAGATATTTTGATATGTTTTACGATATTCTCAAAAAATCCTGCGGTTATGTCAAGGGTATGACTGAGGTTCCGGCTAAAAACGAGCTTCAGTGCGGAAACTGCTATTCACTGGGCGAAACAGCCGACGCTGTAAAAGCGGCTGAGGAGCTGGAAGAACTTGTAGATGAAATGAAACAGCTTGGAGGATTCCATAAGTATTCATTTATAGAGGACTGAAAAAAGATACCGTCTTATGGCGGTATCTTTTTTAAAAATAAAAGAAACTAATCAAGTTTGTCCGAATTATAATATGGCCTTGCTCATATAATATATCAGGTGAGGATATGAAAAGGTCAATTATATTTATTTCAGCTGCGGTAATTTTTTCAATGGCGTTCCTTCCGGCCGCCGTTAACACGGTTTTTGTTTCCGCAATGCCGGACGGAGGAAAGAGCAAAGCGGCGGAGCTTATAACCGAAAGCAACGACGAGGCATATGACGCCGGATTGATAGAAAACAGTACTGGGATACCGGAAGAAACAGGTGCTGATACTACAGAAAACAGGGAAAATTCCGGAACAGAAAAAACATATAATGTATCGGGCTTTGAGGACTACATAACCGGCGTTGTGGCGGCCGAAATGCCGGCATCTTTTGAAGCCGAGGCGCTGAAGGCACAGGCTGTGGCGGCAAGGACATATGCCAAAAGAAGAATTGACGCCGGCAATACCCTTGATGACATGATAAAAAACGGCGGACAGGCGTACAACTCTGTTGAGGATATGAAAAATAAGTGGAAGGATAGCTTTGATGAAAACTACAGCAGGATAAAAAATGCTGTGGAGGAGACAAAGGGCGAGATTATGGTTTACGACGGCGAGCCGATACTTGCTGTGTTCCACGCTATAAGCAGCGGAAAGACAGAAACGGCGGGTAACGTATGGTCAAATGACGAGCCTTACCTTAAAAGTGTTGAAAGCCCTATGGACACAGAAGCTCAGAATTTTACAGCCGAGGTGAGCATACCGCTGAACACTGTTATATCTAAGCTTCAGGAAAAGCACCCTGAGCTTGCGGTTACAAAGGGAAACCTTGTGGCACAGACACAGATAATAGAAAGAAGCGAATCCGGATACATAAAAACAATACAGATAGGAAATGTAGTGTTTACAGGCAGGGAAGTAAGGGAACTTCTGGGGCTGAGAAGCAGCGACTTTACATTAAGGCAGGATGGTGACAGTATTATATTTACCACAAAGGGATATGGCCATGGCGCCGGTATGAGCCAGTATGGGGCAAACGCTCTGGCTCAGGAGGGAAAGGATTACCACGAGATTCTTAAATATTACTACACTGGCATAAGCTTTCTGACTGAGTAAAATACATGCGCGAAAAAGTATGGAAAATATAAGTTTCTGTCAGGCTTAAATTTTTTTAAAGAGTAATGGCTAATGAATAATCATCACTTTTCCGGTCAATAATACTTTCGGAGGTGTTGATTATGGGAAACAGAAAAAAGTACGCGGCAATATTTTCATGCCTTGTGCTCGTGGTTGCCCTTGGGGCCGGAATAGCCGGAAGCAGGAGCGCCAGAAAAGAAAGTGACAAACAGCAGGCGTTAAACGAGGCTGCAATTTTAAATGCCGAGAAAAACGCCCAGAGGGTAGATGTAAACAAAAACGCCAATCCTGACGGAATAAAATATAATGATTCCAAGGAAAATGGCTCGGTTAAGGATTATTACGACGGTCAGGACAAAAAGAGCAACGACCCGGCAGATAACCCTGATGCCGGCAAAAAGAATGGTACAGAGACATCACAGGGCGCAGAAAAGACAGACGGCAATACAGACAAAAACGCACCTGCAAAGTCGGGTGGAGAAAACCAGTCCGCCTCAGCAGAGGATATGGACGGCGAGGAGTTTGTGCTTGCCGATACACCGGAGGCAAAGCCTGTGTTTAGCTGGCCGCTTGAGGGCGATATCGTGATGGATTTCAGCTCTGACGCTGTTGTATATGATGCGACTCTTGACCAGTACAGGACAAACGACTGTATCTGCATTTCCGCCGCTAAGGGAAGCCCTGTAAAGGCTGCCGCTGCGGGAACAGTTGAAAGTGTAGCCCATAACGATGAGGACGGTTATACTGTTACTATTTTCCACGGAAACGGCTGGCGCACTACATACGGCCAGCTTGATGAAAATGTTGCCGTAAGCCAGGGAGATATTGTAAATGCCGGAGACCTTCTGGGTACAGTGGCGGACCCTTCAAAATACAGCGCGGCCCTTGGAGACCATCTGAGCTTTGCTGTGCTTGAGGAGGAAGCTGCTATTGACCCTAAGGTAGCTTTGGCGGAGTAATTATTATGTATGTTTAAAAGCCGGACAGCCTGCCGGCTTTTATTTTTTATTTTTTTTACGCGGCTTTTTCATTGTTGTACTGCTGTTTTTATTCTGTAAAGCATCGGGTTTTTTCTTTCTTATGGAATAGCCGAAGGAACCCAGCTTTTCACCGAGGGCAAAATACTCTCCGTGGCTGTAGCAGACAGGGTTTGTTTTGTTAAAATGGAATTTTCCGGTTTTATCCATGTATTCTGCACTTACATCAACTGCGACCACTTCGGCAAGGAACATATGGTGTGAGCCAAGAGGTATAATTTGCTTTACTCGGCACTCTATATTTACGGGGCTTTCGTAAATTATAGGGGCGCTGATTTTTGAAGCTTTTTGTGCAGTAAGCTCAAGCGCAGCGAATTTGTCTGTATCCCTTCCGCTTTTTACTCCGCAGAAATCACAGGCCTTTACAAGCTTTTTGGTTGTAAGGTTTATAACAAACTCGCCGGTGCGTTTAATTATATCATACGAAAAGCGTTCAGGCCGGAGCGAGATATATGCCATTGGCGGGTTGGTGTTTACAGTGCCTGTCCATGCGACAGTAATAATGTTTTTTTCTTCAGGGTAGTTTCCGCAGCTTACCATAACGGCAGGAACCGGGTAGACAAGCGTTCCAGCTTTCCAGACTTCTTTTGACAAGGTTACCACTCCTTTTGGTTTAGTCAATGATATTGTATTTGTGCTGTAAGATTTTGTAAAGTGATTTTAATGTTGAAAAGATATGTATTTTAAAGTAACATATAATAAACTGTGTTTTTAGGCAGTAATCAGTAAATTTAAACTGGCCGGAGGAAAATAAATTGCAGCTTCCAATAAGCTATACAGAAAAGATGAGAACGCTCCTTGGAGAGGAATTTGAACAGTATATGGAATCGTTTAAAAGCCCTCCTTGTTCAGGCATAAGAATAAACACACTTAAAACTGACACGAAGGCATTTTTAAAAATGGGAATTTTCGATTTGGAGCCTGTAAAATGGTGCCAATGCGGGTTTTACATAAACGATGAGCAAAGGCCGGCCAAAAACTGGTTATACCATGCCGGCCTGTATTACATTCAGGAGCCAAGCGCTATGAGCGCCGCCGAGGTACTGCCTGTAAAGGACGGAGACAGGGTGCTGGACTTATGCGCGGCACCGGGCGGAAAGACAACACAGCTGGCAGCAAAATTAAATGGTACGGGGGTTCTGTTTTCTAACGATATAAGCGCCGGAAGGGCAAAGGCCATTGTGAAAAATATTGAGCTTTCCGGTGTGAAAAACTGCTTTGTTTTAAGTGAAAGCTCGGAAAGGCTCGCTGAAAATTTCGGCGGATATTTTGACGCCATACTTGTAGATGCACCCTGCGGCGGCGAGGGAATGTTCAGGAAAAAGCCGGATTTGATAAAAACATATACAAGCCAGATGACAGACTTCTGCGAAAAGTCACAGAGGGAAATACTCGACTCAGCCGCAAAAATGCTGAAGGCAGGAGGGTATCTGGTCTATTCGACCTGTACATTCTCACCTGAGGAGGATGAGGGCACGGTAAGGGATTTTCTTATAAAAAACAGGGGCTTTGAAATCTGCGAAATAGACAGAGATTTGGGCTTTGACCACGGCAGGCCAGAATGGGCGGACGGAAGTGAGGAGCTTGAAAAATGCGCGAGAATTTGGCCTCACAGGCAGAAGGGTGAGGGCCATTTTATAGCACTTTTGAAAAAAACTGAAAGCTGCGGCGAACAGGGCCATGCTACGGAGGCAGGGAGCGCTGAAAAAGAGCTTAAACCTGCGTTGGAGTTTATGGATAAAAGCCTTAAAAGTAGACCGGAGGGAATTTATAAAATTATAAACGGCTCAGTTTATATACTGCCGGAGGGCTCTCCTGAGCTTACAGGCCTGCGTGTACTCAGAAGCGGCCTTTTGGCCGGGGAGATAAAAAATGGCAGGTTTGAGCCGTCTCAGGCCCTTGCTATGGCCCTTAAAAAGGGGGAGTTTATAAATTCTGTGGATTTTGGGAAAAATGACGAAAGAGTAATAAGATATCTAAAGGGCGAGACAGTGGAGTGCCCGGAAGCAGGAGACGGCTGGTGTGCTGTATGCGCCGAAGGGTTTGTGCTGGGCTGGGCCAAGTCTCAGAGAGGCCGACTTAAAAACAAGTACGCTGTTGGCTGGAGGTGGGAGTAAATGGCGTTTTTGCCTGTTACATACAAAGAGATGAAGGAGCGGGGCTGGGAGAGGCCTGATTTTGTTTATATATGCGGAGATGCGTATGTGGACCACCCGTCATTCGGCGCCGCCATAATATGCCGTCTGCTTGAAAGCAGGGGGTATAGGGTGTGCTTTGTGCCCCAGCCGGACTGGAAAAGCACAGAGGATTTTGAACGATTTGGAGAGCCGAAGCTTGGCTTTCTGGTCAGCAGCGGAAACATTGACTCAATGGTAAACCACTACACAGTGGCAAAAAAAAGACGAGCGGCGGATTTATATTCTCCCGGAGGAAAGCCCGGCATGAGGCCTGACAGGGCGGATATAGTCTACTGCAATAAAATAAGGGAAGTATACAAAAAAGCCCCGATAATAATAGGGGGAATAGAGGCAAGCCTCAGGCGGCTTTCGCACTATGACTATTGGGATAACAGGGTGAGAAGGTCAGTGCTTCTGGATTCCGGAGCGGATTTGCTCATATACGGCATGGGCGAGCGGCAGATTGTAGAAATTGCCGAGGCTCTGGAAAGCGGTATACCCATAGGCGAGATTACATTTGTAAGGGGTACTGTCTACAAGACAAAGGATTCGGACAGGGCATACGACTATATAAAGCTTCCGGACTATAACGATGTAAAGGATTCCAAAAAGGCCTATGCCGAAAGCTTTATGTTGCAGTATGAAAATACTGATTCAATAGCCGGCAAAGCGCTTATGGAAAAGTATAATGAGTATTATGTGGTACAGAATCCTCCGGAAAAGCCGCTTTCAACAGAGGAGCTGGACGACGTTTATGCTCTGGATTATATGAGGGCATATCACCCCATGTATGAAAAGGACGGTGGGATTCCTGCCATTACCGAGGTGAAGTTCAGCATTACCAGCAACAGGGGATGCTTTGGAAACTGCAATTTCTGCGCATTGGCTTTCCATCAGGGCCGTGTTGTTACATCAAGGAGCCATGGCTCAATACTTGACGAGGCTGAAAAGATTATTAGCGACAGGGATTTTAAAGGATACATTCATGATGTGGGCGGACCTACGGCAAATTTCAGAAAGCCAGCCTGCAAAAAGCAGCTCAAATACGGTGCCTGCAAAAACAAACAGTGCCTGTGGCCGAAGCCGTGCGAAAATCTGGAGGTAAGCCACAGCGATTATGTATCGCTGCTCAGAAAGCTTAGAGGGCTTAAGGGTGTAAAAAAGGTTTTTATACGGTCGGGCATAAGGTATGACTATCTTATTTATGACAGGGATGAAACATTCTTTAATGAATTGTGCCAATACCATGTAAGCGGACAGCTTAAGGTAGCTCCGGAGCATGTTGTGCCGGAGGTGCTTGACAAAATGGGCAAGCCCGGCAGGGAAGTCTATGACAGGTTTGTAAACAGGTATCAGAGTGTTAACCGTAAGCTTGGGAAAAATCAGTTTCTTGTGCCGTACCTTATGAGTAGCCACCCGGGAAGCGATTTGAAAGCGGCTGTTAGGCTTGCAGAATATCTGAGGGATACAGGGCATAATCCGGAGCAGGTACAGGACTTTTACCCTACGCCGGGTACGCTTTCAACGGCCATGTATTATACTGAGACAGACCCGAGGACGGGCGAGAAGGTTTATGTGCCTAAGACGCCGCATGAGAAGGCTATGCAGAGGGCGCTTATGCAGTACAGAAATCCGGCAAACTTCGATTTGGTTATGGAAGCGCTTCAGAAGGCGCACAGGGTGGACCTGATAGGTTTTGACGCCAAATGCCTTATAAGGCCAAGAAAAATGGCGGCTGAAAAAAAGACTGAGGTCGTAACAGGCAGACCTGTCAATAAAAGGCGGAGCATAAATTCGGACAGCAGAAAATCGGCTGCAAAAGGAAGGCACAGCTCAAAAAAGAAATAGCATCGTACAATTTAATTTTACCGGTTTTAATTGACAAAATTCCTGATAAATGTAACAATATAAACCGTTAGAAATAAACTATAGACCCGGTATTTTTGAATTTTATAAAAGGGATGGTTGAACAATGAAAAACATCATGTATGTCGGTACAAGAAACAATGACACGGAGGTTACCGCGTCACAGGCAATTTTAAAGGGTATCTGCGACGACGGAGGGCTTTTTATACCAAAAGAGATACCAAAGCTTGATAAGCCGCTTGAGGAGCTTATGAAGCTTGATTACAGGGATTTGGCATATGAGATATTAAAGCTCTATCTCTCTGATTTTACTGAGGAGGAGCTTAGGTACTGTATTAACGGGGCTTATGACGATAAATTTGACACGCCTGAGATAGCGCCTGTAATAAAAAAGGGCGATGTATCCTTTATTGAGCTTTTCCACGGACGTACCATAGCGTTTAAGGATATGGCACTTTCAATTCTCCCTTATCTTATGAAAACTGCCGCAAAGAAAAACGGTGTTGATAAGGAGATTGTAATACTTACGGCTACCAGCGGGGATACTGGAAAGGCTGCTCTTGAGGGCTTTGCAGGCGTTGACGGAATACGCATAATTGTATTTTTCCCTGAAGATGGGGTAAGCCCTGTACAGAAGCTCCAGATGGTTACACAGGTTGGAGCAAACACATGTGTTGCGGGTATACACGGCAATTTTGACGATGCCCAGACAGCTGTAAAGACCATATTTACAGACGACAAGCTTAAAAATGAGCTTGCTGACAAAGGGTTTATCTTCTCCTCGGCCAATTCTATAAATATTGGAAGGCTTGTGCCTCAGGTGGTGTATTATTTTCAGGCTTACCTTAAGATGGCGCAGTCCGGACAAATAAGGCTTGGCGACAATATAAATGTTACTGTGCCTACAGGAAACTTCGGAAACATTCTGGCAGGCTATTTCGCGTCTCAGATGGGGCTTCCTGTAAAAACCTTCATATGCGCTTCCAACATAAACAACATACTTACAGACTTCTTTACTACGGGAACATATGATAAAAACAGGCCGTTCCATATAACCAAATCGCCTTCCATGGACATACTTGTATCCAGCAATCTTGAAAGACTTCTCTGCCTTTCCACATCACAGGAAAAGACAAAGGAGCTTATGGAGGACCTCAGTAAGTTCGGCAGGTACAGCCTTGACCTTACAGGCGGAATTATAAAGGGCTACTGCGCCACAGAAAAAGAAACCTGTGAGGCTATAAAAGATATGTTTGTCAAAAACGGGTATGTTATGGATACACATACGGCGGTGGCATATGCGTCTTACGAGAAATACAAAAAAGAATCCAATGACAATACACCGACAGTTATTGTGTCAACAGCCAGCCCTTATAAATTTACAAAGGACGTAATATCGTCAATAGATGAGAAATATGAGGATATGGACTTCTTCCCGCTTATGGGCGAGCTTGAGAAGGTATCAGGGCTTAGAATTCCAGACCCTGTGAAGGGCATAGAGTTAAGGCCGGTTGTACACAAAAACGTCATAGATAAAACTGAGATAAAAGACTTTGTTAGAAAGCAGCTTTTAGGATAATCAGGAGGAAAAAATGAATAAAGACCAGCTCACAATAAACACACTCAGGTTTTTAAGTGCAGAAGCTATTCAGAAGGCTAAAAGCGGACACCCGGGGCTTCCTATGGGAGCAGCGCCTATGGCATATACGCTTTGGGCAAAGGAAATGAAGCATAACCCGTCAAATCCGGACTGGATAAACCGTGACAGGTTTGTGCTCTCAGCGGGGCATGGCTCGGCGCTTTTGTACTCACTTTTCCATGTATTCGGGTATGGAACTACAATAGAGGATTTAAAAAATTTCAGGCAGCTTTCCAGCCACACACCAGGACACCCTGAATACGGCGCTGCCAGGGGAATTGAGACTACAACAGGCCCTCTTGGGCAGGGTATAGCAAACGCTGTTGGTTTTGCCCTTGCAGAAAGCCATCTGGCTGCGGAATTCAACAGGCCGGGCTATAATGTAATTGACCACTATACATTTGCCCTCTGCGGAGACGGATGCCTTATGGAGGGTGTTTCTGCTGAGGCTGCATCTCTTGCCGGAACGCTTGAGCTTGGAAAGCTTATACTTCTTTACGACTCAAACGGCATAACAATAGAGGGAAGCACCGAGCCTGCTTTTAAGGAGAATGTGAGAAAGAGGTTTGAGGCCTACGGCTGGCAGACACTGCTTGTTGAGGACGGCAATAATATTGACGAGATACAAAAGGCAATAAAAGAGGCTAAAGCCGAGATGAAAAAACCTGCAATTATTGAGATAAAGACAGTTATAGGCTATGGCGCGCCTAACAAACAGGGAAAAGCGTCTGCTCACGGCGAACCGCTTGGCGTAGAGGAGATAGCGCTTGCAAAGAAAACTCTTGGATGGGAATATACAGAGGAATTCTGTGTGCCTGAAGAGGTCAGGGAAAACTGTGCTGCGGTTTCTGCAAAGGGCAAAGAAGAAAATGACCAGTGGTGCAAAATGTTTAAAAAGTACCGTGCTGAGTTCCCGGATATGTCTGAAAAGTGGGATATATATTTTGAAAACAAACTTCCAGATTTGCTGAATAACGAGGACTTTTGGACATATGAGGGCGATTTGGCTACAAGGGCGTCGTCTGAAAAGGTCCTCAATAAGCTTTCAAAGCTTGTGCCTAACCTTTTCGGCGGCTCCGCTGATTTGGGCCCTTCAAACAAATCGGTTATGAAGGACAGGCAATACTATTCGCCGGAAAACCCTGCCGGAAGCAATATACATTTTGGCATAAGGGAATTTGCCATGACAGCCATGGCAAACGCTGTTGCGCTTCACGGCGGCTTAAGGCCGTATATCGCCGGATTTTTTGTTTTCAGCGATTATATGAAGGCCGGTTTGAGGCTTTCAGCGCTTATGGAACAGCCTGTTATAAGCATATTCACACACGACTCTATAGGCGTGGGAGAGGACGGGCCTACACACCAGCCTGTTGAGCATCTGGCGGCTTTAAGGAGCATGCCGGGGTATACTGTAGTAAGGCCATGCGATACCCACGAGACAGCTGCGGCATGGTATCTTGCCCTTACAAGAAAACAGCCTACTGGAATTGTGCTTTCAAGGCAGAGCCTTCCGCTTCTTAACGAAACGGGCAAGGGGGCGCTTAAGGGCGCATATATACTTCAGGACTGTGATGGTACTCCAGACATTATACTTATGGCCACAGGCTCTGAGGTAGCGCTTATTTATAAGGCATACAGCGAGCTTACTGAAAAGGGCTACAGGGTAAGGACAGTGAGCATGCCAAGCTTTGAGGTGTTTGAGGAGCAAAGCCTTGAGTATAAAGAGAGCGTTATTCCAAATGCTGTAAGAAAAAGGGTTGCGGTTGAAGCTGCCTGTGATTTTGGCTGGTACAGATATGTGGGCCTTGACGGAAAGGTTATCTGCATGAAAGGCTTCGGCGAATCTGCGCCGGCAGGCAAGCTTTTTGAAAAATTTGGGTTTACTGTTGAAAATGTTGTTGATACGGCTTTGGAGGTTTTAAATAAATAATAAAAACAGGGCGGACGGTTTAAAATCTTTTTTACCCCGCCCTTTTTTGGTGACAAAAGTTAAAAGTCAACGGGTTTTCAGGCATTTTATGTCGATAGCGGAATAATTAGCATACTAGTAATTGTTTGTCTATTAACAAATTATGCCAAAAAGTTTTTTATTGGAGAGTGAAATAATGAGATTGTTTATAGCTGTAAATTTTGACAATACTGTAAAAAAATACATCGGCGGTATAGAAAATAAAATAAAAGGCTTTGTTAAATCGGGGAACTTTGTCGATGAGGAAAACATACATCTTACAGTCAGGTTCATAGGAGAGGCCGACAGTGACGAGCTGGAAAGCCTGTGCATAGCCATGAATGAGGCCTGTTCATCATTTAAAGGTTTTAAAATGGCACTCAACGGCATAGGCTTTTTTCCAAGGGGGAATAAAAGCATTGTATGGGCTGGTATTGAAGAGTGCAGGCCTCTGGGTATTTTATATTCAAGGCTTGAAAAGAGCCTGCAAAGGCAGGGTTTCGGCAGGAACAGGCAGGGTTTAAGCCCTCATATAACGCTTGCAAGAGAGGCGGTTTTGAGAAAAAGCTATGATGAGGTAAAGCGTGAGGCAGCTTTTGAGCGGCTTGAAATTAATGTGGAAAGCATTACTCTTATGGAGAGCAGAAGGGAAGGCTCAAAGCTTATATATGTGCCTCGATATGTCCAAAAACTGAAATAAGTAAAAATATTGAAACATTAATTTTAATGTATTTTAAAAAGTACAAGCAAAGTAAAAGTTTTTAGTTAATTTTACTAAAAATTCTGTGTTATACTGTGCAGTTTTATTAAAGAGTTTAAAATCCTTGACATTTTAATATCAAACTGATAATATATTTTGTGGGTAAATAAACAATTTCCTTTGTCTGGTCTAACAGCCGGACATCATCGGAAAACGAGTTAAAATCACTTTTCTATATTATAAAGGAGGAAAGAGTAATGGATTTTTCATTATCAAAGGAACACAAATTATTGCAAGAAATGTACAGAAAGTTTGCTGAGACCGAGATTAAGCCTCTTGCACAGGAGATTGATGAAGAAGAGAGATTTCCAAGGGAGTCAGTTCCAAAGCTTGCAAGATACGGATTTTTCGGTATCCCATATCCTAAGGAGTACGGCGGACAGGGCGGAGACTATCTCGCTTATGCTATGGCTATTGAAGAGCTTGCAAAAGTATGTGCTACGACAGCTACTCTTGTTGCCGCTCATGCAACACTTTGTGTATTCCCTATCTACCAGTTTGGTAACGAAGAGCAGAAAAGAAAATACCTTCCTGACCTTCTTTCAGGAAAGAAGCTCGGTGCTTTCGGTCTTACAGAGCCTGGCGCAGGTTCCGATTCCTCCATGCAGCAGACAAAGGCTTACAGGGACGGAGACAACTACATACTTAACGGCACAAAGTGCTTTATAACTAATGCCGGTGAGGCTGATGTATATATTATTTCAACAATGACAGACAAATCAAAAGGCAACAAAGGCATTACAACATTTATTGTAGACGGCGACACACCTGGATTCTCAATTGGAAAGCACGAAAAGAAAATGGGTATCAGGGGCTCAGCTACAGCTGACCTTATTTTTGAAAACGCTGTTGTTCCTGCAAGCAACATGCTTGGTCAGGAAGGTCAGGGATTTAAGATTATGATGTCAACCCTTGACGCAGGACGTATTTCTATAGGCGCTCTTGCTCTTGGTATAGCTGAGGGAGCATATGACGCATGCTACAAGTATGTTAAGGAAAGAAAACAGTTCGGCAAAAACATTGCTGCTTTCCAGAATACACAGTTTGAGCTTGCTGATATTAAGACAAGAATCGACGCGGCTCAGCTTATCTGCTACAGGGCAGCATGTGAAAAAGAAGCTGGACGTCCTTACGGTTTATACGCAGCTCAGTGCAAATATCTCTGTGCCGCTACTGCTTCTGATGCCACAAGAAGATGCCTTCAGTTATTCGGCGGCTACGGCTACATGAGAGAGTACGATATTGAAAGAATGATGAGAGACGCCAAGATTACAGAAATCTATGAGGGCACAAGCGAAGTTCAGAAGATTGTTATCGCAAACCACCTCAAGATTAAATAATCTGTCCAAAGCATATTAAAACTGAAAATTATAAACAAACCGAAAGGAGTTAGCACACTATGAAAATTGTTGTATGCATAAAGCAGGTTCCTGACACAACAGAAGTTAAGCTTGACCCTAAGACAAATACACTTATAAGGGATGGCGTTCCATCAATTATCAACCCTGACGACAAGGCAGGTATTGAGACAGCACTCCAGCTGAAAGAGAAATTAAACGACGGTTCTACAGTAACTATCGTATCTATGGGACCTCCTCAGGCAGATGTAGCTTTAAGAGAGGCTCTTGCTATGGGCGCTGACGAGGCTTACCTTTTATCAGACAGGGCTTTCGGAGGCTCTGATACATACGCGACATCTACAATAATAGCAGCCGCTTTAAAGAAAATCGGCTATGACCTTGTAATTACAGGACGTCAGGCTATTGACGGTGATACAGCACAGGTTGGACCACAGATAGCTGAGCATATCGGAATTCCACAGGTAAGCTACGCTGAGGAAATAGTAAGCATTGACAACGAGAAAGTTGTTGTTAAGAGACAGTTTGAGGACAGATACCATATCCTTGAGCTCCCTCTGCCATGTCTTATCACAGCACTTGCAGAGCTTGCAGAGCCTAGATACATGTCAGTAAGGGGTATCTATGACGCTTACAGGGAAAAAGAGGTTAAGGTTCTTGGCTTTGAGGACCTCAAGGAATTATTTAACCCTGAATACATTGGCCTTAAAGGCTCTCCTACAAACGTTTACAAGTCATTCACAAAACAGGCTAAGGGTGCCGGCACAAAATATGCTGACGTATCGGCAGACGAGGCTGTTAAAATCATTGTTGATAAGTTAGAAGAAAGACACATAATCTGATATTGAAGGAGGAGAGACCTACGATGAGTAAAGACGTATATGTATTAATGGAACAAAGAGACGGAGAATTAGCAAAAGTAGGCGTTGAGCTTATTGGAGAGGCTACAAAGCTTGCCGGAGACCTTGGCCAGCAGGTTGTAGCGGTTCTTCTTGGCTCAGGCATTAAAGATAAAGCTGAAAAATGCATACATTACGGTGCAAACAAAGTAATTATTGTTGACGACCCTGCTCTTGCGGAGTACCTCACAGAGCCATATGCTGACGCTGTAACAGCTGTTATTGAAAAATATCAGCCTGAGATATTCCTTTTTGGAGCTTCATCAATAGGACGTGACCTTGCGCCTAGAGTTTCAGCAAGAATCCATACAGGACTTACAGCTGACTGCACAGGCCTTGACATTGACCCTGAGACAAAGCTTCTCAGAATGACTCGTCCTGCCTTCGGCGGAAATATTATGGCTACTATCCTCTGCAAGGACTACAGGCCTCAGATGGCTACAGTTCGTCCTGGCGTTATGCAGGCTCTTGCTAAAGACAAAGCAAGGACAGGAGAAATTGAAGAGCTTAAAGTAGAGTTTAAGGCACCTCTTGTAAAAATAAGAGAAGTTGTTAAAAACGAGCACAAGACAGTTGATATCACAGAAGCTAAATACCTTGTATCTGGCGGACGTGGAATTGGAAGCCCAGAATTCTTTAACGAGCTTCAGAAGCTTGCTGACGTTCTTGGCGGAGAGATTTCTTCATCAAGAGCTAATGTTGACGCTGGCTGGATTGACAAGAGCAGACAGGTTGGACAGACAGGAAAGACAGTTAGACCTGACCTCTATATGGCATGCGGTATCTCCGGAGCTATTCAGCATGTTGCTGGTATGGAAGGCTCTGAGTATATAATTGCTATCAACAAGAATGATACAGCGCCTATATTCGACCTTGCCGATATCGGTATTGTAGGAGATGTTAAGGTTATCATTCCTAAGCTTACAGAGGCTGTGGCTAAGGCTAAAGCTGCTAAGAACGCTGAGTAATATTTATAATATAGAAAATGATTTTAGGACAGGGTATGCACCCTGTCCTTTTTATTTGTTCAATATTTAATACAGCAGTCATGCGGCAGTCAGATTTTGATTTTCTGCCACTTTCCCCTGTTAAACCTTAACAGCAGCAGTACTCCGCGGATTACAACATCAAGTGAATAAGCAAACCAGCAGCCTATAAGCCCCATATTGAAGTAGACTGCAAAAAGGAAGCCTATGCAGTCGCGTATTCCCCAGATACCTACAAATGTAGAGTACATAGGAAATTTTGTGTCGCCGGCGCCCTGCAACACACTTGTCATGTTCTGCAAAAGAGCTGAAAATGGCTGTATAATGGCTACAATCCTTAATATTGGTACAATAATATCCTGAAGCTCCTCTGTTTTTGTAAATATAGCGGCAAGCTGACGGGCGAATATGAAAATGAAAACACCTATTACAGACAGCGTAATGACAGAAATAAAGTTGGCTGTTGTGGTAAGTTTTTTTGCCTGCTCAATATTATCCTGACCTAAGGATATGCCGACCATGGTGCATGCCGCAAGGCCAAATCCCATAGCGCAGGACCATGCAAGGTTATCTATGTTTGACGCTATGTTATGCGCTACATAGGCTGATGTGCCAAGCCTTATTACCATACCTATGTATATAAGCTGCCCCATTTTCATTATAAGCTTTTCCATACCGGCTGGTATGCCTATCCTTAAAATAGGGGAAAATTCTTTTCCGGTAAGCTTGCAGAAGGATAAGCTTATGTTTTTATCGTGTCTCTGGAGGCATACAAGGAGCACTACAGTGCCAATGACTCTTGATAATGTAGTGGCAAGCCCAAGGCCAAAAATCCCCATGCCCATTTTTACAAAAAGCATGGTCAGCAATATTTTTATAATATTTGTGGCGACAGTAACATACATTGGTGTTTTTGTATCCTCAACGGCCCTCAAACAGCTGGAAAGTATAAGCTGAAGGCAAAGGAACACACAGGGGCCAGCCACTATTATATAATACGGCATGGCGTACGGGATAATCGACGAGTCGGCGCCTGTAATATGAAGTATAGGGGTTCTGAACAATACGCACACAGCACCGGATACAACCCCCCAACGCTATGCCGAGGACAATAGAGTGCATAATAGAGCTGTTTACTCTTTTATAATCCTTTCTTCCATAGTTTCTTGCGGTAATTGCCACCGTTCCTACTGTCAGTGCAGTAAAAAAGGCAATAAGTATATTCATAACAAGATTTGTTACACCTATGCCCGCAATAGCTATATCTGCAATTTTTCCCGCAAAATAAGTGTCTGTTACCCCAAGCAGTGTCTGAAGAAGATTTTCCACAATAATTGGTATGGATAATGAAAAAATATTTTTTATGTTTTTCCCCGTATCAGCTGTCATATTTGCAACCCCCATTTGAACAATATAACATTTTATGTTATCATACTAAATATACGTTACAGGATACATTGTTCCGTAACTTCATTATAGGAACGAGCGCAGGCAGTATCAATAATCAAAAAGTCAAATTTGTCCAATACGGGATATATTGGGGAAAGTGTTGGGAAGGGGAGTGTGTTTATGGACAGGAGACAGCAAAAAACAAGAAAACTTATTTTTGACTCACTGAGCGGACTGCTGGCTGAAAAAAGCTACAGTCATATCAGTGTACAGGAAATTGTGGACAAGGCCAATATAGGCCGAAGCACATTTTACGCACATTTTGAGACAAAAGATGATTTGCTCAGGGAGCTTTGTACGGATTTGTTCAACCATGTTTTTTCACAAAGCCTTAATACGGAGAATACACATGATTTTTCTAAGTCCGGGAATAATCAGTACTCCGCCATAACACATATACTCTACCATCTGAGAGACAGCCAGAGGGATATACTGGGCATTTTGACCTGCGAAAGCGGCGAGCTTTTCCTCAAGTTTTTTAAACGCTACATAAATGATTTGTATACAGACAAAATACTTGAAGGAATTAAAAAGGAAAATATGCGTGTGCCTTATAAATTTCTGGTTAACCATATCACAAGCAGTTTCATAAATATGATACAGTGGTGGATTGAGGGAGGCCTGAAAGAATCGCCGGAGGAACTGACAGAATACTTTAAAGCGGTTATAAACCCCGTTGTAAAATGTAACAATCAGTTTTAAACGCAAAAGTTTATGGAGTTTAGCCCAAAGTTTTAATGCGCAGGAATAAAAGCACAAAAAAAGCACTGCTGTGAGCAGTGCTTTTCAGCCGGGACAGGTAATATCCGCTACACTTTCAATTGTAACATGAAGCGATTTGGTCATTTCGGTATCGGCGGCTTTATAATACATCTCTTTTCCTTCTCTGCGTGAAACTATAAGGCCGCTTGATTTAAGAAGCCTCAGGTGATGTGAAACAGCCGGACTGCTCATTTCTGTAAGGGCAGCGATATTAATAACACATTCCTCGCAATGGCAGAGAAGCCAGAATATTTTCAGACGGCTCGGGTCACCAAGCAGTTTTAATATGCCGGAAACTGAACGGGCCATTTCATCTGAAGGCATATCTTTAATAATTTTTTCTTCATCTTCTCCGTGCTGGTGAGGAAGCACGTTATCTGTATTCTCATAATTAGACAATATATTGCACCTCCGTATACAATTATTATATTCTAAGGGCAAAAAAACAGCAAGATAAAAAATTGCTTAAATGTTTAATTTAACAGTTGACAACAGGTTTGAAATGAGATATATTATATTCAACAATTAAATAATCGTTAAATTATTAAATAGAGAAAGAGGTCGGTTAATATGAAAAAGAGCTATAAAATTGATGTAGACTGTGCAAACTGTGCTAACAAGATGGAAGATGCCGCTAAAAAGACATCAGGTGTAAAAGACGCTACTGTAAATTTCATGGCGCTTAAAATGAATGTTGAGTTTGAAGACGGCCAGGACCCTAAAACTGTTATGCAGGAAGTAAGAAAGAACTGTAAGAAAGTAGAAGACGACTGCGAGATTTTTATCTAATCAGCAGCCTCAAAGAATCGTATACAAGCGCCCCCTTAAAAAGGGGCGCAAAAATAAAGACAACATATGAACGATGAAACATATATTAAATTTATTGCCGTTTTTTGTGATTTTTATAGACAGAGGGTGAGGAGAGCATGAACAGAAAACAGAAAAGAAATCTGATAAGGATAATTGTTTCGGCAGTATTGATGATAGCTTTAAAATATGTGCCGGTAAGCGGCGGGGCAAGATTTCTGCTTTATCTGGTGCCGTATATTATAATAGGCTATGACATACTTATAAAGGCATTTAAGGGCATCAAGAACAGACAGGCGTTTGACGAGAGCCTGCTTATGGCTATTGCCACTTTAGGCGCTATAGCCCTTGCGGTTTACGAGGACGGCGATTACACTGAGGCTATAGCGGTAATGCTGTTTTATCAGGTCGGCGAGTGGTTTCAGAGCTATGCAGTGGGCAGAAGCCGCAGAAATATAAGCGAGCTTATGGACATACGCCCGGACTATGCCAATGTAGAAAAGGAAGACGGACAGCTTGAGCAGGTAGACCCTGACGAGGTTGAGATAGGTACTGTTATAGTGGTACAGCCTGGCGAAAAGGTGCCTATAGACGGTATAGTGACTGAAGGGTATACAAGCCTTAATACAAGCGCTCTTACAGGGGAAAGCCTTCCGAGGGAGGTTAAGCCGGGCGATGAGGTCATAAGCGGCTGTATCAATATTAACGGTATTTTAAAACTTAAGACAACAAAAGAATTCGGAGAGTCGACAGTATCAAAGATACTCGACCTTGTAGAAAACGCAAGCTCAAGAAAATCGAAATCGGAAGATTTTATATCAAAATTTGCCAGAATATATACTCCGGCTGTTGTAGTAAGTGCCATAGCCCTTGCGGTTGTTCCTCCTCTGATTCAAATGTTTGCAGGTGCAGGCCCTGCATGGGGAACATGGATATACAGGGCTTTGACATTCCTTGTAATAAGCTGCCCATGTGCCCTTGTAATAAGCATACCTTTAAGCTTCTTTGCAGGTATAGGCGGCGCGAGCAAGGAGGGTGTGTTGGTAAAGGGTTCAAATTATCTTGAAACTTTGTCACAGACTAAAACAGTAGTGTTTGATAAGACCGGAACACTTACAAAAGGCGTGTTTCAGGTAACTGCGGTGCACCCTGAAAAGATAGATGAAAACAGCCTGCTGCATCTTACAGCGCATGTGGAAAGGTATTCCACACACCCTATAGCCAACTCACTGAGGGCGGCTTATCCAAACGAGGCGGATGACTGCAGCGTTGAAAGTGTGGAGGAGATAGCCGGACACGGAATACGTGCAACGGTAAATGGCGATGTAGTATGCGCCGGAAACTCTAAAATGATGGATTCCATCGGAGCTCAGTGGCATCCGTGCGACCATGTAGGAACTATAATTCATGTGGCCATAAATGGAGAATATGTTGGGCACATAGTAATATCCGATGTTGAGAAGCCAAACTCAAAAGAGGCTATAACACAGCTTAGAAAAGCTGGAGTAACAAACATAGTTATGCTTACAGGCGATGCGAAAAACGTGGCAGACAAGGTGGCTGAAAGCCTTGGGCTTGATACAGTATATTCTGAGCTGCTGCCGGCAGACAAAGTAACAAAGGTTGAGGAGTTAATAGCAAACAAAAAGTCCGAAAAGGAAAGACTTGCTTTTGTAGGCGACGGAATAAATGATGCGCCAGTGCTCTCAAGAGCCGATATAGGAATAGCGATGGGAGCCATAGGCTCTGATGCGGCCATTGAGGCGGCGGACGTAGTGCTTATGGACGATGACCCTCTCAAGATATCAAAAGCTATAAAGATATCACGCAAATGCCTTGGAATAGTGCACCAGAATATATGGTTTGCAATAGGTGTTAAGCTGATATGCCTTGTGCTTGGTGCGGTGGGTATTGCCAACATGTGGCTTGCGATATTTGCAGATGTGGGTGTTATGATAATAGCCATATTAAATGCAATAAGGGCGCTCTTTGTAAAGAACCTGTAAGTTATGTAATGAGAAAACGGCGGAAGAAACGGATATGGTAAAATGGAAGAGAAAAAAATTGCAGAATTTTTTAAGGCGCTTTCTGACACGACAAGAGTCCGTTTGATTTATGCCATTATGGATTCTGAGCTTTGTGTGAGTGAGCTTGCCCAGAGGCTTAATATGAACCAGTCGGCTGTATCGCACCAGCTTAGGGTACTGCGCAGCAGCAGTATTATAAACGCAAGGCGCGACGGAAAACAGATGTTGTATTCTATGGCTGATGGACATATAAAAAGTGTAATGAGACAAGCCGAAGAATACTTAATGCATACAATAAATTAAGAAAAAAGGCCCGACAGCATATGCTGTCGGGCCTTTTTTTGTGTCTGAAATGGAATTTGTACTGTTAAATAAACATTTGTACATTGTGCTGATAACAAGTGTTAGTAAATTATACTTATTGTTAATCACTGTAAATTTTAAATAGATATAAGCTACAAAACGCTTTATTTGTCTGTTATCAGACATTTTTAGAAAATTGTGACATAATTTTAACAGTTATATTATAAAACGTGTAAAAAATGACTAAAATATAAATTTAACCGGTTAGTAGTATATCACTTGAGATTAATATATGATAATATATATTAGAATAAATAAACTTATATAATGCCTATACAATATGTAAAAATCAATAAAATATTCATGCAAAAAATGTGCATTACCTATATTTAATTTACATTATTATATGCTAATTTGCATTAAGTCATACTGATTTTATTTAAAAAAATATACTTATTGCACAAATAAAGTGTCGAAGGTTTATTTGAATTGCGAATCGACAATAGGCGACATTAAGTGATAAAATTAAGTAAATTTAATTTTATTATTTTATGAAACACAAAGAGGAAACAAAAAGAAAGAGAAAAGTTACAAACGTTTAAGAGAGGGGAATAAGAATGGGAGAAGGCATTGGTAACAATAAAGAGCCTGTGGGGAGCAATGATATTTATACCAGAGAGGCAACTAAGGTAGAGGTAATAGGAGTCACTACCAATCTGGCGCTTTTCATTTTCAAGCTTCTGGCCGGTATACTCGGTAAATCCGGCGCCATGGTGTCAGACGCGATACATACGGCATCTGATGTGTTCGCTGATTTAATAGCCATAACGGGACTTCAGCTTTCAAAAAAAGAGGAGGACAAGGAACACCCGTATGGACACGAAAAGATAGAATGTATATTTACAGTAATGCTTGGTGTTGTACTGCTGGTGGTTGGCCTGTCTGTTGGCCGGTCAGCGGTTGTGGGAATATTCAGCTACATATCCGGAAACCGCGATTCAATACCTCAGCCGGGAGTTGTGGCGGTAGTTGCAGCTGTAGTTTCAATTGTATCAAAAGAGGTACTGTTCCAGTATGTAATAAGAAAATCCAAAAAGCTCAATTCTCCTACACTTAAAGCCACTGCGTGGCATCACCGTTCAGACTCGCTTTCTTCTATAGGCGCTATGATAGGTATAGTGGGAGCAAGGTTTGGCATTACAGTACTCGACGCTGTTGCGAGCCTTATAATATGCCTTATAGTAGTAAAAATCGGTATAGATGTGCTTATGACATCAGTTAAGAACCTTATAGATACTTCAGCTGATGCTGAGGATGAGGAAAAGATAATTGAAATTTGCAGGAGCTTTCCGGGAGTTGAATCCGTTATTGATTTAAAGACAAGACAGTTTGGCCACAAGATATATGTTGAGGCAACAATAGGGTGCAGAAACGATTTGGACCTTGAAGGAGGCCATGCGATTGCCGAGGGGCTCCATGACAAGCTCGAAATGGAAATAAACAATATTAAACATGTTTTTATACACGTCGACCCGGTTGAATTCGGAGGAAAAGAGAATAAAATCGCGATGTGACGTGGTTAAAATAAAACAGGCGGATGAATTTTCATCCTACATGGTTTTAGAGGGAGAGGGGTTTAGTATGAAGAAGAAATTGTTGGTTGTGGCATTAAGTACAGTAATGGTAGTTTCGAGCCTTCTTACAGGCTGCGGCGGCAGTTCAGGCGGCAGCAGCTCAGGCGGAGGTTCGGCATCAGGTGGTGCGTCCGGCTCGGCGGAAACAACAACAGGCGGAGTTTTTAAGAGCGTTGAGACATTCGCTTACGGAAGCATTGACCCGCATAAGGAGTATTACTCATGGCACACACAGAAGTATGGCCTGACAGAAACACTCTTCAGAATCAATGACGACATGGAAATAGTTCCTTGGCTTGCTGAAGGCATTGAGATTGAGGACAACGTAGGAACCATAACACTTAAAGATGGAATATGTTTCTCCAACGGAAATCCTGTAACATCAGACATGGTAAAACGCAACATTGAAAGACTTATAGAGGTAAGCAAGAGGTTTAACTATATGTCAGAATGGACATATGAGACTCCTGATGACAAGACTCTTGTAATTACAACAGGCGACAGGGTTTACCCTACACTTAAGAATGACCTTGCGACACCTGAGCTTGCCATTATGGACCTTGATGCTACTACAGACTTTGACAACAACCCGATATGTACAGGTCCTTTCGTGGTAGATAAATTCGTTCCGCAGGGCGATATAACCTTAAAGAGAAACGATAACTACTGGGATGGAGAAGTTAATTGTGACGGCGTTGTTTTCTACAGCATGAGTGATGACCAGTCAAAACTTATGGCTATGCAGAACGGCGAGATTGACGCATACGACAATATCACAACATCTGATATTGAAATATTCAGCGCTGACCCTGACAATTACACACTTGCTTCTGTGCCTATGCAGATGAGGTCATACGCGTTCCTTAATTCAGAAAAACTGCCTGACAGCGTGCGTGAAGCTATTGTTCTGGCTATAGACAAAGAATCCATAGCAGCTTTCCTTCCTGGAATGATGTCAGCAACAGAAGGCGCATTTGACACTGACGCTCCTTACGGCAAGGTACAGCCTCCAAAACGTGACATTGAAAAGGCAAAGCAGGTACTTGAAGCTGACGGCTACAAGCTTGAAAACGGCGTATTCACAAAGGGAGGCCAGCCTCTTACAGTTACTATAAGCTGCTACCAGTCACGTAATATAGATACAATAGCGGTTCTTATGCAGGAACAGCTCAATGCTTTTGGCATAAAAGCTGACATTAAGATTGTTGATGAACCTGATGGTACATATATGACTGACCATAATTATGAGATTTGTTTATACAGAAGCATTACAGACAAGACAGGCGACCCTATGACATGGTTTGAGCTGGCTGTTGAATCTATTTCTTACCAGAACATAGCTGGCTTTGGAAACGAAGAAACAGACAAGCTTATTGAAGAATACCGTTATACGGTTGACCCTGATGAGCGTGCTGAGCTGGCAAACGAGATAATGCAGCAGTACTATGACAGCAATACTGCACTTTTCCTCACATGCTATAACAGAAACGCTGTACTTCGCAAAGGCGCTTCAGGCTTCAGTGAGACTAATCCTTTCGAGTTCTACGGAGTATCTGCAAAGACAACCGTAGGCATTAAGTAATATCAGAACCGGCAATAAGCAATAATTAGGCTGTTATAAATATGCTGCCGGTCAACCGGCAGCATATTTAAAAAATAAGAAGATACTGTTGATATTGGCTTATTTCATATTATATTCCTATTTGACATTGTAAATGATTTGACATGACGCGGTTATAAACGCTGCGCTTTCAAGTCTTTGACAATGTTAAATGGGGAGAAAAGGAGTGAAAAAGTTTGCTCAAGTATATTATAAAGAGGTTAATCAACTTAATACCGGTACTTATTGTACTTACATTGTTGGTTTTTCTGCTTATGTATTTAACACCTGGCGACCCGGCGCTTATAAGACTTTCTTCTCAGGGAGCTAATGTAACCGACGAGCTGCTGGCGGCTACGCGAGCTGAAATGGGACTTGACCAGTCTTTCTTTACAAGATATTTCAGCTGGGTAGGCGGAATACTGCACGGAGATTTTGGTATGTCATACATAGACGATATGCCGATATTCCCTAAGCTTTTAGATGCCCTCATGCACACACTTGCTCTGGCAAGCGCAAGTACAGTTGTTTCGGTAATGATAGCAATACCTATAGGAATATTTACCGCAGTCAAGAAAGATTCAATACCGGATAATATTGTACGTATTTTCACATTTACAGGCAATGCCATGCCAAACTTCCTTATAGCTCTCCTTCTTATGTACCTGTTCTGTATCAGGGTAAGGCTGTTCCCTGTTATAGCCAAAGGAAGCGTACAGGGGCTTATGCTGCCGGCACTTTCGCTGTCGATACCTATGATATCTAAGTTTGCGAGGCAGACAAGGGCAGACGTATTGCAGCAGCTCAATGAGGAATATGTTATAGGTATGCATGCGCGTGGGGTAAAGGAACGTGTGATACTTTACAAAAATGTTCTGCATAACGCTCTCGGCTCAATACTTACAATTATCTCGCTTCAGATAAGGGTACTTATAGGCGGAAGCGTTGTTACAGAGGTTATCTTCCGCTGGCCTGGCGTTGGTTCATTAATTATGGATTCTATCGGAGGCTGTGACTACCCGACAGTACAGGGTGCTGTTCTTATACTTGCCACGCTTCAGATTCTTGTCAATCTGGCAACTGACATAAGCTACTGCATAATTGACAAGAGAATTGAACTTGAATAGTGGGGGTGCAGATAATGAAAAAAGAGAAAGTCAAGATGAACAAAAAGCAGCTTAAAAAAGCTAGGCTGAAGAGGAAAACTATTATTTTAGGAATTATAGTATTAATAGTTCTTGTTTTAAGCTTTTTTGCACCGTATTTTGCTCCGAACGACCCTTATCTTACTAACGCCATAGCGGCAAAGCATCCGCCTACATCGGAGTTTCTGTTTGGCACCGATTATTTGGGAAGATGTGTGTTCTCACGTGTGCTTGTTGGAGCGCGTACGTCTATTTTTGCAACTCTTATGCTTGTTATAATGTCATTCATTGTTGGAACGGCAATCGGAATAATATGCGGGTACTACGGCGGTGCTGTAGACAATATTATAATGCGTATCACAGATATACTTCTTTCCCTTCCGCAGCTGGTGCTTGCTATAGCAGTAGCCGGAATACTTGGCGGAAGCCTTGTAAATACACTTATAGCAATTGGAATAACAAGCTGGACATCTTACGCAAGGCTTGCAAGAAGCCATACTATGAGGATAAAGAATCTTCCATATATAAATTCATGCCGAATGACAGGCTGCAGCGATTTTCATATACTTTTAACCCATGTACTTCCTAACCTTATAGGTCCTATGCTTGTAAACGCAACACTTGAAATAGGAAGCACAATGTTGAGTATAGCGGGGCTCTCGTTCCTTGGTCTTGGAGTTGCTCCGCCAGCAGCTGAGTGGGGTTCAATGGTTAGTGAGGGAAGGTCATTCCTGCAAATTGCGCCTTGGACAGTATTCGCTCCTGCTCTTTCAATACTGTTTGCAGTTATGCTTTTCAATTATTTTGGTGAGAGCGTATGTGACCTTGCCAATTCAAATGAGGTGTAAATATGGCAAAAAATTTACTTGAAATAAATAACCTCACTGTTTCATATGGTGATTTTAAAATTATAACTGAGGTCTCTTTCAATGTTAAGCCCGGAGAGATTGTGTGTATAGCCGGCGAAAGCGGCTGTGGAAAGAGTACGCTTATAAAGGCGATTCTTGGAATAAAACAGCTTGGGGCGCAGGTTCAGGAGGGCAGCATTATTCTGGACGGCAGAGATATTACACACCTTGGAATAGAGGAAAGGCGTCAGATACTTGGCACCGAAATTGGATATGTGCCTCAGAACACAAGGGGTTCATTTAACAACATAAGGTCGTATGATGTACAGTATAAAGAAACAATGAACTGTCACGGGATTAAGTTTGACAGGGGAGCCGCGGTAAAATGTTTTGACAGGCTTAATTTCCCTGATTCCGACAGGCTGCTGTTCCGCCAACCATGGGAAATGTCAGGAGGTATGAACCAGCGTATGGCTATAGGCCTTGCTGTGCTTCAGGAGCCTAAGCTTATGCTCTGCGACGAGGCTACATCAGTGCTTGACGTTACGTCTCAAAAGCAGGTTATAGAAGAGCTTGCCCTTCTCAGAGACGAGCTTGGCTGGTCGATACTTTTTATTACACATAACCTTGGGGTTGCGTCACATATAGCTGATAAACTTGGAGTTATGTACGCCGGACGTATGGTGGAATACGGTGATATAAGGAAGGTGCTTGATGACCCTATACACCCATATACCAGGAGTCTGCTTGCCGCTATACCGGGAAAGGACAGAAAAATGCCGGTTGGCCTTGAGGGGCGGCCTCCGCTTGACGGGGCTGAATGGACAGGCTGCAACTTTGTGCCAAGATGCAAGTACTGTAAAGAAAGCTGCAAGACAAAGCCGTACAGCCTTAATGAGATAGAGCCGGAACATTTTGTCAGCTGCGCTGAAGGGAGGAACAGGAAATGAGTGAAGCCCCTTTACTTGAAGTAAGAAATGTGGCTAAGTCCTATGGCAAGGGCATTAAAAGGAAAGAAGTTTTAACAGATGTAAATATTTCCCTTAACGAAGGTGAGGTACTTGGCATAATAGGAGAGTCGGGCTGCGGTAAAAGCGTACTTTTAAACCTTATAGCCTGCCTTGAACCTGTAACAAGCGGACAGCTGTTTTTTAAGGGAGAAGAATATACAGGCAGAAAGCCAAAGGACATATGCCGCTGGTTTCAGGTAATATTTCAGGATTCAGAAGCTGCCTTTGACCCTAAGATGACTATAAGAAATTCTATGCGTGAGAACCTTAAACTGCTTGCTGAGGATGGTCCGGACACTGACAAAAGGATTGACGATATGGTAGCAATGATGGGGCTTGATGTCAAGCTTGCAGACAGGTATCCTCGCCAGCTTTCCGGAGGACAGGTACAGAGAATGTCCGTAGCCAGAGGTTTGGTGACAGAACCGAACATGCTGCTTTGTGACGAGATTACATCGGCACTTGATGTTTCAGCGCAGGCTATGATTTTGCAGTATTTGTATGAACTGCGTATGAAGCGCGGGCTTACTATGATATTTGTATCACATGATTTGGCCCTTTGCAGCACTTTCTGCGACAGAATAGCTATTATGCAGGGTGGGCGGATTGTAGAAATCGGTACGCCTCATGAGATAATGGATGAACCGAAAAATGATTATACCAAGCTTCTGCTTGATGCTGTGCTTTATGTGCGGTAAGCAGGCGGAAACAATTTAACTACGCCTTCATATAATTTCCCTTTTGACCGTACAGCCATAAAATATGGATGTACGGTCTTCTTTATTTATAGCACTTTTTTCATATCTGAAATTTTTATTTAAAAATCCTTGAAAAATACAATATATTGTGCTAATATCAATTTAATAATTTAATAGCAATCTTCGGGGCAGGGTGAAATTCCCTACCGGCGGTATAGCCCGCAAGCCTTTTAGGCATGACTTGGTGAAATTCCAGGGCCGACAGTACAGTCTGGATGAGAGAAGATAAAGTATGTCTTTTTTTGATATGTTTTTCAGGCATTCAGCTCCGGGAATTTTCTCGGAGTTTTTTGTTTGTTTTTCATTCATTTTTATTTTTCTATTATCAAATCTCATAATTTACCCCTGAAATTTTTTATAAAATTTATTGCTGTGTCAAAAAACCAGATATACAAAACTGCTTTTGGAGATGGTTAAGTGATTGATGAAGTATTTATGCTCAGAGCAATTGAGCTTGCCAAAAATGGTGTGGGCAAAGTAAATCCAAACCCTCTTGTAGGCGCGGTTATAGTTAAGGACGGAATGATTGTTGGCGAAGGATACCACATGTATTATGGGGGCCTTCACGCCGAAAGGAACGCTATTGCTTCATGCAAAAGCAAAGACGATTTGATTGGTGCTACACTGTATGTAACCCTTGAGCCATGCTGCCATTATGGAAAAACGCCTCCATGTACAGAAGCTATACTTCAAAGCGGTATCAAGGAAGTTGTGATTGGCTCCAGAGACCCCAATCCGCTTGTAGCCGGGAAAGGCTCCGGAATACTGAGGGAAAATGGGATTATAGTCCATGAGGATTTTATTAAGGATAAATGCGATGAAATTAACAGGGTGTTTTTTCACTATATTACTAAAAAAACGCCTTATGTAGTAATGAAATACGCCATGACTATGGACGGGAAAATTGCTGCTTCCAATGGAAAATCCAAATGGATTACAAATGAAAGCTCCAGAATGAGAGTGCAGGACATGAGAAATTCCCTGATGGGCATTATGGTTGGGATAGGAACGGTCATAGCTGACAATCCTATGCTTACATGCAGAATTGAGGGCGGCAGAAACCCTGTAAGAATTATCTGCGATTCAGGTCTCAGGATTCCTCTTGAGAGCCAGATTGTTAAAACTGCGGGAAGCATAAAAACCATAATAGCCTTTTGCGGCGGCGAAACCGGCAAAGCCGAGGAGCTTAAAAGGTCGGGCTGCGAGCTTATACGCACAGGCCAGAAGGACGGGCATGTAAATTTGACCGAGCTTATGCAGATACTTGGAAAAATGGGTATAGACTCATTGCTGCTGGAAGGCGGAGGAGAACTTAATTTTGGTGCCCTGAGTGAGGGGCTTGTAAATGAGGCGTGTGTTTTTGTAGGGGCCAAGATATTTGGCGGCACAGCTAAAACTCCTGTGGGAGGAACTGGTGTGTGTGATATTGAAAACGCTTTTGGTTTTTTACTTGAGAATGTTGAGAAATTTGATTCTGATGTCCTTCTAACATATTTAAGGGGTGACTAAGTGGATGTTTACCGGAATAATTGAGGAAACCGGAGTTGTAAGGGGAATAAAAAAAGGTGCAAAAAGCGCTGTGCTTGAAATAAAAGGTAAAAAAATATTTGAGGATATCCATATTGGTGACAGTATAGCTGTAAACGGAGTCTGCCTGACTGTCACATGGTTTTCATCTGATACATTTAAGGCAGATGTAATGAATGAGACACTAAAGAGAAGCTCACTTGGGGTGCTCAAAGCCGGAAGCATGGTGAACCTTGAAAGGGCTATGGCTGCAAACGGAAGATTCGGCGGCCATATTGTGTCCGGACACATTGACGGGACAGGCATTATTGTAAAAAAGGAGCAGGACGATATAGCGGTATGGGTGACTGTAAGCGCTGGGCCGGAGATACTGAGACTTATAGTTGAAAAGGGCTCGATAGCTATAGACGGAATAAGTCTTACGGTAGCCAGTGTGGACAGCAGGGAGTTTGCGGTTTCTGTTATACCGCATACTGCTTCCGCCACAACGCTTATTGCAAAAAGTCCGGGGGATACAGTGAATCTTGAAAACGACATAACCGGCAAATATATAGAAAAGCTCTTGGGGCTTAACAATGAAAAACACACGGCTGAAAGCGGTGTTACAATGGAATTTCTTCAGAAACATGGGTTCTGAGCGTAAATATACAGCATAAGGAGGAAAAAGAAAATGTTTGAGTTTAATACTGTAGATGAGGTTGTAGAGGATTTAAGGGCCGGAAAAATTATAGTCTGCACTGATGACCCTGACAGGGAAAATGAGGGCGACCTTATATGTGCGGCTGAGTTTGCCACTCAGGAAAACGTGAATTTTATGGCGTGCTACGCCAAGGGGCTCATATGTATGCCAATGAGCAGCGAATATACTGAAAAGCTGAGGTTAAGGCAGATGGTTGACGACAATACAGATAACCACTGCACAGCCTTTACTGTTTCTATAGACCATATTTCCACTACTACCGGAATCTCTGCATATGAAAGGTCTATCACTGCCATGAAGGCGGCTGAGGATGACGTGAAAGCTTCGGATTTCAGAAAGCCGGGGCATATGTTCCCTCTTGAGGCCAAGGCCGGAGGCGTTTTGCAGAGAAACGGCCATACTGAAGCGACTGTTGACCTTATGCGAATAGCCGGCCTTAAGGAAATAGGGCTGTGCTGTGAGATTATGGCAGAGGACGGCACAATGATGAGAAAGTCCCAGCTTATAGAGTTTGCCAAGGAGCACGGACTTAAATTTACTACAATCAAGGATATACAGAGCTGGAGAAGAAGGAATGAAAAGACAATGGAAAGGGCGGCTGAGGCCAGTCTTCCTACCAGATACGGCGATTTTAAAATTTTCGGCTATGAGAACTCAAAGACAGGAGAACAGCATGTGGCGCTTACAATGGGGAATGTATCAGACGGTGAGCCGGTGCTTATAAGGGTGCATTCAGAATGTCTTACAGGCGATGTTTTCGGTTCGGCAAAATGCGACTGCGGAAACCAGCTTGACACTGCCATGAGGATGATAGCAAAGGAAGGCCGTGGGGCTATTGTGTATTTAAGGCAGGAAGGCCGCGGTATAGGAATTATAAATAAAATAAAGGCCTATAAGCTCCAGGAGGAAGGCCTTGACACAGTTGAGGCAAATGTTGCCCTCGGATTTGCTCCGGATTTGAGGGATTACAGCTCAGGAGCACAGATTATAAAGGATTTGGGCATGAAAAAGCTCAGAATTATGACAAACAACCCGTTAAAGATTGACGGTCTTTCAGATTACGGAATTGAGATAGTGGAAAGGGTGCATATTGAGCCGGAGCATATGCATCAGGCGGATTTTTATCTGAAAGTGAAAAAAGAGAAAATGGGGCATATGCTTCATCTGTAATTACAAATATAAGCATATAATAAGGAGGAATTATAAATGAAGGTTTTTGAGGGTAAGGTAATAGGGCAGAAAATAAAAGTCGGTCTTGTGGCGGCAAGGTTTAATGAGTTTATAGTTTCAAAGCTTGTTTCAGGAGCTGTAGACGGGCTTATTCGTCATGGTGTTGAAGATGACGACATAGCGCTTGCGTGGGTTCCGGGGGCTTTTGAGATTCCGGTTGTGGCGCAGAAAATGGCTGAGAGCGGAAAATACGATGCGGTAATATGCCTTGGCGCTGTTATACGGGGAGCTACAAGCCATTATGATTATGTGTGCAATGAGGTGTCAAAGGGTGTGGCTCAGGCTGGGCTTAAAACAGGCGTGCCGGTGCTGTTTGGCGTTGTGACTACTGAAAACATAGAGCAGGCTATTGAGAGAGCCGGCACAAAGAGCGGAAACAAGGGCTATGACTGCGCTCTTTCGGCTATTGAGATGGTAAACCTTATGAGAGAGTTTTGATATTGTAAAGAATGTAAAGTTATTGTAAAATATATACTGGAATAAGATATTAAAAGCAGGCAGATGTGTTCTGTCTGCTTTTGGAGTTTTATAAAAAGAAGCGGCAAACAGACTTATATGCGGAAGGTGAGAATGTGGTTGACTGTAAATCTGGTTTAAATGATTTTTCAAAGGGCAGCATAATGGGAAACATTGCTCGCCTTGCCATACCAATGACACTGGCCCAGCTTATAAATGTGCTTTACAATGTTGTTGACAGGATATATATAGGCCGCATAGGGGAACAGGCGGCCTACGCCTTTACGGGCTTGGGGGTTTGCCTTCCTCTTATATCAGCTGTTATAGCGTTTTCAAACCTTATAGGCATGGGAGGCGCGGCGCTGTTTTCAATTGAGAGAGGGGCGAAAAACACTGAGGAGGCGGCGTATATTGAGGGGAACTCTTTTACAATGCTTATTATCACCGGTATTCTGCTTACCGTGCTGGGGTATGCTTTTAAAAGGCCGGCACTGTATCTTCTTGGCGCAAGCGACGCCACATTCCCCTATGCAGACAGCTACATAAGCATATATTTTGCAGGCAATATATTTGTTCTTTTGAGCCTTGGCCTTAACTCGTTTATAAACGCACAGGGATTTGGACGAATTGGCATGTGTACTGTGGCAATAGGCGCCGGTATCAATATAGTGCTGGACCCGATATTTATATTCGGCCTCGATATGGGGGTATCGGGAGCGGCCCTTGCCACTATAATATCGCAGTTTGTATCTGCCTGCTGGACTGTAAAGTTCCTTACAGGGGAAAGAGCGGTAATAAAGCTTTGCAGAAGGTATATGGGAGTGAGTGCAAAAAGGGCGGCGAAGATTATGTCGCTTGGGCTTTCGGGCTTTACAATGGCTATTACAAACAGTATGGTTCAGATTATGTACAACGCCAACCTGCAAATTTACGGCGGCGATGTGTATGTGGGAGTAATGACCATTATAAATTCCGTAAGGGAGGTTGTGCAGATGCCTGTTTTTGGAGTTTCACAGTCAGCGCAGCCAATAATGGGGTTTAATTACGGTGCTATGGAGTATGACAGAGTAAGAAAGACTATCAAATATAATTCGGCTGTGCTTATAGTTTATACAGTGGCGGCATGGGCGCTTATATTCCTGTTCCCGCATTTTTTCCTTGGAGTTTTTACAAAGGACCCGCAGATTATGGAAGCTGGCGAGCGGGCGCTCCACATTTATTTTTTCGGCTTCTTTTTTATGGCTCTGCAGTTTTCGGGGCAGGCGGTTTTTACAGCTCTCGGTTTTGCAAAAAAGGCGGTTTTCTTTTCCATATTCCGTAAAGTGATTATAGTGATACCGCTTATATACCTGCTGCCTAAGATTGGAAGCCTTGGCACAGACGGGATTTTCATGTCGGAACCGATATCAAACATAATAGGAGGAGCTTTGTGTTTTGCGGTTATGTATTTTTCGGTTTACAGGAATTTAGGCAGAAAATAGCCGGTAATGACGGGCCGTGCCTTCGGCCCGTTTTTGATTAATGAAAAGTTCTGACATAGCTGTGCAGCCCATAAAGCACTTCATATTTCAATGGCTTTATATTCATAAATATGTATTGACAAGATATTATTGGGTATGATAAAATTAAACACGATAGACGTAAGTCTTTTTTTTATGCGTAATTTTGTATCTTGAGATGGAGGTGTAACTTTTATGAGAACCAAAATTACTTTGGCCTGCACAGACTGCAAGCAGAGGAATTATGAAACAACAAAGGACAAGAAAACTCAGCCTGACAGAATGGAAATCAAGAAATATTGTAAATTCTGCAAAACACATACTTTACACAAAGAAACAAAATAAGGTTTTGTGTACAGCAGCCTGAAAGGGATGTGGAATAAACATGGAACAGGAAAATCAGAATAACAACACGACGAACCCAAACGAAAAAAAAGAATCCAGAAAACCCAAAGCTGATTCAAAAGCGAATAAGCAGAGCTTTTCTGACGTTGTGGCAGACCACAAGGCCGAATTCAAGAAAATTGTATGGCCTAAGCGTCCGGAAGTAATCAAAAAAACGGCGACGGTTATTGTAACCTCTATATTTATAGGCGCTGTTATTTTCTGCATGGATACTGTCTTTGCTCAGTTGCAGACTTTGCTTGTTAATATTTTGAACTAATGGACATATAAAAAGGATGGATAGTATGTCTGACGATAATTTAAACGCTGAAAACAGCAGCCTGCCTGAAGACACCGAGCAGATAGCCAGATGGTATGTTGTCCATACTTATTCCGGCTATGAGAACAAGGTAAAGGCCAATATTGAAAAGATTGTCGAAAACAGGGGAATGCAGGACCAGATTTTTGAGGTCAGTGTTCCGCTTAAGGACGAGCTTGAGGAAAAGAACGGCCAGAAAAAGGTGGTTCAGAGAAAAACTTATCCGGGCTATGTACTTCTCAAGATGATTATGAATGATGAGACATGGTATGTTGTAAGGAACACAAGGGGCGTAACAAGCTTTGTTGGTCCTGGAAGCAAACCGGTCCCTCTTTCTGAAGATGAAGTTATAGCTATGGGTATAGAGGACAGCTCATTCAATCTTAACCTTGAAATTGGTGACGGCGTAAGGGTTTCTAACGGGCCTTTTGCCGATTCTACAGGCGTTGTAAAGGAAGTAAACGAAGGAAAACGCACCGTTGTTGTCATGCTTTCGATATTCGGAAGGGAAACGCCGGTTGAACTTGATTATACCCAGCTTGAAAGAATTATTTAACTTAATTTCCAAATGTCAATATGGAAAATTTAACATTCGTTTTGCGCGGATTTTTGAGCGCGTGGGAGGGAAATAAATCCCCGTTATTTACCACATTATAGGAGGTGCCGACATGGCAAAGAAGGTAACAGGTTATATTAAATTACAGATTGCGGCTGGAAAGGCAACACCAGCTCCGCCGGTTGGACCAGCACTTGGTCAGCATGGTCTTAATATCATGGGCTTCTGCAAGGAATTCAATGAGAAAACAGCTCAGCAGGCTGGTCTTATTATCCCTGTAGTTATCACAGTTTACGCTGACAGAAGCTTTACATTTATCACAAAGACTCCGCCGGCAGCAGTTCTTCTTAAGAAAGCGGCTAAGATTGAGTCCGGTTCAGGCGTTCCTAACAAGACAAAGGTAGCTAAGCTTCCTAAGGCAGAGGCTATGAAGATAGCTGAGCTTAAGATGCCGGACCTTAACGCTGCAACAGTTGAAGCGGCATACAGCATGATTTGCGGTACAGCAAGAAGCATGGGTATTGTTATTGAAGAATAATTGACACACCGGTTCGGTTTGTCAGCAGTGGGAGGGACTTACTCCCGATATTACCACATAAGGAGGACACGAAAGTGAAAAGAGGAAAGAAATATATAGAAAAAGCAAAGCTTGTAAACAAGGCTACAGTTTATGATTCAGCAGAGGCTATTGAGCTTGTTCAGCAGACATCAGTTGCTAAATTTGATGAGACTGTAGAAGCACATATTCGTTTGGGCGTTGACAGCAGACATGCTGATCAGCAGGTTCGTGGTGCCGTTGTTCTTCCACACGGTACAGGCAAGAAAGTACGTGTTTTGGTATTCGCAAAGGGTCCTAAGGCTGAGGAAGCCGAGGCAGCAGGCGCAGACTTTGTAGGCGGACAGGAGCTCGTTCCAAAAATCCAGAATGAAAACTGGTTTGAGTATGACGTAGTAGTTGCAACCCCTGACATGATGGGTGTTGTAGGTCGTCTTGGACGTGTCCTTGGACCTAAAGGCTTAATGCCTAACCCTAAGGCTGGAACAGTTACAATGGATGTTGCTAAGGCAGTTAACGATATTAAGGCTGGTAAAATTGAGTACCGTCTTGATAAGACAAACATCATCCATGTTCCTATTGGAAAAGTTTCATTTGGTTCAGAAAAGTTATCAGAAAACTTCCAGACTCTTATGAGTGCAATTATAAAGGCAAAACCACAGGCAGCTAAGGGACAGTATCTCAAGAGTGTAGTTATAGCTACAACAATGGGCCCTGGCGTTAAGATTAACACAGCTAAAATCAGCGAGTAATCTTTTTTAAGGCTGTTTGCTTAAAAATGTTGACATATATTATTGGATATGGTAACATTATAAGGTCGAAATGAATACTGCCGTAGACAGCAGGTGCGAAAGCTCAAAAAGCGTAAGCTTGCCAGCCGAGGAAAAATGTGATTTTGTTAAATCAGGCTTTCCTGTCTATGCGCAGGAAAGCTTTTTTAATTTCTATACCGATTTATATAATGCGTTTTTGGCATTTATATTTTAATTAATGTACAGGGAGGTGTAATAATGGCAAAAGTAGAAGTTAAGCAGGTTGTAGTTAATGAAATTAAGGATAAGCTTGCTAAAGCTGCATCAGTTGTAGTTGTAGACGCAAGAGGTCTTACAGTAGAGCAGGATACACAGCTCAGAAAAAGCTTAAGAGACGCAGGCGTTGACTATAAAGTTTACAAGAACACAATGGTAACATTGGCTGTAAAGGACACTCCTTTTGAGGGTCTTGCTCAGTATCTTGAAGGACCAAGCGCATTTGCGTTCAGCTACGGCGAGGCAACAACAGCTGCGGCAATCCTTGACAAGGCTGTTAAAAACCTTGAAAACCTTGAGTTTAAAGCAAGCGTTATTGAAAATACAGTTTATGACGCAGCAGGCACAAAGGCTATCGCTGGCATCCCATCAAGGGAGGTTCTTCTTTCAAGGCTTCTTGGAAGCTTCAAGGGACCTATGTCATCATTTGCTCGTGTTATCAAGCAGATCGCTGAAAAAGACGTTCCAGCGGCAGAGTAATAAAATTGGGAAAATACTGTTAATTTTTTAAATCTAATAAAATTCGGAGGTGCTGATAATGGCAAAGTTATCAATAGAAGAAATTATTGCAGCTGTTAAAGAGCTTACAGTTGTTGAGCTTAACGATTTAGTAAAAGCATGTGAGGAAGAATTCGGCGTATCTGCAGCAGCAGGCGTTGCTGTAGTAGCAGCAGGCGGAGAGGCAGCAGCAGCTGAGGAGAAAACAGAGTTCGATGTTGAGCTTACAGAGGTTGGTTCTGAGAAGATTAAAGTTATCAAGGCTGTTAGAGAAATCACAGGTCTTGGACTTAAAGAGGCTAAGGAAGCTGTAGACGGCGCTCCAAAGGTACTCAAAGAGGCTGTAGCTAAAGAAGAGGCTGAGGCTATGAAGGCTAAACTTGAGGAAGTTGGCGCTAAGGTTACACTTAAGTAATTTAAATAAAAACATCTATCCCAATCCCGTAAGGGGTTGGGATTTTTTGTTTAAGATAAATCCCGGAATACAAGAAGTATTTTAAATCACAAACCAGTATATGCCTTTTCAATTATTATTTTACGTCGCTTTGAAAAGCTATGGCCTTTCCCAGTATATGTATTTTGTCAATCTCATCACCTATATAGATTAAATCCTCATATGCCGGGTTTTCCGGTTTCAATATAATCATATCTTTTTCTTTGTAGTAGAATACACGTTTAAGTGTAGCTGAATCGTCGATTATAACAGCCGCAATCTCACCGTTTTCAACCTCCTGCTGGCTTCTTATAAATACAACGTCACCGTCAAGTATTCTGGCGTTTACCATACTGTCACCTTTGGCCTTAAGGCAGAAATCAGCCTTCAAATCCGCTCCCGCAATTACGTAGGATTCCCTGTCATCATTGCAGAATATAGGTTTGCCGCATGCTATTTCACCGATTAAAGGGTATTTTTTCAGTTCTATAGGAAATATGTTTCCAAGCTTCAGCCCATGCCCGTCTTTATCCCAGCCCATGAGACAGGCTGGTGTTGTGTTAAGTGCCTGCGCTATAAGCTCAATTTTATCAAAGGGTATGTTTGACACAATGCCGTTTTCATATTTATATACTGTCTGCTTGGAAGAATTTATTTTGAGTGCCAGTTCTGTCTGAGTGATACCCAGTTCTTCCCTCTTGCTTTTTATCCTTTTTCCTATATCCATAAGTTTTCACCTCATCTTTTAGTAACTTAATTATATCATAATACAAACAAAAGTCAATAAAAAAATAGCTTGACAAGTTACTTTGCGGGTTTTATAATGAAGTCACTCCAAAAGTTTTCGATTTGAAAAAGTTTGAGGGTGTAAACTTTTAGATTGATGACGTTTGTCGTCAAATTTTTTTGCTGAAAGGGTATCCTGAAAAGTTACTGATGCTTATTGCGGCATGAAATTCAGGGTCTTTTAAGCGGAAATTTAAAATACAGCATTCAGCACTATTATTTTCTAAGTATTTCAAAGGGAGTGGGAAACATGCAGGTGAGGCCTCTTAATAAAAACAAATATGATATCAGCAAGCACAGATTTTTTGAGCTGTATCATTTCTGCTTACAGTATAACGAATGGGTAGAAGAGCTTAAAAACAATACAAATGCGGTAAAAAGCCTTTCATTTACCGGTGTTTCATCTAAAGAAGGCGGTGTTTCAGACAGCACAGCAAGGCTTGCTCTCAGAAGAGCCGAGCTGGAAGAAAAATGCAGCCTTATTGTTGAAACAGCAAAAGAAGCTGATATAAGGATATACGACTATATAATAAAGGCGGTTACAAATGAGAATATGACTTATACATATCTGAGTATGAAGCTTAATATTCCATGTGGCCAGACAATGTTTTATGACAGAAAGAGAAAATTTTATTATCTGCTGGATAAAAAGAAGCGTTAATCAGGGGACAAAACTGCATGGTAATATAATACCATCAAATAATACGGAAAGGCAAAATATACCGGTTCTTTAAATGCCTTTTGTATTTGCTGATATTATATAGGCCAGAGAGATGCGGTTGACAGACTATTGATATTTTGGCTTGCTCTTCTGGCTTATATAACCTGAAAAACAATTCGGTATTGACAGGATTGTTTTTAATCACTGGAAGGAGGGACAAAGCAAAGCTATCTGAATAAGTGTACTAAATTAGATTGATTGTCTAAAAATCTATGATGTGAGGAGGTATATTTTGATTAGTGATTTAATCACAGGAGTGAAAAAAGCGATATATGATTACTTTGGAGAAAAGTATGAAATATATACAAACCAGCATGCACCCGATACTCAGAAGTCATATTTCTTTGTGGGTTTGTCAAAACAGGAAAACACAAGGCTTATGGGAACAAGGTTCAGGCGTAAGTACAGTATTGAAATTAAATTTACCCCTAAGGACTTGAATTGGGAGGAATCGGAAAGTGTAAGCGATGCGCTGTATCTTACCCTTGAGTATATATCGGCCGCAGGAGATACACTCCGTGGCAGTGCAATGGCGAGCCGTATAGAAAGCGGTGTCCTTACATTTAATGTTGACTATACCGTATTTGGGTATACAAAATCAAGTGATGAGCTTATGAGGGAGGTAACTATCAATGGCAGTATCAAAGAATAAAACAGCTGAAAGCGCTGTAGATAAGACAGAGCTTAGCTTCAGCAAAGAGCAGATTTTGGCAAGCAGAAAGTTTTCAGACAGGAAGGACATACTTTCCACGCTTCTGGAAGATAAAAGGGATTATACAGAAACTGAGATTAATGGGATTATTGACAGATTTTTGAAAGGAAAGGTGAACTGATATGGCATTGGGCGGAGGAACATATTTAACACAGAACAAGGTGCTTCCAGGCACATACATCAATTTTATTTCAGCTGCAAGAGCAAGTGCGTCACTCTCAGACAGGGGGTATGCCGCAATAGCCCTTGAGCTTGACTGGGGCCCTGACGGAGAGGTGTTTACAGTTGAAAACGGTGATTTTCAGACAAACAGCAAAGTTGTTTTTGGTTATGACTACACCAGCGGCAAGCTTAAAGGCTTAAGGGATTTATTCCTCAATACAAAAACACTTTACTGCTACAGGCTTAACAGCGGTGCAAAAGCGTCAAATTCATATGCTGAGGCGAAGTATTCCGGTATAAGGGGAAACGACATTACAGTTGTTATTGCTGCAAATGTGGACGATGAGACTAAATTTGATGTAAGCACACTTCTTGACGGAAAGAAAATTGACTCACAGACAGTGGCGTCTGCCTCTGAGCTTGCGGCTAATGACTTTGTAGTATTCAAGCCGTCTGCCGAGCTTAAGGCTGTGCCGGGAGAACCGCTTACAGGCGGCACCAACGCAGAAAGCGTTACCGGTGACAGCTATCAGGAGTTCCTCAACAAAATTGAGGCTTACAGCTTTAATACACTCGGGTGCCTCAGCACAGAAGAAGCAGTCAAAGGACTTTTTGCATCCTTCACAAAGAGACTCAGAGATGAAATGGGAATCAAATTTCAGACAGTGCTATACAATAAAGCGGCTGACTATGAAGGTGTCATAAATATTAAAAACGCTGTAACAGACGACGGCGAAAAGGAATCTTCACTTGTTTACTGGCTTACAGGAGCAAGCGCGGGCTGTGCTGTCAATAAATCAAATACAAACAGGCTTTATGACGGAGAGTTTTCTGTTGCGGCTGATTATAAACAGAGCCAGCTTGAATCGGCGCTTAAGTCCGGAGAGTTTGTTTTCCACAAGGTGGGAGAGGATATAAGAGTACTTGACGATATAAACAGCTTCACATCATTTACCGTTGACAAAAACGAAGACTTCCAGTCAAACCAGGTAGTGAGGGTTTTAGACCAGATAGGAAACGATACGGCGGTGCTTTTCAATACCAAATATCTTGGCAAGGTCCAGAACAATGACTCCGGAAGGATTTCATTCTGGGGTGATATTGTTACATATAACAAGCAGCTTCAGGCTCTTGGCGCTATCGAAAACTTCAGCCCTGAAGATGTTATTGTGGAAAAGGGCAGTGACAAAAAGAGTGTTTCCGTAACCAACACTGTTACGCCTGTGGCCGCTATGAGCAAGCTGTATATGACAGTGGTTGTACAGTAAAATTCAGTGATAATATAAGGAGGAATTAAAATGGCAAATACTATAATGAATGCGAAAGACGCTGTATCCGCATCTCTTGCGGAGTGTCTTATTACAATAGGTGACAGCAGATATAACTTTATGCAGGCCATAAACCTTGAGGCCAAGGTTGAAAAAACAAAGTCAGAAGTGCCTATACTTGGCAGGACCGGTAAGGGAAACAAGGCCACTGGCTGGAAGGGTACAGGAAGCGCCACATTCCATTACAATACCTCGGTATTCAGAGAGCTTCTTGCAAGATACAAAGATTCCGGCGAGGATATTTATTTTGATATACAGATTACAAATCAGGACCCTACAAGCGGAGTAGGCAGTCAGGTGATAATACTCAAGGACTGTAATGTTGATGGCGGAATACTCGCCAAGTTTGATGCCGATGCAGAATATCTTGATGAGGAAATGGACTTTACATTTGAGGATTGGGAAATGCCTGCAAAATTTACAAACCTTGAGGGCATGGAAATCTGATAAGCGAATCTGATTAGGAAATTTGGCAGTTAGCAGATTGTACAGGGGCTTTAAAATACTTGAAAAGCCCCTGACTGAAAACAGAAAGATTATAGAGATAAAAGGAGAAAATATTATGTCAGCTTTAACAAGATTTTTAAGACAGAACAAAATACAGAAGGAAAACACAAAGTACGCGGCTACAAAATCGCTTGTGGATGAACAGGGAAACCCGCTTTACTGGGTAATAAAACCTCTCAGCACAAGTGAGAATGACAGAATAAGAGATGACTGCACAGTGGAGGTGCCTTTAACCGGAAAGCCAAACCTGTTCCGCCAGAAGCTTTTGACATCTAAATATCTTTCCAAAATGATTGCGGCCTCTGTTGTTGAGCCAAATCTTTATGATAAGGAGCTTCAGGATTCGTACGGGGTTATAACTCCGGAGGAACTTGTGAAGGCCATGGTTGACGACCCGGGGGAGTACTCAAAGTTTGCTGAGTTTATACAGAATTTCAACGGTTTTAATGAGACTCTTGACGACAAGGTTGAAAAAGCAAAAAACTGATAAATGAAGACGGTGACTCGGGATATGCCTATTACTGTCTTCATAAGCTCAGGATTATGCCTTCAGAATACGCTGCGCTTGACAGCCAAGAAAAGGCTTTTGTTATAGCCGCCATACAGATTAAGGCGGAAAATGACAGGAAAGCCCAGAGGGATGCCAAAAGCAAGTCCAGAAGAAAGAGGTGACAGCTTTTGGAAAAAATAATCAATTATGTATTAGGGATAAGCGTTCGGTTTACGGACGCTTATTATTTTTATAAACAGGAGGTGAGGATATGTCATTAATTAAGGAGTCGGTATCAGTCAGTCTGGTGGATAATATCTCGGCCAACTTGGTAGGTATAAACAATTCTGTGGAGCAGACCATAAATCACTTCAATGATTTGAGTACTACTATCAATAATACAGAAAACAGCTTTACCAATATAAACAAAAATATAAAAAATACAGAAAACCACTTTAACAGAATAAAGAATACCATAAATAATAGCGTCGATAACTCAGTACACAATATCAGCAATATAGGCACCGCAATAGATGAATCATTTAATGCAACAAACATAAACGCGACAATAGGCACTATACAGGTTATGAACGACGAGGCAAAAAAGAGCAAATCGATTTTTGAAGAATTCGCCGGGTGTGTTGAGACTATAAAAGTCGGTTTTGGAAAGCTCAAACAGCTGGCGGATATTTCTGACCAGATGACTGCTAATACAACTAAACTGGACGCCATGAATGATGGTGTAAATACTACACAGGAGCTTCAGGACAAGGTGTTTGCCTCTGCCAGAAGGTCGGGTATGGCCTTTGACAGTATGGTGGGTTCGGTTTCCGGTCTTTCACAGGCAACGGGAGGACTGTTTTCAAATGACGAGGCCATACAGTTTACAGAAAACCTGAGCAAGCTGTATTCAATGGCGGGAACGGGGCAGGATGAAATGACAGCAGGTATGTCACAGTTTGCGCAGGCTATGGGAAGCGGCTCTATTGGACTTGACGAACTGAATTCCGTTCCGGGGCTTATGGAAGCAATAGCAAATGGAGCCGGAGTGCCTGCTGAGAAAATAGCTGAAATGGCAACTGCCGGAAGGCTCAGTGCTGACGCGGTAAAGGGGTCGCTGCTTAATGCTACATCAGAAATAAACAGCGGCTTTCAGGAAACGCCTGCAACATGGGCATCAGTACTTACAATGATGAAAGATGATTTGCTGCAGTTTTTTGCGCCTATACTTCAGATTGTAAACGCCGGAGCCCAGTTTATAAGGGACAACTGGGCCGCTATAGAACCGGTGTTTTTTGGAGCGGCAATAGCTGTTGGCATTTTCGCGGCGGCCATGGGCATAGCGGCCCTTGTAACATCCGGATTTTTTGTCACATTGCTTACAAATCCGCTCACAGGTATTGCCATACTTATAGCGCTTGTGGCCATGGATATATATAAGCTGATACAGTCAGTGGGAGGGCTGCAAAACGCTTGGGAGATAATGACGACATTTTTGCAGCTGCGTATGCTTGTTGTCAAAGCCTCTGTTATGGAGGGTATATATTACATGCTTGGGCTTTTTGACAAGCTGACTATTAAGGTTTTTACCGCAGCGGTAGCGATTGCCAACCACCTTGGAGATTTGAAGGTAAGCGTTCTCACAACTCTACAGGATATGGTAAATGGTGCAATAGATATAATCAACTGGTTTATCGAAAAGATTAATACTATACCGGGAGTAAATATCGAGGCTGTGGAGAAGGTTACATTTGCAGCCAGTGCTGCCGCGGAAAATGAGGCTGAAAAAGCGGCAAGAAATAACTGGCTTAACAGCAAAAAAACTGATGCAGCCGCAAAGGAAGCTGAAAGGGCCGCGGATTTGGCGAACCTGAATGCTCTGGTTGATGAGCAGACAGCCAGATTAAACAATATGGTAAACAGTATGAAGGCCGAAGCAGCCAAGGATGACGGAACAGGTATTGCCGGAGGCTATGATGTAAGCTTTGGTTCAGAAGCTGCCGCAGGAGCTGATTATACAGTTCAGTCAGGCGGAGGCGGTATACAGCAGAATTTAAATAATAATGTGGCCAATATTGCAAATAACACTGCCAATACATCTGACGGAGTTGCCGGTACAGAGGAGGAGCTCAAGTATATTAAGGATTTGGCGGAACAGGAAGCTATAAACAGGTTTACAACTGCGGAAATTAAAGTCGACTTTTCCAATACTGCCAATGTAAACAGCAATATGGACATTGATGGTGTTATGAACAGATTTAAAACAGAGCTTGAGGAAGCGGTTTACTCAACAGCCGAGGAGGTGCATATGGTTGTATAAATTTCAGTTAGGGGATATGGTGCTGCCGGTTGCGCCATCTAAATTTTCTATAAAAATAGGCAACAGCAACAAAACAATGGAGCTTATTGACGGCAGTGAAATAAATTTTTTGAGAGAGCCTAAGCTGACAGAATTCAGTTTCGAGTTTCTCATTCCGTCGGTGTATTACCCGTTTGCCCAATACCAGAGCCATGCCGAGGGTTTTAAAGTGGAAAAAATGGCAGACAATAAATACTTTATATCGCCGGAATATTATACCACAATGCTCAAGAAATATAAAACTGAGAAAAAGCCTGTCAGCTTTCAGGTGACACGCGTTCTGCCAAACGGCAAAGAATATCTGAAAGGTGAGTCTATACAGGTTTCCATTGAGGATTATTCGCTTACAGAGTCTGCCAGTGACGGTTTTGATATAACCGCCAGTGTCTCCCTTAAATATTATAACGCTGTGGTATCGGCAAAGAACAGGATTGTTGAAAATGAGGAAGGAGAAAAAGAGGTTAAAACCGAGACAGAAAGGCCTGACAGCAAGGAGGAGCCGCAGAGCTACACGGTAAAAAGTGGAGACTCCCTCTGGGCAATCTGCAAAGCTAATCTGGGTGACGGCTCTAAATGCTGGGATATAGCTAAAAAAAACAATATCCAGAACCCTAACCTTATTTATCCGGGGCAGGTGATTAAATTTGATTAATTTATCAATAGAAAATGAGGGCTATACGTATAATCCTCCTGTACTGGACGGAATTAAGTGGTCTACCGAACGACAGGGAGTACCGGGAAAGCTTACATTCGAGGTTGTTAAAAATGGAGACCTCAATTTTCAGGAAGGTAATCCTGTTAAGCTCTATGTAGACGAAAAACCGGTTTTTTTTGGGTTTGTGTTCCAAAAGAAACGTGACAAGGGCGAAACCATAAGCGTTACGGCCTATGACCAGCTCAGATACCTGAAAAATAAGGATACATATGTGTATGAGAACAAAAAGGCTTCCGAGTTTATAGAGATGATAGCCAAGGATGTGGGACTTACATGCGGTGAGATTGCCGATACGGAGTATGTGATTGAAAATGATATACAGGATAACAAGACGTTTTTTGACATGATTCAGGATACATTGGATACAACACTTAAAAACACAAAGAAAATTTTTGTGCTCTATGACAATTTTGGAAAGCTGACACTTAAAAATATTGAAGATATGAAGGTAAATTATATTGTTATGCCTGCGACAGCTGAAAATTTTGACTACTCAACAAGTATCGACGGGGAGACATATAATCAGATAAAGCTTTCCTACGATAACAAAGAAACCGGAAAGAGGGATATCTATATAGCCATGCACTCGGAAAATATCAATAAATGGGGGCTTTTGCAGATGTATGAGAAGGTGCAAAGCGGTACAGGAATACCGGACAGAGCCCTTGCCATGCTTTCCCTCTATAACCGCAAGTCAAGGAGCCTCTCAATAAAAAACGCACTTGGTGATTTGGATGTAAGAGCCGGAAGCAGTGTGGGTGTTGCACTCAACCTTGGGGATATTGAGGTGAACAGCTTTTTTATCTGTGAAAAGGTTACACACACATTTAAGGGCGATATGCACCTTATGGATTTATCTCTGAGAGGAAGTGATTTTATTGTCTGAGATGGCACAGTTTATTAAAAAGCTTGCGGCTGACCAGTATGAGTCCGGAAAGCCGGCGGCTGTAATGGTAGGTACGGTTTTGTCAAATCCACCGCTTAAAATACAGGTTGACCAGAAGCTTACCCTTACAGAGCCTTTTCTGATTTTAACAAAATCGGTCGTTGATTATTCGGTCAATATGACAGTGGACCATACTACCGAGCCTATTACCCACAGCCACAGCTATACTGATGACGGATATTCAAAAACAACCGGCACGTATACCCACAGCCACAAATATACAGGCACCAAGAAATTTACTGTACATAACGGACTTAAGGCCGGGGATAAGGTTATTCTTTTGAGGGTTCAGGGCGGAAAGAAATATGTTGTCCTTGATGTGATAGGAGGCGGTACAGTTTGATTCCAAAGTATAATGAGGATTTTATAAGTGTGTTTAAAAAGCATAAAGAGCCTTCAAGAACATATGAAATGGATACTGACAGAAAGCTTATACGCGGTTTTTGTGATGGTGTGGATTCTGTAAAGCAGGCTGTTTACAAGATATTGAAAACTGAAAGATATGACTGGCTTATTTACAGCTTTAACTATGGCGTTGAGTTAAAAGAGCTGTTTGGAAAACAGATGACTTATGTCACGCCAAAAATAAAAAGCCGTATATCAGAAGCGCTGGTGCAGGATGACAGAATAAAAGAAGTAAAGGATTTTTCATTTGAAAAGAAAAAGAATACGCTTTCAGTCGAGTTCACTGTAGTCAGCACTGAAGGCAGTTTTGAAAGTGGGGTGGAAATAAATGTATGAGGGAATGACTTTTGATTTTATATTGGAGAAAATGCTTAAAAATGTGCCTAAGGACATTGATAAGCGAGAGGGCAGCATTATCTATGATGCTGTCGCTCCTGCGGCTGCTGAGCTTGCACAGCTTTATATTGAGCTTGATTGTGTACTGACTGAAACGTTTGCAGATACAGCAGGAAGGCAGTATCTGGTTATGAGGGCCGCTGAAAGAGGCATTGAGCCTTACAGCTCGGCTAAGGCGGTATGCAGGGCGGTTTTTAATATAGATATACCCATAGGTTCAAGATTTAGCCTTGACAAGTTTAATTATACGGCAACAGAGCTTATAAGCAGTGATGACCACAGCTATAAGCTTGAGTGTGAGACTGCCGGCAGGGAACCAAACGGCTTTACGGGCACGCTTGTGCCGATACAGTATTTAGAAGGCCTTGAAACCGCTGAAATAACTGAGGTTATAATACCTGGTGAGGATGAAGAAGAAACCGAGGCTTTTAGAAAGAGATATTTCAATTCTTTAAGCTCACAGTCATTTGGAGGAAATGTGATTGAGTATAAACAGAAGGTTTCCGCAGTGCAGGGAGTAGGCGGCGTTAAGGTTTATCCGGTCTGGAACGGCGGCGGCACTGTTAAAGTAGTTATCACAGATTCTGAAAACAAAAAGCCAAGCGCGGAGCTTATAAATTCGGTTCAGACAACGGTTGACCCTGAGCAAAACCATGGTGAAGGCATGGGTATTGCACCTATAGGACATATAGTTACCGTTGAGGGAGTAACTGAAACTGCAATAAATTTGGTGTTTAATATTTCACTTGCTGAGGAGTGGACATGGGAAGACATAAAGCCGCACATAGAGGAAGTCATTGACAAATATTTTACAGAATTAAATTCCAGCTGGGATGAAAGCGGTAATATAATTGTGCGTATAAGCCAGCTGGAAAGCCGCATACTTGAACTGGTGGGCATTGTGGACATAGCTGACACAACAATAAACGGAGAGGCGAAAAACTATATTGCCGATGAGAATTCGATATTGGTGAGGGGAAGTGTGTCGAATGCTTAAAGCTGTAGACATAGGAATATACCAGCCGGACGTAATACGGGATTACAGGGAATTTAAAGTTTTGTCCGAAGTGGAATCACAGATTTTAACTAAGGCGTGGAGTGATGCAAACAATGTTTTACTTGACCAGTTTATAGAGACATTAACGGAAAACGGCTGTAGAAGATGGGAAAGGATACTGGCTATCGCGCCCAAGGGCACAGACAGCCTTGAGGTGAGGCAGTTCAGAATTAAGGCAAGACTTAATGAGGAGCTGCCGTATACATGGCGCGCCCTTGTGAATGTTCTTGACAATCTCTGCGGTAAAGGGATGTATGAGATAACGCTTTACAATAACGAGTACCGGCTGAAGATACTTATTGAGCTGACTGTCAAGAAAATGTTTGATGAGGTAAAAGAAACCGTTAAACGCATGATACCGGCAAACCTGATACTGGACGTTGAACTGAGATACAACCAGCACAGTTTGTTTCTGTCTGTCATACATCGCAGAATGTCGCCTTATACCCACAGGGAGCTGAGGGAGGAAGTGATTGACTTCAGCAGGGAATTCAGGCTCCATGCCGATTTTGAGGGTTATATGCATGAGGGGCTTGAAGGGTATTACCAAGACGAAATAAGAAAACTGAACAGAGAAGGAGGAATTTAAATGGCTGACTATACAGATAATTATAATCTGATTAAGCCCTCGCAGGAGGACTTTTATAATGTGGACGACTTTAATGCCAATGCGGATATAATAGACAAAACGATAAAGGCTCTTTCAGAAACAGCTGGCTCAGCTCTGCCGGCTTCAAGCTATACAGCAGCTGATGTGCTGGCAAAAATAAAGACAGTGGACGGCAGCGGAAGCGGCCTTGACGCTGATTTCTTCAAAGGGCAGTCTGTTATACCTGTAGCTAATGGCGGCACAGGAGCGACAACAGTAGCTACGGCAAGGAATGCATTGGGGCTGGGAAATACAACTGGAGCTTTGCCAATAGCAAATGGCGGTACAGGGGCTACAGCTGTGGCGGCAGCAAGGACAAATTTAGGTGTGGCTTACGGAACGGCAGCAGGCACAGTGTGTCAGGGCAACGATTCACGTCTTTCAAACGCAAGGACACCTACAGCGCACAATCAGGCGGCAGGCACTATAACAGCGGGAACATTTCCGGGGCAGGTAGTGGCTAACTCAAATACTGCATACACTACTGCGCAGGTCAGGAATATACAGGCCTCAACAACAGATTTGACAGCTGGAACTTCTGCGCTGGCTAATGGAAATATATATGTTGTGTATGAGTAAGGGGTGATATATATGACAGGCGTGTATATTGGCATAGGAGGAAAAGCCAGAAAAGTAAAAAACATGTATGTTGGAATTGGCGGAACTGCCAGAAAGATTAAAAGGGCATATATTGGAGTAAACGGAAAAGCAAGGCTGTTTTATAAATTCCAGCTTGATACTACACAATGGGTATTTACAAGCGATGGAGTGTTTACGGTCCCGGCAACAGGAAAATATACGGTTGAAATCCACGGCGGAGGTGGAGGAGGCGGAGGCAAATGGAGCGGCTGGACAAGTGGACAAGTTGAATACCATGGTGGTGGCGGCGGCGGCGGAAGCGGAGAGATTTATACGCTGTCGCTTATAAGCGGCACGCAGTACAATATAACAATAGGTTCTGGCGGGCGCAGCGGAATTAATAGCAGTGACGGAAGCGGTGGCAGCAGCGGAAGCAGCGGCGGTACAAGTTGGTTTGGAGAATATTTCTGTGACGGCGGAAGCGGAGGAGATAGAGCATCGTCAAGCAGAGGAGGTTCAGGCGGAAGCCGTTCGGGCTCTCTTGCCAAATCAGGCGGAAGCGGTTCAGGAAGTGATGACCCTGTTGTAGGCTCAGGTGGCAGCGGCGGCTGTACTATACCCGGAGGATATGGATACGGTGGTGACGGAGGTGGATACGGAAACCCCGAATCAGGAACACAGGGCGCAGTGATAATTAAGGTTATAGAGTATTAAATGGAGGTGTACAATGGCTGAATATACAGCAAACTACAGGCTTAAAAAACCGGAAAGAACAGACTATTATAATGTAGCCGATTTCAATTCAAATTCGGATATCATTGATAAATATGTCAAACAGAATTTAGATGAAAGCAAAAGCTATACAGACAGTAAAAATACTGAGGCGGTAGCGGAAGCAACTACATATACAGATAGTAAAATTACTGAAACAAAGGACTGGGCAGTAAATACATTCATTAATCCTAATTTATTAATTAACGGAGATTTTCAGGTATGGCAGAGAGGAGAAAGTTTTTCAGGAGGTGTTTTAAAATACACGGCTGACCGTTGGCAAATGGGTTGGGGTACGGACGTTGATATAACAGTTGAAAAGGTTGATAATGGCATTAAAGTATCCTCAAACGTTGCCTCAGCATCGCCGATTAGACAGTATATTGAAAATCCCGAAAGACTTGCCGGTAAAACACTTACATTAAGTTTTGAAATTGCAGAAACCACCGGAACAGTTAATGTTTATTATAATGCGGGTTCTAGTATACAATTAGGTTCGGTGTCAGAGGTAGGTGTTCATTCGTTTACATTCACTTGCCCGTCAAGCGTTACTAAACTTTGTATATTTTTACAGACACCTAGCACAGCAATAAGTAGTTTTGTTTTAAAATGGACAAAACTGGAATTAGGTTCTGTAGCAACGCCTTTTGTACCGAGACTATATGGGGAGGAACTGGCGCTGTGCCAGAGGTATAATTTTGTCAGCAATTCCAGCATACGAATACGTACAGCCGGAGTCAATTCCAGTGAAATCTATTTTTTTGTACCGCTGCCAAATTCTATGAGGATTAACCCTACTGTGCCGGCAACGGAAACTGGCAAAATCAGTGTAGCAACATTATCGGGCGGAACTGTATCCGGATTTGCGCAAACGGCAGAATGGCTAAATGGCAACGGCATATTTTTGCGTTACACGAAAACTGCTCACGGGCTTAGCGACGCCCACTTAGTTATAGATGCGGGAGCGGTTTTTGACGCTGAAATATATTAAGGGTGGCGATAAAATGGACGAGGAAAACAGAATAAAGGTATATATAAAGACCGATGATAACGGCAATATAACAGACGTAAACAGCAGTATATTTTTAGATAATACAACTGGCTGGACAGAAATAGACGAGGGCACAGGTGACAGATACGCCCATGCACAAGGGCACTATTTCGACAAGCCAATTACAACTGATGAAGGCGTATACAGATACAAATACGCTGGTGGAGCAGTATCTGAAAAGACCTCTGAGGAAATAGAAGCTGAGGCAACTGCCATTCTGAATTCTGGACCTGCACAGGAGCAAATGCCTGAGACTATGTAGGCTGCTTTGCAAATACTGCATGAAATAAATTACATACAAAAAGGGCGGGATTTTAATTCTGCCCTTTTTTCAGGAGGCAAAATGGAATTTGATATAAAATTTTGGATACAGATTTTAGTTTACGCCGGCACTTTTGGCACAATGTATGGAAGTTTTAAGACAAAGCTGGACTACCTTGAAAAAAAGATGGATAAGCACAATGATATGCAGAACAGATTGGCTGTTGCTGAAAACAGTTTAAAAAGTGTCCATCACAGGCTGGACGAGTTAAAAGAGGAATTGAAGGAAGTGAAGGAACATGAAGATTAACTGGAAAATAAGGTTAAAGAACCCATATTTTTACATAGGTCTTGCGGCAGTTATACTGGCATCGGTGGGAGCTAAGCCGGAAATGTTTACCTCATGGCCTGTATTTGCTGAAAAAATAAGGGAGCTTTTTGGCAGTCCGTTTTTACTGGGGTGTGTCTTTGTTGCGGTGGTGGGGTATATAAATGACCCAACAACAGCCGGACTTTCAGACAGTCCAAGGGTAATGAAATATAAAAAAACATCAGACGGCGGACAGAGTTAATAATATCAGTTTATTAAAGAGGGGCTTTTAGCGCCCCTTTTTTGATTTTAAAGGAAGTGATTATAATAGGAAGGGATATTAAAAAATGCCACCCTGAGCTTCAGATTAAGGCGGAAAAGCTTGTCTCTGCCTGCAAGGGGCAGGGGCTGATAACAGGTATTGGCGAATGTTATCGGACTGTAGAGGAGCAGGATGCTCTTTATGCCAAGGGCAGAACAGCGCCGGGAAATATTGTTACATACGCCAAGGGGAGCTCCTTCAGCTCTCACCACCAGTGGGGAACAGCCTTTGATATTTACAGGAACGACGGCAAAGGCGCTTATAATGATTCTGACGGATTTTTCTCAAGGGTTGGAGAGATTGGAAGAAAGCTTGGCCTTGAATGGGGCGGTGACTGGGAAAGCCCCGTTGATAAGCCGCATTTTCAGCTTCCGTACTGGGGTAGCACGACTGAAGGACTTAAAGGGAAATACGGAAGTCCTGAAGGGTTTAAAAAAACTTGGGACAACAAAAAGATTACAGAAACAGAAGTGGAGGAAAAAATGGAAAAGGTGTATAACTCGGTAGAAGAACTGCCGCAATGGGAAAAGGGCACAATACAAAAGCTTTTGGACATGGGATACCTGTACGGAGACGAAAATGGCCTTGGCCTTACAGAGACTGCCGTTAAGGTTTTTACAGTCAATGACAGGGCAGGCCTCTACAGGTAACTGAGCCAAACGCACTTCATAAAACGACTTGATTCGACATCAAAAAATAAAAAGCCCTTAAAAGGGCTTTTTATTTTTGTTTTTTATTCAGAACCGCTTTCGTATTTTCTTTTTCTGCCAAGCTTATATGCTGTAAGTATTATGGCTGTTTCCTCACCGGTAAGCTTTCTTTCCAGAGAATTTTCAAAATAGGAGAAGAGCTCCTTTGTATGGATTTTTGTCCGTGTCTTCTTCTTTGGCACTATATCGCAGATATTAAATACCGAAGGCTCAGGGAGCTCCTCAAATATCTTTTTAAGTATGAGTGCTGTGTAGCTGGCGTCGTTTAGCGCATCATGGAATTTGAGCCCGCATTCTATGCCAAACAGCTCAGCCGCGTTTTTAAGGCCTATTGTCCCTCCTGATGTGGAATGCAGAAGCTTGGCGGCAACAGACTGTATATTGATATATTTTTTTGTTATAAGGTCCATGTCGCATTTAAAGTACTTTATGTTGCGGAAAAGCGATTTTATGTCGTCTGTGCCCCATGTATATAAAATACTGTCGCACCCTCCGGCAAAATCGGCAAATGCCTCATAGCCCTGTTCAAAGGACGGGCATTGTCTTACACTCTCGTCGGTTATTCCTGTTATTCTCTCAACTATTGGGTTTATTTTGGGATAAAGCTGAGGTTTTATCAAAAAAGTAAATTCCCCGGTAATGTCGAGGCTGTCGTTAAGTTTAACTGCGCCGAACTGTATAATTTCAAAAGGACATTCCGGCGACGATGACGGGCAGAGATGCCCCTTTTTCATATTGCTGGACTGGTTGAACTCCAAATCAATAACTATGTGGTTCATATATACCTCCGATATACGGTATTAAAAAAGCATATAAAATAATTATATCATTATTTAAAGAGTTATTAAAGAAATAAAGGCCTATTTATTGAAAAAACTTTTTAAAAGGTTTATAGTAGCTGATAGAGGGGAGGATAAAAATGAAAATATATTTTACTGATGATGAGATAAAAAATGAGCTCAACAAGGTCTATATTGAGGACGAGGATGTATTGCTTACGGTCGAATATGTTGAGGGTGAGGGAAAAGAGTTTATACTTTTTGGTACAGCCGTTATAGAAGGCGAGACTTACCATGACTTTGAAACAGGCGTAGAGCTGTTTAACGCTGTATCCCCTTTGGCCGCTTCGGACATACTGTCGGCAGAATGGGAAAGCTACGATTTTATATGCTGAGAAATTTTATTACCGGTTGGGCCGCTTTGGCGGCCTTTTTTTGTTGCGCCTGTTAAAAGTTAATAATTTAGTAATCAATTTGGTATTGTAAAAATATGTGTGCTATGGTATATTAAGTGTGTTAGTTGAAATAGTACACTTATAACGAATAATACAGAAGGGAGGCCGGGTAATGATAGCTATAGATTATAAGGACTCAAGGCCCATATATGAACAGGTGGTTGAGAAATTTCAGACTCTTATTATAAGGGGAGTTTTTGAAGCTGACAGCCAGATGCCGTCGGTCAGAAGCCTTGCTATGGAGCTTTCAATTAATCCGAACACTATTCAAAAGGCCTATGCGGAACTTGAAAGGCGAGGATTTATCTATACAATAAAAGGCCGGGGGAATTTTGTATCCTCAGGAAAAGACTACTTAAAGTACAAAATAGGGGAAATACAGATTAAGTTTGACAGGCTTTGTGACGAAGCCGAAAGTGTAGGCGTAAAACGGGAAAGAATAGCCGCCTATATATTAGGGAAGGAGTTGAGTTTATGATTGAGCTTTGCGGCTTAAACAAATCTTTTGACGGTATTAAGGCCGTAGACAACATAAGCGTTGAGATAAAAGAGGGGAATGTTTTTGGACTTATAGGCACCAACGGAGCCGGAAAAAGTACGGTTATGAGACTCATGACTGGTGTTTTAAAGCCTGACAGCGGCAGGGCTGTTATCGATGGAGAAAACGTATACAACAATGTATCGGCAAAAAGCAGGTTTTTCTTTATAGCCGATGACCAGTACTTTTTTTCAACAGCCAATGCCAGAGATATGGAAAAGTATTACAGCTCTTTGTATCCTGATTTTGACAAGGGCGCATTTTATGAATACCTTGTGAGGTTTGGGCTTGATGCAGGCAGAAAGATTAATACTTTCTCAAAGGGAATGAAAAGGCAGCTTATACTCCTGCTTGGCATATGCTCTAACACAAAATACCTTATCTGCGATGAGACATTTGACGGTCTTGACCCGGTAATGAGGCAGAGCATAAAAAGCATATTCGCCAGTGAAATAGAAAAAAGGCAGCTGACTCCTATAATAGCCAGCCATAACCTGAGGGAGCTTGAGGATATATGTGACCATGTTGGGCTTTTGCACAAGGGCGGCGTACTGCTTTCAAAGGACTTGGAGGATATGAAGTGCTCAATACAGAAAATACAGTGTGTATTTTCATCTGACAGGGAAAGGGAAAAAGCAGAAAAGCTGCTCAATATAATAGGCCATGACACAAGAGGTTCGCTGCACACCTACACGGTAAGGGAAACACGAGAAAGCATAGTAAAGGCGTTTACAGGAATTGAGACTATATTCTTTGAGATACTTCCTTTGTCACTGGAAGAAATATTTATAAGCGAAACGGAGGTAGCCGGATATGACATCAAAAAACTCATTTTTGGTTAATTTAAGGATAAATGCAAGAAGAAGAACATGGAACACGGCGCTTTTCGCTGTAGGGTTTTTCTTCCTTATGCCGGTATCGCTTATGCTGAACCTTTCCTCTACTGTAAAATATTCAGCTGAGGAACGCCTTGCTGAAAGCCTTATAGAAGCGTTCAGGAATGTTATTGTAATGAACCCGTTTATATTGTTTGCGGTTACGATATTTGCCATGATAGCGGCTATACATGGCTTCAGCTATCTTTACAGCAAGAAGAAAACAGATTTATATCTGAGCGTTCCGGTAACAATTGAAAAAAGATTTGCGGCGATATTTGTAAACAGTGTGCTTATGTTTGTTGTACCGTATATCATATGCCTTGTAATATCGCTTCTGATTGCGGGAACTTATGGCATAAATGATACGTATATTATTAAAATGGCTTTTGCAGCGTTTGGACTGAACCTGCTTTATTACCTTGCTGTTTATGCTGTTACAGCTATTGCGGTGATGCTTACAGGAAACCTGCCGGTTACAGTGCTTGGAGCGTGTACTCTTCTGGGATATGAAAACGGTATCAGGCTGCTTATTTCAGGAATGTTCAGTACTTACTTTTTTACATACAGCTCGTACTCAGACGAAATTCTTTATACAACATGGCTTTCACCTGTCGGGGTAATGCTTAAAGTTTATTCTGACTTTTCTGAGGCGCTTTATGCTGAGGAAAGTGTGGGAAATATCATCAGGAACGGAGCCGTTCATATGATAGTTCTGGCGGCTGTGTTTATGGTTATTGCATTCCTGCTTTATAAAATCAGGCCGTCTGAATCATGCCAGAAGTCAATGGCTTTTGTTAAGACAAAAACAACTATTAAGAGGCTTATTATGGTTCCTTCAGCGCTGATTTTCGGACTGTTCTTTGAGTCGGCAAGCGGAAATTCATTTGCCGGAGCAGTATTTGGCATAGCGGCCGGAATATTTTTGAGCCATGCTGTGATACAGGCTATATATGAGCTGGATTTAAAGGCTGTTTTTAAAGACAAGCGCTCAGTTATTTACGCTGGCATAGCGGCTGCTGTTATATTCTCTGTATTCAGGTTTGACATGCTTGGATATGACAGATATGTGCCTGATGCAAATAAGCTGGAAAGCGGGGCTATAAGCCTTAATACGCCTTTTGGAAATAGCGGCAATTATTATGATGAAAACTATGATTACTTAAATAACACAAACTATATCATGGAAAACATGAATATTACCGATACAGGCATTTTAACTGATTTGGCGTATACCGCGCAGGCGGAGCTTAACAGGGATTTCAGCCCGTCAAGGTATGACAATAACAGCAAAATAATATCGGCTACAGTACGATATACAATGAAAAATGGAAAAAGTGTATACAGGAATGTAAAATTTGATTATGAGAAAAATCAGGAGCTTATGAACCGTATTTTTGCCGATACAAACTTTAAGGAAAATTACTCACAGCTTTATGACACTGTATTTGACAGTGTAGCCAACAGAATGGAGTCAAGCTACTCAAACGGTTTTAAAATGACTGAGGTAGAAAACAGAGATGCACTTATAGAGGCGTACAGAAAAGACTTTATGGCTGTGAAATTCAGCGATATTATGGAAAAGCCTGCTGACGGATATATAGATTTCAGTGCCGATTTTATAAGCGGCAATAACAACAAGCATTATTTAAGCTTTGACTTCCCTGTTTATGACTCGTTTGAAAACACAGTTAAGGTGCTTGAGGCTGAAAATATAGATTTAAAGGAAAGGATATCGCCTGAGGATGTTTATTCTATAACTGTATACAATTATAACTCAGAAAGAGAGCCTGTAAAAATAACTGATAATGAACAGATTGAGGAAGTTATAGCAAGCACATGTACAAGGGAGCAGAACAACTATGGCTTTGTGTCGTTAATGTCAGCAAGAAACTATGATGTGGATATCACAATTCTGGATGATGGAAGCTACGGCCCTACTACTGTCAGCTGCTTCTTTAAGGAGGGCATGGTTCCGGATTTTGTAAAATAATTTGAAATTTTCAAACTTTTCGTAAGTAAAAAACATCTATATATTTAGACGCGTGTATTACATAAACCGGGCGGGATTATAATCCCGCCTGACAATAAAAAAGCCATTTGGGTTCGCGATTGGAGGTTTGTAAGATGGCATATATTACAATACAGGAAGACAACATTGACAGACTTGAAAAATTGAAAAAACTGCTTGCAGAAAACGGTTTTGAGGCGGTAGAGGCTGGTCAGGGAGATGACTCGGACTATATATACCGTTTTGACGGACTGGAGATTGATGACGAAAAAAAGCGCGTTACAGTAGATGGAAGAAGCATTTCCCTTACACCTACTGAATACAACATACTCCGGATATTAATGAAGCAGAAGGGGCGTGTCCTTTCTGCCGAACAGATTTACAGGGCTATATGGCATGTTGAGACTATTGGAGTTGAAGAAAACGTTATAGCTGTACATATAAGGAGAATCAGGATGAAAATCGAGCACGACCCTAAAAAGCCCCATTTTGTAAAAGCTGTTTGGGGAGTTGGCTACAGGGTCGGATAAGTATTCAGTAAAGGGGGAAATGTATGGATAAAAGATTTGCGGGCCTGCTGCTTGCTTTTATGGGCGCGGCCATGTGGATTCAGGCGTTTACCTATGCAGCATTAAATTCGGGTATTCTTAATACCGGTTTTACAGGCGGATTTTTGAAAACGTTTTTAGGCTACGGCACAGCCGGTTCTCTTGTGTGCTCACTTTTGTGCGCCGCTCTGGGAATTGTACTTATTAAAACCGGCGGAAGCGGAAAATGCTGTGAATGAGAGGTTACGCAGATGATATTTATGGCAAAGCAGCCTTTTTAAGGTTATAACCTTAAAAAGGCTGCTTATATTTTTATAACTTAATCGTGTTTTACCGGAATACAGACCTCTGTTACCCATTCATCAGGGTTTTGTGTTTCATGTGGGCTTACATGATAAATGTTGAATGCCGGACCGTCAAATAAAAAGCCGTTTTCCTCCGCCCACTTAGCTGCGGTTAAATTTGCTTCGGCAATATGGGAATAGCTGCCGGATATTAAAACAGATACATAGTCAAAGGGTTTTATTTCCTTAAAAACAACATGCTCTGTGTTTTTATACAGTTTGTCCACAGTAAGCTGTATCTCTACATCTGCGTTCTCCTCCTTATATTCCATGTCATGGAGTATTGCTGTATTCATACCGCCTTGCGGTATATTATATTGTTTTGTCTCACTCATTAGATAATGCCAGAGCTTTCCCTCATACTCGTATGCGGGTATTACCATTCTTACAGAAGCCGCAAAGTGCGCCGGCATTGATTTTAATTCTGCTTTGTATTCCATAGTATCAGCTTCCTTTCCGAAAAGCTCAAGCTCTTTTTCAAGAAGCAGGAGCTGCGTTTTTAAACAGGCAATCTGGTTTTTGGTATCATGGATTTTAAAATTTAAAAGAGAACTCTTTTCTGCCGGACTTTGAAGGCTGAGGTATTTTACGGTTTCATAAATACTCAGTCCCATTTCGCGGCACTGGTTTACCACAGCGGCATCAGAAAGCTGTTGTTTGTCGTAATACCTGTATCCCGTAAAGTTGTCGACCGAAACCGGCTTTAAAAGCCCATGTTCGTCATAATAGCGCAGCATTCTTACACTGATTCTTGAAAGCTTTGAAAAATCTCCTATCCTTAGCATAGTTTCACCGCCTCATATACGTATATGTGTTGTTTTCTGAGCTCATTTATATTGTAGAGCCTGACAGTGTGTGAGAGTCAATGAAAATAAAAAATAATTTTGAGACTACTGAAGTAGTGTATTGACACATGTATAAGACTGTGGTAGTATATAAATACAGAGACGACTCTGGTCTTATAAGGGGGATTGTTTATGGATATCAAACTGTTTGATTCTGAACTTAAAGTTATGAATGTGTTATGGGAGGAGGGCGATACAACAGCAAAGCGTATATCGGATATTTTATCGGAGAAAGTTGGCTGGAATAAAAACACAACTTATACGCTTATAAAGAGATGTATTAATAAAGGGGCGATAGAAAGGACTGAGCCTAATTTTATGTGCCATGCGCTTGTAAATAAAAAGGATGTACAGGACGCAGAGACAGATGAGCTGATAGAAAAGGTCTACGACGGTTCGGCCGACAAGCTGTTTTCGGCCCTGCTGGGAAGGAAAAAGCTTTCGGCAGAGCAGATTGAAAAGCTTAAAAAAATTGTTGGAAAACTGGAATGAGGTGTCATTTATGGGATTGCAGCAAATGAGCTTTTCAGCCTCTATGATGATAGCGTTTATAATTTTAATACGCTGTGCGGCCATAAACAGGCTCTGCAAAAAGACGTTTATGGTGCTTTGGGCGGCTGTTGTGGCAAGGCTTATTGTGCCTTTTAACCTTCCGTCTAGGCTAAGCGTGTACTCGCTGGCAGAAAATTTAGCTGGCTTTGTAAAAGGCCTGATTTATACAAAGCCTTTGGAAACAGCGCCGGCTGTATTTATAAAAACGGCGGCAGTTAACGAGCAGAGCGGCATAAGCGTTTGGTCTGTTGTATGGTTTGCAGGAGCAGTGTTAGCGGTTGTCTGGTTTGTGTCTGTGTATGTCAGGTGCAAAAGGGAGTTTGATATATCGCTGCCGGCTGAAAACAGCTATATAGACAGCTGGATTAAAAATCTGGGCGGCAGGCGCAGAATTACTGTGAGGATTCATGAAAAAATAATGTCTCCGCTTACCTACGGTATAATCAGGCCGGTTATACTTCTGCCTAAGGACATGGATTTTAACAATTTGACAAATTTGGAGTATATACTTACACATGAGTATGTACATATAAAAAGGTTCGACTGTTTATGGAAGATTCTGCTCACAGCTGTGGTGTGTATACACTGGTTTAACCCGGCTGTATGGGCCATGTATGTGTTTGCCAACAGGGATATTGAACTGTGCTGTGATGAAACCGTAGTAGGCATAATGGGAGAAGGAAAAAAGTCGGACTACGCTCTGGCCCTTATAAATATGGAGGAGACAAAGAGAACGGGTATCCCTATGTTCAGCAGTTTCAGCAGAGAACCTATTGAAGAAAGGATAAATGCCATTATGAAAATAAAAAAAGCTTCAGTTTTAAGTTTATGTGCGGCGCTTGCGCTCACAGCAGGTACAACTACAGTTTTTGCTACATCAAAGGCAGTGCCGGAGTTGAAAAATATTACCACAACAACTGCGGTTTCCGCCAGAAGCATTGATATTTCATCAAAGGAATACACATCAGACAGTGCAAAACTGAAAATCGTGTCTGAAGATGTTCCAATGAAAATTAAAGATATACAGTGGTGGACATACGACGAGTATAAAAGCTGGCTCGACAATGAGAAAAAGGAAATAGAAAAACAGGTAAAAGAAGGGACACAGACAAGGAAGACTGCCGATGACCTTATTGACAGCTATGAACAGACTCTTGATGTGCTGAAAAATGGGAACAAGGTATCAAAGTCGGTTGATGGCGACAAAAACTTAAGCATTACGATTAATGAGGCTGATTTGAAAAAATTGGATGAGAATGTTGTATTAAGCGTAAAATACGATACTGAGAAATAATAAGTCAAGGCTGGATATGGAAACCCATACCCAGCCGTTTTTTAATTTTTAAACTATCTGAAATTACCGTGTGCCGCAACGGCTTTTTTATCAAGTGACTCAAGCCTGCTGAGAGCCTCTGTAAGTGTATCGCGGCTTTTGGCGAAGTGAAGCCGCACATAGTTGTTTATGTTTTCGTTGAAAAAGCTTGAGCCGGGAACGGCGCCGACACCGACCTCACGGGCCATCCATTCGCAGAACTCTATGTCGTTTTTAACTCCGTATTTTTCCATATTAACCATTACATAATAAGCGCCCTGAGGGTCTGTATAGTCAAAGCCAAGGTTTTTGAGTCCGTTTATAAACAGGTTTTTCCTGTCTGTGTATATATCAAGCAGCTCGGCGTAATAGCTGTCGTCAAAACCAAGGGCTGTAACAACAGCCTCCTGCAAAGGGGCGGCAGCGCCGACTGTAAGAAAATCATGTACCTTCTTAACCCTGTCTATTATATAATCCTCGGCGATTACATATCCAAGCCTCCAGCCGGTTATTGAATAGGTCTTGGAAAGGGAGTTGCAGGTTATTGTCCTTTCAGCCATTCCGGGGAGTGTTGAAAAATAAATGTGCCTGTACGGCTTATAAACTATATGCTCATAAACCTCGTCTGTAATAACGAATGTATCGTATTTGACTGCTAAATCAGCTATTATCCTGAGCTCATTAAGGGTAAATACCCTTCCGCTCGGGTTTGAGGGGTTGCACACTATTATGGCCTTTGGGCCTTTTTTAAAGGCGGCTTCCAGCACATCAGGGTCAAAAGTGAATTCCGGAGGGTTAAGCGGCACAAATATCGGCTCAGCGCTGGAAAGTATGGCGTCAGCGCTGTAGTTTTCGTAAAACGGAGAAAATACTATTACTTTTTCTCCCGGATTGCAGACTGTAAGCATTGCCGCCATCATGGCCTCGGTGCTTCCGCAGGTTACAACTATATTTTTATCAGGGTCAATCTTCTGACCGGTAAAATGCTCATGTTTTTTTGCAAGACCGGCTCGCATTGACTGTGAGCCCCATGTTACCTCATACTGGTGATGGTTTTCGTATGTGACCTGAGCGAGTCTGTCAAGCAGGGCTTTGGGAGGGTTAAAATCTGGAAATCCCTGTGATAAGTTTATAGCGTTATTGTCAATGGATATTCTTGTCATTTTACGTATCATTGATTCTGTGAAGGTATCGGTTCTGTTGCTCAGTTTTGGCATGTCTGAAAAAACCTCCTTAAAATATTATTTTACCTATTATATATTTAATTGCATAAAAATACAAATTTTTTTGTGCCGTCAATGAGTATTATTAAGTTGATAAAAACTGGAATAAATAGTAAAATAATTGGGTATTTCCAATTAATGCAGATTAATATGAATGGAGGAAGATATGGGATTATTCGCTTTATCGGATTTGCATTTGGGTGATGGACTCAATAAGCCCATGGATAAATTCTCAGAGGAATGGACAAACCACAGTGATAAAATACATGCAAACTGGAATGAAACGGTATCTGACAACGATACAGTACTTGTGCCGGGGGATATATCATGGGCCATAAATATGGACGAAGCCGAAAGAGACATGGAATTTTTAAAAAGCCTTAATGGAAGAAAAATATTTCTGAGAGGAAACCACGATTACTGGTGGAGCAGTGTGTCAAAGCTTAACAGCATGTACTCAAAGTATAATATGCATTTTCTCCAGAATGACTGCTTTATGCTCGGCGATATGAAAACGGCGGTGTGCGGTTCACGGCTGTGGAAAAATGACAGCTGCCTTGCTGAGGATAAAAAAATTTATGACAGGGAAATTATGAGGAGCAGGCTTTCGCTTGAGGCCGCGATTAGAAAAAAGTGTGAGAGCATAATATTTATGAGCCATTACCCGCCTTTGCTTTCTGACGGAATGGAAACCGGGGCACAGAAACTGCTTGAGGAATATCCGGTAAAGCTTGCTGTCTACGGCCACCTGCATGGCCAGAAGAATTTTAATACGGGCTTTAAGGGGATTAAAAACGGCATTAAATATATGCTTGTATCTGCGGATTTTGTGGGCTTCAGGCCTGTTGAGATTTTTAGGGAGGAATAAATTTATGATAATTATGGTAGTCGACGGACAGGGCGGCGGAATGGGAAAGGCGCTTATAGAAAAAATCAAGCCCTCACTTGGGCCTGAAAACATGCTTATTGCCCTTGGAACAAATTCTATTGCCACTGCCAATATGATTAAGGCCGGGGCCGACAAAGCGGCCACAGGTGAAAACGCCATTAAGGTAAACGCGGCTAAAGCCGATATAATTGTCGGCAGCATAGGCATTATATCGTCAAATTCCATGTTCGGCGAGCTGAGCCATGAAATGGCGAGGGCTATAAGCGAAAGTCCGGCTGAAAAGGTGCTTATACCTATAAAACGCTGTGGAATCTGTGTTGTGGGTGTAAATATCGATTCAATGCCGAGACTTATAGACGAGGCCGCAAATATATGTATTGATATTGTAAGACAGCGCAAAGGCAACTGTCCGATATAAAGGTGGTTTATATGGGATTAATGTACATTATGCTTATAGCGGCAAGCCTGTCAATGGACGCGTTTGCTGTTTCGGTATCAAACGGCCTGTCGGTAAAGGGGATAAGCAAAAAAGATATATTTATTGAGGGCCTGTTTTTTGGAGGATTCCAGTTTATTATGCCTGTAATAGGCTTTATACTGGGCTTCAGCGTAAAACGGCATATAGAGGCCTTTGACCACTGGATAGCCTTCGGCCTTCTGGCACTTATTGGAGTCAATATGATTAAGGAATCGCTGGAAAGCGGTTCGGATAATGACGATATCTGTGCGGGGCTTTCGGTTAAAACGCTTCTGGTACAGGCTGTGGCCACAAGCATAGACGCTCTGGCAGTAGGCGTAAGCTTTGCGGTGCTTGACGTTAATATATTCTCTGCAAGCGCTGTAATAGGCATAGTATGTTTTTTTATTTCCGTATTTGGCTCGCTTATCGGAAAGCGGGCTGGAGGAATGCTCAAAAAATATGCAGAGACAGCCGGCGGTGCAATACTTATATTGATAGGTCTGAAAATTTTGGCTGAACACATATTTTTTTAGGGGTGGTTTAAATGGGTTTTTCACAATGCTTCGCAGGCGGCAGGCAGATACTTATGGAGGGCGGAATAGGCGAAAGGCTTAAAAGGGAATACGGCATAAAAATAGACGGACCGGTGGCAATGGCGTCTCTTGTGTATGACAGCAGGGCGAGGGAGGCGCTTGCAGAGCTGTGGGGAGGATACGCTGATATTGCTTACAGGCACAATATGCCATTTATAGCCACTACTCCCACAAGGCGTGCCAACAAAGAAAGAATACTCAGTGCTGGCTATGGTCCTGCAATAATTAAGGATAATGTGGAGTTTTTGAGGGAAGTGCAGAAGGGCTTTAAAACAGAGTCGTACATAGGCGCACTGATGGGCTGCAAGGGTGACGCCTACACAAATGATTCGCCTCTTGGAATTGATGAGGCAGAGGAATTCCACTCTTACGCCGCTGGGCTCTTTGGTCAGACAGGTGTCGATTTCCTTTACGCTGGTATTATGCCGGGCAGAGACGAGGCCCTTGGCATGGCCAGAGCCATGTCAAAAACAGGACTTGACTATATTATAAGCTTTATGGTCACAAGAGATGGAAGGCTTATAGACGGCACTGCCATTTCTGATGCGATAAAGTTTATAGACAAAAACGTATCTTTAAAGCCCATCTGCTATATGGCCAACTGTGTGCACCCTGAAAACCTGTATATTGCTCTTACAAGGGAATTTAATGACAGGTCTGTAATTATGGAGCGCTTCTGCGGTACACAGGCCAATACATCGCCGCTTTCTCCAAAGGAGCTGGATAACTGTGCTGAACTTATGACATCAGACGCGTCAGGTCTTGCAGACAGCATGGAAAAGCTTAAGCTTTGCTCTGGAATGAAAATCTGGGGCGGCTGCTGCGGTACAGATTTTTCGCATATGGAGGAAATAGCAAAAAGGGTTTAAGGCCGGGGTTTTGTACCTGTTAATGTATTTTTTATCTGGCAATTGAAAATAAAGTGTTTTTCTGTTAAAATTTTAGTAAGGTCAGGTTTAGCTATAAATTAGATGTTGAATTGAATTGTGGATTGTACTATAATTAATACACTTCATGTTGGTTGGTAAATACTTATTTTATTTTCAGAAAGGAAGTTTTGATATGTCCAAGATTATGAAAACTATGGACGGTAACGAGGCTGCCGCTTTTACTTCTTACGCTTTTACAGAAGTAGCCGGTATTTTTCCTATTACACCGTCGTCGCCAATGGCAGAGCATACTGATGACTGGGCGGCTAACGGAAAGAAAAATATTTTCGGCCAGACTGTAAAGGTTGTTGAGATGCAGTCTGAAGGCGGAGCTTCAGGTACAGTTCACGGTTCGCTTTCCGCCGGAGCTCTTACAACTACATATACAGCAAGTCAGGGGCTTCTCCTGATGATACCTAATATGTACAAGATTGCCGGCGAGCTTCTTCCGTGTGTGTTTCATGTAAGCGCAAGGGCCCTTGCAAGCCATGCGCTTTCAATATTCGGAGACCATTCAGATGTTATGGCCTGCCGCCAGACAGGCTTTGCGCTTCTCGCGTCAAACTCTGTACAGGAGGTTATGGACCTGGGGGCTGTAGCTCATCTGAGCGCTATAAAGGGCAGGGTTCCGTTCCTGCATTTCTTCGACGGTTTCCGTACATCACACGAGATTCAGAAAATTGAGTGCATCGACTACGATGAGATGGCTAAGATTGTTGATATGGACGCTGTAAACAGCTTCAAGAGGAATGCCCTCAATCCGGAGCACCCGGTATTAAGGGGAACAGCCCAGAACCCTGATATATTCTTCCAGGCAAGAGAAGCCTGCAACCCTTACTATGAGAACATAGTTGGCGTTTGTGAGGAATATATGGCTGAGGTAAGCAAAATAACAGGCCGCGACTACAGGCTTTTCAACTACTACGGTGACCCTGAGGCAGAAAGGGTAATTGTGGCTATGGGTTCAGCCTGTGAGGCTATTGAGGAAACTATAGACTATTTAAGGGCTAAGGGAGAAAAGGTAGGACTTGTAAAGGTACACCTCTACAGGCCTTTTTCAGCAAAGCACCTTTTGGAGGCTATACCTGAGACAGCTAAGAAAATTGCTGTGCTTGACAGGACAAAAGAGCCGGGAGCTCTTGGCGAGCCTTTATATCAGGATGTATGTACAGCTATGTTTGAGGCAAAGGAACAGCCTATGGTTATAGCAGGCCGTTACGGACTTGGTTCAAAAGATGTGACGCCTGCCCAGTTTATAGCGGTATACGAAAACATGAAGCTTGAAAGCCCTAAAAACCACTTTACTATAGGTATTGTTGACGATGTTACAAACCTTTCTCTTGAGGTTGGCCATGAGGTTAATGTAACAGAAGGCGACGGTACTATAAGCTGCAAATTCTGGGGCATAGGCTCAGACGGTACTGTAGGAGCCAACAAAAACTCAATTAAGATTATAGGCGACCACACTGATATGTACGCTCAGGCGTATTTCTCATACGACTCCAAGAAGTCAGGCGGTGTTACACAGAGTCACCTTCGTTTTGGAAAGAAGCCTATAAGGAGCACATACCTTGTTAAGACAGCCGATTTTGTGGCATGCCACAAACAGGAGTATGTAAACCTTTATGATATGTATACAGAGCTTAATCCGGGCGGAACATTCCTTCTTAACACTGAATGGCCTGTGGATGAGCTTGACAGGCACCTTCCGGCGGATATGAAAAAATATTTTGCTGACAACAATATCAAGTTCTATGTAATAAACGGTACTGCCATAGCAAGGGAAATCGGCCTTGGAAACAGGGTGAACTCAGTGCTTCAGGCTGCATTCTTCAAGCTTGCCAATATAATACCTATAGATGAGGCTGTTGACTACATGAAGGCGGCTATAAAAAAGACATACGGCAAAAAGGGCGATTCCATACTTAACATGAACTACGCCGCTGTTGACCAGGGTGTTGAAAAGGTTGTTAAGGTAGAGGTTCCTGCCGAGTGGTCAAACGCCGCAGACGAAAATGCCGGCACTGAAAAAGAAGTGCCTGATTTTATCAAAAACGTTGTTGAGCCTATAAATGCTCAGAAGGGCGACAGCCTTCCTGTAAGCGCATTCAAAGGCCGTGAGGACGGAACATTCCCTCAGGGCACAGCGGCTTACGAAAAGAGGGGTGTAGCTGTAGACCTTCCTCAGTGGGATATAACAAAGTGCATTCAGTGCAACCAGTGCTCGTTTGTATGTCCTCATGCCGCTATTCGCCCGGTACTTGTTACCGAAGATGAGCTTAAGGCGGCTCCTGAAGGGTTTGAGGCTAAAAAAGCTATAGGCAAGGGCCTTGAAAATTATAAGTTCAGGATACAGGTTTCGGCTCTCGACTGTCTTGGCTGCGGAAGCTGCGCGGCAGTGTGTCCGGCTCCGGGAAAGGCTCTCACAATGGTTCCTGCCTATACTCAGGAGAAGGAAGCTGCAAACTGGGATTATGCTGTAAGCCTGCCTGTAAAGGAAGATGTTATGGCGAAAAATTCCGTAAAGGGAAGCCAGTTCAGACAGCCGCTTCTTGAGTTCAGCGGTGCCTGTGCAGGCTGCGGCGAAACACCTTACGCTAAGCTTATAACACAGCTTTTTGGTGACAGAATGTACATAGCCAATGCAACAGGCTGTTCGTCAATCTGGGGCGGAAGTGCGCCTTCTACACCTTATACAACAAACCATAAGGGCCATGGCCCTGCATGGGCAAACTCACTCTTTGAGGATAATGCCGAGTTTGGCCTTGGTATGGCTCTTGCTGTTAAGCAGATGAGGGAGAGGCTTAAAGACCAGCTTGAAAAACTCAGGGCGGTACAGGGCTGTGAGGTTATGGCTGAGAAGGTGGACGAATGGATTGCCACAATGAATGACGGCGACAGAAACCAGAAGGCCACAGCGGACCTTGTTGAGCTTCTTGAAAACTATAACGGTTCAAACGCGCAGGCAAAAGAAATTATAGCCGACGTGCTTAAAAACAAAGACCAGCTCGCTAAAAAGAGCCAGTGGATATTCGGCGGAGACGGCTGGGCATATGATATTGGATACGGCGGACTTGATCACGTGCTTGCTTCCGGCGAGGATGTAAACGTGTTTGTCTTTGACACCGAGGTTTACTCAAATACAGGCGGACAGTCATCTAAGGCGACACCAGCCGGTGCTGTGGCGCAGTTTGCTGCAAGCGGAAAGAAAGTAAGGAAGAAAGACCTTGGAATGATGGCCATGAGCTATGGTTATGTTTATGTGGCTCAGGTGGCTATGGGCGCTAACCCTGCGCAGCTTGTAAAGGCTCTTATGGAGGCTGAGGCTTACCCGGGACCTTCACTTGTAATAGGTTATGCTCCATGTATCAACCACGGTATTAAGATGGCGGCTTCACAGCTTGAGATTAAGAAGGCTGTTGAGGCAGGCTACTGGCACTGCTACAGGTTTAATCCTGAGCTTAAGGAGCAGGGCAAAAATCCTTTCACGCTTGATTCCACACCGGAACCAAATGGCAGCTTCCAGGATTTCATAAGAGGTGAGGTACGCTATTCATCGCTTCTGAGAACATTCCCTGAAATTGCCGAGGAACTTTTTGCCAAAGCTGAGGAGGACGCAAAGGAAAGGCTTGAGACTTACAAAAAGCTTGCTCAGGGCTGATAAACAGTGATTAATTTGACTGGCAAATATTGATTTTGCAGGCAAATCTGTATATAATATAACTATAAAAGAGCGTATGCGTATTATAATGCTTATAATGCGTGTGCGCTCTTTTTCTGCGGATAATTATAGCTGGATAACAGGAGGTAATGGACTATGGAATTTAAAATGCCGTTGTTTAAAGAGCCGGATTTTTCGACAGACAGGTTTAAAAACGCGCCGGACGCGGTCTTAAAGCCTGTACTTAGAGATGGTGTGGCGCCAGACATGTACCATGCCACTACTATTTTTCCGGAGTATTTTAAAGTGGGCGGTGTGTGGCATTTGGCTGAGGAAAGCCGAATGGACTGTGTGGCTGTGCTCAAGGGGGAAGAAATAAAAACCGTTGAGTTCAGGAACCTGAAAAAGGGCGATATGGTATTTGTGGGACGCACAGAAAACGCCGAGGAAGGCATATTTGTGTATACAAATGGCTTTGAAAATGATGAGGAGTTTGGTGACTCGTTTGCGTTCAGGCAGAGCAGGTCAAGGGAAACAGCATATTCTAAGGACTATGACAATATATATGAGCTTTTAAGGTACGAAAAGAAGCATGGAAATATTATATGGGTAATGGGTCCGGCGTGCGCTTTTGATGCCGATTCGAGAGAATCTTTTGCCGCACTTGTAAGGGAAGGGTATGTAAACGGGCTTATGGCAGGCAACGCCCTCGCTACCCATGACCTTGAAGCATCATACTTAAAAACGGCGCTTGGACAGAACATATATACACAGAAAAGTCAGCCAAACGGACACTATAACCATATAGATACAATCAATGCTGTAAGGTCCTGCGGCTCAATAGCCGAGTTTGTTAAAAACGGCTGTGCAGACGATGGGATTATGTATGAGTGTGTAAGAAACAATGTACCTTTTGTGCTTGCCGGCTCAATAAGAGACGATGGGCCTTTGCCTGAGGTATATGCCAATGTATACGAGGCTCAGGACGCCATGAGAGGGCTTATAAGGAATGCAACCACTGTTATTTGCATGGCTTCGGCGCTGCATACAATAGCTACAGGCAATATGACACCTTCATTCAGGAAAATAAACGGTATTGTAAGGCCTGTATATTTATACTCGGTAGATATATCGGAGTTTGCTGTAAATAAGCTGAAGGACAGAGGAAGCCTGAGTGTAAAGACTATAGTGACAAATGTACAGGATTTTGTGGTAAATGTGAGAAAAGGCCTTGGAATCAGAAAAGGTGAAAATTAATCAGCATTTTTTGTATACCCCAGTGCTGTGTTATGGCTGATATTGTGCTCAAAACAGTATCGAACCGCAGCAGGAGGTATCTTTGACGGTACTGTGTCAATATTTAACGGCGACAACAGCAAAATCGAGTGGAAGTATTGACACCTTCAGACAGCTTTGTATCAGAATTTAATACTGCACAATAGTGTATGCACAAAAGGCGCCAGCTTATAAAGCGGCGCCTTTTTATTATATACGGTTAAGCCTTTTTTGCATCTGCTCACGGTTGGTGCTGTGATATACTGCTGTGTCAAGTGATATTTTTCCGCTCTGGTAAAGGCCTATAAGGCTTGAATCCATTGAATTCATGCCTTCCTGAGCTGAGGAGAGTATAACAGAATCTATCTGGTGTATTTTAGAATCCCTTATCATATTTGATATTGCGGTATTAACGCGCATTACCTCAAAGGCGGGAACAAGCTCTCCGCTGGTGGATTTGACAAGCTGCTGGCTTACAACGGCCTTTAATACCATTGAAAGCTGTATACGTATCTGCTGCTGCTGGTTAGGCGGGAAGGCGTCAATTACCCTGTCTACAGTGTTTGCGGCACCGGTTGTATGCAGAGTGGAAATTACTAAATGCCCGGTTTCCGCGGCGGTCATGGCTGTGCGTATTGTCTCAAAATCACGCATTTCACCCAAAAGTATTACATCGGGAGCCTGCCTGAGAGACGCCCTGAGCGCAACAACAAAGCTTTCCGTGTCTATTCCTATCTCCCTCTGGCTTACAATGGATTTTTTGTGTCTGTGCAGATATTCAATAGGGTCCTCAAGGGTTATTATATGGTCATTTCTTGTAGAGTTTATAGCATCTATTATACAGGCAAGGGTTGTTGATTTGCCGCTTCCGGCAGGGCCGGTTACAATAAAAAGGCCGTTTGTGAGCTTGGCCAGTGACATTACGTTTTCGGGTATTCCAATAGAATCCGGGTCGGGCAGTGAAAATGTTATAACCCTTATAACCGCCGCAAGGGAGTTCCTCTGTTTGTATATGTTAACTCTGAAACGTGACAGACCGGGAATAGAAAATGAAAAATCATCTTCACCGTGCTTTAATACATACTCCATATCACGGTTATTGCTGAGAGTGTAAATCTGCCTTATAAAATCCATTGTGTTTTCAGGCATCATAACACCTGTTTCATCACGTACTATACGGTTGTTTGTTTTGTAGCATATGGGAAGGCCCGCTACGCAGAATATATCTGATGCGTTTAAAGCCAGTGCTTTATTAAAAAATTCATTGGCGTACATCTGCATTTCTCCTTAAAAATATTTTACTGTAAAACAGGAAGATATTCAGGCTCAGTGTTTTCTATTGTGTCGATATTTACCTGAAACCGGCTCAGGACAAAGCCTGAAGCGTTTCCGGCTTTATACAGTTTAAGGTCGGCCTCAAGACTTTTGTTTTCATCTACAGGTACGGCAAACTTAAATAGGCCGCTTTTTGGGTCATAGGAGTTTTCAATACCTCTGCTGTCAAGTATCTCCGAAAATTTATTGTGGCAGTTTTCATAGCCGCAGTTTTCAGCCTCAAGGCGAAGCTCGGATATAAGCTTTAATGCTGTATAAGACGAGCCGTAGTAGTCGGTTACGGTCTGTGCTGTTCTTTCAGCCAGTATTTTGCTGTTGCGGGCGCTTGCCAGCGTTATGGCTGAAAATACAGAAAAGCACAGCACTATAAGTACCATCAGTATAGTAGGGCCGCCTATAAATAAACCGGTGGAGTTTTTTTCCTCCATATTATTCAGCCCCCTTTTTAAGCGCCGAGGCGTGAAGCTCATAAATTTCTGATTTGTCTTTGGCGCTGTATACGGTTATAAATGCTGACGAAAAATACTCGGTTTCCTCATCAGGTAAAATTTTAACTATAATTTCAGCTTTATCAATGGCTGTAACCTCGTTTTGAGAATTATAGCACAAATAAAGTTCGGAGTCGATTGGTTTTTCTGCTCCCAATACAGATGCTGTTTGATTAATATCCCCTTTAGATGCCCTGTAGCATTCTGCGGCGGTTTGGGCGCGCATTACTGCCCTGCTTAAAAGGGTGCTTTGACTGTTTATGGAATACGCACTGGCAAATACGGCAAGGCATATGGCCGAACATACGCAGAAAAAAAATATATTAATCATAAGTTCCAGGAAAAAGAGCCTTGATTTTGGAATCCTTTTCATTTATACCTCCTCCGTTTCGCTTACTGGCGAAAGCAGAATGAAATCACTGAACCCATGGCTTTCCTTAACTGTGACTTTTATAATACCGTCAGTATAGTCTATATCAAGACTTTCAGCGCCTATAACAGGTATGCCGCTGTCGGCTTCAATTATAATATCAGCCGGGGAGAATATCTCGCAGAGGTTTCCGCCGTAATAATAAAGGTATGTAGTGTAGCTTTCTCCATCAATCTCACAGTCCATAGCAAGTGCTCGGGTGTCTGTGGGCAAAGTTTCTATCCTGATATTTCCGCAGTCGTTCTGGCGCACTTTGTTTGCTATATATGACAGTGCGGTCTGAGTGCCGTAAACTTTGGCGGTATCATTTTCTGTATTTTCATATACCTTAATGCCGCAAAGCAGCATAGCGGCTGAGGCGAATATAAAAACGCAGAACAGGAGCAGTGTAAATACTGTGTCAAAGTATGTTTTTTTCATCTTCCAGTGTCACCTCCGGCGGCTTTAAGCACAGTTATGTCCGGCATGAGGTTTGATGATACCTGATAATAATAAACAGTGTACTTGTCGCTGTTTATATTCAGGCCATAGTGTTCCTCAAGGTACTGAAGGTTCGGCGGGTACTGACCTTCCACGGCGTAACAGTGTACACACGCCCTGCGTATTGTGTCCTCCAGTGTCTTAAATCCCTGCTCGTCACTACCTGCTTCTATACTCAAAGAACCATACACGAATGCAGAAATCATAGCGGCAACACATAAAACATAAAAAATACCCTTATATCTTGCCCATGGTTTAAAACTGACCATAATTTAACACCACCCTTAACCTATGGATGAGAGTATGCTCAAAAGAGGAAGCATAACTGAAAGCAGTATAAGCCCTGCCAGTACAGAAAGCGTTATTACGGCGGCAGGCTCAATGCCTGATATTATAGAATCAATTCGGTTTGATATATTTGAATTCATACGGTCTGCTGTTTCGTTCATCATTATATCCAGTTTGCCGCTTTTGGAACCTATGCGGAGCATTCTGCGGTAGTAGTCAGTAAAAAGGCCGGCCTTTTCAAGAGCATCCTCAAACATCTCACCATCAAAAATTAAATCCTGAAGTCTTGCTATTTTAGGCGATACATATGGGTGGCTTACAAGTTTTGACGCCATCTCAAGTGCATCGTCCATATCCATTCCGCTTGAAATCATAAGTGCCATAGATGATGAAAATCTGCTTTCGGCTATCAGGCAGGATATTTTTGTACGGCTGAGTATGTTAAGCCTTCCGCTTTTGTAAAGCAGATATGCCGCTATAGACAGAATTATTGCCAATACAAGTATCACAGCTGCGGCAGAAGGGAGTATTTTTCCGGCTTTAAGCAAAAACTCAGCAGCCGGAGAGAGGGTAAGGCCAAGCTGGCTGAATATTCCTGAAAATACAGGCAGTACCTTTGTTATTATTATGCCAAGTATTACTGCCATCAGCACAGCCATCATTAATGGGTATAAAACCGCGTTTTTTATGTTCTCGTCGATTATGCTCTGGCGGTTATAATATTTTGAAAGAGAAAGCATTACCTTTTCCAGATTCCCAGTCCGTTCACCCATTTCAGACATATGTACCATGTATTCTGGAAAACCCGCGTTTTCTATTGATTTTGAAAACGGAAAGCCGCTGTCAAGTCCGTTTAATACTGATTTAAACATGGCCCTTTCCCTGTCTGACGAAGAATCGGTAAGGAGTATTTCTATACCGTCGTCCAGAGATATGCCGGACTGCTGAAGGGTATAAATCTGCATGCATATAACAGACAGATAGGCGGGGGAAAAGGAAGAATTTTTTTTGCTGTGGACACTTCTTTTCATTTTACTTATCCTCCTTAAAACAAACGGCGCAGAAGTTATAGCTTCTGCGCCTTGAATTACAATAGGCTTTTAATAACAATATTTCTCCTGATAATTTGAAGGATTCGTTATATAATCGGCTGCTTCTGAACTTCCCTTGCCTGTAGAGGCGAAGGTCGGGTCCATAAGCTTCCAGCTTTTTCCGTCAAAGGAGATAATATTGTCGACCCAGCCGACATCGTTAATATAAACAGAAATCCAAGCGTGGTAGGTTGTGCCCGTATAACCCATAATAAGCTTTGTCGGTATTGCCTGGGAACGGAGCATAGCTGTCATAAGTGACGCATAGTCAAAGCAGATTCCGGTTTTTGAAGCCAGTGTTGTGTCAGGATTTGCCACATATCCGCTTTGAACTGTCTTAGCCTTATTATAATCGTATTCTATATTATTTACAACAAAATTGTAAATATTTTCAACAACACCCAGCTGACCGTCTGCGCCCTGTGCAAGCTCTTTGGCTTTTGCCACGGAGCTGCTTTTTGATGTAAAATATACATACTGATTAGGGTAAGTAAATGGAAGGAGCTCGCTTTTGAGCGATACAGTTACCTTTTTGCCCAGCACCTGACTGTATTTTGAGTCAGACACGTTTTTGAGTACGTTAACAGTATATTCTCCGTTGCCCTGAGTAAACGGAAGTACAGCATATGACCCGTCTGCCGACAGGTTGTAGTTGTATACTGTACCGCCGCTTTTAGTAATCTGAACCTTTATTTTATCCTGCGAAGCGGATTTGTATTTTACCATAATATACCCCTGGTCAATATTTGAGGCATCTATGGCCGCATACTCGTTTTCGTAAACAGTTATGCCTGATGCCTGTGGTATAAGTACTGTACCGGCGGGAATATTTGATTTAAGGCTTGTGTCCTGAGTGTAGGCGCACAGAGGAGATGCTAAACATACTGCCGCAGCGGCGATTGCGGCTACACCCGCTTTTAATTTGATTTTCATAAAAATACCTCCATGAGGAATATATACCGATAGTTATGTTACATTTTATATTATATTTGTAAATAAAACACAAATATGTAATTATTATATATTATTTTGATTCTAAAGTAAATAGCTGACAATACATAATATTTCTGTGCAATTGTATTTTTGGCGATTTTTACGTATTGGCAATATGTTTTTTGTTAACATTGTGGTATAATAAACGCCAAGTAGGGGATAAAGTGAAGGATTTTGGCTAATTAAGTCAAAAATCTATTATATTATGCCTTTAGGAACATTACGGCTTAAAACAGGGTTTTCTCAGGTTCTTTTGCGGAAGCTATGGCAAACTGGGCAGGCATTGGGGCCTGATATCTTTGCACATGTTTTGTAACCTGATTATTGGCAGATTGAAAAGGCTGTGTCTTGGCGGGCTTGTCAAATTCTTTGTGTCCATTTTTTCCTTATATTAAGATTTCATATAACAATATGCTGGGGTTAGTAAATATTTTACTGAAATATATAACTTTGAGAGGAGAATCAGTTTGGATTTTCGCAGCAGCACCGTGAAAGTTTATATGTTTGACAGTTTTGAGATATACATTGATGAAGTAAAAATAAGCAGCCAGATTAGCCACTCGAAAAAATTAAAAAACGCTGTGATTTACCTTATATTGAACAGGAACAGGATTGTTGCTGCTCAGGAGCTGTATGGGGTGCTGTGGCCAAATGAGGAGAGCCGCAACCCGCAGAGTGCGCTTAAAACTCTGATTCACAGGCTTAGGAATACCTTTGTTTTGTCTGGAGCTCCTGAAAGCGCGCTTTTTATAAAATCCAGACCAGGCGGTTACAGGTGGGAGCCTCAGGTGAAGTGTGAGATAGATACTGAGGAATTTGAAAAGGCGGCTGAGGAGGCTTTTGGCAAATCAGGTGATTTGGAAAGCAGTGAAAAGGCGCTCTTAAACGTGATAGGGATTTACCGTGGAAGATTCCTGTCTGGCGATAACGAGCTGTGGAAGGCGGAGTTTGATGAATTCTACCATGGCCTTTATATCAGGGCTGTAAAAAGGCTTTCTGATATTTACTGCAAAGAGGAGCGATATAACGACGCTTATAATCTGTGTATAAAAGCCGCAGCTTTTGATGAAACTGACGAGTATTTAAACCGCACTGTAATTCTGTCGCTTGCAAAAAGCGGCAATGTGGATAAGGCTATAAGCTACTATAACAATATTACAGATATGTATTACTCAAAATATGGAATTAAGGTTCCAGAAAGCATACAGGCCATTTACAGCGGGTTTGCTGATTTAAGCAACAGTGTATACGGTATAGATGAGCTTATGGAGCTTATTGGCGAAAGTGACAGACAGCAAGGAGCGTATTGCTGCTGCTATGAGGTATTCAGGGAAATTTATCAGATAGAGGTAAGATGTATGGAACGCTATGGCGGAAGGGTGTTTGCCGGACTTATATCTCTGAGAAGCCCTCAGGAAGATGTACCTGAAACAAGGGTGCTTAACAGGAATATGGGAAGGCTTGAAACTGTAATTAAAAACTCCCTCAGGCGCGGAGATATAATGAGCAGGTGCTCGCCGTCACAGTTTATGGTTATACTGCCTACGGTTACCGAGGAAACCGGACATAAGGTTCTTGAAAGGATACAGAAAAATTTCCGTAGGCAGTACCCGAAGGTTGGCCTTCAGGTATATTATTCTTTAAGGCCTTTGACTTATAACAAATAGGTGTTTTTATATTCTGAATCAGAGGTGTTTTATGCTTAATACTTCGTTATGTTTTAATAGTTACAGTACAGACAGCCAGTATATATGTTTTGACAGCTGCGATAATGGCTTGGTATCAGGCAGGCTTGCTGTTCTGTCAGTTAAAAAAAGCATGGATTTCAGTTCTGTTATGGAGTTGATAAATGGTGTGGAATATTTTTTGGATAATTTCAGTGTGGTTGAGCGTAACGAAAGTCCAAGGCTTTTTTCCGGGCAGAGCTATGATACTCATAAGGACGTTTTATGCAGCGATTTAAACGGTTTAGTCTCAGGCAGGCTTGCCACATTCTGTGTAAATATAAAATTCAGACAAAATTCGACATGGCAGGGTGAGGCCGTATGGCTTGAAACGGGAAAAAAAGAAAGCTTCAGAAGCGCCCTTGAGCTGCTTATTATGCTTGACAGGGCTTTGTGCAGTATACAAAATCGGTAGGTTGAAGTTTTGATACAATAAAAAAGCATGGGACTTGAATGTGCCCATGCTTTTTTATTTATTTAGCAATTCTTGTGCGGATTAGTTTTATAAGCTGTATTTCAGGTATGTTCATAAATGACAGCAGGTAAACGGCCATAAGATTTGCCAGACCAATATTAACTGTCCTGAAAACAGGCTGGAGGAAAGGTATGAGTATTACAGCGTTTAACAGCACAAATCCGATTAAAAAGGAACAGTTCAGGTAGGTATTGTTAAACATTTCTTTTTTAAAGAGAACAGGTCTTTCGGACTTTGAGTTAAAGCCATGGAACAGCCTTGACAGGCATAGCACCGAAAATGCCATAGTGCTTGCCGTGTGGCTGCCTGAGCCAAGGCCAATATAAAACGCTATAACAGTATTTATACCTATTACTATTCCCTCGGTCAAAATTCCTGTCACAAAGTTCTTTGTCATTATGCCTTCGTCTTTTGGCCTTGGCTTATCGTTCATTACATTATCACTGTGAGGGTCAAGTCCAAGAGCTATTGCCGGCAGGCTGTCTGTAAGCAGATTAATAAAAAGCAGATGTACAGGCTCAAACGGCACCGGCAGAGCGGCTACTGAGGCATAGAGTACGGCAAGTATGCCGGCGGTGTTTCCGGAAAGCAGAAATTTTATTGACTTTTTAATATTGGCATATACATTCCTTCCGTTGGATACCGCTTTTACTATTGTGGCAAAGTTGTCGTCTGTAAGAACCATAGACGCTGCGTCCTTTGCAACCTCAGTGCCGGTTATGCCCATAGCCACACCTATATCTGCCTGCTTTAAGGCCGGCGCGTCGTTTACACCGTCTCCTGTCATTGAAACTATGCGGTTTTTGTTCTGCCAAGCCCTTACTATCCTTATTTTGTGCTCAGGCGATACTCTGGCGTAAACCGCAACCTTTTCAACTGTGTCCTCAAGCTCACTGTCTGTAAGGCTCTCAATTTCGCTTCCGTCCAGCGAAAGCAGGCCTTCATCATAGATTCCTATCTGTTTTGCTATTGCTGTTGCCGTTACTTTGTGGTCGCCTGTAATCATAACAGGGCGTATGCCGGCTTTTTTGCACATCTCGACAGCTGCCTTTGACTCCTCTCTTGGAGGGTCCATCATGGCTGTAAGGCCAATAAATGTAAGGCCATTTTCATCGTTAACCCCGATTTTTGCCGCGTCAAACCTGTCAGGAGCCTTTTTAACAGCATAGGCCAGCACCCTTAAGCCGTTTGATGAGAATTTGTTGTTGGCTTCTAAAATTTCAGAAATATCATCAGGCGTTATGTTTCTTTCGGAGTTGTTATAAAGTATTTTTTCAACCCTGCCGCAGACAACATCCACGGCGCCCTTTGTTATTATATATAAACCGTCCTTGGCCTTTACAGCAACTGACATGAGCTTTCTGTCAGAGTCGAAGGGAACCTCTCCTGTACGGGGGTATTCTTTTCTTATATCCTCGTAGTCAAAACCTGCTTTTGACGCAAAGCTGATAAGCGCGGTTTCGGTTGGGTCGCCTATTTCCCTGTTGTCTTTTATAGACGAATCATTACAGAGACAGCAGGCGTTTACAAGCCTTTCAAAAGAGCTGTCCTTATCGGGTATATCAGCGGAAAACACCTTTCCTCCAATGTAATAATTCATTACTGTCATTTTGTTCTGTGTGAGTGTTCCGGTTTTGTCAGAACATATTATTGAAACGCTTCCAAGGCCCTCAACTGCCTGAAGTTTTCTTATTATGGCGTTTTCATTGGCCATCTTTTGTGTGCTGAAGGCCAGCACTATGGTGACTATTGAGCTGAGCGCCTCAGGTATAGCTGCAACGGCAAGGGCAACCGAGAACATAAAGGCATTGATAATGCTGCTGCCCTGATATACGCTCAGAGCAAACAGCAGGGCGCATATAATTATTATGCCTATGGCAAGGCGCTTTCCAAACCTGTCAAGTGAAACCTGAAGCGGCGTCTGCTTTTCCTTGGCGTTGTTCAGAAGTAAGGCTATCTTTCCAACTTCAGTATTCATTCCAGTTTCGGTAACAATAAACTTTCCGCGGCCGTATGTCACAAAGCTGCCTGAATGTACCATATTCAGTCTGTCACCGATACCAGCTTCTGTTTTGATGACGGAAGTGTTCTTTTCCACACTCACGCTCTCGCCTGTAAGGGCACTCTCGTTAATCTGTAATGAGGCGGACTCAAATAGCCTGCCGTCGGCGCATATAAAGTCACCGGCCTCAATAACGGCTATATCTCCGGGGAGAACGTCTCTGGAAGATATAACAGAAAGCCTGCCGTCGCGTATAACCTTGGTCTCAGGGGTTGACATCTCCTTGAGGCTGTTTAGAGAAGATTCGGCTTTTTTCTGCTGTACAGTGCCGAGTATGGCATTGCCGGTTATAACGGCTATGATTACGGCTGCGCTCTCTATGTCGCCAAGAACCGCTGATACCGCAGCAGCAGCTATAAGTATAATTACAAGGAAATCTTTGAACTGCTCAAGAAAAAGGACAAAGGTGCTTTTGCCTTTTTTGTCTGTAAGCTCGTTTTTTCCATACTTTTCGGTCAAAATTTCTATGTCCTTAGAATTAAGACCGCCGGGAGATGTTGAAAGCTGTTTTTCAACTTCGTTTGTTTCCATCTGGTACCACTTGCTCATAATGTGCTCCTCCTTTTTTGCGGGAAATAAAATAAGCGAGAATTTTGCTGCAACAAAAGTTACAACAAAAGTCTCGCTTCTTAGTTACTAACCGGGTTAATAAAAATTAACCGTATTGACGGTAAAGTAATCAGGCTGCCCTGATAGCTACTCCCTTTTATCTGTAACACATTTTACCATATTAAGACGTTTAAGTCAATCATTTGTTTATTATGCTCCATTACAGAAAAACAAAACAGAAATATATTTATATGTAACATGTAAAACTTGCGGTTGACAAAAACGTTTGCTTATTTTATAATTAAACTGCTGTTTTATGGAAAAACGGCAGGGCAGAGAACTGCCGGTATGTTAAACTTATTGTAAAAATTTCCACGAAGGAATTTTCCGATGTATTCGGAGGTTTTTTCGTGGTTTTTTTGTTTCAGGCGGTGATTATTGTGGAAGATAAAAATAATGACATTAAAACAATAGCTGAATGCTGGGATGAGCTTTCGGATGTGTTTGACGAGGAGCACAATACTGAAAATACAGCGCTATGGAAGGAGCAGCTGTCAGGGCTTTTGGGTAAAGCAGGAGACCAGCGGGTACTCGATATTGGCACAGGCACAGGGTTTCTTGCGATTATGCTTTCACAAATGGGCTTTAATGTTACAGGTGTTGACGTTTCAGAAAAAATGCTTTCAACAGCCAGAAGCAAGGCCTGCAAAAGCGGTCTTGAAGTGGATTTCAGGAAGGTCGCCGACTACAGGCTGCCGTATGAAGACGGGTATTTTGACTGTATAGTAAACAGCAGGCTTTTATGGACACTTGTAAGTCCTGAGGAGACTTTTTATGAGTGGAAAAGGGTACTCAAGCCCGGAGGGAAGGTTCTGAGCTTTATGAGACCAAGCGGAGATACAGAAAAAAGGAGCTGGTGCTATGGTGATGAGTTTGAGGAAAAGCTTACGCTAAAATATATGTCTGAAAGCAGAATAGCCGATATTTTTCTGAAATGCGGATTTAAAGGCTCAGAAATCCTGTATCTTCCGGAAAGCATCAGCACATCTGAGCTTCCGGGCTGGTACTGTATAATTTGTGAGAAATAATTGGGGTGAGGTTTGTTTGAGGGAGCGTAATTTATTTAAAAGGGTTTTTGTTTCGGTGCTTGGCGTAGCTGTAACTATGCTGCTGCTTTCGGTTATAGTGTTTTATTTTGCGAGACTTGCCCCCGGAGACCCTCTCCAGTCGTTTTATGGTGATGCTGTGGAGAGCATGACAAGCAGTGAGTTAATGAGGGCAAAGGAAAGGCTTGGGCTTAACGCGCCTATATATGTACAGTATATCAAATGGCTGGGCGGTGTGTTTCATGGCGACTTTGGCCTGTCGCTTAAATACAAGATACCGGCTATGGAGGTTATACGGCCGCTTATAGGCAATACTCTGGTGCTTGGTGTGCTTGCGTATATAATAATTTTTGCTCTGGCCGTAATAACTGCCGTTTTGTGCGCAGCCAATGAGGACACTGTTTTTGACCGGATTATCTGCAAGACCGGAACAGCGCTTTACTATATACCGCCGTTCTGGCTTGGAGTTGTGCTCATACTGGTATTCAGCATTAATTTGAAGATACTTCCAAGCAGCGGGGCTTACGATGTGGGAAAAGCAGGAGATATCGCCAACAGGGTTTCGCATATGGCGCTTCCCCTTGTGGTTATGGTGGCAAGCCATGTCTGGTATTACGCGTATATGATTCGCAATAAGCTTCTTGACGAGATAAGAAAAGACTATGTGCTGCTGGCCAAGGCAAAGGGGTTGGGAAAATACAGTATAATACTTGGCCACTGTATGAGAAATGTGTCTCCGGCAGTTGTGAGCATTATGGCCATTTCGATACCGCATGTGCTCAACGGCACTTATGTGGCGGAGTCTGTGTTTAACTACCCCGGAATCGGTTCGCTTGCTGTTGAGAGCGCTAAATATCACGATTATAACCTGCTTATGGTGCTGGTGCTCATAACATGTGTGCTGGTTGTGGTAAGCAGCATAGCGGCCCAGAATATAAACGCCGTTATTGACCCAAGAACAAAGGAGGGTGCAATAAAATGACAGCGGATATTGATAAGGACCTGTTTGAACTGGCGCCGGAGGGGTACTGCTCTGAAAACTCTTTAAAAGCGGCTTACAGCACAGGCAAAAAAGGCATAAATCCTTTGGGAAAAATAAAGGGAAAGCCTGTATTTTCACTTACTGTGCTTGTTGTCATTGTGCTTGGCTGTGTCTTTGCGCCGTATATAGCAAATCATGACCCCTCCGGCTTTTATCTTGAAAGCCTTAACGCGGCTCCGGGAGGCGAGTTTATATTTGGCACGGACTCACTTGGACGGGATATTTTTTCAATGATTTGGTATGGCGGAAGAGTCTCGATATTTATCGGGCTTCTGAGCATGGCTGTTATAACCTTGATAGGCGTTACATACGGCTGTGTAAGCGGCATATTGGGAGGAAAAATAGATTTTTTGATGATGAGGGCTGTGGAGATGCTCTCAAGCATGCCGGCAATACTGCTTGTGCTGCTGCTTACTTCTGTAACCGGAAAGCAGAACGCTGTAAAAATTTCTTTTGTGATAGGAGTGACAGGCTGGTTTGGCCTTGCAAGGATTGTAAGGGGAGAGGTACTCCAAATCAGACAGAGCGAGTATGTTCTGGCGGCAAGATGTATGGGTGTCAGTTTTGGCAGGATAATGCTTATACACCTGATTCCAAATTTTGTTTCATCAATAATGTTTGTTGTCGTATCCAGCATAAGCAGCAGCATAACCATGGAGTCGACATTGAGCTTTTTGGGTTTGGGCCTGCCGGTGGATGTTATTTCATGGGGGAGCATGCTTTCCCTTGCAAATAAAGCGCTGCTTATGAATACATGGTGGGTGATTATAATACCGGGGGTATTCCTTATAGTCACTCTCAGCTGTATTACAAATCTTGGAGGGTTTTTGCGTAAGGAAGTAAACCGTCGGCACAGCAACCTGTAAATATGGTATTTTGTTTGAATATTTTGCTTGATTATATAGGAGGACAGCTATGAAATTAAAAAGATTTATTAATATATTTATGTCAGGGGCAGCGGCTTTGTCTGTGGTATTTACAATGTCGGCCTGCGGACAGGGTAAGGAATCAGGCTCGGAGACATCAGCGGCAGCTTCGGCACAGGAAGCTGAAGCGGAGTCGGCCGACCTGAGCGATTTAAGCAATACGCTGGTTTACGCCGGCGAGTCCGAAAGCACAATTAACCCGCTTCTCAACAGCCACGATGAGGTGCCGGACCTTATTTTTTCAGGACTTATGAAATATTCGGGAGACGGAACACCTGTATGTGACATAGCAGAAAGCTTTGATTATGATGAAAGTACATATACATATACATTTAAGCTTAAAGAAGGTGTAAAGTGGCACGACGGTACTGATTTTACAGCAGACGATGTGGTTTATACATATAACGTGCTCACCAATGATGAAAACCTTACAGCGGATATAACAAGCAATTACGAGGATATAGCAAGTGTTGAGGCAACAGATGCGAATACGGTGGTAATAAAGCTTTCGCAGCCTAACGCCGCTATGCTTGGATATTTTACAATGGGTATACTGCCAAAGCATCTGACTGAGGGGCAGGATATAAATACAATGGACTTTAACCAGAATCCGGTAGGTACAGGACGCTATAAGTTTGTGGACTGGGATAAATCCGGCGGAATGATTATAATGGAGAGGAATACGGATTACTACGATAAGGTGCCTGACATAGAAAGAATTGTGTATAAGACTGTATCGGTTGAAAGCACAAAGGCTACAATGCTCCAGTCAGGTGAGGCTGACTTGGCGTGGCTTAATGCCAACTATGCCGAAACATTCAGAGGGAATGACAGCTTTAAAAATATAGATTTCAAAACCGCTGACTATCGTGGAATGTCAATGGACTTCAGGACTGAGTTCTGGCAGAAAAACGGCGACTCAATAGGTGTTTTAAATTACGCTATCGATAAGGACGCCATTGTCAGGGGAGTTTTAAACGGAAAAGGGGTTCCGGCCTACAGCCCTATACAGCTCAATAAATTCGGCGGAAACACCGCTTCTGACATTTACAGCTATGACCTGGATAAGTTCGCGTCGGAGATGGAAAAGCTCGGCTGGGTTAAAGGCGATGACGGGATATATGAGAGAAACGGTGAAAAATTCCACTTTACAATACAGGTAAGGGATTATGAGGAGGAAAGAGTCGACATAGCCAATATATGCGCTAACCAGCTTAAGGCTGCCGGAGTGGATATGGAGGTTGTGCTTGTAACTAAATTCGACTGGGGCTCAGGCTATAACGGATTCCTTTCCGGCTATGCCACACAGTTTGACCCGGATATGATTTATTCCAATTTTGTTACTGGCGCCAGCGGAAACACAATGGATTATTCCAACAGCCAAGTTGATGAGCTTTTGGAAAAGGCAAGGCATACAGCTGATGAGGGTGAGAGAAAAGCGCTTTATGGTAAATTTGAGGAAGTCTACGCTGAAAATCCGGGTATTGTGCTTGTGGCTTACCTTGACGGAAACTATGTAAGCACAACCGCACTTTCGGGGCTGGACACACAGAGGGTTCTTGGACACCATGCTGTAGGCGTAATGTGGAATGTTGAGGAATGGACACTAAACAGGTAAGGATTTAAATACTGCGGTAAGATAAGGAGAGCTTAAAATGCCGGCTTTGCTTGAAATTTCAGATTTTTCACTGAGCTTTGATACGCCCTACGGGGAAATTGATGCTGTGAGAAATGTCAATCTTAAACTTAACAGGGGCGAAATACTTTCGCTTGCAGGAGAGAGCGGCTGCGGAAAAACTGTACTGTGCAAGTCTGTTATGAAGCTTCTGCCAAAAAACACGCGTGTTAAAAGCGGGAAAATAGTTTTTAATGGAACCGACATAACAGGCTGCACTGAAAAACAGATGAGAAGTATAAGGGGTTCCAAAATAGCCATGGTGTTTCAGGACCCGATGACATCTCTAAACCCCACGGTGCCTGTAGGCAGGCAGATTGCCGAGGTATGCCTGAGGCATGAGAAGTTAAGCCGTAAGGAGGCTGAAAACAGGGCCGTGCGCCTTATGGCTGAGGCAGGAATAGAAAACGCTGAAGAAAGGTTTGCTCAGCAGCCGCATTTCTTTTCCGGAGGCCAGCGGCAGAGGTGTGTAATAGCCATAGCTCTTGCCGCCAATCCGGAAATTATACTGGCTGATGAGCCTACAACGGCTCTTGATGTAACTGTACAGGCCAAAATACTGGATTTGTTTGTGGATATAAAAAACAAAACAGGGGTTTCCATTATATTTGTGTCACATGACCTTGGCGTTGCCGCAAGAATTGCTGACAGAGTAAGTATTATGTATGCCGGAAAAATAGTTGAGACAGGTACGGCAGAGGAAATTTTTTATGATGCAAGGCACCCGTATACATGGGGGCTGCTGTCAGCCATGCCGTATTTTGCCCAGAGGGGGAATGATTTAATGAGTATTCCGGGTTATCCGCCGGTACTCATTAATATACCTGAATGTGACGCCTTTGCACCAAGAAACCCTAATGCGCTTAAGATAGACTTTGAGCAGGAGCCGCCGGAGTTTTATGTTTCGCCGACTCACAGCGCCGCTACATGGCTGCTTGACAAGCGGGCGCCGAATGTTCTGCCGCCGGATTTTATACAAAGGAGAAGGAATGAGCAGTGGAAGAAAATGTGATACTCTCAGTTAAGAACTTAAAACAGTATTTTGAGTTTAAGTCGGCGTATGTCAAGGCGGTAAACGGAGTTAGCTTTGATGTAAAAAAGGGCGAAATACTGGCGCTGGCTGGTGAAAGCGGCTGCGGCAAGTCCACAACGGCTAAATGTATAATGGGTTTAAACAGGATTACATCGGGCGAGATTTATTTTAAGGGGAATAAAATTTCTGACAGGAATGTTTACAGGGCACACAGTAAGGACATACACAAAAACCTTCAGATTGTGTTTCAGGATTCGGCATCGGCCCTCAACCCCAAAATGAGGATAAAAGATATTATAGCAGAGCCGCTGAGGGCAAACAATATCTGCACATCACAGGCCGCTTTGGATAAAAGGGTTGAAAGCCTTATGGAGCAGACCGGCCTTGACTTGATATATAAGGACAGATACCCTTATGAGCTTTCCGGAGGCCAGCGGCAGAGGGCGGCTATTGCAAGGAGCATAAGCACTTCGCCGGATTTGATAATAGCAGATGAGCCTATAGCTTCCCTTGACGTATCTATTCAGGCGCAGATAGTAAATCTGTTTAAAAGGCTTCAGAGGGAACATGGATTTTCTTTTATATTCATAGCCCACGACCTTTCTGTTGTTAAATATATCAGCGACAGGACAGCTGTCATGCTGAAGGGAAGGATTGTGGAGATGGCCCCTACGACTGAGCTTTTTAAAAATCCTCTCCATGGCTACACCAAAGCGCTTATTTCAGCTGTACCTCTGCCTGACCCGATATACGAAAGAAACAAGAAAATACTTGAGTATGATTTTTCTGAATTCAATGAAAACGGGCGTCTTACAGAAGTACTGCCTGAACATTTTGTATATAAATAATAAAAAAACACCGCTGCTGTATGGCGGTGTTTTTTTGTCGTGTTATATCAGTTTTGAAGCGTATGAGAGTATAAGCTTTTCCCATGGGGCGCCGTCGGGAACATTCTTAATCATATAATCAATGTTAGAAAGCTGTGACGCGTTGAGACTGTCTAAATCGTTCCAGTGGTTTATATAATAGATTCTCCTTGCCAGCTGGAAGCGTTTTTTATCAGTGCTGTCAAGTGCAAGGTATTCATCTATGTAATCCAGTATACCTTTGCGGCTTTTGTCAATGTATCCCTCCACATATGGGAGAAGATTGATTATGTGGTCGCTTATAACATATGAGGTGCACCCGTCAAGCATGTCAATAAAGCTGCGAAGTTCTTTTACCTTACCGTCCTCAGTCATGTTGCGGAATGTACCGGCGCTGTTCATAGCATATAAAGGCGAGCCTTCCTTCATCATAAATGTGCGGATTCGTATATATTCAGGGTTAATTTTCTTCATTACCCTTGCTGAGTCGGCGGCATTTTTTTCTGTGAGCGCCTCGCCTCCGTTTCCGGGCATATAAAACAGGTTGATTGTAATACCGGCATCTTTAAGCTTAAGGCCGGCCTCAAGCTCCTGTTCTGCCGTAAAGCCCTTATTTATCACATTCAGGGTTTCATTACAGCAGGTTTCAAAGCCTGAGTGAATCATATTGAGTCCCGCGTTTTTGAGCGCTTTAAGCTCGTCTGGGCTTTTGCTGCACAGAGAATCGGCACGGCCATAGGAGGCTATTATATTGAGCTCAGGAAACTTTTCTTTTATTCTCTCAACAATTTTTAACAGTTTATCTGTCCGCAGAACCATTGTGTTGCCGTCCTGAAGGAATATTGCCTCCATATTGCCATTGGCGGCCCAGTTAAAAACCATAGCATAGCACTCACGCTCCTTGTCGGTTCTGAGCGAGAAATACTCCTGATTTATTGCAGGCATGTCAAAATTGCCTTCGCTGTCTGTGTGTGACAGTATGCGCTCCTTTATGCTGGCCATGCTGTCTATATCGTTTAAAACATCCTCAAGCGGCCTTGTTTTAAACTGGTATCCCCTGTAGAGCATGCAAAAATTGCATTTGTTCCATGGGCAGTTTTCAGTTACCCTCAACAGAAGGCTGAAGCTGTGCATAGGCGGCCTGTAGGTTCCGGTTTCAAATGTATTCATATATGCGCTCCTTTGCTTAACTGATATGTATTCAGGTTTGGGTTTGTTTTGGAATTTGAGTATAATTATACACGAAATATTAGAAAGGTAAACAGGGAAATAAACGGATTTACAGTAAAATGAGTAAAAAAATAAAGCGGATAGCGGGAGTCGAACCCGTCTCTAAAGCTTGGGAAGCTTTCATTCTACCGATGAACTATATCCGCATTTATAAAATAATTGTATTACTTTTTTCTATTTTTTTCAAGTATATTTAAAAAATAATACAATTATTTTAATTGTATTTTCGACACATGAGTCAAAAAGGGAATATTGAATGAATATTTAATCCCCACAAGTCACAGGTACGTCTGTGTACAGGGGGGATTAAAAATAACGGTATTACCTGAATGTATTGTGAACCTTAGGCATATAGCAGCTTATTTCAATTTTTTGTGGGCACATTTCCTCACAGCGTTTGCAGCCTATACATTCAGAAGCCTTGGCGCCGAACATTGTCACCTGGTTTTCGTACTGCTCCTTCCATCTGTCCATATCGCCGGATATCATATAGCTGTTGTATACCATAAAATTATAAGGTATTGTTATGCCCATAGGACAGACATTACAGTAATTGCAGCCGGTGCAGGGGATAACAGATGCTTTTTCAAATTCCGCTGCGGCCTTTTTATAAAGCTCACTATCTGGTTCTGAGAGCATTCCTGCCTCGGACCGTGAGGCGAAAGTTATGTTTTCGCAAGCCATGGCGCTGTCTGACATACCGCTTAACACAACTGATACCTCGGGCATGTCCCAAAGGTAGTCAAGGGCAAGCTCTGTTGGGCTTTTAGATATTCCTGCGGATTTAAATATGCTGGAAACGCTTTCAGGAAGGGTGCTGAGATATCCTCCCCTGAGCGGCTCCATTACAGCAACGCCAAGGCCCTTGCCGGAGGCGTATTTGAGGCCTTCAATGCCTGCCTGAAACTTTGTGTCTATGTAGTTGAGCTGAATCTGGCAGAATTCCCATATGTCAGTATAGTCTGCAATTTCTTTAAAAACGCTTAAGGAATCGTGAAATGAAAAGCCTATGTGCTTGATTTTGCCTGATATTTTAGCGTCTGACAGTTTTTTCAATAAACCTAGCTTTAAGACCTTGTCGCGCCAGTTGTTTTTATTCAGGCCGTGCAGCATATAAAAATCAATATACCCAGTCTGAAGGCGGGAAAGCTGTTTATCAAGTATTGTATCAAAATCATCAGGCTCATTGTAAAGCCATACAGGCGCTTTAGTGGCTAAATATACCCTTTGCCTGTAGCCGTCTTTAAGTGCCATTCCGGTAATCTTCTCGCTCATTCCGCTTAGATAGTTGTAAGCTGTGTCAACGTAGTTTATACCGCTGTCAATGGCTTTCCTGAGCATATCAATTGAAGCCTGTATATCGGCCTGCGCACCTTTGCGGTAGCTGTTGCCTGCGCTTCCGTCAAGCATTGGCAGCCTCATCATTCCAAAGCCGAGTACGGAAACATTTTCGCCTGTCTTTCCGAATTTTCGGTATTTCATTAAAGCACCTCCTGAATTTTTACGGTTAAAAAGGTTTTACAGCTACATTATATTTCATAATTGAGTCCAGATAAACAGTTAAATTTCGCCTGATTTAAAATTAAAGTATAATGATAAAAAACCGCCGGTTGACGGCGGTTGTGCTTTACCTGTATTTTCTGCTTCTTGGTGAAAGCTCAATATCCTGAAAATTAGTCTCGCGATAGCGTTTAAGCCTTTCACGGCGCTTTTTCCTGCGGTTTTCATACCGTATTTTAAGAATAAGGGCGTGTATAATGAACATGGCAAATAATACGCAGGCAAGCAGAAGGGCGGCAAGCCTGAGGTTTATAGGCTTTTTGTTCTCGGCTTTAGCCATAACAGGAGCGGCTTCCTCTAAAAGAGCGTCGTTTTCGGCAATTATATCGGTTTTACCTATTTCGCTTTCGTTAAGGGTATATACGGCGCTGCCTATAATATCACCCTTTTTTACAGGGGCTTCTATAGTGGCGGGAATATTTATTTCGGTCTTTATATCAACGGCGCTGTATGTTTTGGGCAGTGTCACATTTATGTCTCTGGCATATACGCCTTTTACTTCCTCGGTCTGGTCTGATATAAGGCCCTTGGATACTGCCTGCGCTGTTCGGCAGAGTGTACCGGCCTGGCACAGCTTTTGAGTTGTAAAATTATTTAGGCCGTAATCAAAAAGCTTTATTGTATCAGTATATTCCCCATAGCCTGTGGATTTCAGAACAACGGATATAAGTTCTGTTCCGTCCTTTTGGGCGTAAGCCACAAGGGTGTTTCCCGCCTGGTCTGTAAAGCCCGTTTTGCCGCCTTCACAGTTTTCATAATAGAAAATGGAGGCAGATTTAATAAGCTGTGTCTGCCCGTGAAGGAAACGTGTTTCAGGCTGAATGTTTGTGGGCGGTATCTCATAATATGTTGTGGAGAGCACGTCCTTAAAATGAGGATACTTTAAAAGCTCACGGGCAATCAGAGACATGTCGTAGGCTGTAGTATAGTGATTTTCGTCATGAAGGCCGTTGGCGTTTACAAAGTTTGTATTCTTTGCTCCCAGCTCCTTTGCCCGTTGGGTCATATGCTTTGCAAAAGCCTCAAGGCTTCCGTCTATGTGCTCGGCAACACCGTTTGAAACCTCGTTTGCCGACTGGAGCATTATGGCATACATTGCCTGGTCAACAGTTATCTTCTCACCCTGGTCTATGCCAATATGGCTGCTTCCCGGCTCTATAGAAAATACAGCTTCTTTTGAAAAGGTTATAGTATCCTCCATTTTACAGTTTTCAAATGCCAGTAGCATTGTCATAAGCTTTGTAATGCTTGCGGGATATTCTTTTTTGTTAATGTTTTTTTCGTACAGTATATCGCCTGTGGAGGCGTCAATCAGTATCGCGGCATCGGCGTCAAGCTCAAGGGAATCCGCTTCCTGCTGTATGCTCTGAGGTATTTCAGTGCTGTAGGCTGTAGCGGCAGGTATTGTAAGCAACATGGATGTTATAATAAGGGTGCAAAACCTGAGATTTTTCATGTAGTGCTAAGGCTCCTTTATTGTATTTATATATTTATTCTGGCGGCAGCCTTTTAAACCGGCGTGTGAAATATATTGGAAGCCGTATTTAATCACATGGCCTGTTTCCGGTTAAAGGCGGCGTTAATTAAAGCAAAATTTTTTGGTTATAAGCTACAATTTTTATTTATTTCGTGTTACAATTAACAGATAGCGGCTATAAGCCTGTTATTATCCGGCATTGTATTTTTGAGTTGTATTTTTATATCTTTGACATAATCCTTATAATTATAACAGATTTTTGTGTCAATTGTGTGAATATTTTACAGGAAGATGATTTTTTTGAAAAATGAAAGATATTTCTGCGTAATTATGTCTTTATGTGTAATTGTATGCGGCTTGTGGTATTCAATGTATACAAAAGACAGCATACTTGTTTTTGCCAGGGACGAGAAGGTTTATTATAATAATGTAAAAAGCCGCGAGGATTTTATAAATAGGCTCAACATGGAGAAAATAGTTGATATAAATACAGCGGATGCTGAGGCTTTGACCAGTTTAAACGGAATAGGCCCAAAAACCGCAGAAAAAATAATTGAGTACAGAAACACTAACGGACTGTTTGAGTCCAGGGAAGAAATTATGAATGTAAAAGGTATTGGCGAAAGCACCTTTGAAAAGATAAAGGATTATATTTCGATTGAGGGAGAGAGCTGAAATGGCATATAAGATACTTGTAGTTGATGATGAGAAGCTGATTGTTAAAGGGATAAAGTTCAGCCTGCAACAGGACGGCATGGAGGTTGAAGCCGCCTATGACGGCGAGGAGGCCCTTACTTTGATAAAGGAAAAAAAGTTTGATTTGGTTGTGCTCGATGTTATGCTTCCCAAAATGAACGGTCTTGAAGTATGCCAGCATGTAAGAGGCTTTTCGCAGATACCTATAATTATGGTAACCGCAAAGGGCGAGGATATGGATAAGATTATGGGTCTTGAGTACGGCGCAGACGACTATATCGTTAAGCCTTTTAACATACTTGAGCTTAAAGCCAGAATAAAGGCCATACTCAGACGGAGCGTTAAGAAGGTTGACATAAATGAGCCGGCAAAATCGAATACGCTTGAGGCAAAGGGACTTAAGATTGATTTTGACTCGCGCAGGGTGTTTATCAACGGCAGGGAAACAAACCTGACAGCAAAGGAATTTGACATGCTTGTGCTGTTTATGGAAAACCCGGGCAAGGTATACAGCAGGGAGACGCTTCTTGATACTATCTGGGGCTATGACTATCCGGGAGATGCAAGGACAGTAGATGTGCATGTAAGGCGGCTCAGGGAAAAAATAGAGGAAAAACCTAGCGAGCCTAAATATATTTACACTAAATGGGGAGTTGGTTACTATTTTGGCTAAGAAAAAGGGAGGAAGCTACCGTATAAAGTTCCTTATGATAGTTACCTACCTGTGCGCTGGACTTATCCCACTCTTTCTTTTTACCGCTGTTGTTTTTAAAACTACCGAAAATTATTTTATTGAGGAAAAAAAGAAGGAGCTTTTAAACCAGGCCAATATTTTTTCGGGCCATATAACAATTTCAGGCTATCTCAGAAACAGTGAAATGAGCCACGCCTTTGACCGGGATATTGAGCTTACAAGCGAACAGGGCGGCTTCAGGATAATTGTAACTGACGATATGGGAATTGTCCTTGAGGACTCAAACGGTACTGACAACGGCAAAATGATAGTAATACCTGAGGTGATTGAGGCTATAGAGACAAGGGATGTGGCGCGTGAACAGGAAAACGGCGACATTTATGTGGTAACGTCTATAGTTGACGAGGCAGGTAAAAAGGTTGGGGCTGTACTTATAGTGTACAAGCCTTCTGATATACACGCCATGATAGCCGGCATAAGAAAGCCTGTTTATGTAATGACAATACTTATAGCCTGCATAGTGCTTTCTTTTGTGCTTGTGCTCTCACACACTATAACAGGGCCTTTAAGCAAGCTTATGGAGGTTATTAAGAATATATCCGAGGGGCATTTTGACGAGAGGATGCCTGTTGACGAGTTTTCTGACAACGAAATAATGCAGGTTGGGGCTGCGGTTAACAACATGGCCGAAAAGCTTGAGGAGGTAGAGACATCAAGGCAGCACTTTGTCTCTAATGTAAGCCATGAGCTTAAAACTCCTCTCAGTTCAATAAAGGTTTTGAGTGAGTCCATTCTGCTTGACAGTGAAGCGCCAAAGGAGACCTATGTCGAGTTTTTGAGAGACATAAACTCTGAGGTAGACAGAATGACTGAAATAATCAACGATTTGCTTACGCTTGTAAGGCTTGACCAGAAGGAAATTCCGGTTACGTTTAAATCAGAAAGCCTTAATGCTGTTATTGAGGATATAATAAAAAGGCTCAGACCTCTTGCGGACAGCAAAAATATCGATTTTGAGTATACGGCTGTTAAAGAGGTAAGTGCGGAAATTGACAGGACAAAGCTGAGTCTGGCCGTATCAAACCTTGTTGAAAACGGTATTAAATATACAGACGATGGCGGAATGGTCAAAATAGTGCTGGACTGTGACCACCAGAATGCCTTTATTACCGTTTCGGATACCGGTATCGGCATGGCTGAGGAGGAGCTTTCCAAAATATTCCAGAGGTTTTACAGGATTGATAAAACCAGAAACAGGGAAACCGGCGGCACAGGCCTCGGGCTTTCAATAACGCATTCCACAATATTAATGCATAACGGGAGCATAAAAGTTACAAGCCGTGAAAACGAGGGCACAACATTTGTTGTAAGAATACCTCTCGCTCATAACCTGTAAGGAGGCAGAATGTGAAAAAGCTCAGTATTTTTGTAATAACGCTTCTTATGTTTACATCTGTCGCTGTTGTTCTTACGTCAATTATAAACAATAAATCGGCAAATAAATTGAACCAGGGAATTGACGTATACTATATAAACACAGATGGCGCGGGGCTTAAGGGCGAAACATATAATATAATTGGAAACTCCACAGACGATATACTGAAAAATACAATAGAACTTATGAAGGTTAAGGCTAAAAACGAAAAGCTTATAAGTGCTGTACCTGAAGATGTTGAGCTTATAGGCTCATCAGTTGAGGGGGATATAGCCCGGCTCAATTTTTCATCGGAGTATTATGACATGAAAAAAAGTGATGAAATGTACTGCCGGGGAGCTGTGATTAAAACAGTGACAGGGCTTTATTTTGTAGACAAGGTCGAAATACTGGTTGAGGGCGAGCCTTTAAAGCAGACAAACGGCGACCCTATAGGGCCTGTAGGAAGCGACGACCTTATTATAAGCGGCACAATAGAAGCGGAACCAGCTACGTCTGTAAAGGTGATTACACTGTATTTTGCAAATGCTGACGGCACAGGGCTTAATAAAGAGGAACGAAGAGTTGAGGTGAACAGGAGCCAGCCGCTGGAGAAGTATGTTATGGAGGAGCTGATAAAGGGCCCTCAGGCAAAGGAAAATATGTCGGCCATACCTTCTGACACCAAAGTAAGGAATATAAGCACGCAGGATGGGATTTGTTATCTCGATTTGAGCTCGGAATTTGTTACAAAGCAGAATGGCGGGGCCAACAGGGAGCTTCTTACAGTCTACTCAATAGTCAATTCGCTGACTGCTCTTGACGATGTGCGCAAGGTACAGTTTTTGATTGAAGGGGAAAGGCAGGAGGAATATAAGGGCAATATTGAATTCAGCCAGCCTTTTGACCCAAAGGATATTGTGGTTCAAAAATGAAAAGGCCGGCTTTATACACGTTTCTGATTTTTGCAGCATCTATAGCGGCGGCGAGATATTTAAAAGGACTGTATCTTTATGTTTTTGCTTTAGCAGTGCTTCTGTTTTGTTTAATCCTCTACGAAAAAATTAAATCATTGTCAGTATTTATATTATCCATTGCGGCAGGCGTTGGCCTGCTTGCTATGGGTAATTTTTCTTATAGTCACACTGTAGAAAAGGGCACTGAGATTGTAAAAGGCACTGTGCTGGATATTTCATTCAATTCGTCTGGCGGGGAAACTGTTATACTCAATAATCTAAGCTTCTGCTATAAGGAAGGCGAAAAAGATATCGACGGCCGGGCTGTTATATATACAGCTGAGGATACATTCGTAAAACGAAATGATATTATAGCTGTTGAATGTGATATAGTGCCCGCAGCAACGGTAAAATCAATATCCGGTTTTGACGAGGGCGAATATATGCTGGCCAACAGGCTTGTTTTAAGCGCCAACGCAAAAAACATATTTATGCTTGGGCACAAAAAGGACGGCCCAAGGCAGATGCTCTTAAATTTTAGAGACAGCCTTGGCACTGTGGCTGATAATATTTACCCGAGATATGAATCCGGAATAGTCAAAGCCATAGTTATGGGCGATACAGCTGATTTGCCAAAAAAGGCAAGAGAATTATATACATCAGCAGGAGCGGCGCATATACTGGCCGTATCAGGGCTTCACACCGCAGTAATCTCTATTATGATTATGAGGCTGTTAAAGGCATTGCGGATAGGCATAAGAAAGGCCTCAATTGCGGCTATTCTTCTGCTATTTGTGTATGCGGTATTTGCCGGTGCAAGGCCTTCTGTTGTGAGAAGTGTTATAATGGTCAATACAGTCCTTGCCGGAAGGCTGCTGTACAGAAAAAGCGACGCACTGAATTCCTTGGGAGCCTCAGGTCTGTGTATACTCATGGCCAACCCTTACAGCCTGTTTAATACAGGTTTTCAGCTCAGCTTTATATCGGTTGCGGCTGTGCTGCTGTTTTATGAGTCATGGGAAAACAGCGGAGAAGGGCTTTTGGCAAGAGTTAAGGAACTGGCTCTGCTTTCAGCCTCTGTAACAGTTTTCACATTTCCGGTGCTGGCCTTGAGGTTTTATAAAGTACAGATATATGGCTTTATCACAAACATTCTTATTGTGCCGTTTCTTGGCATACTGACTGGCATGGGTATTCTGAGTATCGGGCTTGGAATGGTAAATATCGGCATGGGAAGGTTTTGTGGAGGAATTGTATACTGCCTTCTGAATTATTTTGACATAGTGTGCGGTTTTGTAAGCCGTCTGCCGTTTTCTAATATAATTACAGGCAGGCTGCCCCTGCTCTTTGTGCTGGCGTTTTATGGAATGCTGTTTTCGGCGGTTAAAATAAAAACTGTGAACAGAAGGCGCGCACTTACAGCAGTGCTTACGGCATTATGCGTAATATCCGTTTTATCTAACAGGCTTGTGTTTAAGTACAGCACTGTAAGCTTTATGCCGAAGGAATACGGCGGCGGAGCCGTTATTGAAACCTTTGATAAAAAGATTTACCTAATCGGTCAGACAAGCCCAAACGACTCATTCAATGAGGCTGAAAGGCTGTGCGGGTATATTAATTCACTTGGCAGACAATATGCGGACGCGCTTATACTTGCCGGTACAGAATCCGGTGACTTCCGCCTTGCCAGCAAGCTTATAAAGCTTTCTGGTGTAAAGCGTATATACATACCAGAGGGCAGTATAGCTGATATGGGTCAGTATGAGACGCTTCAGTTTGTATCGTCGCTTTATGGTGCCGGTATATATCGGATAGGATTGAGTGAAAGCGCCTATATCGGAGAAAATATGAAAATATCCTGCCTGTATTCATCGGAAGGGTTTGAAAACGAAACAGCTTCGGGCTCAATAATAGCCGGAATAAGCATTGGTGAAAGAAACTTTGTCTATACTGGCAGAATATCCCCTGTTGAAATGAGGTATGTTGTTTTTTCCGGAACAGACATAAAGGCCGACGCGATTTATATAGATTCCGAATACAGCAACAGCAAATATTTTATTGATTACCTGTCACAGGCAGGAGCGGAAAATATTGTAAGCGGTTCAGGCTTTAAAACAGACTCAGCTTTGATTGACACGTCAGGCTCCGGAATGGTAAGCTTTAAGACAAACGGAAAGAGGCTGTATACAGTCAAATCTATTGATTAGGTGAATCTTATGGAAATTATTAAAAGCGATATTAAAAATAAGACATTCAAAAAATGCTACCTGCTGTATGGCGGAGAGGCGTTTATAAGGGATTTGTATTTAAAAAGGCTGAAAAAAGCTGTTGTTTCAGGGCCTTTTACTGACATGAACCTTGACACATTTGACGGTGCTGAGGATATAAACAGAATTATAGACGCGGTGTCCACACTTCCGTTTATGAGTGAAAAAAGGCTTATTGTGATTAAGGGCAGCGGGCTTTTTAAGGCCGGACGAAAAAATGACAGTGAGGCTGTGGCTGATTTGCTGGAGAATGCGCCGGAGAGCACCTGCATCGTATTTGTAGAGCAGGAGGCCGACAAAAGGCTCAGGCTGTTTAAAACTGTTGTCAAAAAAGGGCACACTGCGTTATGCAGGGCGCCGGAGGGCGCAGGGCTTTACACATGGGCAGAAAAGGAGCTTAAGAAAAAAGCTGTTAAAATGGAAAGACAGCAGACAATATATTTTTTCAGGACTGTTGGCGAGGGTATGGAAAATGCTGTTGCTGAGCTTGACAAGCTTGCAAATTTTAAAGGCCCAAATTCCACTGTAACTGACGAGGATATTGACACAATATGCGTTAAGACAGCGGAAGCTAAAATTTTTGATTTGGTAGACGCCATTGGAAAAAGAGATACCGCAAAAGCGATAAAAATATACAGGGGACTGCTTATGCTTAAGGAGCAGCCAGTAGGCATACTTGCCATGATTGCCAGACAGTTCAGGCTGATGCTTCAGGCCGGTGTTTTTGCCTCACAGGGAAAAAGTGTACAGGAAACCGCATCTATGACAGGGCAGAGGGATTTTGTTATCAAACAGTGCCTTGCGCAAAGCAGGAATTTTACATCTGACCTGCTCAAAAAGGCTCTGAGAGACTGTCTGGATACTGACTATGGCATTAAATCGGGGCGTTTGGAACCGGAGACGGCTGTTGAGATACTGATTGTAAAGTACAGCAGATAAGTGTTTTAATAAAAACAAAAGGCCATGCGTGAGTACTGCTGCTTGCGCATGGCCTTATATGGGGTATAAATATAAGGGCACATTTATGAGCTCTGCTTTGAGGAAATTGAATCAAGCGCAAAGAGCCTGTTTGGAGTACAGTCAAAAAGCCCGCACAGTTCCTCAATCACTTCGTAGCGAATGGAGGAAGTCTCGTTATTTACCATTTTATTGAAATTCTGGTAACTCATACCCAGCCTTTTGTACAGCCAGTATTTAGTTTTTCCATTTTCCTCAAGAAGTTTAAGTACGTTTAGTTTCAGCATTTTAATCACTCCTTCAAAATTCCCATTAGAAATAAAAAAAGGCAGACAACTCCATTTGAAGTGTCCACCTTGACATCAATTATATTATTCAACTCTCTGACGCAACAATTATACTACCAGCGGCCATATATTACAAGAGTTTTTTTGTTGTTTCAGGATTTTTGTTAACAGCAAAGCGATATGTAATAAAGCAGGCAGTTTTATTCGCCGGTTTTTATTTTCTGCCTTCCCTCATTATCCATATAGTAGTTTTCGGTATATATAAGCTGGCTTACAGGCACTATCTCAAACCCCTTTTCTTTAAGGCCTTTTATTATGGTGTCAAGAACCTGTGGCGTATATTTCGCATCGTTGTGAAAAAGTATTATTGAGCCGTTCTGAAGGTGCTTGTGATTTAGAACCTGGTCAATTTCCGGCTGGGCGCCTTTCTCTTTCCAGTCGAGTGAATCAGTGAAAGCCATGGTATAAAATCGTATTGTTTCAAGTATATTTATAAAAACAGCGCGGGGCGGAATCTGTATGGATGCACTATACGCTAGACAGTCAGTTGATAAAAAGGACAGTATATCAATAGAGGCACAGCTGGAAAAATGCGCCTGCGAGTCCGGCGGAAACTATATGGTTTTCAGCGACAAAGGGTTTTCCGGGAAAAACTTCAACAGGCCCTCATTTAAAAACATGCTTCAGTGTGTGAGGGAAGGCAAAATACACCGTATAATAGTATACAGGCTTGACAGGCTTAGCCGTTCTATAGCTGATTTTTCAGTGTTCTGGAATATACTTGAGAAAAACGGAGTGGAGTTTCTGTCGGTTAATGAGCGGTTTGACACTGCTACACCTATAGGGCGGGCTATGCTCTATATTATAATGAGCTTTGCCCAGCTTGAAAGAGAAACTATAGCGGAAAGGATACGAGACAATTACTACGCAAGGTTTAAACGTGGGGTATGGACCGGCGGGCCGGCGCCTGTGGGGTTTGATATAATAAAAAACAGCTCCGATGGCCGGCGGGCCTCATTTTTGTGCGCCAACAGCGAGGCTGAGCTTGTAAAGCTCATATTCAATCTGTATTCCAGCGGGCTGAGCCTTGGAAAGACTGCAAAGAAGGTATCTGAAGGCCTTATGGAGAAAAAAAGGTATTGGGATAGCAGGGCAGTTTCGAGGATTATAAGAAATCCGGTATATGCCATGTGCAGTGGGGATATCTATTGGTATTACGCCGAAAAAGGCATAGAGATAGAAAATGATATTTCTGACTTTGACGGAACAAGAGGTGCTATGCTTACTGGAAAGGAAGGCGGAAAATGTCTGCCGAAGCTTTCAATCGCCGGGCACGATGGCATAATAGACCCGCAAATTTTTCTTTACTGCAACAGGCGGCTTGATATGAACAGTACGGTATGCGGCGGACAAAAGAGCCGGTATTCTTTTGTTTCGGGGCTTTTAAGGTGTGGATTGTGCCAGAGCAGTGTAAAGGTTGTAATGTCTCAGGGCAAAAGGTATATATTCTGTTCAAAGGGCTGCTGCGGGTTAAAGGGCTGTGATTTGGAAGGTCTTGAGGATACTGTTTTAAACACTGTTAAAGAGGCGGTTAAAAGGTATATGCCGTGTGAAAATCAGCCGGACAGGGCAGATGAAATTGATTTCAGGATTAAAAACCTTGTTAAGGCCATTGAGGAAGGCGGCGTAAGCGCCAAATACATAAATGAGAGGATAAACTTTCTGGAGAATGAGAAAAACAATATAGTCTGTCAGGCAGGGGGAAAAAAGCCGGTGGTGGATTTTTCAGATATTATGGATAATGATTATAAAAGGGGTATCATACGGGCGGCAGTGGAAAAAATAGTAATACGGGAAAACACGCTTGAGATTTTTTACAGATTTTGACATGCGTATTGACAAGACGCTTTTTTTAAAATATGCTAATTTTATAAAAGAAAATGGGGGTGTTTTTATGTTTGAAAACCTTACGCCGGATGGTAAAATTAAAACAATAAGATATCTTAAGGCAACGCATGATGATTTTGCCAAGCTTGTAAAGGAAGGGAAGAAAATACTTAACGATATAAGTACAATGGAGGAAAAGACAGGGATTACTCCAAATGACTCTGAAAAAATGGCTCAGTCTGAGCCTCAAAGAGAAATTGAAATCGATGGCGAGAAAAAAACGGTTTTTTGGCTTTACACATTTTATGTAAACAGGAAAGCCACCCTTGAGGGATATAACAGGGCGTATAAATTTTTGATGGAGGAAGGCGTTGACGAGCTGCTCTTTACAATAGGCGTAGGGAGCGAAAGCTATGACTATAATTTTTATAAATTCTGCCTTGACGCTTTTGACGAGTAAACATATTTAATATACCGCATGCTTATGCATGCGGTTTTTTAAGGAGGACAAAATGGAAGTCACAGGGCTTGTGATTTTTGATATGGACGGGGTAATATTTGACTCCGAAAGGGCCTTTATGGAGGAACTGCGCAAAGTTATGCGGGAGCATGGCTATGTTCTGACTGACGATATATATATAAGTACAATAGGGCTTACAGGAGAAGCGCTCAAAAACAAAATGCAGTCATTTTATGGACAGGATTATCCGTTTAAGGAGATAAGCAGTAAGGCAAGGCAAAGAGTAAGCTTACTGGCCGAGGAAGGAAAAATTGAAGTTAAAAAGGGAATACCGCAGCTCCTTGAATTTCTCAGACAAAAAGGCAAGCTATGTTCTGTGGCTTCGTCAACAAAAAGCTGCTATGTAGACGCTTATCTCAGGGCAGCCGGCATAAGGGAATATTTTAAGACAATAACAGGCGGTGAGGAAGTGGAAAACTCAAAGCCTGCGCCTGATATTTTTATCAGGGCATGCCGAAAAGAGAATATTTTGCCGCATGAAGCAATAGTTATTGAGGATTCACCTAATGGGGTAAGGGCGGCACTGAGCGCGGGAATCCGTGTTATTTGCATACCGGATTTGGCTGCGCCTGAAACAGCGCTTGCTGAAATGGCAGAGCTTGTAGCTTCTGACGCATTTGAGGCGGAAAAATATTTAAAGGACAATATGTGACAGCTCACTAGTAAAAAATTTAAAGCGGAGGTAAATATAATGGAATTTTATTTTTCCGGTGATTTAACTGCCCTCAGGGAGTATATTGATTTGGATTCATTAGGGCTTTCTGATAAAGCGGGTACGGATAAGACAGAATTCAGGTTTTTTGTTGGGGATACTCCACATAAAGACGACCTTCTGATAAAAATGAAGGCCGACGGAAGTTTTGACCAGGAATATGATGTTTTTGGCGGCAGGTTTGTTTTTGTGGTGTCGCCTGAGCCCGAAAAGCTCAAGAGTGTCTTAAAGGAAGCTGAGGAGGAAGCATCAAAAGCGCCGTTTTTTCCTATCGACTGGGAGGAGGACGGTTCAGACCGGTATGTTTTAAGCTACTGCCTTTGTTTTGAAAATATCAGGGAGTGTGTCAAGTTTGCATATATGCTTATGAATGGCCTTGACAGTAAAGGCTTTTTTGACATGGATATGCAGATGTATGAGCCGGAGTTTTTTGCTGACTCAGAGCATATCAAAATTATCAAAAACTGTGGTAGTGACGATATCAAAAGTGTGCAGAACCTGCATGGAACGCTTGCGGTATTTTATTGTGACAGCAATATAGACGGACTTGAGTATATGTCGGGGCTCACTGACGATATGTACAATATGCTCTTATCCAGCTCAGACTCAAAGTCTCACTTTCTCCAGATGTTTTATATAGAAGGCGAAACGTATCTGGAGTATTATTACTGGAAAGATCAGCTGTGAGGGACTTAATATAGAACACGGGTTAAGGGGCTTTGTACTCTTGAGCCCGTGTTTTTGAATTCTGTTTTATATAAGTCCGGCAGCGCCAAGAAGTATTCCGGCAGCAGCGGAAAAGGCGATTATAGCTATGGGGTGTATTTTTTTAATGCCTCCCACTGATGAGATTATAAAAACCGCCAGAGATAAAATAAGTACAGGAACGCTTGGGTTTGCTCCGTTAAAAAACGGGGCAAATACCATTATAAATATTGACACGGCAGAAGCGGCAATCAAAGCTGTGGCAGCCGGACGAAGGCCTGAAAGGGCGCCCTGTACACAGGGATGTGTATTGTAAGCCTTATAGCAGCCGCAAAGCAGCATTATTATAATAAAAGATGGCATAACAACGCCTGTTGTGGCGCACAGAGCACCTAAAATTCCGCCTGTCTGCATGCCGATATATGTTGAGACGTTAATAGAAAACGGCCCGGGAGTGCTTTCGCTTATGGCCAGAAAGTTTATAAGGTCCTCAGAGGCCATCCAGCCGTGGCGCACTACCTCGTCCTGTATAAGAGGCAGCATGGCATAGCCTCCGCCTATTGTGAATGCTCCTATTTTGAAGAATGTAACAAACAAGGTTATATATAACATTATATCCCTTCCTTTGACGCCAGGGCCTTCAATATTCCGGCGACCATGCATATAAGCAGCATGTATATGGCGTTTACCCTGAAAATTGTCACAAATATGAATGTGACGGCCATGAGCAGATAGCTGAATAAGGTTTTGCTGTAGCTCTTATAGATTGAGAGGAAGGCGTTTATTATAAGCGAAAGCACGCCTATCCTTATTCCGTAAAAGGCATAGCGTACAGTTGGGTGTGCCCTGAAGGCGTTTATAAAAAGCGAAAGCACGGCAATTATAATAAAAGACGGTATTACAACCCCGAATGTAGCTGACGCTGCACCCCAGAATCCGGCTGCCCTGAACCCGACAAACGTGGCCATGTTGACAGATATTGAACCTGGGGCGCTCTCACACAGTGAAATTACATCGGCCAGTTCCTCAGCTGAAATAAAATTGCAGTTGTCAACTATTTCACGCTTTAAAAGGGGAATCATGGCAAATCCCCCTCCAAATGAAAAAAGCCCGATTTTAGAGAATATAAGGAAAAGCTTTGTAAACTTGTTCAAAGATTTACTCATGTTCATCACCCTCTTTACGTTTAGTAATATATTATTAATAAATAATAGTTTAGTGCAGAGTTGGTGCTATGTCAAATTATAAAAGCCGCTGTAATGAAAAATATTGCATTACAACGGCTTTTATATGTATTTTTATATTAAAGTTTTCATCTGTATTTTACTGTGGCCTGCTTAACGCATACAGCCCAAAACGGCGGCGAAGAATGCTGTGCGCTCCTTTATTGAAGGCATATTGACACATTCGTTTACAGTATGTATGTCCTTAAATTCAGCCGAGAGCGCGTCAACTGTAGGTATTCCAAGTGAGCTGAAATAAGCTCCGTCTGTTGCCCCCGGAACATAAAGCTCCGTTATATCAATGCCCATAATTTCAGCTGGCTTTTTGAGCAGGGCAAAGGCCTTTGAGTTCTGCTCACCTTTTTCCATTGAAGGAAACAGGGTATGGTAATTGACATTTACTGTGCAGCCCTTAACAGTTACACTGTCTTCCAGTGATTTCAGCTTTTTTTCAATGTCGGCAAAGTCTGAGTTCATTGGTATGCCGGCTACACAGAATTCAGCGTGTGCGCTGCCAGCTACTATTCCGTTTGGCCTGCCTCCTGAAACAGGTGCTATATTGTAGTAAATTCCCTTTTCGTAATCGTTAAAGCTGTAGAATTCAATTATCTTGTGGGCCATCTCAAGTATGGCGCTGCGGCCTTCAAGGTAGGCTATGCCGGCGTGAGCCTCCTTTCCCTCTATATCTATTGTGCCAAGTATAACTCCTCTGCGGGCTGTGACAAAACCGGTTTTTCCGTTTTCCTTTTCAGCCCCCTCAAACACAAACGCATAGTCAGCGTCTGACGCCTCCTTAGCATAAAGCCTGCTGCCGGAGGCAGTGCCGATTTCCTCGTCACAGTTAAATATAAACTCAATTTCCATATTTGGCAGCAGCCCGGCCTCCTGCATGGCCTTTACCGCAAATATTGAAATGACGACGCCGCTTTTGCAGTCGGCAATTCCAAGGCCGTAAGCCCAGTCGCCGTCAATATGGAATGGGTGGTTTTGTGTAAAGCCTTCGCCAAAAACAGTGTCAATATGGGCGTTGAGCACTATTTTTCCAGCTGGATTTTCAGGCGTTATTCTGGCTGTGATATGGCTTCCCAAGCCCTTTTCGTAATGTATGCCTACATCGGCACCCATGCTTAAAAGAAGTTCCTTTAAGATACTTACAATTTCGGAATTTCCTTTCTCGTTTCCCGTTCCGCAGTCTATAGAAGAGAATCTTTTGAGGTAATCCATCTGCACAGGAAAATATTTTTCTGCACCATTCTTTGCAGCTTCTAAAATTTTACTGTAATCTGACATTACTGAACGCCTTCTTTCGTTGCTGAATCCGCATACCCATTTAGATAGTCATCATAATCCTGGTCGATAGCGTCGTACATTATTTCCTGCGGCTCAATTTTGCTCTCAATCAGCCCGTTATCGTAAAGCCAGTTTATATTCTCCTGAAAAACATTGGCATCCTGTGCCAGGAAGGGCAGAAATTCTTTTTCCATCATAGGCAGGAGTACATCAAGGCTCTTTTTTTCAACATCGGGGTCAAGAGGGAAATTTTCCTCGTTCTGGTATTTAAGCAGTATGTCAAGTGTTCCCTCAGGGTCTGTTTTCATATCGTAAAAGCCCCTGAGGCACGCTTTTAAAAACCTGTGGTATTTTTCGTAATTGTTGTTAACATTTTTTTCGCCGGCCACAAAAACGAGTGCGTAGTAGTTAGGTATACCGTAATCTGACAGCTTAAAATAGTTCATATCAAAGCCTTCCTTTTCAAGCTGGGGTATCTCATGGTTTACAAAGCAGCCGAATGTGGCGTCAACATTTCCGGTTGTCATACTGCTCATAAGGTCGAAGCCGACATTTATAAGCTTTACACTGTCCAATGATGCGCCGTCGTTTTCAAGCATTTTTCTGATAACGGCATCGCCAAATTCAGTTGCTGTATAGCCCAGTTTCTTTCCCTCAAGGTCTTTTGGCCTGTTTATGCCTTTTTCACTGAGAGAGGCTATTATGTCAAGAGAATCCTTTACTACTGAGCCTATGGAAACCACCGGCACATTCTCGTTTGCTCTGGCGATTATAATATCATTCTGGTAATAAAGTCCGGCGTCGGCTCTTCCGGCTGCTGTGAGGGATATTGCATCGTTGCTGTTGGCCGGAAACAGTATGTTTACTTTAAGCCCCTCGTCTGCAAAATAGCCCTTGTCAATAGCATCGTATATAAAGGCGTGTATGGCGTTTGGATACCAGTCAAGGACTAAGTCGAAGTCCTCAAGATTTTCTGTGCTGTTGCCGGTACCTTCATCTGAAGCCATGGCATTTTCAGAGGTGCCCTGTTTTGGGGCGGAAGAGGAAGCGCTGTCTTTTGAGCCTGAGCAGGCTGTAAGGGGCAGCACCGTTAAAAGGGCGGCCATAAATAATACAATACTTTTTTTCATAAAAATACCTCCTGTTTTTATTTTGCGGGAATAAAAAAAATCCTTCCGCATACGGAAGGATACTTGAATGTAACTGGTTTTAATACGCTTCCCTACGCTGGTTTTAACCAACAGGTTCAAAGGGTCAGGTTTTAACCTTCTCAACAATTAATGTTCCCCCGCAAACTTATATTTAACTATGCTTATTATACATTATCCTGAGAAAATTACAACAAAAATTTTATGTTTACAGATAAAAAACAGGGTCCGGTAAACACCGGGCCCTGAGGATATTTTAAATCAGGCGTTTTCGCCGTTATCCTTGTATCTTGAACCAAAAAGCTTTCTCTTTGTTTTCTTCTTCACATTCCTGAACCTCAATACCTCAACTGTTGAGTAAAGAACAGGTATGAAGAAAAGTGTGATAAGTGTGGATATTGAAAGACCGAATATAATGGCTACAGCCATAGGAGCCTGCATTTCAGTACCTTCGCCTATAGCAAGTGCCATAGGAACCATACCTATAACAGTTGTAAGTGTTGTCATAAGTATAGGCCTGAGCCTGTTAGGTCCGGCTTCCTCAAGGGCCTCGTCGCATTCCATACCTCTTGCTCTGAGCTGGTTTGTATAGTCAATAAGCACTATGGCGTTATTAACAACCATGCCGACAAGCATTATAAAGCCCATAAATGTTACTGATGTTATTGTTTTGCCTGTTATGAAAAGTCCAAATATAGCGCCTGTTATGGCAAGAGGGACTGAGAACATAATCAGGAAAGGATATATGAACGATTCAAACTGCGATGCCATTATCATATACACCAGAAGGAGAGCTACTATCATGGCAAGAAGGAGGCTCTGGAATGTTTCAACCATTGTCTCAACATCTCCGGCAAACTCATATGAGCACCCGTCAGGGAATGAATAACGGTCGAGCAGGTCAACAATTTTCTTCTGGGCATCACCGGTGCTTATGCCTTCCTTTAAGTTGGTTCCTATAGTGATGTATTTGTGGTTATCCTTTCGGTCAATGCTTGTGGCTGACTCGTCTGTGGTTATATCAACAACATCAGTTATAGGTATAATACCCCTTGGTGTTGATATTGTAACCTTCTGAAGGTCGTTTATATAGCTTATCTTTTCATCGTTATCCTTTATTACAACGTCAATCTCATCACCATCAAGCTTATATGTTGTGGCAGTGCTTCCGTTTACGGCAGTGGAGAGGGCGCTGGCTATAGACGCTGTTGTAACGCCGTACTGAGACGCCTTTTCCCTGTTGATAACCACATTGGCCTCAAGCTCGCTTGTTTCAGATGAGTTTACAACGTCCTTTGTCCAGGACTGTGCCTCAAGGAGCTTTTCAATGTCATATCCTGCCTGGCGAAGGTTATCAATATCATCGCCGTTTATCTGTACCTCAACATCGCTTGATGATGAGTATGAACCCATAGCGGAGCTGGAGGCGGATACGGTTATGTCAGCTCCGGGTATCGACTTAATCATATCTTTTATTTCTTCAACAATCTCGTCGGTTGACCTGTCACGTTCCTTAATGCCAACGAAGTTGAGCATTATGGAAGCCGTGTCGGTCTGGCTTGCGCCTGAAAGCATGGAGGCTGTGCTTGAACCTGCCATTATGTAGTATTCATCAAGCTCAGGTATGCTTCCGACTCTGTTCATTACCTCATCAACAACAGCTGTTGTCTCATCAATTACTGTTCCGGAAGGCATATCAATATTTATTGACGCTGAACCCTGGTCCATTGAAGGCATAAGGTCAAGGCCGACTATAGGCACAAGTCCAAGTGAGAGCACAAATATAAGACATACTATTATTATAACTCTCTTTTTCCTGCCAAGAATGTAGTGGAGGGCCTTCCTGTAGGAGCTGTCAATTTTGTCAAGGCCGGCACCCCATGCATTGAGAAGCTTTCCGATAGGGCCTCCCTTTGAGAGGTTTTCATCATTTCTCTCCTCAGCTACAAGAAGCTTTGAGCAGGCCATAGGCACAAATGTAAGGGATACTATAAGCGACGCTCCAAGTGAGAAGCATACGGTAAGCGAGAGGTCCTTAAACATCTGTCCAATTGTTCCGCTTACAAACATAAGTGGTATGAAAACCGCTACAGTTGTAAGGGTTGAAGCCATAACTGAAAGTCCAACCTCAAGGGCGCCTTTTTCAGCGGCTTCCTTGGCAGGGTAGCCTTTAGAATGGTATTTGTATATGTTTTCAAGAACAACTACCGAGTTGTCTACGAGCATACCTATACCGATTGTTATACCTCCGAGGGATATGATATTAAGCGTCATATCGCACACATACATAAGAGCGAAAGTAGCAACAATGGAAGTAGGTATTGATACAGCTATAACAGCTGATGTACGCACGCTTCTGAGGAATATGAAAAGGACTATAACGGCCATTACGGCAGCCTGAATAGCTGTGGAGAGCACGTTGCTTACGGAGTCCTTTATATAGTCAGATGTATCAGAAAGCATTTCAACGCTCAGGTCAGGATACTGCTTGTTAAGCTTTGAAATTTCCCTGTTTATTTTGTCCGATATCTCAACGATATTTGCGTCTGACTGTTTGCTGATAGCCATAATAACGCTTTTGTTGCCGTTTACTAAGGCGTATGAGTTTTCATCTTCTGTTGTAAGCTCAACATTGGCCACATCTCTCAGGCGGACAGTGCTTCCGCCTGCGGTGGAAAGCAGTATGTCTTTGATATCGTCTATGGACTTGAATTCACCTACGGTTTTGGCGGTTATTTTTGTTGTGCCGTTGTTTATTTTTCCTATAGGTGTGTTCATGTTCTCAGATTTGAGGGCGTTTACTATCTGTCCGGAGGATATGCCGTAGCCGTTCATCTTATTTGTATCAAGAGTTACGTTTACAACCTGGTCAAGACCGCCGATTACGTTTACAGAAGCTACGCCGTCTATCTTTTCTATCTCATTTGACACGTTGTCATCAACAAATGTTGTAAGGTCTGCAATCTCCATTTTTTCTGAGCCGACGCCTACAACAATAGAGGACATGTCGTTTATATCAAGCTTGAGAACCATAGGCTCGTTGGCGTCATCCGGAAGGGTGCCTTTTATAAGGTCTATCTTTTCACGGATATCGGCCGCCGCCGTGTCTATGTCGGTGCCGTCAACAAACTTAATCATAACCATTGATGAGTTTGATGAGGAGGTAGATGTAACGGTGTCAACGTTGCTTACTGTTCCCACCGCTTCCTCAACAGGCTTTGATATGAGGTTTTCAATTTCCTCAGGTCCTGCGCCGACATATGATGTACTTACAAGCACAATAGGTATGTCTATTGAGGGCATAAGGTCAAGCTTCAGTGTGGTGTATGATATAAGTCCGGCAAGTATTACTATAAACATAACCATTATAGTTGTTACCGGACGCTTAATTGATACTTTGGTAGGCATGGATTATTCCTCCTTTTCGCCGGAGCTTGACGCACCGCTGGATTCCGGTGCCGGTTCAGATGAGGAAGCGTTCTGACTTTCGCCGTTAAGCAGTGCCTCATTGCTTTCGGCGTCATAGGTGTTTTCTGCAACAGCTATGCTGTCGCCGTCTTCAAGGTATGTCTGTCCCTTAACAACTACATCCATGTTTTCTGTAAGTCCGCTCTTGATTTCAATATTTGTTCCGTTGTCAATTCCCGTCTGAACAGTTGTCTTTACGGCTTTTCCGTCTTTCATGACAAATACGTATTTCTCACCGCCCTTTGTTATAACAGCGTTTACAGGTATAACAATAGTCTTGTCGCTTCTGTCTTTAACAAAGTTGACTTCGCCGAACATACCGCTTTTAAGTTTGGCGTCGGCGTTGTCCATCTCGATTTTTACATCATATGTTCCGCCTGCATTAGCCGCAGGATTTACTGTGCTGATTGTTCCAAGCTTAGCCAGATTTGAAACTGAAGGCACATTTACTGACACTGAGTCGCCTACAGCAATTGAGTTTATTATGTCTTCTGATACGCTTACGTTTATTGTAACCTTAGAAGTGTCAACAACCTTGAAAGGCTCATTTGTGGCAAGCACTGTTCCGGCTTTTACATTGCATGCTGTTACAAAGCCTGCAATAGGGCTTGTAACTACAGCATCGTTTAATGATTTGTTGTAGGAGTTAATCTGGGCTACAACACTTTCTCTGGCAGCCTTGGCCGAATTAAGTGCATCTTCAGCTTTTCTGCGGTTTTCATCAGGCATTTTCATTACAAGGTCATAGGATTCCTTTGCCTGATTATATGCTACCTCAGCCCTTGAGTACGCGTCTGAAATGTTGTCCATTTCCGTCTGTGAAATAATTCCGCTCTCAAAGAGTATTTTGTTGTTGTCGTAATTTGTTTTGGCCGTGTTATAGGCAATCTCAGCGTTACTGAGAGATGCTTTGGCGCTTTCTATCTGTGTCTGCATTGATGCTCCGTTTACAAGCTCAAGGTTTGTCTGGGCTGTCTTTATGCTTGCCTCGGCGGAGGCAAGAGAAGCCTCAGCGACTCTTTTGCTGTTTACTATGTCAGATGTATCCATTGTGTAGAGCACATCTCCGGCCTTTACATAATCTCCCACATCATAATTGACTGAAGCTACCTTGCCCTGTATTGTGCCTGATACTACAAGCTCAGTTATAGGCTGTATTGTACCGTTATAAAGGTACTCGCTTTTTATTGTTTCGTTTGATGTGTTCATTACCTGAACATATGTAATTGCCTGCTGTTCCTGTGCTGACCCTGCGCCAGCGTCAGCGCTCTTGCCGCAGCCTGAAAGAACAGACGCCGCCAATATGGCTGAAATAAGGATTGACGGTATAATTTTCCTTTTCATTTTTATATCCTCCTATTTGAATACTTTGCTTAGCTTTTCAATTCCGATTTTCATATTCTCCCTCTGCGCGTCATCCAGTGTCCCATAAAAATCGGTGAAGGATATGCAAATTGCTTCAAAAAACTTCTTTGTAATCTCCTCACCTTTTGACGTGAGCCTGAGGTGTACAGTCCTCCTGTCTTTGTCTTCAGGATAATGCTCCTTATACAGGAGACCTGTGTTTTCCATTTTGGAAATCGTAAGAGAAAGGCTGCTTTTGCTTATATTAAAAATATTTTCCAGTCCGGAAATATTATCAACATTATGGTGCTGAAGTGCCATTAGTATCTGGAACTGCCGCATTGATATTTCAATATTGCCCTTGCCGTTTATGTTAAAATGATTCCTTAAATTACCGGCAAACCAGCAGCCGAGCTGAAGGTTAAAATTCAGCAGGCCCATGGCCAAGTCTGTTGCGTTTTCTCTTAAATTATCCATTTCACCGTCTCCATAAAAGCTAATAAACATTATATACGAAAATTGATTTTACTATAAAACTATATTTGTGTCAATACAAATATATTCTCAAATATCAATTTTGGGTGAATAAAAAAATTAAATATTTTTAATGTAAATATTAATGTTATAAAACGGGGAGTGTTTGGCTGGAAAATACCTTGACAGGGGATATGGTTTTGTGATAAAACTATATTGCACTGAAAGAAAATTAATTTTAACATGTGGCGTTTGTTTCAACATCCCACTGTATAACATGGTAGCCGCATTCATTGGCCGACTGCACTACAGTGTTGTTGTATTCCCCAAACGGGGGTCTGAAAAGATTCATTTCAACGCCTGTTAAATCAAGCACCTTCTGGTGGGCGTCTGTAAGCTCTTTTTTAATCTGTTCTGCTGAAAGGCTGTTCATATGCGGGTGGGTTGCTGAGTGGTTTCCAAGGTCATGGCCGGCTTCGGCAATCTTTTTTACCTCATCAGGATATTTGTCAACCCAGTAGCCGCACATAAAAAATGTAGTTTTAACATCATTGTCAGCTAAAATCTGGAGCAGTGTGTCGGTATCGTCCGCTCCCCATGCGGCGTCAAAGCTTATGGCAATTTTTTTCTCATCAGTATCTACGCAGTAAATCGGGAGTTTTCGCTCTCCCTGTGAAAAAGAGCTGAATACACTTACAGCCGCAGGCCTCACAATGCTCAAAAGGCAAACGGCAAATACAAGTGTTGCGGTGAAGATAAACGCTTTCTTTTTAATAGCAGTAAATTTTTTCATATACTACACCTCCGGTATTAGTATATTAAGGCAGAAGCTTGTCACTTTACTTTTAAACAGATTTTTACGGCAGTTATTAATTTTTTTTTAAGCGTGGTCATTGTAAACATTTTGTAATTGTAATTTATACTGTGAGGCTGTAAAATACCATTATGTAGGGTATAAGTGAATTTAATCGAATGGAGGAAATAAAATGAAGAATTTTAAATCTGTTGCTATGGGCTTTGCCGCCGGAGCAATGTGCATGGTTACTGTTACGGCTATGGCCGCCTACAGCGATGTGACAGCAAAGCTGTGGAATGACATTACATTCAATATCAATGGAAACAGTGTAGCTTCACCTTCTGACCAGCCTGTGCTTAATTATAATGGGTACACATATGTACCTCTCAGGTTTGTTACCGAGTCGCTGGGCGGTGAAGCTTCATTTGATGCGGCAAAAAAGCAGGTGTCTGTTGAAGTTGCTGAAAAGGTAGTGGAAAAGGAAGTAGAGGTTATAAAAGAAGTACCTGTATATATTGATAAGGATTCTTCGGGTGACAAAGAGGTTAAGCACAGATACGAAAAGCTTCCTGTTAAGAGCAAGAAAGACCACTATACTATTGAGATAACAGGAATGACAAGAAATACAATACAGAACATAACTAAGGTACTTGTTGATTTTGACAATGATGAGGAAAGCTCTGAGTACTATCAGCTTGTCCCTTCAAAATCAAAGCTCACAGTAAACGGCAAGGAAATAAGCCTTACAAAGGTAAACAGCCTTATGGACAACAGCTGGTATCTTGGAGATATAGCACCTGATGAGGAGAAGGAGGGCTTTATAGCCTTTGACCTCACTGAGGACGGTATCCTTGACTGTGACCTTGAGATTACAGTAAGGAACAATACACTGAATAAAGATGAAGTGCATGAATTCCACTTTACCTATGATGCTGGTGAAGATGACGATTAATTTGGGAGTGAATTTAAAATTATGAACTTGAAAAAATTAACAGCCTCCGTTTTAATTGCTGTAATGGCGTTTTCAGCCAGCGCTTTTGCGGCGGACAAAAAAGATGAAACGGAAACAAAAACAGTTATAACATATGACAAGGCGGTGGAGATGGCTATAAAAAACACCTCGTCCTTAAAGACTATAGACGAGGCTGTAGAGCTTATGGAGGACAACAAAGAGATGCTTTTTACAAGCCTTAACGGCTATCTTCCATTAAGCGGTGTAAGCCATCAGGTAGAATCGTCAATAGGTAATCTACTTGAGAGCATAGGCTCCATTGACGGAAGTACAAAGTCATATAAATACAAAAAGATAATGCTTAAGGAAACAGCCGAGCTTATGGTTAAGAACTATTTTAACACCATAGTTACATCTGAAAAATCACTTGAGCTTGCTAAGGAGAGTCTTGTACTCAAGCAGAGGGAATGCAATGAGCTTATAGCCAAAAACAAGCTGGGCATGGTAAGTGATAACGAGCTTGACACTGCCAAGAATGAGGTCACAACACTTCAGCAGAATGTAAAGATGGCTGAGCTTGCCATTGACAACGTATATGACGAGCTTGCTAACGCTATAGGGCTTAAAGTTGGAGAGGAATTTGAGATTGATTATGAAATAACATATGAACCTCTCACAATTACTACAAGCCTTGAAAGCTATATTACAGTTAAATCCCAGTCTGACCCGAGTGTACTTGCGGCTAAGGCCGATGTGGAATCGGCGGATTTCCAGAAAAAGGTGTCTATAACAGATGACACACCTTACAGCTATGAGGAGAAAACAAACGCCCTCAACGCGGCTGACAGGACATACGGCGACACTGTAAAAAATATTAAAACCAGTATATTAAATGGATACAACACAATAATGCAGCTTGAGTCTAAGGAGAAAACACTCCAGACAGCTCTTGATGATGCCAAGAGGACATATGATACCGCAAAGACTAATTTTGAGGTTGGAAACATAACACAGCTTAAGCTTGACCAGGCCTCCCTTGCGGTAAAGAATGCCGAAAACGACCTTCTCTCAAACGCGTCAAGCCATGATTTACTTGTTTTCCAGTTTAATCACCCTTATATGCTTTCAGGCTCCGGTTCAGGTGCAGACGCAGGCAAATAAAATTAAAATTAATCACTTAAAATACCACGGATTTATTCTGTGGTATTTTTTTGCGCATTTTTTCAGCATGAATAAATATTTACCAGCCGGAAAATAATAGATAACGGTGATGAATATGGAGCTGTTTAAAGAACTGAACAAAAATAAGGAATATATAAAGAATACATTTTTCGGCTCAGATGATGTCGTGTTCAAAGAGTTTGACAACAAAGCCGTAAAATGCTTTATGGTATACACCGACAATATTGTCGACGGCGCTACTATAGAGAGCGCTGTACTTACCAATATGATGGTTCTGGGAGGAAGCCAGCCCGACACAGAAGGTATAGAAAGGCATCTTATATCTGTAGGCGAGACACAGCTTGTGGAAAGCTTTGAGGAGATTTTTGACGCTGTACTGCTTGGGGATACTGCTGTGCTGGCAGAGGGAGACAACCGGGCGGTTATTATATCCACAAAGGGCTGGCCGTCAAGGGGGATACCTGAGGCTTCCACAGAAGTGGTTGTACAGGGGCCAAAGGACGCTTTTACTGAGCAGGGAAGCATAAATACAGTGCTTATACGAAGGCGTATAAGGGATACGGCCCTCAAGGTAAAACGCCTTAAATGCGGCAGGCGAAGCAAGACTGACATAGCGGTTATGTACCTTAAGGATGTGGCCAAAAAAGAGCTTGTGGATAATATACTGAATCAGATAGAGTCGATTAATGTAGACTGTATACTTGACAGCGGATATCTGGAACAGTTTCTCGAAAAGAGGTATTCGTCTCCGTTTCCGCAGCTTCAGCTTACAGAAAGGCCGGATAAGGCGGCGTCTGCAATATACGAGGGCAGGGTTGTTGTGGTGGTCGACAACTCTCCTTTTGTAATAATTCTACCTTCTACACTCAATATATTTTTCCAGTCGTCAGAGGATTACTACGAGCGTTGGGAAATAATGAGCTTTATGCGTATACTGCGGTTTTTTGCTGCGGCTTTGTCTGTGGCGCTTCCCGGGCTTTATATAGCGCTTACCGTATATAGGCCGGATTTGATACCGACAGCACTGGCGCTTAAGATATCATCGGGCAGGGCTTATGTGCCGTTTCCTACAATAGCGGAGGTGCTGATTATGGAAACGGCCTTTGAGCTTCTGCGGGAAGCGGGGGTCAGGCTTCCGTCGCCTGTAAGTTCGGCTTTTGGCATTGTGGGTGGAATAGTCATAGGTTCGGCTGCGGTTGAAGCCGGCATAGTTGGGCCGGTGGTGGTAATAATAGCGGCGCTTTCGGGAATATGCTCCTTTGCGGTGCCAAACCCTGAATTTGTCTCTGCGCTGAGACTGGTTAAATATTTTATTATATTCTTTTCTGCGTTTCTTGGGCTTTTTGGGTTTTATACCTCTGTCTTTCTTGTGCTTGTACACCTAGCTTCCCTTGAAAGCTATGGGGTGCCGTATCTTTACCCGTTCTGCGGCGGAAGTGTGGACGGGTATACAGATTTTAAAGACAGTATAATACGTGTACCATTAAGACTTATGAAAAAAAGGCCGATTTTTGCCAGAAAGGGACAGAAAATCAGAATGGCTGATAAAAAAAGGGGTGGCGGCAGTTGAATTTTTCCTGTAATGACAGAATATCAAACAACCAGCTGAGGGCTATCCTTGTAGCGGGGCTTTTAGGCAATCTTGCTGTATCAGCCCCCCTTGGCGTTATAGAAAAATCAGGCAGTGCGGCTTATATAAGCATAGCCATTGGAGGTCTTGCCGCTGCGGTTTTGTTTTATATCCTTATAAAGCTTACGAGCGCGGGTTTTGTAAAAAGCTATGAGGATATGTCAACTGAAAGCCTTGGACGGGGTATAAGCTTTGTATTGTTTGCAGTTGTGCTTATACACATTGTTTTGTACGGGGGCTTTCAGCTTTCGATATCGGCACGCATGGTCCAGGAGACAATGGAAAAGGGTGTCGGCAAAAATTTCGCATCGCTTATTATAGTGCTGGTATCGGCATATATGGCTCAGCGTGGGAGCGAATGTATAGGCAGGATAGCGGAGATAGCAGCTGTGCTTATGCTTATATTCATAGCATTTATATTCATAGTGTCAGCGCCTTCTATGGATTTGACAGTGCTCAGGACTACTCCGGCTGAGTCCAGAGGGATATTAAAAGGCGCTTTTGATGCCTTCTGTTCAATGAGTGCCGCAGGATTTGTGTTTATGCTTTCGCCAAAAACAAACAACACTAAAAAGTCGGCCATGTCGGTGTTTTCTGCGATTATTATAGTCACAGCCGTGCTGTCATTCGGCACGGCTCTTTCGGTCAGCTGTTTTGGTCTTAAGGAGGCCGAAAGAAAGCTCTGGCCGGTTATACAGATGATGAATTATACTGAGTTTCCGGGTTCTCTTGTTGAAAGGCAGGAGGTCCTTATGAGCGGATTTTATGTCTTTTCGTCATTTATACTGACAGGAATAAGTGTATATCTGTCGTCAAGCCTTCTTGGGCATATGTTTAAATCAGTAAAAAAGAAATGGCCTTTTCTGCTGGCGTCATGCCTTGCTGTATATGCTCTTCAGTACTGCGGAAAGGACGCTTACGGTGATTTCAACCTTATATACTGGCTTTACAGGTTTAATCCGGTTATGTACATTATTATGATTATTTCACCTGTAGCGGCGATAGTTAGGAGGAAAAAATGAGAAAAATAATTGCTCTGGTTTTTGTTTTTGCATTTGTGCTCTCCGGCTGCGGCGGAAACGAGATAGAGGGCCGCAACTTTGTTTCGGTTATGGGCATTGATGATGCGGAAGGTGAAAATTACAATGTTACACTTGGGTTTATAACACCGGACGGCGAGGATATGTATACTGCACAGGCCAAAAGCATTGAAACACCAACAGCGGCTGTTACAGATAAACTTATCTCATCTGGAAAGCGCCAAATGTATTTTGGCCACCTTAAAGCTATAGTTGTCGGAAAGGATGCGCTCTACAGACCTGAACCGCTTAATGAAATACTCTCAATGTCATCTTCTGACAGCGATATAAGCATGGATACAATAATACTTGCATCTGAACGGAAGGCCTCTGACATTGTTTCATCTGTAAGTGGCTCGGGAGACGGGCTGTATGTATGGGATTTTTATAAGAACAACAAAAACAGGCTGTATTCCTCACAAAAGCTTACTCTTGCGGAGGCTGTAAAGCAGAATGACACACAAAACGGCATTGTAATACCAATGATAGACGCAGACGATGAAAATATTGATATTCAGGGCGGCATAATATGTACAGGCGGTCTCTACAGCGGAAAGCTTGATACAGGAGAAATGCAGGGGTTTATTTATCTTTGTGAGGACGGAAAGGGCAAAACGGAGGTTATTTCTGTTAATTCAAAAAATATACCGTTTGAAATAAAAAGAAACGTAAATGAAATTAAGTTTTTTGAAAACGGCGGAAAGCTCAGCGCAGATATTGATATAAGTGTAAAAGCACATAGCCTGAACGAATATGATTTTGATATTGATTCTGAAAACGATATAGCCGGGCTTCTGGAAGGTCAGATAGAAAGAAAGGCTGAATCCGCAGCCGATAAGCTCCAATCCTTTAACTGCGATGCTTTGGGCCTTGGCTACAGTCTTATGCGTGAGGACAGCGGGCTTTACGATAAATACAGTCAGGCGGACATGTTTAAAAACATGGATTTAAATATTAATGTAAGCGTTTTTTTGGAATAATTATTCAGCTCATGATTATAACAGAGTTTTAATGTCAATATTATCTCTGGTGATGAATATGAAAAATATATTAAAAAACGAGAGAAAAAATATTGTTTTATCTTTGGCTGTTGGAACGGTTTTGGCTCTGATTTTTACTGTTGGCTTTTCAATAAAGCTTTATGCAGACAGCACACAGGCGTCAATCGCATCAAAGGTAATAAGGCTGCATGTAATAGCAAACAGTGATTCCGATTATGACCAGACGCTCAAGCTCAAGGTGCGCGATGGCATACTTTCTCTGATGAAGGATAAAATGGAAAACTGCGAAAACAGGCAGCAGAGTGTTGACACACTGAGAGAAAGCCTTGCAGATATGCAGAGCATGGCAGAGGAAATACTCAAAGAGGAAAACTGTTTTGATAATGTTGCTGTAAGCTTTGAAAACTGTGTGTTCCCTGTCAAAAAGTATGGGAACGTAACACTGCCATCAGGCAGATATGATGCTGTAAGGGTGGAGATTGGAAGTGCTTCAGGGCATAACTGGTGGTGCGTTATGTATCCGTCATTATGCTTTTATGACAGTGAAAACGGCGATGAAATGGTTTGCGACAATAAACTTAAGAATATTCTTACACCTGAGGAATATAGTGTAGTAGTGGGTTCTGAAAAGGTTAATGTAAAGTTTGCGGCTGTTGAGGCCGTAAAGAAAATAGAAAATTACTTTAACGGCGATTAAATCCGGTTTCGTTGAGGTGACTTAACATAAAGGACCCGACTCTGCATTCCCGGGGTGTTATTATGAGAGCTAAGAAAAAAAGGTTTAATATCTATATGCTGCTTTCGGCAGCAGCTGTATTTTTTGCCGCTGTGGTCTTTATAGCGTCTCCTGTACAGGAAAGCAGGCAGGCCGCCATATTCAGGTATGGCTACAGCGGAAACGCGGTGAGGCTAATACAGGAGCGCCTTCAGGAGCTTGGGTACTATCCCGGTGAGCTGGACGGAATATTCGGGTACGGCACATATGAGGCGGTAAGGCTTTTTCAGCAGAATAACGGTCTTACTCCAGACGGGATAGTGGGAGAGTCCACATTGGCCGCCCTTAGTATCAGTGAGGAAGTAAACGCTGCAAATGACCTTGATGTACTCTCAAGAGCCATATATGCAGAAGGCAGAGGAGAGCCATATGAAGGGCAGGTGGCCATAGGCGCTGTGGTACTTAACAGAGTCCGAAGCCCGAATTTTCCAAATACAGTGCCGGATGTTGTGTTTCAGACAGGAGCCTTTGACGCTGTAAAAGACGGACAGATTAATCTGCCGCCAAATGATACGGCTTATTCGGCGGCAAGAGATGCTTTAAGCGGCTGGGACCCTACAGGAGGAGCGCTCTACTACTGGAATCCTGCTACAGCCACAAGCCGTTGGATATGGTCTGTGCCTATTACATATTCCATTGGAAACCATGTTTTTGGAAGGAAATAAAATTTAAAAGCCGCTGGCCCTATGCCGGCGGTTTTTGTGATTTTAACTGGCATAAGTTTCAATTATTTTTTATTGAAAAACGTTTGGAAGTATGATATTATAATGGCCGGTTTTCTGCTGGCACAGGGCAGACAGTGCAAATGGCGCTGTACAGAACCAGAATGTATATATTAGCCAGAAACAAGAGATAACTAATAAAACGCAAAGCGTTATGGACAGGAAGCCCATTACACCTGCGAATAGGGGTTGTCTTTTTTTATTCTGAATTTTACTGCTGGATTTAATCAATACTGGTTTGTGTTTAATAGTGAAAGGCGGGCGTATATGATAGGAAAAAGGATTTGGATAACCGGAGCCTCCGGAAACATTGGGAATGTGCTTGTAAAGGTTTTGAGCGGAAAAACAGACAAGGTGTTTTCAACCGATACAGAGCTTGACGTGACTGATACGGAAAAAATTATAAGGTTTGCTGTTATAAACAGGCCTGATATAATTATAAACTGCGCCTGCATGAGCGATATTGAAAAATGCGAGTCCAACAGAGTTGACGCCTACAAGGTAAACTCGCTGGGGGCGCGAAACCTGAGCCTTGCCTCACGCCAGACAGGCGCTGTTATGGTGCAGATTTCAACAGACGATGTGTTTTCGGGAGACAATGAAAGGGTTTTGAATGAGTTTGACAGGGCTGAGCCGCATTCGGTTTACGGAAAAAGCAAACTTGCGGGCGAGAACTTTGTCAGGGAGCTTAACCCAAAGCATATAATAATAAGGAGTGCATGGATTTATGGATATGGAAAAGATGATTTTGTCTCATCTGTGCTTGAGGCAGCCCGTAAGGGCAGTGTGATAGATGCTGCCGTAAATCAGGTAAGCTCGCCGACAGGCGTTTATGATTTGGCAAAATTTATTGCAAAAGTTGTGCAGAGCGATGAATATGGAATTTTCCACGCCGTTTGCAGGGGAAAGTGCAGCCGATTCGATTTTGCAGCCAAGATACTGGAGCTTGGCGGTTTTAAGGCGAACTTGCTAAAGCCGGCGCTTTACGGTGTAAACGGCAGAGAAAGCATGCGGCCAAGATACACCGCCCTTGAAAACTTAATGATGGAGATGACGGGCGTTTACCGCATGCCCGATTGGGAAACAGCGCTTGAAAAATACATGAAAGAAAGGGGAGAGACGGTTGGAGGCAGATAAAAGAAAAAGGTTTGGGCTTACTACAAAAATATTTATATCATTAATACTCGGTTCTTTTACAGGAATATTTCTTCACTATTTTATACCGGGCGGCTATATAAAGGACACAGTCATAACAGGCGGAATATTCTATATATTCGGCAACGGATTTTTACGGCTTATGCAGATGCTTGTAGTGCCGCTTGTGTTCTGCTCACTGGTGTGCGGAAGCGCGGCTGTCGGGGATACGGCAACCCTTGGCAAGGTTGGGGTTAAAACACTGCTGTTTTATCTTGTGACAACGGCAGTGGCCATTACTGTGGCTGTTCTGGTAGGAAATATTATTAACCCGGGAACAGGTCTTGATACATCAGGCATTGAGGCCGCAGAGATATCTATAGGCCAGAGTGTTGGCCTTGCTGACACCATATTGAATATAATACCTAAAAATCCAATCGCAGCCCTCGCTTCAGGCGATATGCTGCCTACAATACTTTTTGCTCTTATAGTCGGTGTTATATTGGCCAAGCTTGGCAGCCAGACAGAAACGGTGGCAAACTTTTTTGGACAGTTCAACGATATAATGATGGAAATGACAGGCATGGTAATGCAGGTGGCGCCTATCGGGGTTTTCTGCCTGATAGCCAATACGTTTTCGGGAATCGGCTTTAAAGCGTTTTTCCCTCTGTTCAAATATATGCTCGGTGTGCTTATAACGCTTATTATACACTGCTTTGTTGTTTACACTGGGTTTTTAAAGGTCTTGACAGGGCTCAGTCCATTTATATTTATTAAGAAATTTATGCCTGTAATGAGCTTTGCGTTTTCTACAGCTACCTCAAATGCAACAATACCGCTTTCTATTGAGACGCTTGAGAGAAAAATGGGCATTTCCAGAAGGATTTCCTCATTTACAATACCTCTTGGGGCCACTATAAATATGGACGGAACGGCCATAATGCAGGGGGTGGCGGTAGTTTTTGCGGCTCAGGCCTACGGTATTGATTTAGGACCTGCGGATTATATTACAGTTATAGCAACTGCGACTCTTGCGTCTATAGGCACTGCTGGAGTACCGGGAGTTGGCCTTATAACGCTGTCTATGGTTTTTGCATCTGTTGGGCTGCCGGTGGAGGCTATAGCACTTATTATGGGAATAGACAGGATACTGGATATGACACGTACGGCTGTGAATATAACCGGAGACGCTGTATGCACTGCCATAGTGGCAAGCCAGAACGGAGATATAGACAGGGAAGTGTTTTATTCAAAAAGCCAGCCGGATATATAAGATTCGGGATATAAAAAAACAGGGCCATCATTTGAGATGGTCCTGTTTTTTATAGGTATAGGATTTTAGGAAGCAAAGAAATGGTTTTAAGCTGTTTTTTCAAGTATTATCTTTCCTACAAAGTCCTTTATTCTGCTAATAGCTTCCTGAAGGTTTTCAAATGACGTAGCCGCTGAAAGCCTGAGATGACCCTCGCCATATTTTCCAAAGCTGCTTCCGGCAAGGCAGGCTACACCTGCTTCTCTTAAGAGCCTGTCGGCAAACTCCCTGTCTGAAAGGCCCGTATCCTTTATGCTTGGGAAAAGGTAGAAGGAGCCTTTAGGCATAAGGCACTTGATTCCGTCTATCTTGTTAAGCTCGTTTACAAAGTATTCAAGTCTGTATCTGTAAGCCTCGGCCATCTCGCTTACGCATTCCTGAGGTCCCTCAAGGGCGGCCCTTGCAGCCTCCTGAGTAAAACCGGCTACGCATGAGCTTGAGTTTACCATAAGGAGAGTCATAACCTTGGCAAGCTCCTTATTCATTATTCCGTAGCCTATCCTCCAGCCTGTCATAGCGTATGGCTTTGAAAAGCCGTTGAGCACTATAGTGCGGTCCTTCATCTCAGGTATTGAGGCCATTGAAAAATGCTTTGTTCCGTTATATATAAGCCTGCTGTATATTTCATCGCTTAATACAAATATATCAGTGTCCTTTATTACATTTGCTATTGCCCTTATATCCTTTTCTTCCATAACTCCGCCTGTAGGGTTTCCAGGGGAATTGATTATAATAAGCTTTGTCCTGTCGGTTATAAGGGATTTTAAAACCTTAGGGTCAACCTTGAAGTCGTTTTCCATTATTACAGGCACAGGCACGGGTATGCCGCCTGCAAACCTGATGCATGACTCGTATATAGGAAATCCGGGGTTAGGGTATATAACCTCATCTCCAGGGTTTATAAGAGAAAGCATTGTAAAGAACATTACCGGCTTTCCTCCGGGAACTATCACAATTTCGTCAGCATTTGTGTCTATATTTTCGTGTTCTCTGCATCTTTTAGCGATAGCTTCCCTTAAATAAAGCTCACCCTGAGAAGCGGTGTATCCTGTCTCGCCGTCCTGTATTGAGTCGCAGGCTACACGGGCAACGTGCTCCGGTGTGCCAAAATTTGGCTGGCCTATTTCAAGATGTATAACATCAAGGCCCTCCGCCTCAAGCGCTTTAGCCTTGCTTAAAACCTCAAAAGCTGATTCTGTTCCCAAACGTCCAATTCTTTCTGCTATATAATCTGGATTCATATATAAAGACCTCCCCATAAATTCAAGCTGATATATTTTAATTCCGAATTTTTTCCTCTCTGAAAAACTAAGCGTATTATAGCACATCAATTTGACGAAAAAAAGCACTGTTTTCAAAAAAAATTATTTTTATGAATTTCCTACAAAAAGACAAATGTTTTTCTGAGAAAAACTAAGCGTTTTTTTGTACAAAAATGTGTACTAAGAATAGAGTTTTTATGTTCAAATTTTAACACATTGGTGTACAAAAACAGGATGTAAAATATGCACAGCCTGATAAAACGGAAGGAAACGGACAGGATATAAACAGCCTTAAAACAGCTTATTCAGTTCATTATATCCATTTTCAGACAGCTTGTTACTCGGTATGAATTTCAGGGCGGCGGAGTTTATGCAGTACCTCTGTGTATGTCCGTCAGAGTCAATATCATTAAATACATGTCCAAGATGAGAGCCGGATACACGGGCAAGCACTTCTGTGCGCACCATGCCGAAGGAAGTGTCGCCTCTGAGTACTATACATCTGTTGTCAATTGGCCTGTAAAAGCTCGGCCAGCCGCAGGAACAGGCAAACTTGTCCTTTGAAGAAAATAACGGTTCTCCGGTTAGAATGTCTGTGTATATTCCTTCCTCAAAAAAATCATTGTATTCATTGTCAAAGGGCGGCTCGGTAGCGGAGTTCTGTGTTACGTCAAACTGTATAGGATTTAAAAGCTCTCTGATTTTTTTATCATCGGGTTTTTTAAGCTCCATAGCAAAATCAAGCACAGGGTAGGTATGGAACGCCTTTTTCATATCGTTCCATGATATATGGCAGTATCCTCCGGGGTTTTTATCAAGGTAATCCTGATGATATTCTTCGGCCTTGTAAAAATTGCTTAGAGGAAGGCACTCAACAACTATCAAATCGTGAGGGTATGATTTTTTGAGCTCCTTCAGGGCTTTCCTTATTGTTTCCTCATCAGAGGAGTCTGTAAAATATATGCCTGTGCGGTACTGCGGACCGATATCCGGCCCCTGCTGGTCAACAAGGGTTGGGTCGATTATTTTGAAATACATGTAGAGTATAAAACTTAAATCTGCTTTAGATGTGTCATATATCACCTTAACGGTTTCGGCATGGTTAGTGCCGAAATAGCATACCTGTTCATATGTCGGGTTTTCGGTATTGCCGTTGGCGTAGCCTGATTCGGTTTTTACAACACCATAGACATTTTTCATGTACCTTTCAACTCCCCAGAAGCACCCTCCGGCAAGGTAAATTTCCTTAAAGCGATGGTTTGTGTTCTCCATAGCTGATACCTCCTTTTAAGCTGGAAATATAATTTATTATTCCCGATATGTTTTGGTTTAGTGTATTATACACAGTATTATTTAAAAGTACAATGTAAGAATCCATGATGTTTAATGTGCAATTTGCTTATTTAAAATATAATATAGTGGAAAAAAGGATATTATGGTATTATGAATCTTGTATTTCAGCGGCAAAGTACACGAAACATCTACTGCGTGACATTGCCGTATGGATATTCTGTATATAAAAATGAACTGTTAAACGGGAGCTGAATATATGAAAAAGGTAATGGTTGTTTTTGGTACACGTCCGGAAGCCATAAAAATGTGCCCTCTTGTAAACGAGCTTAAATCGAGAAAATCAATAAACACTGTAGTCTGTGTAACAGGACAGCACAGACAGATGCTTGACCAGGTTTTAAAGGCCTTCAGTGTGGAGCCGGACTATGATTTGTGTATAATGAAGGAAAAGCAGACGCTTTTTGATGTCACTGTAAATATACTTGAAAGAATACGTGAGGTTATAGAAAAAGAGAATCCGGATGTGGTGCTTGTGCATGGGGATACTACAACGACATTTTCTACAGCGCTGGCGTGCTTTTATATGCAGGTGCCGGTGGGGCATGTTGAGGCGGGGCTCAGGACTTATAACATACTTTCTCCGTATCCGGAGGAATTTAACCGTCAGGCGGTTGGTATAGTGTCAAGGTTTAATTTTGCGCCGACAGAGATTTCAAGGCAGAACCTGCTGAGAGAGGGAAAAAACGCCGACACTATATTTGTAACGGGAAACACGGCTATAGACGCTCTTAAAACCACTGTAAGAGATGACTATACAAACACGCATCTTGAATGGGCAGAGGGCAGCAGGCTCATTATGCTTACAGCGCACAGGAGGGAAAACCTGGGAGAGCCTATGCACCATATGTTCAAGGCAATTAAAAGGATAGTTGACGAAACCCCGGATATAAAGGTAATTTATCCTATACACATGAATCCGGTTGTGAGAAAAGCGGCTGACGAGGAGCTTGGAAACGATGATAGGATACGTATTATAGAGCCGCTTGACGTGCTTGATTTCCATAATTTTCTCTCAAGAAGCTATCTGATACTTACAGACAGCGGTGGAATACAGGAGGAGGCGCCGTCGCTTGGAAAGCCGGTGCTTGTAATGAGGGATACAACTGAGCGTCCTGAGGGAATAGAGGCGGGAACACTGAAGCTTGTTGGAACGGACGAGGAGACAATTTATAAGCAGTTCAGAATGCTTCTTGACAATAAAGATGAATACAGTAAAATGAGTATGGCGTCAAACCCTTACGGTGACGGGTTCGCCTGCCGGAGAATAGCCGATATTCTTGAAGAAAAGCTGTAAGCGGAATCGAAAAAAATCCCCTGAAGTCAGGGGATTTTTTTAATGTGAAAAATTTCAAATAACTTCCTTAAAAAACGTGTGGAATTAACGTGGATATTGTGGTATCATTTTCTATAGACATTATTGGTTCGTAAATACAAACTGAGTTTCTAAAAACCGATATGTTTGTTCTGATATTCAGAATTCATCAATAAGATTGTAGTGTATAAGCCCCTGATATATACCATCGCCCGATGAAGGGCCGGTTATAAACTCAGCGGCAGAATCAAGGCATGGACTGTGATTTTGCATTGCTATGCCATGGCCGGCGGATTTGAGCATTGTAAAATCATTTTCACCATCGCCGAAGGCAAAGGTGTTGTTTTTTTCAATGCAGAAGTGCCGGCAGACATCGTGCAGGCCGTCTGCCTTTGACACGCCCTTTGGGTTTATATCGCAGGAGGTAATGTCTGCGTTGGGAAGGGTAATGTCAGTAAGGCTGCCGAATGCTTCTTTAAACGGCGCAAAGTCATTGTGGCTGCGGTAAATGAGCATTATTTTGTAAATACTCTCGCCACGGTAATGCTCGACAGGCGTAAACACACTGTGCTTTACGGCAAACATGCCTATCATTTCCTTAAACAGAGTGTCGTCTGGCAGATTTACATAGCAGTGGGAATAGTTTTCGAGCACATATATCATGTTGTGCCTGTCAAAATACTCTGTCAATGACAAAAGGGTGCTTTTGTCAAAGGGCTTTTCACCTATTATCCTGTTTTTGTATATAGTACAGCCGCCGTTGGCGGTTATCAGCATATCAAAGTCGATTCCGGTGTATGGTATGTATTTTAAACTGCGGCCAGTGGCAAGACAGGCTGCGTAACCGTTGATTTTGAGCCGGCTTATGGCTTCAACGGTTTTGGCAGACGGAATATGCAGGCCGCTTTCCCTGTCTGTGAGTGTGCCGTCGTAGTCAAAAATTACGGCCCCTTTAAATTGCTTTTCCATTTGAAAGCTCCTTTCGGGTAAAATAATATCAGCTATTATAGCAGACTGCGGAAAAAATGTGTAGAGTGATAAATTTGGAATAAGAGTATCAAAATGTTAGAGTGAGATGAATACGGCTATGAAGGATTTAAAAGATTTTGTCTTTTCTGCCAAAAACGGAATGGCAGTTATAGAAAAGTATACAGGTGCGGAAAGTTTTGTTGTGATACCTGAAAAAATTGAGAACCTGCCTGTTGTGGAGGTAAAGAGCGAGGCTTTCAGGGGATATAAGCAGCTTGTCGGCATCAGCTTTCCAGAAAGTCTTGCAGCAGTGGGAGAATATGCCTTTTGCGAGTGCAGGGGGCTTAAAGAGGCGGTATTCGGAAAGAATCTGAATTTTGCGGGTTCTCACGCCTTTTATAACTGCCGGTCGCTTGAGAAAATAAAGCTTCCGTCAGGGCTTGAATATATAGGAGACGGATTTGTTAAAAACTGTGACAGCCTGAACAGTATTATTATTACATCTGACAAAAGCATATCATCTTCTGTTTCAGGGTTTTTAAGTGAGATTAGCGGAGAGTTTTCGCTTGAAATTGAGGACAGTAAAACAAGGCTTCTCTTTCCAAGTTTCGGCTATGAGTATATAGATAAATGCTACTCAAAGACATTTGAGACTGTAACGCATGGGGCAGGTGTTATGTACAGGCGGTGTATAGAAAAAAACAGCATTAACTACAGCCTGTATGACTATGCCTTTAAATATGCGTCGGGTGAGGAGCTTTCATCTACAGTATGCCGCATAGCCATAAACAGGCTGATGAACCCGTTTGGAATGGAAAAAGATGCTCTTATAAATTACAGAGCGTACCTTTCCGCAAATATTTCAGCGGCTTTAAGGGCGGCTGTTGAAACAGGCGATATAGATTCTGTTGAGGCTCTTGAAGGCAGCGGTGTTTTTGACTCAGAAAACATAGGAGAAGCGCTTAAAGCATTGTCAGAGCTTGAGAGGCCTGATTTTACTGCGGCGGTAATGGATATAAAAATGAGGCGCTTTGGCCGTGTAAAAAAGTCGTTTGATATTTGAGGAGAGGCTTATGGGTCAATATGAGATTATTAAAAAGCTTGAAAAGGTAGGTACAGAAATACTTGAGACCTCCAGAAGTGAGCTTTATATGTATATGAAGTTTCTGGCGCTTGCCTTTGGCGGATTCAAATACGCACTCAGCGATGAAACGGGAGGGGTAGGCACAGACGGATTTTATATTTACTACTCGCCTATGTTTCTGATTGAGAGATACCGCACTGACATGAAGTGGGTAAACAGGGCGTACCTGCATATGATATTTCACTGCATGTTCAGGCACCCTTCCTCACGGGAGGGCAGGCAGAAGGAGCTTTGGGATTTGTCATGCGACATAGCGGCTGAGCACCTTATAGACTCGTTCAGGTACGGAGGGATACGCCGTGATATGACAGCGGAAAAAAGGCGTGTCTATACCATTGTGGACGAAAATATAAAAACTGTGTCAGCTCAGGCTGTATACAGGCTCCTGAGCAGTATGGGGCTTGCAGATGATGAGATAGAAAAAATGTCAGATGAGTTTAGGGTAGATGACCATATATTCTGGTCTGTATATGACAATGAAACACAGAATATTCAGATGCCTGACAATATGCCGCCTGATAACAGCTCAGACAGCGGCGGGGATTCAGATGGAGAACAGGAAGATGAAAATCCTGAAACCAGCGGCGGCGGTGACAGTACAGGCGGCAAGAACATGGATAAAGGCACGCCTTCGGGAAAAAAGGACTTTGATGATAAATGGAAGGATATAAGCTCAAAAACCCAGACTGAGATGGACACATTTTCAAGGCAGAAGGCGGACGAAGCCGGTGAGCTTTTAAAATACATATCAATAGAAAACCGCCAGAGATATGATTACAGGCAGTTTTTGAGAAGGTTTTTTACACGCAGGGAAGTAATGAAGCTGGATTTGGACAGCTTTGACTATATATATTACACATACGGGCTGAGGGTTTACAATAATATGCCACTTATAGAGCCTCTTGAGTACAGCGACGACAAGAAAATTGACGAGTTTGCTGTTGTACTTGACACATCAGCTTCCTGTTCTCAGGAGCTTATAAAGGGATTCCTGAGCGAAACTTATTCGGTTCTCAGAGACAATGAGAGCTTTTTCAGAAAGATAAATGTGCATATTATCCAGTGCGACAGCAAAATACAGGCGGACACTGTAATTACATGCCGGGAGGACTTTGAAAAATATGTCAAGAGCTTTGAGGTGCGCGGAGGCGGCGGCACAGATTTCAGGCCTGCCTTTGAGTATATTGAGACTCTGGTTAATGAAAAACAGGCGGCTAATTTAAAAGGCATGCTGTATTTTACAGACGGTTTTGGTACATACCCCGAAAAAATGCCGCCTTATGAAACAGCCTTTGTGTTCCTGAGCGAAAGCTATGACGATTCCGGGGTTCCGCCATGGGCTGCCCAGATAATAGTTGAACCTGAGGAACTGTTGAAAAACGGAGGGAATTTGATTTGAACATAAAAAAAGCAAAGGAAGAAATAAAAGATTCAATTGAGGCATATCTTTTAAAGGACAGCTTTGGCGACTATGTAATACCTGTTGAAAGCCAGAGGCCACTGCTGATGATAGGCCCGCCGGGAATTGGAAAGACTGCTATTATGCGACAGATTGCATCTGAATGCAGGATAGGCCTTGTGGCCTACACAATAACACACCATACCAGACAGTCGGCCATAGGGCTTCCGTATATAGAAGAACGGGAGTTTGGCGGTGAGAAATTTTCCATAACAGAATATACAATGAGCGAGATTATAGCCTCTGTGTACAAGCAGATTGAGGAAACCGGCCTTACAGAGGGTATCCTTTTTATTGACGAGATTAACTGTGCCTCTGAAACGCTGGCTCCTGCCATGCTTCAGTTTTTGCAGTACAAGACATTTGGAAGCCACAGGGTGCCTGCCGGGTGGATAATAGTGGCGGCTGGAAACCCGCCTGAGTACAACAAATCTGTCAGAGAATTTGATATTGTGACACTTGACAGAGTTAAAAAAATAGAGGTCGCTGAGGATTATTTTATATGGAAGGAGTACGCTCTTAAAAACGGGGTGCACAACGCCATACTTTCTTATCTTGATATAAAAAAAGAAAATTTCTACTGTGTCAGAAATACGGCGGACGGAAAGGTATTTGCTACCGCAAGGGGCTGGGAGGACTTATCAAACCTTATGTTTGTGTATGAAAAGCTCAATAAGACAGTCGATTTTGATGTTATATACCAATATATACAGAATAAAAAGACTGCAAGAGATTTTGCTTCGTATTTTGAGCTTTATAAAAAATATAAAAATGATTACTCAATACCGCAAATACTTGATGGAAAGATAGAAAGCCTTTATGTGGACAGGCTCAGGCTGGCTCCATTTGATGAGAGAGTAAGTGTTGTAAGCCTTATTCTTTCAGGGTTAAATGATGATTTTAAGAAGGCGGACAGCACCGATACTTTTGTATCTGTGCTTCAGGAGGCGCTTAAGGAGCTTAAAGCCCAGCTTTTGAGTTCTTATGCTTTGGACAGGGACAGGCGCCCCGAGGATATAATAAGGCCAGCGGTTAATATGAGAAGGTCAAGGCTTGCGGGGCTCAAGAAAAACGGCCTGCTTAAAAAGCAGGAGGAGCGGCTTGAAAGCTCAGTTTGCGATAAAATTGACGGGTTTGTAACTGAGCTGCTTAAAAACAATGTAAATACCTGCGAGGCCGGGTTTGAGTTTATAAAGAAGCTTTTTGCAGTTGAGGTTGAAAACCGGCAGAAAATTATGGACAAAGTGTCTGAACATCTGGATAACGCCTTTGACTTTATGGAGCATGTTTTTGGCCAGAGCCAGGAGATGATAATTTTTGTGACTGAGCTTAATTCGGGATATTACAGCATTAAATTTATTGACGAAAACGGCTGCGTAAAGTTCTACCAGTATAATAAGCAGCTCCTATATAAGCAGAGGCAGAAAAATATCCTCAGCGATATAGACGAGATAGGCAACATGCTTGAAAAGATGCAGTAAACTATAGAGAAAATGTGAGAATTTTGACATTTTTATGGCTTTTAAACAGATGCCTGTATAAGTTTTATCTGTTATAGTGAGATAAAAGATATAATGTATTTAATGGCATATATTAAATCCCGGTTATGATAAAGTAATAAGTGACAAGTCTATTGTAGCTATTGATTGTACAGTTTCACAATATTTCTGTATTTATTATTGTGCAGGTTGGTTTTTGAGGCGTTTTTTTTGAAAAATTCGGTTATAAATCCAACTTTAAAACAAAAATCTGCATATTTTTTAATCGATAAATTACATATTTCTGGAATTATTGTTGTAAAATTAACGAAATAGTCTATAGTATGTTGAGTTTGGTGAGTGATTATGTTACAATAATTTATGTGTGGTTGCTATTCAGCTTTAAGACCCATAAACGGCAATACCGTATGGTTTGCCGCTTAATCAGCCGGTTTGGCCGGTCTCAGGTTTTAAGCTCATATTTAAAATAAAACCTAATTTTAAACAGGGGGGAACACAATGAAAAGACCATTAAAGAAAGCTACAATGGACGGAAACACAGCTGCGGCTCATGCTTCCTATGCTTTCACTGAAGTTGCTACAATTTATCCTATTACTCCTTCATCAGTTATGGCAGAGATGGTTGATGAGTGGAGCGCAAACGGAAGAAAGAACATTTTCGGACAGACTGTAGAGGTTAGAGAAATGCAGCACGAGGGCGGCGCAGCCGGCGCTGTTCACGGCGTACTCCAGGGCGGCGGCCTTGCTTCAACTTACACAGCAAGCCAGGGCCTTATGCTTATGCTTCCTAACATGTATAAAATTGCCGGAGAGCTTCTTCCGGGCGTATTCCATGTAAGCGCACGTGCTCTTGCGTCAAATGCTCTTTCAATTTTCGGAGACCATCAGGACGTAATGACATGCCGTAACACAGGCTTCACACTTCTTGCTGGAAGCTCTGTACAGCAGGCTTTCCATATGGGATGTATCGCGCATCTCGCAGCTATAAAGAGCAGAATCCCTGTACTTCATTTCTTCGACGGCTTCAGGACAAGCCACGAATATCAGAAGATAGAGCTTATAGACTATGATGACCTTAAAGAGCTTGTTGACTGGGACGCTTTAAGAGCGTTCAGAGACAACGCGCTCAACCCTGACCATCCAAAGAGCAGAGGTTCGGCTGAAAACCCTGACGTATTCTTCCAGGCAAGAGAGTCAGTTAACAAATTCTATGAAAAAGTACCTGGCATTGTTCAGGAATACATGGACAAGATAAATGAAATTGCAGGAACAGACTATAAACTTTTCAACTATTACGGCGCTCCTGACGCTGAGGATGTAATTATCTCCATGGGTTCATCCTGCGGTGTTATAAGGGAGACTATTGAATACTGGAACGCTAAGGGCAAAAAACTTGGCCTTGTAGAGTGCCACCTTTACAGACCGTTTGTTGCGGACGCGCTTCTTGAGGCTATACCTGCTACAGCTAAGAGGATTGCTGTTCTTGACAGAACAAAAGAGCCTGGCTCACTTGGCGAGCCTCTTTACCTTGATGTTAAGAACGTATTCGCTGACAGCGACAGAAAGCCTCTTATCGTAGGCGGACGCTACGGCCTTGGTTCTAAAGACTTTACACCTATGGATGTTATGGCTGTATACCAGAACCTCTGGGCAGCTCAGCCAAAGAACGGCTTTACAGTATCTATCGTAGACGATGTTACAAACCTTTCGCTTCCTGATTTTGCTGAGCCTTTTGACTCAACACCGGACGGAAACTTCTCATGTAAATTCTGGGGACTTGGTTCAGACGGTACTGTAGGAGCAAACAAGCAGGCTGTCAAGATTATAGGCGACCATACAGATTATAACGCTCAGGCATATTTTGCTTATGACTCAAAGAAATCAGGCGGAGTTACAATTTCCCACCTTCGTTTCGGACCTAAGAAGATTGAGGGCTCATACCAGATTAAGGCTGCTAACTTTATAGCTTGCCACAATCAGGCGTATGTTGATAAATACGACCTTATTGGTGACCTTAAAGAGGGCGGAAGCTTCCTCCTTAACACAATATGGACACCGGAAGAGCTTGATAAAGAGCTTCCAGCTTCTCTCAAGAGAAAGATTGCTCAGAAGAAAGCCAAATTCTACACAATCGACGCTGTTGATATAGCTAAGGAAATTGGACTTGGCGGACGTATCAACATGATTATGCAGGCTGGTTTCTTCGCTATTTCAAAGATTATACCTGTTGATGATGCTGTTAAATATCTCAAAGAGCAGGTTAACAAGACTTACGGCGCTAAGGGCCAGGATGTAGTTGACATGAACTGCGCGGCTATTGACAAGGGCGTTCAGATGATTAAGGAGATTGAGGTTCCGGCATCATGGGCTGACGCTGTTGACGCTACTTCAAAAGAGGATAAGGAAATACCTAAATTCTTCAAGGACGTACTCTTTAAGATGGGTCGTCAGGAAGGAAATGACCTCCCTGTATCAGCTTTCAATGACCATGAGGACGGAAGCTGGGAGCCGGGCTTTACACAGTATGAGAAACGCGGTATCGCTATTGATGTTCCTGAATGGGATATTACAAAATGCGTACAGTGCAACAGATGTTCAATCGTTTGTTCACACGCTGTAATCCGTCCTGTTCTCCTTGACGCTTCTGAAGCTGCCAAAGCTCCTGAGGGCTACGCTATGAAGCCTGCACTCGGCGGATTTAAAGATATGCAGTACCACCTTTCAATTTCCGGTATGGACTGTACAGGCTGCGGCGTCTGCGTAAAGACATGTCCTACAAAGGCGCTTTCAATGAAAGCTTTCGCTCCTATGAAGGATAAGATGACAGCGGAGTGGGATTTCACAATCAACAATGTTTCTGAAAAGGAGATTGACGACAAGCAGAAGGGTACAGTTAAGGGAAGCCAGTTCCTTAAACCATACCTTGAGTTCAGCGGCGCCTGCGCAGGCTGCGGTGAGACACCTTACCTTAAGCTTATCACACAGCTTTACGGCGGAAGAATGAGGGTTGCCAACTCAGCCGGATGTACACATATCTGGGGCGGTTCACCTGAAATACCTTACTGTACAGACGACAGAGGATTTGGTGTTGCCTGGGCCAGCGGACTTTTTGAGGATACAGCTGAGTACGGCTATGGCATGTACCTTGGCACAAAGGCGGTTCGCAAGTGGCTTAAGGCTCAGGCTGAAGAGCTTGCTGAAAAGACATCAAACGAGGAGCTTAAGGCTGCCGCTAAGGAATGGGCTGACAACTATCTTGTAGCTGACGGCACAAGAGAGAGAGCTGACAAGTTCATCGCCGCTATGGAAAAAGCTGGTGTTGATGAGGCAATCAAGCCGATATATGAAAGAAAAGACTACCTTGTTAAACAGTCACAGTGGATTGTAGGCGGTGACGGCTGGGCATATGATATCGGATACTCAGGCCTTGACCACGTAATCGCTGCTGATGAAGATGTAAATATCATCTGCGTTGACACAGAGGTTTACTCAAATACAGGCGGACAGTCATCAAAGGCTACACCTACTGCGGCAGTTGCACAGTTTGCTGCGGCAGGAAAGAGGACAAAGAAAAAAGACCTCGGTATGATGGCTATGAGCTACGGCTATGTATATGTAGCACAGGTTGCTATGGGATATGACCCACAGCAGACACTTACAGCTATTAAAGAGGCTGAGGCTTATGACGGCCCATCTCTTATAATCGCTTACGCTCCATGTATCAACCATGGTATTAAGGGCGGTATGAGCAATGCTCAGCTCCACGCTAAAGCTGCTGTTGAGGCTGGTTACTGGCACTGCTACAGGTTCAACCCGGACCTTAAGAAAGAGGGCAAGAATCCGTTTATTCTCGATTCCAAGGCTCCATCTGCAAGCTTCAGAGATTTCCTGATGAGTGAGGTTCGTTATACATCTCTCTCAAGAAAATTCCCTGAGATTGCTGAGGACCTCTTTGCTAAGGCTGAGCAGGACGCTAAGGACAGGACAGACAGCTATCTCCGCCTTGTAAAAGACTGATAAAAATAGATAATTAATTTTTCGGCCCGATTTAATCGGGCCGTTTTTTTTGTATAAAACAGAGTCTGTGAGGCCAGGTACAATTTAAATGGGATTATTGAACAAATTGTTAACACTATATTACAGTTTGAATAATAACTGTCATACTGCGGAATTTTGTGGTAATATTTATTAAAAGAGAAATTATATTATTTGGATAAAGGAATGGTTGACTGATGAAAAGGATTGCCGCTTTTGAAAAAGTGAGTTTTGAACGTTTTAAAAACGACAGCGCGGAAATAATGCCGGAAAAAGCTGCCGATATTGTATACAGTTCTTTAAAACTTCCGCGAAGAGCTACAAAAGGCTCAGCCGGATATGATTTTTATACTCCTTTTGATATTAAGCTTGAGCCGGGTGAATCTGTAAAGGTGCCCACAGGTATAAGATGCAGTATGGACGAGGGCTGGGTACTTAAGATTTACCCGAGAAGTGGTCTTGGGTTTAAATATCGTTTGCAGCTCAACAATACTGTAGGTATTATAGACAGTGACTACTATTACAGCGACAATGAAGGTCATATTATGATTAAAATTACAAATGACAGCAAAGATGGCAAAACAGTAGAGATAAGGGCTGGAGAGGGCTTTGCCCAAGGTATATTTGTTGAGTATGGCATTACATACGATGACGAGGCAAATGAGGAAAGAAACGGCGGTTTTGGAAGCACCACAAGAGCGTAATACAAAATGTTTAATTATATAAAGGGGGTATATGTATGAAAAAATTTGTTTTGGCGGCTATGGCTGTGCTTTTGCTCAATGTAAACGCATTTGCGTATACAGAAAGCCATATTACAAAGGATGTGTCGGTAAAAGTAGATGATGAGCTTACCGGCAGCAGGGCTCCAAAGCTTGTTATTGACGAGTGTGGTGATTTTGAGGGATTAACCGGTACAACTGATTTTTCGCTTATGCTTGAAAACGCTGAGTGGCTTTATGACGGTTCAGGCACAATAGAAAACGGTATTGGTTATATGGTTATATCGTCTAATGAGATGATTATTACAGTTGACACTGATATTTATGACGCGGCGTCAAGGGGGATAGAGATACCTGTTTATGCCAAGATTACAGACGGCGGTACAGCTTCGTTGACAATTGACGGCAAAAACTCGCCTGTATCATCAGAAACCCTTACATTCGCCCACAGCGGCTACCCGAATATGGAAATTACTATAAAAGGACCTGATGATGGCTCAAGCGTATTCAGCCTGAGTTTTAAGGACAATTATCCATATCAGCTTGTTAACGGAAGGATTTATGAGCTCAAGCTGACAAACGGATTTAATTTCACAGGTAAGGCCAATGTGAGCGATTCAGGAAAGTTCGCAGGCAGGGCAGAATTTGCGGTTGATAAAAACAAAAGCACAGCTTATGTTAAGCTTGAGACACAGTCGGGGACTGGTTCAGGTACAATTGATATAACCGGCATAGGTATTGAGCCTACAGCCAAAAGCCAGAGTGGGGATATAGAGCTCTCAATTTCATCAATAAACCATGGAGATTTGTCAAAGACCATTTATCTGGGCAAATATGAGGCGAAAAATGACAGCGCTGATAAAACTGACACACCTGTTACAGATAAGGGTACAGATGACAAAACAGATGAAAATACCGAGGGAAATACAGCAAAATCGACAGTAAAATTTACTGTTGGAAGCGACCGCTACTATATTGACACTACAAAATATGAAACAAACTCAAAGCCTAATGTTGAATCAGTTATGTATAAGACAGATGCGGCGCCGTATATAAATAAAAGCGGAAGGACAATGGTTCCTTTAAGGGCTGCGGCAAACGCACTTGGCATATCTGACGACAATATACAGTGGTCTGAGGAAGGATTCAGAGGTGTTATATTGAGTGTTGACGGACATTCGGTAAAGATACCGGCAGGTGACACAGACTCTTATTATATTGAGGTAGACGGAAAAAAGGTTGAAACTGACGCCGCCGCTGAAATTAAAGATGGAAGGACATACCTGCCAATAAGGAGTCTGTCAAATGCTCTTGGTATAAACGACGACAGTATTATATGGGATGCGAACAGCAGAACAGTATCCATAGCCAAATAAATTTATTTAAAAGGCGGCCATTCAGGCCGCTTTTTTTATTGAAAATATTTGATGAATATTTTAAGTTGTCAGTACAAATATTATATTTGGTTATTGACATGCAATTTAAACGGGAATATAATAACACTATACCCCTAGGGGGTGTAGCAGATTGACCTGTTGCATAGCGTAAATAATTCCTTTGAGGAGGTGCAGATATGAAAAACAAGTTCGATATTACAGGTATGACATGCAGCGCCTGTAGTGCCCACGTTGAAAAAAGCGTATCAAAAGTAAATGGGGTTAAGGCCGTAAATGTCAACCTTTTACAAAATTCTATGACTGTTGAGTATAATGAGGAAGAAACAGGCGTTGACGACATAGTAAAAGCTGTTGAAAGCGGAGGCTATGGAGCATCGCCTGTGGGACAAAAACAATCTGAGCAGAGCACAAACACTGCGGCTGAGGACGAAATTAAAAACACTCAATTCAGGCTTAAGGTATCGTTTTTGTTTATGATTCCCCTGTTTTATATATCAATGGGGCATATGATGGGAGCACCCCTCCCCGGTATTCTTGCTGACCATGAGAATATGATGGTGTTTTCGCTTACACAGCTTTTACTTACTGTTCCGGTAATGATAGTAAATAAAAAGTACTTTATAAACGGTTTTAAAAGTCTTGCAAGCCGTTCGCCTAATATGGACACACTTGTGGCTATAGGCTCCGGCGCGGCGTTTCTGTACAGTGTTATATCAATATTCAGAATGGGCTACTATCTTGGCCACGGAAACATGGAAATGGCACATGTAGAAATGATGGAGCTGTATTTTGAGTCGGCGTCGGTTATACTTACGCTTATAACACTTGGAAAATTTTTGGAGGCCCGCTCAAAGGGCAAAACCGGAGAAGCAATAAGAAAGCTTCTTGACTTGGCCCCAAAAAAGGCTATAGTTTTGAGAGACGGAAAAGAAACTGAGATTGACTCAGGAGACATAGTGCTTGGAGACATAGTGGTTGTAAAGCCCGGAAGCTCCATACCGGCAGACGGAATTGTGACAGAGGGCTCCTCTTTTGTTGACGAGTCAGCTATTACAGGGGAGAGCATACCTGTAGAAAAAAGGGTCGGAGACAGGGCTGTATGCGCAACGATAAACAAAAACGGAAGCTTTAAATTTAAGGCGGACAGGGTAGGAGATGACACTACTCTTGCGCAGATTGTGCATCTTGTGGAGGACGCGGGAGGCTCAAAAGCCCCTATAGCAAAGCTTGCGGATAAAGTAGCCGGGGTATTTGTGCCGGTTGTAATAGCTATAGCCGTTATATCCGCTGCTGTGTGGCTTTTTACAGGGGCCGGGGTCAATTTTGCGGTATCAATAGGCATAGCGGTGCTCGTTATATCCTGCCCATGCGCTCTGGGCCTTGCTACGCCTACAGCCATAATGGTGGGCACAGGCAAGGGGGCTGAAAACGGAATACTTATAAAATCTGCCGAAAGTCTTGAAACTGCACACCTTATAAACACAGTTGTAATGGATAAGACGGGTACGGTTACAGAGGGGCACCCGAGGGTAACGGATATAGAGCTTTTTGGCAGCATTGATAAAAGCAGATTTATCAAAATAGCAGCCTCAGCCGAAAAAATGTCGGAGCATCCGGTTTCGGAGGCTATTGTACAGAAGGCCGAGGAAGAAAACCACAGCCTTTTTAATGTGAAGGACTTTGAGTCCGTATCCGGCAGGGGAATAAAATGCACTGTGGACTCTGTAAAGGTCATAGCCGGAAACGCCGCCATGATGAAAGAAAACGGCGTGGATATATCAGGAGCTGAAGGTATATCCAAGGAGCTGTCCTCAAAGGGCAAAACCCCACTGTTTTTTGCCTTTGACGGTAAAATTGAAGGCATTGTGGCTGTTGCGGATGTAGTTAAAAAATCCAGTGCCAATGCTGTAAGGGAATTCAAAAAAATGGGTATTGATGTTATAATGCTTACTGGGGACAACAAGCTTGCAGCTGAGGCCATAGGGCATGAGGTAGGCATAGACAATGTTATAAGTGAGGTGCTGCCTCAGGATAAGGAAGAAAAGGTAAGGCTTTTGCAGGAGCAGGGAAGAAAGGTAGCCATGATAGGCGATGGAATAAATGACGCGCCGGCTCTTGTGAGGGCTGACACCGGCATAGCAATAGGGGCGGGCACGGATATAGCCATAGAGTCTGCCGATATAGTGCTGGTTAAAAACGACCTTCTTGACGCTGTGTCGGCGGTACAGCTCAGCAGAGCCACAATAAGGAATATAAAGCAGAACCTGTTCTGGGCGTTTATTTATAACATAATAGGCATACCGTTTGCGGCAGGCGTATTTTACCCGCTTACAGGCATTAAGCTTAACCCTATGATTGGCGCGGCCGCTATGAGCATGAGCTCTGTGTTTGTTGTTACAAACGCTCTGAGGCTTAAAAGGTTTAAGCCTGCATTTTCAGCTTCGCAGGAAATACATGATAATCAGTACATGGCAGACACAAATGAAAAAAATAATATCAAACCCGTAAAGAATGAGGAGGAATTTAGAATGGAAAAGAAAATGCTTATTGAAGGCATGATGTGCTCACATTGTTCAGGAAGGGTTGAAAAAGCCCTTAATGCTATTGAAGGAGTTTCGGCAAAGGTAGACCTTGACGGCAAATGCGCATATGTTACAGCTGATAAAAATGTGGATGACAGTGTGCTTTCGGCAGCGGTTACAGAGGCCGGGTATGAGGTAAAGGGAATAGAGTAATGAAGGCAGACAGCGCTAAAGTATGCCGCCTGCTCAAAACAGCTAGGGGGCAGATAGACGGAATACTTAAAATGATTGATGAGGACAGATACTGTGTTGACATCTCCAACCAGGTTTCTGCGACAGAGGCTATACTTAAAAAGGTAAACAGGGAGATTTTAAAGTCGCATATGAAATGCTGTGTTAAGGACGCTTTTGAAAAGGGAAACGAGGACGAAAAGATTGAAGAACTGGTTGACCTTATAGAAAAAATGTCAAAATAGAAAAAACACAGGTATCTATAATCCACTTCGCTAAAAAATATAGTGAAATGCAGAGTTTTTCTTGACAAACAGCCAATAAAATATTATAAATATTAAAGGCGCTTATGCCCGCTAAAGAGCGGAAGAGCCCCTCTGGGCTTGTTGGATGCGCAGTTGGTTTGATTTTGAATGGCAATTCAAATCTGCTTTTGACACGCAGAAAAAGCGGTCAGGTATAATTATCATAAGGAGGAAGTTCGTTAATGAATAAATCGGAATTGATTGCTGCTGTTGTAGAGAAAACAGAACTCAGCAAAAAGGATGCGGAAAAAGCGCTTAAGGCTTTTGAGGATGTTATTACAGAGGAGCTTAAAAAAGGCGAGAAGGTTCAGCTTGTAGGCTTTGGCACATTTGAGGTTTCTGAGAGAGCCGAAAGAATGGGCAGAAACCCGAAGACCAAGGAGACTATGGTAATCAGTGCTTCCAAAGCGCCTAAGTTTAAGGCTGGAAAAGCTCTTAAGGACGCTGTAAACGAATAATTAACATTTTCGGTCTGCATTATAAATGCAGGCCTTTTTTTAACCGGAGGTAAATATATGAGGCTTGACAAATATTTAAAGGTTTCAAGGATAATAAAAAGGCGGACTATTGCAAACGAAGCCTGTGACGCAGGCCGTGTTACAGTAAACGGCAAAACGGCAAAGGCCTCTGTTGAGGTTAAGATTAATGATATTATAGAGATACGTTTTGGGAGCAACACCACCCGGGTTAAGGTTTTAAACCTTAATGAAAACCCGAGAAAAGAGGAAGCTTCTCTTATGTATGAGAGCGTGGAGTGATTAATATATGGCTCAGTACGAAAAAAGGTTTGCCGGGGATTTTTCTGATACGGTAAACCGTATTGACAAATATGTGATGTCTTACGGAGGGCAGGTACAGTCCGCAGGCAGATTCAGCCAGAACTTTGGCGCTGTCAGAACATGTATGCTTGTGTATGACAAATACTACCTGCGCAACAGAAGCAGGAGCAGCCTGAGCGTATTGGTTACAGATGACGGAAACGGCTGTATTACTGTAGCTGCTGTTGGAAGCGGAGGCGGCAGCGGAATATTTTTCAGTACGTCCTACGGCTCTGAGGAAAACTTTGTTTCCGCTGTGGCAAGGGCTGTTGAGGAGAAAAATTTTTAATAATAAAACACCCTGTTCAGGCTTTTAAAGCTTTACAGGGTGTTTTATTATATTCTATAAAATGCTTATCTTAGCTCCCTTATCATTTTTTCCCTTAAGAGGTAGAGTGTTTCAGAAAGGTCAACAGGCACTTCATGCGGGTTTTCAAGCCTTCTGTGCTCCTCCCAAAGGGTATCAAGCTCCTTTTGAGCGTATGCCTTTATTTCCATTGTGGAAGGCGATTTATAGACACAGTTTCCGTCTATAAATACAGGCACAAGCAGGTCTCTGAGGTAGTATGTGCCGGGCTTGAGTGTCATGGTTTTCCAGGTGGCGTTGTGGTCAAAAAGCGATAGTGTCATATCCTCGCTGTAGCTTTCACTTTCAAGAGCTATAAGGTCGGCTTTTATCTTATTTGTTTTTTTGTCATATATCCTTACAGCCTTTTTTATTCCGGGCAGCGTTACCTTGGAAGGGTTGTTTGAAAGCTTTATTTTAGGCACAAAATTTCCATCGCTGTCAGTTTCGGCGGCCAGCTTATATACTCCTCCGAAGGACGGGCAGTCATCTGATGTTATAAGCCTTGTGCCAACACCCCATGTGCCTATTTTTGCGCCCTGTAATTTAAGGCTTGCTATAAGGTTTTCGTCAAGGTCGCTGGAGGCGCTTATTACGGCGTCTGTAAAGCCTGCACTGTCAAGCATAACTCTCGCCTTTTTGGACAGATATGCAAGGTCGCCGCTGTCAAGCCGTATTCCGTATTTTTTAAGCTTAATGCCTTTTTCGCGCATTTCCTCAAAACACTTGATAGCGTCCGGCACACCCTGTGTAAGAGTATTGTAGGTATCCACAAGAAGCGTGCAGTCATTTGGAAATTTTTCGGCGTAAGCCCTGAAGGCGTCTATTTCTGACGGAAAGCTCATAACCCAGCTGTGAGCATGGGTACCCTTTACAGGTATATCAAAGAGCTTTCCGGCAAGGACATTGCTTGTGCCGGCGCAGCCGCCTATTACGGCGGCTCTGGCTCCGAGAGTGCCGGCGTCAGGCCCCTGTGCCCTCCTTAAGCCAAACTCAAGTATAGGGTCGCCCTGTGCTGCCCATGCTACCCTTGATGCCTTTGTGGCTATAAGGCTTTGGTGATTGATTATGTTTAAAAGGGCGGTCTCTACAAGCTGAGCCTGCATAATTGGTGCTTTAATCCTCAAAAGCGGCTCCATTGGAAACACAACAGTACCCTCTGGTATGGCGTAAATATCACCTGTAAATTTAAAATTTTTCAGATAATCGATAAAATCGTCTGTGAAGGTGTTAAGGCTCCTTAAATATTCAATGTCCTCCTCGGAAAAATGCAGGTTTTCAATATATTCGATAGCCTGCTGAAGCCCGGCTGTAATGGCGTAGCCGCTCTTTGACGGATTTGTTCTGAAAAAAAGGTCGAAAACAGCTGTTTTGCCTTCCTGACATGTTTTGTGGTATCCCTGCATCATAGTCATCTCATAAAAATCAGTAAGCAGAGACAGGTCGTTTCTGTACATTTTTAGACTTCCTTTCGGGCGCATGGCCTGTATATTTTATTTCTGTCAGTTATTTTGTCTTAGAGTAAAATAAACCATGGAATTTTTGTACATACTGAATTTTAAAAGGTTTATTAAATTAAAATTATACCGCTTTTCTTTCTGAAATTCAACTGATAGCGTGTCTTTAAACCATAGTTTTGTACTATATCGACATGCAGCTGATGAAAAAATGCTTTAAAATACGATTAAACTGTGATGTAAAAAAAGTGCTTTACAAAATGATTTTTATAATATATAATATTCACCGTTAAACACGATGAAGGGGACAGTAGTACCTTCCAAAAGCTAAAGCGAGCCGGAGACAGTGCAAGCCCGGTGCAATTAGGAAGATTATGAATATCACCCCGGAGTGGCGGAAGTAAAAACCATACGGCTTGGCCGCAGGGATTAGTAATTTCCGACGGGCTTTTCCACGTTAGAGGAATGCGCAGTTGTTGCTGTGTAGATGAGTGAACGCCTGAGGGCGTTAAATCAGGTGGTACCGCGGATTATTCTCCGTCCTGTATGATATTGCAGGGCGGAGTTTTTTATTGCTGTTTTGCGGCAATACAAGTTTAAAAAAATATAAAATGGACATATATACTTTAAACGGAGGTAAGAAAATGTACAATAAGGTTTCCACAAACCTCGACTTTGTCGAGAGGGAAAAAGAAGTCCTCAAATTTTGGAGGGACAACGAGATTTTCAAAAAGACTTTTACCCAGAGGGAAGGCTGTCCAAAATGGACATTCTATGACGGACCGCCTACAGCAAACGGCAGGCCGCATATAGGCCATGTTATAACAAGAAGCGTTAAGGATATTATATGCCGCTACCATGTAATGAAGGGCGAGGATGTATTCCGCAAAGCCGGCTGGGACACACATGGTCTGCCTGTTGAGCTTGAGGTTGAAAAGATGCTTGGCCTTGACGGAAAGCCGCAGATAGAGGAATACGGTGTAGAGCCGTTTATAAAGCAGTGCAAGGAAAGCGTTTGGAAATATCTTTCCGAGTGGACTGAGATGAGCGACCGCCTTGGTTTCTGGGCTGACATGGAAAACCCTTATATCACATACCACAACAACTATATAGAATCTGAGTGGTGGGCGCTTAAACAGATTTGGGATAAGGGGCTTCTCTATAAGGGACACAAGATTGTGCCTTACTGCCCAAGGTGCGGAACAGCGCTTTCAAGTCACGAGGTTGCTCAGGGCTATAAAGATGTAAAGGAAACATCAGCTATCGCAAAGTTCAGGCTGAGGGATGAGGATACATTTGTACTGGCATGGACAACAACGCCTTGGACACTTCCTTCAAACGTGGGTCTCTGTATGAACCCTGACGAGGCTTATGTAAAGGTTAAGGCAAACGGGGAGCAGTATATACTTGCGGAGGCCCTTGTTAAGACTGTTCTTGGCGAGGAGACAGAATTTGAGGTTATAGAAAGGAAAAAGGGTTCTGAGTATGCCGGCTTAAGGTACTATCCTTTATTCGATTTTATAGATGACGACGACAAGGGCTTTAAGGTTGTGGCAGACAATTATGTAACACTCACTGAAGGTACAGGAGTAGTTCATATAGCTACAGCGTTTGGTGAGGACGACGCCCGCGTTGGAACAGCAAACGGACTTCCTTTCCGCCAGTATGTAGACACACAGGGCAATTTCACATCTGAGGTTAAGCCTTGGGCCGGTGTGTTTGTAAAAGACGGAGACAAGATGGTTCTTGACTACCTTAAAGAAAACGGAAGGCTTTTTGCAGCCCTTAAGTTTGAGCACAGCTATCCTTTCTGCTGGAGATGTGATACGCCGCTTCTCTATTACGCAAGGGAGGAATGGTTTATAAAAATGACAGCCGTAAGAGACCAGCTTGTTGCAAACAACAGGTCAATCAACTGGCTGCCTGACAATATCAAGGAAGGACGTATGGGCAATTTCCTTGAGAACGTAATTGACTGGGGCCTTTCGAGAGAAAGGTACTGGGGTACACCGCTGCCTGTATGGGAATGTGAGTGCGGACACAGGCATGTTATAGGAAGCATTGAGGAATTAAAGAGCATGTCCGACGACTGCCCTGACGAGATAGAGCTGCACAAGCCGTATATCGACAGGGTGCACATAAAGTGCCCTGAGTGCGGAAAGCCTATGACAAGGGTTTCTGAGGTTATTGACTGCTGGTTTGACTCAGGAGCTATGCCTTTTGCACAGTTCCATTACCCGTTTGAGAACAGGGAAGTATTCGAGTCACGTTTCCCTGCTGACTATATAACAGAGGCCATTGACCAGACAAGGGGCTGGTTCTACTCGCAGCTTGCTATAGCCACAGTGCTTTTTGGACAGTCTGATTTCAAAAACTGTATTGTTATGGGACACGTACAGGATAAGAACGGACTGAAGATGAGCAAGCACAAGGGCAACGTAGTAAGCCCTTGGGATATACTTGATAAACAGGGGTCAGACGCTATACGCTGGTTCTTCTTTGTAAACAGCGCACCTTGGCTTCCATGCCGGTTTGACGAGGAGCAGGTAAATGAGACACAGAGAAAATTCCTTGGAACGCTCTGGAACACATACGCATTTTATGTTCTCTATGCTGAGATTGACCAGTTCAACCCAATGGATTACAAGCTGGAATACAACAAGCTTCCGGCTATAGATAAATGGATACTCTCAAGGCTCAATACCCTTGTGAAGGAAACAAGGGAAAACCTTGACAATTTCAGGATTACAGAGCCTGCAAGGGCTCTCAACAGCTTTGTTGACGAGCTCAGCAACTGGTATGTAAGAAGAAGCCGTGAGAGGTTCTGGGCCAAAGGCATGGAGCAGGATAAGATTAACGCTTACATGACTCTCTATACTGTGCTTACAACACTCAGCCGTGTAGCCGCGCCTTTTGTGCCTTATATGACAGAAGAAATTTATCAGAACCTTGTTGTAAACTTTGATAAATCCGCTTGTGAAAGCATACATCTTACACTCTTCCCAGAGTATGACGAGTCAATGATTGACACCGAGCTTGAGAAAAACATGGAGACAGTGCTTGAGATAGTTGTAAACGGAAGGGCGGCAAGAAATTCGGCGAACATAAAGAACCGCCAGCCAATAGGCGTAATGTATGTAAAATGCGCTGAGGAGCTTCCTAAAATGTATGTGGACATAATAGCAGAGGAGCTTAATGTAAAAGAAGTTAAGTTTACAACAAGCACAGACGGTCTTACAGGCTATAATATGAAGCCTCAGCTCAGAACACTTGGGCCAAAATACGGCAAGCTTGTACCTAAAATAAAGGAATACCTTGCTGATGCTGACGGAAGCGAGATAGTGCCTAAGCTCAGAAACGGTGAGACAATCACATTTGCAATTGACGGTACAGAGGTTTCACTTACAGAGGCGGACGTGCTTGTAGAGGTTACAGAAAAGAGCGGCTTTGTAACTGAGGCAGACGCAAGGCTTGCGGTTGTGCTTGATACAAACCTTACGCCGGAGCTTATTGAGGAAGGCTTTGTGCGCGAGATAGTGAGCAAGGTGCAGACTATGCGTAAGGAAGCGGGCTTTGAGGTTATGGACAGAATCCGCCTTGGTTGCAAAGGAAACAGCAGGATTGCTGACGTAATAACAAGAAATGAGAACGAAATAAGAAAAGATGTGCTTGCCAATGACTTTGCAGACGGCGCTTTGAGCGGCTACGAGAAGGAATGGAACATTAACGGAGAGACAGTAACACTTTCTGTTGAAAAGCTCTGATAAGATTAAAAATAAAACCCTGAAGGCCTGAGGCCTTCGGGGTTTTATTTTCAGGCCGCAGGTGCAGAGGGGTATAAACTTGCCTCAGCTTAATTTATGTCATGTTTTTGTATGCGGTTATGCCGAATGTATTGCAATATGTACACACAGCTATGAAAATGACGAAATTTGTTTTTTATTTAACATAAAAATTGAACAATAGTTATATTTATTTTTTGTGGACAATACTGTATAATTTAATTAACTAATTGCGTTTGTGCAGCGCTTTAGGATTTAATATTCAAGGGGGAAAATTAAAACATGAAAAAGAAAATCACAGTACCTGAAATTATGGCAACAAAGAATTCTGACAAAAAAGTATCTATGGTTGCATGCTATGACTTTATGTCGGCAACACTTGTAAACCTCAGCAAGGTGGACATGATTCTTGTAGGCGACTCTCTTGGCATGAACATGCTTGGAATGAAGGGAACAGTTGGCGTTACTGTAGATGACATGGTTTACCATATCAAAAATGTAGTAAAAGGCGCTCCTGACACATTCGTAGTAGGCGATATGCCTTTTGGCTCATACAACGGCAATATTGACAAAGCAGTTGAAAACGCTACAAGGATATTTGCAGAAGGCGGATGCGACTGTGTTAAGATGGAAGGCGGAATGAATACAGTTCCTTATATTGAGGCAGTAGTAAAAGCAGGAATACCTGTAATGGGACATATCGGTCTTACACCTCAGACATCAGCTATGATGGGCGGATTCAAGGTACAGGGAAAGAGCAATGCCGCTGCTCAGCACCTTGTTGACACAGCAAAGGCAGTACAGGATGCCGGAGCGTTCCTTATCAACCTTGAGGGTATCCCGGTAGGCGTGGCAAAGAAAATCACAGAGACACTTACAATACCTACAATGGGTATTGGAGCAGGCAAATACTGCGATTCACAGGACCTTGTATGGCCTGATATCATGGGTGTAAACGACTGGATTCCAAAATTTGCAAAGAAGTATTGTGATTTAAGGACATATATAGTAGACGGACTTAACCATTTTGCTGACGATGTAAACAGCGGAGCTTTCCCTACAGAGGAATTTTCATACAACACTGTAGTTGAGGGCTTCGAGGTTGAGGAAGACAAATAATTTTAATTATTAATAAAACCCGCCATTTACGGCGGGTTTTTTGTTTGCAGATTAAACATGCCCAGTTGTAATATCACAGTATTTGTGGTTGTTGTAAATTGTATTTCCGTGTGATACTATAGGCGTAGGCGATTGACATTTGTCGTGTTTTTTGGTAGAATGTCGAAATTATAAACTATTGACAAAACAGCAGTTTTGGCTGTTAAAAACGGAATAATTCTATTGATTTTTGAGAAGGAGCGATTGGAAAAATGTACAAGCTTGTTAAGGAAGGTCTTACATTTGATGACGTGCTTTTGGTACCGGCTGAAAGCAATGTTCTTCCCAGAGATGTTGATATTTCAACATACCTCACAAAGAAAATTAAACTTAACGCGCCGATTATGAGCGCGGGCATGGACACTGTTACAGAAGCTAAAATGGCCATAGCTGTGGCAAGGCAGGGTGGTATAGGCATTATTCACAAAAACATGTCCATAAATAAGCAGGCTGAGGAAGTAGACAAAGTAAAAAGGTCGGAGCACGGCGTTATAATAGACCCGTTCTGGCTCACACCAGACCATTATGTATATGAAGCTGACCAGCTTATGGCCAAGTTCCATATTTCCGGTGTGCCTATTACAGTGGACGGCAAGCTTGTAGGTATAATTACAAACCGTGATATAAGATTTGAAAAAGACCATAACCGTAAAATCGGCGAGGCGATGACTAAAGATAACCTCATTACAGCTCCGGAGGGCACTACACTTGAGGAGGCCCAGGAGATTCTGACAAAGCATAAGATTGAAAAGCTTCCTATTGTAGATAAGGAGGGCTTCCTGAAAGGACTCATCACAATAAAAGATATAGAAAAGGCTATAAAATACCCTAATTCGGCTAAGGATAAGCACGGACGCCTGCTTGTAGGCGCCGCTGTAGGCGCTACGCACGATGTGCTTGACAGGCTTTCTGCGCTTGTGGATGCAAATGTTGACGTTGTTGTGATAGACACAGCCCATGGGCATTCGCAGAATGTTATAAACACAGTTAAGAGGATAAAGGAAGTTTATCCTGAGCTTCAGCTTATAGCCGGAAACGTGGCTACAGCAGAAGCGACAAGGGCGCTTATAGAAGCCGGAGCGGACTGTATTAAGGTAGGAATAGGTCCTGGCTCAATATGTACAACAAGGGTTGTGGCTGGTATTGGGGTTCCGCAGGTTACAGCTGTTTTTGACTGCGCAGAGGCTGCAAAGCCTTTTGGTGTGCCAATAATAGCCGATGGCGGAATCAAGTTTTCAGGAGATATTGTAAAGGCTATAGCGGCAGGGGCAAGCGTTTGCATGCTGGGCAGCTATTTTGCAGGCTGCGAGGAAAGCCCGGGAAGCACAGAGCTTTATCAGGGCAGAAAATACAAGGTATACCGCGGCATGGGCTCAATAGCCGCTATGGAACAGGGAAGCAAGGACAGGTATTTTCAGGAGGACGCAAAGAAGCTTGTGCCTGAGGGTGTTGAGGGCCGTATAGCTTTTAAAGGAAGCGTGGAGGACTCTATTTTCCAGCTCATGGGAGGATTAAGGGCAGGAATGGGGTACTGCGGAACACATTCTATAGAGGAGCTTAGAGAAAACGGAAGGTTTGTGCGTATAACAAGTGCCGGACTGCGTGAAAGCCACCCGCATGATATACAGATAACAAAAGAAGCTCCTAACTACAGCGTAGAATATTAATGGAGGAGTGCGCTATGAAAAATGAACTTGTAATTGTTCTTGACTTTGGCGGGCAGTATAACCAGCTTATAGCAAGGCGTGTGAGGGAATGCCATGTTTACTGCGAGGTTAAGCCGTACACAACCCCTCTGGAGAAAATTAAGGCTTTAAATCCTAAGGGCTTGATATTTACAGGAGGGCCTAACAGTGTTTATGATGAGAAATCACCGCATATAACAAAGGAAATATTTGATTTGGGGATACCGGTGCTTGGCATATGCTATGGCTGCCAGCTTATGGCGTATACGCTTGGAGGCACTGTATGCGACGCATCTGAAAAAAGCGAATATGGCAAGACAGAGGTAAAGCTTGACACTGACACAGTGCTTTTTAAAGGACTTGAAAGCGACCAGATTTGCTGGATGAGCCATACTGATTATATTTCTCAGGTTCCGGAAGGATTTTCTGTTACAGCCACATCTCCTGCCTGCCCTGTGGCAGGCATGGAATGTGTTGAGCGCAGGCTCTATGGTACACAGTTTCACCCTGAGGTAAATCATACACCAAAGGGCAGGGATATGCTCGCGAAATTCCTTTTTGATGTATGTGAATGCAGCGGCGACTGGACTATGACCGGGTATATTGAGGAACAGATTAAGATTATACGTGAAAAGGTCGGAAACGGCAAGGCGCTGTGCGCGCTTTCAGGCGGAGTTGACTCGAGCGTTGTTGCAGCGTTAATGAGCAGGGCTATAGGAAAGCAGCTCACATGTGTATTTGTTGACAACGGCCTTATGAGGAAAAATGAGGGCGACGAGGTTGAGGCCGCATTTAAAGGCGCTTTTGACGCCAACTTTGTAAGAGCAAACGCTCAGGAAAGGTTCCTCAACAGGCTTAAGGGCGTTACTGAACCTGAGCAGAAAAGAAAAATAATAGGCGAGGAATTTATACGTGTATTTGAAGGCGAAGCAAAGAAAATCGGAACAGTTGACTTCCTTGTGCAGGGTACAATATACCCTGATGTGATAGAAAGCGGTTTGGGCGACAGCGCTACAATAAAGTCGCACCATAACGTGGGCGGGCTTCCTTCGGTTGTAGACTTTAAGGAACTGATTGAGCCGCTCAGAATGCTCTTTAAGGACGAGGTGCGCCAGATGGGAAAAGAGCTTGGGCTGCCGGAATACCTTGTTTGGAGACAGCCATTCCCTGGCCCTGGCCTTGGAATACGAGTGATAGGAGAGGTTACGGAAGAAAAGCTTGCTATACTCAGGGAGGCCGATGCGATTTTCCGTGAGGAGATAGCGCTTGCGGGGCTTGACAGGAGTATAAACCAGTATTTTGCTGTAATAACCGATATGCGTTCTGTAGGCGTTATGGGCGACGGCAGGACATACGACTACACACTTGCGCTCAGAGGAGTGACAACTAGCGACTTTATGACGGCAGACTGGGCAAGGATACCATACGATGTACTTGATAAGATTAGTATAAGAATTGTAAATGAGGTAAAGCATATCAACAGAATAGTATATGATATCACCAGCAAGCCGCCTGCGACAATAGAATGGGAATAAAAACTGAACAGTTTTGTTAGTTAGTATCCGGACAAATAATTAATTTGTCCGGATATTTTTTGTGACGATTGATAAAGTGATGTTCATGTAAAGGAATGAAATATACCTTTAAACAAATAATACTTTTCTGTATAATGGCTTAATGGGCAAAATTTATAGTAAAACTGCGTTATATCTATTAAATTTTTCAAATTGCAAATAACTGTACAGGAATTGTTTAAAATATTCAAATAGAATAAATTTTATTTTATAATAGCATAAGTATTTTTGTGTTTTAAAAGGAAGTGAGGTAGTGTCCAGTTATTTTGCATATGTGCGTGTATCAGCTAAAGACCAGAATGAGGCAAGACAGATTGAGGCAATAAGGGAGTATCCTGTTGATGAAAGCAGGATTTATATTGAGAAACAAAGCGGAAAGGACTTTAACAGGCCGGTTTACAAACGTATGCTTAGAAAAATGAGACAAAAGGATGTACTTGTAATTAAAAGCATCGACCGGCTTGGACGCAACTACAATGAAATAATTGAGCAGTGGAAAGTACTGACTAAGGAAAAGGGGATAGACATAATTGTGATAGATATGCCGCTGCTTAACACTGCAAAATCTCAGGACCTTCTTGGGACTCTGATATCGGACCTTGTGCTTCAGCTCCTGTCATTTGTGGCGCAAAACGAGAGGGAAACTATACGTCAGAGACAGAGGGAAGGCATTGAGGTGGCAAAAAAACGCGGTACAAAATTTGGAAGGCCGCCCAAAGAGCTTCCGGAAAGCTTTGATGAAAAGTTCGCCCAGTGGAAAAAGGAAGGGCTGACTAATAAGGAGATAGCTGAAAAATGCAACATGCATGTAAGCGTATTGTACAGAAAAAAGAAAAAAACTCATGATATTGTTGATTAATTATTTTAATTTGATATAATAATTATAAATTAAAAGTAGTTTAAAGTGTACTTTAAACGATACATAGGCAAAATCAATTTTAACGGCAGTATTTTTGTGATTTGTAAAATTTAGTACTTAGGACATTCTTTTTTATAAAGAATGTCTTTTTTTTATGCCTGTATTTTAAAGTACACTTTGAGAGACATAATACTGCTTTTATTTCATTTCAGTTGATTCAAACGGGTATTGGCAATGAGCCTGTGCCTTTGAATATATTTTATATAAGGAGTGATTTTATGAAATGGAGAAGGAAAGCAGTATCGGCCATACTGACCGTATGCATGCTTGTGGGTATGCTTCCGGCCATGGCTATGGCAGAGGATACCGCCAAGGGGTGGGATTCAGGCAATCCCGAAAACGGAGGAATAACATTTGAAGAAAGTGTTACAACGCCAGACTATAAAAACAATACACTTAAAGATGTTATTTTCCTCAACGGAAAAGACGCCTCAGTAAGCCTTACAGGTACAGGCAATGCCTATACTCTTGTTATCAGTTCAGGCAGTGACGAGTATAAGTATCATTACTCAATAGGCGATGACGGGAAAATGGAAAAGGTTCCAAGTATTTTCTGCGGTTCCAATATGGCAGATGTGACCGGAAACCAGACTGTAACTTTTGACGGTTCCATATCACCTATAAATGAATACTATCCAATTAAAAACGTTTACGGCGGCGGCCTTGGCACAAGCACTAAGAGTAGTGGAACATCTGCCGGAGCAGGAGATGTGACGGTAAATGTTGAAAATGGAGCTTTTGTAAATGAGGTTCTCGGCGGCGGAGCCGGACAGTCTACAGTAGATAACTTTACATTAAACTGTGACGGGCAGATTGGTATTGTATATGCCGGAGGGGAAGCGCCTTTTGGCACACTCGGCGACCTTGACGGGGATAAAAAATCCAGCTGCCATGTAGAAAATGCAGAAATCAACATTAAAGAAAATGGGCTTGTTAAACAGGACCTCTGCGTTGCGGGATTTTCAATATCTTCTGTTGGAAAGTCGGTTGTTGACATCAACGGAAGGGTTGGAAGAAGCGTCCAGATTGGAAGCAACGGCTTTATTGGCGAGACTGAAATAACTGTCGGCCAGAATGGAAGCCTTTCAACAGTAAACAAATACCCTGCCCTGTCATTGGGCTGGCACGGTATTTTTGGCAAGGCTACAGTTGTGAACAACGGCACTATAGACGGCCCTGTCCTTATTGGAGGAAACGATACAGGTTCAGAAGCAAAACCGAAACCAAACCCTATAAGCGACTGCGTAATTGATTTTACTAACAACGGTACTCTCAACGGCAAGGTTTCGTTTGGAGATGTCGGAGAAAATGTTGAGCTTAATGTTTACGGCAAGGAAGTAAGTGTTGACTCCGTAAAAGATAAAGCGAACATGACATGGGATTTTACAGACGATATTGACATTAACAGTGACATAACATTTACATGCGATGATGCTGTTGTGATGGTTACAGACAAGGTTTTTGCCGGCGGCAAATTCTACAGGTCATTTGACGATGCAGTTACAGCTGTAACTGCTGACGACAAGGTATTAAAGCTTTACAATGACGCTGAAAGCGCATTGGCAATAGACAGTGACAATTACTATGTTGACACCAACGGCCATAAATTTACAGCCAAATCAATTACAGCCGGATATTTTACAGAAAGTGATATGGCAGAGCTTTCAGACGGCTATGTATTTGAGGAGCTTTCCGCGCCTGTTGTAGTGGAAGAATTAAGCTTCAAATACAAAGTAAAAAAGGCCGCAGAACTTTTGGAGCAGTCGGCTGCAAGCACAGGCGGAGAAGAAATTTCGGCTTCACTTGACAGCGATAAAACAACAGTAAAGTTAAGCGGAACCGATATTGATAAGGCAAGCGAGATAACTGTTACACTTAAATTCGATGATGGTCTGGAGAAAACCTCGAAGGTTACATATACAGACGGAGCATTCAAAGCCGAACCGGCTGAAATTGCAGTTGACGGAAAGGTCTACACAATAGATTTAACAGGTCTTTCTTTAAAAAATGAGATAACAGTTACAGGTTCAGAGATAATCAGCAAGGGAGAAAAAGACGATATAACTGTAGTACCTGAGGGAACAGCAATAAAGGTAAGCGGAACAATGGCTGAGGAAAGCGTTGTTGAATTTAAGCTTACGTTCTCAGACGGAACAGAAAAAACCTCCAAGGTTACATATACAGACGGAGCATTCAAAGCCGAGCCGGCTGAATTTACAGTTGATGGAAAGGTCTACACAATAGATTTAAGCGGACTGAACAAAACTGCTGCCGAGATAGCTATTGTACCGGCTAAACCTGAAACAAATATTACTGACGACAGCCTTACAGAAGAGCAGATAGCGGATGTAACTGAGGCTGTTTCTAAGACTGAGACTAACGGAGTGGACAAGGCTGTTGAGGAAATAGTAAAAACAAACGAGGACGGAACAGTCGAGGTTGCAGACAAGTCCATAACCGCTGCTGACGCTCAAAAGAAGCTTTCAGAAGCCGGAATTGAGGTTGCAGACGATGATAAAGTTACTATTGTTGTAGAGCCTTACGTGGAAATAAATGTTGTAAAAGCTGCTGAGGACAAGCTCACACTCAATATAGCTCCATACTACAATGTAAAGGCCACAACAGCAGAATCACATGACAAAATAGACGACAGCAACTCTGCACTGCTTTATGCTAAACAGCCTATGAACACCGATTCAAAGGCAATAGAGCTCAAGCTCACATTGCCTGAAACATTCAAGGCAGATGTATCTGCGCTGTTTGTTAAGCACACAAAAAACAGTGGAAAGGTATACTATTATAAGCCTGAGGTAAGCGAAAGGGTGCTCACATTTGTAAACCCACATGGCTTCAGCGAGTTTGAGGTATACACAGATACAAGGTCAGGAAAGATTGTTTTTTCAGACGGAGCAGGAACAAAGGAATATACACCTGCAAATATAGGTGAGAGCCTGCCTGTTGCTGAAAAGAGCGGATATAAGTTTAACGGCTGGAAAATAGACGGAAAGACATATACAGAGCTTACTGACAGTCTTCTCACGCTTATAAGCGGTGATTCTGACAAAACAGTTGAAGCTACAGCGGACTTTACTAAAAAGTCATCCTCCGGCGGCGGTGGCGGTGGAGGCGGTTCAAGCTCCTCTACTAAATACGAGATAAAAGTATCCTCGACTGAAAACGGAAAAATAAGTATTTCGTCTGACAAAGCATCTAAGGGAAGCAAAATTACCGTAACCGTAACACCTGATAATGGATACAAAACAGAGAGCGTAACGGTAAAAGACACAGACGGAAATAAAATCAATGTTACTGACGCTGGAAACAAAAAATACACCTTCTCAATGCCTGGCAAGTCTGTGACTGTTAAGGCTGAATTTATTAAAGACGACAAACAGGAAAAGGAAGAGCCAAAAGAGGAGGAAAAGAAGCCTGACACTTTAGACCAGGATTTCAGATTCAGCGATGTAAATACAGGAGCATGGTATTACAATGCTGTATTTTATGCAGTTTCCAACGGCCTTATGTCTGGTATCTCGGACAATAAGTTTGCTCCGGACGATACGCTGACAAGAGCTATGCTTGTACAGGTGCTCTACAATATGGAAGGCAGGCCTGAAACGGCGGGAGGCTCAAACTTCTCTGACGTGGCAGAAAATGTATGGTATGCCAAAGCTGTTGAGTGGGCACAGGAAAATAAAATAATATCGGGCATTGATGAAAATACATTTGCCCCTGATACTGCTGTAACCCGTGAGCAGACAGCTTCTATACTCTGCCGTTATGCAGGGTTTAAAGGACTTGACATAACAGCTGACGCCGACCTCACAGTATTTACAGATAACCAGAACATATCCACATGGGCTGAAACATCTGTTAAATGGGCTGTGGCAAATAAAATTTTAAATGGCAGCGGTACTGAGCTTGAGCCTCTTGCGGGCACAACACGCGCACAGATGGCACAGATTCTGATGAGCTTCTGCAAAATGATGTAATGTTTTAAATTAATTCAAATAGGGCCGTATTCTTAATGAATACGGCCTGTTTATATTGTTATTTGATACCTGATACAGTGTTGGTAAATTCGGATTTTTCAATTCCCGGCGAGAATTTATGTGAGTATTAAAATTCACGGTTTTTCCATACAGCAGGGCTCTTTATACAATAATTGCCTTTTAGTGTAACACAGCCTTAATCCAGAGAAATTTCTCCAGTTGAACTGTACAAAGTGTAACTTAATGTTTTGTGCTCTGACCTGTATAAAGCCAGCATGCTGAAATTAATTCAGGTTTTTAAACAACAAATATGATATTTTATTAAAAGAGCGCCATGTATGTTGTGCCGCATACATATTTAGTATAAAATCAAATTGTATATCGGCTGTAGCTTTATGTGACACGGGCAAGAAGGAGGGCGCATTTATGAGTAAAAATGAAGTTTCGTGCTGCGGCGTAGTTTGCACAGACTGTATTGAGTATAAAAACGGCTGTGAAGGCTGCCGCAGTATTGAGGGGAAGGTTGAGTGGGCAGCGTATCTTGGAAAAGAGGTTTGTCCGTTTTACCAGTGCTGTGTAAACGAGCATGGGTACATTACATGCGCTGAATGTGAAAAACTGCCGTGTGAAATGTTTTACAATGTTGTTGACCCAAATTGCTCTAGGGAGGAGTTTGAAAGGGAGTTCAAAGCCCGTCTGAAAAACCTCGGGAGGGAGAAATGAAAACTGATTTAAGAAATATACCCGGGGTTGGGCAGACAATAGAGCAGGACTTGATAAATATAGGAATAAACAGTGTTAATGACCTTTGCGGCGCTGACCCTGAGGAGCTGTATATAAAAGACGCTTTGTTTAAAGGGCAAAAAAGCGACAGATGCCTTTTGTATGTATTCAGGCTGGCGGTTTATTTTGCCGAAAATGATATCCATGATGAAGAAAAGCTCAAATGGTGGTATTGGAAAGATAAGGAGTACAAACCGGAAAAATCTGTATAAGAGTATAATAATAAATATAAGCAAATACAAACTACATTTAAAACAGCCCTCAACAGGGCTGTTTTGCTTTTTAAATTACAGCTTGAATATTGATTTACGGTTATTTATGGCCTGCTCATAATTTATTTTTTTGGCGTATACAAGATGTTCGACAATAGCTTCATAAGCTTCGTAGGACGCGCCGTTTTCCAGGCGGTCAACTACACGTTTGTGGCTTCTCAATATTTCTTCCTCGGAGTTTGAGGCTGACACGGTTGAGGCGCAGTGTTTGAAAATCTGGTAAAGGTGTTTTTCAAAAAAATTGTTGAAAGTTTCGTTTTCAAGATAATATATTATCTTTTTGTGAAAAAACTGGTCGTATTTGGTAACGCCGTTTATATCGTTCTTTTCGTAGTAGCATATTTCCTGGTTTTTAATTGATTCTTTTAAATCCGCAATAAGTACCTTTTCCCTTCCGCCATCGCGGTTTTTTGATATTCTGAATATGCCGTAGCCCTCAATAGCGCATCTCTGTTCAAAAGCATCAAGTATCTCTTCAGGCGTAAGTATATGTATTTTAAACCCCTTGCTTGGTATAACATCAACAAAGCCTTCGGATTCAAGCTTATGTATGGCATCTCTTAGGGGTGTCCTTGAAATTCCAAGTGCGTCTGAAATCTTTGTTTCGGAATATATTATATTGTTTTCAGGCTGTCGTTAAGAATGAGCTCTTTGAGTGTAAAATAAGCCTTTTCATTTAAACTTTTGGAATTATTCATTTTAAGCCTCCGGAATAATTATTATTTTCGCTTTTTCGCGGTAATTATCTGGTGTATTTTGTGTATTAATATCATTTTAACAAAATAAATAATAACACAGTAATATAAGAGCATTCAATAAGAATATTTTATTTGAAAGCGTTTTGGCTGAAAAATATCGTCACATGTTATGGAGACGATAATTTACAGGCATTTTATTGCATGCCAAGAATTTAATCCGGACATGGCGCATAATGTATAAGGTACAGGCCGATACAATGGGACTGGTTTGAATAAACTGTATCTCATTTAAGATTATATAACATACCGGTATACTTTTCAAACATAATTTATATATTATAGAAATATTATATAAATTAATAATAATTTTTATATAATATTTAATAATTTATGATTCTAGTTGTAAAATTGATATAAAATTACCATATAATTTTCAAATTATCTACCAAAAAAATGATAAATACAATAAAACGGTTGACCGGTATGTGTTATTATCGGTTCATGGATTAAACTGAAAAATAATTAATTTTGAGGGAATACCTGTAATAATCTGTTTTTTGAGCCTGAATTTAATTCAGGCTGTAAGAATAATTGTTTATGTATATCAGGAGGGGGCCTTATTTCAAAAAACAAACTGCAACAAAGATTTATATTTCCTTTGATGTTTGGAGTGGTAAGTAACGCGGCAATGGGTAATAAACCCGGCTTATACTTATAAAAAGGGAGGAAAGTTTATGAAGAAAAGGTTTTTAAGTGTTTTGGGTATGGCAATGAGTGCTGTAATGCTTTTTTCGGCCTGTGGGGGTTCAGGCACCAGCTCAAACACAGGCGGTTCTACAAGTGAGCCTACCAACAAGGCTGTGGTAACTACAAGCGGAGGAGGGGCTGAGGCAACCGGTACTACAGATAAAGATACACTTGTGTTTGTAATGAACGCAGAACCTACCAGTATGGAGCCGGGCGCTACGTCAACCGGAGACTCATATCCAAGAATGACAAACATTCAGATTTATGAAACTCTCTTAAGGCAGAAAATGGGAGACAAGACAACTCTTGAGCCGCTGCTTTGCGATTCATATGAGTTCAGTGAAGACGGGTTACATATCAATTTTGCTATCAAACAGGGAGTTAAATTCCACAACGGCGATGAAATGACAGTTGACGACGTGGCGTATTCAATCAATAAGGCCCTTGCAATGCCAAATGTTCAGGAGCTTGCCGACATGATTGAAGACGCAGAGGTAATTGATGATACGCATGTACAGGTCAACCTTAAATACGCTTACAGCCCTGTACTCAATATACTTGTAAACCCTGCCTTCAGTATTATCAGCCAGAAATACTATGAGCAGTGTCAGGCAGACGGTACAAACTTTGGAAGGAATCCTATGGGAACAGGAGCCTATAAGTTTGTAAGCTGGCAGAACGGAGCAAACATAAAGCTTGCTGCCAACGAAAACTGGCATAAGGGAGATGTAGCTATAAAGAACGTTGAATTCAGGTTTATGGCTGACGCCACAACTGCCGCAATAGCCCTTGAATCAGGAGACAGCGATATATTCTACGGAGTAGACAGCGCTGACCTTCCAAGGCTCAGAGAAAACCCTGATATCAATGTACTTTCAGTACAGAGCGCAGGTTTCTACTTTATAGCGCTTAACACAGACGGACCTAACGAGGCACTTAAAAATGATAAGGTGCGCAAGGCCATTAATATGGCAGTTAACCGTCAGGAAATTATCGACGGAGGACAGGACGGTGTAGGCTGGGTAACAGAGTGCCCTATAACACCGGGTATATTTGGATATCAGGAAGACTTCCATGCCGACCCTTATGATGTTGAGGCTGCCAAGGCTCTACTTGCGGAAGCAGGATACCCTGACGGACTTACAATACAGATGAAAACACCTGAGTCATCATATTACTCAAGACCTGCACAGGTTATTCAGGAGGAATTAAGGCAGATTGGAATAACAGTTGACCTTCAGGTTATGGAAAGAGGCGCTTTTAATACTGACGTTGGAAACAGAGATTATGAGTCGATTTATTTCTGGATTGGTTCATCATTCCCAGACGCTGACAATATAGTTTACAAATTATTCCACAGCCAGTTTGCCCATTCAGGTTTGGCTACAAATATGGCCTGCATAAACAGTCCTGAGGCAGATGAGCTTGTTGAAAAAGGAAGACAGGAGCTTGACCCGGACGCACGTATGGAAATTTACAAACAGCTCAGTGAGCTTAATAACGAAAACGCGTGGTATATACCAATACTTACAAGTACAAATACCCTCTGCGCTAGAAACTATGTAAATAACGCATACGGTGATTCAGCGGCTTACTATTATATTGCTGACTGGTCGTTTAATAGAGAATAAATTATTGGTTGCTTAAAATTATAGGGCTGCTGCTTAAAAAAGCAGCAGCCATTATTGTAAAAAGGAAGTGAATTTGTATGCATAAATATGTAATAAAAAGGCTTCTTATGCTCATTCCGGTAATTTTAGGTATTACTTTCATACTCTATTCTATAATGACACTTACACCCGGAGACCCTGTCAGAATGATTCTCGGAGACGGCGCAACTGATGAGGCTGTTGAACAGATGAGAGAGGAACTTGGACTTAACAAGGGGTTTTTTGAGGGATATGTTGACTATCTCAAAGACGCGGCTCATGGGGATTTCGGCAAATCCTACAGAACAAGAGAGCCGGTATTCAATGAAGTATTCGCAAGATTTCCTAATACACTTAAGCTTGCATCAAGCGCCATAGCCATTTCAATTATTTTGGGTGTACTGGTAGGTATAATTCAGGCTGTGCACCAGTACTCTATTCTGGACAATATAATATCGGGAATAACGCTCATATGTACATCTATCCCGGATTTCTGGTTCGGACTTATATTGATTATAATTTTTTGTGTTAATCTAAAGCTTTTGCCGGCTTCCGGCTCGGACCACTGGTATAATTATGTGCTTCCGGCTATAACGGCTTCAATGGGATACACCGCCGGAACAATAAGGCTTACAAGAAGCTCTATGCTTGAGGTTATACGCAGCGACTATATAAGGACAGCAAGGGCTAAGGGTACAGACGAGCGCACTATAACATACAGACACGCACTCAAAAATGCACTCCTTCCGGTTGTTACCCTTATAGGCATAAACCTTGGCTGGCAGCTTGGCGGAACGATAATTGTCGAGCAGATATTTGCTATACCGGGTATAGGTACTCTTATGATAGGTGCGGTAAGGAGCAAGGATATACCTCTGCTTATGGCGTCTGTCACGTTTGTTGCCGTACTGTCAAGCCTGATTAACCTTGGAACAGATATACTTTACGCGTATATAGACCCGAGAATCAAGGCCGAGTACTCAAAATAAGGGGGTGCAGTTATGAGTGATTTTAATACAACAGCCGTAGTTGACGCTATACCTGTGCACAAATATAAAAAGAAAAGTCAGGCTTATGTTATATGGAGAAGGTTCAAGAGAAACAGAATGGCTATGATTGGTCTGGTGCTGTTTACAATTATGCTTATTGTAGCTATTACAGCACCGCTCTATATTGACTATGATAAGGATGTTATCACACAGACCATATCTATGCGATATCAGGGACCGAGCCTTGCTCACCCTTTTGGTACTGACCATTTTGGAAGGGATATCATGTCAAGGGTGCTCTGGGGAGCCAGAATATCAATGTTTGTCGGTGTGGGAGTTGTAGCCATATCACTGTTTATAGGCTCAATACTTGGGGCATCGGCAGGATATTTCGGCGGTGTGTACGACAATGTAATAATGAGGATTATGGATATTGTTCTGGCTATACCAGGCACAATGCTTGCCATTACAATAGTTGCTGCCCTTGGAGGAGGAATAGCCAACCTGCTTCTTGCTCTCGGCATTGAACAGGTGCCTAAGATGACAAGAATTGTCAGGTCGTCGGTGCTTACTCTCAAGCGGCAGGACTATATAGAGGCTGCAAAGGCCTGCGGAACCGGAAACGTCAGGATAATATTCAAGCATATACTGCCCAACGCCATAGGGCCAATACTCGTTCAGGCAACCCTTACTGTAGCACGTACAATAATATCAATAGCTGGTCTCAGCTTTATCGGCCTTGGTGTTCTTCCGCCGGCTCCTGAGTGGGGCGCTATGATTTCAGAAGCTAAAACACAGCTTATGAACTACCCGTATCTTGTTTATGCTCCCGGAATAGCCATTGTACTTACAGTTACATCTTTAACACTTATAGGCGACGGACTGAGGGACGCTCTCGACCCTAAGCTTAAAAACTGATAGCTCAGGAGGGATTTGTATATGGAAGAAAAACTTCTTGAAATAAAGGATTTATGTGTGGAATATAAGACTGATGAGGAAACGGTATATGCCGTCAATAATCTTTCTTTGAGCATAAACAAGGGTGAAACTCTTGGGCTTGTAGGCGAAACCGGAGCAGGAAAAACGACAACAGCGCTCAGCATAATGAAGCTCCTTCCCCAAAAAATAGGGTTCATAAAAAAGGGAACAATTTATATGAACGGGCAGGACATTATATTAAAGTCCGAGGAGGAAATGAGGAAAATAAGGGGAAAGGATATCTCTATGATATTTCAGGACCCTATGACAAGCCTTAACCCGGTGTTCACAGTAGGTGAGCAGGTTGCCGAGGTTATAAAGCTCCACTCTGAAGGAAAGTCAAAAGAGGAAATAGAAAAACGGGTTGATGAGCTGTTTTTAATGGTAGGACTTCCGGCTGAGAGAAAAACCGAATACCCTCACCAGTTTTCTGGCGGCATGAAGCAGAGGATAGTAATAGCTATGGCTCTTGCCTGCGAGCCGCAGCTGCTCCTTGCCGATGAGCCTACAACGGCTCTGGATGTTACAATACAGGCACAGGTACTCAAGATGATGAAGGATTTGAAGGATAAGCTCAACACCGCTATGATACTAATAACCCATGACCTTGGAGTTGTAGCCCAGACCTGCGACAAGGTGGCTATTATGTATGCCGGCGAGATTATTGAGCACGGAACGGCGGAGGATATTTTTGAGGGGAATTTTCATCACCCGTATACGGTAGGGCTTTTTGGCTCAATACCTGATTTGACAACAAAATCAAAACGGCTTCATCCTATAGAAGGGCTTATGCCGGACCCTTCAGACCTGCCTCATGGTTGCAGGTTTAACCCACGCTGTCCTAAATGTATGGATATCTGTACCAAGGCAGAGCCTCGGGAGTATATTTCAGACGGGCATGCAGTTAAATGCCATTTATTCTCTGATGACAGCAGTGAGAAGAAGGAGGGATAAGCATGGATACGCCTTTGATAGAAACCAGAAATCTGAAAAAATATTTTAAGACCGGACGCGGAATGCTCCACGCCGTGGACGATGTTAATTTTAAAATAGCAAAGGGTGAAACTCTGGGAGTTGTAGGTGAATCCGGCTGCGGAAAGTCAACGCTTGGCAGAGTAATGATAAGGCTTCTGGACGCTACAGAGGGCCAAGTGCTTTATAATGGGCAGGACATAATGAAATATGGAAAATCCCATATGAACAGCCTCAGGAAAGACCTTCAGATTATATTTCAGGACCCGTACGCTTCATTAAACCCAAGAATGTCAGTAAGCGAAATAATAGCTGAACCCATAAAGGTCTGTAAAGTGCTCACAGGCAAAAAAGAAATTGAGGAGCGCGTTTTTGAGCTTATGAAAACCGTAGGCCTTGCAGAAAGGCTTGTAAACGCTTACCCGCATGAGCTGGACGGAGGAAGGCGGCAGAGGATAGGTGTTGCCAGAGCGCTGGCGCTCAACCCGAAGTTTATAGTTTGCGATGAGCCTGTTTCCGCCCTTGACGTGTCGATACAGGCGCAGATACTTAATCTTATGATGGATTTGCAGGAGGAACTGGGGCTTACATATATGTTTATAACCCATGACCTTAGTGTTGTTAAGCATATAAGCTCAGAAATAGCGGTTATGTATCTTGGCCAGTGCGTTGAAAAGGCGCCGGTTGACGAGCTTTTTGACAATCCCGTTCACCCTTATACTCAGGCGCTTTTAAAGGCTATACCTGTGCCTAACCTTAAGAGCAGAAACATGCAGAATATACTTTCCGGAGAGGTAACAAGCCCTATAGACCCTAAGCCGGGATGCAGGTTTGCAGCAAGATGCCCTCATGCGTCAAGCGAATGTACACATGGGGAGCTTCAACTCAATGAGATAAGCCCTAACCATTTTGTATCATGTGCTAAATTTGGAAAGTAAGAAAAATAATTTGGGAATCTACTATAAGAAGAGTTTTCATAACGGAGGATGTTTGAAGTGAAACAGCTTAATTTGAATACGGAAATACATTATTTTGATACTTTTGATGAGTTTGCGGCTGGTTTTTCAATCGGCAAAAGAGACCTTGTATTTACAAGAAAGGCCTTTAAAAAATATTTTGAAAAGCTTGAGAATAAGCCGATATTTATATTTAATGACGACTTTGGAAAAGGCGAGCCAACAGACAGTATCATAGACAGTATTGTAAAAGCGGCTTCCTCTGTGGATTTTGACAGGGTAATAGCAGTCGGCGGCGGTTCTGTTGTTGATATCGGAAAGCTTCTGGCGCTTAGGAATGTGACTTCGGCAAAGGAGCTGTTCCTTAAAAGCATACCTGCTGAAAAAGACAAAAAGCTGGTGATTGTACCAACTACCTGCGGTACAGGAAGCGAGGTAACTAATATATCAATTACAGCTGTTGAATCCATGGACACAAAGCTTGGCCTTGCAGATGACGCACTCTTTGCCGACTGTGCTGTCCTTGTGCCGGAGCTTTTGCAGGGGCTTCCGTATAAAGTGATAATGAACAGCTCAATAGACGCCCTTGTCCATGCCAGCGAGTCGTTTTTGTCGCCTAAAGCAACAAGAATGAGCCGTATGTACTCTATAGAGGCTATTAAAACTATAATGGGTGTTTACTCAAAAATAAAAAAACATGGGGAAGCGGCGGCCAGAGACAATATAAAAGACCTTCTCTTTGCCAGCACATATGCGGGCATAGCGTTTGGCCTTGCGGGTACTGCAATAGTGCACGCCATGGCATACCCTCTGGGTTCAGTATGCCATGTGCCGCATGGAGAAGCAAACTACCAGTTTTTTACGGAATGCTTTAAATTCTATATGGAAAGAAAGCCGGAAGGCGATATAACAGAGATATCGTATATAATGGGAAATATCCTTGGCTGTGATTCAAAAGATGCTTTTAATGCTCTTGAAGAGATGCTTAACAGTATTTTCCCAAAGGCAAGCCTGTCCTCTTACGGTATGAAGCCGGAGGACTGCCGGGGATTTGCCGAAAGTGTTATAAAAAATCAGCAGAGGCTTCTGGTTAACAGCTATGTAGCCCTGCTGCCGGAGGAAATTGAAAATATATATAAAGTCAGGTATCAGTGATTAAACATAAAAAAGTCCGGAGGCGGTATAAAATGGATATTGTATCACTTGCTAAAAAATATCAGGATGAGATTATAGCTGTGAGAAGACACCTGCATGAAAACCCGGAGATTTCTCAGCAGGAATTTAACACTGTTAAATTTATATGTTCAAAGCTTACGGAGTACGGTATTGATTATGTCGAGGTTGAAAAGGGCGGAGTGCTCGGCTTTATCGGAGGCTCCAACGATGATAAGACAGTAATGCTCAGGGCTGATATGGACGCTCTGCCTGTGGAGGAAAACAGGTGCAATTTAAAACAGCCGAAGTCATGCGTATCAAAAATACCGGGAATTTCCCACGCCTGCGGTCATGACAGCCATGTGGCTATGCTGCTTGCGGCTGGAAAAATACTGAAGGAAAATGAAAAAGAGGTAAATGGGCGTATTATACTGTTTTTTGAGCGTGCCGAGGAGGCTGGAGGAAACATACTTTATCTTTTAAGGTATCTTTATGAAAATAAAGTGCGCATAGACGGCTGTTTTGGCATGCATGTCAAGGGCAGTATAGACGCAGGAAAGCTGAGCATTGAAAAAGACGGGATAAATGCGGGAGGCTTTGGCTTTGAGGTTACAATAAAGGGCCGCGGAGGTCATGGTTCTGCACCAAGCAGGGCCAACAGCCCTATAGACTGCTTTGTGGCCCTTTATAACGCATTGAGCATAATACCTACAAAATATATAGCTGCAAACGAGGCCTGTTCGTTTTCGCTTGGGAAGGTTGTTTCGGGCTCCAAAAGGAATATTATACCTTCAGAGCTTGAGTTCGCCGGTTCAATGAGATTTTTCAAGCATGATATAGGAGTTAAGGCAAAGCAGGAATTTCTGCGGCTTCTTGACAGCATATCAAAGGCCTACCAGTGTGAGTATGAGGTTACCAAGTCGGTAGGGCCTACACTTCCGCTTGTAAACAACAGCCAGTGTACTGATATAGCAAGAGAATCAGCTTTGAAGGTGGTTGAAAGCGACTGTGTTATAAGCGCACCGCCGGAGATGGGTTCAGAAAGCTTTTCAGCAGCCCAGAGAATTTACCCGGGAGTATACGCTTTTCTTGGAATAAAAGATGAGGCGCTTGGAATAGGAGCCGCAAACCACAGTCCGGAGTTTGATATAGATGAAAGTGTGCTGTATATAGGTACTGCCCTTGAGGTGCAGTATGCACTTGATTTTCTCAACAGCAGTGAGAAAATTGAGTTTACAGGCTATAATGGCTCGCCGGATGATTTGTACAGGGAAATATGCTATAAGGTTGACTGATATAAATATAAAAGGGATTGAGCATAAAACGCTCAGTCCCTTTATTTTTGCCTGCTGTATGTGCTATAGTAGTATTAAATTCAGCAAGGGAAATGGGGTATTTTATGAAACGGTTAAAGTTTTTGATGCTTATAATGCTTTGTATTTTTCTTACGGCCTGCGGAACTTCGGCTTCAGGAAAGGATTCGGAAAAAGAGGAAATAAATGAGGAAACAAAAGTGCTTAAAGGCACTGTGTATGACGGTACAATGAATACAATAACAGTCAAAGATGAAAACGGAGATATATATTCTTTTGCAAAAGAGAGCGGAAAAGTGGAGGTATCACAGGACGGTATAATAATTGGGTGTCCTGTAGCTGTAGAATATACGGGAAAACTGGAAAGAGGAGCGGATTTTCAGGATGTAGCGGTAAATAAAATAACTGTCAGCGAGGAGCCGACAAGAAAAACCGCAAGGGATATGCTCTCAGGTATGAGTCTTGAGGAAAAGGCCGGCCAGATGTTTTTGGCAAGATGCCCTCAGAGCGGTTATAGCGAGGATATCGCAGAATACTGCTTGGGAGGGTATATACTTTTTGCCAGGGATTTTGAAAATGAAACTGAAGAAAGTGTTTCAGAAAAGATAATAGGTTTTCAGTCGGAGTCAAAAATACCCATGATTATTGCAGTTGACGAGGAAGGCGGAACAGTAAACCGTGTAAGCAGATTTTTAGCCTTCAGGCAGGAACCGTTCAAGTCGCCGCAGGAGCTTTACAGTGAGGGCGGATTTGAGCTTATAAAAAGCGACACAAGAGAAAAATGCGCTCTTCTTAAAAATTTGGGCATAAACCTTAACTTGGCTCCTGTATGCGATGTATCTGAAAACTCTGAAGATTTTATATATGACAGGTCATTTGGAAGAGGTGCCGGTGAAACATCGGAATATGTTAAAACAGTAGTTGGTGTTATGAAAAGCGAAAATATGGGCTGTGCCCTTAAACATTTTCCGGGCTACGGCAGCAATAAGGACACACATATGGGTATAGCTTATGACAGCCGTGACAGGGAGGCTTTTGATACAGGCGACTTTTTGCCGTTTAAGGCTGGCATAGATTCAGGCGCGGGAATTGTGCTTGTTTCGCACAATATTGTAGAGTGTATGGACAATAATAATCCGGCGTCACTGTCTGATAAGGTACATGAAGTCTTAAGGCATGATTTGGGTTTTGACGGAGTAATTATGACTGACGATTTGTCAATGGAGGCCATAAAGCAGTCTGCCGGTGACAAAGAGGCGGCGGTGGCGGCTGTACTTGCCGGAAACGACCTGCTCTGCTGTACAAATTATCAGGAACAGTTTAACGCTGTAATTGAGGCCGTAAGAAGCGGGGTTGTACCGGAAAGCCGTATTGACGAATCTGTTATGCGAATACTTCTGTGGAAAATAAATAACGGTGTTATAGACTGAGAATAAAAATAAAACCCTGAGTTATCTCAGGGTTTTATTTTTATAAGGGGTTGGGATTTATATGAAAAAGAAAGTGGCCGGATATCATTTTATTATATAATAAGGGAAGGAAGGAGTCTGATTATGATATCCTTAAGCTTTCTGGGCTTTCGTTTCTTTTATGAGTATATAATACCCACAAATTGTAAATTACAAATGATGAATTTGAAAATATTTTGTGAATTAAAGCTTAAGATTATATATATTTACAGCGTTTTTGAAAAACACATTTTCATGGTACTTTTCCGGAACAATCCTTTTTATAAACTCAATATATTTGCCGATATTAACAATAGGCCAGTCTGAGCCGTACATAATTCTGCTGTAGTCGCCAAAGTAGTAAAGCCATGACTTTAAAATCTCAATAAAGCCATGGTACTGCTCAAAACAGCTTTCAATGTCAAAGTCGCCCTCAACAATGCCGGATATATCAACAGCTACATTTTTGTTTTTCTCGGCTACCGCTGCGGCTTCAGACAAAAACGGATTTCCAAAATGGCACATTACAAACTGTACCTTCGGGTATTTTACGGCTATTTCATCTATGGTAAGAGGGTGGCTGTACTTTAAAAGGGCGTCGCCTCGAGACAGGGCGCCTGTGTGAATTGCCACTGTCTTATTGTGTTTTTCAGCCAGCTCATAAAATGGCTCATATTGTTTGTCGCTTAAATACATTGGGCAGTAGCCGGGATAGAGCTTTATTCCGGTGCAGTTTTCACGCTTGAGGTGTTCCTCCGCAAGGGATATAAAGTATTCCGGAGGCTCGGTCGGATTTTTAAAACAGCTGGAGTCAAGGCCGAAGCAGTAGCTCATGTATTCAGGATATATATGGTTTTCCAGCTCAGGAGAAAGGTTTCCCATGACTATTGCGTGTACTATATTATTTTTTTCAAACTCATGTTTCAGGTGCTCCGATGTATTTTTGTGTCCGGAGCTCTCTGCTACAGCGCTGAACGGCTCATATCCCGGGCGGTAATGTATATGTGCGTCTATAATTTTCATTTTATCATCTCCATAAAGTTTATTTATGCTGCAATTTGATTTTATCATTTTAAAGTTTAAAATCAAATTAATTTTGTCGACATTTTGCCTGCGCAATAATATTCCTGAGCAAAAAAGGTAATTGATACGCTTTATAAAAATTTGCTGCCATTATAAATTTACAAGCGATGGCCTTAAAACGATGTAAATTAAAAATCCCCCACGATATTATTGCAGGGGATTTAATAGTTTGATAATTTAATTTGACTGTTTGACGGTTTCAAAAAGGCTTATTACAGACTCTACTGAGCGTCTGTTTACAAGGCGGCCCTTGATTTCGCCGCTTGATGCGGTGTAGTAGTTTTCATCAAAAGGGGTGTATACCGCCTGTGCGTCCGGATAGCTGCTGTCTTTAAAATGGTATGTCACAATAAAGCTTTCAGAATCAGGCCCGGTTGCGGCTGCCGTATCGCTGACACTGGAGCTTACTATGCCGGAAAGCTTTTTGAAAAATGCCTCAAAGCTCTCGCTGTCGCAATCCCTTCCGTCAAGCGTATAGCCGTTTTCCTTAAACTCAATGTGATGTACAACTGAGTTAAGAGTTACCTCCATTGAGGCTACCTTATCCTTTTTTACTGTACATACTGACTGAGGTATATATTTATAGCAGCTGAGGTATTCTTTTATGACCTTTGCCGTATCGGAATCCAGAAGCCCTGTTATTGATGAACCTTCAAATGATATATATGCCGAGCCATCGGCATTTTCCTTTCCAAGATACATCTTAGCTGATTTTTCTCCGGAGTCGGTTTTATATTTAACTGAAATATACGCCTGTGGGGTTTCCAGACCAAAGGCTGCCGTATCGTTTTTTGACGGTTCAAATGACACGCATTGAGACAAGGCCGCGTCTTTAAGCTTTGATATAAGGGAATCAACCTTATTTGTATCGGCGAATGTACTGCTGCTGAAAGGAAAAGCGAAACGCCAAGGGGAGGAACTGCCCATAGGGTTTTCCCTGTCTGTTTCAGATTTGAATACAGCGGTTTTTTCATCTCCGTATACACACTCAAATTCCTCAAGGGTTGCCCTTGACAGGCCGGACAAGTCGTAGGCAGCGGCATATGAGTACAGCGGCTTTATAATCTCGTCACCCACAGATTTGTTTATAATGTATATTTTTTTGCTGCCGTCCTCGCAGGCGTAGTATCTGTTTATATTGTCATTGAAGTTTCCTATTCTGTAGGTTGTTGACACTCCGGCTGTATCTGTAAGTGTTATTACCTGCTGAGGGGTGTCAAGGCCGTATTTACTATATTCGCCGTCAGATGATATAAGCCTTGCCGCCGCAAGGTTGCCGGATTTTTCGATAAGCCTTTCAACAGAGTCGGAGCTTATAGGAAACGAGTCATCACCGGAAAGCTTCCAAAAATCGCTGTCCTTTACCAGCTCAAATTCAGAGTCTGTTCCCGTGCATTTTACTGATATTATATCGCCTGTGGTTTTTTCTGACACGTAAAGGTTTGTGTCTGCCGCCGCCGACTTTTTGTTAGAGTAATAGGCCGCTCCGAAAGCGGAGTAAACAATAAAATTCAAGAGTATGAGCACTGTGAGTGATTTAATAATTTTATTTTTCATCAGCGGTTTTTCCTCCTGTACCATACTAAAATAGATATCACTGCCACAATGGCCGGTATAATGCCTGTGAGTATTATTTTCCACATTCTGCTTTGCGAGGTGTTTACCATTAATGTTCCAAGCGCTATTGATTTGCCTGTAACCGTCTGCTGGTTCTGGCTGTCGCAGAGATAGTTTACGGCGTTTGTAAATAGCCTGTTGTTTGTGCCTGTGACCATGCTGTTTGTGTCGGAGCTTAAAAATTCGCTGGAAGTAATCCAGACAATGCGTGTGTCAGAGGTGTCGTATTTTTCCTCAACAGCAACAGAAAGCGCGTATGGCCCTTCAGGCGCGTCTGCGTCCTTTTCGTATGACTCGTCCTTAATTATATAGGCTTTATCAGATGCAGTCATAAGGTCGGTTATTTTTACTGTGTCTCTGATGTCGGACGATTTTTCTACAGCCTGCGCAAGCGGCATTAAAACATAGGAATTTGAATCATTAAACGGCTTTGTTATAATGCTTTTTGAGTCCAGCTGAGGAAGTATATAGTATGGGTATCCGCTTAGGCACCTGTCGGAAAGCCCCTCCATGACAACACCGTCTACGGTTGAAACACCATAGCTTTTCATTATTGCAGAAGTGTTTGCAAGCTCAGATGAATTGTAATCTGTAACGAGCATCAGCCTTCCGCTGTTTTCAAGGTAGTCTTTTATTTTTGCGGCCTCACCGGAGCTTATGTCAGATGACGGGGCGTATATAAACAGGCATTGGGCATCATCAGGTATGGAATCGGCAGAAAGCAGGTTAAGCTCTTTAAGCTCAACGCCGGCTTTGTTGAGTGCCGATACCAGCGAATCATCAGGCTTCTTTTCGCCATGGCCTTCAAGGGCATAAAGCACAGGGAGGCTTTCGCTTGTCACATATTTTATGGCGCTTGTAAGGTAGTCCTCTCCGTTAAAGGCAGTGTATGTGGCTATGTCAGAGTATTTTATTATCTGGCTGCGCTTTGAGGAGGAGACAATAATGCTGTTGTCACTTAAATCCTCGTCTGTGTACTGCTTTTCAAAATCGGGGTAGAGTGCAGGGTCTATATCGCTGATATGGAGTACCGGACTGATTGAGGCGTACCTTTCAAGCATATCGGTAAGTGTAGAGTCCTCTTTGCCGGGCTGGCAAATCCTATATATATCTATATCCTCACTTATGCTGAGCACAACTTCCTTTGTACTGTCAGAAAGTGTGTGAAGGCCTATTTCTGTTGTGTCGAGCTTGGTTTTTTCAACAGGAAGCTGGTTAACAAGCAGGTTTATACCTATAACAAGGGTTGTAAAAAGTATGCACACCACAGCACCAAGGCTTCTTTGGGAAAGGTTATGGCCGGTTTTTTCACTGTTTTTGCTCTTTGCCATTATTTCCACCTCCTGCTGTTTTCGGACTGTACTGTAAAGCATATAAAAAGTGCTGCCACCGTAATAAAATATACAACGGCGGTTATATCAAACACTCCGCCGGTAAAAGGGTCAATCCTTTTAAATACCGCAAAACAATCCGCAAAGGACGCAAACTTTCCGGTTAAAAGGGCGTTGTATTTGAAATATATAACAGATAACGGAACCTCAATAGCTATAAGGACCGCCAGTGCCGCGGTTATCTTTTTTGACGCTATAAGTATTACAGCGGCTGCGGCCACAGCGCATACTGTAAAAGCTCTGAATGTAAAGGCCGACGCAGACGATATGTTTTCGGATATTGTCGGCAGCATATAACTGATAAGAAGTATGCCAAAGCAGAGCAGGGCGGAAATTATCTGGTTTTCAGTCAGAGATGATGTAAACATTCCCACCGCACACAACGCGCACTCCAGCATAAAAAATGCGAATATACAGCTGAAAGCCGTTTTAAAGCTTACGGCGCCGTACATTGAAAGTATAAACGGGTACAGGCACATTACAGCAGCGGGTATTAATGTGATTGTGCACAGGGCAAAAAATTTACCAAGGACCACGCTTTTTACATCAATGGGAAGAAGGCACAGGAGCTTATCTGTTCTCTGTTTTTTCTCGTCAGAAAACACGCGCATTGTAAGCAGAGGTATGGTGATAAGCAGTACAAAGCACATATCCTTTACCACATACTCAAAGGCAGGCGAGTAGTAGACAAAATTGACAAGGCTTGTGTACAGCCCTGCCGCAAGAAGCATAAAAGTCAGAAATACATATCCTGATGCTGTCACAAAATATAGCTTTAATTCCTTTTTGTATACTGAAAGCATTATTTTACGCCTCCTGCCGTGGTGTTTTTGCTGTATGAGCCGCTTTCTGCTATAATCTCAAGGAAAATTTCCTCAAGGGAGCTTTTTTTGATATAAAGTGATATAACAGGGCAGTCTGCTTCTGCCAGACTGTAAAAAAGCCTCTCTCGAGGGTCGTTTTCCGGCATAAAGCTGAATTTACAGGTATTGCCGGTTTCCTGCGATAATTCGGCTGAAATAACACCTGGTGTTGTTTTTAAAACATTCAGTATCTTATCAGAGCTTCCCAATGCTTCCAGAACCGCTGTTTTTTCTGTGTTCTCGTTTCCTACAAGCTTCTGTGCGGAATCGAGCGCCACAAGCTTACCATGTGATATAATCATTATGCGGCTGCATACTGCGCTTATTTCGCTGAGTATATGGCTGCTCAATATTACTATGTGGCTTTTTCCAAGCTCTGTTATGAGGTTTCTTATCTCTATTATCTGCTGTGGGTCAAGGCCGACTGTAGGCTCGTCCAGTATTATAACAGGAGGGTCGCCAAGTATGGCCTGGGCGATTCCAACCCTCTGCCTGTAGCCCTTTGAAAGGTTTTTGATAAGCCGGTTTTTCATGGCTGTAATGCTTGTTTTTTCCATTACTTGGGCTATTTTCTCTTTTAGCTGGGCTTTAGGTATTTTTTTGGCCTCTCCTACGAATGAAAGGTATTCCAGCGGTGTCAAATCCTCATAAACAGGTGGAATCTCAGGGAGGTAGCCTATATTCTTTTTGGCCTCCTCAGGGTTATCCGTCATGCTCAGGCCGTTTATATAAATTTCGCCTTCTGTAGGGGAAAGACAGCCTGTAATCATATTCATCGTTGTGCTTTTTCCTGCGCCGTTTGGCCCAAGAAACCCAAATACGCAGTTATTGTCAATAGTAAAGCTCAAATTGTCAACAGCCTTAAAAGGGCCGTAGGATTTGGAAAGGTTTTTTATCTCAATCAATATCAATGCCTCCTTAAAAAGGATATTTATCATTGAATAATAGCAGATAATGCCATAAACTTCAATGTACATACTGTTAACAATATCTGCCTTAACTGTTGAAAAACGAAGGAGTTATTGCGGGAATTGTGGAAAAATGCGAATCCATTAAAAAGACGGAACGTGCCAGAATGCCGAACCGTCTTTTGTGCTCATTACATATTTATTTAACAGGTATTATTATTTTTGTGAGATACTCGCTTTCGTCCTTTACATCAGTAGGGGACATAAGAAATTCCTCGGTTATGTGGCCGTTTATCTCGCAGGAGTTGTCATTTGCCCATTTAATAGTTTTTACATAGGTATTGACTATGCCGGAAAGCGGCCCGCGGTGAAGTGTAGTGACAGCCTTAAATGACGGTACCCTTTTAAAAAAAGGAAAATCCGGACTTTCCTTTACTGCTATGCCTATCTCAAGGTCGCATTCGGACTTAAGGAACTGCTCAAGTGGGGCGTTGTGGTATGTGGCAAGAATTGAGCTTTCGGCCTTTAGCCTGTTTTTGCGTATAAGCTCAAATATCTCAAACCAGCGGCAGACCGGTATGGAATCGCTTTTAAAATCCTTTTCAACTCGTCTGGTATATATAATGCCCCTTTCTGGTATTTCCTCCACAGTTATGCCTTTGTCAGCAGAAGAAAGCTCAATTTTGCCTATGGAATTTTCTATCTCGTTATACAGCTCCTGCAAAGACTCGATTTTTTCGTGAATGTCCGAAAGCCTTAGATTAAGGCTTTCTTTAAGGGAGTCAATACCCTTTTCGTACACAAGAGAGTGGACCTCGTCCAGTGAAAAGCCATAATTTTTGAGCTTGCGTATATTGTGCAGTATGAGCATCTGTTCTTCGGTGTAGTAACGGTAATTTGTCTCTGAATCACGCCTTTTTGGTACAAGAAGTTTTATCTCATCGTAATATCTGAGGGTTTTGACAGGAACACCGCAGATATCTGAAATGTCGCCTATTGTGTACAGCTTTTTTTTCTGTGTCAATATAATTCCTCCCTAAATTGACTTTTAATGTAAGCCGGGAATTTTCAATCAAATTATATAATAACACAAAATTTTTTTCAACAATACAAAAAAAGTACTTTTTGACGCAGAGCGGAAAAGAGATTTGAGCAGCTGGAATATGAATTTTGAACAGAAATGAAATGCAGAAAAAGGCCGGGAGAGAATAAAAAAGCGGCAGGGGCCGTTCTTTAGGAGCGGTCTCTGTGGCTGGGTGAAGTGAATAAAGCTTAATTAATACCTGAATAATTTTATTTTTTGTTGCAGACTATAAATTTTTTGGTTCCTGATATTATTATGCTCCCGAAAGAATTGCCGAGAATCATAACTATGATGTAAAAGAATACCTTTGGCGACCACATTCCAGCCGCGCTGAAATAAAACATATTAGCTACACAGTGTTCAAAGCCGCATAAAATAAATACAATAACCGACATTATTACGGCAAAATTTTTGCCAAAAGAGTCGTTTATTGCCTTGTACGAATCGACTGCCAGATACATCAGCACTCCGCAGAATGCAGCAAGTATGAAAATGCTTATTACAGTATCGTTAATCTTTACATTGCACAGATTCCATGCCTTTTCAATAATTGCCTGCTGCCGGGTAAGGTGCATGGCGTTTCCTACAATAAATGCGCCAACAAAGTTGCCGACAGCTATTGTCAAAAGCTCCAGCAGATATTGTACCTTGTTTTCTACAATATACCCGACTTTTCCTGTGTAAAGGCTGTATTGCCTTGCAACCACATAAAACAGGCCCACTGAGAACAGGAAAGCGCCTGCAATTTTGTTGTCCATGCAGAGATTGACAACTCCGCCAATACTAATCATCGCGCCGGCAAGTATGGCGCTTACAAAAGTTTTTGTTTTTTCCAAATTCTATCACTCCTTAGTGCTGTAAATTGATACAATAATATAAATACTCATGATGTATAAAAAATATGTTAACATGAGATTACCACTGATATAAGTATTATACAATAGAATATCAAAAATCAGCAAATTAATTGTCCAAGATATACAATAAAAATTCTGTGATAATAAAATTATTAATAAAAACAGTTGGGGTTAATTCAGTTTATTATATGAACATTAAAAAAGCCTCAATGCCAAAACGCATTGAGGCTTTAAATACATGTTTTTAATTGTTTAACTGGTATAAACGCTTCATTTAATCAGGCTTTCGCCGACTTTATAAATGTCTCCGGCACCCATTGTTATTATAAGGTCGCCCTCCGCAGCTTCGCTTCTTACAATTTCCTCTATTTTATCAAAGCTTCCGGCATAGATGGCGTTTTTGCTGTTTTTGTTGATTTCATCTGCCACATCTCTGGCACTTATGATTCCTGTATCCTTTTCTCTGGCAGCGTAAATGTCTGCCAGCACCACTTTGTCGGCATTGGAGAATGCTTTTCCAAAATCTGCCAGCAGAGTTTTGGCCCTTGAGTATGTGTGCGGCTGAAAAAGGCACCAAATTCTGTTGTGCTTGACATTTTTGGCGGCGGCAAGTGTTGCTTTTACCTCAGAAGGGTGGTGAGCATAGTCGTCTATAACTGTTATGCCGTTAAAGCTGCCTTTGTACTGAAACCGTCTGTCAACGCCGGTATAGTTTTTGAGTCCTGATATAATGCTTTCCATATCAACGCCGGTTGAAACAGAAGCCGCACATGCAGCCAATGCGTTGAGTATATTGTGGTCTCCAGGTACATTAAGCTCTATTCTCCCTTTAAATTCGCCTTTGTTGTATACATCAAAAGAAGCGCGTCCTTCAGGGCTGTTGCTTATGTTTTCTGGATACCAGTCAGAAATATTTTTATCCAGACCAAATGTCACCACATGGCTATTAAGGTTCTGTGTAATTATATCTCTGCCGCTGTCGGCGCTGTTTATAACAACATATCCGTTTTCAGGCACATTGGAAGCGAATGTATGGAATGAATTTCTTATATGGTTAATATCCTTAAAGTAGTCAAGGTGTTCAGCCTCAACATTAAGTATAACCGCTGTGTAAGGAAAAAATTGCAGGAAGCTGTCATGGTATTCGCAGGCCTCAGCAACAAAATACTCGTTTGAGCCTACATTTATGTTTCCGTGTATGGTAGACAGGTTTCCTCCTATTGTAATGGTAGGGTTTTTGCCGGCCTGAAGCATTATCTCAGAAAGCATTGACGAGGTGGTGGTTTTTCCGTGTGTTCCGGCTACGGCTATGCTTTTGTCATAATTATCCATAATATTTCCAAGGAGCACAGCCCTTTCAACACATAGTATGCCCATTTCCTGTGCGCGTATAAGTTCAGGGTTGTCGCTTTTAACAGCGGCGGTGTATACAACAAGGTCAATCCTGTCTGTTATGTTTTCGGCTTTATGGCCTGTATTTACATTTATCCCAAGGGATTTAAGTTTTTTTGTAGCGTCTGATTCCTTCATATCCGAACCGGATACATTTAATCCTTCTTTGAAAAGTATCTGGGCGAGCCCTGACATGCTGACTCCGCCAATTCCTATAAAGTATACGTTTCTGAAGCTGTTTTTCAGGTCTAGTTTCATAATTAATTTAACGCCCCAATTCATTTTAAATGTTCTGAATATTAAGTATACTACACTAAATTTTGAAAGTCTATACAGTTTAAGGTAATAATTTTTAATAAATTCTTATATTTTACGCCTTATACATGGGCGTTTAAAACCAGAAAATATCAGTGTGCTTTTAAGTTCTGTTTAAAATTTTGTGGTTCTAAGATATGTTTGTCCGAATAGAAATTTAATTATACGGGCTTTTTATTTTACAGCACGGCAATAAAATTTTTTTCTGCGCCGCAGGCTTTTGGCTGCTGCTGCCATGTGTTCAATTGTTTTAATAAAAGTACATAAAATACAGGGCGGCTTTATGTAAAATATTGCCTGATAATAAAAAAGTTTTAGTTTTTTTGTGCAAAATTTAAGAAAATGGTGAAATAAAAATTAAAATCAGCACCAAATTTTTAAAGGTTTGTATACTCAAAGTTTCAAAATATTATTTATTATAGTTAAAAAATGTGATAAAATAAAATAACAAGCAAGTGCTTAAAATGCTTCCGTGAAATTTATCGCGGGGCTGTTGGGAGATGGTGATATGAGTAAAAATGAAATGATAGCCATGCTTTTGGCCGGCGGACAGGGAAGCCGACTCGGCGTGCTGACAAATAAAATTGCCAAGCCTGCCGTAGCTTTTGGAGGAATGTACAGAATAATTGACTTTCCTTTAAGCAACTGTGTCAATTCGGGTGTATATAATGTTGGGGTACTTACTCAGTACCAGCCGCTCAGGCTGAACAAGCATATTGGTATAGGCATACCATGGGACCTTGACCGCAAAAACGGGGGTGTAACTATACTTGCCCCGCATGTTAAGGCAGGAGTAGAAAGCGGAGAGTGGTTTATGGGTACTGCCAACGCTATATACCAGAATATTGAGTATATAGACGCAAACGACCCGGAATATGTACTGGTGCTCTCGGGTGACCATATTTATAAAATGGATTACTCGCAGATGCTTGATTTCCACAAAAAGAACAACTGCGCTGCTACAATAGCCGTTCTTGAGGTGCCTTTTGAGGAGGCCTGCCGTTTTGGCATAATGAATACGCGTGAGGATGACAAGATATACGAGTTTGAAGAAAAGCCTGAAAATCCAAAGAGCAACCTTGCTTCTATGGGCATTTACATATTCACATGGAGCAAGCTCAGGGAAGCGCTTATAAAGGACAGCAAAATACATTCTGACAGCGATTTTGGAATGCATATTATACCCAAGATGCTTGAGGAAGGGGAAAATATTTACGCATGGAGGTTTAAGGATTACTGGAAGGATGTAGGAACTGTAGAAAGCTATTGGCAGGCTAATATGGAGCTTATAAAGACACTTCCGTCGTTTAACCTTTATGAGGATTTCTGGAAGATATATACAAATACTGAAACACAGCCTCCGCAGTATATAGCACCTACAGGGCATGTAAAAAAATCAATTGTATCTGACGGATGCGAAATTTACGGCGAGGTTATAAATTCTGTTTTAAGTCCTGATGTAATAATTGAGGAGGGCGCCTGTGTTAAAGATTCGATAATTATGACTGGCACTGTTGTAAAAAGCGGCACTGTAATAGACAGGTGTATTATTGACGAATACTGTGTTGTTGGAAAAAATGTAAACATGGGCTTTGGCGATGAAATTATTAACGAGTGCAAGCCGAAGATATATAACACGGGAATAACGGTTATAGGGGAGCACTCTACTGTGCCTGACGGTGTGACAATAGGCAAGAACTGTGTTGTTCACGGAAAAACCTCCGCAGCTGATTATAATGACAGTGTGCTGGAGAGCGGAAAATCTTTAATAAGAGAGGAGGGTGAGTTATGAAAGCTATAGGAATAATTCTTGCAGGCGGAAACAATGAGATGCGCTTGGGAGACCTTACGGGGCTTAGGGCCGCTTCAGCAATGCCGGTAGGCAGCTGCTACAGAGCGATAGATTTCCCTCTCAGCAATATGTCAAATTCCGCGGTTAACAAAGTTGCTGTAATAACACAGTATAATTCGCGTTCGCTTCATGACCATCTTTCCAGCTCAAAATGGTGGGATTTTGGAAGGAAGCACGGCGGACTTTATGTGTTTACACCATATATCAGCAGTGAGAATTCATTCTGGTTCAGGGGTACAGCTGATTCTATATATCAGAATATATCGTTTTTGGAAAGAAGCAACGAAAGCTATGTTGTCATAGCGTCCGGCGATTCTATCTATAAAATGGACTACAGGAAGGTAATTGAGTACCATAAAAACAAAGGCGCGGATATAACTGTTGTCTGCAAGGAAATGTACGACAGGGACCTTACAAAGTTTGGAATTATGCAGCTTAACAGTGATGGCCGCATAATGGAGTTTGAGGAAAAGCCTATAGAGCCTCAGACAAACATAGCGTCGCTGGGAATATATATTATATCAAGAACACTCCTTATAGACCTGCTCAATGAGATAGTGCCTGAGGGAAGGTTTGACATAGTAAAGGATATTATTATAAGGTTCAGAAGAAAACTGAATATATGCGCCTATAAGTTCGACGGCTACTGGTCGTCTGTTGGAAGCGGCATTATGGAATACTACAATACTAATATGGATTTTCTCAAATGCGACATACGTAGGAAATTTACAAAGGATTTTCCATATACATTTACAAAACCTAAAGATGAGCCGCCTGTAAAGTATAATGAGAATGCAGATGTGTCAAACGCCGCTATAGGCGGAGGAAGCATCATAAACGGCAAGGTGGAGGGCTCTGTGCTGTTTAGAAGAGTCTATGTAGGTGAGAACACAGTAGTCAAAAACTCAATACTCATGGAGGGCTGCTATATTGGCAACAACTGTGTTGTTGAAAATGCGATACTCGACAAACAGGTTGTGGTTTCTGACGGAAGGCAGGTAATAGGAAAGGAAAACGAACCGGCTGTATTTAAGAAGCGCTCTACTGTTTAAATTATATATCATCTAAAGAGAACAGCGGTTTTATACGGCAAAAATAATACTGTGATAGTTTAAGGGGATTTATATTGCGGTACAAAAAGGGGTGCATGTTTATGCGTATAACTGATGTAAGGATACGTAAGATAAACAAAGAAGGAAGAATGAAAGCTATAGTTTCAGTAACCTTTGATGATGCGTTTGTTGTGCATGACATAAAGGTTATTGAAAAGGACGAGGGAATATTTATAGCTATGCCAAGCAGAAAAACTGCGGATGGTGAGTTCAGGGATATTGCCCACCCAATTAACCAGTCGGCAAGAGAAATGATTCAGACCGCTGTGCTTGATGAGTATTATAATGCCGTTGAGTCTTGTGATGAGTTTGACAGCACGCAGGATGAAGAATAAAAACTGATATGAATACAAAGAACCGGCATTAAATGCCGGTTCTTTGTATTTCAGTCTGTTCAGTTTATAGGCTTTCACCTGTTTTTATTGGGTTTTTAACCCCATTCTGCTTCATAACCCTAAGTGACGAGTAGACAACTGCCGATATAATTACAATTCCGCCCACAACTTCTTTTACAGAAGGAGTTTCATCAAGGAGTAAGGCAGCCAGAATAATTCCGTAAATAGGTTCAACAGATGTAAGCACGCTTGCTGTCTGGGCTGATACACCTTTAAGCCCGTTGATATAGCAGTAGCGGCTAAAGAGTGTAAACACAGTGCTGAAAAGCAGTATGTACAAAATATCACTCAGGGAAACCGGATTAAGCCCTGTGAATATACATATTGGAAGGAGTGCTATAAATACTATTGACTGCTCATAAAATGATATTATAACTCCATTGAGCTCTTTTACAAACTTCCTCTCAAGAACCGATATGAGAGCGAATGTAAGTCCTGCCAGTATACCTTCAATAAAGCCCTGAAGCATGGTGCTGCCCATATCAAACTTAGGCACGACTATAGCTACTCCGGCAAAGGCCACAAGCGCTGTAAGTATATTTTCTTTTTTAAGCTTTTCTTCCTTAAAAAACATTGGCTCAATAAATGTGGCAAATATTGGGCAGGTAGAGAAGGTTAAAAGTGATATTGCCACAGTTGAAATCTGGACAGAATGATAAAATAATACCCAGTGTACTGTTAAAATTGCACCTAAAAGCAAAACCTTGAGATAACTGTCGCGGCTGCCCAGACTTATACTGATTTTTTTGAGCCTGAAAATAAAAAACATAATAATAACGGAAAAGAAAACCCTCCCGGCTACTATAACAAACGCCGGCTGGTTTATAAGCTTTCCAAACAGGCTTGAGCTTCCAAACAGGGCAACGGCTATGTGCACCAGCAGCAGGCTTTTATTCTTTTTTTGCATTAATATACATCCTTCCCCACCAAATATTTATAAATTAGATTATAACATCATTAAAATCCAAGTCAACAGCAAAAGCAGGCTTAGAGTACAAATTTTATTAATAAATACAGCTCAAAAATGGTATTGTTTGATTATAACAACAATGATATAATAAATCATTAATGTTTAAAGCGAGAATTTTTTGTTCCGGTCAACAGGAGGTAAAATATATGTGTGGTATAGTAGGATATGTAGGCCCGTCACAGGCGCCGACTATTTTGATGGACGGACTTAAACGCCTTGAATACAGAGGATATGATTCGGCAGGAATAGCGGTCCATGACGGAAACAGAATAAATATGCTTAAGGCTAAGGGAAAGCTTATTAACCTTGCTGAAAAGCTGAAAGAAAACCCTGTAAAGGGTACCTTGGGGATAGGGCACACGAGGTGGGCTACCCATGGGGCGCCAAGCGATATAAACTCCCACCCGCAGCTCAGCGGCGACAGTGTAATTGCTGTTGTCCATAACGGTATAATAGAAAATTACCTGGACATAAAGGAAGAACTTTCTCAGAAGGGATATAAATTTGTATCAGAAACTGATACAGAGACAGTGGCGCACCTGATAGATTTTTATTACAAATCAGGCATGGGGTTTTTTGAGTCGGTATTCAAGACACTTGAAAGAATAGAAGGGGCATACGCCCTTGGAATACTCTGCAAAGATTACCCTGATACGCTTATTGCGGCAAGAAAAAACTGCCCGCTTGTAGTGGGAAAGGGGCAGGGAGAAAATTTTATAGCCTCGGATATACCGGCTATACTCCATCATACAAGAGATGTATATTTTCTTGACGACAATGAAATTGCCGTTATTAAGGCCGACAGCATAAAAATATATGACAGAAACCAGAACGAGGTACAGAGGGATATATATAACGTAAAATGGGATATAGATGCAGCTGAAAAGGGCGGATATGAGCATTTTATGATTAAGGAGATAAACGAGCAGCCAAAGATTATACAGGACCTTGTGGAAAGAAGAATGCCTGAAGGCAGGGATACAATCGACATGAGCGGCATAAAGCTCAGAAAAGAAAATATCCAGAACCTCAGCAGGATATATATTGTTGCCTGTGGTACTGCCTACCATGCCGGGCTTATAGGTAAAAGCCTTATTGAAAAGCTTACAAGAATTCCTGTAATAGCCGATGTGGCAAGCGAGTTCAGGTACAGAGACCCTGTTTTGGATGAAAAGACACTCCTTATTGTGGTTTCACAGTCCGGCGAAACAGCTGACACTCTTGAGGCCCTTAAAATGGCTAAAAGAAGCGGGGCAAGGGTGATGGCAGTTGTTAACGCGGTGGGAAGCTCAATAGCCCGTGAGGCTGACGATGTGTTTTATATACTTGCGGGGCCGGAGATATCTGTAGCCTCCACAAAGGCGTTTACAGCTCAGGTTGTAGCTATGGAGCTTATAGCACTGAGCATGGCTCAAGAGCTTGGAAAATTCAGCACAGAACAGTTTAATAAAATAAAGGAAGAAATATATTCAGTGCCTTCGAGTATTTCAAAAATACTTCAGAAATCATCTGTTGAAAAGGCGCTGGCTGAAAAATATTCCGGCTCATCAAACGTTTTCTTTATAGGACGTGGACTGGACTATATAGTTTCAATGGAAGGCTCTCTTAAGCTTAAGGAAATAGCGTATCTGCACAGCGAGGCTTACGCCGCCGGAGAGCTGAAGCATGGCCCGATAGCCATGATAGATGAGAACACACTTGTTATAGCTGTACTTACTCAGGAGGAGCTTTTTGAAAAAACGCTCAGCAATATCAAAGAGGTCAAGGCAAGAGGCGCCAAGGTGCTGGCTGTTGCTATGGAGGGCAAAAGCGAGTTTAAAGGCGAGGTGGACGATGTAATATATATACCGCGCTCCTCATGGATGACTGCGCCTATACTGGCGGCTGTGCCTGCACAGCTGTTTGCCTATTATGTGGCGTACTGCCTTGGTACGGACATTGACCAGCCAAGAAACCTGGCTAAATCAGTTACTGTAGAATAAAGGTTATTTTATTTCCCCCGCAGTTTTAGGCTGTTGGGGGATTTTTTGTAATATTTATTGTGTAGAGGCCTTAAGTGGAATATTGTACCCATACAAAAAGGCATTTTTTTGGCAATACTATATTAATTTTTAAATAGCCGTGTTATCATTTTCCCAACAGAAAAAGGGGAGAGGGGATAACATGAAAGAAAAAATGACAACAAAACAGCTTTGTATAGGCGGCCTTTTTATAGCTATAGTCTGCCTGTGCACAATGATGCTTCAAATACCTGTGCCGGCAACAAGCGGATATATCCATCTTGGCGACAGCGTAATACTTATAATCGCGGTGTTTTTTGGGTGGAAGTATGGAATGCTGGCCGGTGGCATTGGCTCAGCACTGGCGGATTTGTTTTCGGGGTACCCGCACTGGGTTTTATTTACGCTCATAATTAAAGGAACCATGGGACTTTTAATAGGCAGTGTTTCTGATTTCGACAGAGGAAACAGGAATATTTTTTCAGCCAGAAATGTTCTGGCTTCTGTTATTGGAATTGCATGTATGGTTGCAGGATATCTTTTAGGAGGTACTGTGCTTAAAGGAAGCTTTGCAGTTGCGCTTACATCTGTACCGTCAAACATTGTTCAGGGAATAGGCGGGCTGATAATATACTATGTAATCGGCTTCGCGTTTGAAAAAGCCAAAATATTCAAGCTTCTGAACTGAGTTATATATAAGTTTTATGGAGGGGAACAATGCTGAGGTTAAGGCCGTACAAAACTAGTGACTGCAAATACCTGAAGGAATGGATTTCCGGCCGGGATGAGTTTTTTAAATGGTGTGCCGATTTGTTTGAGTACCCATTGAATGAGGAGAATATAAAAAAGGCTCAGGCCCAGTATGACAGTATGCAAAACGCATGGTTTTTTACGGTGCTGGACAAAGATGGTGAACCTGTAGGTTTTTTTATGATATCAAATGCTGATTACAATAACAACAGTGCCAACATTGGCTTTGTTGTTATAGATACTGAAAAGCGTGGGCTTGGTTATGGAAAAGAACTTATTGAGCTTGCTAAAAAATATGCCTTTGACATGCTCGGGGTTAAGCGTCTGACTTTAAAGGTATTTGACGATAACCATGCAGCACACAAATGCTACCTAAGCGCTGGTTTTAGGGATACGGATTATGTTAAAAAGCATTTTGACTATTGTGACAGACTATGGGGCTGTTATTGTATGGAAGCCGAAAATGAATCTGGCTGAATAGCCTAAAACAAATTTCAAATTAAAAAAGCCGGATTTAATCCGGCTTTTTCTTATGGTGATTATTCTAAAATATAGACTGTTACGCTTCTTCTTCCCCAGCCATAGGCCTCTGAAAGAGTGTTATAGCACAGGTCGATTCTGTTGCCGTTTATAGCTCCGCCTGTATCGGCCGCTACTGCGGTGCCGTAACCCGGGATATAAAGCTTGGTTCCGTATGGTATTACACTTGGGTCAATAGCTACAACGCCCTTTTTAGCAGGTATTCCGGTGGAGGTTGTTCCTGTACAGCCGGGGTCGTTAGGTGTATAGGCTGTGCTTACCATTTTAATTGCGCTCTTATAATTAATTCCGTCTATAGAACCGCTTGCATTACTCACAGCGGCTTTAGCGGCAGGCTGTTCAACGGCCTTTTTCTTGGTGCCTACCTGTATTATCTTATCTACAGGTTCTTTAATTACCTGCCTGCCGGTTTCCTCAACCCTGTCAATTTTTCCGTTTACGTATATCTGTTTTTTTGTTATCTCAAGTATGCCGTTTTTGCCTTCCTGAGATACCTTTTCCTTGCCTTCCTCAATGTCGGCGTTATCAACATATTTTGTCTCGTAAGGTATTTCCTCAGTTGAGGTTACTATCTCGTCGGTAGGCTTAGTGATTTTGATTGTCATGTTTTTATAAAGACGGTTGGATTCTTTTACTCCCTGAAGCTCATAACCGTCACCGAGCAGTGAGTGGTATTCTGAAAGTATTTCACCAACGGTATTTTTAGTGGTTGTTATTTTGGTAATTTCACCGTTAACATCAAGCGTAATGTTAAGCGGCCTTTTGATTGAGATTTCATCGCCGTCTTTAAGCCTTTCGTCAAGAGCCTTTGAAACTGTGTCGTCTTTGCCTATCTGTATTTTCTGTTCCTTTAAAAAGTCGCCTACAGTTTCGGTAAGGGTGTAAACCTGTACATCTTTCTCTCCGTTATCTGAAATTGTGATTAATTTTTTTGTCATGTTGTTTTCAGAATTTTCACCATCGTATGCAGCCGCCGTGCCTGTAAGAACAGCTATGGCGAATGCCACCATAATTAATATTCTAATATGCTTTGTCATTTTTCCTCCTTGGAACAGCCTTTTATTTTGTGTGGGATATTTTGCAAGGCAGTCCTCTTAGTTTTTATTGACTTTTAAGATTCTCAAAAATTTAAATAATTGAGTAATCTTTGCAATTAGTATATTAACACAAATGTAACAATTATGCAACATTTTTGTGGGTGAAAGGGGCTTTTTAACCCCCAAAAACGACTTATATCCACATTATTTGTGGGCTTTGGCACCAATACGACAAGATTTTCGCAGTAATTATGTTAAATAAAAATTAATTTTATAATAATTTGTTTTAAAATTATTGACATAATATTTTGCGTTACGAAAAGTAAAAGTGTTATTTTTTCATGAAAGGTCATTCTATTCCAAATAGATTTCTGGCGTTTTGTGAGGTGGTTTCATATATTATATCCAAAGGCACACCCTTTATTTGAGAAAGCTTTTCCGCAACAAAGCTAATCATTGACGAATCGTTTCTCTTTCCCCTGTTAGGTACCGGAGCAAGGTACGGGCAGTCGGTTTCAAGCAGTATCCTCTCAAGAGGAACCGACTCTGCGGTTTCAACAGTTCTTCTGGCATTGGAGTAAGTCAGGACTCCTCCTATACCTATATAATAGCCGAGCTTTACATAATCAAGCGCCATTTCAGGGCTGCCGGAATAACAGTGTATAACGCCTTTTTTAACTTCGCTTTTTTTGATTATGTCAAAGCATTCCTGTGCGGCATCTCTGGAATGTATGATAACAGGCATGTCAAGCTCCTTTGCCAGTTCCAGCTGTTTTGTAAACCAGAGGCGCTGTTTTGTTTTATCGGTATTGTCGTAATGGTAGTCAAGGCCGATTTCTCCTATAGCAACCACTTTTTTGTTTTTTGCAAGCTCTTTTATATCGGCCAGAGTATTGTCGGTCATTTTGCCTGTATTATTAGGGTGAATGCCGACAGCAGAATATATAAAGTCGTATTTTTGCCCAAGCTCTATGCCGGCCTTTGAGGCCCTCATGCTTTCTCCGGAATTTAATATAAAGTCCACGCCGTTTTTGTGCATAGAGGTCAAAAGCTCATCTCTGTCTTTATCAAACTGCCTGTCGTCATAATGTGCGTGTGAGTCAAAAATCATGGTAATCCTCCTGTATTAAAAAAGGCGGGCGCCTAAAGGAGTCCCGCCTTTAAATATAAATTTTATCTTACATCAGAACCGCTTTCAAAGCCCTTGTCATCTGTTATTAAGGAAAGTTTGCCGTCTTTGTCTGCTGCGCAGAGAATCATGCCGCAGGACATTTCTCCCATCATCTTTCTGGGTGCAAGGTTTTCTACAACAACAACCCTTTTGCCGACCATTTCTTCAGGGGTGTAGTTTTTTGCTATGCCGGAAAGTATTGTGCGGATTTCATCGCCAATCTTTACTGTGTTTTTAAGGAGCTTTTTTGAACCCTTAACAGACTCGCTTGCTATAACCTCGCCGGTTACAAGGTGAACCTTGGCAAAATCATCTATTGAGATTTCGCTGAAGGTTTCATCGCTGCTGTTTTCATTTGAGGCTTCGTTTTTGGCCTTGTTTGCAAGATTCTGCGCCTGCGCAGCCTTTATGGCAGCATCAAGCTCAACAAGCTCTTTTTTCATATCTATCCTCGGGAAAAGGGCAGGACCTTTTTCTACTTTTAAATCCTTTGGAAGAAGTCCCCAAACCCTTATGTTTTCCCACTCAGTAAGGTCTGTGCCGGCAATATTGAGCTGCCCATGTATTATCTTAGGCGACTTTGGCATAAAAGGCTGAAGCATAATTGACACTATCCTTATGCTTTCCGCCACGTTATAAAGGGCACCGGCAAGCTTAGGCTTGTCCTCGTCAGTCCTTGCAAGAATCCATGGCTGAGTTTCATCAATATATTTGTTTGTGCGGCGTATCAGTACCCAAAGTGCAGAAAGGGCATCGCTGAAAAGCATGTTGTCCATGCACTCCTCAAATTTTACTATAGTATCTGCTGCAACTGATTTGAGGTCGGAATCAAATTCTGTTTCTGCGTGCTCTGTAGGAAGCTGACCGCCAAAATACCTGTCAATCATTCCTACTGTACGTGATACAAGGTTTCCAAGGTCGTTTGCCAAATCGGAGTTAATTCTCTGTATAAGTGCCTCGTTTGTAAAGTTGCCGTCCTGGCCGAAGGCGATTTCCCTCATAAGGAAATATCTTACGGCATCAAGGCCATAACGGTCAATCAATACCTTAGGATCGACAACATTGCCTTTTGATTTTGACATTTTTCCGCCGTCTATTACAAGCCAGCCGTGACCGAAAATCTGTTTAGGCAGTGGAAGGTCCAGCGCCATGAGCATAGCAGGCCATATTATTGAGTGGAAACGTACTATCTCCTTGCCAACTATGTGAATGTCCGCAGGCCAGTATTTTTTAAACAGCTCGTCATTGTCGGAACCGTAGCCAAGTGCTGTGATATAGTTTGAGAGGGCGTCAACCCATACATATATTACATGCTTAGGGTCAAAATCAACAGGTATTCCCCAGCTGAATGAGGTTCTGCTTACACACAGGTCGTCAAGGCCGGGCCTCAGAAAGTTTGAAAGCATTTCTGTCTGTCTTGACTGCGGCTGTATAAATTCCGGGTGCTCTTCAATATGCTTTATAAGCCTGTCCTGATATTTTGAAAGCTTGAAGAAATAGCTTTCTTCCTTTACCTTTTCAACATCGCGTCCGCAGTCAGGGCATTTTCCGTCTACAAGCTGATGCTCTGTAAAAAACGATTCGCAAGGAGTACAGTACCAACCCTCATATTCAGATTTATAAATATCGCCTTTGTCATAAAGAGTTTTGAATATTTTCTTGACAGCGGCTACATGGTCGTCATCAGTTGTCCTTATAAATTTATCATAGGAAATATCAAGAGAAGCCCAGAGGTCTTTTATTCCGTCAACTACCTTGTCAACATATTCCTTTGGTGTAATGCCAAGACCTGTGGCAATACGCTCAATTTTCTGTCCGTGCTCATCACTGCCTGTCATAAACCTGACATCATACCCGCGCAGTCTCTTGTATTTGGCCAGTGTGTCCGCCGCAACAGTGCAGTATGAGTGGCCTATATGAAGCTTATCACTTGGATAATAAATAGGCGTTGTAACATAAAATGTCTTTTTCTCCAAAACTATCCCTCCAAATTTCGTAACTTTTTATTGCTACTATTATAACTGTCTTTATAGGAAAATAAAAGAAGTTTTTTACAGAATTATGTTTGCCGAAAAACGCGGCTAATACTCTGAATGTTTTATTGTGGCTGCAAAAAATATATAGATATTTTTACACAAGCTGAAAAAGAGCGTTCTTTTGGCAGATGTTTTTGAATATTATTTAAAGTAATGAAAGGCGGGATATATATGGCTGAAGACAAAAGGAACTATTCAAACCATAAAATAATTATTGATGAGCGTGAGAATGTTACAATCAATGGTGTTAATGAGGTGTTGTCATTTGATGAGGAAAGCATAGTGTGCGTCAGCAATCTTGGTGTAATAGTTGTCAGGGGCGAAAACCTGCATATAAGCAGGCTCGACCTGGACGCTGAGGTTTTGTGTGCTGAGGGAAGGGTGGACTCTGTTACATATGAAGAAGAATTTGCGGTAAAGGGCGGATTTTTTAATAGAATCTTCCGGTAAGGTGATGTTTTATGATTCTTTCAATGGGATTTCAGGCAAAAGTTTTTTTAATTTCTTTTCTATGCGGAGCTGCATTTTCGGCTTACTATGATGTTTTCAGATTGTTCAGGATATACAAAAGGCACAGCTCTGTGCTTATAGATTTAGAGGATGCGGTTTATTGGATACTGTGCGCGTTTTTGTTTTTTACTATTATTCTTAAGATAAATAACGGAGAAATGCGTTTTTATATTCCTGTCGCGTTTTTTTCGGGTATTATTTTGTATTTTCTCACTTTGGGTAAGCTTGTGATGAGGGCTGCTCAAAAGATTATAAATATTTTTATATACATAGTTAAACTGTTTATTGAGATAATACTTACTCCATTTAAGCTTGTTTGGGCAGTTTTGAAAAAGCCGGCTATGTTTTTTTGCAATTTAATGTCGAAAGTATTGATTTCAAAACTAAAATGTGCAAAAATGTTAATTAAGCCGGGCGATAAACTGAAGAAAATAAAATCCGCAAAACAGAAAGGTAAAGAAACCCAATGTCGAGAAAAAAAACAAGGAAAAAAGAAAAATCATTTTCTAACATATTGGTAATGTGTTTTATGATTGTTTTTTTGTGCGCTGTGGGGTTTAACCTTTATTCACAGGCAAAGACGATATATGAGCTCAAGCAGGAGGCTGTTGCCATTAACAGCCAAATAGACGACGAGAAAAAAAAGAATCTGGAGCTTTCGGTCAATCAGGATTACTATACATCTGACGCGTATATAGAAAAGGTAGCAAGGGAGCAGCTTGGTCTGATTAAGCCAGATGAAATAGAGTTTGTCAACAAAGCAAAATAGTGACGCAAAAAAATGAAAAAATTTGAAATAAATGCTTGACATTTAATACGAGCATGATTATAATAATTATTGTTGTTGCGGCGGAGTAGCTCAGTTGGCTAGAGCACGCGGTTCATACCCGCGGTGTCGAGGGTTCGAATCCCCCCTCCGCTATTAAAATAAGACCGACTTTTTCGGTCTTATTTTTTGTTTAAACAGTTTTTAAGGCCCTTATAAACAGTATGTCTTTGCTTTTAAAGGTTAAAAGCTAAGAATTTTTGCTGTAATTGGACTTAAAAGCAAAAAACAGAATAAATTACAATATTGTGTCATGTACAAACAGCATGTACTGTGATATACGATTTCGAAATGGAGCGTTTGCTGTCTTTATACCTTTGAATGCGCAAAATAAAAAAATTTCAAAAATATAAAAAATATTGTTGACATCAGTAAAATCCTGTGGTATATTAAATGTCGTTGACGCGGTTGGTTACAAACTTCCACTGCAAAAGTATTAAATTTGGCCCGTTGGTCAAGCGGTTAAGACGCGGCCCTCTCACGGCTGAAACAAGAGTTCGATTCTCTTACGGGTCATTTTAATTTAATATTTTCGGGAGTTTAGCTCAGCTGGGAGAGCGCCTGCCTTACAAGCAGGATGTCACAGGTTCGAGCCCTGTAATTCCCATTAAGGCCTTTAGCTTGCTAGAGGCCTTATTTTTTTATTAAAATCTCTGGTTTATTAATGCTCCATGGAAAAATATAAAGTTTAAAAAAGATGAAGTTTGAAGTGCGTCAAGTTTATACTTATATCAGCTCAAATTCATTTGTATAAAAATAAGTTGATTGGAAAGCGGCAGGAGAAAATCCTGCTGTTTTATTTTTTTATTTTATATATTATAATCGTAACAATAATTGACTGTCGGGAACAATAAGGCGGTTTAATCCGTATATTAATCAGAATGGTAATTAAACCGGTTTTTACTGTTTATTAAGTGGGAGGGAGAAAATGAATAGCTTGCCCAATTCAGGCCTGATTAAAAAAGCCCGAAAAGGCGACGGACGGGCTTTCAGCATGCTGATAGAAAACCATGAAAGGTTTGTTTATAACGTCGTTTACAGAATTACAGGCAATCAGGAAGATGCGAGAGATGCGGCTCAGGAGGCTTTTTTAAAGGCTTTCAGAAATTTTGAAAGTTACGATGAAAGCTCGGCTTTTTCAACATGGCTTTACAGAATAGCCGTAAATACCGCTATTGACTATTTAAGAAAAAGGAAAAAAGAAAGCTCAATAAGCTTTGAGGATTACATGGCAGAAGAAAAGCCTGAAAGCGTTTCATCAAGTGTTGAGGAGAAAGTTATTTCAAATGAGGGTGTATCAAAGATTATAGAGGCTGTAAACAGCCTTGATGAGGAGTTTAAAACAGTAATAGTACTCAGGGATATGGAAGGAATGGACTATAAAGAGATAAGTGAGATAACAGGCTGCCCTGTGGGGACTGTTAAGTCACGGCTATCCCGCGGGCGGGGAAAACTGCGCAGTATTATTAAGTCCTCTGTCAAACCTGAAAGCGAAGGGAGGTGCGGAGTATGAAATGCCATGATGCCTTGAATATTATTGATACATATCTTGATGAGGATACGGAGCACTACGATGAGAAAGAATTTATGGAGCATATAGATGGATGTAAGGATTGCTTTGAAAAATACACAGAGCTCAAGGAGATTACAGAAGAATTGAAAAACACAGAATATCTTCCGCTTCCCGAAGGCTTCCACTTTGAGCTTTCTCAAAAGCTGGAAAAGGCGCAAAAAAGCAGAAAGAAAAACATGGCAGTAAGATATTCCGCCATAGCAGCCTGCGCCGTTTTAATCTTTATGACTGGCGCGTACATGAAAGACCTTTATTTTATGAAGTCCGGAGCTGGAAACTCAACATCAGCGGCAGCTCCTTCTGATATGTACAGGAGCTCAGACTATGATTATGGCACAGAGAAGGCGGTTGTCGAATCTGCGGTTCAGGAAGCTGATATGGATACGGCTGAGGAAAATTATTCATATAAGTCGTCAGCTGGAGAAGTTCAAGATGGAATCGAGTCAAATGATATGCTCAGCAAAGCTAATGGCGTATCTGAGCGAAAGCTTATTAAAAACGGGTATTTATCTATAACCGTTGATGATTTTGACAGTGCGGTATCACAGATTAGGGAATATGCAGAATTGAACAATGGATATATAGAAAACAGTGATTCATATGTAAACTATGACAGTAACTTTGGGACATACGGCGGAAAGGCCGGCAGCATGAGGGTACGTGTCAGCGGCGATGGTTTTTCGGGAGCTATGGAATATGTAAAGGGAATAGGAAAAGTAATAAACGAGAATGAAAGCACAGAAGATGTGACAGGAGAATATGTTGATACACAAAGCCGGCTGCGTGTTAAGGAGCAGGAAAAGGAGCGGCTTATGATGCTCCTTGAGGAGGCCGACAGTATGGAGGACATAATAAAGATTGAGGCACGCCTTACAGAGGTAATAGAGGCTATAGAGTCACAGCAGGCAAGGCTTAATACTTTTGACCGGCTTATTGAGTACTCAACAATAAATATAAATATCACTGAATCAGACGGCGGTAAAATGACGCCAAGGGGAGTATCCTTTACTGACAGAGCAGGGTATAATTTTAAAGAATCAGTTAATGCGCTTATAAACGCTTTACAGGGCTTTGCTCTGCTGATTATAAGAGTCTGGGCTCCGCTGGCGGTTCTGGCCGCAGCCGCAGCTGTCGTTTTTGTTATATATAAAAGGAAAAAAGCCGGAAAGTCAGGCGGAAAAACGGATAGTAAGCATTAAAAGCTTTTATCATACAGTTATAATAGATTCACCTGGTAATTTAATAAGAGGAGGAATGATTTTATGAAGAAAATTTTATGCTCGCTTGTAATAGCGTCTATGTCGCTTATGCCTGCGGTTCAGGCTTTTGCTTATGAGCTTCCCGCAAACACAATAGCCGTTACAGGCAAGGGTGTGGTTACAGCCAAACCTGATATAGCCGAGATAAACATGAGTATAGTCACCAACGACAAGGACGCGTCAAAGGCACAGCAGAAAAACAATGACATCTACAATAAAGCGTGTGCAGCCCTTAAAGCATCAGGCATAAAGGCTGAGGATATTAAGAGTACATGGTATTATGTTTACCCGGAAAGAGATTACGAAAAGACAAACGAGGTGACAGGCTACAGGGTTGAAAACAATTTCTGTGTTAAAACAAATGACAGGGATAACACAGGAAAGTATATTGACGAGGCGCTTAAAGCCGGTGTTACCGGTGTTGACGGGGTTAGCTTTAGTGTGGAGAACCCGCAGTATTACTATAATTCAGCATTAAAGCTTGCTGTTGCCAACGCTCAAGCCAGCGCTGAAACTCTGGCAAAGGCGGTTGGCGCCGGAAATATAAAAGTTTACAGCATGGAGGAACAGTCAAACCGTTATTCTTATGCTACAAGCAACGCTATGATGAAGGAAGAGGCATATGATATTTCAGCCGGAGGTCAGACAGAAATTTCATACGATGATATTGAGATTACTGCAAGCATTAACGCTGTTTACTCTTATCAGTAATTAAAAGTGATTATTCACCTGGTGCAGAAAGGAACAGGACTTGTCCTGTTCCTTTCTGATTATAAAGCTGTATGATTTTACTGCTCCTGCTGTGAATTATCCCAGCCCTTGCAGACATCAACCCATTTTACTGATTTAGTGAGGCTGAAAAGGTCGTCGCATGTAAGCTCTATAGCGGAGTTTGAGCTTCCGCAGGCTGGAAATACAGTTTCAAAACGCTTAAGGGACACGTCAACGTAAGAAGTGACGTCTTCGGGAACACCAAAGGCGCATACTCCTCCAACAGCATGGCCTGTGAGGGCAAGGGTTTCCTCAGGAGTGAGCATTTTGGCTTTTATGCCGAACTCGTCCTTAAATTTTCTGTTGTCAACCTTTGCGTCGCCGGCAGCGCCTATAAGTATGCAAGTGTTGTCCTTTTTAAAAGCGAGTGTTTTTGTAATCCTTGCGGGAATTACATTGACTGCCTGCGCGGCAAGCTCAACTGTGGCGCTGGATACTTCAAATTCCATTATGTCTTTGTCACGGCCAAATTTGGCCAGGTACTCCCGTGCGATTTCTATTGACATTTTTACATCTCCCAACTGTTTTCTAAATAAAATATCAAAAAACCGCAGTTTGTACAATAGCGGTTTAAAATTTCAGTTAAATAGTACATTAAATCATGTTTTTATGTCCTGTTTTGGCATAAAGTGATGAATTTCACATAAAAAACACAAATATATCTGAAAACAATGTACATTATGTGTCTATTAAAGCAAGGTTGTTAAATGAATATTAAATCAAAATGGAATTATTTAACATAATATACAGATAATTTAAGAAAACGTTAATGGATTTATGCAGTTTTATATGGTAAATTATAATATAAAGAGAGTAATTGACGAATGTCGGGAGGTGGTAAATTTTGTCTGAGGATATTATAAAGCTCAGAAGCCTTAAAAAGATATACCGTATGGGTGATGAGAGGATAGCCGCGGTAAATAATGTTTCGCTCAACTTTGAGAAGGGAACTGTCACATGCCTTTTAGGTAAATCGGGTTCCGGTAAATCAACGCTTTTAAATCTTATATCGGGGCTTGAAAAACCGTCAAAAGGTGAAATTATAATCCATGGGTTTCATGTTGAACGCATGAATGAAAACCAGCTGGCAAAATTCAGACAGCAGTATATCGGGTTTGTTTTTCAGTCGTATAACCTCCTGGGAAATTTAACGGCTCTGGAAAATGTGACACTGCCGCTTATTTTTAAGAGGGTGGGCCTTAAGGAGAGAAATGACAGAGCAATGGATATGCTCAAGGCCGTAGGGCTGGAAAAAAGGGCACATCATAAGCCGTCACAGCTTTCGGGAGGCCAGCAGCAAAGGGTTTCAATAGCAAGGGCGTTTGTTAACAATCCGGAGATAGTGTTTGCAGACGAGCCTACAGGAAATCTTGACACCAAGACAACGTACCAGATGATGGACCTTATGATGGGGCTTTCTGCCAGAAACAGACAGACGCTCATTATAGTCACTCATGATATGGAAATTTCAGCCTATGCACAGAGGATAGTGCACATATCAGATGGAAAAATAGAAAATATTGTTTATAATGATAAAAATATAAAACACAGCGGTGAGCTTGTGAAGGCTCAGGGGGAGGCAGTTAAATGAGATTAAAGGATTTTGGCGTGAGAAGGTTATTCGCGTTTATTGCTGTTTTGGTAATGGTATTTTCGTTTTCGGCGGCGGCCTTTGCAGCTGATGACGACGATGATAAGAAGCCTGCCGGAACGCCTGTTATATCTATTATAAGCGGAAACATGTATGAGATTGAGCCTGGGCAGGAAAACAAGATATCAATCAGAATAAGGAACACAAGCTCGAGCATAGCAAAATCGGTTGTTGTTATGCCAAGTGTCGCAGATGCTGCGGATAACCCGCTTACAATATCTTTGGATGCGCAGGCAAACAGCATCGGTTCGGTTGCAGCAAATGGAGAAAGGACGCTTAACTTTATTGTAAAGGCCGATAAGACAGCCGCAACAAAGACGTATGGAGTCAATATTAAATTTTCGTATATGAATAACGACAGTGTTACATTTGATAATACAGGCACTATCTATTTTAAGATTAAAAACGTGTCGGCTGAACCTGTTTTTAATTTTGACAAGTTTAAGCTGGAGCCGGAGTCGGTATCCGCAGGAGAGAGCGCGGTACTTTCTTTTGAACTCTTTAACAGAGGGCCGCTTAACATGTACGATGTTATTGTGTCCATGGAAAACCTTGACGCTTCAACTGTTGGTGTAATGGGCACAAACCAGAAGAAGTTTTCAAAGATATGGGCGGGCACAAGGGAAACTCTTAATTTCAACCTGACAACAAACGATGCGATGGAGGACGGAAATTATCCGGTGACAATAAAGGTGGCCTATAAAGATGAAAACGGCGCGGACCATTCGTATGAGGAAAAATATTTTGTAAAGGTGGGAGAGGGCACCGGCAAAAGCGCTGATTTAAGAATTGAAAATATGAAGGAACCTGCGGGTACATATGGTGTAAACCAGAATTTTGACATTAGCTTTTCAGTTAAAAATTACGGCGACGGGCCTGCTGAGGATATAAAGGTTACTGCTTCTGAGTACGGAGAAGGCGGAAACGTAGTGCCTAAAAGTACAAGTACATACTCTCTCAAAAAGCTTGATGCCGGACAGAAGGCAGACTACAAGTTTACATTCGCGCCTACAGGCAACGCTTCATCAAGGAATTATTCCATTGAGTTTAAAGTTGAATACAAAAAGGGCGGAAAAGACCATACAATAAGCCAGTACGCCGGAGCAAATGTTACAAACCCTAAAAAGGACAAAGAGGAAGGCGATATAAAGGAAAGCAAGCCTAAAATAATAGTAAGTGAATACCAGTGTGACCCGGTAATTGTAATGGCCGGACAAAATTTTGACCTTACTATGACATTTTTAAATACCCATGCTGAAAAGGCTGTAAAGAATGTTAAGATGTTTTTGACCATGATTGAGGAGACCTCGTCTGAAACAGAAAAATCCGGAAATATTTTCACACCGGTTGACAGCAGCAACACATTTTATTACGACTCTATTCCGGCCAAGGGTACTGTAAGCAAAACAATGAAGCTTTATACAGTGCCTTCTGCAAAGCCTAAGACATACACGCTTACTGTCAATTTTGAGTATGAAGATGAAAGTGGAAACGAGTACACTACCACGGAGCTTTTAGGTATAAATGTAAAGCAGGTGTCACAGGTTGACACAAGCGAGATTTTTATCCCCGAGTCGTCAGAAATAGGAATGCCTCTGAGTGTGTATTTTGATATTTACAACACAGGAAAGGTAGATGTGAGCAACCTTAAGGTTTCGCTGGAGGGAGACATAGACACACAGAATAAGAGCACATATATAGGCAACTGTTCTCCTGGAGACAGCAATTATTATGAAGGAAGCTTTTCTGTGCTTAATATGGGAAAAAACAATGTAAAGCTTACCATATCTTATGAGGACCCGAGCGGAGAGCGTATTGAGCAGGTTAAAGAATATGTTATAACCGGTACAGAACCGGTAATGGATGAAGGCATGGGTGACGGTATGGATATGCCGGCCGATATGGATGCCGGTATGAATGGGCCTGGACTCAGCAATAAAGTCAAAATCGGCATAGGCGTTGGAGCCGCGGCTGGAATTATAATCCTTATTGTTGTTGTAAAGGCTGTTAAAAAGAAAAAAGCGGCAAAGCTGATTGAGGAAGACCTGGAAGACGACATGGAAGGAAAGGATGACAATGAGCGGCTTTGATTTGATAAAAATGGCTTTGCGCAACCTCTGGAAGCGTAAGCTGCGTACATTCCTTACAGTTCTTGGCGTAATTATAGGCACCGCTTCTATTGTTGTTATGATTTCAGTTGGCATTGGCATGAATGAGGGCTACAAAAACCAGATTGAAAAGATGGGAAGCCTTTATGTAATCAATTTGAATGTACCTTATTCATATGACGATTCCAATAACAAAAACAAGGATAAGGCAAAGCTTGACACTGCGACCCTTGAGGAGCTCAGGCAGATAGAGGGTGTGGAGGCTGTTACGCCAATGCTTCAGGAATATTTTATACTTATAGATGGAAGGAATATTTTTGACACAAGCATAATAGGAATACTGCCTGAGACAATGGAGCTTATGGGCTTTAAAGTGAGTACCGGAAGAACGCTTCAGGAAGGAGACTCAATGGCTGTTGTGCTGAGCTCCTACGCCAGAGAGGAATTTTATAATCCGAAACTTAGCTGGCAGTACCGGTGGAACGGCAGCCAGAATATAGAGATTGACCCGTACGGGGATAAGTTTCAGCTTACATATGATTACTCGTATGGCACAAAAAGTATGGATAAATCGATAAAGCCTAAAAAAATTGAAATTGTAGGCGAAATGGACCAGAATGGGCAGAACAGCTACGCTACGTTTATGCCGCTTGGCGATGTGGAAAAGATTGTAGCTGAAAGGGAGAAACATCAGAAGGCGGCCGGACAGACAAATAACGGCAATAAAAAGAAAAAAGGCGTATATGACCAGGCGATGGTAAAGGTACGTGATATGAAGGATGTTGAAAGGATACAGCAGGAGATAAAAGATATGGGCTTTGAGGCTTCAAGTCTTGTGGATTATTTGAAGCAGGCTCAGGAAACAAGCAAAATGCTTCAGATGGTGCTGGGCGCTATAGGCGCTATATCGCTTTTTGTAGCGGCTATAGGTATAGCTAATACAATGGTTATGAGTATATATGAGCGCACAAGGGAAATAGGAGTAATGAAGGTTATAGGGGCAACCATACCTGATATACGAAGGCTGTTTCTTACGGAGGCCGCTTTTATCGGCCTTCTGGGAGGCATGGTGGGGGTAATATTAAGCTATGCCTCATCAAAGATAATAAATATGGTGAGCATGAATATGGGAAGAGAAACAATATCCCTTATACCAATTTGGCTTGGATTGCTGGGTATTGTGTTTGCCACGTTTGTAGGTGTGGCGGCCGGATTCTTCCCTGCTGTGAGAGCTACAAAGCTCAGTGCCCTTGCCGCTATTAAGACGGAATAGGAACTTGGTCAACAATGGACAAAAAATAATATTAAGTATTTTTCAGGCGTCTGGCAGCAGACGCCTGTTTTGTGCGATGTATTTATATGAAGGACTTTTGTGTTTTATATATTGTGTTTAAAGGTTAAATGTACTATAATGTTATCTGTTACGATTTATAAACACTGAAAAGGGGAATAAAAATGAAATATATAGTAATGCTTTGTGACGGAATGGCCGATTATCCCATGGAGGAGCTTGGCGGACAGACACCTATGATGAAGGCCAAAAAGCCAAATATGGACAGCCTTGTCAAAAAATCAACTGTGGGCCTTGTTAAGACTGTTCCTGATACAATGAAGCCGGGCAGTGATGTGGCAAACCTTTCGGCTATGGGTTATGACCCCCTGAGCTGCTACACTGGACGTTCTCCGCTTGAAGCCATGAGCATTGGCATAGATATGGCAGACGATGACATAGCCTTCAGATGCAACCTTGTTACGCTTTCAGATGATGAGCTGTATGAGAATAAAACAATGCTTGACTACAGCTCACAGGAGATTACAACAGGTGAAGCGGCAAAGCTTATTGAGGCTTTAAACGAACAGCTTAAGGACAGTGAGATTGAATTTTTCACAGGAATCAGCTACAGGCATTGCATGATATGGCATAAGGGGCCTAATGGCCTTGGGCTTACTCCTCCACATGATATATCTGACAGGAAAATAACTGAATATATGCCTGAAAACAGAAAAATACTGGACCTGATGAAAAAGAGCTATGATATACTTAAAAACCACCCTGTAAATGCGCAACGTGTAAAAAACGGGCTTAATCCGGCTAACTCAATATGGCTCTGGGGTGAAGGTACAAGGCCTGCAATACCTGATTTTAAGGAAAAATTCGGGCTTGACGGAGCGGCTATTTCTGCTGTGGATTTAATAAAGGGAATAGGCATAACAGCCGGGCTTGATGTGATAGATGTTGAGGGAGCTACCGGAAATATAACAACGAATTTTGCCAATAAGGGCAAAGCGGCTTTAAATGCCCTGCTCAACGGAAAGGATTATGTTTATATTCATGTTGAGGCGCCTGATGAATGCGGCCACAGGGGCGAGACCGAGAACAAAATAAAATCAATAGAGCTTATAGACAGTGATATAATAGGCCCTGTAACAAGAGGGCTTGAAAATGCCGGTGAGGATTTTACAATTATTGTAATGCCGGACCACCCTACACCTATATCGACCAAAACACACGCAAGGGACGCGGTGCCTTTTATGATTTACAGAAGCAATAAGCCTGCTAAAGGCACAGACAGGTTTGACGAAAACGAGGCAAAGGCAACTGGACTATATATTCCGGACGGACCTGAGCTTATGAAGCTGTTTATTGGAAAGTAAAATTAAAGATATTAAAGCCATGTGTAAACATTTACACATGGCTTTATTTTTTTGCCGGTTTAAGCTGCGAATGTGAGGACCGGTACAGTTTAATTATGTTGCGCTGTTGCCGGCCTTACAGCTGCTATAAAACTGTTGACTATATCCTCAAGATGCCGGTATTGCTCAGGGGTAAGCTCAGCCACTTTGACTGAAAGCATGTCGGTATCTGTGCCGGTGATTTTTCCAAGAAGCAGGTAGTCTGTACTGATTTCAAGCACAGAGCATATTTTTATTATGTTTTCAGGACGCATGGCCTTTTTTCCAAGCTCGGCAGAGGATATCATCTGGCTTGTAACACCCGCACGTTCGGCGAGCTCTTCCTGTGTAAGGCGCAGCTGCTTTCTGCGGTATAAAATTCTTTTTCCCATTTGCTCAAGTAAAATTTCCATACCACTCGCCCTCCAAATCGCTTTCAACATACTATAGTTAAATTTTATCCGCTATAGAATAAATTATTAAGCGATTATAGTTGTAAAAATACAACTATAGGATATATAATATCAGCATAACCTTATTTTAAGATTTTTGAGTCGGATTATACGGTTTTTTTGCCGGTTATTTTATTGTTGTGAATACTGAATATTATATTCATCTTCAGTGAATTTTATGGAGCTGATAAAGTTGGTCAGACAGGGGTGGTGCGGTTGAATTTAAGGAATACTGACATAGGCATACGGATTAGATATATTGTTATTTATTTGGTGTCAGCGTTTGTTTTTCTGGCAGCGGTTATAATTTATACTGTTATGTCAAAAATTGGCGATGTGGAATGTAAACGGGATTTCCTTGAGGAGATTTTGCGCCATGATACGGCGGCTGTTGAAAATATTATAAATGAGTCATTTAATGAACTGCGGTATGTTTCAGATAATATAGAAAAAAGCGGTTTGAGGGAGGTTTCGGTTTCGAGCCTGAAAAAGGGGAGTTTTGATACAGTTTTGCTGGCGGACTCAGATGGAGGCTTGTTTTTACATACAGATGAAGGCGGGTTAGCCCGGATTGCAGAATTGGAGACCATTTTGGAAGAAAGCAAACTTGCATTTTATGAAACGGAAACTCAAAAGTTTGCGGTGTTTTTTAAGAGCTTTAGTACGCCGGTTACAGATAATGGGCAGACCTTTGCCGGCTGTGCGGCTGTCAGGGATATGGGAGTATTTGATAATATTCTGGTCAATATTAATTCCAACGGAAAAACGGAAGTTTCTGTTCTGGACTTAAATGGTAATATTATTGCCGGCAAATACTGTTCAGGAGAAAATGTTTTTGATGTTTTCAAAGACGGATATACAGGTTGGCGTGAGGTGTTAATCGAAAGCAATGACTCTGAAGCTCCGATTTTTTTGACTGTTGAGCACAGTGGGCAGGACTATTATACATATATAATGAGAATTGACGGTTCTGACTTATATATGACGGTTTCAATGCGTTCAGACAGTTTTGGGCCGATTAAAAAAGGCTTTATGTATGGCTGGATTGGTGTTTTTGTTATGCTGTGGGCGTTGATTTTATGTTTTGTAATATTTAGATACTCAAAAGCCGCAGAGCGTGAGAAAAAAATACAGTCATTATTTTTATCAAAGGTGAGCCATGAGCTGAGGACACCTCTTAATGTGATATTGGGTGCTGGCTACCTTATGAGAAGGAATATGTATAATGAGGAAAAGCTCAGTTATTATATGGATAAGGCCGATGATTCGGCCTCGCATCTGAAAGACATAATTGCTGATATTCTGGATTTGTGCAGAATTAAGCTGGACAGCCTTGTGATTGATGAAAAGGCAGTATATCTGAATGATATTATTTTAGAAGTATATGGTGTTACAGCTGCAATGGCAAAAAAGGCAGGGGTAGAACTGCTGATTAAAAAGGCAATTTCGACGCCATGTATATATGGTGACAATGCCAGAATAAAACAGGTTCTGACCATATTAATCGGTAATTTTATAAAAGCGTCGAAACCCGGCACAACTATAAACCTTTCTGTATCCCAGCGGCTGACTGGAAAGGACAGAGTTGAAACAGCTTTTTGTTTTTCCGGCATGTGCCGCAGGCTGAACAGTGAATTTATAGAAAGCCTGATAAGACATGACAAATGGCATAGGGATTTGGGTTTAGGAAATGACATAGACCTTGAGGGAACGATTTGCGGTGCTCTGATAGAAAAGATGAATGGCAGAATATTTTTGGAAGAATGCGGTGAAACGGAAATTGAGTTTACACTGAAAATACCATTTAATATATGTGATAAGAGCCAGTATGTTTATAATTGGAAATGCGAAGGCCTGAAGGCTTCTGAGAAAAAGAAAATACTTATTGCTGAGGACAATGAACTGAGCCGTGAGATAGTGACAGAGATACTGAATGGTGTTGGTTTTAAGACATATACGGCTGCAAACGGGCTTGAGGCGGTCGAGATATTTGAAAGAAGCGGCCAAGGGGAGTTAAGCGCCGTGCTTATGGACCTGCATATGCCGGTAATGGACGGATATGAGGCTGCGGAAAGGATTAGGAACATTAACAGGGCTGATGCGAAAAGTGTGGCCATTATAGCGCTTACAGCCAATGTTTTTGAAAACGAGGTAAACGCCGCTATAGCCGCCGGTATGGATTATGTTCTGACAAAGCCTGTTGATGTGAAAAAAATGATGGAAATACTGAATGAGCTGTAAAAAGCAGCTGATATAAAAAATAAGCTCCCTGAAAGTAATTTCAGGGAGCTTATTTACGGAAGCGGTGGGATTTGAACCCACGTGCCCCGGAGGGCAACCTGATTTCGAGTCAGGCTCGTTATGACCACTTCGATACGCTTCCACAGCAAAATATATATTAACAGAAAAATTTGTTTAATTCAATATGGAATTTAAATAATTATCAGATTTTTCAATATTTTTGAGCAGAATAAAAAGCATGGCAATTTTTTGGTGCAAAAAGCGGCAAAGCATTCGGTTTTGAGCTTTTTTATGATATAATAACTCCATGTTGGGCGGAGAGTGTTTTTTTAACATGCGCGCTGGTATGGAAGCATATCAAAAAGCCGGTAAAAGGTTTGAGAGACTTTGAGATATATGAAATTAAAACAGCAGGAAAATATAAACACTATGTGTAATGATTTATTCATATATTCTTCAAAAAATTATGGTATTATAGTTTAAGTGCAGATTATTTGAAACATACTGATATATGAATGGAATAATATTTAAAGTAAAATAACAGGTAGGTATATTTGATGAACGAGAAGGTTTTTAAAACACTGGAATACAACAAAATAATAGAAAAATTAACGTCATACGCTGTTTCTCCCATGGGAAAAGAAATGGCGTCTTTGCTGCGACCTTCAACTGTATTGAGTGATATTGAGCTTTGGCAGAATGAGACCAGTGAGGCTGAGGCCATGATAATGCGCAAGGGCAGCATACCTCTCGGCGGTCTCAGGGAAATTCGGCCTCAGATTAAAAGGCTCTCTATGGGCGGAAGTCTGGGGATACCTGAGCTTTTGAATATAGGGGAATTTCTTTATGCCAGCAGGAGGGCCAAAAATTATTCGGTAAACGAGAACAAGGCTGAAAGATATGAAACAATAGGCCCACTGTTCGATTTGATTGTAGAGATTCCAAAGCTTGAAAAGGAAATTTCAAGGGTTATACTGTCGGAGACTGAAGTTGCTGATGACGCCTCACAGGGGCTGAAAAGTGTAAGACGGGAGATGTCCGTGTCAAACGACAGGATAAGGGAACACCTTAACAGCATAATAAATTCCCAAACATACAGAACAATGCTTCAGGATTTTGTTATAACAATAAGAAATGACAGGTACTGTGTACCGGTAAAGAGTGAGTACCGCAACAGCTTCAGCGGCATGGTACATGACCAGTCCAACACAGGCTCGACACTTTTTATTGAGCCGCTTAGTGTAGTACAGCTTAATAACCGCATTAAGGAGCTGCAGATAAAGGAAAAAGAGGAAATAGAAAAAATACTCCAAAGGCTTTCGGCAAGTGTCTGTGAGAATCTGGACGCCATTGAGTCAAACCTCAGGATTCTTACAAAGCTGGATTTTGTTTTTGCTAAGGGTCAGCTTTCTATATCAATGAGGGGCACAAAGGCCCTGTTTAACAACAGAAAATATATTAATATTAAAAAGGGCAGGCATCCGCTTTTAAACAGAGAAACTGTTGTGCCTGTAAATATATATCTGGGCGGCGAATTCACAACGCTTCTTATAACAGGCCCAAACACTGGAGGAAAAACTGTTGCGCTTAAAACCCTCGGGCTTTTTCAGCTTATGGGCCAGTCGGGGCTTCATATACCGGCCTTTGATAATTCGGAGCTTGGGGTATTTGACGAAATATTTGCCGATATAGGTGATGAGCAGAGCATAGAGCAGAATTTGAGTACGTTTTCTGCCCATATGAAAAACACTGTATATATACTTGAAAACGTAACGGACGACTCTCTTGTGCTTTTTGACGAGCTGGGAGCCGGCACTGACCCGGTAGAGGGGGCGGCCCTTGCCATGAGCATAATACAGAGCCTTAAGGAAAGGAATATAAGGACTGCTGTTACAACACATTACAGTGAGCTTAAGGTATACGCTCTTTCTACTGACGGGGTGGAAAACGCCAGCTGTGAATTTGATGTTGAGTCCTTGAAGCCTACTTACAGGCTTTTGATTGGAATACCGGGAAAAAGCAATGCCTTCGCGATTTCAAAGCGCCTTGGCCTGAATGACAGCATAATAGATGGGGCCAGGGAATTTGTAGGGCACGAAAACGCCAAGTTTGAAGATGTAATAACCGATTTGGAAATAAGCAAGCGTTCTGTTGTGCTTGAGCAGGAAAGAGCTGAGGAATACCGGCTTGAGGCTGAAAGGCTTAAAAGGGAAGTTGAAAAGCAGAAGGAAAAAACGCGCCAACAGAAGGAAAAGATAATAGCCGAGGCACGTGAGCAGGCCAGAATGATTTACCAGAAAGCAAAGGAAGAAGCCGACTCGATAATTAAAGAAATGAACAGGGAAGCCAGAAACAGGGCGAACCAGGAAAAAATGAACGAAAGCAGAAGGATGATAAAGGAAAAGCTTTCAAGCGCCGATTCTGAGATTTCAAAAATGCTTGCAAAGCGGCGTAAACAGAACAAGGCGCCTGAAAAAATTGAGACCGGCGACAGTGTTTATATTATATCTTTTGACCAGCATGGAACAGTTGTTTCGCCGCCTGACGAGGGCAAGAATGTTATGGTGCAGATGGGAAGCATGAAAATCAAAATTCCTATGGGTGAGCTTGTAATTGACGAAAAGTCGGAAAAGGAGAACAAGCCGCAGAATACAGGTTTAAGAAATGTTTCAAGGAAGGCCGCCGCAGGCAAGTCAATGCTTGTAAGCCCTGAGATAGACTGCCGTGGCCAGACAGTTGACGAAGGTATAGGCAACATTGATAAATATATAGATGACGCATACCTTGCGGGGCTTAAGCAGGTTACAATAATTCACGGAAAGGGAACAGGAGTCCTGCGTGCGGCAGTACAGAGGTATCTTGCCAAAAATCCACATGTAAAATCATACAGGCCCGGCGTTTACGGTGAGGGGGAAATGGGTGTTACGGTTGTGGAGCTTAAAAACAGCTGACATACGCTTTATGTGGTCTATGTGTAAAATAAAAAACTAAAAGGAGGTTGAAAACATGTCTGTTAAGCAGAAGATATTGATTGTGGATGATGACGAACATATATCTGAGCTGATATCGCTCTACCTTATAAGGGAAGGGTATGACACAAAAGAGGTTCACGATGGAAGGTCGGCCGTTGAGGCTTTTTTGTCGTACAACCCCGATTTGATTATGCTTGATATAATGCTTCCTGTTATGGACGGATATGAGGTATGCAAGGAAGTAAGAAAGACAAGCTCTGTACCTATAATAATGCTTACGGCAAAAGGCGACACTATAGATAAAGTGCTTGGACTTGAGCTTGGGGCAGACGACTATATTGTCAAACCCTTTGAGCCAAAGGAAATGACAGCCAGAGTCAAGGCTGTTTTGAGGAGATTTGAGACAGGCAGAACAAAGGAAAGCTCTAAAATACTTGAGTTTGATAACCTTGAGATAAATATGGAAAACTATACGGTAAAATACCATGGCGAGATTTTGAGCTTTCCTCCAAAAGAGTTTGAGCTTTTGTATTTTCTGGCCAAAAGGCCAAATCAGGTATTTACCAGAGACCAGCTTCTTGATAAAATATGGGGGTATGAGTACATAGGGGATACAAGGACTGTGGATGTCCATATAAAGAGAATCCGCGAGAAATTTGACCGGAAAGACCCTTGGGCTGTAAAAACTGTGTGGGGCGTAGGATATAAATTTGAGGTGGAATAACGCTTATGTTTAAGCACACTATATTAAAAAAGCAGATGTTTCTGTATATGAGCATAATACTGATACTGTTTGGTATATTCGGTTCCGGAATTTCATTTATATACACTCGCCATTATATGAACGAACAGGAACAGCAGCTCATACTCCAGGGGGAGCGGTTTAAGGAATCGCTGAGCAACCTCTATTACAGCGGTGATATTGACGCTTCAAGCCTTAACTTTGAGTTTCAGGTAATGAAAAAGTATATGGGGACAAGCGTGTTTTTTATGAACAGCAAAGGGCAGATAAGCTTTACCTCGTCTGATGTAAACCAGAAATGGATAGGCCAGACTATTACGGACGAGGCTGTCAACATTGTTTTAAACGGAAAGGTAGCTACCGTACAGGGAAAAATCGGCGGCATGTTTAACGAAGCTGTTTTGACAGTAGGTTACCCTATAGTTATAGACGGAACGCTGATAGGCGGCGTTTTTATGTGCAAGCCTATGGATATACTGCGCTCGTCTATGAGCTCAGTTGTGTTTTTAATGCTTGGGTATATGGTGCCTGTTATCATAATGGGGCTTGCACTTATATACTATTCCACAAAGAAGATAACAGGCCCGCTTATAGAGATGAACGAGGCTGCAAAGGTAATAGCCGACGGACGGCTTGACAAGCGCATTGAGGTGGAAAGCGAGGACGAGGTGGGGCAGCTTGCTACGTCTTTTAACCTTATGGCTGAAAGTCTGGAGGAAACAGAAAAGTGCCGCAGGGAGTTTATAGCGAATGTATCGCACGATTTGAGAAGCCCGCTTACAAGCATACGCGGATTTATAGAGGCCATAGCGGACGGTACGATACCTTATGAAAAACAGAATTACTACCTGAAAATTGTTATGGAGGAAACCGGACGTCTGTCAAAGCTTGCAAACGATATGGTTGACCTGAGCAGTGTGCAGGCTGGGGCTATGGTTCTGGAGCGCTGCGATTTTGACATTAACGACCTTATACGTGAAAGCGTGGAGGCTATGGAGCCAAGGTTTAATAAGAAAAATATAAAGGTAAACGCCATATTTACTGACGAGGTCACAATAGTAAACGCTGACCCTAACAAAATAAAAAGGGTTATACAGAACCTTTTGGACAACGCGGTTAAGTTTTCTTACGACGGAGGGGAGATAACCGCAGAGGTACAGGAAAAGGACAAGAAGGTTTTTGTTTATATAAGAGACAACGGAAAAGGAATAACCGATGATGAGATGAAGCATGTCTTTGAGCGGTTTTTCAAGGCTGATGCTTCAAGGGGGCTTGACAAGACCGGTGTTGGACTTGGGTTGTCCATAGTAAAGGAATTTATAAATGCCCACGGGGAAAGGGTAGATGTGAAAAGCAGGCCGGAAGGCGGAACAGAATTTTTGTTTACGCTTAAGCCGGCTGACAAAAAATAGTAATATGCGCTGGAACCGCTGTATACTGCGGTCGGGCTTATATTAATAAATAATTATTTTTTATTTTAGGAAAGGGGTTTAAAAATGGAGTTTTTGGAAAAATGCTTCAAACTCAAAGAAAACAAGACTACAGTAAGAACAGAAGTCTATGCGGGCCTTACAACATTTATGACTATGGCCTACATACTTATTGTCAACCCGAGCCTGCTGAGCGCCGCCGGCATGGATTCCGGGGCTGTTCTTACGGCTACGGCCATTGGTTCTGCGATAGGAACGTTCTGTATGGCCGCGTTTTCTAATTATCCTTTTGCGCTTGCTCCCGGTATGGGGCTTAACGCGTATTTCGCTTTTACGGTTGTGCTGCAAATGGGCTACTCATGGCAGATGGCTCTTGCCGCCGTATTTGTGGAAGGAATTATATTTATAATACTTTCCCTTATAAATGTAAGGGAAGCTATTTTCAACGCTATACCTAAAAACATGAAGTCAGCGGTAAGTGTGGGAATAGGGCTTTTTATAGCGTTTATAGGCATGCAGAACGCGGGGATAATTGTAAATGAAGATGCTACGCTTGTTACACTTGGAAACGTAAAGAGCGTAACTGTGCTTCTTGCGCTTGTTGGCCTTGTGATAACAATGGTGCTTGTGGCAAGAAAGGTAAAAGGAGCCCTGTTCTTTGGAATTATAATAACTTATATAATAGGAATAATATGCCAGCTTACAGGTATTTATGCCGTAAACCCTGACGCAGGCATGTATTCTCTTCTGCCTTCAGGCATAATATCAACACCGCCTTCCATATCATCTACATTTATGAAGATGGATTTTTCAAAGGTTTTGACAGGCGACTTTATTATAATAATGTTCTCATTCCTTTTTGTTGACCTTTTTGATACTTTGGGAACTCTTATAGGCGTATCTACAAAGGCGGGTTACCTTGATAAAGACGGGAAGCTTCCGAGGATTAAAGGTGCGCTTCTGGCAGATGCTATAGGAACTACAGCGGGCGCTGTTCTGGGAACATCTACAGTTACAACGTTTGTAGAAAGCGCCTCGGGAGTTACAGAGGGAGGACGTACAGGCCTTACATCTGCTATAGTAGGAGTTCTGTTTCTGGTAGCGCTTATATTCTCACCTGTAATAATGGCGATACCGTCATTTGCAACGGCGCCGGCCTTAATTGTAGTTGGTCTTTTTATGATTGAGCAGGTAGTAAATATAGATTTTAAGGACTATACAGAGGGATTCCCGGCGTTTATGACCATTATAATGATGGTTGTAGCCTACAGCATTTCCACAGGACTTATATTTGGCACAATATCTTATGTGCTGCTTAAGCTCTTTACAGGAAAGTCAAAGGATTTGAACCCTGTAATAGTTGTTATCGCGCTTTTGTTTGTTATTAAGCTCGCTTTGGGCTGACATTACTTTCACCGCAGGGCAGTTTGCTCTGCGGTGCTTTTTTATATAATAATGTAGAAACTGGGCTGAATTATATTTTGTGATTAATTTCCAGAAGGGCTGGGAAGAATATTATTAAAGTTCCGGTTAAAAACGCTGAATTTAAAGAGTGTGTAAGACTGGTTAAAAATATGTATTTTTGAAGCTGTCTGGCGTTTATGTATGGAATGTATAAAATTATGGTTATCTTTATGGAAATATTGGTCGGTTTTTTATGAAAAATAAGCCTTAAATTCAAAAAAAAAGCTTGCAATATTTTCACCTGTGCTGTATAATTACCAATGTTGTGACATAGAGCATTGAAACGGAGGTTGCCGTGTGAATCACGGGTTTTCCGCGGAGCGATGTCCAGTTCATGAAACCGGGCGACAAGGTCACTGTACTGAATATTGGGAAAAAGGAGCTCATACAGCAATTAAGGGCTTCTGTGCGCAAAAATGCGTATCCGGATAAGTGTGCAGTCACCACTTGTCGTGCTGAAAGTAAAAGTACGAAAAGGAGGGGACTTTTTTTTATGGCTAACCAGAAAATCAGAATCAGTCTTAAAGCATACGATCACAAGCTGATCGACCAGTCCGCAGTTCAGATAATTGAAACTGCTAAGAAAACAGGTGCTCAGATAAGCGGACCTATTCCACTTCCTACAAAGAAGGAAGTTGTTACAATCCTCAGAGCTGTTCATAAGTACAAAGATTCCAGAGAGCAGTTTGAGATGAGAACACATAAGAGACTGATTGATATTCTTATGCCTACACCGAAGACAGTTGACGCTTTGTCAAGACTTGATCTTCCAGCAGGCGTAGACATCACATTAAAGATTATGTAATTATCCACAAGAACGGTTTATATATAAGTCTGGCTCACGGAACTTATATTAAACTAGTATGATTACCCTATGAGGGGCAATCCGCTGTAGAAAACAGGAGGTGCAGGAAATGAAAAAAGCTATTATGGCTAAGAAAATCGGGATGACTCAGGTTTTCAGTGAAACAGGCAATCTTATTCCTGTTACTGTTCTTGAAGCTGGACCTTGCGCAGTAGTTCAGAAAAAGACAGTTGAAAATGATGGTTATTCGGCAATTCAGGTTGGTTTTATCGATGAGAAGGCCAACAAAGTAACAAAACCTGAAAAGGGACATTTTGAGAAAGCTGGAGTTGCAGCTAAAAAGTTCTTGAAGGAGTTTAAATTTGAGGACGCAGAAAGCTACGAGCTCGGAGCTGAAATCAAAGCTGATATATTTGCCGCAGGCGATAAGGTAGATGTAAGCGGCGTATCCAAAGGTAAAGGTTATCAGGGCGCTATCAAGAGACACGGACAGCACAGAGGACCTGTAACTCACGGTTCCAAATCACACAGGGTAGTTGGTTCTATGAGCTCAGCTACAACACCTGGCAAGGTTAAAAAGAATAAGAAAATGGCAGGCCATATGGGCGCTGAGAATGTTACAATTCAGAACCTTGAGATTGTACGTGCTGACGCAGAAAAGAATCTTATCCTTATTAAAGGCGCTGTACCAGGGCCTAAGGGTTCGGTTCTCGTAATCAAAGAAAGCGTAAAGGCTTGATTATACTTTACGAAAGGAGGACTAGACAATGGCAAACGTTAAAGTATACAACATGAGCGGAGCTGAGGTTGGAACAATCGACCTTAACGACGATATATTTGGTATAGATGTAAGCGAGCATGCGATTCACATGGCTGTAGTTCAGTATCTTGCCAACAGAAGGCAGGGAACACAGAGCGCAAAGACTCGTGCAGAAGTAAGAGGCGGCGGCAGAAAGCCTTGGAGACAGAAAGGAACAGGCCGCGCAAGACAGGGCTCTATCCGTTCACCACAGTGGACAGGAGGCGGAGTTGTATTTGCTCCAAAGCCAAGAGACTATTCATTCAAGCTCAACAGGAAATTCAAAAGACTTGCTCTTAAATCAGCTCTTACAACAAAGGCTGCTGAGGAGAAAATAATCGTTCTTGACGAGCTTACACTTTCAGAAGTTAAGACAAAGGAAATGGCTAAGGTTCTTGCAAACATCAACGCCGGCAAGGCGCTTGTAGTTATGGACGGAACAAACACTAATGTTATGCTTTCTGCAAGAAACATTCCTGACGTTAAGACTGCTGCTGTAAACACAATCAATGTTTATGACATCCTCAAGTACAACACACTCGTACTTACAAAGGATGCTGTTGCTAAGATTGAGGAGGTGTACGCATAATGGCAGATTTAAAATATTATGACGTTATACTTAAGCCTGTTATCACAGAGAAAAGTATGGTCGGAATCGAAAACAAGAAATACACTTTCCTTGTTCATCCGGATGCTACAAAAATCCAGGTAAAGGAAGCTGTAGAAAAAATGTTCGACGGTACTAAGGTTGCCTCAGTTCACACAATGAATTATGACGGAAAGCAGAAAAGAAGAGGCATGATTTACGGAAGAACAGCGAAAAAGAAAAAAGCTATCGTTCAGCTTACTGCTGAAAGCAAAGATATCGAAATTTTCCAGGGTATGTAATTAACCCGCTTATCGTATAAATAACCCACGATTGTATGTATTGAAAGGAGTGGAGAAGATGGGCATCAAAAGATATAAGCCTTATACACCTTCAAGAAGACACATGACAGTGTCCACATTCGAAGAAATCACAAAATCAACTCCTGAAAAATCCTTAGTTGTTCATATTAAGAAAAATTCAGGAAGAAATAATCAGGGCAAGCTTACAGTACGTCACAAAGGCGGCGGAGCAAAGCTCAAATACAGACTCGTAGATTTTAAGAGGAACAAAGACAATATCCCTGCTGTAGTTAAAGCTATAGAGTATGACCCTAACAGAACAGCAAATATCGCTCTTATTGTTTACGCTGACGGTGCAAAGAGCTATATTCTGGCTCCAGTAGGACTTAGCGTAGGAGATACAGTAATGAACGGCGAGAACGCCGAGGTACGTGTTGGAAACGCGCTTCCAATGAAAAATATACCTGTTGGTTCAAGTATACACAATATTGAGATGATGCCAGGCAAGGGCGGACAGCTTGTTCGTTCAGCAGGAAACGTAGCTCAGCTTATGGCTAAGGAAGGCAAATACGCTACAGTAAAGCTTCCTTCAGGCGAAATGAGACTTCTTCCTATTGATTGCAGGGCAACAGTAGGCCAGGTTGGAAATATTGACAACGAGCTTATCAAGGTTGGTAAAGCCGGAAGAAAACGCCACATGGGCATCAGACCTACAGTAAGAGGTTCTGTTATGAACCCTAACGACCATCCACACGGCGGTGGTGAGGGTAGAGCTCCTATCGGTCGTCCGTCACCTATGACACCTTGGGGCAAACCTGCTATGGGCTACAAGACAAGAAAGAAACATAAAGCTTCCAATAAATATATCGTCCGCGCCAGGGGCTGATAAATTGGCGGCATAACCGATTGATTAAACAAGGAGGATTAAACATATGAGCAGATCACTCAAAAAGGGACCTTTTGCTGATGAGCATCTCTTGAAAAAAATCGACGCTCTTAACGCAGCAGGTGAAAAAACTGTTGTTAAAACATGGTCTCGTCGTTCGACAATATTCCCTGATATGATTGGTCATACTATCGCAGTTCATGACGGAAGAAAGCATGTGCCTGTATATGTTACAGAAGACATGGTTGGTCATAAGCTCGGTGAGTTTGCCTTAACAAGAACATATAGAGGACACGGAAAAGACGCTGAAAAGAAGTCTAAAGTAAGATAATCAGTTTTGGAAGGAGGTTAGGCAGGCATGGCAAAGGGACATAGAAGCCAAATCAAGAAACAGAGAAACATTGAAAATAAAGATAAAAGACCGCAGGCAACTGCTAAATATGTAGGTATCCCTGCTTCTAAAGCTAAAATTGTTTTAGACCAGATAAAAGGCAAGGACGCCAGGACAGCAGCCGCTCTGCTTCAGTATAACCCAAGATTAGCAGCTACTATAATAGGCAAGGTTTTAAAATCAGCAATGGCTAATGCGGAAAATAATTTAGGTATGGATGTTAGCAAATTATACGTTGAAGAGGTAATCGCAGGACAGGGCCCAACAATGAAACGTATCCGTCCGAGAGCTCAGGGCAGAGCATATAAGATACTGAAAAAATCATGCCATATATCCATCATCCTCAATGAGAGATAAGGAGGTTAACAATGGGACAGAAAGTAAATCCACATGGATTAAGAGTAGGCATTATCAAGGACTGGGATACTAAATGGTATTCTGAGAAAAGTTATGCCGACAATTTAGTAGAGGATTACAAAATCAGGAAATTTGTTAAAGAAAGACTTTACGCTTCAGGCGTTTCAAAGATATTAATCGAGAGAACTACAGACAGAGTTAAAATTTCTGTTTACACAGCTAAGCCGGGCATCGTAATCGGCAAGAACGGCGCTGCCATCGAAGAGCTCAAAAACGAGATTCAGAAGATGACATCCTACAAAGTAAATGTTAACATCGAGGAAATCAGGAGACCGGAGCTTGACAGCCAGCTTGTAGCTGAAAATATCGCTCAGCAGCTTGAAAACCGTGTTACTTTCCGTCGTGCTATGAAGCAGGCTATGGGCAGGACTATGAAGTTCGGCGCTCAGGGTATCAAGACTTCATGCTCAGGCCGTCTTGGCGGAGCAGATATGGCACGTACAGAGAGCTACCACGATGGAACTATCCCACTTCAGACACTTCGCGCAAACATTGACTACGGTTTTGCTGAGGCAAACACAACATACGGCAAGGTTGGCGTTAAGGTTTGGATTTACAAAGGAGAAGTTCTTCCTGTAAAAGCAGCAAAAAAGGAAGGAGGCGCTGAGTAATGTTAATGCCAAAGAGAGTTAAAAGACGTAAACAGTTCAGGGGCAGAATGAAAGGCAGAGCTATGAGAGGCAACAAAATCACTTACGGTGATTTCGGTATCGTAGCTATGGAGCCAAGTTGGATTACATCAAACCAGATTGAAGCAGCCCGTATCGCCATGACAAGATTTGTAAAAAGAGGCGGTCAGGTTTGGATAAAGATATTCCCAGATAAACCAGTTACAGCAAAACCTGCTGAAACACGAATGGGTTCCGGTAAAGGCTCACCAGAGTATTGGGTTGCAGTTGTTAAACCAGGCAGAGTAATGTTTGAGCTTGGCGGCGTTAGTGAGGAAATAGCAAGAGAGGCTCTTCGTCTCGCTACACACAAACTGCCAATCAAGTGCAAGATAGTTTCTCGTGCTGACCAGGAAGCGGAAATGGAAGGTGATGGCAGTGAAAACTAAGACTTACGTTCAGGGATTAAAGGAAAAAACTGTTGACGAATTAAAGCAGGATCTCGTTGCCGCTAAAAAGGAATTATTCAACCTCAGATTCCAGAATGCGACAAACCAGCTTGACAACACAGCTAGAATAAACGAGGTTCGTAAAAATATAGCAAGAATTCAGACCGTTATTACACAGAACCAGAGAGCGGCTCAGTAAACAGATGAGAGGAGGAACACCGGTGGAAGAAAGAAACCTTCGTAAAACAAGAGTAGGTTTGGTAGTCAGCGACAAGATGGACAAAACTATCGTTGTAGCTGTTGCGGACAGAGTAAAACATCCACTTTATGGAAAGATTATAGATAGAACATATAAGCTTAAGGCACATGACGAAAACAATGAGTGCCATGTAGGCGACCGTGTTAAGGTAATGGAAACAAGGCCTCTCTCTAAAGACAAGAGATGGAGACTTGTAGAAGTAATCGAAAAGGCGAAATAATTCTGTTGCGAGAGGAGGCAATATTATGGTTCAGCAGGAAACCAGATTAAAAGTAGCAGATAATTCAGGCGCTAAGGAACTTCTCTGCATTAGAGTATTAGGTGGTTCAACCAGAAGATATGCAGGAGTTGGAGATATAATCGTTTGCAGCGTTAAAGAAGCAACACCAGGCGGCGTTGTAAAGAAAGGCGACGTTGTAAAGGCCGTTGTAGTAAGAACAGTTAAGCCAATCGGTAGAGCTGACGGTTCATATATCAAATTTGATGAAAACGCTGCCGTTATAATCAAAGATGATAAGAACCCAAGAGGCACCCGTATATTTGGACCAGTTGCAAGGGAACTCAGGGAGAAGCAGTTCATGAAGATTCTTTCTCTTGCTCCTGAAGTATTATAAGGGAGGTACAAACAATGGCAAGCACAAAGCTTAAAACCGGCGACAAGGTAGTTGTAATAGCCGGAAAAGATAAAGGCAAAGAAGGCAAAATACTTGTAGTTGACAGAAAAAAAGGCAGAGTTATTGTTGAGGGTGCAGGTATGATTTCCAAGCATCAGAAACCAAGCGCTGCAAACCAGCAGGGCGGAATCATCAAGAAGGAAAGCTTTATTGATGCGTCAAACGTTATGTATCTTCATAACGGAAAAGCTACAAGAATCGGTGCTAAAATAGAAAACGGCAAGAAAGTAAGAATAGCTAAGTCAACAGGCGAAGCTATCGACTGATTTGGAAAGGAGGTACTTAAGTGAGCAGGTTAAAAGAATTCTATGATAAAGATGTAGTAGAAGGAATGACTAAAAAGTTTAACTATAAAAATGTAATGGCTGTACCAAAGCTTTCAAAAATAGTTATCAACATGGGCGTTGGAGAGGCTAAGGACAACGCGAAGGTACTCGACGGCGCTGTTAAAGACCTTACAATAATTTCAGGCCAGAAGCCTGTTGTAACAAAGGCTAAAAAGTCAGTTGCTGCGTTCAAACTCCGTGAGGGTATGCCAATCGGCTGTAAAGTAACTCTCAGAGGCGAGAGGATGTATGAGTTTGCTGACAGACTTATAAATATCGCGCTTCCTCGTGTACGTGACTTCAGAGGCGTTAAGGCTAACAGCTTTGACGGCAGAGGAAACTACACAATGGGTATCAAGGAGCAGCTTATTTTCCCTGAAATCGAATATGATAAAGTAGACAAAATCAGAGGCATGGATATCATATTTGTAACAACTGCTAAGACAGACGAGGAAGGCAGAGAGTTACTTAGATTATTCGGTATGCCATTCGAGAAATAAGGAGGAAAATATAATGGCTAAAACTTCGATGAAAATTAAGCAGGAAAGAAAACCAAAGTTTTCCACCAGAGCTTATACACGCTGCAGAATCTGCGGAAGACCGCACTCTGTACTCAAAAAGTTCGGAATCTGCCGTATCTGCTTCCGTGAGTTAGCTTACAAGGGACAGATACCAGGAGTTAAGAAAGCTAGCTGGTAATTGGAAAGGAGGATTTTCAAAATGTCAATGAGTGACCCAATCGCAGATATGCTCACAAGAATCAGAAACGGCAACACTGCAAAGCACGACACAGTAGATGTTCCGTCTTCTATAATGAAGAAAGCTATCGCTGATATATTAACAAATGAAGGTTACATCAAAGGTTACGAGGTTATTGAAGACGGTGCAAAAAGCACTATGAGAATAGCCCTTAAATACGGTAGAGATAAAAACGAGAAGGTTATTACCGGTATAAAGAGAATTTCTAAGCCTGGTCTTAGGGTTTTTGCTGGTAAAGATGAGCTTCCTAAAGTACTTGGCGGTCTTGGAATTGCTATTATTTCAACAAGCAGCGGAGTAATGACAGATAAGGAAGCAAGAAAGTTAGGCATCGGCGGCGAAGTAGTTGCCTTTGTTTGGTAATTGATAATAGAATTTAACGGAGGTGCAGAACATGTCAAGAATTGGAAAGTTACCAATTGCTATCCCAGCCGGTGTTGAGATTAAAATCGGCGAAGGCAATCTTGTAACTGTTAAAGGCCCTAAGGGTACTTTAGAGCGCAAGTTATCTGCTGACATGAACATCGCAATAGAAGAAGGTCAGGTTGTTGTAACAAGACCAAGCGACCTTAAGAGATTCAGAGAATTACATGGTTTAACAAGAACACTTCTTGCCAATATGGTTGAGGGTGTTACAAAAGGATATGAGAAGACTCTTGAAATCAACGGTGTTGGTTACAGGGCCGCAAAACAGGGAAAGAAGCTCGTTCTTACACTTGGATATTCACATCTTGTAGAAATGATGGACCCGGAAGGTATCGAAACGGTTGTAGAAGGCCAGAATAAGATTATAGTAAAGGGTATCAGCAAGGAAAAGGTTGGACAGTTTGCCGCTGAAATCAGAACAAAACGTCCTCCAGAGCCATACAAGGGCAAGGGAATCAAGTATGATTACGAACATATCAGACGTAAAGTTGGTAAGACCGGTAAGAAGTAATTGAGTACTATTGATATTGCTTATATCGGAAAGTGACTAATTTGTAGAAAGGTGTGAAATTCACATGATTACTAAGCCATCACGTGCAGCTGCCCGTGTTAAACGTCATTACAGAATACGTAATAAAATCAGCGGCACAGCTCAGTGCCCAAGACTGGCAGTTTTCAGGTCAAATAAACATATGTACGCACAGCTTATTGATGATGCGGCAGGCTGCACACTTGCAGCGGCATCAACAATGGAGAGCGATATAGCAAGCAAGCTTGAGGCAACTTCAAATATTGCAGCGGCTCAGGCAGTAGGCGAGGCTATCGCTAAGAAAGCAGCAGAAAAAGGTATAACAGAAGTAGTATTCGACCGCGGCGGTTATGTTTACCACGGCAAGGTAAAAGCATTGGCAGACGCAGCCCGCGAAGCTGGTTTACAATTCTAAGCGAGGAGGAAATCACTTTGAAAAGAATCGATCCAAGTACACTCGATCTTAAGGATAACGTAGTAACAATCAACCGTGTTACTAAGGTTGTTAAGGGCGGTCGTACATTCAGATTTGCAGCACTTGTTGTTGTAGGTGATGAAAACGGACACGTTGGATGCGGAATTGGCAAAGCGGCAGAAATCCCTGACGCCATCCGCAAAGGAAAAGAAGACGCAATGAAAAACATCATCTATGTTGAAAGAAACGATGTAGACAGCCTTTACCATGAAACAACAGGAACATTCGGAAGCGCAAGCGTAAGACTTATGCCTGCTGCAGACGGTACTGGCGTTATAGCCGGTGGCCCTGCCCGTGCGGTACTTGAGCTTGCTGGCATCAGAAATATCAGAACAAAATCATTAGGTTCAAACAATAAGAGAAACGTAGTTAGCGCGACTATCGCAGGATTAGCTAACATTACTACACCTGAAAGAGTAGCTAAATTACGCGGAAAAACTGTTGAAGAAATTTTAGGCTGAGGAGGAATTTAAAGTGGCTGAAATCAAAATCACATTAGTGAAATCGACTATCGGTGCAATTCCGAAGCATAAAAAAACAGTTCAGGCTTTAGGACTGAAAAAGGTTAACTCATCAGTTATTCAGCAGGACAACGCTGCCACAAGAGGTATGGTTAAACAGGTTAGCCACCTCGTTAAGGTAGAAGAAATTTAATTTAAGGAGGTGCGACAATGAAGTTAGGTGAATTAAGACCAGCTGAGGGTTCCAATGCTAAAAATTGGAGAAAAGGCAGGGGTCACGCTTCAGGCAACGGCAAAACAGCAGGCAGAGGCCATAAAGGACAGGGAGCTCGTTCAGGCTCAGGCGGAAAAGCAGGCTTTGAAGGCGGCCAGATGCCTCTTTACAGAAGACTTCCAAAGAGAGGCTTTACATGCAGAAACACAAAAGAAATAGTGGGCATCAATGTAGCGGCTCTTAATATATTCGACAATGACGCAGTTGTTGATTTACAGGCATTAATTGAATCAGGCATTATTAAAAACCCAAGAGACGGCGTTAAGATACTTGGCGTTGGCACTCTTGAGAAAAAACTCACAGTTAAGATTAATCAGTTCAGCAAAACAGCAGTTGAGAAGATTGAGGCAGCAGGCGGAAAAGCTGAGGTGATCTAATTGCTTAAGTTGTTTGCAAACGCATGGAAGGTAAAGGATATTAGAAATAAAATCCTTTACACATTTGTAATACTTGCTATAATAAGATTAGGTGCGCATATAGCGCTTCCGGGCATAAGTGTTGCGGCTGTAAAGGCTGCCCAGGAGTCTGCAAGCACAGGCACACTTTATAATATTATAGCTGGTGGTTATAATTCCAGATGGTCTATATTCTCAATGGGTATCGGACCATATATCAATGCGTCTATCATTATGCAGCTGCTTACGGTAGCAATACCTAAGCTTGAGCAGCTGGCAAAGGAAGGCGAAGACGGCAGAAAGAAGATTTCTTCTTATACCCGTTACCTTACTGTTGTGCTTTCTGTCATTCAGGCAATAGGCATAACACTGAGCTACAGAAACATGTTCTCATCTCAGGGGACTATAACGCTTCTGTGCTCTATAATTACGCTTGTAGCTGGCTCTACATTTATTATGTGGCTTGCAGAGCAGATAACAAACAAGGGAATAACAAACGGCTCATCAATGATAATCTTTGTAAACATTGTTTCAAACCTTCCAAGCGGAATTACATCTCTTGTATATTACGCTCAGGGCGGAGATGCAACAGGTTTTGTTAAGGTTGGAGTTATACTTTTACTGCTTTTGGCTGTAGTGGTATTTATAGTTGTTATTCACGAAGGCGAAAGAAGAATTCCGGTACAGTATTCAGGAAAAATGGTAGGCAGAAGAACATTCGGCGGACAGTCGACATTTATGCCTATTAAAGTAAGCACAGCGGGAGTATTAGCAATTATCTTTGCTGTATCGCTTATACAGTTCCCTGAGACAATATCACAGTTCTTCAGCGTTGGGCCTACATTCAGGAAGGTTATTGATGTACTGAGAATAACACATCCTGTAGGCGCTGCTTTATATATGCTTCTTATTATATTCTTTGCTTATTTCTATACATCAATTATAATCAATCCTAATGAGATAGCAGAGAACATGAAAAAGAACGGCGGATTTATACCTGGTATAAGGCCGGGAATGCCGACAAGCAATTTTATAACAAGAGTGGTTAACAGAGTAACGTTTATCGGCGCTATCGCATTTGCGCTTATTGCGCTCCTTCCTCTGATTTTACAGTGGATTTTCGGACTTGATGTAGGTTTTGGAGGAACAACACTCATAATCGTTGTAGGTGTTGCTCTTGACATTGTAAAAGCTATGGAATCACAGCTCCTTATGCGTCACTATAAGGGATTTTTAAATTAAATAATTACAGTTTATTGGGAAATGCCATGGCATTTCCCGTGAACTTAAGTTTGGGAAAGAGGGAAAGCTAATGAAACTGGTACTTATCGGCGCTCCTGCGGCAGGCAAGGGCACACAGGCGAGAAAGCTCATCTCAAAATACAGCCTCGCATATATTTCAACGGGCGATATGCTCAGGGAGGAAGTTGCAAAGGGTACGGAGCTTGGACTTAAGGTTAAAAGCGTTATGGCTTCAGGAAGCCTTGTATCAGACGACCTTATAATCGCTATTGTTAAAGAAAGAATAAAAGCCGATGACTGCAAAAACGGATTTATATTAGATGGCTTCCCACGTACTGTTGTTCAGGCCGAGAAGCTTGATGAGCTTATCGGAAACATTGATAAGGCTATTTACATTAACTGCCCGGATTCAGCGCTCCTTGAAAGGATTACAGCAAGAGAGACCTGCCCTAAGTGCGGAGCTTCATACAATAAGATTTCTGTTCCGTCAAAAGTTTCAGGCGTATGCGATGTGTGCGGCGAAAAGCTCACGCAGAGAAAAGACGATACAGTTGAGGCTGGTAAAGCACGCCTTGAAACATTCCACAAACAGAGCGAACCGCTGGTGGCTTATTACAAAAATCAGGGACGTTTGTTCGAGGTTGACGGAATGATTGGCATTGACAATGTGACAGAAGCGATTTTTGCTGAATTAGGGGACTGAGAAATGGCTATAACTATAAAGACAGAAGAACAGATAGAAAAAATGCGTGTTGCCGGAAAAATACTTGTTGACCTTGATGAAATATTAAGAGAGCATATCAAGCCGGGTGTTACCACGCTTGAGCTTGATACTATAGCTGAGAAATTTATCAGAGGGCGCGGTGCTGTTCCTTCATTTAAGGGGTACGGCGGGTTTCCGGGTTCTATATGCACTTCTGTAAACGAGGTAATAGTTCATGGAATACCAGGCAGGCTCAGGCTTAAGGAAGGCGACATAATTAGTATTGATATGGGTTCTTTGATAGACGGTTTTAATGGAGACTGTGCCAGGACATACGGCGTAGGCGAGATATCGCCTGAAAATCAAAGACTTATTGACGTAACAAAGCAGAGCTTTTTTGAAGGCATAAAATTCGCCAAAGCAGGCTGTCATCTTTTTGACATATCAGCCGCTGTACAGGAGTATGTTGAAGCGAACGGGTTTGGTGTTGTAAGGGATTATGTCGGCCACGGAATTGGCAGGCATATGCATGAAGACCCTGCTGTGCCTAATTACAGGCAGCGCGGGAGAGGCCCTAAGCTCCTTAAAGGCATGTGCCTTGCTATTGAGCCTATGGTTACTGCCGGAACGTATGAGCTTAAGGTGCTTGACGATGAGTGGACTGCTGTTACCCTTGACGGCAAAAACGCGGCGCATTACGAAAATACTGTTTATATAACTGACGGTGAGCCTGAAATACTTACTTTATAATCTATACGGACAGTAGATTTTAACATACAATTTGAGGTGAAAGAAATGGATTTTGAAACAGGTCAGATTGTGTTTTCAAAATGCGGTCATGACAAAACGCTTCCTTTCATTGTAACGGCTGTCGACGGTGAGTATTTATACTTGGCAGATGGAAAAAGCCGCAGGCTTGAACACCCAAAACGTAAAAAAATCAAGCATGTACAAGGAACAAAATATGTCTGCACGGATATAAAGAAAAAGCTTGAGGATAAAAGCTATATTCTTGACGCTGATATCCTTAAGGCTATTAAAGAGTATTGCAGGGAAATGTAGAGGAGGTTCTTTATGTCTAAAGATGACGTAATTGAATTGGAAGGAACCGTTATTGAAAAATTGCCGAATGCTATGTTTCAGGTTGAACTTGAAAACGGACATAAAATATTAGCCCATATCTCAGGAAAGCTCCGTATGAACTTTATAAGGATACTTCCGGGAGATAAGGTTTTAATCGAAATGTCTCCTTATGACCTTACTAAGGGAAGGATAATTTGGAGAGCTAAATAAAGACAAAGGATTTAGAAAGGAGTAATCACAATGAAAGTTAGACCATCTGTTAAGCCTATGTGCGAAAAATGCAGAGTTATAAAGAGAAAAGGCCGTGTAATGGTTATTTGTGAAAATCCAAAACACAAACAAAAACAGGGCTGATTTTTGACTAACTCGTATTTTTGCCTGTATGCAGAAATATTGTGGTTGTAATTATGGCTTTTTAAGGGTGCATGAAACCCTTAAAGCAAACTAAGTTAAATCCGTCATTGATTTTAAGGTGTGTTTCCGCAAGCGGCTGACAGATAAAATCTGTATTTGGGAATATACCGAATAAATAGGTCATGTAATTTGAAGAGTTTATTTATGGAGGTGCAAAGTACACATGGCACGTATCGCTGGTGTAGATTTACCAAGAGAAAAGCGCGTTGAAATAGGTCTTACTTATGTATATGGAATAGGACACTCAACAGCTGTTAAAGTATTAAAAAAAGCAGGCGTGAATCCTGACACTAGAGTCAGGGATTTGACTGATGATGAAGTATCAAAAATCCGTGACGCTATAGATGATACACATACAACAGTAGAAGGTGACCTCAGAAGGGAAATCGCCCTTAACATCAAACGCCTTATGGAAGTTGGATGCTACAGAGGAATCCGTCACAGAAAAGGCCTTCCTGTAAGGGGACAGAAGACAAAGACAAACGCAAGAACAAGAAAAGGCCCAAGAAAAACTGTTGCAAACAAGAAGAAATAAGTAGGGAGGTTTACGTCAAATGGCAAAGAAAGCTGTAAAGAAAACGACTACTCGCAGACGTCGTGACAAAAAGCATGTAGAACGTGGTCAGGCACATATCCAGTCCACATTTAATAATACAATAGTTACAATTACAGACGCAGCAGGAAACGCTCTTTCATGGGCAAGCGCTGGTCAGTTAGGCTTCAGGGGTTCAAGAAAATCAACTCCTTACGCTGCTCAGATGGCAGCTGAGACAGCCGCAAACGCTGCTTCGGATTACGGTCTTAAGACAGTAGAAGTATTTGTTAAAGGTCCTGGTTCAGGACGTGAGGCAGCTATACGTGCGCTTCAGGCTGCAGGTCTCAGCGTAACAATGATTAAAGACGTTACACCTGTTCCTCACAACGGATGCAGGCCGCCAAAACGCAGAAGAGTCTAATTAGGAGGTGCAGATATAAATGGCAAGAGATATGGTTCCTGTTCTTAAGAGATGCAGGTCACTCGACCTTGACCCAATCTACTTGGGAATTGCAAAAAAATCTAAAAAACAGCCGGCAAACACAAGAAGAAAAATCAGCGAGTATGGTCTTCAGATGAGGGAAAAGCAGAAAGCCAAATTCATCTACGGCGTACTTGAGAAGCAGTTCAGAGGATACTACGCCAAAGCTGAAAACATGGCTAAAAAAGAGGGTATCCCTGGTGAAAACCTTCTTATGCTTCTTGAAATGAGGCTTGACAATGTAATGTTCAGGCTTGGCTACGGCAGAACAAGAAAAGAAGCAAGGCAGATTGTACGTCACAAGCATGTACTTGTAAACGGCAAGCCTGTAGATATTCCTTCATACCAGCTCAAGGTTGGCGATGTTGTGGAAATCAAAGAGAAATATGCTTCTATGCAGAAATACAAAAATATTCTTGAAGTAACAGATACAAGGATAGTTCCGGAATGGCTTACAGCTGACCATGAGAACTTAAAGGGCACAGTTGCCGCAAGGCCTCAGAGAGCGCAGATTGACGTTCCTGTTGAGGAGACATTCATCGTAGAGCTCTACTCAAAATAATAAATGCAACACTAAAAGCAGTGGGGTCTTTTATGACTTCACTGCTTGTAAAACTTATTTTTGGCTTAAATGCCTATTCTATTTATTCCACATGAGGAGGTTTAAATTGTGTTAGAGTTTGAGAAACCTCGTATTGAGATTGCTGAAATGGCGCCGGACGGGACTTATGGACGTTTTGTGGTGGAGCCTCTTGAAAGGGGCTATGGCACAACACTTGGAAATTCCCTTAGAAGGATACTTCTTTCCTCGCTTCCGGGAGCTGCGGTAAGCAATGTTAAAATAGACAGAGTGCTGCATGAATTCAGTGTTATTCCTGGCGTTAAGGAAGACGTTTCAGAAATAATCCTCAATCTTAAAGGTCTTGCAATTAAGAATACAAGCGACAGTTTTGAGCCAAAGCTTGCCTATATTGATTTTGAGGGTGAGGGTGAGGTAAAGGCTTCAGATATCAAGGTTGACAGCGATATCGAGATTATGAACCCGGACCACCATATAGCGACATTAAGCGGCGGCGCAAACAGCAAGCTTTATATGGAAATAACAATCACAAGAGGTAGAGGCTATGTAGGCGCGGACAAGAACAAAAAAGAAGACCAGCCTATAGGTATGCTCCCTGTTGACTCGATATATACACCAGTCAGGAGAGTAAATTTCCTTGTTGAAAATACACGTGTAGGACAGATTACTGACTACGACAAGCTTACGCTTGAGGTATGGACCAACGGTACAATTACCCCTGACGACGCGGTAAGCTATGGTGCAAAGATTCTTAATGAGCACCTTAACTTATTTGTTGACCTTTCCGAAAACGCTAAAAATGCGGAAATCATGGTAGAAAAAGAAGAAGGCAAGAAAGAAAAGGTTCTTGAGATGAGTATTGAGGAGCTTGACCTTTCAGTGCGTTCTTATAACTGCCTTAAGAGGGCAGGAATAAATACTGTTGAGGACCTTGCAAGCAAAACGGAAGATGAAATGATGAAAGTGCGTAATCTTGGGCGCAAATCCCTTGAGGAAGTGCTTAACAAGATGGCTGAACTCGGCCTTAGCTTAAAGCCGAGCGAAGAATAATATTAGTTATTGTTATTATTTAGTGGCGAAATTACAGCCCTGCGTAAGACCGTAAGAGCGGCAGGGCTGGGGTAAGTTTCGCAGAAAGCGGAGGATTAAAATGACAGGTTCAGGCTACAGAAAACTTGGAAGAACATCATCACAGAGAAAGGCCCTTTTAAGAAACCAGGTAACAAACCTGCTTTACCATGGAAAAATTACAACAACAGACACAAGGGCTAAAGAAGTAAGAAGGCTTGCTGAAAAGCTTATCACTCTTGCTGTTAAAGAAAAAGACAACTTTACAGAGGTTGAGGTAACAGCAAAGGTTCCTAAAAAGGACGCTAACGGCGCAAGAGTGAAAGAAACAGTTAATGGCAAAAAGGTAACAGTTTATGATGAGGTTAAAAAGACAGTTAAGAAGGATAACCCTTCAAGACTTGCCGCAAGAAGAAAAATCCTCAGCGTTCTTTATCCTGTAACAGAGGTGCCAAAGGACGGAAAGAAAGTAAGAAAGCTTTCCAAAGAAATAGATATGGTTGCTAAGCTCTTTGATGAAATCGCTCCAAAGTATACTGACCGTAAGGGCGGATATACAAGAATGATTAAAATCGGACCTCGTAAGGGCGACGCAGCAGAAATGGTAATCCTTGAGCTTGTTTAATTTAAACAGCAGTTACCGGCAAATTTAAAAAGAAAAAAGGGATTAAGGTTTCTTAGTCCCTTTTTTTTGGTAATATAAATTAATTATAAAAACTAGTCGATTGTATCCATACAATATGTTTTTTTTATGCCGATGTTATTGTAAGAGAATACATTTTATGGTATTTTCACACTATTAAAAAACATAGAGCGGGTGTATTTGTTTTGGAAAAAATGATTGTAACAGAAAATTTATCGTACGAATATAAAACTACATTTGAAGAAAACGGGAAAAGTATTACAAAAAAAATACTGGCCCTTAATAATATAAATATTGAAATAGAAAAGGGTTCCTTTGTTGCGGTACTGGGGCATAACGGCTCCGGAAAGTCAACACTTGCAAAGCATATAAACGCGCTTGTGCGCCCAACAGAGGGTACACTCTGGATAAACGGGTATGATACAAAAAACGAGGAGTTTTTGTGGGACATACGCCAAAGCGCGGGCATGGTGTTCCAAAACCCCGATAACCAGATAGTCGCAACTATAGTTGAGGAGGATGTGGCATTCGGCCCTGAAAACCTCGGGATAGAGCCTTCTGAAATAAGAAAGAGAGTAGATGAGGCTATTGCCACTGTCCATATGCAGGAATATAGAAAAAGTGTTCCGTCAAAGCTGAGCGGAGGACAGAAACAGAGGATAGCCATAGCCGGGGTATTGGCTATGAAGCCGGAATGTATAGTGCTAGACGAGCCTACAGCCATGCTTGACCCGGAGGGGCGCAGAGATGTGATTAATACAATCACAAGGCTTAACAGGGAAGAAAAGCTGACAACAGTGCTCATAACACACTATATGGACGAGACTGTCGGCGCTGACAGGATAATAGTAATTGATGACGGCAATATTGTTATGGACGGAACGCCGAGGGAAGTACTGGTACAGGTTGAAAAAATGAAAAGCTTTGGGCTTGAGGTTCCTCAGGCAACTGAAATTGCGTATAATCTCCGCAAAAGGGGTATTGACATACCGGCGGATATTCTTACTCCTGAAGAAATGGTAGGTGCGATATGTCAATTGAAATCAGCCATTTGACACATCTGTACAACGAGGGCACGGCTATGGAAAGAAAGGCCCTTGATGATGTGAATCTAACTATAAATGACGGGGAGTTTGTGGCCATTATTGGACACACAGGCTCAGGAAAATCAACTCTGATTCAGCACTTGAACGCGCTCATGAAGCCTACAGGTGGAAAAATACTGCTTGATGGCGAGGATATTAATAAGGACAAAACAAAGCTTAAATCGATAAGGCAGAAGATTGGCCTTGTTTTTCAATATCCGGAGCACCAGCTTTTTGAGATGACAATATTTAAGGACGTTTGCTATGGTCCTAAAAATATGGGCTTAAATGACGCAGATGTTGAGAAGGCGGCAAAGGAAGCACTTGATTTGGTAGGACTTGACGAGTCGTTTTATGATAAATCGCCCTTTGAGCTGAGCGGAGGACAGAAAAGGCGTGCGGCTATCGCGGGGATACTGGCTATGAAGCCGAGGGTGCTTGTGCTTGACGAGCCAACAGCTGGTGTTGACCCAAGAGGGCGCAATGAGATATTTGACGCTATAAACCATATGCACCACGAAACAGGCATAACAGTAATACTTGTATCGCACAGTATGGAAGACGTGGCAAAATACGCTGACAGAATAATTGTTATGAATCAGGGGCGTGTGGCCCTTACAGGTACTCCGAGGGAGGTTTTCTCAAGGGTGTCGCTGCTTGAAGAAATAGGCCTTGCGGCGCCGCAGACAAGCTATGTAATGAAAGGCCTCAGCGACAAGGGATATAGTGTGGCTCAGGATATTTATACAGTTGATGAGGCTACAGAGGTTTTGTATGATTTGCTTAAGCAGGTGAAAAAATGATAAGGGATATAACGGTTGGCCAGTATTACGCATCGGATTCCTGTATACACAGGCTTGACCCGAGAGTAAAAATACTTGGCACAATGGCTTTTGTGGTTATACTTTTTATAATAAACGATATATACTCATATGCGTTTTCGATAGCGGCTCTTGCTCTTACAATAGCCGCGTCAAAGGTGCCTGCAAAGTTTATATTTAAAGGCATTAAAAGCATACTCTTTATAGTGTTCCTTACGGCGTTTTTAAATGTTGTCACAACAAGGGGCACGCATATACTGTTGCAGATTGGCTTTATAAAGGTAACTCTTGAGGGTGTGTTTATGGCTGTTAAGATGGTTGTAAGGCTTATAATGCTCATTATAGGCTCATCTCTGTTAACACTCACAACTACGCCTATACAGCTTACAGACGGAATTGAGCAGCTTTTAAAGCCGTTTTCAAAAATTGGCCTTCCGTCGGCGGAAATAGCCATGATGATGAGCATAGCTCTCAGGTTTGTGCCGACACTTCTGGACGAAACCGACAAGATAATGAAGGCCCAGCAGGCAAGGGGCGCAGATTTTGACACTGGCGGAATAAAACAGAAGGCCCAGAGCCTTGTACCGGTGCTCGTACCGCTTTTTGTATCGGCCTTCAGAAGGGCTGACGAGCTTGCCACCGCTATGGAGGCCAGATGCTATCACGGGGGAAACAACCGCACAAGAATGAACAAAATGGCTTTAAAGGGAAGCGACTACAGGGCTTCAGCTGTTATTGTTTTATATATTGCACTTACTTTTATTATTATGTTTGTATGGTGATTTATGTTAAAGAGGATACTGTTTACAATAGCATATGACGGTTCGGGGTATTTTGGCTGGCAGAAACAGACTGATGAAAGAATACCTACTGTTCAGGGTGCGTTTGAGAAGGCTTTAAGCGATTTCTTTAAAAAAGAAATAACCTGTATTGGCGCAAGCAGAACGGACAGGGGAGTACATGCCTTAGGTCAGAGGGCGGTTATTGATGTGGATACAACAGTGCCGGCTGAGAGGCTTCCACTTGCGCTTCAGTCTTTTATGCCGGAGGATATAGCTGTTGTTGGAGCGTGTGAGGTTGCAGGGGATTTTCACCCGCGCTTTGACTGCATAAATAAGACATATCAGTACAGAATTTATAATGGAAGGTACAAAAACCCAATTTGCAGAAAATACGCTAAGCACTGCCATACAGCGCTGGATGCTGAAAGAATGAATGAGGTTTCTAAGGCTTTTATAGGTACACATGATTTTAAAGCCTTCGCCGCTTCGGGCAACAGCTCTAAGACTACCGTAAGGACAATATTTGATATAGGTGTAAAGCGTGATGGAGATTTTGTGATAATCACTGTTACAGGTGACGGGTTTCTTTACAACATGATAAGGATAATTGCAGGAACCCTGATGCTTGCAGGAAGCGGAAGGCTGAGCCGAAGCGGCCTTGAGAAAATTATCGAAAGCCGCGACAGGACAAGGGCCGGCAAAACAGCCGGACCGGAAGGTCTTACGCTTATGGAAATTAAATACGGTATTTAGATAAAAATACCTTGACAGGAGCAATTCAATTATAATATAATTCAATTATTGCGTAAATGACTGATACGCCACTTAAAAACTCGATTAGCCCCGGGTTTTATAATATATTGTAACTGTCCGCTGATTGTGCCGGTGCATTTCCCTCACTGAGTACATGCTGGGACGCTTTAGTATTTAAGGAGGTTAATTAGATATGAGAACAACATACATGCCTAACCCTACAAAAGTTGAGAGAAAATGGTATGTTGTAGACGCTGAAGGTAAGAACCTTGGACGTCTTGCATCAGAAATCGCTAAAGTTTTAAGAGGAAAAAATAAACCAATCTATACATCATTTGTAGACACAGGTGATTATGTTATAGTTGTAAACGCTGACAAGATTGCTGTAACAGGCAAGAAGCTTGACCAGAAAAAATATTACCACCACACAGGCTATATCGGCGGCCTTAAGGAAATCACACTTAAGAGATTACTGGAAACAAAACCTGAGGAAGTTATTAAACACGCCGTAAAAGGTATGCTTCCTAAAAATACACTTGGTAAAAACATGATTAAAAAGCTTCATGTATATGCTGGCCCTGAGCACGACCACGCGGCACAGAAACCTGAAGTTTTAGAAATCGAAGCTTAATAGTATTATAAGGAGGAAGCAAAATGGCAGTAGCAAGATATTACGGCACTGGTAGAAGAAAATCATCTGTTGCCAGAGTATATTTAGTACCTGGAAACGGCAATATAACAATAAATAAAAGAAGCATTGATGAGTATTTTGGTCTTGAGACTTTAAAGCTTATCGTTCGTCAGCCTCTTGAGCTTACAGAGACAGGCGCTAAGTTTGATGTGCTTGTTAATGTTAGAGGCGGCGGCTTTACAGGTCAGGCAGGAGCAATCAGACACGGAATCTCAAGAGCCCTTCTTGAGGCTGATTCAGACTACAGGCCTTCATTAAAGAAAGCCGGTTTCCTTACACGTGACCCAAGAATGAAGGAAAGAAAGAAATACGGTCTCAAAAAAGCGAGACGTGCTCCACAGTTCTCAAAGAGGTAATCTCAGAGAATACAAAAAGTTTATCAAAACCCCGAAGACTTATGTTTTCGGGGTTTGTTTATGTTATGTTTATAAATGCTTTTTATTGTGTGTCAATATAAATAGTTGTATAATACTTATTAGTGTGTAATTGCAGAGTTGTTTAAATTTAAACCGGTTATGAGACTTGCTTAAGCTTTATACATAATTCTTTTAAATCATTGCGGCGGTATAAAATGGAAATCTGAAGGGAGTATTTTTAGATATGCAGGATGAAGCTTTAGCGAAAGTAGAAGCCTTTGCCAGAAAGATACTGAGACTGTATTTTTGTGAGTCGGACTTGGAGTTTTTAATTTCGACATTCGATGATGACATTGTATGGCTTGGGGCAGGCGATAAACAGAAAGCGGAGGGCAAAGAGGCTGTGGCGGCCTGTTTCAGGTCTGGGCAAAATGAAATGATTCCGTGCATCATGACAGAGGAGGAATATGAAACCAGACACCTTGACGGAGACTGTTTTTTCTGCGAGGGTGAAAGCTGGCTTCAGCCTGAGCCAAGCACCGGCATGTATTTTAAAACACGCCAGAGGATAACTTTTATATTTAAAAAGTATGGAGATACATATAAAACAGTCCATATTCATAACTCGGTTTCTTATTCTGATATAAAAGATGACGAGCTTTTTCCGGTTAACGCTGCAAAGGAGGCATATAAGGCTCTTGAGAGCGCTGTTATACAGAAGGACCGGCAGATTGATTTAATGATGCTGCAGCTTTCCGGCGGGCTTCAGATATGCTATTTTGATAGTTGTTTTACAAATAAATGGGTGAGCGAAAGCCTTTGCAGTCTTTTGGGGTATGATGATGCTGAAGATTTTAAGCTTTGTACTGGCAGCAAAGACAAATCCTTTATAATACCGGAGGACTTTGAACAAATTTCAGCAAGCCTTAAGGCGCAGTTGAGTGTGGGAAACACATATTCTCTGGAGTACAGGGTTAAAAAGAAAAATGGCGATGTAATTTGGGTCGCCGATATGGGCAGCTTAACAAAGGATACAGACGGCGAGAAGGTAATATACTGCTTTATATCTGATATAACTGAACGGAAAAACCGTGAGCTCATGATATCAAAAGCCAACAGGGAAGTGGAAAACCAGACAAAGTTCCTTACCCAGCTTTATAATACTGTGCCCTGCGGTATACTTCAGTTTACAACAGATGAGTCGCACAGCATAGTAAGCCTTAACAGAATGGTATGGGAGTTTTATGGCTATTCCTCAAGGGAGGAATATATTGACAGTGTCAAATCTCCAGTCAGGCTTGTTCTGGAAAACGACAGGGAAAATATACTCGGCATTATTGACAGTCTAAGCCTTGGCGTGGGTACAGTATCCTACACAAGGGAAACTCAAAAGAGAAGCGGAGAAAGAGCATGGATAAGCGTGATAATGGAGCGGATAGTAAATGCTGACGGTCTTGAAGTAATACAGGCTGTTTTTACAGATATTACCGAGATGATGCTTTTGCAGCTTGCTCAGAGAAAGGAAAACCAGCTTGAAAATAAGCTGCTGAGAGCAGCCATAAGTGTGGCGTATCCTCTGATTATGAGTGTAAACCTCACAAAAAACACCTATAAGTGCTTTGTTGATGAGCAGAGCGGCTACTCATTCAGCAATGAAGGGGATTATGACAAGCTTATAAGGCTTTCGGCTGAACGCGCATATCCTTCTTACCGTGACGAGTATGAGTCCAAGTTTTTAAAAGAAAACGTGATAAACAGATTTAATAGCGGTGAAAAAGAAATCTATATGGAGCTAAAGCAGATAGGCTCAGACAATAAATACCATTGGGTTTCAATTCATGTGATATATGTTGATAATCCGTTTGACAGCTGCACGCTTGCTATATTTATGATAAGAATACTCGACAGCCAGAGGGCTGAAAAGGCACGTCAGGAACAGCTTATGAGGGACGCTCTGGCTTCAGCCAAAGCGGCAAACAGCGCCAAGTCGGATTTTCTGTCAAGAATGAGCCACGATATAAGAACACCTATGAATGCCATAATCGGCATGAGTACAATAGGAAAGTTTGCAGCTGGAAACGAGGAAAGGGTTAAGGACTGCTTTAATAAAATAGATACTTCATCCAGATACCTCTTGTCGCTTATAAATGATATACTTGATATGTCAAAGATAGAGACGGGTAAAATGAATATAGCCCATGAGTATTTTGATTTTTCTGAGCTTGTGAGCGAGATAAGCTCCATTATTTATCCACAGGCAAGGGATAAGAATATAATGTTCGAGATACGCGCAAGTGGGGAACTGGAACAGTACTATATAGGAGATGCCCTTAGGATAAAACAGATCTTGATGAACCTGCTTTCAAATGCCCTTAAATTTACGCCTGAGCAGGGGCGGATAGATATAGATATATGGGAAGAAAAACGGGCTAATGGTTTTGCATATATGTCATTCAGGATTTCGGACTCTGGTATTGGTATGTCTGAAAGCTTTATGAAAAAAATCTTTCAGCCGTTTGAGCAGGAGGTCATGGAAGGGGCAAGGAATAATGTAGGAAGCGGACTTGGGCTTTCAATCGTATATAATCTTGTCCAGCTGATGAATGGCACGATAGATGTTAAAAGTGAAAAGGGCTATGGCACTGAGTTTACTGTTTGTCTGCCTATTGAGCTTACAAATGATGATATTGAGGCTGAAACCCAGCGCAAAGCAAAAGAGCTGCTGAAAGGCACAAATATACTTGTTGTAGACGATGATGAGACAATAGGGGAACAGACAAAGGTAATACTTGGGGATATAGGCGCCAGATGCGTATGGGTTGATTCAGGAATTAAGGCTGTGGAGGAGGTAAAGAGCTCCTTTGAAAGCGGCGATGTGTATGACATAGCTATGATTGACTGGTTTATGCCTGATATGGACGGCATAGAGACAACAAGGCGTATCCGTTCAGTTGTGGGACCTGACACTATGATTATTATTATTTCGTCATATGACTGGAGCACTATAGAGACAGAGGCAAGGCGGGCGGGAGCTGATTATTTTATATCAAAGCCGCTGCTTAGGAGCTCTGTTTATGACACTCTTACAGCGCTTGAATGTGGGTGTCACAAAAGCTCGATTCAGTCACAAAGCATGCCTTCCCTCAGCTCACGAAAAGTGCTGCTGGTGGAGGATAATGAGCTGAATATGGAAATAGCCAGGTCGCTGCTTGAAATGTCTGGAATTGAAGTCAAGGCCTGTGAAAATGGGAGAAAAGCTGTTGAGGCGTTTGAAAGCTCCCCTGATAATTATTTTGATGCTGTTTTAATGGATATACGTATGCCTGTGCTTGACGGCCTTTCGGCCACAAGACAAATCAGGGCGCTTAAGAGGCAGGACGCGGCAAACGTGCCGATTTTGGCTATGACCGCAAATGCTTTTGACGAGGACAGAAACGAAGCCTTTAAGGCGGGAATGAACGGCTATCTTGTAAAGCCTTTGGATATGTCGGTGCTCTTTAGTGAGCTTGTAAAGTTTATGGGCCAGACCAGATAAATATTGTATGAGATGCCTGCGGCTGTGCTGTGGGCTCTTTTTTTCTGTCTTAATTTCAGTTAATTCAGAAAATTAATTAAAATAACGCATTTTATATAAAAAAAGTGTATGCGTAATTTACTTTTTTTGGTATACTATATACTCAAAGTGGGGCGAGATTAAGTAATGCAGTTACAGCGTACCCGCAAAGAACAGATTAAAGGAGTTACAACAATGAAAACAAAGGAATACAGTTTATTTACCGCAATTACAATGATTGTGGGAACAGTTATAGGGTCAGGAATATTTTTTAAAAGTGACAACATTCTTGTCTATACCAATGGGGATATAGTAAAGGGCATACTGGTATTTACATTAGCTGCTGTTGGTATTGTATTTGGCAGCCTTACGATAAGCGTTCTGGCGGCTAAAACCAAGAATCCCGGAGGTCTTATAACATATGCCGATGAGTTTTCTGGACACAAAACGGCCTGCGCGTTTGGGTGGTTTCAGGTATTTGTGTATTACCCTTCGCTTATTGCTGTTGTGGCCGGCGTAGCCGGAGTGTATATGTCAATGCTCTATGGCTTTGAGAGCACACCAGAAACAGTGCTTGCCATAAGCCTTGGTTTTATAGTATTCTTTTTTGGCATGAACATACTGTCAGGAAAGCTGGGAGGATATTTCCAGAACGCCGCAACGGTTATAAAACTTATACCGCTGTTTTTAATAGCTGTTTCCGGATTTATATTTGGTGATGTAAACACAGCGTTTAACGAGGCTCCAAAAGCGGCTTCCTCATTTGGGTGGCTTGCGGCCCTTGCCCCTATAGCGTTTTCGTATGATGGCTGGGTTGTGTCTACATCAATAGCCCATGAGATAAAGAATTCTAAAAGGAACCTCCCTATTGCACTTGTTGTAGGGCCTATATTTGTGCTGGCGGTATATATACTTTATTTTGTCGGCATATGTGTGCTTGTGGGGCCGCAGGAGATTCTTACATTGGGGGATGCGCATGTCAATGTGGCCGCTCAGAAAATATTCGGCGATATTGGCGCTAAAATAATACTTGTGTTTATTGTTGTATCTGTACTTGGAACAGTAAACGGGTTTGTGCTTGGGTTTATAAGGCTTCCGTACTCTCTGGCCATAAGAAATATGTTTCCGGCCTCGGACAGTTTTGGTATAATAAACAGCAGCACAGGCACACCGGTTAAATCGGGTACTATAGCGTTTTTTATATGTATAGCATGGGCTTTTGTACATTACTCTGTTACAAAGCTTAACCTTATGCCTAACTCTGATGTATCGGAGATTCCTATAGTTGCCAGCTATATACTTTATATTATACTTTATGTACAGGTTATAAAAATGTATTTTAAAAAGGAGGACAGCCTGAGTGCCGCCAAGGGGCTTATAATACCTACTCTGGCTGTCATTGGCTCGCTTATAATAATAATAGGAGGGCTTGCAAACCCAATGACTTTGGTTTATATTATGATTTGTGTAATTGTAATAGCTGTGTCACTGGTGTTTTATAAAAAAGAAAACAGCAGGGTATAACATGCTTTTATGACAGACTGATTATTGATGTTCCGTTTTTAATTGGCAAATAAGCAGCGTAACTAAAAAAGCGCCTCAAGAGGCGCTTTTTTAATGCTTTAAATTAGTTATAAATCAAAATATTTAATATGCCGGAAAGCAGTTGTTTCAGATTATTTCTAGTATAATAAGACTTAAAGAAATCTTAAAGGTTTAGATACTTTTTTCTTAAATAGTAAATTTGCTATAATATTACTGTGTTAAACAAAGGACAGATAACTTAGGGGAGTCGGCTGTATATTGGGAGGAAGATACATATGTATAATATTTTAGTCTGTGATGATGAAAAAGATATTGTTTCAGCGCTGAAAATTTATCTTACATCAGAAAATTATAATATTTTTGAGGCTTATACAGGAGAAGAGGCTATTGACTGTGTAAAAAACAATGATATACATTTAATACTTATGGATATAATGATGCCTGTAATGGACGGCATTTCGGCTACGGCAAAGCTGAGGGAAGAATATAATATACCAATAATAATGCTTACGGCAAAGAGCGAGGACAGTGATAAAATACTTGGTCTTAATATTGGTGCGGATGACTACATAACCAAACCTTTTAACCCTATAGAAGTGCAGGCAAGGGTGCGCTCACAGCTGAGAAGGTACACAAAACTTGGCGGCATGGAGCAGAAACCGGGCAGGATAATACTTGGCGGAATCGAGATTGACGACGAGGCCAAAATAGTGACTGTAGACGGGGAGGCAGTTACGCTTACACCTATTGAGTATAACGTACTCAAGTTTTTAACTGAAAATTCAGGGAAAGTTTTTTCCTCAGCTGAAATATATGAAAAAATCTGGCAGGAAAAGCCTATAGGCTCAGAAGGCTCGGTCGCTGTGCATATCAGGCATCTCAGGGAAAAGATAGAGATAAACCCGTCTGAACCTAAATACCTTAAGGTAGTGTGGGGGCATGGGTATAAAATGGAGGGAAGAAAATGAAAAGCTTAAAGAGCAATGCTTTTATAAAAACACTATCGTGCATAGCGTTTACTTTTTCATCAGCCATATGTGCTACCGCTTTGATATGTGTCATTATAGCGGGTTATGTTGGCTGCTATTCGGAATCTACAGGAGAATTTTTAAAAACTGATTATGCTAAAATGTATATTGAAAATACATCAAGGTATTATGCTGAAGAATTCAGCTATACAGGAAACATTGAGAGGGTACACGACGCAGGTCTTTATCTGACTATATATGACCGCGGGTATCCCGACACCAATATAACAGGAAGGATATATGATGAAAACGGAAACGAAATTAAAATAAGCCTGGAAAACAGCAGTGATATATACGATATATCGTCTGAAGAAAATTATTATGGTGAGGCAACAGCAAATGTGAAGGAGCAGGGGCCGGCAACCAACACCGGAGATTTTTTCACTAATGGAAAAGCTCAAAACCCGGGGCTCAGCGGGGATTTTGAGTTTACAGCAGATAATGGAAAGCTGTATGAGATAAAATACGAGATTGAAACGCCACTGCCGGAGGGAAGCTCACTTTTTGAGCAGTCACAGCTGTATGAAACTGTTTACCCATACAGGTACGCTGCGGCAGCAACAACGGCAGTCAGCGGAATAATAAGCCTTGTACTTCTGATATTCCTCGTAATGGCGGCTGGCCACAGGACTTCAGACAAAGAAATTGTGCTTAATTTACAGGACAGGATACCTCTTGATTTATATTATTTTATTGCCTTCTGGGTAGCGGTTTTCGGTATTATGGGAGTAGTAAGCCTTGTAGACGGTATATATTTCTATAATGAACTGACCATGCGCAGCATTATGTATGTCCTGACGGCAAGTGTCATAATAATGGCCATAGTCTCTGGCGTTATGCTCGGGTGCATACTTACAACAGCCACGAGAATTAAAAAGGGCAGGTTTTGGCGGAATACTGTTTGCTTCTGGTGTATTAAGCTTGGGCTAAGGTTCTGTAGATGGATTAAAAACATAGTGTTTGGCTTTGTCGGCTCTTTGTCTATGACATGGGGTGCGGTATTGTTTGTAATGCTTGTTATGTTTGTAAACGCCAGTGCGGCAGATAACGGCTTCGGGTTCGCCTTTATATTCGATGTGGCTGTACTGCTTGCTGTGGCGAAGTTTGCCAAAATGGCAAAGAGGCTTGAGACTGCCGCAGATGAAATGGCCAAGGGCAATATAAACTTTAAGATAAACACAGCCAGCATGAGATGGCGGTTTAAAAAGCATGGAGATAACCTTAACTCAATCAATACAGGAATATCCCTTGCTGTAGAAAAACAGATGAAAAGCGAAAGAATGAAAACGGAGCTTATAACCAATGTGTCCCATGACATAAAGACACCGCTGACATCAATAATCAATTATGTCGGGCTTCTCAAGACCGAGCACACTCCTGAACAGGAGGAGGAATATATTGATGTGCTCTCACGCCAGTCAAACAGGCTCAAGAAACTGATTGACGACCTGCTTGAGGCTTCCAAGGCTTCTACAGGGAACATAAATGTTGAGCAGAAGCCTTTGCTTGCAAGTGAGATTGTTTACCAGTCGCTGGCCGAGTATGACGAGAGGTTTAAAGCCGCCAGCTTAAACCTTGTTATATCTATACCGGACAATGAAAAGCAGATTACCGCAGACGGAAGGCTTTTGTGGAGGGTATTGGATAACCTATTTTCAAATGCCTGCAAGTACGCTCAGGGCGGTACAAGAGTGTATGTAGATTTAAGGCAGAGTGATAAGGAAACTGTAATATCAGTAAAAAATATATCAAAGGACCAGCTGAATATAAACGCTGACGAGCTTATGGAAAGGTTTGTGAGAGGTGATTCCTCCAGAAATACCGAGGGAAGCGGACTGGGGCTTAATATAGCAAGAAGTCTTGTGGAGCTTCAGGGCGGTAAGTTTAATTTGGATATTGACGGGGATTTGTTTAAGGCTGAAATAAGGCTTAAAAATTAAAACCCCTTCTCTGACATACAGAGGTTAAAATATTGCCGGACTTAATGTCCGGCATTTTTAGGTGCAGGCATGACTGTTAAAAATTGGCATTGTGTGCTATACTGTTAAAAATAATATGGACGAGGAGGTTTTTTCATGAGGATTTACGACCAGATTTCTGACATAGTAGGAAGGACTCCGCTTTTGAGGCTCAGAAACATCGAGAAGGAAAAGGGCGCTCAGGCTGCGGTGATTGCAAAGCTTGAATTTCTTAACCCGGCAGGAAGCGCAAAAGACCGTGTGGCCAAGTTTATGATTGATGACGCTGAGAAAAGGGGTTTTATAAAAGAAGGCGCAGTTATAATAGAGCCGACAAGCGGAAACACAGGCATAGGCCTTGCGTGTGTGGCGGCATCAAGAGGCTACAAATCTATGTTTGTTATGCCGGATACTATGAGTGTTGAAAGGATTAACCTTTTGAAGGCGTATGGTGCGGAGATAGTGCTCACACCGGGAAAAGAAGGTATGCAGGGAGCTGTTAAAAAGGCCGAGGAGCTTTCTAAGGAGATTGAGGGCAGCTTTGTAGCGGGTCAGTTTGTAAATCCTGCTAATCCCAAAGCGCATTACTGTACAACAGGACCAGAGATTTGGGAGGATACCGAAGGAAAAGCAGATATTTTTGTGGCTGGCATAGGTACAGGCGGAACACTTACCGGAACCGGAAAATATCTCAGAGAAAAAAATCCTGATATAAAAATCATAGCAGTTGAGCCGGCTTCATCGCCTCTGCTCTCGGAGGGCTGGGCCGGAGGCCATAAACTTCAGGGTATAGGTGCAAATTTTGTGCCGGAGATACTGGATACCAAACTTTATGATGAGGTAATAGCCGTTACAGACAATGACGCTTATGAAACAGGAAGGCTTCTTGCCAAAAAAGAGGGTGTGCTTGCGGGCATTTCAGCAGGTGCGGCTGTGTGGGCTGCATTTGAAATGGCGAAAAGGCCCGAAAACATCGGCAAAAATATTGTTGTTATAATACCTGACACAGGTGACAGATACCTTTCTACACCGGATTATCTTGTTAAGTAATGGAGGTTTTAAAAATGGGAGAATGTATAAGCCGTGAGGAGGCCTTTGAGCTTCTTAAAAAATATAATAAGGAGCCGTTTCATATCCAGCATGCCCTTACTGTTGAGGGCGTAATGAGGTGGTACGCGCAAAAACTCGGTTATGGCAGTGAGGCCGACCACTGGGCTCTTGTTGGACTGCTGCATGATATTGATTTTGAACTTTATCCAGATGAGCACTGTCAAAAAGCCCCTGAGCTTTTAAGCAAGGCAGGTGTGAGTGAGGATATAATACGCTCAGTATGCAGCCATGGCTATGGCATATGCTCAGATATTAAGCCTGAACACGATATGGAAAAGGTGCTTTTTGCTGTCGATGAGCTTACAGGACTTATAGGTGCAGCGGCCATAATGCGCCCGTCTAAGAGTGTAATGGATATGGAAACAAAAAGCATTAAAAAGAAATTTAAAGATAAGCGTTTTGCCGCCGGCTGTTCAAGGGATGTAATAGAACAGGGGGCAAAAGAGCTTGGTACAGAACTGGATTCGCTTTTTGAGGATACCATAATGGCTATGCGTTCATGTGAGGAAAGCGTAAATAAGGCTCTGGAAGAATACCACGCATAAAACCGGCAAAATAAAAAAAGCGAATCCACCGTATACAGGTGTGGTTCGCTTTTAATTATTAAATATTTGTTGCTTTGTGTAATCTCAATTAGCAATCACAATCAATGTTTATTTCAGCTAACCGACAGGCACAAAAAGACTTAATCTCTGCCCATAAGATTCTTGATACACTTGAAGGTTTCATCGCTTATAACGTGTTCAATACGGCAGGCGTCCTGAGAAGCCGTTTCGTCATCAACACCGATTGAGACAAGGTAATCGTGAAGTATGCAGTGACGCTCGTAAACGCTTTCAGCAATTCTGCGACCCTCAGGCGTAAGCACAAGCTGGTTTATACTGCCTATAGTAACGTATCCAGCCTGTTTAAGCACTGTCATCGCCCTGCTTATTGATGGCTTTGAGAAATTAAGCTCGTTTGCCACATCTACAGAACGGGCGATACCATTTCTTTTCTCGAGAATTAAAATTGTTTCAAGATAATTTTCGCCGGATTCCCTTAATTTTTCCAAAATATCACCGCCCTTTTCGCATAGTTTAAGCCGGATTTATAAAAGAATTCCGGCATAGCTAATTTTAGTTATCAATTTATAATAATATTCTAACATAAACATAAATTTTATTCAACACCTTTACTTAACGTAAAAGTTTATTAAACAGTACATGAATTTTCCTTAGCTGTTGTGCAAAACAAATATAGATAATATAATGGTACTTATTGACTGCTGTGTCTGGTTATTGGTTTTTGCGGAGGTAAATGATGGATATTAAGCCTTATAAGCACCATGTTCATTACTATGAAACGGACAGGATGGGTGTAGCTCACCACTCAAATTTTATACGGTGGATGGAGGAAGCAAGAGTTTACATGATGGAGGAGGCCGGCTTTGGCTACAAACGCCTTGAGGAGGAGGGCATTATAAGCCCGGTTATTGGGATAGAGTGCGACTATAAACGCATGGCGGATTTTGATGATGTGATTCTAATTGATGCAAAAGAGGAATTTTACAACGGCATTAAGATGACAATAAAATATACAATGACCAGAAAGGCTGACGGATTGACTGTAGCCGAGGGAAAGAGCCGCCACTGCTTTTTAAACAGTGACGGACGGCCTGTAAATCTGAAAAAAATATGCCCTGAGCTTGACAATATATTCAGGGAGCTTTTATCATAAAGGGAGGCGGACTGATTGATTCCTATGCTTATTAAACAGGCAGTGCATATAAAGCTTAAAAGCGATATGCACCCTGCGATAATTTCTGATTATGAGCTTGCCTACGCACTTGGCTTTGCCTGCGGAAAGCTTGGCATAAAGCCTGAGGAGGATTTAAGTAAGCTGAGGGAAAATGTTGTAGGCGGGTTTAAAAGCTTTTCGCCGCAGGGGATTGAGGATGAGAACCTTGTAAATATGATATCTATGTATGAGGTGTCGTATAACGCCCCTGATTTGGAAAAGGTACTGGAGCTTATAAATATGGGATATGAAAAAATAAACAAAAACATGGGCCTGTAAAGGCGAGGATAATTTAAATTTGGAGGGCGGAAAATGGAAAAAATAAGAATGTCAACCCCTGTTGTGGAAATGGACGGGGACGAAATGACAAGGATTTTATGGCGTATGATAAAGGACGAGCTTATACTGCCGTATGTGGATTTAAAGTCTGAGTATTATGACTTGGGTCTTGAAAACAGAAATGCCACTGACGACAGGGTAACAACAGAGTCTGCCGAGGCTACTAAAAAATATGGTGTTGCCGTAAAATGCGCCACTATTACGCCAAATGCGGCCAGAGTAAAGGAATATAACCTTAAGGAGATGTATAAAAGCCCTAACGGTACAATAAGGGCCATACTTGACGGCACTGTTTTTAGAACGCCTATAGTTGTAAAAGGGATTGAGCCTGTTGTAAAGTGCTGGAAAAAACCCATTACTATAGCAAGGCATGCCTATGGCGATGTATATAAATCCGTTGAGATGAAGGTTCCATGTGCGGGAAAGGCAGAGCTTGTTTTTACCGATGAAAACGGAAATGAGACAAGGGAGCTTATACATAACTTTAAAGGAGCGGGTGTTTTGCAGGGACAGCATAACCTCTGCGGTTCTATAGAGAGCTTTGCAAGGAGCTGTTTTAATTATGCCCTTGACTTAAAGCAGAGCCTGTGGTTTGCTACTAAGGATACAATATCCAAAAAGTATGACCATACATTTAAGGATATTTTCGCTGATATTTATGAGGCTGAATACAAAGAAAAATTTGAGGCTCAGGGAATAGAGTATTTCTATACACTTATTGACGATGCTGTGGCAAGGGTGATGAAATCAGAGGGCGGCTTTATATGGGCATGCAAAAACTACGATGGCGATGTATTCAGCGACATGATTTCTTCCGCCTTTGGCTCGCTTGCCATGATGACATCTGTACTTGTTTCCCCTTCAGGTGTTTATGAGTATGAGGCGGCCCATGGCACTGTGCAGAGGCATTTTTATAAACACCTTAAAGGTGAGGAAACTTCAACAAACTCTGTAGCCACAATTTTCGCATGGACAGGCGCACTCAGAAAGCGCGGGGAGCTTGACAATATTCCGGAGCTCTGCGGCTTTGCCGACAGGCTTGAAAGTGCTACAATAAAGACAATAGAAGAAGGAAAAATGACAAAGGATTTGGCGCTTATAACTGAGATTGAAAATCCGGTTGCTTTAAACAGTCTGGACTTTATAAAAGCGATAAGACAGACTTACGATAATATGTGATAATGAAAAAAGCCCGTGTTTAAGACATGGGCTTTATGCTGATTCAGGCATGGTATTTTCCGGTTATGGACTCTGGTGTTATTTCTACAACGGCCGTGCCGGATACCATACTGTCAGGGATATCAGAGGCGGCAAGGTCAGGTGTGTATTTCTCAACTATTTTGCCGAGTATAAAACGCTTCCGGCTGTCGTCGTGCATTATAGAGGCGTTTCCGCGTATGCAGACACTTTCATACTCAGCATCGGCCTTGCAGGGGATTTCTATATTCTCGCTTATTATGCCGGTAAGTTTATATATGTAGAAACACACCTTTGGATTCTGTCGGATATTTTCCAGCTTTTCACCCGCCGGCAGTCCGTGAAAATATATTTTTCCGTCTAAACAGACAAAGTGTACGGCTACTGTATACGGGTATCCGTCTGAGCCGTTGGTGGAAATTGTTCCGGCAGACTGTTTAGCCAGAAGCTTATCAACAGCTTCTTTTTTCATGGTAAACTCTTTCATTCTGTGCTGCATAGCTATCCCTCCATATTAAACTGGTTTTATTGTATTTAAGTATAAGAGCTGAATTGAGAAATGTAAAGGTGATTAAATGAGAAACACAACACTCTGCTATATAGAAAAGGACGGGCATTATTTAATGCTGCACAGGACCAAAAAAGAAGTGGACGAAAATAAGGACAAGTGGATTGCTGTTGGCGGCAAGTTTGAGTACGGCGAAAGTCCTGAGGACTGCGCTTTAAGGGAAGTAAAAGAAGAAACTGGGCTTACCCTTAATTCGTACTCATACAAGGGCATTGTCACATTTGTATCCGATAAATGGGGCACTGAGTATATGCACCTGTTTTTGTCGGATAATTTCAGCGGAGAAATTGCGGAATGTGACGAGGGCGAGCTTATGTGGGTAGAAAAGGAAAAGATAAATTCCCTTTACAGCTGGGAAGGAGACAAAATATTTCTGACACTTATAGAAAAAAACGTGCCATTTTTCTCGCTCAAACTTGTATATGAGGGTGAAACCCTGATGACCGCAGTTTTAAACGGCAGGCGGCTTCAGCTTCCGTTTGACAAGGAGAGTTTTGTTTATGAGTAAATATACATTTGGTGTTGATGTAGGCGGAACAAGTGTAAAGCTGGGGCTTTTTGAGGAAAACGGAAAGCTGATAAAAAAATGGAGCATTGCAACTGACAAGTCATGTGGAGGGAAAAATATAATACCTCATATAGCATATGAGATAGAAAAAATGCTGTCAGAGCTTGGCATAGAAAAAAGCGCTGTTGAAGGAGCGGGGATTTGTGTTCCGGGGCCAGTTGATAAGAGCGGTCTTGTAAGGGGCTGTGTAAACCTTGGTTGGGGAAACAAAAGGGCGGCTGATGAACTGGAAGATATAACCGCAATAAGGTGCCGTGCGCTTAATGACGCTGACGCTGCCGGTCTTGGGGAAGCTGTTTACGGCCACGGCGGAAAGTATGGCAGTGTGGTTATGGTTACAATAGGCACCGGTGTTGGCGGAGCGGTTATACACAATGGACATGTACTTGCCGGCAGCCGCGGAAACGCCGGGGAGATTGGACATTTTAAGGTAAATATAGATGAGACGGAAAAATGCTCCTGCGGAAAATGCGGCTGTCTTGAACAGTACGCTTCGGCTACAGGCATACTTAAATTTGTAAAAGATAATATTTACAGGTTTGAAAATTCCACGCTTAACAGTTTTGATGGCTTTACAGTTAAGGACATAGCGGCCTGTGCCAAGAATGGTGACATGCTTTCGCTTATGGCCTTTGACAGGGCAGGAAAGTATATTGCTCTTGGCCTCAGCTATATGGCGGGGGCTGTTGACCCGGACGCTTTTATACTGGGAGGCGGGGTTTCACGCGCCGGAAATGTGATATTTGAACCTGTAAAAAAGTACTTTGGGCTTTTTTCGTTTAACACTGAATGTGAGGCGCAGATAATACCGGCACTTTTAGGAAACGACGCCGGAATATATGGGGCTTCGGAGTTTGTAAAAAACAGAGGAGGACTGGCATGATAGATAAGGTCTTGGAATATAACAGGAATTTTGTTGAGGATAAAGGCTATGAGGCTTTTAAGACAAGCAAATATCCGGATAAAAAAATAGCGATACTTACGTGCATGGACACAAGGCTTGTTGAGCTTTTGCCTGCCGCTCTCGGAATAAAAAACGGCGATGTAAAAATGATTAAAAACGCAGGTGGAGTTGTATCAAGCCCATTTGGAAGCGTTGTAAGGAGTCTGCTTATAGGCATTGTGGAGCTTGGCGTGGAGGAAGTGATGGTGATAGGCCATACCGACTGCGGTGTTGCCGGTATAAACGCCGAGCTGATGATAAAGCACCTGCTTGAAAGGGGAGTGCCGCAGGAAAATATAGATATGGTAAGGTACTGCGGTGTTGATTTTGAAAAATGGCTCAGGGGATTCGATACTGTAGAAAACTCTGTGAACGAAACAGTGGATATACTCAAAAACCACCCGTTAATGCCTAAGGACGTGGTTATAAAGGGCTTTGTGATTGATACTGAAACCGGAAAGCTTAATGCTCTTGACTGATATTTAAATAACAAAGGCCGCCGCGGGCATTACGGTCCTTTAGCCCACCACAAAATAGACAAAACCGTTGTATAAAACTGCACAGCTGAATATTTCTTAAAAGTCAGTTTTACATTTGGGTTATGCAAGGGCCGCAGTTTTTACTGCGGCCTTTTTATAAAAAATAGAAATTAATAAAACATATAAAATATCAGAGACATTAAAGTTTGTATTTATTACGAATTCAGCTTGCTTTAAGAATAGAATACAGTGTCAGCCTGAATGAAATATGTAGTAATTTAAGCTTAGGCAAAAAATATCATTCTTTGTTGTCATCTGAATCAGATTCTGTCTGGCCGCTGTTTTCAGCGCCCACATTTTCTGGTTTGTCAGATTTTCCTCCTTCCGGGCGTTCTTTTCTTTCAGAGGCTGTAACGCTAAGCGCCGTCACCTCGTCAGACTCGCTTTGGGAGTTGTCGCTTATTTTAACCATTACTATCATGCCCTCTGTAATATCAGTTAAATCAGCATCGGTTTTTTCTGTTTCATTCTCTGTTAGTATAGCTGTGGAGCTGTCTATAAGCACTGTTTTTTCAGTACCGGCCGGCCGTTCTGGGGCATCGCCTTCTGTCATTTCAGGTCTTTTGCCTGCTTCGGTATTATCAGGAGCTTCACCTTCCGGCTTTTCAGGCGGTTCCTCACCGTTTTCAGGTTTGTTGCCTGTTTTCTTGTCAGGGCCGCCGCCCATGTGCCTATTCACAGTCTCAATTAATATTGAGCTGTCGCCTACCGATTTTACTGTACCCATAATAATATTCTCGTCGGGCTTCATGTCGGCAGGCTGTGATGACACCGCTGGCTCTGCTGTTGTAAGCTGATGGCCGGAGGACTGGGCAAATACACAGCCGGAACTTAAAACAGCGGCTAAAACAGACGTTATTGTTATGGACAGTATTTTTTTCTTCATTACTGGCATTCCCTCTTTCGTTTGTATTTTTGTTACAACGAAAGTATAATTTTTCAATGTGACGGGGGTATGAACTGCTTCTGTAAAAATTGTGTATTTACAGTGAATTGTCCAAGGGCTCCAATATGGCCCTTACAGGGCAGGCGTCAGCACCGTATACATTAAGTGGAAAGCAGTAAAAGATGTATTTCCCTTCACTCACGTTTTTAAGGAAAAGGTTTTCAACAACAGGTATTGAGTTACCCAAAAGTATATGGTGAACCTCAAAACAGTTGTCAGGGCTGTCCTCTATATCGGGGTTTTCTGTGCCGACAAGCCGTATGCCTCTGGCAGTCAAAAATCTGGCACCGTCAGCAGTCAGATATACGGCTTTGCTGTTGGTTTTAAAGAGCAGAGCGCCTAAACCGTTAAGGTCAAGGGTTCTGAGGTAAGCGCTGTCTATTTTTTTTAAGCCGCTGGTGTCTGCCACAAGTGCAGTAAGGCGCAAGTTATTTATATCAAGCTGTGATATATCATTTCCACCGCTTAAAAAGTGCAGAGGTGCGTCCATATGTGTGCCGGTGTGAGTACCCATAGTGAGCCTGTGCAGGTTAAAGCCGGAGCTTTCTATGGAATATATTTTCTCAATCTCGAATTTTGGGTCTCCGGGGTAAACCGGAATATTTTCCTTCAGTATTAAAGTTACATCAATAAGCATATTTATCCTCTTTTTCCTTAATATGTTTGATATTTTACATGTAATTATGTTATACTACTTTTATAAATTTAACAAGGAGGTTTTACAATGGCTGTTACAGTTACAAAGGATACTAAAATTGGCGATTTATTAATGATTGACAGGCGTGTTGCCGTGCTTTTAATGCAGGCGGGAATGCACTGTGTAGGCTGCCCTTCGTCTGCGGGGGAAACACTTGAGGAAGCTAGCATGGTTCATGGTATGGATGCAGAAAAGCTTGTGGCCGCTATTAATGACTTCCTCTCAAAGGAGCAGTAATATAAAAAACGGTTCCGGTGGCGGGGCCGTTTTTTATATATTAAACAAATTAAGTTTGGCCTTTCGGATTTTTGCTGTTATAATTGCTGTCTTAAATTTTTGTGGTATGATAAATGGAGAAATGGCAAAGTTGTTTGATTTAGAAAGTATGTGGAGTAGATATGTTTTTTGTTTTTGATACACATGATGAGGAAGAAATGTTTTATTATCTGTATGAAAGGTATAACCGCCTTTTATACAAATACGCCAGGGATATTTTGAGTGATGAAAGTGATATTGAAGATGTACTGCAAACTTCTTGGCTTAAGATTTCCAGGAACATAAAGAAAATTATGAATTCCGATGAACCGCAGAAGATAGTTTTTCTTAGAAAGGTAACTAAAAATACCGCAATAGATGTGTTAAAAATGAATGCAAAGAACGCTTTTTCTGATTTGGATATTGAAACTGCTGACAAAAATGATTCCGGGGTTGATTGTTTTAAATACATACAGTTTAACGAAATGAGGAGGGCTGTCAGAAATCTGGACGATAAATATAAAGAACCTCTCTTGCTGAAAGCCGTATATGGTTTTGACATGAAAGAGATTTCCAGTATTCTGGGAATAAGCGAGGAAAATGTTGGCGTCAGGATTTTCAGAGCAAGAGAGAAAGTAAGGAAATTTATTTCCAAAGGAGGGGATTTAAGTGACTGATAAGGAAAAACGCATTTACGAGGAACACTTTGATTCCCTTCTTAAGCATGCCCTTGAGGAGGAAGCCGAGGAGGAAGCGGCGGAATTTCTGAAAAAGTATGATAATGATGAGCCGGTTGAGTATTCTGAAAGCTACAACAAGGCAATCGAAAAAGATATTCAGAGAAAACAGGTACAGAAAGAAGAGAAGCATGTATGCAAGAGTTGCGGCTGTTCTTGCGGTATTTGTTATATCCGCAGGGCTTGTAAGCTATAAGACAGACGCTGACTTTATGTGGTTTATAAGCAGAATATTTACGGACGGCGGTCACCATGTTGAGATTTCAAACAATAAGACCAATCTGGAATATGACTTCAGCGGTGTTGATGAGAGTTGGGAAAAGATATACGTGCCGGATTATGTGCCTGCTGGGTATAAAGTGGATGAGATAGACAGTCTAAAAGACAGCATTAATATTATATATAAAAAAGGTCAAAATTTTATTTCTGTTGAACAATGTCGTGATTTAGAAATGAAAATGGATTTTGATATTGAACAAGTTGATTATTCTGAAATTACAATTAATGGTTATTTAGGATACTGTATAAAATATAAAAAAGATATTACGTTGAGATGGTCAAATGGAGAGTATAATTTTACATTATATGGAGACATTGACAAAAAAGAGCTTATAAAAATGGCGGAAAGTTTAAAAACTGTAAACAGGTAGTCGGTTTTGTGAAGTGGTGTAAAATATTGTGATTCCAACAGGTTTTATGGGTGTATTTAAATATGCTGTACATAAACAAGGAGGACGCAATTATGAACAAGAAGCTGGGTTTATTTGTACTTTCATTGATTTTATCTTTTGGGGCTTTGATGCCTGCTTACGCGGCGGAAGCGGACACGGAAACAGAAACAGAGGTTGTAGAGTATGCCGATGACGGTATATCGCCAAGGTACAAGAACATAAGCAGTATTGGGTATTCATTTATTATTGATGATGACGGAGAGGCTAGCTATTCGGCAAATGTAATTACATATGAGTATTCTGACATAGAGATTTATGTGGAGCTTCAGAAAAAGTCCGGCTCAAGCTGGAAGAAGCTTTACAGCTCAACAGGAACAAAGAGTAATATTAAGAAATATACTTATGGAGATTCTTATAGTGTAGACGACATCAACGCCGAGTACAGGGTATACTACAAGATAACAACCGAGTACGGCAACAATCAGACAGAGTCAACAACAAACTACAAATACTGGAATTGATTTATACTTACAATTTATAAAACTAACTTAAATCTATAGTCTAAGCGTATTTAAATACAAACAGAAACAGATAAAAAGCTGCCTGATAAATCAGGCGGCCTTTTATTTTGTGTGGGATAATTAAGTTAAAGACTGAATGAGTAATTTAACAGGGGGAACGCTTAACAGCTCTCCCTTGTTTTTAATTCAGGGATTTGAAATGAGGCGGGAACGCCGGACATCAGCACGGCGTTCCGCCCATTAAGACACCGTATTTTCAGTTAAGAAAACAGGATTTAAAGAAATGTTTTCTGTTTATTCGGCTTTATCCGGATTCTTTATTTCGCTTGCTACCCTGAAACCTTCACGGAAGCCTTCTGTTGCCTTTTCAACAAGTTCAAAATTAATTTTTTCTTCGAGCTCAAGGAACAGGGATATATCCAGGGATTTGGATAATATGTCCATGATTTCCTTGTAGTTCATGTTTTGCTCACCTGCCATGTATTTGCTTGATGATAAGTAGTTGTTTAAGTATTTTGTTTTCATAATAATCCTCCGCTTTTTGATTTTATAGTTTTAATTTACAGAGATAATGGGATTTTCCGCGTAAATATATGAAAGCTGTAAGCGTGAGATTTGTAATAATTAATATGTAAAGTCTCCTTATTACATAATAAAGCTTAAAATATCGGTATTTTTTACATAAAGACGGAGTATTTGAGTTTTGATTATGTGGAGTTTTTACATGTAAAATTCATCTAATCATGAATGTTGACATAGAACATGGTCAAGGCAATGATTGTTTGTGAAGATTAAAAAGCAGATTCATGAAAGGGAATGTTTATCAGGCCAAGTAATGGCTGCTAAAATATACTGCAAAGGCTTTGAGAAATAATAAAAACAGAGCCGGCATCTTATTAAGATGCCAGCTCTGAATGAAGAAAATATCAGTTTAAATATACCCTGTTTATCCTTTTGCCAAGAGATGTAGATACCTCGCAGGCTGTGCCGCTGTACAGGTCGGCATATTCCTTTATTGAAATTGATTCGCCGTTATCTGAACCGAAAAGTGTAACTGAATCACCGCACTTTACATTGTCTATATCTGTTATGTCCACCATTGTAAAATCCATGCAGAGCTTGCCGAAAATTTTGGCCCTCTTACCGTTTATAAGGACATACGCCCTGTCTGAAAGCGACCGGTGGAGTCCGTCGCCAAAGCCAACCGGTATCACAGCAAGGCGTGTACGCCTTTTTGTGTAATGCGGCCCGTAGCCGACTGTTGTGTTGAGAGGTACCTCCTTGATATGCCATACCCTTGTTTTGAGCTGTATTACCTCGTCTGTCCTGAAGCTCTCGTAAAGGGGGTTCTGAAGCCCGAATGGAAGGGCGCCGACCCTTATGTAATCAAAGGACGTTTCGGGATAAAGGGAGGTCATGGCGCTGCAGGAGCAATGCCTTGGCACTTTAAAGCCTTTGGCGTACAGCATATTTGTAAAGTCCCTGAACAGGTTTATCTGGTGGTAGTCAAACTCACGTTCAAAGGCGTTTGACATTACTGTCATATGGCTCAGTATACCTTTTACTTCAATTCCGTTTACGCTGAATATTTTCTCAGCCTCAGATGCGGCCTCATCAAGCCTGTTTTCAAGCGTTATACCAAAACGGCTCATGCCTACGTCCGCCGCAATATGCACACCAAGCCTTTTGTCTGTGCTTTCCGCTATCTTGCCGATACGGCAGGCGTCATCGTAAGAGCTTACGGAGGTTTCTATGTTGTTTTTAATGGCGGATACAATGTATTCGTCGGGAATAATACCAAGCACAAGTATTGGTGAGACAATGCCGTTTTCTCTCAGCTCCATGGCTTCCTCGAAATATGCCGTGGCGAAGAATTTGCAGCCGCATGCCTCCAGTGTCTGAGCGCATCTTACAGCCCCCAGACCATACGCGTCAGCCTTTACAACTGTGATTATTTCGGATTTATCCGATATGAAGTTCCTAATTAATTTATAGTTGTTCCTCAATACATTTAAATCTACTTCAAGCCATGCTCTGTCCATTTTATAATCCATATCAGTTTATGACTCCTTTTGGGTTTATTTTAAAACTGCCGGTCAAAGTAGCTGGCCGGCATTGGGATAATAACAGGCATTTTTATTTAGAAGGGGAAACGCCTGCAATATTCAAACCGGAAATATTTGGGAGATATAATCCGATTTTGATGATTCAATTAATTTTACGCCTTTTTGGCATAGGCCTCGTGCTCAAGCTGACGGTAATGCTCACGGAGGGCTTCCTCTTTTTTAAATACTTCAGGGTCGTCCTCGTAGAATACGCGGAAATCAGGGTCAACCTTTCCAATTCCCATGTAACGGGCCTTGTAGTCTTTCAGTATCTCAAAGAATTTTTTCCTGAGAAGGAAAAGGCCAAGCAGGTTGGCAAAAACAACAGGCGCAAGTGAAATATCAACTATTGCCCAGAACAGGTCCGCGCTGTATCCGCCGAGTGAAATGCTTGAAACAATTATCATATTCGGTATAGGGAATACGCATTTGAATATGAAAAGTATCCTGTCCCTCAAAACAGGGTTGGACTGAAGCCCGTGTGAAATTACGGTACGGTAATATGTATACCAGCCGGCTGTTGATGTTATGCCAAAAAGTATGCACATAAAGCCTATAAACCTTGGAGCCCATGTGCCAAATACCGATTCGTAGGCATAAATTGTAACTGTCGCGCCTGTAAGGCCGGATGACCACGCGCCTGTGCAGAGTACTGAAAGGGCTGTAATTGAGCATACAACAAGTGTGTCCATAAATACCTCAAAAGCTCCCCAGAGACCTTCTCTTACAGGATGTACTGTTAATGCTGAGCCGTGGATAAGAGGAGAAGATGCCTGCCCGGCTTCAGATGAATTGATAGAACGTGAAAGACCCTTTGATATGGCCTGTGAAACCGCAGCCCCGGCAAATCCGCCTACTGCCGCGTGGCCTGTAAATGCTGAGGTGAAAATTTCAACAATAACACTCGGTAAACTGCCTATATTGGCAATAATAAGAATAAGACCGCCTACTACAAAGGCAACGCACATAAAAGGTACAAGAAGTGTTGCTACTTTGGCTATACGCGGAACGCCAGCCCAGATTATGTAGTATAGAACAAGGGTATAAACGGTTGTAACAAGAACCATGCTTACCCCAAAGGATTCGTGTAGCACCTCAGAAATTGTATAAGCCTGAGAGCCTGCCAAAAACTGGATTACAAAGCATACACCCAGAAGGCCTGCCATAAAAAGTCCGGCTTTAAGGCCTTTTTCGCGGTAAAGGCCGCGCTCAAGAGCATAGGTACCGCCGCCGAGATACTCGCCCTTCTCGTTTTTTGTACGGTAGTGGCAGCCAAGGGTAATTTCAACAAGTTTAATCATCATACCAAAGAAGGCCCAAAGCCAGAGCCAGAAAACTGAGCCGGGTCCGCCTGTGGCAATTGCTGTAGCAACACCGGCAATATTTCCGGCGCCGACACACCCGCCTATGGCGATACATGCTGCCTCAAAAGGTGAAACGGAGCCTTTTTCTTTGTTGTTGGCTTCCTTAGATGTCATACTGCAAAGTGTATGCTTTAAAATATGCGGGAAGTGCAGTACTGTGAATGCGCCGCCCCTGAAAAAGAAGTATCCCCCAATAAGAAGTGTAAATACTATAAATGGTTTTCCCCAGAGGAAACCGTCTAGCCAATAAATAAAATCTGCTGCGTTCATTATTAATCCCCCCATTATTCAGTTATTTAATGTAAATAATAAAAATCAATTCCCGGTATATTGATTTGTCTGTTATAAAAGGCTTCATCTGCCTTTCAGGTTTTATTATAATTCGGATTACTATTGATGTAAAACGTGGATATTTTATTCATTTGATTAAGATTATTAATTTTACATTTGCAAAAATTTAATATAAAATAATAACATAAGCAACAAGCTGATAAGAAAATTTAATTTACTGAATTAAAATTTTCAATAAAAGTAATACCTGTTTTAAATTTTTAGGCATTGAAAATTGATTTTACGGAGTGGTTCTCATGAGAAAATACGTGGCTTTCCTTAAGGTTATAGAGCACGGAAGCTTTACTATGGCGGCGGAGGAGCTTAACTATACACAGTCTGCTATAAGCCAGATGATAAATACGCTGGAAAAGGACCTGAATGTGACGCTTTTTATACGTTCAAAACATGGATTGCAGCTTACGTATGAGGGCACACAGCTTGTGCCTATAATTCGTGAGCTTGTAAAAACGGATAATAAGCTCAAGGAAAAATGTATGGCTTTAAACGGGCTTCAGGCAGGTATTGTAAGGATTGCCACATTCGCCACATTTTCAGGCTCAATTTTTCCAAAGATTTTAAAAGAGTTTAAAAAGGATTACCCAAATATAATTTTTGAGTTCCACCAGGGCTACTACAGAGAGATTGAAAACTGGGTCAGCAAGGATGTTGTTGATTTTGGAATAACAAATATCGACGACATGAAAAAATTTCAGACATATAAGCTTTTTGACGACCCACTTTTTGTGGCTCTGCCTAAGGACCATGAGCTTACGGGAGAGAGTCAGATAGATGTAAAAAGTCTTAAGGACGAGCCTTTTATAGTGCTGGACGAGGGTGATGAAAAGGACTTTATGAATGTGTTGCGTACTATGAGTATTGAGCTTGATATCAAGTACCATCTGTGCGATGATAACAGTATATTGGCTATGGTTGAAAACGGGCTGGGGGTTGCCATACTTCCAAAGCTTGCCATACTTGCCGGGCATTTTGATATAGTTGATGTGCCTATAATACCAAGCCTTACAAGGACGATTGGAATTATTTATAAAAATAAAAATATAATATCGCCGCAAAGCCAGATTTTTATCAATTATCTGATTGAGCATACAAAAAACTATCCGGATACAGAGTTGGAGAGCTGAATATAAGCTCACTGCGGCAGAATGATTTATTTGAAAAACAAACCAAGGTACATAATTCCAACTGATAAAGAGGAGTATAAATTAACACATCTTAACAAATACTATTTTCACAAAAAAGTAATGTCAGACATAGCAGGATACAAAAAAGCTTATCGGGCAAAGCTTTGGAAATAATATTTACAGGAGGATGTATTGATGAAAGCTACGGGAATAGTAAGAAGGATAGACGACCTTGGCCGAATTGTTATACCAAAAGAAATCAGGCGTACTCTCCGTATTAGAGAGGGCGATCCGTTAGAAATATTTACAGACAGAGAAGGCGAAATTATATTAAAGAAATACTCGCCTGTAGGGGAGCTTGGAGTTTTTGCAAAGGAATATGCTGAAAGCCTTGCTCAGACAGCCGGACACATAACCTGCATACTTGATAAAGACCATATTATTGCGGTGTCAGGCGGCCCTAAAAAGGATTTCCTTGAAAAGCACATAAGCGACGCTATGGAGGAATGTATTAACTCAAGAAGCACCCTTAACGCTAAGAGGAGTGACGGGAATTTTGTACCTGTCCTTGAGGACGATACAGACGGGGCCTACAACTACCAGCTTATAACGCCTATAATTTCCGAAGGCGATGTGATTGGCGCTGTTATGTTCCTTTCACAGGACAAGAAGATGGGCGAGGTGGAAGGAAAGCTTGCACAGACTGCGGCGGGATTCCTTGCAAAGCAGATGGAACAGTGATTGGCTTTAAATAAATTATTATATCTCTAAAAAGGCGGAGCTTATGTGTTTCCGCCTTTTTTGTGCCTGTCAGGTTGCCATATTGCGCTTTAAGGAATATAATAAATACTATTTGAAATATTGTAATTCCAAAAAAGTATAGTCAAGGGCTCTGGTTTTATTACATTTTATAAAGCTTTTGTTGGCTGTAAAATTATTACATATTTGAATCTGTTTTTACTTTATTTATGTTGTCATTGTCAGATAAATTGAATATAATAAAAATACTAATGGCTTTTGGGCCGCAAAAGAAAGAGGGATAAACTTGAATAAAAAAACGATAGTTGTATTATTTGGAGGCCAGTCCTCTGAGCATGAGGTTTCCAGGGTTTCAGCCTCCACCATAATTTCAAATATAAGCCAGTCGAAATATTATGTCATACCTGTAGGGATTACAAAGGAAGGCCGCTGGATGATTTATAACGGACCTGTTGAAAACATAAAAAACGGAGAGTGGGAAAAGTACGGTACACCTGCTGTTTTAAGTCCGGACGCCACACAGAGGGGGCTTATAAAGGTTGTAGGCACAAAAGCGAAAATTATACCTGTTGATGTGGTTATACCTGTGCTCCATGGAAAATGGGGAGAGGACGGAACTGTTCAGGGGCTTCTTGAGCTGGCGCAGATTCCATATGTGGGCTGTGGCGTACTGAGCTCATCTGTATCAATGGATAAGGTGTTTACAAAGATTATCGCTAAAAACGCAAAGATTACTCAGGCAGAGTTTGTATGCGTACTTAAATCTGAGATTGGAAAAAAATCGGTAATAACTAAAATTGAAAAGAAATTAGGGTATCCTTGTTTTATTAAGCCTGCAAACGCCGGTTCGTCAGTAGGCATTACAAAGGCTCATAATCAGGAGGAGCTTATTGAAGGACTTAAGCTTGCGGCTGAGCATGACAGAAAAATACTTGTGGAGGAGTTTATAGACGGCCGTGAGCTTGAATGCGCTGTGCTTGGAAGCGTTGACAGGGCAGAGGCATCTACAGTGGGCGAAATACTTGCCGCGGCGGAATTTTACGACTACGATGCCAAATACAATAACGCTGAGTCAAAGACTGTTATACCGGCGGAGCTTGACGAGGATATAATAAACGCTATCAGGAAGGTTGCTCTTAAGGTATTCAGGTCTGTAGACGGTTCAGGGCTTGCAAGGGTTGATTTCTTTTTGGAAAAAGAAACAAACAGAATAATTTTTAACGAGCTTAATACTCTCCCCGGTTTTACAGCAATAAGCATGTACCCTAAGCTTTGGGAGGCTGTTGGAAAGCCTTTGGAGGAGCTTATAGACGAACTTATTTCTCTGGCATGCTGCGGGAAATAAGGGGGCTTTTATATGGATAACAGGCCTATAGGTATATTTGATTCCGGTGTTGGCGGGCTTACGGTGACCAGACGGGTTATGGATGAGCTTGCCAACGAGGAAATAGTGTATTTTGGCGACACCGCGAGAGTGCCGTATGGGAGCAAGTCAAAGGATACAATCACCAAATTTGCTAAGCAGGACATACGTTTTCTTATAAGCAAAGATGTTAAGGCTGTGGTGATAGCCTGCAACACAGTGAGCTCAAACAGCCTTGATGAGCTTAAGGAGGCCTTTGACATACCGGTTTTCGGGGTTGTAAAGCCCGGTGCTGTTCAGGCGGCCAAAGCTACACAGAACAATAATATCGGTGTTATAGCAACAGCTGCTACTGTACGCAGCGGGGCATACAAAAGAGAGATACTGAATATAAATAACGGCTCAAATGTATCTTCAAGGGCGTGTCCTCTGTTTGTTCCCCTTGCAGAGGAAGGCTGGTCTGACGAGGAGGTAACATATCTTACAGCAAAGAAATATTTATCTGGGCTTATTGAAAAAAATATTGATACTCTTGTTCTTGGCTGTACACATTATCCGCTTTTGAGAAATTGTATACAGCGCACGTTTGGAGAAAGTGTGAGACTTATAGACCCGGCCTATGAGACTGCCGTAGTGCTGAAGGAATACCTTGTTAAAAACGATATGCTCAGAATTTCATCTGAGCCTGCTCAGAACAGGTTTTATGTAAGCGATAAGACAGAAACCTTCTCAAAAATATGCAGGCAGGCGCTTGGCAGGGAATTTGAGGCGGATTTGATTAATATTGAGGAATTTTAAAAAGCCTTCCTGTTTAACAGCTGTTAAACAGGAAGGCTTTTATTGACTGACTTAATTGATATTTTAATTTGTTTTCTTTTTGGCTGATATAATCATCATCATAGGCCTGCGCAGCTCGTCCTTCATTTCGGCATACTTATCCAGCATTTCCGCTGTCGGGGAGGGCTCAGTGAAATCCTGAATCTCAAAGCCGTTTTTAAGCAGGAGCTTAATGTAGGTTGTAAGCGTGCGGTGGTATTTTACCACATGCTCTCCCAAAAACAGTGCATCGCACCTGCCCTCACAAAAATAATTGTCTACAGGGAAATGCAGTATTTTGCCGGATTTATCAGCATACCACTGCTGGCTGCCTTCAGAAGTAAAAACCGGGTGCTCACATGAGAACACAAAATTTCCATCAGGTTTAAGTGTGCGGTTTACTTTGCTGAATATGTCCTGAAGGTTTTCAATGTAATGAAAAGCCAAAGAACTTATAACTATATCAAACTTGCTTTGTGGATAAGAATAGTCCTCAATAGGGGTGCGAATATATTCTATGTCCATACCGGTGCTTTTCTCTTTGGCCTTGCTGAGCATTTTTTCGGAAATATCAATACCGGTAACAGATATTGCACCGTTCATTTTGGCGTATACGCAGTGCCAGCCGTATCCGCAGCCAAGGTCTAGCACATTTTTACCATTAAATTCTGGAAGCATTTGTTTAAGAGCGGGCCACTCTCCGGCGCCGGAAAGGCCCTCCTTTGAGCGCAGCATAGAGCTGTATTTTTCAAAAAACTCGTTATTGTCGTATTTGTTCTCTTTCATTTTTCTTCTCCTTAATTGAACAGGCCCTCCAGTATCTTGGCTACACCGTCGCTGTCGCAGGAGGCGGTTACAGTAAACCTCCCGCTTTTAAGCTCCGGCGCGGCGTTTTCCATAACAATTCCGGTTCCGGCAAACTCAAGCATATCCAAATCGTTTTCACTGTCACCAAAGGCTATTGTTTCTGATTTATCAATGCCAAGCCTTTGGCAGAGCTTTCTGAGGGCGTTTCCCTTGGCGGCATTGGTGGAGCTTATCTCAATATTGTCTGTCGAGGAGGAGGTTACAAAGACGTCAAGCCGTGCTTTCATTTCATTTCTGAACCTTTCCCTCAGCGACATGTCGGTAAATATAATATTCATGTTTTCAATACTGCCAATATTTGAGGCGAGCAGGCTGTTAAGATCGTCAACAGCTGTTCTTGTGGTTTTTATATAATTGGCGCGCCTGCCGGTTATGCCGAAGGCTTCAAGGTTTTCTGCATGGGCTTTTGAAATATAGGCCATTCCGTTTGCGAATACCTCGGTTATTACATTCAGTCTGGAGGCCTCGTTAAAAACCGTTTCGGCATGCTCAGGCTTAAGGCATTCCATAAAAATAGGGGTTTTGCTGCCGGATTTATATACACAGGCCCCGTTTGATGTTATTATATAGTTTGTAAACGGAAGCTCTTTTACATAGTCTGGTACAGCGCAGAGCGTGCGCCCGGTGGCGGGCACAAATATAACGCCTTTATCACTGGCCCTTTTTAAAATCTGTGATAAACGCCTGCTCAGCTGCTTGCTGGAGGTTAAAAGGGTTCCGTCAAGGTCAGATGCTATAAGTTTAATCATATCAATTTCTCCTTTGAATAAATAGTACCAGAATAGAGATACTAATTCAACACTTGTTTTGGAGGTGCGGCTGTGAATATAAAAAAACTGCAAAAACGCTACCGGCTGGTAAGATACAGGATAATTCCGGTATTCAGGCTTACAAGAACTGCTGCCTTTGCGGCGTTTGGAATCAGAAAGCTGTATCTGGGAGCGATAAAATTAAAAAACAGGTAATATTGGTTTAGTAATGTAAAATTTTAAATATACTTTTTTAAACAACACCGCCGCTGGCTAACAGATAGTCTGCGGCGGTATTTTTTGCGGATTTTGCATAATAAAGGAACTTAAAAGGCAAACGGTGTTGTGTGTGTTTAATAAAATTAAATTTTTTGTTTATATCTTCTTGAATTTATCAGCACATATAGTATAATGTTTGTGGTTTAGTAAAAATAATTGTATTGTTTAGTATATCTAATCTTGCGGAGGCGTTTATATGGATATAGGGTATAAAATCAAGCAGCTGAGGCTCAAAAAGGGGCTGACACTTGAGGAGCTTGCAAGCCGCTGTGAGCTGACAAAGGGATTTCTCTCACAGATGGAAAGGAACCTGACATCCCCGTCAATAGCGACTCTTTACGATATACTTGAGGCGCTTGGAACAACGCTTGGCGAGTTTTTCAAGGAGGAAAAGGAAGAGAAGGCCGTTTTCCACAGAGAGGACTTTTTTGTGGATGAAAGAGACGGCTATACTTTAAGCTGGATTGTCCCCAATTCGCAGAAAAACGAGATGGAGCCGGTGCTTATAGAAATTCAGCCGGGTATGAAAACCTTTGATGTAAACCCTAATGACGGTGAGGAGTTCGGGTATGTGCTGGAAGGCCGTGTGACGCTTGTAAACGGGGATAAAGAATACGGAATAAAGAAGGGCGAAACCTTTTACCTGAACGGCAAGAGCTCCCATTATATAAGGAATGACAGAAAGACAGCGGCAAAAATACTGTGGATTTCCACACCGCCATTATTCTGATAGGAGGACTGAAATGGAAGAACCTGTTAAGCTTATTCAATTTAAAAACATTGTAAAGGACTTTGACGGACAGCTGGTTCTTAAGGGAATCAACCTTGATATATATGAAAATGAATTTGTAACACTTCTTGGGCCGTCCGGCTGCGGAAAGACTACTCTGCTCAGAATTTTAGGCGGATTTTTAAGGCAGAATGAGGGGGAGGTTATATTTGGTGATGAGGAGATAACCAATGTTGAGCCTTACAAAAGAGAGATAAACACGGTTTTCCAGAAATACGCCCTTTTCCCAAACATGAATGTATACGATAACGTGGCTTTTGGACTGAAAATAAAAAAAGAGCCGAAAGATGTTATACAGCAGAAGGTTATGCGAATGCTCAAGCTTGTGGGCCTTGAGGAATACGGCAAAAGGAGTGTAACAGCCATGAGCGGCGGCCAGCAGCAGAGGGTGGCTATAGCCCGCGCTCTTGTAAATGAACCGCGGGTGCTGCTTCTGGATGAACCGTTGGGCGCCCTTGACCTTAAGCTGAGGAAGGAAATGCAGCACGAGCTTAAAAAAATACAGCAGGAGGTTGGAATTACATTTATATATGTAACTCATGACCAGGAAGAAGCCCTTACAATGTCTGACAAGATAGTTGTAATGAAGGACGGGGAGATACAGCAGATAGGCACACCGACGGATATTTACAACGAGCCGAGAAATGTATTTGTAGCTAACTTTATAGGCGAGAGTAATATAATAGACGGTGTTATGGTAAAGGACAACGAGGTTGTTTTTGAAGATAAGCACTTTCAGTGTGTGGACGGCGGGTTTGAGGAGAATGAGAAGGTTGATGTTGTAATTCGCCCTGAGGATTTGGAGATTGTACCTAAGGAAAAGGGAAAGCTCAGGGGAGTTGTAAAATCGGTTCTCTTTAAGGGCGTTCATTACGAGACTATAGTTGAAACACGCTCAGGCACAAGCATAACTGTAAGGATGCGTGTGTCGGAGGACAACTCGGTTTATAATGTAAAGGCCAACGAGAGAATGAGCGCCAACGATTTTTATCTGGACGCTGAGGACGTGGCTGAGCTTACTGAGGCTGATATCATAGCCAGAGCCGATGCACAGGCATGGGACCCTGAAACCGACGAGTTTGTATCTATAAGCAAGGTGGATTACAAAATAAGTCCTGAAAACGGCATATATCCTGTCACATTCTCTACATCTTCGGGAACCATGGTTACAGCCAACATGATAGTGGCTGATGAGAACAAAAAGGTAAGTACAGAATACAACGAGGAGATTTTCGCTGTTAACTTCTTTAAAAAGTGCGATGAGATAAAGGAAAGCATGGCACTTGAGACCGACCTTAAAACATGGGCCAATGCATCGGCATGGAGCCTTGACGATGATACGTCGGTGGATATTACAGAGGTTGTATATGACTTTGACCCTGAAAACATTGTGCCCGGGGATTACCTTGTTACTTTTAAGACTGAGGGCTACCAGTATAAGATAGACACAACAAGGGAGCACAGGGAGGGAGATATAGTAGGCCTTACGTTCGAGCCGGAGGATATACACATAATGAGCAGGAGGGGGAATTGGTAAATGAAACAGTTTAAATCAATGGCGTACCCTTATATTGTGTGGATAAGCCTGCTTATTGTGGTGCCTATGCTGTTGATTCTTGTATACGCGTTTACCACAACGGGAAACAGTGTTACAACAATTAAGTTTTCTCTGGCAAACTTCGCCAAATTTTTCAGCGATGTTATATTTCTGGATGTACTGCGAAGGTCTTTGCTTATAGCTGTTGCAACTACTGTAGTCTGTATTATACTGGGGTATCCGGCAGCCTATATAATAGCTAACGCCGAGGGGCGGAAGAAGTTTATGCTTATACTGCTTGTGACAATACCCACATGGATAAACATGCTTGTGCGGACATATGCGTGGATGGGTATACTTCAGGATGACGGCATTATAAATACAGTTCTGTCTTTTTTAGGCATAGGCCCGTTTAAAATGCTGCACACAAGCTTTGCCGTTATACTCGGTATGGTATATAACTTTATACCGTTTATGATTCTGCAAATTTATACATCGCTTACAAAAATGGATAAAAGTCTCCTTGAGGCGGCAAGCGATTTAGGGGCTAATAGGGTTCAGGCATTTTTGAGGGTTACACTGCCGCTTTCTCTTCCAGGGGTGATAAGCGGAATAACGTTGGTGTTTCTGCCTGCGGTATCAAGCTTTTTTATACCTAAGCTTTTGGGCGGAGGACAGTATGTGCTTATCGGAAACGTAATTGAAAACCAGTTCCTCACATCTGGAAACTGGAATTTCGGCAGCGCAATATCCCTTATTATGGCTGTTATAATCATGATTTCTATGTATATAACAAAAAAGATAGATAAAGGGGAAAGCATGGAAGGGGGAGTTAAAAAGTGAAAAAGCGCTCAAAGATATTTTCAAAGCTTTTTATGCTCTGTATAATGGTGTTTTTCTACATGCCTATTGTGTATACAGTTGTATTCTCATTTAATTCCAAAAAATCCCTGACACACTGGAGCGGGTTTTCTCTCAGATGGTACGATAAGATGTTTTCAAACGCCACAATGATGGACGCATTGGGAACAACCGTCACTGTCGCTGTGCTTGCCACAATAATATCTACAATTGTGGGCACAATAACAGCTATTGGCCTTTCCAAATCCAATAAGGTGCTTAAGGCGCTGGTTGAGAGGATTAACGATTTTCCTATAATGAATCCGGAAATTGTAACAGCTATCAGCCTGCTTATGTTTTTCAGCGCCCTTGGCGTGCAGAAGGGCTATATAACAATGCTTATAGCGCACATTATGTTCTGTATACCGTACGTAATGCTGAGTGTTGCGCCCAAGCTCAGGTCGCTTGACCCCAATCTTGCTGACGCTGCCCTTGATTTGGGGGCTACGCCTTATCAGGCGCTCATAAAAGTTATAATACCGCAGATTATGCCCGGTGTTGTATCAGGTGCCTTGGTGGCCTTTACAATGTCGTTTGACGATTTTATAATTTCATACTTTGTAACCGGAAACGGCGTTAGCAATATTTCAATACTGGTTTATACCATGAGCAAAAGGATAAATCCGTCTATTAATGCCCTTTCAACAATAATAATACTTGTTATTACGGTTGTGCTGGTACTTATAAATATTGTGCCTGTGCTTAGAAAATGGGGAGGAGTAAAAGAACAATGAAAAAGACAATCATTTTATCAGCGGTAATAGCAGCTTTGGCGTTTTCCGGCTGTGGTTCCACAGGCGGCGGTTCATCGCAGAACGCTGTGGAAAAATATGGCTCGGATACCCTTAAGTTTTATAACTGGGGAGAATATATAGGCGAGAATGTCATATCGGATTTTGAGGAGGAATACGGTGTTAAGGTAATATCCGAGTATTTTGACTCAAACGAGATGATGTATACAAAGCTTCAGTCCGGGGATTCGTACGATGTAATAGTGCCTTCGGATTATATGATTGAAAGGCTCATAAAGGAGGATATGCTCCAGAAGCTTGACTTGAGCCTTATACCTAATATGGAAAACCTTGCTGATGGTGTAAAAAATTTAGCCTTTGACCCGGAAAATGAATATTCTGTGCCATATTTCTGGGGAAGTGTTGGAATTGTGTATAACCACAACAATGTACCTGAGGAGGAAGTTGAGGAAAAGGGCTACAGCATACTTAAAGATACAAAGTATAACGGCCGGATATATATGTATGATTCCGAGAGAGATTCGTTTATGGTGGCTCTCAAGTCGCTGGGCTATTCAATGAACACAGATAATGAGGACGAGATAAACGAGGCTTATAACTGGCTTGTGGAGCTGAACAACACCATGTCTCCGGTATATGTGACAGATGAGGTTATAGACAACATGGCAAACGGACTTATGGATATGGCTGTTGTATACAGCGGTGACGCGGCATACGTGCTTTCGGAAAACGAGGACATGAGCTACAGCATGCCTGAGGAGGGCACAAACATATGGGTTGACTCAATGGTTATACCTGAAAACGCGGCTAACCCTAAGCTTGCCCACGAGTTTATAAATTATATACTGTCATACGATGCGTCATATGATAACAGCGAAACTGTAGGCTATGCCTCAACAAATAAAGATGTGCTTGCCGATATGAGCGGCAAAGGCGGAGAATACGAAGGTAACGAGGCTTATCTGCCAAGGGATAATTATGCAAAGGACGAGGTATTCAGGGATAATGAGTTCCTCAGACAGAAACTTTCTGAGCTTTGGATAAAGGTTAAAGCGTCCAAATAAATAACAAAACCCCCACCCTGTTTAAGGAGTGGGGGTTTTAACATGTCTGAAATTCAAAAATACGGAAAGTGTTTTTGAATTTTTTGTTTCATTAGTAAAAAAGTGAATTGCATAAATCAGGGTGCAGATGTATTGCGTGCGGACCGGGTTTATAGTTGGTTTATTCCTTAATAAGCACCTTTTCGATTTCAGCCACATACATTGTGTGGTAATCCCTTTGAGGGTACCATTTTTCAATTATTGATTTGTCTAAAAAGCTGTTTTCGGCAAGCTCCTGAGCGAAGAGCTTTCTGCATATCAAAACTATATTTCCCTCCTCAAAATAAGGCGTCTTTCCTTCATGGGCCAGCGTTAAGCCGCATTTTACTATTTTGTCCTCATCCCTTCCGGAAACAGTACCGCAGTAGTTTAAAATTTCCCTGTGGGAAGAGCCGAGCACTGTAAGTGAAAACTCCTGAGAGCCGTCAACAAATTCCTTTGTAAACCTCTGCGGGCGTATAAAGACAAATGCTGACGGCTTGCCCCACATTATTCCGGCGCCGCCCCATGAGGCAGTCATTGTATTTGCCTTGCCGTCTTTTTCGGCTGTTACAAGAAGCCAGTCCCTGCCTATCATTTTAAACAGGTTATCATTCAGTTCCTCCGGGTTTATTGTTCTGAACATTTTGTTTCCTCCTTTTATGAAAAATAATTTTCAGTCTCTGCAACGTGATTTAAGCTCATATAAAAATTCTTCCGGTATGCTGAGATTTCCCTTTCCTGTACCAAGAAAAATCCCGGTTTTGTTTGTACCGTGAAAATCGCTTCCACCGCTTCTGGCAAGACCGGTACTTTCAGCTATGGCTGTCATTTGAGCTTCCTGCTCCGGCGAGTAGGTAGAGTACATAACCTCTGCTGCCTCCATTCCCTTTTTTCGCAGGTCTGCTGCCATAAGCTCCGTTTTGTCATAGCTGAGACGGTAAAGTGTAGGGTGTGCCAGAACAGGCACTCCTCCTGCGTTTTTAATAAGACATATGCACTCATCAGGTGTTGGAAGAACCCTTGGCACAAAGCCGGGCATACCGGTGGAGATATATTTTGAAAACGCCTCTTTTTTATCTTTTACATATCCCTTTTGAACCATAAGAAGTGCGTAATGTGTACGTGAGCAGCTGTCACGGCCGGCTATAGACCTCAGTTCATTGTATGTCATGGGAAAGCCAAGCTCGGTAAGACGTTTTACCATTTTTTTGTTGCGCTCAACCCTCTGGGCCAGTATTTCTTCTGTCCTTTTAAGGAGCTCTTTGTTTTGCCTGTCTATAAAAAGCCCTACTATATGAATCTCAACTTTTCCTTCTATAAACGGAGCGCTGTAGTATGATGCCAATTCTATGCCGTTTATTGTTTCAATGCCGTATTTTTTACCGGCCGACTGGAATTGTTCAAGGCCGTACACACAGTCGTGGTCTGTAAGGGCGACAGCCGAAAGATTTTTTGACACTGCCTCCCGTACAATTTCCTCCGGGGTATATGTTCCGTCAGAAAAGGTTGAATGTGTGTGGAGGTCAATGGATTTGTGTTTTTGCATGTTTACCACCTCTGTTTAATATTTAATCACAAACCTTTTAAAGGAGCAACGAATATTTTTGATATATTGCAAGTAAAATTGTAAAAAAGGGAAGGGATTGATTTAATTGAAAACAAACAACAGCCAGGCAGTTCAGAAAACCCCATTGTCGGGATTCCTCAGGGGAATAATACCGGCGCTTATTTTTACCGCGGCAGTATTCTTATTATGCGCAGTACTGCTTACTTATACGGAGTTTAATGAGAGCATTATACCTCCCGTATCGCTTGCGGTAACATTTATCAGCTCTTTTTTTGCCGGGGCAAAGACTGCATCAGGAGCAAACAGGGCAGGGATACTGTGGGGTATTCTTTCTGGCGCCGCTTACATAGCCATAATACTGCTTCTGGTGTCTCTGCCTCAAAAGGAAAGCGTGTTCAGCGCTTTCAGGATATCCGGTATTGCTGTGGCGCTTATAGCCGGAGCCTGCGGAGGAATTTTGGGAATCAATACAAAAAAATGACTTTTCAAAAGGTTTTAAACGTGATATAATGTGCCATGTTAATGTACAGGAAAATAAATAAAGGAGGATAAATGATGAAACACGTTAAAACTATGAATACTTCTATGCTTAAAAATACTATGGTTAAAGGCGGCTGCGGCGAATGTCAGACATCCTGCCAGTCAGCATGCAAAACAAGTTGCACTGTTGCTAACCAGGCATGTGAAAACAGATAAGCTGTGTTATCAAAAAATTGAATTTTGCGGATAAAACCTCGGTTTGGCAGAATCGAGGTTTTGTTTTGATTTTAAACACAGCAGCAAAAACAAAGTATAGGCAGGCAGGGCTATAAAGTCTCTGTCCGTTATTTTGAAAGGAAGTGAGGTAATGATACATAAATTCAGGATGAACGGCGTCAATGTTGTGCTTGATGTGTTCAGCGGGGCAGTGCATGTGGCAGACGATGTGATGTACGATATCGTGGACTCATATGAGAATAATTCGCGTGATGATATTTACAGTCTTTTCGGCAATAAATATTCACAGGAAGAGCTGAATGAGACAATGGACGAGCTTGATGAGCTTAAAAACGGGGACATGCTCTATACGCCTGACATTTATGAGAATGTAATTGACTTTATAGACGCTAGGGAGCCTGTTGTCAAGGCGCTTTGCCTTCATATTGCACATGACTGCAACCTTAAGTGCAGGTATTGCTTTGCCGAGGAGGGCGAATACCATGGCCACAGGTCGCTTATGAGCAGCGAGGTTGGAAAGGCTGCTATTGATTTTATAATCAAAAGCTCCGGAAAAAGGCGCAACCTTGAGGTTGACTTTTTTGGCGGCGAGCCGCTTATGAATTTTGACGTTGTAAAGGATATTGTGGAATACGCAAGGGAAAAGGAAAAGCTCTATGACAAAAACTTCCGGTTTACAATTACAACAAACGGAATACTCTTGAATGATGAAATACAGGAATATATAAATAAAAATATGCACAATGTTGTAATCAGCCTCGACGGAAGAAAAGAAATAAACGATATGATGCGCCCAAGGGCCGGCGGGCAGGGCAGCTATGATGTGATAGTGCCTAAATTTCAGAAGCTTGCCGAGAGCAGAAACCAGACCGATTACTATATCAGAGGGACATTTACAAGGCACAACCTTGATTTTTCCAAAGACGTACTGCATATGGCTGACCTTGGCTTTAAACAGATTTCTGTTGAGCCTGTTGTAGGCACAGATGACAATGATTATGCCATAAGGCAGGAGGACATACCTGCAATATGCGATGAGTATGAGAGGCTTGCCGCTGAGCTTTACAAAAGGCATAAAAACGGCGGCAAAGAGGATTTTAACTTCTTCCACTTCAACATTGACCTCAAGGGCGGACCTTGTGTTGTTAAAAGGCTTGTGGGCTGCGGCTCAGGTACAGAATACCTTTCGGTAACACCTGAGGGGGAGCTTTACCCATGTCATCAGTTTGTAGGCCTTGAAGGGTTCAGCATGGGAAATGTTTTTGACGGGCTTAAAAACCCTGAGCTCCGAGAGGAATTTTCAAAATGCAACGTATACGCCAAAGATGAATGCAAAAAATGCTGGGCGAGGTTTTACTGCAGCGGTGGTTGTGCCGCAAATGCGTACCAGCTTTCCGGCGATATACTCAAGCCTTATGAGATTGGCTGTGAGCTTCAGAGAAAAAGGATAGAGTGCGCTATAATGATAAAAGCAAAAGAATTTCAGGAGGAACAGGACGATGAAAAGTAAGGGTAAAAGTTTGGCTGTCCTTATTGTTCTGGCCTGCATAGCGGCTGTGCTTTGTGTCACATCCACTATTGGGGTAGGCGCGGACAAAAAGCTCAGCATGAAAAATATTAAGCGCGGCCTTGATTTGAGCGGCGGCGTTACTATTGTTTACCAGGCCGATAAGGAAAATGTTACAGATGATGAAATGCGTATGGCAACTACACTTATACAGAGCCGTCTCGACAGAAAGAACTGGACTGAGGCGGAGGTTGCCAGACAGGGAAGCAACAGAATTAGGGTGGAGATACCGGGCGTTGAGGACGCTGAAAGCGCGATTGATGAGCTTGGAAAGACTGCTCAGCTTCAGTTTGTTGACGAGGAGGGAAACGTACTCCTTGACGGAAGCATGATTGAGGACGCTAAAAAGGAGGTCGGCTCTGTTGACAAAAACACAGCTGCCCAGCCTTATGTGTCTCTTAAGTTTAACGCTGAGGGAACACAGGCGTTTGCCGATGCTACAAAAAACAATATGGGAAAAAGGCTCCTTATTGTTATGGACAACGATGTAATAAGCGCACCTACTGTAAATTCTGTAATAGATACGGGCGAGGCCATGATTACAGGAAGCTTTACAGGAGAATCGGCTCAGGAGCTTGCGGACCTCATAAAAGAGGGTGCCATGCCGTTTAACCTTACGGTTATGGAAATGAACAATATAGGCGCAAGGCTTGGAGCAAACGCTATACAGACAAGCCTTAAATCGGCAATTGTAGGTGTAGCACTTGTGCTGCTGTTTATGCTGCTTGTATACAGGGTAGGCGGCTTGGCGGCTGACTGGGCGCTGGGAATTTATATGGGCCTTGAAATCGCTGTTTTAAGCCTTTTTGGCGTAACGCTCACTTTGCCGGGTATTGCCGGAGTTATACTTTCGGTAGGAATGGCGGTAGATGCCAATGTAATAATATTTGAAAGACTTAAGGAGGAAATAGCCTCCGGAAAGTCGATGCGCTCAGCAGTAAAGGGAAGCTTTTCAAGGGCGCTTCCGGCTATTCTCGACGGAAACGTGACTACGCTTATAGCGGCTGCTGTGCTCTATTTTATGGGCACAGGCACAATTAAGGGCTTTGCCGTAACGCTTATGATAGGTATAGTACTTTCTATGTTTACAGCTGTTGTTATAACAAGGCTCATTATAATGGGCATTATAGGCCTTGGAATAACAAAGCCGTCGTATTTTGCTGTTAAAAAAGTAAAGACAAATCAGTAAGGGAGGAAGCAGAAATGAACATAATTAAAAACAGATTCAAATTCTTTGCTGTTTCCGTTGTACTGATTGTATGCGGATTAGCAGCTATGGTTATAAACAGCTCAAAGGGAAACGGCATTTTCAATTTTGACATTGAGTTTACAGGCGGCACAGAGATGACAGTGGCTGTAGGCGATGTGCCTAATGATGACATAGCAGCTGTGATAAAGGATATCACTGGCCAGTCCAATCCTCAGGTACAGAGGCTTGTTGGAACAGACAACGTATCAATCAAAATGCAGTCTGTAGACGGCGAAACAAGGACTAAAATAGCTGACACGCTTAAGGAAAAATTCTCGCTTGCCGATGATGCTGTGCTTAATGTGCAGGATATAAGCGGCACAATAAGCGGCGAAATGCAGAAGACTGCTGCTGTGGCTGTTTTAATAGCATGTGTGGCCATGCTTATTTATATTACAATAAGGTTTATGGACTTTAAAATGGGCTTAAGCTCAATACTTGCGCTTGTGCATGACGTGTTGATAATGCTTGCTTTCTACGCTATATTCAGGGTGCCTGTAAATAACTCTTTTATAGCGGCGCTTCTTACAGTCCTCGGCTATTCTATAAACGCGACTATAGTTATATTTGACAGGATACGAGAGAACAAAAAGCTTATGCGCAGAGTGACTACACAGGAAATAATAAATACAAGCGTTATGCAGACAATGAGGCGTTCAATATATACATCTCTTACTACACTTTTTGCCATAGGCGCCGTATATGTTTTTGGCGTACAGTCTGTAAGAGAATTCGCCCTTCCTATGATGGTGGGCATAATAAGCGGTGCTTACTCGTCGGTATTCCTTTCAGGTTCATTCTGGTATACATTTATAGGCGGAGGGAAAGCTTCAAAATAAAAAATTCAGTAAAAACCGGCATAATGGATATTTCATGTGCCGGCTTTTCTTAGTCAGGAGAACAGTTTTTTATGAGCATCTGGAAATTAAAACGCAACAGGGCCGATACAGCCAAAATGGCGGCTGTGCTTAATATACGTGAGCCTGTGGCCTGTGTACTGGCAAACCGCGGAATAGGCTCTTACAGGCAGGCTGTACGGTTTTTAAAGGCTGATTTGAAGGATATGTATGACCCCATGCTTTTTAAGGACGCGGCTAAGGGCATTGAGATTATAAAAAGCGCTGTTGAGACCAAAACAAAAATAGCTGTATACGGCGACTATGATGTTGACGGTGTAATGAGTACAACAATACTTTATAAATCACTCAGACTTCTTGGGGCTGACGCTGTATTTTACCTTCCTCACAGGCAGAAGGAGGGCTACGGCATGAATGCCGAGGCTGTACGTGAATTAAGTGATATGGGAATAGGCGTGATACTTACCTGTGACAACGGTATAGCCAGCATTGATGAGATAAGCCTTGCCGGAAAGCTCGGAATGAAAACGGTTGTGCTTGACCACCATGAACCGCAGTATACCGTAGATGACAACGGTGTAAGGACAGAAAATATCCCGCCGGCGGAGGCTGTTATAGATGCTAAGCAGTCCGGCTGCGGATACCCGTTTAAATTTCTCTGTGCCGCCGGAATGAGCTATAAATTTGCCGGGGCGCTTTTTAAAAGCTTTGGCCGGGAATTTATGTGCTGTGATGAATTTTTGTCCTTTGCAGCTGTAGCTACGGTATGTGATATTGTGGATATGACAGATGAGAACAGGATAATAGCAAAAAATGGCCTTAAGCTGCTTGAAAAAACTAAAAATCCCGGTATGAAGGCTTTGCTTGAGCTTACAGGCATAGCCGGCAGGGAGGTTAACGAGTACCACGCAGGCTTTGTTATAGGGCCATGTATAAACGCCACAGGAAGGCTTGAAAGCGCTGAGAAGGCCGTAAGGCTGTTTACTGAGGACGACTGTAAAACGGCCCTTGAGCTTGCCGGTGAGCTTGTGGAGCTTAACGCAGAGAGAAAGGGAATGACAAGCGCCGCTGTTGAAAAGGCCATGGAGCTTATAAGGGGTTCAGACCTTGCAGATGACAGGGTTTTGGTCGTATATGATGAACAGGTGCATGAGAGCATAGCGGGTATTGTGGCCGGAAGGATTAAGGAAGCGTTTTACCGGCCTTCAATAATGATAACAAACAGCGGAAATCTGGCCAAGGGCTCTGCAAGGAGTATAGAGAGCTATAATATTTTTGAGGAGCTTTTGAAATGCTCAGATTTGTTTGTTAAATTTGGCGGACATCCAATGGCGGCAGGGCTTAGCCTGAAAAAGGAAAATGTGGCTTTGCTCCGAAAAAGGCTTAACGAAAACTGTACACTTACAGACAGTGATTTGACAGGCGTGATACGTATTGAAAGAGAGCTTGCGTTTAAGGAAATTGATATGACACTGGCGCAGCAGCTGGAAGGTCTTGCACCATTTGGTAAGGAGTGCCCCGTACCTGTTTTCGGCTCAAAAAAAGTTTTAATAAAAAAGTTGTCGCTTATAGGCAAAAAAAAGGATATAATAAAATTTGTGCTTTGTCAGGAGTGCTGTGGTACGTTTTTCGACGGCGTATCATTCAGCGGGTATGAAAAGTTCTGTGATATGCTTGAAAAGCATACGGGCTATATTATTGATGACCTGCTGAAACAGAGCGTTGCCCCTGTTTATATGGACATAGTTTACTGTATTAAAATAAACAGATTTAACGGCAGGGAGTCTGTACAGCTTGAAATTAGGGATTTCAGATTTTAGCAGGAGGTAATATTTATGGATTTGGCTTCAGCAATAAGAAATATCAACGATTTTCCTCAAAAGGGTGTAATTTTCAGGGATATCACTACACTTTTAAAAAATCCGGACGCCATGCGGGAGGCTATAGATTATATTGTAAACGACTTAAAAGATATTGAGTTTGACTATATATTAGGTCCGGAAAGCAGGGGCTTTATATTTGGTATGCCGGTAGCCTACATAATGAATAAGGGCTTTATACCGGTAAGAAAAGAAGGAAAGCTACCTGCCGAAACAGTGAGAAAGGAATACGACCTTGAGTATGGCACGTCTGTTATAGAAATACACAGGGACGCCCTTAAGCCGGGTGACAGGGTTGTGGTGGTAGATGACCTTATAGCGACAGGCGGTACATCCAAGGCTATAGCAGAGCTTGTTGAGGAGATGGGCGCAAGCGTTGTGTCAATGTGCTTCCTTATTGAGCTTAAGGACCTTAACGGCCGTGATGTGCTTAAAAACTATGATGTAAAATCAGTAATAAAGTATTAAATTTATCTTGCATATAACTTTTTTAAGTGATATAATATTTCAGAATTGCATTGAGAATGGTCCGCTGTCGTTGTATGTATACGGCAAGAACATTTGTTAAGTTTCAGGAGGAATACAAAATGAACGAACTTATCAGAAGCATTGAGGCTGAACAGCTCAAAGGCGAAATACCTGCATTTAATGTAGGCGACACAGTACGTGTTTATGCAAAGGTTGTAGAGGGTGAAAAGGAAAGATTACAGATGTTCGAGGGCGTTGTAATCAAAAGACAGAACGGCGGAATCCGTGAGACATTTACAGTCAGAAGGATTGCTTCAGGCGTAGGTGTTGAGAGGACATGGCCTATCCATTCCCCAAGAATCGACCGTATCGAGCTTGTAAGGAAGGGCGTTGTTAGGCGCGCTAAGCTCTACTATCTCCGTGACAGAGTAGGTAAAGCTGCTAAAGTTAAAGAGGTATTAAGATAATTCAAGCTTATTCAGGCCTGGTGACTTTTTGTCGTCAGGCCGGATTTTTTTACAGCTTATTTTAAGGAGCATGCTTAATGGGCGAATTAGCTGAAAAGAGAAGAAAGACCAGAAAAAATGAACTGAAGGAATGGGTTATGTCTCTTGTAATAGTTGTATTATTGGCTCTGATTGTAAGGTTTTTTGTTTTTGGAACAGTTGAGATAAAAGGCATTTCAATGGAACCGACTTTTTATCATGGAAACATAATAGTTGTCAATAAGCTGTCTTATAAAATCTCTAAACCGAAACGTGGGGACATAATAGTATGTTCATACGATGACATAGAAAATGAGATACTTATAAAACGTGTTATTGGCCTGTCTGGGGATACTGTGGATTTTGTACCGGACAGCAGCGGCGGATATAACGTAAGTATTAACGGCGAGATTTTGAATGAGGAATATACAAAGGAGGGCACAGGCTTTTATGGGGATATGCAATACCCGTATACTGTGCCGGAAGGCAGCTATTTTGTAATGGGCGACAACAGGGACAACAGCACCGACAGCAGATGGCAGTCAATAGGCGCTATTAAAAAAGACGGTATAATTGGAAAAGCCATGATTAAAGTGTGGCCGTTAGGCTGAGCGGATGTTGAATATGAGGCCGGAAACAGAACATATGGTGTTTAAATTTAATCTGATAAAATTTGAAAGGCTGTTTTTGTATTTTTTGGCCTATTCGGTACTTGGCTGGATTTATGAAGTATTCCTTGAGGTAGTAGTCTACAGGTGGGGTTTTACAAACAGGGGTGTTTTGTTTGGCCCATACTGTCCGGTGTACGGTACAGGTGCGCTTCTATTTATACTGCTGTTTAGGCTTGTAAAGGGGAAAAAGCATATTGGCGAGTGGAAGATTATTGAAGTAACTGCGGCGTTTCTGATTTGTATGTTTTCGGCTACTGTGCTGGAGCTTTTTGCGAGCTATTTGCTGGAGTATTTTACAGGAAGCTGGCCATGGCAGACATATAAAAACTATGCTGTCAATTTTCAGGGCAGGATTGCACTTTCCACATCAGTAAGATTTGGCCTTGGCGGGCTTTTAATACTTTACTGTATTCAGCCGGTACTGGAAAAGCAGGTTAAAAAAACAGGACCAAAAGCACTGTCTTTTATTTTTGCTGTTTTAATAGCGGTTTTTTTAGCCGATTGTGCAGCCTTTGTTTTAAGTCTTTTTTAATGGGCTTTAATTTAAAATGCCCGGGATTTATCCCGGGCATTTTATAATGTTTTAACCAACGGTATATAGCATGTTTAAATTGTATTACACATTAAACCTGAACAGTATAACATCGCCGTCTTTTACAACATATTCCTTTCCCTCTGAGCGTACAAGTCCCTGCTCCCTTGCAGTGTTGTATGAGCCAAGCCTGTCGAGGTCGTCAAACGCTACAACCTCTGCCCTTATAAAGCCCCTCTCAAAATCGGTATGGATTTTTCCGGCGGCCTGAGGCGCCTTTGTACCGTTTTTGATTGTCCATGCCCTTGTCTCGTCAGGGCCGCTTGTGAGATAGCTTATAAGCCCAAGAAGCTTGTAGCTGGCCTTTATAAGCCTGTCCAGACCGCTTGATGAAACGCCTAAATCGGCGAGGAATTCCTCTTTCTCATCGTTATCAAGCTCGGATATCTCCTCCTCAATTTTAGCGCAGAGCACAAATACCTCAGAACCGTCCTTGGCTGCGTATTCGCGTACGGCCTGCACGTTTTTGTTTGACGCTCCGTCGTCTGCCAAATCCTCCTCGGCAACATTTGCGGCATAGAGCACCGGCTTTGATGTGAGAAGGTCAAGTGTGGCTGCAAAGGCAGAATCGTCTGGGTCGTCAAACTCCACCATTCTGGCGCATATGCCTTTTTCAAGCTCATCGTAAAGCTTTTTAAGTATGTCAAGCTCTTTTTTAAGTGATTTGTTTCCCATAAGGCTTTTGGTTGTTTTTGCTATGCGCCTTTCAAGTATTTCCATATCAGAGAATATAAGCTCAAGATTGATTGTCTCAATATCCCTTACAGGGTCTATGCTCCCGTCTACATGAACAACATTTGTGTCATCAAAACAGCGCACAACATGCACTATAGCGTCTACCTCACGTATGTGGCTCAAAAATTTGTTTCCAAGGCCCTCGCCCTTGCTGGCGCCCTTTACAAGACCTGCTATGTCTACAAACTCTATAACGGCGGGAGTTGTCTTGGCGGAGTTGTAAAGCGCTGTAAGCCTGTCAAGACGCTTATCGGGTACTGCTACAACGCCTACGTTTGGGTCTATTGTGCAGAAAGGGTAGTTGGCCGCTTCTGCCTTGCCTAATGTCATTGAGTTGAAAAGTGTGGACTTACCTACATTTGGCAGTCCGACAATACCTAATTTCATATTAACTTATACCTGTCTGGAAACCCTTGATTTATCGGGGTTTCCGCCTTTCATCAAATTTCTTTTACGCCCTTTTTACGCCCTTTTTGAAACTGGCGGCGTAGCTTGTTCAAACTGGCGTATTGCGTCTACCAGTGATTCGTCCGTAACATGAACATATCTGTCCATTGTTGTTTTAATACTTGCGTGTCCTAAAAGTTGTTGTAGCACTTTAGGTTTTACGCCGCGCTCAATCGCGCGTGTAGCATAAGTATGTCGCAAGGCGTGCATACAAAAGCGTTTAATACCTGCTTCATCACACAATTTGTATAAATGTGTGTCATAGGAACTGTTTTTTGCGGGTTCTCCTGTTCGCCAGTTGACAAAAACCAAATCACGCATAATAAGGCATTTGGTTTCTCCTGTCCTGCTGTCAATATACTCCAAAACCTGTGACAGCGTTTCAGACTCTTTCCGACTGTCTTTTTCATCATAACAGCTTTTGAGAATAGAGTATGCCTTATCTGTAAGAGGAATGGTGCGATAACTTTTCTGCGTCTTAGGCGGTCCCGCCCGCCAATAACCCTGGCTATGTCGATACTCCAAACTTTTGCTTACTGTCAATGTCCGCTTTTTCCAATCAATAGCGTCCCAAGTCAAGCCAATCATTTCAGCCGTTCTCAATCCTGTTTCCAGTAATAGGGCATACTGCCTATAATTATGAGAACGTTCCGCTGCTTCCAAGAACTTCTCCTGTTCCTCAACAGTTAAATATTTAATATCGTCTACTGCGCGAACAGGTTTCGTATAACGAACACCGTTCATAGGGTGCTTTGCAATGATATCATTCATAACTGCTGATTTGAATATAGTTCCCATTGTGATATAAGCCTGTCGAATGGTCGAGCCTGCATAGGTAGTTTCCATTCGGTTCAGAACAGCTTTACAGTGCATGGGCTTTACATCAGCTATGCACATGGCTCCGATTACGGGTTGAATATTCCATTTGTAACGCTCTTTATAATTTCTTATGGTGTTCGGAGCAAGGTCACAAACGATATTTTCAATCCAGTAAGTAAACCACTTGTCTACCGTCATATCGGGAGAAGTGACGATAAGGTTATGCCGTTCTTCATATCTTGCGTCAGCAAGCCAGTTTTTCGCTTCCGGCAATGTTTCAAAATATTTCTCTTTGCGTTTGCCGTCTTTCGCGTAGTATCTTGCGGAGAATAAACCGTCCTTTCTTTGGTAAATGCCTTTGCCGCACTCTTTACCTTTTAGATTTTTTCCCATTTCTCGGACTCCTTTCGTATCTCAAAAAAGAGTCCAACGCAAATATATATTATAGCACCAAGACTCTGTTTTTTCAATCTTTCTAAAAGGAATTGTTGATTAGATGTTTATATCGTCAGTTCACGCCGGATATATTCCTCAAATTCACGACGTTTCACTAATTTTCGTGTGCCTACATATAGCACAAATGGACAATTAGGCTGCTTTAACATAGTGTCAATCTTATTTATTCCGATATTGCTATATTCAGCAGCTTCTTTTATTGTCAATGTCAGTTTAAGATGTATCGGTACTCGTACTTCATCTTTTAGAGGAGAAAGTTCATTTTCTCCGTTGTCAATTTTATTCATAGGAATATTTCCCCCTTTTTGTTTTTAGAAAAAGGGGCTTTAATCGGACGGCTTTTGGCAAAGCTCCACGGGAATTTCACCCCTGCATGGTTCTCATGCAGCCCTACCCATCGTCTGCGACGCTTCTAACGCTCGGACTGTGGCGATAAGGGAGTATCATTATCCTTTCTGTGTGGTCGTCGCCCGCAAGCCGCTACACTTGCTTTCCGGCGCGGTGTTAATCGCTCATTCCCGGTAAGAGGAAGTCATGGCGCACCCAACCTATGGCTCGGCACAAAAAGAACGTATCCGATTTGCCCTATGCTGCGCCGCCGTTATCTTGCGCCGCTTTCTTTATCAAGGTACAGGGTAGGTCAGACAGGACAGACAAAGCGGAAAGGGGGACGCTTCGCCTATGCCCTTAGTAGTCTGCCTTGAAGTTCAGGACAGCCCGCATGAGTTTGGCTTGCAGCCGTTGGCGTAAGTCCTCGTCTATGCCCCAATAGGTATTACCGTTTTCGTCACGGATTTTCTGCATGGACAGGTGGGCTATGTAGCTCTGGTAATGCTGCAAGACAATTTTCATAGCGTCCGGGTCGCCCTCTGTCGCGGCTAAAATGACCGGGTAGGGTAATAAGCCGCGCTCGTCGTCGTTACAATTCGTCCCATTCATCAGCGCGTTCCTCCAAATATCGTTTTAGCAGTTCAAAGGAGCTTGTCCGGCGGTACTGTACTGTGCTGCGGGGTATCTTCATTGCTTCCGCAATCTCAACATCGGTCATGTTGAAAAAATAGTACAGCAACACGGCTTGCCGTTTATCCTCCGGCAAGGAGTGCAGGGCTTCGGCAAGCAGCTTCGCGGTTATCTTCAAATCTCCCACACAAAAGGCTTCTTCTTTATCCTCGTTGACAAAATACTTGTCCACGGTATAAAGCTGCTTTTCCTCATGCGGGGTAAGGTCTGAAAAGGTCACTTAGCGGCGTTGCCGACGTTTGCGTTCCCGGCTTGCGTCAATTAGTTCATTGCGTAACGTGCGTTTGCAGTACGCATTAAACTCGCACCGGGTCTGCCATTCAAACCGAGCAGGGTTCATGTTCTCACCCCCTTTCCAATCCGGGGGTCGGAGTAGTGTTATCCCCTTTCGGCAGCCCTCCACGACAGCGGCGGGAATATGCCAAAGAAAACAGCAAACTTTTTCAAAAAAGTTTTGAGAAAAACAAAATGCGCCCGACTGCAAAACGCAATCGAGCGCAAAGGAAATATAAACAGTATTATAATGATGTGTGTGTTCACCTATGAAACCAGAATATCCCGTGGTGGTGGGCGGGCTTTTTTTGAAAAAAGATTTGTCGGTTTATGTCGATATAAAAATAACACGGCGGCACCTCCTTGATACCGCCGTGTCCTTAAAAAGGGCGATTTTAATACACCCTCCGTAGTTCTATTTTGGAAAAAGAAAAACGGCGGTTTTGATTGTCATTTCAAAACCGCCGTTAGGCTATTTGTATTCCGTTTAGGAGCATAAAAACTTTGCCGCCAAACAACGGTTTTTTTTATTTTCCGTCGGGTGGCTGTGTCATACTTTCTGTTTCGTAATAATCGGTTTTCGTCATACCGTATAAATAGTAATCGCAATAGGTGTTTACCATTTTTCCGTCCCGAATATGCCCCTCTCGCCTAAATCCTGCTTTTTCAAGTGTTTTATATGACGCGATATTTAGAACATGAACATCAGACCATAATCGTTGTAATTCTGTTTTTTCAAAACAAAAAATTACTACTTCTGTTAAGGCTTCTGCCATCAGACCATTTCCTTGATAGATTGGGGAAAGCCGGAACGCCACTTTTGCCATACGGTCATTTTCAATGAGATATACCCACATTTCACCAATTACCTTGTCGTCCTTTTTATGGACAATACCCCAATGAAAACTCTTTGTAGGTCGCTCTTTTTTTTGAAATAGCAATTCCGGGTTTAAGTCACTTTTTCCGGGACGTTTCCCCCAATATTGATACAATGAATTGTCGCCGAGCCATTCTTTCAAATCGGCAACATCATCATATTGCAAAGGACGTAATAAAAGTCTATCTGTTTCAAGTATCGGTTTATTGAAAACATAATCTTGTAGTTTCATAAATCTCCTTTAGAAATTGAATACCTGTTCCCAATGAAAGCAGCCGGACGCTTCTGTGCTTCGCGGCCATTCGCTGCACCATACGGGAACACCAGGGGTTTCCACTCTGTCAAAACTCGGTGTATAAGGCTTTATATCCAGTACGGGAGTGTTGTCCTTCGCGTCAATAAAAGTAACACGAATAATTCCTTTGTTAAAATCAATGCTGATAATTTCTGACGTTGTCAAAGCAATAGGGTTAGGACGGGCGGGCGATCTTGTGGCAAAAACGCCCATTACTGTTGGTGCATTTTTATAAGGCTGTTCGGTTTGTAATATGTTTCTGTCTGACTGATTATCACAATCACTAAACCACCACATTACATTGATATGGCTAAATCCCTCCAACGCTTGCAGTCCGGGAATATATTCCGGCTCTAATTCGATAAATGCTCCACTGTCATCATTCTTTACCTTTCCAATAGGTTTTAATTGATAATAATTCATATCGTACCTCCTGTTTTCTTCTTTGATTTCAGTATAATACCTCACATCATGTGAGATACAAGAGGGAAAACAAAAATGCCCTGCATTTTTGCAGGACATTGCTACATAAGTTCCAAAGGTATTTGGATTTCAGTCAAATACTTTTCCGGGGTACTCTCATTCCACGCCCCCCTATGTACAATTTGTCGCATAGGATTGGACATTATATATTCACTATTTTTTTGTAGCCATTCAGCAAAAGCAATATACGCTCCTTTGATATTTGAAAAATCACCATATACCAATGTACAAGCCATAACAGGTACAGCTTCAACTATACGGAAACAGAACGGGGGTATATTTCTGCATAGTTTATTTACAGGAACGCATAACTCAATATCCACATTTTGTTCCTTATACTCTGTGTCGTGATAAACAGAAAAAGTATGATTGGATATATCTATTTTCTGTTCTTTGGCAAAAGCAGAAAGTTCATTCCATAAATCACCCTCGGAATAGTATGTAGGAACAATTCTGCGTAAAGAAAGCACTTGATACTCTGGTATCGCTTTAATGGAAATGTTGTAATGAAGTTCACTTTTATTTTCTATTATTTCGTTTTTAGCAATCGCGATTTTTCGTAGTTTTTCCTGCTCGTTCTGGATAGCTGCTATAATTTCTAGTCGCTTTTTGTCAAGGGTTTCAAGAAGTAAACAATCATTCATTTCAAGCGCACGCATAATTTCTGAAACATTAAAACCGCTGTCACGCAAATACAATATTCTTTTTAGACGGGGGATTTGAGTTACAGAGTACATTCGGTGTCCCGTCCATTTATCGACTTCTGCCGGTTTCAACAGCCCCACTTCATCATAATATCGAAGCATACGAATAGATACTTGCGTCAGCTTTGAAAACTCACCTATTCTAAACATCTTATCACCTCTTGTATATCATTATACTTGAAGTTTTGTACACTTCAAGCTAATTTCGTATTTCTGGAAGTAATAATATGCTCTATTGCTATCAAGACTATGCTATGTGTAATCATATTCAAAACAGAAAGGTGAACGGTAAAATGTAGTAGGGTGAAAAATATGAAGCAGGACAAAGTGAAGTATGATTTTAAGGCTTTCGGGCAAGCCATAAAAGAAGCAAGAAAGGCAAAGGGCATATCGCGCAACCAGTTAGCGGACAGGTTGAATATTGCGCCGCGCTATATCGCGTCTATTGAGAACAGCGGACAGCACCCAAGCCTACAAATCTTTTATGAGCTTGTCACCTTTTTAGACGTGTCGGTAGACCAGTTCTTTTTCCCGAACGAGGAAACAGATAAATCCACGCAACGGCGGCAGCTTGACAGTCTGCTTGCCGATATGAGCAGCCGGGATTTAACGATTATGACGGCAACAGCAAAAGGAATACAGGAAGCAAACAACAAAGAAGCGGCGGAATAAAGTCCTCCGCTTTTTTCGTCTGCGCTGCTATTGGAAACGTCGCAAAGTGCGGCGTTTTTTCTTTTTCCGGGGATAGGTTGGCATTTTCCCGTCTTTGACGTGGAAGTACATGAAAAGAAGAATAGCAAGCATAGGAAGTGTCCCAAACCCTCTGAAAACGGAAAGGAGCGATACAATGGCAAATAGGACAAGACCGCTTATCCTGCGTGTCCCGGTCAACGAACAGGAACGGGAATTGATAGAGCAGAAAATGAAGCTGATACCCACGAAAAATTTTGCGGCATACGCCCGGAAAATGCTGATTGATGGGTATATCATTCAGATAGACCATAGCGACATTAAGGCTATGACGGCAGAGATACAGAAAATCGGGGTCAACGTCAACCAGATAGCGCGGCGCGTGAACACCACGGGCAGCGTATACCAAGAGGACATAGACGAGATTAAGGGGGTGCTGAATGAGATATGGCGGTTACAAAGATTAAGCCTATTAAAAGCACTCTAAGCAAAGCCCTTGACTATATTCAAAACCCGGAAAAAACGGACGGTAAAATGCTTGTGTCCTCGTTCGGCTGCTCCTATGAAACGGCAGACATTGAGTTTGAATATACTCTGTCGCAAGCGTTGGATAAGGGCAGCAACTTAGCTCACCACCTCATACAGTCCTTTGAGCCGGGGGAAGTCGATTACCAGACCGCCCACGAAATCGGGCGGCAACTTGCCGACGCTGTAACCAAAGGACAGCATGAGTATGTTTTGACGACGCACATTGACAAGGGGCATATCCATAACCATATCATTTTTTGTGCCGCTAACTTCGTAGATTACCACAAGTACATTTCCAACCGACGGACATATTACGGCATACGAAACATGAGTGACAGGCTGTGCCGGGAACATGGCTTGTCCGTAGTGGTTCCGGGCAAAGGTAGCAAGGGAAAAAGCTATGCAGAATACCAAGCGGAAAAGACGGGGACGAGTTGGAAAGGCAAGCTAAAAATTGCTGTTGACGCGCTCATTCCCCAAGTGTCAGACTTTGAGGAATTATTGTGGCAGTTGGAAGCGGCGGGCTATGAAATCAAACGGGGTAAATACATATCCTGCCGCGCTCCCGGACAGGAACGGTTTACCCGCTTGAAAACCCTCGGCGCGGACTATACAGAGGAAGCAATAACCGAACGGATAAGCGGCAAGCGTACCCGCGCCGCCAAAGCTCCACGAACAGAGAAAAAAGGCGTGTCCCTGCTGATTGATATTGAAAACAGTATCAAGGCGCAAGAGAGCCGGGGCTATGAGCAATGGGCGAAAATCCACAATCTAAAACAGGCGGCAAAGACGCTCAACTTCCTTACGGAACATCAGATTGAACACTATTCGGATTTAGTCAACCGGATAGAGGAAGTCACGGCGGCAAGCGAACAGGCTTCCGAGGTGCTAAAGAGCATGGAAAAGCGGCTTGCTGATATGGCGTTGCTGATTAAGAACATCACGACATACCAAAAGACAAAGCCCGCCTATGACGCATACCGCAAAGCAAAGAACAAAGAGCAATACCGCGCCGCCCATGAGGGAAGTATCATTCTACATGAAGCGGCGGCAAAGGCATTAAAAGCGGCGGGCATATCCGGCAAGCTCCCGAACATTGCCGCCCTGCAATCAGAATATAAAAAACTCCAAGAGCAGCGGGAAGCCCTATACGCTGTTTATGGAAATTTAAAAAAGCAAGTCGGAAAATACAACGTTATCAAAAGGAACATTGACAGCATTTTACGGCAGGGAAAAGAGCCAGAACGAGAAATAGAAGTAGAACGACAGACGTAATTAAAGTAGATTTGTTATATGGCGCACTGTAGATTTATTCGCATAAAGGTGATAAAATAAATAATTATAGGAAGCAGGTGAGGGTATGGCAACTTTTTATGAAACAAAGCAACTGATTTGTAGGTTGCTTTGTGGTAGAAACATTGAGGACAGCGACGACGATATAACCATCGATTTGCGGTCTTTTAGAACATCATACGGCGAACAACAAGAAAGCGGACAATTTGTAGTTTCAAATACAGAATTACATGAACTGTATGATAAAGTTTGTACATTTAATCATCATGGTTTAGAAATGTATAATGGATTTGAATATGAAATAGCTATGGACTTAGATTATCCTATTATGCGACGTCAAGAATTTCCCATTATTTCAGAGGATATAGCAAATGGTGTTAAATATGAGTTAGGTTATCCTACAATTGAGTATAGTCTTTATCTGTTAATGCTAATAAAAGATGAAATGAATAAACAACAGGGGCGAAACAATAAGATACCGCCTGCACGGTTAAGGCGACCTAATGATAGACACTTAAGTAGCGATAATGATATTTCTTTATCTGTGTTACTTCCTCGAATAATAGGTGAATTATCGTTAAAAATAAGAAATACAAATGCGACACCCCAATCGTTAAATAATTTTAGCGACTTAAAGACTTCTTTTGTATTTGAGTTTATGTATAAGACGGGGAACTCTCTTGTTGAATTTTTAGACATTATTGATATGTTTCCCTTGAATAATACTATGCGCGGTAGACTTGATATAACTCAAATTGACACACCGCCATTAAGAAAGTACACCGAAGATGTAGTAGATTATTACAAGCAGGCATTAGCGTCAAATGATCCATATATTAAGTTTATTTCTTTTTATCATGTGATGGAATATTTTTTTGATGAAGTATTTAAGCGAAAAATGGTGACCGACTTAAAAAACAAAATTACTCACCCGGATTTTTCGTATAAAGATGAAGATAAAGTTTATGAGATTGCTTTATTTGTAAAAAATAGATTGCGTATGAATGATGAAACTGGACAAGGCAATGAATTAGAGTCATTAAAATATGTTTTAAGTGAGTTTGTTAGTATAGATGACCTAAAATTAAGAATAGATGCTATTGATAGCAATGCAGTTCAATACTATCAAAGTAGCAAGGTTTTATTTTGCAATGCACCAACTATAGGTTGGTCGGATATGCAAGGAGTTTTTACTCAAATTGCTCGGCGTATATATTTTACTCGTAACTCTTTAGTGCATAGCAAAAGTGGGAAAAACAAAGAACGTTATCGTCCATATCAAGATGAAAAACAGTTGCAGTTAGAAATTCCGCTTGTGAAAGCTGTTGCGGAAGCGATAATTATAAACTCAAGCGAAATTATATAAAAGAACCGGGCGCGGTAGCCAATCACTGGCCACCGCGCCCGGTCTTTTTGTGGGTGCTATTTTAAAGCGTCCTGTCACGCGATAGAACGCCGATTTTGAGGGGAAAGGTATCAATCCCTTGCCGCTTGATTTTCATGCCCGGAAAGCCCCATTATACAAGGGCTTTATTGCCCCTACTGCGTGACAATAGCCGCTGTTTCCGCTTGCGTTCTGCGGCTTGTCTGCGCTGTATTCGTTTCCGGCAGTCCGGGCAGTATTTGACGCTGTTTGAGCTTGAAGCAAAGGACGCGCCGCACACGGCACAACGCCGCCTGTCCTCCGGGGCGTAGAGATCTGCATACAGTTCTTTGTCAAGGGGCAGGACAGCGGCGCGGAACCATTTACAGAGTAAGGAAAAGGAAATGGTCTGCGGACAAATGCACTCGTCCCCGTCGTCCAGAAGAATACAGTTGCCGCAATCATAGTTGCAGCACTCCCGGCGCACAAGGGCGTTCACTCTGCGGCTCTGGGGCGGCGCAAGCCGCCTTATCCCGGTCATACTTCGTCAGCGACGTAAACGGCAAGCTCCGCATACTCCGCTTCGGTCAGTGCGTCGATTTTGGCAAGGGTGCGCCCTGCAAGCTCTTTCATGTCCTCGTCCATGAACGGCAGCGCGGCGTTGATGTTGGCGACAAGCTCCTGTCTGCTGCTGTCATGGTAGATGTGTAAAAGGTTCATTTCCTCAACGGTAAATCTGTTCATGCTCATACCTCCATATCGTGATGTTTTGATTTTGCCGCCGCCTTTTTCGGGACGGCTTTTTCCTTGTCTGCGGCAAGCTGCGCCCGGATTGACTGGCGGGGCTTGCGTAAGCTCTTGTCCCGGTTCTCGTCCTTTGGGAGAAAGGCATAAATGCCGTGACGCTCTTTCAAGTTGGAAAGGGACAGCTTCTTAAAGGGCAGCATGGATAACAGGCGGTCGGTGTCCCTGCTTGACGCAATCGCTGTAAAATACGGTGACAGCTCCACCATGAAATGCGTCTTGTCCGGGCTGTTCGGCTCTCTAAGGGCTTGCAGCTCCGATAAAATGCGCTCGGCTTCCCGCCTTATCCGGCTGTCATGCAGGGCGGCGGTATGCTCCCCCAAGTCGCCCGGTTTCAGCCGTTCCCGTTCGCGCTGCTCCTGCTGAAGCAGGAAGCGCAAAGCGTCGGGGTCGTTGGGTTGCGTTTCGCCGCGCACAAACTCTCCAAGCTGCGGGTCGGGGTAGCCGTCAAAGCGTTGTGTCGCGGGCTGTGTCCGGCTCCCATGCTCATAATGCAGGGTGACGGTATCGGCGGGAAATGCCTGTTCCGCGACGTGCTTAAAATGCTGCGGGTAGTCCAGTTCGTAAAGGTCGCCTTTGATTTTCCCGCCCTCTGTGCCTGTGATTGTGACGGCATAGGCAAGGACATTATCACGGGTCTGCTCCCCGTAAAACCTCCATGTGTTGTGCTGTCTTGTGTCTTTCAAGAATACGTCCCGTTCCCGGAAGCAGTACGTCCCGGACGGGCGGGACAGCCACAAAAGCCGCTTGTCCTCGGCGGTAGGGCTTGCCGCCGCCTTTTGGATAATCTCTTTGTCAATTTCAAAATCACTCTGGTAAAATGCAGTGTTCTGCCGCATGATAGCGTCAAGGGAAGCGATTATATCCACGTTTTCAAACTTGTTCATGCGGTCAGCTCCTTTCCAAATCCTGTGACTTGCTTTTTGTGGGTTTCTTCTTTGCCCGTTCCTTATCGGCTTTAAGCTGCGCCCGGATAGAGGGCTTCTTTTCCGGCTTCGCTTCCTTTCCGGCTTCCCGTGCTGCCTTGACAGCGGCAGCAAGCTCGGTCAAAGAAATCTGTTCCCCGGCTTTTACCTTTGCTTCCAGTTCGTCCACGGTGGGCGTGTTGTTTATCTGCCCGTCAATCATGTTATAGTTTTGCTCGGTGGTCTGCTCGGCGGCTTTTAAGTAATTTTCCGGCGGCTCCACGACAACGGCAAACGCCTGTGTACCATTTCCCATAATCAGGTGCTTCCCGTCCTCCGACTGGTGATGTAAGCCATATCCGGCGGCTTCCATTTGTTCACGGTTCATAGAGGTAAGGCTAAAGCTGCCCCTCGGCGTTGTGACTTTCTCCCCAGTCAGATAATTGTCGGGGACAAGTTCTTTTTGCTGCTCCTGTAAAAACTCCGGCACTTGACGGAAGCCCGCGCCGCTGTCTGCATAATAGGCGGTGTCCTGTCCGTTCTGATGAAGCATTATCACGTCGGAAATGGAAAGACTATGCCCCTTAAAATCGGCGGGGTGGTCGATATTGAAACGCTCAAAAATGCTTCCAAGTGTCATATCCGGCGTGAGGGGCGCGGCATAGATAAGTTCATAGTTTGCCCGGTCAACGACAAGACCCGCCGCCTGTAAACGGTCGTAAGGCTCAAAGCGGAAGTCCCGCGTTTCGTCGCCACGCTTTAACTGATAAATGGAAAAGGTATCTTTGTCCGGCTCGGCTTCCTGTGTAGGTGGCTCCGGCTCTGCGGTCTGCTCCTGTGCTTGCGGCTGCTCCTGCGCCTTTGCCTTTTCTCCCCGGATATGCGCCCGTTGTAAGTCCGTCGGCTTTTCGCCGGAAAGGGGCTGAATGGATTTGATAGAGTTCGCCGCATAATAGGCGTTGTCGGTAAGCTGCCGCTGCCACGCTTCGGCGGTAGGCGACCAACGGAAGCCGCCCCCTTTTAATTCTGTCCGCGTTGCTTCATCAGGCTTTTCATCAAAGAAAATTTGCAGACGGTTGGCTTCGGCGTTTGCGTCAACCCTGCCGCCCTCAAATTCCCAACCAATAAAGCCGATTTCCTTTTTCTGTGAAAGGTCTTGAATACGGCTTTTTACGCGGCGTATCTCCGCGTTGTTGTTGGATAAAGCCCATGTAGGATAGGGCTTATCTTCCAAGTGCCAACTGCTTGACATACCCGCTTTTAGTTTCTCAATATTCTCCGGCGACAAATGGGGGCAGCCGTCAAGGGTTTTGTGTTTACGGTAATAGGCGTTTACCGCTTTCATGGTTTCCTGTGACTTCTCCAAATCAGCAAGTTTGCTTTGCAATTTCTGAACGGCTTGCGGGTCGTCCGCGCTGATACCGCCCATGCCTGTACTGCGGATTTTATCAAGCAAGCCCTGTATCTCCCGGTATTCCTCCATGTTCCTGTCTGCGGCGGCGTTCTGCTTTTCTTTTTTACGAACGGGGAAATTTGAGCCGCCCGCAATCAGAATAGAGGGGACGCGCCCTGCAATCTCATAGCCTTTGTTCATGTTCTCCGCAAGTTTTCGGGCGTAAGTGTCAAGCAGACTGTCAATTTTCTCATGGTACATAGGGTCTACCCGCGCCTTTTGCCGTTCTGCTATTTTTACAGCTTCATCAACGTAGCTGCGGTATTCAGCCGTTGCGCTGCCGGGTTTGTAATCGTAAAAGCTGTTCGCGTCTTTTGCGCGGCGGGCGGCGGTTTTATTGATGGAATAGTAAGGGGTAACATGCTGTGTTTTCTGTACTGCCTGTTCTTCTTTTTCCGTAGGCTGCGGTGCTTCGTCGTCTGTGTCCGTGGTCTGCTCCGGCGTGGGTACGTCCGCTTTGGGCTGTTCCGGTACGTTTGTTTCGGATATGGTCTGCCCGGTAGCGGCTTCCTGTGCAGGCTGTTCCTGTCCGGCACTTTGGGTCTTGTCCTGTGTGTGTTGCAACTCCAAAAAATGCCTGTCGATTTCAAGCAGGATTTCCTTTGCTGCCTTATGGATTGTGGAAAAAGAAGCCCGCAAATCGGAAAGCTCCCGGCTGTTTAACTGCTGTACTGCGTCAAAGGAATAGCCGGACGTATCAAGCCCGTAATAATAACATACAGCATACGCCACGCTATCAGCCTGTAACTTCTTCATATCCACGGCAGGACGCGGGAGTTTGGGGTCAGCTTCCGCAAGCGCGGTCAACTTCGCATAGGCGGTTCCGTAGATTGCTGCCTGTATGGTCTGCTGTTCGTCCATGCCCTCGCGTATGGTTATCTGTTTTATCCGGTCATTACAAATGCCTGTGCTGTCTGGCAGCGGGGCAAAGGAGATCGGATAAGGTGACGCTTTTCTTACTGCGTCCAGTAATTCCGGGTATGCCCGGACAGTATCAGCCTGTTCCTGTTCGGTCAGAGCCGGAAGCTCCTGCCCTTTGGTCTGTGATACGTCAAAGACAGAAACAACTTTATATTTCGGTACAACGATTTCTTTTTCTTCCATCACGGGTTTTCCGTCTGCCCCAATAACGGGTTTATGGGTCTGCGGGTCTATTTTCTTTACCTGCTTTCTGGTAGTAAAAGGTTTTGGCGCAAGGATTTTAATGCTCTTTTCAACTGGTCGCCGTCCGTATTCCCGTTCCCATGTGGAGAAGCCTGCGACAAAGGAAGCACCCGGCTTCTGCAAGGCAATTAAAAGGGCATTTTTCGCACTGTAAGTATGAAAGGTCGCCATAGCCTGTAAATATTCCGGGTAACGCCCTTGTGAAAAAAGCTGTCCCACACCAATTTCAAGCTGTTTATTGAGTTCATGCAGCCGCTCGTCGGAAGTTGCATTTTCATCAAAGGTAACAGTAATGAGAGGAGGAAATTCCTGTGCCGTTTCTTTTTTCAGCTCCGGTTGCGGATAACTCATAATGCGGTATTCCTCCGGCACGTCCTGCCCGTCGTACCATTCCGTAAAGGTGTTTTTATTGTTGTAGATGTAGCCCTGTTCGGTAAATCTGCCGCCGTCATTGATTGCAGCGTCCCGCCCGTATTCCTCGTACATGAAATACTTTTTTGCTTCTTCGGGAAGCTCCGGTTCGCCCAACTCGTCCACAAGGTAATAGCCGTAATCTTCCTCGCTCTGGACGGTGGGATATATCCAGTAGCAGTCAAGGTTCTGTGCAAGGTTGATAAGGTCTTTCAAGTTCCCGGCGCGTTCCCCAAGCGTGACCGCCGCTGTGAATTTACTTTTGTCCTCGTCGCTTTGCATAGAAAGCAGCCTGCCTAAATAATTCAGCTCGTCCATGCTGCCGCGCTGTATCACTTCAAGCGGCACGTCAAAGGGACAGTCCTCGGTGTTGGTAAAACCATTGATAAAAAAGTCCTGCGGGTTATCTGCGGTAATGCCGACGCTTTTCATAGCTTCGTGTAGCTGCTCTGTGGTGGTCGGCATGGGAAGCCACACGCCGCCCGGTTCGCCTGTTTCAAATCGGCTGCGGCTGTCAATCAGGACAGAAAACGGTTCACTCATTCGTCCACTCCTTTCTTGTGCTATCATGCGGTGCATAAGCTCGTAATCTTCAATGCTCATGCTGCCGTCAAATACATAAGGGTCAAAATCTTCGTCGCCCCGGTAGGGTTTTTCGGAAAAGGGAAGCCCTGCGGCGTGAGCGATTGCCCGCCCTTTTTCTATTGCCTCCGGGGATAGCCTGTCGTCATGTGCTTCGATAAATCCGGCGATATTGTTTGTGCCGTTTTCATAGTGGCTTCGTACTCCTGCGGTCAGTTCGCCCAAGCTCATTTCTGCGCCAAGCTGCCCGCTGTAATAGCCGTTCACAATCACGGCGGCAGGGTCGGTTTCCCGGATTTCTTTTAAGCGGGCTGTGTCCTCCGGGTAAAGGGTATCGTTCAAATCAAGGCTGAAATATTCAGCGTTCCAAGAACGCCCCTCCCGCCAGAACGCCACCCAAGCAATGCCGTCCCGTAGTTCTTCCTGATACTGCTTTACAGTGTCCCGCAAACTTGCCATGTTATCAGCTCCTTTCTTCTTGATTTTCAGAGGGTTTGGGAAACTTCCCAACAAGCAAAATCCCCGTCCGGCGCATAGCGGCAGAACGGGGGTTTTACGGAAGTGTAGCCACACTTCCTATGCTTGCTGCGTAACTTATTTTTTCTTCGGTATCTCAATGCGGTAGTTGACATACTTACCGCCCGTGTCTGCTAAAAGCACTGTCCCGTCGTAGGTTTTGCCCGTTTTCGGGGAATAGAGCTTCTTCACGTTCGCCTTGCCGCTTTTCAGCAGGGCGGCGGCAATCTTCGGGGTAAAGGCGGTTTTGCGTTCCTCGAAAAATCGGTCGTTCTTCCACATGACAAAGGCGCAATCCCGGTTCCCGCAATAGTAGTTTTTCTTTCCCTCGTACACGTCGCCGCCGCAACGGGGACACTTGCCAAGTACGGGCTTTTCCTCCCGGAACAGGTCTTTCTTGCCGTCCAGAACGGCAGAGTAGGTTTCCACAAGTACCCGCGTCATTTCTTCAATGCCCTGCATGAAGCCCTCCGGGTCGGCGGCTCCCTTTGCTATCTGCGTCAGGGCGTTTTCCCATTCGGCGGTGAGCTGCGGGCTTGTCAGGCTGTCCGGCAGCACACAAACAAGGTTGTTCCCGTCTTTGGTAGGGAGCAGCTGCTTTCCCTTGCGCTCGGCAAATCCGGCAGACACTAACTTTTCAATCACGGCGGCGCGGGTGGCGGGAGTTCCAAGCCCCCGGCGTTCCGCGGCCGGGTCGGTTTCTGCGTTCCCGGCGCGTTCCATAGCGGACAAAAGGCTTGCTTCGGTGTGAGGCTTCGGCGGTGTCGTGTCATGCTCCGTTACTCTTGCGGCGGGGTGTTCAAAGGTCTGCCCATCGGTAAAGGGCGGCAGGGTGTTTTCTCCGTCCCCGTCCTCCGGGTCTGGCTTTGCTTTCAGCGTTGCCCGGAAACGTGCTTCAAGGTCTTTCCACCCGGCGCATAGCACTGTCTTTCCCCCTTGCGGTAAATTCGCTGTCAGCACATGAAAAAACCACCGTTACCGCTTCATAGGTGTGCGGCTCGGCGGCGGCAAAGAGCAGACGCACCCCGGCAAGAGTAAGGATATTCCTTTCACTTTCCGGCAGCGCGGAAAGGTCTGTTTTTGCAAGCTGCTGTGTGGGGATAATGGCGTGGTGGTCTGATACCTTTTTGCTGTCAAGAGTGCGGGCGATCTCCGGGGTGAAGTCCGCGCCCTCCATAAAAGGCAGCTTGCCGCAAAGCAGGGCGGCGGTATTCATTGCCGTGTCGCCCATGTCGTCAGTGAGGAATTGGCTGTCAGTCCGGGGATAGGTCAGCAGCCGTTTTTCGTACAGGGCTTGTGCAAGGTCAAGGGTCTGCTTCGCGGTATAGCCGTAGATTTTATTTGCTTCCCGCTGCAAGCTCGTTAGGTCAAAGAGCTTCGGCGGGGCTGCGGTTTTCTTCTCTCTGGTAACGGAAACGCATACCGCCTGTGCGCTTTCACAAGCCGCTTTGAGTGCTTCTGCTTCTTCGGCGGCGGTCAGTTTCCTGCTTGCCGCTTCCACACCGGATAAGTCAAGGCGCACATGGTAATACTTTTCTTTCTTGAAGCCTGTTATCGCCGAGTCCCGGTCGGCAAGCATTTTTAAGGTTGGGGTCTGCACCCGCCCCACATTTAAGGTTTTGCCATAAAGACAAGAGAAAAGGCGGGTTGCGTTGATACCGATTATCCAGTCAGCCTTTGCCCTGCATAGCGCGGACGCAAAGAGGGGGTCATATTCTTTTCCGTCTTTGAGGGCAGCAAAGCCCTGTCTGATTGCGTCGTCCTCCATTGAGGAAATCCAAAGGAGGCGCATGGGCTTGTTGCACTTCGCCACTTCATAGACAAAGCGGAAAATCAATTCGCCCTCGCGCCCCGCGTCGCAAGCGTTGACGACTTCGGTTACATCAGCGCGGTGCATGAGGTCTTTTAGGATTTTGAATTGCTTTCCCTTGTCGGCGGCGACGGTATACTGCCAGTCATGGGGCAGGATAGGTAAGGTTTCATAGCTCCATTTCTTGTACTGCTCCACGTAAGCGTCAGCCTGTGCAAGCCCTATCAAATGCCCGACACACCATGACACAAGGTAGCCGCCGCCCTCCATATAGCCGTCCTTTTTCTCCTTTGCGCCAAGAACGGCGGCGATACTCTGGGCGACGCTCGGTTTTTCTGCGATTACTAACTGCATAGATTGTCCTCCTTTAAGTTGTTTTAATGCGCTAACTGCGATATAATTATAGGAACAAAAATTTTGTGAAAGGGGTGCTTGTTTTGGAATTTCTTAAACAATGTAAAACGTGCGAATTTAATTTTTCTGGAACGTGTGCGGGTCATGGCAATACCTATAAATATGGAGAAGTCATTACAGATGATACGCTCTCTTGTGATGATTGGGGCGTAGACTTAGACTACTTTACAGAAATAACAAAAAATGCCCCCTGGTATATTCGGGAACCTTACCAAGATTATAAAATAGACTATTCTACCTTTGAAAAGTTGCTTGAAGCTGATGTAGCGGGAGAAGCTATTGAGGTGAATATCTATGATGTAATAAGGGAGATATACGGATTAAGTCTTGTTGACTTAGCGGTTTTACTTGATGTCACTTTTGGTGTGATGTATCGCGCTCGAAGTGTTGGTACTCCTGTTAAGCGTTTGAAAAAGTTTTCTCAAATGCTTTGTATTCCTGCGGAACTTTTTAAAAAAGTAACTACCCATGACTTTGAACAAATCCAAAAATGTAAGGTAGAATTTGAACAAAGCATTAACATTGAAGCGGTTCTAAAAAACACACCCGAATGGAAACAAGAGCTTATACGCCAAGTTACAAACTATCTGCATTGCCCGATACATCAAGCTAAAGAGATTGCCCGCGTAGATAAATTAAATTGGCAAATGGATAGTAATGATATTTTAAATAATAGTGAAAAATTGTTGGTAGAATGTGTATCTAAGGCAGCTAAAAAAGAAAAACAGACTTTAACCTCCCTTGAATATTCATTGGATATTGCAACTTTGCCACATTTTCATGCTACATACATCAAAAACAAATAAGAGTATTAGTCCCGCCTGTCTATACGAAAGGCGGGGCTTTTTATCGTTCCGGCTCGTTGTGCTTCGTTTCCTTTAGCTGCCTGATACAGTAGCCAACACAAGGGGACTGCCCCTTGTAGGGACAGTCTTTACAAGCCGGGGAATGGGAAACGGGCGGCGCAATTTCACGCCGCCCGTTCGGTCTTTGGGTCATCATTTTTTCATAAACGCTGTCGGTGAACCATGTCATAGGGTGTCCTCCGTTTCGTCCTCCTGTTCGCCGGGGCTTCCGTCGTCGTCAGCTTCGGGCTGCTCGTCCTCGTCGTATTCGTCAAAGTCAAAATCTTCAAGGTCAGTGCCGCCCTTGCCGCTCTGCTTCGGCTTTAATACCTTAAAGTAATAGAACGCGCCGCCGCCAAGTCCGGCAATGAGAAGCACCACAAGCAGCATACCCGCCGGATTGCTTTTTTCTTTCTGCGGCTGTTCGGGTTCCTCCGGCTCTGTGGGGGCGGGTTCTTTGCCTGTGCAGCCGCTTGTATCGGTCTTGCAGACAGGGCAGGAAAGATTGACTTTCCCGGTTTCGCATTTGTCGGTACAGTTGCAGACAGCGGGCGGCGTTTCGGTCTTGCCGTCCCCGTCCTCCATGAGTGCCATTAAATCGGCTTCGTCTACCTGATTTAAGAAATGGACGGTGTTTTCGCCCTCGGCGGCGCGGTCTACCAAGATATAAAAGTAGTTGCCGCTTTTGGTGGTGACGGTGATAAGCTGCTTGTTGCCGCCGTAATCGTCAACAAGGGTCGCGTTGCCCTCCGGGGTGAGGGGCGGCGTGTCCGGCTCGGCGGCGGTTTCGGGTGGGGTTTCCTCCGGGGTCTGCGCGTAGGCGGTGACGGAAAAGCCGCCCATGAGGATAAGGGCGGCGCAAAGTGCGGTCAGCGTTCTAAAAATCTTCTTATTCTTCATCTTCGGTTTCCTCCTGTCCGTTGTGATCTGCGGGTACGGTGGCAATGCCGGGGATAGGCTCTTTCCCAAGCATGGCGGTAAGCTCCTGCGGGGACAGCCGCATGGAACGCACAAGCTGAACGATTTGCAGGTTTTCCGCTTCGGTTTTCTGCGCTTCAAGCCCTTTCAACTTGTTCTGGTATTCGGTGATTTTCTCGCGGGTCTTTTGGATTTCCCGGTCGATACGGTCAATTTTATTTGCTGCCATTTTGTGATACTCCTTTCATTGTTCAAAGTCTGTCAGTTCCAGTTCATCAGCCCATAGCCTTTAATGCACTGGTAATTAAGGTCATAGCTTTTTACCTTGCAAGCGTCGCCGGAATTGCCCTCGACGGTGTAAACGCGGTTTCCGTCTGTGCCTATGACAATCCCCACATGGTCTACGCTGCCGTCTAAGTCCCAATCAAAAAAGATTGCGTCGCCGGGGGCTATGTTTGGATAGCTGCGGTCGCCCCATTGCCCGTGTGACTGGAACCACGGAATACCCTGTGACTGGCAGGCGGCAAAGCGAGGTTCACTTTTCCCCATCTGGTTATAGCACCATGATACGAAACAGGCGCACCATTCCACGCGGCTGTTAAAGCCGTACCAGCTCCAATAGGGATAGCCGCCCACGTTTCCAACTTGCGCTTTCGCTATGTCTACAACGGCGTTATTTCCGGGGCGTGTGCCGTTTACAAAGTCCACGCCGCTTAAATCCTCCGACGGGGTTCCGTCTGGAGAGCCGCCGCCAAAAATCAGCGGCTTGTTGCCGCTTGTTTCCAGATAGACACGGAACATTTCAAGCTGTTCCGGGGTCAGATTGCTTTCCGCGATAGTGGACAGAGGGGTATTTGTCAGCTTGATATTTAAGATGTAATACTCATAGGGGACTTGTACGGTATAGGTGTCCTCATGCTCGTTCCCGTCCTCGTCTGTCCATGTGTCGGTGCGTTCTTCCTCCCGGTAGCGTATTTCCACTTCCTCGGTAAGCGTCAGCTTGTATTGCTGATTGAAAATCCTTTGCAATTCTGCCTGTACGTCGGCGCGGGTGTAGGTCTGATATTTTGCGGTCAGATAAGACGCTAACTCATGGGGGTTATGCCCGATTACCGCAAGGTCATAGCGGTATTCGTCATAGCCGGGGTGGGTGCTTTCTATGTTGTCAATTTCTCTTTGCAGCTCGTTTTCTTTGGAAACATAGTCATTTTCCACGGCTACAAGGTCGCTGTCCTCCGACGTGTAGGACGTTCCCAACAAGCCGTTTAATGTGCCGGAAAAGATAGAGGAACAGGAGGACAAGCCCGCAAATACCATAATGAACAGCAGCAGCGCGGCTATGGCAATGATTACACCCGCCGGGTGGCGGGCAATGAACGCCGCCGTCTGTCTTGTCTTTTCAGCGGTTTTCTTTGCCGCCCTGCGGACGTTATCGGCTGCGCCGCGTATGCCCTTTGCGCCGCCCGCCCTTGCCGCCTTTGCATACTGCCGCTTGATTTTCTGCTTCTGCCATAGGCGGGAAACGGGGTTGCTTGCAAGCTGCGGGTTGTCGGCAAGGGTCTTGTGGTACTGGAAATTGACGTTTGCCTTTGCCGCCGCTTTTTCCGCTTTCGCCGCCGCCCGGTAGGGTTTCAGCTTGTGGCTGCGGTAGCCCTGTTTGATTTTCCGTTTCGTGTACCTTGCGCCGCGCTCGGCTAATTCTTCGGATTTGTGCGCCCCCTCCACGCCGGAATTGTCCTTTTCGACGCTGTGGATTTTGTTGTGAACGAAAATACCCGCTTCCTGCGCGGGGCGGGACAGCGGGTTTTTGGCGGATTTTCCGGGCATGGGCTTTTCCTTTTCCTCAAAGTGCAGCCGGGTCTTGCCTTTGCCTGTGGCTTCCTCAAAGGTGCGTTCAGCAGTAAGGGTTTTCTTTTTGGGGATAGCCGCCTTTGCCGCGTCCAGACGGTCGGCGGCTTTGTCGGATTTCTGGATATAGGGTTCAAGCTCCGGGTTGGCGCGTTCCTCGTCGGTGAATTGCAGCCGGGACGATTTCGTTCGTGCGGTGGCTTCTGCCTGTGCTTTTTTCGCTGCCTTTTTGGAAGCCTTGCGGGTGTGCGCCCCGTCTAAATGCTCCGCGATACGTTCAGCGGTGGCGGTGTCCGGCTTCGGGGCAAGCCACGGCGCATGGGGCAGCGACGTGCCGGACGATAGGGGGTTAAGCTGCGCCGCCGCGTCCTGCGCGGCTTGCTGTTCCGGGGTTTTCTGAAAATCCGCGTCCTGTTCCCGTCGGCTGATACGCTCCGTTTCGCCTGTGGTCTGGTTCTGTTCGGTCAGCCCGTCCCGGCTCATTTTCAGCGTGATTTTATCGCGGGGTTTGTATTGCTTCAAAAGTTCACACCTCCTTGTGCGCCGCCGTACTTCTGCGGGTTATAGCGGCACGCTTCCCGGTTGAAGCGCGGCGGCGGTATTTCTGTGTACTGTCTGCGCCCGGTGCGGACGGCAAAGAAAAGGTCTTTGTCCTTTGGATAGGTCATGTGTTGGTACTGCGGGTAGCTTTGCAGGATTTTCACGGCTTCTTTTGTCAACGGGTAGATGTAGCGGAACATTCGCCCGTTGATTTTCTCAATGCCTTTCATGCTACAAAATTCATAGGTCAGCCAGTGCCGCCTTGCCACGCCGTCAAAGACGGCGTTTTCCGCTAAAAGCTGTCCTGCGCTGCGGGGATGTATCTTTTCCCCGGTGGCGGTATGGCGGTAAACGCTTGTGGTGAAGCTCCCAAGATAGCAGAAGTTCGCCGCCTGATAGACATAGCCGCATTTCCCCATAATGCCGTCTGCAAGGGTGTAAAGAAAAAGACAGCCCGTATGCTTCTGTAACCACCCGGTAAGGGCAGAGAGGGCAAGGCTGCCGAAACACTGGTTGCCGTTTTCGGACGGCAGGAAGCACATTTTCCCGATTTCCAAGTAGTCAGCAGTCAAAAGGCTGTGCTGCGGGAAAATCTTTTTTATGGTCTGTAAAGGCTGCGTCCCCCACCCAAGCGATACCACGCCGGAAAGCTCCGCGCCCTTGTAAAATCCCAAGTAATGCCGGGTCAGACGGGGCAGCACCTTTGAATAGTGGTATGCCCGGATAAAGGAAACCGCCGTTTCCGGGTCAAGCTCCTTTACCATAAGCGGGGTCTTGTGCTGTTTCAAATATGCTCCTCCCGTCATAGGCTCACTTCCTGTTTTTTCTGCGGGGACGGCGTTCTTTTGGGGCGTTCCTGTTCCTTTGCGGCTTTCAAGCCCTCACGGATAGAGGGCTTTTGCTCCCTGTTTTTGGCTGCGGTTTGTTCCAAGCGGTCAACGCTTTGTATGGCGCGGGTCACGCCTTTTTCCATGTTCTCCAACATGGATTTTGATTTTTTCAAGGGCTTTGCAACCGCCGCAAGAACGCCTTTATCCTCATTCCGGGCGGTCAGCTCCTTTGTTTCCCTGCCTGTCAGCGCACGTCCTAAATTCCGGCTGTGTTCGTTCAGTGCGTGAAGCTCGCTGCCTATGGCGTTGATACGGTCAATGCTTTTCTGTGTCCGGGAAATGGAAGATTGCAGACTTTCCCGCATATCGGCAAGGGCGGTCTTTATCCCCATGAAGTCAACCGCTTTATTGAGGGCTGAAATGCCTTGCTGCTTCATATTGGATAAGGCTTTCTTCACCGATTGGGAAAGGTCAGCCTTGATATGGGTGAGCTGTTCCCTTGCCTGTGTCACTTTCTCCTGTATGGCTGATACGCCTTTCAGAAGCGTGGACTTAATACCTTTATCCTGTATGCGGTCAAGCTGCCCCCGGACAGCTTGCAGCTCGGACAGGACAGCGGAATACTGCTGTTCCATGTTGCTTAATTGGGTGACAAGGGCTGAAAACTCGGCGGCTTCCTGCCGTTGCCCGTTCTCGTTCAGTTGCTTGAAAAATTCTTTCAAGTGTTCCTGTTCTCCGATGGGGACTTGTAAGGTTTCATTCATAAGTTATCCTCGCTTTCATGATGTGGCTGTTACTTCCTCCGGCTTCGTTGTCATTACCCGGTAAAGCTCCGTGTTGGTGGGGAAGCGGTCTACAAAGGGCAGCACTACATTTCCGTAGAAGATAAGCCCCTCGCCCGCTTCGGTGTGGGTAACATATTTCATCTGCTGCGGCGAAATGGAAAGCTGCTTTGCAAGGATAGCCCGGTCGCCGGCGGCTTGATTGAGCATAAGTACAAAGTCGCTGTTTTCAAAGATGTTCTCCACCTCGCGGCTGCTCAATAAGTCTTTGACGTTCTGCGTGATTGCTGTCGGTATGCCGCCCCATTTACGGAAACGCTTCCAGATCTCCACGCTGTAAGCGGCGGTCTGTTCTTCTTTGAGCAGCAAATGAAATTCGTCCATAAAATAGCGGGTCGATTTCTTTTCTGCCCGGTTGACTGTTACCCGGTTCCAAGTCTGGTCTTGCACAATCAACATTCCCAATTTCTTTAACTGCTTGCCTAACTGCTTAATATCAAAGCAGACAAGGCGGTTTTCAAGCTCAACATTCGTTCTGTGGTTGAATACGTTAAGGCTCCCGGAAACGTAAAGCTCCAACGCTGCCGCGATACGCGCCGCTTCCGGCTCCGGCTGCTTCAAGAGTTCGTCGTACAGGTCGCCCAAGATAGGCATTTTTGCCGGGGCGGGGTCGGCAAGGAACGGACGGTATACATTCCTCACGGCGCGGTCAATGACGGTTTTATCGACGGGCTGCAAACCCTCCTTGCCGCCAATGACAAGCTCGCAAAGGGAAAGGATAAAATCGCTTTTCAGCGCAAGGGGGTTGTCGTCCTCGCTGTAATTGAGGTTTATATCCATAGGGTTCACATACTGGGGCTTTCCGTCAATGCCCATGCCTGTCGGGGACAGCCGGATAACCTGTCCGTTTAAGCGTTCCACAAGGGAAAAATACTCTGCTTCCGGGTCGCAAATGATAATGTCGTCATTGGTGACAAGGAACGCATTTGTCATTTCCCGTTTTGCCGCAAAGGATTTCCCGCTTCCGGGGGTTCCCAAGATTAAGCCGTTGGGGTTCTTTAATTTCTTGCGGTCACACAAAATCATGTTGTTTGAAAGGGCGTTCAGCCCGTAGTAGAGGGCTTCGCCCGTCTGGAACAATTCTTGTGTGATAAACGGAATGAAAATGGCGGTGCTGCTCGTCGTCAAGCCCCTTTGAATGGGGATAAGGTTCTCCCCGATAGGGACGCTTGACATAAGCCCCGCTTCCTGCTGATAGTCAAGGCGGGTTAATGCACAATTATATTTCTGCGCGATACCCGCCGCCGCGAACACGTCATTTTCAAGTTTCTGCTTCGTGTCTGCCATGTTCACCACAAGGAACGTCAAGAGGAACATTCTTTCATTGCGGCTCTGTAAGTCCTGCAACAAATTCTTTGCTTCCGCGCCGAACGTGGCAAGGTCAGAGGGGATAATGTCCATGTCGTACCCGCTGCGGACGGCTTTTTTCTGTTCCTCGATTTTCATTTTGTCTAAGTCCGTTATCTTGCGTTTGATGGTTTTGATTGCCTCGGTTTGGTCGATACTCTTGATATGCAGATTGACAATCACGCCTGTTTCAAGGTCGAGAATGTCCGCAAGCATACGGTCGTTCAGCTCCGGCGCAAGGATTTCAAGAAAACTCACCGCGCCGATTTTGCGCCCCATGCGGAATGTGCGCCCCTCGCCAAAACGGAAAGAGGACGGGGCGATAAAGTCCTTTGTGGTAAGCCCGGACGGGGCAAGCCAAGCCCAGTCAAAGGAAAAGGGTTCGCCCTCCGGGTGGAATACACCGTGTAGGGTCTGCAAGCGGTCATAGCCCGTCATGGGGCGGGCGGTTACGCCAAGCACCTTGAAATTGTTCAGTATGTCGGTTTCAATGCGGGCAAGCCGCGCCTTTGCTGCGCTTAAATTGTCGGCTTCGATACTGAACGTGATGTATTTGTGCTTTTCAAGCCCGTTGTTGCCCTTTGCAAGCTGATTTTTCAGCATATCCGCGTATTCGGTGCGGATAGAGTTGAAAGCGTCGTCTTGCGGGGCAATGTCGATAGCCTTTTGCGCTTTTTCCTGCTGTGTCCCTTGATTGATGAAAGAGAGCTGCACCGACACGGAAGCGTCAAAGTAGTTTAAGAAGTCGCACCAGTTTTCAAAAATGGCGGTCTTGTCGTCTGCCTGTGCAAGCTGATAGTTAATGTCGTCGTACTCCATGCTTTTACTGTATTTCCTTGCCGATACCCGGCAGATACCGTCCGGGTACATCTGCAAGTAGGGGATAGTCTGCTGCGCGGTGTGCGCCTTGCCGTCGCCCTTTGCCTGTTGGATAAGGGCGGCGATCTGCTTCTTCTCGGCGCGGGTCAGCTTGCGTTTAGCCTTTGCGGGGCTTGCTTCCTGCGCCGCGCCTTGTTTCTTTATGTGCTGTGCCTTTGACAATCGCTGATACCTCCTTTTCAAGTTTTCGTTGCCGTTCCAAGACGGCATATAGGTTTTCTGTCTGGTAGGGTCGTTCCTTTGGTCGGACAAACTTTGTCTGAATGATGTTTTTTACCACCACTTCAAGGGGCTGTCCGTGTTTCTCATACATGGCAATGAGGAAACAGGGCAGCATGACAAGTATCATCACGAACGCCGCAAGGCTCGTCCCCGCGCTGTCTTTGAGTAAAAAGAAAAGCGGCAGTCCAATAATGAGGGCTACCGCAAAACAAATGATTTGCCGCTTCGTCAGATTGAGGGCGACTTTAGTTTTAATGCGTGACAGGTCTTTTGGTACGGGTACATACGCCATAGAATACCTCCTTTCGCTTTTGGTCGTTGAAAGTTCCCCATAGGGTAATCAAGGGCAACGGTCAGGTGTGCCGTCTGCCCTGTCCATAGGGTGTTTGGGTGTGGAGCGCGTCAAGGTCGGGTCGTATTTTGCCCTGCAAAATCTCCACCCTCCCCTTGACACGCGGCTAATGTGCGGAAAATATCGACTTTGCAAGCGCGCCGGACTTGAACAGGGAGAAGCACAAAATAACGGTATAGGCTGCAAGGGAGAAAATCGCGCTGTGCAGGTTGTCCGCTATTACCATGTCATTCACCAGAACTGCGTAAATGCCGACGCATATCATAATCAGGAAGCCTTGAAAGCCGAGGGCGATTAAGCCCTTTAGGTAGTTGTTGCCTATCTGTCCCCACTCCCGGTTTGTCATGGTTGCAAATGGGATAGGCGATACCGAACAGTAAAGGTAAATTTCTATCATGCGCCCGTAGAGGATAACCGTTATCAGCACCGACATGATTTTCATGCAAAGGCTGACAAGGCTTGTTTCCATGACGAGCAGTAAAAGTTCGGGGATTTCCATTGCGTCAAGCCCCTCCTGCATGGCTTCAAGGGCGGCGGCAACGTCGATATTCGTGTCGCTGCCGATTACCCCCGCCGCGCCCGATACGACGTGCTGCGCCATATCGAACACCGCCATTGTTATATCAAAGGTATGGGTGACGAGGAATACCGCCACCCACGCCTTGAAAAACCACTTAAAGAACATGAACGTGTCAACGTCGTGCATATTGTTCTTTTCGATTACCATGCTGATAAGCTCCACGCATAGCACATAGGTAATGACAAGCCCCGCAATGGGGACAATCACATTTTCGGAAAGCGTCTGTATCATGCTGAAAATGTTCCCGTTCCACCCTTACGGGGTCTGTCCTACCTGTCCGGCGATTGTGCCGACTTTTTCATTTACGTCCCCGAACATAGTTGACAGATTACCGTTGATAGCTCCGATAAGGATTTCCTTTATCCATTCGTTAATCGCGTCAAGTATGCTCTGCATAGGCTGTTACCCGCGCTTAACCGAACAAGCCGGAAAGCAGAGGAACAAGCACCATGCCGATAAGGGCAACGCCGCCGCCCGCCATGAGCTGCTTCATGCCTTGCGATTTTGCTTATGTGCGATAAAGAAGTAATAGAAGTGTAAAAAATTTTGCCGTTCCTATCCGGCACTTGGCCATTGTGTCGGATAGGTCGGGCGTTAGGCTTCGGGCAAGTCAATCTTGCCGACAAAGCTGTAATAAATCTCAATGTCCTGCCTGCGGGTGCCGTTCTCGTCATAGCTGCACTCATGCACGACGATTTTTTCAATCATTTCCCGCAAGAGGGTGGGGGTCAATTCCTCAAAGGCAAGGTGCTTTCGGACGATACCCATAAACTTTTCCGCGTTGACGGTGGCGGCCTGCGACTTGTCCAGTTCGGCCTGCAAAGCGGCGGCGCGGTCTTTCAGTTCCCGCTGCTCCTGCTCATAGTCTGCCGACAGTTCCATGAAACGCTCGTCGCTGATTTTGCCGTTTACATTGTCCTCATACAGCCGCTTGATAATGCGGCTCACTTCGGCAATGCGCTCCTGCGCCTGTTCAAGCTGCTTGGTGGCTGCGGCGGTCTTTCTCTTGCCGCCGATCTCGTTCTGCTGGATAAGCAGCTTCACAAAGCGGCTCTCATGCTTGGCGGCATATTCCGTTACTTGCCGGAGATTGGAGAGGACACCGGCGGTCAACAGGTCGGTGCGGATAAAGTGCGCCGTACAGTCGCGGGTGCGCTTCTTGTAGCTGCCGCAGATGTAACAGTCCTGCTTGCGGGTTTTGTTCTGATACCGCTGCTGGTACATCACATGGCCGCAGTCGGCGCAGAACAGCATACCGGAGAACAGCCCCACTTCATCATAGCGGTTCGGGCGTTTGCGTTGCTTGCGTAACTCCTGCACGCGCTCCCATGTTTCCCGGTCTATGATAGGCTCATGGTGGTTCTCAAAAATGGCCTGCTTCTCCACGGGGTTCTCTACACTGTGCTTGACCTTGTAAGAGGGCTTCTCCGTCTTGAAGTTCACCAGACAGCCGGTGTACTCCCGGTTTTCGAGGATATGCACGACGGTGTTCGTCGCCCACTTGCACTCATAGCCGGGGTGGTAGCGGCGGGTGCTGCCCGTCCTGCGGTATTCCAGCGTCCCCGGCGTGGGGATTTGCTGCTCCGTAAGCATACGGGCAATCTTGGTCGGTCCGTTCCCGGCAAGGCAAAGCTGGTATATCTGCTGGACAACCGGCGCGGTTTCCTCGTCAACGATATAGTTCTCGTCCTCGTCCATGAGGTAGCCATAGACCGGCTTGCTGGTAACAGGCTTGCCGCTCATGCCTTTTGCTCGTTTTACTGCCTTGATTTTCTTGCTCGTATCTCTCACCAGCCATTCATTGAACAGATTTCGCAGAGGGGTAAAATCGTTGTCCATGCCGCCGTTTGCGCTGTCCACATTGTCGTTGACAGCGATAAAACGCACTCCCTTTTGGGGGAACAGCATTTCCGTGTAAAACCCTACCTGCAAGTAGTTTCGCCCTAACCGGCTCATGTCCTTGACTATGACCGTACCCACTTTCCCGGCTTCAATGTCTGCAAGCATGGCTTGAAAACCGGGTCTTTGAAAGTTTGCGCCGGAGAAGCCGTCGTCGGTGTACCAGCGCAGATTGGTAAAGCCGTTCTGCTTGGCGTAGGTTTCCAAAATCCTTTTCTGGTTCGATATGGAATTGCTCTCGCCTTGCAATTCGTCCTCATGGGACAATCTCGGATAAAGGGCGGTAATGAGGTTTTGGGTGGCTTGTCTTAACATAAAATCCTCCGTTTCCGACAGCCAGCCCCACTATTCCGTGGTTTCATTGTACCACGGAATAGGGCGGGCTGTATAGCGGCAAAAGTGTAAAATCAGCTTCTTTATGATTTGTCAAATTGCCGATTTTTGTGTAGCAGCGGCTTCCGCTTCCAGTACCCGCGCCATTTTGTCGGCGGCGGTGGTCGTGGTGTCTTTCTTGAAATAGCCGGACACGACAAGGACGGAATTGCCCATGCGGATTTCCGTCACGCAGTCGGGGCGGCGGGTGGTGCGGGTGTCGTGCTGCTGTCTATCTGCCATAGGCAATACTCCTTTCAGTCGGTAATCAGTTTCTTCATGCTCTCCATTTTCCGCTGCGCGGTTTCCTGCCGGAAGTTGTCGCCGGTAAAGCGTACCGGGACGCACATGGAAAGCAGGCGGTCATAAATCCGGGAATGGGCGGTGTCCTCCGGGTTCCGCAGGTCGTCCAGCGTGAGGTTGGTCGTGACGATCAGCGGCTTGCCGCTACGGTAACGGCTGTCAATCACATTGAAAACCTGTTCCAATCCATACTCGGTGCCGCGCTCCATGCCGAAGTCGTCAAGGATAAGCAGCGGATAGCGGCAAAGGCGGGAAATGTACTCGTTGCGGTTCTCAAAGCTGGCGGCAAGGTCGTTGAGGATAAGGGCAAAGTTCGTCATGTGGACGGGGATTTCTTTCTCCATGAGGGCGTTTGCAATACAGCCCGCAAGGTAGCTTTTCCCGGTTCCCACGCCGCCCCAGAACAGGCAGCCGATATTGTCGGCTCGCATATCCTCCCAGTGTTCCACATACCGGCGGGCAATCCCGGCCTGCGGATTTCTGCCGTTGTCGTTCTCAAAAGTCCAGTCCCGCATGGTGGGGTCGGTAAAGCCCCGGCGTTTCAGTTCCTCCACGGTGTCAAGGTGCCTGCGCCGCTTCTCTGCGGCCTCCCGTTCCTCGCGGGCGGCTCTCTGACAGTCGCACTCTGCCGGGTGGCGGTCACGGCCAAAGATAGCAGCCTTATCCGGCGCAAAATAGGCTTCTTTCGGCTTGCGGCACTTGCCGCAGTACAGTAAACCGTCCTCGCCGGTGTAGTCCTCCGGCTCCGGGGTGGTGGCCGTCATATTCTCCAAAACAGCGTTGATTTCGTTCTTCATAAACTCTCGCCCTCCTTGCATGAGTAGTCTGGTATGCCCTTTTTCGGGGCTTTCTTTTTGTCGTTCCCCGCCCATATCCGCAGGGCGGCGGCATAGTTCTGATAACTTTTCCCGTTGGCGGCAAGGTAGCGGCTCATTTCCTCGATGAACCGTTCCAACCTGTCGGGGTACTCTGCCTGCAACTCGTCGTATTCGGTCTGCGACAGAAAAATATTCTGGTATCGGCCATAGGGCGCGGGCGGCTCCCCACTCACTCCCATTGTTTGGCTCTCTGTAAGGTTGTTTATAGTAGTTTGGTTAGGGGACGGTTTTCCGACCATCATAAGGTCGGTTTTCTGACCATCAGTAGGACGGTTTTCCGGCTCTATGAGGGTCGGATTTCCGGCCATCAGTTGGTCGGAAAACTGTACCTGTGGCACACGCGGCACTTTCACATATAGGCGGTTCGGTGCGGAGAAGCCGCCCCGTTCCCGTTCCAGCAGCCCCGCCATGTCCAGTTCATTAAGCGCCCCCTTTATGGTGGTGCTGCCCTTATCCAGTATTTCGGCTATCTCCGCGATGGGATAGATAATATATATCCTGCCCTCGTCGTCCTGCCACTTGTTCTTCTGGGAAAGTGTGGAACGGTCTAACAGCAGCGAATACAGCAGCTTGGCGGTCTGGGAAATCTCCATTTTCAGCAGGAAACGGGGGTAGGGCAGATAGATAGGCAGCGGCGTGTCTGCCATGATATAATCAGCGATAGTATCACCTCCCTGTGTTTCGGGTTGATTTTGGCGTTTTGTCACGCCTTAGAACGGCGTTTCCGGTGGAAAAGGATAAATGTATCGCGTACCCTTTGACACCCACGAAAAAAGCCTTGATTTATGCGGGTTTGAAAGGCTCTAAAGCGTGACATTTCTGCCTTTGTTTCCGCTTTCTCTCGGCGGCTTTGATTTTCTTCATGCGTCCGGCGCAGCCGGGACAGTATTTCCCCCGGTTGGATTTGGGGACAAATGCCGCCCCGCAGACGGCGCAGCGTTTCCGGCTCCCTCGGTGCAAGAGGGCTGCGGCCAGTTCCCCGTCAAGGGGCAGAACAGCCACACGGAACCAGCGGCACATGAGGGAAAGGGAAATGCTCTGGACGCACACGCAAGGCTCCCCGTCGTCTAACAGCAGGCAGTTTCCCTCGTCGTAGTTACAACACTCATGTACCAGCCGCCGCGCCCGCCGATGCTGGCGGTAGTCCATTCTCGGTAACTTATCGCTCATGGCTCTGCTCCTTTCTGCGGTGCGGCTCGTTCCGGCGCAAAATCTGGTCGATGTTCCGCTTGACGGTCTGCAACTCCTTGAACCGCTGTTTCTGTTCGTGATAGGTGTTATACAGGCCGTCTTTCTCGGAGATAAGCTGCTCGATCTCGGCCTGCAACGCTTTCCGGGCGGGCAGCTTGGTAATGCCATGCGCCTTGAAATACCGGGCGGCTGCGTCGGCTATGATAAAATCGCTCTCGTTTGCCTGCCGGTATGCGTCACGGGCTTTCTGCGATTTCTGCGCCCGCAGCCCGTCACGGGCGGGCTTGGTCTTGGCATAGGCAAGTACCTGTTGCTGCAACTCCTTTTTCCCTTGTAGCTTGGTTTCCAGTGCTTTCAGTTCGCCGCTGGTCTGGCGCATTTCCTGATAGGCGGTATCAACAGCGGCTTCTAACTGCTCCGGGGAAGTAAAGCCGTATTCCTGATACACATTCAGCGTCTTGGCTGCCTGCTTCAGATTGTGTATCTTCGCCCAGTGTTCATAGCCCCGGCCTTTGCCCTCGGCCAGCTTCTTTTCAATGTCCACAAGCCGCTGCACACTTGGGGCCCCCGCAAAGCCGTCTGGCTTTGCGGGGAGAGGAGAAGCAGCGGAATGAGTGAGCTTTCCCGCTTGCGGGGAAGCGAAGGATATGGAGCTTGCGCCGACGAGTTTCGGGGCGGTTTGTGGGGCTTTTGTAGGCTGTATGCCGGTTTTCCCATGCCGGGGGTATTCGGGTATGGCTGCGGCCTTTTCTGTGGCTCTGGCGGCGTTCTGCTCCAAAACGGCAAAGACAGCGGCGCGGTCAAAGTCGTCGCCCAGCTTCCGGGCGGTAATGGGCTTCGTCCTGTCCGGCGTGAGGTAGGAAAGCCGCCCACGGCTCTCCTTAACGCTCACGCCCTCCCGCAGCAGCAGAGAGGAAAATTCGTCAAAGCTGGCGGCGGTGGCAAGGGCTTTCCGTATGGTCTGCCGCAGCTTCTCTTTGTTCGTTTCAAACTTGGTCTGCCGGGGCGTGATACCGCCTGCAATCATGGGGGCGTTCTGCCTGTCCAGCTTGGCCTGTCCTTTTTTCTGCGCCCAATACTCCCGGTCGGTCACGCGGTTCTTACTGCCGTTCAAGAGGTCGATTTGGTAAAGCCCCTCCCGGTGGCACATCTCCATGACTTCGGACTTGAAGTAGCGCAAGGCTGCGTCGGTACAGCGGTGCTTGCAACCGGCCTTTGTATCGGCTGGCCTGTCCATATAGGGCAGGAACGGCACTTCCTCTATCCGCAGCGAATTGATAACGATATGCACATGAATGTTGCCGCTGTGGTTATGCCCGTCCGGGTGGGTGCATACAAGGGCTTGGTGGCCGGGGAAATGCTCTTTACAGAATTGCTCCCCCAATGCCTGCGCCCGGTCTACGGTCAAGCCATTGTCCGGGCCGTCCCGTGGGTCAAAGCTGATGATATAGTGGTGGCTTTTTACATCTTCCCGCTGCTGGTTCTTTCCGTATCGGAGATTTGCCCGCATACACGCAACGGCAAAATCCTCCCCGTCGCAGTTCAGTGTGGACAGCCGGTAGTCCTCGCGGGGGATAAGCCTGCCGGTTTCATCAAGGACGGGCTTCATGGTAAACTCGTCATGCTCAAAAAGCAGGTATTGCTCGGCGGCTCCGTAGTCGGCATTTTTAGAGTTGATATGCTTGAGTGTTGCCAACCGCGTCACCTACTTTCTTGAGGACTTCATACTTGAGGGCGGCAAGGTCGGCTATGGCAGCGCGCACCTCGCCGGACAGCGCATTGTAAGGTGCGCCGTACTCGTTCAGATACCGGGCAATCTGATTGAGATTGCCGCCGATCCTGCCGTACTCGGCGGCCAGCTTTCCAACAGCGGAAAGCAGTTCATCATTGACCGCTGACACATGGATAACGGGGCGTATGGTCGTGCGCCGTATCGCCTGCCGGAGAAATTCCGACTGGCTGATACCATAGGGCGCAAGCCGCGCTGTGAAGTCGGCGTATTCATCTTCGGACAGCCGGGTTTTCACAACGCGGCTGCGGTGGGGTGTGTTGTATTTCTTTCGCATGGTCGTGACCTCCTTTCTTGCCGCATGAGCGCGGCGGGGATAAGCGGCGCAAGCCGCATAGCAGGGTTTGGGGAAGGCACTCCCCAACAAGTTTCCCGCGAGGGGCAAAACCGCAGAATTGCGGATTTTGGCACCGTGGTAGAAACTTGCTCTCCGTGACTGCAAACTTTCTCTCACTTCCGTCCGCCACTTTTTTGGAAAACTGCAACCACAAAAGTTTGTTTCTCTTTTTCTGCAACTACTAATCCTGTAAAGGGCATTCCTGCCCGCTTTCGCTAAAATGACACCGGACGCAGTGGTTTCTACCCGGTGTTGGAGAAATCCTTTCTCTTTGCCCTCTACTACGGGTAAATGCTCCAAATGCCAAACACCAGGGCAGAAAAATTCCCTCCTCGCTTACTACTACAACCGGCAGGGGGCAAAATGGCCGGGAGCGGAGCCGGACAACAAAAAAAGCAGTAAATCTTTTTCAAGACTTACTGCTTTCGCTGGCCGCGTCGGTGGCGGCTGGTATTCAGTTTTTATGACTTGTCCGGTGGTTCGTCAAGCCGGAACTTGAATTGACAGTCAATTAACCGCTGCTTTACATAGTCCTCCACCTCGGCGTTGACCTGCCCGTTCACTTTTGAGAAATAGCGGATATATCCGGCGTAGTGGAGCAGGACAGCGTTCACGGCTTCTGGGTCGCCCTCACGGGCTTTGAGGATTGTTTCATAGGGGAGAAGTCTACTCATACCGGCTCACCCCCATTTCTTCGCGTAGCCGCTGCAAGGCAAGCTGGATATGCCGCCCCGCTGTGCTGCGTGACCGGCCAATACACGCGCCGATCACGCGCTGCGGCTGGCGCAGAAAGTAATAGCGCAGGATTTCTTCCCGCGTCTGCTCCGGCAAAACAGAGATCGCGTCGGCAAGGGCGGCGTTGCAGAGCAGGACGGTCTGACCGCAGACGGTAAATGGGTATTCCTCGTCCGGCTCCGACGCGGCAAACTGGACAAACTTCTCGTTCATCAGATAGTCAAGGGAAACTTGCCGTTCCCATTGCCGTTTAAGCTTCAAAATCTTGTCCAAGGCGGCACAGCGGATAACAGTCTTGCAAAAGGCGTTGTACCTGCGCTGGATATATTCTTGATAGGCTATCTGGTCGGTCATGGAAATTCCCCTTTCTGAATAATAGTGCGGGGCGGTGGCACTTCTTGCTGTCGCCCCTTGATTGCCTACCAGCAAAGGCGGGCGGGGCTGTCAACGGCTGCGCATATGCGCCGTTCATCTTGACCGTTGACTGGCTCGGCTGGGTTTGCTATTTACCCGACAAACTTGAATTTATTTTAAGCTATCACGTTTTACCTTCTTAAGCCTTACTATCATTACCATAGGAATTTCTTTGTTGGTTTTAAAACATTCTTCATAAAATCCATCAATGACAAATCCAGCTCTAAAACAAAGGTTAAAAATATCTTGTATGGAACGATGATAATAAATCTGCTCTTTCGGTTGCCCTTCAATCGCTATATCATAGTAACTGTGCGGTGTCATATATTTTTCAGTCAACGTGACAAAACAAGGGTGTTGCGTTGCAAAGACAAAAATTCCGCTTTCCTGCAACAGTTCATAAACAGCCATAAGAAGTGGTTCAATATCCGTAATATCCATAATTGCCATATTAGAAACTGCTTTCGTAAAGGCTCGATTTCTTTTTAATTCTAATATACTTTTTCTATCGGTCGCATCCGCCACACAAAATTCAATTTGTTTTGCATATTGTGATTGCCGTCTTTTAGCCAATTCTATCATTTTTTTGCTGTAATCAAAAGCGACAACCGAAGCGCCTCTTTGTGCAAGATACGAAGAATAATTTCCATTGCCACACGCAATATCCAAAATGTAATCCGCAGGATTAGGAGATAGAAGTTCCGTTACTTTGGGACGCACTACCTCTCTGTGAAATTCATTAGATTCGTCACCCATTGCATTATCCCAAAATTGTGCGTTCTCCTCCCAGATTTTTTTACTTTCCTCTGTTCCCATGTTCTCTCCCACTCCCCAAATTTGCTTTTTTGCTTCCATTAAATCTTCCTTACTATATTCCATTGTTACCCTCCATAACTTCTGATTGTTGCCGTCTTGACGATTATGTATCTTTACATTACCTTCTGAAACATATGGCGCACCTTGTCCAGGCGGCTGTTTGGACGGCGGGGCTGGATGACCGGCTGACCGACAGCGGCCTGATATCCTTTCAGCTCTGTAAGGCATACGCTCCGCCCGTTGGTGTAAAAGGCCAGATCAGTACGGTATGCCTGTATACAGCGGGCGGGAATCTCGCCAGTAAAGACAACTTCATCCTTTTTTACCTGGGCCGTTTCGATGGTGGCACAGTATTTCGGTGCATCATGATAAGCCCTGGAAAGGTATTCCTGGGGCGCATAGAGGATGAAGGAGAGATAAGGTTCCAGCAGCTGCGTCCCCGATTCCTTCAATGCCTGTTCCAATACAATCGGGGCCAATGAGCGGAAGTCCGCCGGCGTGCTGACCGGACTGTAATAAAGCCCGTATTCAAAGCAAATCTTACAGTCCGTTACGTTCCAGCCGAACAAGCCCTGCTCCAGCCCGTAACGGATACCATCCCTGACAGCGTTTTGAAAACTCTGGTTCAAGTATCCCAGCGAAACCCGGCTCTCGTATTGTACACCGGAGCCAAGCGAGAGTGGTGTAACAGACAGTCCTATGGATGCCCAAAACGGGTTGGGCGGCACCTCGATATGGATGGTGTGGCTGGCTGCTTTGAGCGGCCGCTCCATATAAATGACGGAGGGTTCCTTTACCACTGTTTCAAGCTTGTATTTTTCCGACAGCAAAGCGGAAACAACCTCCAACTGCACCCGGCCCAAAAAAGAAAGAATGATCTCATGGGTGATGGAATCCACTTCGCAACGCAAAAGCGGGTCAGTATCCGCAAGTTGCGTAAGAGCGTCCAGCAGCCGTTCTCTTTGCGCTGCCGTTTTCGGCGCAATCGTCGTCCGCAGCATGGGGAGGGGGTCCTCGCGCCACCTTTTACGAGGGAGCCGGGTTTGGTCCCCTAATACATCGTTTAACCTCACGCTGTCGCTGGGAAGGATAACAATTTCACCCTGATAAGCGGTGTCTGTCCGAACAATTTCCCCTTTGGATGGAATACGCATCTCTGTGATTTTCAGCTTTTCTCTCCCGGCCAGGGCCACCGTATCCCGCAGGCGCAGCGTTCCGCTGTATAACCGTAGATAGACACGCCGCTGGCCGCAATCGGTGTACTCAACCTTGAAAACGCTGCCGCATAGGGCGGCGCCCCCCTGTTCCCCAATCGGTTGGAACAGCCCTGTCACCGCATCCATCAACGGTTGAATGCCAAGGCCATTTTTGGCGCTGCCATGATAGACTGGGAACAGGGAGGCGTCTTGAACCCGCTGCTGTTCCTCCCGCGCAAGTTTTTCCCGGCTGATTGGTTCTCCTGCGATATACTTTTCCAATAATTCATCGTTATTTTCGATGACCGCATCCCATGCTTCTATGTCGGTATTTTCCTCCAGGACTATTTCCGGGGACAGCGACACCGTCTGCTTGATGATAATATCGGCGGAGAGCTTATCCCGAACAGACTGAACCACGCTCTGCAAATCAACGCCAGCCTGGTCGATCTTGTTGATAAAGATAACGGTGGGAATGTTCATTTTCCGCAGGGCATGGAACAGAATACGGGTCTGGGCCTGCACGCCATCTTTAGCGGAGATCACCAAGATGGCCCCATCTAAAACAGCCAAAGAGCGGTACACCTCCGCCAAAAAATCCATGTGGCCGGGCGTATCCACAATGTTAACTTTACATCTGTGCCACTGGAAGGAAGTGACTGCCGCTTGAATGGTAATCCCACGCTGCCGCTCCAAAAACATGGTGTCCGTCCTCGTTGTCCCTTTTTCGACGCTCCCCGGTTCTGAAATGGCTCCGCTGGCATATAGCAGGCTCTCCGTCAAGGTCGTCTTTCCAGCGTCTACATGGGCAAGAATTCCAATATTGATTATTTTCATGTGATTGTCCTCCCTTTACAGCCCCAAAGGGCATAAAAATCCCCAGCAGTAAAATACTTTTACCACTGGGGATTATAAGTTGCGGACATACACATATACAGCATACACCTGTTTGTGATTGCTGTTTTTGGGGATATGTCAAAATTGATAAGGCAAAAGTATTCTTAAATTGGGTACAAAAAACTAAGCCCCTACAAAAGGAGCTATCATAATCCTTTGTTCCCACTATTTGATTATAGTTTTATTTAAGAATACCTTGCCGCATATTTTTTACTCCTTTTCTGGATTAAATCATTGTATCACATCAGTTTTAGGAAAGCAAGTACCTAAAAGAAATTTTTCTTCCCCTTATATGTAACAATCATACCGGCTTCCTAGCGTTCAGAATGTTTTCTGCTGTCTGCTGTGGTGTTTGGTTGGAATTGTCCAACCAAAAGCCGATCCGTGGTGTTGTCTGCATTTTACTAAATACAAATTCAATGTATACAGAAAGATATAAGGAGTGGGAGGGATTCCGCCGTAGTTGGCATTGTAGGAAAATCCAAAAGTTTAGATTTTCCCACAATGCTTATCTTTTGGTCTTTGGTTCGGAATAGTGTAGTGCTGGCGGTCTATCTCTTGTTTTCGGTTGCTTGCTTCCTTACCGTACATGAGCATTTGCGCCGGGGTTGTCGTTGCCGTAGCCCTCTAACAAGTTGATAACTCCCCAGATACCAAGTCCGGCTCCCAGTGCGATAACAAGGGTCTGCAATACGTCTACTGCGCTGTTGAAAAATTCCATATAGTCCTCACTTTCTGCCGCTGTGCGTTCCAAAAGCAAGGGGCGCGTACCATGTAACCAATGTTTACGGATTTGATTTCAAACCACCTCCTTTAAGGGTTTGCTTTTCTAAGTGACAGGTCGGAAAGGGGCTGTTTCCGTAGTCGTCGGCGTTGTGGGAATGTGGGTAACTGGCTGTCTTATAAAGCTGTGGGAAACGCTGTTTGCAGGACGTGGGAAAGCTGTTCTTGCTTTTCCATGTGCTGTGAATGGCGTTTTCCATAGCGCAATAGCCTGCTATCCATATTTCCATGACGCGGTTTTAAGGCTCTGTGTCCTCCGGCAACTCTGCCGCGTCAATCTCGTAGTAGTCGAATACCTCGTCGGGTTTCACGATTGCGGGGCGGCGGCGCAAGTGCTTTTCCATGTCAAAGGCGTTCTTCTTGTCAAAATCGGAAAGGTACTTGTATTTCGGGTGCTTCGTTATGTCGTACTTTTCGCTAAAGAATGGGCGCACCCCTCTAAGCTGCATGATACATTTCCCGCCGTCCATGACCGCGATTTCGTCCTGTGTCATAAGCTCCTTGCCTAACTTCTGGTAGTTCAGCCCGTGGGAAACTTCCCGTCCCCGGTTCTCACTTGTGTTGAAGCTGTCTATCGTTTCTTTCCCCAAGATTTCCGATATTTCTTTAAGGGTCGTTTTTTCCTTGCCGCCCAAGAAAAGGGTCGTGTCGCAATTCCCTACTATGGTGTCGGCATTGTCTTTGTAAATGGCTTTTAACTGGCTCTGGCTTTGCAAAATGATACAAGCCGAGATTTCCCGGCTTCTGATTGTGGCAATGAGCTTTTCAAATTTGGGTATCTGCCCGATATTCGCAAATTCATCAAGCAGACAGCGCACATGGACGGGAAGCCGCCCGCCGTATACGTCGTCGGCTTTGTCACACAAGAGGTTGAAAAGCTGCGTGTAAAGGATTGAAACAACAAAGTTAAAGGTGTCGTCGGTGTCGGAAATGATAACGAACAACGCCGTTTTTCTGTCCCCTATGGTGTCAAGCTCCATTTCGTCAGTTTCCATGAGGTCGCGGAGTTCCTTAATATCAAAGGGGGCTAACCTTGCGCCGCAACTGACAAGGATTGAGGAACGGGTCTTGCCCGCGCTTAACAGGAATTTTTTGTACTGCTTCACGGCAAAGTGTTCCGGGTCTTTTTCTTCCAAGCGTTCAAACATGAGGTCAACAGGACTTTGAAACTCCGGGTCGTCCTCGCGGGCTTCACTGGCGTTTATCATGTCAAGCAGGGTGGTAAAGTTCTTTTCTTCCTCCGGGGCTTCGTACCAGATATAGCCGATTAGGGCGCAATAAAAGAGCCGTTCCGCTTTCACCCAAAAGTCCTCCCCGGATTTCTCGCCGTCGCCTTTTGTGTTGGCGATTAGGGTATTGACGAGCTTCAAAATGTCCTTTTCGCTGCGGATATAGGCAAAGGGGTTGTAGCGCATACTCTTTTTGAAATTGATGGTGTTCAGCACTTTTATCTTGTAGCCGCCCCGCTGTAAGAGCTTGCCGCACTCGACTAAAACCGTCCCTTTTGGGTCGGTCACTACATAGCTGCTGTGCATTTGCATGAGGTTAGGCTTCACGAAAAACCGGGTCTTGCCGCTGCCGGAACCGCCGATCACAAGGACGTTCTTGTTTCTCGCGTACTTCGGCAGCTTCGGGCGGCTGCTCATCATCAGCCGTTCGGTCTGTGTCAGCAGGATATTGTTTTCAAATACCGGGTCTACATAGGGCTTTATATCTTCGGCGTTTCCCCAACGGGCAGAACCGTACTCTACATTTTTGCGGTACTTCTTCGCGTTCTTGCCTTTGACATACACAATCAGCCGGATAAGGACAGCCCCGGCAACGCCGACAAGCATATCCAGGGGGTCAAAACTCGGCGCGAATGAGGAAAAAGCGGCGGTAAAGCCGTCCCTGATATGCAGCACTTTAGCGGAGAAGTCCGCGCCCGGTGCAAGCCGCGCTGCCTGTGCTGCCTTGTCAAAGAGGTAGACAAAGAGCAGATAGGGGAGATTGGGAAGTATCAGCTTTTTCAGATTGACGTTGCTCATAGTTCGCGCCCCCTGTCCTTGTTCTTCACCTTTTCCCGGCTGGCGTTAAGCTGCTTTGCTTTTTCCTTAAAGGCTGCTAATGCCTTGCGGATTGAGGGCTTTTGTTCCTGTGTCAGCTTCTTTGCGGAAAACTCCTTAAAGGCGGCGGTCAGCACGTCCGCGTCCCTGCCCTTGAAAAACACAAGGTAACGGGGCGGGGTTTCCGTCGCGTCCTTTTTCAGTGCAAAATCAACGCCGTACTTCTTCGCCGTACTCTCAAAGGCTTTGATATTGCTGTCGGTGATTTCGATATTCGACACGCCCGCGTTCTGCTTCATAAGCTGCTTTAAGGTCTGCTTGCCGTGAGGCGTTGCCTGTTTGTCAAGCTGCTTTTTTGCCTGTGCAAGCAGCTTTTTCATGGCGGCTTGTAACAGTGCCGCCGTCAGTTTGGTTGCCTTTATGGATATGGCAACGGTCTTTTCGTTTACTTCGTCTTGCATTTACCGTCCTCCTTTCCCGGTATGGTCTGCTTTAGGGTGGTACGCCGCTTTGTGGCATGAAAAAAAGGCAGCCGCTTTTCTGGCTGTCCCTGTCTGTTCTGCGGCGTATGGGCTTAAAGCCGCACCCGCAAGCCGTTCAAGTCCCCGGCGCGTACCCCCACAAGATACCATTCCTGCGACGGGTTCATTTCAATGCGGGTCGGCTTCCATTTGCCACCAATCATCACGTCGAAACAGTCCCCGCAATGCAAACCGCCGTAGTAGTCCGCAAGGTCAAAGCGAATGTCGTAACGGTCGGTGGTTTCGTCAAAAATCAAGGCTCCCTGTTTCATGGTCTGTACTCCTTTCAGATTTTGCCGCTTGCCATGTCGTGAGCGACAAGGGCGGTGTAATAGCTGTCAATGGTGGTCGGGGCGTTAAAGAGTACCGCCCGTAAATACTGCTTGATGTTGCGGATTTTGGTGGTGTTTTCCCGCATACAGTCAAACACGAATTGAATGTGTGAGCTGTTCAGCTTCATAAATTTTGCTTTCACAAGCTCGGCGGGGTAGTCGTCCCCGGCGATACGGATTGTCTTTCGTGCGGTGCATACCGTTTCAAGCATGAGGTCTACAATCTCATTTAGACGGTCGCGGTCAATGCTGCTGTCCTGCAAGAGAAAGTCATACTCGATATTGTCCTTGATGATTTCCCGGTATATCCCTACTGCACTTTGTTTGAACGCTTCCGTTCCTTTCCGTTCCGGCTCTGCCGTGTCCTGTTCCAAAGGCAGGGGATTTAGGGAATGGATAGGAATGGAATGGGTACTTGATAAATCCGTTTTTGATAAATCGGTCTTTGGTAAGTCAGTTCTTTGTATCTCTTTATTTAATTGCGTTGGATTTTCCAACGTCGGGTTATCCGTCGTCGGATTTTCCAATACCGGGTTATCCGCTGTTGGATTTTCCAATATCGGGTTTTCCAATTCCGGCGGGTGCTGCGGCTGTTCGTAAATGGTGTACTCAATAGCCGTCATTTTGCCTTTTTCGTCGCGTCCCTGCCGCCTTGTGATATACCCGGCTTTTTCAAGCTCCCATATGGCGGTGCGGATAGCGTCTATGCTTTCCCGGTTGATGTAGGACAGCCCCGCAAGGGTATAGTCCCAATCCTCCGGCAAGGACAGCATTTGCGACAACAAGCCCTTTGCCTTTAGGGTCAGCTCCTTGTTGCGTAGGTGGTGGTTACTCATTACGGTATAGCCCTTGTTTCGTTCCACGCGGAAAACTGCCATAGCTTCATCACTCCTTTGCTGTGGATTTGTCACGCGGTAGGACGGCGTTTTTAAGGGAAAAGGTATATTTCCCTTGCCCGGTCAGAAACGCGCCCGTAACGCCGTCAAAATCAAGGCTTCCTTTGCCCCTACTGCGTGACATGAGGGCATAAAAAAAGCGGCGTTTCTGTTCTCCTGTTAAGAGAGTAAGAAACGCCGCCTGTGCGGTGCAGTATAAATTTTCGATTTGTTCTATCATGTTGTGTGGTCTTATGCGTAGAAACTGGCAAGCGTACTATTCATCAGTACAAACTGCGTTGGACTCTGGTTTTAAGCTATAAATCTACGCCCATTTCTACGCCCAAATGATATTAAATTATGTGATTTTACATGGAGCTTTATGTTTGCGCCTTTTTAAAGAACCTTGCAACCATGCGGTTTTACGGACTTTTATCGAGGTACATGGATTTATAAAATTAGGCTAATATATTACAATACCTAATTTCATTTATAAAAACCTCATTTCTTAGTGTAAATCAATAGATTTTAAGCGTATTTTACCATACAAAACGGGAAAAAGGAAGATATAAACCCATATATAATAAAACCAGGTGAAAAAACAATAAAAAGCGGTGTAACAGGTGCATCAAAAACAACTAAGTTAACCTGTTTATATATGCGAAGTTTGCTGTTGTTTGCCTTAGCCCTTGTAAGAATATGACGTTTGCTGTAAACTGTTGTTATATTATCTGAGGGGGCGTTTAAATGAAAATAAAAGTTATCACACTTGGGCTGCTGGTTTCTATGGTATCTGCATGCTGTACGGCTTTTGCCGCTGAGGGCACGCAAAACATTCCGGTTACATATAACAATATAAAGATAATTGTTGACGGAGAAACTGTTAGAGCAGACGCTGAACCGTTTATTTATAATGGTACAACCTACCTTCCTGTAAGGGCAGTAGGCGAGGCTGTGGGCAGGACTGTTAAATGGGATGGAAATACAAATACGGTATATCTTGAGTCAGCAGGTAATAATCAGGTATCAGAACCAACAGAACCAAAAGCCGATAAAAGTCAGATTCTGTATGACAAAAACGGCATGAAAATAACTTTTACCGGTATAACAAAGGACGAGTATGGCACTGTTGATGTTAATTTGGTTATTGAAAATAATAATTCAGAAAAGTGCGGTGTACAGGTCCGGGATTTTTCAATTAATGATATAATGTATGAACCGGTTTTTTCAAGCGAAGTTGCCGCAGGCAAAAAAGCAGTGAACGGCATAGAGCTGTATGAATGGAATTTAAAGGATATCGGGGTTTCAAACACAGCACAGATTAAAAATGTGGAGTTCAGCTTTATAATTTTCGATACGGAAACATACGATACAATAGATGAATCAGAAATAATCAGACTTGATTTTTAAATTCTTAGTATTTGAAACATCTGCGAAACCAAAACGGTAAGTAAGCGGCATGTTTGCGGGTAGATTAAAACCAGCTGCAATGGGCATGAGCCTGTTGTACGCAGTGAAAATGGTATTGATTTAAAGAGAAAATGGCAAATAAACAAAAGCGCCTTTGCGGGCGCTTTTATTTTTGCTGAGTTAATTATGCCTTTTTATAAATCCGAACAGCATTTTGTTTGGCAGTGCATATTTTACGAAATATCTGTATTTGAGAACCGCAGTATACAGTACGGCAAGTACAGCCAGAGAGACGGCAATGCAGTCTATGCTGTTCTTTGTGACATATGTGCCTTTTTCTGGATTCTCATTTATATATTTCAATTTAATCCTCTCGGTCATCTGTATTACCTCACTTTATGTCGTTTAGAAACGATGTTCCGGCAAGAGTGTTGTCTATATTGAGATAATCGACTATTGTCTTTCCTAGGTCTGCAAATGTGCTTCTTATTCCCAGATTAACTCCTGCTTTGATATTCTTTCCGTATGTCAGTATTGGAACATATTCTCTTGAATGGTCTGTGCTTGGCGTTGTAGGGTCGCAGCCGTGGTCAGCGGTTATAAAAAGTATATCCTCGTCTTTTAATGCGGAAATTATATCAGGCAGTTTATTGTCGAAGTATTCAAGTGCGGCCTTATACCCGTCTAGATCATTCCTGTGACCGTAAACCATGTCAAAGTCCACCAGATTTGTGAATATAAGCCCGTCAGAAGGCTTTCTGATATATTCAATGGTTTTTTCTATTCCATCGGGGTTGTTTGTAGTATGGCTTTTTTCGGTTATCCCTCTGTGCTGGAATATGTCTTCTATTTTGCCTATGGCGGTTACATTTTTGCCGTCTCCGGAAATCAGGTCAAGTATTGTTGTTGAGGTCGGCTCAAGTGAGAAATCACGGCGGTTTTTGGTGCGCACATAGTGTCCGCTGGTGCCGGTAAACGGCCTTGCTATAACCCGGGCTACTGCATATGGACCTGTAAGTATCTTTCGCGCCTTCTCACATATCCAGTACAGCTTTTCAACAGGCACAATATCCTCATGGGCGGCTATCTGAAAAACACTGTCAGCCGATGTATATACAATAGGAAAGCCTGTGCGGACATGCTCATCGCCAAGTATATTTATAATCTCTGTTCCCGAGGCCGCAAGGTTTCCTAAAAAGCCCATATCGCCTGTATCTTCCTCAAGGCGGCGCATTACCTCGTAAGGGAAGCCGGTCTTTGTAAATGTAGGAAACGGGTGCTCAGTAATAATGCCGGCCATTTCCCAGTGGCCTGTTGTTGTGTCCTTGCCGTTTGAGGCCTCGGCCATTTTTCCATAGCAGCCTGAAGGGAAAGTGACATTTCCCAGAATGCTTATTTCTTTTCCGTCTATATTGCCAAGGCCAAGGGAACACAGGTTTTTAAGGTTCATATCCGGCCTTGCCTTTTTTATATTGACAAGTGTGTTGCTGCCTTGGTCACCGTATTTTGCGGCGTCAGGAAGCTCGCCTATGCCGACACTGTCCAGAACTATAATGATGGCTCTTTTCATAAAATCACTCCTTTTAATGCTTAAATTATATCAAGTATCAGCTTGTCAGGTTCAGGCTGGCTTTTGGAAAGTGTAACCGATTCTTTTAATATGGCTGCTGACGCTTCACATTTTTCTTCGGAGGAAGAGAATATTTCAGCTATTGTATCGCCTCTGTTTATATAGTCTCCAATGCGGGCTTTCATTATTATTCCCGCTCCAAGGTCTATCAAGTCATCCTTTTCCTTTCTTCCCGCTCCGGTTTGAACAGAAGCCATACCTATTTTATCGGTGTTAAATGAATGGATATATCCGCTGTTTTCAGCCTTCAACTCTTTTTTAACCGCACAGTGAGGGAGCAGTGAATAGTCGTTTATTATTTCCGGGTTGCCGTGCTGCTGGATAATAAGCTCACGGAATTTTTTGAGGGCTTTACCGCTTTCTATAGCTTCTTTTATCATGGCTGTGCCGTCATTGACTGTCTCTGCCGCACCTGAACAGGCAAGCATTGCGCCGCCAAGTGTAGAAGAAACTTCCAAAAGTCCGCCCTTTACGTTTCCTTTAAGCACCTCTACTGCCTCTATAACCTCAAGGGAGTTGCCTATATAGCTTCCAAGAGGCTGGTTCATAGATGAGATTACAGCTGTTGTTTTTTTGCCGAATTTGTTTCCTATGGACATAAGGCTTTCAGCAAGGGCTTTGGCCGAAGCGTAGTCCTTCATAAAAGCGCCGCTTCCGCATTTTACATCAAATACTATGGCGTCTGCGCCTGCCGCAAGCTTTTTTGACATTATACTGCTTACAATAAGTGGCGCGCTTTCTACAGTGCCTGTTACATCCCTCAGGGCATATAAAACCTTATCGGCAGGCGCAAGGTTTTCACTCTGGCCCATAAGGACTATGTTGCTTTTGGAGACAAGCTCTTTTGCTATGCCTAGAGAAATATCGGTTGTAAAGCCGGGTATGGAGGCAAGCTTATCCAGTGTGCCGCCTGAAAAGCCAAGTCCTCTGCCGCTCATTTTAATTACAGGCACACCAAGGGAGGCTACAGCCGGAGACAGTATAAGCGTTGTTGTATCCGCCACGCCTCCGGTGGAATGCTTATCGATTTTAATTCCATTTATATCAGAAAAATCAAGTATTCTCCCGCTTTCAAGCATGGCCTTTGTCATAAAGAATGTCTCGTCGCCGTCAAGGCCGTTTATAAAGGATGCCATAAGAAAGGCGGAAAGCTGATAGTCCGGTATATGACCGTTTACAGCTCCGGATATTATGTGACGTATTTCTCCTTCAGACAATTTTTTTTTGTCCCTTTTTTTAATAATAATTTCAACAGTATTCATATATTTGCGCCTCCTTTAATATATAGTATACAGCTTATCCTTTATTTTGAAAACTAAAAACGGGGGCGGTAAAATGCTTTTATTCAAGACAATAAAACTTCCGATACACATAAAACGGAAAAAGACAGCGGTAGGCCTGCACAGGGCGGCGGGTTACCACAGAAAGAGGAAAAGGCCGAACAAAAAAATGATTATAGCAGCGGCGGCCGTGTTTGTTGCATTATATGGCATAAAAAACATTGGAGGTGCCAAAAATAATAATACAAAAGAAGATATAAAGACGCCGGTTCAGGAAAGCGCTTTTTCTGTTGAGTCAGGTGCGTATATTGAGTCGGGGCTTTTAAATGAGGCTGACCTGATGAATATTAAAACCGGTGTCAGGCTTAAAATGGACGGCTCACCGGAAATACTTATTTTTCACACACACTCAAGCGAAGGCTATGCCGACGGCGGCACAGGCGAGAAGGCAACGGTGATTGATGCCGGAAACGCTCTGGCGGAGATAATATCTGATACATATGGTGTCGGCGTTGTGCATGATGTATCAGCTTATGACATGCTTGACGGAAGGACAAGCACCGAGGGCAGTTACGAAAGAAGCGAGGAGGGGGTAAGAAAGCTACTCAACAAATATCCCGGTATAAAGGTGCTTATTGACATACATCGTGACAGCTTTAACGGGAGTGAGACAAACACAGCTGATTATAACGGCAGGGACTCGGCAAGGCTAATGCTTGTAAATGGAGTATGCGCTCTTGATAATAACGGTCAAAAGGCTGACGCAGGTGTTGAAAACCCGTATATCAGCGAGAACATATCACTTAGCCTTAAGCTCAAAAAAGCCATGGACTCCGCCGCGCCGGATATTATGAAAAATGTTTATATTAAACCGTACAGGTACAGCCTTAATATTATGCCGTGCTCGCTTCTCCTTGAGGCGGGAAATGAGAACAATACAATAGATGAGGTTAAAAACTCGCTCTATCCTTTTGCCAGTGCTCTATTTAATGTCCTTGAAGAAAATTGAAATTTTTGTTATAATCATTCAGACAATACGATAAAAAGGGCGTATGACGCTTTAATTAACAGTTGCATGTTTTAGGAGGAAAATACATGTCTTTATCAAGACAGGAGAAAATAAGAAATTTTTGTATTGTGGCACATATTGACCACGGCAAAAGCACACTGGCTGACAGGTTGATACAGAAAACAGGGCTTCTGACAGAAAGAGAAATGCAGGAGCAGATACTTGACAACATGGATATTGAACGTGAGAGGGGTATAACTATAAAATCGCAGGCTGTGCGCCTTGTGTATAAAGCCTCTGACGGTGAGGAGTATATTTTTAATCTGATAGATACGCCTGGCCATGTAGATTTTAATTATGAGGTATCAAGGTCACTGGCCGCCTGTGAGGGCGCTGTGCTTATAGTTGATGCTGCCCAGGGGGTGGAGGCGCAGACACTTGCCAATGTATATCTTGCTATAGACAATAATCTGGAGATACTGCCAGTTATAAACAAAATTGACTTGCCGAGTGCCGACCCGCAGATGGCGATTAAGGAAATTGAGGATATAATAGGTATTCCGGCTGAGGACGCGCCGCTTATTTCAGCCAAGAACGGAATAAATATAGAGCAAGTGCTTGAGAGGGTTGTTACTGATATACCTTCACCTGAGGGAGATGAAAATGAACCGCTTAAAGCGCTTATATTCGATTCTGTCTACGACCCGTATAAGGGTGTAATAGTAATAATGCGCGTTTTTGACGGAACATTAAAAAAGGGCGTAAAGGTGCGAATGATGGCTACCGGAAAAGAGTTTGAAACTGTTGAGGTAGGATATTTTAATCCCGGAAAGCTTGTGCCATGCTCTGAGCTTAAAGCCGGAGATGTAGGGTATATGACAGCCAGCATTAAAAATGTTGCCGACACGCGTGTGGGAGATACTGTGACAAGTTCAGAAAACCCTACACCTGAGCCGTTCCCTGGGTATAAGAAGGTAAACCCTATGGTTTACTGCGGTATTTTCCCTGCTGACGGAGCAAAATATCCGGAGCTTAAGGACGCCCTTGAAAAGTTGCAGCTTAACGATGCGTCGCTGTTTTTTGAACCGGAGACTTCTGTAGCGCTGGGTTTTGGGTTCAGGTGCGGTTTCCTTGGACTTTTACACCTTGAGATTATTCAGGAAAGGCTTGAGCGTGAGTTCAATCTGGATTTGGTGACTACCGCGCCAAGTGTTATTTATAAAATTTATATGACAGACGGAAGCGAGATAGATATAAGTAATCCGAGCAATATGCCTGACCCTGCAAGGATACTGAAAATGGAGGAGCCTATAGTAAAGGCTGAAATTATACTGCCTAAGGACTATATAGGGGCAATAATGGAGCTGTGCCAGCAGAGGCGAGGCATTTATGAGAGCATGGAGTATCTGGACGAGACGAGAGCCATGCTTATATACCATATTCCTCTTAATGAGATTATTTATGATTTTTTTGATGTGCTCAAGTCCAGAAGCAGGGGCTACGCGTCATTTGATTACAGCCTTGAGGGCTATCAGGAATCCGAGCTTGTAAAGCTTGACATACTTGTAAACCGTGAAATGGTTGACGCACTTTCGTTTATAGTGTTCAGTGATTCAGCTGTGGAACGTGGGCGTAAGATTTGTGAAAAGCTAAAAAAAGAAATACCAAGGCATCTTTTTGAGATACCTATACAGGCAAGCATCGGAAGCAAAATCGTTGCGAGAAGCACTGTAGGCGCTATGCGAAAAGATGTTCTGGCAAAATGCTATGGAGGAGACATATCAAGAAAGAGGAAGCTCCTTGAAAAGCAGAAGGAAGGCAAGAAGCGTATGCGCCAGATTGGAAATGTTGAGGTTCCTCAGGCTGCGTTTATGAGCGTTTTACGACTTGACGATACAGAATAGATGCCGAATTGTGGTTTGAATGCCAAAATTAGGGTTTTAACCACAACATCTTGTGGTTTGTGAGAAAAAATAAGCGGTTTTTGAGCTTAAAAATGGGTGGTTTTTTGCCCCGTATTTTTAGCGTTTTTACAGATGCCAAAGGTTTTCAGACAAGAAAACGGTTCTTTAAAAGTAAAAAATAAGATTGAACGAACCAACTTTATCGGTCACAGGCCACAGAGTTGAAAACGTCCTTTCATTTTGATAACCTGTTTTGTAAAAATTTATTAGATTTTAAATTGCTCTCAGTTAAAAAGACTGGGAGCTTTTTTCTTTTAAACTATTATATAATTACAATATATAAGAAAAGAAGCAAACTTTTAGAGAAAGGAGTTGTATTGATATCAAATCCCGGTATGGACTGCTGCGTATGCTTGAAGATTGTAAAGAAGGAAAGTTTAATATGATTTACTGTTTATCAATGTCAAGGCTTGCGTGGAGAAATTTCTTATCTCTGATTGCATGCTTTGAACAATTTAATATATATTTTTACTTTGAAAAGGAGGGGATAAGAGCATCTATTGCAGATATCAAAAAAATGCTGTCATGAATTTAAGCACAATAATAAAAGAAATTGTCAACAGAAAAGCCCTTGAAAAGTTCAAGAGCTTTTCTGTTGGTGATGAAAAAATTCGCAGGACTAGAGCTTATGGCAAAAAAATGATAAAGTCTCAACAAATTAACAGGGCCTTTTTTATGTGGAGGAAGTTATCAAATGGAATGAAAAAAGGATAAGAAATAATGGCAATAAAAGAAACTGATATTGTATAAAATATATATTAAAAATTGTGAGAAAAACTTATATATATTACAATTTGTATGGTTAAATTGTGTTTTACTCCTTATTTTATGTAAGTTGAATCTAACATACTAGAATGTTAATATGTTTTTAGATGATGTGAATAATTCAAATTCATCAATAGGCAACTATCCGTAAAATATAAAAATACAGGAGTGATTTTTATGAAAATTAACACCGATTTACTGCATGCACACCAGCTTCACGCACGTTTAACAGGGGATTACACACCTCAGGCTATGGCGCACATCAGCCCTATTTACCAGACATCCACTTACATACTGGAGGACTTTGATACCGCCGTTTATTTGAACCAGCACGTTGACCAGGGCTTTGTGTATACCCGTTTTGGCAGCCCAAATTGTGATGAGCTGGAAAAGAAGATTGCTTATTTTGAGCATGCGGAGGCAGCTCTGGCTCTGGCTTCCGGTCTCGGCGCCATTTCTACCGCCGTTATGAGCGTTGTGAAGGCAGGAGACCATGTGGTTTTCGGGGATGTTATCTATGGTTGCTCATACACACTGTTTGCACAGGTGTTAACCAATCTGGGCGTTACCTATACCCGAGTGGACACCACAAACCCAAAGTCAGTGGAGGAAGCCATCAAACCAAACACCAGCCTTGTCTATGTGGAAACACCGGCAAACCCTACCTTGAAAATCAGTGACATAAAAGCTATCAGCGAGATTGTACATTCCCATAAGGGCATTACACTGATTGTAGACGGAACCTTTGCTTCCCCTTATTTACAGACACCATTGGATTTGGGCGCTGACATGGTAGTGCACAGTGCAACAAAATACCTTTGCGGACATGGTACAGTGACAGCAGGCGTTATTGCCGGAAACAAGGCGCGCATTGACAGATGCCGTATGCCATACTTACAGTGCTTCGGCGCTGTGTTAGACCCCTTTGCAGCATGGCAGCTGATGCAGGGAATGAAGACATTGGGCATCAGAATGGAGCGTACCTGTGAAAATGCCATGAAGGTAGCAAAATTCTTGGAAAGCCATCCGAAAATTGACCGTGTTTACTATCCGGGGCTGGAAAGCCATCCGACCCATGAGATTGCCAAAAAACAGATGCACGGCGGTTTCGGCGGCATGATGAGCGCAGATATAAAGGGCGGTATGGATGCAGTGAGAATTGTTATGAATAATGTTAAGGTATTCAGTCTTGCCACAAGCCTTGGGAATGTAGACTCCTTAATCCAGCACTCCCCTTCTATGAGCCATTTCGATATGACGCCAGAGGAAAGGCATGCAGCGGAGATATTTGACGGACAGGTAAGGCTCTCCATCGGTATCGAAGACGTAGACGACCTGATTGACGATTTGGACCAGGCTCTGGCTCTTATATAATCAGATAAGAACAACAGGCGATACAGCAGCTGAATTTGTATATTCGGTTGCTGTATTGCCAAAAACATTGATAGCTGTAATTGGTGTTCATATATGTTTGAAAGCATTATTCTTCTGGGTTGAAATTGAGAAAATGAGATGGAAGGAATGGAGAGATTAAAATGTCGATTAAAGAAGAGATAGTTAATCTGAAAGAGGAACTTATTCAGTTACGCAGAGATTTTCACAGCCATCCTGAACTTGGTTTTAAGGAAGTAAGAACTTCCCGCATTGTCGAAGAATATTTACAGAAACTTGGCTTAGAGGTGCGCATGTGTGCTGGAACAGGTGTTATTGGTATTCTTACTGGCGCTAAAGAAGGAAAAACAATTCTGCTTAGATGTGATATAGACGCATTGCCTGTGGAGGAAAATACGGGTTTAGAGTTTTCTTCTCAAAACAACGGCGTTATGCATGCCTGCGGACATGATGGACATACCTCAATGATGATGATAGCTGCCAAAATTCTTTCAAATCACCGAGAAGACATCTGTGGAAAAATTGTATTTCTTTTTCAGCCCAATGAAGAAGATGCAGGTGCAGAGGAGATGATAAAGCAGGGAGCGCTGCAAAATCCGGTTCCTGATGCAGTGTGCGGTTTACATATATGGTCATATATTCCTACGGGTACAATTGGTATAATACCCGGTCCCATTATGGCATCAAGCTATTATTTTAAAGTAACAATTACAGGAAGGGGAGGCCACGGCGGCGCGCCCCATAAAACAATCAGTCCGATTGATACTGCCGGACATGTATTGGCAGCAATCAACTCCTATCACACCTATGAGCAGGACTCACTGAAGCCTACCGTTATTTCTGTGGGCAAAATACACAGCGGACAGAAGGAAATAATAGTACCTGATATATTGGAGATGGAGGGTTCTATTCGTTGCCTGCATGAAGATGACGAAGCCGTAAGAAAACGTTTTTGTGAAATTGTTGAAGGAACATGTAAGGCGCACCGCTGCGAATGCAAAATAGAGTTTGTCTGCGGCAATACTTTGCTGAATAATGATGAATCTATGACAAGGCTTGTCATGGACTGTGCGGAAAAAGTGGTCGGCAGAGAGAATATTTTAACAAAGAACATAAGTGTTATGCTTGGGGATGATTTTGCTGAATTTTCACGCAGAATTCCTGGCGCTTATTATTTCCTTGGAACCGGGAATGAAGAGAAGCATACGACCTATGAACATCACAACTGCAAATTTAATATTGATGAAGATTCCCTGGCGATAGGTGTTGAAATGCACGTGAAGTCGGCGCTTTCTTATTTAGGTGTGAAGATAGATGAATGATAAGCAGGCAATAACTTTTCGGTAAAAAATTCTTTAGGGGGAATATCAGAGTATGGATACAGAGAATAAAAAACAACGCAGAGATATTTTGTTCATCGGTTTAGCACTGTTTGCCACCTATTTTGGAGCGGGAAATTTGATTTTTCCTCCTATACTTGGACTCCAAAGTGGTCAAAACTGGGTGCCTGGTATCATAGGATTGGCCTTATCAGGAATTTTTCTTCCGGTAATAGCAATGGTAGTAATTGGAATGTGCGGCTCTGTTACAGCAATTACAAAGCATGTGAGTAAAAACTCATATAACATTATAATTGGCGCAATTATGTTTGTAGTTTTATTTGTTGCAAATCCAAGAACTGCGGCGACTGCTATTGAATTAGGAATACAGGGTACGTTTCCGAATGCGCCGTATATTCCATTGGTTGTTGTATATTTTATTTTAGTGTTTTTAGTGGCGAAAAACGAGGGGGCATCTCTTGACCGTATTGGAAAATTCTTAACACCTGCTATGGTTGTCATTTTAGCAATCCTTATTGTTTACGCTTTTACATCTCCTATTGCAGAACCAGTCAGCACGGAGCTTAAAAATCCTTTTATAAATGCTTTTTTAGGTGGTTACAATACAGGTGACGTGTTGGTTAGTTTCTTGCTGGCAAGCGTATTTCTCGGAACAATAGAGAGCAAAGGTTATAAAGGGAAGGAACGGAACAAGGTTACAATGATTGCGGCTGCCATAGCCTTTATTGGACTTCTGTTTGTATATGGAGGACTCCTTTATATGGGGGCATGTGGAAGCGGCTTGTTCCCATCTAATATTGGACGTGCAGAACTGCTTGTTGGATTGACAAAAATGGTTGGAGGGCGGCTGGCGATGGGTGCGCTTGGAATAGCCTGTGTATTAGCATGTCTGACTACAGCTGTAGGTCAAGCGACGGCAGCGGCAGATTATTTTGTGACACTGAGCAACGGGCGCTTTAACTATACTGTGACGGTGGCGGTTATCTGCCTGATAAGCATGATGATGGCATTGATTGGCGTTGATAAAATTGTTGCATTTTCAGACCCGATATATGCTACAGTATATCCTATTGTACTTGTTTTACTTTTATTGGGTGTTTTCAGCAGGATTATTCCCAATGACGGCGGATATAAAGGCGCAGTGTTAGTAACGTTGGTTTATAGCATATGTTCCACTGCTGTGTCAATTGGCGTTAGAATCAGTCCGATTGAGAGTTTTGTAAATAGTATGCCGTTTGCAGAACAGGGCTTAGGCTGGATTTTGCCATGTGTAATCGGTTTTATAATTGGAACATTAATATACTCTGCCACAAAAAAGAAGAGTTTGTGTGACGAGGCGTTGCAACATGAATAGAAAATTTGTAAAGAACTTTGCAATGGTAAGGCTCTCTATTATTATTGAGTGATTACCGACCACAATTAGTTTTGAATCTGATTTAATTTTCAGAACATCAAAGGGGCTTTTGATTGTTTGGTATTGAAAGCCCCTTCCATAAGACAAAACCCCTAAACTACGGGCGTATGAATAATTGGTATACATGCTGTTGCTCTAAAATAGATTTTTTACTAATAAGAGGTTTGAGACTTGAACCCCATACAGTCACCAAAACGGGAGTCGTTACCCTGCTTAAGGGGGACAGACTTAAAAAACGCTTCTTTTTGCTATTCATCTTTGGACACCCATTGAAAGCGGAATGATTAGGCTGAAAAGTAGGCCGGTTATGGCAGATATGTATAATTTTAAAATAATGCTATTTGGAAAGAGAGGCCATACCTCTGCACCGCAGGACGGCATTGATCCGAAACTGTGTGCGGTAAATATTATACAGTCAGTTCAGACAATACAGACAAGAGAGATAAACCATATGGATGCCACGGTAATCGTTTTTGGCAAAATAAATGGCGGCACCTCCACAAATATAATCTCGGATCAGGCATAACTGGATGGGAGCCTGCGGTATCTTTGTGATGGCAACGATGAAAAGGAACAGCAGCCCAGAAAAAGATTTCAGAGGATTGTGGAGTCAATCAGTGAAGCGTATCCGGTGAAATGGGAAATTCAGTTTATGCCAAGTAATTATATTGTTCTTAATGATGATAAGAGAGCAGACAAGGGGGTACCCTGTCTTAATTGAATGCGTATTAAAGAAGGAAAGTTTGATATGATTTACAGTTTTCAATGTCAAGACTCGCGCGGAGAAATTTCTTATCTCTAATCACAGGCCTTGAACAATTTAATATATATTTTTACTTTGAAAAGAAGGTAATAGGAGCATTGGCTGCAGACATCAAAAAAATGCTGACATGGATTTAAGCGCAATAATACTGGTAATGCGGTGTTAAATAAAAGAAATTATCAAGAAAAAACCCCTTGAAAAAATTCAAGAGCTTTTTTCTTGGTGATTTACTGCCAATATGAATAAGTACTTACATGGAAATTTATAACCTTGCAGTTTCCGGAGTAATCTACTCCGGAAAATTAATTGGCTGATTGATTTCAGTTTTGTGTATGAAGAATTAATTGATAAATATTGCATGGATAATGGACGGAATGCGGTTTGCCCAATCAAATTATTATGCTTGATTTATTTTGAAAATTCGCTTAAGGACTGTTTGATATTCAGATAACGCTCTTTTCCGATAGGCAACAGTTTCCCTGTTGTAAGTTCAAGCTGATAGCGTTTTATGGACTTTATGAGATTGATATTCACAACATAGCTTCGGTGGATATGAACGAAAAGCGGACTCTTTTCTGCAAACTCCTTCAGTGAAATGCGAGAGGAAAAGGAGCCTTCACCAGTAAAAATGGTACACAGCTTTTCATCTGCCATAGCATAGAGAATTTCTGAAGGCAGCAGAAAGTGATATGTACCGAAGCTGTCCCTAAAAACGAGTTTTTTTGGAGGGCCTACTGTTTTGTCTACATCCTGAATATAATCGAACCACTCCCTGCTGCGGTAGGATGACAATGAAATTTCACTGTCACATTCCAAAGGCACATCTCTTGCATGTGAGCCATGAATGTGAAGAAGAATGAAATCATCATTTTTCTGACGCCATACGAAGGTGTTTCTTACTTTTGCAATCAGCATTGTTCCGTCCTCACGCATTGCCGTAACCGTAAAGCGGCCATAGACTGTCCAAAGACTTCTGTCATGTGCCAGTACAAAGAACTCCTCATCTGAAACATGGCATGGAAGCTCATTTGTTTCGGATTCTATGGATTTGAGAAATTCATCTTTTCCACGCAAATATTGAAATTCGTATGCACCTATCCAAACAAAGTTTTTGTCTAATATTTGAGCGATGGGTTCAATTTGGCGGCTGTAAAAAAGCATAATTACATTGCTTGTCTGTGCTACAACCTCCTGTTCGGTATATTGATGATACTTTTCCATGACGATTCTCCTTCTGGAATGGATTTTTAAAAATGTTGTTCATATGAACTATTATAGAGAAACCAAAAAATATAGCAAGAAAAATACCGTTTATCTATATAAATTCCTGTTTATCCCTGAGGTATTGACAAAAAAAGTGACATAAAATATACTGAAAAAAGAGGCCCGTATGGAAAAAAAGACGACCGAGAACAGGTAATTATGGGGTTTTAAAAGTGGCGGGGGTTTTTTATGGGATTTTGTTTGTTGACATCTTTTGATACGAAAAGTAAAATTTTGACAGACAGACAGACAGACAGACAGACAGACAGACAGACAGACAGACAGACAGACAGACAGACAGACAGACAGACAGACAGACAGACAGACAGACAGACAGACAGACAGACAGACAGAATCTGAGTTTTGTTTTGCTGCAAATAAATATTTTAAACTAAGAACACAAATGGGAGCTGCTGAAAGAAACAGCTCTTATTTGTGTTTTTTGTTATATAAAATGAAATTGTGAAAAAAGATGGCAAAGGAGAGGATATTTTGAAACGAAAGCGTGGAAAATCACCCCAAATATTATCAATGGCTTTAGCGGCTGCTTTGATATTTGGGCAATTAAATGTTCTGGGAGCTTCAAATGATATTAACGGGCACTGGGCGGAAAAGACAATTAACAAGTGGCAGGATAATGGCTTAATAAATGGATATGAGGACGGTTCCTTTCAACCAAATAAGCCAGTAAGCCGGGCGGAATTTATTTGCATGATGAATAAGGCATTAAAAATGGAAAAGACGGGAGAAATATCATTTCGTGATGTTTCTGCCGGAGACTGGTTTTATAATGATGTAGCTGTTGCTATAGGCGAACAATACACAGCAGGCTTTACTGACGGTACATTTAAACCAAATGAAAGCATTACAAGGGCACAGGCAGCAATGATGCTTTCAAAGGTGATTTCTGCAAATACGGAAAACACAACAGTATTCGCAGATGCAAAGGATATTCCAACTTGGGCAAAACCCGCCATTGAAGCAGTTACCTCCGCTGGTTATATGAGTGGTTATACTGACGGGACTTTTCAGCCAAACAGGGTGCTTACAAGGGCGGAGGCTGTTTCAACCATAGACCGTGTTATGACCGGCACAGAAACTTCCGTTGTGGAAGAACAGCCTGCGGAAAAGGTCAGTGATGTGGTGATTGATTCCGCAGAGAAAATTGCAGATAAAACCATTGACGGCAATTTAACTGTTTCTTCAAAGCTGGTAAGCGGCAAGGTTACACTGGAAAATGTGGAAATAAAAGGCAACCTTGTGATTGAGGGCGGCAGTGCAAGTGGTATTGTATTAAACAATGTAACGGTTGGCGGTAAAGTCATTGTGGACAAAAATGGCATAGGCGTTTCGCTGGCAGGGGATACAGAAATCAAAGAAATCGAAGTCAGACAGCCTTGCAGGCTCTCAGAAAACGATTTCACAGGTAATGTGAAAACAATCACCATTTCCAAGGCAAATACAACCCAAACAACCATTGATGTTAAAGCGGATGTATTGGATATTATGGAGAAGGCAAACATTTCCATTACCCAAAACATAGGTAAGGTGATAATAGACAGGACAGCGGAAAATACAAAAACAGCCGTAGCGGAAAATGTGACAGTAGACACCATGACAGCCAACGGAAGGCTTGACCTCAGCGGCAGGGGAACTGTGAATCTTTTGCAGGCAAATGTTTCCGGCATCACCATTTCTCCTGATACTACGGTGAAAAAAATAGAAACAGCGACAGGGGTGAGCACTCCGAGCAAAATTTCGGCAGACAGCGGTGACAGCGGCAGTGGCGGCAGTGGCGGCGGCCACAGCAGTGATACCGCAGTACAGGATAATGCTGATATTGAAGCTGCAAAAAAAGTAGTCGAAGGTGCAGTATACACAGCAACACAGGCAGAAGCAGCAAACAAGGAAACTGCCAAAGCAAAAGCACAGGCACTTGTGAATGATTTAAATCTTGCAGGAACAACAGCAACAGTTGCAGACGGTGAGTTTATTGCAGCATAGGAAGGCACAGAAGAAAAGCCAGATGGAACAGATGGTTCTTATACCTTTACTGTAACGATTGCAAAAGGTAAAGGAACACAGGCAGTAACCAATGTATTGAGAATGACAATCAAAGCAACGGCGTATAAATCAACAGAGCAGGACAACCGAGATATCGCCACGGCAAAAGCGGCAATAGAAGCTGAAAAATATGTAACAACACAGAGGGAGGTAGACAACGAAGCGTCAGCCAAAGACAAAGCACAGGCACTTGTTAACGCCTTAGGTGAAAGCCTTGCGGGAACAACGGCAACGGTTGTAGATGGGAATTTTATTGCGGCAATAGCAGGCAAAGAACCCTTTGCAATCGGAACAGATGGTTCTTATACCTTTACTGTAACCATTTCCAAAGGAATGGGTACACCGGTAACTTTATCCCAGAAAATGACAATCACAGCAACGGCGCTTGCACCGTTATTCTTAGGCATAACCTCAGAAGATGACGCTAGTGCTGATGGTACTACAAGAATAATAGCGCCAAGTGGACTGCCAACAGGTCAATACTACAGCTACAAAATTAGCGAGGATGAGAATGCAGTGCCAAGACCGTATGTGGGAGATGCATGGAGCGGTGGAACTGCATTTGGAAATGGAAACAATGAGGTGTCGTTTGAAGTTGAAAATGGCAAGCATATAGGCGTTGCTATAGTAGATAGCGAGGGCAAAGTGGTGGCGTTTACAGATGTGGTAGCGGTGGCATATCGGCAAGTAAAGCCAACTGCCAAAATTGCTGACTGGGCTGACGGAGGAAACTACTTCGGCACCACAGCGGGTACTGCTTCCCGAAATGATAGCGTAAGCCAACCCGATTTTTCTTTCACTGGGGACGGCACATGGAAAACAAGCAATGAAGTTGCCATACAGTTAGCTGATGAGCCGGCAAAAAAATATAAGCCTACTGAACAAAACACAACTGTTACGCTGAAAGGGGCAGATTTTGATACTACCTTCAAATGGGAAACGAAGGATGATATCAATGTTTCGGGCTGGTATTTTGGTACAGGGTATAAGCCTTCATTGCCGGATAGTTGGGATGTAAATTCAAACCAGAATTCGGAGGATAGCTACGCAAAGAGCGAGGTTCTCTATGCACCACAGACTTCTGTTGCTTTTGAAAATGCGAATGCCCTTTCCTTTGAACATAAAACGGCAAAGGTGGTAATCAATATCTGTAATAATAGGGTGGCTGGAAACAATGTAACAGAGGCAAAACTGAAAAATGTTTATTTGACGGCAGACTTTAATAATGGAAGCGTGACTGCCAAAGAAAATATCAGTGATATAAATATGCTTGAGATTTCGAATATAGAAGTGCTCTTTCCGGGTAGTGTAAAGGTAACAGCAATAGCAAGCTATCAGGCAATGGTGATTCCACAAGACTTAGGTTCGGATGCAGCGGTTGCAATCACTTTACAGGGCTTTGATAAGCCTTTTACATGCAATCTTACGGGCACATGGGAAAGTGGAAAGGTGTATACCTATAATATCACCTTAGAGGATGTGGAAATTACAAAGCTTGAGGCTGTTTATAATACTGGGTACGATGATGGCCAAATTAATTTAGAATACGGAAATTCTGAGGACAGAGTGAAAGAAATTCTGGGTGAAAAAATCAAAGAGGTAAAGGCAACCTGTGATAAAAAAGATGAGCCATTAGTAATTTCTAAGGATAATGTGATTTGGGAAGCGCTGGATATTTATTATCCGGGTAGGGCAGGCGAATATATCTTTAAAGCAAAACCGGAAATTCCGGCTGGTTATAAGCTGGCTGATGGTGTTTCTGAAACTGTGGCACAGGTAACGGTGAAGATTAATGGTTATGTAATCGTACCATAATAAGAGCAACGCAGGCTTCTGAAACCTTATGGAATATCACAAAGCTCTCAGTTTAAAAGACTGGGAGCTTTTATATTCTAAATCAATAGATATGTAAATCTTTATATGATATGATTTTGCTGCAAAACAAAAGAGGCAAGCTTTTAGAGGCTTGAAAAAATTCAAGAGCTTTTCTGCTGGTGATATACTGTAAGAATAATTGGAAAAACCCAAACTATTCCCATAACAAGGGAGTACCGGGTTTTGCCGGCATGCTTATTATATACTCATGCCGACTTGACGATACAGAATAGATGCCGAATTGTGGTTTAAATGCCAAAATTAGGATTTTAACCACAATGGGTACCGGAAAGAAATCCGGCAGCGGAGCTGTTTTTGCGCAGCAAAAATACTGAATGGTTGTGGTCTGTAAGCAAAAATAAGCGGTTTTTGAGCCTAAAAATGGGCTATTTTTTGCCCTTTATTTTCAGCTTTTTTACAGATGCCAACAGTTTTAGAGACAGATGCAGCCTTAAAAAAGTATGGCTGTGGCGTATCAATATAAGGTATGCTAAAACCCAAAAAGTGGATGTTGATTTTGATAACCATTTTTTACTTCTGTTTTTATGATTCTCAGATTATTTATTGAAAACAGAACTGCTTAACAAGGGATGGCTCTGAATTGATTTCTGTCCAAGGGGGTAACAGGCTCTGATGGCATGCTTATTAGATCATCAGGGTGATTGGAAGATGAAAACTGATACCGTCTTGTGGTTGAAAGGCATAAAAACAGGTTTTTAACACAAGATGTTGTGTTTTGTGGGCAAAAAAAGGCCCGTTTTTCACTTAATAAAAGGCCGTTTTTGACCTCTATTTTAACTCGTTTTGACAGATGCCTGATTAAAATGAGAGAAGAAATACGCATTTAGAGCGGTATGACTGAGAAGTCATGCCGCTTTTTTTATTATGGCTTAAGCAAGTTGAGTACACAAGAGTTTCTCTGCAGAGAAACGAAGGTGTACGAAACAAAAAACCGCGCGCTATGCGGGTGAGATTCATGCTTAAGCAAAAAGCATCAACCA
>JALIFM010000002.1 GCA_022867625.1 Lachnospiraceae bacterium NSJ-143
AGCAGATAATCAGTCCACAAAGGCTTGAACAAAGTGAAAGCCAGCGTCATTAAGGCGCTGGCAGTAATAAGCCCTTATAGGGCTGGGTCATGCCACGTCTTTTAGGCGTGGTCATGACTTCACATGAAATTGTTGTAAGATACTGTTCGTATATACCGTTATAAGGCAAATTGGATTTGAAAGAGTTATATGGACAATTGTAAATAAGGTGCTATCATAGCCAAGGACATGAGCCAGTTAGGATGCGACTATCTCGCCTGCAAAGTAAGTTAACAAACTAAGCGGCATTTATATACTATTATTGCCTGCTTATATCAAGTCGGAAGCCACAAAAGGCCACATCAGGGATTAAAAAGAATCATGTGCAGTATTGCGGTTTCATTACCAACATTTTTGTATGAATGGATGGTATCAGCTCTAAATCGTATGCTTTCGCCTCTTTCAACTACAAAGCTTTGACCGCCCGAATGAATCTCAATTCTGCCCGTAAAAATCGTTATAAATTCAGTGGTTCCCTTTAAGTGCGGTTCAGATTGCCAAAAGCTTCCTACATCTAATTCCAGATAATAGACTGCAAATCTACGGTTCTCGTTATCAGGGAAAAGAGAGTAGTTTTTTACTTTTCCGCCATCTTCAAGCAAAGGCTGAATTTCGGACGTTTTCACAATCTCATATGGACTCTTTGGACGAACGGTTAAAGCGTCAAACGGCACTTTCATTCCATTTGAAATTTTCCATAGTGTGGAAATAGTCGGATTCCCGTCACCACGTTCAATTTGTGCCAGCATACTCTTGCTGATACCGCTAAGTCTTACAAGCTCGTCCATGCTCAATTTCTTTTCTTCACGCAGTCGTTTAATATTTTTAGCGACTATTATATTCATTGAATCCAAAAAAATCGCTCTCCTATCTTGACATTATAATGCACTAGATATATTATTATATCGTACCAGTGCGATATAATAATCATTTTATACCATTATACAATTTTGCTTTAGGCTTGTAAAGAGGAAAGGAGCTATATTTATGATTCCAAATTTTGAAGAGGAAAGGAAACTGTGCAAAGAATACAACAAAGGCGATTTCCATTTACTGCATGGTGAAGCCGTATCCGGTATTACAGGTTTTTTTGCCTGCAAATATGACTCTGAAAACTGGGAACAATGCGCACATAAGAGAGGCAGGTATAAACTATGAAACGGGAACATTTTTCATCACGACTGGGATTTATTTTAATCACCGCAGCCTGTTCCATTGGTTTGGGAAACATTTGGAGATTTCCCTATATAACCGGAAAGTACGGCGGCGCGTCATTTGTTATTTTTTACTTGATTTTTTTAATCATATTGGGCCTGCCGATTGTAGTAATGGAATTTGCAGTGGGCCGGGCAAGTCAACGAAGTACGGCATTGTCATTTAATATTTTGGAGCCGAAAGGAACAAAATGGCACTGGTTTAAGTATTCAACAATCGTTGGAAATTATCTGCTGATGATGTTTTATACGGTAATCAGTGGTTGGCTTTTTTACTACTTTTTAGAAATGGTTAAGGGCAGATTTCAGGGACTTACTTCAAACGAAATTTCTCATGTATACTTTGAGTTGCTTGGAAATCCAATTGCCATGATAGTTTGCTCGTTTGTTGTAATTTTTGCTTCGTTTGCTGTTTGTGCTATCGGTCTACAAAAAGGCGTTGAACGTGTTACAAAAATTATGATGTCATTCTTGTTTGGCCTTTTAATTGTTTTGGCTGTCAGGTCGGTCATGCTACCCAACGCGGAAACAGGGCTGCGTTACTATCTATATCCCGACTTTGGAAACATGCAGAAAATCGGTGTGGCTGAATGTATTTTTGCAGCAATGGGGCAGGCGTTTTTCACATTGAGTATTGGAATTGGTACGCTGTCCGTATTTGGCAGCCGTATTGATAAAAGTCATTCTTTAACCAGTGATGCACTGTATATGGGAGTTCTCGACACTGTAGTTGCGCTTCTTGCAGGCTTAATTATTTTCCCGGCTTGTTTCAGCTTTGGTGTGGAGCCGGACAGCGGGCCAAATCTGTTATTTATTACTCTGCCGAATATTTTTAACGCCATGGGTAACGGGCGTCTTTGGGGAAGCCTGTTTTTCCTGTTCATGGTGTTTGCCGCTATTTCCACCGTTATTGCGGTAATTGAAAATATAGTCACCTATGGAATGGATTTAACAGGGTGCAGCAGAAAAAAATCCGTTTCTGTAAATCTTGTACTGTTACTATTGCTGTCATTGCCTTGCGTGTTTGGATTCAACATCTGGAAAAATTTTGAACCGTTGGGAACTGGCACAAGTATCCTTGACTTAGAAGATTTTATTTTAAGCAATAACCTGCTTCCGTTGGGCAGTCTGGTTTTTCTTTTGTTTTGCACTCGTCGCTATGGGTGGGGCTGGAATGATTTTTACAAAGAAACGTCCATTGGAAAAGGATTACCATATCCCGGATTTGCAAGAAAGTACATCAGCTATATCCTGCCAATTATCGTACTTATAATTTTCATCAGTGGTTATTTATCACTGTTGAAGTAGAAAGAGGTTAATATGTTCCATTTATATGATTTTCTGATTTACTGTTTTATTACGGCTTACACGCCGGGTGCAAATAATCTGTTGTCCATGAGCAATGCAATACGCTTGGGGTTCCGTCGGAGCGTTCGCTTTAATCTGAGCATACTGGCCGGATTTGCAGTCGTCATGTCTGTGTGTACCGCATTTAGTGCAACACTTTATTCCTTTCTCCCAAAAGTGAAAATTATCATGCAGATATTAGGCGCTGCTTATATGCTGTACCTTGCTTGGAAAGTCTGGAAAAGTTCTTCTGAATTAAGTACAGACGGCGGCAAGGAGGCCAGCTTTCTTTCAGGCATGGTATTGCAATTTGCCAATCCCAAAATTTATATCTATGCAATTACAGCAATGTCGCTTTATATTTTACCAGTTTATCATTCTTTTGGTGCTTTGATAGGGTTTACTGTCATACTATCTGTGATTGGCGCTTCAAGCTCTTTTGTTTGGGCGTTGTTTGGAGCGGCATTCTGTAAATTCTTCTCTAAACACACAAGGCTGGTAAACGCTATTATGGCTCTTTTGCTTATTTACTGTGCTATTGCTCTATTTCTTTAATTGATAATCCACCAGAGCTTTGGAATAAGCCGCAACAGAATAATGAAAACGTCTGAAAGGGTGTAAGTGAAAAATCAATCACTTGCGCCTTTTTTAATGCGACAGTATATGAGCTATTCCGTTGAGGTTTGTATGCAATTACATACAAGCGCAAAGCTATTGCATGTAAATGGGATAAACGAAAATATAACTGTTTTTTATTTATGGAATGTGCCAATAGAAGGAGGGATGAAAATGATTACAGTAAAGCTGTTTGAGAAAAGCATGGTAGATGCGGATAACAAAATCATGGCCAGTATTACTCTGCCGTCAGAAGCAGAAGAAATAAAAGGGGTACTGCGGGCCGTGGGGATTGAATCGCCTTCTGACTGTCTGATAGACGATGTTGAGATATATGACGATTACATAGACTACGATTATATGGAAAACAACTTGTTTATCGAAGATACAAATTTGAATGAATTAAATTATCTGGCAAACAGGCTTCTGGCGATGGACATAAATGAGAGATATAAATGGGGAGAATTGGCGGTGCAGCATGATTACAGGACGTTTAAGGAATTAATCAGTCTGACGTTTGATCTGGAAGCAGCCAGTGTTATAAAGGACAGTTTTTATGACGGGGCTGTTCCGCAGGAATATATGATACTGCATGAACAGGAGCAGGAAAGCAAAACGGATATGTTTATGTAGAAGGAAAGGGGATTAAATAATGATACTTTTATATATAGCAAGCGAAGAATTAAGCAGACAGGACAGGGATATATGTGTCAGGATGAAGCTCCCTGCTTCCAAAGATGACATCTGGAGAGCAGCAGAAAAAGCGGAGATAGAAAGCCTTGATGACTGTGAACTTTTAGAAGTATGCTGTGATTTGCAGGAGGCAGACAGCTTTTTGCATAGTCTTGAAATCTGGAACAATGATATTTTTGAGCTGAACTATTTTGGGTCTTTACTTGATTCGCTCGAATGTCAGGAAAGAAATATTTTTCTCGAAAAAGTGAAGTCCGGTCAATTCAAGGATGTAGCTGAGGCTAACAGGTGGATTTTTTCGGAAGACTCTATGGGAGCAGATAAGAATATTGTAGATGAATAGTAGAAGCGAAATATATGAAAGAAGGTGACATGTGTGTGATAAACAGCTTTTTCCCCTGGATTGGGGGTAAAAAATTATTGAGGGATATAATATTAGAACGGTTCCCTATAAACTATGACAGGTACATAGAAGTGTTCGGCGGCGCGGCGTGGATTCTGTTTGCCAAACAACCGGAGCCATTTGAGGTCTATAATGATTATAACTCGGATTTAACAAATCTGTTTTATGTAATCAAATATAGACCTCTTGCCTTTTTGGAGGAACTTGGCTGGCTGCCGTTAAACGGACGGGAGGAATTCGATCTCCTTCTGGACTGGAACAGGAAAAAGGATTTTTCACTGCCGTACCTGAAAGATGAAATGAGCTTGGCCAAAAGGTATTTGAAGGATGTGGAATACAGGGAGTATACGGAAATGCTGGAGGAAAAGTCAAAGCTTGGGGATGTCCGCAGGGCCGTTATCTTTTATAAACTGATAAGGTACAGCTATGCGGGTGAGAGTACCAGCTACAACGCACAGCCCACAAATATCATGCAGACATATAAAACCATATGGCTGGCTAACAGGAGACTGAACGAAAACGGTGCCAAAAGCACAAAAGAACTGCAAAAAGCGGATGGCATAGCCGGAAAAGGCGTTATCATTCAAAACCGCAGCTATGAAACGCTGGTACCTATGTTTGACAGGCCGTCAGCGTTTTTTTACTGCGACCCGCCTTATTATGGAACAGAGAAGCTCTATATGGAGCGGTTTTCTCTGGATGACCATTATAGCCTTAACAGGATACTGAGCAGTATACAGGGCAGGTTTATGCTATCTTATAATGACTGTGAATTTATACGGGATTTGTATAAGGATTTCAATATAGAAACTGTGGAACGCCTGAACAGCATATCCCAGCGGTACGATCCGGGTAATATGTTTAAAGAAGTGCTGATTGCCAACTATGACATGAATGAAAGGAGGAAAAAACAGCCAAGCCAGCTGTCACTGCTGTAAAGATAAATTGACAAAGGACATGAGAAATATTACACTTGTTCTATGATTAGCAGAGGGAGGAAGATAAGAATGAGTTATGATTTAATGGTATTTGAGCTGAAAAAAGCGCCAAAATCAAAAGCGGAGTTTCTGGAATGGTACAGTAAGCAGACAGAATGGTCTGAAGATCACGATTACCAGTCAATTAGTGTTGCTTCCCCAAGCCTGCAAAACTGGTTTATGGAAATGAAAGAAATATACCCGCCTATGAACGGTGAGTACGCTCCAAGTGATGAGATGCTTGATAAGGATGAAAGCCTTGAAAGCAGGCTGACGGATTACTGTATCGGACATGATGTCATTTATGCGGCTTTTGCTTGGTCTGAATCCGAGAATGCATACCTTCTTATGAAATCATTGTCTCAAAAGCATGGCGTAGGATTTTTCGACGTAAGCGGGGATGGAGACATAATACTGCCGGATGGCAGTGAAGTAGATTAACAGAAAGAGGCGCAAAGCAGAAATGTACTATACATGTATGAGATGCAGATATACCTTTAAGACAGAATCAGAGCCTGACCGATGCCCTGACTGCGGATATAATGAAGTGAGAACATCGACAGAAAAGGAAAAGGAAGAGTATGAGTCATTTCGTAAGGAATTCAATCAGGTTCCAATAGAGGACAGGTCTGTATAAGTATACTAAGGAATCTGTGAAAGCAGGGCCTTATTTTTTTGCAGAAAGGCAGGAGATAAATGGAGGTAATGAGCTATAGAATTGTGGATGACAAGGGCAGGATACTGTTTCCGGCGCAAATGAAGGAGATGTCCTGCATGCAGAAGATTGATGTTGTCCAGAAAATATGTCTGGAAAATACGATGATTACCAATAAAGCAGCACTTGAAGATGTTGATCCGATAGAGCTGCTGGAAAACAGAATCAGAAAGGAGAAGGAAGAAAAAACAGCGGAGAGTCAGATACAATTACGTGAATGAAAAAATAACAGCAATAAAAAGGTGAAGGGAATTCTTCGGATAAGAAGCCCTTCTTTTTTTATTTCGGGAAAGGGAATGGTAGAAATGAATAGTATTCAAAAGGCTCTGAAAGAGTACATGGATTCCATTGAGTTTCAGGAGGACTGTGACAGCATACGCTCAGGCTATATATTGAAGGAGGATTCTCTGCCGACAGATATGGAAATTGAACGGCTGGCTGTTGAGGAAAAGGAAAAAGAGCTGATTATCGAAAAGGAGTGTATGGAAAAAGGACATGATCTGGCTGACGAGGAAGAAATAGGCGGCAGGATATGGGTTTACTGCAAACGCTGCGGTGACTGGATAGAGAAGATTAAAAAAGATGAGTGAAGGAGGCAGGAGTATGAATCATTTAAAACAAAAGCTGTTGACAAAAGTGGCAGCAGTGGCAATGCTTGTTTTTATGTTGCCGTTACCCGTTTTCGCATCAGCAGAAATACAGGAAAATACGGCTGTGCAGCAAGAACAGCAGATTTTGGCTCCTATATCAGTTGAGCGAAAAAATGTTGACGGCAAGGCATATCTTATAAGGGTTTATGAGCTTCCGGCAGAAGCGGATATCAAAGCAGCCGAACAGGAAAAGGTTGTGCAGGACAGCTATACATTTTCGCATCTGACCACAGAGAAGGAAATCAATGAAAATACGACATCTAAAAATGTGACAGAAGAAGTAAAGGTAGAAACTCAGTCTAAAAATTTAGAGGATGTGATAAAACAGCTGCCGTCCACGAAAGATTATTCCGTGGACGGATATACGGGGAAAATTGTACTGGATACCGGAAGCATAGCAACAGAGGTGGCGGGATACACCACAAGGAATTATACGGTTTCAACCGTAAAAGAATATTCGGGTTTAATGTACGCCGATCCGTCCTTTGTTTCTCAGACGGCTGTAAAAGACGGGTATACCCTTCCTTTGACAGACATCAATTGGGTGGTTATGGGAACGGGGCTGGCAGGAGATTCACTGGTGCCGACAGAATACAAGGCAACAGCCACCTATGCAAAGACATTTTCGAGCCAGGTGCCTACGGGGTATATATCCACAGCGAGATACACTGGAACGGTAATAAAAACAGAACCGGGTACTGTGTGCTACACCGTAACGTACATTGGAACGCCAATGGAAAAGGAAGGAATAAGCTTTTTGTGGATTATAACATTTATCGCGGCGCTGGTCTTGTTAGCGTGTGCTGTGACACTTACTATACTGTACCTGCGTTTGAAAAAAGGCGCGGATATTTATAACCTGATAGATAAAGAGTATATAAAATTAGGGCATCAGTCTGTGGACTTCCTGTTCTCATATGGGAGATACAGGATGGTGATGAAAAGGCTCTGGATAGGTACGAAGGATATCCTGATTTTTATAGGAAAGAATTATTAAACATTACAGTTAACGGAGAAGAAATAGAGGCAATGGTTTATATCATGAATGATAATCAGATAGGAATGCCAACGCAGAGATATTTGGATGCTATTTTGGAGGGATATGAAGCGGGAGGGCTGGACCCTTCAGCCTTGGAGAAAGCATTGGACATTTCAATCCAACAGATGGAGCAGACAGAGAACAGACTGGATTATTAAAGAAAAGATGGTGATGATATGCCTTTATACACAAAGGAGCAGATAGAAAATGCCAATAGAATCAGTCTTGTGGAGTATCTTCGTTTGAAAGGTGAGAAACTGAAACGGACTGGCAATGAGTATAAGTGGATATATACAGATTCACAAGGTGAACATTGCAGTGTTTCGATAAACGAGAATAAATGGTATGACCATAAAAATGAAACAGGCGGATATACTGTTTCTTTTTTGCAGGAATTTTATGGTCTGACTTTTCCTGAGGCGATGCATGAGCTTCTCGATGGGGAGTCACCAAAGCTCTGTACTACAGTGCAAGGTGACAGTGGGAAAAAACAAAAGCCGGATTTTGTTCTGCCGCCTAGAGCCAAAAACATGAAACGCCTTTTTGGGTATTTAATTAAAAAAAGGTTTATTTCCAGCGAAGTCATCAAATTTTTTGCCGAACAAAAACTGATTTATCAGGAAGCAGAACACGGCAATATTGTTTTTGTGGGAATGGACGAAAAAGGCAAGCCAGTATCGGCATGCCTGAAAAGTGTTTCTGAGCAGTATCGTCATTTTAAAGTTACGGTAGAAGGTTCCGACATGCGGTACGGCTTCTGTTACAGAGGTACGGGTGAAAAACTGTTTGTGTTTGAGGCGGCGGTGGATCTGCTGTCCTATCTCACACTTTACCCCGAAAACTGGAAGGAACAGAGCTATCTGGCCCTTGATGGGCTTTCCCCAAAAGCTTTGCTTCAATTTGTAAATACACAAAAAAATATTAAATCAGTGTATATATGTGTTGACTATGATACAGCGGGAATAGAAGCTTGGGATAAGTTCAAAGATTTATTGCTTGAGAATGGGTATAAGCCCGAACAAGTTAACAGAATTCTGCCTATGTATAAGGATTGGAACGAAATACTGAAGGAACAAAATGGTGAGGTACCAATACTTCCGCAGCTTCATCCCAAGACAGAGTGCTATAAAAGAGTTACCCGAAACCTTTGCATTTTAAATGCCAAGACAGAATCGGGCTATACTAAGTGGAAACTTCAGGGGATTGAAAAATACGGTATAGAATTTTTGCTCCGGAGAATACATACAGAGTTAAAACCATTAAAAAGTGTTTTACATGGAGATGAGATGTCGAAGGAATGCGGTAGCAGTACAGCAAGGATTGCGGATATGGCTATTTCAGCCCTATGTGAGTTGGAAAAGGCAGAGGGAAACAGTCTCCCACAGCCGACTGTTTACTGCCGTATTGCCGGTGAGCTTTATGACGGTTATAAGCCATATTTGGACAGGATGAAGTCAAAGAGAAGATGTGAGGATTTAGAAAAAGAGACAGGCGCAGTTTTTGATGCATTTCAGAAACATAGCCCGTCTTTTTTTTGTTGCTTAAAACAGCTTGCTGATTCGGCAATCAGGTTGAAGGTGTATATGGAAACCGATTATCAATTGGAACTGGAGAGAAGACAAAAGGTACCGACAGAAAATAAGAGGGAAGAGGATGAGGCCGTATGTCAGATCGGTTTATCCCAATAATTATTCTGTCGGTTTTATTTTGTGCGTTTTTACTTGTAGCATATCTGGCTGAACAGAAGACATTGAATATTAAATCAAAAACGGTTGGTGACGGGCAGCATGGAACTGCCCGTTTTGCTTCGCCAAATGAAATTGAAAAAGCCTTTAAACTGGTAGACTACAATCCAAAGGAATGGAGAAAGCACAACCCGGAAGGACTGCCACAGGGTTTAATTATAGGCAGCAGAGAAAGAAAAAATAAAATAACAGCGATAGTGGATGACGGTGATACCCATGCTCTTATGATTGGCGCAGCTGGTGTGGGCAAAACCGCCAAATTTCTGTATCCGAATATCGAATACTGCTGTGCAGCCGGAATGTCGTTTTTAACAACTGATACAAAAGGAGATATACTGAGAAGCTATGCGCCCATCGCCAAAAAATACTACGGTTATGATATCTGTGTGCTGGATTTACGAAACCCAACCAGAAGTGATGGATTTAACATGCTCAGTATGGTAAATCGGTACATGGACGAGTATCTCAGAACCGATGATCTGGTAGCCAAGGCCAAGGCAGAAAAGTACGCAAAAATTGTATCCGAAACGGTAATGAATACGGGTGGATTTGATTCCGCCAACGCTGGTCAAAACGCATTTTTCTATGACTCGGCTGAAGGACTCATTACAGCTGTTATTTTGGTTATTTCTGAATTTTGTTCTCCTGTGCTTCTGGAAAAGACGGGAGACGGTAATAAACAGGATAATCAAAGGCACATCATCAGTGTTTTTAAGATGATTCAGGATTTGCTGGAGCCTTCAAGTGTAAAGGGAAAAAGTCAATTTAAACTGCTTATGGAAAAGCTGCCGGAGGAACACAAAGCAAGATGGCTCTCCGGCGCGGCTTTAAATACTTCTGAACAGGCAATGGCTTCTGTACTGTCCACTGCACTGTCACGATTGAATGCTTTCCTGGATTCTGAAATTGAACAGCTTTTATGCTTTGAGAGTAAGCTGGACACAGAAAAATTCTGTAAAACAAAATCGGCTGTATTCCTGATAATGCCGGAGGAAGATGACTCGAAATACTTCCTGATATCTCTTATCATCCAGCAGTTATACAGAGAAATGTTATCCATTGCCGATGAGCTGGGCGGCAAGCTTCCTAACAGGGTTATGCTGTTTATGGACGAGTTTGGAACACTGCCAGCGATCCAATCGGCTGAGATGATGTTTTCTGCCTCAAGGTCACGAAAAATCAGTCTGATACCAATCATACAATCATTTGCTCAATTGGAGAAAAACTATGGCAAAGAGGGAGCCGAGATTATTATAGATAACTGCCAAATAACCTTGTACGGAGGCTTTGCGCCAAACTCCGAGACAGCAAATGTATTATCGAAAAACCTTGGTGAGCGCACTGTCATGACAGGCAGTGTATCCAGAGGAAAAGACCAGTCAAAGTCGCTGCAGATGACAGGCCGTCCACTTATGACACCTGATGAGCTGAAAGCAATGCCGAAAGACACTTTTATTGTAACCAGAACAGGTGTGAACCCTATGAAAACTATTCTGAGGCTGTTTTTTAAATGGGGAATTGAACTCAACGAAGAATATGCCATACCGGAAGCGGTCGTCAGGAAAGTACATTACGCAGATAAAAAGTATATTGAGTTTATGATAGATAACAGGTATTCAAAAACAAAGGAGGAATCATCTGAAAAAAATATAATGCGAATTAAAGAAAACCTCAAATGTTAGAGAGGTGATATTATGCGGAATAAAAGGGAGATTTATGCCTCAAAGCTTCCCAACAGGGCACGGCTTATTTATTTTTATTTGTGTGACAGGGCGGACAGAGAAGGAAGAAGCTTCCCATCTCTGAAGCGGATTGGTAAGGACTTAAACATTTCAGTCAGCACTGTAAGGCGTGGGCTTGCTGATTTGGAACAGGCCGGATATATTATCAAGAAAGAACGGCATCGTGAAAACGGCGTAATGAGCAGTAATCTGTATACAATTACATAGTGTTCATATTGGCAGTAAAACCAGACTTACCTACAACAAGGGGTAAGTCTGGTTTTTTATATGGACAGAGGTCATGTTCCTGATGAACAGGTAAGTAATTCAATTTAACTATAGTTACAGAAAGGTAAATAATAAGCAAGATGTATGACAAAATGAGACATAAAAAAGAGCAGGTAAGTATATTCCTGCTCTAATTTTTAGTGAAACCTCCATCTTTCATTATTCAAAAGAAGCAAATTTTAATTTATCTATCCATTCTTTAAAGTGGATACATTCATCCAGCATTTTTTGAAGCCCAATGGCTTTAGCGACAAGGATTCCATCCGGTGCCTTTTGATAACTTTTTGAAATATTTAAAATTCTTTTGGATGGAGCGGTAGCCGGTTCATTATTGATATATTCAGGAGAATGAAATGACTCTTTTATACTTAACAATTGTTTTATCTGTTTTGAACTAAAATCACATTCTGAAAATTTTTCAGGATTTGAAAACAAAAGTGCTTCAAATTCATGAACGATTAAATTCGGAATCAGATGATCACTTCCGATATCTTGTTTCATAGAATCTTCTATATGTTTTATCTTGTCATAGAGATTGGGCAGAGCATCATTATAACCCGGAGTATCAGACGGAAGACCGTAATAATCCAGCATTGTTGTTACAAAATCAAATTTTTTCGTGTTTTTACATAGTCTTTTTAAATCATCCTGAATTTTACTGTACCGAGATACACCATTTAATGTAATAATTTCAAGATAGATATTAAACTCCTGAAGATAGGGTGATAAAATATTTTTGCAGAAGCTTGCCTCGGTTTTACCTTCACATAGGATGGCTATACATTTGTATTCTGTCATACCGGACTACCCCCTATGATGTTCTTTGTCCAAAGTTCCCCAAGGCTGTAATCCTCCAGCCAGTCTTTGAAATCCTCCGTATTTAATCGGCTGAATACAGATGTACCGTCCTCATTGTTAACTACGATTATATCATCTGCGGAAAATTCGTTTATAAGCTCAACTGACTGGGTGGCGAGTATGATTTGTTTTTCAACAGCAGCCTTTTTTACTAAACCGCTGAGTAATGATATTGCATATGGGTGTAGACCCAGTTCAGGCTCATCAATGATAATAATATCTTTTGCCAGAGATTCCGGCAAACACAGTAAAACAACCAGACAGATGAACCGTAGTGTCCCATCGGACAGTTGGCTTGCTGTAAAAGGAATGTCACAGCCTTTTTTGTACCACTCGATTTGGATTAAATCCTCGTTTAAAGGATTATTCCGCAGAACAAAATCCTGAAAATAGGGTGCCACAAGCTGAATGATGCTGACGATTCGTTTATATGCTTTCTCGTGTTTCATTTTTATCCGGTATAAAACAGCGGCCAGATTCCGCCCATCTTTCGCCAACTCGATATTGTCGTTTATGCCGCAATATAATTTCATTGGGGAAGATTCGCTGGTATCGTGGAAATGGTAAATACCAATGCTGTTAAATATGTTAGTCTTTTTTATTAACCCGTTGTCTTTAAGCTCTTCAAGGCCGTCTGCTGCGTATAAGTTGGATTGCTCCTTATAATTATAAAGATTTTGTTGAGCAAAATAAAGACGGTTATCCGTTGCAGCCTTTAACCTGGCATGGAAGGTATATGGCGCACGGGAGATGGAAAAATATATTTCTTTTGTATTTTTAATTCCGTTATATAAAAAGGAATTACTTCCGCCATGTTCGGTAATATAGTTTTGGAGTTGTTGTATGGACATAAATTGCAGCATTTCAAAAAAAGATATTAAATTGGATTTGCCGGCACCATTGATACCGAGTAATATATTGATATTTTTTAATTGAAGCTCTAATTCTTTTATGGATTTGTAGCCTTTTATTGTCAAATTATTAAAACTCATTTTTTCACCTGCTTTTCGTGTGATAAGAGCGTATACTTTTTAAATATAAATAAATAATTTCATCCGATAATTTTAGTTCTTTGCCGTCCATTTGAACGAGTTCCAATTTTACAGCTTGTATAAAATCTGATTCAGTCCGACTGTTTGAAGCAACAAGCACATCAGCGAAAAGAAAGTCGAATGATATATTAAATACATCTAATAATTGTTCGACAACTGCCATTTTGTTCATTTTATTCTTACCTGATTCAATATTGCCGATATTACTCTGTTTTAGACCAATTTTTAAACCCAATTCTCGTTGAGACCAGCCCTTTGCTTCTCTTAAACTTCGGACTTTTTCGCCAATCTTATTTTCCATAATCTTTCCCCTTATTGATTGCTTTTAAGGCAGCCAAAATAAATTCCTTATCATTTTCCTCTAAATTAGCCGACTTCAATAATGAAATAATTTCATTTGTATAGATTTTATCCTGCGAATTTTGATTTCCCATAAATTCTTCTAAAGTCATTCCAAATGTGTTTAAGAGATTGATTATGGATAATACGGAAGGATTCTGCTGACCCGATTCAATTTTACTGAGAAAACTCCATGTAATATTTGCCCTTTCCGCAAGCATTTCTTGTGTAAGGCCAATATATTGCCTGTGAAATTTTAAGCGTTTCCGAAACAACTCATAATCAAACATATAATCACCCAACTAAACGATAATCAAAAAATCAGATTTTAAACATTCATAAATAATGGTAATTTACTTGATAAATAATGGTTAAATGGATATAATAAATAACATGTACAAAAAACAATCTTATTCTCATCTCAGCAACATTTAGATTCCACAATTACGGAAATAAAATACCCTATACATATAAGGATACGTTGTCAAATAAAAATATCACTGGAGACTAAAAATGCTATTTACAATAAGACCAACAATTAAATTATCATTACGGCAAAAATTATTTCTGGAGATGTTGTATAGGAAAGAGCATAAACGTATGGAGTTTACCGCAAGAAAGATACTATTTGATATGGACATGGCAGAAGATGTAGTGCAAACGGTTTTTACTTCTCTATTCAAAAATGTTGATTTATTAATGAGTTTTGAAAGTCCAAATATTGTCAGCAGGTATATCTTTATTTGCGTAAAAAATACCTCCTTGAGATTCAATGAAAAATTCCGTTTTCACAGCAGTCTTGACGAGTTGGATGATATTTGTCCATATGAGGAATGTTTGGAAGATGAGGAAATTTTAAAATTCGATGTTAAAAAACTGATGAAAATAATAACTGAAATGGATTCTAGGTATGGGGATGCTCTTTATTTAAAATTTTGTCTGGGTTTAAGTTATACGGAAATAGCGGATGCACTCAGTTGTAAAGTGGTAACGGCAAGAAACCGAGTTTATTTGGGCAGAGAAATACTGAAAAAGGCAAGAAAGCAAGGTGATTTGGATGGCTGATGATAAAACTCTGAAGAAGCTGTTTATAGAGCAGTATGAGAAACGTTTGGATGAAGAAATACATGGCATAGATAAAGATATGAATTTTGATGCCTTCATTAAAAATTTCCCTTTTTCAGAACTGCCAGAGGAATGGAAAGCGGAAATTGAGAATCGGTACGGTGTCAAGAAGCCAAAGCTTCGGAAAAGGATAAAAACGAAGCTTAAGGCAATACGGAGAAGAATGGCACATTCGAGAGCTGCCATATTTATTATCATAGTTTTCGTTTCCGTATTAACAATCATGAATGTATTTCCCGCACAGAGCATGGCTGTCGCAAAGAAAGTCTCACTTTTGTTTGGCTGGGGTGACAAATCCATAGAGATAGGATTGAAAAGTTGCTGGCCTGAGATATCGGAGGATTTTGTGCTGACAGACACCAAAGAGAACAAAAATTTGTCCAGACGGCGGTATGAAAATACAGAAGGCAATTACATAGAGGTCAGTGTTTATCCAGATACCTATAAGATAACGGCAGACAATGAGGATTTGGACGAAAGCCGGGAATTAACCATAAACGGCAGTCGTGCAGTGATTTTGAGCAAAAACAACATTACAACAATTTACATCTATCTGAGCGGCAATATAATGAAGGTGGAAAGTGATTTGTCCTCCAACGAAACGGAGCAGATTGCTGAAACAATAGATGACTGAAAGGGGGATAGGAGCTGTACATCATTAAAAATACGGAGGATGAAAAGATGAAAGGATTTTTTAAAAAAGTACCATTGGTTATGATGGCTTTTGCCATGATGATGACGTCAACAGCGTTGGCGGCACAGAAAACAGAATATGACATGGAGTATTTTTCAGACGGAGTTGATACAGAGCTTTATGTAGACGGAGAATTAGTTACCGCCGCTGACCCACGCTACTCGCTTTTGAAAGATTTGGGGGTAGGTCTTACCATTGACAGCGGTATTGCCTATGTTTACGCCGAATCCACTACATACGAAAAAATGAGCCATGAGTTATCCACCACAATTTATGAAAGCAAGGATAAGAGCTCATAGAGCGCAAAAAAAACCTATACCGATTCTGCCTCAAACTCCACCTCATGCAGTATTGATAAAGAATATATAACAATAAGAGGAAGGTACTACAAGGTCAAAGCAACTGTTACGCTCACCAGCGGCGGCAAATCGGAAACGGTGTCAAAGACTGGCTCTGTACAAGAAAGCTACAGCCTGCTGGATGCAGAGAATTAGAAGTAAAAGTGTTATGGAACAGAGGCAGTTTGGAATGGCTGACAGGGTTCAGAAAGAATGAAGCGGAGACAGAAAGTTTGATTGAGACAATTACTGCGTAGCATAAAATAATGGATTATACGGAAAGGGCGGCATTCCGCCGCCTTTTTTATGTTGCTCTGTATATTTATTTCCGTATCCTATAGGTATAAGGAAGTGATTTAAAGATGGCAAAAATAAAAAAAATAATAAAACGAATTTACCGGAAATGGCAGGACAGCATGTTTGACAGTTTCACAGCAGGGTTTTAAGGAAGAAGGGTACTAATCAGAATGGATGAAATGAAAATAGCATGTGCTGTAACCGGACACAGGCCGAGCCGTTTTAAATTCAAATACGATGAGGAAGACGGTCTGTGTAAAAGAATTAAAAAACAAATGCAATTACAATTTTTAACTCTGTTAAGAAATGGCGTGACACGGTTTTATGTGGGAGGCGCTGAGGGAGTGGACATGTGGGCGGCAGAGCTTCTGCTGCAGATGAAGAATGAAAAAGAGTTTGAGCAGTTGGAGCTAATCACTGTTATCTCATTCAAAGGCTATGACAGCAAATGGAAGGATGGGAATACAAAAAGCAGGATGCAGGCCATTTTAAAGGATTGTGATGAGATAGAATATATGGACAACTTACCTTTAACAGCTGGAGAATATTATATAAAAAGAAATTATTACATGGTAGACCATTCCAAATATCTGTTGGCTGTTTATGACAACAGCAAAAAAATGGCGCGCAGCGGTACCATGCAGACCGTCAACTATGCGATAAAAAAAGGGTTGACAGTTATCTTTATTAATCCGGAAACAGCAGAGGCAACTGTGCAGGAGGGGGGAAGGTATGGAAAAGGTATTAAAAAGTATAGATTATAAAGCAGCCGGGGAAGAAGCACTGAAAAAATATCTGGAGGAACTGAACAGCAGGACACCGGAGGAAGTGCTGTATGATGCAGAAAAAACCAGAAGCGGTTTGAAAAGGCTTTTAAAATCCCTGGATGCCCATAAGAAAATAGAGAATCCAAATTTTCTGACACCGGAGGACTTTTATAAGATTGGAGCTGACGCACAGTTGGCGGCAGATATCAATGAGGCTGTCATAGATTTTGCAGTAGATGATAAAACACAGCAGGGGATAATACGGCTAAGCTGTGACAGATTTTTTCTCTCCGGCAGAGCATGCATAAATTTTGCCTGTCTGTGTATGGATTATGAGAATCTGGAAATCTCATATGATGAAAAACAGCAGCTTTGCATTGAAATTAGAGTGGGCAATGTTGATTTAAGAGGTACGGAGTATGAATAAGACTTGTATTTGTATCGGGCATGAACAGGCTGAACTGGGGGATACTGACTTTTGTGATATGCTAAAAATGCGACTGAAAAAAGAAATTATAAGTGTTATTGAACAGGGCACAGTAGATTTTTATACAGATTTGAAAAAAGGCACTGGCATGTGGGCTGCTAACATGATAATGGAATTGAAGGAACAGTATCCTGATTTGTCATTGACTCCAATTTTATCCTATCCCGGTCAAATTGAACAAATGAAGAAAAAAGAAAGAGAAGAAATTGAGTGCATCTTATCAAAATGTGCTCCTGCAAAGTATGTCGACACTGAGAAGAATACGATGTTTAATAGTCAAGAACTTAGATATTATATATCTGAAAACATTGATACCATTATCGCAATTTACAGTCAAGATAAATATAAAAGCTCCAGAACAGGAATTATTGTCAGACGCGCAAATTTTTTTGGTAAGGAAATCAGAATCATAGATCCGTACTCCGATAAAGAGGATATTGCTGTACAGCATCCTGTATTTCCAAATATACTGCGTGATCTAAGAATGAAATCAGGACTTTCGCAAAAAAAATTGTCACAAGCAATTGGATTCACCAATTACAGTGTTGTGTCTTTGCTGGAATCGGGCAAGAGAAGCCAGACAACCGATGATTTGATAAGATTATCGAATTATTTCGGAATTTCTGTCGATACTTTGTTAGGAATAAAGCAGGAGCTTAGTGTTCCACAATGGCTGCGTGACAGCTATCAGAAGCTCACGGTGGAAGAAAAAAAGTCTTTACAGACATTAATCTGTTCCATGACAGATAACAGAATTAAATAGGATATTCAGTAAAAAAGCAGGGAAATGAATCCCCTGCTTTTTTTGTAGCTATATGTGGAAATTTACGGTTAAAGCTCGATAAATTATGGGTATTTTTTTCTGTTATGTGACATAATGTGCAGTCCATTTCAGATACAATAAATATAAAAAAAAGATAAAGGATTTTATTATCTGATAAATACCAAAGAAATTATTATACTTTATTGTCATAATTAATTGCTGAAACATGCACAAAGGCCAAGGTTGATAATATGGAAACGCGCGAATAAGTAAATTAGCATCAGCCGTAAATTTCCGCATCGGGAATTGTGCGGCTGATTTTTTTTCGACGTTTTCTTACATTTATTTCGATTACCACCCCATAGGGAATAATTACTTCTGTATATATTTATGTCCAAAAGGCACGCCTGTTTTTCAGGCGTGCTTTTTTATTGCAGATGCCGTTCCCCGCCATTTCCTCTGATTTAAGTTTGCGAGTTAAAAGATACCCAAATTTGAATTGGAGGTTTTACATATGGCAGAGAAGGGAAAAAATTATTATTTAAAGGTTGATGGCAGAATGGTTCAGGTAGACCATCAGGTATACAGTATATACTACAAAATGTATGAAAAAGAAAAATACCTTGAAAAAGGACAGGCAGCATGGCCTGATTTATTATGACAGCTGGGATACTGACAGCTCCCCGGGATGTGATTTTATTGCTGATTACAGCAGTGCGGAAGACCGCGCTGTTAATAAAATGTTCTCTGAAACTATATGGAAGTGTGTCGATGAGGCGGAAGATAAGTATGGAATCTGCAGGCTTGTTGCTGCAGGATTTACTGAAAGGGAAATCGCACATATTTGCGGTATGTCTCAAGCTGCTGTTAACGGCAAAAAGCACAGACTCTTTTCAAAGATAAGAACGATTATGGTTGTAAAAAAATTTTAAAAAATATGTAAAAATGTTATCAAACCCCTTCACTTTTTCCTTTAAAGGTGAAGGGGTATTTTTTTACCCTACTGTTCTTTGAAAACTATATATCCAGCAGCTAAATACATTAGTCTGTTCAGCCTGATGAGGGAGAGCGAAACAGATGGCGTGCCATGATGAAATTTCTGTAACGGGAATTGGAGTGAATTAAATATTACATATTCCGGCTGTGTGCGGAATATCGGAGCGATTAAAACCATTTGTTGTTTATCAAATAGGCCGGATAAACGCAAAGACCTGAACAGACCTATAATGATACTCCCGCCGAGTCTCAGACATCACAAAGACGGCGGCCTCCGTGATGGGGGAAGTGAAATTCCTGTGAGCGCATCAGCCTGTGCGCTGTTTAGCTGTGCCCAATGCCAGGGTAGTAGTGTCGAATGCGGCATAACTTGAATCAGAGAAAACAGAAGGAACAGCCTGCGCCATACAGTAAGGTGTTTGGAGATGTGCCAACAGGCTGAGAAATGGAACAAAAGACTGCAAAAACTCGCCAACATTGGAAGAAGCCAACCTTCATGAAGCCATATTGAACGCTATCAACAGCATTGTCAAAGACAAGGAGGAGTTTGCAGACGCTTTCCGGTATAATGTAATTAGAGTGCTGGGCAGCCATTCAAGTGGCGATTCCACATCAGAATATGATAAGGATATTGAAAGACTGCAGAAAAAGGTAAAACTTCTAATAGAGGAGAATGCAGCCAACGGTGGGAACCTGAAAGCTTATGAGCCTGAGTACAAGAGGATATCTAAGCAAATAGAGGATTTACGCCTGAAAAAAGCGCAAGCGAATAACTCTAACAGAGCAAAAAAAGCACAGGAATATATGTCAAAAGTTTCATTTACTGTGACAGAATATGACGATTGTCTGGTAAGGAGGCTCATCAGGCATATAAAAGTTATTAACGAATCAAAAATCGAAATATGTTTTAACTCAGGTATCGTAATACAGCAGAAAATAGATTGTATTTAAAACATAGGGTTTAATTTTAAATAGATTGCTCTCAGCTTAAAAACTGAGAGCTTAAACTTTTCACAGTCACCGTATATAAGTAAGCAGAAGTTGAATTTAAGTCGAATACTGATAATGCGATGTTAATAAAAGAAATTGTCAAGAGAAAAGCCCTTGAAAAAATTCAAGAGCTTTTCTGTTGGTGATTTACTGCATTTACTGCCAGTACGAATAACTGGTAAAAATCCAACCTATTCTTATAACAAGGGGGTACCCTGTCTTACTGGCATGCTTATTAAATCATCAGGGAGGCTTGACGATACAGAATAGATGCCGAATTGTGGTTTGAATGCCAAAATAAGGGTTTTAACCACAATGGGTATCGGAAAGAAATCCGGCAGCGGAGCTGTTTTTGCGGAGCAAAAATACTGAATGGCTGTGGTCTGCAAGAAAAACAATCGGTTTTTACACTGAAAATAGAGTGACATTGATTTTCTCTGTTTTCGCAGATGGGAGATTAGAATTAAAGAAAGAATAGGGATTAAAAGCGATATGGCTGAAAAGTCATGCCGCTTTTTTTACTACAGAAATGAAAAGTCTGACAGAAGCCCAGAACAGCCTCGGATTTTAGTAACCTGAATAAGTAAAAATTAAAAAAATCTGTAAGGTTGTGTGGACAGGTATGAGCAGCCGCAGTATCTGCTGAAAAAATTGAACATATAAATTAATATATATTAATGCCAATTCATATATATTCATATAAAACAACTTGAGATTTACAAACAAATATGGCATACTAAAAACCTGAGACAGGAGGTTCAGATATGAATATAAATATTTCAGATAAATGGGTGAGTATTGAATTTGCCGCCGATTACCTTGATGTAAGTCAGGACACAATCAGAAACTGGATAAAAAAAGAAAGTGGTATTCCAGCTCATAAGATTGGGAAGCAATGGAAGTTCAAGTTTTCGGAGCTTGACGAATGGGTTAAGAGCGGAAAAAGCGCTTATACAGAAGGAGAAACAAAATGAGATTCATAGGCTGCAAAACACTTTTATTAGATAAAATAAAAGAAGTTATAGATGAAAATGTGCATGATGCAAGTACATTCTGTGATATTTTTTCTGGAACATCTGTTGTATCGAGATATTTTAAACAGTGGTATGAAATTACATCAAATGATATTTTGTATTTTTCATATATTTTACAGAGGGCAACTGTCGAAAATGATGCGATACCGTCATTTTCAAATTTAAAACCATTGGGAATTATTGACCCCGTACAATATTTAAATGAAATGAATATATCTGAAATGGAAATTTTAGAACAGGAAAAACGTTTTTTCCAGAATACATACGCCCCGAAGGGTGGAAGAATGTATGTCAATGATGAAAATGCCCTGAGAATAGATTATGCTCGAAATACCGTTGAAAACTGGCATGAATTAAATTTGATTAATGATGATGAATATTATTATTTAGTTGCCTGTATAGTTGAGGGTATTCCGTTTGTTTCTAATATATCCGGCACATATGGAGCATTTCACAAGGAATGGGAAAGACGTTCTTATAAAAAATTCGAGCTTTTTAGACTTGATGTATTAACCAATGGAAAGAATAACAGAAGCTTCAATGAAGATGGAGTGGAACTCTTAAAAAGGATAGCTGGAGATATTTTGTATATTGACCCGCCTTATAATGGAAGGCAGTATTTGCCCAATTATCATGTTTTAGAAACAGCAGCAAAGTATGATTTTCCGGAGGTAAGGGGGATAACAGCACAAAGGCCATATGAGAATAACAAGTCGGATTTTTGCCTGAAGGGCAAAGTTATTGAGGCCTTTTCAAATTTAATGGAGAATGCTGACTATGAGCACATCATTCTGAGCTATAGTACAGATGGCCTTATGTCTGTAAAAGACATAGAAGCCATAATGAAAAAATACGGTATTGCACAGACATTTAAAATATATGAAATACCACATAGAAGGTATAAGAGCAGGACACAGGGAGAGAAAGATGAGTTGAAGGAGTTACTTGTATATGTGCGCAAAGCAAAAGAGTGATAAATATATAAAGAGCCCTCTTAATTATACCGGAGGAAAATATAAAATTCTTGCTCCAATATATGATATCCTGCCTGAGCAAGTTGAAACATTTGTTGATTTATTTGCAGGCGGATTTAATGTCGGAATAAATGCCAAGGCTGCAAATATCGTTTGCAATGACCAAATCAGCTATATTATTGACCTGTACAGGTATTTTCAGGAGCATTCAACAGAAACTCTTATTTTGGAAATTAATAAGAGAATCAGCGAGTTTGAATTATCACAACAGAATGCAGCTGGATATAATAGTTTAAGAAAAAGATACAACCAAAGCAAAGATATTATCGATTTTTTTGTTTTAATATGTTTCGCTTTTAACCATCAGATTAGATTTAACAATAAACATCAGTTTAACACCCCCTTTGGAAAAGAACGAAGCAGCTACAATCAAAGTATTGAGAACAACTTGATTTTATTCTGTAATGCCATACATTCAAAGAAAATTCAGTTTCTTAATAAGGATTTCCTATCTGTTGATTTGTCTTTATTGGGAAAAAATGACCTTGTTTACTGCGACCCGCCATACTTGATTTCTACAGGGTCTTATAATGATGGTAAGCGTGGATTTAAGGACTGGACTGAAAGTGAGGAAAGGCAGCTGCTTAATCTTCTTGACAGAATTGATTCACAGGGCGTTATGTTTGCTTTATCGAATGTGGTTTATCATAAAGGGATGTCAAATGAGATTCTGATAGAATGGAGCAAGAAATATGTAGTTAATTATATTGATAAGTCATATTCTAATTGCAGCTACCATTTTAAAGACAGAAACGCAAAAACTGTGGAGGTTCTCATAACAAATTTTGAAAGGAGAAAGCCGGATTGTCAACAATTAAGCCTGCGGCTATAGCACTGTACAGCGAGTCTGAAAAATTTCTTGATGTTTATCCGGAGTATAATCTTTCTGAGCTGCCGCAGTGGGTTCAGGATAATATTCAAGAGGCAAGAGTTTATGGTAATAAGAAAAGGGGTGTTATTTTATCTGACGGGAGAAAGTATCATCTTGACAATAAATTAAATGATATGACGGGCAGAGAATGGACTTTTTTCATTAACTCGGTTTTTTCAACACACTATCCCACAAGAGGTGCAGAAAGCTATGCGCATGAAATCAGAAAAATACACCCATCGCCAAAGCCACCGCAATTAATGAGGGATTTGATATACTTCTTTACAAAGGAAGGTGAGCTTGTATTTGATTCATTTGCGGGCGTTGGAGGCAGCCTGCTTGGGGCTGCGCTTTGTAACAGAAGGGCTGCCGGGATAGATTTAAATCAAGAATACCTAAATGCTTATGCTCAGGCAGCGCAAAAGCTTGATTTACAAGTGTATCCTACTATCTGTGGAGACTGTATCCAGGTGCTCCAAAATGATATGCTTATGGGTGAACTGACAGGAAACCAAAAAATCAGTCTTTGCCTTATTGACCCGCCATACGCAAATATGATGAGCAAAAAAAAGACCGGGGCAGATACGTACGTTTATGGCGATATCGCAACGCCATTTACTAACGAAGCCGCTGACCTTGGAAACATGGAACGGCCAGACTTTCTTGAAGCATTAAGAAAATCAGTAGAGTTAGTGCTCACGCATATGAAACCGGAAGGCTATGTGATTGTTTTTATTAAGGATTTGCAGCCTCAGAAAAAAGAAATAAATCTCCTTCATGCTGAAGTTATAAGTGAGCTGAATAAAATTCCAAAATTATATTACAAAGGGATGAAAATATGGGCGGATGAATCCGCCAAGCTATATCCGTATGGATATCCGTTCAGCTTTGTTGCAAACCAAATCCACCAGTATATACTTGTATTTAGAAAAGAGAAGCGGTAACGACTTACGCTTCTCTTTCTTTGCAGGCAGTTTTTGCTGTTGTTTTGTGTAAATCAGTCATATAAAACATCGGTGTCCGCAAATGCTCTTCTGATACACTGAGGCGCCTCTGAGTTGATTATAATCCGGCCATTGTCCGCAAGATAAAAAAGCACTTTATCGTGAGGTATGCGCGTGCGATTTCCACCAAAAATACTAATCCATCTCATTATTTTGACATCGCCGTATAATGGATAAATATATTCCTGTTCTATGCTGTCATAATTTTTAATATCTTTAATACCCTGTTTTAATGTGGACAACATTTTTCCTTCAATTAAAATAATAACATCTGTCAGTTCGTCAAAAAGAATAACATCTGGAATATACAGGTTGTTGATGCCTGTCTTATCCTTTTTAGGGAGAGTAATTAAATCTCCGCTCTTGGTACGGAAATATCCACGTTCACAACCTGCATGATTTTCATAGACGCAGTACATACCATTATATACAGTTTGTAAATGAAGAAGAATATCAGCCATTTTTTCTGAACGTTTTTCGTAGTGCCAGTAAAGTTCGGGCATTGCAGTATTCAGAGGCATAATAATTCCATCTAATCTCATGTCAAGGATACTGCATATGTACAAAAACTTATTCTTTCCATGGGTACGATTGACGTACTGCTGGGTAACGCCATGCATGGTTATTACAATATCTTTTGTCCAGCCAAGCTTTCTTATGCAGGCCGAAATCATTGAAAGAGCGCCAATATTAGGGTCATGCCCTATGTTTCCGGCACAGGCGGGTTTGGCAAGGCGTCCAGATATCTCGATATGATTATCAAATTTTTGTATAGTTATGGGAACATTTCCAGCCGGCGGCATTCTCATTCCCGCTTTAAACATAATAAGCTCATCAAGATTGTTGAAAGGTTTAAACCAACGGCTTGTATCTTTTCCGACAACTGTTACTCCCAATGTCAATAGGATATTGGTACCAAAAATACTTGTATCCGATGGTCTCTTTTCTTCTCTGGCTTCAAGTTCTTCATTATAGAGCATATAAAGACGGACATTTTTGTAATAGGGAGTTATATAAACAAACTTGGAACCCCTCTGATAGACTCCTGTGTTACGAGACTCATCATCACTTGTTTTGGTTTCTTCAATAGCCATTATAAGGTTGTCATCGTCACTGCCTTCTGTAGGCGCATTGTACTGTTTGAATAATAAAAAATCAAGAAAACTGGAGTTTCCACTGACAGTTTTTATATAAATATTTTGTGCGTTTCCAACAAGCAGATTTTCTACAACATATATGAACTGAAAAAAACCATTTTTAATTACTGGCTTGATTTTTATATTTCCATGAGTCGAAAATGAGTCTGAAAAATCTTTGCAGTACATTTTGATAATCTGCAATACAACAGACGGCTTAGGTCTTTCTTCAGTCAGCAACCATAAATTATCCATATTAAATCCCCCTGAAAATTTATATTTTTATTTACTTTGCGCCTTGATTGATATGCTCAAACAAAATATGGAATTTGTAATATTGATATATCAAATTTTTTTGCACCTTCCATTATTAACTCACCTCATATTAAAACGATATAGTATTCGGATACTGAATATTATACTGGTTTTAAAAATAAAATGCGAGAAAAAGCGTATTTTGTTGATTTACTGGAGCGGTATTGCTGTTATAAATATATGAGCAATGAGAAAATAAGCCGGAGACTGTATTGAATAACTCCCCTGTGCGAAAGTGCAGTATACCACAGGTATGGTATTAAAAACCAATTGAGACAGGCCAAAATAAGCATTTAGTGCATACTTAATTGTTATTCAAGATTGCATGTCCAGGGCAACTGTGATACTATTAAATAATAGGAAAATATGAACGGAAAACTGGTTTCCCATTTTTATAATGACAAAAATATGCGGCAGATGAAATTTTGAACAGTTTTATCATGGTTGTGGGTTTGTTTTAAGATTGTAAAATATTTGCAGGCTGACGATACAGCGGCTTTTGCGGGAAACTGCGGTCAAAAAATTCAACTTGTTTTTTATCCAAATTCCATCTCCTTAAAGCTGAAGGCATACTTCGCTGGTCTATACAAATTGATTAATAGTTCTAGCACTTTTACTTTATTTTGCGGAGTTTTACTTGCCATTGGCCGAGGTATGGATTATGAAGAAATATAAAAAACATTCTATTATAATACTGGTCAGTATTATTTTTCTCTTATTCTCTACAGTTGTATTTATGCTGTCACTGCTTAATCAGATTACTTTAAAGATGAATCAGGGTTCTAACGAAACCATGATGAATTTAACACGGATTATACACAGCAGTATAAACAGCCAGTTCAGCAATGATGAGCAGCAGCTGGATTCTTCTGCGAACCTGTTTGTTTTAAGCGGAGGCGCTGTTGACCCGGCTGAGACATTGGACAATTATGCAAAGTCAACTGAGTTCTTTAAATATTATTATATAGATAAAAGCGGTTATGGAATTGATGGAGATGGCAATGCTGTAGATGTTAAATCCCTGCCATTTAAAGAAACTGCGCTCTCAAACGGAATCAGAAGCTATTCGGAAGCGTATACAGGCAGCAGCGGGCGGTTGCAGATTACATTTCAGACACCTGTATATTTTAACGGCAGCCAAATAGGCGCGCTTTATGCAGATAAGACACTGTTGCGCTACAATAATCCTGCGCTCTTTACTTTCAGCGGAGGAAACGGAAATGCCTATGTGGTCAATGGCGATGACGGGTCATGGATTATTGAGAGCACTGGTTCCAAGACAGATGGTATTTACGAGTTTCTTGAACAGAACAGCAACAGCCCTGAGGTTCTGGATTCTCTGCGGAATTTAATGAGTAATGGGCAAGCGGGAACAATTAAGGTAAAGCTCAAAGGCAATGAAAGCATAATGTGTTTTTTGCCTATGGAAAATTCCTATAACTGGTATCTTCTTTCCGTCATGCCAAAGAGCATACTTCAGCGGGAATCGTCTGAAATCATAAAAATGGTCAACATTACATTTATAGAGCTTACAGCCGCTTTGATTTTGATAACAGTGCTTCTGCTTGGACGTGAAAACATGAAAGGCCGTGAACAGAGGCGTATTTACCGTGAACGTCTTTTCCAGAATATTTCAGCAAACATAGATTTCGCTTTTTTGATTTACAGTCCGTCTAACCGCAGTGTTGAAATGGTGTCCAACAATGTGATGGTGATGTTTGATATTGAGTCGGAGCAGGCTTTATCTAATCCGGAGCTTTTGTTTGACAAATGCGGAATGCCGCAGGACGATAAAGGCAGAAATGACTTTTTTAACGGCGAGCTTAATAAAAAGATATTGCAGGAATATAAAACCGGTGAGAATAATGAGCTTCAGCGATGGACGCAGATACACCTGATTCCGGCGGATGATGGGCAGTATCTGGCTGTGTTCCACGACACTACAAGCGAACACCATATGCGTGATGACCTTGCAGACGCCTTACAGCAGTCGCAGGAGAATAACAGGGCGAGGACATCGTTCTTCTCGTCGATGTCACATGACATACGTACTCCTATGAACGGGATTATTGGCATGACAGCTATTGCTAGGGCCAATCTGGATAATCCGGAAAAGGTGAAGGACAGCCTGAATAAAATTTCTATCGCATCAGATAACCTGCTTGCGCTGATTAACGAGGTGCTTGACATGTCACGGATAGAGAGCGGCAAGTTCTGCCTTAAAAAGGAACCGGTGAATTTGCCGGAGCTGATATCCAATGTATTGCTTGTTATTAAGCCGGATTTGGCAAAAAAGGGCCATACTATGAAGATAAGGTCATCAGCTCTGGATTATGATACCGTACTTGGAGATGCTCTTCACATACAGAAAATACTGATGAATATTTTGTCTAATGCCATAAAATACACTCCTGAGGGCGGCAAAATATTTATACACCTGGAGGAAAAACAGCGAAAAGATAATATGATTGACATTGTTTTTGAGGTGGAGGATAACGGTATTGGCATGGAGCCGGAATTTGTAGAAAGAATTTTCAGCCCATTTGAACGGGCGGAGGATAACCGTTTAAGCAAGATTGCAGGTACCGGTCTGGGTATGGCTATTACAAAAAACATAGTGGATACCATGGGAGGCACAATAAATGTAGAAAGTAAAATTGGCGCTGGCTCGAAATTTACAGTTGTACTGCCAATGCAGCTGTCTGAGACCAATAAGTTTAGAGAGGATGCTTTGGCCGGAAACAGAATACTTGTTGTTGATGACAGTGTGGACGCCTGTGAAGCTATTGAGGCAATGCTTGAGGATGTGGGCGTACAGGTTGACTGGGCTTTAAGCGGTGTTTCTGCTTTGGAAGCGGTAAACAAAGCGCATTTGGAGGGCAACGATTATTTTGCAGTTATCCTCGACTGGAAAATGCCGAATATGGACGGTATTGAAACTGCCATGCATATACGGGAGGATATTGGAGAGGAAATACCTATTATTCTGCTGTCGGCCTATAATTGGGAAGATGTTGAGCAGGACGCGCTTAAGGCGGGAATAAACGGTTTCCTGACTAAACCGATATTCCGTTCAGAGCTTATACAAAAGCTGCATTTTTATATGACAGGTTCAGATACAAAAGTAAACGAGGATTTGAAACAGGTTTTGCAGCATGACTTTAAAGGTCTGAGGGTGCTGCTGGCGGAAGACAATGAGCTTAACCGTGAAATTGCTGTGGAGCTTTTAAACAATGCCGGCATAGAGGTTGACAGTGTGGAAAACGGCCTGCTGGCGGTTGAAAGAATGAAAAAGAGCCAACCGGGCTATTATGGCATGATTTTTATGGATATACACATGCCGGTAATGGACGGAATTGCGGCAACAAGGAATATACGCAATTTATCTGACAGGGGTATATCCGATATTCCAATTATTGCTATGACTGCTGACGCTTTTGACGACGACATAGCAAGATGCAGGAACGCCGGAATGAACGCCCATATTTCAAAACCTGTGAATATTGACAAAATGTTTGAGGTCATATGGTCATATTGGCAGAAAAACGGAGGAGCAGAAAATGACAATTAAGGGTAAGCTGTTAGCTGCTACAGTGCTTATGTGCGTTTTGCTGTGTGCGGGCTGTGTTGGAAAATCTGATAAAACAGAGGTTTACATAGATGAAAATGAGCCGGATATTGTAATTTCCCTATTTTCGCAGGAGGAAAGTATAGCTGAATTAATAGATGAATGCTGTTTAAATATAATCAACCCAAAGACGCAGGGCAATATTGTTTTGTACAGTGATTTTGCGAACTATTATGCCGAGGAAGGACTGTCTTACAGGGAGCTTCTGTTAAAAAGGCTTGAAAGCGGACAGGCGGACGATTTGTATATTATTCCGGCTGAGGACGTTTTGGAATTTGACCAGAAAGGGTTTATTTATGACTTATCTGGTCTTTCGTGTATAAATAACCTGTCTGAGGACGCTCTTGAGCAAAGTATATATAATCAAAAGGTATTCTCAGTGCCATTATCCTACACTGGCTTTGGACTGATTTGGAATGTGGACATGCTCCATAAGTATGGACTGGAAATACCGCAAAATATAGACGAGTTTTGGTATGTATGTGAAACCCTGAAGCAGAATGGCATATTGCCGTATGGGGCAAATATGGATTTTGGCCTTTCTGTTCCTGCCATGTGCGTAGGCCTTGGGCCGCTGTATCAGGACGCGCAGAGCGAAAAGCTTGTATCTGAGCTTGCAGAAGGCAAAACTCCTGTAAGCACTTATATGAGAGAGGGCTTTGAATTTTTACAGACAATGATTGATAAAGGGTATATTGATGTGGAGATTGCCCTGGCAACACAGCCAAGCCGTGATGAGGAAAGGAAATTTTTTGACGAAGGAAAATGTGCTTTTATCAGCTCACTCTGCCGAGCCAAGGCGTTTTCTTATGACTATCCATTTGAGGTGGAAATGACAGCGCTGCCACTGCTGCCGGAAGGCTCTGTATGCGTTGTGGGTGCAGACCAGAGGCTGGCAGTAAACCCTAATTCTAAACATCTGAACGAGTCTTTGATGATTGTGGAGGGCCTGTGTAACACGGAAACATTAAATAAGTTCGCTAAAGAGCTGGGAAAGGTTTCTTCTGCAAAAGGCAATGAAGCTACAACTATGCCACAGGCGGAAAAATTTATAACTTGTCTGGCTTCCGGCGGGCAGATTCCCAACCAGGATTTTACGCTCCATTTTAATACGTGGAACACTATTAAGGAGCTTAGTGTGAAGCTGTGTAAAGGCGCTAGTGTAGATGAGGTGTGCCGTGAATATGATGAAATCCAGCTGGAGGAAATTTATTTGTACAGCGGTATGCAGCCCGATAACATGTAATAAATGCTTATAAAGGAAATGAACTGTCTTAAACTGCGTTTAAAAATTGTGATAAAGCTGTAGTGAGTTAAAAAGACATGAATATGAGAGGGGTACTGTGTAGTGAACTGTTTGCTTGAAGGCGGTTGCCCATGCCAGAATATTAAATGCCCGAATCATGGAAACTGTGCTCTGTGTATAAAAAGGCATGTTGAACAGGTGAAAGAAAAGGTGTTTTGCATGAGAGATGAAAATAAAAAAATAAAGTAAAAAGCAGACCGCAGGTGCAGGGACTCTATTGGCAATATACAATAGAGTCCGTTTTTTCAGGGATATTATTATAATTTGATTTATACGGCGTAAGCTCAGGTTGTGATTAACGCTTTGGAGGCACGCCTAAATAATTGCAGAGCATGGCCGGACAGTTTATAAAAGCTGTTAAGGCAGTTAAATTGGGTTTTGCTGAGTGTTGAAACCGCCGTTTAAGGCGGTTTTTATAGTTTAAGCGGGTTTAAAGAGATGTACTGAAAAAGCAAATATTACAAATGTTACAACTATTACAACTTTATTTTATTTCACCACATTCGATTGTTTAATGTGGAAAATCATAGTATCATTATAATAGGTGCTAATATATAGATATAAGGCTGAATTTTTATGAATATCCATGCTTTAGGAAAGGTGGGATTATTATGAAGAAAAGAATAAAAAAGTGGCTTGCGTTAATAACCGCGGTTTCGGTTATATCAAGCATATCAGTAAGCGTACCCGTATCAGCTGCAACTATGAATGATATAAATGGGCACTGGGCGGAGTCGACAATAAGAAAATGGGTAAATTTGGGCTATATCAGCGGTTATCCAGACAATACATTCTGTCCAGACAAGGCTATAAGCAGGGCCGAGTTTGTAGTGCTTGTAAACAAGGCATTTCAAACCAATAATCTTGCCAGTATATCATTCAGCGATGTACCGGCAAGCTACTGGGCATACAATGAGATAAGAAAAGGCGTTGCCGCAGGCTATATCCGAGGCAACGGAAACGGCACGTTTTCTCCTGGAAGCATGGTAACAAGGCAGGAGGCGGCGGTAATGATAGCGGGAATTAAAAACCTTGATTTATCTTCGTCATCAGCTTCGTTTTATAATGACAGCTACGCTATAGCCGACTGGTCAAGAGGTTATGTGGGTGCGGTGAGCGGAGCAGGCATTATGAAGGGATTCCCTAATGGTGATTTTAAGCCGCAGTCAGGAATGACAAGGTCTGAAGCTGTAATGGCTCTTGATAAGGCGCTGGCATACTCAAAGCCTTCCGGAGGCGGGAATAATCAGAAACCGGATAATACAGAAAGCAGTACAGTCAGTGGAGACTACACGTTTTCAGTATCCGAAACAGTGTTAAAGAACAAGACAATAAAAGGCGATTTGATTATACCTGAAGAACTTTCAGGCAAAAATATAACGCTTGAAAATATTACAGTTGAAGGAAAGGTACTGGTTCGCGGCGGAAACGTGATAACACTTGAGGGCAGCAGCTTAAGCCGTGTTGTTATGGATAAGTCCAACGCCGAGTTAAAAGCTGATAAGTACAGCAGTGTAAAAACACTGTCATTTGAGTCAAACGGAAAAATTTCCGGCTATGGCTTTAAAAACGTTAATATAAGCGATAAAGATGTTGACAGTATAACTGTAAATGCTGAGGTCGAAAGCGTACTGCTTGACACAGAGGCCAAGGTCCGGATTCTTGCGGACAGCTATATTGATGAGCTGGAGGCAACAAAAAACGCAGATTCATCATCAATATCCATGAGCAAGGGTTCAAAGGTTGACAAAATGATTCTGCGGGATAAAGTGAAAATTACCGGTGACGGAAAGATTGGAACTATGACCGTTTATGTAAGCGGAATAAAAAGTGAAATTCGGCCTTCAAGCACTGTAACTAAAGACGGAGCATCAAAGCCTTCGTACAGCTCATCAGGTTCCTCGTCGAGCGGAAGCAGCTCAAAATACGATGATTTGACATTAGATGATGAGGATAAGAAATTTGACGGAGACGGAGATAAATACAGAGATATTACAATAAAGGCAGATGGCGTAAGGCTTATGGACACAGTAGTCACAAGAAACCTGACAATAGACAAAAAGGTAGGAACAGGCTCGGTGACTATTGAGGATACAGACATACACGGAAACGTTTATGTTTACGGCGGCGGTGAAAACTCTGTAACATTTAAAAACTGTAATATTGACGGTGATATAATATCTGATATATCAGACAGATATACATCTAAAAATAAGAATAACGGCCAGCCAGTAACAATTAAATTTGATAAGGAATGCAAGGTTGATGGAAATGTGAGGATACTTGACAATACAAATCTTGTTTCTTATGGAACAGGCAGCAAAATTAAGCTCCCGAAGGTTACAGTTGAAAAACAGCTGGATAAGAATTTTGAAATCGGCATTAATGCAGGCAGTCTGACAATAGAAAAGCCATGTGATATTGAACTTAAGGACGGAATATATATTGACACAGCTGAAATAGAAAGCGGAGCCGGTACAACGGAGATTAATTTCTATTCAGGAAACCCTACTGTTGGGACACTTACTACGCATGCTAAAACCGAGCTCAGCGGAGAGGGATATGTAAACCAGATAACAGCATATGCCGAAATTAAAATCGGCTCAGATGTTGGGTATGGAAGCGCCCAATATCCTAACGATACTGAAAATGACGTAAAGGTTACAGGCGTAGCCGTTTCCCCTCAGACAGCCGAGGTAGATTCAGGCAAAACAGTGCAGCTTACGGCACAGGTATCCCCAGCAGGAGCTGACAACAAAAAGGTTGTATGGTCAAGCTCAGATACAGGCATAGCCACAGTTGACAGCACCGGAAATGTAACGGGGGTTAAAACCGGTACAGCCACGATAACAGCGAAAACAGACGACGGCGGAAAAACAGCGTCATGTACAGTTACTGTCAAAGAGCCGGCAGTCAGCATAAAGCTCAGCGCTGAAAACCTTACACTTGAAGGACATGTAGCAAAAAAGCTTACTGCTGTAGTTGAGCCTGAGAGTACGCCGGACAAAACAGTTGTATTTGAAAGTTCAGATGACAGTATTGTCAGTGTTGGTACTTTCAGTGTTAATCAGGAAGTCATGGTGATGGCCCAATATCCGGGAAAAGCAATAATTACAGTAAGGACAAAGGACGGTAAAGCAGAGGCTAAATGCAATATAGAGGTAAAATATGTCGCTCCAACCGACTTTACAATTGATTCCGAAATGGAGTTAAAGACTGACGATAAGGAAAGAAAGCGGATTCAGATATCACCGGTAAGCCCTAAAAACGCTATGCTCTTAGATGACCATATGGTTTATACATCGGAGAATGAGAATGTGGCAGCAGTTGACAAATCTGGATTTGTGACAGCAAAGGGAGCAGGAAAAACGAATATTACGGTCAATATTGACGGTATTGTGAGAACCTGCGCTGTTACTGTGACACAGCCGGTTACAGGTATAACAATAAACAAGACAGAAGCTGCACTTGGCATAGGCGATACGCTGGACCTGACAGCACAGGTACAGCCGGCTGACGCTGCAAACACCAATATAAGCTGGAGCAGCAGCGACAGCGGTGTAGCTACGGTTGACTCTAATACAGGCAAGGTAACTGCTGTAAAGGCCGGAACAGCCACAATAACTGCCAAGACTGAGGAGGGCGGCTTTGAGGCATCTTGCGCCGTAACTGTAAACGATGTGCAGGTGACAGGCATATCCGGAGTGCCGGGGGCACTTGCAATCTTGTCAGGAAAAAGCAGTGATATAACGCCTGTGATTGAGCCGGCCGGCGCCACAGACAAAGGTTGGAGCGCAGTAAGCAGCAACTCTGATGTGGCCAGCGCAAACATCGCCAATGGAGTGGCGACGGTTAAAGGTATTAAAGGCGGTACAGCCAGAATAACATTTACAGCCAACGGAGTGGGCGCTGGTGACGTGTCGGTAACTGCAGTATGTGATGTAACGGTTACATCTGCGCCTGCAAGTATTACGGGAGTGCCTTCTGAGCTTGAGCTTACAGCGGGGAAGGAGTCAACACTTAACCCTGCAATAGAGCCGGCGGAGGCAGAGAAGAAATTTGTATTTGAGTGCAGTGATACAAATATAGCGACTGTAGACAAAAGTGGAAAAATAAAGGCTGTAAGCACCGGAACAGCGTATGTATACGTTTACGCAGAAGCTGACCGCAGTGTATTCACCGGAGTTACTGTAAAGGTAAAGGAACCTGTGAAGGTCTCTGCTATAACTTTCGGACAGAGCAGCTATAATTTTACTTATGGCAACGATATGATTATTAACTTTAAGGTTTCACCTGAAAATGCCGCGGATAATGGCGTTCAGGTAAGTGCTGACTCGCAATATGGCTCGGTTATAGACTCCTTTAGTGTCGAAAACAGTGGTAATGGGGTTATCAGCATAAAGGCAAAAAATAATGTTACCGAATCATTCACAGTAACTGTTACCGCCAAGGACGGCAGCGGAGTGACAGGACAGTGTACAGTGAGTATAACGGAGTTTGTTGAGCTTCCAATCATATAATAAAGTATGGTGTACTGTCGGTTAAGGCAGGCTTTGCGCAGGGAATTAAACAGGTTTTTGCTGTTTAGTCCTGCTGCTCCTGCTATTACTGCATAAAAGCCGATAAGAAGCGGAAATCCGTTAAATGGCAGGAAATATGACTGAAAAATACGGAATTTTTGAGGCCATTAATTGAAGACACAGCAATATAAAGCCCTGCAAACATTAATATTATGTTTGCAGGGCTTTTCTTGTGTTTTAATACCCTGTATGCTATAATAAACTGAAGCATACATGAGCAGAGTTATGAGCTGATGATTTGGCCACAATAAAGGGAGAAGGGGAAAATCTATGATAAGACGGGGAACGGCTGTGTTTTGCGCGGCTTTGTTTTTATGTATATCTTCGCTTGCCGGCTGCGGCAGCAGCAATGTGGTTGTGAGTTATAAGGAACAGGAAGGGAATATAACTACACTAACTTTTTTCGGCAATAAATATGAACCTGAGAATGTAGTTGTTATTGAGGATATAATATCATCGTTTATGAATGAAAATCCGGGTATCAGAGTCTCATATGAAAGTATTAAGGGTAATGAGTACTATGAAGCGCTGAAAAAGCGTATTGAGGCTGGCAGGGGCGATGATATATTTATGGTAAACCATGATATAATTCTGGAACTGGAAAGCCTTGGGAAGGTGGCTGATTTGTCAGGGCTTTCTTCAATACAGAATTATACAGACAATATGCTCAGTCAGATGGACGAGAACGGAAAGGTCTATTGGATTCCGACAACAGTATCAATGTTTGGGCTTTACTGCAACCTTGATATTTTAAAAAAGCATGGGCAGGATATACCTGAAACACTGGCAGAATGGGAGGACGTATGCGGTTATTTTGCTTCACAGGGCATAACGCCTATTGTAGCCAATAATGATATATCACTTAAAACGCTTGCTATTGGCAAGGGTTTATTTTCGGTATATCAGGAAAACAGACAAAAGGAAGTTTTTGAAAGGCTCAATAATGGTGAGGAAAAGCTGAGCAGCTATTTGAGACCCGGATTTTCGATAGTGGAGGATTTTATAGAAAAGAGGTATATTGACCCGGCCAAAGCCATAATAACAAATAAAACATCTGATGACCTGAAGGAATTTGTAAAAGGAGAATCGCCTTTTATGCTTACAGGGGCTTGGGCCGCCGGAAGAATGGAAGGAATGAACCCGGACTTTTCTTATAAGGTTGTGCCGCTTCCGGTGCTTGCCGACGGTTCACTTATTGTTATTAATGCTGATACAAGGCTCAGTGTAAATGCTGACAGCAACAATATGGAGGCGGCCATGCAGTTTGTGGAATATTTTACCAGTAAGGAAAATATACAGAAATTTGCTGACCAGCAGTCCTCATTCAGCCCGCTTAAAGGAGGAAACCTTTCGCCTGTTTCTGAGATACAGACCATGCTTTTGTGCTATGAATCCGGAAGGACAGTGATAGGGGCGGACGCACTCCTTGACCTACCTATATGGAATATAACAGAGGAGGTATCAAAAAAGCTGCTGCGGGGAGAACCGCTTGAAGCCGCTATGGAATGGATGGACTGCCAAGCAGAGGCTGAAAGGAGCACTGACTGATGATTGAGGGGGATAAAAGCAGAAAAAGGTTGAATATAATACTGGCTGCTGTTCTGGTTGGCCTTATACTGAGTGTCATGACATGCATGTTTATGACAGGCGTTCAGCAGGAGCTTTGGAACCAGTCTGTAAGCACAATAATGGAGAGCACAAAACAGGGAAGAAATACACTTCAGATACAGCTTCAAAAGGAATATGAGTCTATGGAGAACATAGCGGAGTACCTTATGGAATTTTCTTCTGACCAGAAAAAGGAAATTAACAGTGTTATACGCGATTATACCCGTGTGGATGAAGAAGTATCGCTGTATCTGGACAATAAAACAAGCTTTCCGTATGGTGCAAAAACTGATACTGAAACTGGCGAAATACTGCTGAAAAGAGATATGCAGTTTGGAATAATAGACCCGCATATAAGCAGTGTGACCGGTGTTAATGTGTTTAACCTATTTACAAGACTGACATTTAAAGACGGAACCAGAGGGTACCTGATAAAGGAATATGAGGTTGGTGAAATTGTAGACAGCTTCAGCCTGTCATTTTACAATGATGAGGGATTTTCGTATGTAGCAGACGCGCAGGGAAACATACTCATACGCCCGCCGCACCCAAACAGCAATAAAACAGTAAAAAACCTGTTTGATATGATTCATATGACACACAATGATACAGAAAGTGTTGAAAAATTCCGCAGGTCACTTGAAAGCGCCAGCACAGGCTGGGCGGTGTTTGAATATCAGGAGGAGAGCACGGTATTTTGTTATACACCCCTTAATCTGCAAACAGACTGGTACCTCATTTCAATAATCCCCAGAGATGTGGTAAATGAGCAGACACGCCAGATTTTATTTCGGGCAATTTTGCTGATTGTGAGTATTATATCCGGCATAGCTCTCCTTTTGATTTTCTATATAAGATATGCCAACAGGGTAAACAGAAAGCTGCTCAGCCAGGCTAATTATATCGGTCATTTGTATAACGCAGTGCCGGAGGGCATAGCGCTGATTACGGTGGAGCGGCCTTATCGGTTTATACAGCTGAACCGAAAAGGACTTCGCATGCTTGACTGTCCGGAGGATTCAGGAAACAGCGCTATTAGCGGCAAAATGCTGAAGGAAGTACTGTATCCTGAGGATTACGAAAAGACAGCTGTGATATTTGAAGATACAGCGGACAACAGCAAAAAAAATATTTTCGAGAATAGAGTGATAAAATCGGACGGAGGTTTTTTCTGGGCTTCAGGCGTTGTAGAAAAAACTTTAGATGAAAACGGAGCACCTATACTTATTGCCACATTCCACGATATAACAGACCAGAAGCTTGCTGATGAGGAGGCAAAAAGGGAAAACCTCCAGGAGCGCACCATGCTTGTGGGGGCTGTTTCCAATGTTTACCCGATTATTATAAGCCTGAACCTGAGTGCGGACTTGATAAAATTTGTTTATGTAAAGCAAGGGCTTATGGTCAAGCTGGGTGCACAGACAGCCTACAGTGAGCTTTATGAGGATTTTATACATACTGTGCATCCTGATAATTTAAATGAGTTTAAGCGCAGATTCTCTCCTGAAAATCTTAAACGTACACTTGGAAATGATAACAAAGAGATATTTCTGGAGGCAAGGCAAAAGCTTATGGATGGTAAATACCACTGGACTTCAACACAGATTGTATATGTGGATAACCCATATTCAAGCGATAAGCTTGCCATACTCATATCAAGGCGGATTGATGAGCAGAGGTATGAGGAAGAACAGCAGAGGAACGCTCTGCAAAGTGCTCTGGACAATGCCAGAGCCGCAAATGTGGCTAAAAGCCAGTTTTTATCAAATATGAGCCATGATATACGTACGCCTATGAATGCAATTATAGGGATGACTGCTATTGCCGGACACCACCTTGATGACCGGGAAAGGGTGATGGAATGTCTGCAAAAAATCAACCTTTCAAGCAAGCACCTTCTCAGTCTTATAAATGATGTGCTTGATATGTCGAAAATTGAGAGCGGTAAGCTTTCTATGAAGGAAGAGCCTTTTAATTTTGCTGAGCTTGCCGCTGACGCTGTGGAGCTTGTCAGGTCACAGTCAGACGCAAATAATATCAAGCTTGAAATTAATATGCGTGTACTGAAGAATGAAAAGGTATTGGGTGACCCTCTGCGTATAAGTCAGGTATGTATAAATATTTTGGGAAACGCTGTTAAGTATACTCCTGAGGGAGGAAAAGTCAGTGTTGAGGTGGAGCAGGAGGAAAGCTCCCGCGGAGGATACCAGCGATATATTTTCAGATGCACTGACACTGGAATAGGCATGAACAGAGAGTTCCTGAAAAAATTATTCCTTCCGTTTGAAAGGGTGCAGGACAGTGAAAACAGCAGAATTTCAGGAACCGGCCTGGGAATGGCAATTACAAAAAACCTTGTTGATTTGATGAACGGCGAAATAGAAGTGGAAAGTGAGCCGGGCAAGGGTTCGGTGTTTACGGTTACTATACCGTTAAAGCTTCAGGATACAAATCAGGAGGAAGTGCCAAAGGAATGGATAGGTGTAAAGAGCCTTGTTGTTGACGATGATAGACAGACCTGCGAAAACGCTGTGGAGCTTTTAGACCGAATGGGACTCTGTGCAGAGTACGTAACTGGGGGAAAGGAAGCTGTAGACAGTGTTGTAAGGGAAGCAGGAACAAGCAAGCCTTTTGAGCTTGTAATTGTGGACTGGAAAATGCCTGATATGGACGGTGTGGAAGTTACAAGGCATATAAGGGAGACTGTTGGGCCTGACCTGCCGGTGATTATACTTTCTGCATATGACTGGTCCGACATTGAAAACGAGGCCAAAAATGCCGGAGTAACATCATTTTTGTCAAAACCTTTTTACCGGTCAAAGATATGCTATCTGCTGAATGAGCTGAGCGGTGAAAGACAGAACGCTGAGTGTAAAAACAGTGGGGTAAAACATGATTTTTCCGGCAAAAAAATCCTTCTTGTTGAGGATAACGCTATGAACAGGGAAATTGCCAAAACTATAATAGAAGAAATGGGTATACAGGTTGAAGTGGCATGCGATGGATTAGAAGCTGTGAGCAAGGTTAACAGCTCATCCGATGGTTACTATAACCTGATATTTATGGATGTGCAGATGCCGAAAATGGACGGCTATGAAGCTACAGAAGCTATAAGAAAAATTGAAAGGAAATATACAAGAAGTGTTCCTATAGTAGCCATGACTGCAAATGCCTTTGAGGAAGATGTGCATATGGCCATACGGTCCGGAATGAATGCCCATTTTGCAAAACCGATAGATGTTGACGAGCTGGAAAGAATACTGTGCCGATATTTATTAAATGAATAACAGAATTGTTTTAGCCTGCCCTTATAATCTGATTTATGGTAAAATAGTACAATAAAGCAGATTACTTATAAGGCGCAGGCTTTTTTGCGCCTTTAGCATTAATACGTTAGGGTGAGGTCATGAGGTTAGACAAGGGCCTTTACAGGCTCGTTTATGAATTTTATGAGGCAAGGATAATATACGGCTTTTATGTTTATGGCGACAGGCTTCCTTCCATACAAAAAATCAGTGCGATTTTTCAGATGGCACCGGCTACGGTTCGCTCGGCGCTCTCCAAGCTGGAAAAAAACGGTTATATAAGTGTTGAGCAGAGGAAGGCGGCAAGTGTTATATACAAATGTGAACCGGGGCAGTTTAGAAAAAACGCCGCAGAGTATTTTGTCTGCCGAAGGGACGGAATAATAGATTTAATCAAATCCGGAAAGGTATTGTTTGAGCCGTTATGGGAGGAAGGGCTGCGAAGGTGGGAGGATAAGGACTGGGAGATTCTTACAGACAGCATAGTTAAAAACGTTTCCGGCACTGTGTCTATGTCTGTTAAATTTTATATACTTGCTATAGGAGCGTTAAACAACAGGCTTGCGCTCAATCTATACTGGGAAATGATACGGTATATTCAATTTCCGTATCTTGGCGATATTGACGAGTATAAAACGGTGTTTCCTGAATTTAACGCATGCAGACATGAAGAGGTGCTGAGGTTTATTAACAGTGAGTTTGAGGCAAGCTTTGGAAGGGCCATTGATAAGCTGCTGCCGTTTATAGGACAGGCCGAAGAGGATTACGGCCTTAAGGGAGCTGAGCAGATTCCTTTTATCTGGAATATTTACAGACAGCGCCCGCAGATGAGGTATACACTGGTTTCAAGGCTGATACATGAGATAGTAATTGGGAAGTATAATACAGGCAGTTTTCTGCCGTCTCTGCCTCAGCTGGCTGAAAAATATGATGTTTCGGTAAATACTGTGCGCAGGACACTTGATATAATGGAAGGGCTGGGTATAATTAAAACATGCCACGGAAAAGGAAGCTTTGTGTGCGAAATGAACGGGAATATAGATTTTTCCAAAGCTGAAATTCGCGAAGGTCTGCGGCTGTATAGGGAAAGCCTGCAGATACTGACAATAACGGTTGACAAGGTAATACTGAGCACACTTAAATGCGCCGGTACCGAACAAATAGAGACACTGAGAAAAAGGCTTAATGAGATTGTAGAGAAAAAACACAGTTACATATGTTTTGAAGTGATGTTCGATTTTATCGATAAAAACTGCGGAATGCAGCTTGTACGAGAATGCTATGAAAAACTGAGAGAGCTTTTGACATGGGGATATCCGTTTGTGCTAATCAGGCTTAAAAACGGAAGCCTTAACCTGCTGTACAGTGAAATTATAGCAAAAATGGAGCATATGCTGCAAAACGGCTGTCAGGAAGGATTTGCTTACGAGTGGAGAAAGCTTATGCTGAAAGAAACCCAAAGGCTAAGTGAGATGTTCAACAGTACAAAGCTGGTTTGAGTGTATCTGTGGATAGTGGAGGCGAGACATATGGAACGGTGCAGTTGGTGTTTGAACAGTGAAAAAATGATTCGTTACCATGATGAGGAGTGGGGTGTGCCGCTTTTTGATGACAGAAAGCAGTTTGAGTTTCTTATGCTTGAGGTAATGCAGTGTGGGCTTAACTGGAATATGATGATTGAAAAGCGTGAAATATTCCGTAAATGCTTTGACAATTTTGACTTTGGACTGATAGCTGAATATGATGAAAACGATATAATGCGTATAATGTCCACTGAAGGAATGGTTAAATCGGAAAGGAAAATAAGGGCTGTAATCAATAACGCTGTACACTTTAAAGAGATTCGCAGTGAATTCGTCTCATTCAGTGAATATCTTTGGAGCTATTCCAAAGGAAAGAGTATACTGTACGCCGGACATCAAAAGGGCGTACTGCCGGCTAAAAACGGACTTTCAGAAAGGATAAGCATGGATTTGAAAAAACGTGGGTTTAAATATCTTGGGCCTGTTACAGTATATTCTCACCTTTCGGCCAGCGGGATTATAAATGACCACATAGAAAACTGTTTCAGGTATAATGAAATATTAAAAAGCTTTCCCACAGTACATAAAAGAAAGGACAATGAGGGATGAGTAAAGCCGGAGGAAATAAAGTAAAAATAGCCCAGATTCAGCATATGGTGCACAAGGATAAGGCGGATACGGCAGAGATGCTTAAAAAGGAATGTGAAGCGGCGGCTGGGCAAAACGCGGATATTGTAGCCTTGCCTGAGATGTTCTGCTGTCCGTATGAGACTGTAAACTTTCCGGCTTACGCTGAGGAGGAAGGCGGGTTTTTGTGGAGTGAGTGCTCAGGGCTTGCCAGAAAGTATGGGATATACCTGTCGGCAGGCACTATGCCGGAACGTAGCTCTGACGGGCGTATATTTAATACAGCCTATGTTTTTGACAGGCATGGCAGGCAGATAGCAAAACACAGAAAAATGCACCTGTTTGATATAGATGTCAAAGGCGGTCAGAGGTTTAAGGAGTCCGAAACTCTTGCGGCTGGAGATTCAATAAATGTGTTTCAGACTGAGTTTGGCAAATTCGGTATTTGCATATGCTACGATTTCAGGTTCCCGGAGCTTGGGCGCCTGATGGCGCTTAAAGGCGCTGAGGCTGTACTGGTGCCGGCGGCCTTTAACATGACAACAGGACCGGCACACTGGGAAATAATGTTTAGTTCACAGTCGGTTAATAACCAGATATATACTATAGGCACAGCGCCTGCAAGAGACAGCCTTGCCTCATATACCTCATGGGGACACAGTATTGTCTGCGACCCGTGGGGAAGAGTGCTGAGTCAGATGGACGAAAATGAGGGAATGGCTGTAAGTGAAATTGATTTATCGTATGTGGAGGAAGTAAGGGAGCAGCTTCCGCTTTTGAGGCACAGAAGAACTGACGTTTACAAGCTTGAAGAAATTTAAGTCATCTAAATAATATAGTTTGAAAAAAACCGGCAGCTGCTTACTGCCGGTTTTTTAATCAAGGGAAATTATCTTATTAAAAATGCCAAATGTAACTACAAGCATAAAAATGAAAAAGGATATTACAGCTATTAAAATAATTATATTGGCCACAACAAATACCACAAGGGCTACAGTTGAGACACCGGATTTTTTGGAAAGAAAGCGGCTGCGCTCCTGAACAGAGGGAAACATTACGGCCCTGTCAATGAGCCTTTGAAGATGCAGTTTATAAATCTGATTTCCATAGAACCCCACAGCAATGTTCAGCGCCATGGATATAAATACTATTGGAAATTTTGTTATACGGCTGAGAATACCGAGAGATATGACAGCAATATAATAGACAGCTGCGTAAATATACATTTTTCTGTATATGCTCCAGTACGGAAACAAAACTAGGGCAGACCAGTTTATTTTGACTTTGCCATCAATAATACATTTAAATGCTTCTTTATAATATAACGAATTTTTTTCGGCCAGACTGTAAAGCGGTACTCCCTTATAAGAGATTTCGCTTTCTTCAGAACCCGGTTGCAGAGTGGCTGTGCTGTCCTGCTTTGTTCCGCATCTTCCGCAGTATAAATCCAAATCGTTAAGCTTGTTTCCACATTTAACGCAGTTTTTCATACTTAACCCTCCGAATTGCCTGCTGTGTTTATAATATTATCTATAAGCGGTTCAAGACATCTGAAAAAAGCCATGTAACCGCTTTCTGAAAGGTGGCAGCCGTCTTCCTGCAAAAAACTTTTAATGTCTCCTCCAGATTCCTGTGTCATATATACGTTAAAATCGCATAAAATACAGCCCTTTTCCCTGCATATTTCCCTTATCGCCTCACTGTAATTAAATATGCGGGAGTTGGTTGTCCATGGCATAAAAACTGTTTCATCTACCGGAGGAGGGGTAATCAGTATTACCTTTGTACCGATATTTTTCTTGTATATCCTGTCTATTATTGCATTAAGGTTGCTTTTAAATTCAACTATAGTTCTGTAGCAGCCTTCTGACGGGGCGCAGTCGTTTGAACCGAACAGTACAGTTACTGCAACAGGGCTGAAGCTGAGTACGTCGTAATCCAGCCTTTTAAGCGCCTCACGAGTTGTGTCTCCGTTTACGCCGCTGTTTATTACAGCAAGTTTTTTAAATTTTTCCTGCAACAGTGCGGCTATGGAATCTTTTTTAAAAACACCGTAGCCGTATGTAAGGCTGTCGCCAAAAAGTACTATGTTTTTCATAGCCGCCTCCTGATTTTAGTGCAATGAGTCCAGAAGCTCAAAAAAGCCAGGAAATGAAATATCTACGCATTCAGCCCCGTATATTACAGTTTCTCCGGAGGCCATAAGTCCTGCGACTGCTGTAGACATGGCTATCCTGTGGTCGCTGTGACTTTCACAGACTGCACCCTTAAGATTTCCAGCCGGATTTATAACCATTCCGTCGTCTGTTTCCTGTATGTCAGCTCCCATTTTTGAAAGCTCCTCAACAACTGTTTTAATACGGTTTGTTTCCTTTACTTTTAATTCCTGAGCGTCCTTAATTATTGTTCTGCCTGAGGCAAAGCATGCTGCGGCAGCTATTACAGGTATTTCATCTATGAGTCTTGGTATTATGCCGCCGCCTATAACAGTGCCTTTGAGCTGTGATGTCTTTACTGTTATGTCAGCGGTTCTTTCGCCGCATACAGTTTTTTCGTTGGACAGTACAATGTCTGCACCCATTTGGCCGTATACATCAAGTATGCCTGTCCTTGTTGGGTTAATGCCGACATTTTTTATTGTTATACAGCTTTCCGGGCAGATTATGCCGGCTGTTATAAAATACGCCGCAGATGATATATCGGCAGGCACGCTGATATCCGCAGCGTAAAGCTCCTTTACCGGACGGCAGATTATTTTATTGCCGGTACGTGATATATCGGCCCCAAGGCAGTTAAGCATAATTTCGGTATGGTCCCTTGTAGGCTCCGGCTCTACTACAGTGGTATCGCCTTCAGCATAAAGCCCCGCCAGTATTACCGCGCTTTTGACCTGAGCGCTTGCTACTGGCAGCATGTATTCTATAGACCTGAGTTTTTTGCCTGTAATTGTAAGAGGGGCGCAGAGCTTTCCGTTTTTGGAGGTTCCGCTTATATCCGCACCCATTAACGACAGCGGGGCGATTACCCTGTCCATAGGGCGTTTTTGTATGGAGCTGTCGCCGGTAACGCCGCACATAAAATTCTGTGCTGAAAGTATGCCTGTCATAAGGCGAAGGGTTGTGCCGCTGTTTCCAACATCAAGTATGTTATCAGGCTTTTTTAAGCCGTGAAGTCCTTTTCCGTGCACTGTTACATTTCTGCCGTCAGTCTCAATTTCTATACCCATCTGCCTGAAACAGGAGATTGTTGATAGGCAGTCATCACCGTTAAGAAAACCGGTTATGTGTGATGTGCCCTTTGACAGCGCTCCAAGCATGACTGCCCTGTGGGATATTGATTTGTCTCCCGGCACTGTTATTGTACCGTTCAGGTTTGATACTTTTTTTATTGTCTTATTCAAATTTACACCGCCTGTCAGTCTTTAATCTGTACCTCATAGTTCATTTCCCTGAGCAAAGAGATGCTTTTCTGGCGCTGTTGCTCACTGTCGAATGATACGTACAAAACGCCGTTTTCGCGTTCACGGTTGTTAACTATGGACATGTTTTTAATATTTATATTATTGCTTGACAAAAGCACCGAAATGATTGCTATTGAGCCGGGCTTATCAAGCACGTCAATGACTATCTCGTAGCGCTTTACAAAGCTTCCCGGAGTAATATTGGAGAATGAGTCTCTGTATAGCCTTGCCTCGTCAAAAAATTCATGGACTCCTGAGTGGTCGCCTTTGCTGAGGCTGTCTTTAAGCCTTTTTACAACATCTTCAAGTGAGGAAAGCACATTAAATATCTGCTCTCTGTTTTCAAAACAGATGCTTTCCCACATGTCAGGGTTTGAGGAGGCAATACGTGTAATATCCTTAAACCCTCCGGCGGCTATCTTATGCATATGCCCCTGAGGCGTGTCAAGCAGCTTTACATTATTGCACAGTGACGAGGCTATAATCTGCGGTACATGACTTATTGACGCCACTATATAGTCATGAAGGTAAGGCGATACCATAACTGGTATGGCGCCTATTTTAATGACCGCATCGTAAAGCATGGCGCATACGCTTTGGGGTACTCTCTCGTCTGGAGCAAGTATATAATACGCGTTTTCAAAGAGATGCTCCTTTGAGGCGGAATACCTGTATTTTTCTGAGCCTGTCATCGGGTGACCGCCTATGTAGTAAAATTTGTCAGATATCAGTTTTATCCTGTCGTATACCCTGCCTTTGGTGCTGCCTACATCTGAGATTATACAGGTGCTTTTAACAAATGGCACGAGCATTTCGGCGTATTCATATATCTTGTCTACAGGCGTACAGATAAACACAGCGTCACAGCCGCTGAAAGTACTGTCTATTTTGGCAGTATATTTATCAATTACGCCATCGTCATAAGCCTGTTTCAGTACATCCTCATTGCGGTTAAAGGCCACTACGGTTTTTGTGCCGACACGGTTTTTAAAGGCTTTGGCAATAGAGCCTCCTATAAGCCCAAGCCCTACTATACCTATTTTATCAAACAAGATAATTCAATCCTTCCGGTTATAGTTATCACGCTTTAAAGCGATAAATTCAAGTCTGATTTTACCACCGAGGGGTACATGTGTCAATATCTATACAAAGCTGCTAAAGTGAAACCATGTTTCCTCTTGAAACAAGGATATTTGAAAACTCCCTTTTGTTGCCGCGGCTTACAAGAGCTGTCTTTTGGCAGCCATAAAAATATATTTCCCAAGCAGCCATGGATTTGTCTATTTTGAGTATGTTTTCAGTGTTTATTATATATGACCTGTGGCATCTGTAAAGTGGCGTGCCGGATATATACGTTTCAATTTCCTTAAGGGCAAAAGGAAGGTTATAGGCTCCGTCTGATGTGTAAATTATGCATCCATGCCCTGAGGATTCAAAAAACAATATTGAGTCGGTCTTTATGCGCATAAAGCCACCGGCGTTATTGAGTATTATAAACGATTTTGAGTCGTTTAACGAGGAGCAAAGGTTTAAATCGTGGTTAATAATATCATTTATTTTGTTGAATGAGTTTTTGCCAAGAGGCAGCTTAATGTGGTAGCAGAGGCTAAGTTCCCGTAATTCCTCATTGAGCTTATTTGTGTAGTTGAGACCAGCCACAGGAGTAAAACGGTAAAGGCAGCTGTTTTTGAGCTCCTTAATCATGCAGACATTGTCATAACAGTCCGCTGTTACAACAATGAAAAAATTGATTTTAATTGTGTTGCTTATAATTCCGGCCTGGAGAGTGTCCTCTGCGGATATAACAGTCCTGTGACTTCCGTGAATATAAGACTCAATTTCGTTTCTTATCCTTGTGTCATGGCATACTACTAAAATTTTATACATAAACCCCACCCCATTCATATGATACAGAAAAGCAAAAATCCAAAAGCTCTGTACTGCAAGTTATAAAAAGAAATTTTTCTGACTATTTATCCATTATTATATCACATTATATCAAATATTGGAACACCACTAATGAAACGTGCAAACATATTTTTATCTGTACAGGCATATTTTAAATTATGGGAGGGGAAACCATGAGTATAAAAGACGAAATTATATTTCTGAGCGGCGGAAGGATAAGGGATGTGCTTGACTGTATAAGTGCATCTGAGTTTGAAGAGTTTGAGGAAATACGGTTCAGGGTGGGAAAACCCTCATTTGTAAAAAAGAGAGGCAATGAATATTTTTTGCTCAGCAGCGGGGCAATTTCACTACACCAGGACAGTGCCTTTGTTGCTGAGGCAGGCGATATAAAAACTTTTATTAATATACTCAGCGGCTATTCTCTTTACGCCTTTGAGGAAGAATTGAAAAATGGATATATAACAGTGGAGGGCGGCCACAGGATAGGCGTAAGCGGCAAAACTGTAGTTGAAAACGGAAATGTAATGTCATTAAACAGCTTTTCCGGCATAAACATAAGAATATCCCATGAGATTAAGGGCTGCGCGGAAAATGTGCTCCCATACATAACAGAGGGACAAGGTGTTTTTAACACTTTGATAGTTTCGCCTCCAGGAGTCGGAAAGACAACACTTTTGAGAGATATAATCAGGCTGTTGAGTATAAAAGGCAAAAATGTATCAGTGGCAGACGAGAGAGGCGAGATAGCCGGCTCATGGCAGGGTAAGGCATATAACGACCTTGGACCGCGCGCTGACATACTGGACTGCTGCCCAAAGAAAGAAGGAATGCTTATGCTGCTCAGAAGCATGTCGCCGGATGTGATAGCTGTGGACGAGCTTGGTTCAGATGAGGAGATAAAAGCTGTGGAAACTATTCTTTCCGGCGGTGTAAGTGTAATTTGCACTGTGCATGGAAATTCAGCTGAGGACGCCCTTAAGCGCACAGGTATTTCAAAAAGCGGCTGTGCAGAAAGCTTTGACAGGTTTATTGAGCTTTGCCGCAAAGGAAATGGAAAAATAGAAGCGGTTATCAGAGACTTGCATGGAAATACTGTGGGAAAAGAGGCGATAAGATGACTGTTAAGTTTTTTGGTGCAGCCGCCATAATATTGTCAAGCTGGATAATAGGGGTAATGCTTTCTATGAAAAGCCGTTTCAGGCTTGATGATTTGGAGGAGCTTAAAAAAGCTGTTACATTTTTTTTAAACGACGCCGTAAATGTGTCAATGCCCCTGAGCGAGGTATTTGGCGATATTGCAAAGAGGACTAACGGTGCGGTGTCAATGGTATTTGAGGATGCCGGAAAGCTTGCGGAGATGAAAAACGAGAAATGCGCCGGAGATGTGTTTAAAAAGGCTGTGGATAAAAATCTCAGGGAGCTGTATTTTGAGGCCGATGATATGGACTGCCTGTATTCCTTTGCGGCAAACCTTGACTGTGCTTACAAGGCCCAGCAGAGAGATAACGCCCAGCTGCTTTTGGAAAACATAAGGCTTATACAGATAAATCTGAATGATAAGGCCTTAAAGGAGCGCAGGCTCTACAACTCAGCGGGTATTCTCTGCGGGATACTTACCTGTGTAATTTTATTTTAAAGATATTACAGTGAGGAGGGCTTTTATGGAAATAAGCATTGTTTTTCAGATAGCGGCTGTAGGCATACTTGTAGCTGTCTTAAACCAGGTGCTGATACGGGCCGGAAGGGAAGAACAGGCAATGCTCACTACACTTGCCGGACTGGTTGTTGTCCTGTTTTGGGTTATACAGTACATAGACAGGCTTTTTACAACCGTTCAGACTCTTTTTAATTTGTAGACATAGCGGGTGGTTTAAATGGAAATACTTAAAATAGTGTCAATAGGTGCGGCCGGCACAATACTTTCAGCTGCCCTTAAAAAGGAAAACCCGCAGTTTGCCATGATAGTGAGCATAGCGGCGGGAGTTATAATTTTTATAGAGCTTCTTGGCTGTTTTTCTGAAATTATAACAGAGCTTTATTCCATGACAAACGAAAGCGGAATAGACAGCGGCTATATCTCTATGATACTTAAAATAACGGGCATAGCCTATATATCGCAGATTGGCTCGGAAATATGCAAAGACGCCGGCGAGGGGGCCATAGGCACCAAGATAGAGATTGCCGGCAAGGTGCTTATAGCGGCAACATGTCTTCCTCTTATAACGGCTCTGTTTGGGACGGTGATGGATTTGTTATGAATATGAATTTGTTTATACGGCGTATTATCAAGGCGGCTGTTATATTTATTGCTCTTATGGCTGTCTGCCCATACAGTGTAAGGGCGGAAAGCAGACAGAATTATGAAGCCGGCGATTTTCTGGATTTCGATTCCTCCGCGGCCGACAGGGCCGCGGACAACCCTTACGGGCTGAGTGTTAAGGGCCTCGCGAAGGATTTTATGAATGGGGATTTCTCATTCAGAGATATTCTGGACAAGGTGACAGGCAATTTTATATCGGATATCGGCGCTCAGTTTGGTTCTATGAAAAAAATTATAGCACTTATTATAGTCTGCGGCCTTCTAAAAAGCATAAGCAGCTCCTTTGGAGGTAAATCTGTAAACGACCTTTGCTTTTTTGTCTGCTATTCGGTAATCATATACATAATTATGAGCTCGTTTATAGAGGAAACTGCTATTGTAAAGGACAATATAAAGCGGTTTACGCAGATTAACGCGGCTATGGTGCCGGTATACGCAGCCGTAAGCGTTATGACCGAAAAAGCACTTTCATCCGCGGCGCTTTCGGCTACAGTTATAGGCTTTTCCGCCCTTGTGTCAGGGTTTCTTACAAGCGTGTTTGTGCCGGTCATAACAGCGGCGGCCGGCCTTGAGATGGTAAACAATATTTTTGATGAGGACATGTTCTCATCCCTTGCGGGATTTATAAAATACGCGCTGAGCATGAGCCTTAAGGTGCTGGGAATGGCCTTTGTAACTGTTATATCGTTTCAGAGGCTTGGCACCGGAGCGGCGTCAGCCTTTGCTGTAAAGGCTGCCAAAAACGCTGTAAACTGTGTACCTGTTGTTGGGGATATTCTTGCTAATTCGGCCCAGACTGTTGCAGAGGCCGGGGCGGCAGTCGGCAACGCTGTGGCAGCCTCATGCGCTGTACTGGCGGTTGTGCTTTCCTGTGCACCGGTTTTAAGGCTTGCAGCGGTGTTTATAGCGTTTAAGGTAACGGCAGCTATTACAGAGCCTGCCGGTGAAAAGCGAATAACAAAAACCTTAAACAGCGCCGGAGACTATTTTGCCATACTTATAGGCGCTGTGTTCCTGTCGGCAATGATGTTTACATTTTCAGCCGTGATACTAGCGGCGTCTTTTTAGGAGATTAACGGAATGATTGAGGCGGTAAGAGCATATATAAAAACCATAGCGGAATTTTTGCTGTTCCTTATAGTTATCAGGCTTGTATCAACTGAAAACAGCAGGAAATATATAAGTCTGGCTTCAGGAATCATACTTGTACTGATAGCCTCGGCGCCTGTAATAAACCTTTTCAGCGGCAGGGCCGGGGATATGGATAAGCTTATAAGCGACAGCATAGATACATACAGCTACAGCCAGCCGGATTTTGAAGCTGAGAGCAAGGCGGTTTTGGAGGATGTGTTTTTGCAGGAACTGGAAAAAAGCGTTGAATCAGATGTTTCAGGATTTGGAATGGAATGCGAAAGGGTTGATATAGGAATTTCGGATAATTTCGATTCCACAGGCGAAATAAAAAGTATTTCCATAACCGTAAATAATCAAACCGGAGGAGCTGATGAGGCTGAGTCTTTTTTAAAACGCAGATACGGTGCGGAATATGTTGAGATAATATACCAATGAAACGGGAGGAGTAGCGTTTGGATACACTGGCTGTAAAAAAATTGCTGAGAAATGTGAAACTAAGAAAGTATATGGCTCTGGTTTTTGCGTGCGGCATACTGCTTATGGCTTTTTCGGATAAATTCCAGAAGCCGTCTGCGGCAGGAGGAGCGTACGAGAGCGTAAAAAAGGATACAGCTGATGAAAGCGGCCCGGTACGCGGCTTATATGATTCTGACCTTGAAAACCGACTTGAACAGCTTTTTGGCCAGATAGACGGTGCCGGCAAGGTTAAGGTAATGATTACATACAAATCCGGCCCTGAAAAGGTAGTAGCCACAGAGACTAAAAGCGCTGAGGATAATTCTGAAGAAACTGACTCGTCCGGTTCAAGCCGGCTTTCAAAGAGCATTTCATCTGAGGTTAAAATGGCGTATTCATCAAACAGCTCAGCAAACGGGGAGCCGTTTATTGTAAAGGAAAATGTACCTGAGCTGGAAGGAATTGTGGTTGTAGCCCAGGGCGGCGGAGACATAATGGTTAAAGAAGCTATATCAAAGGCAGCTCAGGCTCTTTTTAATGTGCCTGCTCATAAAGTAGAAGTATTAAAAATGGGGGTATGATAAATGTTTTCACTCAAAAAAAATAACATTGTAGCCGGGGTGCTTGTTGTTATGGTAGCGACAGCAGGGTATCTCAATTTTACACAGAAAGACGAAATTAAAAAAGCGGGAGAAGAAAGCTACAGCTATGAAAGTATACTGGACGCTGACAGCGTTACAGTGCTTGCAGACGATACTGACGACGGACTTGTGCTCTCAGACACATCGCAGGAAAGCTCAGACCTTGAAAACGCATCGGCAGATACATCTGCTGTGAACCTTGACCCGCTTACAGCGCAGGCTGATGATGGTAGCGACAACACAGGCGAGGCAGTTTTTGTAAACGCTTCAGCTGAAAGTGCAGATACATATTTCGCCCAGGCGAAGCTTGACAGGGAGCAGTCAAGAGCAAAGCAGAAGGATATGCTTACAGAAATGATAAACAGCTCTAAGCTTGACGACACTCAGAAACAGGATTTTGCCAAAGGTATACTTGACCTTCAGCAGAGGATAGAAAAGGAGACAGCTTCGGAAGATATGATTAAGGCCAAAGGCTTTAAGGAGGCATATGTGCGCATAGACGATGAAACTGTAGATGTTGTGGTTGATTCTGAAAGCATTACAGACCAGCAGGCGGCTCAGATTATGGATATTGTAAAAAGGAAAACAGGGTATGCCGCTGATAAAATAAGGATAAGCGCATTGAAGAAGTAATACAAATGGCAGGTCGTTTCAAATACCAGTTAAAAAACAAGGTCTGGCAGATTATCTGCTGCCGGATAGACCTTGTTTTTTTGATTGTGCGGACAACGCCGGAACGTGATGCTTCAGCTTTGTATAATTATTCGCCTGCTCAAATAATTTAAGGCCGGAAAGTGAATTTAATTTAACATTTTGGACGCTTATATGTATATAAAACTTATATATACTTGAAAATAGACTGTATAATCTGATATAATAATCTGTAAATTAATTTGACAGGTTAGTTTGATAATATATTCCGGGAGGTTATTGCAATGGCAGAATTTTATGAGGAAAATGAAAAGTCAGCAGGCCAGATTCAAATAGCGGATGAGGTTATAGCTATAATTGCCGGAACAGCGGCTTCGGAAGTTGAGGGTGTTGAAACAGTACCTAAGATTTCCGACAGTTCATTCGGGGGGATATTCGGTAAAAAAAATAACCCTTCAAAGGGTATCAAAGTAAGCGTTGAGGAAGGAACTGCCGTTATTGACGCGGAGCTTGCGGTTGTATACGGAGTGAAAATAACCGACGCGGCCAGACAGGTTCAGGAAAAAGTAAAAAGCGCAGTTGAAAACATGACAGGGCTTTCTGTAATGGCTGTAAATGTCAACATTTCTGCTGTTATAAGCAAGGCAAGGCCTGAAAAAGAAGCTGAATAAAAAATACCGGACCCTTAGGAATATTTTATTTTCCTGAGGGTTAGTTTAATTTTGAGTTGCGGCATGGGGTTAAAAGCCTGATGTCTTGTGGAGGATTTTATGAGCAGAACAAACGCGAGAAAAAACGCATTTTACCTTGTTTTCCAGCACGATTTTGTCGGGGCAGAAGGAATGGATGAGGCAAAAGACGTATTTTATTCAGAAAATGAAGATATTGATGATACAGACAGGAATTTTATCAACTCGGCTGTAAATGGAACTCTTGAAAACCTTGAAAGCATAGACGCGGTTATTTCGGAGGCGGCCAAGGGCTGGACTATAGAAAGAATGGCCAAGGTTGACCTGGCTATTTTAAGGCTTGCCGTTTATGAGCTTAAATTCAGCTCGCTTACGCCTGAGAAGGTTGTAATTAACGAGGCTGTTGAGCTTGCCAAAAAGTACAGCTCTGATAATGCACCGGCGTTTGTAAACGGAGTTCTTGGAAAAATAGCTGGTGGGAGTGAATGATAGAAAGAAAGGTATATTCGGTATCACAGATTAACAGATATATCCGCGGGCTGCTGGAGATGGATGTGATACTGAACAGCCTCTGGATAAGGGGAGAGATATCAAACCTAAAGGTGCACTCTTCAGGGCACATATATTTTACACTTAAGGACAGCGGAGCGGCAATAAGCGCAGTGATGTTTGCCTCATATTCCTCCCTTATGCCTTTTGAGCTTGAAAACGGAATGGATGCAATTGTGTGCGGATATATTTCGTCATATGAAAAGACAGGCAGGTATCAGCTTTATGTACAGCTTGTAGAGCCTGCCGGGGCAGGAGCGCTGAGTGTAGCCTATGAGCAGCTTAAAAGCAGGCTTGAGGCTGAGGGGCTTTTTGATGAGGATTTTAAAAGGGAAATATCGCCTTACCCTGATACTGTGGCGGTTATCACATCTCCCACAGGTGCGGCAGTCAGGGATATTATAAATATTGTGGGAAGAAGAAACCCGTCTGTAAGGTTAATAGTATGCCCTGTGCTTGTACAGGGTGAAAATGCCGCTGATACTATAGTTTCAGCTCTCAGGGACATAAATGAGTATAAAAAAGCAGATACTGTTATACTGGGCCGCGGAGGAGGAAGCATGGAGGACCTGTGGCCGTTTAATGAGGAGAAGGTTGCGAGGGCAATTTTTGCATCGGAAATTCCGGTTATTTCGGCCGTGGGGCACGAGACGGATTTTACCATAGCCGATTTTGCAGCCGATTTAAGGGCGCCTACTCCTTCTGCGGCGGCAGAGCTGGCTGTGGGTGACAGCACAGCGGAGAGACGGAATATAGAAGGCCTTTTTGAAAGGATATTTATAAACATTGAAAACAGAATCGAATATGAGTCTGAAAAAACAGAGAATATGTTTGGTACAAGGATTCTCAGGCGTATAGAGGAAAGGACTGCGAATCTGGCAATAATTAACGACCAGATTTGTACACGCCTTAACAGAAGTATTGAAAACAGGCTTAAAAACACGCTTAACAGCTTTGATTTAAATATTGAAAAGCTTAAGCTTTTGTCGCCTCTCAATGTGTTGAAACGCGGCTACGCTGCGGTTTTTGACAGTGAGGGCAGAGCCGTATGTTCTGCCGGAACACTTGAGGAAGGCGATGGTGTTAATATAAAATTTTTTGACGGCAGCGCTTATGCCGAGATTAAGAAAAGGGATTATTCAGATGGCGAAAAAAAAGAAGACTTATGAGGAAGCGGCTTTGCGGCTTGAGGAAATAGTGGATAAGCTTGAAAATTCTGATGTCTCGCTTGAGGAGGCTATTGGCCTTTACAAGGAAGGGATGGAGCTTACGTTGATTTGCCGTGAAAAGCTTGACTGTGCGCAGAAAGAAGTAATGGAGCTTAAAAAGAATTTTGACGGAAGTTTTTCTTTAAAGCCTTTTAATACCTATAACGAAAACGGGGAGGGCGAGGAGTAATGGGCTTTAAAAACGAAATGGCTGAAAAAAGGGCGCTTGTGGACGATTGGCTTGACAGGCTTATTCCTCCCCAGACACAATATCCGCAGGTAATATATGAGGCTATGAGATATTCGGTATTTGTCGGCGGAAAGAGGCTCAGGCCTGTAATGCTTATTGCAGTGTGTGAAATGCTTGGAGGAGATATCAGCAGGGCTTTACCTTTTGCCTGTGCCATAGAGATGATACACACTTATTCGCTTATACATGATGACCTTCCGGCTCTGGATAACGACGATTACCGCAGGGGGAGGCTTACAAGCCACAAGCAGTTTGGCGAGGATATAGCCATACTTGCGGGGGACGCTCTTTTGGGACATGCTTTTGAGATTATGTCAGGAGAGATTGTGAAAAAAGAGGATATAAACCTTGCAAAGGCCATGAACGCCATAGCCATTGGCGCAGGAGTCAACGGAATGCTTACTGGACAGGTTGTAGACGTGATAAGTGAAGGGAAAAAAATTGATAAAAGCACTCTTGATTTTATACATCTGAATAAGACTGCCGCAATGATACAGGGTGCATTCAAGGCCGGTGCCTATATAGCCGGTTCAAACGAGCAGACTGCCGGGTTGCTTTCCAAGGCGGCTGAAAAAATAGGCGTGGCGTTTCAGATACAGGACGATATACTTGATGTAACAGGAACATTTGAGGAGATAGGCAAACCGGTTTTAAGTGATGAAAAAAACGACAAGACTACGTACGTTACACTTTTCGGTATTGAGGCTTCGGCGGAAATTGTAAAGAGACTTTCCGAGGAGGCATGTTCAATACTGTCAGGTTTTGGCGGCAAGTCCGGTTTTATGGTTGAGCTTGTGCAAAGCCTTACAGACAGAAGAAACTGACATGGAATTTATTTATTGTAACAGAGAGGCGGATAATAAGTGTTTTGTATACTGAAAGATGGTGTGGGCTTTGGAAAGGCAGCTTGAAAAGATTAACAGGGCAAATGACATTAAAAATATAGACAAGCACATGCTGCCGGTACTTGCCAGTGAAATCAGGTCGTTCCTGCTTGAGAATATATCATCTACAGGAGGGCATCTTGCTTCAAACCTCGGTATTGTTGAGCTTACGCTTGCGCTGCACTACTGTTTTAATCCGGAAAAAGACAGGATTATATGGGATGTCGGGCATCAGGCGTATGTGCATAAGATACTTACAGGGCGGAAGGACAGGTTTGATTCACTGAGGCAGCTCGACGGTTTAAGCGGTTTTCCAAAGCCCAACGAGAGTGTCTGCGATGCGTTCGCTGCGGGGCACAGCTCCACCTCAATATCGGCAGCATTGGGTATGGCCAAGGCACGTGACCTTATGGGTACGGACGAAAAGATTATATCTGTAATAGGAGACGGCTCAATAACAGGTGGTTTGGCGTACGAAGGCCTTAACAATGCCGGGAGAAGCAATACAAGTATGATTGTTGTGCTAAATGACAATGAAATGTCAATATCATCAAATGTAGGGGCTATGTCAAAACATTTAAATGATTTGAGGACTAATAAAAAATATTTGGACGCCAAAGAGGGAGTGCATAAGTTTCTTGACAAGGTTCCCTTTGGAGGAAAGATTGACAGGACTATAGAAACCGTTAAAAACAGCGTTAAATACTCAATAGTAGCCGGAAAAAGCGAGGACGATGACCCTTATCCGTTTTCTGGCATTATGTTTGAGGAGCTTGGCTTTAAATATATAGGGCCTATAGATGGGCATAATACCGATGAGCTTATAGCTGTATTTGAAAAGATAAAGGATATTAAAAAGCCGATACTTGTGCATGTAAAAACAATAAAGGGCAAGGGCTACCAATTTGCAGAGAAGCTGCCGTGGAAATACCATGGGGTGGACTGTTTTGATTTAAAGACAGGCACAGCGGTAAAGAAGTCCGGAAGGGTTTCGTATTCCAAGGTTTTTGGGGATACAATGGTTGAGCTTGCGTCAAAAAGCAAAAAGATAGTCGCTATATCGGCTGCTATGATTTCCGGAACAGGACTTGACGAGTTCGAGGCAAAGTTTCCTAAGAGAATGTTTGATGTTGCCATAGCTGAACAGCACGCGGTGACATTCGCGGCAGGCATGGCCGCCAGAGGCTTTATACCGGTTTTTGCGGTGTATTCTACATTCCTACAGAGGGCCTACGACCAGATAGTCCACGACGTATGCCTTCAGGGGCTTCACGTTGTATTTGCAATAGACAGGGCTGGAATAGTAGGCGCTGACGGTGAGACACATCAGGGGATATTTGATATTTCTTTTATGGCGCATATACCAGGCATGGTTTTTATGGCTCCGTCAAACGGAAGCGAGCTTAAAGCCATGATTATAAAGGCTGCTGAAATGGATTGCCCGGTGGCGGTTAGGTATCCAAGAGACTGTATACCCGAGGAAAAAATAGAAGCTCTGCCTGAAATAGAGATGGGGAAAGCGGAAATTATACATGACGGTAGCGATATAGCCATAGTTTGCTGTGGGACTATGATGGATAAATGCGAAGGGCTTTATGAAAGGCTTAAAGCCGATGGGTATAGGCCTATGCTTGTAAACGCCAGATTTATAAAACCGGTAGATACGGAAATGGTAAAGAATGTATGCTCAAAATGCCGCCGGATATTTACTGTTGAGGACAACCTCAAGGCTGGGGGATTTGGGAGCATATTTGAAAACTGCGCTTATGATATGGGATTTACAGGCGTAAATGTATACAGATTCGCATTTGATGATAAATTTATAGAGCAGGGTACAAGGGAACAGCTTTTTGAAAGATATGGCCTCAATTCGGACAGTATGTATACAAAGGCAAGTGAGATAATGAAGGGGAAAAGTAATGGCTGAAAAAGAAAGACTGGATTTACTGCTGGTAAACAGGAATCTTGTGCAGTCAAGAGAACGGGCAAAGGCTCTTATTATGGCTGGCGAGGTATATGTAGACGGTATGAAAGAGGACAAGGCCGGAACAAAGATTGACATAAATTCCGAGATAGTGCTTAAAAGCTCAGATATGAAATACGTAAGCAGAGGCGGATTTAAGCTTGAAAAGGCGATAAATGAGTTTGGGCTGAGCCTGAATGGAAAAATTTGCATGGATATAGGCGCGTCAACTGGAGGCTTTACGGACTGTATGCTGCAAAATGGCGCACAAAAGGTATATTCAATAGATGTGGGATATGGACAGTTTGCTTGGAAGCTGAGAAACGACGAAAGGGTTGTATGCCTTGAAAAGACCAATATAAGATACATTACTGAAGAACAGGTACCTGACAGGCCTGACTTCGCGTCGGTAGACGTATCTTTTATATCCCTTACAAAGGTTATACCGCCAGCCCTTACTGTTATGAGCGAAAGCGCCTCACTTGTGTGCCTTATAAAGCCGCAGTTTGAGGCGGGCCGTGAAAAGGTTGGCAAAAAGGGCGTTGTCAGGGATTTGGCAGTTCATGTTGAGGTTATAAAAAAGATTGTTGATTTTGCCATTGATACAGGTCTTAATGTAATCAATATCAGCTTTTCGCCCATAAAGGGGCCGGAAGGCAATATTGAGTACCTGATACTGCTTGACCGCAGGGAACAGGGGCTGACAAAGGGCGAGGCATATGCACTTGCTGAAAAAACAGCCGGCTGTTCTCATGATACTCTTTAACTGAGGTGGTATGGTTTTATGAAAAGGATAGGCATTGTGCCAAACCCTGTAAGGGACAATAACTTTGAAACGGCAAAGGAGCTTATTGGCTATCTCCTGTCGAAGGGAATTTTTCCGGCGATAGAAAGGGAGATGGCTTTAAGCTGCGGATATGAGAGGTTTGCTGTTACTGAAAGGGATTTGTACAGTAAATCAGATATAATTATTGTCCTTGGCGGAGACGGAACAATGCTCAGCGCCGGAATGAAGGCAATGAAATATTCCACCCTGCTGCTTGGAATTAACCTTGGGCATTTGGGATTCCTTACTGATTCTGACAGGAACGGCATGTTTGCTTCTGTTGACAAAATACTTTCGGGAGATTACAGGATTGAAAAAAGGATGATGATTGACGCTGTAATTAAAAAGGAGCAGGATATTGAAAGGTTTACTGCTCTTAATGAGGTCGGTGTTTATATGGGCGGCGTGGTCAACACTGCCGTATATGTAAACGATGAGTATATTGACAATTTTAACGGAGACGGAATACTTGTGTCTACTCCTACAGGCTCAACAGCGTATAATCTTGCTGCGGGAGGGCCTATACTGAAGGCGGACTCCAACATGATAGCCATAACGCCTATATGCCCGCATATGCTGCACGCAAGAAGCATAGTTGTAGGCGCTTCTGATATTGTAAAAATAAGCGTTAAAAGCTTTACATACAACAGTCTGAAGGCTGTTATTGACGGCAAGCAGGCATCTCCTCTTATGGCAGGGGATACCCTCACAATACGTAAGTCGCACTACCACACAAATATAGTAAAAACAAATAATCTGGGATTCTATGATGTTTTGAGAAACAAAATGTTCGGCAGGGAGGGAAGGTGACTTTATGAAATCAGCGAGACAGGCAAAGATACTTGAGATAATAGAAGAAAACGAGATTGAGACTCAGGAGGAGCTTGCCCAAAAGCTAAAGGACGATGGGTTTAATGTTACTCAGGCCACGATATCAAGAGATATAAGGGAAATGAAGCTGACAAAGATTTCAACTGACAGCGGAAGGCAGAAATACTCAGTAATTAACGGAAGTGATGCTGAACTGTCTGAAAGGCTGACAAGGGTATTCAGAGACGCTGTAGTAAAGCTTGATTATGCTCAGAATATTATTGTGATTAAAACATTAAACGGAATGGGCATGGCGGTAGCTGTGGCTGTTGATAATATGCAGAGCAATGATATACTTGGCTCAATAGCCGGAGACGACACCGTATTTTGTGTTGTAAGGACACATACCCAGGCGGTGGATTTTATTCAGAAACTTAGCCGTATAATTGGGGGACAGCAGTGATTTTTTAGCTAACTCAGAGGTGTAATAATATGCTTGAAGAGCTTAATATAAAAAATGCAGCGCTTATAAAAAGCGCTGAAATAGAATTTGACAAGGGACTTAACGTGCTTTCAGGTGAAACAGGCGCCGGCAAGTCGATGGTTATAGGCTCACTGACTTTTGTGCTTGGCGAAAGGGCTTCACGCGAGTTTATAAGAGACGGTGAGGATAAGGCTGTTGTTGAGGCTGTATTTGGCTCTGTGTCAGATGCCGCAAGGCAATGCGCTGAGGGTATGGGGATAGACTGTTCTGACGGAATGCTCATACTGCAAAGGACTATAAACAGAGACGGAAAAACTGCCGGAAGGATAAACGGTGTGTCTGTAACGGCGTCTATGCTCAAGAACCTGTCATCAAAGCTTGTGGATATACACAGCCAGCATGAAAGCCATTCACTGCTCAACGCGTCAAAGCATATTGACATACTGGACAGGTTTTGTGCGCCTCAGATAAATGAAAAAAAGCGAAAGCTCTCAGAGCTTACAGAGCGCTACAGAGGTGTTGTCAGCAAGCTTAAAAGTGTAAGCGGCGATGATGATGAGAGGCAAAGAAGGATAAGCCTGCTTGAGTTCAGGATAGATGAGATAGACAAGGCCGGTCTGAAGGCAGGAGAGGAAGAAGAGCTTGCCAGAAGGAAAAAGGTCCTGATGGCTTCAGAAAAGCTTATCAGGCAGTCAAGGCAGTGCCTTGAGTTGCTGTATTATGGCACAGGAGAGGTTCCGTCTGCCGCTGACAAAACCGGCGACGCACTCAAAATATGCGGTTTAATGGCCGCTAGCGACCAGAGTATTTCTCAGGTGTATGAAAATATCGATTTGGCGTATTCCAAGCTTCAGGAGGCTTCTGAGGCTATTAAGGACTATCTTGAAAGCATATCGTCTGACCCGGACGAGATTAACAGGCTTGAGGAAAGGCTTGATATAATATACAGCCTTAAAAAGAAGTATGGGGCTACTATAGAAGAAATTATCGACAGCAGGAATAAAGCCGCTTCCGAGCTTGAGTTTTTGAACAACAGCCGTGAGATTCGTGAAAAGCTTTCTGCTGAAAAGGAAAAACTGTTAAAAAGTATAAGAAGCATCTGCTCGGATATGACAGGCATTAGGAAAAGTGCAGCAGTATCACTCCAGCAGGAAATTACATCACAGCTGAGAGACCTGGAAATGAAAAACGCTGTGTTTGAGATTTGCATTTCTCAAAAAGACACATTTAACCAAAAAGGCTGGGATAATGTTGAATTTATGATTTCCACAAACGCAGGTGAGGGGCTTAAGCCGCTTTCAAAAACAGCCTCCGGAGGTGAGATGTCGAGGGTAATGCTGGGGCTTAAAACTGTGATAGCGGGTAATGAGAGCATTGATACATTCGTATTTGATGAGATTGACACGGGAATAAGCGGAAAGACCGCTTCCAAGGTGGCTGAAAAAATGGCTTTTGTATCACAGGGGCAGCAGATACTGTGTATAACGCATCTTCCGCAGATAGCGTCAATGGCTGATAAAAACCTTCTTATTACTAAAATAGCCGAAAACGGGAAAACCGTTACTCAGGTAGGCGAGCTTGATAAAAACCGGAGGATTCATGAGGTTTTGCGTCTTATGGGGTCAAATGAAACGGAAACAGCCATTAAAGCCGCCAAAGAAATGATTGAGTACTCGGATATGAAAAAAAACAACATCAGAAAAAAATAAAAGGCAGTCAAACACTGCCATAGTTCCAAAAATCCTGACATGTGATTATAAGTTGTCAGGATTTTTTAAACCAAGTTTTATGTGTACGGATAAAAAACCACAACACAAAAAAGCCTGAGCTTAAATTGAACCTAAAGACAAAGGCCTTTGCTGCCATATGAAATTGCACAAAATCCATATTTATGCTAAACACTAAACAAAAAGGCATTAAGGCTTAAATGCCTTTTTGAATTAAATTAATTTTCTGTCGATTTGGATTTATAAGGTACTGTATCCTGTGCAACCTTGAGCTGCTGTTTGGTATTTGACAGGGACTTAATCTGCCTGTCGAGCATCCAGCGCATAAAGTCGTCAAGCATTTCTCTTTTATTGTTATCAAGCATTGTGTATATGTTTTTAAATTCATTAAACTGCTCAGGATAGTCTCTTTCTATATAAGGATTCCTGATATCGTTTACACAAAGGAGATAATCCATAGAAACATCAAAGAATTCGGCAATTTTCTTCAAGTCTGTAATTGATGGTTCGTTTCTTCCGGATTCATAGTTAGAGATAGCCGTGTAACCATAGTTGAGTATACTGCCCAGTGCACTCTGAGTGAGTTTCCTTTCTTTTCTTAGAGATTTAAGACGCTCTTTGAATTCCAAAATTACCACCTCATTAATTATATTTTATTTTTCGTATGAAAATATTTTAATAGAAAATTTGTCAAAAAACAAATGGCATTGCGGATATTATATATTTTATTAGTCAGAATTTGAATAGTATGTCATATAATAAAAATTCTAATTCACAAAACAAGAAAGAACCTATACGTATACTATACACCACAATATTAAGTTGAACAATATTTTTTTGTGTAATATAATAATTTTTAATAGACTGTCAATTATAATGGATACACACTTAAAATGTCTGTATATTTTTTTACGGTTTTGAGATAAATTTTTGCTACCTTTTTATTATAATAAATTTTCCTGTATAAATACAGGAAAATATAATCAAAGACAATTTTATTTTTTATGTTGAAAATGAAACGGCAATTTTATATAATATAATTCCTATTTGTTTAATATGAATGGAGGTTTGAATATATGTCCAAGGGCAGTGTTGTTATAGGCCTTTCAGGTGGTGTTGACAGTTCAACTGCCGCATACCTGCTTAAAAAAGATGGATATGATGTAACAGGTGTGACAGTTATAAACCATGACGGAGGATTTGAAGCTGCTGATGATGCGGCGGCAGTTGCGGGACAAATCGGCATAAAGCATATGGTTCTTGACTACAGGAAGGAATTTTCAGCAAAAATTAAAGATATGTTTGTTTCTGAGTATCTGTCGGGCAGGACTCCAAACCCATGTGTAATGTGCAACAGAGATGTCAAGTGGGGAGCGCTTATGGGCGTATGCAATGAGATTGGAGCCCAATATATTGCTACAGGACATTACGCGGGCGTTGTAAAGTATCCACCAACAGGAAGGCTTGCTGTAAAAATGTCAGACGACCTTTCAAAAGACCAGACATATGTTCTGAGTTTCCTTACGCAGGAGCAGCTTAAATGTACACTGTTTCCGCTCGCAGGTTTTACAAAAAGCGCTGTTAGAAGTATTGCTGACTCAGCCGGAATAAAGGTTGCCCAGAAGCCTGACAGTCAGGAAATATGCTTTATTCCTGATAACGACTATGCTGCATTTATTGAAAAATACAGTGGAAAACCGTCCATGTCTGGAGATTATGTTGATATGGACGGAAATGTTATAGGCCGCCATAAGGGGATAATACATTATACAATAGGCCAGAGGAAGGGCCTTGGGGTTTCTTTTGGCAAGCATATGTTTGTTAATAAGATTATCGCTTCTGAAAATAAAATTGTTTTGGGAAGCAATGATGAGCTTTTCAGCAGGGAGGTACGGGCCGGAAATATCAATTATATGGCTCTGGACAGTATAAGAGGACCTTTGAGGGCTGAGGTTAAAATCAGGTATGCCCACAAAAAATCACCGTGTACGGTCTATATAAACGACGACAGTACTGTAAGCTGTGTTTTTGACGAGCCACAGAGGGCCGCTGCACCGGGCCAGACGCTTGTGGCTTATGATGGTGAGTACTGTCTTTTTGGAGGAATTATAATTTAAAAATATAAAATTTAATATTTTTAAGCAAAGACTGTGGAAATCATTTCCATAGTCTTTTTTGTTTTCAGAAAAAACCAGTATGGCTTTATTTCGTCCTCTGAGGCTTATTAAGTGGATTTGCCAATGTGTAAAAAATATTGTCTGTATAACAAAAAGCCATGAAGGTTAATTTAAGTTTGGACTTAATTCTGAAAATGGATGTGATAAAAGTGATAAGGGATGTTTTTAAAAGAAAGAAAATTTTTATTTATTCTATGCTGTTATTTTTTTTATTATTCAGTATTTTAAGCCAAAGGCTTCCCAAGCATATAAGCGTATATGAAAACAGTACGGCTCATGTGGGTGTGGGAATTGCTGAGGAGGAAAATACTGCCGTAATTGAAAACTCCGCCGTACCTGTAAAGGACAATATTGAGATTGACATTGTTAAGGGCGCAGATATTGTATCGGCGGATTCTGGAATATACAACGCAAAATACACTTTTCTGGGCATACCGGTTAAAAATGTAAATTTGAATGTTGTGCCAAAAAAGGATTTGATAGTCTGCGGCAATATTTCCGGTGTAGTAATAGAGACAAAAGGAGTACTTGTGCTGGGAACAGGTAAAATTAAAGATTCAGAGGGGAATAATGTATCGCCATGCTCCGGTATACTCAAAAGCGGCGACAGTGTTCTTTCCATAGACGGCACCACAGTAAGCACAAAAGAGGAATTTACTGATATAGTATCACAAAGCGGTGGCAAGAGCCTAAAGCTCGGCATACTGAGGGATGGCGAAAATATAAGCGCTGACATAACACCGGTTATGAGTGGGGATAATGACGGATACAAGATAGGCTGCTGGGTGAGAGACGATACACAGGGTCTGGGTACGCTTACGTTTGTTAATCCGGAAAACAATACCTTCGGCGCCCTTGGCCATGGTATATACGATGTTGATACAAACACGCTTATGAGTACATCTGGCGGCGTTATAACGGCATCTGAAGTGACAGGCGTAAAAAAAGGCGAGAAGGGTGCTCCGGGTGAGGTAAGCGGAAGCCTGAACAAGGACAGGGTGTTTGGGAGTATTCTGTCAAATACAGATGAGGGCATATACGGAATAATTACCTCTGTGTCGCTTTGCCCGTCTTTAAACAGCGAGCCTATGGAAACGGCCATATCAAAGGACGTACACACCGGAAAAGCCTATATTAAAAGTGATATTATGGGAAAGCCGGAGCTTTATGAGATTGAGATAGAGAATATAAACAGGCTTGACATAACATCGGACAAATCAATGACAGTGAAGATAACAGATGAAAGACTCCTTTCGGCTACAGGAGGGATAATACAGGGTATGAGCGGAAGCCCTATAATTCAGGACAATAAGCTTATAGGCGCGCTCACGCATGTGTTTGTAAATAACCCTCAAAAGGGCTATGGTATATTTATAGATAATATGCTGCTTGAATCGGATAAGGCCATGGAGAATAAGTAATTAATGATTATAAAAATTAAAGGCAATATGAGCGGATTGGCGTCCGCTCTTTTCGGCTTGGTATAAAGGGACATTCAAGTAACTTACTTTTGTTGTAAAATATAGAAAAATATATTTTTAATGAGGTTTATATGGCAAAAGTTGCAGGCGACAATAATTATCAATTATTTATTTACTTATAAAATTAATATAACAGAATTAATAAACAGCATTGAGTTCTTACGACTATAATATTGAGTTTTACAATTTTGTTTTTGATAATGAATACTGGACTTGTTATTTTTATGAGTATTGGAATGTAAGATAAATATTACAATTGAGAAACTGGAATAATGATACTGTATACTATGAGAATCAAAAATAAAGAGAGAATGTATAAAGAAAATTGTAAAAGCGATAAAAATTTCAGGATTTATAAATAAATCAATGATATTTCCACCAAATGCCTATTCTGTGTTAAGTTTATTGACTGCATTTACGTAATATTAAACCGAAAAATGCTGTTGAAAATTTTCGGGCAGTTAAAAATTAAATCTCATGTGGATAAACTCAAAAAATGACAATAGGCGAGCATTTTATTCGGCTTTAGCGTCAATTCATGCAATAATGATGAATTGCACCATTAAAATATTATATATTCATCATGCATGAGATTTTTTGGAGGGATTTTTATGGGGTATATCAAAGTATTTCAAAAAGCTAAGAAGAAAATAAACGTATTAATCGCTTGTTCCGATGAGCTTAGGAGAAAAGCTTTGACTGATTATATATCAGGAAGCGATTTGTACGTTGAAAAAACCACTTCAGACGGAAAAAGTACTCTTAAAGCAATTATTGAAAACGATTTCGCGGCAGCTGTCATATATTTAGGGCTGCCCGGAAACGATGGTTTGTGGGTTCTTGAGGAGCTTAAAAAGCTGAATATCTGCTCTACCAAAATAATAGCGGTGAATAATATTAAAAACCGTATGTTTTCTGAGCTTGCTGTTAATAGTGGTGCCGACTACTGCCTTGTAGAACCGTTTGACATGGAGATTGTGAAAAGCAGAATATTACAGCTGTGTTCTGTTAATAATTTCAGAAGGCAGGAGGAAACAAATGCAGGAGCAATAAGTCTTACAGAAATTATAAGCAGAATTGGCATAAGACCAGGGCTTAAAGGATACTGTTATTTAAAGTATGCGGTATCATCAGTTATAGAAGACCCACAGATGATATCAGGAATTACTAAAAGGCTTTATCCGGAAATTGCAGCTGAGTTCAAGACACAGCCCAAATGTGTTGAGAGGGATATAAGGCATTGTATCTCTGTGTCATGGGAAACCGCTAAGGATGAATACAGAAGGATTTTTGGCTATGAGTTTTATAAAAAGCCTACAAATAAGGAACTGATTCATACTTTGGCCGAGTATATTAAGGATTTTAGCTCTTTTGACAGAAATATAAGAATGGACAAAAGAATGGGAAAAGTAAGCAGGCTTAAAAACAATACATTTAATTATACCGGAATTAATTCTATAGCACTTAAAAACTAAATTATCCGGCATTTTGTACCGGATAAATTTTTTAGCCTATATGGGTTACAAAAAATATATTAATAATCAAAATTCCGGTTCTTTAAAACCTCGCTATTATTTCTGAATTATACTAAGTATTCCTCACAGTTAAAGCAAATACTGCTTATTGTATTGATTAGAAGGCTCAGATGGTAACCGTCACAGACGGCATGATTAGCAAAAACGGTAAACGGAAGCAGCGTTCTGCTGGAATCAAAAAAATATTTGCCAAATACTATTACCGGAAAAAGCATAGGTGAGTCACTGTAGGTGTCATAGCTGCATGAGGAAAAGCTTATCCATGGAACACATGAAACAGGCGTAAAATTGTCAGGCTTATCTGGTTTGGCTTTTACGCCTTTTATATTTTTGCAGTTTTCCAAATCAGAAACGGCATTTTTATAAAACACACTGAATTTTTCATCATATGGAGTCCATATATCAGAAAATGTCTTGTCATCATCGTGAAATATTGTGTAAGAAGGGTTACAGTAATCAAAATAGCCAAGGTCGCCGTTTTTGTCTATGGCCATACGCATCTCTTTGATACTGTTAACAGCTCTCATTATTATGTATATAAGAGAAGGGTAAAGCCTCAGCTTATTTTGTTTTGTAAACTTCAGGAGATTTGTTATATCTATATTATAGGACATATTGCATTTTGTTTTTATGAATTTAATGTAATAGCTGTAGTGTTCAGCTCTTTCGTAATTGTCAAAATCTATTTTATTGAACATAAATGATTCCCCCTGTTATTATTTATATCATGGCATCGGTAGAGAGGTCCAAAAACTGAGTTTTTTATTTATGATTTTACTTGGAGCGCAAATAACCTTCTGCCATAAGCAGCCGAAGGCTTATGCTTTTATAATGATATTATACCACAAATTTGTTATGCTTAACTTTAGCTTTTCAAAATATAAAAATAATGATAAACTCTAAAAAAGTGTTGTATTGACAAATTAGTGTGAATTGTATATACTGTACTTTATTGTGGTAGAGTGATAAAGTTAAAGGTGGTTATAATTATGCTGGATTTTAAGCTGCACACGCCCATAGGCGTTGGGGATTTTCTTCCTGATGAGACAGAGGCAAAAAGGTCTGTTACAAGGAAAATAGAAAGAGTTTTTGAAAGCTATGGCTACAGGGCTGTGGAAAGCCCGATGTTTGAGTATATAGAAGTGTTTTCGGACGAGAAAATGGGCTCAATAAGCCCTAAGGAAATGTTCAGGTTTTTTGACAAGGACGGTTCAACGCTTGCGTTAAGGAGCGATATGACTCCGCCGATAGCCAGAATGGCGGCTACCGCCTTTGAGGAGAGCGTGCTGCCTTTGAGGGTTTGTTATTATGGAAACGCATTCAGGGATTCAAAAAGCTATCAGGGAAAGAAATGTGAGTTTGCACAGGCTGGCATTGAGCTTATGGGCATTGACAGTGCGCAGGCTGACGCCGAGGCAATAGCGATTTCTATAAAGAGCATTATTGCCTGCGGTATAAAGGAGTTTAAGGTAAATATAGGACAGGTTGAGTTTTTTAACGCTGTACTTGATGAAACAGGCTTTAATGACGATGACAAGAACAGTGTTAAGGATTTAATAGCAAACCGCAACTATGCCGGAGTTGAGTATTTTATAGAAGGCAAACCGATGCCGGAAAATGTCAAAAGGCTGTTTCTTGAACTGCCAAGGCTTGTGGGCGGAATGGAAATAATTGAATACACAAAAACACTTACCAAAAGTCCGGCGGCTCAGAAGGCGCTTGAGGACATGGAAAGGCTTTACAGTCTTCTTGTTTTGCACGGTGTAAGCGACTATGTATCGTTTGATATGAGCATGGTTAATAAGCTCAACTATTATACCGGTATAATATTCAGGGGATACACTTTTGGTACAGGGTATTCAATAATAGACGGCGGAAGATACAATAACCTTGTAAAGCAGTTTGGACGGGACATACCTGCTGTCGGGTTTGTGATAAAGATAGACGAGGTAATAAATGTCCTTGAAAGGGACGGATATGATTTTAATACTGGCGGGGCAAAAGCTATGGTGGGTTATACACAGTCTGGCATGGCTTCGGCACTTAAGGTGGCGGAAATTTACAGAAACGGCGGAATCAAGGTGGAAAACAGCCTTGCAGGCTTTGATATTGATAAAAATATTGAGTATATGAAAGATAAGGGCATAGAGTCGCTTATATTCTTTAAAGACTCAGTTAACATAAAATATATCCGCTCTGAAAAAGAGGTTGGCATAGTATCTGCGGATATAACTGTAAATGATTTAGTGATGCCTGACAGGGAGGGTAAAAAATGAGATATCTTACTTTCGCTCTTGCAAAGGGAAGGCTTGCCGAGCAGACTATGGACCTCCTTGAAAAGATAGGAATGCCGTGTGAGGAAATGAAGGAGAAATCCAGAAAGCTCATATTTGTGAATGAGGAGCTTAAGTTGAAAATTTTCCTCGCAAAGACCAGTGATGTACCTACTTATGTGGAGCATGGGGCCGCTGATATTGGTGTGGTTGGTAAAGACACAATTATGGAGGAGAGCCGGAATATCTATGAGATGCTTGATTTGGGGCTCGGAAAATGCCGAATGTGTGTTGCAGGACTACCGGATATGAGACAGAAGCTGCACAAATGCCATTCGCTCAGGGTGGCCACAAAATACCCTAACATAGCAAGAGACTATTTTTATCATCAGATGCACCAGACAGTTGAGATAATAAAGCTGAACGGCTCTGTTGAGCTTGCGCCTATTGTAGGGCTTTCGGACTGTATAGTGGATATAGTAGAAAGCGGGGCCACACTTAAAGAAAACGGCCTGGAGGTTTTTGAGGAGATTTGCCCTCTTTCAGCCAGGGTTGTGGTAAACCGTGTGAGCATGAAAATGGAGCATGCAAGAATAATAGATGTAATTGACAGGATAAGAGGCCTTTTGAAGGAGGGGTATAGATGATACCTGTAATACGCTTTGACACCGGGGAAGGCAGAAAAATTGTAAACCAGATACTTTCACGTTCGCAGCTTGAGCATGGCAATGTACAGGAAACAGTTGACAGTATTCTTTTGGATGTAAAGAAAAACGGCGATAAGGCAGTGTTTGGTTATACGGAAAAATTCGATAAAATAAAGGTTACTGCTGAAAGTATACGTGTTACACCTGAAGAAGTTGATTACGCCTACAGCCATGTAAGCCCTGAGCTTTTGGACGTAATAAGAAAATCGGCGCTTAGGATAAAAGCGTTCCATGAAAAGCAGAAAAGGAACAGCTGGTTTGAGCCGGCCCAAAACGGAGAAATTATGGGCCAGATGATTCGCCCACTTGAAAAGGTAGGGGTTTACGTACCCGGAGGCAAGGCGGCATATCCGTCGTCTGTACTTATGAATGTTATGCCTGCCCATGTGGCGGGAGTAAAAAGGATTTATATGACAACTCCGGCTCAGAAAGACGGAAGGGTTTATCCAACCACAATAGTGGCCGCAAAAGAAGCCGGCGTTGACGAAATATTTAAGATAGGCGGGGCACAGGCTATAGCCGCTCTGGCGTATGGAACTGAGAGTGTACCAAAGGTAGATAAAATATGCGGCCCTGGCAACATATTTGTTGCACTGGCTAAAAAGTCAGTTTACGGATATGTGAATATCGACTCAGTGGCCGGGCCAAGCGAGATACTTGTTTTGGCTGACGAAAGTGCAAACCCGGTTTATGTAGCCGCGGACTTGCTTTCACAGGCAGAGCACGACGAACTGGCAAGCGCTATATTGATAACAACAGATGAAAAACTGGCTCTGGAGGTACAAAGAGAGGTTCAACGACAGACAGCGGCGCTGGAACGGAAGGATATAATAAATAAATCTATAGAAAATTACGGTGCTGTTATTATAGCGGATACTATTGAAAAAGCATGTGAGATATCAAACGGCATAGCGCCGGAGCATATGGAAATATGCACAAAGTCGCCTTTTGAGGTTCTGCCTCTCATACAGAATGCCGGAGCGGTTTTTATGGGGCATTTTTCACCGGAGCCTCTGGGAGATTATATGGCTGGGCCTAACCATGTACTGCCTACAGGCGGAACGGCAAGGTTTTTCTCTCCGCTTTCGGTTGATGACTTTATTAAAAAGTCAAGCATAATATCATTCAGCAAAGACGCGCTTTTGAATTTAAGCGATGACATTATAGCATTCGCAAATGCCGAAGGCCTGACAGCGCACGCAAATGCTGTGAGAGTGAGAAAAAATGTATGACAGGGGGCGCTGTAAATGAGGACCGCTGAGATAAAGCGTGATACGTTCGAGACAAAGATTACAATGAAAATAAATTTAGACGGCACTGGTATTAACAGCATAGCAACAGGCATCGGTTTTTTTGACCATATGCTGACACATATATCAAAGCATGGCTTTGTGGATATGGATATAAACGCCGAGGGCGACACTGAGGTTGACTGCCACCACACAATTGAGGATGTTGGAATAGTGCTTGGCAAATGTATAGCAGAGGCGCTTGGTGATAAGTCCGGAATAAAAAGATACGGATTTTTCATACTGCCTATGGACGAGGCGCTTATACTCTGTTCAATGGACATATCCGGAAGGGCTTATCTTAATTTTGATGTTGAGTTCCCTACTGAAAGGTGCGGGGATATGGATATGGAAATGGTAGAGGAGTTTTTCAGGGCGGTAAGCGCCAATGCCGGAATTGACATGCACATAAAAATGCTTGCAGGTAAAAACAGCCACCATATTGCCGAGGGTGTTTTTAAGGCATTTGGCAAGGCTCTGGATATGGCGGTATCTGTGGACGGACGCATAAAAGGCGTGCTTTCGACAAAGGGTATGCTGGAGGTGTGAAAATGATTTCCATAATAGATTACGGAATGGGAAATCTGCGGAGTGTACAGAAGGCTTTTGAATTTCTGGGCTACAAGGCGCAGATAACAGATAATCCGGAGCAGATAGCCGAATCTGAAAAGGTTGTGCTCCCCGGTGTTGGGGCCTTCTGCGATGCAATAAGCACTATCCGAAAAAAGGGGATAGATAAGGTTATTTGCCATATAACTGGTGAAAACAAGCCGTTTTTGGGGATTTGCCTTGGAATGCAGATGATGTTTGAAAAGAGCTATGAAAACGGAGAGTATACTGGCCTTGGGCTGATGAAGGGCGAAATTTCGCTTTTGCCAAAGGGGCAGATTATACCGCAGATTGGCTGGAATAATTTGAATATAAAAATGCCAAGCCCGCTTTTTGAAGGGCTTGGAAACGAACCGTATGTGTATTTTGTGCATTCATACAGGCTGGTTACTGACGAGCCTGTTGTAAGCGCCACATGCTTTTATGGTGAGGAGATACAGGTTGCCGCACAGAAGGGGAATACTTATGCTTTGCAGTTCCACCCGGAAAAAAGCGGCAATACAGGGCTTAAAATACTGAATAATTTCGGGAGGCTATAAACTATGCAGATTTACCCCGCAATAGATTTGAAAAACGGTCAGTGTGTAAGGCTAAGGCAGGGAAAGTTTGAAGACGCCACAATTTACGGCGACGACCCTGTTGAGCGCGCCGGAATGTGGGCAGAGGCAGGAGCAACATACATACATGTGGTCGATTTGGACGGGGCCAGAACGGGAACTGGTATAAATATCGGTGCGATTAAAAATATTGTGGAGAACTTTAACATACCCGTTCAGACAGGCGGCGGCATTCGTTCAATGAGGGATATAGAGGCAAGGATAGACGCTGGGGTGTCGAGGGTTATAATTGGCACGGCTGCGGTAAACAACCCTGACCTTGTAAAAGAAGCAGTAAAAGCTTATGGAGACAGGATAGCTGTGGGAATAGACGCCTCAAGAGGAATGGTGGCTACAGATGGCTGGGAGAAGGTAAGCGGTGTTTCTGCGCTTGAGCTGTGCCTTAAAATGAAGGATTTTGGCGTTAAAACCATTGTATATACTGATATATCAAAAGACGGCATGATGTCTGGCCCCAATACTGACGCTACAAAGGAATTGATTGACTCAACTGGCATAAACATAATAGCTTCAGGCGGCGTGACTACAATGAGCGACCTTGAAAACGTCAGCTCAATAGGCGCACAGGGGGTTATTATAGGAAAGGCGCTTTATCAGGGAGCGCTGAATTTGAGGGAAGTAATAAAAAGGTTTGAATTACAACAAAGGTAAGCTTTTTGTTGTAAATACAGATATGCGGGAGGCGGTTTGAGTGCACACAAAAAGGATTATACCCTGCCTTGACGTCAATGCCGGACGGGTGGTAAAGGGAATTAATTTTGTTAATTTCAGGGACGCAGGCGACCCTGTTGAGGCCGCAAAATTTTATAATGAGTCAATGGCTGATGAGCTTGTGTTTCTGGATATAACAGCTTCTGCTGACGACAGGAATATAATGCTGGACGTTGTGGCAAGAACTGCCGAGCAGGTCTTTATTCCACTTACAGTTGGCGGCGGGATAAGGAGCATTGATGATTTTCGTAAAATACTTTCTGCCGGAGCGGATAAAATTTCAGTCAACTCCGCTGCCCTCAAAAGGCCGGAGCTTATAAACGAGGCGGCTCAAAGATTTGGAAACCAGTGCGTTGTAGTGGCTATAGACGCAAAGAGGAGAGCTGGCGGCGGCTTTGATGTGTATTTGAACGGTGGTCGGGTAAATACCGGTAAAGACGCTGTAAAATGGGCAAAAGAAGCCCAAAGCCGTGGTGCGGGAGAAATTCTGCTGACAAGCATGGACTGCGACGGAGTTAAAAACGGCTATGATTTGGAGCTTACAAAGGCAGTATCTTCCGCTGTGGGAATACCGGTTATAGCTTCCGGCGGAGCCGGCAAAATGGAGCACTTTTATGACGCCCTTACAGCTGGAGGAGCAGACGCGGCACTTGCAGCAAGCCTTTTCCATTTCAGGGAAATGGAAATAAGAGATTTAAAGGGCTATCTCAAAAAAAGAAATGTGCCTGTAAGGCTTTAAGGAGAACGGATATGGGTTTTGCTGATACTTTAAAATATGACGAAAAAGGTCTTATACCTGTTATAACACAGGACTATAAAAATGGACAGGTGCTTATGCTTGCGTATGCCAATAGGGAAGCTGTGGAACGCACAGTAAACGAGGGAACATGCTTCTATTATTCAAGAAGCAGACAGGAGCTGTGGCACAAGGGCGATACATCAGGGCATTTTCAGATTGTGAAGGAGATTTATTTCGACTGCGATTCAGACGCGCTTCTGATAAAGGTTGAACAGATAGGCGCTGCCTGCCATACCGGAAAGCGAAGCTGCTTTTACAGGGATATAAGCGGAAAGGAGGTACTGTAGTGGATTATTCAAAGGTTTTGTACGCGGTTTATGACGTGATTGAGGACAGAAAAAATAACCCGAAGGAGGGCTCCTATACCAATTACCTTATGGAAAAGGGTATAGATAAAATACTTAAAAAGATAGGCGAGGAGTGTACCGAAACTGTAATAGCCGCTAAAAACGGTGTTAAGGAAGAAACAGTTTATGAAATATGCGACCTGCTTTATCATCTGTCGGTGCTAATTGAGGAACAGGGAATAACATGGGACGATATTTTCTCAGAGCTTGCAAAGCGTGAGCTTAAGGAAGGAAACCTCAAAAAATTTAATACCAGAGGAGAAATTTAAAGTTAGAGCAAAAAGTCCGGGCCGTATTTAAGGCTGCGGGCTTTTTTATCTGCGATTTTATTGAGAGGCTTTGGCCTATGAGGACGAAATGCAATTATTAATGGCTTTAAATTGGCGCAAATGTCGTATAATAGGATAATTTTGTACACGAAACCCTTTGTTTACAGGTTATATAATGGTTTAAAATTTTTATTGGAGGTGTTTTCGGTATGAAAATTTTAAATATGCCCGGAGAAGATAAACTCCGTTTTATGGATGAGATAGACTCAATGAGGGAAAAGTATGTGGAAAGGGCGGTTAAGCTTACAAACAGCTTCTGCGTTTCGTTCTACGCTCTCCTATCGGAGTTTTCGGCCATAGACGCTGAGGAAGGGTTTTGTTCCATGTTCAGCCGGAGCAACGTCCTTAAAAAGTATATGAAATATATGGACAGTGAAAGGAAACGCAGGTTTTTTAATGTTATGGCCATGCACCATACTATACAGATGCTGGCCAAAAAGAGAGACAAGCTGAATTATTATGTTGTAAGCATATGCCTGTATGAAGTTTATGATTTTGCGGAAAACGAGAAAAAGCTTTTCGATATTCTTTACAAATGCCGTATGGAGTTTCCAAAACAGTTTCCCGACTTTTTCTCCAAGGCCGCTATTAAATACATGTTTGGCAGGGACGACGATAATATATTTGCCATAGCCTTTTTTGAAAACTTCTGCTATAATTCTTTTAAAACTTTTGTGAAATATTTTTCGGAGTACATTTCTATAAACAGAAGGATTAAAATATCAGAGATGAATGAGGCTGCGGGGGCGTAAAAATGGGCGGTACTGTCTTTACTTATGAACAGAATAAGGCTATTGAAACAAGGAACGCGGATATACTGGTGTCGGCGGCTGCCGGCAGCGGAAAGACGGCGGTGCTTGTAGAGCGTATTATGGGCATAATTACTGACAGTGAAAATCCGGTTGATATTGACAGCCTTCTGATTGTAACATTTACAAGTGCCGCGGCAGCGGAAATGAAAGAAAGGATAGCCGCCGCGCTTGAAAAATCGGCGGAAAACAGTGATGATGAGCACATACTGAGGCAGCTTGCATTAATTGGCCGTGCTGACATAACAACAATACACTCGTTTTGTATGAAGGTTGTGAGGGAAAACTACACTAAACTGGACATTGACCCTGATTTCAGGGTTGCCGACGAAAATGAGTGTGCACTGATAAAAAACGCTGTGCTTGATGAGCTTTTTGAGCGTATGTACGCAGGTGAGGACAACAGCGATTTTCTTGACTTGGTAGAAATATTTGGCAGGGGCATGACAGACGGAGGTCTAAAGGAAGCTGTACTTGGCATTCACTCGTTTATACAGAGTATGCCGTTTCCTGAAAAGTTCCTGATTGATTCTGCTCAAATGTATGATTTTGACATTGACAGTCCATTCGAGGAGACTGTATGGGGAAAATATATTAAGGAAAGGTGTCGCCTTGAGCTTAACGAGTATATAAAGTGTACTGACAGGGAGCTTAGGCTTGCGCTTGACGGAGGGCCGGAGTCATACGCCAGAGCGGTATCAAATGACTTGGAACAGCTCAGCTTTCTTTTAGGAGAGCTGGATAATGGGCTGGAAAGATTTTCGGAATGTATAGCCTCATTTAAATTTGTCAATATTGGCCGGGCAGGCAAAAATGATGACAAATCAAAGGCGGAGGTTATAAAAAGCCTTAGAGAGATAGTGAAAAAGGGAGTGTCCGCTCTTAAGGAGAATTTTTTCTTTGCCGGCATACAGGCTGAAAAGAGAGATGTACACAAAACTGGAAGGATAATAAAGGCTGTTTCACAGGCTGTAATGGATTTTAATTCCGGATACTCCTCTGCCAAGAGGGAAAAAAATATAGCTGACTTTAATGACCTTGAGCATTTTGCGCTCAGGATACTTATAGACAAGGACAGCGGCGATGGCTTCTGCGCATCGCCGGAGGCTATGCAGCTACAGAAAAAGTATTATGAGGTTATGACTGACGAGTATCAGGACAGCAACCCTGTTCAGGAAATGATACTTTCGGCTGTAAGCGGCCATGGAGATAACCGGGGCAACAGGTTTATGGTTGGCGATATAAAGCAGAGCATATACCGTTTTAGACAGGCAGAGCCGGGGCTGTTTCTTGAAAAATACAATACCTATAAAGAATCTGGCAATCATGTAAGGATTGATTTGTTCAAAAATTTCAGAAGCAGGGATGAAATTCTGTCAGGTATAAACTTTGTATTCAGGCAGATAATGACAAAACAGGCCGGAGAGATGGATTACACAAAGGATGCGTGGCTTTATACTGGGGCGGAGTATCCGCCAAAAGGCGGGTATCCGGTTGAGATTGATATAATTGATAAAAACTCTGAGGATATTAATGACGAGCTTGACGAGCTGACATCAGCCGAAGCTGAGATGCGCTTTGTTGCAGGTAGGATTAAGGAGCTTTTTGAGAGCGGATTTAAGGTATATGATACTAAATCAGGTCAGTACAGGGATTTAAGATATTCTGATATAGCCATAATAATGCGAAAGGTTAAAAATTGGGGGCGCACAGCTGTTGAGGCCCTTGAGGATTATGGCATACCAGCGTATTCGGACAGTTCGGAAAAATACTTTGAACGCAGGGAAATTTCTGATATTTTAAGCCTTCTGGGGGTTATTGATAATTCCCGTCAGGACATTCCGCTTATCGCTTCGCTTAAAATACCGTTTTACGATGTAAGTGATGACGAGCTCTTGCAGATAAGAATGAGCGGCGGGGATTTGGATTTTTATTCCTGTGTAAAGCTGTATGCGCAAAACGGGAACAATCTGCTGATAAAAGAGAAGCTACAGAGGTTTTTAAGCGACTTAAGGGTATGGAAAAATAAAGCGGCTTATGTTTCTGTAGGCGAGCTTATTTGGGATATTTATAATGTTACAGGGTATTATGACTATGCCGGGGCGTTAAAAAACGGGGCGGTAAGGCAGTCCAATCTTATGCTGCTTATAGAAAAAGCTGATGAGCTTGAAAAAAATAATTTCAGGGGATTGTTTAATTTTATCAGGTATATAGAGAGACTCCAGAAAACCGGTTCGGATTTTTCTGGAAGCAAGCCGTCTGACGAAGGCTCAGATGCAGTAAAGATAATGACTGTCCATAAAAGCAAAGGCCTTGAGTTTCCGGTTGTGTTTTTAAGCGGCACAGGCAGCCTGTTTAATAAAAGCGACAGTACATCTCCCATACTGCTTCATAACAGCATGGGTATGGCTGTAAGCTTTACAGATTTGGAAAACCGTACGGAAAGAGTGACAGTTTCCAAAAAAGCGCTGGCTGACAAAATTAAGTCGGAAGGCATAGCTGAGGAAATGCGTGTGCTCTATGTGGCTATGACAAGAGCCAAAGAAAAGCTCATAATAACGGGAAGTGTTTCAAATGTTTCCAAAAAGTGCGCGGCATGGACAGTTTTTACCGATGAGGAAAACACTGCCCTGCCATATTATGCCGTTATGCACGCGTCATCATTTTTGGACTGGATAGCCATGTCTGCTGCAAGGCATAAGGACGGAGCAGTACTGAGGGATTTGGCCGGAATGGATGATTATCACTGTTTAAGTAAATTGTTTTTGGACAGCTCTGCATGGGATATAAATATAGTGCCAAAATTACAGCCGCAGGAATTTGCTGGCGGAGATAAAAAAGATAATGACGAATATGAAGCGGAAACAAAAGTAAGCATTGATTTTGATAAAATGTTTGAGTGGAAGTATCAGGAGGAAAAATTTTCGGCAAACCTCTATGTTTCAGAAGTTAAGAGGTTTATAGAAAGCATTGAGCAGGACCCCCATGATGAAATAATGTTCAGGGAAGCTGATTTTGCCAGACCGAAGTTTTTAAGCGGTGAAGAAACACTCACATCGGCCCAGAAGGGTACGGCGGTACATGCTGTGCTTGAAAATATTGACTTTTCTACGGAATATACTCCGCAAAGTATTGCGGAGCTTATACTGTCTCTCAGGGAGAGGGGATTACTTTCTGACAAGGAGGCTGAAAGCATAAATGTTAAAAAAATAATGGTATTTTTGGAAAGCCGGCTTTGCAGGAGAATGCGTGAGAGCGGAAAAGTTTACAAGGAAACGCCGTTTGCCATGGAAATGACGCCTTTTGAGATATTTGGAAAAGAGGAATACAAAAAATATAATGAGGCAATACTGGTTCATGGAATGATTGACTGCTTTTTTGTTGAAAACGACAGTCTGGTGCTTGTGGATTACAAGACTGATTATGTAAGACATGGTGAAGAACATAAGCTAAAGGAAAAGTATTACATACAGCTTGGTCTATATAAGCGTGCACTTGAAAAATCATACGGTATGCCGGTGAGCCAGACTTGTATTTTTTCACTGTCTACAGGAAATGAAATAGTATTTTGACTGCACACTCCGTGGCTTTGGGCCTCGGGGTGTTTTTACAGTATAAAATAATAATACATTCAAATAATAATCCTGCCGCAGACAGTAACGGGAGGTTTTATTATGAATAAGTTTGTTTCCGGATTGGTTATGGGTTCAGCAATAGCAGCAGCGGGATATACTCTTATGTGCATGAATGGTTCTGACAGAAGGAAAGTTGTAAGGAAGGGCAAGAAAATTATAAACAAGGCAGAGGACGTAATAGACGATTTTACTCAGGATATGTGGTAAAAATTAATACTCCGGCATTTTTAAATGCCTTAAGGCCAAAAAGTCTGATATACTCTGCTTTGGCCTTTGGGCAGGTTCGGCTGTAATATAGATATCTTCATTTTGTGAAAATCTTGTCTGCGGTTTTATCGGTTTACTATGATAATTTATTATATTTATTTAATTAATATTGTTTTACTGTCATTTTAGAGTGAAATATGTTAATATTTACTATATATCAAATATTCAGGAGGGGTTTTTATGAGGAAAAAATCTGCTTCGGCAATTGCTCTTGCCTTGTGTGCAGCTATGGCTGTTCCAACCATGGCTGCTGTAAAATTTGCTGACGAGAACGATGTACCGTGGGAAACAGCCAAGGTATATATTTCGCAGGCAGCAGAAATGGGGCTTATGGTAGGGCAGCAGAACAATGATGGAACAAGCCTTTTCAGGGCTAAGGATAAGGTTACATATTTTGAGACAATCCAGCTGTCATATAATATGCTGAGAGAAGCCTCAAAAGCTGTGCCTTCGGATAATGTTACTGACAAGTGGAAAACAGTAATGGCAGGATATAAGGTTCCGGCATGGGCGTATGAGGCTACTGCGTACTGCCTTGAAAACAAGATTGTTCTTGTAAATGAGCTTCAGGGGTTTGTTGGTGCGGACGGCAAAAGAGGAAATGCCACAAGAGAAGATGTGGCGGTAATTTTCGGGCGTACGCTTTCAGCTGTTTACGACACTGATTCAAACGCAAAACTTGAATTTAATGACAAGGACAAAATATCAAAGGACGCGGCGGAATTTGTTGCGCTGCTGTATAACAAAGGGATACTCCTTGGAGACAACAATTCAAACTTTAACCCGGCAAATTACATAAACAGGGCGGAAATGGCGGTTATTGTAACTAAAACATATAATGTTCTGAACGGAAAATCAGCCGATGACGGAATAGAAACATTTGCCGGTACGGTAAGCAGTGTTTCAGACGGAAACAAAAATTTCAGCATTAATGTTTCAGACGGAAAAAGCTCCAAAGAATTCAGTGGTGACAGGGACACCCCGGCCTCAATGGATTCAGAATCTTACAGCTTTCTGGATATAGAAAAAGGCGATAAGGTTACTGTTGTCTATAAAGATAAAGAGGTGCTTCTGGCTGTTGTTGAAAAGGCAAAGCCTGAAAAAGCCGCTGCTGGTGATGTTTCCGGAATGATAAACAATATACTTTCAGACAGAGTTGTGCTTGAGGGCTCCTCAGGAGGCACAGATGTATATAATTTCGCCTCGCCGGTTCTGCTGACACTTAACGGAAAGCCTTCAACATACAAGGAGATATTCAAGGCTGTGGAAAACGGGGCTGAGATAAAAGCTGTTGTCACAATCAATTCAGCGGGGCTTGCTGAAGAAGTTGCTGCAAAGGGAAATGCCGATGAGGTAAACGGAACGGTTTCGGATATGGATAAAAATGCCTTTGTGATAAAGAGAAACGGCGGTGATGAGGAATACTATTACTGCGCAGGCAGCTGCTACATAAGCTTTGAGGGTGAAAAAATAAATATTGCTGATGCAGAGGACCTCATTGATGAATATAAAACATTGAGTGTCAAGGCAAAAATAAATGAGGATGATGAGCTTTTGGAGGTAAACCTCTCTGTGCTGGCGGAGGGCGGAAATATTGCCGGCTCAATAAAGAATGTGACATCAGAAAAGGCTACGTTCTTTCAGCCTGACGGAAGCAAAAAGAGCTATAAGTTTGCAGATGGCGTTTATGTGACTGTTGACGGTGAGGAAAGCTCGGTGTCAAGGCTTGCAAGGCTTGCTGATGACGATAAGGTTGGCCTTTCAGGAAAAGCTTCATTGAACAAGCAAAAGGCAATCACAAAAATCGAGGTAGAGATAAGCGACAACTTGGCAGGTGTTATAAACGAGCTTGATGATTATCATATAACTGTACTCACTGACGCGGGTATTACAAAGAGATACGCGCTTGATGAGGATGTAGAGGTTAAATTCGGTTCCGGAGACAAAGAGAGCATGGAAGATTTGAAAAAGATTTTCCAGAAGGGAAGCACTAAGGTAAAGCTTGTGCTGAACAGAAATGATGAGGTTAAAAAGATAACTGTTTATGTTGACTTTGACGACTACGATGTGCTTTCCGGAACATTAAACAGTGTGGAGACCGGCTCGTTCAGGATTAGAAGAGAAACTGTAAAATACTCAAATTCCACAGAAATAACGATAAATGGGGAAAGCGCAGCCGCATATGATTTATACAAGAGATGCGCTAACGGCGAGACAATGGAAGCCGATGTTGTAGTTGTGGATGGAGAGGCAAAGATTATTTCGGCAGCAGTTACAGAAGCGGAAGGCCAGATAGTCAAAATTGAAAGCCAGAAAATAACCATAAAGGGCAAAAACTCAACGGCTGAGTACAATGTTCTCTCAGACGATGATGATGAGCTTGTAGTCAGGATTGATGGTTTTGACAAAAAATACACATATCAGGATTTAAACGGAAGGGTTACCCTTAATAAGGACAATTACAATGCAACTCTTATATTTAATGACGATTATGAAGTAAAGAGGATTTACGCAGAAAGCATTGACTGACGGCTTGAAACGGCGGATTTATTCCGCCGTTTTTTGTGTAAATTTTTAACGATTTGTAAATAAATTAAATTAAGTTTGATTAAATATATTAATATTGATATAATATAAAATTATGCTGATAATGTACAATTTTGATATATAAGGAGAATGTTAAATGAGATATGAGGGTGCGGTATACAGGCCGCCCAGTGAAGCGGGCAGCCTTATAATACAGCTTACTATAGGCTGTGCCAGAAACAAGTGCACATTCTGCGCTATGTTTAAGGATAAAAAATTCAGGGTAAGAAAGCTTGATGAGGTTGTAGCTGATTTGGAGGAAGCAAGGAGGTATTACAAAGACTATAAAGTCAGAAGGATATTTCTTGCAGACGGTGATGCACTTATAGTAAAGACTGATGACTTGCTGTATATACTTGATAAGATTCATGAGCTTTACCCGGAATGTGAGAGGATATCGGCTTACGGTGCTCCGGCAGATGTAAACATGAAAACGGACGAGGAGCTTTCTCGCCTTAAAGCGGCAGGGCTAGATATGATTTATATGGGCGCTGAGAGCGGGGACGATATTGTGCTCAGAGATGTAAAAAAGGGCGTTACCTCTGAAGAAATTGCCAATGCTGGAATAAAGCTTAAAAAAGCCGGTATGATTGTTTCCATAACGCTTATTTCGGGCCTTGGCGGAAGGGAGCGTGTATATGAGCACGCTGTTAATTCGGCAAAGCTTATATCAAAAATCAAGCCTGAATATGTAGGGTTCCTTACACTTATGGTTGAACCGGGAACAGAGCTTTACAACGATTATCAGGCCGGCAGGTTTAAGCTTTTGGGTCCGATGGAGGTAATGCAGGAGCTGAAGGTATTTATTGAAAATGTTGATTCCGAGGGGACTGTTTTCAGGGCAAATCACGCTTCAAATTACGTACCTTTAAAGGGGACATTCAATAAAGACAACAGGAGTATGCTTGAGCAGATAGAGGCTGCTGAAAAAGCCGGCGTATTCCGTCCTGAGATTTACAGAGGCATTTAATGCACTTAAGTGCTGTTATCAGGAGGCCGAAATGACTCTTATTGGTTTGTTTTCGATATTTATAAGCTTTTATGCTGTTTACTGCTGTACATTTACAGGTAGGAAAATGTACCTGTCAATTCTGATTTGGTCGGTGCCTCTCATTGGCATGGCATATTTTACAAAAAGCCGTTCCAATATAAACGGTATTGTTGTTTTGATAAGTACGCTTATGTCATTGGCAAGTGTATATGCGCTGTATGACACTGCGTTGTGGTATAAAACAGAAAAGGGGCGCAGAAGGTATTACTGCGGCGCGGCTGTATTTGTAATAAGCTTAACTGTATGTATGTATTATTTTTACCAATGCATTGTTAAAGGATATTTAAGCTTTATTTGTGGGAATATACTGTTGAAGTACACGCCGGTATTTACGGTGCTGCTAGGGTCTTTATCAGCCGCAGTTATGGTTTTACTGTTTTTTATCGCTTTTGACAGGTATTTTTCTCAGCCGGAAAAATTTGTAATAATTAAGTGTTGTGCCGTAAGAAAAAATGGTATAATAAAGTCACGCGGTATAAAAGGGATACAAAACGGCATAGAATATTATTTTAATGCCGACAGAAGAACATTTTTTCTGCTGAGGAATGAGAAAAGGATAGTAATGGAGGTCAAAAGGGGAGTTATGGGCGGAATTTATGTGTCTGCCAGAAAGCTGTTTAAGGACTCCGGAAGAAGAAAGAAACGTATAACAAAAAGGCTTGTCAGAAGGTCATGTGTTGTTATACTGTTTATTATCCTCGCGATACTTCTTATTATAAGATTAAAATCAAACATGGATTTTGCCTCTATAGTGCTTACACTATTAAGGACAGTATTTGGACTTAGATGACATATCAGGAGGGATATAAATGAGAGAAGAAAGACTTGCTGTTTTATCAATGGTTGAAAAAGGTATAATTACTGTGGACGAGGCTGAAAGGCTTTTGAGGGCTTTGAACGAGACTGCTTTAAGCGACAAGGCTGAATCAATGTTTTCAAAGGCAGGAGAAAATATCGGGACATTTGCTAAAAGCGCTGCGGAAAAGGCTGAAAAGATAATAGAGGACGCCAAGCCGAAGGTTAAAAAGGCTGTTGATGATGCCAGTCCGAAGGTTAAAAAATTCAGTGAGAAGGCTTCTGAATTTACAAACCGTATAATTAAGAGGAAAAACGACGAGGACGAAGAAATTACAGATGATGATTTTGAGAAAAACATCAATATAATACCGCTTGACAAACAGATTGAGGAAAAGCCTGAGCAGGAGAGCGGAAAGACTGAGGAAAAATCTGACGAAAACGACGAAAAGGAATAATGCGCAATTATGTCTGGTATGAAAATGAATGAGCTGTTCAGCTGGATTAAAACTATTGTTCTGGCTGTTGTTATAGCGGTATTTATAAATTCCGTAGTTATAGTTAATGCCACTGTTCCTACAGGCTCAATGGAAAATACTATAATGCCCGGCGACAGGATAATAGCTCTCAGGCTTACATATTATTTTTCTGAGCCGCAGAGAGGAGATATAGTTGTATTTAAATATCCTGACGATGAGTCTACGCTTTACGTCAAGCGTGTAATAGGGCTTCCAGGTGAAACTGTAGAGGTAAAGGACGGAAAGGTTTATATTAATGGTGCAGATAAGCCATTAAATGACGATTTTGTAAAGGATGAGCCTGTAGGCGATTATGGTCCGTACGAGGTGCCGGAGGACTGTTATTTTATGATGGGAGACAACAGAAATAATTCTCTGGATTCCAGGTTTTGGGTAAACAAATATGTCCAGAAAAATAAAATTCTCGGCAAGGTTTATTTCAAATATTTTAAAGGCTTTGAAATGCTTAATTAAATTTACGAGAATAAATGCCAGATGTTTGATTAAAGCCTGAATATCAAAAAAACTGCCGTGCGGCTTAAAGCCTAAACAGCAGTTTTTTGGTATTGTTATAAGTTCAGAATAAATCTTTGTGCTGATTTTTGGGGCCGAATATCCGCTCATCAAGGCCGCAGTCTATATCGTGGCTTCTGCGGAATATTTTAAATACAGAGCCGAATTTCGGTCTGTCCCAGTCAAAAGCGTCTGGCTTCTTATATTTTTTTGGAGAGGAAGGCGTGTTTCCAAATGAACCGTTTGAACGGTAAGAGCCAGCTGAACGATAAGAGCCGGCTGAGCGGCTGTTTGCCTTTTTTGATGAGGCAGAAAGAAGCCTTATTGAAACAAGCACTATACAGATAACAATGACAGCTTTAACAAGTGACATTAAAAGCTCAAAAATTGGGGAATAGAAGAAATAGCTGTATCCCATGTCAAATCACCACCCTTAGATTTATTTTATACTAAATACTATTTAAAGTCTATATAAATGTTCCGTTAGGAACAGCATTATTATTTTTTACCAAATGGAGGTTAAATATGCCGCAGGAAGAAACAAAAAGGCTTCAGAGAATAAATGAGCTTGCCCATAAAGCTAAAGCGGAGGGGCTTACTGACGAGGAAAAGGCTGAAAGAGACGTATTGAGAAAGGAATATCTGGCCGATTTTAGAAAGCGTGTGAGAAGCCAGATAGAGAGAATAGAGTTTGTAGACGACGAGGGCAACACAACCCCGATAAGGAAAAAACAGTAATCATAAATTGATGAAGCAGCTGATTATGGTACGCATTTGACGTACCATTTTTTATTTAGGACAGATACAAACAAAAAAGAACAGAGGGCTTTTGAGAATTATTGGATAGCATTAAATATATGCTGGAAGTAAAAAAAATACTGTAATAAGCTTTTAGTACATACATATATTATACAGTTAAAAAATTACCGGACAGATACGTGAAAAACAGATAAGATTTATAAATGGAATATTGATTTGTTATCATAGCGAAATGGGAATTAAAACCGTATGAAAAACCGTTTGTTGTACTGTATTATAGAATAATTTGCATAAATAGGAGATTGGTTTTTGAATTTATGTTAACTAATTTGACTATATTACAGTATTATGTATAGTATTGGCAGCTGTAAAAGCAGGTTTTTTGTCTGGTAAAAATTGATTATTTGTATTGACATAAATATTGTTATTTTGTATAGTTATCATGTAGGCGAAATACCGTAAATTTATTACTGAGAAGGGAAGTTTTATAAATGGCTATTAAAATCGGCATTAACGGTTTAGGAAGAATCGGAAGGGTTGTATTCAGGATAATTATGGAAAGGCCGGACGAGTTCGAGCTCTGTGGAATCAACCTTAGAAATGCCAATACAGAAGATATGGTATATATGATAAAGTATGATTCGGTTTTTGGAAGATACAATGGAAAGCTTGAGGCTGTGCCGGACGGAATTATAGCTAACGGCAAAAAAATACTGGTTTATTCAGAAAGCGACGCTTCCAATATAGATTGGACAAAGTGCGGCGCTGAATACATAATTGAATCGACCGGCGTTTACAATACAATGGAAAAGGCCTCGGTACATATTAAAGGCGGAGCCAAAAAAGTTATCATATCAGCGCCTTCAAAGGATAAGGTAACTCCTACATTTGTAATGGGCGTTAACCATATGGACTATAAGCCGGAATACAATGTGGTATCAAACGCCAGCTGTACAACAAACTGTCTTGCTCCTCTTACAAAGGTAATTCAGGACAAATTCGGCATCGAGCAGGCTCTTATGTCAACAATCCATTCGGCAACAGCAAAGCAGAAGGCGGTTGACGCGAGGGCAGGGCGTGACAGAAGGACCGGAAGAAGCGTATTCAACAATATTATACCTTCAACAACAGGAGCGGCTAAAGCGTGCGCTGAGGTTATACCTGAGCTTAAAGGCAAAATAACAGGCATGTCTTTCAGGGTGCCTGCAAATGACGTATCAGTTGTAGACCTTACAGCAAAGCTTTCTGTAAACACAACATATGAGGAAATATGCAAAGCCGTTAAAGAGGCATCAGAGACTTACATGAAGGGCATTATTGATTATACAAACGATGATGTAGTATCGTGTGATATGAGGGGCGAGACAAATACATGTATTTTTGATGAGAAAGCCGGTATTATGCTTGATGAAAATTTCGTAAAGCTTATCGCGTGGTACGATAATGAGTGGGGCTACTCCGCTAAAATTGTAGAATTAATTGAGCATATGCACAAGGTAGATACGCAGGCAGAGGCTTAACAAATTTAAATAACTGATATATAATGATACTTATACTAATGATGAAACCTGATTTAAACTATTAGGGAGGGATTGCTTTGCGTACAATGGGATACGACTTTAATCTTGATGTAAGGAATTTAAGCATCAAGGAATATACGGTCTTTGACTACCTGAGAGGGTACAACTGTATATATACCGACAGCGGAAGGACGTGTATAAAGCTGCTTTCACAGCTGGCGGCGGATAAGGAACTGCTTGTTCCGGCGTTTTCCTGCTATTCGGTCATTTATGGCTTCAGATATGGTGTTAAGCCTGTGTTTTATGCTGTAAACGATGATTTTTCCATTGATTTTAATGACTTGGAAGCAAAAATCACAAAAGATACGGCTGGTATATATATAACAAATTATTTTGGCCATCTCCTCAGTGATTCAGACGCTGAGAGGATAAATCAGATTAAAAAGGAGCATGGCTTACTTGTATTTGAGGACAATACCCAAAGTGTTTTTTCCGGTGAAATTAAAGTAGGTGACTACGCACTGTCGTCAATTAGAAAATGGTTTCCGGTGCCTGACGGAGGCGTTATATATTCTGACAACTCGCTGGCTGCAATTGATATACGTGGTCTTACTAAGGACAGCAAGCAGTGTGACAAGCTCTACCCTCAGATTATGAAATCCATGATTTTAAAGGACATGGTGGACTATCCTGTTGGAAAGATTGCCGAACTGTTTGCCGAAGTTGAGGAGGAACTGAACCAGTACAGTGACAGCAACGAGATGTTTATAATGGGCGATTTTACTAAATTTATGTTTACCTGCAACAGCGTGCCTCCTATGATTAAAAAGAGGCAGGATAACGAAAAGTATTTAAGGACATTAATCGACTCGCCGTATCTCAGGCAGGCGATACCTGAGCTTAGTACTGGTGAATGCCCGTTTAATATGCCCATGTACTGTACATGCAGAGATGAGATGTGGAATTATCTTGTTGAAAAGTATAATATCTACCCTTCAGTGCTTTGGCGTACACACCTGTATGACCCGGTTAAGGATATTGGCCCTACAGGCCGTATGGGGCGTGAGATTATATCTTTCCCTGTAGATCAGAGATACTCAAAAGAGGATATGGAATACCTTGCTGATGCTGTAAACAGCTTCAGGCTTTAAAATAACAAAAACTGCCGCAAACCTGTTAATGGGGAGCGGCTTTTTTTATCAGCCCGCATCTTAATTAGTATTTTAATTGGAGTAATCATATATACTATCTCAGGAGGTGGGTAAAATGTTAAAAAAATATAAACCGCTTGTAATCAGTATTGCATTGAGCCTTGGTGTTGGAGCCCTGTCGGCGTTTATTACAATGGGAGATATTAAGGAGCAGTATATGGCTTTTTCAAAACCGCCGCTTTCGCCGCCGGGATATGTTTTTGGTATAGTTTGGGCCGTACTGTATGTACTTATGGGTGTGTCAGCATATATTGTTTATAAATCGGATTCAAGCGAAAGGTTACCGGCACTTTTTGTCTATGGCGTACAGCTCATAGTCAACTTTTTGTGGCCAATACTGTTTTTTACACTTGAGATGAGGCTGGCGGCGTTTTTTCTGATTTTAATACTTATAGCGCTTATTGTTTTAATGGTAAATAAGTTTTATAAAGTGGAGCCTTATGCTGCATATCTACAGATTCCATATCTGTTTTGGTGCATTTTTGCCGCGTACCTGAACATTGGAATATATATACTTAACCGGTAACAGATGCCGGTCAAAAATCCATCTTAAATTTAAGATGGATTTTTTGTGGAGATTGACATACATAGAATATCTAAGTATAATAAATACATAGATATTCTATGTATTTATCAAAGGAGGAGCTGATATTATGGAAATAGACAAAGGACTTATAGGCGGAAGTACGGTGTTAATGCTTTTGGCTCTTTTGGAGGAAAGGGATTTTTATGGATATGAAATAATAAAGGAGCTTAGGGAAAAGAGTGAGAATATATTTGAGTTTAAGGAAGGAACGCTTTATCCGGTGCTTCACCGTATGGAAAACGCAGGTCTTGTAAAATCATACCGCAAAGCGGCAGAAAGCGGAAAGGAGAGGAAATATTACTCTATCACAGCGGCGGGCTTAAAGAGATTTTCAGATGAAAAGGAACAGTGGAAGACGTTTACTCTTTCGGTTAACAAAGTGATTGGGGGGAGGAGCCATGCTTTTGCCTGAAAGGGAGGAGTTTTTAAAGAGGGTTTTAAGTCATGTGAAATTTAAGTACGACCATTTGGATATAAAGCGTGAGCTTACTGAGCATATGGAGGACATGTATGATGATTTTATGTCTCATGGGATAGATGAGGAAACCGCAACAAGGCTTATGGTTGAATATATGGGAGACCCGGATGAGATAGGCGAAAGGCTTAACGAACAGCACAGCTGTGTTTTGGGAAACATATGGCGTGCTGTAAGGGCATTGGCTGTGATAATGGTTATTCTCAGTATTATACCGGCATTTAATACCAGCCTGCTTGCTGTATATTCAGTGTTTTCAGGATACAGTGAGACACGTGACAGGAGTGAGGCGATATACGACATAAAGCGCAGCGATACAGTTAGGATTGATGATTTGTATTTTAAGCTGGAGGAGGTCCTGTACTATTCAGATAACGACCTCGAGATAAGATATAGAACGTGGTATCAGCCGTTTTCAAAGAGTGTAAGGTGGTCATTCAGCCTTCCAAGCCGATGTATATATGACAATATGGGAACCCAGTATTCTGACAGCAGCGGAGGAAGCAGTGCCGGTCTTATATCCAGGCATTACCTGATTGTGGAGGGGTTTTCGCCTGAGGCTGAAAAAGTGATTATAAACTATGACTATGACGGAAGGAAAATATATATAGAGGTTCCCCTGAAAGCTGGTGGCAGTGAATGAATAGAAAAAGACAGACAGTTATATTTATAGTGATAATATTTGTTCTTGGGATTTGGCGTTTTGGCGGAGCACAGCAGATATACGTTTCGCCTGAAAAAGTTCTATATGCGTGCGAGAGGGGACTGCACTATGGGCCTTCAGATAAAGTGCTTCTTAAAAAGAAGATTGGTAAAGAGGTGCTTGTAATTGGAAAGCTAAGCGATGGATTGTCGGTTGTTAAGACAGAAAAATCACTTTTGGGAATGTGGAGGATTGGCGACGGGGGAATAACAGGAAAGATAGAAGCTGTAAAAGATGCAGATGTCTTCTATTCAAATACTTTTAAACTTGTTTACGGATACAGTAAAAATCCGGAAATAAAAAGCGTCAAGTTCTCAATAGAAAAAGTAAGCGGAGACAGCAGAAATATAATTGATACATTTGAGTGTACTGTTGACAGTGACGGGTTCTTTTATGCCGATACGCCGGAATATGAATACGATTCGCAGTCACAATACCTGTACGCTGTTGACTTATTTGGGTTTGACGAAAGCGGGAATCTGATTTACAGTGAGTTATAAGACAAACAGTTTGGAGCTGATATTTTGAAAAAACCATTATCTCTATATATACATATCCCGTTTTGTGTACGGAAATGTCTTTACTGCGATTTTCCTTCCTATTCAGGCTGTGAGGGAATATATTCTGAATATGTAAATGTGCTGTGCCGGGAGTTAAAAGACTGGAGCGGCAGGTTTAATGAATATAAAGTCAATACAGTGTTTATTGGAGGCGGCACGCCAACTGTTTTAAAGCCATCGGATTTGGGGCGTGTGATGGATACAGTGCTAAACAGGTTTGATGTTGATGCACACGCTGAGATAACATGTGAGGCCAACCCGGGAACGCTTGACCTTAAAAAACTTACTGAGATGCGTTCAATGGAGATAAACAGGCTGAGCATGGGTGTACAGGCATGGCAGAATGATATTTTAAAGAGGCTTGGAAGGATTCATGACAGGGATACATTTGTAAATGATATGTCACTGGCAAGGGAGGCAGGGTTTGGCAATATTAACTGCGACATTATGTTCTCGCTTCCCGGTCAGAGTATGGATAACTGGCAGGAGACGCTGGAGAGGATTACGGATTTAAAGCCCGAGCATATATCAGCCTACTCGCTTATAATAGAGGAAGGCACACCGTTTAAGGAAATGTATGACAAAGGGACTTTTAAGCCGGCTGAAGACGAGACGGACAGAAAGATGTATTACCTTTCGAAGGAGATTTTAAAGGACAGAGGGTATTTGCAGTACGAGATAAGCAATTTTGCAAGGGAGGGCTTTGAGAGCCGGCACAATTCCGTTTACTGGAAAACAATGGAATACGCTGGCTTTGGTCTGGGCTCACACTCATATATTGACAAAAGACGCTTCCACAACACTTATGACATGAAAAAATATATGGAATATAAAGGGAACGGAAGTATAACTGAGGAAATGGAATGCCTCAGCGAAAATGATATAATAAGTGAATTTATGTTTATGGGTCTCAGAATGACAAGAGGCGTTTCTGAAACGGATTTTGAGGACAGGTTTAAAAAAACAGTGGAAAGTGTATACCATAAAGAAATTAAAATGCTTATTAATGAAGGGCTTATAAAATGGGAAAATGGCAGGATATTTCTTACGGATTATGGTATGGATATAAGCAATTATGTGTTTGAGAAATTTTTATTGTAAGTATATCCCAGTTTAATTATCCCATTCAGAGATATAACTAGATTATGACCTGCATGTTGGGCCGAACGCCAGATGTAGAGAAATTCAGCAAACCTCAGGAGGCGTTTGGCTTTTTTACGCCTTTTTGTGTATTTGGTGTATAGCAGCTGGGATAATATTTAAAATTATAAGAAAAATGCAAAATACCCTTGACACTTTTAAAGATAGGTGATATCTTATAAACATAAATTAGCACTCGGTCAAGGTGAGTGCTAACAGAGAAGGAGATGCTGAGATGTCTTTGGATGAAAGAAAACTGAAAATCCTTCAAGCTATAATCACAGATTATATTGCTACCGCAGAACCTGTGGGTTCAAGGACAATAGCCAAAAAATATGACCTCGGCATCAGCTCTGCCACTATAAGGAATGAAATGAGCGACCTTGAGGAAATGGGCTTTATTATCCAGCCCCATGCGTCAAGCGGAAGGATTCCGTCTGATTTGGGCTATAGGCTGTATGTTGACAGAATTTTAAAGCAGCAGAGGTTTGGGGAGGACGACAAAAAAATAGTCAATTCCATGATAAACCGTAATGTAAACCAGATACAGTACCTTATGGATGAGACAGCAAGGCTTATTTCAAAGATGACAAATTACACTACTATTTTTTCAGAGCCGGTAGTTAAAAACACAAGGCTAAACAAGATAAGGCTTATGTCGCTTAATGACAATGACCTTATGATTATAGTAGCTGCTGAAGGCAATATCATAAGAAACAGAATTGTAAATGTAAATTACATGCCTGACGAGGATAGGTTGTATGAGATTTCCGGGGTGATAACCGGTATTCTGCATGGCCAGATTATAGAAAGTATCGGTCAGGAGATTGTTGAGAGACTTTACAGCGAGCTTAACGGATACAGCGAAGTGGTTTCGGTGCTTATTGACACACTTGATGAGATAATTAAGTCATCAGGAATTGGTAAGCTCCATTTTAGCGGTACAAACAATATGCTGGCTTTTCCTGAGTTCAGCGATATAGAAAAAGCAAAGTCACTGTTTAAGACTCTTGAAAAAACAGACTCTCTTTCAAACCTCCTCTCTGACAGCAAAGGGGGAGACCTGCAAATATATATCGGAAACGAGACTGGCATAGAGGAAATGAAGGACTGCAGTATTGTCACTACAACATATGAGTTCGGCGACAATATAACCGGTACAATAGGCATACTTGGGCCTACAAGGATGGATTACTCACAGGTTGTGTCTGTCCTTAACTCAATGGTGGAAAATATAGAGGATGTTCTTAATAATCTTGACGATAAAAAGAAAGACGATTCCTGATTAGCTGAGAAAGGACAATGACAATGGAAAACGAAAAGAAGGATTTGGACGAAGAAATAGTTGATGAGGCTGCAAATACCGCAGGCCGGTGCGAAAAGCCTGATGGAGGCGAAACCATGGAGGAGTCCGGTAGCAAAGAGCTTTCAGAAGCCAAGGCCAAAGCTGACGAGTATCTTGACAAATACCAGAGGCTTATGGCGGAGTTTTATAACTTCCGTGAAAGAACTTCCAAAGAAAAGGCCTGTATGTATGACGATGGTGTGAGAGACACTGTTGAAAAGCTTCTGCCGGTTGTTGATAATCTTGAAAGGGCAGTATCAGCCCAGAAGGAAAAGGCCGATGAGGGATTTATCAAAGGCGTTGACATGATACTGAAACAGTTTAAGGAAACTCTTAAGGCTATGGGCGTTGAGGAAATACCGGCTGTAGGGGAAAAGTTTGACCCGCAGCTGCACGCGGCTGTAAGCCATATAGAAGATAAGAATTTTGAAGAAAACACAGTGTCTGTTGAAATGCTCAAGGGCTATACCCATAAGGGCAAGGTAATAAGGCACAGCATGGTTCAGGTAGCAAATTAAATTTTGTTTGATTATATATTATTAATGATTGAAACTAGGAGGAATATATTATGGGAAAAGTAATAGGAATTGACCTTGGAACAACTAACTCTTGCGTATCGGTAATGGAAGGCGGCCAGCCTGTAGTTATTGTAAACTCTGACGGAGCAAGGACTACGCCTTCTGTTGTAGGCTTTGCCAAAACAGGAGAAAGACTTATAGGAGACGCTGCAAAAAGGCAGGCAATAACAAATCCTGACAACACAATAAGCTCAATCAAGCGCCACATGGGCGAAAGCTATAAGGTAACTATCGAGGGAAAAAGCTACTCGCCTCAGGAAATTTCAGCTATGATTTTACAGAAGCTTAAGGCTGACGCGGAAAGCTATCTTGGAGAGAGTGTTACAGAAGCGGTTATTACTGTGCCTGCGTACTTCTCGGATTCACAGAGGCAGGCAACAAAGGATGCGGGAAAAATCGCAGGCCTTGATGTAAAGCGTATTATTAACGAGCCTACAGCTGCGGCTCTTGCATACGGACTTGACAACGGCGCTGAGCAGAAGATAATGGTTTATGACCTTGGCGGCGGCACATTCGACGTTTCGGTTATAGAAATAGGCGACGGTATTATAAGCGTTCTGGCTACAAGCGGAGACACACGCCTTGGCGGTGACGACTTTGACCAGAGGGTAATGGATTATCTTGTTGCAGAATTTAAAAAGACAGAGGGCATGGACTTAAGAAACGACAAGATGGCTATGCAGAGAATTAAGGAAGCTGCTGAGAAGGCTAAAAAGGAGCTTTCAACTGTTACAACAACAAATATAAACCTTCCTTTCATAACAATGAACCAGGATGGTCCAAAGCATATGGATATTACACTTACAAGGGCTAAATTTGACGAGCTTACAGCAGACCTTGTTGACAGGACAATGGGCCCTGTAAACACAGCTTTAAACGATGCCGGCCTTAAGCCTTCTGAGCTTGACAAGGTTCTTCTTGTAGGCGGCTCAACAAGAATGATATCTGTTCAGGATGCTGTAAAGAAAATAACAGGTAAAGAACCGTTCAAGGGTATTAACCCGGATGAGTGCGTATCTATTGGTGCGGCTATTCAGGGAGGAAAAATTGCCGGAGACTCAAGCGCAAGCGATATAATGCTTCTTGATGTAACACCTCTTTCACTGTCTATAGAGACTCTGGGTGGTGTGGCAACAAAGATTGTTGAGAAAAACACAGCTATACCTACAAATAAAAAGCAGGTTTTCTCTACAGCCGAGGATAACCAGTCAGCTGTTGATATAAGGGTAGTACAGGGCGAAAGGCCTCTGGCAAAGGATAATAAAGAGCTTGGTATGTTCAGGCTCGACGGAATAGCTCCTGCAAGAAGGGGCGTGCCTCAGATTGAGGTTACGTTTGATATCGACGCAAACGGTATTGTCCATGTATCGGCTAAAGACCTTGGAACAGGCAAGGAGCAGTCAATTACAATCACTGCAAGCACAAATCTCAGTGATGATGAAATTGAAAAGGCTGTAAGGGAAGCGGAGCAGTTTGCAGAAGCCGATAAAAAACGTAAAGAGGCAATCGATGCTAAAAACGGCGCTGACTCAATAATATTCCAGACAGAAAAGACACTTTCGGAGCTTGAAGGAAAGATTGACGCTTCTGAGAAGGCTGATATTGAGGGTGAGCTCAATAAACTCAAGGACCTTGTTAAAGATATGCAGCCGGAAACTATGACAGATACAGATGTTGCGAATATCAAGACTGCTACTGACGAGCTTACACAGAAATTCTATAAGATTTCTGAAAAGCTTTACCAGCAGAATGCTCAGGCAAACGGCGGGGCAGACGGAGCGCAGCCGGGCGGAAACGATGATGTAGTTGACGGAAACGCAAAAGAGCTGTAATAAAAAGCAGTTTAGCGATATGTAAATATGGGCAGGGATTTTGTTCCTGCCCTTTATGATGTTAAGATAAAGCTTCAGATTTTTAACCGATATCAGAAGGTTACTCCAGTGGTGCCTGCTGACTGTATGCGGCGGAAATAAAAATTTTTGCCTTATACGCTGGCGTTGATTAACGCAAACGGTTATGAGTAGAATTGCGCAGCAATTGTACTAATAGTTGACATAGGCGGTGAATAAAATTGGCAGAGAAAAGAGATTATTATGAGGTCCTTGGCATCGACAAAAATGCCTCTGAAAATGATATAAAACGGGCTTACAGAAAAATGGCTAAAAAATATCACCCAGACAATAATCCGGGGGATAAAAAGGCCGAAGAAATGATGAAGGAAGTAAACGAGGCTTACGAGGTACTTTCTGACCCTGAAAAGAAATCGGCCTATGACCAGTTTGGCCACGCTGCCTTTGAGCAGGGGGGCGCTGGAGCAGGAGGCTTCGGCGGGTTTGGCGGTTTCGGTTCCGGCGGTATGGAATTTGATATGGGCGATATTTTCGGCAGCATGTTTGGCGGCGGATTCAGCGGATTTGGCGGGGGTTCTTCCAGAAAGAACGGACCTCAGCGCGGCAGTGATGTGTCGGTGAACATTCAGATTTCGTTTGAGGAAGCGATTTTTGGCTGCAAAAAAGAAATACAGATAAATGTGACAGACAAGTGCGATACCTGCGGCGGAAGCGGAGCAAAACCTGGTACCGGCACTGAAACGTGCCATAAGTGTAATGGTACCGGTCAGGAAAGAGTTGTACAGAATTCCATATTTGGCCAGATGGCTACAATACGTACATGTTCTGCCTGCCATGGCACAGGCAAGATTATAAAAGAACCGTGCCAGAGCTGCCACGGCACAGGTAAGGTAAGAAAGTCAAAGAAAATTGAGGTAAACATACCTAAGGGAATAGACAACGGACAGACAATACGTATTGCCGGTATGGGAGAGACAGGCACAAACGGCGGAAGCTACGGAGATTTGATGGTAACTGTTTATATAAGGCCTGACAGTTTCTTTGTAAGAAAGGGTATGGATATATACTGCGACGTACCTATTACATTTGTACAGGCAATACTTGGAGATGAAATAACCGTAAGGACAATAGACGGTGAGCAGAAGCTTACTATCAAGCCGGGCACACAGCCAAACACAGTGGCTACAATTAGAGGTGTTGGCGTGCCTAACCTGAGAAACCCTAACCAGCGCGGCAATCAGGTTATGACACTTAAGGTTAAGATACCTACTGACATAACAGCAAAGCAGAAAGAGCTTTTAAAGAGCTTTTACGGCGGTGAAAGTGAAGAGAAAAAAGGCGGATTCTGGGAAAAGGTAAAAAAGGATTTTAAAGGAGAATAAAAAACAAAGCCCGAATAAACGGGCTTTGTTTTTTGCTGTATTTATTTTTATATTGCAAACCACTTCTGTGACTGCTGCTCGCCTATAACAAGCTTGGGCGCGGTGTCAGTTTTGTTTACACAGTAAACAGCGTATCCTTCCAGTGTATCTCCTACAGAGGCAGTGCCTCCAAATTTCGGCTCAGGTGCCACAGCCTGATAGTAATCGTATTTTGTGCCGTCCTTTCCATATGCCGTAAAATCGTAATTTCCAATATTTACAGCGCCGTCTTTTTCGTGAGATATGACATCTGCCTTGATTTTAACAACTGCATATTCCATTCCGGCTGGAGGATTGCCGTTGAATATATTGGCGTTTTTTACTATATTCAGGGCCTCGTCACCACGTACTGAGCTTTCGACAGTCACGTTTATTGTGAAGCTTCCGTTAAGGCCTGAAAGGGTGACTTCCTGAGATGTTCCTACAGGCGCTGGGGTTGTTTTTGAATACACAACCTTATCTTTTTTGGCGTCATCACTGCTTTCGGCTTCAGCAGTGTCTATGTATATGGTTTTAGTTGCCGAATCCCAGCCAACACGTTTTTTCATGGCTTCGCCTATATCACGTACAGGCAGATATGTTGTACCGTCGTAAATAAATGGTTCCTTATCAGTTTTCAGCTGTTTTCCATCTATCATTATTTTTATATTCTGAAAGCTTACAGGAATGCTAACCTGCGCAATTTTTGCGTAAGCGCTTACACCTGTACCGATTATAAGTGCTGAAACTATTGCACCGGATGCGATATCCTTTATTCTTTGGAATTTCATTTACCTGCCTCCCTTGAATGTTTGGAACAATCCTGATGCACAGTGTGATTTGATATGACAATACAAAAGGTACACCAGAGAATGTGTCTTTTATAATATTATATCAGAAAAGGAGTAATTTTAAAACTGTTTGGTGAAATATTTTAATTATGACTGCATTAAAATTTAGTTAAAATATTCAAAAAACAGCCGGTTTTAAACGGCTGTTTTGGTTTTATATTAAATTTTGGCCTGTCAGCCATGTATATGTATGAAGGTTTTTGCTAAATCGGCATTTTTTTCTGCTTCATCAAGAGAAGCGGCAGTAGCGGTTAAATGCCCCATTTTACGCTTTGGCTTGCTCTCCTCTTTTCCATATATATGGAGAGTTACTCCATTTATCGCAAGGCATTCGTCTGCACCGTCAACCTTGGCCCGGCCGGAGGAGCCGTCATCACCAAGAATATTGCGCATAACAACAGGGCGAATGAGTGACGGGTCACCCAGAGGAAGGCCGCTTACTGCGCGTATATGCTGTTCAAACTGGCTTGTAACACATGCCTCAATAGTATAATGCCCGGAATTATGTGGTCTTGGGGCTACCTCGTTTATAGCTACGCTTCCGTCAGGGCCAACAAACATCTCAACACAGAACATTCCGACACCCTCAAATACTTCCATGACACGTTTAGCAAGATTCATTGCATTTTCGGTTGTCTCATGAGAAATGTCCGCCGGAACCTTAGTCTTGTCAAGTATGCTGTCCTTGTGTATGTTTTCGGCTACGGGGTATACTTTTATGTCGCCGTTTATAGAGCGGCAGGCAAGAACTGAAATTTCCATAGTGAAAGGGAAGAACTTTTCAGCCATAAGGGGCAGAGCGCCTCCGCCGAGGGCATTGTAAGCAGCTAAAGAACAGCTTTCGTCGTTTACTACATAATTACCTTTTCCGTCATAGCCGCCTGTGCAGGATTTAAGCATCATAGGAAATCCGTACTCCCTGCCAGCCGCAGCAATATCCTCTGGAGAAGATACGGATTTAAATTCGGGTACAGGCACATTGTTTTGAAGCAGAAGGGTTTTCTGTGAGAATTTATTCTGAATAATCTCAAGACTTTTGGCGGTTGGGTAAACCTTTTTGCCTTCGGATTCAAGCTCCTCAAGAACTTTCGCGTTTATATGTTCAAACTCATATGTTATGACATCTGATTTGTCAGCCAGAAGACGGATAGCTTTCTCATCGTCAAAATCGGCTACAATATGTTCATCTACTATAGAATGAGCTGGGCACTTGAGTGTTGGGTCAAGCACGGTTATATAAAACCCCATTTTTTTAGCCTCAAGTATCATCATTTGTCCAAGCTGGCCTCCGCCAATGATGCCGATTTTTTTGTTAATGCTGCACATTTTATTACCTCCGTAAAATTATTTTTTTCTTTAGCTTAACGTAAAGTATACACAGCGAAACAGTTATTATATAAACACTGATAAAGCGTATAACATAGGTTGTCTTTACGCCGTAAATACCACGCAATTGCATTCTGTAATCAATTACGTTCATTACAAAACAATGAGACAGGTATATATAAAAGCTGGCCGAATCAATGCCGTTTACAATAGACGGCAGCTTTTGAATATGCTTTGACAATGTGCTTAGCGCTCCGTATAAAAACAAAATGGCTGATATGCAGTACAGTACATGCAGATTTTCCAGAAACGGTATATACTCCTCATACACCAGTGATTTAACACTGAAATGTATGTCAACTACAGCAAAAACAAGAAAAAACACTGTACAGGCCGGCAGAAGCCTTGATAAAACGGCCTTGAATCCGTTGTAATTCAAGCCGGCAGCACACCCGAGAAACCAGTAAAAAATATAGGCCGTAAATATCCGGTCATAATACTTAAAGGTATCCCCTAATATGACCGGCAGATATTTCTTTGATATGACCATTAATAAAAATGACATTATAAGCAGAAGCCGGGTGTCGAATTTTTTAAACAGTCTTATCCATACAGGCATAAGCAGATAAAACTGAAAAATGGCTATAATAAAATAAAACGGGCTGACAATTGAGCCGGTAACTGCGTATTTTACATAGTCGGAAATATCAAACGGAAAATAGTCAATGGAGCAGAAGTAAAGATAGTACGCCATTACCCATATAAGGTAAGGAATCAGTATAGTCTTTGCCCGTTTTGATATAAATTTTCCATAACTGAAACTGTCAGTACCCTTCAGAAAGAATTTAAGGCCGCTCAGAAATATAAAGCCCTGTACAACAAATGCGCTGAGCCGCCATGGAACCATAACAATTATATACTGTAAGCTGTGTTTGTCCAGTAGTGAGACAGGCGCGCTTGATACATGTATAAACACTACAAGCAGGCATAAAACAACGTTCAAAAGTGATATTTCTGTTTTTCTGCCAGACGCAAGCATATTACAAACCCTTTCCTTTGAAAAATTCAGACCCTGTGCTATTTCAAAAGTATAGCACATGAGGTTATCCATAACAATATTTATGTTTTCATTTTAGGCTTAAAAAGTCTGCCAACAGTACAGGCTCGGTTTTTTTATATTATTATACATAAAAGGTGAATATGGGTATATTTTGGGTGAATAGTTTTAAAGCTGCGTTCTAAAAAACTATGCAAATACCTGCAAAAAATGGTATACTGATTTAATGTATATAAACAATTTAAAAGAGGTGTGAATAAATGGCTCAGCAGAAGAAGAAAACTTCTTCATCATCAAAAGCCGTAAAAACGGCGTCAAGGAGCTCTGCTTCAAAAAATACTGCAAGAGGGCAGTCAAAAAGCCCATCTAAAAATATATCCAGAACGGCGGCACAGACAAATTCATCAAGGCCAAGAAATGAGGTCTATGTCCAGAACAGCGGCGATTCTCTGTATGATGAGATACTGATGATTGCGCTTATTATACTGTCGGTTATTATAATGCTAAGCCTTTGCACACCGTTTATGGGTGTTTTTGGGGAGTATATAGACAAGCTCTTTAAAGGCTTAATGGGCATAAGTGCTTTTGTACTGCCGATATTTGTATCGGTATTTGCCGTATGGTGGCTGTTGGCCAAAAGGAGACGTTTTGCTGCCGCAAAGGCAATAGGCATAGCCCTGTTTATAGTATCATTCTCAGCTTTTTTTCATCTTATCACAGAAAAAGGCGGCTCGTTTAATGATATAGGCTTTTTTAAGAGGATATCGGGCTTTTATAAAGATGCCACTGGAGTAAACGGAGGCGTTATAGGCGGTATTGCCGGATACTACCTTCATAAATTTTTGGGCTGGGGAAGCTATATTGTTCTGGCCGCGTCAATGATTATAGCCGTAATGCTCTCAACAGGAAAATCACTTGTTACAGGTATCGTTTCGGCCATAGACTATTTTGATGAGAGAAAACGCGTTAAAGAGGCTGAGTTAAAGGCCAGAGCTGAAAATATAAGGCTCAAGGAGGAAAAGCGCGCCAGAAGGCGTGAAATTGAGGACGCTAAATTCCAGAAAAAACTACATAAATATAAAAAGGGCAATTTTAATATTACTATTAATGGCGATGAGGGAACAGAAAACACTTCAAATTTGCCGGAGGTAGAGGCGGTTGTTTTTGAGAAAAAAGAGGAAACTGCCGTTACTGAGGAAAAGGAAGAAATATATGATTTCTGCCGGGAGGTTCCTGAGGACGATGAGGAAAGAGGCCTGTTTGCCGGAGAAAAACTTATAGAGGTGATAGGCGAAGTTAAAAGTGATACAGAACCTGCAAATGAGGAGCCGGAGGAAAGCGGTCCGGTGATTTTTGGCGTGTTTGATGAGCCTGATGTAAAGCCTGAGAGCATTGAAGACGTCATTGAAATTTGTGATACTGCTGATGAAAGCGATGATATAATAGTTGCCCTGCCTGATAAAGCCGACGAGCCTGAAGCTGAAGCAGAAATGGAGATTTTGCCTGATGAAGATTTGATTTCTGAATATGGTCAGGCAGAATCGGATTTGAACAGCAATATTACAGCGGAAACGCAGGAAGAACCAACAGCTGATTATACTATTGAAGCGGCCGGTGATTTAAGTGAGGATACACAGGGGTATGAGTTCAGCGCCGAGGAAGCAGCTGTTGAAGCAGCTGCCGCAGCCATGCCAAAAGAAGATATAAGCGGTATAAGAGCTGAAACTGAAAGCTATGCGGAAGATAAGCCGGCTGAAAATAAAACGGAAAGCAGCATTAAGGAGGAGCCTGTAAGTATACCTGAGCCAAAAAAAGAGGTAAAAAAGGAGTATGTATTCCCTCCTATTGACCTGCTTGGCAGAGAGCCGGTATATACTGGCGGTGAAACAAAGGCTGATATGATGGATAACGCCAAAAAGCTTGAGGACACTCTCCACAGTTTTGGTGTTTCGGCAAAAGTAGTGCAGATAAACAAGGGCCCAACTGTAACACGCTATGAGCTTACACCAAGCCAGGGAGTTAAGGTAAGCAAGATTGTAAACCTTTCTGATGATATAGCCCTTAATCTGGCGGCAACAGGCATAAGGATAGAGGCGCCTATACCGGGCAAAGCCGCTGTTGGAATTGAGGTTCCGAACAGGGAGGTACAGTCGGTTTATATGAGGACAGTGCTTGAAAGTGAGGCATTCAAAAACGCTGAATCAAAGCTGACATTTGTACTTGGCAAGGATATTGCTGGAAACAGTGTTGTAACAGACATAGCCAAGATGCCGCACCTGCTTATTGCCGGCGCTACGGGCTCAGGAAAGAGCGTATGTATAAATACTATTATAACAAGCATTATCTATAAGGCAAAGCCTGAGGAGGTAAAGCTTGTGCTGGTTGACCCTAAGGTGGTGGAGCTTAGTGTTTACAATGGAATACCCCATCTTTTGATACCTGTTGTAACTGACCCGAAAAAGGCTTCCGGGGCGCTTAACTGGGCTGTAAAGGAAATGCTTGTACGGTATAATACATTTGCGGAATGCCATGTAAGGGATATAAAAGGCTATAACGCTATGAAAAGGGAAAAGGGCGAAACTGACCTTATGCCTCAGATAGTTATAATAATAGACGAGCTGGCAGACCTTATGATGGCCGCTCCAAATGAGGTTGAGGATTCAATATGCCGCCTTGCGCAGCTTGCAAGAGCCGCCGGAATGCACCTTATAATAGCTACCCAGAGACCGTCTGTTGATGTAATTACAGGTGTTATAAAGGCGAATATACCTTCAAGGATTGCCTTTGCCGTTTCATCTGGTATAGATTCAAGGACTATACTCGACAGCGTAGGGGCGGAGAAGCTGCTTGGAAAAGGCGATATGCTTTTCTACCCTATGGGAAAAATTAAGCCTGTAAGGATACAGGGGGCATTTGTTACAGATAAGGAAGTTGAAAAGATTGTCGACTTTATAAAGGACGGCGGAGAAGCGATATATGACAGTGAGGTAATAGAAAAAATCACATCTTCATCAGCTTCCGGTTCGCAGGAAGAAGCTGACGACCGCGATGAGTTTTTTGACCAGGCGGTTGAGCTTGTTATAAGCAAGGAAAAGGCTTCTGTATCAATGCTTCAAAGGCAGTTCAGGATAGGCTATAACAGAGCGGCAAGAATTGTAGAGGACATGGAAAGAATGGGTATAGTAGGACCTGAAGAGGGAAGCAAGCCGAGGAAGGTTCTGGTTTCGTCTCTGGAGGAATATAAAGGCGGACAGAGCGTAAGCGAGTGAAAAGCCTTAAAAGCGGTTAAGTAAATGGAGGCGGCGTATGGCGGTTACAAATATAACAGCTTATTTTAAATGCAGCGCAGAGAAGGTTTGGAATACTGTAACATCGTCTGAAAATTATTCATGGAGAAGCGACTTGGAGAAAATAGAGGTAATAGACAAGGGTAAAAGGTTTATTGAATATGCAAAAGGCGGCTTTGCCACTGAATTTACAATAATCTCCTTTAAGCCCTATGAGCTGTATGAGTTTGATATGGAAAACGAAAATATGTCAGGCCGCTGGTCAGGAAAATTCTATAGATTAGAAGGCGGTACAAAGGTTGATTTTACAGAGAGCGTATCTGTAAAAAAGCTTATTATGAAGCCGTTTGCCCAATATTACCTCAGGCATCAGCAGAAGCGATATATAAGTGACCTAAAAAAGGTGCTTGAAAAGTATAAAGACAGCGATGACTGAACAGGCTGTATAAGGCTGGTTAACACTTTATATTGTTTTAAGCGCTTAAAAATGATAAAATAGCATAAAAATATTGTGTTTGCAAAAATCAAACGGCGTGAAAGAACGTATCATGCCGTTTTGCTGTATTGTGTGTGGTTTGTTAGAGATAATATATTTGGAGGGAATTTTGATTTGAAGACTAATGTAGCCTTTATTTCTTTGGGCTGTGACAAAAATCTTGTGGACAGTGAGGTGATGCTCGGTATTTGCCGCAGAGAGGGTATCAATATAATTCAGGAAGAGGATAAAGCGGATGTGATAGTTATAAATACATGCTGTTTTATTAAGGACGCCCTTGAGGAAAGTATAGAAACGATACTGGAAGCTGGAAAGCTGAAGGAGACAGGAAACTGCAAAGGAATAATAATAGCCGGCTGTCTTGGGCAGAGATATGAAAAGGAAATATTTGATGAGCTGCCAGAGGTGGACGCCGTTTTGGGAACAACTGAATATGAGAGCATTGTTGAGGCGGTCAAGGCTGTACTGGAGGGGAAGAAAATTAAAACTTTAGGTGATTTTGATAAAGTTATGAAGGACGAAAGCAACAGTGTGAACAGGGTTCTGACAACAGCAGGTCATTATGCCTACCTTAAAATTGCCGAGGGCTGCGACAGCCGCTGTACATACTGTGTAATCCCGTCATTAAGGGGCGGCTACAGGAGCCGCACAATGGAAAGCCTTGTTGATGAAGCTGTTCAGCTTGCGCAGCAGGGTATTAAGGAGCTGATACTTGTAGCTCAGGACACGTCTGTATATGGAAAGGATTTGTATGGCGAGAGCAGGCTTCATGAGCTTTTGCAAAAGCTCTGCGCCATTGAGGCAATTGAATGGATAAGAATACTTTACTGCTATCCGGAAAACATAACTGACGAGACAATAAAGGTTATGGCTGAAAACGAAAAGATACTCAAATATATTGATATGCCTGTGCAGCACGGAAACGATGCTGTGCTTAAAAGAATGGGACGGCGTTCAACATCGAAACTTATTAAAAATAAAGTAAACAAGCTGAGAAAGGCTATGCCGGACATTGCCATAAGGACGAGTATAATAGTCGGATTTCCACAGGAGACCGGCGAGGAGTTCGGCTCTCTTGCTGAATTTGTTGAGGATATAAAATTCGACAGGCTTGGTGTGTTTACATATTCTCAAGAGGAGGGAACACCGGCGGCCAGAATGGACGGACAGATTTCTGAAGAAATGAAAAACGAGAGAAAAGATATAATTATGGATATACAGAGGAATATTTCCGCTGAAAAATGCCAGTCATTTGTTGGTAAAGAGCTGAGGGTTATAATAGAGGGGAAGCTTCCTGACGATAATATTTACTGTGCCAGAAGCTACAGGGATGCACCGGAAATAGACGGACTTGTCTTTGTGGAAAGCAGTGAGGAGCTCCTTACAGGCGACTTTGCCGATGTCATAATCTCGTCAGCAAGCGACTACGACCTTTATGGCAGTGTTAAATAAATGTCTTTTACTTACTGAAAGGGATGATACACAAATGCAGATGAATCTGCCAAACAAACTGACCGTGTCAAGGGTTATAATGATACCGGTTTTTGTTGTTGTGCTTTTAAGCGGGCTTGTTCCTATGCCTTACAGCAGATATATAGCTGTGCTTATTTTTATGGCGGCGTCTTTTACTGATTATCTTGATGGACATTTAGCCAGAAAATATAATCTGGTAACTAATTTTGGCAAGTTTATGGACCCGCTTGCCGATAAGCTTCTTGTTTCATCGGCTATGATTTCAATGGTGTCACTTGGAGATATTCCTGCTTGGATAGTTATAATTATAATAAGCCGTGAGTTTATAATAACCGGTTTCAGGCTTATCGCTGTTGAAAACGGTGTTGTAATAGCGGCAAGCTGGTGGGGAAAGATTAAGACTGTAAGCCAGATGCTTATGATTATAGTTGTTCTTTCGGGAATAGGCGGAGTGGCAGGCTACTCGCTTGGCAGGATACTTATATATGTTTCCGCTTTTTTTACGGTTGTATCAGGAGTGGACTATATTGTGAAAAATATAAATGTACTTAAAGGGTGAGGTGTGAGCACAGTGAAAGCTGAGATTATAGCGGTAGGAACAGAACTGCTTTTAGGAGACATACTGAATACAAACGCGCAGTACCTTTCAAAGCAGCTGTCAGCGCTTGGAATTGAAATGTACTATCAGTCGGTTGTGGGGGATAACTCTGCAAGGCTTAAGGAGATGCTTAAAGAGGCGTTTTCAAGAAGCGATTTGGTTATTACATCGGGAGGGCTTGGACCTACAGAGGACGACTTAACAAAAGAGACCGGGTGCGAGTATTTTGGAAAGAAGCTGGTTGAGGATAAAAAAGCGCTTGAAATGCTTAAGGAGTTTTTTAGCCGCCTTAACCGTGAGATGACAGAAAATAATTATAAGCAGGCTCTTGTGCCGGAGGGAAGCATTGTGCTTTACAACGAAAACGGAACGGCTCCGGGAATTATGATAGATGACGGCGGAAAAATACTTGTTATGTTTCCAGGGCCGCCCAAAGAGCTTATACCAATGTTTGAGAAATATGTTCGGCCTTATCTGGCATCTAAGCAGGAATATACGTTTGTTTCAAGAGTGCTTAGAGTTTCAAAGTTGGGCGAAAGCATGACAGAGCACCTTTTGCGGGATTTGATTGACAGCCAGACAAATCCTACAATAGCGACATATGTCAAGAACATAGAGGTTGTTGTGCGTATTACCGCCAAGGCAAAATCAGAGTCGGAGGCAAATAAGCTTATAGACCCTGTAGCCAGTAAGGTATATGAACGCCTTGGCAATAATGTATATGCCGAAGGTGAAACCACAATATCTGAAGTTGTGTGCAGAATGCTTATGGAAAAGAAAATAACTGTAGCTGTAAGCGAGTCCTGCACCGGCGGCCTTCTTTCGGCTGCTTTTACAGATATACCCGGTATTTCGGAAGTATTTGCAGAGGGAGCGGTAACATATTCAAACGAGGCAAAAATGCGCCGCCTTGGAGTAAAAAGTGAAACTCTCGAAAAATATGGAGCTGTAAGCGCACAGACAGCCGCTGAAATGGCAGAGGGCATAGCAAAAACGGCAGGTACGGATATTGGCCTTTCCACTACCGGTATAGCAGGTCCGGGAGGCGGAACAGAGGAAAAGCCTGTAGGGCTTGTATATATAGGGCTTTGTGTAAAAGGAAGGACTGTAACAAAGGAGCTTCATTTTACCGGAAACCGTGAAAAAATTCGTGTTCGTACAGTTGACGCTGTGTTTGATGCTTTGAGGAGAGAACTTGAAAATATGGAACAAAATAGTTGACATGTTCTGTTATTAGTAGTAAAATAAGAACATAAGTTTGTTATATGTGTTAGCAAAGGAGATATACTAATGGCAGATAAAAAAGGCTCAAAATCAACTGACGCTTCAGTTTTTGCAGACAAAAGCAAGGCCCTTGAGGCAGCTATAGGGCAGATAGAAAAAAGATTCGGCGAAGGTTCAATAATGAAGCTTGGCGATAACAATGTGAGATATACTGTTGAGGTTACACCTACTGGCTCATTGAGCCTTGATGTGGCCCTTGGGGTAGGTGGAATACCAAAGGGCAGGGTTATTGAGGTCTATGGTCCTGAGTCATCAGGAAAGACAACAATGGCTCTGCACATGGTGGCCGAGGTGCAGAAAAGGGGCGGTATAGCCGGATATATAGACGCGGAGCACGCCCTTGACCCTGTATATGCAAAGAACCTTGGTGTAGATGTTAATAATTTATATATATCACAGCCTAATGATGGTGAGGAAGCGCTTGAGATAGCTGAGACTATGGTAAGGAGCGGCGCTATTGACATAATTGTAGTTGACTCTGTTGCCGCTCTTGTGCCGAAGGCCGAAATTGAGGGTGAAATGGGAGACAGCCATGTGGGGCTTCAGGCAAGGCTTATGAGTCAGGCTTTGAGGAAACTTACCGGAAGTATTGGAAAAACAAAATGCTCTGTAATATTCATTAACCAGCTCAGAGAAAAAATAGGCGTTATCTACGGAAACCCTGAAACAACAACAGGCGGCCGCGCGCTTAAGTTTTACGCGTCAATCCGAATAGAAATCAGAAAAGCGGACGCTATAAAACAGGGCACTGAGATTATTGGCAACAGAACAAAGGCTAAAATAGTCAAGAACAAAGTTGCTCCTCCTTTTAAGGTAGCCGAGTTTGATATACTTTACGGCAAGGGCGTATCAAAAGAAGGGGATATACTTGACTTGGCGGCAGATTTGGATATAATCAATAAAAGCGGCGCGTGGTATTCATATAAAGAAACGAGGATAGGTCAGGGAAGGGAAAATGCAAAGCTTTACCTTTCCTCAAATCCTGAAATATGTTTTGAGGTGGAAAATGAGGTCAGAAAGGCGTATGGCCTTCCGGAGGCTGCGCTGGATTCATCAATAACAGTTGAGGCTACAGCTGTGAAAGATGAGGAACCTGATACTGACCCGATTTTAGAGGATTTGGCGGACGAAGCTGTTGTACAGGATAAGGACCAGCTTATGCTGTAATACAAAAGTTTTTTAATGTGCGGTATATTCGCAGGATTTATTTGAATAGTTAAGGCGGCCGGTTTTCACGTGGAAATTTTTTCAGTGGGGACCGCCGCTTTTTTGTACAGGAGATTTTATGATAATTACCGATATAAAAAAACAGAAAAAAGACGAAAACAGGTTTTCGGTCTATGTAGACGGAGAGTATGCTTTTTCGCTGATAGCTCAGGATATAGAATATTTTAAGCTTAAAGAGAGCTGTGAGATTGCTGAGGAAAAGTACAGGTTTATTTTAGATACCATTGTATATATTAAAGCGCAGGATTTGGCTCTGAAATATCTTTCTTATAAGATGCGTACAGGCAAAGAAGTGAGGGATAAGCTTGAAAAAAGCGATTTCAGCGAGGGTATAATTGAGAAAGTTATGGAATTTCTCACAAAGTATAATTATATAGATGACTACCAGTATTCAATGGCGTATATAAGGCAGAGCCTTAAATTAAATCCGGTTGGAAAATACGCTATACAGCAGAAACTCAGGGGTTACGGCGTTGAGCAGAGCGTTATAGAGAAGGCTTTGTATGACAGTGAAATTGATGAGGAGAAATACGCCAGAGAGGTCATTGGCAAAAAAACTTCTGGAAAAAACTATAATACAGACAGCGATTTGAGAAAATTACAGGATTTTCTTATAAGAAGAGGCTTTTCTTATGATATAATAAAAACAGTTGTTGACGAATATAAAAAGAATTTAGAAGAACAGTAATTATTGGAGGTACTAAATGGGGTACTATATAGGAGAGATAATAAAACTGAGAAGCAAGTTTTTTGAGGCCTCAGACAAGGCCGAGTTTTCTGATGCCCTTAAATTTGGAAATGATATGATAAGGCTTTATAAGGACAATAATGACTGCCGCAGTCTTGAGTACGCTAATGATATTAATAACCTTGCAATTATTTATGACAATATAATGAGCCACCAGAAGGCTGTGGAGCTTTATAAGGAGGCGGCTGAAATACGTGGTTCAGCCGGTGGGGAAAACTCTCTGGCGTACGCCGATACATTGAGCAATATGGCCGTGGCCTTAAGTCTTGACGGAAAGCACTCGGAGGCGTTTTCGTACCACCGCAGGGCGTTTAAAATACGTGAGAGCCAGCTTGATGAAGCCAGCAGTGACTGTATAATGAGCCTTTACAATCTTGGAAGCGCCTGTGAGGATTTGGGAAAGCCGGACAGGGCGGTTCAGTACTATGAAACGGCGTTAAAACGGGCACAGAGCCGAAACGATTATCCAAAAGATGATTACGCCGATATAATTATAGGCTATGCCAGAACACTGAAAAAGAAGGGCCGCTACAAAAAGGCAATTGAGATGTATGAAAAGGCTGTTGGAATATTAAAGGATTATACTGGCGAAAAAAGCTTTTTTTACCTTTCAACACTGTCAGACGCGGCACAGCTGTGCGAGAAAAGCCGAATATATGAAAAGGCCAGCTTCTTTTATCAGAAGGCTGTTGATGTGCGCAAAAATATTATGGATAAGGCGCATCTTGATTACATAACCAATTTGAATGCCCTTGCGGCTGTATACAATAAAATGGGAAATTCAGATAGGGCCGTTCAGCTTCACAAAGATGTGATATCGCTTATAAAGAGCCTCATAGGCAGCGAGCACCCGTATTATGCCGATGGGTTTAACAGTATAGCGGCTGATTATCTGAAAGCCGGCAATTTTGAAAAAGCTGTTGAGTATAACGAAAAGGCGCTCAATATTAAAAAGCAGGTTTCTGGAAACGCAACGCCGGGCTATGCAGCTATACTTGACACAGCAGGCGATATTTACATGGAAATGGGAAATTTCAGAGCAGCTGAAGAAAAATATACAGCTTCAAAATTGATTAAAAAACAGTCTCTTGGAGAAAGAGACTTGATTTATATTGATTCGCTGATGAATATTGCAGCCCTGTATAAGAGAGAAGGAAAATATTCAAAGGCAGCGGACATTTATTATGAGGCTTTGAAACTGAGAAAGAGCCTTGATAATCCGGAAAACATAGGTCTAAGCGTAAATCTGTACGAGCTGGCAGACCTTATGGTAAAAATGGGAAAGAAGAATGAGGCTCTGAGCCTTGCTCAGAAAGCTGTTGACATTAGACGAATCATTTATGGAAAATATCACCCGAGGTATTTCAGGGGAATTTATTATTTAGGTCTTATACAGAGCCGGTGCGGAAGGTATGAGGAGGCTGTTGAAAGCCTTGCAGAAGCCATGGGGCTTCAGGCGGAATATATAGGTGAGGACAGCAGCGATTTTACGGATACCAAAAAGGCCTTTGCTGAAAGCAGTTTCAGCCTGAGCAGGTATTATTTTGACATGGGAAATACTCAAAAGGCTATGGAATGCTACAAAAATGTTTATGATTTCGCTTTTAAAGAAAACCTTGTAAACAGAAATGAGAATAATATAAGGTTCGCCCCTTTGTTTGCCGCATGCGGTGAGACCGATAGAGCTGAAGGGATGCTTGAGGAATACAGGCGGTATGTACTGAGCGAAAAAGGGGAATTCTCAAAGGAATATGTATTGTACCTTAAAGAAAAGGGAAAGATGCTGATATTCTATGGAGAGGTTGAGGAGGCTGAGAGGGTATTGGTACGCTGCCTTGAAACCGACTTTACAATTCATGGGGAATCGGGATTGTCAGATGAGATTACGGTTATATTAGGAGACGCGTTCAGGGAGAGCGGAGACATTCGCAAGGCCTATTCGTATTACGAGAAAGCTCTACAGAACACAGAAAGCGGGCTGTTTCCAAAGGCCGCCTTTGGAGCCTATAAGTGTTTCGCCGAAAACGGTGAGAACATGAGGGCAAAAGAGGTGCTCTTAAGAGCAAAGGACGCTATGGAAAAAAGCGGGAATTTTGAGAACAGGCTTTATTCCGATGTGACGTGGGCTATTGGCAAGATGTACGAAAAAGAGAAAAACATTCAGGAGGCCGAAAGATTCTGCAATATAAGCGTATGTACAAGAAGGCTGCTGGGAGACAGCGGCGTAGCCTACCTGAATGACCTTGTGAGGCTTGGAAACCTCATGAAAAAAACTGGAAACAAAGAGGACGCGGTATCTGTTTACAATGAGGCTTCTATTGGGCTTTTAAAAATAAAAGGCGAAAACGCCGAGTACGCCAAGCTTATAACGAAAATTGCAAAGCTTTATGTGGATTTGGGAAAAAATGAGGCTGCTGAGAACTTTTTCAGGAAAGCGGCCGACATATATAAGAGCCTGTACGGCAGCGACAGCGATGAGTACGCTCTGGCAATTTATGATATGCTGCTCTTTTGCGTAAAATCAGGCAAGGCTGTCCAGGCGGCGGAAAGTGTGCAGAGCCTTATGTCGATTATGGAAAAAAATATATACAGCCGTTTCAGGCAGGAAAAGTACGACCTTAAAATTAAAAAGCTGTATGAAAAGATACAGAAGATGTAAACAATGTACTTATAAAACAGAAATAATAAAATTATAGCTTAACGGCGCGTTTTTTTGATGTTTATTATTGACACAGCAGGTGTTTTTTGTTAAACTGTCTTAGTGCGTAAAAAGAAATTAATGCGTATAAGCCGCACAAAGAGGTCAGAAATTGCGCAATGGGCGCAATACCGAATTTGGCGAGTAAAGTTACGAGGAGGTGTACTTGTGTACGCAATTATTGAGACTGGCGGCAAGCAGTATAAAGTTGCTGAAGGCGATGTAATAAGTGTAGAGAAATTAGGTCTTGAAGCAGGAAGCGAGTATGTATTTGATAAGGTGTTGGTGGTATCTGACGATACAGACACTAAGGTTGGTTTCCCTTATGTTGAGGGCGCTAAGGTTGCAGCTTCTGTTGTATGCGAAGGAAAAGGCAAGAAGGTTATCGTTTACAAATATAAACCTAAAAAAGGTTTCCATAAAAAGAACGGTCACAGACAGCCATTCACAAAGCTTCAGATTGGCAAAATCACACTTTAATCTTTATGATTAAGGCGGAGATTTTCAGAAACAGTGATTTTGTAATTTTTGGTTTCAGACTCTCAGGGCATGCAGGCTTTGCTGAAGAAGGCGATGATATTGTCTGTTCGGCGGTAAGTATGCTTGTTATAAATACAATTAATTGTATAGAGGAGTTCACAAACGAGAAATTTAATTACGGCGTCGACAACGATAACGGTGGGTATATAGATTTTTCTATGCCGGATATCAAAAAAGGCGGCAAAAATCACGACGCGGAGCTGCTGATTGAGGCTATGCTCTACGGACTTAATAATATTGAAAAAGAGTACAGTCAATATATAAAAATAATTGACGAAGGAGGCGTAAGTTTATGTTGAGATTAGACCTTCAGTTTTTTGCTCATAAAAAAGGTGTTGGTTCCACAAAGAACGGACGTGATTCCAAGTCCAAAAGACTTGGCGCAAAGCGCGCTGACGGACAGTTTGTTTTAGCTGGAAACATTCTCTATACACAGAGAGGAACAAAAATCCACCCTGGCACTAATGTAGGCAGGGGAGGAAATGATTCACTCTTTGCTCTTATTGATGGAACAGTAAGATACGAGAGATTAGGCAGAGACAAAAAGCAGGTTTCTGTTTATCCTTTAGCTGAGGCAGCTGAATAATTTCGCTAAATACTTAAGGTTTCAAATGGCTCTCATTTGAAACCTTATTTTTTATAGCGAAGGCATGGTAAATAAAGCATAGAAGGTAAAATTTTGCAATAATTATCGGTTTTTGGCAGGCCCCGTAGAAAATAGAAAAGATAATTAAAAGCTTTAATTAGTTGGATTTTCTATTTTCTATCGGGCAGAATAAGAAAAGTAAGTTTATCAGAGGTGATATTATGTTTGTAGACAGAGCTAAAATTCATATTAAAGGCGGAAACGGGGGAAATGGCGCCGTTTCTTTCTACAGAGCTAAATATATAAGCCATGGAGGGCCTGATGGAGGCGATGGCGGAAAAGGCGGCGATGTAATTTTTGAGGGCAGCAACAGCCTTAACACGCTTATTGATTTCAGATATAAAAGGCATTTTGCAGCTGAAAACGGAACAGACGGAGGAAAGCGCAACTGTACAGGACCGGACGGAAAGTCTGTAACAATAAAGGTACCTGTAGGCACAGTTGTACGTGAGGCCAACAGCGGCAAGGTCATGGCGGATATAACAAGAGACGGCGAAAAAAAGGTTATTATCAGGGGAGGCAAGGGAGGCAGAGGCAATCAGCACTTTGCTACACCAACAAGGCAGATACCGAGATACGCTGAAAGAGGAAAGACAAGCCGTGAGTATGATGTTATACTGGAGCTTAAGACAATAGCCGATGTTGGTATTATAGGTTTCCCAAACGTAGGCAAAAGTACTTTGCTTTCTATGGTTACAAACGCCAATCCCAAAATAGCGGACTATCATTTTACAACGCTTTCTCCAAACCTTGGAGTTGTGCAGTATAAAAAGGGAGAAACCTTTGTTATGGCGGACATACCGGGGCTTGTGGAAGGTGCAAGCGAGGGTGTTGGGCTTGGACATGAGTTTTTGAGGCATGTGGAAAGGACAAAGGTATTTATACATGTTGTAGACGCGGCGGCCATAGAGGGCGGAGACCCTATTGACAGCGTTAAAAAAATAAATGCCGAGCTGGAGGCTTATAAGCCCGACCTGCTTAAAAGGCCTCAGATAATAGCGGCTAACAAAACCGATATACCTGAAGCTGAAGAAAATGTACAAAGGCTTAAGGAATATTTTGAGCCGCTTGGATATGAGGTATATCCTATATCGGCAGCATCTAACAGGGGGCTAGACCTTATAATTGAAGCAGCAGCCAGAAAGCTCAGAGATTATCCGGCGGACATTACCTTTGATGAGGACTTTGAGGAGTATCAGGAGGTCCAGCTTGACAATGAGCCGTTTACAATAGAGGTTATTGACGGCAATTACTATTCTGTAACAGGTGTTGGCATTGAAAAGATGATGGGCTATACAAATATTGATACTGAAAAGGGATTTGCGTTCTTCCAGAAATACCTGAGGGAAAAGGGCATAATTGACGCTCTTGAAGAAAAAGGCATTAAAGAGGGCGACACTGTAAGGATATATGATTTGGAATTTGACTATTTTAAATAAATGGGCAGCAGCATTCAGCGGGCGGACTTGTTGTGCGCCCGTTTTTATGCGCATTAATGTATTTGCCGCGGCAAGTAAGTTTTGAAACATTAAAAACAGATAAAAATTCAGCATTTTTTAACGGCAGTCTTGCTGAAGTATTCTATATTCGATTATCGGGCATAATAGTAAAAGGCGTGCAGTTTTATGCTTGCATTAAGGCAGCATTAAGATAGCATTAGTTCAGCATAAAGAAAGTATAAAGATACTGCAAAGGGATTGAATTGTGCGCCAAAATCATATAGAATTAACACTTGAACCTGAATCTATTGGAATTTTAAGCCTTTTTAGGAAAAGATATTTTATGGAAATAAAAACGACAACAGATTTTGCTTCAGGCGTTTTATTAGTTTGCAGACTGCGGAGGAATTTTTATGGAGCATATATCAAAGGTAATATCAAGTCTTTCGCCCATGAAGATAATATTTTTTGGCTACATAATTATAATAATGATTGGCGCTCTTTTTCTTTTTATGCCTGTTTCGTCCAATGGTACTGAGACATCATTTTCAGACGCTTTCTTTACTGCGGCATCGGCTACCTGTGTAACAGGGCTTATAAGGTTTGATACATATACACACTGGAGTCTGTTTGGACAGATAGTTATACTTTTGCTTATTCAGACAGGCGGCATTGGCTTTATGACACTTGCCATATCACTTATGACAGCGGCAAACAGAAAAATAGGGCTTTCATCAAGAATAATAATGCAGAACTCAATATCTGCCCCTCATCTTGGGGGAATAGTGAAGATGACAAAATTTATAGTTTTTGGCACCATCATTGTTGAAGGTATCGGCGCTGTACTGCTTGGGCTGTATTTTTGCAGCAGATTTGGTTTTGTAAAAGGTGTCTGGTACTCGGTTTTTCACAGTGTTTCAGCATTCTGTAATGCAGGGTTTGACTTGATGGGCTTTGAGGGTGAGTTTTCATCTCTCACATCATTTGCCGGAAATTTTTACATCAATATGATTATTATGAGCCTTATTGTAATAGGAGGCCTTGGCTTTTTTGTATGGAAGGATATAATTAACTGTAAAATGAGGTTTAATAATTTCAGGCTTCACAGCAAGCTTGTTTTTGTCACAAGCGCGGCGCTTATTGTACTTGGCGCTTTAAGCCTGCTTATGCTTGAGTACAGAAGCAATGCTTTTTCGGGTTTAAACAATGGTGAAAAGGTGCTGGCGTCTTTCTTTCAGTCTGTGACATCAAGAACAGCGGGTTTTAATTCTGTTGACTTAAGCGGAATGTCTGAGGGCGGTATTTTTGTTATGATTTGTCTTATGCTTGTGGGAGGCTCTCCAGGTTCAACTGCCGGAGGAATAAAAACCACGACATTTGCTGTTATACTGCTGAGCGTGTTTGCCGCGGCAAGGAAGAAAAAGGACTGTCAGGTGTTTGGAAGGCGAATAGAAGAAGAAATACTGCCGGCAGTACTATGTATTTTTATTGTCTACCTTTTTCTTTCTGCGGTTTCATCAATAATAGTGTCACATATAGAGGGAATACCTATGCTGACAGCTGCCTTTGAGTGTGTATCGGCAATAGCTACAGTAGGGCTTAGTCTGGGTTTAACGCCTGAGCTTAGTTTTATATCTAAAATGATAGTGGCTTTTCTTATGATAATCGGCAGGGCAGGCTCGCTTACTGTACTGATGGCGGTGGCTTCACCAAAGACAATGATTAATTCCAAGCTTCCTGTGGAAAAGATACAGGTTGGATGATTAGGGAGGAAAAAATATGAAAACAATTCTTATTATCGGCCTTGGAAGGTTCGGAAGGCATATGGCTCAAAAATTTATAGAGGAAGGCAACGATGTACTGGCCGTTGAAAAAGACGAGGAGCGGGCAAACAATGCTGCTGATTTTATAAGGAATATACAGATAGGTGATGCCGCAGACGAAAGATTTATAGAAACCCTGGGTGTAAATAACTTTGATGTATGCGTTGTGGCTATTGGAGATAATTTTCAGAGGGCGCTTGAGATTACCGTGCTTTTAAAGGATATGGGTGCTAAGTTTGTTATAGCCAGAGCCTGCCGTGATGTGCACAGAAAACTGCTTTTGAGAAACGGGGCTGACCATGTTGTGTACGCTGAAAGGGAAATGGCTGAAAGGCTGGCTGTAAAGTACGGGGCTAAGAATGTGTTTGATTATATTGAGCTTACGCCGGAGGTAGCTATATACGAGGTTGCTATACCTCAGTCATGGATTGGAAAAAGTATTATTGAAAAATCAATAAGAACAAAGTATCATATTAGTATACTCGCGACAAAAAAGAATGACGAAATTTTCCCTTTGCCTTCTCCGGACCATGTTTTCTCCAAAGATGAAACCCTGATGGTTATGGGCCGAGATGCAGATGTGAGAGCGTTGACAAAGTGAAGATTTTAATTAAGCGCGGGATATGCGCAGTGAAATTTAGAATTTTAGTTTAAGGAGAAATTGTATGATAACAAGCAAACAGAGGGCATATTTAAGGGGTCTTGCCAATGGGATTGAGACAATATTCCATATTGGTAAAGGCGGTATTACACCTGAGCTTACAGAAGCCTTTAATCTTGCGCTTGAAGCAAGAGAGATTGTAAAGGCTAATGTTTTGGACAATAATCTGATTGGTGCCAGAGAGGCGGCACAGATGATAGCTGAAAGAACACATTCAGAGGTTGTACAGGTAATTGGAAACAGGTTTGTACTGTACCGCCGTTCAAAAAAGGCAGTAATTGAGCTGCCGGCAAAATAAATTATGTAGTTGTGTTAAAGCCTGCGTGGATATTGCAGGCTTTTAATTTCTTTGGATAAGGAAGGTATAAATGGACGCTAACGAGTATTTGGGACAGGCTATTCAGTGGTATCCCGGACATATGACTAAGACAAAACGGATGATGAATGAGAATCTTTCGCTTGTTGATGTGGTAATAGAGCTGATAGATGCCAGGATACCTTTCAGCAGCAAGAATCCTGATATAGATGAGCTGGCGAAAAATAAGTTCAGGATAATAATTTTAAACAAAACCGACTTGGCAGATGACAAAGCCACTGAAATATGGAAAAGCTATTATGAGGCTAAAGGCTTTAAAGTAATAAAGGCAAATTCACTTAAGGGTGTTGGAATTGGTTTGGTGACAGATGCCGCGAAAGAATTGATGTCTGAAAAAATTAAAAGGCAGCGTGAAAGAGGAAGGCTTTTTGTACCTATAAGAGCTATGATTGCGGGGATACCAAATGTTGGAAAATCAACATTTATCAACAGATATGTAGGTAAAGTTACAGCTAAAACCGGTGACAAACCCGGAGTGACCAGAGGGAAGCAGTGGATAAGGATAAAAAAAGATATTGAGCTTTTGGATACACCGGGTATACTTTGGCCTAAGTTTGATGACCGGGAGGTTGGTCTTAAGCTGGCGTTTATAGGCTCGATAAATGATGATATAGTGGACTTGGAAGGACTGGCTTCAAGCCTGATAGGCCTTTTGGAGGAAAGGGTTCCGGGAGCAGTAGCTAAAAGATATGCAGTGGATATTGAAGGCTCTGACACTGCCCATGTTATACTTGAAAAAATTGCCAGGGCCCGCGGTTTTGTATCAAAGGGCGGGCAGCTTGATTTGATGCGTACATCAAAGATACTGCTTGATGAATTCAGAGGCGGAAAGATTGGAAAAATAACTCTTGAGCTTCCTGAAGATATTAAAACAATGGCTGAAAATACAAAAAAGGATATTGAAGCGAAAAAAAGGACTGACAGTAAGAGAAGGAAAGAATACAGAAACAAAAGTGAAGATTAAGATAAAATATGTAGAAAGAGGCGTGCCACAAAACGAAGCGGCATGCCTCTTTATGTTTTAAATTTTATAACAAGTTATTAATATATTATTAAATATTTCCTTCCACATGTGCTTCACATATGCTATAATATATACATAAGAGTTGAAATGTCTTCAGGATATTAGACTAACGTAAAAGGTAAACGGGGTTTACCAATGAAGGTGTAGATTGTCTGTTCTGCAAGTTAAGTGAAGGTTTGTATTTTGTACAAAGGGAATAATTTGGGGTGAGTGAAACGCATAATACATAAAAATTATGGTATGGGTTTCTGTTTTTTGTGTTATGAAAGTACAAACCATTCAATAAGAAAGGGAGAGTATATTATGAAAAATCTGAAGAAAGGCAGCCGCAGTATATTAAGGAGCGCCATAGCCAAGGTTTCTGCTGTAGCAGTGTTTGCCGGGTGCTTCGGAATGTATAATTTCAACACATCGGCAAGTGGTATAACGGACAATTTTCCTTCAAAGCCAGTAGTGCAGTATAAGGATTCTGATACCGGCGAATACAAGGAAATATCTGACGGAATGCTGGTGTCAAAAGACGGAGATATAAGGCTTAAATACAGCCTTGAAAATGTGGATATCACCACGTCTGCAAACTATACTTTAGTGATTCCGGAAGAACTTGATTTTGCCTCATTTAATGAAGGTGACAGTATTGCTATAACAGCCAATATCAGCGGAACAGATACTTCCGTTGGCGGTGTTATAAAGCATAAAAGCGGTGACGGAGAAGAATATTGTGAAGTTAAAATAGACGCTGTTCCGTCTATTAATCATCAGGATTTATCGTTGATAAATATTAAAAAAGAGTCTTATGACGAAGGCGGCACTGGCGGAACGGAAGGCACTAGCGGAACAGAAGGCACTGGCGGAACGGAAGGCACTGGCGGAACAGAAGGCACTGGCGGAACAGAAGGCACTGGCGGAACAGAAGGCACAGGTGGAACGGAAGGCACAGGTGGAACAGAAGGCACAGGTGGAACGGAAGGCACTGGCGGAACGGAAGGCACTGGTGGAACAGAAGGCACTGGTGGAACGGAAGGCACTGGTGGCATAGAGGGCATCAATGCTCTTAAATCTGATTTTATTGGTATTGCCCCTGTTATGAGTCCAACTTATAATATTGAGTTTTCTATAGACTGTAAGTTTAATCCGGATAAAATTCTGAGTGGTGACAATGGTCTCAAGACAATCCAGCTAAACAGCAGCAGTAGAGTATGCAGGCTTGCGTTTATGCCTGAGTTTAACGATTTTTTAAAGATTGTTGAGCTTAGAGATGAGGGCGGAAACAAGCTTGAAGAAGGTACGGAAATTTCTTTTGACGATATATTTAAAATATTTATAGGCTTTGAAATTAATGAGGAACAGGGAAAATATTTAGACGGCAAAGTGTTTGAACTGCCATTCCCGCAGGGGCTGGAATACAGCGGTGCTGATGACTTCAGGGTTGACCTTGAGGGCAAATTTGGAGATGAGTCAGGGCAGACAACAAAAAAATTTGCTGAGTTTTATATAGAAAATGGAAAACCTTATATTAAATTCATTGATGACTTTTCTACTGAGTGCAGAGGCATTAACGACGGTTTTGTTGAAATCACATGTAAGCTTGACAAAGATGCGATAAGTGGTGATAAGGAATATAAAATAGTATTTAACGGCACTGAGTTTTCGTACACAGTTGTCATTGAGGATAACAAGGTAATTGTTCCTAAACTTGAGAAAAGCGGAAAATTTGACAGCACCTTAAAGCGTTTTATCTGGACAGTCACATATGAGCCTGGCCAGAATAACGATTACTCAAAGGGTGTAACAATTAAAGATACTTTCTCAAGGACTGAACAGGTGTATGTAAGCGGTTCATTTAAAGATTTAAATGAAGAAACAAAAGCTGAGGTGACAGATGACCCTGTAATAACTGAAAAAGATGATAAATATGAGTTTGAGTACAAGCTGACACCTGAGGAAGCGGAATATAAGCATGTCATAACATTCCAGACAAGTGTTGCCGAGGAGCTTTTGATAAGCTATATAAAGGACAGCAAGAAAGAAACCACTGCTGTTAATAACCATGTCTATATTGAAGAAATTAAAGACGGTGAAAATACGATAGAGGCTGACGCTGATGTTGATTACTCGGGCGAAAGCATTACATTTATAGATAAGACTGGAGATTCTGATAAAACCGATACAAAGAGACAGCACTGGACAGTGACAATAGATACAAACGGTATTAAGAATTTTAATAAATTCGTGCTTTTTGACAGCCTGCCGGCACTGTATGACAAGGATAAGAATATATATGACGGCCTGCTGAATCTTGACGAAAGCACAATAAAAATATTCGATGGTCCAATATCTGACAGCTCAAGAAAAGAAATATCTGCGGGAGAGTATACAGTCTTGTATCCTTTGGCAGAAAAAGTGGGAACTGTAGATGACCCTGAGCTTAAGGAATTTATAACAAATAACTCAACAATTAGTGCTCAGAACCCTGGTGACGAGGGTAACAAAAATAATAAGGTAGATGTAAATGCAGATATAGCCATTGTATTTAATACAGCTCTGTCAGAAGATAAGTATGTTATTGAGTACGATACGTATTTTGACAGTGAGGACATATACCATATTGTGGGAGACGGAGGCACTCTTGTTCCAGCAGAATTTCAGAATATAGCATGGCTTGGCTGGTCATGGGGTGACGGAAACGGCCATGGTTTTGACTGGATATCGCCTGATGTGCACAAGGGAGTATATGTAGATAACCATATTATAACAAAGAGGGCTGTGGGATATGACCGCAGTACCCATGAGATAACATGGGAGGTTACTGTAAACCCTTGGGGGCTTGACATTACTGGCGGTACAATTGCCGACCAGCTTGATACAACAAAAGGACAGAAGCAGAAGCTTTTGACTGACAGCTTTGAGTATATGGTCAAAGAAAAAGGAACGGACAGCTGGAGTGATGGTTCAGAGTATATTAAATTTGAAAGCTATGATGAGAACACGGATTTAATAAATTTCACACTTGGAAACCTTGGTACCAGAACATTGAAAATAACATTTAAAACCGAGGTGGAAAACCCTGCGCATTTTGCCAACAACAATGTTAATGGGAGCGGCGGCCTCAATAAAGTTGACTATATGAACAATGTAAATATTGAAGCTACTGCAAATATATCAGATGATATTCAAAACAAAGTAATAAAGGAAAGCTCCTCAGCGCATGCTGATGTTGTAAGCCGGGTAATAAGCAAAAATGTCAATACACATTTTAACCACAATACACATGAGATTGAGTGGGCGGTAAGGGTTAACCACAACTTTATGCCTATGACAAACGCAGGTATTAAAGACGAAATACCAGCCGGACAGAAATTTGTTGAGAACAGTGTAAGGGTTTATAATGTTAATGCCAACGGCAAGGATTCAGAACTTATAGACAGCAGCAGATATGATGTAATAGCTCCGGCTAATAACGACGCTGTGGGAGAGCCTAAGGTACTTGAGGTAAAGCTTTATAATACAGCAGATAAAAACAGTGTCAGAGTTTATTATAAAACATGGACTGATGTCAATTACGAGGGCAACGGTTTTGAAAACACAGATAAAATAAGCCTTAAAAACAAGGTGACACTTTACAGGGATTACTATGCAGAACAGTCAGCGTATGCAACAGAAACAGTTGATAACAATAAAGTGCTTTATAAAACAGCCGATACTTCAAAGGCTAAAAAGGAAAGGGTAATAGATTATACTGTAAATATAAACAGGGAAGGCTTGAACCTTATAAAAGATGCCGATGTTGATAAGGTTGTACTTAAAGACAGTTTCTCAAAGGGGCTTCAGCTTGATACAACAAGCGTAAAGCTTTTCAGGGCGGAAGTAAACGGGAACAATGGCAAATTTACCAAGCTTTCAGAGGTAAAGCCTATAACACTGAACTATTATGGAAATCCTGAAAATGGAGATGACCCTTATTTTGAGTTGGAACTTCCGGTAAATGGGAACAGTATAACAGGAACGTATGACGACAGATTTGTGCTTGAGTATACTCTGCTTATTATCGATGGAAACATAAAGAAAATATCCAATAAAATAGGTCTTACGGGATTTGCGCTTAAGGAGACTGACGGTACCCATTCGTTTGAGATAAGCGGAAAGGTAGACGGCGGAGGAGATTTTCAGTGGGCTGGAAGGGGTTCGGTTTCAATATTTAAAATTGATTCCGGGTCTAAAGAAGCTCTTGAAGGCGCTGTATTTGAGCTTTGGCTTGGAGAAAAAGATAACGGTGGAACGTTTATTGTAAGCGGCAGTACTGACCAAAACGGAGAGCTTAAATTTGACGCTATCAAATACGGAACATATAACCTGTATGAGGTGACAGCGCCGGAGGGTTATAAAGCCGGTGAAAAGGTTACTGTAGAGATAACAGGCAGTGAAAAGAACATTTCATACACAGCTGAAAATAAGCGTGAGACCGGAAATGTAATATTTGATAAAATTGACAACTGGGGAAACCCTGTAGAAGGAGCCGAGTTTGAGATTATAGGAAACGTGGAAGACAATGGCTTCAGCTACACAGATACTGCCGAAAGTAAAGACGGTAAGGTTGAGTTTAAGGATGTGCCGTTTGGAAAATATACAATTAAAGAGACAGCAGCGCCAGATGGATAGGAACTCAATACTAAAAAGTTTACTGTTGAAGTAAACAAAGACGGAACAGTTTCAGCAATTAAAGATGGAAATACTGAAATTACTTCTGTTATAAATGAATGGAAAAAGGCTTCAATAAAAGTAATAAAAAAGAATAAATCCACAGATTTGCCTATTGAGAATGTAGCGTTTGACCTGTACGATGAAGCTGGAAATTCTGTTGGCAGCGGAAGAACAGACTCCAAGGGAGAGCTTACATTCAATGACCTTAAAGTTAACCAGAAGTATACGCTTAAAGAAGAAGCGGTTGACGGTTTTGTTCCTCTTGAGCCTTGGGTTATTGAGTTGACTGCGGCAGACGCAGAAAAAGTTATCGAAAAGCCGGTGGAAAACATACCGCTTAAAGGTTCTGTTTACTTTAAGAAGATAAACGACTGGCAGAGAGCTGTTCAGGGAGCGGAATTCACATTGACTGATACGGCCGACGGAAGCATTTTTGCACCCGTAACAGCAATAAGTGATGAGACTGGTATGGTGCTGTTTGAAAATATACCGTATGGAGTTTATAAAATTACAGAAACAAAACCGGCCCCGAATCATGAATTATCAGATGAGGTGCTGACAGCTGTTATAGGCTCAAGCGGTGTTATGGTTTCACTTACTGACAGCAAGGGTGAAAGCCTTATGGGTGAGTCAGGCAAGGATTTTGTAAATATTTCCGACAAAGCTTTGGTGACAATCAAAAAGGTGGATAAGAATACCAAAAAGGCTCTTGCTGGTGTTGAATTTGTAATTTACGACAGCACAGGCACTGAGCGCGGAAGAGGCAAAACCGGTGAAGACGGCGTATTGAAATTTGACAACCTTATGGTAAATGAAAAATATGTCATAAAGGAAGTCGAACCTTTAAGGGGATACCGTGATTCAGCTGATGTTTCTATCGACATACTGGAGAAAAAGGATTATGAGATAGTCTGGGAAAATGAAAAAATTCCTGATGAAGATGAAGGCGGCGGAGGCGGTACTCCGGAAAAGCCGGACGAACCGGATAAACCGCCAGTTGAACCGGAAAAGCCGGATGAACCGGATAAACGGCCTGATAAGCCGGAGGATTCTGATGAACCAGACGATTCTGACGGAGGAAATGAGCCTTCACAACCAGATGAACCGGAAGCACCAGAAGTACCGGAAAACAGTGAAGGTACTGTAGTTCATGGTGATGATGATGTGTATTATCTGATAGATGAAAATGAAGTGCCTCTTGCATACTTTGACCCTGAAACTGACGAGTGGGTAACCATTGAAGACGATGAAGTGCCTCTTGCACATTTTGATGCGCCTGACCCGGATAAACCGGATACAGGTGACAGAACAGATATGGCTAAATGGTTTGCAGTTATGGCATTTGGTCTTGCGGGCATTGTTGTTCTTATGTTGGGAAAGTCAAGAAAAAAAGTGAATAAGTAAATCTATTCTTAATAACCGCTGCGCTTAAATACGTGGCGGTTATTTTGATTTTATTGATTTTGTTATAGTAATGTTTTTGCGTTTTATGTGCTGTTATAGTATATTATTAAACTTTTTGTAAAACTTTGAATTTTATGTGGCTGTATGGTATCATTTATTTAGCCTGAAAATTTAAATTAAAGGAGTGCCTTTTTCAAATGAAACATAACTGTTTAATAGCTCAGTCGGGCGGACCGACATCTGCCATAAATGCTTCTCTTGCCGGTATATACAGTGCGGCAGACAAAAGTACTGCCGTAGGCAAAATATATGGCGGAATTAACGGCATAGAAGGTATAATCAAGGGTAAAATTGTAGACCTTAAGCCTATAATGGGAGAGTTTGGAAATCTTGCCCTTCTTAAGACAACGCCTTCATCTTTTTTGGGTTCGTGCAGATATAAACTCAAAGGGATAGACGAGGGCAGGGAGGATTTTAAGCGTATATTTGATGTCTTTGAGGAATACGGGATAAAATATTTCTTTTATATCGGCGGAAACGATTCTATGGATACTATTGCTAAACTTCAGCAATATCAGGAGGAAAACCCTCATGGAGTTATACTTGTAGGTGTGCCTAAAACGATTGACAATGACCTTATGTGCGTTGACCACACGCCCGGGTTTGGAAGCGCCGCAAAGTATATAGCCACAACTATAAAAGAAATAGCGTATGACACTGCTGTTTATGACATGGAAAGCATAGTTGTTGCCGAAATAATGGGCAGGAACGCCGGCTGGCTTACACTTTCTGCTGGCCTTGCCGAGGACTGCACGGGGGAGCCTATGGCGGACCTTATATATATTCCAGAAAACCCATTTGATTATGATAAACTCATAGCTGATATCAAAAAAACACAGAAGCTTAAAAAACAGATAGTTATAGCCGTATCTGAAGGAATCCGTTTTGAGAATGGGAAGCTTGTTTCAGAATCTGATGCTAAAGATGTTTTTGGCCATGGTCAGCTTGGCGGAGCCGCAAAGGTAGTGTCTGGTTATATAAAAGAAAAGCTTAATGTAAAGGTGAGAGCGGTTGAGATAAATGTTTTGCAGAGGTGTGCGGCTCACTGCCTTTCATTGACAGATATAAACGAGAGCTTTTTAATTGGCGAAAAGGCGCTTCAGACAGCGGTTGAAGGTGTAAGCGGTGTAATGATAACAAGCACCAGAAAAGATAGTGATATGTACAGTCTTGAGCTTTCATACAGTGATATTAAGATGATTGCAAATAAGGAAAAAACTGTGCCTGCTGAATATATGAACAGGGATAAAAACAATATTTCGGCCGAAGGCGTAAAATATCTGCGCCCGCTGATACTTGGCGAAGTCAATATACCGCATAAGAATGGTATACCAATATATTTAAGTTTAAAAAAATTCATGTAATGTTTAACCCCTTCTGGCGCAACCCCGAAGGGGTTATTAATAAGTTCAAAGTTATATTGAAACAAATTGTTTGTTGTGTTAAAATTACATTGGATATTTTAATTGTATTTTAATATATTGTATAATTATGGAACTTTTAATTGGAGGGGTTTCTTTTGCTCGGCGATATGAAGGCGTTCTGTAAATGGGCTTTGATAGCTGTAATTGTAGGCGCTGTAGTAGGTTTTGTGGGTGCCGCGTTTCATTATGCTGTTGAATTTGCGACTGAATTAAGGCATGTCTTTCCTGCGCTTGTTTTTTTTCTTCCTTTAGGAGGTTTATATATAGCATGGATATACAGGATATGCGGCGCTGAAAATGACGGCGGAACGAATTTTGTAATTGACACAGTAAGGGAAAACAAAACTGTACCAATTGTAACACTGCCTATTATATTTGTAGGTACAGTAATTACCCATCTTTTTGGAGGTTCATCTGGCAGGGAGGGAGCTGCTTTACAAATAGGCAGCAGTATATCGCATGCAGTTGGAGATGCGTTTAATCTTGATGAGAAGGATATGCATACCATGACAATGTGCGGTATGGCGGCAGCCTTTGCAGCGCTTTTTGGTACACCTGTAACAGCGGCTGTTTTTTCAATAGAGGTTGTAAGTATAGGCATTATGCATTTTTCTGCGCTTGTGCCATGTATTGTTGCGGCGCTTTCTGGAATAATGGTGGCAAAAATGTTTAATGTTGCCCCTACACATTTTACTATACTTAAGATTTGTGAATTTAATGCCCAAAATCTTATTAAAGTTATTATACTTTCAATCCTGTGCGCTTTTGTAAGTATACTTTTTTGTATAGTTATGAAAAGGGTAACCAGAATGTACAAAAAGTTGATACCAAACCCATTTTTAAAGGCAATAGCAGGAGGTTTTATAGTTATCGCACTTACGCTTGCAGTTGGCAGCGAATATTTTAATGGAGCCGGCATGGAGGCTATTGATGATGCGTTCAGCTCAGATGTTGTGTGGTATGCATTTCTTATGAAAATAATATTTACGGCATTTACTCTTGGAGCGGGATATAAAGGAGGAGAAATAGTACCGGCATTCTTTACCGGGGCTACATTTGGAAATTTCGCGTCAAGAATTATAGGGCTTAATTCATCATTTGGAACTGGAATAGGCCTTGTATGCCTGTTCTGCGGCGTAACTAACTGCCCTCTTACTTCAATGATTCTTTCGGTAGAGCTTTTTGGCTCAAGAGGTCTGCCGTTTTTTGCGGCGGCATGTGCCACAAGCTATATGCTTTCGGGCTATATAGGCCTTTACAGTGAGCAGAAGATTGTTTATTCAAAAACAAAGGCTGAATTTATTGACAAAAAAGCACAGTAAATTTTATTATACCGCGGCAGGCTATTGCCGCGGTAATTTATATTTAGTGAAAGATTTAAGGTTATAGGATATTTAATATGATAGTCAGGATAAGATGGCTGTTAAAAATTTATGTAAAAAGTATGTAAAATAAACGTAAAATTTTGTTGTATTTTGGATAGTATAATAATTGTTGGCTGTCGAAAAAAATGATATACTTTTTCTGAACGATTAACAAAGAAGCTTCTAATGTTCAAAGGAGACAATTGATATGAGCTTAATATCTGTTTTGCCGTTATTCGCCGGTATAGGACTATTCCTGTTTGGTATGAGCGTACTTGGTGCCGCACTGGAAAAAATAGCGGGGGCAAGTCTGGAGAAAATGCTGGAAAGACTTACAAGCAGCAGGCCAAAGGGAGTTTTTCTTGGCACAGCGGTCACAGGGATAATCCAGAGTTCATCTGCCACAACTATAATGGTTGTAGGACTTATAAACGCCGGAATAATGAAGCTTTCAAACGCTATACCTGTTGTAATGGGTGCAAATATTGGTACTACAGTTACAGGACAGATATTAAGACTTGGTGATATCGGTGACAGCGGAGTAATACTTTCGCTTTTAAAGCCTTCCTCATTTGGCCCTATACTTATTGGAATAGGTGCCGCCCTTTATGTATTTTCAAGAGCTAAAAGAAAAAAGGATATTGGAACAATAATGCTTGGTCTTGGAATGATATTTTTCGGCATGAGCACAATGGAAACGACGCTTTCTCCGCTTAAAGAAATACCGCAGTTTACAGAGCTGTTTTTTATATTTGAAAATCCAATACTTGGAATACTGCTCGGTATGGTTATGACTGCAATATTGCAGAGCTCCTCAGCTTCTGTAGGTATACTTCAGGCGCTTTCCTCAACTGGCGCTTTGACATTTTCAACGGCAGTGCCTATAATACTTGGACAGAATGTTGGAAAATGCATAACAGTAATTTTGGCAAGCTTTGGCTCAAAACGAGATGCTAAGAGGGTTGTTTTTACAGATGTATTAACAAATATAATTGGTATGACAATGTTTTTTGTCATTATATACGGTCTTAACTCAATTATTCATTTCACTTTCTGGGACAGCGTTGTAAACAGGGGAGATATAGCTAATTTCCATACATTTTTCAATATTGCAACGACAATAGCGCTTTTGCCGTTTGTAGACATTCTTATTAAAATTTCGGACAAAGCCATTAAAAAAGACGACATATCAGTGGAAGAAAAAGACCTTGCTTTGCTTGACGACCTGCTTTTAAAGACGCCTACACTTGCGGTAGAACAGGCAAGGAAGGTGCTTAACTCTATGGCTGCTCTTTCGCTAAAAAACTTTAAAAGGTCGATGACACTTTTCAGCGAATATTCGGAGAGGACTTTTGAGAAGGTTGAACGGGACGAAAACCTTATAGACAGGTTTGAAACCGCACTTGGAAATTACCTTCTTAAAATAACCGCGGCAGATATAAATGAGACAAGCAATGACCTTGTTGTTGAAATGCTGCACAGTGTTGGGGATTTTGAGAGAATATCGGACCACTGTATGAACGTGGCTGAGGTAGCAAAGAGGAATCATGAGAATAATATAGCTTTTTCAAAAGAAGGAATTGAGGAGCTGTCAATAATAGGCAACGCAGTTACTGAAATACTTACAATGGCTTCTGATTCATATGCCAGAAGGGACCTTCAGGAAGCGCTTAGGATTGAGCCTCTTGAGCAGGTTATAGACACTATTAACTTTGCTTTGAAAGACAGGCATATAAAGAGGCTATGCGAAGGGACATGCAGTGTTGAGGGCGGAGTATCCCTGCTGGAGCTTTTAACAAGTCTTGAAAGGATTTCTGACCACTGTTCAAACATAGCTATTTACATACTTCAGGCGCTTGGTAAAGGCAAAATGAGTTCTGACAATGCGCATCTTCTGGCTGACAGGCTGCATAACGAGCCTACAAAGGAATATATTCAGATGTATGATTTTTATCAGAATAAATATAAAATTAAAGAGTAGTAAATTATTTGTCCGCAGCTGCGAGAGTTACAAACTTTTGTGGCTGCGATTTTTTATGTTGTAAAGCTAATCAGAATCTGGTCTAAGTGCAAACGGTCAAAAGTCCGGACAATAAGCATACTTTGTATAGAGCCTGAACGTTGAATACAGATTGCGGCAATCTGTTATTATAGCGGCATTTGTGTTATAATCTAATAAATATACTTTGTAATTTAAAATTGAAATTTACATTAACTGCTAAATAAATAAAAATAAATTAATATTTTATGGAGGACAGACATATACCTATAAAGTGATTTTTGAGGTTAAATGTAACTGGGTAAAAAAATACTTTTCTTAAACTACAGAATTAGTTATAAAATTACGGATATACAGTTAAAAAGAAATTATAAATTATATTACATATTTTGTACTATATTACCGTACAATGGCCTGACATGTACGGATTTAAGGCGGTTTTTAAAAGAGAAATATGAATTTGGGCGTGTTAAAAATATTTAAAATTTTATTGATTTTTATATTGATATTATTATAAGATAATGCTATACTTTATTTCGTAATTTAAAAACGCAGTTTTATTACTTTTTAAAAAGATAAAAATAGAAGTATTTTTACCTGAATTATTCTGTTAATGAGAAACGGAGTGGATATTATGAGCAAAAAATATGTTTATATGTTTAATGAAGGCGCCGCTTCAATGAAAGAGCTTTTGGGAGGCAAAGGCGCAAACCTTGCGGAAATGACAAATATGGGACTTCCTATTCCACAGGGATTTACTGTGACAACAGAGGCTTGTACATATTACAACGAAAACGGTAAGGTACTTTCTGACGAAATTATGGAACAGATTGAAAAGGCTCTCCTTCTTCTTGAGGAAAAGGCGGGCAAAAAGCTTGGAGACAATGAAAATCCTCTTCTTGTTTCGGTGCGTTCAGGTGCAAGGGCTTCTATGCCGGGTATGATGGATACTGTACTTAACCTTGGACTGAATGATGTGTCTGTCAAAGGGCTTGCAAAGGAAACAAACAATGAAAGGTTTGCCTATGACTCATACAGAAGGTTTATTATGATGTTTGCCGATGTTGTTATAGGCGTTTCAAAGTCTAAATTTGAAAGACATCTTGATGAGTATAAGGATTCTGTAGGGGCAAAATATGATACAGACCTCACTGCCGACGACCTTAAAAAAGTTACAGAGGATTTTAAAAAGATATATTTTGAAGACCAGGGTGTGGAGTTCCCTCAGGAGCCGAAGGTACAGCTTTTTGAAGCTGTAAAGGCCGTATTCCGTTCATGGGATAACCCAAGAGCATTTGTTTACAGAAGAATGAACGACATACCATACAGCTGGGGAACAGCTGTTAATGTACAGATGATGGTATTTGGAAACATGGGGGATACAAGCGGCACTGGCGTTGCTTTTACAAGGAACGCAGCCACAGGCGAAAGAAAAATGTTCGGCGAGTATCTTATTAATGCTCAGGGCGAAGATGTTGTTGCAGGAGTAAGGACACCTAAGCCTATTGCTACACTTGAGCATGATATGCCTGAGGTTTACAAACAGTTCTGCGACCTTTCGAGCAAGCTTGAAAGACACTATAAAGATATGCAGGATATGGAATTTACAATAGAAAACGGAAAGCTTTTCTTCCTCCAGACAAGGAACGGAAAGAGAACAGCGGCCGCTGCTCTTAAAATAGCGGTTGATATGGTAAAAGAGGGGCTTATAACAAAAGAGGAAGCTCTCCTTAAGGTAGAGCCTAAACAGCTTGACCAGCTGCTTCACCCGGCTTTTGACGCTGATAAGCTTAAAGCCGCCAAGCCTTTGGGCAAAGGCCTTCCTGCATCACCGGGAGCCGGTGCCGGAAAGGTATACTTTACAGCTGAGGATGCTAAGGAAGCGGCCAAAACAGGTGAGAGAGTTGTGCTTGTAAGACTTGAAACAAGCCCTGAGGACATTGAGGGAATGGCAGCCGCACAGGGGATACTTACAGTGCGCGGAGGAATGACCAGCCACGCCGCTGTTGTTGCCAGAGGAATGGGAAGGTGCTGTGTATCCGGCTGTGAGGCTATAAAAATGAATGAGGCTGAAAAGACATTCACTCTTGGCGGAATTACATTTAAAGAGGGAGACTATATTTCCCTTGACGGCTCTACAGGCAATATTTACGGTGAGGATATACCTACAACTGACCCTGCTATTTCGGGCGATTTTGCTGAGTTTATGAGCTGGGCTGACAGCACAAGAAGGCTCAAAATAAGGACGAATGCGGATACACCTCACGATGCCGCAAAAGCTGTTGAATTTGGCGCTGAAGGTATAGGTCTTACAAGGACTGAGCATATGTTCTTTGAAGAAAACCGTATACTTAAGTTCCGAATTATGATTCTGTCAGATTCGGAGGAAGAAAGAACAGCGGCTCTTGAGGCTATTAAGCCTTTCCAGAAGGCCGATTTTGTTGGAATATATGAGGCAATGCAGGAAAGGCCTGTTACAATACGTCTGCTTGACCCGCCTCTTCATGAATTTTTACCTAACACTGAGGAGGAGTTTGAACAGATTTCAAAGGTTATGGGTAAGCCTGTAGAGGAGCTTAAAATCAAGGCAAAAGGGCTTCATGAGCTTAACCCTATGATGGGACACCGTGGCTGCCGTCTTGCGGTAAGCTATCCTGAAATTGCGAGAATGCAGGCTGCGGCTATAATAGAAGCTGCTCTGGAGGTTAAGAAAACCAGGGGCTACAATATTGTGCCTGAGATTATGATTCCTCTTGTGGGCGACTCCAAAGAGATGAAGTTTGTAAAAGAGCTTATTGTTGAGGTAGCCGACAAGCTTATTGCCAGCAGCGGAATTGAAATGAAATATCTTGTTGGAACAATGATTGAGATTCCTAGAGCGTGTATGACTGCTGACGAGATTGCAAAAGAGGCTGAGTTCTTCTCATTCGGAACAAATGATTTGACACAGATGACATATGGACTTTCAAGAGATGACGCTGGTAAAATTCTGGCTGATTATATTGATAAAAAAATATATGAAGGCGACCCGACAGCCAAGCTTGACAGAAGCGGAGTTGGCGAGCTTATGAAGATAGCTGTTGCAAAAGGAAAGGCAGCAAGGCCTGACCTCCATTTAGGCATATGCGGTGAGCATGGCGGAGACCCTTCATCAATAGAATTCTGTGATATGCTTGGACTTGACTATGTATCATGTTCGCCTTTCAGGGTGCCTATAGCAAGGCTTGCTGCGGCACAGGCTGTAATTAAAAACAAATAAAAAGGCGATAGCTGTAATAATAATCCTGTATACAGGTTTATTATATACCAAACCAAACATCTATATCCTACCTTACAAACAAGGCGTGCGTGCAGCACGTCTTGTTTGCGGAGTACGGAATTTTAAAACACTCTGTTATTTACAGACAGATATAAATTAAGAAAACTTTAAAATAATTGTAATGAATATTTCTGCACACTCTGCTATAATGTACCTGTCAGCATTCAGGTATTTATTGCTAAAAAGAGGGATATTGCCATGAAAAAAAATTTCGCCGCACTGGCTGTATGTTCTGCTATTGTTTTTTGTGGAATGGGAGCGTTTGCCTCAGATGGGTTTGAAGTTGTTCCGGCTTACAGCAGTATAAATGAAGAACGGTATGTGGAGGAGGTTTATTATCCTGTTTTGGGTGACAGCTCGTTTCCGATATCGAAAACAATAAATGATTTGGTGGAAAAAGATAATGTTGCGACCAGAAGCAGTGTAATGGCGTCAGTTGAGGAAACCGATTTTGATTCCGGAGGTATTACTGGTGTTTTTGCCTTTAATTCGTTTTATCAGTATAATGTATGCGGCGATATAGTTTCTGTTAAGCTGAATAATTATACTTATCAGGGCGGAGCGCATGGTCTGGAATATATTACATCATATACAGGAAATATTGGCGGCAAGGATATATTCGGTGTTCAGGACTTATTCAGGGACAGCGAGAACGGACAGGCAGTTTTAAAGAGTTTTATAAAAGCAGAGATAGCAAAAAATAAAGATGGCTATTTTTCTAACGCGACAGAAACAATTGAGGAATCGGATTTAAACAGCAGATTTTATATTGACGAACAGGGAAATATAGTTGTATATTTTAACCCTTATGAAATTGACGCTTATGCAGGTGGAATAAAGGAATTTCAAATTTCTCCCGATATGCTTTCCGGCAGACTGAAAACGGAGGTATATTCTTATCTTACTAATAAATCAGGCCAAAGGTGTGATTTACGGCTAAACGGTTTGCCGTATTACACTGAAAACAGGCTGCTTAAAAGCGAGGACAACGACTATCTGGTGCCTTTAAGGGAATTTGCGGAGCTGCTTGGCTTTAGTGTTGATTGGGATAAAGTAAATGGGGCATATGTAGATGGTAAGCCGGTAAGTGATTCGGTTTCTGCAGTTTTAGTAAATGATATTTCATATGTGCCTCTTACATATTTTTCATCGATTAAGGACAGAGGATTTATGGTAAGTGAGGATTATGACGGAGTGATTAATATATTTAAAATTGAACAGCAGCAATAGTTAAAACAAAATCCACGGCTTATAATACCGGGGATTTTGTTTTTTTAGCCGAACAAGAGGTTTTAGTTATACATATATTGCTGTTTTCCTTGAAATAAGTCCACCTTTATTATAAAATACATATTTAGCGGATATTGGTTTAAAACTCTATAATAAGGAGGAAAATAATGACATTAAAAAAGTATGCGGTATGCGCTGTTATGATTTTATCAGTATTCTCCTTGTCAGCCTGTTCAAACAGCAGCGAGGTTAATAAATCAGCAGAGCAGTCGGCAGGTCCGGTATCTGAAAGTAGTGAGGAAAGCTTTAAGCCGGAAAACATAGCGGAATCTGCCCTTAAGAAAACTATAGAAATGAAAAGCTACAGAGCTGATATGGATATAAGTTTTGACTATAGCGGAGAGGGAGAGAAAAGCAAAACCTCAAATGAAATTAAGACTGAAATACTGTCAGTTACAAGCCCGGTTTTTAAGCATATAATTGTTACTCCGTTTCTTAACGGTGAAAAATATGATATCACAGATATATACGTTGACGAGAATGAAAGCGGCGGAAAGACGATATACAGCAATTACGCAGACAACTGGTACAGGTATGGCACAGACGATGCAGGGCTTTATCTTACAGTTGGGCAGTACGATATAAGGGAGTTTCTCAATGTACTGCTCACAAGCCTATCGGATATAAATGTAGGCGGCATTGAGGACATAAACGGCACAAAGGCCTATCGGGTTGAGGCCGTTGTGCCTAAGGACAAGGTGGCCGGTTTTGTAATTGATACCGGAATTTTTGCGGTTGTGAATATAACTAATTTATATGAGAATTATTTTGACAAGGTTCAGGAGATACCGGTTGTATTTTATGTCAATTCCGAAACAGGTAATGTTGTAAGTGTTTCCTTTGACGCGCAGAACGCGCTTCAGGCCATATCGGACTTTGCTTATGAGTCAGTGGAGGGAACAAAGGGATACGAGGATAAAAAACGGCTTGTAGCAGATAAGTATGAGGTTAAAATCAATGTTTATGACATTGACAATGTGTCAAAAACAGAAATACCGGCTGAAGCCCTGAACGGGACAAAGCTTGATGATATTATTGCCAATCCAACAGAAAATTCAGGAACGGCAGAGTAGAAATAAAAAAGAATTTGGAGAGATATTGATATGATTAGTGTAAACGGAGTTACCCTTCAATATGGGGGAAGAGTACTTTTTAAAGATGTAAACGCGACATTTACGCCGGGGAACTGTTATGGAATAATTGGTGCCAACGGCGCCGGAAAATCCACATTTCTCAAGATACTTTCCGGCGACATAGAGCCTAACAAGGGTGAGGTTGTAATTGCTCCCGGAAAAAGACTCGCAGTTTTAAAGCAGGACCACTTTGAATTTGATGATTTTGATGTAATGAGCACAGTTTTGTATGGTCATAAAAGGCTCTATGATATAATGAAAGAAAAAGAAGCGCTTTACAGTAAGCCTGATTTTACTGATGAGGACGGAATAAAGGTATCTGAACTTGAGGGTGAGTTTGCGGAGCTTGACGGGTGGAATGCCGAAAGTGACGCTGCCATACTTCTTAACGGCCTTGGTATATCAACAGAGCTTCATTACGCTACAATGGGCACTCTTACAGGAACAGAGAAGGTAAAGGTGCTCCTTGCTCAGGCGCTTTTTGGTAACCCGGATATACTTCTTCTGGACGAGCCTACAAACCATTTGGATTTGCAGTCTGTAAGGTGGCTTGAGAATTTCCTTATGAATTTTGAGAACACAGTAGTTGTTGTTTCTCATGACAGGCATTTCCTTAACAAGGTCTGTACACATATTGCAGATGTGGATTATGGAAAGATAACCATGTTTGTAGGCAACTATGACTTCTGGTACGAATACACACAGATGACACAGCGACAGTTGAAGGACGAAAACAAGCGTGTCGAGCAGAAAATGAAGGAACTTCAGGAATTTATACAGCGATTCAGTGCCAACGCGTCTAAAAGCAAGCAGGCCACAAGCCGAAAAAAGCTGCTTGATAATCTTCAGCTTGATAACATTAAGCCGTCTTCAAGGCGATATCCGTTTGTTAACTTCAAACAGGACAGAGAAGTAGGCAATGACCTGCTCGAGGTTGAAGGGCTTACAAAGACTATAGACGGCAGAAAGGTGCTCAATAACATTACTTTCAGAATTAACCCTAACGAGAAGGTAGCATTTGTGGGAACCGATGAGCTGGCCCGTACAACACTGTTTAAAATACTTATGGGCGAGATGGAGCCTGACAGCGGAAGCTTTAAGTGGGGAATAACAACATCAAGAGCGTATTTCCCTAAGGATAACTCGCAGTATTTTGAGGAATGCAACGACTCTCTTATCGACTGGCTCAGGCCATACGCTAAAGAGGGGGAGCAGTATGACGCTGACATAAGGGGCTGGCTTGGAAGGATGCTGTTTTCCGGCGAGGAAGCGCTTAAGCCTGCAAAGGTACTTTCAGGAGGCGAGCGTGTAAGGTGCATGCTCTGCAAGATGATGATTTCAGGCGCCAACGTGCTTATACTCGACGAGCCTACAAACCACCTTGACCTTGAGAGCATAACGGCCCTTAACAATGGGCTTATCGACTATAAGGGAACGCTGCTTTTTGATTCACAGGACCACCAGTTTGTGGATACGATTGCAAACAGGATTATCGAAATACTTCCTAACGGCATAATTGACAGGCAGGAGTCATTTGATGAATATCTTGACGATGAGGTAGTAAATGAAATGCGCAGTAAGCTGGTATAATTTTCAGGAGCTGATTTTATGGAGTTAAAGGACGCTGTTTACGGCAGAAGAAGTGTAAGAAAATACAATGACCAAAAGATAAGTGATGAGGATTTGCAGGAGATACTAGACGCTGGGCTGTGGGCTCCTTCGGCTGTCAATCTTCAGCCATGGTATTTTGTTGTGTGCAGAAGCGATAAAGCGCTGAAAAAGCTCAATGAAATAATGGGCGGCTCAATATTTGGCCTTACTAAAATTTTGAACAGCAGGTTTAAGTCAAACCCGGAGGTAATAGACGAAACCGTTAATTTTGTAAAAAGTATGGGCAATTCAAGTACAGTAATACTTACTTTCCTTCAGCAGGAGGAATACGATGAATATACAGCGGCAGTTGAAAGCGCGGCCGCAGCAATGCAGAATATTGTTCTTACAGCTTACTCAAAGGGGATATCCTCATGCTGGCTTACGGCACCTCTGCATGTGGAAGACGAGCTGAGGGCAGAGTTTGCCCCGGGAAAGGGACATCTTCTTGCGGCGGTTACACTTGGCTACAGCGACATTAAGCCTAAAGCCCCAAGAAGGAAAGACGGAAGATATATAATATTATAATTATAAGGATACAGGCAGGGGACTACCTCTGCCTGTTAAATTTATGGCGGTGAAATAATGGTTGCCGGAATAGGAAATGATATAATAGAAGTGGCAAGGATAGAAAAAGCTCTGCTGAAAGAAAGCTTTGTAAAAAAATGCTTTACATATGGAGAGCTGGAATATCTGAAAGGGAAAAAACTTAACCCACAGACCGCGGCTGGAATCTTTTCAGCAAAGGAAGCTGTAAGCAAAGCTATTGGTACAGGCTTCAGAGGGTTTATGCCTCAGGATATTGAGATATGTCACGATGAATACGGCAGGCCTTATGTCAGGCTTTCAGAAAGGGCTGAGAAGGCTGCAAGCGAAAGGAACATATCAAATATTCATGTAACTGTATCGCACTGTAGCGGATATGCGTGCGCTTACGCTCTGGCGGAAACTTTATAAATATTGTCAAAGGGATAGGAGGCTGCTTATGAGGATAGCTCTTGGCTCACAGATGCGTGAAATGGACAGGATTACTATAGAAGAATATGGTATCCCAGGTGTTGTGCTTATGGAAAACGCCTCATGGGCTGTGGCGGATAAATGCGCAAAAAGGCTGAAATCATGCGGAGGAAATAAGGCAGTTTTTGTCTGTGGAACAGGAAACAATGGCGGGGACGGTTTTGCCGCCGCGAGAATTTTAAAAATCAGAGGCTTTGAGTGCGTTATATTCCTTGCCGGAAATCCGGAAAAAATAAAAGGCGATGCTCTGATAAACTATAACGCTGCCGTCAATATGGAAATACCAATTATAAATGATATTTCACAGGCTGAAAAGCTGCTTTCAGAAACGGATTTAATTGTTGACGCAATATTCGGAACTGGATTTTCCGGAGAACCCAGAAAGGCTTCGGCTCAGGTTATAGACAAAATAAATAACAGCGGAAAATATGTTATAAGTGTGGATATAGCATCAGGTGTGGATTCAGAGACAGGCCATGCCTCCGATATATGCGTGCAGGCCGACGAGACAGTGTCATTCTGTATGGCAAAGCTTGGAAACATACTTTATCCCGGAGCCGAAAAATGCGGACGGCTAAATGTAGCTGACATATCAATACCATATCAGGTGAGGGAGAGTGTTGGCATAAATATAAGCTCTCTTGATTTTGAGGAAGCAAAAGCCCTTCTGCCTGTACGGCACCCGAGAAGCAACAAAGGCACATACGGAAAGCTGTTTGTAATAGCTGGTTCCCATACTATGGCCGGGGCAGCTTACCTAAGCTCAAAATCGGCGTACAGGACAGGCTGCGGTCTTGTATATACATGTATCCCGGCTGAATGTCTTAATACGATGCAGACAATTTTGCCTGAGGCTGTGGCAAAGCCTGTTGAAAGCGTGGAGGGTATGTTCTGCAAAGAGAGCTTCGTTCAGATTAGGGAAGATTTGAAGGCTGCCAGAGCTGTGGCAGTAGGCCCGGGCATGGGTCAGGGGAAAGGTGTTATGGAGTTTGTTGAGGAGCTGCTATTGAATATAGAATGTCCGGCTGTTATTGATGCTGACGCTCTCAACGCCGTTTCCAGAAGCCCGGAGATACTGCTTAAAATGAAGCATATGCCTGTTATAACACCGCACCCGGGAGAAATGAGCCGCCTTACAGGAAAAAGTGTAAGAGATATTCTGGCGGATACAGTTGGGACTGCTTCTGAATTTGCGCGTAAATATAATACAGTTGTACTGCTTAAAGATGCAAGAACAGTTATAGCTTCGCCAGACGGCAGAATAAGGATAAACATGACAGGCAACAATTCCATGGCAAAAGGTGGAAGCGGAGATGTGCTTACAGGTATTATAGGAGCGCTTATGTGCGGAATTAGGGATTGTTTTGACGCTGCATCCCTTGGAGCTTATATTCATGGCAAAAGCGGCGAGGCCGCCTGTTCTGCTTTGGGCAGATATGGGGTTATTGCGGGGGATATAAGCGATTGTATACCGAATGTTTTAAAGAATATGGAGTAATAGAAAACATGCTCCTCAGCGTATAATGTATGGAATAAAGACGCATAGGAGCACGATAAATGAAGAAAGCAATAAACCTTTTAGTTTTAATTCCGGCATTTGTATTTTTGCTGTGCGGCTGCTTTTCGCCTGGCAAAGCCGATACGCCAATGGAAAAAATACAGGAAAGGCTCAACTCAATGCAGGGTTATTACTGCACGGCTGACCTGACGAGATTCAGCAGCAAGGGAGAATCGAAATTTGGAGTGAAGCAGTATTTTAAGATGACTGGACAATACCGTATGGAAATGGTTTCACCTGACGAAGTGGCAGGTAACTTTACTGTTTATGACGGAAAAACCATTTGCCAGTATAATCCGAGAGTAAAAGGCAAGATTGTTCAGGATGTACCGGAAAACAAAGCCAGAAATGAGCTGTTTCTTGGTCAGTTTGTTAAAAACTACATGAATAGCGAGGGTGTTTCTCTGGCTGTTTCAAATATCGGCGAAAGCCGCTGTACAGTGCTTGAAGCGGTTATACCCGGTGATAATAAATTTACTTCCACAGAGAAACTGTGGATAGATAATGAGACTTTAAATCCGGTTAAGCTTGTTATTTATGATGCTGACGGGAAGGAAAAGTACATAATAGAATATAATGAGTTCCAGTTTGACCCTGAATTTGAGGAGAATATATTCAGTGTCAGCGCTGTGGAGTAAAGTGTTGAAAGGAGATTTTTATTTTGGCATACAAAAGATTAGTAGCTGAAATTGACCTTGATGCGGCTGATTTCAACATAAAAAGCATACTGAAAAGAATTGACGGAAGGGCCGATGTTATAGGAACAATTAAGGCTGATGCTTACGGCCATGGGGCGCTGGAGATTGCAAAGGTGCTCATGGAAAACGGTGTAAGCATGTTTTCAGTTGCCATGCTTGATGAAGCTGTTAATTTGAGGAAGAACGGAATTGATAAGCCTGTACTTATACTTGGTGTTACTCCGCCGGACTATGCCGAGGAAGCGGTAAAATATGGCTTGATACAGACTGTGCCGGATTACGCAACAGCTGAGAGCATATCAAAAGCCGCTGTAAGGCTTGGCAAAAAAGCCGCTGTACATATCAAAATTGATACCGGAATGGGAAGGATAGGCTTTAAGCCTGACACTGAAGCAGTTGACGAGATAGAAAGAATATCAAAACTTGACGGTATTGATATAGAGGGAATATTTACACATTTTTGTACCAGTGATGAAAAGGATAAATCATTTACAGTGCTGCAACGCGAAAGATTCGTTAAAACCGTTGCAGCTTTGGAAGAACGTGGCATACATATACCTTTAAAGCATACCGCCGCCAGCGCGGGAATAATGGATTTTGACGATTTGTTTTTTAATGCGGTAAGGCCGGGCATTATACTTTATGGCTGCTACCCTTCAGCCGAGGTGATGAAGGATAGGCTTCCGCTTAAGCCTGTTATGAGCCTTAAAACATACGCCATGTTTATTAAGGAAATAGAAGAAGGCGATACGGTGGGCTATGGCAGGACATATAAGGCGGAAGAAAAACGAAAAATAGCAACTATACCGGCAGGCTATGCAGACGGGTATAACAGGCTGCTTTCAAACAGAGGGCGTGTGCTGATAAACGGAAGAAGCGCGCCTATAAGAGGACGAATATGCATGGACCAGTGTATGGCTGATATAACTGGCATTGAGGCCGCGCAGTGGGATGAGGTTGTGCTTTTGGGGCGTCAGGGCAATGAGGAGATAACGGCAGATGAAATTGCAGAGAAGATAGGAACAATAAGCTATGAGGTGCTCTGCATGGTGGCAAAAAGAGTGCCGAGGGTTTATGTAAAAAATGGCAGAGCCATTAAGGAAGTAAATTTTTTGGTCTGAGTTTTGAATATACTTCGGGAATATGGAAATAATTAAAACATACCTGAAGTGTGTTAATAAGCTTGTACATAACCTTACAACAAAATGTATATCACACTTTAAGGCTGACTATGCGTCTGTAAGACGGCGGAGTGTGGTTTTTGTGACAGTAAAGCGCGGCGATATATTTTATGCCGACCTTAGCCCGGTTATAGGCTCGGAGCAGGGCGGCATAAGACCGGTACTTATAATTCAAAATGACATAGGCAACAAATACAGCCCTACGGTTATCTGTGCGGCTATTACATCCCAAATTAATAAGGCAAAGCTGCCTACACATATTGAGCTTGAGGCAAAAAGGTACTCGCTTGTCAAAAACTCGGTTGTGCTCCTTGAGCAGATAAGGACTATAGACAAAAAAAGGCTTAGGGAGAAGGTGTCGCACCTTGACAGCGATATTATGCAGGAGGTAAACAAAGGGCTGCTTGTAAGCCTTGGCGTTTAAAACTGAATTTAACAAAATATGACAGGAGACTATAACCTTAAAAGGCTATGGCCTCCTGTTTTTTGCTTTATTTATACAATATATTAAAAAGGGACACCAGGGTGACGTACTGCCGCTGTATAATTTAAGCAAAGCGGAAAACGGCTGACCAGCCGCAAAATCCGTTTTAATCATTGTACAGTTAAAATTTATTCAGGGGGAGATTTGTTATGGCAATAAAACGCGCAGAAGAATTAAAGGGGAAAAATGGCGAGACAGTGGGTACGGCGGGATACTTTAATAAAATAAACTCAAGCTCATTTATAGGGAATTTTATGTCCAATAAGGATAGTTTTGACTACTATGAAGCTGTAATGTCAGTTAACGGCAAAATACCGTCACACGCAAGGGAAATACTTGGAGACCTGAAAAAATACTCCAAGCTTTTGTCATATGTGCCCGAGAGCAGAAGGTTTAAGCTAAAAGGCTTCCTTTCAGGGCTTTATGAGCTGTCTGACTATACAGGTTCGCGCTACAGTGAGCTTAAACAGGGGATTAGCCTTCTTGACCTTTCGGATTCTGACACAAGAAGGTATTCGCGGCTTTCTGAAAGTGATATTGACACGCAGGCAAAAGCCATATATCATGGAGTAAAGGCTTCCGCTGGGAGGGCATCGGTTTCAAACATAGTGCCGTATGGCAGTGCGCCAAAATACCGCCAAGTGTCAGGGCTGTGGGAAAGTGACCGCACTGGCTCTGAAAAGAGAATTGACAGTGACCTGCTGAAGGACGCTGAAAATATGCGCAGGTATAAGTATGAGCTTGGGGAGGTATTGAAGGGAAATGATTACATTGATATATTTACTGACAGATATATAGCACATTATGAAGAAAAGATATTTGGCATGAATGTATCGCAGAAATTCCTAAGAGGCGAGTTTGGCTATGCAGAATTTATAAAAAGCCAGTTGGTGGATATATACACAGAAATTGCAGATGACGTGGACAGGGGAGTAAAAGGCAGAGATTTTATTAAATATGACTACGCCATGAATCTGAAAAAAGCTGCGGCATATATAAGCCGGTGTATGGTAAATACATATGGGTTTAACGAAAAAATGGAGAAATATCAGCTTGAGGATGTAACAAAAGAAATGTTTGCTGTTATGAAAGAGGCTAAAAGAGACGGCGAAAAAATATATCTCGATTATTTTTTGTTAAGCCCGGAATATGGCAAATATGTTATAAGCTTTTATGACCTTGTAAAAAGCGGTGGAAAGTACGATATAAAAATAAAATATCCGTTTAATAAATATCCACAGTACTACTTTGACGGAATGGTAATTGATTACGATGATACTGGAAATATAGTTTTTGGTGTTATTGGCAAAGCCATAAGGCTGGACGAAACGGTACTGCATACTGGGGCAGGGGTATATAATTTTTCTACAGCGGTTATAAATGCAATTAAAGCTGATGAAGCGAAAATAGGCAAATTGATGGATGCCGTGGAGACAGAGCTGTCTTGGATTGGCTCAAAATTTGATGACCCGCGCGACTACGAGGCGATTGAACTGGGATATGAGTATTATAATAAAATATGATTTGAGAAGGAGCAGATTATGCTTGATAAACATAGGGTAAAAAGATATATATTTGCTTTGCTTGTTATTATGCTGACCGTACTGCATTCACTTATATATTTGGTAAGTGCGGTGTCTCTTTTGGGCGGTTTCCATAGGGAGGATTTTTCAGTATACATATTTTTATTTTTGCTTATGTTGGTTATTGTAATAGCCATAAGAATAATGGGTTATAGAAAAATTTCAATTACTTTACTGGTGTTTTTGATTTTATTGGGCCTTGTGTTAGCTAGAGGCTATATTATATTGTTTTATTTTACTGATAATGTTTATTCTCTTATCTGTTAGAATAATTGTACTTGATTGGCCGCCGTAAAAGGCGGCTTTATAGCGTGGAAAGTACAATAAAAGCCGTTTAACAAATACCTGATATAATAAAATCTAAATTAGGAGTATTCATAATGTCAAATGATTTAAAGAATAATAAAGAAAAGCATAATAAAATTTTATATAACATCATTGTTTTTATATTAGTAATATTATATTCAGTTATATATATAGTTGTTGGAGGTTCTGCGTTTTTTTGGGTACCGGAAGAAGATTTTGCAGCTGTAGCCGCCTTGTATATGTTTATGTCTGTATGTATAATAATAATAAAACATTTGGGGTATAAAAAGACATCTGTTACAATGCTAGTGTTTTTGCTGCCAGAAGTGCTTGTATTTGTTAAAAGTTTTGTAACGCTATTAGGCTAAAGTGATAAAGCATTTAGACATACTGAGTGTTTAAAAACTCCATTTTGTTATACTTATAATAATTTTTATTTTGACTGTAGCATTAAAAATTTATACTGTGTTGGAATAATTGTACTTGATTGGCCGCCCGTAAAAGGCGGCTTTATAGCGTGGAAAATACAATAAAAGTCATTTAACAAATACCGGAAGTAATTTTAATGCAGTTAGTAAGATATTGGCGCTTTTGCAGTAAAAAGTGATAGGCTATTTAAAAACAGCCTATCACTTTTTATTGTTTTGTTAGCTTATTTGGACTCAAAAACTTTGTAGTATGACCACTGCTTTAGCAGGTTCAGTTCATCAGAAACAGTATCCGGAACAGAATTGGAATACGTTCTGTCTGGTAACATAAAGCTGTCGTCTCTTGCTATAGGCAATTCTTTTCTAAGGCCGTCTTCAAAATTATAAAACGGCGATATATTTTCAATTCCGGCCAGATCAAGCAAGGCTGTTCCAAGATAGAAGGCGCTTATGTGATTGTTTTTTGGAAGAGCAAGGTTTTTTAATCTGTTGTTAAAATTAGTCAGGCTGGCGGCTGCATCGTTTTCCCATATCAGAAACGGGGTGCTGTATATATTAAGCTGCTGTTCAATAGTACCGTTAGGACTTATATTGTAGTTGAGCAGGTCAAAAAATTCCATTCCATTAGAAAATCCAGGAAGGTGGTCGCCAAAAAACACAAGTACTACTGGTTCGTCAATTTCTGAAAGATAGTCAGCAAGCCTTCCTATCTCATAATCATTGTCACGGATTCCCATGAAATAACTGTTAAGCAGATTTTCCTGCGTAGATGTGAGAGGAATATCGCAGTCAAACATCTTTTCAACTTCGTTGTACTTATCATCATAAGGTCCGTGGTTTTGTATTGTGACACAGAACTCAAAAAACGGGTTTTCACTGTTTTTTTTGTGTTTTTCAAAATTATCTATAATAGAATCAATTGCATATTTGTCGGCTATATATCCTCCATGGTATTTTTCCTCACCCTGAAAGCTGGACAGATGTATGAAATCCTCAAAGCCCATGTAAGGATACACATTGGAACGGTTATAAAACCATGAAAATCCCGGGTGTATGGCTAATGTGTTATAGCCGATATTTTTGAGCCTTTGAGGGATAGCATCTATTGGACCGCGTATATAGCTGTAGGCTATGCCGTCTTTTACAAGATATCTTGTAGAATAGCCTGTAAGCACATCAAACTCAGTGTTGCTTGTGCCGCCTCCAAAATTTGGAACTGCAATGTGGCCTGAAACGGCGTTTTCTGATTTGCTTAGCCGCTTGAAATTTTCAAGTGGGTCGGTATAAGCTGAAAAATCAAAATGTTCATTCTCACTTAAATCAGAAAATGCCTCCCCCATAATCATTATTATATGGGGCAGCTGTTCTTTTTTATATTCATTTGGGCTGAAACTGTTTTCGGCCTCAATAAAATAATGAGAATTGTATCCTTCGGGCTTTTCGATTTTCATGGAATTGAATTTATATATAAAACTGTAGACAAAGCCCTTTGATGTAAATTGATTTACGTCGAAATATATGTTTCCGTCTACACTGAATCTGTTATATAAGGCCTCGTTTGCGTACAGGCAAGTATTGAGCGGAAAGCTGAGTAAAACAACTGCGGCTATACAGGATACCCTTATTACTGGTTTGATTTTTTTTGTTTCAAAAAAAATAAATGTCAAAACAATTGCCAGTATAAAAAAAGCTATTATAAGCACATAAGTGAGAAACTGCTTTGCAGGAAAATTTTTTACAATCCCAAAAGCTTCATTAAAAAGTGAAATATCACCGGGAATAAATGGGTCCTGCCTTAATATTATTTTTTCTCTGTTGGCAACAGCGGCGATTAAAAACAGAGCTCCGGAAAACGCGCATGAAAATACAGCGTTATTGAACAGAAGGAACAAAAGAATTATTAAAACAGCTATTGGAGCTGTGTTTAAAATAAAAAGCAGGGGAGCGTCTTTCATAAGTACAAGGCTTCTTTTAAATGAACCCGGGTCGATGTATGTTACTGCAAGAGATATAGTTATACAGGCGAAGGCCATTATAGCGACAGAGGCTGGTATAGATATTGTAATTCGTTTTGACTTTATGAAATCAAAAATCTTTTGCATTATGCCCTCCAGAAAGTATTTTAAATTATTATTACAAAAAAGTTTAAATCTAATATATGTTATTACAAAATTATGAAATAGTAAAGAATAATGTAAAATAAAAATTAAGAGGACATTCTGATTTTACTGATTATAAGAAGAAAAGGTTACAATCTGTTAAAAGCACAGGAAATCAAAAAGCTTTGACAGCTCTTAATTGTTTGACAGCTGTATGAGCCATTTATTTAGCACCCATACAGCGTAAAATATAATGTAAATCAGAAAACTGATTCTTGAATTTATGCTGCTGTATATTACAGTTGTTTTTGTATTAAATACAAAATCGTATGTGCAGCATTTCTTAGCTGAAAAAAATTAAAAAAGAAAATCGGTTAAAAGTACAAGCAGCTTATTTTCATTTTTCAGGCATTCTTTTGCAAGCATAGTATTGTCAGTTACAATGCCGTCAACGTGGCATGAAAGGACCTTGTTTATAGTGTTTTTGGAATTTGCGGTCCAAGCATAAATCTCCTTATTGCTTAAACGGGCTTCTGCCGAAAGAAGTGGAGATAAAAATGTAGTTTCCACACTGTAAGCGTCTACATATTCCACATCAAAATTATCGGTGAGAAGAACTGTGGTAATATAAACAGTCTTAATCTCAGGCAGCAATTCTTTAGTGGATTTTAAAATATCTAAGCTCATAGAAGCTATTGAACACTGGTTTTCCATGTGATATTTTTTAATAAGCTCAACAGCTTCTTTTTCGAGGTTTTCTTCATGGCCGGTGTACTTTAATTCTATCATAAGCTGTATATTACCCCGGGCAGTCTGAAGCATTTTTTCCAATGTAGGTATTTTTTCACAGGCAAAGGCAGGGGAAACATATGAGCCTGAATCCAGTCTCATTATAGTATCATAATCTATTTCCCATACATTTTTATTTAATCCGGCTGTCCGCTTGAAATTTGAATCATGCATGGCAATTAATACAGAGTCTTTAGTCTGCTGAATATCTATTTCGGCTGTGTCGGCACCATCAATAATCGCTTTTTGCAATGCTGTCAATGAATTTTCCGGAACATTAAAGGCACCGGCACGATGAGCGATAATCTGGACATTTTCGTTGTTGTAATTCAGTAATGCGCCGCCGATTTCAGTTTCGCTGAAAATAGTGAGAAACGCAACAGCGGAAACGATAGCGGATATACGTTTTAAAACAAATAAGTTTGTTTTTTTATCGGTATCCGGGGATACAGTATGACCATTGCAGCCGAAATAAATAACAGTGATTACAGCAGATGAGGACAGCTGAAAAAATAAGTTGAGAAAAATTATCAGTACAGCGTTCCATCTCAAGTACAAAAACTGAAAAGCGCTGACCGCGTCCTCAGCACCGCCATAAAAAATTCGTATAGATATATAAAGAATCGCTGCAAACATAATCCACAATATAATTGCCGCAGCTGAAAAGAGAAAAAAAGAAAACAGAAATATGCAGAGTATTCTGTGTTTTTTACCTTTAACCAGCTCAATACTGGGAGTAATTGATTCTGTAAACCGCTTTTTTTGAAAGATAACTGTAGGTATTATAAAAATACTCCAGAACAGAAGATAATTTAGGAGTACTACAGCAGCACAAATCAGAGCGGAAAGTGCAGTGTTAGAGGAAATGTAATCAACAATAAATTCCGGAGCTGTAAAAGATGAAAATATACTGCTGGAAACTGTAAAAAATGCGAACGGAAAGAATGGAAAAATGAGCAGGAACAAAGGCAAATTTTTATAGTGAAACAAGCGCAGTGTTTCAACAAGCGCACCTTTCCATATTTGCAAAATAGAAATGCGTTTGTTCTGCCAACCATATTTGCAGTATATTAAAAAGGCCGCGATTTCCATGTATACATAGCTGGCAAATAAAATAAGTGCACAGAGTGCTATTATAATATTCTCAGGGGTAAAGAGAATACTTATATTTTCATGGCTCAGCAGAGAGAAGCCAGATATTCTTACTATTAAACGGAATATCTGTAATATGGCAGGATAAACAAAGGCAAATCCCAATATTTTGTATGGCAGCTCAAACCATAACAGGGTTGTCCAGTTTTTCCATGATATATTAAATATCTTTCCAACAAAGTCCTTCATAAAAATCACTTCAGCCCTTTTTATTTTATTCTATCTTAACATTTTATCAGAAAATATTTAATTTATACAGCTAAGTCAATAATATAAATCTTGATGAACAAAGGGGTTATTATAAAAGGCACATGTTTTCAGCATAAAAGACCTCCAAACCAAACAACTTATATTGTTTATATTGGAGGTCTTGATGAAGCATTATTATAATATGTTTTGTAGTTTTGTTTTACAGCCGCCTGAAATAATAATTTTAAATCTGTGTCAGCAGATTTCCGTTTTCATCAAATTCAAGCTCAAAAGGTTCGCTTTCTATAGTAAGCCGCTCTTTTGTTTTTGCCTCTGGTATGAGTGATTCTGATATCAATATATCCTCAATTTCAAGTGAGTTTTTAAGTATTATTATTTTAGGGCTGTTTACATCCATATTAAGGCATATTGCCATGGCAGTCTGTATACATTCACGCTCGTTTTCTGCAATAAGAGGCATTTTATAAACTGAGCTGTCATGGTCTGTAACCGCGTTTGGATAGGTGTCATCAAATGATATTTGGTGAAAGAATTTCATTGTCGCAACATCGGCGCGCCCCATGCCTGTGGCATTGCCGTGGGATTCCTCGCTGAGCTCAAATATTCCCATTCTTTCAGATTTGATGCCAATAGGAAGGCGTGAGCGGCCAACTACGTTAGGGTCCATGCCGCCTCCGCTGTAGTTTTTGCCAAGCTTTTTAAGTATAAGTACATCGCAGCCTTCAAGAAAAATCTGTCCCATGGCGGCCTTGGCCTCATTAAGAAGCTCAGGTTCTTCTTCCGCAATTTTTTCAGGTTCTACAAATGCTATTTTGTAAGTTTTGTCAAAGGCGTTTTCTATAAGACCAATACCCATTATTATATTGGCTTTTCTTATAATTTCACTTCCTATTGAATAGAGCCTTTCGGGCATTGCGTCATCTCCGGCAGAATGAGCAATATATGCTCCGTACTGTTTTCCGAGCCCGACTGTCATCATCTTCATAAGTCCGCTTTCATATTTGCCCTTAAAACCTGTGTGAGGTTTAATACGGCCTAAAACTATAATACCGTCAGCCTCATAAGCGTCTTTTGAAATGTTGACGTCTGCGTCAATCTCTGGGGCGTGCCCGATTTTAACTGTTTCCATATTGGAGATTATAGGACAGCCAACAGTTTCTTCTGTGATTCCGTAGCCTGTGAGTATACCTTTCTGGCCTTCAGCTGTAGCCCCTCCGTGGCTTCCCATTGCTGGGATAACAAAAGGTTCGGCTCCGAGAGCCTTTACCTGTTTTACAATTTCCCTTATTATAACAACAATATTTGAAATGCCGCGGCTGCTTGCTGTTATACATACTCTCTGGCCCGGTTTGATTTTTCCGGAAAATTCAGGTTTTTTAAAGTTTTCCTGAATTACAGAAATCAGCTGCTCCTCAGATAGTTCGTTATGTGGAAAATATTGCTTTACTCTGACAAAACGGGGTATGTTCATCATATTTACAAGATGTGTAATTCCTGACATAAACTATTCACTTCCTTATATGTAGTATATTTTTAATACTATTCTGCGCCATAGAGCTTTTCTTTAGTTCTAATCAGAAGGTACAGGCTGTTGTTCCAAGGCGTAGGTATGCCTGTTTTTTTGCCTTCCTCAATAACTGTGCCAGAAAAGCTCTCAACCTCGCTTTTGCGTTTTGCCTCAATATCCTGAAGCATGGAGGTCTTTCCTTCAGGTGCTGAGCCGCAGACGATTTTTACTGATTCCTCAATATCGCTTTCTGTAATATTTATGCCTTTGCTCTGAGCAATACACATAACTTCTGCCATAACTTCTCTTAATGCTTTGTTAAGCTCTTCTATCTGGGAAAATGCGGAATATGTAGCTCCTGTTATGGCTGAAAGCTGGTTCATTCCAACATTTCGCATAAATTTAATCCATACAGCCCTCAGCATATCTTCACAAATCTCATTAGGAATTTTAGCTTTGTCAAACAGCTCCTTTACTGCCATGACTTTTTCACTGACAACAGTATTATTTGCTTCGCCAAACTGAATCAGCCCTTCCCATGTACAGTTGATTCCGTTGGAAGTTCTCTGTGAATCTGATTTGCTCAGCCCGTAAAGCACTGTGTTTTGAGGGTAGGCCGCATTAATTTTGTCTTTAGCTGAAACGCCGTTCAAAATAGGGAGTATAATTGTATCCGGTGTAATTATATTTTTTATATCGTTAATGGCGCTGTCGAGCTGATGATTTTTGACGGCAAAAATAACAAGGTCTGCTTTCCAGTACTGGTTTTCCGGTTCCACAACTGAAGGCATTATTTTTTCACCGTTTATTGTTTCACCATTAAGCCTAAGTCTTTCGGCTCTTTTTCCGCCGGCTATAACCGCGAAATTATCACCCATCAAGTGATAGAGCCTTCTTCCGTATATACATCCTATAGCTCCAAAGCCGACAATGGCAGCTTTATTAATTGTAAAACCTTCAGTGTTTTTTTCCATCTAAGATACCTCCCATTGATGCTGAGCACGCTTGTGCCGCATAGCGCGCAAGATAGCCTTTTTGTACTTTTGGTTCATATTTCCACTGTAATTTTCTTTCTGCAAGCTCTTCATCGCTTACATGGAGTGTCAGCTCCTTCTTGTAAACATCTATTGTTATTTTATCACCGTCACGTATAAGGGCAATTGGTCCGCATTCCGCCGCCTCAGGTGATATATGTCCTACAAAACAGCCGTTGTTTGTGCCCGAAAAACGCCCGTCCGTTATTAGGGCTGTACTGAGAGCAAGACCCTGACCATTCATAAGCTTCATAGGTCTGTACATTTCTCTCATTCCAGGGCCTCCCTTAGGTCCTTCATATCTGATTACAACAACATGCCCCGGCTTGATTTTAAGCTGTTCAAGAGCCTGTGAGCATTCCTCTTCACTGTCAAAGCATATCGCCTCACCTGTAAAGCAGCGCACATCTTCTGCAATAGCGGCAGGTTTTGCTACGCCTGTTTCAGGAGCAAGGTTACCGCGCATAATTGCGACTCCTCCCAATGTGCTGAAAGGACTGTCAAAATGCCTGATAACGTTTTCGTCACATGGTCCATACATATAATTGCTGTTTTCTATATTTTCCTCAAGTGTATTTCCTGTGACTGTCATTACATCTGTATTAATATGTTCCCTGAGATATTCCATAACTCTTGGCACGCCGCCGGATTTGTAAAAATCTTCCATATCATAGTCGTTTGAGGCAGGATTTATTCTGGCCATATGCGGTATAATACCGCTTATCCTGTCAAACTCTTTCATAGTCCATTCAGGTTCAATTCCAGCTTCATATCCTATAGCCGTCATATGAATCACTGCGTTTGTTGAACCGCCTGACGCCATAATATAAGATATTGCGTTTTGAATGGATTTTTTATTAACAATATCACTGGGGCGTATGTTTTTTGTGACAAGCTCCATTATCTTTTCGCCTGATTTTTTAGCTGAACGGAGGCGTTCGTTATAAACGGCGGGAATTGCGCCGCCTCCGGGAAGTACAAGCCCAAGAGCCTCAGCGGTACAGCTCATTGTATTGGCGGTTCCGTAAAAATTACAGGAACCGCATGTAGGCTGTGTTATTTTTTGCAGGTTCAGGACTTCACGCCAGTCAGCAAGACCTTTTTGATATTTTCCGTATGTTTCTGCAACTGTAGTGCTGTCAGCCTTGCTCTTTTCACCATATGCCGGACCGCTGAGCATAGGGCCTCCGGGAACCATAATTGCAGGTATGTTAGCCCTGATACAGCCCATAAGCATACCAGGCACAATTTTATCACATGAACAAAGCAGTACAATTCCGTCTAAGTGATGAGCTTTCGCCATAATTTCGATACTGTCTGCTATAACTTCTCTTGAGGGAAGTATGTAATGTCCTCCAACAGTGCCGTTTCCAACACTGTCGCAACAGCCTATAACGCCGAATTCGACTGCATTTCCTCCGGCAAGGTGAACACCCTTTTTTACGAACTCCGCTACTTGTCTGAGATGAAAATGTCCGGGTACAATGTCACTGAAAGCATTTGCAATACCTATTGTGTAACGTTCCAAATCATCATCGTCAAAGCCTACAGCTTTGTAAACCCTGCATGGGTGAAGCTGATTTTTGCATTCAGTTTTGCCTGTGTCGGATTTGTTTAAACAGTTACTCATACAACCCCTCCTTAAAAATAACACATAAACCCTATATATTTAAAGCATATAATTGATATCTACCATATAAACACAAAAACTGTAGTTTGCATACTACCGTTTTGTTGATAGAAAGCCATAGCTAATTGTTATGAATATGAAACGAGGCCTGATATTATTAAAACAGTTTTTATGGTGCCGACTTCAAATGCTGTTTAATTAACTCATTAAAGCTTTAATGGGAGTCACTATAAGTCTATTTATAAAAATTAACATATTGTAAACATATACAAATTTTAATCTGCCGCAGTTGTATAAGAAGAAATATTTTGGTATAATAACACGGATATATTTGTTATTTACCGAATTAAAATATAAAGACAGGAAAACGGGGTTTTAAAATGGGAAAAAGAAAGAAAAGAGTTCGGAGAAAAAGTTTTGTGGGCCAGTTTATAAAAATAGTTTTTTCTATGGTACTGATATTTGTGGTATTTGCTGGAGCAAGTATATTTGCTTATACAAAAATGGCTAAGAATAATCCTGACAATGAAAATTCTGAAAGTGTACAGGGAAGCAAGATATCGCTTTTGGATTCCCTTTCGGGCAAAAACATTAAGCTTAATGTAGCAGTAATGGGTGTTGATAAAGATGAAACAAGGACTGATGTTCTGTTTGTAGTGCACTTTGACAGCAAAACAGGCAAGCTTTCGGTAATGTCAGTGCCCAGGGATACCAGAGTAAAAATTACAAATGAGATGTATGATTATCTGTCGGAAAACAATAAATATATACCAAGCGGCAGAACATGTAAAATAAATGAGGTTCATGCCTATGCCGGAAAGGAAAAGGCCAGTTATTTTACGGTGCTTCAGCTTGAGGAGCTTTTGGGCATACATATTGACAACTATGTAAAAGTAACAATCAGCGGTTTCAGGGATATAGTTGATGCTGTAGGCGGAGTTGATATTGATGTGCCTCAGGACATGTACTGGGATATGAGTGATACAGGCGACCCTGTTATTAACCTTAAAAAGGGAATGCAGCACCTTGATGGGGAGAAGGCGGAACAGCTTGTCAGGTTCAGACGGTATCCTCAGGGAGATGTGGCAAGGGTTGAGGTTCAGCAGCTTTTCCTTAAAGAATTAGCAAAAAAAGTACTCAGCACAGAGTCTATATTAAAAAATCTCCCAGCGCTTATAAAGACATTTTACAATGATGTGGAGACAGACTTTACACTTACTGACTGCATGAAGTATGTAAATTACGTAGAGGATATAAGCATGGATAACATCACCATGGAGACAGCCCCTGGTGTAGGTCAGTATGTTGGCAATGTCTCGTATTATATCTTGGACGATGATGAGATGAGGGGAGCCGTAAGACGTTTGTTCTACAGCGATGACGTGCCGGACAAGGACGGACATATATCATCTAAGGGCAAGAATATAGAAGTATCAAACGGAAGCAATAAAAACGGCTTTGCAGCTGAAAACCAGGAGCTTCTGGAAGCCAAGGGGTATACCGTTTCAAGCATATCAACCTACAAGGGTGAACAGGTGTCTAATACAAGGATTATTGTTTATAAAGATGGATTGGGATACGATATAAAAGAGGATTTGTATCCAGATGCTGAAATAATAGTGGATTCTGAGCAGCTGTCGGGAGATACCGATATTATGGTGATACTTGGAACCGGAGAAAGTGAAGATTCACAGGACAATTTAAATTAAGGCAAATATATACCGGCAGCTTGTCTGCCGGTATATGTATTTTGCCGAGCCGGGTTTTCTGTTCTGGTTTTAGCACTTAAACAGTAAAATTATGACAATTTTTAAGAATTTTTACATTGTGCCAGTTTTATTGCAATAACTTTTGTTAAATAGTATAATATAATAAATATTTTAGAAGTGTTTGTATCTTTTTTTAACCGGGAGATTTTAATATGGAAGAAACTTTGATTGTTGTAATGCTTAAAGATAAAGAGACAGGATTTTTGGACAGAGAAATAGGTACATATAAAATTGAGGAAAACGAAAGCCTTATTCTCAACACATATGCCCTTGATGAGGGAGACGGATGCTTTGTATACATGAAAATAACATGTGACAGGGATGTTGAAGATTGGGAGTTTGACGCTGTTTATGATTATTATGATGCTGAAGCTATATTGGAAGAGGTTGAGCTTATAGAGGAGGAGGACGAGTGCTTTAATCCTACATGGAACATTAAATTCAGTTTTATTGATGATATAAGCATTATGGAAAGCAAAATAAAAAGAATATTAAGTATCCATAAGAAAGAACTTGAGTCGGTATATGAAACTATTTCAGACAAAAGGGATGAATACTAATTGAGGAAATTATTTTGTAGATATTATAGAATTATGGCTGTAGTGATATCCGCCGTAGTTTTTCTTGCCGCCTGTGCTGTTAATAATCCTCTAAAGGATGACAGCCTGCAATCTGGTTCATCGGCCAAGTCTGACGAAAACGGGATTACAGATAAACCGGCCAATGAAGATATTAATAATAAGCCGGATTCAAATACGGAAGTCAATACAGACGACAATAATAACATTGCAGGTTCGCAGTCGGGCGAGTCAGCAGGCAGTGAAAACGGACATAACTCAAACCAGAATACAGGTAAAGATTTGAGTGATAAAGGTGTCACCCATTCTAACGGGAATGGCAAAATTGATGAAGCGCCAAAAAAGCATATCACTGCCGGAAGCAACGAGGTTGACGTACTTACAAACAGGGACTCCGCACTTGAGCAGCAGTGGGAAATTGTAGACAATGTGGCGAAGGCTGGGCAGTCGTATTATAACGATTATTTTTCAAAAACAAGGATTATAACTAAAAACGGTTATCTGTATAATATGGCATCGGGTGATATTATAGATACATATTACCTTGTAGAAAACGGGTACCTCTCATCAAAATACGTTAACAGCCAATGTGAGCTTTTACTGCTTTTAAGTGAAGATGTGAAAAAGTTTAATGGTGTAAAACTGGGAGGGGCGCAGCGGGGGCTTACTGTATTTGCGGTTCTTAAAAATCCTGATGACAGTACTTACCTTTTAGCTCCGTCATCAGGCAGCGGTGGTGTTATAACTCAGGCTCAGTATAATGAGATTTTAAGCAAATACAATCAGAAGCACGGAAGCGTTTCAAGGCTTTACTCCGATTCAGGCGAATACAACAGAATAGTGAATTTTATCAATATGTATGAGGGAAAATACGACTCTTATTATGTAAGGAATATAACTGTTGACAGCAAGTATGCCATGGTTATACTTTCGCCTCAGAGTGATATTGGTGCTGTTAAGCAGTATATACTTAAAAAATCAAATGGAATCTGGGAAGTAGTGTACGATGGGCTCGAAAAGGAGCCGAGACTTGCCATGGCGATAAATAAAAGCATACCAGATTTTAACCTGTCTATTATACCGGATTATTCAGTATATGACTACAGAAACAGCATAAATAAATATAAAAATGATGTACTTATTTTAATGTCGCAGATGGGTATAATCAGCGGCTCGGCTGACGTTGAGTTTGCGGGCAGTGCCGGTAATTACTGCTATGTTGTTTTAAAAAACCAAATGAAATATTTGGCTTTAAATGAAAATGAAAGATGGACTTTCACAAATGTTTCAAGCAACTATGAGGCTGAAAAAATAATGTTGGAGTCAAGCGTATCGGCTCCGCTATTTATAATATGGGATAGGTAAGGTGTAAAAATTGAAGTATAATTTGTGTGGAAACAATGTAGTTTTAAGCGATTATGACAGCTTTGTTATATCTCAGACACTTGAGTGCGGACAGTGCTTCAGGTTTGAGAAAATAAAGGATGAGGATTATGCTGTCATTGCCAGAGGAAAGCTTCTTCATATATTTGCTGACAATGGCAGTATAGTATTTGAAAATACAACAGAAGATGACTTTAAAGGAATCTGGTTAAGATATTTCGATTTTGAAAGAGATTATAAATCAATAAAAGAAACACTCTCATCCAGTGACAATACTCTCAGTGATGCGGTAAAATACGCTCCGGGAATAAGGATTTTGAATCAGGACTTTTTTGAATGTCTGATATCATTTATTATCTCGCAGAACAACAGGATACCTATGATTAAGAAGGTAGTGTCAAACATAAGCCAAAAATACGGCAAATTTATTGGAAATCTTAATGGTGTGGACTACTACTCGTTTCCAGAACCGGAGGCTCTAAGTACAGCTGCTGAGGCGGAGCTTATGGAGTGCAAGACAGGTTTTAGAGCGAAATACATAATTGACGCTGTTGAAAAGGTAATATCAGGAGATATAAATCCTGAAAAATTCAGCAGTATGTCAACAGATGAGGTACGCAGCGAGCTTATGAAAATTAAAGGTGTCGGGCCGAAGGTTGCTGACTGTGTAATGCTTTTTTCTCTTGGCCGAAGTGATGCTTTCCCTACTGATGTATGGGTTAAACGGGTTATGAGCTATTTTTATTTTAATGGGGAAGACACGCCTGTTAAGGTCATACATAAATCCGCATACGATAAATTTGGAATCTACGCTGGCTTTGCACAGCAGTATTTATTTAATTATGCCAGAGAGTTTAAAATTGGGGCATCAGACAAGAAAAAAAGCAAAGTGGGAACAGAATAATGATTGGTACTATAGTTAATTGCTTGGCAATAGTTTTTGGTTCATTTATAGGCCTTTTTATAAGAGGTGGAATGAAGCCAAGATACAGGGATATACTTATGAGCGTACTTGGGCTTTCGGTGGTATTTATAGGGATATCAACAGCTCTGGGCGGAATGCTTAAAGATGAGGCAAAGCCGGTACTGTATATAGTGAGCCTTGTGATAGGCTCACTTATAGGCGAAACGCTCAAAATTGAGGAAAGGCTTGAGGATTTTGGCAGTCTTATAGAATCGGCTACAAAGTCAAAAGGCGGTGACATATCACAGGGGTTTGTTACTGCAAGCCTTACATTCTGTGTGGGGACAATGGCTGTTATAGGTTCAATAGAGAGCGGTGTTCTTGGTGTACATACTACGTTGTTTACAAAAGCTGTTATCGACGGTGTAATGGCTCTTGTTTTTGCGTCATCTCTTGGAATAGGTGTTATGCTGTCTGCAGCTGCGGTGCTTGTATATCAGGGAACGCTTACGGTGTTTGCCTCAATGATTCAGCCTTATCTTACAAATGAAATGCTTATAGAGATTTCGATTGTTGGTGGTATAATGATTACAGCTATAGGCGTTAATACCCTTGATATTAAAAAGTTTAAAGTTGGAAACATGCTTCCGGCCATAGCGGTGCCGGTTATTTATTACCTTCCGCCGGTGACAGATTTTATGAAGTATATATATTCTTTAATTAACTGAATCGGAGATGTTTAAAGTGACAAAAACGAATGCGTGCCGCATGCTGGATTCTGAAGGCATAAAATACAGGACCGCTGAGTATGAATATGATGAAAATGACCTTTCAGGGGTAAAGGCAGCCAAGAGCCTTAATATGCCTGAGGAGCAGCTTTTTAAAACCTTGGTTACAAAAGGGGATAAAACCGGCTGTGTTGTTTTTTGTATCCCTGTAGCCGAGGAGCTGGATTTGAAAAAAGCTGCGGCAGTTTCCAGAAACAAGAAAATTGAGCTTATACATGTAAAGGAACTGCTGCCACTTACTGGATATATAAGGGGCGGCTGTTCTCCTATTGGCATGAAAAGGAAGTTTCCTACTTATATCGATGAGACAGCGCAGCTTTTTGATGAGATTGGTGTAAGCGCCGGCGTGAGGGGCTGCCAGATTTTAATTGGGCCTGAAGATTTGGTAAAATTTACAGGTGCGGTATTTGAAGATTTGGTTATGGGTTAAGGGGGATTAGTTTTGGAAAAAGAAGATTTAAGCTGTATTGACTGCTATAAGGTGACATGTGACAGTCAGGATTTTCCATATCCTGATTTTTGCCAGACTGTTAAATATGATGGGATTGTTGAGGAGGCTGTTAAGCTGCTTAAGGACGATGCCGAAAACAGCAGGCTTGCTATGGCAGCAGCGCAGGTTGAGGGAAACTTTTACTGTAAACTTACACGTGTTGAAGAAACAGTAAAATTCGCTGAAAAGATTGGGGCAAAAAAATTAGGTATAGCCACATGTGCGGGGACAATAAGGGAAGCAAGAATATTTGCGAAAATTCTGCGAAAAAATGGTTTTGAAGTAATTGGAGAGGCGTGTAAGGTGGGCAACAGGGATAAAACAGAAATAGGCATTGATGACAAGGATAAGATTCACCCTGACTGTTATGAGCCTATGTGCAATCCTATTTTGCAGGCTAAGATATTAAATGAGGAAAAAACAGACTTGAATGTTATGATGGGGCTGTGTGTTGGCCATGATGCCCTGTTTATAAAATATAGTGATGCACCTGTAACTGTACTGTTTACAAAAGACAGAGTTATGGGACATAACGCAGTTATGCCGCTTTATCTTACAGAAAGCTATTATAGAAAACTGCTGTAGTTTATTCTGCGGTATCCTGAATTTAAAGGATACCGTATTTTTGTGCCAAGGCAGACATTGATTATTGTGACAAATGCCTTAAGCTTGTAACCACGGTTATTGTGCAAAAAAGCAGTGTTCAGAAATGTATAGAGGGCTGTCTAAACTTTACGGGAATGTTTGGAAAAACTGTTCGGCCTGCTGAGTTAACAGTAAAGACCATTGATGAATACGGAAATGAAATTTAACTGGAGAAAGGGAAATGGCAAAATCTTGTTGCCATGAGATAGACCATATTGACGGCAAGGTTTTTACAGATATGGTCACAGAATATCTGTATATATAAATAAAAGTGTGCCGTTTAAGGCACACCTGTTTTGTTTAATTCAGCAGGGCCGCGGGTTCTGCCCGAACCCTGCTGAATTTTTATACGGCCTATAAGATTAAGTTGGAAGAAGTTATTGACATAAGGTAACAGCTGATAATATTATTTATATTGTGTTTTGGTTGGGTTAGCGTTTATGAGTTTAAAAAATTTCAACAGCATCAGCAGGTTTCACAGCAGCAGCTTCCGTTTGTGCCGGTGTCGCTTGATGATGTGTCACAGCATGGTTTGTAGTTTGCCTGTGGTGCAAAGAGGTCTGTAGGGAACTTAAGGCTGTCGAAGAAATCGCAAGGGTTTACATCGGAAATATCTGAGCATTCGCATGGCATGCAGTTTCCATAAGAATTTACAGACATATTTGAGAGCCTTAAGAGCTTGATTACTGCGAAAAGTCCTATTGTAACATCAACCGCTGTAGGTGAAACGGCAGGGCATGTGTTGTCACAGCCGCAGCCACAGCCACAGTCTTTACCGCAGCCACAACCGCATCCGCAGCTTCCACAACCGCAACCGCATCCGCAGCCACAGCCACAACCGCAAGGGAATCTGAGTGCAGCTGCAAGATTCATAGCGCTTCCTTCAACAGAAACGAATGGACCGTTTGAGGTTATGCCGTTATAAAGCTCATTAAATGATGCTACGCAGATATCTTCTCCGCCATAGAGCGATACTGTTGTTGTATATGAGCTGCATGCAGGTACTCTGCTTATTTCATTGTTTTCCGAGTTAAAGAATTTAAGTGTATAGCAGAAAATGAAGCGAAGGTTTATATCAAAGAAGCCTTTTCTGAAGCCGCTTTTTGTTTTGCTGAGGACATTCATGCTTTTTATGCAGAAGTTTTCTACTGTTACAGATACAGCGTTCTGTGGAGGTATAATTGGTTCACCGCTGCAGGAAGCTCTAGGGGCACTTGAGCCGCAGGAGCCGCATACGTTAGAACCACAGTTATTTGAGCAGGAATTATTTGTATTGCCGCAATTTAAATTACAGCCAGCTTTGGCCGCTCCGATATCGTTTGGTGTAAGGCAGACCTGAAGCCTGCACTGGTCGAATATTTTTGGTATAGATACACATTCTAACTTTGGCTGGAAAGCCGGACAATTGTTACATAAATCAATGTTTGCCATATTAAATCCTCCTTTTAGTGTAGAACAAATGCTGTTCTGATATTATAGTATGACAAACTGTCTAAAGGGTGATTGCTATTGAATTGGATTTTTGATTTGTTTTTGGGGGTGAATGAGTGAATGATGTAATAAAAACTGTTATAAACAGGGGATATGCTGAAATAACAGAGAAAAAATCGAGATTTATTGCTAATATCAGTCCTGTTAAGAGCGAAGATGAAGCAAAAGCCTTTATTGATGAAATAAAAAAGAGTCATTATAACGCAAGGCATAATGTTTTTGCCTATATTATTGGTGAAAACAGTGAACTGAAAAGGTTCAGCGATGATGGTGAGCCACAGGGGACAGCCGGAATGCCTGTGCTTAATGTTCTTGTATCGGAGGATATAAAAAACACAATAATTGTTGTAACAAGGTATTTTGGCGGTATACTGCTTGGCACAGGCGGGCTTGTAAGGGCATATACTGCGGCGGCTAAGGCTGGGCTTGAAGATGCCGGCATATGTGAAATACAGCTGTACAGAAGGTTTGAAATCAGCTGTGACTATACTTTAAACGGAAAAATACAGTATGAGCTGTTAAAAGGCGGGTATTTTGTAGAGGATACAGTATTTACTGAAAGGGTAAAATTTAAAATACTTGTAGAAAATGAGCGGGCCGAAGGATTTGTGAAAATGATTACTGAGCTTACTTCAGCTAAAGCGGAAGTGACTGAGACTGATATTTTAAGAGGTGCCTGCAAAGATGGCAGCTTTAAATTATATGAATAGGCCTTGTCATGAATATAAAAAAATGCTAAAATATTGTCTAACATAAACTAAGGGGGTTTAATCCGAAATGTCCGGACATTCAAAGTTTGCAAACATTAAACATAAAAAAGAAAAAAATGACGCTGCAAAAGGTAAGATATTTACCATGCTTGGCAGAGAAATTGCGGTAGCAGTTAAAGCAGGCGGTCCTGACCCTGCTAACAATGGAAAACTGCGCGATATTATTGCTAAGGCTAAGTCCAATAATATGCCTAACGACACTATTGACAGAAGTATTAAAAAGGCAGCTGGGGCCGGAGATGGTGTTGAATATGAGAACATAACATATGAAGGCTACGGTCCTAACGGTGTTGCAATAATAGTTGAAGTCCTTACTGACAACAGAAACAGGGCTGCTGCAAATGTAAGAAACGCTTTTACAAAAGGCGGAGGAAACATGGGAACAAGCGGCTGTGTCTCATTTATGTTCGATGACAAAGGATTGATTGTTATTGACAGAGAAGAAGTTGACGGCATGGACGAAGATGAGCTTATGATGCTTGCTATTGACGCTGGCGCCGAGGACTTTGCCGTAGAGGAAGACAGTTATGAGATTACAACTTCTCCAGATGATTTTTCGGCTGTAAGGGAGGCTCTTGAAAAAGAAGGTATACCAATGGCTTCAGCCGAGGTAACAAAAATACCTCAGACATACACAACTCTTACAAATGATGAGGATTTAAAGAAAATTAATAAGCTTTTGGATATGCTGGATGATGACGATGACGTACAGAATGTGTACCATAACTGGGATGAGTAAGTAATAAGCATGCCGGCTTGTGGTCTAAGGGCAAAAAAGGTTTTTGACACAGGGGATACCGGAAAGAAATCAGGCGACGAATCCGTTTTTTAACAGATTTTATGTGATGATACAGCCTGTGATGATATGGATGAGCTTTAGACAGCGAAAATCAAATGGAAGATTTGGAATGGTTTCTGGATGTGGCTATCGTCTGCGGCGATGAATATCTGGATTATCATGTATGCCAGTACGCGCTGGTCGCAGCGGCGGTTGTTGACGCCATACTGAACAAACCGGATTGGGAGCTTCTGACAGATGTGCAGTATGAGAATGATGATGAATACCTCATACTGTTTATAGAATTGAAGGAAACCCGGGAAGAAGCGGAAAAATCGAGAGAGAAAGCTGTTAAGGCGCTGGGTCTGGCTGTGAAAGCGGATTCGGAGCTGAGAGAATTGTAAGAAGAAAAGGAAGAATCTAATGATAAAAAATAAGACGTTTTTATAAGCGTCTTATTTTTTATGCAAATGAGAATTGCTGTGAAGTATAAGTGTTTTGGAATAAACGGGATGCTCGTTATCTTTTTGTGTTTTTCTATAATGTCCAAACAAATAGCCTGATAGGTCTCATAGCCTGAAATCCATTATCAGCGGCATTGGAAGCGGAAGTTTTGCGGACTGCCTGAAAAAGGAGTAATAGAAATTTTCCTTAAAATCCACATTTACAGAACCTGCCAAATCTTCTTTGTTTTAAAAATATTCATAAAATCCAGAAATTTCAGAGTTGAAGCCAGGAATCTCCTTTATAATAAAAAGCGCATGCAAAGGAGGGGCATAATGCCTTAAACCCATGCACATGTTAAATTATTGTGTAAATGCCAGAGATATAGTATAATATGCCTGTCATGGTGCCGTATTTACGGTTGTGTTTGGGTGTTGCTCTTACCTTAAGTGCAGGATTAGTGAGTTGGCGCATACTAGTCTGCCACGATACTTTTATTTTAGGGGAAACAACGCTGAGACTATATAACATCTGACGGGGAGGTAAATCAAGCGGTTTGACGGTATTTAAGGAAAACGTTTACTGTCCTTTTGCGATGATTTGCTGGAATATAATTGGCTTATAAAACAAATAAATCTTTTGTATATAATACTTTGGCAAAATAGTATTTTAACATTTACTATTTTGAATAATTGTCGTATAATATTTTTATGAATTATAGCGATTTTTTTGTAAATATATTTTAATGAATTAAGATACAATCGTGATGGTTTATCGGATTTTTATGGATTTGTATAAAATAATCATATCTGACAATGGGTTTATTGTTATTTTGTCTATTTTGGAATTGTCAATTAACTGAAGTATGACTGCAATATTTAGCAATGAAAGCTGTAAGCAGAAAGATAAATGACTTTTTTTAAGTGGAGGGCCTTTGTCCTTCATTTTCTTTATTGTGCTAAGGTAGAAAGTCGTATACTAGAGGGAGTTATGACATATGAATTATAGGCAAAAAAACAGGAAATTTACAGATATGGGGATTGCGTTGGTCTGTCTGCTGGCAATTGGAATGTCCACATTCAGTATATACTCTACATACCATCTGCGGCAGACAGCTGCTATGATTTACGAACATCCATATACAGTTTCCAATGAAGCGCGTGCCATGCGGTCACGTCTTTTGGATATGAAAGGGTTTCTTCTGGATATTTTGACACAACCGGGAAGGAAAACGGACGATGTGTTGCAGCTGTTTCAACAGCGGTATTCTATGCAGTATGATTCTATAGAGGTTATCGCTAATCAGTATCTGGGGTCTCAGCAAGATGTGGATACGCTTATGGCGGCAATGCAGGAGCTTGAAAACACACAGGACAGTGCTTTGCCGATAGTCATGCCCATGGAGGCGGAAGCAACCAATGAATATGTAAAGACGTACCTGTATCCAAAGTATGACTCAGTGAATGATGCTCTGATGAAAATAATAAGCTTTGCGGACGGAAAAGTACAGGGACTGGAAAGGTATGCTGCCGCTACTGCCTCTAAAGCGATACTTTCTTCCGTAATTCTTACGGTATTCCTTCCGGCATATTTTTTGATTACCTTCCGGCGCGAGCGGAAAAGTATAAATGAAGTACGTTACAGGGAGCATTTGTTTGATGTTCTGTCTAATAATGTAGATGAAGTATTTCTGATTTTTAACAACGAAAAGGACAGCTTTGAATATGTCAGTCCTAATGTCAGCCGTATACTTGGCGTCGAAGAAAAAATATTTATCAATGGCCCTGAACATCTCACAAAACAGATTGTGGAGGAAGACCAGCCAATCATTGATAAATTTGTACATTCAGCGAATGAATTTGAGAGTAAAAGCTGTGAAGTCAGGATGCATTTTCCATCAAATGAGATTCATTGGGTGAAAGTACAGATTTTTCCGGAAATCATTAATTTAAAAGCTGTCCGCTATATAATCTCAATTTCTGATCAGACAGAAAACAGGCGTAGGGAGCAGGCGCTGAAAGACGCTCTTGTAAACGCGCAGAATGCCAATGCCGCTAAGCAGAATTTTCTGTCACGTATGAGCCATGAAATTCGCACGCCAATGAACGCTATTATTGGAATGACAACCATTGCTGCGGCACATATTTTTGACCAGAAACGTGTAGAAAACTGTCTTGAGAAGATAGGGTATTCCTCAAAGCATCTGATGACACTGATTAATGATGTTTTGGATATGTCAAAGATTGACGAGGGAAAGATGACCATTTCACATGAAGCTTTCGACTTGGAGGGGGTAACGGAGTCTATTACCTCAATTATCTACCCTCAGGCTGTGGAAAGGGGCCTTGATTTTACGATACCTCTGATGGACATTACAGATACGGTTCTAATAGGCGATTCACTCCGTTTAAATCAGATATTGCTAAATCTCCTCTCCAATGCTTTGAAATTTACGCCTTCCGGAGGCACAATCCGCATGGAGATACGGCAGCTTCAAAAAAAGAACGGACGTGTGCGCCTCCGTTTTACTGTCAGTGACACCGGAATCGGTATGAATGAGGAGTTTATGAGCCGTCTTTTTCTTCCTTTTGAACAGGAAGACACGGCTATCGGCAGAAAATTAGGCGGTACAGGACTGGGAATGTCTATTACCAAAAATTTAGTTTCTCTAATGAATGGTACTTTGTCAGTGAAAAGCGAGCCGGGAAAAGGCAGTGATTTTACTGTAGAGCTGGATTTTGATATTGCGGAAACGGCGGTTACAGGCTCTGCTCATGGTCGTCAGAAGCTGGAGAAGTTAAAAGTCCTTATTGCAGATGATGACAGGGACACCTGCATACATACATCGTTGCTACTTAACAATTTGGGAATTGTGTCTCATTGGGTGCTGACAGGTGAGGAGTGTGTTGAAGAAGCACTATCTGCTCACAAAGTTGGTACAGACTATGATGTCTGCTTTATTGATTGGAGACTTCCGGGAATGGATGGCCTGAATGTGACACGTCAAATCCGTGAATTTGTTGGGCCTGAGACAACAATAATAATTATTACCGCTTACGATTGGAGTTCGATTGAGCAGAGCGCAAGGGAGGCTGGAGCCAATGCATTCCTTTCCAAACCTATCTTTGCATCAACTCTATATAATACTCTTCTTTCCGTGACAGGAATTGAAAAAGCTGTTAAGCTGAACAGAGAAAAAAATGTGTATCCAGCCTTGGCCAAACGCCGTATTCTTCTTGCTGAGGACAATGAGCTTAATCAGGAAATTGCTGTTGAAATTTTGAGTATGGTTGGAATAGAGGTTACCTGTGCATGTAATGGACAAGAAGCAGTAGAGAAATTTTTGGCTGACGAGAATGCATATGACTTGATTCTGATGGATATACAAATGCCGGTTATGGATGGCTATGAGGCAACTGTTATGATACGTAAGTCAGGACTGTCACGAGCGCAAACGATTCCTATACTTGCGATGACAGCCGATGCATTTCATGAGGACGTGGTGAAAGCGAAGGAAGCCGGGATGAATGGACATATAGCAAAGCCGATTAATCCTGAGCATCTTTATCAGACTATAGTAGATGTTTTGGCTTAGACATATAATATATAACTATCATGGTGCTGTATTTACGGCTGTACCTGGGTGTTTATTTCACCTGAGATACAGGAGTAGTGTGTTGGTACACACTTGTCTGCCATGATACTTTTTATTTTCAGGAAAATCAATTGAAGGTATTTAAAATCAGATTGTAAAATCAATCGCTGTATTTTTGCAATGATAGAGTGAAATATTGTTGGCCTGTAAAGAGAAGAAGTGACATGCTTATCACTCCTTCTCTTTTGTTTTAAATTTGATTTTTTATAATTCTTTGTTTTAGCTTGTCTGTTTTCTCATGAATGGCATGAATGGTCTTTATAAATTCTGTATCCGTTCTTCCTGTAGGGTATTCAAGCACACAATCTTCACGGTAATGGCATGGAATGACTGCTTTAAACACTTTAGCATTTTTCTGATGTACCGTTTCCATGTATATCACCTCTCAAATCAAAACATTTTGATGTGAATATTATAAATGTCATATTGAATTTTATCAATATGAAAAAAATAATCAAACGAGAGTCAATTAACGCATAAATAAAATGAAAAAAGAGAACAAGGATATATGATACATGCAAAGGAAGAAATTTAACAAATTATCTCAAGTGTTACTGATGTATGCTCATTCATCAAACCATAGATAGAAGGATACAGTTAATGTCTGAATCAATGTCTGTAAGCAGAAAATGACTAGGAGCATTAGAACAGACAGTTTCCCGGTCAAGCTTTAGTATAATAATCCACCTAAGTCTTTATTATGTAATGCTATTTACACAAAGGCATTGTAGAGCAGCGTACAATCAAATTTGGACGGATATTGACATGATTTTTTGGAGGTTCGCCATTTTCTATTTGGCCAATAAGCATTGGAACAACAAGCATTGTAAGCTCCTTTACCGGCTGGGCAATTGTTGTCAAAGAAGGGGTAAAGTATGCGCTTTCTTTAATACTGTCATATCCTATAATTGATATGTCATCAGGTATTTTTATTTTGTTGTCATAAAGTGCCTTCATGATGCCCAAAGCAACATTGTCACAGCTGGAAAATATTGCTGTTGGCAGAGTATTCTTTTCTATCAATTTGCTCATTGCATCATATCCGCCTATTTCAAATTGGCCATTTCCGATGCTTATATAGTCTTCATTTATTGGAAGCCTGAGACTGTCCATGATTCGTTTGAAAGCCAGAAGCCTTCTGTTTGAAAATCTTGTTTCAGAAATATATCCTATTTCAGTATGGCCAAGCTCTTTTAAATAAGATAATGCAAGCGATATTCCATATTCATCATCCATTGTAATATTTGTTGCAAACTCACAACTTACATTCGCCTGTATTATTATTGTAGGCATAGTAAGTTTTCTCTTTAAGTGCGGAAGCCTTTCGTTAAACTCCGGGCTGAATGGACCTATCATTATAATTCCGTCAACTGAACGATTGCAGAATGTATCAATGCCGCTTAACTCCTTTTCACAGTTGGTATCTCCAATTGCAATAATAAGCGAATAACCTCTCAAACTCAATTCGCGTTCTATATAGTTTATTTGGCTTGCACGGTAATTGTTAGTTAAAGACGTGGAAAGAAGGCCTATTGTTTTTGTTTTTCCTCCGGCCAATGCTCTGGCTGAAAAATTTGGAGTATAATTCAGTTTTTTTGCCGTCTCTATAATAAGCTCTTTAGTTTTTGAATTCACTGATGATTTGCCTGATAAAGCACGTGATACAGTTGAAATATCAACATTGCAAGCGTTGGCAACATCTTTCAAGGTAGACATCCATAATCCTCCTTTTATTGACTAAAAAATTTTACATTATTTTAATGTTAAAACAAAATTTTTATACATAATCGACAATAATATCGAAATTTATATTTATACATTGACATTTATAACAAGAGGTATTAAACTCAAAACATAAGCAAGCGTTTGCATAGCATACATACACATTAATTCTATCATGTATCGTATACTTTGACAACAGTATTATTGTAACAATATTTTTATTCATTTTGCGGGAAGGAGATTGATTATGGGACGAGAGGAGTTAAAGCAGGCAAAAGATGAGCTTCAGGATATAAATGAACTGTTAGACAAGTCTGATATTTTGCCAGAAGTACCAGGCAGGATTTTAGATATTTTAATAACTGTCTTATCGGTTTTTCTGGCTTTATTTCATGTCTATACAGGCTTGACGGGGCTAAAAGAGTTTTATGTACAGCGAGGTGTACATTTGTTTTTGGTAATGGTCATAGCAACCCTTATATTGATTAGGGAAGCGGATAAAAGATACAAGATTTTTGGTTATCTGGTTTTGTTGTTTTCAGTTATTGTTCCATTTGTATATTTTTATGGTGATTTCTCATATTTTCAGGTTAGATTATGGGGAGTTGGTTTTAGGCAGTCAGATATTATAACTGGAATAATCTTGACAATCGCTTGCTTTGTCTTGGCCCAGCGGTCAGTTGGATGGGTAATGCCGGTTATTACCGCCATATCAATCATTTATTTATTTATTGGTCCATACTGTCCCGGAATATTGCAGCACGGTGGATATTCTCTGAAGTTTGTGACAGAATTGTGTTCATGGAGTGAAATTGGTATATTCTCAACTCCGTTAGGTGTAGCGGCATCATATTTGTATCTTTTTATACTTTTTGGATGCCTGATTGAGCATATGGGAACAGGTAATACCCTTGTGGAAATTGCAAAATGTATTGCAGGAAGATCAAAGGGTGGTCCGGCTAAGATAGCTGTTGTGAGCAGTGCGTTAATGGGTTCTATTTCTGGCAGCCCTGTTGCCAATGTGCTTACAACAGGTGCATTTACAATTCCATTCATGAAAAAACTCGGGTTTGAGCCGGAATATGCTGGTGCAGTTGAAGCGGTCGCGTCAACAGGTGGGATGATTCTTCCTCCGGTTATGGGTGTGCTGGCGTTTGCTATGGTTGATTATGCTGGTATTCCATATTCAAAAATAATACTTTCTGCCTTAATACCGGCTTTGATGTATTATATAGCGGCTTATTTTACGGTTCATTTACATTCTTTAAAACTTAATATGCAGCCTATGGATAAAAGTGAGATTACGCCGTTTAGACAGATTATACATGAAAACTGGCTTACAATTCTTCCAGTGTTTATTCTTGCTGTGCCCTTATGTATGGGATATACACCGCTTGTTACAGTGAGTTGGGCAACAATATCGCTTATTCCTATAAGCTATTTAGGGCCGAAAGAAAGAAGGCTTTCGCCAACTCAGCTTATTAAATGCTTTGTTAAATCTGCCAGAAATGTACGTATTATCACTTTACCATGTGCTGTGGCAGGAATTATTTCAGGGGCGCTATCTGTCACAGGAGTTGGAGTAAGGCTTTCAAGTATATTATTAGAAGTAGCTAATGGTAATCTTGCAGTACTGCTGCTTCTGGTAGCAGTGATAACTATAGTTATGGGCTGCGGCTTGCCATCGCTTTTGGCATATATAATCCAGTTGCCAGTAACTATTCCGGCTATGATTTCAATGGGTGTTCCAATAATAGGAGCGCATTTATTTGTTGTTTATTTTGCTACATTGGCTTTTATAACTCCTCCTGTAGGAATGTCATTGTATGCGGCAGCAGGTCTTGCTAATTCATCTTTTATGAAAACTGGATGGCAGGCAATAAAAATAGGAGCAGCAGGGTTTATGGCACCATTTGTGTTTGTTTTTTGCCCATCACTTCTGCTTTTGGAATTTAACTTTGGTATTTTGATTGACTGTGCTTTTGCAATAATCAGTGTGTTTGTATTGTCAGCCGCTGTTGAGGGGTACTGGGTTAAAAATATGAATTTTGCTTTAAGGATAATATTGTTTCTTTGTTCAATTGGGTTATTTGCTACGAGCAGAAGTATTGGAATAGTTTCATTGGCAGTTGTAGTGTGCGTATATGTCTATCTGAAAAGGAATATGAAATCAGTTTCAAAATTTTTAAACATACAGTAATCACAGGGGTTTATTATTTTAATTATGGAGGGATTCAGTATGAAAAAGAGATTATTGGCAATAGCTGTCAGCGCTTTGTTTTGTTTTTCTTTCGCTGCCTGCGGCAGTACGTCATCTGAAACATCAGAAACTGCGGCATCAGCAGATAGTGGGAAAGCCGGAAAGGAAATAAAGGTTAAAATAGCTACTAACCAGCCGGGCCAGAGCTGGATGCTTTTGGGCAGTACGTTATCAGAATATTTAAAAGGAACAATGACACTTTCAGTTGAGCCGGGTTCTACCTACGGAAATATTTTGACTACAAACAGTAATGAAACACAGTTTGGTGTTACAGCACAGACTTCTCTTGGAAGCGCAATGAAAGGAATCAGATATTATGAATCGGCAGGACCTCAGGAAAATGTACGTTTTGTAGCCAGTATTTACAGACATTATTTACGTGGGCTTACTACAAATCCCGATATTAAAACGTGGGACGATTTAAAGGGAAAATCAGTTTGCTTCGGACCAGCAGGAGGAGAATCATTTGACTACAATCCACTCATACTAAGCTATTATGGCTTAAACGAGGGTGATTACGAAGTTAAAGTAATGCCGTTTGCTGACGCTATAGATGCTATGAAAAATGGACAGTTAGATGCCATATTGAATTGCTCTCCTACACCTTATGCAATATTTGATGACCTTGCCATATCTGATTCAAACGCACACATGATTCAGTTGAGCAAAGAAGCTGCTGAAAAACTGGCAAGTGAATGGGAAGGATTTGATTATGTTGAGTTTGATTTTGATGACGCATGGTCATATGAGAAACCGTTTTATTCTCCTTATCAGCAGATAACAGTTATTGCAAATAAGGATACTCCTGACGAAGTGGTTTATGAATTTTTAAAGTGTATGTATGACCGCTATGATGACCTCTGTACAGTTTTGCCAACTATGGCACAGATTGGCGGGCCTGAAGGCTATGCTGATAATCCGGCGAATGTACCTGTTCATCCCGGTGCAGAAAAGTTTTATAAAGAAGTCGGAATAATGGAATAAATTTGCAGTATAGATTTTTGGAGGTATTTTATGAAGATTACGGACATAAAGGTTTATGCTTTAAAGCCATTTGGAGCTATTAAAAACAACAACAAATGGCCTGTAAAACAAAATGTATTCAGTTTTATAAAAGTTATGACAGACGACGGCATTGATGGTATTGGTATTTCCAGTCTGACCGGCGGAAATCCCTTAAATCTTGAGAGTGCTTTGGAGAATATAAAAAAGAGTATAGTTGGAAGTGACCCATTTGACAGAGAGAAGATATACTATGAATTAAATTTTACAGGCTCATTTTTCAAAATTAACAGATTTTTTAACAGCGCAATAGACTGTGCTTTATGGGATATTTGCGGAAAAGCTTTAAATAAACCGGTTTATAAGCTTTTAGGCGGTTACAGAGACCGTATGAGAGCTTATGCAAGCACTCTGGCATACCCGACAATAGACGAGTATATAAAACATTCAAAAACATGGGTGAACGATGGATTTACTGCAATTAAGCTACATGGTTTTGGTGATGCCAAAAAAGATATTGAACTCTGTGAGGCTATGAGACAGGCATTCCCCAAAACGGATTTAATGCTTGACTCTCTGTGTGCATACACACGCAAAGAAGCTCTGGAGGTAGGAAGGGCTCTCGATAAATTGAGTTTTTATTGGTATGAGGACCCTATACGTGAAGAAGATATTGAGGGCTGGAAAAATCTCAGGAAAAAAATTGATACTCAGTTAGCAGGTACTGAATTGAACCAGATTGGTTTTTTGGATTACAGACATTACATAGAAAGTGGAGCATGTGATATAATAAGGACGTTTGGTGATTTTATAGGTGGAATTACACCTATGATAAAAACAGCACATCTTTGTGAGGCAAACCATATGAATATTGAACCGCATAGTTTTGGACCTGCAATTGTGCAGGCAATGCATTTTCATATAATGCTGGCCGTAAAAAACTGTGAGTTCTTTGAATCGCCAGTTCCTGAAGGAATATTTGATGCAGGAATGAAAGATGTAATCAGAGTCAATAAAGACGGTATGGTTGATGCACCTGGAAAGCCGGGTATTGGCTATGATGTCAATTGGGATTACATTGATAACGAGGCAGAAAGAGTATTCTAAGTGAATCTGTGCTGGTAACTCTGTAAAGAAAAACCATGCCGTCCTGTGGCCAAATCAACTTAAAAAGGGTTTTAACATAACTTACATGAAAAAACAAGGATTTTAACGCTTAAAAGGCGGTTTTTGACCATAATTTTGTCTCGTTTTAACAGATGCCAAGAAGAAACTAAGAAACGTAAGCGGCATGACCGAAAGGTCATGCCGCTTTTTTACATAGGATACCATGATTTTACTGCATGTACATATTATCCGCTAAATGTTGGATTTGCAGTTAAAACGGCTGAATATGGCACTGCAGTTTCCAATTTGTTTAATATTAAGTATTTTACACTCACAGTATCCAAAACTTTTCATATGCTGTTATAGAGAAGATGTCTATTTATTTGGCATGCTGTCAATGACAGTATATTGCTATGAAAGGTGGAATTTCAATGGCTACTGTATCAGGCCGTATAATATTTGACAGGGACCGGAGTGTTTCAGTTTCTGGAAGTGACTCGGGCATTGCAAATATACCGGTGGTGCTTCAAAATATCAATACAAGTGAAAGGCTTACAGTTTTGACTGACTCTAATGGTAATTTTTCTTTTATTAATGTGGAAAACGGGGATTACAGGATTGTTGAGTCTTATGGAGCGGCAGGAGGTGTTCCAACGCCAGGTGATTTCTTACAAGCAGTACCGGGAAGTGTCCCTGTAGGTATTAACCCGCCTGTTACAGCTGCTGTAAATCCGCCTCCGGGCTCTACTAACCTGGACTCACTTACACCGGACACACTGTTTATAACTGTAACAGGTGACAATCTTAGTAATTTAAATTTTTTCAACGGGCCAGTTATTTATACGCCGATTGAAACAATTTTAGATACCTGTGCGGTTATTTCCGGAGATAACTTGATTGAAGCGGCTGATAATGGAACATTTGGAACGTTCCCTCCTGGGACTTTGCCGAACACAGGAGTGCCTGAAGAACCATATCCCGGGGTTACGCCAGATTTTATTTATGTCCTGCCAAACCCTAATACCTATACTCCATTTGGCGGTGAATATACAGTACAGAATATAATGAATGATGCTCTGAGTGAAGTGATTGGAGCATGGTGGCGTATTGCGGACCATTCTGAAGGCAATGAAACAGGCCGTATGATGGTAGTTAATGGAGCAAACCCGGGAGCTGTATTTTTCAGAGCCACGGTTGCTGTCAAGCCGAATACAAACTATCTGTTTACATCATGGATTCTTAACCTGTTTAAAGTAACGGGATATCCTAATCCTGAGCTGGGTGTGCGTATTACAGGGTGTAATGGAGAATTGCTTTATAACGATACTCTTGGCAAACTGATTCCTCCAAATCTGAATGCACCGGAGTGGAAGCAGATTGGCAGCGTTATTAATTCCCGTGACAACACATGCCTGACTGTAGAATTTCTCAGTGAAGGCCCGGAAGTGATTGGAAATGATTATGCTATTGATGATATTTCTTTCAATGAGATAGAGATTCCGATATTTACACCGGTTAAAACAGTAAATCGCCAATCAGTTTTTGTAGGTGAGACTGTTGAGTTTACTGTAACTCTTACAAATACCTGTCAGAGCAGTTTAACTAACTTGTTTTTTCAGGATATTATCCCAAAAGGCCTGTCTTTTGTTGCCGGTTCGGTAACAATTAATGGGGTTTTAAATCCTGAAGCTAATCCGAATATTGGTTTTATACTGCCGGATATAACTGGCAGCAGCACAGTAACGGTGTCATTTGAAGCCAAAGCTGATACTGTACCTGTGCCAAATCCTGTTTTAAATCAGGCATCAATCAGTTATGACTATACGCCGGTTGAAGGCGGCATACCAGGCAGATATTTTGTAACCTCAAATGAAGTGCCTGTAGAGGTGTCTGCGGAGGCTGATATTTCTGTTTTTAAAACGGCAAGTCCGGGCACGGTGGAGCCGGGTGGTATTTTGACATACACAATTAATGTTTCCAACAGGGGTCCGTCACCGGCGGAAAATGTTATTCTGCTGGACAGTATTCCTGCCGCCATTTCAGGAGCAGAAGTTTCTATAGACGGCGGAGCCACATTTTTTATGTGGACCGGTTCATATAATCTGGGGTTATTGCAAAACGGTGAAATGCGTACGATTATTATCCGTGGTACGGTAAATCTATCCGCAACAGGGAGCATTTCAAATACCGCTGTTGTGGAAAGCACAACTCCGGACCCTGATTTGACAAACAATTCCAGCACAGCAGTTACATCTGTTACTGAGCAGGCAGATATATCGGTGTTTAAACTTGGGTATCCAAATCCGGTTTTGCAAGGAGAAATACTGACATATACGCTGACTGTTTCAAACGCAGGACCTGCTGCGGCAGTAAACACTGTATTAACTGACTCTGTTCCGGACAGCCTGACGAATGTTGAGTATTCCACTGACAATGGCGCATCATTTCAGCCATGGTCCGGAACGCTTGCGCTTGGAACACTGGAGCCTGGATTTGCATTGACAATATTAATCCGTGGTGTGGTGAAACCGTCTGCAGCAGGAATTATAAGAAACACTGCAACTGTTGACAGCTCCACACCTGACCCTAACCTATCCAATAATAGCTCAACTTATGATACAGCGGTAACACAGAGCGCTGACTTATCTGTCACAAAGGTTGGTAGCCCATCTCCTGTAGCTGCAGGAGGTCAGCTGACTTATACTGTAACAATTACAAATATGGGGCCTGGAGATGCTCAAGGTGTAACACTAACAGATAACATTCCACCACAGGTTGAAAATCCAGAATACTCTCTGGACGGCGGTATTACATTTCAGCCATGGTCAGGTTCTGCTTTGCTTGGCACACTGGCATACAATACATCGCGAACTGTTCTAATTCGTGGTGTTGTCAATGCAACTGCAACTGGCATAATTACTAACACAGTGTTTGTCAGCAGTCCTACACCGGACCCTAATCCGGAAAATAATCAGTACACGGAAATTACTCCTGTAAATACTTCAGCAGATTTATCTGTCACAAAGACCGGAAGCCCAAACCCGGCTATTCCGGGGCAATACCTGATTTATACTGTAACTGTCAGAAATTCAGGTCCAAATCCTGCAGTAAACACAATACTCACAGATATGATTCCATCTGATTTATCAGATGTGCAATTTTCTGTTGATAACGGAGCATCATGGGTTGTCTGGACAGGAACGTACAGCTTGGGAACATTAAACCCTGATATAACTGAGACCATGCTCATTAGAGGAATTGTCAGCCTTTCAGCTTCCGGCATTATTACCAACACAGCGGTAGTTACAAGCGAGACGCCTGACCCAAACCCAAACAACAATCAGGACACTGCTTTTATTCCTGTAAATGAATCGGCGGATTTATCTGTTGCCAAAACCGTATCCCCATCAACTGTAACAGCAGGCGGGCAAATCACTTATACAATAACTATTTCAAACGCAGGCCCAAGTTTGGCACAAAACGTGGTTCTTTCTGACACCGTGCCGGCGGAAATAATTAATCCTGAATTTGCAGTGCAGGGAGGTACGAATTTTGTTCCGTGGTCCAGCCCGTACAGCGTAGGAAATCTGGCGGCAGGGCAAATATTTATTGTAACAATACGTGGTATGGTAAACCCGTCTATTCAAAATGGGGCTATCTCCAACACAGCAGTTGTAAGCAGTTCAACTCCAGACCCTGAACCGGATAACAATACCGATACAGTCGAAACTCCCGTAACAGTATCAGCTGATGTTTCTGTATTTAAAAGAGCCGATTTAAGCACAGCTGTTCCAGGAGAGAGTTTCAGCTATACAATAACCGTTTCAAACGCCGGTCCTTCCGATGCTCAAAATGTGAATCTAATTGACGCTGTACCGTTTATACTGCAAAATCCGCTGGTTTCTCTGGATAACGGAGCGACATATTTTACCTGGAGCAGTCCGCTTGTGCTTGGCACAATAGCTGCTCAAACTAGCAGGACTATTTTTCTGCGCGGAACACTAAGCCGGACAGCAGCTGGTGAAATTGTTAACACCGCTGTTGTGGACAGCACAACCCCAGACCCCAACATGGATAATAACTTATCAACTGATACAACGCCTATAAGCCAGTCAGCGGATTTATCCATTGTAAAGACAGCCAGTCCGAACCCGGTTTTTGCCGGAGGTCAAATACTGTATACACTTATTGTCACTAACGGAGGACCAAGCACGGCGGATAATGTGGTTCTTACCGATATACTTCCAATGGGATTAAATGATGCTGAGATATCCGCAGACAACGGAAATGTCTGGTTGCCGTTTAATGGGGAATATCAGATAGGGAACATGGCCGCCGGCATATATATTCGTTTGTTAATCCGGGCATCTGTTTCAGCAAATGCTGAGGGAATATTGAGCAATACGGCTGTTGTAAGCAGCACAACTTCTGACCCAAATCAGGATAACAACTCTGACACTGTCAAAACTCCGGTATTTCCTTCAGCGGACATTTCAATTACAAAGAGCTCGTCGCCAAATCCGGTAGAAATTGGCAGTATATTGACATACAGGCTGACTGTTTCAAACGCCGGGCCTTCAAACGCAGTTAATGTAGCGGTTCAGGATAGAATTTCATCTGAACTAACCAACGTGGAATTTTCTACAGACGAAGGCAGCTCATGGCAGACATGGCCTAATTCATATTTGATTGGCAGTTTGGCTGCCGGTACAGCTTTTACACTTTTAATAAGGGGAACTGTTGTTAAGGGAAGCGGCACAGCAATAACAAATTTTGCTGTTGTAACAAGTGATACTCCTGACCCGGATTTATCTAATAATACGGACGAAAGCATCACCGACATTATTGACAGCATTTCCGCTGATATTTCTGTCACAAAATCGGCAGACCCGTCCACAGCAGTCATCGGTGATTTTATTACGTACAAAATAACTGTAACCAACTATGGTCCGAATACGGCAGAAAATACAGTGTTATATGATGAGCTGTCTGAAAGTTTGTCAGATGCTGAATTTTCGGTTGACGGTGGAGCTGCATGGAACAGATGGGCGAATTCTTATTCAATTGGTGAACTTGCTCCGGGAGGAAATGTGACAGTCCTTATACGTGCTGTTGTACTGTCAGATGAATGCGGCAGGATATGCAATACCGCTTCTGTCACAAGCTCCACACCGGATATAAATTTGGATAATAACTCCTATTGCCTTTCGACACCGGTACAAAGAGGAGCCGATTTATCAATTACAAAAACGGCCTGCCTCAGCCGTACAGACTGTAGCTTATGTATTAACTATACACTTGTTGTATGCAATTGCGGGCCGGAAAAAGCCAGACATATTGTTATTACAGATAAATTGCCGGCTGAAGTATGTAATCCGGTCTATTCTGTGGATAATGGAAACACGTGGTGCCCATGGAGTGGCAGGTTTACAGTACTTGAATTGGAAGTTGATGAATGTATATGTATATTGATACAAGGACGGATTAATCCATGCGCGACAGGCAGTATTGATAATACAGCAAAGGTTGTTTCGGCAACACCAGACCCGAATTTGTGCAATAACAGGGATAGTGTACGGGTTAAATTAAAGTAAGATGTTTTTGAAATTTGGATTTTTCCAAGCTCACTTTGTTATAACAGTATTTACAGACAAATAACTTGTTTTACTGATTTAATTATATATTATTAGAAATAAAACAGGTATAAAGGCCGAAAACTGCACAGACGAAAACTTCCATAGGATTTCAGCCTTTTATAGTCATAATAAAATACAGGTTTTGCGAGGAAAGCAAATTTTTTACCCCGCCATTAGCGGTGGGGTGATACATAAATTTTTCAGGCTTTCAGGCTTTAACTGAAAAATACAATATAAATTGGCTGGTAAATGATGCCGGTTGAAATAATGGGTGTTAGTGAGCAATTGGGTATAGGGTTATAATTGCTGATTTTCCATTTGACCAGATGCTTTTTGCAAAGGCGTTTAGTAATTTAATAATCAATGCCTTTGTGCCTATGCCGATTCTGCCTTTGGCGCTTATAAACTCAGACTGACTTTTGACTGCCACAAAAAAGTCATTCCGCCCAAATAGATATATCAAAACAATATATTGAACAGTCCGGACAGACATAAAGTATGTATGGACTGTTTTTTATATAAATGGGAATGCTGGCGCTTTGTGTTTTGGTTATATTATTACAATTAATGATGCTGATATCATACAAAATTTTAACATATGGTTGATAAAATGTTGGGATTTTGATATACTTTTTATAATAAATTACCAAAGAATATGCATTCTTCCGTCTTTCTTCTCGTTGCAATACCAGAAAAGAGACACAACGAAGTGGAATATCCGAAACAATACAGAATTTTGGAAAATGGGTGACGCTATGAGAAAAATAAATAAGAATTGGGCTTTAATTCTTATTTTGGCAACGCTGGCAGCTTTGTCGCTGGCAGTCTGTGTATATATCAGTCAACTCACACAGGCTACAGACGCATCGGTTGTTGCATCGATGCAGGAATTATCCAGACATGATTTGCAGAATATACGCAGCGAGCTTGAAAGCTCATGGGAAGATTTATCAGCGATTTATACAAGGACACAGGTCAGCAAATGTGAAAATATACAGGAGGTATGCAGCCGGCTTAATGTGGAACAGATTTCTAATATATTTAATACTGTTTATTTGGTGGATTCCAATGGAAATACATATTCCAGCACAAATGTGGTAAAAAACGATAGCGATAAAGGATATGTACAGCCGCTGCTGTTGGGTGAACAAAAAGTTGTCATGCGTTATGACAAGGTTGATGTGCTGGAAACAATTACGGAAAGTCTTGTTTACGGCATTCAGTGTGAGCCGTTTGAGGTTGGGGACATACAGTTTATTGGAATCATCGGGTTTTCAAAGATTAGCATGATGGAAGAACGTCTTAAAATTGACAGTTTTGACGGGCGCGGATTTACCGGAATAATTGATATAGATGGAAATTATGTAGTCAACCATGACCGCAGCGAGGGAATCGGAAAAATAGATAACTATTTTGATAAACTGCGGGAAAACACAGAGCTTACGGATAATGATATATCTGACATTATAACAAGTTTGAGGCAAGGAGAAGAATTCCTGCTTCACTTTAATTATACTGACAGGGGTGAGCAGGTAGTATCATTTATACCTATGCAGGGTACGACATGGAGTATCGTACTGACTGTTCCAAAAGAAGTATTCAGCGAACAGACACAGCAATTTGTGTTTATGACAGCCGTTATGCTTGCGGTTGTAGTAGTTGTTCTGTGCATGATGATGTATGCTGTTGTCCGAATCTCATTGATATCCGCAACAGCTAAGGCAGAAGCAAAATCGCGCGGAGAATTTCTGTCGAATATGAGCCACGAGATACGCACACCTCTGAACGGAATTATTGGTCTGAACCATCTGATGCAGAAGAACATCGGTAATCCGAAAAAACTGACAGAATATCTCAGAAAGTCAGATTCAACTGCGAAATATCTGCTCTCTCTTGTCAATGATATTTTGGATATGTCAAAATTACAGGCAAACAAAATGGTGCTGGTTCCAAAACCGTTTTCTATCAGTGACATGGTTTCAACGGTTGAGTCTCTTATGCGTGACCGCATGGATGATAAGGGGATTGACTTTAATATTGAAACAAATATTATATGTGCTGACTTAATTGGCGATGACACGCGTATTGAGCAAATACTTGTAAATATATTGGGAAACGCCGTAAAATTTACACCAGAAGGCGGTCATGTAACTATGCGGGTTTTCCAGTCGGCGGAGGGCAGCAGCATAACTACAACCTATCAGGTAGAAGACACAGGCTGTGGTATGAGCGACGAATTTCAAAAAAGAATATTTGACTCATTCAGCCAGGAACATAACAGCGTATCTAAAGGCAATCATGGTACAGGACTTGGAATGTCAATCAGCTATCTGCTGGCAAAGCAGATGGGAGGGGTTCTGTCTGTTACAAGCAAGCTGGGTGAGGGCAGCTGTTTTACATTTGTTATGACAACTTATGTTTCACAGAAAATTTCGGACACAGCAGAAGCAGTGGAAGGTATTCCTTCAGGATTAGGAGACGGAAAAAGGCTGAATATTCTGGTTGCCGAAGACAATGAATTAAATGCGGAAATTTTGTTGGAAATTTTGAAGGAATCGGGTTTCCTTACTGCACACGCGGCAGATGGCGGCAGGGTCGTTGAGATGTTTGAAAAATCAGCCCCGTATGAGTTTGATATCATACTTATGGATGTTCAGATGCCTGTGAAAAATGGCTTTGAAGCGACAAAAATCATTCGCAGTCTTAATCGACCAGATGCGCAAACAGTAACTATATATGCCTGCACGGCCAATACGTTTAAAGAGGACCAGGAAAAGGCGATAGAATCCGGAATGAACGGGTTTATCGCTAAACCTATTGATGTAAAAAAACTGATGCAGAAACTGGGCTTTCAGCAGTAGAGGAGAGACAAAATGAAAAATTGGAAACGGTTTATTACAGCAGGCATATCATTTGTTATGGTTTTGGGCATTCTGTCAGGCTGTGCGCCAGAGGAAGCTGAAAAAAAGCAGATTACACTGACAATAAAGCTGCCTCCGTTGACAGTGTCAAATCATGACACAGATATTATAGATTCATATGATATGCTCATGCAGGCTGGCAAAGAGTTTGCGGCGCAGTGCACAGACTATGATGTAACTGTAAATGTTGTTAAATTTGCATATACAGAGGAAGAAAACTATATTACCGGCTGTTTTGATACGGATAAAGCCGCAGATATTCTGTTTGAGGGGTATTTTAACATGGCTGGCTATATACATACTGGCCGTGTTGTGCCATTAGATGACATTATAACGGATGAAGTCAGAGCTGATGTTGATGACAGTCTATGGTCAATGAGCCGGGTAAATGGCAAAACATACATGCTGCCTTATTACAGCCTTCAAAACACTCTTATATTTAACAAGGACCTGTTCCGACAGTGCGGACTGACAGAGTACATAGGAGAAAGCAATACAATACAGAGCTGGACTACAGAAGATTTAGATTATATTCTGTCAGTACTGTCTGAAAAACTGCCTGAGATGTCTTATCCTATGATGATGTACGCAAAAAACGACCAGGGAGATACGCATATAATGACACTGCTGCGCAGCAGAGGCAGCAGATTTTTTGATGAAAACGGTCGTTTTAACATTAATACTGAGGAAGGTATAGCAGCACTTAAATGGATTGCGGATTCATATCAAAAGGGATATTACCCGGCTGGCTGTGAGAATATTGAAATAAATGACTGCAACGCTCTGTTCACGAATAACCAGCTTGCCATACATATGGCAAACAGTGCTATGGCGGTCAATATGGACATGAATACGACAGGTTTTGCCAATTTTCCAAGCATGGACGGGAAGGGATATAATACATCGTTTGTAACCGGGTTTGAGGTTTTTGATAACGGCGATGCTGATAAGGTACGGGCAGCAAAGGATTTTTTACACTATTTTATATCAAATGAAGATTATATGAATTATGCTCAGGTGGGAATTCCCGCCAGCAAAGCAACCACAGAACGTTTGGGTGAGTATATTTTTATGAAGGAGGCGTATGTTGCCAACGCAGTAAACACAGTGGATTTTACAGCGAACAATCCAAACTGGCGAGGTGTGAGAGATGTGTTTTATACATGTATCCATGAACTGCTTGCCGGGACAAAGACTCCACAGGAGACTGCGGAAGCAATTGATTCAAATTGTAATGCTGCAATTGAAGCTGGCTGGTTAAACAGCAGGCTTCATGAGTAAATTCATAGCGTAAAAGGCCGTCACAAACATTCCGGTTAATTGTAACCAGAGATATGCTGCTCAGGGAAACATAAAAATATTAAATACAGAAAGTATAAAGGCCTTTGGAAAAACCCGGAGGCATTATTGTTTGTATATTGTTTATTGTGATGTTGTCTGATAATTTTTCCTAATGAGGCCATTTGAATATGGTCTGCTTTTTTGTGAAATATTTAGCATATGAAATAATTTAATGTTAAAATCACTGTAAGTTTACACAAATTCTGTTTATATGGTATAATAATTATAATAAATTTTGCAGTTTATTAAAATATATGCGCTCTAAAGGGGTTATCGCGTATTTTTTGGGGGAATTGTCATGGAAAAACAGAAATTGTGTATGCGCAGAAGGATAGCAATATATACAGCGGTTTTTTTAATTATCAATGTATTTGCCATAGCACTTCTGGCACAAAAGGAAACGGCTTCTGTTAATGAAAGCCTGTTGAGCCACGCTCAGGATACAGAAAATGAATTTAATGATATTATGGGCAACTATGAGCGTTCATTCCGTATTTTTGTTGAGATGATGAAACGGGAACTGGAACATAATCCGGACCCTGAAAATATGTGGAACTATCTAAAAGGAATGGATTCACTGCTTCTTGATATAGAAGGAGAGACATTTGACGGGTTGTACATGTACTATATGGGAAGGTATATATACAGCTGGGATACTCCTTATTCAGAATATGAAAAAACCGGCTATGACGCTACAGAAAGGCCGTGGTATAAGGACGCTGTAAAGGGAAACGGCGGTATAGTTTTTACACCGCCTTATATGAGCTATGCCAACCATTATATACTGACGACTATTTCACAGCTTCAGCCTGACAGGGAAACAGTATTTGCCTATGATATTAAAATGGGCGCCATACAGGAACTTGTGTCATCTTTAAATAAGTACGACAGCGAGCAGGTAATGATTTTTGATGAAAGCGGCACCGTTATTGGAAGTACGGAGCCTGACTACCTTGGCGGAAACCTTTACCGCTCTGTCGAGGAATCATTAATGGCTGTTAAAGAAGCTGAAAAGGAGCTTGAAGCAGTAGATTCCAGTGATACAGACGCGATTGAAAAAATAAAAGACCGTATTCAATATGCTGATGAGTTCAGTAAGTTCAGAATGGATTTTGATGAAGGGTTTACAAAGCTTTGTGGCAGAAAAAATATTCCCACAATAATCACTGTAAACAATACAAAATATTATGGTCTGCTGACAGAAAACGGTAAATTCGGGTTTCTGGTGCTTGTACCGTTTATGTCAGCTGCAAAAGCAACTTTAAGCATTTGGCTTGTGCCGCTGCTTGCAATAGAGCTTCTTCTTGTATATATATTTGGGCGAATAACAAAAGACCAGAAAAACCGCGAGCTTAAGGCTGCATATATAGAGCTTGGACAAATTCAAAACAGACTCGAAATTGCGCTCAGTGCTGCACAGAAGGCCGCGGCGGTAGATGACCTTACAGGCATGATGAATTTTAAGTCTTTCAGAAAAAGCATGATTGATATACTCAGGGAAATGGAAGAAAAGGATTCAGGCATACTTATTATGATTGACGGTGATAAATTCAAATATATAAATGACAATTATGGTCATGGTGTGGGAGATGAGGTAATAAAGCTTTCCGCACAGATGATAGTAGGACGAATAAGGACAAACGATATAGCTTCAAGGCTTCATGGTGATGAGTTTGCTATATTTGTATCGGACGCTTCAGATTATTCCATAGCAAGAAGGATTATGGAGGATATAAACAAAACAATAGCAAAGGAAGCAAAAAGGCGAAATATGCCTTCAATAACACTGTCATCAGGCGCTGTCATAGCAAGGCGCGGCGACAGCTATCTGGAGCTTTCTAAGGCGGCTGATACTGCCCTTTACGAAGCCAAAAAGACACATAACGGTGCTTTTGCCTTTGCTGATAAAAATTTTGACAAGACTGACAGCGGAAAGTAAATATTTGATTTTGATGTAAGAAAGGAAGTATTTTATGACAAAAAGTGAACTGGCTCTGGAAATAATAGAGCGCCTGAGGAAGGAGTATCCTCTTGCGGGCTGTACACTTGATTATGATGAGGCGTGGAAACTGCTTGTAAGTGTACGCTTGGCCGCGCAATGCACTGACGCAAGGGTTAATATTGTTGTAGAGGAGCTGTTTAAGAAGTATCCTGATGTTGAGTCACTTTCTTCTGCGGATATTGAGGATATTGAAAGAATAGTTAAACCATGCGGACTTGGCCGCAGCAAAGCAAGGGATATAAGCGCGTGTATGAAAATGCTTAAGCAGCAGTACGACGGAAAGGTTCCGGATGACTTTGAATTATTGCTTAAGCTGCCAGGGGTTGGCAGGAAAAGTGCAAACCTTATAATGGGCGATGTTTTTAATAAGCCCGCCATTGTAACTGATACGCACTGTATACGGCTTGTAAACCGTATGGGACTTGTTGACGGCATAAAGGAGCCTAAGAAGGTTGAGATGGCTCTTTGGAAACTTATACCTCCTGAGGAGGGCAGTGATTTCTGCCACAGGCTTGTTTACCATGGCAGGGAAATATGTACCGCAAGGACTAAACCGTATTGTGAAAAATGCTGTATTAATGATATATGTTGTAAAAATGGTGTTGAACCGGTGTAATTAAGGCTACATAATACTGTTTATAAGGCAGTAAATTAAGAGCATAGCTATTAAAAATATAAAGTTAACAACAGAAAAATAACGCAGGTATCTGGCACTGCTTTCCGGCTGTGATACACAGAACAGTTTGTATGATATAAGGCTTGCCATAGAAGCAATGAGTGTACCGAGGCCGCCTATATTCACTCCTATAAGCAGGCTGCGCCAGCTGCTGGTAAAGCCGGACAGCAGGAGTGCAGACGGAACATTGCTTATTATCTGGCTTGAAACAACAGCCGAAATTACTTCGTTACCCTGTATAAAGGATTTAAAAAGACTTTGCAGGTTTCCGATTCTTCCTATGTTTCCTATGAATATAAAAAATCCGGCAAATGTAAGAAGAAGTGAGTAGTCCACTTTTTTGAGGGTTTTTCTGTCAAGGGCTGTTATTGATATTATTGACACAGCAAACAGTACCTTGGCGCTTAAAAGCCTTCCAACTGTAAGCATCGACAGTATAAATAACAGGGAATAAACCGGCAGTAGCCTTTTATCAGAGATTTCTGCCGGTTTTTCTGTGTGAATCAGGTTTATGTTTTCTTTTTTCTGTACTGCCAGCACAGCTGATATAAGTATAAGTGAAATTATGCCGTAAGGAAGCATTGTGAGAAAAAAGTCCGGCAGAGATATTGAATATTTTGTATAAATAAATATATTCTGCGGATTGCCTATTGGAGTAATTATGCTTCCGAGATTAGCGGCTATTGTCTGCATAACAACTACAGACATAACACGGTTTTCCATACCGGACAGCCTTAGGGTTTCTATGGCGAAAGGCACAAAGGTGATGAGCGATACGTCATTTGTTATAATCATGCTTGAAAAGAAGCAGATAAATACAAGGGCCGCCTCAACCTGAAACGTATTTTTAACGTTTGATACAAGCCTTGAACCTGCAGCTTTAAATATGCCCATGTCTTTAAAGCCCTCGGTTACAGCCATAAGGCAGAAAAGAAGGCAAAGAGTCCTATAATCTATATATGTAATATACATTTTATCGACCGGTACCAGCAGTGCTGATAAAAATGCGAGAATCCATGATGCCACAAGAACGGGTTCTTTTTTTATTGTTCTTTTAATAATGCCTGACATAAATTAAAGACTCCTGAATAAACAATAACTGAATGAGCAACAGGCATTATTATAGTTTCAAATTTACGAAATGACAATAGCGTTATATATTAGAAAAGCCGAGCAGCATTTTCTAATTATGTAATATGTAATAAATTATATAGTGAAAATTGTATATATTTTTACGATGATAAACTGAGATTAAATTAATTATGATAAATAAACAACATTTTATCATAAAAGAAATTGTATTTTTGTAAGTTATTTTATGTATTTTTTTATGAAATTCTTTGCTTTTTGTATAGGAGTTTGTTATAATTTATTTCAGGAAATTACAGAAACACATGTGTCGCTCTATAAAAGCTATTGCGGCGCACCAGAGTAAGAACATATTAATTGTTTTTATGTCTTGAGTTGAACGGGAGGGGGATTAGGAAAAACGAGGAGTTAAGTGTTAAAGGCTTTTTTTATGCCCGACACATAAGTTTTTCTTATCATATATTATAAAAACTTATGAATCCGGCATATGCCTGTCGGCAAAAATCATATCAAAAGGAATAACGGCAATTTAAATCAAATGGGATATGAATTTACTAAAGATAAAAGAAGGGGAAATTTATATGAATCTGATTACATCAGCTGAAGGCTTTATAGGTTTTATGCTGCTTTTAATGGCACTTATATTTGGTTATGAAAAGAAAAATCCAAACTCAAAGCTGTTTAAGGTAATTCCATCAATGCTCTGGCTTATGATTCTTATGGCTGTTGGTGCTACAATACATTTGTGGGACCCTAACGCAGAAGGAGTAAATGCGGCTCAGAACATAATGTATTCTACATTTCTTCCAATGATGCTCATTATGTTCATGCTTACATGTGACGTAAGAGACCTTTTTAAACTTGGACCTCGTATGATTTGTTCATTCTTAATCACTACGGTTTCAGTTTTAATCGGTTTTACGGTAGCGTTTTTAATAATGAAACGCTGGCTTCCTGAAATGGGCTGGGCTTCAATAGCTTCTGTTACAGGCTCATTTGTAGGCGAAACAATAAACATGAGGGCTGTAGCGGCTGTATTTGGTGTAGAGGGTACGGACTTCGCTTACGCGGCTATGATGGATACAATCGGTTTTACAGTTGTTCTTTCAGTAGCTATGTGGATACTTCCAAGGCGTGCCAAATGGAACAAGATAATGAATGCTTCAACAGAAGGAATAGACGAGATAGCTGTAAAGATTAACGCTTCTATGGAAGCACACCCGGAAGCACAGGAAAAACCTGTATTTGTTGATTACTGTAAGCTTTTTGCGGTAGGCATTCTTGGTACCGCGTTTGTTAACTGGGTTATTCCTTATATTCCGCAGGTATCATTCCTCAATGCTACAGGCTGGAGGGTTATACTTGGCTCACTGCTTGGTATAGCACTTGGTCTTACACCGCTCCACTGGTTAAAGGGCGCCAAGGACTGCGCTAACGTATTCCTTTACATGAGCCTTTGTGTAGCTATGTCATACTCAGACCTCAGCCAGTGTACAAGCGCTCCTGCATTTGCGGCGGCAGTTCTTATTATGCTTGCAGTTATGTATGTTATATGGCTTCTTCTCTGCAAGCTCCTTAAGCTCGACGCTTTCACAGCTGCTGTTGGATTTATGGCAAACTTCGGCGGAACATCATCTGCTCCGGCTATAGCGGCTGCTTACAATGAAAACTGGATTGGTTTTGGTATTCTTCTCGGCTTCTTTGGAGACCTTATTGGTACTGCGGTAGCAATAAGTTTTGGATACTTCTTACAGTATCTTTCATTGTTATAATTTTAATAATTATTTGATATGATGATAAGGCAGTAATGCGGGATTTTTTAAGTACATAGAAAAATATGCAAAAAGGCGGTGCCGGAATAATTTTTCCGGCGCTGTTTTTTGCTTGCATAGATAAGTATATTTGACATAAATGGGGATTTGTATTAAATTTATATATGCCTGTAAAATATTAGGATACTGGGGGAGAAAAGTGTGGATACTTTAAAACGGTTTTTAGGCTACTATAAGCCTCATTGGAAACTATTCGCTTTTGACATATTCTGTGCATTTGTTGTTTCTATGGTGGATATATCAATACCGCAGATTTTGAGATTTCTGACAAATGATTTATTTTTAAAGGGCAAATATGTTATTTTGGAATCACTTCCTTATATATTTGCCGCATTAATGATTATGTACTTTGTAAGAATGCTTTGTCAGTATTTTATCGGTTCATGGGGTCATGTGATGGGCTCAAGAATGGAAAGCGACATGAGACGGGATTTATTTGGCAAGATGGAGGAGCTCTCGTTTTCGTATTATGATAAGCACAGTACAGGCGATATGACGGCTAGAATGGTATCGGACCTTTTTGATATTTCGGAGCTTGCCCACCATGGGCCTGAAAATATATTCCTGTCGTTTGTAAAGATTACAGGTTCTGTAATATTCCTTATGGCTATTAATGTAAGGCTTACGCTTTTGCTTTTTGCCATAATCATATTCATAATTGTTTTCAGCGGTAACCTGAATGTTAAAATGCGCAAAGCGTTTATGGATAATCGCAGGAAGATATCAGGAATTAATGTAAGGCTTCAGGACAGCATTGAGGGTATAAGAGTTGTAAAGTCATTCGCCAACGAGGAGGCAGAGGCTGAAAAGTTTAAAGAGGCCAATATGGCATTTTTAAAGTCAAAAAAGGACTCTTATATGGTAATGGGGTCTTTCCAAGCCGGCAACGGGTTCTTGCAGGGGCTGTTATATGTGGCTGTGCTTGTGGCGGGAGGGTATTATGTGGCAAAGGGCAGTTTAAATGCTGCTGATTTGGCAGTTTACGCTCTTTATATCAACGTAGTGGTAGCTCCTATTAATATACTTGTGGAATTTTTAGAAACATTTCAAAAGGGATTTGCGGGCTTTAAAAGATTTATTGAAATAATGGATACCAAAGCGGAGATTGAGGATAAGCCGGACGCAGAGGAGCTTACAGACGTAAAGGGGAAAATTGATTATGAGAATGTAAGCTTTTCATATGACAGTGCAGGCGATATACTCTCGGGCCTTAATATAAGCATTGAGCCGGGAAAAACGGCTGCTTTGGTCGGGGCCTCAGGCGGAGGTAAAACTACAATATGTTCGCTTCTTCCAAGGTTTTATGATGTAACAGGCGGCAGTATTAAGATAGACGGAAAGGACATACGGAATTTAAAACAGGAATCCCTGAGAAAGGCAATCGGCATTGTACAGCAGGATGTGTATTTGTTCGGGAGCACGTTCAGAGATAATATTGCCTACGGAAAAATAGGCGCAACAGATAATGAGATTGTTGAAGCGGCCAAAAAGGCAAATATTCATGACTATATTATGAGCCTTCCGGAAGGGTATGACACAAACGTGGGAGAACGTGGAGTGCGGCTTTCAGGTGGTCAGAGGCAAAGGATATCTATTGCAAGAGTGTTTTTAAAAAACCCTAAAATACTTATACTTGACGAGGCCACATCTGCCCTTGACAATGAAAGCGAGAGGTATATACAGAATTCGCTTGACGAACTGGCTAAGGGGCGTACAACGGTAGTGATTGCCCACCGATTGAGTACTATAGTAAATGCTGACATAATTTATGTAATAGAAAACGGAAGCGTAAAAGAAAAGGGTAATCACAGCGAGCTGCTTGAAAAGGGAGGAACCTACGCCAAGTATTACAATATGCAGTTTAGACAGTAAAATACAAATAAAAAAGACGCTTACAGGTAAGCGCCTTTTTTATTATTTGACAGTTATTAATTTATTCTGTTGAGCTTTTATGATTACCGCTCAATACTGAAGCTGCTATACCGATAATCATTCCGCATACAGCCGGAAGAACCCAGCACAGGTCAACAAGAGGTGGTATTCTGGTTATAAGCCCGGTTATAACAGGTATAGTAATCTTTGCTGAATTAAGGGCATATACAATGCTTACAACACCGGTAAAGGTTATTGTAACAGGATACACATACCTGAACTTGCTGAAAAAACGGTTGAAAAGCCCAAGTATGATAAGTACTATCGCTACAGGATAAATGGCGTTTAGCACAGGTACTGATACGGCAAGTATGGCGTTAAGACCGGCTATGGATATAAGAAAGCTGGCAAGGGCGAAAATTAACACCCATGCACGATAGCTGATTTTAGGAAATATCGTTGAAAAATATTCGCTGCAACAGCAAAGAAGCCCTATACATGTGTTAAGGCAGGCAATTACAAATATAAGCCCGAGTATTATAATACCGGCCCGTCCAAAAAGGTATGAAACAAGGTTTGTAAGTACGCCTGCGCCATTGGAGGCTCCCGAAAATGAACCGCCTGATACAGCGCCTATATGGGCCAGAGCAGCATAAACTGCAAGCAGGACAGCTCCGGCAATCCAGCCGGCCATAATTGTGTATTTTACAACTGAGCCTTCGTTTTCTACGCCTTTGTTTTTAATATTAAGGGATATTATAATGCCAAAATTAAGCGCCGCTATTGTATCCATTGTAAGATATCCATCAAGGAATCCCTGCACTATGCGGTTGTTTGTATAAGAGCCTGTAGGAACACCATATCCTCCCGGTGAGTTAAAAAGGCAGCCAACAACTATTATGAATATAAGAGTTAAAAGACACGGTCCAAGTATTTTTCCAAGTCTGTCCGAAAGCTTTTCGGGATGAAGAGCCAAAAAAAGAGCTACAGCAAAAAATATAAGGGAATATCCAATTCTCACCATAGCGGGGATATTTGCCATAAACGGTATTACTGCCATTTCAAAGGAAGTGGAAGCTGTCCTTGGTATGGCAAGACATGGGCCTATCGAAAGGTAAATAAGCAGTGTAAATATATACGCGAACTTTGGATGCACCCTTCCCGCAAGCGCCGGAAGCCCTCCGGATTGGGCTACGGCTATAACGCCGAGTATTGGCAGGCATATGGCGCTCAGGGCAAATCCTATCATAGCTGTCCATGTTCCTGTGCCGGCCTGAGAACCAAGAAATGGTGGGAAAATCAAATTGCCGGCTCCAAAAAACATTGAAAAAAGTGTTACACCGACAAAAAGGCAGTCCCTTTTTGATAATTTGTTCAAGAAAATCACTCCTATTTTTATTCTTATATCTACCATATAATAATTATTTATTTATTGCAACAGTTTATATCATTTTTAGATAAGTTATTTAACGTCGGAACAGGTTTATTTTTGTTGAATTTTGTATGATGAAGTGGTATTATATTTAAGCTGAATATTATACAGTTTTCAGGGCGGGGTGCAATTCCCCACCGGCGGTTACAGTCCGCGAGCATTATAAATGCAGGAGCTTTAGGCTCAGGATTTGGTGAAATTCCAAAACCGACAGTATAGTCTGGATGAAAGAAGCTGTGTTGGCACGTTAAGCTTTTATTGCTTTAGCTGTGTATTAACCCTGCCTGAAAACATTACCTGTTTCCGGGCAGTTTTATTTTTGGAATTATTTGACATTAAGCGCTGAAGGGGAGGACATTTAAATGGATGCAACAGAGCAAAAGACAAAAAGACTGACTATGATTGGCATGCTGTGCGCTATAGCATTTGCCGTTATGGTTGTGGGGAGGATACCTATAGTTTTATTTTTAAAGTACGACCCTAAAGATGTTGTTATAACAATAGGAGGGTTTATTTTTGGACCGTTGGCGGCTTTTACAGTGTCTGCTATAGTTTCTGTTATAGAAATGGTAACGGTAAGTGATACCGGGTTTATAGGCTGTGTTATGAATATACTGTCAAGCTGCAGTTTCGCATGTACTGCGGCGGTTATATATAAAAGGAAACATACCCTTAAAGGGGCGGTCACAGGACTTTTGGCCGGTGTCGCCCTTATGACTTTTGTGATGCTTTTGTGGAACTATCTTGTAACGCCTATATATCTTGGTTATCCAAGGGAGGCTGTGGCTGAACTGCTTATACCGGCTTTTCTGCCTTTCAATCTGCTTAAAGGCGGTATCAATACAGCGCTTATACTGCTTTTGTACAAACATATTGTAAACTCACTGAGAAAGGCAAAGCTTATTGAGGATTCAAAGGGAGCAGTGCCTGTTAAGTCAAACAACACAGGAATAATGCTTGTGGCTTTGGTTCTGCTTGCCACAGGAGTGCTCCTGGCGCTTGTGTTAAAAGGAGTTATATAAAAAATTATGTAAAAATAAGTAAGAATTTTTCAATGGAAAATCATTCTTATTATGGTATAATATTCTTATAAAGCGGAATATGGACAAGTCTTTAAAGCATTGACATAAAACTTATGATATTTATAAAAATCACATGGTTTTTTGAAAGCTGGAATGCCCCGCTTTAATTTATGGTATGACAATACTGTAAAAGGAGGGAACAATATGAAAAAGTTTATTATATTTATTGCGGCTGCCCTTGCGGCTGTATCTGTATTTACGGCCTGCGGAAAGACAACAGACAGCTCTTCATCATCAGGAGAAGCCAGCGCTTCTGTGTCGTCGGATATCACAGAAAAAGAAATGAGTGAGGCGGTTCTCTATATTGGCAATAACGGCAATTTTAAAGAATACCCTATAGAGTATGAAGGCGAGATTACACCGGAAGTGCTTATTGAGCAAATCGCAGTTCTTACAGGCTGGAATCTTGACCTTGCCGACAGTGTGACTACAGGCAAAGGAGGCATGACAGTATGCTTTGCCAAGACATCAGCTATATTCACAGGCCCGCCGGAAGAACAGAAAGATGAATTTCTGGTATATGACACTGAGGAGCTTTGCAGCACAATATTTGACAGTATAAAGCATACTTTACAGTATAATTTTGTCGATTCTAAAATTGGAGACCCCGAAAGTCTGGATATTTTCTACTGTACTGAAAACAATGAGCCGATTTATATTGAACCACTTGGGATTACAATACCAGTTGATGAGCCTTATAAAGGATTTGAATATTTTATTCCGCCGGAAAACAAAGGAAATGGCACTGTAAGTACAGCTGAGTGTGAGTTCCAGGGTTTGGCAGATGGACACAGTGTTGAGGTAATAACCGGAGGAGAGGTAGATGTATTACAGTTTTATGATAAAGAAGTTGCTAAAAAGCTGAGCAGGATGAGTGAAGGAGATATTTTTACCTGTGATTACAGCACAGATGATGAAACAAAAACGAAGACAATTGTCAAAATAGCTGACTAAAGCAAAAGCCTCTGAAAAATAATTTTCAGGGGCTTTTTTACTTTTGTAATTGTTCACAGACAGACGGCTGAAGAAAAAAGATGCTCTAATTTGGAAATATTTATTAAATACTATGTCAATAAGTTTAAAATATATGCTATACTGTGTTGATAACCAGTAGATTATAAAAATATGCTGAATTTTTTTGATATTTTTGGTCTTAGAATTAGAACAAATTGATGTAAAAAAAAATTTCCTTGAATTTGTTTTAAAAAAAGCATATATTAATATGGTCTTAGCTTTGGCGGAAGGCAGGTGCTTTAATTGGATAGCAATGATTATATTATGTGGCTGAGCAGGTCGCTCAATCATAATTCCAAAAAAATATATTACCTGCTAGAAAGGTTTAAGACGCCGGACAGAGTGTTTAAGGCAGAATACAGTGATTTTTTGGCAATAAAAGGTTTAAAGCCTGAAGTGCTTAAAAATATGGAAATAGGCAGAAGCCTTATTGAAGCATGGAAAAAGGAACTGGAGTCTGAAAATATCGAGTTTATTTCATTCCTTGACAAAAGGTATCCGCAAAGGCTAAGGAATCTGTATATCCCTCCGGCTGGCATCTATATAAAAGGAAGGCTTCCAGATGAAAAGGATACGCTTTTGAGTATAATAGGTTCCAGACGGTGTTCGGAATACGGCAAAATTGTAGCTCGGAAATTTTCGTCAGAACTGGCTTCAAAGGGTATATGGATAGTAAGCGGAATGGCGGCCGGCATAGATTCAGCCGGCAACAGGGCGGCAATAGAGGCCGGAGGCAGAACAATAGCTGTCCTTGGCTTTGGGCACAGGCACTGCTACCCGTCTGGAAATGAGGCGCTTATGGAGAGCATAGCGAAAAACGGATGTCTGATAAGCGAGTATCCGCCGGATACCAGACCGGAACCGTTTTATTTTCCGCAGAGAAACAGTATAATAGCTGGTATTTCTGATGGAGTGCTTGTTGTGGAGGCGGCTAAAAGAAGCGGGGCTCTTATTACAGCCGATATAGCCGCGGAATGCGGCCGTACTGTTATGGCTGTTCCCTCAAATATTACAAACATTAATGGCGAAGGTTCCAATAGTCTTATTAAGCAGGGCTGCTGCATGGTTACAGAAGTTGAGGATATACTGCTGGAGTTAGGAATAGAATCTGTAAAGCGCACTGCTGATACAGCATTGAATAAGTCTCGCTCAAATTTGACAGATGAAGAAGAGAGAATATTAAAATTAATAAATTCTGAGCCTGTTGGTTTTGAATATATAATTAATGAAACGGGTTTTGAAGTCCAGAACCTGCAAAGTGTACTTATGCTTCTGGAAATAAAAGGGCTGATTGAGAAGCTTCCGGGCGGAAGGTTTATGAAAAAATAACGTCTATATGTATGAGGTGTTTTAATGGCTAACAAAAATTTAGTTATTGTGGAATCGCCTGCCAAGGCAAAAACAATCAAAAAGTTTCTTGGCAGTAAATATAAAATTGAGGCTTCAATGGGGCATGTACGTGATTTGCCTAAAAGCCAGCTCGGTGTTGATGTGGACAATGACTTCGAGCCTAAATACATTACTATCCGCGGAAAAGGCGAGCTGCTGGCAAAGCTCAGAAAGGAAACTAAAACTGCTGATAAAGTATATCTTGCCACTGACCCCGACCGTGAGGGAGAGGCAATCAGCTGGCATCTTGTAAGCGCCCTTGGGCTTGACAAGGACAAATACAAGAGGATAACATTTAATGAAATTACAAAAAATGCGGTTAAAAAATCAATAGCCGAGGCAAGGGATATAAATATGTCACTGGTAGATGCCCAGCAGGCAAGAAGAGTTCTGGACAGGATTGTGGGCTATCAGATAAGCGACCTTCTGTGGGCGAAAGTAAAAAGAGGGCTTAGCGGAGGCCGTGTGCAGTCGGTAGCCCTCAGGCTTATATGTGACAGGGAGGAAGAGATACGTTCTTTTGTTCCGGAGGAGTACTGGACAATAGAAGCTGTGCTTGAATCTGTTAAAAAAGAAAAATTTACTGCTAAATTTTATGGTTTTGACGGCAAAAAGGCTGAGCTTAAAGATGCGGCTCAGACACAGGAAATAGTAGATGCTGTAAATGAGAATGATTTTACTGTAAAGGAAATAAAGAAAGGAAAAAGGCTTAAAAAACCGCTTCCTCCTTTTACAACAAGCACACTTCAGCAGGAAGCCAGCAAATATCTGAATTTTACGGCACAAAAGACAATGATGGTTGCCCAGCAGCTTTATGAGGGTGTTGACGTAAAAGGCGAGGGCACTATAGGACTGGTTTCCTATATAAGGACTGACTCCGTCAGAATTTCTGACGAGGCGTATTCTGAAATAAAGGATTATATAACAGAAAACATCGGTGAGAAATATCTTTCTGAGGAACGCGTGGTTTATAAGTCAAAAAACAATGCTCAGGATGCGCATGAGGCTATAAGGCCGACGCACGCTGTAATGGAACCGGAAATGATAAAGGACTCCCTGACAAAAGAACAGTATAAGCTCTACAAGCTTATATGGGAGAGAACAATAGCATGCCAGATGAAGCCTGCCGAGTACGAAAGCCAGACTATAACGCTTGAGGACGGAAAGTATATTTTTAAAGCTTCAGGTTCGGTGCTGGTTTTTGAGGGCTTTTTAAAGATTTACAATAGGGTTGAGGATACACAGGAGGCAGGGCTTCTGCCTGTTGTAACTGAAAATGATGTATTAAAGGCTATGTCAGTAAATCCGCTTCAGCATTTTACACAGCCTCCCGCAAGGTTTTCTGACGCATCGCTTATTAAAACGCTTGAAGAGATAGGTGTTGGAAGGCCAAGTACCTATGCCCCTACAATAGCGACAATTATAGCCAGAAACTATGTTGCTAAGGAGAAAAAGCTTTTTTATACAACTGAGCTTGGCGAAGTGGTAAACGATATAATGAAAAAATATTTTACAAATATTGTAAATACTGATTTTACCGCCGCTATGGAAACTGACCTTGACAGTATAGAGGAAGGGAAAATTGAGTGGAAGGAAATTATCAGAAGCTTTTATCCTATATTTGAGTCCGAGCTTAAAAATGCCCAGGAGAAACTGAGCAAAGTAGTTATCAAGGACGAGGTTACAGATGTAATTTGTGAAAAATGCGGAAGCAACATGGTAATTAAATATGGAAGATACGGAAAATTTCTTGCGTGCCCGAATTTTCCTGCATGCTCAAACGCGAAGCCGCTCTTTGAAAGCGCCGGTGTGAAATGTCCTCTCTGCGGTGGGGAAGTGCTTATCAAGAAAACAAAGAAGGGCAGAAAGTATTTCGGTTGCGAGAACAACCCTGACAAGTGCAGCTTTGTAAGCTGGAATAAGCCTGTTGAGAAAAAATGCCCTAAATGCGGAAGCTACATGGTTGAAAAGGGAACAAAAAATGTTAAACTCCTCTGTTCAAATGAAAAATGCGGATACTCAGAGGACGCTGAACAGAATGAGCAGAACGATTAATATAAAAATTCGCCCAAAAGCTGTAAAAATACGGCTTTGGGCTTGTTTTTTGTATTGACTTGTGGTAAAATACCATACGTTACTAAAAACACACCTATTTTCAATATTGCTATGGTGCCCGCAACACAGGGTTTTGCGACAGAGGAAAATGGGGAGGATTAACCAAACAGGAGGATTTAAAATGAGCGTTATTTCAATGAAACAGTTATTAGAAGCAGGTGTTCACTTTGGACATCAGACAAGAAGATGGAACCCTAAAATGGCTCCTTATATCTTTGCTGAAAGAAACGGAATTTACATCATCGACCTTCAGAAGACAGTTAAAAAGGTAGATGAGGCTTATTTTGCAGTTTCTGATATTATCGCAAACGGCGGAGAGATTCTTTTTGTAGGAACAAAGAAACAGGCTCAGGATTCTATCAAAGAAGAAGCTGAAAGATGCGGAATGTACTATGTAAACCAGAGATGGTTAGGCGGTATGCTCACAAACTTTACAACAATAAAGACAAGAATCGCAAGGCTTAAAACTCTCGAGAAAATGCAGGAGGACGGTACTTTTGAGGTTCTTCCTAAAAAGGAAGTTGCAAACCTTCTTCATGAGATGGATAAGCTTCAGAAAAACCTTGGCGGAATAAAAGATATGACAAGGATTCCTGATGTTATGTTTGTTGTTGACCCACGCAAGGAAAGAATTGCTATTCAGGAGGCTCACACACTTGGTATTCCAATAGTAGCTATTGTAGATACTAACTGTGACCCGGAAGAGGTTGATTATGTAATCCCTGGTAACGATGACGCTATCCGTGCCGTAAAACTTATCGCAGGCAAGATGGCTGACGCTGTTATAGAGGCAAAGCAGGGAGAGGCTGAAGATGTGGCAGAAGTTTCCGAGGAAGTTGCTACAGAGGCATAATTATTCATAAATTTAGGCTTCAGCCGGAGCGCTTGGCTGAAGCTTTTTTAAACTTATAATTTTCTAAGGAGGAAATTTAAAATGGCTATTACTGCTGCAATGGTTAAAGAACTGAGAGAGACAACTGGCGTTGGTATGCTTGACTGCAAGAAGGCTCTTGCTGAGACAGACGGCGATATGGAGAAGGCAATTGAGTATTTAAGGGAAAAGGGACTTGCCGCTTCAGCTAAAAAGGCAGGACGTATAGCTGCTGAGGGTATGGTTTATACTTCAATCACAGATGACAACAAAGTAGGAGTTGTTGTTGAGGTTAACTCAGAAACAGACTTTGTTGCAAAAAACGAAGTATTCAGAGAGTATGTTGACCAGGTTGCTAAACAGGCTATAGCTTCTGACGCTGCTGATATTGATGCTTTCCTTGCTGAAAAGTGGAGCGCTGACCCATCTGTTACAGTTGCTGAGGCTCTCAGCCAGAAGATAGCTGTTATTGGTGAAAACCTCAAAATCAGACGTTTTGAGAAATTTGTTAAAACAACAAGCGGAAAGATTGTATCATATATTCATGGCGGCGGAAGAATCGGTGTTCTTGTAGAGCTTAGCTGCGACAAGGAAGCTGATGAGCTTGAGGAGCTTGGAAAGAACCTTGCTATGCAGATTGCTGCGCTCAGCCCTAAATTTATTGCTGAGGAGGATGTTCCTCAGGAATTTATAGACCACGAGATGGATATTCTTGTTAAGCAGGCTCAGGAAGACCCTAAAAATGCAAATAAACCGGCAAATATCCTTGAGAAGATGGTTACAGGCAGGCTCAAAAAAGAGCTTAAGGAATTCTGCCTTGTTGAGCAGGCATATGTTAAAGACGGCGATATGACAGTTAAGCAGTATATTGATTCTGTTGCAAAGACTGTTGGCGCTCCTATAAAGCTCGCTCGCTTTGTTCGTTTTGAGACAGGCGAAGGCCTTGCAAAGAAAGAAGAAAACTTTGCTGAGGAAGTTGCAAAGGCAATGAACTGATAGGCATAAAATATTATATTGTCATAAATTTAAAACCCCCGCGGCTGGCTTGCTGTGGGGGTTTAGAGTTTGCGAAAAATCAGAATTTTTGAATTTCCATGCCTTCCTTTTCATACATTTTTACTAATTCCTCATAAATTTTTTTAGATTCCTCGTCAGTTAAATTTGCGGCAGCCTCGGCTATTATTTTCCGCTGTGAAGATAAAGGCAGCTTTATAAAATTTTCCTCCGAGTATTTTGTAATATCCAAACCATATCACCCTCCGTTCTTTATACAGATAGTATTGCTGTAAATCTATATAGAATTTAGGAAATATATGGCATAGAGCAGTAAGCGGAAAACTGCGGGATAAATAAAATAAAAAGGCCGGATATACCGGCCTTTTGTTTTATCTGTTACATTTTTTCAAGTTTAACTGCCTTTTCTGTTCCGTCGGCATCAACGCTGAAAGATACTTTGCCTGACAAGCCTGAGTTTACGCTGCCTATATTGAAGTCATCTACTACAACGCGGTATTCGCTTTCAGGCTCCAATTCCATAGTTATACGGATATCGCCTGTTCCCTCAATAGTAAAAGAAGCTGTTCTTTCATCAGCACTGAAGTTATGTACAGTGGAACCTGGAATTGATTCAAGCAGGAGTCTGCCGTTTTTCTCAAGTCTTGTAATTTCTGCGAATGTCTTTACATAGTAAATATCATCATTTACTTTAAATTCAGGTACCTTTTTCTTTAAATCAGCGGTATAATCACCAAAACTAAGAGTACCGTTATCCTCTAAACGAATTAATTCATCAACAACTGCCATTTTAACTGCCCTCCTAATAATTATAATACGATGCCGGTTGGACGGTTTAAGTATTTAACATTCATTATATCAATTTTACACCGTTTTGTATATAAGGAAAATGTTAATAAAATGTTTACTTTTGAAATAAATGCCGTTTATTGCCTGTGAAAAATATCTGTATTGACAATACCGTTAATAAGTTGATATATTACTTTAAAGTGAGACAGAGCGATATTTATAAGTTTTATACTATAATTTACAGTTTAAATTTTATAGTTCGCGGCATACAGAAGGCGGGTATTTATGAAAGAAAAAACTATATACAGATGTACAGGGTGTGGGACAGTGTCGTCTAAATGGATGGGAGTCTGCCCAAAATGCGGTGAGTATAATACATTTGCTGAAGAAGTTGTGAGGAACGAGCAGAAAAGCAAAGCAGGCAATTTAAAAAATTCAAAGCAGGCAAGGGTGCTGAGGCTTAAGACAGCACAAAGCGGTGAAGGCGGACGTATTGTTACAGGGATTAACGAGTTTGACCGTGTTGTAGGCGGAGGCCTTGTAAAGGACTCAGTTACAATACTCAGCTCTCCGCCTGGAGGCGGTAAGTCAACACTTGCCCTGACAATATCAAACGCAGCGGCTTCTTTGGGGCTTAATGTCCTATATGCCTCCGGTGAAGAAAGTGAGAGCCAGATTAAAAGCAGGGCTGACAGGATTTTAAATGATATAAATTCCAATGTGTGGCTTATGGCTGACAACAGTATGGACAATGTAATAACAGCTGCGGAAAAGACAGAAGCGGATATGATTATTGTAGACAGTATACAGACATTTGCACTGTCCGATTTTCTGCCCGCCAGAGCCGGAAACCCTACACAGACTATGGAGTGCGCCGGTGAGCTTGTGCGTATAGCCAAAAGCGGTGTAAAGCCTGCCGCAGTTATAATTATAGGACAGATGAATAAAAGCGATGAACTTGCGGGGCTTCGTTCACTTGAGCATCTTGCCGATACTGTATTGTTGATAGACGGCAACAATGAGGACGAGCTGAGAAGCATTATGGCTACAAAAAACCGGTTTGGAAGCACCGGAGAGATGGGATTTTTTTCTATGACAGAGGAGGGCCTTGTTTCAATAGATAACCCTTCGGAATTTTTTGTAACTTCCAGAAATGACAATGATGCAGTGAGCGGAAGCGCAATAACTGTTGTGAGGGAGGGCTCAAGGCCTATTATTGTGGAGGTTGAAAGCCTTGTGTCGCGTTCATTTACACCATATCCTCAGAGGATTGGAGAGTCATTAAAACGTGAACAGCTTAATACACTTATATCTATACTTGAAGAAAGATGCGGTGTGGGCTTATTTGACAAGAATGTGGTAGTTAAAGCTGTAGGCGGGCTTAAGCTCAGGGAGCCTTCGGCCAATCTGGCGGTAATTATGAGCATAGCATCTTCCTTTTATAATAAGCCTGTAAAAAACGGGACTGCATTTATAGGCGATGTTGGGCTTACAGGGGAGATAAAAAGGGTGCCTTCAACAGAAATACGTATAAAAGAATTAAACCGTATGGGTTTTAAAAAGGTGTATATTTCACAGGAAGCATACAAAAATCTGAAAAATATAGACAAATTAAATATAGAAATCTGCGCTAAAAAATATATACGTGAAATTATCTCTGATATTTTTGGGCAGAAAACCTCAATGATATAAGCGATGCTTATGGAGGGTGTAAATAAAATATAGTTTACTAATGTGTATACATATATTATAATACAAACAACAGTAAATATTGTAAACTATAAAAAGCTGTATTGATAACATTCTGGAGGGATGAGAATGGAAGATATTAAAATAAAGGAATTCAAAAAAGTTCTCGTTGCCAACCGCGGCGAAATAGCCATTAGGGTTTTCAGGGCTTTAAACGAGCTTGGCATTCAAACTATCGGTATCTATTCTAAAGAGGATAAATACTCGCTTTTCAGGACTAAAGCCGATGAGTCCTATGAGCTCGACAGGAAAAAGGGCGCAATAGAGGCTTATCTTGATATACCGGGAATTATTAAAATAGCAAAAGAAAAGGGCGCTGACGCTATCCACCCAGGGTATGGCTTCCTTTCTGAAAACTCAGAGTTTGCACAGGCTTGTGCTGACAATGGAATTGCTTTTATTGGCCCAAACAGAGCAAGTATGGACGCTATGGGGGATAAAATTTCTTCCAAGAAAATGGCAATAGAATGTAATGTACCTATAATACCTGGCGTTGACCATGCACTTAAAGATGAAGCCGAGGCTGTTGAGGTGGCAAGGAAAATAGGCTATCCTGTAATGCTTAAGGCATCAAACGGCGGCGGCGGCCGTGGAATGAGGATAGTAAATTCAGAGGCCGATATGCCAAGAGAATACAACGAGGCTAGGACAGAGTCAAGAAAAGCCTTCGGCAGTGAGCAGATATTTATAGAAAAATACCTCAGGGCGCCTAAGCATGTTGAGGTGCAGATTCTGGGTGACAAATACGGCAATATAGTACACCTTTTTGACAGAGACTGTTCTGTACAGAGAAGGCACCAGAAGGTTGTTGAGTACGCCCCGGCGTTTACAATAAGGCCGGAGGTAAGGCAGAATATGTTTGCTGACGCAGTAAGGCTTGCCAAGCATGTTGGCTACAAAAATGCCGGAACACTTGAATTCCTTGTTGATGCGGAGCAGAACTATTACTTTATAGAGATGAACCCGCGTGTACAGGTTGAGCATACTGTGACTGAAATGGTGACAGGCATCGATATTGTAAGAAGTCAGATTCTTATTGAGGAGGGGTATCCTCTTGACTCGGAAGAGGTAAATATTAAGTCGCAGGAGGATATAATCTGTAATGGCTATGCTATACAGTGCAGGGTAACTACAGAGGACCCGGCTAACAACTTCCTTCCTGACACAGGCAAAATTGCTGTTTATCGTTCGGGTTCAGGCAATGGCATTCGCCTTGACGGAGGTACTGCATATACAGGTGCAGAGATTACGCCGTATTATGACAGCCTTCTTGTTAAGATTATTTCACACGACAGAAATTTTGCTATAGCTGCAAACAAGGCTATAAGAGCGCTGCGTGAGACCAGAATAAGAGGAGTAAAGACAAATATTCCTTTCCTTATTAATGTGCTTAAAAACAGCACATTTATTGAGGGAGCATGCACAACTACATTTATAGAGGACACACCAAGCCTCTTTGAAATTGAGCTCAGCAAGGACAGGGCAACAAAAATCGCTGAATTTATAGGCAACAAAATGGTCAATGAGGTTACAGGTGAAAAGCCGGACTTTACTGTTGTGCGTGCACCTAAGCTTTTTGACACAGGTGATTTTACAGGTTCAAGAGATGAATTTTTAAAGCTTGGAGCTGAAGCTTTTACAAAGAGGATACTTGATGAAAAGAAGCTTTTTATAACTGATACATCAATGCGTGACGCGCACCAGTCGCTTATGGCTACACGAATGAGGACAAACGACCTTGTAAAGGCAGCTCCTCTTACAAACCAGGTAATGAGAAACGCTTTCTCAGTTGAGGCATGGGGCGGCGCTACATTCGATGTGGCGTACAGATTCTTAAATGAGTCACCATGGGTAAGGCTTACTGAGCTTAGAAAACGTATGCCTAACACGCTTATACAGATGCTCTTAAGGGCTTCAAATGCTGTAGGGTACAGCAACTACCCGGATAATGTAGTAAGTGAGTTTATAAAAGAAGCCGCTGACAGAGGCGTTGACGTATTCAGAATTTTTGACAGTCTTAACTGGATGGAAAATATGAAAATGCCTGTTGAGGAGGCGTTAAAGACAGGTAAGATTGTTGAGGGCGCGGTATGCTACACAGGCGATATACTGAACCCGGACGAGAAAAAATATACTGTTGAGTACTATTTAAATAAAGCTAAGGAACTTGAGTCGATGGGCTGCCATATATTCGCTATTAAGGATATGGCAGGACTCTTAAAGCCTTATGCCGCCAAAGAGCTGTTTGCAGCGCTTAAAGCCGAGCTTAAAATTCCTGTTCATCTGCATACGCATGATTCAACCGGAAACGGTGTAAGCACTGTACTTATGGCGGCTGAGTCTGGGGTTGATATAGTCGATGCGGCTGTTGAGGCTATGTCAAGTCTTACAAGCCAGCCATCAATGAACTCAATTGTTGAGGCGCTTAAGGGTACTGAAAGGGATACACAGCTTGACATCAAAGAAATATCAAGGCTCAGCAAGTACTATGCAGATGTAAGAAAAGTTTATTACAGCTTTGAGAGCAATCTTAAGACTCCTAATACGGAAATTTACAGGTATGAGATTCCTGGAGGTCAGTATTCAAATCTTCTTGCTCAGGTTAAATCTATGGGCGGAAGCGACGAGGATTTTGAGGAGATAAAGAAGCTTTATAAACAGGCAAATGAGCTTTTTGGAAACATCATTAAGGTAACCCCTACAGCAAAAATTGTAGGTGACATGGCAATATTCATGTTCCAGAACAAGCTTACAGCCGATAATATATTTACTGAGGGGCGGGAGCTTTCATATCCTGACTCTGTAGTTGAATATTTTATGGGTATGGTAGGCCAGCCAGACGGCGGTTTCCCTGAAGAATTGCAGAAAATTGTTCTTAAGGATAAAAAGCCTCTTACCGAAAGGGCAGGAAAGAGCCTTCCGCCAGCGGATTTTGAGGATATTGAAAAGCATATTCTTAAACACCTGCCAAGGGAAATGGTTGAGAAAAAGCACCTTATAAGCTATGCCCTTTACCCTAAGGTATTTGATGATTTCTGCAAGCACCTTGAGTGGTACAATGATGTATCTAAGCTGGAAAGCCATGTATTCTTCTACGGCCTTAAAAAGGGAGAGGAGACAATGCTTGAGCTTGGAGAAGGCAAAAACCTCATAATCAGGTTTAATGAAATGAGCGAGCCTAACGCTGAAGGTGTGAGGACAGTTTCGTTTGAAATAAATGGTGTGACAAGAGATATATCAGTTGTTGATAAGAAAATTGAGGAAACAGTTGATAAAAGGCCAAAGGTGGAAAAGGGCAATGTACTGCATGCAGGTTCGCCTATACCTGGAACAATAGGAAAGATTCAGGTAAAGGCCGGAGACCATGTGGAAAAGAACAGCCTTCTTCTTACAGTAGAGGCTATGAAGATGGAAACATCTATACTTTCTACATTTGCCGGAAAGGTAAAGGAAGTCCTTGTAAGAGAGGGCGATAAGGTTCAGCCGGATGACCTCCTTATAGTTTTTGAGTCAGTTGACGAAGTTGCAGAATAAGGCAAACGTTCAAATGCCGCCGTTTTACGGCGGCATTTTTCAATATTTGGAGTATAGTAAACGGTATGCCAAGCTAATGGCAGACCGGCGCACTGTGTTTTTATGGGTTTGCTACTCATATAAACGGCTGTATGGCAGATGAATGCAAAGAATTTTGAGCTTTTGCTGTGAGTATTTACTTTATCTGCTTTTATGATAAAATGACTTTATATTCTTATATCAAAGCATATTGTTATAATTTTTGGGGGTACATATGGCTAAAAAAAATTCAAGAAACACAAAAGGGCGTATAATCTCTGCGGCATGGGAGCTTTTTTATGAGCAGGGCTACGATGATACAACTGTTGAGGAGATTATAGAAAAATCACAGACTTCCAAAGGCTCGTTTTATCACTACTTTGAGGGAAAGGACGCGCTGTTAAGCTCACTGTCCATTCTGTTTGATGAAAAATACCAGGAGCTTATGGAAGTGATGGACAAAGATATGAACAGCTTTGAAAAGCTTATGTACCTTAACCGTGAGCTGTTTAGAATGATAGATAACAGCATATCTCTTGACCTTTTGGCAAGGCTGTATTCCTCACAGCTTGTAACAAAAGGAGAAAAGCACCTGATGGACCACAACAGGATATATTTTAAGGTGCTTAGGCAGACAGTTATTGAGGGGCAGCAGCGCGGCCAGATACGTTCTGATATATCTGTTAACGAGATAGTTAAGGTCTACGCTATGTGTGAGAGGGCGTTTCTGTATGATTGGTGCATATGCAATGGCGAGTATTCCCTTTTGCAGTATTCCGAAAATACATTTCCGTTGCTTTTTGGAAAATATAAAACAGAGGATTAATTTATATATTTATAAAACTATCAGAATGATATCTAATAATAGTACATAAGAATAATTAGATAAAATAACAGAAAACAACCAATATGTTTATAAATAGTATAGAATAAAGTCTATACTATATTCTGTATTTTAGTCTAATAAAAAGTATGGTATAATCCTTATTATCTGGAATAAAAATCAAATTAACGAAGGGGTAGGAAAAATGGGAACATCACAAATCTGCATTATGATATCTATAGGGATATACCTTATCGGTATGCTTGTTGTTGGGGCTATCTGTTCTAAAAAGAACAACACGGCCGATGACTTTTACTTGGGAGGAAGGCAGCTTGGCCCTATAGTAACCGCCATGAGTGCCGAAGCGTCTGATATGAGCAGCTGGCTGCTTATGGGGCTTCCTGGGGTTGCGTACCTTTCGGGCATATGTGACGCTGGCTGGACTGCTATAGGCCTTGCGCTTGGTACATATGTAAACTGGCTTATTGTCGCTAAAAGGATAAGGCGCTATTCGCATATGTCAAACAACGCTATTACAATACCCGACTTTTTTTCAAACCGATACAGAGACAGCAGCAATATAATAATGGTAATTTCAGCTCTGATTATATTAATATTCTTTGTTCCGTATACTGCTTCAGGCTTTGCGGCCTGCGGAAAGCTGTTTTCAAGCCTGTTTGGTGTGGATTACCTTACAGCAATGATTATAAGCGCTGTTGTAATTGTAGGGTACACAGCCCTTGGCGGATTTCTTGCCGCGAGCACTACAGACCTTATACAGAGCATAGTAATGACTATTGCACTTATAATTGTACTTATTTTTGGCGTTCACGTTGCAGGCGGATTCGGCGTGGTTATAGACAACGCCAAAAACCTTCCGGGATATTTTTCAATGAACGCTATGTATGATTTGTCATCAAAATCAGCGACAGGCTATGGAATTATCACAAAGCTTTCAACTCTGGCATGGGGGCTTGGGTATTTTGGAATGCCACATATATTGTTGAGGTTTATGGCTATAAACGACCACAATAAGCTTTCGCTTTCAAGAAGGGTAGCTTCAATATGGGTTGTTATATCTCTTGCGGTAGCCATATTTATAGGTGTTGTGGGGCTTGCCATGACAAACGCCGGGGCAATTGATGTGCTTGAAGGCTCGGCATCAGAAACAATCATTGTAAGAATATCAGCTTTGTTGAGCACATATGGTATAGTTCCGGCTCTGCTTGCCGGCGTTATACTGGCTGGAATACTGGCATCAACCATGTCTACAGCGGATTCGCAGCTTATAGCGGCCTCATCAGCGGTATCTAAGAACATATTTGGAATATTTAATATAAATATGGACGCAAAAAGGACAATGGCTACTGCAAGGACAACCCTTTTTGTTATTGCCGTTATAGCGGCTATAATAGCAAGGAATCCGGACAGCTCAGTGTTTGGTATAGTTTCGTTTGCTTGGGCTGGATTTGGCGCGTCGTTTGGTCCGGTTGTGCTGTTTGCGCTTTTCTGGAGGCGCTCCAACAGGTTTGGAGCCATGGCCGGCATGATATCAGGTGGAGCTATGGTATTTATATGGAAATACCTTGTTAAGCCTATGGGAGGAATCTGGAATATTTATGAGCTTCTCCCAGCGTTTATAGTTGCGTGTGTAGTGATTGTTGTGGTAAGCTTGCTTACAGAGGCTCCGTCAAGTGAAATTACAGATGAATTTGACAGAGTAAAGGCTTTGAAGGACTGATGAAAATGGCAGGCAGTGGATTTGTAGAAATTGATGTGCATGGAATGAACAGATTTCAGGCTAAGACATGTATAGACAGCGCGCTTAAAAGAGCTGGAAAAGATGTTTACAGAATAGACATTATCCATGGTTTCCACAGCGGAAGTGCCCTGAAAGAAATGGTGCGCAGAGATTACCGTTGTAATCCTAAAGTAAAGAGGGTTGAGCTTGGGCTAAATGACGGCATGACATCACTTGTTTTAAGGGATTTGTACTGAAATAATTAATAAAACCGGTTTAAGCATTTTTATGTTTAAGCCGGTTTTTATGTTTTTATAGTAAAATACCGCCTGATGTGGTAAAATGTCAGCTAATAAAGTGAAAAGGCCAACGTTTATGCAGAAATTAAGACATAATATAATAATAAACAGCAGTTTTTAATTGGAGGTAACAAATGAAAGCGGTTATTGCTATAGATTCATTTAAGGGCAGTATCTCATCAGTTGAGGCAGGAAATGCTGTTAAGAACGCTTTTGAGTCTGTTTTTGACGGCAAGGCGGTTGTTTTTCCGGTTTCAGACGGTGGCGAAGGGACTGTTGAAACAGTTGTAAATGGCCTTAATGGTGAAACTGTAAGGCTTAGTGTTACAGGTCCGCTTGGCACAAAAATTGATTCTTTTTATGGAATAATAAATAATGGGGGTACGGCTGTTATAGAAATGGCGGCGGCCTCAGGCCTTACGTATGTGCCGGATAATATGAGAAATCCAATGAACACCACTACATTTGGAGTAGGCGAGATTATACTTGATGCCGTAAACAGGGGAGTAAGGGATTTTGTAATAGGACTAGGTGGAAGTGCCACAAATGACGGCGGCCTTGGTATGCTCTCAGCGCTTGGAGTTAAGTTTAAAGACAGCAAGGCAAAAACCTGCGGTATATTCGGAAGGGATTTGTTTTATGTAGACAGTGTTGATATGAGCTGTATGCCGGAAGCTATTAAGGAATGTACATTCAGAGCCGCCTGTGACGTAAAAAATCCATTATGCGGCTTAAATGGCGCGTCAGCTGTTTTTGGGCCTCAAAAGGGCGCTGACAAAAAAATGGTTGATGAAATGAATAAAGCGCTTTGTAAATACGCGCAGATTTGTGAAAAAACATTGGAAATTACATGTATTAATGCAGAAGGCGCCGGTGCGGCGGGTGGCCTTGGATTTGCACTTATGGCATTTTTAGGAGCAAAGCTTATGCCGGGCATTGATTTGGTTTTGGACATGCTTTGTATCGAGAAAGAAATTAAAACAGCTGATATAGTAATTACAGGAGAAGGACGGCTTGACTTTCAGACTGTAATGGGAAAGGCTCCCGGAGGTGTAGCTGCACTGGCTAAAAAGTACAATATTCCGGTTATAGCCTTTTGCGGCTGTATAGGAGAAGGGGCGGAAAAATGCAATACAGCGGGCATAGACGCATATTTTCCGATAGTGCGCGGAGCAGTTTCTTTGGAAGAAGCTATGGATAAGAATAATGCCATAGAAAATATATACGGTACAGCCGTGCAGGTATTAAGGCTGGTTAAATGTATTAAAAAGTGATTATATCTAAATGGGGTTTTGCTGTTGTCTGATTATCTTAAGGAAATAAACAAAAATGAAGTGCTGAAATATCTTGGCTATAAATGCGGAAAAGTGGAGCCTGAGCTGTTGGACGACATAGAAAAGTGCAGTGATGAGGTTATAAGGTACTCTGTGCCAAAGGTTATATACAGAGTATTTGATATTGACGATAAAAGCTTTGCCTTTAAAGGCACAAACTTTATACCGTACGGAAAAGACATAAGGGAAATACTTTCCCAATGCCAAAAAGCCGTTGCATTTGCCGCTACAATAGGGACAGAGATAGAAAATATTATAAGACGGTATGAGGTCAATAACCTGTACAGGGCGTTAATTATTGACAGCTGTGCCAGCAGCGCGGTTGAAAACGTATGTGATAATTTCCAGAATGAGCTTGAGGAAAAGATAAATCATATGGGGCTTTTTATTACAGACAGGTTTTCACCCGGGTATGGGGATATGCCGTTTGAACAGCAGAAAGACATGTGCAGTGTACTTAACACATCAAAGACTATAGGCGTATGCCTGAGCAGAAGCGGTATTATGATACCAAGAAAATCAGTTACAGCTATTATTGGGATATCAAAAGAACCTCATAAAAAGCGCGGCAAAGGTTGTGAGTACTGCTCAATGTTTGAAAACTGCGAATTTAGAAAGGATGGTATAACCTGTGGGAAAATTTAAAGACCTTTTAGAAAAAGATTTTATATTTTTAGATGGGGCTATGGGAACAATGCTTCAGGCTGCGGGCCTGAAACTGGGGGAAAGACCGGAAGCCCTTTGCGTTACAGAGCCGGAGACGATAAAAAATATTCACAGGCAGTATATAAACGCCGGAAGCGATATTGTATATACAAATACATTTGGGGCTAATTCTCATAAGCTTGAAGGTACAGGCTATACGGTTGATGAAATAATCACCGCAGCTGTAAAGGCGGCTAAATCAGCCTGTGAAGGCACTGACACACTGACAGCGCTTGATATTGGCCCAATAGGGGAGCTTTTGGAGCCGTCGGGAACACTTAAGTTTGAGGAAGCGTATGATATATTTAAGGAAATGCTTGTATGCGGTGAGAAAGCCGGAGCTGACATAGTTGTATTTGAGACTATGACAGACCTTTATGAGGTAAAGGCCGGAGTGCTTGCCGCAAAAGAAAATACAAGCCTGCCCATAATGGTGACCATGACATTTGAGGAAAACGGGAGAACATTTACAGGCTGTACAGTTGAGTCAATGGCCTGTGTGCTTGAGGGCCTTGGAGTTGACGCTGTGGGAATAAACTGTTCACTTGGGCCAAAAGAGATATTCCCTCTGGCCCAGAGGCTTGCTTGCAGCAGCAACCTGCCTGTAGTGATTAAGGCTAACGCAGGGCTTCCTGACCCTCTTACAAATAAATATGATATAACCCCTGAGATGTTTGGAAACTATATGTCTATGTACTCAAAAATCGGCATTAATATTGCCGGTGGCTGCTGTGGCACAACTCCTGAGTATATAAGGGAAATGGCCAGAGCTATGAAGATTTCAAAGGGTGAAAGAGAGCGCGTTGAGAGCATATCCAAACTGTGTACGCCTCAAAAGATGGTAAAGATTACAGGAGTAAGGACAATAGGCGAGAGGATAAACCCTACAGGAAAGAAGCGATTTCAGCAGGCTTTAAGGGAAAACGACATGAACTATATAGCCGAGCGAGCCATAGAACAGGCTGACGCAGGAGCGGATATACTTGATGTAAATGTTGGGCTTCCGGGAATAGATGAAAGTGAAATGATGGTCAGGGTTGTAAAGACTATACAGTCTGTTGTCGATTTGCCGCTTCAGATAGATTCATCTGACCCAAAGGCTATAGAGGCTGGGCTGAGGGTATTTAACGGCAAAGCCATTGTAAATTCAGTAAACGGAGAGCAGGAGGTTATGGACAAAATACTTCCTGTTGTGAAAAAATACGGCGCATCAGTGGTTGGCCTTGCCATGGACAGCCGCGGTATACCAAAGTCGGCAGAGGAACGGGTAGAAATAGCTGAAAAAATACTTAAAAACGCTATTGCACATGGCATTAAAAAGGAAGATGTATTTATTGACTGTCTGACACTTACTGTTTCGGCTCAGCAGGAGCAGGCAAAAGAGACGCTTAAGGCTGTGAGATATGTAAAGGAAACCATGGGCCTTCATACCGTGCTTGGCGTGTCCAACATATCATTCGGACTTCCGGCCAGAGAATTTATTACGTGCAGTTTTCTTGTGCAGGCTATGGCAAACGGTCTTGACCTGCCTATAATCAATCCCAACCAGCAGGCTGTAATGGATGCCGTTTATTCCTTTAAAGTTCTTAGTGGTGAAGATAAAGACAGTGAAAAGTTTATAGGCAGATTTGCAGGAAGGGCCATGCAAAGCCAAAATCAGAACACCAATGTGCCTGTAAATAAGGGAATATCTGGAGCAGATGAAAGAAATGGCCTGTTTGATATTGAATACGCCATAGCAAAAGGGCTTAAGGAGGAGGCGGCCAGAATAACGGCTGAGCTGCTTAAGACTAAAGATGAGATGGAGATTATCAATTCGCTTTTGATACCGGCCCTTGACAAAGTTGGGGAAAGGTATGAAAGGCAGGAAATATTTCTTCCGCAGCTTATAAATTCCGCTTCGGCGTCCTGCGAAGCCTTTGAGGTGCTTAAAAAGAGTATACTTAATAAGGGAGCAGGCTCTGTGTCCAAAGGTAAGATAATTCTTGCCACTGTAAAAGGAGATATACATGACATAGGCAAGAACATAGTAAAGGTTATTCTTGAAAACTATGGATATCAGGTTATAGATTTGGGGCGCGATGTTCCTGCTGAGCTCGTGGTTGAAACGGCAGTAAAGGAAGATGTCAGGCTGGTGGGCCTGAGCGCACTTATGACTACAACACTTAAAAGCATGAGTGAAACTATTGAAGCGCTGAGAAAGAGCGGCCATGAGTGCAAAATAATTGTTGGCGGCGCTGTGCTTACGCCGGATTACGCCAAGCAGATAGGCGCGGATTTTTATGCAAAAGACGCCAAGCAGACGGTTGATTTTGCTAAGGAGATATTTGGATAATTTTTACGGAGGATAAAGGAATTTGAGTATGAGTGTACGTGAATATTTAAAAGATAATGTGCTTGTATTTGACGGCAGCATGGGAACATATTTTGCGGCAAAGAGCCGAACACCCTTTGAGAGATGTGAGAGCGCCAATGTTGATAACCCTGAGCAGATTTACAATATCCATATGGAGTATATTGACTCTGGCTGCCGTGCCATAAAGACAAACACATTCGCAGCAAACTTTGATAATTTTGACGGAGATTATGGATATCTTAAGGAAGTAATTACAAAGGGCTGGGATATAGCAAATAAAGCAGCAAAGGGCAGAGGGGTGTTCGTGTTTGCGGATATCGGACCCGTACAAAGCTCAGGAGACAGGCCGACAGGTGAAAAATATATTGAAACGGCGGATATTTTTCTGGAGCTGGGAGCGGAAAACTTCCTCATCGAGACACTCTATAATGACGACGGCATATACGAGCTTGCACAGCATATTAAGGCAACACGGCCGGAATCATTTATTATAGTATCCTTTGCTGTACAGCCTGACGGATATACAAAAGACGGTCTGCCGGGGTATGAGCTTTTAAAAGGCGCATGCGAAAGCCCATTTATTGATTTTGCCGGTCTCAACTGTGTTTCCGGGCCGCACCATACACACCAGTATTTTAGGACAATAAGAAGGCTGGGAGAAAATTTCAGTGTCATGCCAAATGCGGGATACCCGACAGTAATAAGCAGCCGTACACTTTTTGAGAGCAGTCCAATGTATTTTGCATCAAAAATATGTGATATTGTAAGAGACGGGGCAAAAATTGTAGGCGGCTGCTGCGGCACTACACCGGATTATATCAGGGAAACAGTAAACGAGCTTTCTGCCGGCGGGATACATCGCGAGAATTATGATAAGAATATTGCTTCTGCGAAAAGTAACAGAGATGCTGTACAGAATAACAGGTTTGCCAATAAGCTGTTTTCCGGAAAAAAGGTAGTGGCTGTTGAGCTTGACCCTCCGGCTGACGCTGATATATCCAAATTTCTGCAAAGTGCTAAGCTCCTTAAAAACGCAGGCATTGATATACTTACAATAGCGGACTGTCCTATAGCCAAGGCAAGGGCGGACAGCAGCATACTTGCGTGTAAAGTAAGGCGAGAGTTTGATTTGGATACGCTTCCGCACATTACATGCAGAGACAGAAATGTTAACGCCACAAAGGCGCTTCTTCTGGGGCTTAACATTGAGGGGGTACATAATGTTCTTATAGTAACAGGCGACCCGATACCTTCTGCTATGAGGGATGAGGTAAAAAGTGTTTTTAACTTTAACTCCCGTATGCTGGCAAAATTTATAACAGCTCTTAATGAAACAGTTTTTGAGCAGAGGTTTCTTATATGCGGTGCACTCAATGTTAACTCTAAAAATTTTGATATACAACTTAAAATGGCCAAAGAAAAAGAAGCCAACGGTGTTGAGGTATTCCTTACCCAGCCGGTTATGACAAAAAGCGGTTACGAAAATCTTAAAACAGCAAAAAGGGAGCTTTCGGGGAAAATACTGGCTGGAATAATGCCTGTTGTAAGCTACAGAAACGCATGCTTTATGGAAAGTGAAATTTCTGGAATTAATGTTGACAAAGAGATAATCGAACTTTTTAAAAATAAAACGAAAGAGGAAAGTATAAGCCTTGGAGTGAAAATAGCTGTTGATATAGCAGAAAAGGTAAAGGATTTCTGTGACGGTTATTATTTTATAGCGCCTTTCGGAAAGGCGGATATGGTTTGCGAAATAATTGAAAAACTTGAAAAATAACAAAAAGGCCAATAGTTTATAATAAACTATTGGTCTTTTTCAGCTTAGTATTATTGACCTTTTTTAAACTGTATATATTCAAAAGGCTCAAATCCAAGGCTTTTATAGAGCTTAATAGCCCTGTGGTTGTCTGGCTCGGTCTCGAGCCTGAAGCGGCTGGCGCTGCTGAAGTTTTCGTCAAGGAATTTAAAGAACTCTTTTCCCAGACCATAGCTTCTGTATTCGGGTTTGATAAAAAGCTCCTCAATCCATACAACAAGCCCTCCGGATTCCTGTGAAAATGTTTTGGCAAGAAGGCCAAAGCCTGTAACAGTGCCGTCAGCTTCTATAAAGTACCCTTCAACATACCTGTCGGAGTTTATCATTTCATCGAATGTTGCCTCAATGTTTTTTAAACCGACAGGAGCTATTACAGCACCTGAATTATAAAAGTCAACAGCCATTTTAATGTACTCATCCCTGTCGCCGGGTTTAATTTTTCTAATCATTTGTAACCTCCATAAATTAGACATAGTCAGACGATTTAACAATTATACATGATATAAGCCTTTGTTTTCAAGATGTGGATATAATAAAGTGAGGAAATGCTGTTCTGAGGATAATAAAATATTCTGATGACTTTTATACATTATTTATTATGTCGCTTAAAGCCTTTTTCTTGTACTTTTTTAATTCTTAAAGTATAATGGAGAAAGAATTTTTTACAGAGGTGTTTTTTGATGGATAGCCAGCTTGAAAAACTTATAGGCTGCAAAAGCTTTGCCATACTTGGCGGTACTTTTGACCCAGTGCATGTTGGACATATTGAAATAGCTAAGTCAGTGATTAAAAAGACAGGGGCGGAAAAGATACTGTTTCTTCCGTCAGGCAACCCTCCGCATAAAAATAGTGAGGCGGTTACAGACAGTTTTCACAGGCTGAATATGCTTAAAATGGCGGTTGAAGGAGAAAAGGATTTTGTTGTATCTTCTATAGAAATTGACCGTGAAGGCAAAACATATACTATAGATACTGTTAAGGAGCTAAGAGGGATATTCGGGAATAGTGTTAAATTCTTTTTTATAATGGGAGCAGATGCGCTTCATTATATTTATATGTGGAAAAATTTTGAGGAGCTTCTTAAAATATGTTCTTTCGCGGCTGTTACAAGGCCTGGATACATGACTTCTGAGCTTAAAAAAGATGTTGATATACTTACGGATAAATATGGCGGAGATATCCATATTATAGATATACCTCCTGTAGATGTGTCTTCATCTAAAATACGTGATAATATTGAAAATGGGCTGGCAATAAATGGCATGGTTGACAGCAGGGTAATGGATTATATAGAAAAATACGGGCTTTATAGAGGCTGAAAGATTTTAAAAATTTATTTTTAAATATACAACTACTGAATTAGGATGATGAAAAAATGCTGAGTTTTACAGTTTCAGAAAGGAAGCTACAGTCTTCGCTTTCTATTGAAAGATATATCCATACTATGGGTGTTGTTAAGGCGGCAAGAGGCCTTTCAAAAAGATATGGTGCGGATATGGAAAAAGCTTCATATGCAGCTTTGCTTCATGACTGCGCTAAGGACTATCCAAATGATATGAAACTCAGGTTCTGTCGGGAATACCATATACCGGTAGACGATATTATGGCATTAAACACTGAGCTTATACATCAGTTTCTGGGCGCAGAGGTCGCAAAGAGGGAGTATCTGGTTGAAGATGAGGACATACTTAATGCCATAAGGTTTCATACTACAGGAAGGCCTGGAATGTCGCTTTTGGAGAAGATTATATTTATAGCGGACTATATAGAAGAAGGGCGAAGGAAATTTGACACCCTTGAGGTTTCAAGAGAGCTTGCTTATGAAAACATTGATAAGGCCATGGCGTTTATTTTAAAAAACACAATTGAGTATATAAAATTAAAAGACAGAGCTTTACACCCGTTAAGTGTGGAGGCTTATGAATTTTATAAATGTTACATGGAGGAATGATATGGATTTTATTGATGCAGCGCGTATAGCAAAGGACGCGCTTGAGGATAAAAAGGCGGAGGACGTGAAGATTCTTGATATAAGAGGTCTGAGCTCTGTGGCTGACTTTTTTGTTGTTGGAAGCGGAAACAACATTAACCAGCTTAAGGCTATGGCTGACTATGTTGAAGAAAAGCTGTATGAAAAGGGTTTAAGACTGCACCATTCAGAAGGGTATCAAAGCGCTTCGTGGGTTCTGCTGGATTTTAACGGACTGGTGCTTCATTTGTTTATTAAGGACCAGAGGGAATTTTACGGACTTGACAGGGTATGGGCAGACGCAGAGAGCATAAATTAAAAAGCGTGCCTTGTATGGCACGCATATTTATTTATACTATAATGGCAGAGTATTACTGTCTTTTGTTTGCTCTTTTGTTAAGCCCAGCCTGCTTTTCGTTTGACTGTTTGAGAAATTCCTTCATTTTTTCCTCAAAATCAGACAGTGGGGCTGAAGCTGAGGCTTGCCCATGAATATCCCGGTTTTTGTTTTCAAAATTCTGTTTCTGTTCGCGTGGCTTGAAATTATTCTGACGCTGAGGGGTTTCCGGTTTTGGCAAAGCAGCACGGATTGAAAGTGAAATCCTTTTTGTCTGTTCATCAATTGAAAGGACTTTTACCTTAACGACATCATTTACTTTAAGATGGTCGTTTATATCCTTTACATATGAATTTGCGACTTCAGAAATGTGCACTAAACCCTGTTTTCCGTCGCTTAAAGCGACTATTGCGCCAAAATCCTTGATTCTTACAACTTTTCCTTCTACAATGCTTCCGACAGTTATTTGTTCTGACATTAAATGCTACACTCCCAATAAAAAAATTTAATTTAGAAAATTATAACATAACTATCTTTAAAATACAATAAAATTGATGTTTATAAATTTTAAGGTTTTAATTTAAGAAAGGATACATATTATGCCGAAGAGAAATGATATTATAGAGGTAAAAATTGATACGCTTGAGTTTCCAAACAAGGGACTGGGAAATTTTGATGGATACAGAGCAGTTGTTAAAAATACAATACCAGGACAGGAAGTTATTGCCAGGGTAGCTAAAAAGAAAAATGGAAGTCTTGAGTGCAGGCTTATGGAGGTTAAAGAGAAGGCTGAATATGAGATAAACAGCGTTTGTCCGCATTTTGAGCTTTGCGGGGGGTGTTCTTATCAGAATATACCTGTAGATAAGGAAAATGAGATTAAAGCAGCACAGGTTTTGACACTTCTGAAAAAAGCCGGAATAAGGGATTTTGTGTTTGAAGGTATAGAAACGTCACCGGTGATTGAGGGATACAGGAACAAGTGTGAATTTTCATTTGGTGATACAGAAAAGGGAGGAATGCTTGCTCTCGGCATGAGAAAAAGACAAAGCCATTATGAGGTAGTTAATCTGACAGACTGTAACTTGGTAGATGAGGATTATTTAAAAATAATTAAAGCTTCTGTTGAATATTTCAGAGAGAAAGGTACACCTTTTTATCATAAGGCTCGCCATGACGGATGCTTAAGGCATTTGGTCATAAGAAAAGGCGCTTATACAGGAGAAATATTGGTTAACCTTATAACTGCCAATGAAATGAATTTTGATTTAAAAGAGTTCGCGGATAAAATTTTGTCTTTGAATTTAGACGGAAAAATATGCTCTGTTCTTCATACACAAAATGACTCTTTGGGCGATGTGGTAAAAAGTGATAAAACTACAATTTTGTTTGGAAACGATTACTTTACAGAACGGCTTTTTGACCTTGAATTTAAGGTTACTGCATTTTCATTTTTTCAGACCAACACTAAGGGAGCTGAAATATTATATTCTATAGTAAAGGAGTATGCTGGAGATTCTTCTGAAAAGACGGTTTTTGACCTTTACTGTGGCACAGGCACAATAGGCCAGATAATGGCAGAAAAAAGCCGCAAAGTAATAGGCATAGAGATTGTTGAGGAGGCTGTTGCAGCTGCAAACGATAACTCTGAAAGAAACGGTATAAATAATTGCGTTTTTATTGCGGGAGATGTGCTTAAGAAAGTTGATGAGCTTGACGAAAAGCCGGATATTATAATAGTTGACCCTCCAAGGGAGGGGATACATCCCAAGGCTATAAATAAAATAATTGATTTTGGAGCTGACAGAGTCGTTTATGTTTCTTGCAAACCGTCATCCCTTGCGAAGGACTTAACGGTTTTTGAAGAAAATGGGTATAAAGTTGAAAAGGTTAAATGTGTAAATCAGTTTCCGAGGACTGTACATGTGGAGACAATAGTACTGCTGCAGAAAAAGGAGTTGACACGAGATATAGAAAAATAATTAAAATAAAACACAATATCATGTGGTTTTGATGGGCGTTTTTGTACAAAAAAATGCCCCTTTTTTGATGGTTTTTTTGAGGAAAACTGATGATGCAGAATGCTCAAAAAAGGTGGTGGTGGTGGGGAGAATGTTTAAAAAATAAATTGAAGATGCGTGTCAAATAATAAGAAGAGTTAATTTACTTTACTTAATACTGCAAAGGGATATAGATGTAAATGTTATAAAAAATAATATATAAAAGGCCAATAAATATAAGAGCCTCAGTATAATATTATCTGAAGCTCTTAACTATGATTATAGATGACTAATAACTTGATTCTAGTACTAAAAGATTTGAAACATTTAAGTCTTAATCTCTATTACTTAACTCTTTCCATAAATTAGGTTCGGTTCCCTTGATTCCCAACTTTTCAGGGTCAAATGTAAATTTTGTTACACCGGCTTTTTTCTGTTCCTCATAATCTTTCAAGGCTGCAAGGGCGTTGCGGCCAAGAATGAAAATTATTGGGAGGTTAATAAATGTCATTATACCTAATGCAACATCTGCCATGCCCCACGCAAATTCTGAGTAATAAAGTCCACCAACAAATATTGCAAATACTGACATTAACCTTGCTGCGATTGCGGCTTGCTTTGTGTGTTTTTTAAATATGTAAACAAGGTTTACTTCACCATAATAGTGCATAGCGACTATTGAAGTAAAGCAGAAGAACAAAACGCATATTGTCATTATATAAGAGCCAATTCCTCCAATTGTATTGGTTATACCATTTTGAACATATGAAACGCCGTATTCAAGATCTGGAACATGGGCAACAACCATATTTCCAAGCGGATCAACGACATTATAGCTTTCAGTTACAATTATAGTAACAGCGCCTATTAAACATATTAGAAGTGTATCAAAATATACTGCTAAAGATTGTGTAAAGCCTTCCTGCGCCGGATGTTCAACATCAGATGCACCAGCGGATACAGTTGCGCTTCCCTGACCAGCTTCGTTTGAATATAGACCACGTTTAACACCCCAGCTTACAGCGGTTCCAAGCATACCGCCTAAAAATGATTTTGGGTTAAAAGCGCAGTTGAGCATCAATGCAATTGCTCCGGGAATTTTTGAAAAATTAAGTACTATTACTACCAGACACATTGTTATATATACAAATGACATAAATGGAACTGCTTTGTCACTGAACGTTCCGATTCTCTTAACACCACCAAAAACAAGAAGTGCGAATGTTATTGCTATAAAAATTGTTGGTATCAGAGGTTTAATGCCAAGTGTCATATCAACAGAAGTGACAATTGTTTTTATATTTGGAAGATGAAATCCGAAGCATTCACCTGCAAAGGCACATACAGCAAAAATAATTGCCAACCAACGAAGTCCAATACCTTTTTCTATATAGTAACAGGTTCCTCCACGAAATTCTTTATTTCCAAAACGTATTTTATAAATCTGAGATAATGTACACTCAATAAAAGATGTCGCTCCGCCGATTATTGCTGTAAGACACATCCAAGGTATTGAACCGGGACCTCCAAAGCATATTGCTGTAGCAACTCCTGCAACATTGCCTACACCAACTCTGCCGGAAACAGAAATCATAAAAGATTGGAGTCCTGAAATACCTTCTTTTGTTTTTCCGCTGTTTTTATAGATTAGACCACACATATCTTTAATTCTGCGTACTTGGACAAACCTTGTGCGTATTGTAAAATAAACACCGACAGCTATTATGAGTGCAGGGGTTGCCGAGCTCCAAAGCATCTTTGTTATAAAATTCATAATGTCCATTAACATATAATACCTCCTATATTTTTATATGCCCCCAAACCAACAAATACATTTTTAAGACAAAATATTAAAATCACCTCATCTTATTTAGATAATCTGTGATAAATGTGGAATTGTTATGCCGGATTGATGAATAAAAAATCCACAATACATGCTGTTAAAAAATAATTGTGTATATTTCGGATAGATATTTGTCGCAAAATTTTGCTTATTTGTTAGTGTTTTACTACTTGCTGAGTAATTGTTCTTGCTACTGATATAATTAATACCTAAATAAATTTCAAATGACCACTTGAATTTATAAAATGATTATAATACAATTAATACATGATGTAAAAATAAATATTTTCATTTTAAAGATGAGTATTTATTCAAGTATACTGAAATGAGGGATGATATGTCCATTTATAATTACTCAATTTTTGAAACTGTGGTAGAACAGTCGAGTTTTGTAAAAGCGGCTAATATTTTAAATTTAACTCCGTCAGCCATAAGCCATGCAATTGCAAAGCTTGAAAGTGATTTTGGATTTATGTTGTTTGTACGAAGCAAAACAGGTGTATATTTGACTGGTGAAGGTGAAAAGATTTATCCCCACATTAAGGCTATTTTGAAAGAGGAAGAATATCTGAATCAGGAAGTTGCCCAGATTCATGATATAGAGAGTGGCATAATAAGCATAGGCGCATTCAGCAGTGTCACTGTCCACTGGCTTCCGGAAATAATTAAGACATTTAGAGAAAAGCATCCAAAAATTGAAATCAGAGTATTTACCGGCGGATATGATAAGATTCAGGAATGGATAGCAAACCGTTCGGTCGACATCGCTTTTATATCTGACAAAGTGCTTCCTGATAATGTTGATTTTATCCCTCTTCATAAAGACCCGATAGTTTTTGTGCTACCAAAAGATTTTAAGCCACACAAAAACAATTATGTGACAGTAGATGATGTCCAGAATATGAATTTTGTTATGCAGCTGACCGGAGATAATCAGGAAACAGTAAGAATAATAAAAAAATATAAACTTAATGTCAATTTTCAGTTTCATATAAAAGACGACAATTCAATAATTGCTATGGTAGAAGCCGGATTTGGAATCAGTGCTCTGCCAAAGCTTGTCTGTAAAGGTATAAGCCGGAATGTGAATATATGTAAGTTTATACCGGATGAATACCGTATAATTGGACTTGTATGTCCAAGCTCACATTATATTTCTCCTGCCACACAAAAGATGAAAGAGCATATTATAGAGTTTATTAATAAGAATAATTTATCAAATGTATGATTGTATTTGTAGTTTTCTTTAAGAAACTGGGTGAACCATAAAACTGGTGCACCTTTTTTATTTGTCAAATTCCGTATTAATTATTATGAATTTGTTTTAGCAAATTTTAGACATGAATATTTACTCATGTTTAAAGAGAAAAAGATTAGTTTTACACCATATAATTCTTGTATTATATTTAAGTTATAAATTTAACTGACCATTTGAATTTTATTAGCTATTTTTAAATGTATTTTATTATGCGACAGTCTGAAGTTGTAAAAACAAATATTAATAATCGAAAGGGGTTTGGCTTAATGGTTGATTTTGCACAAAGAATGAGTGATATGTCTAAAACTGCAAAGGTTGTTCGAGGGCTGTTTAATTCTATGACAAATCCGGAAGTTATTTCGTTTAGCGGAGGGGCTCCTGCAAATGAATCTTTGCCTATAGAACGATTAAGGGAAATATCAAATGATGTGTTTACAAGAGAAAGCAGAGGAGTAGAGGCATTCCAATACTGCAATCCGAGTGGATTAAGAGAACTTAGAGAAATTATCGCCAAAAGGATATTAGGTAATCAGAATATAAATGCCAGTGCGGATGATGTGCTTATACTTGGTGGCGGGCTGGAAGCTATGAATCTTGTATGTCAAGTGTTCATAAATCCAGGCGACGTTATATTGGTTGAATCACCGACATTTGTTCAGAGTTTAGAGATTTTTGAGATGTTCCAGGCGAAATGTGTAGCTGTTGATATGGATGAAAACGGAATTATTCCAGAAGATTTGGAAAAGAAAATTAAGCAATATAATCCAAAAATGATTTATGTAATACCTACATTTCAGAATCCAACAGGAAAAACCTTGTCAAAAGAGAGGAGGGAATGGCTGGCGGATATTGGCAGCAGGAAAAACATAATGATTCTGGAAGATGATCCATATCAGGATTTAAGATACGATGGTGAAAAGTTATTGCCAATTAAAGCGTATGATAAGACAGGTAATACAATACTGGCTAACAGTTTTTCTAAAAACTTTTCACCTGGTGCAAGACTTGGGTATGTTTATGCAGACCATAAGATTATAGAAAAAATTTTCGATGCGAAAACAGCTACAAATTCGCATACAAACGCAATTGCTCAGGTTTTGTGTTCTGAATTTATAAAGCGTGGCTATTTTGAAGAAAATATAAAAAAGACTTGCAAGATTTATAAGGAAAGACGGGATATTATAATTCAGTGTATTGATAAATATCTTCCTAAAGGAACTAAAAGAGTTGTACCAGATGGCGGTATCTTTACTTGGGTTGAACTTCCGGACAATATTGATACAACAGAACTTTTGAAGGAAGCAGAGCAGTATAAAGTTGCTTTTTTGCCAGGAGAAGGATTTTTTGCAGATGGTAAAGGAAAAGGTAAAAACTGTATGCGTATTGGTTTTGGAAACATACAGCCTGAAAAAATTGAACAGGGTATAAAGAGACTAGGGGAATTAATTGCTTCAAGGTTATAAATTGAATATTTTGGAGGAGCGCAAATGGACGATTATAAAGGAATTCTTACAAAATGCATACATGCCGGTAATAAAAAAAATGATACATATGATGCTTTGCATACACCTATATATATGACAAGCAACTACAGGCTTCCGACAGACGGCACTCCAGTAGATTGGAGTGGAATACATACAAATATTTATACAAGAAATGGAAATGTAAATCAATTTGTTTTACAGGATAAGCTGAGCGCTGTAGAAGGAGCCGAGGATTGTGTAGTTTTAGGGAGTGGGGTAGCAGCCTTATCTGGAGTGTTTTTAACATTTTTGGACAGCGGAGACCATGTAATATGTTCAAAAGTCTGCTATAGCGCGGTAAATATTCTGTTCAGGAAATTACTGCCTGATAAATATCACATAGAAGTTGATATGGTTGATACAACTGATTTGAATGAAGTAAAAAAGGCGATTAAGCCAAATACGAAATTAATTCATGTGGAAACACCAGGCAACCCAACTACGGGTATAAGTGATATTGCAGAGATATCTAAAATTGCCAAAGGAGCTGACGCTTTATTATCTGTAGACGGGACTTTTGCTTCTCCTCTTTGCCAGAAACCGTTAGAGCTTGGAGCAGACTTGGTTATACACAGCATGACAAAATATATAAACGGTCATGGCGATTCGCTTGGAGGCTGTGTTTTAGGAAAAACTCAGCTTATTGATATGATTAAAGAGCAGGCAATGGTTAATATAGGCGGTATATTGAGTCCATTCAATGCTTGGCTTATATCCAGAGGACTTACGACTCTTCCGCTGAGGGTAAAACAGCACAGCGAAAACGCAATGAAAATAGCAGAATTTCTGGAGCAGGATAAACGAGTGAGATTTGTACATTATCCTGGTTTGAAAAGCCACCCTCAACATGAACTGGCAGAAAAACAGATGCTTGGCAGTTATGCCGGTATGCTTAGTTTTGATATTAAAGGGGGAGAGCAGGAACATCTAAAGTTTTTAAATTCATTAAAGTTAATCAGTCATGCGGTATCACTTGGCGATGCTGAAAGTTTGATTGTTTATACTGATAAGTATGGAGAAAAGATTAAGTATTATCCAGAAATATATGCCGAGGGCTTTTTCAGATTCAGTGTTGGTTTGGAAGATGCTGAAGATATTTTGAATGATTTGAAGCAGGCACTTGATAAATGCGGCATATAAAGATAATTAATTTGGAGGATTGAAGATGAAAACAAAAATCACAGTACCTGAAATTATGGCAACAAAGAACTCTGATAAAAAAGTATCTATGGTTGCATGCTATGACTTTATGTCGGCAACACTTGTAAACCTCAGCAAGGTGGACATGATTCTTGTAGGAGACTCTCTTGGCATGAACATGCTTGGAATGAAGGGAACAGTTGGCGTTACTGTAGATGACATGGTTTACCATATCAAAAATGTAGTAAAAGGCGCTCCTGATACATTCGTAGTAGGCGATATGCCTTTTGGCTCATACAACGGCAATATTGACAAAGCAGTTGAAAACGCTACAAGGATATTTGCAGAAGGCGGATGCGACTGTGTTAAGATGGAAGGCGGAATGAACACTGTTCCTTACATTGAGGCGGTAGTTAAAGCTGGCATACCTGTAATGGGACATATCGGTCTTACACCTCAGACATCAGCCATGATGGGCGGATTCAAGGTACAGGGAAAGAGCAACGCCGCTGCTCAGCACCTTGTTGACACAGCAAAGGCAGTACAGGATGCCGGAGCGTTCCTTATCAACCTTGAGGGTATCCCGGTAGGCGTGGCAAAGAAAATCACAGAGACACTTACAATACCTACAATGGGTATTGGAGCAGGCAAATACTGCGATTCACAGGACCTTGTATGGCCTGATATCATGGGTGTAAACGACTGGATTCCAAAATTTGCAAAGAAGTATTGTGATTTAAGGACATATATAGTAGACGGACTTAACCATTTTGCTGACGATGTAAACAGCGGAGCTTTCCCTACAGAGAAGTTTTCATACAACACTGTAGTTGAGGGCTTTGAGGTTGAGGAAGACAAATAATTTTAATATTGTTATATGTATAAATTTTAACTTCTCCTTTTGTTGTTTGTAATAAGCGGAAATGATATGCTGTATGCCGGATATTATTTCCGCATAAATTTAAAATTAACATTATAAATAACTTATAGTTTATATTTAAACTACAATTAATTGTTAGGCGGCGGTGTTTAAATAAATTTTAATAATTATATTAGGTTTTGAAAAGGAGGATTACCTGTGAGAAAAAAATTTTTATCAGTTATCTTATTTTTTACCGTAATTTCTTTAAATTTTTCTGGATGTGGCAATACAAAACAATCTGCTGATAACAGTGATGAGCAGATTGTTCTCAAATTTGGACATGTTGCGGCTTTGACAGAACCTTACCATTTAGGTCTTGTAAAAATGGCTGAATTAGTAGAGGAAGGAACTGATGGCAGGTATCGTATCGAAATTTATCCGAGTGCGCAGCTTGGGGGAGAAAGAGATTTAGTTGAAGGGGTTAAATTAGGTTCAGTAGATGGGTGTTTAACTGCCTGTGCTCCTATTAGTAATTTTTCTCCAAGTATAGCAGCTATTGAGTTGCCAGGGTTAATTAATGATTATGATCAGGCTGACCGTGTATTTATGGGTGAAATTGGACAAGAAATATGTGATACCATATCTCAAGATGCAAAGGTAAAGGCACTGGGAATCTGGGAAGATGGTTTTACATGCATTGCTACTTCTAAAAAACAAGTAAATTCGCTTGAAGACTTGAAAGGTTTAAAAATACGTACAATGGAAAGCCAAATACATCAGATGGCTATAAAGTCTATGGGAGCTGATCCGGTTCCTATGGCATGGGGTGAAGCTTATACGGCTGTTCAGCAAGGAGCGCTTGATGGTTTGGTAAATGGTCTTGTACCAATATACGCTCAGAAAGTTGGCGAAATTTGTAAATACATTGCTGTAACAAATCATATTTATTCACCAGCGGTCTTGATCATGAATCAGGATATATGGGAACAAATGAGTGAAGAAGACAAAAAAGTTTTTGAATTTGCGGCAAAGGAAGCCAATCTTACTGAACGTAAATTAAATAGAGAAAATGAAGAAGAAGCTAGAAAAAAGCTTGCTGAAGAAGGAGTGAGTGTTGTTGATATTGATAAAGAAGAGGTGCAGAAGGCTGTTTTTGGAGTAGAAGATGAGTTGTTTAAAGATAAAGAATCAAAAGAATTAATTGATAAAATAAGAAATTCTTAAAAATGTTGATATCCATAAAAGGAGGAGAGATGTTTGAATAGGTTTCTTAATATAATTCACAAAATTATTGAAATATTTATTTCTGTATCTTTTGCTGTAATAACTTCTATTGTTATTATACAGATAATAACAAGGCATGTATTTTTTTATAGTCTTGTTTGGTCAGAAGAACTATCAAGATATTTATTTATATGGGTTGTGTTCATTGGAGCATGTTTTGGAGTAAAAGACGGAAGCCAAATTTCGGTTGATGTAATTGATACGATATTAAAAAAGAAAAACAAAAGAGGACTTACTATTTTACAGATATTAGTACAATTAATAACCTGTTTGGTAATGTTGTTTTTATCAATTCAGTTTATTATTAATTGTGGTATAGGTCAAAGAAGCCCAGCGATGCATCTACCAATGACTTTTATTTGTATGTGCGTCCCTATATGTTTTATATTAGTGTTGTTAGAACTGATAACAAAATTATCATTAATATCCAGAAACAATTTAAAAGATATTAAGACTGAGGATATGGTTGAGAATAGGAGTGATAATTAATGATGATAGCTCCGTTGCTGCTGTTTGTATGTTTAATGGTCTTTATGTTCTTAAAAATTCCTATAGCGTGGTCGTTGATGCTTTCAAGTCTTATTGCTTTAATCGTTGACGGAGGCTATCCTGCAGCTGTGATTGTGCAGAGAATGTTTGCGGGTGCTGATAACTTTTCACTTCTGGCAATACCATTTTTTATTATGGCTGGAGAAATAATGGCTCGTGGTGGACTATCTAAAAGACTTGTTGATTTTGCTAATAGCTTGGTCGGCTGTTTTCACGGAGGCTTATCATTAGTTTCTATTTTAGCTTGTACATTTTTTGCAGCTATATCAGGTTCATCTATAGCTACAACAGTTGCTATAGGAGGAATTATGATACCAGAAATGACAAAAAGAGGGTATCCTAAAGACTTTTCTGGTGCCGTTCAAGCTATAGGTGGAACTTTGGGAATTGTAATACCTCCAAGCATTGTATTTATTATGTATGGAATGGCGACTAATGTATCTGTGACAAAACTGCTTATGTCAGGAATGATCCCGGGGATTATGACAGGAGGAGCATTATGTTTTGTTGCTTATCTGATTTCTAAAAAAAATAATTATCCTAAAGATAGTAATTTCTCATTACCGAATGTGTTTAAAAATTTTAAATCAGCTTTTTTATCACTGATGATGCCGATTATAATACTTGGCGGAATTTATTTGGGTATATTTACTCCAACAGAATCAGCGGCTGTAGCAGTAGTATACGGACTAGTAGTTTCTGCATTAATTTACCGGGAAGTTAAATTGAAAGATATTGGTCAGATATTAATTTCTACAGGTAAATCAACAGCAAATTTGATGATTTTGGTTGTTTCAGCACAAATGTTTGGATGGGTAATAACTATATTCGATGTTCCGTCAATGGCAACAGATTTTGTAATACAGATTGCAAACAGTCCGTTTGCATTTATTACTTGTACTGTAATTTTACTTCTTATTGCAGGAATGTTTATGGAGGATGGAGCGACTGTATTAATTTTAGGACCGATATTGGCACCTATAGCTAGTATGTTTGGTATTGACCCTGTTCATTTTGGTTTTGTTATGGTGTTTACACTTGCTATTGGTCAGGCTACGCCGCCATTCGGTGTTACATTGTTTGTAGCGTCAAGTTTAACCAAGAAACCGGTTACGAGTATTGCAAGAAAGATGATCCCATTTTTGTTAACAGAAATTGCTTGTGCATTTTTGTTTGCGTATGTACCTGTTTTTTCAACTTGGCTTCCGTATGCAATACAGTAGGCACATTATTGAAAGGGAGTGTTGGTAATGATTAATTTTGAGATAGAAAGAAATAATTTCCCTGTTTTAAATCGAATAGTATATTTGGATACTTCATTTGCCGGAGCTATACCACAATTTTGCGTTGACTCAATAGTTGAATATTTAAACAGACGTTGCAATTTTGGACTTAATTCTAAAATGTTTTGGGAAGAGTGGGAGTTTGCAGAAAGGGTTAGAGGAGAAGTTGCAAAAATGATTGGTGCTTCAACTCCGAATGAAATTGCTTTTGGGTTAAATCAATCAGTTTTGTTTTCAATTTTTTCCAATGGAATTGATTTAAAGGAAGGAGATAATGTAATAACATATGATACAGCTTATGCTTCAATGACTTATACTTGGTTAAATAAAAAAAGTACGAAGAATATTGAAGTTAGATTTGCTAAATCAAAAGACGGGTGTGTTTTGCCTGATGATATTTTTAAATTGGTTGATGAAAGAACAAAAGCTATAACGGTTTGTTTTGTAGATAAGCATACAGGATATAGACATGACTTAAAAGAAATTGGAGAGTTTTGTCACAAAAAAAATATTGCATTTGGTGTTGATGCCACGCAAGGGTGTGGTGCGATGAAAATAGATGTAGAAGATATGAAGGTTGATTTTTTGGCTGCAAGTACATATAAGTTTATGACTAATGTAACGGGCATTGGTTTTGCTTACATAAGAAAAGAATTTATGGATACGTTAAAGCAGGAATCGGTCGGATGGACCGGAGCAAAGGATAGAAGAAATGAAAATCCAATGATACTTGATTTGAGCGAAACAGCCAGTCGATTTGAGGAAGGCAGTATACCGTTTTCGGCGATACACGGACTTTCAGCAGTTGTAAATAATTATATAAAACTTGGGGCAGATAATATTCAAGAATATATACTTGGTTTAGTAGAATATGCGTACAAAAAAATAGAGACCCTACCAAATGTAGAAATTGTAGGAAATTATTCCAAAGAACATCGTTCAGGACTTGTAATATTGAATGTTCCTTATGAGGCACAAATAACGGATAAAAAAATGAGGGAACACGGTATACAAGCATTTATGTTAAGCCCGACTCTATTAAGGGTTGGTATACATTATTATAATAACAAAGAAGATATTGATAGTTTTTGTGATTGTATGAGAGTTCTACTAGGGTGAGACATTTAATTTTATGAAGTAAGAAAATTTAACAATTTAAAGTATGTTATATTAGCCGTGAATAAATTTTGATAAGATTAAATTGTATACTTTAATTTTTTATACGTAATGGAGAGTATTTGTAGTAGAGGATATGTCTTTTGGTTCATAAAACGGCAATATTGACAAAACAGTTAAAAACGCTAAAAGGATATGCAGAAGGCGGATGCGACCGTGTTAAGATGGAAGGAGGAGTAAATACATTTCCCTACAGAGGAGTTTTCATACAACACTGTAGTAGAAGGCTTTGAGGTTGAGGAATAGGTGATTTTAAACGTAATGTAATTAGTCATTAAGAATGTCAAAAAAGAAAAATGCAAAAAGCCGGATAACTCTACGAAAACCCATTTAAATCAAGGTTTTTAAGATTTACAAAAATAAATTATCATTCTTAATGTCAATGGAGAAACTTAGAAACAGCCTCTGAGGGGCTGTTTTTTAATGGAAAAGAAATCTTTAATAAAATCTTCAATAACCTTCAAAACCCCTTCAATTCAAGGCTTCTGGGTCTTTAAAACAATAAAACTGCATGAAAATGACTGAGTAAAACAGGCATTGACTAAAGAAAAAAATACAAAAAGCTACATGAGGATGACTAGCAGCTAAAGCAATAAACAGTGGCGAGAGGGAAGGCGAAAGCCTCCCCCTTCAGCTTGTCAAAAAAACTGTTTCAGCCAAATACAAACTGAAGTTTGGGGGCGCAGCGCCTCAAAAAAATTTAATCCGCAGGACGGACTTTGCCATCTCGGTTGCCCGCAGCTTCTAGACTGTTTTCTATTCAATTATTATAAACATGCAGGATTGGTAAGAAAAAGATTTCCAAAGGGATTTGGGACTCTTTTTGTTGGCAATTTATTGCAAACTAAATTCCCATCGTCTGCACATCCAAAGCGGACATATTACATCCAATTCCAAACAAAATTTATTTCACTAGCACAGTGATACCGGGTTGAATCCGAGCCTTTTAAACTGTATTATTAATATAAGATATGTGAACAACAAGGGGAAAGTATACCCTGAGCGCATCAGTTTCATATCTTCGAGACATGTAGAGACAATAGTACTGCTGCAGAAAAAGGATTTGACACAAGATATAGAAAAATAATTAAATTAAAACACAATATAATGTGGTTTTGAGGGGCGTTTTTGTACAAAAAAATGCCCTTTTTTTGATGGTTTTTTTGAGTAAAACTGATGATGCAGATTTAAAATAATTCACTAAACAAATTAGAATCAAATGCGTTTTCAAGATTAATAATTTAATAATTAAATGTTGATTTAGTACATAGACAATTATTGTGTCAAGGTCACATTTTTGTGAAAAAACGCTTTCTACTATTATTTCATTGTATAATTACATTGAAATAAATATATTAATCTGCAGTCGGCATGGCGGAAATGCGGATAAAAGGAGGATGGGAGTAAAAATCAAAAAAGAGGATTGCTGTTCAGGAGGTAAAAATTTAATAATGAAGGGGGGATGATTATGAAATTAATGGGATATAAGAAACGGGTTTTATCTCTTATTCTGGTATTTACATTAGTTTTGACTACGTCGCCGGCTGTTTATTATGCAGATGATTTGCAAACAAATATTGAGCAAACAACCACGAGCGAGCCAACAATAACTCCGGGGGAGCCAACGACGAATCTGGACGAGCCAACAACACCTCCAGAGGAGCCAACAATAACTCCGGGTGAGCCAACGACAACCCCAGAGGAGCCAACAATAACTCCGGGTGAGCCAACGACAACCCCAGAGGAGCCAACAATAACTCCGGGTGAGCCAACGACAACCCCAGAGGAGCCAACAATAACTCCGAGTGAGCCAACGACAACCCCAGAGGAGCCAACAATAACTCCGGGTGAGCCAACGACAACCCCAGAGAAGCCAACAATGACTCCGGGGGAATCAACGACGTCCCAAGGGGAGCCAACGACCACGCCGGACAAGCCAACGACAACCCCGGGAGAGCCGGTAATACAGCCGGAGGTTGAAAAACCTGTAACTGTGCCGGAGGAGCCGACAATGGTGACCAGTTGGAGCTTTAACGATCCACAAGGAACTCTGGACGGCAATTACCTGAGGGTTCTTAATCCGGAAAGCCAAATTGATATTGATACTTTGGTATCTATGCTTCCTGCTTCCGTTCATGGAACCGTCGCTTCAGAGGATGGCGAAGCCGAGGCTGACATTACCATAACCGGCTGGAGCTGCGATACGTATATTCAGGATGAGAACGGCCTGTGGCCTGTATCCGGGGAATATGTGTTTACAGCACAGACTGAGGACGGATATATTCTGGTGGAGGCTCCGACTGTTGTTGTGACAACGGACACAGAGTTGGAAGCAAACACCATTATGCCTGTGATGGCCAAGGGTCTATTGAGACTGACAGGCGAAATCAACCGGCTTGTCTGTGTGGGATATCAGAGTATCGGATACTACTATTATTTCCATGAGGAGCCGGTTACTGGTGAGAGCTACGATGTTGTCTATCAGATGGAGGTATACACAGATTTCCCTCCGGAAGAGACATATCTTCCGACAGAACTGATTGCATGGGACAATGAAAATAAAGATCATTTTGTTAATACCGGAACCGTTTCCAACCCGGGCTATACCTTTGATGGAAACGATGAATACATGAGCGCACCGGTAAAGGAAATGCTCCAGAGCGAGGGTATGCCTATAGCGGAAAATATTCAGGACAGCTATATTAGTATGAAATGTTTTTCGCCGTCAGGCTCGCTGAGACTGAAAAGAATAGACGGCTATCTGGACCGGCAATTTGATTCTATTGCCTATATGCCTCCGATGATTAACGTCGGTATCAATGTAAATGACAACACTATTAAAGTCAACCTTCCGGATAGTTCCAGTCTGGAAAACCTGACGGATATTGTAAATAAAGGGGTTGACAGAGTTTTTGCAGCCGTAAGTGACGGCTCAGGCGTAGACAGGCCATATCAGTTAAAGCTGGATGGATACTGGGTTCCTGATTATGACAACTCTGAGGCCACATTCCCGACGGCAACGGAGGACACAATCAATCCTGGTATTTACAAATACCGGATCGGCGATGAGCTCCGGCAGAAGTGGGCGGGCAGAACAGAGAGTAATTTCAATTGGGATGATATCAGTGTGGAAGTCAATGTGGGATATATTATCAAGGACTTCGGTCTGAACACAAGCATAGTAAGTTACAATTACAATGAGATAAAGGTTAAAAACATACTCCAATTTCTGCCGCAAGTGACTAAAATGAAGTTTATTGAAGGGGATTTGCTCTCTGATAAAACTGCCGTGACGACAAAAGAAGTGCCTGTCAGCTGGATTCTGGATCCGGAATATTACAGAGATCCAGACGCCATAATGAATAGTACTCTTAAAAAAGGCGACGAAGGGCTGCGTTTTACGCCTGACTACAACGACAGTGCGCTTGACGGATATGATATGAATTCCGGAGACGTAATGTGGCCGGTATATACATTCGTACTGTCCAATAACAAAGTCGACGAAGACGACAATACCGGAAGCACAAGCATAAAAGAGATAGACCTGTACAACTATAAATACATTACAAACTTCAATATCGCAGACACATTTTACGGCTTTGAAGGTCAGACATTTGAAGATGTCGGAAGGCCGTATCAGGTACTGGTTGATTACTATACTTCAGAGGGAGAGACCGGTTCAGAAATGGTTGATATGGTCTGGACTGACGAGGGAAATGATAACTGGCACTGGTATTCGTATGAGGACAGCGAGGAAAACCCCAAAGGCTTTCAGTTCGGAGGAAGCTTCTATTCTTCAGGCCAACTGCGGCCTATGATAGAGGAGGGCGAAAAAACGCTGTGGCGCTACGCTCCAAGTGTAAAGCCTCTGCAAGTAAAATTTGTAATAGGCAAGAACTGGGTAGACATTGACGTCGGTTATTTATCAGATCTCAGTATGTATGTGGAAGACAACATATTGAAGGTCTACTACAAAGTTAAGGGTAATGAACTGCCGATGGAAACATATGATATGACCGAATATACAGGAATCAGGCTGTATTCCTCAATAGACGACTATCTGTTAAAATCCACAGGAACATCGGATAAGCTTCTGGTGGTCAAAAATTCGGATGTAAACCTGTTTTTGGACAATGTGGACATCAAAATGGGTGTGCCTTATGACAGGGGATATGTGGCTCCATCGGTATATATCAATAGACCTCTCATTGATATTGTTTCAGACAAGAAACGATTATTAACCAAAGATCCGAAGTTTAAGCCGCATACGCCGGCTTTCGACCCAGAAAATCCATATGCTATTGAAGAATGGAACGAGGCTGAAAGCTTTTGGTATCCAGATATTGATGAGAAAAATTTCGACTCAAGCCTTATGATTCATGTCAACGGTAAAAGTAGCTTAGGTACACAGCCCCAGATGGGACCAGTCATAAGGGTGCCGTATGATGCCATGCTTACAATAAATGGCATCAATGAAAGTGGCTCAGAGCTTACGGTTACAGGCGGTGCACAAAGGACGGCCATAGGAGGAGAAAGAGATACAGGCTATATATTCATCCATGATATTCCTTTGAATCTGACGCGTGTAGGAGCTAACGCCAATCTGAGCTTAATGGGCTCTGGCAGTGCTGTTAATGTTATTGATAATAGGACTCTGGCTAAAGATATACAGGAGAAATTCAAAACAGGAGTATATCCAGACGCTTTCAATGGCAAAACCGATGATACGATAAAGAGCAGGCCGATTGTCATCAGCGGTAAAAATACGGTGGTAACGCCTGTTAAGCCGAAAAACAACAACTGGGACAACATGATGACCATAGGCACATTGAGTCTGAATCCGGACAGTGAGCTGATTATCACTGACGGGGCAGAGCTTAGGACATTCAGCAGCTACCTGCCTCCGGCGTACTCAATATTCAACGCCAATGCCAAGGGTCGGGATAATCCGTTTAAAAACGCCAGAATAGTGTTTAACTATCAGAAGCCGGATGAATTTACTGTAACCTTCGACGAGGATGGAAAGAATGTAGTTAAAAGTGAGACGACTCTTACAGAGACGGCGCGTACTGTAGAAAATGTGACAATTAAGGCGGAAACGAATATAACGGGAACATACCCTGTCACAGCGCTTGACTTTTTGTACGCGGGCGATGAATATAAGTCCTTTGGACCTATTGAATTGACAGAGATGAAAAAACCGGAAAATTACAGCGTTTACGAAGGCGAATACAAAATGCTGGATACTCTTAATGCTGCTCCATTGACAGCGGAAGGGAGAATAAAAGTATCAAATACCGCAAAAGACAATTATGATACGCGTAATTTTTCGGAGAATATCGATACGGACCTGTACCGTCAGGAGGAGCCGAAGATATGTGAATTTTATCATGCTGCCAACGTGCGTATAATTACGGCCATTCGTTTTGCGACACAGGAGGAGATTGACAAGGCAAACGGCATTGATAACAACGGATTGCCTGGAAGCGTTAATATTACTAACGATTACGGTCAGTCTGCCGGGGATGCCGCGAAAAAGGGCGAAAGAAACGGTGAAGCTGACGGAAGCAAAACGCCGCCGGACGTTGACGAACCTTTGAAGGTAGGATTTCCGAAATTGGACAAGGACGCAGGCGTAACAATAACTTTTGACGATGAGAGCAATACCGTCTCAGTGGATTTGGGAAGAACAAATAACGAAAGCAACCCGAATGCCGTAGACAATGACACAAGCCGGATTGCGGATTCGGACAACGGGAATGGCGACTCCAATAACAGTTCAGAGGAGAGTTCCGGAAATAATGGAGAGGAAGGCTTCGGAAACGGTACAGAGGGCGGTTCTAAAAACAGCTCTGACAATAATCAGCAGAAAGATGCCGATTTGGGAGAACCGACGACGCTGTATCCGGCCGCAAAATATGAACCGACTATATCCGACGCCGGCAGAGAACTTATGGAGCTTTACAGTGTGACGGCTCAGGATTTATATGACCTCGGAATTGATTTGGAGGCTGAAAAAATTAATTTGACTCCGGAACAGCGCCGCAAATTAATAAGTATCGGCGCCGAGAGACTTCAGGAGGAATTGGACAGACAGCAGAGAGAAAAAGAGGAACAGGAACGCCTTGCAGAGGAACGCCGCAAGAACTTTACCCGCGTGCAGAAAGCTGCCGAGAGGGCGCAGGAGATTGCGGATATTTACTGCACCACTGTAGAAAGACTTGTGGAAGCCGGCGTTGATATCAGCAATCCTGACATGGCATTAACGGAGGAACAGCAAAAAATCCTTTATGACGAGATGGCAGCCTACTATGAGGAGTTGGAGAAAAACTATCTCAACAACAAGATAAGTTACACACCAGGCGGGGTTACATGTGAGTTTGTTGACACTCTGGCGCCGGTATACGGCGATTTGGTAAAAAATTATCTGCCGCAGTACATGTATGCCGAGGTTCTTTACAGCGACGGAAATACGGGTAATGAGAAAATACCAATTACCTGGAAGGAAGAAAAAATGCCGGAAGGCGACAGTATGGAGCTTGAAGGTGAAAGGGAACACGGCTACATGACCGGAAACAGCTATTCCGACACGCCGAAGTACTCGAATTTTGTAAAGGTGGAGGGCGGCGCGTACCTGTTCTCAGTAGTTCTTCCGAATGGCTATTCCTACAATAACGAGATGTTTCAGGCAATGGCAAATGTAATGGTTTCCAAGAGCTTTAAAACAAGGACGGAGGACGCCAAATTCGAGCAGTTAGCCGAGATGGCCAGAGAAAAAGTAGGAATCGGCACATATTATATCTTCGAGGATGATTATCAATTATCGTTAGGAACACTTTCAGAGATTTTTACATTGACCACACTTCAGGGCGAGCTGTCCGGTGAGACTGCCGGCAGACTTAAAAGCGCGCTGCAAGACGTGTTGGACGCTTTGAACGAGTCAATGGATGGATTGAAGTCTGAATTGAAATCAGCACTGGACGATTCTGATGTATCAGTGGAAAAATTAAATTCCGTAGTGGACGCATTTAGCACCATGAATTTGTCCATGGATACATTAAAGAAAAATCTGAATCAGGCAATCGCCGCGATGGCCGAGAATGGCAGCAAGCCGACGGAGGATACCATGGAGAAGTTAAAGGCTGATATCATAGCCGTGACAGACGCTATGGACTCGCTGGATAAATCGGCGGCTCTGACTGACTCGGAGAAAGAACCTGCAAAACCTTTGCTCAGTGAATCGGTGACGGAATCCATGAGTAAAATGAGAATAGCCTTTACAGCCGCGCTGGGTGAGCTGAAGATAGCTATGACGCCTATGCCGGAGGAGCTTCAGAAAAATCTTGACGAGCTGAACGCTTCCATGGAAGGACTGACGGAAGAGGAGAAGCTTGCGAAACTGGAGGAGAAGCTGAAGGGACATACCGACAAGGTTATGGATAAGGCCAACTATCAGGGAACCGATTTCTTATATGTCACGCCTATTGATATAGTGGAGGACAAATTTGATAAGTGGCATGACCAGAATGATGATGATAAGACCGACCCAATGACCGACGGACCGGGTTACTACTATGACTTTCAAGTGCAGGAAGAGATGTCATGGTCGTTCCGCATAGGTAAATTAGGCAGTAAAAAGACACTCTTTATTAAAACGCCTAAATGGTGGTACTACGAGTACAAAAAGCGTGATGCGATCCTAGATATATTGGAATCTGGTGTAACAAGTTATCGGTACTATGACCACTACGGTTATGATTACAGTTATATTTATGAAAAATTTGAAAAGGATTTGGCTGCAGGAAAATACAAAGGTAAAGAGGGGTATACCAACCTTCAGAAGTATTATGAATGAAAATATAACAGATCATAACAAAATGTAATTTCGTCAGAGTAGAGTGCGAAACCCATGCGGTTTTGACCGTTTTGACAAAGAAAATGGGGAGGCGAAAGCCTCCCTTCAGACTGTCAAAAAACATGTTTCTAAACTGCGGAAAGATTCGGAAAATAAAGAGTTTTCTATATGGAGTACGCAGCTGAAATTTGCGGTGGGCACTATGAGCTAAGGAGGGAGTTTCAAGGCCTTTTGTGGTTTTTAAAGAGCCGGCGGAACGAATTTCTTTAGACCCTGTTAAAACTCAAAAAAGCTCTAGAGGGACTTTTTGACACACTTTGGAGGTAGGCAAAAGCCTCCCTTTTTTTCGTGTCCGCAAGAATACACTAACCATTTTGCTATCAGATACGTCAGTTTAAAACACTAGGGGCTTTATAAAAAGACCGTGTGCGCACATGGTCTTTTTGGTCAGGGGCAAAACAGTCAGTTTCGGTTTTATGGCATTCACGATTAAATGCTTTCCAATACATATCCTTCTTTTCTGGTGGTCAGTATCTCAATGCCGCTGTCTACGGCGTCTAGCTTTTTTCTCAGGCGGTAGATTATGTTCTTTATGGCGTGCGGGTCGCCCTTCATGGGCTGTTTCCATATACCTTCGTAAATCTGTTCGGCTGTGTAAACAACGCCTTCGTTCTGAACAAAAAATAGCAGTAAACTGAATTCTTTGGGCGTCAGAAGCAAATCCGTATGATTCACAAAGGCTCTTCCGGCGAACATGTCCAATGTAATATTGCCTTTTGTAATTATCTTGGCGGACCTGTCAAGCTTCTCAGCTATCTCTTCACGCCTGAAAAATGCGGCAATATGGGCAAGAAGCATATCCAGACTGTATGGTTTTACCAGATAGTCGTCTCCACCGGCACGAAATCCCTCAAGGGCCTGCTTGTGGCCTTTTACGCTTGTGAGAAAGAGAATAGGCGCGCTTGTGTACTCACGGATTTTCTCACAAAACTCAACGCCGTTTCCATCGGGCATTAAAATATCAAGTACAATGGCGTTGGGACAGCACTTTTCTATTAAATCACTGGCCATGGCAAGCGTCTGGGCGGTATATACTTCATAGCCCTCCAATTCCAGAGTGCGTCGGTTTATTTTATTAAGATTTTCATTGTCCTCAACAAGAAGGATACGCTTTTTCCTGAGCATATTCAGTTCACCCCTTCTGCAAAAGATGGATTATGAATTATTTATTTTTACTATAAACGATTGAAGCAGGTTTGTCAAAAGTGCAGTCAAAATTGTAAGTCGCGGTTCACAGTCTGCATAAAACAATCGCATATAAAATGGTCACAATATTGTGAAGTTTATGAAATCAGCGCCTAAAATCGGGCAAATATGCTATCATAATATTATAGTTTATTTAGTCGAATTGTTGATTGTTAAGTGAGGGGTTGCTATGAAATTTTGGTGCAAAAAAATAAAGACGACCATACTTGTGTCTATATTAACGGGCTGTTTACAAGTCAGTACGTACGCAATGACAAAAACAGAAAATATGACAATTGCTGTAAATGAAAAACAGGAGAATACTCAGAATAATCAGGAATTATTCTCAGACTCGGATTCAGATAAAAGCGCTGTTGACAATACAGAGGAACCAAAAACTATAGAACCGGAAAAAACAGAACCGGAGATAATGGGAAATACACTGACAGAAAAAACAGAGCCGGTAACAGCAAAACAGAAAACGGCGAAACCTGAAGAATGCCGTACTCCGGAAGAATTACGCCGCATGCTGACTGAAAACGACGGCAAAACTGTGGTTTTAACCGGAGATATTGTATGGGAAAATATGAATCATGATTGGCTTAAGGCTGAAAATAATACAACCGTTGATATGAATGGCTATTCCTTGATTATACAGGATAATGCGGGGTTAATGCTGAGCGGTCCCATTCATTTTGCGGGAAATAACCAAGGAGATAACCCTGTGATTGTATTGGGTGAGAACAGCGGATTTCAGGGCGAAAACGGCGTAACTGTATCTGTGGAAGGAACGGGAGGCACTGCTGTATCCATGTGTGAAACATCAAGCTTTGCGGCCAAGTCTGTTACGGCTTACGGCGAAGGCTCCACCGCTGTTTACGTATCAAGAAGCACTGATAAAACGGCGGCAGTATCCGTTAAGGGTGATATTATAGTCTCAGGCAATGAAGCAGCTGCCATTGAGACGAAAGGGAATATTTATTTATATTATGTTTCTGTTATAGTTTCGGGGGAAAACAGCGTTGCTGTTAGAACAGACGGAAATGTATACATGTTTTTTTCGGAAGTAGATGGGGAAGAATTGCTGGTTGATACTGTTGGAGAGGTGGTATTCGACACATGTGAGGTGACGCCTGAACAGAATAACACTACTGTAATTACCAGAAAAGCAATCGCTGAGCCAGTCTTTATTACAGTGCTTGAGGGAGAGAATTACAGTCTGCCGGAGTATGTGTCTTTTTCTTTTGAATCGTACGGGACGGATTATGATGGCTTTTTTGTGTTGGATACTGAGTCTGTTTACAGCGACAGCCGGCCTGTTAAATGGGATACTTCGCAGGTTGATGCCAATCAGCCCGGTATTTATACTGCAACTGCGACGCCCTCAGAATATGAAATTTTTAGCTCTCTTAGTTTTGAGCCAATAATCGGAAGCATTCAGATTGTAGACAGGGTGCCGGAAATTAAAGAGGCCTTTTATGTCTTTCAGGATATGGTGTTGAAAATGGATATGCAGATACCGGAAGGAATTCCTGTTGAAGTCAGGTATAAAATGAGTGACGAAACGGAATGGAACAATTATCAGTCTTTTGTGTCAGACGGAGACAGGAACACAATAATACTGCACAGCTTTGGCGATATTGCGGGACGGGAGGAAAGAAAAATCGTCTTTTGTATTAGATTCACACTTCAGTCAGGCGTGGAAGAAACATCAGAGTTTTTGTTTGCAGGCAAGCCGTTTCCTGATGACGGCGGCGGTGACAGGGACGGCGGTGACCAGAACGACCAGGGAGACCGGAAAGCCGGAAATAACGAAAAAGATTATAAACCTAATGACAGTCAAAACAGCGGTTCAAAGTCGGCTATGGAAAACGGCAATAAGGCGGACAGTCATATTTCGGGTATTTTTGAATCCTTTGCGGAAGCCGCTCAGCAGTTTGGAGATATATTTAAAAGTTGGATTGACAATGATTACTCGGACAGTAAACCTGAAGCAGCAACTGAGGAAGATAATCAAACAGAACAAAACAGCGGTGATGCGGATACTGGTTTGATTCAGCATGACAAAGATAGTGAGAACTACAAAACAGCAACAGAAACCGAGAATACAGAGCCTGTCATGGCGCCTGTACAGCCGGAACAAAAAAAGGAAACACCTGAAAAACCCGCCGAAGAAAAGCAGACTGATTATGGAGACAACACTGTACTGACAGGAGAAGAGATTTCGTATTTAATCAGGACAAATCCGCGTTACATAACTATTGCAGAAAAAAATATCCGTCTTATTCTGCCGGTCGAGGCAGTTAAAGAAATTTCGCTCTCAGATACAGATGAACTTATGGTGAAGGTTTATTCACAGGGCAAAAGCTTTTATGTCAATATATTTGTGAACAAAAAGGAAATAGTGGACTGGAAAAAATATCCTTTGTATGTTTATATACCAAATTCATTTGGGGAGAACGTTCCTCCGGAGGATATTTATTGTTATAGAGATGAAGAACACTGCTTTCCGGCGGAGAGCGCTGAAAATGGGGAGATTAGGTTCGCTGTTTCTTCCACTGGAGAATACAAAATTTCTGTTTCGGACACGGCGGTTGGAAACAACTTTTACGAGAAAGAAGAAACAGGCGGAGAAAAAGAGGCAAAATCAGATTATAATTTAATACTGATAACAGCCGTTTGTTTATTGATTGGATTTGGAATTTTTTGTGCGTACAAAAGGCTGAAAAGGTAAGGTGAGCGTATAATGAAAAACAACACCCTGCGGTTTTCGTTTGTGCTGGCTGCTGTTACGGCCATGTTTTTACTGCTGTTTCAGGTCAGTTTTCATTTTGACAACAAATATATTTATCCCTGTCAGGCTGCAAAAATGGGTGTTTTAGTTCTGGACAGAGATAAGTATGATAAATCGCCTTTGCTTTTTCTCACAGACGGCTGGGAATATTACGCCGATAAGTTGCATACGCCTCAATCAATTCAATATGACACTCCCGATAGATACCTATATATAGGCCAATTCGCCGGATTTGATATGGGCAATCCTAAGAAAAATCCATACGGCTCAGGGACTTACCGTATGAATATTTTTGCCGGAGGCAGGGAGAGAACTTACGCTCTTGAAATTCCACAGATATATACAGATTGGAAGCTATATGTAAACGGCAAACTGGAGTCTGTCGGAGGAGATGAGAGTTTAAAATACAGTCATATTTCGCCGGATAACAGTATGATTACTTTTAAAGCTGTGGATAAAATTGAAATTATTGTGTCTGTGTCAGCAAAAAGCGGATTATACAGCGGACTCACATATCCTCCGGCTTTTGGAAGCGCAAAAGAGGTGGCAGCGCTGGTAAATGAACGCCTGCTGATTCATACTGTGGAAGCAACAGCAGCTATTCTTATAGGTGTTTTATTTTTATGTATTGGTTTTGGGTGCCATTACCGCAGGCCCTATCATGTTTTATTTTGTATAAGTTTATGTTATGCGGTGACTGTCTCTTATCCATTTGTACAGGTATTCCGGTTAAACGGCACAATATTTTCTTTGGCTGAGAGGTTTTGCAGTTATGGAATATTTCTTGCGTTTGTTTTGCTGCAGGCGGATATTCTAAAGCTTCCCAAAAAATCCTACACATGGCTGGCAGCACTTGGGTGTACAGTTTTGCTGAGCGTTTGTATTGAACCATTTATTGAAATAAAAGAAGCGTCAATAAAATACTGGTATGGCTATTATATTGCGTTTTATAAGCTGTCGTCGGCAGCTTGGCTGACAGCCACAAGCTTTATTGCTGCAAAACATAAAAAGGAAAGTTCAAAGCCGTTGCTGGTTTGCGCCTGCATATTTGCAGCTTCCCTGATTATGGACCGTGTTCATCCGCTTTTTGAACCAATAAGGTTTGGCTGGCCTGTTGAGACTGCCGGATTTGCCGTTATATGTATTGCGGCAGGTATTTTATGGTGGGATACTCTGGATTTGTACAAAGAAAAACTGGTTTTGCAAGTGGAGAAGAATGGTTTACTAGAGACAAACAAACTGAAATCAGATTTTTTAAGCGGTATTTCTCACGAACTTCAAATGCCGCTTGCTGTTATTTCAGGCTATGCTCAGCTGACAGCCAGGCTGATAGATTTGGGAAAAGCAGACGATAATGAGTGTTTGGATAATCAGCACCAGATTGTGTTGGAATCACAGCGTATGGAACGTATGATTCGCCAGCTTCTGGATATTTCCCGTATTGAAAGCGGGGATTCACTTAGATAAAGATACCACACCATTCCCACGCTGACTTTTGCTCAACCGATACAGCCGGAGGGCTGGATAACAAGAAAAGGCGGTATGCGCCCCGTAGAGGGGTAGCGTACCGCCTTTTCTTGTGGGGGTTTCCAAAGGGGGCAACGCCCCCATTTGGCACACGACTTTGCGAAGCAAAGTGTAGTGTGTTATACGCTCTGTCGGCGTTGCCGTGAAAATGCCGTTGCCGCCGGGGAGGGGCGGCAGGAAAACAGGACTGTGCTTGTGTGGCGTGGAGCCGCAAGCGCAGGTCTGTTTTCATCAGCAGACAGGGCGTATATGAAAGCCCCCGTCCCTCGTCCTACGCTCCGACTTGTGGACAAAGTGTCCCGAAGTTGTGGCTACACTCCCGGAAAAGTAACAGGACAGCGGGTAACCGTCAAGGCTGAAATGAACGGGTTTACACCCGGCCTTGACCGCCACCCGCCGTCCCACTGAATGGGTGGACAAGGCGGCCAATCCCTCAAAGTGCTTGTCCGCGCTCTTTCTGATTTTGAGGTATTCAGTTTTTCAAAATTGAATAATCAAAATAAATTTTTTCGATTGAAAAAATTTTATTTGTTATCATCTTCAATGCCATATTTTTTCTTTTGCCGAATCACATAATTACTGATTTTTTCATCATATAGTGGATACTGGTAATCCAACTGGCATGCCACTTCTGACGAAACCTCCCGGAACAATGCCATACATTGTTCAAAGGATTCCCACATATGGGGATAGGAATCCATATTATAAGTGGACATAAGTCGTTCCCACAATTCCTCTGGGACATATTGCTTCATAAATTTATAGTTTTTTCCCAAACTGAAATGAAATCCCTGTTTGATACCAATCAGCCAGGAAATCATGCGAAGCAATTCTTTTCGTACTATATCATTCATATGGTCAATAGCAAAAAGAATTTCTTTGCGGCATAAGCCCTTTACTACATATGTTGTAGTATTCCAAAATTCATTACAGCAATCGTCAAACATTCTTTGAGTAGGCTTCTGCAAGTGGTAGTCTATATCCGTTGGTATTGGCGGCTTTACGATACGGTTGTCTTTATCCAACAGTAACTTTACCAGTTTATCCCATGTAAAATACTCGTCTATCAGTTCCAGCGGCAGCAAAGTTAAATCTATCTTAACATCATCAGTAAACAGCATTAAATATGAAAATCCCTTTTCTACAGCTGGAAATAATTCCATATCTTCCGGCTTTTGCAGAATCAACCTTTCACCAAATATATCTAGCCATTTATCATCACTTGTGAAGCTGTCCATATCCGTAACAAAAAAAGTAATATCAAAATCCTGAAAATCATCAGGCGGAATATTTGTATTTGTTCTAGATCCTTCCAAAGTAACCATGCGAATGCGTTTGTCTGTTTTTGCAAAATTCAAAACAATATCATAAACTTCCTTTTCTGATCTCATTTTTATCTCCTCCAATTATTGAAATAGGTGTGAAGCCATTTTAGGGCTTTCCCGCCTTGATTGCTCATCAGCAAAGGCGGGCGGGGCTGTCAACGGCGGCGCGTATGCGCCGTTCATCTTGACCGTTGACTGGCTCGGCTGGCTTTGCTATCCTCCGATAAATTACTATCTGGATTTCATTTCTTTTTCAAATCTAAAGAAATAATTGTTCTCTTTTGGTATGTTGCCTGCGCTTTCACTTATTTGGTGTGGGTCTTTGTGCTTAGGATTAAAAAATTCTACAATCTTGAAACCACAACGATTTACATAAAAATGAATGTTCCGCTTATCGTAATATGGGGTATGCGTCTCCCAAATTCTTGTTTCAGGATGTAGTTCTTCAATCGCTTTCCATATCTTAAATCCATTTCCAGCATTTTGTGCGCTTGATTTCACATATAAAAGATGAAGTGAGTTGTAGCCGGTCTTATCATCTATTACAATGACTGCTCCGCCGATTCTTTCTCCGCCAATTTCTGCGATATATGCTTCAGCGCCTTTTGCGTTAAAAGATTCTTCTATATCTTCCGTGGGAAGAACTTGCTTTTCAAATTCTCCAAACTCTGACACATAAGAAATTTGAAAAGCCTCTTGTATTTCACTTACAAATGTGTTTTTTTCTTCAACGGTAATGATTGGTCTTAATTTTATTGTGTTCATACTTCCTTGCTCTCCTTAAATTTTATAGTCTGGTTCATCAAAGAAGTATGTCTTTATTCTCTCCCACCCCAATCAAATAGTTTCATAGTTCACCACTCCAAATCTCGATTTTCCGTTCTCCTACTTTCTTCCCCGCTGGGGCTTTGGATTTTTCAGCAAGTCAGACTTTTGTGCAATTCTTTTTAGCCATTTCTTTTCTTCCTCGAACAGCTTCTTGTAATTCAGTTTGAGCCGCTTGCAGATAAACATCATAGCCGCCTGCTCCGGGTCGCTGTCCTCTCTGGTGGTTTCCTCTGCGGTCTGCAAGAAATCTTCCAGTGGGTTGTCCTCTGGGACACTGAAAAAATCGTCCTTATGGGCTTCCCGCAGGTCGAGGGCTATCTTGTTTATGTCCTGCTGTATCACATAGCGGCAAAAGCTGTCGTCGTCAATATGGGCGGCGATAAGCTGTCGCAGCTGCGGGTCAGTCAAGCCGGGATTGTGTTGTTTCATAATTGTTGCACTCACAGCGTCCACAATGGCGTTTGCGCTCTGCACCTGTTTTCCTGCCACGCCGTTTACATAGATTTCAAGGTCGGCCATGAGCCGGGGAAAATCCGGGTGGGTCGCCAGTTCACACAAAAGAGAATTGTCCACCAGCCCGCTTTTTAATAGTTCAATCATGTCATCACTCAAATGCAGGTCTGCAAGATCGGCGTTTGGGTGATTTCTTGTTTGAGAACGGCCCAGCAGATAATCAACGGTCACTTCGTAAAACTTTGCCAACTCAATAAGGGCATAATGGCTGATGTCCTTGAGATTGTCCCCCTCATAACTGCCTAAAGCAGACTTGGAGAGGTGGGTCTGCTCCGCAAGCTGTTCCAGCGTCAGCCCACGCTCTACACGCAGGTCTTTCAATCGTTCTTGTATGGATAGTTCCATGCTCTCCTCCTCATCCGCTTAAGCGGCCGATATTTATTTTGTGAGAGTAATAAGTTCATCAACTGATTGGAAGCCGTTTTTCTTATAAAATTTTTCGGCCGGAAAACCTCGTTCAGTATTCAAAATGATTGCGTTCATTTTTTCCTTTATTATTTTTCATTTTTTTAAACTATTTAATACTAATGTCTTTTATAATAGCTTTTCATATATTATATAATCAATCTTTATAAGTCCTTTTATAAATTTCTTTTCTACCATTTTCGATAAATTCCTGTTTAATATTTTTAATTCCATAAACAATAGTTTCAATAGGATAATATTCTTCAACTATATCTTGATATTCTTTTGCTTTCTCAATATCTATATTTCCATACATTCTTAATATATCTTCTCCAAAATTTGTTCCTATTTCTTCTTCACTATCTTCAAGTAAGTATATAAAATCACAATATTCATCTATAATTCCAGAATCTCCAAAATCAATTATTCCAGTTAATCTATTATTGCCATCTAACAATAGATGATTACAACTAAAATCATTATGGCATAAACACTTTTTACCCTCAAAAACTGTTGTTGCATTTAGTCTTTCCATAAAACTTTCTATATAATCTTTTTCTATATCAGTTAAATCATTATAAATAGTTTCACGCAACAATATATACTCTTCTAATACATTTTGTTTATTATCAATAGTACATTCACTAATATCTGTATAATCTAAACCGTGCATTTGTCTTAAAAAACTGGCAATATCTCGTTTTAACAAATTTTGTTCTTCTTCTGACATAGTAGAATAAATTTCTGGTGTTAAAAAAGTTCCTTTAATTTCTTTATAACCTAGTATAGATAATTCATCACTAATATACGAATATTCAATATTAGGAATTTTTACATTAGTTTCTAAATTTGTATTTAAAAAATTATATATTGCTTTTTCTTTTGCATAACCTTTTTTCTTATTAGTACTAAATTTTGTTTTAAAAATGTATTCATTATTAACTAAATATGCCACACTATCATAACCACTACCGATTATTTCAATACTATCTACTTTGAAATTATCAAAGTAATGCTCAATTAAATATTTCATTGCCTTAACATTTGTGGCATTATCATCATATCTATATTCCATTAAATAACAATCTTCTTTTTTGCCCTCGTGTAATTCATGTTCTGGCAAATCTTCAATAATTCTAAAACCAGATTTTTGGTATGCCCTTATTGCTCTTGGATTATTTTTATGAGGGTCTAAAATAACTGCATTAGCATTTCTTTCTTTTTTCAAAAATTCAAAAATCAATTTAATATATCTTGTACCAATTCCTTTACTCCAATAATTTGGCTCTCCTATAAATTGATCCATACCATAGACTATCTCATCAGTTTTTGGATAATGATAATCAGTATATAACTCATCATACATTTTATATATTTGTCCATATCCAATAGGAACATTGTTATATTCAATAATTACTCTAAAAACTTCATCTTCCCAAGGCTCTGTATAATGTTTTTTTAATGATTCTAATGTATATTTTTTATCTCTACCACCATAAAATTCTAATACTCTTTCATCAGTTAACCATTTTAACATCAAAGGAAAATCATCATCTATTAAAGTTCTTATACATATTTCATTTTCAACTATATTCATTTATTTATCACCTTTTTCATAATCATATACATATACTATTTCATCTTTATAATCATTTTTACCACCTAATTTTTCATATACATGGCAAGCTCTAGGATTACCTTTATCAGTTATTAAAAACATTTCAGAACAACCAATCTCTTTAGAATATTCCTTAATAAAAGATAATAATTTTGAACCATAACCTTTGTCTTGATAGTTAGGTAACATTCCTATTGAGTGTAAATAAAACATTGTTTTTCCATCAGGTCTTAAAAGTGTATAGCAATATGCAAATCCTATAATTTTATTATTTTCTTTAGCTATAAACCCAAATGAACTGGTATCATTAAGAAATCCTTTTAAATTATCAATATCAAAAACCATATTATCATCAATTAAAACTTCTTCCATAATTTTTTCTGTCTGTATCTCATTTTCAATCAATTTCAAAAAATAACTTCCAATCCCTTTCCCTTGCAAGTCAGTCTTTACACAAAACTGGTCGATATAATATTCCATTCCGTTAATCCATGGTTTCTTCATTCCCACGCTGATAGCAATCATACAGTTTTGGTCTTTTAAGCCATACCCTACAAAGTAGTTATTGTTTATGTAGTTTTGAAAATAACTTATCACCTGCCCTTTGGAATTGTATGTATCATTCCAGGGGGCTTTTGTGAACACATCAATAAATAAATCTGCACATTCCTCAATGTGCTCCTTTGACAGTCTAATTATGTTCAAAAATTCTCCTCCCTCATATTTTCTTCCATTATACCACAATTCCGAGAGCGTGGAAATAGGGAGTTTTCCGGGCGGATTTCCTACCTCTTGGATATACGGGACGGGCGGTTATTTAGGTGTAGACTTAGGATAGTTCATCGATGGACAGCACCTTGAAAACAGAATGACCGTCCGAAAAGGAATACCCCGGCTGGGGAAGCACCGCAAGGAACCGGACTTCGGGACAAAATGTCCCGAAGCTGCGGGGAGCGTGCCAAAGCTGGAAATCCTTTCGGGGAAAACGGCAACGGAAAGCAAAATGGAGGGAACGCATGAGAAATAACCCCTATAAAGACTTGCCGCCGCTGGAACGCAGGCCGGACGGTTCCCTTTACCGCATGACACCGGCACAGAGGAAACAGGCGGCCAGCCTGATACGCCGGGAGTGCTGTTGCTGTGAGGACGGCAACTGCATTGTCCTTGACGATGGGGACACCTGCACCTGCCCGCAGACGGTTTCTTTCTCGGTCTGCTGTAAGTGGTTCCGCTGGGCGGTCTTGCCGCTGGACGGGACGCTGGAAGCGGAGATTTTCCGGGATAAGGACTTGAAACGCTGTGTGGTCTGCGGCGGTGTGTTCGTCCCCAAATCCAACCGGGCAAAATACTGCCCCGGCTGTGCCGCCAGAGTTCACAGGCGGCAGAAAACAGAAAGTGAACGGAAAAGGAGGTCTGCTGTGGACAGTTAGGAGCGAAAAAAGCCTTGATTTATCAGGCTTTGCAAGCCCCAAACCGGGGCAGGTGGTATAAAGTATCGCCCGCCCCGGAAAACGGGCTTCTAACCGTCCACAAAACGCACTATGACAAATACCATCTATATCCATCAGCCGGAAAAGGCGTTCAGCTTCACCCGGCTCCCGAATTTCCTCTTTGAAGCCCCCACATTCAAGCCCCTGTCCAACGAGGCAAAGGTTCTGTACGCCTTTATCCTGCGCCGGACAGAGTTGTCCCGCAAGAATGGGTGGGCGGATGACTGCGGACGGATTTTCCTGTATTACCCCATCTGCGAGGTGGTTGACCTGCTCCACTGTGGGCGGCAGAAAGCGGTGAACACCCTGCGGGAACTGCAATACGCCGGACTGGTGGAAATCCAGAAGCAGGGCTGTGGAAAACCCAACCGCATTTTCCCAAAATCCTATGAAGCGGTTCCAAACACTGACTTCAAGAAATCCCGTTCTGGTACGCCGGAGGACTGAAAACCGTACCCATGAAGTACGGAAACCGCCCCTCTTGAAGTACGAAAACCGGACGGTATATAGAAATACAAAGATTAAAATGATTTATTTATATCCATTCCATTCCTATCGTATCAGAGATAATTCCGGCGGGATTTTCCCTGTGGAAAACCCCGGATAGGAAAGGAATGGGGAAAGGAGCAGAATGGCACAACACGCAATTTTGCGGTTTGAGAAGCACAAGGGCAACCCGGCAAGGCCGCTGGAAGCCCATCACGAAAGACAGAAAGAACAATACGCCAGCAACCCCGACATTGACACAAGCCGGAGTAAATACAACTTCCATATCGTCAAGCCGGAGGGACGCTATTACCACTTCATTCAGAGCCGTATCGAGCAGGCTGGATGCCGGACGAGGAAAGACAGCACACGGTTTGTCGATACGCTGATAACCGCCAGCCCGGAGTTCTTCAAGGGGAAATCCCCAAAAGAGATACAGGCGTTCTTCCAAAGGGCGGCAGATTTCCTCATTGGCCGGGTAGGACGGGAAAATATCGTGTCGGCGGTGGTACACATGGACGAGAAAACGCCCCACCTGCATTTGACCTTTGTTCCGCTGACAAAGGACAACCGCCTGTGCGCTAAGGAGATTATCGGCAACCGGGCAAACCTGACGAAGTGGCAGGACGATTTTCACGCCTATATGGTGGAGAAATATCCCGACTTGGAGCGTGGGGAAAGTGCCAGCAAGACAGGCCGGAAGCATATCCCCACCCGGATTTTCAAACAGGCGGTTTCCCTCTCCCGGCAGGCAAGAGCCATTGAAGCCGCCCTTGACGGCATTAACCCGCTGAACGCCGGAAAGAAAAAAGAGGAAGCCCTCTCCATGCTGAAAAAGTGGTTCCCGCAGATGGAGAACTTCTCCGGGCAACTGAAAAAGTACAAGGTCACAATCAATGACCTGTTGGCGGAGAATGAGAAGCTGGAAGCAAGGGCAAAGGCCAGCGAAAAAGGAAAGATGAAAGATACGATGGAACGGGCAAAGCTGAAAAGCGAACTGGACAATTTACAGCGGCTGGTTGACCGTATCCCGCCGGATATACTGGCGGAACTGAAACGGCAGCAGCGGCACACGGTAAAGGAAAGGTGATAGATATAAGCAGAAATTTTCGCCGCCTTTGTGCGGCATTGTACCTTGAAAACTGAATATGGAGGACACTGGATGGCAAAAAGCGAAAGCGATATTTTCACACCCCGGACAGGGCAGGTCATACAAGCAGAGAACGGCACGCAGTATTTTGTATGTGGGAACAACCGTATAAAAATCTCCGAACACTTCGCCGCAGGCGGGAAGCCCCTCGGTGATCTGATTGTAGATGTGGTGCGGCATACCGCAGAAAAAGCCGCTTCAACCTGATAGCCCATCATTGATAACACGCCCACGCTTATGATATAATTGCCATAGAGCAAAAGTATTGTAAGCGTGGGTTGTTTCTTTAGAAGGAGGATTTTTAACGGTGAAACAACCTTACAATACTACGATTTACAACACGGCGCTTTATATGAGATTGAGCCGGGACGATGAAAACTATGGTGACAGCGTAAGCATTGAAACACAGCGGACAATCCTGCAACAGTACGCAAAGGAACAGGGGCTTCATGTAGTCGGTGAGTATGTGGACGATGGCTGGTCGGGGACGAACTTTGAACGGCCGGATTTTCAGCGCATGATGGACGATATGGAAGCCGGAAAAGTAAACTGCATTGTCACGAAAGACCTGTCCCGTTTCGGGCGGGAACATGTGATGATGGACTACTATCTGGAATTTCTGTTCCCGGAGAAACGGGTTCGCTACATCGCCGTTGCGGAGAATGAGGACACAGAGAAAGGGCTTTCCGATTTTGTCCCGTTCAAAAACCTGTTCAATGAATGGTTTGCGAAAGATACAAGCCGCAAGGTAAAGGCCGCTTTCAAAGCAAAGTTTGCCACAGGACAGCGTATCGGCGCCTATGCTCCCATCGGGTACAGGAAACACCCGGAAATCAAAAACAAGCTGATAATCGACGAGGAAACCCGCTGGATAGTGGAGAAGATTTTTGACCTTGCTATTCATGGCAGAGGGGCGGCCAGTATCACAAGAATACTGATTGCGGAAAAGGTTCCCACACCGGGATTTATCAACTTCCAGCGTGACGGGACTTTTGCAAACATCTATGCGGGTGCGCCGGAGGAAAAAAGCTACGCATGGACGATAGCCCAGGTCAAGAGCATTATGAAAGACGAAACCTATATCGGCCATACCATTCATTACCGGGAAACGAACATTTCCTTTAAGAACAAGCGGAGGGTACGCAAGCCCCAAAGTGAATGGGTGCGGGTGGAGAACACGCAGGAGCCGATTATCAGCGAGCAGGTTTTCCGGCAGGTACAGGAGCAGATAGCAAACCGCCGCAGGAAGTGCAAGGATGGTACAACGCAGATTTTTTCCGGATTGGTAAAATGTGCGGATTGCGGCTGGTCGCTGTCCTATGGGGAGAACAGGCAGAACAGCAAGCCTTACGGCCATTATCATTGTAGCAAGTACGGGCAGGGCACACGCCAATGCTCCATGCACTATATCCGTTATGATGTGCTTTATGCCTATGTCCTCTCCCGTCTGCAATACTGGTCGGGGCTGGTACAGCATGATGAAGAACGGCTCTTGAAGCAGCTGTTAAATGCCACTGATAAGGGACAGGCTGCCGCAAGAAAGAAGCAGGCCGCAGAACTGAAAAAGGCAGAGAAGCGAAAAGCCGAAGTCGATACTTTGTTTGCCCGGATGTATGAGGACTGGGCGGCGGGGCGTATCACGGAATACAACTTCTCTATGCTGTCCGGGAAGTACCAAAGCGAACAGGCTGAACTGGACGAAAAGATTGAACAGCTTCAATCCGCTATCGCCACTGAAAGCCAGAACGCCGTAGACGCAGAAAAATGGATTGCCTTGATGAAAGAGTGCGTCAATCCAACAGAACTGACCGCCGAACTTTTGAATATGCTGATTGAAAAAATCGTTGTCCATGAAGCGGTCAAAGGTGAGGACGGAAGCCGGGAACAGGAGGTAGAAATCTTCTACCGCTTTATCGGCAAAATTGATTGAATGATACCAATATCTTTAACTATGTGATACCGGGTGTTTTCAGTTGGATAAAGAAATGGTAATTCCGGCTCATATGATTAATAATATTGCGGATACATATTTTGCAGTGATTGATAAGAACAATAACAGGATACAGTGTGATATTTCATATAATTTGCCTCTTGTGGAATGTGATAAAGAACGTATGGAAATGGTATTGATTAATCTCATGCAAAACGCATGCCGCCATACGAAAAATGGCATTGTTACGATTACGGCAGATTTCGTGGACCAGTATATTCAGGTGAAAGTCAGCGATACAGGGGAAGGTATTTCGCCTGAAATTCTGCCTCACCTGTTTGAACAATACCTGAAAAGCCAAAGTGGAAAATCTATGGCAAAAGGTACCGGCTTAGGACTATTCCTGTGCAGAAAAACGGTGGAAGCGCATGGCGGCAAAATGTGGATTGAAAGCAGGCTCGGCAAAGGAACAAATGTTTATATTATGCTTCCTGTCAGCTCAGGTTTATCAGTAGAATAAGAAGGATAAAGTTGATTTTCGCATCTTGTTTTAGGATTGGCTGCTAAAGTTTAAATTGAAATGAAAACAGCAAAAAATGTTATGAAAAAAGCGTTTGAAGTTATCCTAGAGCTTTACTTTAAAAATATATCATTGACATAGGATATGGGGCAACCAAGGGATGGGTATGCTTTGAGTGCATCAGTTTCATATCTTCGAGACATGTAGAGACGGTAGTATTATTATCCCTCAAAGATACACTGAATTGGAGGTTACTATAGAGGCGGATGCAGACAGCAATTACTCTTTGGGAAAAGGCCGCCTATTAGAAGTATGTGAAGAATAAGTATGGGGTGAATGTGCATACAAGGTATATTGCAGAGGCAAAACTCTTGTGTGGGATTAATATATGTGAAAATTATAATAAGTTTAAGAAGGATAATCTGGATGTGAATATTATAAACCAGAAAGGATTGAATATACCAAAAAAGCCTTAGAGTATTTAGGTAAGATTTAATTTAAGACATAGGTGAAAACATGAGTATTGAAAATATTATATCTATTATAATAAGTATTTTAGGTTCATCATTGTTTACGTTGGTGTTGTCAACATTAGTATTTAATCCATTGCAAAATAAAAAGCAATATATATTTGATGAAAAAAAGAGAGTGTATGAATCCCTTATTGTATTTGCTCAAATTGTATTGTATCCTCAAGAAGCAAAATTTTCTTTGGGTGTCGCAAGATATAATATTCAGGAGTTATCAGATGAAGATAATGTGAAAAATTCAATAAATGATTTGAAGATGGCTATTCCAAAACTTAGGTTAATAACTAAAAACGAAAAGGTCATATTAAGAACAAATGAATTTATTGAGAGTCAAAACCTAAATTCGTTTGATAAACTAGTAAGTGAATTAAGAAATGACTTATATAAGTAAAAATTTATTCGTAAAAATATTAGATAATGAATTAAAATGAAAGGATAAGATTATTTTATCAAGGCTTTGAAAACGCAAAGATAAAAAGTCAAAGTAGAAAAAGTTCTTAGTGTCATCTAAGGGCTTTTTTGTTTGCGATATATAACGAAATAGATCCATTTCTTCTGAATATTCAAAGCGAATATTTTTATCAAATTCCAAACAAAATTTGTTTCACTAGCACAGTGATACCGGGATGAATCCGAGCCTTAAAAAATGTATTATTAATCAGGATATGAGTACACAAGGGGAAAGGTATACCCTGAGTGCATCAGTTTCATATCTTCAATACATGTGGAGACGGTAGTATTGCTGCAAAAAAGAGAAATGACACAAAATATAGAAAAACAATTAAATTAAAACACAATATCATGTAGCTTTGAGGGGCGTTTATAAACTGTAAAGAATTGTATAATGTGTTTCAGATAAAAACCTTGTTTCCTGTTTAGGAACAAGGTTTTTAGTTTTTTTGAATTTTTTACTTATTTTTATTGTCTATTTTAAGCCTGATTACTTTTCATCCTGTTCTTCCAGGAGGCGCTGTATATATCCATATAAGCGCTCTTTGTTTCTGTCTGTCAAGCTATAGTAAAGATTTATAATCCTGTTATCAAGTGGATTGCCGTTTTTTTGAAATATGGGATTTATACCATTAATTATCCATTCCTGATTTATGTTAAATTCACGGCAGACATCAGTAAGAACACGCTCTGTCAATTTTATTTTTCCATTTTCAATATTGCCGAGATTAGGTCGAGATATATTAATCTTATTAGAAAATTCCTCCTGACTTAAATTCAGAATATTTTTGCGAAGATAACGAATACGCTCGTACGGTTCCAAAGAGCTCACATCCTTAATATTATTTTAATAATGTTGTCAAAGAATTAATTTACTAATTTAGACAATAAAAATCAACAATTTAGTATATTTTTATTAATTTGTTTGTTATTAAATACGTGCTGTTATAGTAACATAACAAAAATAATTTGTCAAAAATGAGAAATATAGATATATTTGCTTGACACAAGCTAAAAATGATAATATAATGCTTGTAACAATCATAGGAGGGATAATAAAATGTGGGACAAAAATATGATGAAGATAGTTTTAAAGATTTAATAGCAAAATTAAATATTAAAAATAAAAAACGTATTATTAAAGCAGCTGAAGAAATGCTTTTTTTTCAAAGAGTTGATTTTGAAGATAAAGATGATAATACGAAAAAAGATGAAATTTAATATTCTACTAAAGATAAAGGGGAGATAATTATGGCAATCAGGATTGTTAAGGCTAAAGGACTTTATGATGGCTTAGGGGGATTTATAAATAACCCGATTATTGTAATTGAGAATGATGTTATAAAAGAGGTAATTGACAGCTCGTTCTATGAAAAAATCAATTGTTATGATATTTCTGAAGAAATTGATTATTCGTCCTGCTACTTAATGCCTGGGCTGATTGATTGTCATACTCATTTAATGCTCCCTGGAGACGGAACAACAACAGAGGATATGATTACGACTAAGAGTAAGGGTGAAATAACATTAGTTGCTGGGCAAAACATGGAACAGGCATTAAAACATGGTGTCACAGCTTTAAGAGATTGCGGATGCGCTTTTGGCGTTTCGTATGATATTAAGAATTTTATAAATTCGGGCTATATAAATGGTCCGGATATTGTTGTATGCGGAATGCCAATGACATCATCTTGTGGGCATTTAAGCTGTATGGGTGGTTCTGCTGACGGCAGCGGAGAAATAATAAAGCTTATAAGGAAGCAGAGAATGGCAGGAAGTGATTTTGTAAAGATAATCGCTTCTTCAGGAGCGTCAAAGGGAGTTAAACCGGGTATTACATTTACGCAGAATGAGCTGAATACAGCTGTTGAAGAAGCTCACAGACTTAATATGAAAGTTTCTATACATGCTACATCAATAGAAGCTGTAAAGATGGCAATTGAGGCAGGAGCAGAGCGAATTGAACATGGCTGGTGGATGGATATTGCTGGAACTACAGTTTTTCAGGACGAGAAACTTGCAGAATACATGATTGAAAACGAAATTATGACATGTTCTACTTTGCCGGTAATGGAGAGCACACTTAAACACTATCAAAAGCTGCTTGATACTGAGTATTCGGAAGAAATAAAGTCGGCCTATGACAGCTTGAAATCTTACAATGATAAGATGCTTGAAACATTTAAATATGAATATTCTGTTGGAATCCCTATGGCTTCTGGAAGCGATGCTGGCTGGAGGCATATGAGATTTTCAGATGGTATGAAAGATGCTATTGATGATATGTATCAATGCGGGGTGGATTTAGGAGACATAATTAAAATCTGTACAGGAAATGCTGCCAAATATATTGGTCTTGAGGACAAACTAGGTTCGCTTGTAAGCGGAAAAACAGCAGATTTTTTGGTAATGCAATCAGACCCAGGAAAAACTGTAGACTCTTATAACAAGATTATCCAGGTTTATAAAAGAGGGAAAGCTGTTTTATAAAATAATGGTTTGGATATTCATGGACGTCTTATATTTATAATGCTGATATTTTTATTAGACGTATAAGGGGGAATTGGTACATATGATAACATCAACATTGGGATTCTACGCGTTTCTCATTACGCTCATGTCGGTTATTTTTTCGCTCAGCAAAAAATTCTCAGATAAATTGATTTTTAAAATCCTTCCGGGAATGGTCTGGCTCATGCTTATTGTAGCATTATCTGCTACTTTTAATATTTTTGATATTAAAGCCGAAGGCGTTATAACTGGACAGAATTTGTTTTATTCTACATTTTTGCCTATGATGCTTATAATGTTTATGCTTACGTGTGATATAAGGGATATTATAAAACTTGGACCTAAAATGATATTATCATTTTTATCGGCTACTGTAGCTATTTTAAGCGGGTTTACAATAGCATTTCTGGTAATGAAAAATTTCTTGCCGGAAAATGCATGGTCCTCAATAGCAGCCTCAACAGGTGCGTACATTGGTGAAACAATTAATATGGCTGCTGTTGCTTCAGCATTTGGTGTTGAAGGAATTAATTATGTATATGCGGTAGTTATGGGGACTTTTGGATTTACGATTACTCTTTCTATCTCAATGTGGCTTATACCACGTACAAAAAAGTGGAACGAGAAAATGAAAGCTTCAACTGACGGTATTGATGAGATTGCCAGAAAAATAGATTTTGCAAAGAAGGATATTGATAATACACCGCCTGTTATGCTTGATTACTGTAAACTTTTTGCCGTGGGTATGATTGGTACGCTGTTTATAAATTGGCTTATTCCGTTAATTCCTCCTGTGTCATTCCTCACAGCTGGGGGCTGGAGAGTTATTCTGTCATCAGTGCTGGGCATACTCCTTGGTTTAACTCCAGCACACAGGTTAAAAGGTGCTCAGGAAGTAGCAAATGTATTTCTTTATCTGAGCTTGTGCATATCTATGTCATATTCTGACTTGGGCCAGTGTGTAGATGCCCCGGCTTATATGGGACTTATTATAATAATGCTTATTGTTATGTACATAGTTTGGATATTGCTCTGCAAGATTTTTAAATTTGACCTTTTTACAGCAGAAGTTGGCCTTATGGCGAATATAGGCGGAACTGGTTCGGCTCCCGCTATAGCTGCTACACATAACCCGAATTGGATATCTTTTGGCATTCTGCTTGGTTTTTTTGGTGACCTTATAGGAACCGGTGTAGCCATAGCTTTTGGTAACTTTTTGCATTATCTTTCGTTGTTATAATTTTAAATTCAGCTGACTGACTCTATGAATTGCCAAACCTTATTATAAATAATTCTAAAATATAAAGAATAAGCGTATGATTGCTTATTCTTTATATTTTGTTGAGTATTTTATTTAATCAGCATTTAAATATTAAAAGAAGATATTAAGAGCATTGAAAATAAAAAGTAAATACTTAAAAGTGTAATTAAAGCAGCTTATAAAGGAAGTTTATTTAACAAGCATAAAAGTACTGTATACAAAAAACACACAGCATAAAATTTGCTGTGTTTTTTTATAGTTAAATATTAAAAATTAAAACCATAGTCAGTTTGTACTTAAATATAGACTATTCAAGCTGGCTTTTAAAGTTATTTCTTTTATTAAATTGATTTAAAAATGGCCAAAGAAAACGGATTAAACTGACTGGCAAAAACAGATGCGAAAGATTTATAAATAGAGCAAAATAAAAATCGAGATTATTATAGCTATGCTCTTTTATTAAACTTTATAATTAATACCCCTTTTATTGTACTCTTCAATCTAAAGAATTATAATAAAATGACTGGAAGGTAATGTAGAGACTGTATAATGCTGAAATAAACAGACGTAAATGTGGCATAGTAATTGTTACTGGTTATAGCTGATTCTCTGTAATAATTAAGCTGACTATAGGCTGATTCATAAATACGCACAAAAGCATGACAACAGAAGCTGTAAAAGCAGGAATAATAAGGCGGTGAAAAAGAGTGAAACATGTTTTCTTTGTTGAGGATGATTTGAGTTTAATAAGCGGTTTGACATTTGCCATAAAAAGGCAGGGGTATACGATTGATGTTGCCCGCACAATGCTGGAGGCAGAAGCGCTTTGGCAAAATGGCAAGTATGACTTGGTTATTCTGGATATATCTCTGCCTGACGGTTCCGGTTACGATATATGCAGAAAAATTCGCCTGACATCAAAAGTGCCGATTATTTTTCTGACAGCGTCAGACGAAGAGACAGACATTATAATGGGGCTTGATATAGGTGGAGATGACTATATTACTAAGCCTTTTAAACTGGCGGTATTTTTATCGCGGATAAACGCTCTGCTTCGCAGAAGTGATAATTTTAGTAATGATGATACCCAATTGAACTCCAATGGCATAAGAGTGCAGCTGCTAAAGAGGGAAGTATATAAAGACGGAATTATTATTGACTTAACAGCCAGCGAATACAAGCTCCTATGCCTGTTTATGGAAAATCCCAACATCGTACTTTCTCCTGAGCAGATTTTGGGGCGTCTTTGGGACTGTGATGGAAGCTATATAGACAACAACACGCTGACAGTCTATATCCGCAGGCTACGCAAAAAAATTGAGGATAATCCGGACAATCCACAGAAAATCATTACGGTTCGTCGTGGGGGATATAAATGGAATGCCATAGATTGAGGTGAAAGATGAAAATACTGGCAGAACGAAAAATTAGGCATCTTTTTTATTTGGTGTTTCTATTTGCTGTGGGATTAATCTTGTTTTCTGCTGTAGTGACAGGTCTTAAAGTGGAAAATGGTGCACTGTATATATTTGCATATTCTGTCTTAATGGGAATTTCTATTATTGTGGCTATGTATATGTATTTTAGTAATCAATATAAAATAATGGAAAGTGCAGTTGAACAGATTAAAGAATATGTTGCTGGAAATCAGTCTGCTGGGATTGAGTGTGATAACGAGGGTGAAATGTACAGGTTATTTCATGAAGTTAATTCGCTGGTTTCTATACTGAATGCCCATGCAGAAAACGAGGAAAGAGCTAAAAGATTCATGAAAGATACAATATCCGATATATCCCATCAGCTTAAGACACCTCTGGCCGCCCTTAATATCTATAATGGGATTATACAGGAAGAATCAGAGGTGGCACATACAGTAAAGGAATTTGCATCTCTTTCGGAACAGGAGCTCGACCGAATAGAAACGCTTGTGCAGAACCTTTTGAAAATAACAAAACTTGATTCGGGTACGATTGTATTTGAAAAAGAAGTTGAGAATGTATCTGATATGATGATGAGTGTTGAACAGCGTTTTGCTTTTCAGGCCGAGCGTGAAAGAAAGGTCCTCTCGTTTTCAGGTGATGACACAGTTACACTGCTGTGTGACTCTGGCTGGTTAACAGAGTCAATCGGCAATATTGTGAAAAATGCGTTAGACCACACAAATGAAGGAGACACGATATCAGTACAATGGAGGAGTTTTGCGTCTGTTGTACAGATTGTTGTGAAAGACAATGGCAGCGGCATTCATTCTGAGGATTTATATCATATATTCAAACGATTTTATCGAAGCCGTTTTTCTAAAGATACACAGGGCGTTGGGCTTGGGCTTCCGCTTGCAAAGGCGATTATCGAAGCACACAGCGGTACCGTTGAAGTGGAAAGTGAGCTGGGGACTGGTACAACATTTACCGTTAATTTTTTGATTCCTACAGAATTGTAGGCTGTTTGTAATACTGCTGTAGTGGTGATATGGTACTATTTCATTAACAGGCAGAAAGGAGGAGTTTGACCAGATGAATTTATTGGAAGTAAGAGATATTTCAAAAACTTATGGCAGAGGCGAAGCTGCTGTACATGCATTGAAACGAGTGACATTTACTGTACCGAAAGGTGAATTTGTTGCCATTGTGGGAGAATCCGGCTCTGGAAAAAGTACTCTGCTTAACCTTATAGGAGCACTTGATACGCCGACGGCAGGCGAGATATTTATTGATGGCAGGGATATTTTTGCTATGGGAGACAGCAGCCTGACTGTTTTTCGCCGCAGAAATATAGGCTTTATTTTTCAGAGCTTTAATTTAATCCCAGAATTGACGGTAGAGCAGAATATTATTTTTCCGGTGTTGCTTGATTATCAGAAGCCTGATAAAAAATATCTGGAAGAACTGCTCACAGTATTGAATTTGAAAGAACGCCGTCATCATTTGCCAAGTCAGCTGTCGGGCGGCCAGCAGCAGCGTGTTGCAATCGGTAGGGCTTTGATTACACGGCCAGCGCTCATACTTGCTGACGAACCTACAGGCAACCTTGATACGCAAAACACCAGTGAGGCTATTGCCTTGCTCAAGGAGGCATCAAGAAAGTACGAACAGACAATAATAATGATTACTCACAGCAGGAGTATTGCGCAGACAGCGGACCGAATACTGCAAGTATCCGACGGGGTACTGACCGACTATGGGAGGTGCCGCGAATGAAAAGTTATCTTGGCCTGATACCAATTTCTGCCAGAGTACATAAACGTCAAAACCGAATGACGCTTTTATGTATCATTTTTTCTGTGTTCATGGTAACAGCTGTGTTCAGCATGGCTGAGATAGGCACAAGAATGGAGCAGGGAAGGCTGTTGGAAAAACACGGCAGTATGTCATTTGATAATATATTTGACAGTGCAATGGGGCAAACACTTTTAGTGACTTCAGCGGTCTTGTTTATTCTGGTATTGATTGCCGGGGTGCTGATGATTTCAAGCAGTATGAACAGCAGCGTAGCGCAAAGAACAAAGTTCTTTGGCATGATGCGCTGTATTGGAATGAGTAAACAGCAGATTATGCGTTTTATACGGTTGGAAGCTCTTAATTGGTGTAAAACCGCAGTGCCAATCGGTCTTGTGCTTGGAATTGTGACATCATGGGGGCTGTGTGCTGCACTGCGTTTTGTTGTAGGCGAGGAATTTTCTAATATTCCCATATTTGGCTTCAGTGCTGTTGGCATTGTAAGTGGGGTTCTTGTGGGAGTTGTTACGGTGCTGATAGCTTCAGGTTCACCGGCGAAAAGAGCGGCAAAGGTGTCGCCTGTAACGGCGGTTTCTGGAAATTCAGAAAGCCATCAGACTGTCCGACATGCAGTTAACTCACGCTTTTTCAGAATTGAAACGTCGCTGGGCATTCATCATGCTGTATCTGCAAAGAAAAATCTGGTTATGATGACTGGCTCTTTTGCTCTTAGTATTATTCTCTTTCTTAGTTTTTCGGTTCTGGTTGATTTTGTAAACTTCCTTATGCCGCAATCGGCCAGTACTTCTGACATTGATATATCAAGCAGTGACGGCTCCAATTCAATAGACAGTGGATTGATTGACATAATAAACAATATGAAAGGGGTAAAACGTGTTTATGGCCGCAGGAGCAGCCTTGGAATTTCTGCGGGATTAAATGGAGATACAATGCTTTCCAGTACTGTCGATATGGTTTCTTTTGACGATTTCGATTTAGACTGTCTGAAAAAAGACAATGCGTTAATACGGGGCAGCAGCATATCAAAAGTTTATGGAAACAGCGATTATGTTCTGGCTACATGGGATAGGAGCAGCCCTTTGAAAATCGGTGACAAAATATTATTAAAAGGCAGAGAACTTGAAATTGCAGGCCTGCTAAAATACGACCCTTTCAGCATTGACGGTCTTACAAATGGAAAAATAACACTGATTACGTCTAAAGATACATTCACCAGTATAACGGGAGTAACGGATTACTCGCTTGTGATGATTCAAACATCTGGCAACACAACTGATGATGATGTAAAAGCAATACAGAATATGACTGACAGAAAGTACACATTTAATGACAAACGTGGTGAACGTACTTCTGGCACATATCTTGCTTTTGTGATTTGTGTATATGGGTTTTTGGGGATTATCACCTTAGTTACAGTATTAAATATTGTCAACAGCATTTCAATGAGTGTATCTGCAAGAATCAGGCAGTACGGTGCTATGAGAGCGGTTGGTATGGACGGGCGGCAAATTACCCGTATGATTTTTGCCGAAGCATTTACTTACGCTTTCTGCGGGTGTGTTGCCGGCTGCGCAGTTGGGCTGCCGTGCAGCAAGCTGTTATTTGATATGCTTATTACTGGTCATTTCAGCTATGCTGCTTGGAAATTTCCAGTTGTAAATTTGTCAATTATACTTTCATTTGTCATTTTAGCGGCAGTTATAGCAGCTTTTACTCCAGCTAAAAAAATGAGAAATTTATCAGTGACAGAAACAATTAATGAATTGTGATTAAGTTTGGATAGAAAAGTCTAACTGTGAATACGGATATGAAGGACAAAATTATAATATAAATTTTATGTGTTTTAAAACGGCATTTTTGTATGTGAAAATGCCGTTTTTGATATTAAAAAAACAATTTGATATGTATGTATGCTTTTATTTATATTATAAAATTCATACTGATTTTACTGAACACGGGCGATAAATGTTAATAAAATCAGCCTTATACTGTGTGTCTGATATTTTATTTTTGAATTATAACAATTTGCTATAGCTTATCGTGCCAAATCGGTATTTGATATAATTATGCACATAGTTTATAATGACTTTATATAATTAAAACAATAATTAAACAAAGAGCAAAAGCAGAACAAAAGATTCTTTTGACTATCTGCTGTATAAACAATTTGCTGAAGAGTATATCCTTATACTTTTATTGTTAAATTTTACTGAGCACATATTTGACAGTTAAAATTTAAAGGTATTTGCCAAAGGAGATAAATATGAAAACACTTATGCTTAGCAAAGAAGATGTTGCTTCTGTAATCAATCTTGAAGATATAATATCGGCTGTTGAGGAATGTTACAAGGCTTTCTGTCTTGGAGAAGTGATACAGCCGGATTATATGGGTTTTGAATTTGACGAACCAAGAGGCGGAATTGATTTTAAAGCCGGATACTGTTCAAGAAATGAGAAAATTTCAATGAAGTCTTCTTCAGGCGGATTTAAAAATAATGTATCTGATTTTGGTATTCCGGCAAATATGGGGACAGTGCTCCTTTATGATGCGAGAAACTGCGCTTTGCAGTGTATTATGGACGGAAGCCTTATAACAGGCCTCAGGACAGGTGCCGCAGGAGCTGTATCTGTAAAGTATCTTGCGAGAAAGAATTCTGAAATTATTTCTTCAATCGGTACCGGAACTCAGGCAAGAAATCAGATAAAGGCTATTAGTTTGGTTATGGATATTAAGGAAATTCATGCTTTTGACAGCTACACGCCGGCTGTGGAAAGCTTTAAGAAAGATATTGAAGGTGAGTTTGGCATTCCGGTTATAATTGAGAAATCTATGAAAGAAGCGGTTGAAGTATCAGACATAGTTGTTTCAACAACTAGGGGAAAGGGACCGCTTATAGAAGCCTCATGGATTAAAAAAGGGACTCATATTGTCGCTATAGGAGCTGACTGCAAAGGAAAACAGGAGTATGAGCCTGAAATATTTAAAAATGCTAAGATTGTTAATGATTCTATAGAGCAGTGCATTTCAAAAGGAGAAACATGTAACGGAATAGAAAAAGGAGTTATTTCAAAGGAAGATATTTATGCAGAAATCGGCGAAATAGTTCTTGGTAAGAAGCGTGGAAGAACAAACGATGATGAGATTACAATTTTTGATTCCACAGGAATGGCTGTACAGGATAATTTAACAGCCGATATGATTTATAACAGAGCTGTTTCAAAAGGGATTGGAATAGAGTTTGAATTCTTTAAATAAAATAACATACAAGTGCAGCTTATTGTTTTATTTTAGCCAGCCGTTAAATGTTTTGTGTTTGGAACAGCTGTTAGACAGTGTTTTTTTAATTTGGATTTGATAAATAAGTCTTTAAGTTTGGATTATTTAAGAATAAAATTCAAATTATATTAATAAGCTTGTAAATAAAATTACATATAAAAACAAAGGGGAGAAAAATTATGAAACTAATGCATACAAGACTGCCGGATTTTTATTCAAAAATTGAAGCCGCGGCAAAAAAACACAACCCGGATACGAAATTTTCAGTGCGTGGACTTGAAAGCTTTAAGACAGCAAAACTGGCTTCATTAAGGGTGGGCCGTGTTGAGGATGAGATTGCTGAGGTGGCAGGCAATGATGACACAAAAGAAGTAGAGGTTATACTTGTTCCTCAAAATCCGGAATCAAGCTTTACAGTTGTTATAAAATCCTACAGAGAAGACGGAACATGCAGTAAAGCGGTTCTTGAAAATATGTACCTTTCTTCTCCAACATGCGAATATGAGATAATTGACGCTGAAGAAGTAGACGACCGCCGTACAGGCAACCGTCAGTAAGAAAGGGGAGTATAATAATGAAGCTTAAATACCGTTTAATCCCTCAGGGTGCCGCTGATGGTGTGGTTCCGTTAAACTGGGCGTTTATAGATAAGAAGGATATAGAGGCAGTCGGAATAACATACCGTGAAGCATGTCAGGCTGTAGGAAATGACTTGAAAAAAGACTGTGCTGCGGTAAATGTTATGGATATGGACGCCATTACAGTAACAAGCGATGGAATTATCGCGCCTGGCGCTGTAGTTGGTGTTGCGTCTGTTGACCATGGAATGATTAATAATGACTTTGGCTTTCTGCCAATAAGCCCAATACCTGTAACAGAGCAGCTGCTTAAAGAAGAGCCTCATATGAAACAGTATACACTGGAGTCAAACAAAGGTAAACAGCTCTTCAGAGGCCCTAATACACAGGACAGGGGAGAAAGAACATCTCACAATGAAAATATGACAATGACAGGAAGAATCGCCAATAACAACTGTGGTTCAGAAGTTATGAATATGATAGAGATGACAGAGATACTTGCACCGTTTTTCGGACAGGTTCAAATAATGAACGACGGTGAGGTAACAATTGGCGTTGCAGGGCCAGAGGTATCAGTAGGCATTGGTATGATTGTAAGCGAACGCCATGGCAGGATATTTGGCGGAGACAATCTTGGTTCGTACCGTGCCGGTATGACAGCGCACAATTCTGGTGTGTATGCTAAGACAGTTAAGAGTGACTATCCTGCCATTGCATCAACTAAAGCTGTGCTTGCTGAATATTCACTTAGAGCACTTGATATTGGACTTGTTCCTGGACGTGATATAGGAAGTTCCCCGGCTCTGTTAAGTCTTGCTAAAGCATACGGCAAGCCAATAGACTTTGACAATATTACAGCTCGCGCGTGGATAGAGCTTGAGAGTGTGGGAATTACAAGGGAGAAGCTTGAGGCGCCTGCTCCTGTACTTACTCGTGAGGAAATAATTGATAAGGCAGACGAAATAATACCGGGCATGCCTAACGCAAAGAAATATAAAGTTTCTGATATAGTTGAAATCAGATACGCGGAAATAGGCGAATAAAAATATAGCTTTCATAAAAGCGGCTGAAAAACAAAGGCTGGCTGTAAGCTTTTTGGACAGCTATGTATACATAAAAGTGCAGAAAATTAAATTATTTAAGCTATTTCCCCTAAAAGCTATTGTACCTATCCCACTGGAGGCTCCTTATCAGCCAACCATGAGAAGCTTTTAGATTGTACTTTAGCTTTGGTAACCCTCTGGCAAAAGCCAGAGGGTTAATTATATTTACAATAAAGCAAATATAAGACAGGCATATTATTAATTAGTGATTCAGTAAACTAGAAATAAGAGGTCTGTATTATTAAATCAGTGGTAGCCTGACTGTGAGCTTTTTTGGTTGTGTTAACAATGGGGAGGAGTACACGTATAAAATAAATTTTTGACGCTTTACTGTTATTATGACTGTAAAGGTACGGCGCCTGATACAAAGTCTGTTTAAATTAGCTGTGTATTTTCATGCTGGAGGAGAGGGTATTTATTGGAATGACAGCCATTATGACAGATAGATTAAATAAAGGGATTTCAGCATAAAGCCGGAATCCCTTAAAGGGGTAAATATGAAAAAGCACTATAGTTATTTGTTGAAGCGGATTGAACATATACCCCAAAAGTGGTTTGCTGTGACAATCCTCTTTTAGTTTTATACTGTATTTGCCAAAAGGCAGAGCCGTTCAATTGAATAGTCGAAAAAATCGCGATATGTGTTGCAGTAATAGTTTTTTGCAATACTTGAACCATTATCTACACGTTCACGTTTACAGCCATTACGGCAGAGAGGGTAGTATTTGCATATATTGCAATCGTCTGGTATTTTTAATGATTCATCAATAAAATTTAAATCTCTCCTTTTCTTTTCAATTTCTTCAATGTCATCTTCTGCAAACGAGCCGAGTTTCATATTATCAAACACATAGAAGTCGCATGGATATACGCTTCCGTCAGATTCAATTACATACTGATGTGAACAAACTCCGTTCATTCCACAGCTTTCAGGAATACCGCCCCTGAGCGCTGTTATAAGATTTTCAAAATACCGTATATGTATCGGCTTTTTATTGAGAATATCTGTATACCATTTGTCAAACAGGCATTTCAAAAAATAACTGTAGCTTTCAGGAGTAAGTGAGTAGGGCTCTTTTCCGCGTGTTCTGCTGATTGGGTCAAGGCATGGTATATACTGCTGGTGGTTAAAATTCATTTGTTTGTAAAACTGATAAATTTTATCAGCCTTCTTAGCCGACTTTGAAGTTACAACTGTAAGTATGTTATAATCTGCGTTAAATTTTTCAAGCAGGCTGACTGCATTTATTATCTGTGAAAAGGTAGTGCCGCCAAAGCATGTACGGCGGTAAAGATTGTGTATCTGTTCATAGCCGTCAAGCGAAATGCCGGTTAAAAAGTGATTTGATGAAAGGAATTGCGCCCAGTTTTCATCCAACAGGGTTCCGTTTGTCTGTATGCTGTAGAAAACCTTTATATTTTTGGTATTATATTTTTTTACTGTTTCTACAAAAGCCTTAAAAAACGTAAGCCCCGCCAAAAATGGCTCTCCACCCTGAAATGAAAAACAGCAGCTTATGTCTGATAGATACAGAGCTTTTTTAATAATTTTTTCTGCTAAATCAACCGACATATAATTATGCGACGGAGTGTTGCGATTATTTATTTCATCACGGTAAAAACAGTATTTGCATTCTAAATTACAGTTCCCTGAAGCAGGTTTTATGAGAAGATATAAATTTTTCATAGTACGCCGCCTTTTTGCATGGACTTAAAATTTGTCAGGAACGGGAGAAAATGGTATTATACTCTTGAGAGCCTGCTCTCTTCCGCCTATACGTCTGAGCTTTTCAAGCTGTTCTTTTTTTGCTTTGGAGCTTAGGGCTTCCGGGTCAGCTACTTTATAAAGCTCTGCCGTTAAATCATTCAGCACAGGCTTAAAGCGCTCATCGTTTGAAAGGTCATTTAATTCATCCGGGTCATCTTCCAGATTAAAAAGCTGAGGAGGGTAGCCGCCTGCAAAATATATCAGTTTAAAACGTCCTTTGCGAAGCATGTATTCTCCTGTTTTAAAACCAAGGGCGTGGTATTCAGCAAAGACTGCTCTCTTATCCGAAAGTGTGGATTCGCCTTTTGCTACACTCAAAAGGGAAGTTCCCGGCAGGTCTTTGTCTGTTTCTTTAAGCTCTATATCAAAGCAATCCATAATTGTTGGATAGATATCTATAAGGGATACGCACTCTCTGACGATTTTTTTCTTTGGTATATCAGGGCCTGAAAGAATCAGAGGCACTCCTGCTGACCCTTCATACATACTGTGCTTAAAAAACAGTCCATGGTCACCTGCCTGCTCGCCGTGGTCAGAAGAATATATAATCCTTGTGCTGTCTGAAAGTCCGGATTCTTCAAGTGCTTTGATTACCAGTCCAATTTGATTGTCAAGGTATGTAACCATTGAGTAATACGCGGCGACTGCCCTGTGGACTTCCTCATCTGTAAATTCCTCATCATAGCAGAATTCTTTTCTGAATTCCGCCAATGCCGGATGTTCAGGACGTTCATATTTATGGTACTGCTTTGGAAAAGGAAGCTTGTCGTATGGCTTATACAAATCCATAATTTCTTTGGGAACTTTCCATGGGAAGTGTGGACAGACAAAGCCCACAAACAGACACCACGGTTTTGTTTCATTGGTAAGCTCTGAATTTAAAATTTCTGCTGCCTGTTTTGCCACTTCATGGTCATATTCAAGATATTTGCTGTCGCCTTCACCGGAGTTTATAACCTGCTGACGCATATATGCTCTGTTAATTGAACCGTCACGTATAAGCTGTGACTCGTCACCTGTATTATGTTTTATGTTCAGCGGAATACGCTGGTCGGGAAATCCGGTTTGAGGAAAATTGCCTTTAAAATGAAGCTTGCCGACACTGGTTATCCTGTATCCGTTTTGCAGGAGTCTGTGGCCAAAACCATCGCGTTCTCCATTATACCCGTAAGAATTATCCCAAAAGGAGTGTTTAAAAGCATAATCTCCTGTGGTCATACTGGCTCTTGAAGGAACACAGATAGGAAAATTGCAGTAGGCGTTCTTAAAACATGTGCCGCTTTCGGCAAGCCTGTCAAGATTTGGAGTATGTATATAGGGATTGCCGTAATAGCCAAACTTCTCACGGCTGTGCTCATCACTGAATAAAAATAGCAGGTTCATTGGTTTTTTATGTTCCATATGTAAGACTCCTTTTTTGCGGTAATTTAAATTTTGATGCTACTGTGTGTCTTTGTCATACTTCTCAGATTTTTTCAGTCTGCTGAAGACTGTATAAATAATCACAATCAGAGTGAGTGCAAGCATAACAAGCGCAATAGGGTAGTTAATTAAGTTGAGCGGATTTGATTGCAGGTTAGTAATACCGCGGCAGAGATTGGTTTCAAACATACCCCCAAGTACAAAGCCTAAAACAAACGGGGCGCTTGGAAATTTGAATTTATAGAGAAAGTAAGCCACAAGGGCAAAAAACAAAATCATCCAAACGTCAAATATTCTGTTGTTGGTACTGAATGCGCCGACACAGCAGATAACTATTATAATAGGAAAAAGGTAGTATTTAGGTATCTTTATCATTTTCAAAAAGCATTTCATGCCAAAATATTCGGCAAAAAGCATCATAAAGTTTGCCATTATCAAAAAGAGGAATATGGTATAAATCAGAGGTTCCTGTTTGATAAAGAGTAATGGGCCTGCCTGTATTCCATGAATTGTAAGACCTCCGAGCAATATGGCGGTTCCGGCATCTCCGGGTATTCCCATTGTCAACAGGGGAATCATAGCGCCGCCTGAGACGGAATTGTTGCTGGACTCGCTTGCTACAAGTCCGTCTACAATACCCGTTCCGAACTTCTCCGGGTGTTTTGAGTATTTCTTTGCCGCCGAATATGCCAAAATATTTGATATATTGGCTCCAAGCCCGGGGAGAAGGCCAATACCCGCACCTATTATGGAGGAGCGAACTAAGTTTACAAACTGCTCTTTAAACATTTTAAGTGAGACGCCGAATCCTTTCATTTTATAATTAAGGACCTGTATAAGAGGCGTATCAAATTCAGCAACCTTCAAAATCTCAGTCATGGCATAGACTCCTATTAAAACAGGAAGCAGCTGAATACCTCCATCAAGAGCGTGAAACCCGAATGTATACCTGAACATGGCGTCTATTGGTGCTACTCCCACAGTGGTAAATATAACACCTAAAATAGCGCTTATTAATCCCTTTACAAGTGATTTGCCTGACAAGCCCGCGATAAGTACAAATGAAAACAGTGTAATTGAAAAGTATTCAACAGCCGTAAATTTGAGAGCGATACCCGCTAAAACCGGCGCAAGAGTAAATAAAAGCAACAGGCTTATAAGCCCGCCAAAAAACGAGTATAATATGCCTATTCCCAATGCTTTTCCTGCTTCTCCACGCCTTGCCATTGGGTGCCCGTCAAATGTTGTGGCTATTGAGCCGGGGGTTCCCGGAATATTAAGCAGTATCGCAGTTATCAGGCCTCCTGATACACCGCCGATATAAAGGCCTAAAAGCAGGGCCATGCTTGGGAATATAGTTAATTTATACGTTATAGGAAGCATAAGAGCCATTCCCATTGAAGTTGATATGCCGGGGGTTGCCCCAAACATTATTCCGAGTATAACGCCTGCGAACAAAATCAGTATTACTTCCAGTGTAAACGCATTGGCAAATGCCTGAAACAGAGATTCCATAAATTTCACCTCTCTTTACCATAGAATACCTGATGGCAGCATAACAAGAAAAATATTTACAAAGACGAAACGGATAATAACTGCGCTCAAAACGGCGGTAACAATAATAACAGCCGGTCTGCGCTCCTCCTTTTTGGCAAGCAGAAAAATCTGCGCTGCTAAGTAGGCAACAGTGGCCACAAAAAATCCAAATATCGGAATTGCAGCGGCGTACAGTGTTATAAATAAAAGTGTCAGGAAAACTTTGAGATAATTTGACTTTTGCTCCGGATTTGACGATTCGTCAATATCACCGGAAGCACATTTTTTGAAACTCTGAATAAAAAGTATTATACTTAATAAAAGCAAAAGGCATCCAAAAAGCTGCGGAACAAACCGGGAACTGACAACCGCTACAGGAGTCTTTTTTATTTGTGTTGAAAAATACAGGTAAAACAGGGAAAATATTAAAAGGACTGCTGATGCAGCACACTCTTTTTTAACTGAGCGGTTAAATTTTTCGAGAGGTTTTTCTTTCACAATATTCACCTTCATTCTAAGTAAAATGCTGCCGGAACAGAAAAATCCGTTCCGGCTTGTGACATATCAGTTTTTGCCTGCGTAATAATCATCCAGTGTTTTCTGGTTTCTTACCAAATCCTTTGTCGCGTTTTCCATAAATTCGTCCGCCTGAGCGCGGTCAAGAGATACAGGTGTGTATTTCATATTCCTCGTCTCTTCAATATATTCCGGGTCGGAAGTTGCCTTGAGCATTGCCTCGGTAAATTTGTTTACTATTTCATCAGGTGTATCTTTTGGGAACATATATGAGTAGAATTTTGGAAGGCTGTAGTCAACATCTTTCTCATATAGGGTAGGTATGTCAGGAAAATCAATATCGCGTTCGTCAGCAAGCATCGCAATTATGCTGAAGTCACCCATCTCAACATAATCTGTTATGGTTCCGCTTGGCCCTGCGAGAAGGTCGATATGTCCTCCAGCCATAGATGCTATTATATCTGCTATAGGCCCCACATCTACAATTTGTATATCAAGGCCAAGGTCACGCATAAGCGAAGCGGCTACCTGTGCGTGGAAGGAGCCGGTTTCAACCCCAAATTTAAGCTCGCCCGGATGAGCTTTTGCATATTCAACAAACTCATCAAAATTAGTGAAAAGCTCACTTCTTCCGGCCAGGGCTACATTTGTGCTGAGCATTGATATACCGGCTGTTTTAAATTCCTCCGGACCATAATCAGCAGTTTGGGCCAGCTGGTTTGTAATAATATTGTCGTTTGCATAGAGTACTGTATAGCCGTCTGGTGCTGAGTCCTTGACCTGACGTGATGCAACTGAGCTTCCGGCACCTACCACATTGCTTACTACCAGTGTTTCACCAAGGTACTTTTCAACATATTTGCTTGTTACCCTGCAGGTAACGTCTGTTCCGCCTCCGGCTGTGAAGCCTACAATAACCTGAATTGGCTTTTCCGGCCATGAGGTATCGTTTTCTGTTTGGCTGTCCGTGCTCTCGGCAGAGGCGGTTTTGCCGGAATCGGCAGATGATGAGCCTGCTGCTGAAGAACAGCCTGAAAACAAAGCGGCTGTCATGATTCCAGTTAGAAGTAATGACAAAAGTTTTCTTTTCATAAGTTTTATCTCCTCTCTGTGTAGGATAGTGCTCACAATATAACTTTATAAGTTTAGAATAAAACTTTTGACTAAATAAGTCAATAGTTTTAAGAATATACTGGAAAATTTGATAAATTAAACAGAAATATCCGAAAATTTCATAAATTATATTATTTTTATTTCAAACTTTTATTTAATTTAAATAAAAGTTGAGCCTTAAAATGATATGGTAATTATTCTCTTGCATTTGGAGAGCAGCCATAATAAAATAAACATAACATGATTTTAACTGGTACCTGTTTGTGTGGTTATATATTTTAATGAAATGATTGGTGTGAATTTATGAATCCTTACTACAACATTCTCAGACAACTTCCGGCTGATTATAAAAATATACTTAATATTATCCAAAAGAAAGGACCGATTTCAAAAAGTGAGATTCAGGAAATAACGGGCCTTAAACTTACAAAGCTTAATTCCCTTATGCAGTTTTTTATTGACAGCCTTATTATTGAAAAAAAATGTGTTGGGGATTCTACAGGAGGACGGCCGCCTGTATTGTTTGATATAATTGATAAAAAGATGTATGTGCTTGGAATTGGTATGGGAAGTCTTAATTATAATATAACAATTATGGATTTTAAGGCAAACTTGATTGCAAGCCGTAAATTTGAGATGAATATGACATATAAGCCGCAGGAATTTATTGAGCTTGCTTACATACAGGCGGCAGAGCTTTTAGATGAAAACAATATAGATTACAATAAGTTGTTGGGGCTTGGTATTGGGACAACAGGTTCTCTCAACAGAAGCGAAGGAAAGATTATTTATTCCGCTTCGAGCAGAATGAATGAATCGTGGATTAATATTAATATATTGGAGCTGTTTGAGGAAAAATTTCAGATACCATGTACAATTGATGTAAATATAAGCTCTGTTGCTATAGCTGAATATTTGTATGGAAAATTTAAAGGCACTGACAGGCTTATGTATTTAAACTGCGCTATGAGCATTCGTTCGGGGTTCGTTTCAAACGGCAGGCTGCTGAGGAGTACCAATGACAAAGATGATGCCTTTGGACATATGATGGTAAATATAGATGGGGAAGCATGCAGTTGTGGTAATTATGGATGTGTTGAATGCTATTCTTCTATACCGGCTATTGTCAAAAAATTTCGTTCAGCCTTAAAACTGGGCAGGTTTACAGTTATCCAAAAAAGCATTGATGAAATTAATTATACTGATATCTGTGACGCAGCTAAGGCTGGAGATATACTTGCTCAGGAAATATTGCGTGACGCAGCAGTAACACTTGGCTGTGGATTGGCAAACTATATAAACCTGTTGAATCCAAGTGTGGTTATTTTCAATGGGCTTTTAATTAATGAGTCTGATTTTTTTTACAGGATATCAGTTGAAACAAGTGTTCAGAAGCTGAAAAATCTCAACATGGATTATAATATCGAGTTCAGCAAAAGTGATTCTTTATCAGGGTTTTTTCTTATAGGGCCGTGTGTCGTTTTTCTGGAAGCTCTGCTGGGTAATTTAAATTAATGATATTATCTGATTGCTGCGGTTTATATTATAACTTGAATACAGGACCATGTCTGCTTGTTTAGCTGCGTGAATATGATTGTTGTAAAAGAAACAGCTCACTATCCCTTACTATGAGTGGTATGAAATACTGAAAATTTTCTAAAAAGCAGTTTTTTATGTTATAAGGCATGTCTGCTAAATTGAAATATTTAAAAATTCGGCTGTTTAAATTTTTGTAGTTTATCAGCCGAATTTTTAGAATAAGGTAAGTTATATAAATGGTTTTATATAAATTGTAATCGTTAATCGTTATAAATAAATGCTGTTTTGATGGTTACAAACAACATATTAAATAAAAACTTAAACATCATGGTTATGTCCTGATGAATGCAAAACCATCTTGAAATTCTCTAAAAATTCCTTGGCCTCATCAGAAAGTATACTGTTATTTTTCTTAATATACCCTAACATAAGCTTAGAATCGTCACCTTTAATTTTTAGAATTTTAGCTTCCTTCTGCATATTATCGGGAGGATTTATATCTATGCCCAGAGTAGCCAAATCTGTTTCCAGGAGCGCATATGTGTTTAAGTACTCACTGTTTGTATATATTGCTGAATTCATGTGCTGATTGATATAAGGACCGACATTTATCTCCTCAAAATGGTGCTCAATTGAAAAGAAATCATTTAGTCCGCGGATAAAGGTGATTTCAGAGAGCTTATCAGATGATATCATATCCTGATTGTATAAAGGGTTATTTTTTCCAACCATTATACATATGGTTCTTTTATCTATTTCTACAAAATTGAGCTTTTTCTGCAAAATTATATTATTGAATGGGCCAAACTGGTTTTTTGAAATATATAAGATTCCCAATTCTGATATACCGTGAGAAACATTATTTATAATCTCATCAATAGTTCCCTGAAAATAATCGATTTTTAAATTTTTGTGCCTGTTATACAAAGAAGCGACAATTCTTGAAAGCACATGGCTCTGATAAGTGGATAATCTGAATACTTTATTTTTTGTATCCTCCTGATTAGATATAAGGTTTATGTTTTTAAATATGTTCTGAGCATAAATATACACGGATTTGCCGTAATCGGTAACTACAGTGTTCCTTCCATTTCGTTTAAAGAGAGGTTTGCCAAGTTCTTTTTCAAAAGATTTAATTACTTTGCTTACATTGGGCTGGGAAGTATATAATTTTTCAGCGGCCTTGTTAAAACTTCCGGTTTCAACACATGCAACAAAAAATTCTAATTGTTTTAGTTCCATAATTCATTTAAACCTGCGCTTTCCATGTATAAATTATATAATAACATTACTGTATCCTACAATAAATGTCAATATAATCAGAATATTGTGTTATGCATGACATTTCGATTTCAAATTATAACAATTAGCTATCATTATCTGGTTGAAATCGGTATTTGATATAAAAATGTATATAGTTTATAATTATTTTGTAAGATTAATACTGTAATTAAACAGGAGGGAACGGCAATGCAGAAAGATTCTTTAACTATTGATGATATTAAACAGGCTCAGGAAAGGATATCTCCATACATCAACCGCACTAAACTTATACGTGCAGAAAGTATGGATAATATTTTAAACTGCAAAGTATACTTAAAGCCGGAGATGCTTCAAAAAACAGGGGCTTTCAAATTGAGAGGCGCCCTTAATACTGTATTCCTGTTAGATGAGGAAAGCCGTAAAAAGGGAATTATTACAAGCTCTTCCGGAAATCATGGACAGGCATGTGCTTATATAGGAAAAATGCTTGGCATTCCGGTAACAGTAGTACTTCCGAACGATACTCCTAAAATTAAAATTGAAAGGACAAAAAACCACGGGGCTAATATAATTCTTGAAGAAAGGTCATATGAAAAAAGATGGATACGTGTTCAGGAAGAAGTTGATAAGTATGGCTGCTCAATTGTTCACCCTTATGAGAACTTTAATGTTATGGCCGGACAGGGAACTATAGGCCTTGAACTTCTGGAAGACCTTCCGTATCTGGATAAAGTGGTTGTTCCTGTTGGCGGCGGCGGACTTATTTCGGGTATCTCAACTGCTATAAAGGAAATTAACCCTAAAATCCAGGTAATAGGTGTTGAACCGGAAGCTGCCGACCCATATATAGAGAGCAGAAAGCAGCACAAGCGTGTAAGTGTCGGCAATACTCCAACAATAGCAGACGGGCTTTCTACAAGACAGGCTGGAAACAATACTTATCCGATAATTGAAAAATATGTAGATGAGATTGTCAGCGTTGACGATGACTCCATAAAACAGGCTGTCAAGCTTGTGGCTTCAGAGGCCAAACTTATCGCTGAGCCGTCATCATGTGTAGGCATTGCGGCAGTCCTAAGTGGTAAGCTGAAGGTTTCAAAGGAAGAAAACATAGCTTTTGTTCTTACAGCAGGAAACTGGGATATAGATAAGATAGGAAAAATTTTAAATGATGAAGAAATCGAAGCGACAAGTTAATTATATGGAGCCTGTATAAACTTCGGTTTTTATCATTTGATATAAAACTTAACCTGCATCAAACATGGAGATAAATGCCAACATATTTATATTAAACTTTATGGTCAAACTGTTATAAAATTAATATAAATATAATAGAATGAATTACATAATAAAATAAACCTTATATCAAACAGTATTGTAAAAGCTTTTAGAGTTATCTAAAAGCTTTTTTATTTGCATTTTGTGTGAAGCGAATTTATATTTTTATATTACAGATGATAATGGGATTAACGCTCAAGCATTATAAATGGCCTGAATATGTGACTGCGGTAGAAAATTTATGGCAATGGCGTATCAATATGCAGATTATTATATAAGGTCAAATAAATTAACGCTCTTGCGGGGCTTTTAACAACCTGTTTGGCTGTTGATTTTGACATTAAAAAAGTGCAAAATAATTTGTCATTTTAATTTGCTACTCTGCATAATTTTTATTTGAATAATTTTGACAAATTGTGCAAACCGCTGTATGATTGTATATATATGAGAATCATCTTTTTTCTTTGGCAAAATTCTCAACAAAATCTGGTGCTTGGCAATAAACCAGCTAATGGGGAGGACCATAATATGAAAGTGATAACATAAGGTACAGCTGAAAAAGACGATATATACCTCATAAAGAGGTTATTGTGCTTATAGTATTAATTTTTGTCTCTGCATGTATGGCAGCGATTTATTTTTATGTACAACAGATGAAAAATATGTTTTTAAAAAATAATATATTTGCAGTGAATGAACCTGTGGCAAATGATATTAATGGCAGCGGCTGCAAATTCAAAACCGGTGAAGCGGCTGTCGTTTTAACTATTTGTTATTGTAAGAAAACATATGTGGACTGTGGCAGAAGATAATATTGTGCAGTAGATAATTGCACAACAGGTACAGTAAAAGGAAATATATCTAACATAAATAAAACAGGGGTTGTCGGAAAGAACGCTCCAGCACCAACTTTGTCTACTGCTCTGAAAATATTTCAAAGCTCATGTAAACCTTCAAGCTGATGTGGGAATAAATGTCTGGCTTGAGGGTTTTAATTATGTAGTCAAAACCATCAAGTGCAATCGATTAAAATGAAGCGGGATATATGTATTACAGTGGAAGCTTTTGCTCACGTGAAAGGAGATTTTTATGGAAGAAAAGGACGTCGAATGCGAACAGCAGGTATTGACGGATAAAGGGGATGTCCGATGCTTTGTAGGAGTGGGGGCTTCTGCCGGCGGAGTGGAGGCGCTTCAGGAACTGTTTAAGCATATGCCGCCGGATACAGGAGCTTCGTTTATTATTGTACAGCATCTTTCGCCTGATGCCGTAAGCCTGATGGATAAAATATTACAGAAATCTTCCAGCATGTCGGTTCAATTAGCCGAGGAGGGAGCGGTACCTAAACCAAATAACATTTATCTTAACCATCCTGGAAAAACACTGACGGTAAAAGAGGGCAGGTTTCATCTTGAATCGGCTCATGACAGAAATCAGCTTTATCTGCCGATTAATCTGCTGTTCCAGTCTTTGGCCTCGGTAAGCGATGTGTATACTGTAGCTATAATCCTCTCCGGAAGCGGTTCTGATGGGGCAATTGGCATTGGTTCTGTAAAGGAAAACGGAGGACTTGTTATTGTGCAAAAGCCTGGTGAGGCTCTGTACGCATCTATGCCTCAAAGTGCTATTGCTACCGGCATGGTGGATTTAACATTAAATGTGGCACAGATAGGTCCTTCTCTGGGAGAGTACCTGAAAAATCCTCATATCCAATCAATGCATCAGGAAAAGATTAGTCAAATGGAAATGGCTGAGGATTATTCACGTATTCTCAATGCAGTCAGTCTGTATTCTGATATTGATTTTACAATATATAAGACAAATACAATTTATCGCAGGATAGAACGGCGTATTGCGCTTAATAAGATTAACGGTATGGGAGAGTATTTGGATTATCTTCTGTCAACAGAAGGTGAGCGTGCGCAGCTTTACAGGGATTTGCTTATCGGTGTCACTTCATTTTTCAGAGATGAGGAGGCATTCAGGTGTCTGGGTGAGAATGTTATAATTCCTCTGCTTATGAAAAAAAAGTCAATACGTTTGTGGAGCATTGCCTGCTCAACAGGTGAGGAAGCCTATTCGCTGGCACTTCTGTTATGTGAATGTATGGAATATCTGCACATTGCGGCTGATGTTAAAATTTTTGCCACTGATGTGGACCAGGACGCGATTTCTGTTGCACAGAGAGGTATTTATTCTGAAAGTCTGCTGGAAAATCTGGACCAGAAAATGTTAGACAAGTATTTTGAATACACAAACAATGGTTATCTGGTGGGCGAAAAAATTCGTAAAATGATTGTATTTGCCAAGCATAATATCTTTAGGGACGCACCGTTTTCAAAGCTTGACTTGATTGTATGCCGCAATATGTTTATTTATGTAAAACCTGAGATGCAGCAAAAGGCGCTGTTGACTTTTTATCAGCTTTTAGTTGAGGACGGATATCTTTTTCTGGGGAGCAGCGAGTCAGTTGGCGATATGGATGAGGCTTATAACCTTTTGGATAAGAAATGGAAGATTTATTCAAAAAATATAAATTATTCAAAAAAGGACTCATCTATGTATCCGGCTTTGAATATGGAGGGAAATTTCTTTTCGCACCAAACGGAGAGAACTCAGAAAGTAAACAGTCTGCAAAGACGTCTGCATTCAGCCGGTATTTCTGAAAAACTGCTGTTTGCTATTGCCGGACCTTCGGTGCTGCTCAATTACGAACATAAGGTTGTCCATGTAATTCAGGGCGGCGGACAGTACATGAGAATGCAGGACGGTCAGTTTGACGGAGGACTTAATTCGTTTTTTTCTCCAAGTCTGGCGTCTTTTATTAACAGGCTTCTTCTGGAATCGCAAAAGGTGCCGAATGGTATTATAGAAAGGCATGCTACAGGTTTAGCCGATTACCCTGATGAAATACTGTGTGTCAAAGTGCGTTTTTTCAGCCTGTCAGAAGGGGAATATTTTCTTGTGCAGATTAAATCGGAAGAAAAGACAGAAATAAAACCTGTTGACATACCTCTTGACCTGAGAGAACTCAAGGACAGCCGTATTCAGGAATTGGAAAATGCGCTGAGTGAAAGTAACTGGAATTTGAAGTTGGCTGTGGAGGAATCGGAATCGCGCAATGAAGAGCTCCAGGCTACAAATGAGGAACTGCTGGCCTCCAATGAGGAGCTTCAAAGCACCAATGAGGAAATGCAGTCGGTGAACGAAGAACTTTATACAATTAACGCCGAGTATCAAAACAAAATTGTAGAACTTACTACAGCCAACGCTGACTTTGATAACCTTCTGCTCAATGCAGATGTAGGCGCATTGTATGTAGATGAAAAGATGCACATACGTAAAATTACGCCTATTATGCTACAGCATACAAACCTTCGTGCTACAGATTTAGAACGCCCGGTAACACAGATTAACTTCCTTGATTCCTATCCCGATTTTACACAGGATGTAACAGATGTAGCAAGACAGGGAAAGATTGTGGAGAAGGAAATTACAGATAAGAACAATGTAATATGGCTTGTGCGTATCAGGCCTTATTTTGACCATACCCATGCCTCTAAGGGTGTTTTGGTATCAATGTTTGATATTACAAAGCGGTTGGAAGCGGCCAAGTTTGACTTAAAGCATCTAACTGACAGTGTACCGGGAGGCGTACTCCGGCTGAAATTTGACGATATACTTGTAATTGAATACGCAAATGACAGTTTCTTTGATTTGATTGGATATACTTCGGAGGAGGTATGTCTTGATTTACATAACCGTTTTGACTGTCTCCTGCATGCATCTGACTGGATTGAACTGAAAGATGAAATCCGTGAAGCCGCTGAAGACGGCAGGCTTCTAAAAGTAGAGTGCCGACTATGGCAAAAAGATGGCAAGGGGCGTTGGTGCTCATTGCAGGCTGTTGTATTCCGTCAGGAAAGACACATAGAGCTGCAGTGTATAGTTACGGATATTTCTCTAATTAAAGACTATGAGGAGCAGCTCAAAAGGGAACGAGATTATTACAATAAATTATATCAGAACGTAGTCTGCGGCATTGTACAGTATGAGATTGAGGATAATACTCTGCGCTGCTATAATGCCAACAGTGAGGCAATTCAGATGCTGGGATATGAAACAATGGATGAATTCCGCAGACAGACAGCACAGACTCTTCCGGAAGTATCCGTTTCAGAAGATGCCGAATATATCCGAAAGACTCTGCTGTCACTGAAAAATGAGGGCGAATGTGTAAGCTTTGAGCACAGGGTATATACAAAAAATGATGGAGTACGCTGGGTGACAGGAGTTGCAAAGGTAGTCTGCACGCCTGACGGCAAAAAATTAATTCAAAGCACATTTATGGATACTACTGAAAGAAAGCGTGCCTTACAGCAGGTTGAAGCAGAGCGCGACCGGTACGACAGACTATACAAGGTTCTTTATAATACGGCGATATGCGGAATTGTTCAGGCAGATATTAAGAACAACAAAATATTGAGTATTAATCGTATCGCTCTTAATATTCTTGATGAAGTAAATGAGACAGAGGTTGAAAAGCGGCTGTTTAATGAAGAACCTGAGGATGAGCATCAGAACTGTCTGACAAGAATCGGAGAGCTTATGCACTCACTGGGCAAATTGGGCGAGCAGAGGGAGGTTCGCTTTAATTTGACAAAAAGGGATGGCAGTTTAACTATAATCGAAGGAATAGCCAACTGGATTATAGACGAAAAGGAAACCAGCATTATACAATTCACATTTTTAGATGTTACTGAACAGGAACGGCTTAAAGAGGCTCAGATGGAGCTGGCTGTTGCGATTCAGTCGAATGTGGCTAAAACCGGATTTCTTTCAAAAATGAGCCATGAGATACGGACACCAATGAATGGAATTATGGGTATGATTGATATTGCAAGGCTTAATATGCAAAACAAGGATAAGGTGTCGGACTGTCTTGATAAAATGAAACTCTCAATGCAGCATCTTCAAATGCTGGTAAACGATGTACTGGATATGTCAAAGATTGAGAGCGGAAAGATGGAATGCCGGGAAGTGGCTTTTGATTTACGTATTTTGCTGGAAGAAATCGTTGCCGAATACAGTTTTTCTGCATCTAAAGGTGGCGTTGGGCTGACAAGGGCAATAAGTATACAGCACCAATATGTAATTTCAGATCCGGTATTCCTGCGTGAAATACTGGGCAACCTGTTGAGCAACGCTATCAAATTTACCAGGTCTATGGGTATGGTTATATTGGTTGTTGAGGAAACCAATGTAAAAAAAGAGCAGGCCAAGTTTACATTCAGGGTCAAGGACTCTGGCTGCGGTATAAGCGAGGAAAACCAGAGAGTGATTTTTGACGCATTTGAACAGGGGGATACTGAAAATACCAGTAAAATGCCGGGCACTGGACTTGGCCTTGCAATTTGCAAGAATCTGGTGGAGCTCCTTGGAGGAACAATACAGGTTGAAAGTCAGATGGGTATAGGCTCGGAGTTCTATTTTACAATACCGATGAAATTAGCAAAGCGCCAGGACTCAGATGCAAAAGATAAACCTGTTGAGAGTCAGGATTTTGCTTCGTTTAAAGAAAAGCGTATACTTATTGCTGAGGATAATGAGCTTAACGCTGAGATTGCCGAAACACTGCTGGAATGCTATGATTTTCTGGTAGAAAGGACAAAAAACGGAAAAGAGGCTCTGGAAAGCTATCTGCGAAAGCCGGAAGGATATTACGATTTGATTCTGATGGACATACAGATGCCTGTTATGGATGGGCTTACGTCTGCCAGAGAAATACGAAAGAGCGGAAAGCCGGGAGCGCAGAGCATACCGATTATTGCCATGAGCGCCAATGCGTTTGAGGAAGATGTGGAACGCTCGCTGAATGCAGGTATGAATGCACATACTACAAAGCCTATCGAAATAGAAAAACTGGTAAAGCTTTTGAGTGCATATCTGCCTGAAACAAGTAAAGCCTGACTGACAGTGTTAACAGCAAATTAGCAAATTGTGTTTTAATAATAAAATTGAAGATTTAAAAGCAGAATGCGCTGTTGAAAGTAAGCTTCAGTAGCCTTCAGTGTAAGTCATAGATATCTATTTTAAAGTCCGGAGATTAAGCTTCAATACCATGTTAAATTATACAAATCTATGGTATGATGACTGGAGAGACCGCTTGATTTATTACATAATTACAGAAATGAGGGCCCTGTTATATGCAAAAGAAAATAATTCCTTTTATCTTATCTACAGCTTTAATTATCTCGGTTTTTTTTGCCCTGTGTTCTATTGGAAATGTACAAGGTAATGCCAGAGTTGTAAATTATACTGGAATAGTACGCGGCGCAACTCAAAAACTTGTAAAGAAAGAACTGAATGGTGAAAAGGACGATTTGACAATTAAACGACTGGATGGAATTATAGAGGAACTCCGTACAGGCAAGGGCGATAATAATCTGGTGTATCTGAAAGATGAAGCATATCAGAATCAGCTGGACATTGTACAACAGAAGTGGATTGAAATAAAAGATGAAATTGAAAATGTCCGTCTGGGCGGAAGTCATGAACTGCTGTACCAGCTGAGCGAAGAATATTTTGCGGAAACGGATACAGCAGTGCAATATGCTGAAGATTATACTGAGCGGAGGGTACAGCATGCAAAATGGGGATTAATGCTGTTAACAGGGCTTTGGCTATTGATTGCTGCTTTTGTAGGTTTTTTTACATCACGTATTTCAAAACGCCAGCAGGAAATTGAAAAAATTGAGGATGAAAACCGCAAAAAAAGTGAATATCTCTCTATATTGGCAAAACAGCTTCAGGCTCCCATGAATGAAATGTCAGAGCTGGTATATATTACTGATATAGAGACATATGAGCTTTTGTTTCTAAATGAGGCTGGACAACGTTCTTTTAATGTAGATAATTTCTATGGACAGAAGTGCTATAAGGTACTTCAGGGACGAGACAGCCCTTGTCCTTTTTGCAATAACAATATGCTAAAAGAAGGGGAAAACATAAGCTGGGAATTTACCAACCCAATTACAATGCGGCATTATCTTTTAAAAGACCGCAAGGTTATCTGGGACAATCACAAAGCAAGAATGGAGATTGCCTTTGATTTGACAGAAAATGAAAACAAGAAAAAACAGCTTCAATATATGCTGGACGCAGAACAGATAATTATAGACTGTATCCATATTCTTTACAAAAAGCAGGATGCAAATAAGAATATACAGGAGGCCCTTACCATATTAGGTAAATTCCTTCTGGCTGACAGTACATATTGTGTACAGATAAAAGATAAAAAAATGGTGGTCCAACAGGAATGGCATAAAGACCTCAAAAGCATTCCTAATGATGGATTGCAGAATATATCTGAAGGAGCTGTAAAACGCTGGGCAGAATCATTTAAAAAACAAAAATGTATGATTATTGAGGATATTGAGAGCCTTAAAGAGAAGGAGCCGGAAGAATACAGTATACTGAAGAAATATAATATACGCTGTGTGCTTGCCTCTTCGCTTGAATATAATGGAGATATAAGAGGATTTATCGGAGTCAGCAATCCTCCGACAGATAGAATTCAGCATATTGTTTCGCTTCTGCAAACATTAAGCTATTTTATTGAGCTGTCAATTCAGCATGACATTTCGCAAAGGCAGCTGGCACAGCTGAGCTATCATGATAAGCTGACATCATTTTATAACAGAAATAAGTATATTGAAGATATCCAGAATATTTCAGCAAGCGACCAGAAAATAGGCATAATATATTTGGATATAAACGGTTTAAAGGATATAAATGATACTTATGGCCATGCGCGTGGCGATGAGGTTATTACTGCGGCTGCCATGTATATGAAAAAGGTATTTCCAGAGGCAAACATCTATCGTATAGGAGGCGACGAGTTTGTTGTACTTTGCCTTAATATGAATGAAGACTTATTTGTCAGCCATGTAAGGGAATTAAAGCACATAATTTTAGAAGACGATTTGTGCAAAATAGCTCTTGGTTACCGTTGGTCACAGCATTCTGCCAATATATCGTCTATGATTAAAGAAGCTGATACGGATATGTATGAGGATAAGCGGGTTTATTATCATAACAATCCAAAATCAAAGCGTTACCGTCATAACAGTGATGAATTATTGTATCTGGCCGATTATGCTGTTTTGAAGGAGGAGCTGGAGAGAGGCAATTTCCAGATTTATCTTCAGCCCAAAATTTATTCCAAAACAAACCAGCTTGAAGGGGCTGAGGCGTTAATACGTTATTGTGATAAAAATGGTCAAATCTTTCTTCCAAAAGATTTTCTGCCTTTGCTGGAGGAACATAATCTGGCGTCTTTTATTGACTATTATGTTTTTGAGCAGGTATGCAGTTTAATACATAAATGGAAGGTTAATGGCACTAACGCATTGTCAATATCCATCAACCTTTCTCAGCAGAGTATGGTAAAAGCGTCATTAAATAAAGACCTGTTGGAAATATGCACAAGATACGGGGTTTCACCTGCTGATATGGAACTGGAAATAAGCGAGCATATGAATGAGCTGTCAGAAAAAGAGCTTATTTCATTAATACATTCTTTAAAAGAGGATAATTTCCGTATTGTTTTAGATGATTTCGGCAAGGCTTTCACCAATTTTGCTTTGCTTTCCGCCAGTGAGTTTGATACATTAAAGATTGACCGGAGTATGATTGTAAAGCTTGGTTCAGACAACCGGACAAAAATGATAATAGATTCAATAAGCGGGTTATGCAAAAAACTTGACATTGGCATTATTGCTGAGGGAATAGAGACTCAGGAGCAGTTGGACGCGCTAACGTCATGCAATATTTATATTGTGCAGGGATTCTTTTATGACAGGCCTATTACTGTAAAAGATTTTGAAGAACGCTATATGAAAAAATACTGAACAGATAATAAAATACCCTGCCGGTTTATTAAAGTATGTACAGTAAATAAAAAATGTAGTATAATTACGGAAACTGTTTGGCCGTGTCTTTATCGGCAATATGACAGTAAAGACTGCTGACTGCAATTGACCGAAATATATTAATAAATTAATGCCTGAATTTAGTTCTATTGAATATTTGTTTTCTATAAGGAGGAAACATGTTAACAAAAGTAGCGGATAATATATATAAAAAAGCAGTGCCATTGCCAAACAATCCACTTAGGGAAATAAATGCCTATATTATAACGGGTGAGAAAAACCTTTTGATAGATACAGGCTTTAACAGACCGGAGTGTGAGGAAGCGCTGAAAAGTGCTTTTACAGAGCTTGGAATAGATTCAGCTGATTTATTTATTACACATCTGCACTCAGACCATTGTGGGCTTGTGGCAAAATTCGCTGCTGATACAAGCACTGTGTTTTCGGGTGAAACAGATGGTGAACTGATAAACTTTGAGGCTGGAAATCTTTACTGGAGAATGCTGGATGATTTGTTTATAAAGTATGGATTCCCAAAAGCAGACTTTGGCAGAAATACGGACATACACCCCGGCAGAAAATATTGCCACAAAGAAAGGGTTGATTTTACATATGTGGCAGAAGGCGACATACTGAAATACGGCGGATATAATCTTGAAGTTATTGCGACACCGGGGCACACGCCAGGACACATGTGCCTATATGATGCAGATAAGAAAATAATGTTTTGCGGAGACCATATACTTGGTACAATAACACCAAATATCTGTATAGAATTAAGTGCAGAAAATCCTTTAAACGACTATATTAACAGCCTTTCTAAAGTTGAAAAATTAAATGTTGAATTATTATTGTCGGCACATGGAACACCGATTGAGGATATGTATGTGCGAATAAGAGAATTACTAAAGCATCATGAAGACAGGCTGGCTGAAGTATTGGATATATTGGCTGATGAGTGGAAAACTGCATATATGGTTGCAAGCGATATGACTTGGGAAATTGACTGTAAGGACTGGAATGATTTTCCAGCTCCGCAAAAATGGTTTGCAACTGGTGAAGCTATTGCTCATTTACAGTACTTATATTTTTCAGGCAAAATTCGTCGTGAAGAAAAAAATGGGATATACTATTACAAAAAATAAACTTGTTAGGTGGATAGCATGGCAGGCAGAGTTTTTATAACAGGAGACAAGCACGGAACATTTATACCATTGTTTGGATTAGTGAAAAAATTTGAATTAAGGGATACAGATATTTTAATTATTGCCGGAGACGCGGGTTATGTCTGGGAAGAAAATTATAACTATACTATAGACAGCTTGCAACAGATTTTTCCAGGCACAATTGCTTTTATTGATGGAAACCATGAGAATCATACATTATTGAATGATTTAAAAATTAGTCAGTGGAATAGCGGAAAAGTACATCAGGTAGGTGAGAGAGTGTATCACCTGATGAGAGGGGAAGTATATTCTATATATGGAAATAACTTTTTTGCTTTTGGCGGGGCACGTTCTGTTGATAAGGACAGACGCGAAGAAGGAATAAGCTGGTGGAAGGAAGAAGAGCCTACGCCTGACGAAATTGAATACGGAAAGAATCAGCTTATAAAGTACTCAAAAGAGATTGATTATATTATTACACATGAGACACCTTTATTTGCCAGAGGTTATATATCAAGAATGAAAGAAATTGATGAGGGATATAATTTGCCGGCATTGCTTGATAGCTGGTATAAAACGGTAATTAACGCGCCAAGGCTGAAAAAATGGTATTTTGGACATATGCATGTGGATAAGCTGATAACACCAAAGCTGCGTGGGGTATATAATGATTTTCTGTTGGCTGGCGATGAAAAACCTATACCTTGGGCATGAATTAAACCTGTTTGCGGGTAAGAAATAGAGAGAAACAGTTATAAAAATGTGTTTACCAATGCACAGGAGAACTGGGCTGAGCAGGCTACTATGAGTGGCGGCTGAAATTGACTGGCTTAGAAATAAAACTGAATAATTTAATTAGATGAAAAAAGGCTATTGTATTTTGTTAGCCTTTTTTGTTTTGCACTTGTAACCAATCTATTGCCTTCTTAATGTATGGCCGCTCACAAAAAACAATATGAAAACAGGAATACAATAATAAAAATTTGCTTATCAAAAAAATTTACAGAATAGCCGTTATAGCAGTAACGGCCATTCCTATATAACATGCTTTTATATACAAAACCAATTAACTTTGTCTGGTAAAAAATTCTGGATTATTTTTTATCAATATATCAGCGTATCTTTTAAGGTTATAGTCATGGTGGCTTTCTAAAACTGATTTAAGACTTTCAATATTTCCTGACTCAATACTTTCAGATATTTTTTTGTGCTCTGAAAGCATAAGGTTGAATTCCTCACGGACGGTTTTCCAGCCAAGCACTCTAAAGCGTGTACAGTGAATCAGCTTGCCTTCAATTATGTTCCAGACCTCAATATGACCAGCAAGCTTGAAAAGCTCACGATGAAATAAATAGTCGTTTTTTACAAATTCAACAAAATCATTGTTTTTAGCCGAAAGTTCCTGTATAAGTAAAAATTTTTCAACATACTGCATGACAGGAGTTTTCATTTCAGCAAGCTCAGTAAATATTTTTGTTTCCAATGTAAGCCTTAGATAAATTATCTCTCTAATTAGCTTTAAGTCAATCAAAGCCACGTATGTGCCTTTTTGAGGGTATATATTTACAAGGCCTTCCATTTCAAGAAGCATCATGGCCTCTCTCCTTGGGGTTCTGCTTGCTCCAATATCGCCTTCAAAAGAATTTTCATTTATAATTTCACCTGGAGCCAGCTCAAGGTATTGTATTTTGTCAATAATATTATTAAGGACCTTTTCCTTTACCGAATTGCCCTTGGGAGGAAAGCCTATCATTTAAATCATCCTTTCATAGTGCTATTAAATTATAATATTATCACAAATTTTTGATTTTGTGTCAATTTTTTATAATTATCATCGATGAAAATTTTTTGATTTTATCATTAACTATTACATTAGCACATAAAATTAATAAATAAAGTAATTTAATTGTTGACATCACACAAAAGAAATGCTAACATGTAAGCATGTTAGAGTGCAAGTGAAGGCGTTTCATTTATAATTTCGCATAGAATTTTTTATGAACCAACTAACATGCTAGTATGTATATTGGCTTTGCCAAATTAAATATAAATGATATGGGGGTAAGTAAATGAATATTGAAGATATCAAGAAATTTGCTGAAAGATGGCTTGATGACAACTCACAGGAGTTTAATAAGCTGGCGGATTTTATCTGGGATAACCCGGAATTGGGTTTGGAAGAATTTGGTGCTTTTTCTGAGGTAACTGAATTGCTCAGAAAATATGATTTTGACATTGAAAGCGGAATAGGCTCAATGCCCACAGCGTTTATAGCCACATATGGCACTGAAGGGCCTGTTATTGGTATAAATGTTGAATATGACTGCCTTCCGGGGCTTTCTCAGCAAAGCAGCAAGCCTTATCCATGCCCTGTTATTGAAGGAGCTCCAGGTCAGGGTTGCGGACATAATATATTGTGTTCCTCCGCAGTAAAAAGCGGTGTTGCCATAAGGCAGGTAATTGAAGAATTTGGACTTAAGGCCACAATCAAACTTTTTGGCTCTCCTTATGAGGAAGCCAGCGTAGGCAAGGCTATTGTTGGCAGAACAGGAGCATATAAAAACGTAGACTGTTTTTTGGATTGGCACCCATGGCACTATAACAAAGCAGACTATGATAAATGCAACAGTGTGTTTGTAACTAAATTTACTTTCAGGGGAAAGCTTTCACATGGCGCGTATCCATGGCTTGGAAGAAGCGCATTTGATGGGGCTATGCTTTTTGGCCATGCAATAGAGATGCTTAGGGAACACATAGTGCCGGCAGGGCCGGATGCAGCGCATACCATTAATTATACATTTACTGATGTAGGTGCGGAGTTTGCAAATATTGTGCCTGATAAAACCGTTGTTCAGCTTTATGGCAGATTCAGCACTCTGGATATATCAAAGGACGCCTTTGACAGAATAATGGACGCCGCCGAGGGCTGCGCAAAAGCGACAGGCACAACTGTTGAACGTGAGATAATAACATACACACATAATAAAATACCAAATAAAGTATTGGCAGAAGTAGTACATAAAAATCTGGAGCACTATGGCGCCCCTGACTTTACCGCGGCTGAGCACGATTTTGTAAGGGATATGCAAAAGTATTCCGGTCTTAAAGAGAGCGGATTAAGGACTGATATAGACGAGTTTGGGCCAAGTGAGACAATAATTTGTGATACGTCAGAATTTTCATGGAACGCACCGTATGCTACACTTTGGCTTGCTATGGGTCCTACAAGCGGGTGGCATAACTGGATGGTAACAGCATGCGCCGGTAATTCTATAGGAAAAAAGACGTTGAGCAGGGCAAGCCAGATTATAGTTTCTTCCGCTATAGATTTGATAATGAATCCGCAAATTATCAGCGAAGCAAAGGTGGAGTGGAAGAAACGTATGGGAGACAATACTTATAAATGCCTCCTTTCTGATGAGCACAGAGCGCCTTTGGGCATGAATTCGGCTGTAATGGACAAATATTTTCCAAACAGGAAAAGGCAGGTTTAAAACAAGAGCTTTATTATTATCTTTTTATTTATTATTTGGAGGGGATATTTATGTCAGGAGAGGCAAAAAGAAAAATCAGGCTGTCAGGCGGCTTGGGGTTGGCTGCGTTAATGTTTTCTACTTACATTGGACCCGGGTATGCTTCGGGCACACAAACGGTATCGTTTTATTTGACTAAAGGGTGGATAGGGGTATTTCTGGCTCCAATTGTATTGGGAATTTTGTCTTTTGTATGGAGCTTTATAGTTTTTGAATTTAACAGAGTATACAGGCCAAAAAATTACCGTGAGCAGTCAGATATGATTTATAAAAACCCTGTGTTAAAATACTGCCTTGGAGTTTTTAAGGAAATTATAGCCTTTTTTCAGGTTTTTGTGGTTGTCTCCGCCATGATTTCGGGAGCAGCGACATTGCTTAACAGTATGGCCGGGGTGCCTATGGTCATAGGCACTGTAATATTTGCTCTGGCACTTGTTGCGTTGACATTGAAAGGCACTAAGCTTGTAACAAAGGTAAGCGGTGTGCTTACAATTATAATACTTGCCATAGTAATATACATAGCTGTAATAGGGATTGGCCCAACATGGGATGGAATGAAAGGATTCCTTGCGGAGCATTCTCAGCCTGAAGATTTTGGATTTACTAAGGTTTACGCGTGGTTTGTAATACTCGGCAGCATATTTAATTTCCTTGCCGGTGCGAATGCCGCTGTACCTGCATGCCTTGAAACAATACATTCCAGAGCAGATGTAATAATAGCGGCCACAGGAAACGCTGTATTTTGTACAGGTGCTACAATAATATGCACCATGATGTTTGCAGCCGGCATGCCGGAAATAGCCGGAGAACCTCTCCCTATGATATATACTCTGCAAAAACTGGTTGGGGCAGGAGCGTGGGTACAATATCTGTATTTTGTAATTGCCCTTGCGGCTATGCTAAGCACAGGTGTTTCACTTGTATATGGAATGGTAGAGCGCTGGACTCCTGTTGTTGGCAAAGCTATGGCAAATGGAAGTGAAACTGCTGTACGTTTTGTAATTGCTTTTGCTTTAGTTGTGGCATGTGTACTTATGAGCAGAATAGGTATTTTGGTTCTGGTCAATAAGGTATATCCAATACTGTTTAATATTGGAACTCCTGTTATATTCTATCTTCTGTTTATTACTATACCATACCGTGTGTATAAGGATAAAAAAGACGGAGTCTATCCGGCTGAACAGGCTGGCTCATTATGTGAAAAAGATTAATTTGATTTTTGAAAAAAGCCCTTATATAAGGGCTTTTTGTTATTGTTGATTAAAAATTCAAGTTAAAGTTAAAACTGAGTTGAATTTTTAATGCTGAGAAAGTACAATAGAAGGCATGGGAACAGTAATCTCATCATAATAAAGGGCAAATGACATAAAATCATTACTGGAGGATAAATGCGGCGATGAAAAGAGGAGACATCAGGAGAAATGGATGAGATAGACAAGTACAGGGAACGACTGCATATAGCATTAAATGCCGCCAGGATTTGCATTTTTGAGGTGGATTTAGTGCGTCAGCTATATACGTTTTTTGAAAATGCGGAGGTAATATTTGGTGTATCCGGTGATACTATTTTAAGAGACGTTAGGCCATACAGTTCGCTGGAGCCAAATGAGTACAGGCTGGCTGTAAGTCAATACTTTTCACACCCTGATGATGAGGAGGTTATTAACGATGCCTTCAAGTGTATTCTTAGAGGCGAGACTGTAACTTATGAGGCACGCATGAGGGCGGCAGGTTCCGGGTTTGTGTGGTGCAGTATCTGTGTTACTCCTATTTTAGAAGGCGGCAGGCCGGTAAGGATGATTGGTGTAATAACTGACATTACTGATATTAAAGAAAAGACAGATACTCTTAAGCATGCTGTAAGCCTTGACAGCTTTACCGGTTTGTATAATAAAGAGCATGCTATTGACAGTATAAATAATATTTTGTGCAAAGACAGGCAGTTAAAACATGTTCTGGCTGTAATTGATATAGATAATTTTAAGAATTTCAATGATACATACGGCCATGATGAGGGAGACAAAATAATTAAAGGAATTTCAGAGAATATTAAAAATATGTTTGGAAAAACAGACATTGTGGGAAGGTTCGGCGGCGATGAGTTTATAGTATTTATCCGCGATTTTAACAACTATGAATGGCTGTGTGACAAGCTCAGCAGCCTTTTGAGTTTTAGGGTTGGAAAGTTTTCATGTACTAACAGTATAGGCGTATCTTTTTTTCCGCAAGATGCAGAAGATTTCAGCGATTTGTTTAAAAAGGCGGACATGGCTTTGTACCACGCCAAAATAAAAAAAGAAAGATTTGTATTTTTTTCTGACATTGAAAGACTGTAAAGTGGAATAGCGTTTGTATAAAATATCAGAAAAGTGCTCTCGATTAAATTGAGGGCTTTTTTTAGTTTTCGAAGAATCGGAATATAAGACTTTTAAAATAAGCATAGGAGTAATACATTTTGACATTGGACAATTAATATGTAACATGTTAAAATCGGCTTATAAATAATTTGTATTTATTTTACAGGGGGAGGACAGGAATGATTCTTTCTATTGCGGATATTCCGGAGAGGCTGTTAAGTATGGTGAAAAACAGGACTGGTGAGGAAATAACAGTCTGCGAATATTTTAATAACCGTAAGCAGGCACTAAAAATGATACCGGATGCGGAGATACTGATAACATGGGGAAGGCCTGTAAATCAGGGGCTGTTTAATGAAATAGACGGCTTTAATTTTAAATGGCTTTTTTCTTTGAGCGTTGGTGTGGACAGGCTGCCGTTTAAAGAACTTAAAGAAAACGGAACAATTGTATCGAATATAAAAGGTGTTCTGAATACCAATATTGCGGAACAGGCTATGGGTATTATGATTTTATTCAGCAGGCAGTTAAAACGCAGCATATTAAACCAGCAGAATAAATGCTGGGAGAGGAATATGCCTGTAAACGAGCTTACCGGAAAGACATTGTGTATAATTGGTGCCGGCAGCATAGGCAGCGAAATAGCAAAAAGGGCTAAGGCATTTGAGATGAGCGTTATAGGAATCAGCTTGTCTGCAAGACCGATGCCGGGTTTTGATGCGGTAGTGGATATAGGTCAGCTTCACACAATATTGCCTGAGGCTGACTACATAGTGCTTATGATTCCTTTGACAGATAAAACATATCATCTTTTTGGTGAAATGGAGTTCAGCTTAATGAAAAAAAGCGGAATTTTCATCAATCTTTCAAGAGGTGACGTAACTGATGAGCAGGCACTTGTAAACGCCCTCAAGGAGAGGCGCATAGCAGGAGCGGGACTTGATGTATTTCATCAGGAGCCACTGCCTGAGGATAATCCATTGTGGGAAATGGAAAATGTGGTCCTTACACCGCACTGCGCTGGTGACAGCCCCATGGTTCTGGAACGTGCCATGAATTTATTCGCAGACAGTCTTGTGTTGTACAGGCAGGGGAAAGACATTCCCAATATTGTTGATTTAAACAGGGGATACTGAGTTTAAACAGAAAATGAAAAGCACGCGGTAAAAGGAGGAAAGGTACTATTTGCCTCATTTATTTACTTTTTATTAGGTTTTATTATATGTATATTAATAAAATTGACTTTTAAATGGTATAATGGTAAAATATTGCAAAAGCTTTGTTTACTGACAGGGTTTAGTGTTAATTTGCTGTAAATAAAGATAAGTATTGGGAGGGACGGGGATTGAATAAGGTATTGAGATTTGTTTTAACAGCAGTTTTGTCAACAGCAATTATCTGCCAGTGCGCTCTGGCGGGTCCTGCGTTTCCGGGGCCGTACAGTGTGGATAACGGGAATGGAAAAACCGTGCAGATAATGCGTTATGGCAATCAGGATTTTGTGATAGAAACGGATATGAGCGGAAACCTTGTAACACGTGACGAGGAGGGAAAGCTAAGGTATATTGTAACAGATGATAAAGAAGGTTATGCACTGAGCTATGTAGTTTCTGACACAAACAGCAGGGTTGTGTCAGATGAAGCGGTAAACCGCAGCACATCTGACAGTGACACATGGTCAGGAGCAATAAGCTTTTTAAAGGGTGACAACGGAATTGCCACATTTGCAGAGGAGAATACATTTATATGTCCTCCGCAGACAGAGAATGACCCGCTGTACGGCAAATTTAAGGACATTGGCAAAATTAAGAAGAGTGAGCGTGGGGAGAGTATACCGCTGCTTGTAGTGCTTGTGGATTTTAATGACATTAAGACAAAGCGCGGCGCAAAAGGCTGGTCTGACGCCATTTTTGCTGCTGGCGGTCTTAAGAACTATTACATTGAGAATTCCACGGGCGAATTCTCATTTGAACCGGCTGTGTTTGATGGGCAGGACGCCCCTGGTGTTGTAGAGGTGACGCTGCCGATAGACAGACCACTATATGCTACACAGCCGGATGCTATGAATGGCCACGTTAACACGGGAATATATAAGGGCACGGATGGCAGAGACTACAGGCTTTTAAACGATGCATCGTTTTACGCCTACGCGGTAAACGCCGTAAACGAAAAATACAGTATAGATTTTTCAGAATACGATAAAAACGGCGACGGCTATATAGATGAGAATGAGCTGTGCGTAGAAACAATAATGGCCGGTTATGAGGCGTCAAGCATGGGTGACCCTGAAGGTGCTCCGGCGATGTGGATGAAGCGATGGAATATTTACTGCGGTGACAACGGCGACGGCACACTGGATTATGGAGACTTTGACATGGTTGTGCTGGACGGTGTAGGATTAAGCCCATTTATAACCTGCGGCGAGGTGCTGTATCTTGACCCTGAGCAATTCGGCGGGCAAAAGGGCGATATTTTGTATAACCAGATAGGCGGGTTTGCCCATGAGCTTGGGCATATTTTAGGGGCTAATGATTTATATGATGTAACTTATGCCCTTGCTAACCGCATGAACGCAGGTTATATGAGTATTATGTCAGGCGGCTCATGGGGATATAACGAGGAAAGCCCTATTCCCGGCGAGGCTCCAACAAGCCTTGACCCGCTCAATAAATTTATGATGGGCTTCTGCGAGCCGACAGAGGTAACTACAGGCGGGGCTTTTAAGCTTTATCCGTCATCAAGCAGAGATTACAATTTTTTAGAAATAGACACAAATGACCCGGATATAAGCTATCTGATAGAGAACAGGCAGTTTACGAGCTTTGACAAAAGCCTGCATGATATGTATGAATCCTATAAAAACGGCGGTATAAGCGTATGGAGGCTGAACAATAAAGTAGCCAAAAGGGAATGGAATGACAATCGGGTAAATTCCGTTGCGGAGGACTATGGGTTTATACCGGTATTTGCCGATGGTGTGGTATCAAGAAGGCCTTTCTGGAATACAGAAGCTCTTGACGCCGGCAATTTTGACAACACAGCTTTGCCGTCTGTAGGCTACCCGAGCGCTGAAACACACTACAATATGGTGCTTCAGGAATCAGACCCGCTGATTGCCCTGTGTGTTGATAAAAACACCGATTCTGACGGCAGTGTGACATTTCAGGTTATTATGAGTGATGCAACTGAAAAACCGGTGCTTGAAGGCAGTGGGGTTTTTATTAAATATGATGACATATATAAATCAGCAGATTTCCAGCTTGAAAACGGCGGTTATACAGAAAATGCTGTCTGGAAGATATACAGCGATGTAAGAAACAGCACAGAGGCAGAAGGCATAACAGCTGAATATGATGCCCAGACAGATAAGCTGATTCTTAAAAGTGATACGGATATACCGGTTGGGGAATACTGGGCCAGCGTAACGGAGATTGGCCTTGAAGAAAGCCTTCTGGTAAAGCTTACAGTTAAAGAAGCGGCCTATGAGCTTTGCGCAGAGCCGGAAAGCCTTGATTTTGGAGCTAAGTACACCGGCTATACACCAAAGGAAAAGACAGTTGTACTGAAAAATACCGGAGGTCTGCCTGTTGAGAATTTAAGCGCTTCAAGCAGCAGTGCGGCTTTTGAAATGACCATAGACAAAGATAAATTATTAAACTATGGCGATACCTGCACATTGACTGTTAAGCCTGCAAGGGGGCTTAATGCGGGAACATATAATGAAAATATCAGAATAACCGGAACAACAGATGAAAACAGCTGTGAAACCTTTGTTATGGCAGGTTTTGAGGTTATAAAATATACTGAGGAGGACGACAGCGAATCGTCAGGAAGCGGCGGTTCAGGCGGAGGCTCGTCAGATTCACAGAAAGATAAGGACAAAACGGATAAAACCGAAAAAACAGATAAAACAGATAAAACTGAAAAAACCGATAAAGATAAGACAGCCGAAACAGAAAAAGACAAGCCGGCTGAGAATATAAAGCAGGTTTCATTTGCCGATGTTCCGTCTGACAGGTGGTCGGCAGAAGCTATAGGGTATCTTGCGGGAAAGGGCTTTGTTTCAGGTGTTGGAAACGGAAAATTTGAGCCTGAGCGTAAAATAAGCAGGGCTGAGTTTGTTGCAATTTTAACCGGAATATTTAAGGACATGGACAGCAAAGAGGCGTATACCAAAACAGGGTTCAGTGATGTAACTGAGGACTCATGGTATTATAACAGTGTAATGTGGGCTGTTGAAAATGGAATTGTAAGCGGAATTGGAAATGATATGTTTGCTCCGGATATGCCAGTATCGCGCCAGGACATGGCTGTAATGATTTTCAGGGCAGCAGAATCAATGGGGGCGGAGCTTCCGGAAATTAATGAAGCAGCGGATTTTGCCGATTCCGCCAGCATATCGGATTATGCAAAAGAAGCAGTTTTGGCCCTTAATGAAGCTGGAATAATAAACGGAATGGGTGACAATACATTTGCCCCGCTTAATACAACATCAAGAGAACAGGCAGCAGTGACACTTGCCGGCCTTATAAAGGCAATACAGTAAATCAGCATGATTTTAAAGCGCCTTGTATTTCAAAATCAAATCAAGTTATATGATTTTCGTTTTTAAAAGAGTATTATTAACTGTCTTAAATAAAATACGGTGCTGGATAAGTCCACACCGTATTTTATATTTAAATCAAGTCAGATTAATATTATTTAAGATGTCGATATTGCTTATAATCTGCGTATGTGCTAGAGTAATAAATATACATAATTATTTTATTTGGTTGGTGAGAGTATTGAACTGGAATATAGCGGCTGAGGCAACATCTTTGGTTATACTTGGAATTATATGGACTTATTCCAGAAAAGGAAGCAATCTTCCTTCATTGAAGAATAGGGTTTTTCAGGGCTGCCTTATAGTTACGTTCGGGGCTATATTCACAAATATTTTGTCTACAATAATGATTTATAATTACTGTGCGATACCTATATGGATGACATGGACTGTAACAATGATTTATTTTATACTGACACCTCTTATGGGTATGGCTTATTTTTTTTATACGGTGTCCGTTATTTATACAGAGAATGCACAGATAAAAAGAACTATCAGCCTTGGAATGATTCCGGGAATTATTTATATATTGTTTGTTTTGATAAATCCTTTTACAGGGATACTGTTCAGCATAAGCCCGGATTGCGGCTATGAAAGAGGCAACGGCGTATTTTTAACATATCTGGTTTTTTATATTTACTGTATAATCTGTATTTTTATAACAATAGCCAACAGCAGAAAAATAGACAGGGAAATTTATAAAATACTTGCCGCTTTTCCAATACTTGCATTAGGCGTTATTGTGGTTCAGCAGATATTTCCGGATATCATACTTTCGGGTTCTGCGGCTGCAAGCGCACTGCTTATAATATACCTCCATTTGCAGAATAAACAGATTTCCATGGATTATCTTACAAATGTACCAAACCATAAGGAACTTATGAATATGGTAGGCCTTATGCTAAAAAAAGCCCCTAAACAGGAATTTGTTCTTATAGCTGTATCTCTTCGTGATTTCCGCCAGATAAACAACACATTTGGCCAGCACAATGGTGACGAGCTTTTGAAAGAGGTCTGCCGGTTTTTATGCGGGATTGCGCCGCGTGGGAGCGTATACCGCTTCAGCGGTGATGAGTTTGCTTTACTGTTTTCACATATAGATGAAAGAAATATAAAAGCATGTATAGATGCTGTAAATGAGCGTATGAGGGAGCCGTGGTTTGTAGGCGACTATAGAGTTGTTCTGTCGGCTGTAATAGGAGTTGTTTATCACAATAATGAATTTGAAACTATAGAGAAAATAGTAAACGCTATAGAGTATGCAGTTTTTCAGGCCAAAACAGGAAAGTATGGAAAGGTTTGCTTCTGTGACAAAGCGATGCTTGCAAAGCTTGAGAGAAGAAGAAAAATAATTCAAATACTTAAAGAAAAGATTTCTGACAAAAGCTTTGAAATGTATTATCAGCCCATATATTCAGTTGAAACTGAAGATTTTAAATTTGCTGAATCCCTGATGAGGATACCGGATTCGCCTTTAGGTCCCATTTACCCTTCAGAATTTATACCTATAGCTGAGGAGACCGGGCTTATAATTGATATTACATATATTGTTTTGGATAAGGTTTGTGAATTTATTAATTCGCTTAATCTCAGCGGTATTTCTATAGGCTCAGTCCATGTAAATTTTTCGGCTGTACAGTTTTCACAGTCTGATTTATCAGAACGTGTTATGGAAATTATTAATAAAAACAATATACCTCCATCAGCTGTAAAAATTGAGTTTACTGAAAGCACTTTGGCTGAAAGCACACAGACTGTAACAGATTTTGTACTGAAAATGCAAAAATACGGGATTAAAATGGGGCTTGATGATTTTGGCACAGGTTATTCAAATATAGCTACTGTTATAAATGTGCCTTTTGCTACAATTAAGCTTGATAAGAGCCTTGTATGGGCATCTGTAAGAAATAAAAAATCTGCACTGGCGGTAAAAAATATGACACGCACTTTTAAAGAGCTTGGTATGAAGGTAATAGCGGAGGGTGTTGAAAATGAGGAGGAACGAGACCTTATGGCTGAATTCGGCGTTGACCAGATTCAGGGCTTTTTATATGCTAAGCCTATGCCTGAGGACAAGATGAGGGACTTTTTAATTCAGCATGGAACGCCAGATGGCATAAACAGAAATGAAGCCGGAAGGTTGAATATTAATATATAAAATCATTTTCCTTATTGTCAAACCGATATTGCCAGACAGGCTTAAACAGCCATTTTTAAACTGTATTGCGTGGAGGTCAAAAATAATTAAGTAATTGTAAATATATAATAAAAGCCGAACGGCACGACAGATTTAATATTTGTTGTGCCGTTTTGTTCTGTAATTGTCTGATTTTTCAGCTGGGTCTGTAATTGATAACCATACATAATTTTGCTGTTTCTGATGAAGGGTTTCTGTACTCATGGTTCTGGTCGGCTTTATAGTGGATTGAGCAGCCAGAAGAAACGCTGTATGTGTTTTCGTATTCAAGCGTAATTTCAAGCTCTCCTGAATATACGATTACAAATTCCTCTGTGCCAGGCTCATGAGGCAAAGAGTTTGATGAAACACCTGGCTCAATTTCTATATACAGTATTTCAAAACTTCTGCCGTCTGCAAGCGGAAACACCGGATAAAGCTTAAAACCAGCGCTTTCGCTGAGCAGAGGGTTAATATCAAGGTTTCTTATAACAGTTGCCTCCTCCTCAGGCTTTTCCATAAGTGAGGTAAATGAGATGTGAAGCCCTGTCGCTATTTTCCAGAGAGTTGAAATTGTCGGGCTTGATTCGCCCCTTTCTATCTGTCCAAGCATGCTCTTGCTTACGCCGGTGAGTTCTGAAACACTGTCGAGGCTGAGCTTTTTTTGTTTGCGCAGAATTTTTAAATTTTTAGAAATAATCTCGTTTATTGATTCCTGAGACTCATATTGATTCATTTTATACCATACCCCTGTGAAATTTAATTTTTAATAATTTTAATGTTATCATACAAAACATTATAAAGTCAATATTGCATAAATTCAAAGACATAACAACGTACACTAAAGCGCATTAAATGATTGATAATTTTGTGTTTAATAAAATATATACTCATGATAGAACATTATAACGTACAATGTGGAATTTTAGGTTTTTTAGTTTGATTCTGTTTTATTTGTCAAAAATATTATTTAAAACAATTGACATTTATATATTTTAATGATAGTCTCTTAACATAAATACAATATTAAGCACATAAAATATTTTATAACGCATACTTATATTATTATATAAACAGTGTAAAACAAAAATAAGTACGTTATAACAATCATAAAATGTGTGCGATTTATAGTACAACTGTTGTTTTAAAAATGCGATATAACATACAAAACAAATATAAAATAATTTTATTATATGGGAGGGAATTTGACATGAGTGTAAGTGACAGAGTTGAAATGATAAGACAGAACTATATAAATTCAAAACCGGCAATCTCTTACGAAAGAGCCAGAATATGGACTGAATCCCACAAAAGAACAGAAGGGGAGCCAGTGGCTATAAGGCGGGCAAAAGCCTTCTATGATACCTGCAATGAGCTTGATGTAAAAATATTTGAAGGCGAGCTTGTTGTGGGGGCTATAGGCGAGTTTAGGAAATGCGGTATTCTTACACCTGAGTTTTCGTGGACATGGGTTGACAGAGAAATGGATACTTTTGACACACGCCCACAGGACCCTTATATTATGACTGAAAAGCAGAGGGAATTTGTAAGAAAAGAAATTTTTCCATACTGGAAAGGCAAGTCTCTTGAGGAGCATTTTTTAAAGCAGCTTCCTGAGGAATCAAGGGATATAGTAATTGACACAGGCATAGTTGACAATGACTCTAAATGGCGTCAGGCTGTAGGGGAAACAACACCGGATTATCAGGATGTTCTCTTTGTAAAAGGTTTTGGGGGCATTATAAAAGAGGCTGAGGATTATATATCAGAACTTGATGGGGCTTCCATTGAGGATATAAATAAAAGGGACTTTTATAATTCAGTTATTATCACCTCAAAGGGAATTATACGCTTTGCCAACAGATATTCTGAAAAGGCAAAAGCTATGGCAGATTTGGAAAAAGACGAAAAAAGGAAAGCAGAACTGCTGAAAATTTCTGAAATATGTGCCAAAGTACCAGAAAACCCACCTGAGACATTCTATGAAGCGATACAGTTTATGTGGTTTACACAGCTTGGCGGAATTATGTCGGAAAACCCTCTCGCTTTAAATCCGGGAAGGTTTGACCAGTATATGTATCCATATTATAAGTCTGACATAGATAATGGAATTATAACAAAAGACGGCGCTCAGGAGCTTATTGACTGTCTTTGGCTTAAATTTTCTGAATGGGTATGGACAATATCGTCAAATACTGCGGACTTTTTCGCAGGCTACAATCAGTTTCAAAACCTTACAGTTGGCGGGCGCACAAGAGAAGGCTTCGATGCTACAAATGATATATCATATATGGCACTTAAAGCGACAGATGAAGTAAAGTCGCACCAGCCAGGGCTCAGCGTTAAAATTCATTCTGACTGTCCAGAGGAGTTTATGGATGCGGTAACAGAGCTTGTGAGCAAAGGAACGGGATTTCCGGCAATACATAATGACCAAGCTGGTTACCAGATGCTGTTAAACGCTGGCTACGAGCCGGAGGACGCCAGAGACTGGTCAAACTGCGGCTGTGTTGTTCCGCATTTCAGAAAAACAGGGGAATGGACCGCGGCTGTCAATCTCAATTTTGGTTCGGCTATAGAGTACGCTTTAAACGAGGGCAAAAGCCTGCTTACAGGAAAAAAGCTTGGCCTTGACCAGAAAAGTCCTGCCGAGTTTAAATCTTACGGGGCGGTAAAGGAAGCGTTCCTGTCACAGCTTGCCAATCTTGTTAAACATTCGGTTGTTGCTACCCTTACGGCTCAGAGGCTTCATATGGAAATGGTTCCAAGGCCGTTCCTTTCATCGTGCAATGAGTACTGTATGAAAAACGGTAAGGACCTGAGTATGGGCGGTGCCAAATACAATGTGGGGCCTGTTATAACAGGCATTGGCCTTGCCGTATCTGCCAACTCTCTTGCAGCTATTAAAAAATTGGTTTTTGAGGAAAAGGTTACAGATATGCGAACACTCCGTAAAGCTTTAATTAATAACTGGGAAGGCTACGAGGAGCTGAGGGAGAAAGCGAAAAATGCCCCTAAATACGGTAACAATGACGATTATGTAGATTCAATAGCAACAGAAATTGCAAACTTCTATTATAAAGAGGTACACAAGTATAAAGATATTTTCGGTTCACACTTCAATCCGGCATTTATGGGGATATCAAACTATCTTCCGGCCGGAAAAGTATGCGGCGCAACACCATGCGGAAGAAAAGCGAAGGAACCGCTTTCAGAAGGAGTTTCGCCTTTTGTAGGCACTGATATGTCAACACCGCTTGCCGCTATGCGCTCGGCAGCAAAGGTTAATCAGGACGTATATTCTGGAGGAACACTCCTTAACCTGAGGCTTAATGAGGATTTGGTAAACACAAAAAGGGGAAGGTCGAATCTTGGCTCAATGATACGTTCGTTCTTTTCTCTTGGGGCTTTTCATGTGCAGTTTAACACAGTGTCTAATGAGGTTCTGCTGGACGCACAGAAGCATCCGGAAAACTACAAAGACCTTCTTGTCAGGGTTGCCGGCTACAGTACGCAGTTTGTGAACCTTTCAAAGTCAATGCAGGACGCTATTATCGCCAGAAACGCACATAAAAGCTATTAAATATGTATTAACCCGGCCGTGCGTAATAGCCCGTGAGGTTACGCACAGCCGGCCCATGGAACTGGAGGTGAGCAAATGGAACTGAAGGGAAAAGTTATGCAGATACAGAACTTTTCCGTTAATGATGGAGATGGTATAAGAAGTACAGTTTTTCTTGCCGGCTGTCCGCTTAAATGTATGTGGTGCGCCAATCCGGAAGGCATGACACCGGAAAACAAAATAGCATGGCAGCAGAAAACATGTATTGGCTGTGGAAAATGCGCTGAGGTTTGTCCGCAGAATATTGGCATTAACCTTAATCTGCCTGAAAGCAGGGAGAAATGTACTGGCTGCGGAAAATGCACTGAGGTTTGTCCCAACGGCTCAAGAAAAAATATGGTGACTGTTATGACATCAGACGAAATCATATCTGAACTGAAGCCGTATTTCGGTTTTTTCAGGCAGTCCAAAGGCGGGGTTACGTTTTCAGGAGGAGACCCGCTTTTGCAGAAAGACTTTTTATTTGAGACAGCTTCAAAGCTTTATGACAGCGGAATTAACATTGCGCTGGAAACGGAATTATACTTAGAGTTTGAATCTGTAAGGCATATACTGGAGCTTTTTGACACTGTTTTTGTAGATATTAAGCTGATGGACTGTGAAAGACATTTATATTATACGGGCGTTGGAAATGAACGGATACTGGAAAATATCAAAAAGCTTGGCTGGCTTGATAAAGATGTTATAATCAGAATACCGGTCATAGAAGGTGTTAATGCGGATAATAAAAACATTGTAAATACAGCTGAGTTTGTAAATAAATACATGCCCAAGGCAAAGATAGAGCTGCTTGAGTATCACAGGTATGGGGAATCGAAATACGAGGCTCTTGGCATTAAATGTCCTCCCAAAAGTTTTTGTACGCCTAAAAGGGATAGGATTTTTGAGCTGAAAAGATTGATAGAAAAAACAGGAGTCGAAACAATAGAATACAAATGATGAGGGTTATGCAAGTTTCTGAAACTGTCGTGGTTATATGATAATTTGAGGAGTGGTTTTATGAATCCTGAGATATTGAAAATCGCAAACGACCCTATGCTTTGGGTAATGTGTTCTGTAATAGTCATTGTAGCTGTGGTGCAGTCAGTGCTGTACACAAGAATTTCACAGAAAGCCGCTAAAATAATTAAAATGGATTCAGCTGTATGCAGTAAAGCCTTCAAAACAGGACTTATTACGGCAATCGGACCAAGTATCGGTATCTTTATAGTTATGGTAGGTATGATGTCGGTAATAGGCGGGCCAATGAGCTGGCAGAGGCTTTCTGTAATCGGTTCTGCGCCTCTTGAACTGAGCAACGCACAGGTCGGAGCTACTGTGGCGGGGCAGACATTCGGCGGTGCCGACTACAATATCAAAGGCCTTGTGCTTTCATTTCTGACACTTGCCCTTGGCACACAGGGCTGGATATGGTTTGTTATACTCTTTGGCCATAAGCTGGAGAAGGTAAGAAACAAGATAGGCGGAAACGACACAAAATGGCTTATACTTTTAAGCACGGCAGCTATGGTAGGTGTATTCGGTAAACTGTGTATGGATAAAGTGGCAGCGGGAGCAGGTCCTGCGGTAGCCGGAGTTTCGGCGGTCATATTTATGGTTATACTCAATAAATTTATAATTCCAAAGTTTCCAATACTAAAGGAATATGCTGTTGGTATTGTAATGCTTGTAGCTATGGTAGTGGCCAGTATAATTGTTTGACAGCGCAGAGGCGGAATGGAGGAGTACGGATGAATACAAATTTAATTTCTGACACTGAATACCTGAGTATATGGGACAGACCTATTATAAAGATAGGTGTTATCACAATGATTCTTGCTTCACTTACGGCGTTTTTGCCTGTAGTTTATTTATGCCTTAAAACCGGAGTTACGCCCACAGCAGGTGAACTGTTTAAATGCTGGGGAATGTCAGCTTCAACATGGGGCGCTCTTTATGTTGTTGAACCCCTTACATATTATACTGTTGTTGGCCTTTCCGGAACATATGTGGCATTCCTTACAGGAAACCTTGGAAACCTCAGAATCCCCTGTGCTGCATCTGCCCTTGAGGTTACTGGAGTGCAGCCGGGAACAAGGGAAGGCGAGATTGTCTCTACACTGGGAATAACAGGCTCTGCCATAACCAGTATTTTCTTTACAACACTTGCCGCTGTACTCGGTGTACAGATAATGGCTGTTCTTCCTGAAAGCGTTATCAATGCCTTTAATAACTATACTGTTCCGGCCATATTCGGCGCTGTATTGGGGCAATATGTACTTAAAGAACCCAAGCTTTGTGTTTTCAGTATAGTTTTGGCTTTAGTGTTTATTTATGTTATTAAAGTACCTTCTTATATAGCTATGTTTTGCAGCGTAATATTTACAATACTGTTTGCCAGATTTATGTATACCTCCGGAAAAAGTAAAAATAGCCCAGAGAAAACAGATTTGCCTGCTGACGGAAATCAATAATTAAGTGAATATGCAGTTATTAAAATAAGAAAGAAGGATGTTTATGGAATCATTGAGAAAACAGTGCGAGGAAGTACAGGATTATGTTGTTAAAACCAGAAGAAAACTCCACCAGATACCTGAGCTTGGAATTAATATCCCTAAAACTACAGAGTTTATCTGTAATGAGCTGGATAAAATGGGAATACCGTATAAGGTTAACACTGCCGAGCTTAACGGTATTAAGGATACTGGTATAGTAGGGTTTATTGAGGGTAAAAATACTGATAAGGTTATAGCGCTGAGGGCAGATATGGATGCTTTGCCTGTAAAAGAATTAACTGATTTGCCGTATAAATCGCTTACTGACGGAAAGATGCATGCCTGCGGACACGACAACCATATGGCAATGCTGCTTGGAGCGGCAAAGGTTTTAAATGACAACAGGGAAAAGCTCAATGGTTCTGTTAAGTTGTTTTTCCAGACCGGAGAAGAAATTATTACGGGAGCCAAAATGCTTATTGAGGGCGGCTGCATGGAAAATCCAAAGGTAACCGCATGTTTTGGTATGCATGTATGGCCGCTTGACCCTGCGGTATATAAACCGGGCGAAGCGGTATTTGTTTCAGGGCCAATGATGGCTTCAGGAAATAGGTTTATAATAAGAATAAAAGGTGTGGGGTGCCATGGTTCGCTGCCGCACCTTGGGAAGGACCCTATTGTTGCCGGTGCGCACATAATTACTATGCTTCAGGATATAGCAAGCCGTGAGTTTTCGGGAGAGGAGCCGAGAGTGCTTTCAGTGTGCCAGTTTCATGCCGGCTCGTTCTGGAATGTAATACCTGACGATGTATGGATGGAAGGCACTATACGTACTATGAACCCGGATACAAGGTCACATTATATAAGACGTGTTGAGGAGATAGTAAAGAATGCGAGTGCCGCGCTGCGCTGCGAGGGAACGGTAGAATGGCCGGATGGTACGCCGGTTGTTATCAATAACCCGGATATAACAGCAATAGTTGAAAACGCTGCAAGAAAAGTGCTTGGCGATGAGTTTGTAAGCACTGATTTTAAGCCTTCAATGGGGAATGAGGATTTTGCTTATTATCAGGAAATTGTTCCGGGAGCTTTTATTTTTCTCAATACCTCCAATGCTGAGAAGGATACGTTTATACCTCTGCACAGTCCAATATTTAAGGTTGATGAGGATATATTATGGCATGGAACAGCGCTTCATGTACAGACTGCTGCCGACTATCTTTCCTGACAAATTTATTTATAAACCGCATACAAAAAGCCGCCTATATCAAGGCGGCTTTTATATTGTCTACTGTTAAATTTCGATTTTAGCGCCAAGGAGTTTTGCAAACTCACGGCAGATTGCTGTATCACCTGGCCAAGCAGGAGCTGTAACAAGGTTTTTGTCAACAACAGCCTCGTCTACAGGTACCTCAACATATTCGCCTCCTGCAAGGGTAATGTCAGGGCCTACTGACGGGTAAGCTGTAGCTTTGTAGCCTTTAAGTACTCCGGCGGCTGTAAGTATCTGTGGGCCATGGCATATAGCCGCTACAGGCTTATTGTCGGCAAAAAATTCCTTTACGATTTCTATAACCCTTGGGTTAAGCCTTATGTATTCAGGAGCGCGTCCTCCAGTGATAAAAAGTCCAACATAATCCCCTGTTTTTACAGAATCAAAATCAGCTGTAAGAGCAAAGTTATGGCCTGTAAGCTCGGTATAGGTCTGCTTTCCCAAAAAGTCATGTACGGCAGTAGCTACAGTTTCGCCGGCTTTTTTGTCAGGGCATACGGCATCTACCTGATAACCTAACATTGATAAAGCCTGAAATGGTACCATTGTTTCATAGTCTTCTGTGTAGTCACCGCAAAGCAATAAAATTTTCTTAACCATAATAAACTCCTCCTATGAATTTAGTCAGCTGACAAGTGATTATCATAAACGAAAAAACACATTGAGCTTCACTCATATGCTGTGACAATATTTTACCACAATTCATATGGGGTAATCAATGTGTTTGCCAAATTAATCAAAACATATTGTCTATAATCTTTTCAGAGATTCGTTTTTCCAGGTTTGAAAATACAGAAAACCCAAGTACATAAAGTATGGCAGCAAAATCCGGTTTGTTTTGTATTTTATCGCTAATCTGGACTCTGCTGAAGAAATTCTCGTCAAAGGACTGCTTTTTGCTTATAAGGCTGTAGGCTTCCTTCTGCATGTTAACAAAGCTGGCGTAAAGCTCTTCAAGCATTATGCTTTCAGGGTTTTCATTCAGCGCGCTTGTGACAGGCTGTATGATGCGGCTGATGTCGTTTATTGAGAGCATGTTTTTTAAATGATAAATTATAATAAGAAGCATTACATGATTTTTTGTATATTTCTTTTTGACAGGCGGCGGAAAAAGTTTTGCTTTGGCGTAATTGTTTATCATTGTTTTTGTAAGTATTTTATCTTTCTCATTACGCTTGTATCCGCAGAGCTTTGTTTCCATAAATGTTGTAACCTGGTCCATATACAAATCAATATTTGGAATGTCGCTTACTTCTATAATGTAGCATGAATTCTTTTTGCTGAATTCTCCAAAATCAATTTTTAAATCTTCCATTTCCACTTATATCAACTCCAATAGCTATACACAAATAAACTTAAATTTCTATTTATACATTATATAGTATTTATAACTATGTTTCAAGTATATTTATGTAATAGGATATGATATATAATCAAAGACTTTGGAGTGCAGAGAAACTGAAATTAGCAGTCATCATTAAATTCATTCAGGTTTATTATATTGTTTTTGCTCTCGTTTTCCTGCATTTTTATAATCTGCCTCATTAGTTTTAGAATGTAGTCCCTGTTTTCATTTTCAAGCTGATTAAATAAAAACAGTACATAACAGCTGTCATTGCAATGGTTTTTGTTATTTTTCATAAAATCACTCCTAAAAAACTTGTTTTTTATTAATTGTATAATTTTAATACGTATTTGTCAAATGATGGAGAAAAATATTTTTTCGGGTTAGTAACGCTGGAATTTTGAAAAAAGTAACACAAACTAAACATGTATTTTTGTCGTTTTATGGTGTATAATCAATAATAAATAAATTATTCTTGGGGAGGTATTATTATGGCAATGGATACAACTTTAATGTGGACGTTCAATTCAGAATGTTCTGTTCCGGGGGATGTAAGCGGCATTCTGGTTGATGGTGAAACAGCTGTGGCGGCTTATAAGACTATCAGGGATATAGCGATTTTTACTGATAGAAGGCTTATTGTGCGTGATTCACAGGGCATAACTGGCAAAAAGGTAGAGATATACTCTTTGCCTTATTCATCAATTAATATGTGGTCAACTGAAAATGCCGGTGGATTTGACGCTAACTCTGAGGTTGAGCTTTGGACTCGTGCTGGTCATATTAAGGTGAATTTAAACAAAAAATGCGATATAAGAAAGTTTGATAAGCTTATTGCTGATGCTGTATTGAGGTAATAATAAAAAGGCGCTTACTATGTAAGCGCCTTTTTTGATTTATTAAATCTATACAGTTTATGAAAGCATGCCTCCGAGTATTGCGTTTGTAAGGCTATTGTCAGAAATTATTATCCAGCCGTTTTCGGTTTTCTCAAGCTTTATATCAACATCGTTTTCAACAATATTATCTTTGTTCTTATCAAAGCAGGAAGATAGAATCTCCATAAATTTACTGTCCATTTCATCTTCAGAAAGTCCGGAAAACGCCAGTGTCATTGCTTCACCAACAAAATCTGTCATTACGTCCGAAAAACTGATGTTTTTTATCGTAGCCTTTACAGTTGCGGTATCTCCGTCTTTTTCTGAAGAGGAAATCGTATAATCAAGATTTTCAATCAGCTTGGCCACAATTTCTTTTGTCTGTTCGTCATTTTCATTATTTGAAAATTCCGCTGCCTCATCGTCTATGTATTTCGAGGCTGTCTCAAAATCGGATTGCTTAAGAGCTTCAAAGTAGCTTTTGACAACTGATTCGGGCGAGGCCGATTTTGCTGACCCGCACCCGGCAGAACTGAGTATCATTAATACCGAAATTAGAAATAAAATAACCCTTCTTGTCTTCATAATTTAATTCCCCCTAAAAATGTTTTTAATACCAGCATTGCTGGTTGCCCCGTATTGCTCCGGCAGATATTGTCGAAGCATGGTTTTAATTATATTACTTAATGCATGAGTATTCAAATTAAAATATAATAAGTGGCATAAATTTGGCGGCTGTACCATTATAATTTATTAATAAAAGCGCGTAAAACAGGGGATTGTTATGAAAATTAACTGGAAGGTAAGATTCAGAAACCCGTATTTTTGGATAGGTCTTATTGCAGTCATTCTTGCATCTGTTGGTGCTGAACCAGCTATGTTTACATCTTGGGGCGTATTATTTGACAAGATAAAGTATTTTTTAAGTAACCCGTTTTTAATAGGCTGTGCTGCTGTTGCTGTTATAGGATATTTCAACGACCCAACAACAGCAGGCATATGTGACAGCAAGCAGGCACTTACTTATGAAAAACCCAAAAAGGACAGAAAACAGGGGTAGAAAGGCCTGTATATAAAACATTTGCGCCTTAAATTATAAGGGCGCATTTTTTTAATTAAATTATTTGAAAAAGTTGATAAAAAAACAATATTAATGTATAATTCTGTAGTCTTTGAATTTTTTATGGGGGAATTTTTTATGAGTGATACACTGAGGGTTCTTATAATTATATGTCCGCTTGTTTTTGTGGCCGGGTTTATTGATTCAGCGGCAGGCGGGGGAGGTCTTATATCGCTTCCGGCTTATATGGCCGCAGGTCTTCCGCCGCATATGGCTACCGGTACAAACAAATGCTCGTCTATGTTTGGAACTGTATTTTCAACTTGGAATTTTTTCAAAAGCGGAAAAATACATATAAAAACAGCGCTGGCTTCGGCCGCGGCGGCGTTGGCCGGCTCATGGATTGGTGCTATGCTCAATATGATTGCCGATGAAAAGATACTGCGCATGGTGCTTTTATTTACTGTTCCTGTTGTCGCATTTTTTATTGTATTTAAGAGGGATTTTGGCAAAGAGGACAGAACGGACAGGCATTCGCAAAAGGGCTTAATTGTAATATCAATGATAATCGGTTTTGTTGTAGGCTGTTATGACGGCTTTTTTGGCCCTGGAACAGGAACCTTCCTTATACTGGGCTTTACAATGTTTGCCGGATTCGATTTGCTCACAGCATCAGGCAACGCCAAAGCGGTAAACCTGGCTTCAAATATCGCCGCTTTTGTTACATTCGCTGCAAGCGGGCACATTATATGGCATATAGGCCTTCCTGCTGCGGTATTTGGTGTAGCCGGAAACATACTTGGTTCTAAAATAGCACTTAAAAAAGGCTCAAAATTTATCAGACCGATGTTTATTGTAATACTTTCTATACTGTTTGTTAAAATATTTATAATGTGATGTATATTTTAAAAAACAGGGATAAAATATATTAATCATAATTTTACCGGATTTTCTTGATTTATTGCTGGATATATGATATAAATTAATGTAATTTGATATGAAAAAGCTGTGATAAGGACCAGTAGGATAAAGCGTATTTTCAGAGAGCCGTCGGAGGGTGTGAGACGGTATTAGGCTTTTTCTGAACTCACCTTTGAGCTCCGGTGTGAAACAGCAGTAGCTCCGGCGTATTTCCGCGTTAAGGAGTATGAGTTGTGCCTTTTGGCAAAATAGAGTGGTACCGCGAAGCTGTCCTTCGTCTCTAGTTAAGAGAGGGCAGTTTTTTTATTGCGGATTAAAAGTGAGAGCAAGCTTGTGTTTTAAACACAGAAAACAAATTTTAGGAGGAAAATAAATGAATAATCGTTATGAGTTTGCGGCCATAGAAAAAAAATGGCGTGCGGAATGGGAGAAAAACCCTATAAACAAGGAAGATGATAAAAAACCAAAATACTATTGTCTTGATATGTTTCCTTATCCTTCTGGAAAGGGCCTTCACGTAGGGCATTGGAGAGGCTATGTTTTGAGCGATGTATTAAGCCGCTATAAACTGCTTCAGGGATACCAGATTCTTCACCCTATGGGGTGGGATGCTTTTGGCCTTCCTGCCGAAAACTTTGCAATAAAAACAAATACTCATCCTGAAATAAGCACAAGAGCCAATGTGGAAAATGTAAAGCGCCAGCTCCATGAAATAAGCGCTATATATGACTGGGATAGGGAAATAAACACAACGGACCCTAAATACTATAAATGGACACAGTGGATATTTGCAAGAATGTTTGAAAAAGGTCTTGCTTACGAAAAGGAGATGCCTCTTAACTGGTGTCCAAGCTGCAAATGTGTTCTTGCCAACGAGGAAGCTACAAATGGCGTGTGCGAAAGGTGCGGTGCGCAGGTAACAAAGAAGAACCTGCGTCAGTGGATGCTTAAAATAACAGCCTATGCTGAAAGACTTTTAAGCGACCTTGATAAACTTGACTGGCCTGAGAAGGTAAAGAAGATGCAGACTGACTGGATAGGCAAAAGCTATGGCGCCGAGGTTGACTTTAAAGTAAAGGGTACTGATAAGGCTGTTACAGTTTATACAACAAGGCCTGATACTCTTTATGGCGCTACATTTATGGTGCTTTCGCCTGAACACAGCATGGTAAAGGATATAACAACTGACGAGTGCAGGAAGGCTGTGGAGGACTACTGCTATCAGGCGTCTACCAAATCTTCTGTTGACCGTTTGTCAGACAAGGAAAAGACCGGCGTATTTACAGGCGCGTACGGCATAAACCCTCTTAACAGCGCTCTAATTCCTATCTGGGTTGCTGATTATGGCACTGGCGCAATCATGTGTGTTCCGGCACACGATGAGCGTGACTATGATTTTGCTAAAAAATTCAATCTCCCTATTATACAGGTTATCAAGCCTGAGGGCGAGGAGGAAAAGGAGCTTACAGAGGCGTATACTGGCGATGGAATAATGATTAACTCTCCGCTTTTTAATGGAATGAAGGCTTTTGAAGCCAAGGATAAAGCGCCGCATATGCTTGAGGAAAAGGGGCTTGGCAAAAAGACAATAAACTATAAGCTCCGTGACTGGGTATTCTCAAGGCAGAGATATTGGGGAGAGCCTATTCCGCTTGTTCACTGCCCTCACTGCGGCACAGTTGTTGTGCCAGATGAACAGCTCCCTGTTGTACTGCCTGATGTTGAAAATTATAAGCCTACAGACACAGGCGAATCTCCGCTTGCAGCTATTGACAGCTGGGTAAACACAACATGTCCTAAGTGCGGCGGCCCGGCAAAACGCGAGACAAACACAATGCCTCAGTGGGCAGGTTCATCGTGGTATTTCCTGAGGTATCCTGACCCTCATAATGATAAAGAACTGGCCAGCAAAAAAGCGCTTAAAAAATGGGCGCCGGTGGATATGTATGTGGGCGGCGTAGAGCATGCTGTTTTGCATCTTCTTTATGCAAGGTTCTATACAAAATTCCTTTATGATATAGGAGTGGTAGACTTTGAGGAGCCGTTCCTTAAGCTCTTTAATCAGGGAATGATTAATAAGGACGGGGCAAAAATGAGCAAATCAAAGGGCAACGTTGTGTCTCCTGATGAGCTTGTAAAGAAATATGGCTGTGACTCCCTTAGAATGTACGAGCTTTTTGTTGGGCCGCCTGAGCTTGACTCAGAATGGGACGACAGCGGAATTGATGGTGTATTCCGTTATCTTAACAGGGTATGGAAGTTTGTATATGCGTATAAGGATAAAAACCATGTGCCTACAAAAGAGTCTGACTTTATTAAGAATACAATGATTGACCAGATTACAAGAAGGCTTGAGGCACTTACAACAAACACAGTTGTAAGCGGATTTATGGAATATACATCAAAGCTTATTGATTTAGCTAAAACACAGGACGGTATAGACAAATCATGTATAGAGGCGCTTCTTGTGCTTCTTGCTCCGTTTACACCTCATATAGCTCAGGAGCTGTGGCTTGAAACAGGGCATGAAGGCTCAATATTTGACGCAAAGTGGCCTGAAGCTGATTTAAGTAAGCTTACAGTAGATGAGATAACAATTCCTTTGCAGATAAATGGAAAGTTTAGGGAAAACTTGAGCATAGCTGCTGATTCTGATAAGGATACAGTTTTAGCCAAAGCAAAAGAAGTTCTGGCTTCACGTCTTTCAGAAAAGACAATAGTAAAAGAAATTTATGTGCCTGGCAAGATAGTTAATATTGTAATAAAATAATATAAAAGAATTATGATAATTAAGCCGCCTTAAACTGGCGGCTTTTTGTTTTGTCATTAAAATGCAGTTTGGCTGCTGAAATAAAAAACCGCTCATTATGAGCGGTTTTTGCTAAATTGATATGTTATACTGTTGTCTCAGCAGGTTTTATTGCTTTTTCAGCCATAGAAGCCTTGAGCATAATAGGGGTTAAAAGAGTGGCACCAACAACCGCTATAACAACAGCAGGAAAAACAGCAGGGTTAACAAGTCCGGCGTTCATGCCTTTCTGCGCCGCCATAAAAGCAACCTCACCACGTGAGACCATACCTATGCCTACATTTAAAGATTCTTTTGAAGTAAGGCCGCATACTTTTGCGCCAAGGCCGCAGCCTATTACCTTTGAAAGTACCGCCATTATCAGCAGTATAGCAGTAAATCCAAGCAATTCCGCGTTAAGTCCCGACATATCGGTATTTATGCCTATGCTTGCAAAAAACACAGGTGAGAAAAAGACGTATGACGCTATATTTATCTTTTTGGCAAGCTCTGTTTTTGTCTTAGGAATGTTGCAGAGCATAAGTCCGGCAATATAGGCGCCTGTAATATCAGCCACTCCAAAGAATTTTTCAGCGGCAAATGACATTATAAAGCAGAAGGCAAGCCCCCATACAGCTACACGCCTGCTGTGACCATGGTTAGTGTCAAGGCGCTTAAATATAAGGTAAACTACATATCCTGCTACAGCAGCAAATACAAAGAATAAAGCTATTTTTAAAAGCACGCCTCCGGCGTTTACGTTATCACCGCTGAAACTTGTAACTATAGAAAGTGCTATAATACCGAGTACATCGTCAATTATGGCAGCGCCGACTATTGTATTGCCAACACGTGTTTTAAGTTTACCCATCTCGTTTAATGTCTCAACTGTAATGCTTACAGATGTAGCAGTAAATACAACGCCTACAAATGTAGCGCTGAGTATATTGTGAGCGTTGAACCCGTCTGAATAGAACAGGAAGTACACTCCTCCGCAGAGAACTAAAGGCACAAGTACGCCTATGAGCGCTACAGCAAAGCAGGCAACGCCGCATTTTTTCAAATCATTTAAATTTGTGTCAAGGCCTGCCATAAACATAAGCATAATTACACCTATTTCAGATGTTTTGGCAAGAAAATCCGTTTTTGATACAATCCCCAAAAGACTTGGTCCAAGTATTATTCCGGCTAATAAAGCGCCGACTACCTGAGGAAGATGCACCTTTTCAGTTAAAAGTCCGAACGCTTTTGTTGATAAGAGTATAATAGCCAATATCGCTAAAAAATCATAACTCTCCATAAATAATTCCCCCTTGTGAAGCTCATTATTTCTCAGGATTTTAAAATCCATTGATTAATTGGATTATATTCTTGGCAGGTTCATTTTGTCAAATTATTGAAGGTTTAAATACTACAAAATTTACATTAATATTTTAATGCAATATTATATAAAAAATTGTGGCACATGGCTATACACAAAACTGTATACATAATACAATTGGATATATTTTTATTATGAATTAGCAAATTCGTTGAATATTAAAGGTTTTTATTAAATTAAGATTTTCTAATTTGTACGAAATATACAAAAATTAAATTAAAATTAAATTATATAAAATGATGTATTAATTTGCAAAAAGATTGAATTTTATTTAACAATATTGTTTATTAAATAAAATTTTAATATAAAAAAATAGCCGTACAGTTCATACTGTACGGCTATAAAGGACAATATTAGTCATTCTGTGTTTCATTTTCAGATGGATTTTGATATGATTCAAACGGTATGTCGTCGTATATAAATCTTTTAATCATGTCAGAAGCAGTATCTAAATCGTAAGTATAATACCAGATACCATCAATTTTACCTCCGCTGTGCACAATATAGTCGTTAGGCATACCGCAGCTTTCCATAGTCGGGTTTTTTGTAACAACAACAGCGGACAGCTGTATGAGCTCATCGGTACTGAGCGAGGTTGTGACATACGGCATTAAATCTTTGATTATAGAAGGGTATTTTAGTGAAGACTCTGATTTCATTTTGTTAAACAGTATTTCAAGAACCTCACGTTGTCTGCTGGTACGAGCGTCATCATTGTCATTATATCTTATTCTTGAATAGCATAACGCCTGTGCACCATTCAAATGTACAAGGCCGCTGTCAGAAAGCTGTTCGTTTGTTGTTTCTCTGATTATTTTATTAAATTCTTTTCTTTCCGATTCATCTATCTCAACGTCAATACCGCCAAGCACATCTATTATTTCAGTCAGCTGGTCAAAATTAACACTTACAAAGTCCGTTATGTCAAGGCCAAAGTTTGTATTGAGTGTTTTTATTGCGAGCTCTGAGCCGCCGTAGGAATATGCATGGTTTATCTTTGTGTTTCCATGTCCGGGAACATTTACATATGTATCTCTGGCTATGCTTATGAGCTTGATTTTTCCGTTTTTAGGGTTAACAGATGCTATTATAATGGCGTCAGAACGTCCTCCATCTATATTCTGCCTTGAATCGGTGCCAAACAAGGCTATATTTTTAATTTTCATATCTTTATACTGGTCCTCTACCTCAACGGCACCTACATTTCCAATGACGATTTCTTCTTTATTGATTCCACCTATCATAAAATGGAAAAGTGCGAAAGCAACTATGAAGAAAATAACGACAATAGAAACAGTGATTACTATAAATTCGACAGCAAGATTTCGCCGCTTTTTATGTTTTCTGGCCATTAATATTAACTCCTCTGAATTTTTTACAATCTAAATCAGTTTACCATATTATTTAAAAGAATCAACAATTTTGTCGAAAAATAATAAATAATTAAGAATTTGAGCTGATACTGAAAGTACATGAAAAATATACCTTCTTACAGTATTTGTCTGATGTGAATAAATTTTACCTTCGACGGGAAATATTTTAAAAGCAGTATAAAGGAGGTATATTTATGGCTTTTAATAAAGTGGAAATATGCGGAGTTAATACCTCAAAGCTTCCGGTTTTGAGCGCGGCTGAAAAGAAGGAGCTTTTTGATGAAATAAAAAAAGGGAATGAAGAAGCTAAGCAAAAATATATCTATGGGAACCTGAGGCTGGTTTTGAGTGTAATACAGAGGTTTTCCAACAGGGGAGAGCTGATGGATGACCTTTTTCAGGTGGGGTGCATAGGGCTTATCAAGGCTATCAATAATTTTGATACTGAGCAGAACGTACAGTTTTCGACTTATGCAGTACCTATGATAATTGGTGAAGTCAGGCGATATTTGAGGGATAATAATTCCATAAGGGTAAGCAGAAGCCTCAGGGATACGGCATACAAGGCTTTGCAGGCTAAAGAGAGGCTTACAAACAAGCTTTCGAGGGAGCCTAAAATTGAGGAGATTGCAAAGGAACTGGAAATGGATAAATCCGATGTGCTCATAGCTCTTGACGCAATACAGGAGCCTATGTCATTATATGAACCGGTGTTCCATGACGGTGGCGATACTCTATATGTAATGGACCAGATTAGTGATGAAAAAAATAAAGATATGAGATGGCTTGACAATATTTCCATATCACAGGCTATGGGGCATTTGACGCCCAGGGAAAAGCATATTCTTGCTTTAAGGTTCTTTGAGGGAAAAACTCAGATGGAAGTAAGCAGTGAGGTTGGTATAAGTCAGGCACAGGTTTCAAGGCTTGAAAAGAGCGCTTTAAAGCATATGAGAAAATTTATGTAACAGCTTATATGGTGTACTGCTGCTCGACAGCTGACTATGGAAAAAATGGACAACACTGTATTTTGGATGTATAATTATTGAAAATTATAATATCTGGAGGTGTTGTTATGTCAGACAGGCTTGACCCAACCAGCCTTAACATGAAGGGCTACAGTATCGACGAGCTTTATATAGGTAAGAAGGAAAGCTTTACAAAAACCATAACGGAATATGATGTATATACATTTGCCGGTTTATGCGGAGATTTCAACCCGCTCCATGTTAACGCCGAATACGCAAAAAATTCCAGATTCGGCGAAAGAATAGCTCATGGCATGCTTACAGCCTCGCTGTATTCAACTATAATTGGTATGTGTATACCTGGAGCGGACGCAATATTTCTTGGCCAGAGCTGCCGGTTTGTTCGTCCTGTAAAATTTGGGGATACCGTGACAATAACAGGAGAGGTTGTAGCCATAAGGGAAGATAAAAGGATAGTCACACTTAAAATGACTATAGTAAATCAAAATGGCGAAACAGTAATTGAGGGCGACGCTACAGCTATGGCCAACAAAGGTCTGGAGCAGGTTTGAGAGGAGCGGGTTTATGAGGATATCAGCGGAGGAAACAGCGGCTCTTGTTGTGGACTATCAGCAAAAGCTTATACCGGTAATTAACAATAATGAGGAAATAGTAAAAAACACGGCAGTATTGATTAAAGGCCTTAAGGAGCTTGATGTTCCGATTATAGTATCACAGCAGTATACAAAGGGTCTTGGCGATACTGTGGGAGAAATTTCTGAGGCACTTGGAGAATATGAGCCATTTGACAAAAAGAGTTTTAGTCTCATGGGCGATGAAAACATAAGAAGAGCGGTAAAACTCACCGGCAGGAAAAATATAATTATATGCGGTGTTGAGGCCCATATTTGTGTGCTTCAAACTCTCCTTGACCTTATTGAGGAAGGCTATAATGTACTGCTTGTTGAGGACTGCATTGGTTCCCGTAAGGAAAATGATAAAGTTATTGCGTGCCGCAGGGCGGAAGCTGAAGGCGGGCTGCTCACAACATATGAAGCGGTATTGTATGAGCTTACTGAAGGGGCCTACAGCGGGCACTTTAAATCTATATCAAAACTTACAAAATAATTTGTCAGAAAAAGTTTAAATAACTCATAAAATTATTGAAAGACGGGCAAAAATATAATGCCTGTCTTTTTTTATAATAATTTTGTTTACGAATTATGAAGGAGTGTTGCTGGCGCAGAAAGAAAAGGATATTTATAAAACAAACAGGCTTTTTGCCGGGAAGGGAGTATTTTTCAAATGGGCGTAAGTTTTAAAACAGTTAAAAGCTGCCTTATAGTTGAAATAGAAGGTGAAATTGACCACCATTTTGTTGATGAGGTAAAAAGGTCTATAGACAGGCAGATGTCATTGGGAGGAACTAAAAATATAATTTTCGATTTGAAAAATGTGGAATTTATGGACAGCGCCGGTATTGGCATGATAATAGGGCGCTATAAGCTTGCAACACAGAGGGGCGGTATTACATCTGTCGCCTGTCTCAGTGAAAATTTAAAAAGGATTATGATGATTTCAGGGCTTTACAGGATAATAAAAATTTACAATTCGGTTGAGGAAGCCGCCGAGGCAGTTTAAGGAGGACTGGCAGTATGATTTATGACAATGAAATGACACTGAATTTCAGGGCCGTAAGCACCAATGAAGCCTTCGCGAGAGTCGCAGTGGCGGCTTTCGCGCTTGTGCTTGACCCGGCGGTATCGGAAATTACAGAGATAAAAACGGCTGTTTCGGAGGCTGTTACAAACTCGATAATACATGCTTATGACAGCTCAGAAGGCATAGTACATATCTGGTGCGGGTTAAAAGATAACCGCCTTTACATAGAAATCTCAGACAGCGGAAAGGGCATTGATGATGTTCAGACAGCTATGGAGCCTTTATTTACTACCAAACCTGAACAGGAGAGAAGCGGGCTGGGATTTACTATTATGCAGAGCTTTATGGACAAGATGGAGGTTTTTTCCGAAAAGGGGAAAGGCACAAAGGTTGTTATGGAAAAGAGCGTAGGCGTTTGCGAAAATAATGGGTGATTGGTATGGAGGATATGACCCGTTTAATACAGAAGGCCCAAAACGGTGACAGTGAGGCCAAATCCCAGCTTGTAAACCAAAATTCCGGCCTGATATGGAGCATTGTAAAAAAATTTACAGGGCGCGGGTATGACCCTGAGGATTTGTTCCAGACGGGAGCAATAGGACTTATTAAGAGCATTGACCGCTTTGATTTATCGTACAACGTAAAATTTTCAACCTACGCCGTTCCAATGATAATTGGTGAAATCAAGCGGTTTCTAAGAGATGATGGAATAGTAAAGGTGAGTCGCTCTACAAAGGCACTTGCATTAAAGGCCAGACTTTTTGGCCAGTCTTACTATATTAAATACGGCAGGGCGCCTACAGTAAAGGAGATGAGTGAGGAGCTTAATGTAAACGAGGACGAGCTTATAATGGCTATGGAATCCTCTGCTGAGGTCGAATCTCTGTATCAGAAAGTCACATCACCGGACTCCGGAAAGGAAACATTTCTTATAGATAAATTTAATGCCGGAAACAATGACGAGGACGAGATAATTATTTTGAGGAGTGCTCTAAACGACCTGAGCAAAGAGGAAAAGCAGATTATACTTATGCGGTATTTTGATGACAGGACACAGAGTGAGATAGGCAAAAGGCTTAACAGGTCACAGGTTCAGGTGTCGCGTATGGAAAAAAAGATACTCTGCAAAATTAAAGAAAAACTGGTTTAAAACAGATAATAATACTGTTTAAAAGTTTTCTTATATGCTATAATAAAAAACAATGGTCAAAACGCTTATTATAAAAAGCAGGCCGCTGAGCTGTGTTTTTGATGCAAGAGCAGATAAATGTCCTTATTTTTAACTGTATAATATGCTGGACAGAATATTTCTGGCTGCTTGTTAATGTGCAGCTGTTGGCCTGAGTGTTTACTGCGGCGAAAAATAAGTTTTTGAAATTGGAAAGGAATGTTATTTGATGGCATATAAGAATATGGTTTCGGTAAAAGTCTGCGGAAGAACCATGACTCTTACAGGCAATGAATCAGTTGAATATATCACTAAAGTAGCTAATTATATTGAAGAAAAAGCCGCTCTGCTGCGGTCCAGCGATAACTCGAGAAACCTGAGTGCTACAATGGTTTCTGTGCTGACTTCCATAAATATTGCAGACGATTATTTTAAATCCCTTGATGAAATTGAAAAGCTTAAAAAAATGCTTCCGGCGGATATAGATACAAAAACCGGAGAGTCAGCGGAATATGTAACAAAGGCAACTCTTGAGGAACTGAAGCTTTTGAGGGAAGAAAACGAAAGGCTTAAAAAGGAAGCTGAAGAAACATCAAAGAATATTGAAACAGCTAAAAGAAACACTGACAGTCTTTTAAATGAAAAAGAAACATTATTGTCTGAACTGGAAGCGCTAAAAGCACGCTTTGATGAGCTGGACCAGAAAGCAAAGGCTCTGGAAGATGACAACATTAAAAAAATAGCCCAGATAAACCACTTAAAGTCTATGGAAAGCCGTTTTTTGGAATATGAGAGAAAATATAATCCGGACAGAGAAACACAGAGCATAAAAGAAACAAAGCTTGCAGCAAAGCCGGACAAGGCAGTTATGAACGAAGCTGCAAAAGATGATGATACAGAAGTCCATGACGGTCAGGAACAAAAGCCGCAGCCTTTTCATATGAATAATGCCAGACTGAAAAAGGTGAGAACAAACAGTAACTATTACAGGCATATTTAATTGGAAGGAGAATTTTAATGGCTATTTGTGCAAAACCGGAACTGCTTTCACCGGCAGGGGATTTTGAGTGTGTAAGAGCGGCAGTAAACAACGGCTGCGATGCAGTATATATTGGCGGAAAAAATTTCAGTGCAAGGCAGTATGCCGGAAACTTTGATTTAACTGAAATTGAGCAGGTTTGTGATTATTGTCATGTAAGGAATGTAAAGGTTTACGTGGCTGTAAATACAATATATAAAGAAAATGAGCTTAAGGGGCTTTTAACCTATGTCTCAAGCCTTTCAAGAATTGGTGTCGACGCCTTAATCATGCAGGATTTAGGCGCCGCTATGCTTATTAAGGAAAGGTTTTCGATACCGATAAACGCGAGTACACAGCTTACTACAAACTCGCTTGAGGAGGCTCAGGCTCTTGTCGATTATGGGTTTTCAAGGGTAATACTAAGCCGTGAGCTTTGTATAGGAGAAATAAAAAATATAGCTGAAAACTGTACAGGGGAAATTGAAACCTTTGTACATGGAGCCTTGTGTGTGTCATATTCGGGGCAGTGTATAATGAGCAGTATGCTTGGCGGCAGAAGCGGCAACAGAGGAAGATGCGCGCAGACATGCCGCCTTCCATACTCCATGTACAATGGGTATGACAGGATAAAAGACGGCTATCTCCTAAGCACAAAGGATATACAGACAGTTACTGTACTTCCTGAACTTATGGAAGCGGGAATTTCTTCATTTAAGATTGAGGGGCGTATGAAAAGCCCCGAATATGTCGCAGGTGTTACAGGTATATACAGAAAATATATTGATATGTATTTTGAAAAGCCTGAGGATTATTCTGTTGACCAGAGTGATTTTAAGGCTCTTTTGCAGCTTTTTAACAGGGGTGGCTTTTCTACCGGATATTATAATACCCATTCGGGCAGCAGCATGATGAGTGTTGACAGGCCAAAAAGCTGGGGAGTCAAAGCGGGAATTGTTGACCGGTTTGACAAAAACAGAGGACGTGTGTTTATACGTACCAGAGAACCGCTTTTTCCGGGTGATGGTATAGAGATTTGGACACAGGAGGAGCCTCACACAGGCAGCAATATAAACAAGGCGTCAAGGGCCGGCGAGACTATAGACATTGCGGTTAAAGGCAGTATCTCTAAAAATGATGTGGTATATAAAACACGTGATAAGCACCTTGATGATGAATTAAAGCGTACTTATGAAAAGGATATAAGAACTAAGGATGTTTATGCCCATGCCATATTCAGGGAGGGCAGTCCGGCGTCTTTAAAGCTGTATGATAAAGAAGGGCATTCAGCTTATGTGACAGGAGATATTGTTTCAAGGGCGGAAAAACAGCCTATGGATAAGGATAAGATTGAGCGCCAGCTTAAAAAAACTGGCGGTACGCCATTTAATATATCCGACATAGAGATTGAAACTTCTGAAAATATATATATCGGCATTTCTTCTCTTAACAAGCTGAGAAGGGACGCAGTTGAGGAGCTGGAAAGGAAAATCATCTCAGCATCAAAAAGGAATCTGGAAAAAGAAAAGCCGCTGCCGGTACCGGCAAGAAACTCTTTTGTCAGGGATAAGCAGCTTAATATACAGGTTAACAATATACTTCAGTTTGAGGCAGCCGTTACATTTGAGGGAATAAATATAATATACTTTGAGCTTGGAAAGGACCTTGGTGAAAATTTATCCTATTGTGTCGAAAAATGTCATGATAAGGGTATAAAGCTTTACGCTGTAATGCCGCGGGTATACAGGCAGTATTCCAGAAAGATATTTGGCGATATTTTGGAATCTGTGCTTAAAAGTGATGCCAATGGGTTGCTTGTGCGCTCATATGGGCAGTTTATGGAAATGAAGGACTGTGGAAAGGAAATAGCTGTCGATTACAGCACCAATGTGTTTAACAGTGCGGATTTGAGATTCTGGGAAAGCCATGGAGCGCAGAGCATATGCCTTTCTCCGGAGCTTAATGTACAGGAGATAAATTCATTTGCCGACAGCAAAACAGAGCTTTTGGCATATGGACATTTGCCGTTGATGACTACAAACCAATGTCCTGTAGGGGCATACGCCGGGGGAAAAGAGGATAAAATATTTTGCAGCTTAAAGGACAAGCCGGGAGAGTATTTCCTTAAAGACCGGAAAGGCGAGGTTTTTCCTCTCCTTACTGACTGCTCTCAGTGTGTATGCTATATTCTGAACGGTAAACCGCTTTTCCTTTTAAAATTTTTTGATGAAATACTGAATACGCCTTCAAAAGATTTGAGGCTTATATTTACAAATGAAACGGCTTCTGAAGTTAATAAGATTGTAACAGCATACGCGGATATGATAAAGAACCCTGACAGGCCTTCACTGAACGCGAAAAGGCTTATGACTGAGATGGCGGAAAAAGGAAGCACCAGAGGCCATTATTTCAGGGGAATAGAATAGAAGTGATTTTATATGTTTGATTTATTGATTATAATAAGCAGATATCTTTTTGTAATATATATAGCTGTCTTTCTGTATAATGGTACGGCATACCTTCTTGATGAGGCAGGCCTTACAAGGCACAGCCACAGAAGGTCTATTTTTACGTGCCGCACAATGACAGCGCTTATGCATATAACGGCGTTTTTGATATTGTCATACGACAGGCAGGCTATTACGTATTCAATACCATACCTGTTAATTGGCGCTGCCGGATTTGTGTTTATTATAATGAGCAATTTTGTGGCTGAGAAAGTTTATAAGGGAGGGTGCCCGCTTATTTGGAACTGTGTTATATTCCTTCTGGACACCGGCATTATAATGCTTGTGAGGCTCAATTTTCCGCTTGCTGTAAGGCAGCTGGTTTGGATTTGCGTTGGATTTTTTGTGACAATGTGGATACCTGTTTTTGTTAAAATGGTTCCGAAATTTGAAAAGCTGGAAAGTGTTTATATAATACTGAGCTTTATGCTTATCATTTCAACACTTGTACTTGGCTCTAAGGAGTATGGCTCAAGAAACTGGATTCATATGGGTAAGCTGAGCTTTCAGCCTTCTGAGATAGTAAAGTTTTTGTATATATTTTACCTTGCCAGCGTGTTCAGAAAAAAGGTGAATTTAAAGGAATTTATAATTACAGCGTTTTTAAGCGCGCTTCTGGTTATACTGCTCGTATTTCAGAAGGATTTGGGCAGCGCCCTTATTTTCTTTATGACATATATGGTAATGCTGTATATATCTACGTCAAATGAACTTCTGTTTTTTTCGGGAATCGGTGCATTGTCAGTAGGTTCTGTTATAGCATACAGGCTTTTTTCGCATGTAAGGGTAAGGGTAGCGGCATGGAAAGACCCGTGGGCTGATATTGATTCAGGCGGATACCAGATTTGTCAGTCTCTTTTTGCGATAGGCACGGGAGGAATATTTGGCAGCGGACTTACAAGGGGCATGCCGCTGAGCATACCGGTTGTGTCAAAGGACTTTATTTTTGCTGCTATTTGTGAGGAATTTGGAACTATATATGCTATATGCCTTATAGGAGTATTTATGCTGCTTTTTATAAGGGGCATGATGATAGCATTCCAGTGCCGCAGAAGGTATTACAGTATAATAGCCGCTGGTTTTACGGCAATGATGGCTTTTCAGACGTTTTTGATTATAGGCGGAGTAATAAAGCTGATACCGCTTACCGGAGTTACGCTTCCATTTGTAAGCTATGGAGGAACATCAATATTGGTCAGCATACTTGCCGTTAGCTTTATCCAATGGGTAAATGGATATCAGAAGGCCTCTGAAGGAAATGAGGTGCCTAATACATGAAGGGCAGTAAAAAAAGTATAAAAAGGGTAAGCATTATGCTTATGCTTATGTTTGTACTGTGCGCCGTATATCTTGTTAAAATCGTTTATTTTGACAGACAGAATATGATGGTTAACTCATATAATCCCAGAATCAATTCAGCTGACACAACAATAAAGAGGGGAGATATACGGGATATTGACGGTCATGTATTTGCATACAGTGAATATTCGCAGGACGAGGGAGGATACGTAAGAAAATATAACGGTGCTGAAACCTCATGTCAGGTGGTAGGCTACACAGGCGCTGGAAAATATGGAGTGGAGGCATCTCAGAACTTTATACTGCAGAATGTTGACAGTGAACTCTTCCAAAGGCTCAGGAGCTTTATTAAAGGAACCGAGGTGCAGGGCGACAGTGTTTATCTTACTGTGGATAAGGACCTGCAGGACCTTGCCTCTAAGCTGATGGGCAGCAACAAGGGAGCTGTTGTGGTTGAGGAGGTTTCAACCGGGCGGATACTCTGTATGGTGTCAAAGCCACAGTTTGACCCGCAGAATGTGGCTGAAAGCTGGGACAGTCTTAAGGACGATGAAAACAGTCCACTGCTTAACAGGGCAAGTCAGGGATTGTATACCCCCGGGTCGGTGTTTAAGATTGTGACGGCAGTTTCAGCTATCAGGAATATACCTGATGTGTACAGCTTCACATATGACTGCAAAGGGGAACAGAATTTTGAGAACAAGGTAATACATTGTTATAACAATAAATCACATGGCAGCGAGAATATAGTTGATGCATTTGCAAACAGCTGTAATGTGTTCTTTTCAGTTTTGGGAACAAAGACAGGTGCTGAAGCCTTGAGGCAGACAGCAGATGAAATGCTTTTTAATGAGGGTGTACCCTTTGATTTGAGTGTGAGTGCGCCGTCTGTACAGGTTAATTCACTGTCTACTGAAAGTGAGCTTGTTGAAACATCAATAGGCCAGGGAAGAACAATGGTTACACCGTTGTTTATGGCTGCTGTTGCGCAGTCAATAGCTAATAACGGTATAATGATGAGGCCGTATATAATAGACCATATTGTAAATTATGATGAAATGGTGATAGAAACTACAATACCGGAAATTTACAGCAATATACTGAATCAGGCTGAAGCTGAAAAGCTGAGAGAAATGATGATTGAGGTAATAAACAGGGGAACGGGCTTTAACGCAGATTCTGATTATTTTCAGGTGGCAGGAAAGACAGGAACCGCAGAAAACCCTGGCGGCAACGACCATCTTTGGTTTGTAGGTTTTGCTCCTGCCGACAGTCCGCAATATGCTGTATCGGTTGTACTGGAAAACGGTGACGGCAGCGCAAATGCTTCGGTGATAGCAAGAAAGATGCTTTATAACACTATAAACAGGGATGAGCTTAAATGATATATGTCTGTATTTAATAAGATTTTACAAACTGCCTTAAGCAACTGAAAAAAAATCAGTGCGGAATATTCCGCACTGATTTTTTATGTCAATATATTATGCTGTTTTGTGTCTCTTATATATTAAGAACAGTATTGCCGGTGTGGCTATAAGTCCAACGATAAGCCCTAAATAGCCGTTTCCTGTAAAACCGCTTATTATATAGCATACAAATGATATTCCTGCTATAAACAGAGCATATGGTATCTGTGTGTTTACATGTTCAATATGATTGCACTGGGCGCCTGTTGATGACAGTATTGTAGTGTCTGAAATAGGTGAGATATGGTCACCGCACACTGCTCCTGCCATAACCGCTGACATTGAGATAAACATAAGGTTTGATATGTTTGACTCAAATATAGCAAAAACTATAGGCAGAAGGATACTGAATGTACCCCATGAAGTTCCTGTAGAAAACGCAAGGCCTAAAGCCACAAGGAAGAATATGGCCGGTATAAGGGCGTAAGAAATATGGCTGTTTGTAACAACACCGCTTACATATGTGCCTATCTGGAGATAATCATCACCGCATACTCCGCTGAGTGTCCATGCGAAAGTAAGTATAAGTATGGCAGGCACCATAGCTTTGAATCCTTCCGGAAGTGATTCGGCAAACTGTCTGAATGTGATAACCCTTCTTGGAAGGTAAAGCACAGCTGTTACAATCATTGTAAAGAAGGAGCCTATAACAAGCGAGAACGCTGAGTCACAGTTGGCAAACGAGTTGATTATACCGTTGCCCTCAAGTATGCCGCCTGTGTAGAGCATAGCGCCTATGCAGAATACAACAAGCGCCGCTATAGGTATTATAAGGTCGCAGACCTTTCCGTTTCCTCCGGCAATCAAATTTTCAGATGCTGTGTCTGCTGTAACGCTGCTGCCGTATTTCAGCTCGTATGCTTTCATTTTTGAAAAGTCAAAATCAAGGATTATAAGCATTAAAAGCATAACGATTGTAAACAGGGCGTAGTAATTGTAAGGTATGGCCTTAAGGAACATTACAAAGCCGTCCAGTGAGCTGTTTTCAGGAAGGGATGAGCTTACAGCCGCAGCCCAGCTTGAAACAGGCGAAATAATGCAGATAGGGGCTGCTGTCGCATCTATAATATACGCAAGCTTTGCCCTTGATATTTTCTGTTTGTCGGTAATAGGGCTCATTATTGTGCCTACTGTAAGACAGTTAAAGTAGTCGTCAACAAATATAAGAACTCCCAAAGCCACAGTGGCGAGAAGAGTTCCGCGTTTCGTCTTGATGTTTTTGGTAGCCCATTTGCCGTATGCCTTGGACGCGCCGGATTTTGACATAAGTGAAACCATCATTCCGAGCAGTACAAGGAAAATAACTATACATATGTTTCCCCCAACCTTATTGCTCATTATCTCAACAGTAGTCGAGATAGCCCCGCTTATTGCGAAGTTTGAGTAAAACAGTGCTCCGGCACAAATGCCGGCAAAAAGTGAGAAGTATACTTCCTTTGAAATAAGTGCCAATGTAATAGCAAGTATTGGCGGCACTAATGTCCAAATTGTTCCTTCCATTTTATAAACCCCCTAAAAATGATTATATTTAACAATAAATATTACTCTACCATATTATTCATTCATAAACAATAATAATTTATATAATAGTGTAAAAATTTTATTTCGTTGTTAAATCAATGAGGTTTAAGGATTTTTTACTACATAAAAAGAGGGTGAAAAGGGATATAAACCTGTATATATCCATAAAATTCAACGGCAAAATAGTGTAAAAGTGGTGTAAATGCCAGAATGGTATAAGAGATGGTGTAAAGAAAGAGCCTCAAAATAGTAGGAAAAAATGATAATTTTCGATAGAAATCCGGTGGGTGGTGGTTAAGAAGAAATAAATAAATTAAAGATACGGCGGCTCTGAAAAGTCAAAGCCGCCGCAATAGAATAGGCGCATGAAAATATTTCTGCCTGTTATCGGCTATGTGTCTTTGCATCTGGCTCTTTGATAACTGATATGTTGTGTTCTTTACTTTTCGTTTACTGTTTGAATTTTTTCGCTGATGCGGAAAAGTGTTTCAATATCGTCACTTCCTAAAAGTGTTTCAATCCGTGTTTGTGCTTCCTGCCACAGAGGCATTGCCATATCCAGGACTTCTTTACCGTTTGATGATAGAGCAAATGTTTTTCCATGTCCTTCAACTGCATCTATAAGGTTGCGTGATTGAAGTAATTTTATATTTCTTACCATTGTACTTCTATTAAGGCCAACATGTTCTGCCCAATGAGTTATATTTGCAGTACCAAGCCGTGACAAATTAACAAGCAGATAATACTGTGATATGGTCAGTCCTGCTTCTTTTAATGCAGTATCGTAAAAATCGGAAATTGCATTTGCACTTCTCCGTAAATTTGTACAGTAGCAATTACTTTTGTATAGTTGAGCCATAACTTCCTCCTCAATCGTGGAATATCCCGCGGTCAAAAAAGATATTTTTACCAGCAATGGAAAGCGGGATACCAAGCCATAAAACCCCGTCTGCATAACCCATTTCCGCAGCAGCTTTTCCAATGGAATACATAATACGATTGTCTACCATATCGACAGCTGCCAATGATACCGCAGAGGAAATAGCGATACCAAGATCAACATAAGCAAATGCACAATTTCCGCCGTTGTTTTTACATTCCATACAATCACGGAAGCCACAGTAACCACAATGCGGAACACCTCTTTGTTTTTGCTCTGTTCCAATCAAAACAACCGCCTGTGCCGCACGTAAATTAGCCGCATCGCGTCCGTGCCAAGTGTTCATTTTGGCTCCCATTTCTCTTGTGCCTATGGCTTCCATTTTTTGAGCTAATTGTTCTTTTTCCTCCCCGGTCAGCACCAATGTATGTACTGTATCTTTACCATGTGCTTTTGGTGCGGTTCTGGCTGCCGCACACATTCTTGCAGCTGTTTGCAGTACAGCCTTTTCTTCTAAGTAACTGCTTTCATATAACATATTTAGCCCTCCTTAATGTGTATATACACTGTGTATATACACATTATAGGTTATATCTTTTGATTTGTCAATTAAAAAAATTGCTACGGGTAATATTCTTTATTTTGGTTGAACAATAGAAATATATAGGCATACTCAGGAAATAAGAGGAACAGCAATATAATAAGAGTGAATTAATATGGCTAAAAGACAAATACCACGATACGACTTAAAGGCTTGGCAGAAAAACAGATGCTTGGCAGCTATGCCGGTATGCTTAGTTTTGATATTAAAGGGGGAGAGCAGGAGCATCTGAAGTTTTTAAATTCATTAAGGTTAATCAGTCATGCGGTATCACTTGGCGATGCTGAAAGTTTGATTGTTTATACTGATAAGTATGGAGAAAAGATTAAGTATTATCCAGAATTATATGCCGGGGGCTTTTTCAGATTCAGTGTTGGTTTGGAAGATGCCGAAGACATTTTGAATGATTTGAAGCAGGCACTTGATAAATGCGGCATATAAAGATAATTTAAAGATAATTAATTTGGAGAATTGAAGATGAAAACAAAAATCACAGTAAAAATGAAAACTGAAGAATAACAAATACGGACAGAAATCGTAAAAAACAGGGAACATGTAAATATGTTCCCTATTCATATATTACCGTTTATTCATTTTTTGTTTAGTCATATAATCCGGTTCTGTCATTAATTACTAATAGTTAACATTGTATCTGTAAGTCTAAGCTCGCCTTTTTCGTTGCCATAAAATACTTTTTATTTAAAAGTGTCCGCACCGTTTGTCTTGTCGAGTTTTCTTTAAATCTCCACTACATTTGAAAAAAACGTCGTAATCGTTGTACGCGCCTTTGTCGTCGTTTTTGTAGATATCAGTAAATATCAAAGGCCGTTAATTGCCGTACCGGTTGGATTTGAAATGGTTGGAATTTCAGTGATTTCCTTTATGCAGCCCAATACTGTTGCTTCTGTACCGTTATGTGTTCCCATGTTAATCTCCTTACATGTTCCGTTGCTGTAAGCACAGCAGATTTGCTTTTTAGTGCCTGTTATTCCTTATATGAAAAATCTTTACCTGTATCCAGAACATTGAAAAAGTTTTGGATATTTTCTCTCGCATCAGTTTTGTAATGACCGGTCCGCTTGTGTTGTCACGGTATAATCTTGCATAATATCTAAATAAAATAATGACAGCCGCCTATTATTCTGAAGCTGATATTTCCTGTTTTAACATTGTCAAAAACTTTTCCGCAGCTTTGGAAAATACCTGATGTTTTTTCCAAACAATATCTAAATGTGCTTCTAATTGTGGGGCAAGAGGCTTGAAACATAAGTTGCTGCTTTCTGATGTATTGACTAATTTATCTAAACACAATGCATATCCAAAGCCCTCATCAACCATGAGTGAAGCATTATAAACCAGATTATATGTGGCAACAATATTTAATTTTTCAAAATCTTGTCCGCTCCAACCGGATATCTCGTTGCGTACTAATGTCTGATGAGAGGTAATGAGTGGAATTTCCAATAACTCGTTTGAAGAAATCTTTTCTTTTTCTGCAAGAGGGCTATCTTTTCGCATGAGAAGTCCCCAACGGTCTGTTACAGGCAGTTTGATATAGTTGTATTTTTCCATGTCAGCGGGTTCAATCAAAATTCCGAAATCAAGCAGTCCATTATCCAGTTTTTCTGTCACGTCATCTGCATTTCCGCTGAACAGATGATAGCGAATATGGGGGTAATCATTTTTCAGATTTTGGGCAGTTTTAGCAATCAGGCGCATAGCGTCAGTTTCACCGCCGCCAATATAAATATCTCCACTAATCACTTCATTAGTTTCAGTAAATTCTGATTTTGTTTTATCAACCAAAGCAATAATTTCCTCTGCCCGTTTACGCAGCAGTATACCCTCATCTGTTAAGGTGATTTTGTGATTGCGTTTTCCACGATTTAAGAGTTTGCTCCCCAGTTGTTCTTCTAATTCCATAAGCTGCCTTGAAAGCGTAGGCTGTGTAATATGCAGATATTCAGCGGCTTTGGAAATACTTTCTTCCCTTGCAACAGCAAGAAAATATCGCAGAACTCGAACTTCCATGAATGAGTCCTCCCCCTTAGATTTATCATTAAAATTATACTCCTGAATTATATGCTTTACAAGCATATAATTGTATTTGATATAGGTATTTGATACTTTTTTGGTCACATTATATACTGTAAATGAACCGGATAAACAGGGAGTGATAAATATGGATTTATGTGATTTTTTAGAACATCTGAATTGTGGCAAAGCAGTTATTGGCGGTTCGGAATTGCACCAGTTTATGCACAAGGTAAGTAATGAGGCAATGAAAATTACCGCAAAATTAAATGCGTGTTATCATGAGCCGGAAGAAATAAGAGCCTTGTTTTCGGAATTAACTGGAAAACAGGTTGATTCCTCATTTAAATTGTTCCCGCCATTTTATTCTGACTGCGGAAAAAACATTACAGTTGGCAAAAATGTTTTTATCAATTCTGGGTGCAGTTTTCAAGACCAAGGCGGCATTACCATTGGTGACGGGGCATTGATTGGACACAATGTCGTCCTTGCAACATTAAATCACGATTTTTTGCCTCAGAAACGCAGCACTTTACACCCGGCCCCGATAGTGATTGGTGAGAATGTTTGGATAGGAGCAAATGTAACGATTGTTCCGGGTGTAACAATTGGGAATGGTTCAATTATTGCAGCAGGTGCAGTTGTTACAAAAGATGTACCGGAAAATGTTGTTGCAGGTGGAGTACCGGCCAAAATAATAAAGGTGTTAGATATGGAGGAAATGTAATGAGTAAAAAGGTATTGATTATTTCTACCAGCCCACGTAAAAACGGGAACTCTGAAATTTTAGCAGATGAATTTGCCCGTGGAGCAAAAGAGGCGGGAAATATTGTAGAAAAAATTTCTCTTTGCGACAAAACTGTCAGCTTTTGTAAGGGTTGCCTTGCCTGCCAGAAAACGCAGCGTTGTGTTATCAATGATGATGTAAACATGATTACAGAAAAAATGCTTTCTGCCGAAGTGATTGTATTTGCTACACCTGTTTATTTCTATGAAATGTGTGGACAGATGAAAACTCTGCTTGACCGTTCCAATACACTGTATCTGTCTGACTATATGTTTAGAGATGTTTACATTCTGGCGGCTGCCGCAGATAACGAAGAAAGTGCCATGAATGGAGCAGTCAATGGCTTGCAGGGGTGGATTGCCTGTTTTGAAAAGGTTCGTCTTGCAGGAACAATATTTGCTGGTGGAGTTGAAGCCGCAGGAGAAATCAAAGGACATTCATCATTGAAAAAAGCTTATGATATGGGTATGAAAATTAAATAAGGAGGCGTTTGAAAATGCAGGAAAATTTGAACCTGACTGAGCAGTGGGATAAAACCTTTCCCAAAAGCAGTGAAGTGAATCATTATAAAGTTACATTTCACAATCGCTACGGTATTAATTTGGCTGCTGATTTATATGTTCCAAAGGACGCAAAAGGAAAACTGCCTGCCATTGCTGTCTGCGGTCCGTTTGGTGCAGTCAAGGAACAATCTTCCGGTCTGTATGCACAAAAAATGGCTGAAAGGGGTTTTTTAACAATAGCTTTTGACCCATCGTTTACCGGGGAAAGCGGAGGTTATCCACGGTATGTTGCTTCTCCGGACATTAATACAGAGGATTTTCAGGCAGCTGTAGATTTTCTGTCTGTTCAGGAGAATGTTGACCCTGAAAAAATCGGTTTGATTGGTATCTGCGGCTGGGGTGGAATGGCATTAAATGCCGCAGCGATTGATACACGAGTAAAAGCAACAGCCACTATGACCATGTATGATATGAGCCGTGTAAACGCAAACGGATATTTCGATTCCGAGGATAATGAAGATGCCCGATACGAAAAGAAAAAGACAATGAACGCACAGAGAATCGCAGACTATAAAAGCGGCGTATATACAAGGGCAGGTGGGGTTATTGACCCGCTTTCAGAGGAATCACCGTTTTTTGTAAAGGATTATTTTGACTATTATAAAACAGACAGAGGCTACCACAAACGTTCGCTCAATTCAAATGAGGGTTGGAATGTAACAGGTACAATGTCTTTTATAAATATGCCGATATTGCAGTATGCCGATGAAATTCGCAGTGCGGTACTGATTGTTCATGGCGAAAAGGCTCATTCATGCTATTTCAGCAAAGACGCATACGCAAAACTCAAAGGAGATAATAAGAAATTGCTTTTGATTCCAAATGCTGTTCACACGGATTTATATGACCAAACAGACATTATTCCGTTTGATAGAATAACAGCATTTTTTAAGGAGTGGCTGTAATGGGCAAAACCTTGCTGAGTCTGATTATAATGATATTAACTACAATAGGGTGTGTAAGCGAATCCCAAATACCTGAAAGTATTTTCGATACTAACCAATTTACAGAAGAATCCATAGTTTCTTTGCATGAAGGAAGCAATACATATAGCAATAGGGCTGTAGAAAAAAATATTTCACAAGAGAATGAATTGACTTTATCTGTAAATGGCACTCCGCTTGCTGTCAAATGGGAAGACAATGAATCTGTATTTGCACTGTTTCAGCTGGTCGAGCAAGAACAATTATCTATCAATATGGAACAGTATGGCAATTTTGAGCAGGTGGGAAATTTATCAAAGAGTGTCACAAGCAATGATGAGCAAATGACTGCTGAACCGGGAGATATTGTTTTGTATTCTGGTAATTCACTTGTTATTTTTTACGGCTCTAATACTTGGGCATATACAAAATTAGGACATATAGAAGGGCTTACCGAAAAAGAGTTAGAGAGTATGTTAAATGAGAACCGGATAGCGGTAACATTGCATAGTACTAAGCTTTGAAATTTTTGCTTTTTGTACCGGAAGGGTGATAATATTCGGCAGAAACAGAAAGCTGCTGAGCAGGAACCGTATCTCTGTCCTGTAAATTCAAAGTTATTGCAGTAATAGGGGAAACAGCAAACACTTTTGATGTACTATATTATTTGTTATTTTTGCTTAATCATATTTCAGTTTATCTGTACTATAAAGTATATACTTAAAACCATTTCTTGTTAACATTACATATTCTCCTTTTTAAATATTTTATCATTTATAATTTTGCCTTGAGGAGAACATGTTGGCATGATATTATAAAAATGAATGGTTGTGAGCTTATTGTGGATAAGGTATACTCGACAATACGGAAGTTGTGATGGAGGTAAGAATATGTTTCATACACCAAAAATCATTATTTTAGTTGGTATGATTAATGTTATCAGCCTGACAGCGTGTTCAAAAGTTGATTATAATCAATCGAACAGAGCAGAAATCGGAAACACTGAAAAAACAGCTCTTGAAATGGAAATGGACGCAAATTACAGTGACTCTGACCCGTTTGAGAATGGACTTTTGTTTTGTGTATCCGATGACATGGAAACTTTAGATGCGGAAGTATATTTTCAGATGGATGGCGAGAGCGGCATTGTGGAAATAAAAGACAGAAATGCTGATGAGATTTTGTGGAGCAAAATTTGGGATGAAAACGTCAGTGATGATACTTTTACAATTACGCTTGAGAATCTGCAAAAGGAGAAAGATTATGTTGTACGGTTTACTGGAACTAAAATAAATTATGCAGTTGTAAAAGTATCGTTTGATAGTGATTTGGTTCAGGAAAAAACAAGACCTTCAAAATAAAATTTCAGTTTGTCGAGATTACCATATTATTAGATTTATCATATTGACATAAGGCGTTTTAAAGTACATAATGGCAGGAAACAAACGAGCGTAACTTGTAAGAGTTATTCTCGTTTGTTATTTTTTGGTCATTTAGACGAAGGTCGGTTTACGAGACCTGTTAACAACACTAATCTGCAACAGGGAGCTATATCAGGTAATATTAATCGGTCCGTCACGTTAAGCTCTTCCGGCTTTTAGCCTGAGCTTTTAATATATTGTCATACAGCTTCCTGAAGTATATGTTTATTTATAAGTTTGATGAAAATTACTCCAAAAGGCATTCCAAAATAAATTCTCATCATTTTTACATTTAGTCTTCAATCACAATTTTAACAGGGGAGCATTTACCGGAATTACATTTGCTTTCTGAAACGCTGCAAGATGCTACACCTAATCGTACATCCATCAGAGCTCTTAGCGTGACACTATCTCCAGCTTTAGAAAGAGGCGATTCGACAGAGATTGTACCATCTGTGTTAATTTTTGTGTACATGAAAAAATTTACAGGGTGTATGATAGGTCTCTGATTTTTTAAGCAGTTGTTAATATTATCAAGGCAGTTCGGATGTCCATCTCCATTGTGATAGAAAAAGTCATACATTTCCGGCCTGCAACATGGGTGCAGTAAATCATGTTCACCAACATCATCTGCTAAAATCTGAAACATTGGCCTGTAGAGATTCGTATAAATGATACTATTAATGCCAAGGCGAAGCGATTCATTGCAATCAATGGTAACGCCGGCAGATAAAAACTCGTTGGGTTTGCGGAGTGCTTCAGCGAAAAAATCCACTACCTGACCGCCGTATAAATCAATAACGGTTATGGTCTGGTTTTCTTTTACATCAATAGACTTTCCGCTGCATGCGTCAATTAAAAACTCGTGTTTCATCAAAAAACTCCCTTCATAAATTATACTTATAAGTATCATGATATCATGCAGCTTTCATAGATTCAAGCAAACCACGCAGCTTACATTCTTTTTCATAAAATTTTCAGCAAATTGCTTTTCCTGTCTGAAAACCTATTCAAAATTATGATATACTGTTTTGAAAGCAAAATGTAAATTAACCGCTTACTATATGATTTAAGGGTGATATTATGAGATTCCTGCACATTTCTGACCTGCATTTAGGCAAAAGAGTAAACGAGTTTTCAATGGTTGAGGACCAAAAATATATATTAAACCAAATAACAGAGCTTGCAAAAAGCGTAAATATAGACGCTGTTTTTATAGCAGGAGATATTTATGACAAGAACGTACCGGCGGCGGAGGCAGTGGAGGTTTTTGACAGATTCATTACCGGGCTTTCAGATACCGGCATCAAGATATACGCTGTGAGCGGAAACCATGACTCTGCTCAAAGGGTTGCCTTTGGCTCAAGAATTATGGCTCATGGAGGTGTCTATTTTTCGCAGGTATATGATGGAAAGATTGAAAAACATGTTTTTAGTGACAAATATGGGAAAGTAAATATTTATATGCTTCCATTTATAAAACCGTCAAATGTAAAAAGGTTTTATGAGGACCGTGAGATAAACGACTGCAATTGTGCGGTTAAGACGGCTTTGGAAAGCTTGTGCTTAGATAAAAATGAAAGGAATGTTATAATAGCCCACCAGTTTGTTGCGGGAGCGATAACAAGTGATTCAGAAGAAATTTCTGTCGGCGGCCTTGACAATGTGGATATATCGGTCTTTAAAGATTTTGATTATGTTGCTCTTGGGCATATCCATGGGCCGCAGAACTTGGGCACAAACGCAAGGTACTGCGGAACTCCGCTGAAGTACTCGATTTCTGAAGCTGACCATAAAAAAAGTGCGACTGTAGTTGAACTTGGGCCAAAGGGTGACATAAATATCCAGACCATACCGTTTAAGCCATTGAGGGATATGCGTGAGATAAAAGGAAGCTATGAGTACATTACCGGACGAAAAAATTATGAGGGAACAAATACAGATGACTATATCCATATAACGCTCACAGATGAAAACGAGACAGTCGATGCAATTGGAAAGCTTAGAAGTATTTATCCTAATATAATGAGACTTGACTATGATAATATCCGCACAAGGAAAAATGCAGATGTAATTTACAGCAGCGATACTGTGAATAAAGGCGCAATGGAGCTTTTTGCCGAGTTTTTCAATATACAGAACAATATGCCAATGACAGATGAGCAGGAAGCTGAGGCTAAACGGTTTTGGGAAGAAACTGAGGAGGAGTTTAAATGAGGCCGCTTAAAATAGTGATGTCCGCTTTCGGCCCTTATATTGGCATAACAGAAGTAGACTTTTCAAAATTTGGAAACAGGGGAATATATTTGATAACCGGGGATACAGGAGCCGGAAAAACAACTATATTCGACGCATTAACGTTTGCGCTTTTTGGTCAAGCCAGCGGAAAAAACCGTGAGGTATCAATGCTTAGAAGCAAATATTCGGATAACGGCACTGAAACTTTTGTACAGCTGGAATTTATGTACAGAGAAAAAATATATAAGGTTAAAAGAAACCCGGAATACAGCCGTTTGTCAAAGAGGGGTAACAAGATTACCAAACAAAAGGCTGATGCTGAGCTGTTTTTGCCTGACGGCAAAGCGGTTGCGGGATATAAGACAGTAACAGAGGAGATTGAAAATATTCTTGGTGTGGACTTTACAAGGTTTTCTCAAATCGCGATGATTGCCCAAGGGGATTTCCTCAGGTTTATCACGGACTCAACTAAAGAGCGCGGCAGAATATTCAGGGAGATTTTCTCAACAGAAAAATATACCAGATGGCAGGAGAAAATGAGGCTTGCCTACATAGATTTAAAATCTGAATATGATTCGGTTAAGTTAGAGGCGGAGAGCATAATAAAAGATATAGGGGAGTTAAATGACCATTGGGATTTTATGTATTCAGCAGGATATGACGGTATTGACAATAAGCTGGAGGATATTATTAAACGCGATATAAATAAGCTTAACAGCCTGTCAAAAGCTTATGCCGATTATGAAAATGAGCTTCAGAGTTTAAATATGGTTATCGGAATAGCGGAGCAGAGACAAAAAACTATATTGGAGTTAAGGTCAGCAGAAGAATTGAATGCGGAGAAGCAGCCAATGCTGGAGTCACTAAAAAAATCGCTTGATGATGCTTCTGAAAAGATTAAAGACTGCGAAAATATCGATTTTGAATCAAATAACATAATACTGGCTCTCAACAGATTTGACAAGGCTGAGGCTATGGAGAAAAGCAATAAATTGATTGAGTCAAAAATTTCTGAGCTTTCAGATAAAAAAACAAGAGGAGAAGCGAAAATTAAGCAGCTTGAAATTGGCTTGTCTATGTCTAAAGAAAGGCTTGGGAATATTTCAAATTCGGGAGAGGCAATAAAGGAATTTGAGTTCAGGTTAAGAGAGCTTAAAGCAAGGGAAGCAGAGGGCAGGCGTTTTGAGAGGCTTTTTGGCGAGTTTAAAAATGCCGAGTCCGATTATATAATTGCGCGTAAACAGTATATTGAGGCATACCATAAAAGCCACGAGGCAGACAGTGAATGTTTAAGCAAGGAGAAAATGTTCCTTGACGAACAGGCTGGAATTTTGGCTGAGAGCCTTGATGAAGGCAAAGAGTGCCCTGTTTGCGGTTCAACTGTTCATCCAAAAAAAGCAAAAAAATCAATAAATGCTCCTACTCAGGCTGAAATTGAAAAGCTGAAGAAAGAAAATGAGCTCTTGAAAAACTCAGCTTCTGAAAAGAGTGCAGAAGCAGGGAGAAAAAAAGGCGCTTTTACCTCTTTGGAAAAAGAAATTAAAAAGGGCAGCTTTATTTTAAGCGAAGCTTTTGAAATAGACGATATCCCTAAGCTGCTTGCTGATGAATTTAAATCTATATCAAAATATGAGAAATCATATGCTGAGTATTTGAATAAGGCCAGAACGGAGTTTGAGGAAAAGGAAAAGATTGAAAGAACAATTCCTGATATTGAAAAGAGAATTGAAGACGGAAAAAATTTTATAACCGGTATTTTAAACGAAATTACGGGTTTGCAGTCAGAATTTAAATCAAATAAAAATCATATAGACGAAACGCTGTCTGAAATTGGCTTCAATAATAAATCAGAGGCACAGGAAAGGCTTAATGAGCTTAAGATTAAAAAAGAAAAAATAGAAAGGGAATTTGAGGAAGCGAAAACAGCATATGAAGGTCTGGACAGGGTTTTGCTGGAAAATTCAGCAAGGATTAAGGCGCTTAATGAGCAGATAAGCGGCTTGGCTGAAACTGATATGAAGGACATCTATAAAAAAAGAGACGACATATCAGGCCTGAAAGACAGTGTTATGGAGCAGATAAAAATAACACAGACAGGAATTACCAATAACAAAAAAGCCCTTGAAAACATAAGCCCTAAGCTGAAAAGAATGAAGCTGATTGAAAACAGGATAGCGGTTTTAAAGCCGCTTTCAGATACAGCTAACGGGAATATAGCCGGAAAGGAACGGATTACACTTGAGGCGTATATACAGACAGCATATTTTGAGATGATTCTCAGCAGAGCCAATACGAGGTTTATGATTATGACAAACGGCCAGTACGAAATGGTCAGAAGGAAAGAGGCTTATAACCTTAAAAGCCAGTCCGGACTTGAGATAGATATAATTGACCACTACAATTCTTCGGTCAGGAGCATAAAAACGCTTTCAGGCGGAGAATCATTTAAGGCGGCTCTTGCCCTTGCGCTTGGCCTTTCAGAGCAGGTACAGTCTTCCTGCGGCGGAATAAAGCTTGATACAATATTCATAGACGAAGGCTTTGGCTCGCTGGACTCAGAGTCGCTGGAACAGGCTGTTAGAGCGCTTGTACGGGCAACAGAAGGAGAAAAGGTTGTTGGTATTATATCACATGTCTCAGAGCTTAAGGAGAGGATAGACAGGCAGATTGTGGTGCGCAGGAAAAAATCCGGAGGGAGCAGTATAGAAATAGTTGTATAAATAAAGTCTGTGCCAGGTCATTCTGGCACAGACTTAAATTATCTGTAGTTTTCATATTTTTTAACAAAGCATACGCCTATGGTGTCAGGGCCGGTATGTGAAGCGATTGTTGCCCCTATAAAAAACGGCGGCATAAAGTTTTTTTCAGGAACAACCTCTTTAAGCTGTTCAAAGAAAACCGGAACCTCATCAGGTGTATTGGTAGTCCCTATTGTAAATATATAATCGTTGGGATTCTGGCTGTTCTTTTTAAAGTAGTCAGCTGTCACCTCAGATAGCTTCTTTAATCCGTTTTTTCTGCTTCTTACAACTCCGGCTACATTAATTTCGCTGTTTTTAAGCTCTATAAGAGGTTTGATTTTTAAAATTCCGCCGGAAAGGGATACAAGCTTTCCGATTCTTCCGCCCTTTTCAAGGTGTGTTAAAGCTCCGACCATAAACATAATGCGCGAATCATTCCTCATTTTGAGGCATATCTCATAGGCCTCTTTGGCTTCCATTCCTGTATCGCGCATACGGCAGGCTTCAAATATCATAAGCTGCATGGCACCTGTAGCGAGCCATGAATTAATAATAAATATTTTTGAGCCTTTATATTTTTCAGACAGTATATCGCCTGCTGAGGCGGCTGAATGGTAGGAGCCGCTAAGTGTATCTGTTATTGTAAAACAGATAATGTCTTTTCCTTTGTCAAGTGATGGCGTGAAAGCATCAATGTAGTCCTGCACGGAAGGCAGGGAAGTCTTTGGAAATAATTTTTTTTCAATGAGATTTTCAAAAAACTCCTCACGCGGCATCTCAAAAAGCTCTTTTGAGTAGTTTTCCGAGTCAAAAGATATATAAAAAGGTATGACCTTTATATTTTTATCCCGGGCTGTATTAAGTGGTATATCAGCTGAACCATCCGTAAAAATCTGAAAATCAGCCATAAGCAAACCCTCCGATGTTGTTTTAAATACTATATGTTAGAGTATCATCATAATTAAATTTAGCATTAAAGTTATACTGTGTCAATATTTAAATATGTATTGGGCATTTGTAACAAACAATTTATCAAAATATTTCGGCTCAAATATAGTAATAGTTAACATTGACATATATATATGTTGCTGATAAAATAAATCTTTTGCTTTGTGATAAGAATTGTGCTATAATATTACTAAATATCGGAAAAATTCTGTTAAACTACAGGATAGCCAAGGCTTTTGGGATTTAAATTAAATATTGACAGCGCAGACAAAGTTAATCCTTATTATTATTTACAGATAAAAAGCGAATAAAGTTTTCGTTTAATCCCATATACTGGTATTTTTGCCGCTATTTTTGTAGATATTAACAGTATGGTTTTATTTGTTTTCGGTGAGTGAAAAGGATGTGTCAGGATGTTTGAAGAAGGAGCAAAAATAGTTTACCCTATGTATGGCGCAGGAGTGATTGAAAATATCGAAAGTGATGTTATAAACGGCACTGAAGAAAAGCATTATATCATCCGCATACCTAATGGGAACCTTAAAATCAAGGTTGGAGCGTCTAAAGCTGATAAAATCGGTTTAAGGCCGGTTTCTACAGAGGAGGAAATAACAGACGCGTTTAAAAAGGCCGTATCCTCCAACTCGTCTATACAAAGCAACTGGAATATCAGGTATAAAGAGAACCTTGAAAAGATACGTACAGGAAGGATAAGCGAGGTTGCGGAAGTGGCAAGAAGTCTTTGCCTGAGAGAAAGGCAGAGGGGACTTTCGGGAGCGGAGAAAAAAATGTTCAACAACGCTAAGCAGATAGTGCTGAGTGAAGTCGTATTTTCAAAAAAATTGGAGAAGGATAAAGCTGAGGAGTATCTTGCTAAAGAATTATTTTACTGATATTATATTAATCAGGTGAAAGCCTGTACCAAATTTTAGCGAAAGGAGGGTGAATAATATCAAACGGATTCTTGAATTTATAATAAGTATTATATTTACGATAGTAATGTGTCTTGTGCTGAGGGTTTTGTATTTTGCAAATTATGGCAGAATTGGGGAATTTCTCCCGGTTTATTCATATATTATTGCTGGAATTGTGCTTGGAATTGTGTTCTTTTTTATATTTGCGCATATGATAAGCAGCGCAATTATAAATATGATGGATAAAACAGCCACAAGACTTTCTCGTATGAGTCTTAAAGAGCTTCTGGCAAGTATTTTTGGTATTGTCGTGGGGCTTGTTATTGCAAATCTTCTTGGAATACCCGCCAGCAAGTACGGATTTATAGGTTCATGTATAATAATTATATTAAATATAGTATTCGGCGTTTTAGGCTACAGAGTAGCAAGAAGCAAGAAAGACGAAATAGGAGGCTTCAGCTCAATTATAGAAAATACCCGTAGTGTAAACAAAAATGTTACATACGGAAAGCCTAAAATACTTGATACAAGCGTTATTATTGATGGGCGGATTCTTGATTTGCTTAAGACAGGTTTTATTGAGGGGAAAATAATTATACCTAACTTTGTTCTTGAGGAGCTGCGTCATATTGCAGATTCATCGGATTCTCTTAAAAGGAACAGAGGCCGCAGGGGCCTTGATATACTTAATGAGATTCAAAAGCAGTTGGCGGTAAGCGTTGAGATTGTTGACTATAATATTAAAGAGCCGTTAGAAGTTGACTCCAAGCTGCTTAAAATGGCTGAAAAACTTGACGCGTTTGTTGTTACAAATGATTTTAACCTTAACAAAGTTGCTGAATTTCAGGGTGTAAAGGTTTTAAATATCAATGAGCTTTCAAATGCTATAAAGCCTGTTGTTCTTCCGGGTGAGGAAATGAAGGTTACAATAATTAAAAGCGGCAAGGAATACGGCCAGGGAATAGCTTACCTTAATGACGGTACAATGATTGTAATTGACGGTGGAAACAAGTTTATAGGTGAGACTATTGATGTTATGGTGACAAGTGTTCTTCAGACTTCTGCCGGAAGGATGATTTTTGGCAAAAAGAAAGACTGATAAATTATGCCTGTGTCATATATGACACAGGCATGTTTTTTGGAGGAATAAAATGAATGAAAGATGTGCGTGCCTTATTGTTGCAGCCGGAAACGGAAGCAGAATGAATAGTGCTGTAAAAAAACAGTTTATGGAAATAGGCGGAATACCTGTTTTGGCAAGGACAATTAAAAAATTTGATTCCTGCCAAATTATAGACAGTATTATTATTGTCTCTTCCGCTGAAGATACTGAGCTTTGTGTTTCTATAGCGAAACAGTACTGCAAGAACACGGCTTTTGCCGTTGTAGAAGGTGGAAAAGAACGAAGCGACTCTGTATATAACGGTCTTACAGCCATTGAAGGCAGGTTCGGCTATGTAATGATTCAGGACGGGGTAAGGCCGTTTACTAAAAATGACGATATTCTCAGGATTTTTGATTGTGTGAAAAAATATGGTGCATGTGTTCCTGCTGTTCCTGTAAAGGACACAGTAAAAGTCGCAGATGAAAACGGGTTTGCCGCAAACACGCTTAAAAGAGATACCCTTTGGGCTGTACAGACGCCTCAGGCTTTCAGGTTCGATTTAATTAAAGGGGCATATGATAATCTCACGGAAGATAACAAAGTCACTGACGACGCTTCTGTAGCTGAAATTTCAGGTGTTAAGGTAAAGCTTGTAATGGGAAACTATGAGAATATAAAAATAACAACACCGGAAGATTTGGCTTACGCCAAAATACTGGCCGAAAGGGATGACTGTTTTGAAATCGGTTGAAATATACACTGACGGGGCCTGCTCAGGCAATCCGGGCAAGGGAGGATACGGCGCGGTAATGATTTATAAAGGTGCGCGCAGGGAGTTATCAGCGGGTTTTGAGCTTACAACAAACAACCGTATGGAGGTACTTGCTGTTATAGAGGCTCTTTCAGCACTTAAGGAGCCGTGTGAGGTTACACTTTACAGTGACTCAAAATACGTGGTTGACGCTGTAAATAAGGGCTGGATGGAAAAATGGGAAAAGAACAGCTGGATGCGAACAAAAAATGAAAAGGCATCTAATGCCGATTTATGGATTAGGCTTTCGGCACTTTTAAAAAAACACAGTGTTAAATTTGTGTGGGTTAAGGGCCATGCTGACAATATTGAAAATGAACGCTGCGATGAATTGGCCAGAAATGCAATTACATGTCAAAAATTGCTGAAAGATGAATTGTATGGTTGTTGAAGGTAACTAAATAGTTTTTAAATATTTAAATAAATAGTTGACACTCTTTGGAAATTGTGCTATCCTTTTAGATGTTCCAATTAATATTTTGCTTTTATGGTAGGAGGATTTCTAAATGAAAAAAGGTACAGTAAAGTGGTTTAACGCAGAAAAAGGTTTCGGATTCATCTCTGTTGAAGGCGAAGACGACGTGTTTGTACACTTCTCAGCTATCCAGGCTGACGGTTACAAAACTCTTGAAGAGGGTCAGCAGGTTGAGTTTGAGGTTGTTCAGGGCGCTAAAGGACCACAGGCTGCAAATGTAACACGCATATAATCGATTAGAAATATAGTCAACTGTACAATTTTGGCATTTGATATATAGATAACGGGTTATACAAAGATTGGCCTTCCCATCAGGGAAGGCTTTTTGTTTTACTCAGGTTTTATTTATGAATACAATGTTTAAAAAAATGCTTTTTGTTAAAAATATACAAAAGCAATAAAAGTCGGTATTCACATTTTTAGACTGTAAATACTGTTATTCTGTATTTTTTTGGGTTTTACAGCAAAAAAATTTGCTAATACTTTTTGGGTATGGTAAAATACTTTGGTTAGCGGTTAATATTTTAAATAGATTTATGTTGGGAGTAATATTAAATGATAGCAAAAAGAAACGACATTCGTAACGTGGCCATAATTGCTCACGTAGACCACGGCAAGACAACCCTTGTAGATGAGCTGCTTAAACAGAGCGGTACATTCCGCACAAACCAGGTAGTCCAGGAGAGGGTAATGGATTCTGGAGATATTGAAAGGGAGAGGGGAATCACCATTCTCTCAAAGAACACCTCTGTACATTACGGCGATTACAAAATCAACATTGTTGATACACCGGGACATGCAGATTTTGGCGGAGAAGTTGAGCGTGTACTTAAAATGGTAAACGGCGTTGTGCTTGTTGTAGACGCATTTGAGGGGCCTATGCCGCAGACCAGATTTGTTCTGAGAAAAGCGCTTGAGCTTGACCTTCCGGTTGTAGTATGTGTAAACAAGATGGACAGGCCTGAGGCAAGATGCAGTGAGGTTGTTGATGAAGTTTTAGAGCTTTTTATGGAGCTTGATGCAAGTGACGAACAGCTGGACTCACCGTTTGTTTTTGCTTCCGCAAGAAACGGTGTTGCAACTCTTGACCCTGATGTTCCGGGAGAGGACATGAAATGCCTTTTTGAGACTATAATCAACCATGTGCCTGCGCCTGAAGGGGATGCTGACGCACCTTTGCAGACACTGATAACAACAATTGATTACAGCGAGTATGTGGGAAGAATAGGCATAGGCAAAATCGAAAACGGAACGATTCATGTTAATGATGACTGTATGATTGTAAACATACATGACAAAGAAAAAAGCCAGAAGGTAAAAATCAGCAAGCTCTATGTTTATGAGGGGCTTGAAAGGGTAGAAGTCAAAGAGGCATCATTTGGTTCTATTGTTGCTGTTTCCGGAATTTCAGATATCCATATTGGAGACACTATCTGCTCTGTGGAGCACCCTGAACCTCTTCCTTTTGTAAAGATTTCTGAGCCTACAATTTCCATGAATTTTTCGGTTAATGACAGTCCGTTTGCGGGCACTGAGGGAAAGTTTGTAACAAGCAGGCATCTTAGAGACAGGCTTTACAAGGAGCTTAACACTGACGTAAGCCTTAGAATTGAGGATACTGAAACTACAGAGGCCTTTAAGGTTTCCGGCAGAGGTGAGCTTCATCTTTCTATACTTATTGAGACAATGCGACGTGAAGGGTTTGAATTTCAGGTGGCGAAGCCTCACGTGCTTTTTAAGGAGATTGACGGCGAAAGATGCGAGCCTATGGAAAACGTCTATATTGACGTACCGGAGGAATTTGTAGGAAACGTTATAGAAAAGCTTGGCTCCAGAAAAGGCGAAATGACAGATATGCACCCGGCTAAGGGCGGCTACACAAGGCTTGTATTTTCTATACCGGCAAGAGGGCTTATTGGCTACAAAAATGAGTTCCTCACGGACACAAAGGGAAATGGCATATTAAATTCGGTATTTTCAGGTTATGAGCCTTATAAAGGAGAAATAGCAAAGCGTTCTCAGGGTTCACTTATCGCTTTTGAGAGCGGTGACGCTGTAGCTTATGGGCTTTTTAATGCTCAGGACAGGGGAAATCTTTTTATAGGTGCTGGTGTAAAAGTATATGCCGGAATGATAGTTGGCAAGAATTCCAGGTCTGATGATATGGAGGTAAATGTATGTAAGAAAAAACAGCTTACAAACATGCGTACCTCCGCTTCTGACGAGGCGCTTAAACTGGTTCCTCCTATTGAGATGAGCCTTGAGCAGTGCCTTGAGTTTATAGCTGAGGATGAGCTTGTTGAGGTTACTCCAAAGAGCCTCAGAATGAGAAAAAAGATTCTTGACTCGCAGCAGCGCAAAAAGGCCAGAAACAGGGCACAGCAGCTGGAAAACGGTAATTAATTCGGAATTTTTCTTATAAGTGTAGGAGTGTATTTTTGTCATGGGTGAAGGTAAAAAAGGCAGCTCTTTTATTAAACAGGCGGCTATACTGGCTGCGGCCAGTATGATTGTGCGTTTTATAGGGTTTCTTTACAGGGTACCCATGACTGCAATAATAGGCGACAGTGGAAACGCCATATATTCTGCTGGCTATCAGGTGTATAATTTTCTGCTTATACTGTCGTCGGCGGGCCTGCCGGCTGCGATTGGAAAAATGGTTTCTGAAAGGCTTGCCCTCAAACAGTATCGCAACGCACATAAGGTATTTCAGGTTTCAATGACGTTTTCGTCGGTTCTCGGATTTATATTTATGGTGCTGCTTGCGCTTTTGGCAAAGCCTGTGGCTGTGAATATATGCAAAATACCTGACGCCTATTATACGCTTTTGACACTTGCACCTACTATATTTATAGTAGGCATAATGTCTGTTTACAGGGGCTATTTTCAGGGAATGAAGAACATGGTTCCAACAGCGTTTTCACAGATTGTTGAGCAGCTTTTTAACGCTGTATTCAGTGTGCTGTTGGCATATCTGCTGATTGATAAGTCAGTTGCGCTAAGTGCTGCTGGAGGTACAGCCGGAACGGGCATTGGTGCTCTGGCTGGGCTTCTTATTATGGTTTTTGTGTACTGGCTTAACTCCGGAAGTATAAAAAAACGTAACAGAAGGCCTGTAAATGGCTATGAGATTGAATCTTCAGGTGAGATACTAAAGATACTGCTTTTTACGGCGGTGCCGATAATAATAGGAACCGCAATTTACAGCATTACAAATCTTGTAGATATGTCAATGGTTATGTCAAGACTGCTGGAATCAGGAGCATTTACTGTACATGAGGCGGAAACGCTTTATGGTCAGCTTCAGGGTAAATATGTTGTGCTTACAACACTGCCCGTAGCCATATCAACATCAATAGCTACTGCCGCCGTACCTAATATTGCCGCTTCAAGGGCACTCAGAGACAGGCGTGGCGTAGAGCGTAAGATAAACATGGCAATAAAAATTTCAATGGTCATATCGGTTCCGGCGGCTATAGGAATGGCGGTGCTTTCAGACCAGATTCTTCTTATGCTGTTTCCGACTGTGCCGGAAGGCGGGGAGCTTTTGAGAATAGGCTCAATATCGATTATATTCCTTGCACTTTCTCAGATTGTTACAGGAACCCTTCAGGGAATAGGCAGGGTGCGGATTCCTGCTATAAACGCTTTTTTTGGTGCTGTTACAAAGATAATATTTAATTATGTGCTTATAATAATACCGGCCATAAATGTGAAGGGTGCCGTAATATCAACAATCGCGTGCTATGTTGTGGCATCAATACTGAATTTAAGGGCTCTGATGAAAATAACCCGGATGAGGCTTAAGTTAATGGACCTGATATTTAAGCCTGTTATAGCATCTGCGGTTATGGGTGCAGCCTGCTATGGAACATATAAGGGCATGTTTTTGCTGCTCCACAGGAACACATTGTCTACACTGATAGCTGTGGCTGTAAGTATGGTGGTATATTTCTTTGTAATGCTTTTTATAAAAGGCATATTAAAAGAAGACATTTATATGCTTCCTGGCGGAAGAAAGATTGCTTCAGTATGTGAAAAATTTTCATTATTGTAATAAAAAGCCCTTAATTAAAGGGCTTTTTGAATAAACAGTATACTTTATGCCAATAATATCCCTGAAAGAAGGGATATTTTTAATGGGAAATAAAAAATACGTAATTATAGCTGTTATGGCTCTTATCTGTATATCTTCGGGGGTTACAGGATATTTTGTAGCAATTAACCATGTGAAGCAAAGCTATCAGAAAAACAGTGAAAGCCCGGATATAACTTTTGAGGACAGCGATATTCCGGATTCGCCTGTTTTGTCCGTACCGAATAAAATTACACCGTCAACCAAGATGGTTTATGAGTATTATTATCCGGACGAAGGCTCAACTAAGGTCGCAGAGGAGGCGCCGCCTTATTTTATGCTCGGACTGTCGTTTGATGATATGGTTAAATATTACACAAATTGGGATATAGTATCGTTTTCGCCTCAGGAGGTCATAATGAGAAAAACTGTCTATGGAAAAGACAGTCAAAAGTACATTGTTGGTGAAAGAGACGGATATATAACTGTTTACTATGAGGAAGACGGGCGCAAAAGCTCAATTAAAGAGATAACATCTATAAATGCCAATGGCCTTAGTGAATCAGAGCGGGAAAAACTGAAGGAAGGCTTTTCTGTTGTGGGAGACTATAGCCTGAATAGGGTTTTAGAAAATTACAGCAGCTAAAAAATTTAAAATTCTTATAGACAAAAAATTAACATTGTGATATTATATTTGTTGTGGAGATTCCCAAATATTATAGCAGTTTTACTGCAATCCCACTTTGAAATACCTTCTCTTTGTGAAAAAGGCAGTCCTGTAAGGGCTGTCTTTTTCACATGGACAGATGATTTATACTATTTTTTATAAATATGCTCTATATGGGAGTGGTGATTTTGAGCAATTTTGTATCCGGTTTTAGTATAGGGCTCAACCGGTTGGCGGTTTTCAGCGATGAAACCGAGGCCTACAGATTCCCACCCTGCCCGAAAAAAGGAGACAGGGTGACTGTTAAAATCAGGACTGCGGAAAATGACGCTGATACAGTGTGCCTTATTACTGACAGTGATATAATTAAAATGGAAAAATTTCAAAACACAAATGGGTTTGATTTCTATTTCTGTGATTTGGAGTACCATGAGGATACTGTAAAATATTATTTTGAAATCAGCAGAGGAACACAGACATATTACTATACTAAAGTAGGAGTCAGTGACGATGTAATAACATCGGCTCGTTTTTGGCTCATATACGGCTTTGATATACCTGAGTGGATAAAGGGCGCCGTTATGTACCAGATATATGTAGACAGATTTTGCGACGGTGATAAAAGCAATAATGTTGTGACAAACGAGTACTTTTATCTCGGAAAGCCAGTTGTGTTTAAGAAAAATTGGAATGAATATCCGTCTTCTGATGACGTAAGGAATTTTTATGGCGGAGATTTGAAAGGTGTAATAGACAAACTTGAATATTTGAGCAGCCTTGGGGTTGAGGCCATATATTTTAACCCGCTTTTTGTATCGCCAAGCAACCATAAATATGATACACAGGATTACAGCCACATAGACCCGCATATTGGAAAAATAATCAATGATTACGGGCGTGTACTCGAACGGGGGGAGCACTCCAACGAAAAAGCTGAACTGTATATAAAACGGACAACAGACTTTGAAAATTTGAATGCCTCGGATATGCTTTTTTGCGACCTTGTGGAAAAGGCTCACAAATACGGAATAAGAGTGATTCTTGACGGTGTGTTTAATCACTGCGGAGCGTTTAACAAATGGCTTGACAGGGAAGGGATATACTTTGGTGCCGAAGGGCATGACCAGGGAGCATACCACTGCTGTGACAGCAGATACAGGGATTATTTTATATGGCATGATGAAAACGCGTGGCCGGACAACGAAAGCTATGAATGCTGGTGGGGGCTTAGTAACCACCCGAAGCTGAATTATGAGAATTCACATGAGCTTATGAAATCAATGCTGGATACGGCGGCCAAATGGCTTAGAAAACCATACTGCGCTGACGGCTGGAGAATAGATGTAGGCGCTGACCTTGGAAAAACAGAAGGGTTTAACCACTATTTCTGGGGAAAATTTCGTAAGCGTGTCAAGGAGACAAATAAAGACGCGGTTATACTTGCCGAGCATTATGGAGACGCCTCGCCATGGCTAAACGGCAGGGAATGGGATACGGTTATGAATTATGACGCGTTTATGGAGCCGGTTTCATATTTCTTTACCGGAATGGAAAAGCACAGCGACTATTTTAACAGGGATTTGCATAATAACGGCGAAGCTTTTGCAGCGGCTATGGTACAGAATATGGCTAAACTCCCTTATCAGTCGTTAGTATCATCAATGAACCAGCTGTCAAACCACGACCATTCAAGGTTTCTTACAAGAACAAATATGACAGAGGGAAGAATAGCTACAAACGGAAGCATAAGCGCATCCGAAGGAGTTATTAAAGATGTTTTCAGAGAAGCAGTGCTGTTTCAGATGACATGGCCGGGAGCGCCTACAATTTATTACGGTGATGAGGCAGGGCTTACCGGTTGGACTGACCCTGATAACAGAAGAACATATCCATGGGGATATGAGGATTTGGAGCTTATAGAGTTTCACAGAAGGGCTGTAGGGCTTAGAAAAAAATATAGAGTATTGAAAACAGGCTCTGTTATTTTTCTTAATATGGGCATTGGAATAATAACATTTGCCAGATTTAATGACACTAATGTTATGGTAACAGCGTTTAACAACAATGAATCAGAGGAAGAAATATCAATACCGGTATGGAGATGCGCCGTTTTGAACGGCAGTGTTTTTAAAACCGTGTTTGACAGCACAGATGTGGAAAACAATGAGTTTTATGTTGCTGAAAACGGCAGTATTGATATAAGATTAAAAAAAAGGTGTGGGGTTGTTCTGTATTATGGAAACCAAGATACTTTATAACGACAATGATATGATTGCGGTGGAAAAGCCGGCTGGTATGCCTTCTCAGCCAGACAAAACCGGCGATACCGATATAAAAACTGTGGTCGAAAAATACAGCGGTTGTGAATGCTTTATTATTAACAGGCTTGACCGGCCGGTTGGCGGAGCGATTTTATTTGCTAAAAACAAAAGGACAGCAGCTGTTTTGACAGACTTACTCAGCTCAGGTGGAATAAAAAAGTATTACTGTGCTGTAGTATGCGGCAGAGCTGAAAAAAGCGGAAAAATGGAGGATTATCTGATTAAAAACCAGAGGACAAATGTTTCGGAGGTTTGTTCAAAGGATAAAAAGGGGGCTAAAAAAGCTGCACTTGAGTTTTCTTCTGAAAGGTATATAAATGATAAGACATATGGGGATTTGACATTTGTGCTTATCAAGCTTTTGACAGGCCGTCATCATCAGATAAGGGTACAGTTTGCTTCAAGGGGTATACCGCTGTGGGGAGATACAAAATACAATAAGCTTTTTTACGGCAAACACGGGTATTTTCAGACTGCATTATGGTCTTACAGGCTTGAACTTTTTTTAAATGGAAATAACATTGTAATTGAGAGCGGGCCGCAGGGAGAGATGTTTGACAAATTGGTTTTAAAGGCTTAATATTTTTTGCATAATACAAAATTTAATAGTGACAAAATTTATTTTTGTGATATAATCTTTTAAAAGGCTCAAGTAAAGAGTCTTTTAAATTTAAAATATGTTAGCAGTCGTTTAGCTTGGTGGCTGACAATACCCGTTCAGAAAAATAATATTTCAATTTCCAAATAAAAGGATAATATAAAGTAAAAATGCAAAATAATAATTGATAGGCTGGAGATAAGGAAACAGCTTCGGGTTAGAGAATTTTTATGTATGATTACACATTAAAAATTACCTGCCGCAAAGGAGGATTAATATGAACATAGGTTTTACAAAAAAGGCTCAGGAAGTAATAGCTATGGCTCAGAAAGCCGCTTCTGAACTCGGACATGATTATATAGGCACAGAGCATGTACTGATTGGCTTAGCCGAGGTGAAGGACTCAGTGTCAGCCAAAGCTATTGAAAGTCAGGGTGTTACAAAGAAGGATATTATAGAAAAGATAGCTACCACAATAGGAGTAAATACCGGCAAGGGTATGCCTCAGGGATATACCCCAAGGGTAAAGAGGATTGTAGACAGAAGTGTACAGACAGCAATAAGCATGGGAAACGGATATGTAGGTACAGAGCACATACTTATAGCGCTTTTGGGTGAGAACGACTGCATAGCTGTAAGGATTCTTGTTGTGCTCGGGGTAAATATACAGAGGCTCTATGAGGATATTATGGAGCTTTTGGGAGAAAGTGAAAGGGGCCAGAAGGCTTCTGCGGCAGGTTTGGAGCAGGGGCAGGATTCATCTGGTGAATCATCTACACCTACGCTTGACAAATACAGCCGTGATTTTACAAAGCTTGCCTCAGAAAACCGTTTTGACCCTATTGTTGGCAGAGAGAGAGAAATAGAAAGGGTTATACAGATTTTGAGCAGGCGCTCAAAAAACAACCCATGCCTTGTTGGCGACCCGGGAGTTGGAAAAACTGCCATAGCTGAGGGGTTGGCCATGAAAATATCTCAGGGAGATATTCCAGAAACGTTGAAAGATAAAAGGATAATATGCCTTGACCTTTCTTCAATGGTTGCCGGCTCCAAGTACAGAGGCGAGTTTGAGGAAAGAATGAAAAATGTTATTGATGAGGTAAGAAAGGACAGAAATGTAATCCTTTTTGTAGATGAGATACACACAATAATAGGGGCTGGTGCCGCTGAGGGCGCAATAGACGCTTCAAATATACTTAAGCCTTCACTTTCACGGGGAGAGATACAGCTTATAGGCGCCACTACAATGGAGGAGTACAGAAAGTATATAGAAAAGGACGCGGCTTTGGAAAGGCGTTTTCAGCCTGTTAAGGTGGATGAGCCTAACGAGGAGGAGGCGGTTAAAATGCTTCTTGGCCTCCGGGATAAATATGAGGCTCACCACAATGTAAAAATAACAGATGAGGCTGTTAAAGCCGCTGTAAAGATGAGTATAAGATATATAAGTGACAGGTTTTTGCCTGATAAGGCCATTGACCTTATAGATGAGGCTGCTTCTAAAATAAGGCTTAAGTCGTATACTACACCGGCTGAAGTTAAGGAGCTTGAGGAAAAAATCAATTCGCTTGAGACAGAAAAGGAAGAAGCTGTTAAAACCGAGGATTTTGAGAAGGCCGCAGCAGTTAAGAAGGAACAGGGCGCTTTGAGACAGAAGCTTGAGGAACATAAAAAGTCATGGAAGCCTGATGACAGGCATTCTGATAAAGTTGTGACGCCTGATGACATAGCCGATGTTATTGCGGGCTGGACTGGTATACCTGTAAAGAGTATACAGCAGGAAGAAACCCAAAGGCTGCTCAATCTTGAAAATATACTCCATGAAAGGGTAATTGGCCAGGAGGAGGCTGTTGCGTCGGTATCAAAGGCCATAAGAAGGGGCAGAGTAGGTCTTAAGGACCCAAAACGGCCTATAGGTTCATTCCTTTTCCTTGGTCCTACAGGTGTCGGCAAGACTGAGCTTTCCAAAGCTCTGGCCGAGGCTTTGTTTGGCGATGAAAACTCCATGATTAGGATTGATATGTCGGAGTATATGGAAAACTACAGTGTTTCAAAAATGATTGGCTCTGCTCCCGGATATGTTGGTTATGAGGAAGGCGGCCAGCTCAGCGAGAAGGTAAGGAGAAAGCCATACTCAGTTGTGCTCTTTGATGAAATAGAAAAGGCTTCGCCTGATGTTTTTAATGTACTTTTGCAAGTACTTGACGATGGGCATATAACTGATGCCCACGGAAGAACAGTGGATTTTAAAAACACTGTTATAATAATGACTTCAAATGTCGGGGCAAGAAATATAGTGGAACCTAAAAAGCTGGGATTTGTACAGGATACTGACAGCGAAAAGCAGTATTCGGACATGAAAAAGTCTGTTATGGATGAAGTAAAAAAAATGTTCAGGCCGGAATTCATTAACAGGATAGATGATATTATAGTGTTCCACACACTGAATGAGGAAGATGTAAAGAAGATTGTTTCACTTATGGCCAATGACATTGCAAAGAGGGCTAAAGAGAGCATGTCGATAGACCTTTCATTTGATGATTCAGCGGTTAAATATATTGCTGACGAGGGCTTTGACCAGGCTTATGGGGCAAGGCCACTGAGAAGGGCGCTCCAGTCAAAGGTTGAGGACAAATTCGCAGAAAGCTATCTGAGCGGAGGATTTAAACAGGGCGACAGGGTTATAGCGAAGGAAGAAAATAAGGAAATTGTGTTTGAAAAAATAGATTAAGTATAAAAAAGCCGCCATTATCAGGCGGCTTTTTTAAGTCAGAAGAAATATTCATCTGTAATTTCTATTAATTTATTCAGTGAATCGTCTTTGGATTTATAGTAGTTTCCGTCATACAGTATCAAACCGTCACCGCCGCTGATAAATATAGTTGAGGGGTATTTGAATTTAAACACATACATTATTTCTTCAGAATGACTGTTATTGGTATTGCTTGAATGCAAACCGCAATTTAAAACGCTTACCGCTTCTATGGCTTTTTCAATGTCCTTCGGGTCTGTCAGTTCCTTTTCTTCGCCGTTACGGCTTATTCTAACATACGAAATGTTTTCCGGTATATTAAGCCCCGTTAGCACTTTATTCGGTCCGGAAAAAATATGAGTTCCAAAAGGCGAGGGTATAAAATAAGAAAAAAGAATATTGACAGATATTATAAATGATAAACTTATGAAAAACCTGACTGCAAATTTTAAAGCTTTTTCTGATATTTTCATATTGCTGCCATCTCCCCTCCCCCGAAAGTTCAGAATATTTATAATATTATATCTATCAAGTTTATTATAGGCTTTAGGGTAATGGATTTCAATATATCGGGTGTAAAAAATTTCAGTTGAAGCTCTGATGACTATATGTTAATATATTTAAATATTAATTAAAACTAACTTGGGGGAATTATAATGACTGCTTTTTTTACGGTAATGGATAAGCTCATAACGCTGTTTTTGTATATACTGGTTGGGTATGCTATACGCAAAAAGAATTTTGTGGACGACAAATTTGAGGGTGGGCTTATAAAATTCCTTATGAGTGTGGCGCTTCCGGCCCTTGTCATAAATACATTCCAAACAAGCTATACGCCTGAGCTGTTAAAAAGAGGTGCGATGATATACGCATTAAGTCTGGTTGTCTATGTTTTCAGTATTGTCTTAGCTGTTTTGTCTGGTAAGGCTTTAAAAATAGATAAAAAATCTCTTGGGGTCTGGATTTTTGCTGTTGTTTTCCCTAACCACTGTTTTATGGGCTGGCCCGTCATGAGCGCGGTTTTTGGTGATGACGCCCTGTTTTACGCGGCATTTGCGAACCTTGGTTTCTCAACATTTGTGTATACATATGGTGTCTATATAATTTCAAAATCTGGCGAAAAATCTGGCGAAAAGCTTCCGATTAAAAGTATGCTTGTGACACCTATTAATATATCAATACTTATTGGAATTGTAATGTTTGTAACACGTATTTCGCTTCCATCATCAATAGGAAACGCAGTAAGCGGCCTTGGAAATGTTACAACACCACTTGCGATGATTTACTGCGGAATGCTGTTAAACGGAAACAAAATATCTTCTGTATTTGGTGACTGGAGGGTATATGCTGTTTCAGCGATTAGGCTTGTTATTATACCAATACTGGTTTTGGCTGTGGCAAAGGTGTTTGTTTCAGACTACATGGTGCTTGCTGTGCTTGTTATAGGCCATTCTATGCCGGTAGCTGGATTCTGCGCGCTTTTTGCAGGTCAGTATGGAGGCGATGCGGTACTTGCGTCTAAGTTCATATTTGTGTCGACTCTGCTTTGTATAATTACAATACCAGTGCTTGCTATGATGGTTTCGTGACGATTTTAAAAGGCTATATGCGAATGAGACTGAAAATCAAGTGGCGGATTTGTATATTGTGCATATAGTATAACTGATAAAGAATTTTTCAGGAGGAATATATGTGCAATACTGATTGGCAGCAGACTGAACCGGAGGAAGCAACAGCAAAGTTTGTTCCTGTTATGGGTACAATACGCAGCATTTCTGATTTCAGCAACGGTGGCTGTGTTAAATTATTCAGCTTAATAAAAAAAGACGGTACAGTGACGGACTTTGTAGTTGACGCCTCAACGTATTTTACTGAAAATATCCCGCTGGAAGAAGGGATGACAGTTACTTTTTATTATGATACAGATGTGCCGGCCGTTTTGATATATCCGCCACAGTACAGAGCGGTTGTTGGGATACCCGGCGAGGGCCGTTTTGACGGCAACATAAAGGTTGATTATTTTAATTCAGAATTAATAAGCAGAGATAACATGCTGAAGCTTGATTTGTCTGATGACACAAAAATTTTTATGCAGAATGGCCAGTATTTTAATGGTGATATAGCTGAACACAATTTAGTTGTGTTTTATACCACGTCAACAAAAAGCATCCCGGCGGAAACAACACCTGAAAAGATAGTAGTACTCTGTAATATGCAGTGAAAAAAATTGTAAATATAAAGGTCCAGCATTAAGCTGGACCTTTTGTTATTTTAGACATATTTTACTCTCTATTGTTTTTTCCAGTATCTCAATAAATTTTTTCATAGGCGGCGTCAACCATTTATTGTGATGGTAAATGAGCTGGCTCCACATCTTTATTTTTATTTCTTCTATATTCAAAATTGATATTTCACCGCGTTTTATACTTTCGAGCACAACAAAATCAGGAAGCAGAGATATCCCCTTGCCCTGAGCAACCATATTCCTTATTACGCTTGTGCTTTCTATTTCAAGATACGGCTTTATTAATATTTTTCCTTTAAGCCTTAAAAGGCTTTCCTCCATTATGTGACGGTAGTTTATGTTTTCTTCTGTGAGTATAAAGTTTTGTTTGAGTAAATCGTCTACAGATACGTTGGGCAGCTTAGCAAGATAGTGCTTTGAGGAGGACACAAAATAAGCGTTGTGCTGAAACTCAAAGCTATAGCCGCACCTTTTGCCGTAAAGGTTGTCATCAAGGAAAAACACCATGTCCACCTCATTTGACATAATCATATTTACAAGCTTTTCTGATGTTGCCGTTTTTATTATTATCTTTATATTTGGGAACATTTTATGAAAGTTCCACACAGTGTCCGGAATAAAAACTGAATTTAAGGATTCCATTGTTCCTATAGTTATAGTGCCTGTATATGATTTGTTTGAGCTCAGGCTGCTTTTTGAATCCTCCACTTCTTTTATTATCCTGTATGCGTGTGCCAGAAAAAGTTTGCCCTCGTTGGTAAGGGATACGCTTTTGCCTATACGGTCAAAAAGCATAATGCCAAGCTCATCCTCAAGCTGCTTGATTTGGGTTGTTACGGCAGATTGGGTGTACCCAAGCTGTTCAGCTGATTTAGTGAAATTTAATAATTCTGCGATTTTCAAAAAAGTTACAATATTCCTGATTTCCATATTCTCACCAATAAAATTTTTAGATTGATATAATAATATTTATAAATTTTACAAATCAATATGTACATATTATAATGATAAGCAAATGTAGTCAATACAAATACAAATATTTTTTATGGAGAATTATTAATACCTGTCCAGTGGCCATTGATAGGATATAAAATTTAATTTGATTTATTTGTTCAGTTATTATGATAGTTTGAGTTATTTACAATTACATAATTGATATATATTGATTCTTGCTGGTCTTAAAGTTTAATTTTGAAAGGAAGTGCAGGTATTATGGCAGGGTTTTTAAATACTCTTGACAGCTTTTTTTGGGGAACCCCATATCTGGTGTTTTTACTTTTTATAGGTATATATTTTACTCTGGGCTCTGGTTTTTTTCAGGCTACGCATTTTGGTCATATAATGAAGAACACTCTTGGAAGTCTTGCGGCCGGAAAAAATAAAAAGGCTGAAAAAGGGAAAATATCTCCTTTTGAGGCTATGTGTGTGGCGCTTGGCAGTTGTGTAGGAACCGGAAATATTGCCGGTGTCGCAAGCGCGGTAGGTCTTGGCGGCCCTGGCGCAGTCTTTTGGCTTTGGGTCTGGGCTGTGCTTGGCATGATGGTAAAATGTGTTGAGGCTACTCTGGGGTGTTATTACCGTTCACATGATGAGAATGGAAATTATTATGGCGGAGCCACATACTTTATTGAAAAGGGAATTAAAAAGGAAAAGGGGCTTAAGATAGGCGGCTTTCTTGCCGGTGCTTTCGCGCTGGGCTTTTTCTGCCAATTCCTTGGCGGAAGTCAGGCGTATAATGTATCGGAAATTCTTGAACAGTCCTTCGGCATTAACAGGATTCTGTTTACAGTGCTTTACTCGTTTCTGCTTTGGTATTTGATATGGAAAGGCACTCCGCGTATAGCAAAATTTGCCTCAAAACTGGTTCCATTTATGACTTTGCTTTATATAGCGGGCGGAATCGGTATAATTGCCATTAATATTAATGCTGTGCCAAATGTCTTTTATATGATTTTTCATGATGCTTTTACCGGAACAGCGGCAGTAGGCGGTTTTGTAGGCGTAGGCGTATCAAAAGCCATAAAAACGGGAATTGCGCGTTCTATGAGCTCAAATGGCGCCGGCGGCGGAGCTTCACCTTTTATACACGGTTCTGCCGATACTGTGCATCCAATGCGTCAGGGGCTTTGGGCTTCATTTGAGGTTTTTGCAGATACAATTATAGTATGCTCCATAACTGCATTTGCTTGCCTGTGTACTGGTGCGTGGAAAACCGGCGCAGTAGGAGCTACACTTGCAGTTAATTCATACGAAATAGTGTATGGCAGGTTCGGCCTTTATTTTATGGGCTTCATGGCATTCCTGTTTGCGATAACAACAACTACTGGGTGGTTTGCTTTCTACTGTGGTGTAATTACATATGCATTTAAAAATAAACCTGGTTTGAGGGACAGGCTTGTTATGCTCTTTAAGCTTGTTTATCCAATACCTAACATAGTTATAGTAAGCTATATTGTGCTTTCAGGCAGTGGTCCGGATTTATTCTGGACTATAGTAAATCTTGTTCTTGTTGTTCCTACATTTACAAATATGCTTTCGATACTTATTTTGAGAAAGAAATTCTGGAAAATTATGGCTGATTATAAAGCCCGGTATATGGGTATTGGAAAGGTTGACCCTGATTTTTATGTGTTTTATGAAGATGACCCTGTTATAGCACAGGAAGCTGATGAGGAGAGGCGTAAAATCACAGATATGAAAAAACAGGAATATGCCGCAAAAGCCTGATTCAATGGCGGCGGTTCTCCCCAATATTTCCTGAAAGTTTTGATAATATCCCTCCCGTTTATATAACAGGGAGGGATAAGTTTATAGAAATATAAATGGGAGGGGTTTGATTGAAAATCGAAGATATCGTAAAAATGGCGGATAAATACAGGCCAACTATTCTGGAAACTGAAAGGATTGTCTGGAAAACACCTGAACCGGGCTACAGAGAGTGGAAAACATCGGAATATATGGCCGCGAAATTTAAGGAATTTGGTTACAGGATTATTAAGGCCGGCAATATTCCCGGGTTTTACGCTGAGGCTGACACAGGGCGCAAAGGACCGTGTGTATGTGTTTTAGCGGAGATGGACAGCCTCATTGTGCCGGAACATCCCGAATGTGACAGTGAAACAGGCGCTGTTCATGCGTGTGGGCATAACGCACAGTGTGCCTCTGTTGTAGGTGCAGCTGCGGTTTTTTCGAATGCGGAAGCGCTTGCTGGATTATGCGGAAAAATAAGATTTGTTATTGTTCCGGCTGAAGAGATGATAGAACTGGAGTACAGGAGAAAGCTTTTAGAGGAAGGCACTGTCAAGTTTTTTACCGGAAAACCGGAATTTATGAGCAGAGGTTTTTTTGATGGTGTGGATATGGCTTTTATGGGTCACGCATCATCAAAGCCGCAGAAAAGCTCGGTTGAGGTATATCCCGGAAACAATGGCTGTATAACAAAGACCGTTATTTATACCGGCAAATCGGCTCATGCGGGGGGCGCTCCGCAAAACGGCATAAACGCTCTTAATTCAGCGCTTCTTGGGTTGCAGGCTGTTAACAGCATAAGGGAAACATTTAACGAAAAAAATTATATCAGAGTAAATGCTGTTATTAAAAGCGGCGGGGCTGCGTGCAACGCTATTCCTGATTATGCTGTATCTGAGATTATGGTGAGGTGCGCAGATACAGAAAGCCTTGAAAAAATAAACAGAAAAATAAACAGGGCACTGGCTTGTGGAGCGGCAGCTGTGGGAGCAGGAATCACAATAGATGATGTTATGACCTATTCGCCGTTAATTAATTCAAAAGAGCTTAATCTGCTTGTTGGAAAGTGCGCTGATGACCTGAGTGAAATAAAGGACGTTATATTTAACGATGAATGGGATACTGGAAGCAGTGATGTGGGCAGTCTTTCAGCAGTTATGCCTGTGTGTCATTTTTATTCCGGTGGTTCTTCCGGAGGCACGCACTGCAAGGATTTTTGTATTACGCACCCAGAGGAATTGTGTGTTAACACGGCAAAGCTGTATTCTGCCATTATAACAAGACTCCTTTCAGACAATGGAGGTCTGGCTGAAGTAATTAAATCAGAATATAAGCCTGAGTTTGAAAGTATAAGTGATTATCTGATTTATTTGGATAAATGTTCTTCAAGATTTAACGCGGTTAAATACAACGATGACGGTTCAGTTAAAATTTTGCAGTCGGCAGAATAACAGGAAAATTTTGAAAAATCTTGTTTGGAGATGATAAGTTTGGACATGATGAAAGAAGCAAAAAAATATCGGCAGGAAATTCTTGAAATAAGGAGATATCTGCACAAAAACCCAGAGGTCTCACAAAAGGAAGTTATGACTGTAAAATATATCTGTGAAAAACTGAAAGAATATGGCATAGACTTTGTGGAGGTCAAAAATGGAGGCATTCTGGGGTTTATAGGAGCAGGATGTGAATCAAAAACTGTAATGCTCAGGGCGGATATTGACGCACTGCCGGTCTTGGAGAGTCAGTATAATATTGGCGGGCAGGATAAGAAATGTGTTTCTGATATTGGTGGTGTGTCACATGTCTGTGGGCACGATGCGCATACAGCCATGCTTCTGGCAGCAGGCAAAATTTTAAAAGTAAACGAGAATTTAATAAACGGCAGGGTAGTGCTGTTTTTTGAAAGGGCCGAGGAGGCCGGAGGTAATATACTGTATCTACTAAGATATTTGCATGAAAATAAAATACGTATTGACGGGTGTATGGCAATGCATGTGAACGGAAAACTGGAAACCGGCAAAATAAGCATAAGCAGAGGAAGTATAAACGCTGGAGGTTTTGGTTTTGAGGTTATGATAAAGGGAAGGGGCGGTCATGGCTCAGCCCCAAGCCTTGCCAATAACCCTATAGACTGTTTTGTAGAGCTTTATGATTCAATAAATATGATACCTGTAAAATACATAGGTGTTGGGGAAACATGTACGTTTTCAATTGGAACAGTTAATGCTGGTACAAAGAAAAATATAATTCCAGAGGAGCTTATATTTGGAGGCACAGCCAGGTTTTTTGAGCACAGTACCGGTATAAAGTTTAAGAATGAGTTTTTGAGGATTCTGGAAAGTATGACAAAAACTTATAAGTGCAGTTATGAAATAATCAAAGCTGTAGGGCCTACACTTCCCCTTGTAAATAATGATACCTGTGTTGAAATATCAAAAATTACGGCTGCGGATGTATTTGGCAGCAGAAATGTAATATCAATGCCTCCTGAAATAAGCTCAGAGAGTTTTTCGGCGGCTCAGAGGCTTTATCCTGGAATTTACGCATATATTGGTGTTAAAAATGACAGCCTTGGCACCGGAGGAGAGCTTCACAGCCCTGAATTTGATATTGACGAGGAGGCGCTCTGCCTTGGAGCGGCTTTTGAGGCAAAGTTTGCTGTCGATTTTTTAAACAGTAAAAGAGAGATAAATTTTGATGGCTATAATGGAACCCCAGATGAGCTTTACAATGAGATTTGCTATAAAGTAGACTGATTAAATAAAAGCCGAATGCATATTTCAGGAGCATTCGGCTTTATTTTGAATATCCATTGACATTATAGTATGTATAATATAAACTGGATATATAACTGGTAATACCAGATAACCGGAAGCTTGGGATTATAAGGAGTGATTTTATGACACACAAAATTGCAGATGTCAATGTATTTTATGTATCGACCTCAGACTGCGCAGGTGTAGGCGATTCAACCCTCAGATATGATAAAGCGTGTATGGCTGTGGTTGAAATCAGGACTGACAGCGGATTAAGCGGCTATGGCATTACAATAAAGGACGAGATTGCGGGTTTAATACGCAATACCATTAAACCGATATTGATGGGCAAAGACCCGGTTAATACAGAAGATATCTGGCAGGAGATGTTTTTAAACATAAGAGGTTCCGGGCGCAAGGGGCTGAGCCTTGTTGCAATAAGTGTTGTGGATATAGCACTGTGGGATTTAAAGGGCAAAATATTGGGGCTTCCTGTGCACAGGCTGCTTGGAGGCGGCAAAAGGTTTATACCGACATATGCAAGCGGCGGGTGGACTTCTTATACATTGGATGAGCTTCTTGCGGAGATGAAATCATTTGTTGATTTGGGATACAGTACAATTAAAATGAAGGTAGGAGTTGAGCTTGGCAGAAATATAAAAGAGGACTCAAGGCGCGTGCATGCGGTAAGAGATATGGTTGGGCCTGATATTGATATTATAATTGACGCTAATAATGTATGGGACAGCGGCACGGCCGTGAGGTTTGCCGAAATGGTAAGAGACTGCGATATCGCGGCTTTTGAGGAGCCGGTATGTGCTGATGATATACCGGGGCTTGGCAGGATTAGAAGCAGTATTAACATACCTGTTGCGACAGGAGAACATGAGTATACTAAATATGGCATGCGAGACCTGCTTGCAGGCAAGGCTGTGGATATTGTGCAGCTTGATGCAACAAAGGCGGGCGGCATAACCGAAATGGTCAAGGTATCCGCTATGTGTCAGGCTTGGAATCTGCTTTTTGCCCCGCACTGTTTTGAAATTGTACATATGCATTTGCTGAGTGCAGCGCCAAATGCTTTTAAGCTTGAGAAGCTTTTCTTATTTAACGGCATAATGCGCAGATGTATTAAAAATTATCCTGAACCGGTTAACGGCATTTTGGAAATACCTGACCTGCCGGGTATGGGATTGGAATTTGACATGGAGTGGATTATGCAAAACAATGAATTAAAATAGAGGATAGTTTTAAAAAAAATTAAGTTTTATAAGGCAAGTTTGTGTATAATAGTACATAAACCTGCCTTATTTTATTGCATAATAAAGCAGAATTACTTGTTATAACATTTTTAACAACGTGTTCATACTTAATTCAAAATTGAATACTATAATTTATTTCAGAAAATAAATAAAACATAAACACGACAGGAGGCAATTATTATGTTTGATGATAAAGATAAAGACATGAATAATGGCAATATAGAAAACAGTGAAAATCTTGAAAAAGAAATGCAGGCAGCAAACCATTTTTATGATGAGTTTAAAAATAATGAGGACAGGAATGAAATCCATAGTGAGCCTGAATACACAAAACACGACAACACAGTTAGTGAGGAGCCTGAAAAAGCTGATTTTGAGCAGAAGAGTATAAACGATGAAGGCCGGCATAAAAGTTTCCATGATGAAAATGATTCAGGGGTTTACCGGAACAGAGCGCCATATGAGCCTATAAAGGACAGCTATTACAGAGAAACCGTAAAAAAGAAAAGAGGCGGTTTTAAAAAGATTATTGCAGCTTGTCTTGTAGTTAGCCTTTTTGGCGGAACAGGAATAGGAGCCGGATATGCGGCTGTTAACAGCTTTATAAATTCCAGACAGGCGGCGGTATATGCTCCAGACAGCTCCGGAATGTCACAAAATTCAAAAAGCTCAGGCGGAGATATATCGGCCCCAAGCGGAAGGTCAAACAATGTTTTGTCATTGAGCGCTACTGGAGATGCGGTTTCGGTTATTAATTCCGTATATCCGTCTATAGTAAACATTACAATTAATGTGTCGGGAACTACAAATTATTTTGGAATGTCAATTCCTTACCAGAGCGAAGGCGCAGGCTCAGGAGTGATTTTTGATGAGGATGACAAATATGCCTATATAGTTACAAACAACCATGTTGTAGACGAAGCAAACTCAATCAGTATATCTGTTACAGGTGTTGAAAGCATTAAGGCTGAGATTGTAGGCACTGATTCCACAAACGATATAGCTGTAATTAAGGTCCTTAAGAGTGATTTGGACAATGCCGGAGTTGAATATAAAGTGGCTAAATTCGGCGATTCTGACAAACTTAGCGTTGGTCAGAGTGTAATAGCTATTGGAAACGCTCTTGGCGAGGGAAAAAGTGCAACAGGCGGAATGATAAGCGTACTCAACAAGAGCCTTGAACTTGAAGGAAAGCATCTTACGGTTATACAGACAAGTGCTCCAATCAATCCCGGAAACAGTGGAGGCGCGCTGGTAAACTATAATGGCGAAGTCATTGGTATAAATACAGCCAAGACAAATACAACTGTTGCAGAAGGAATGGGCTATGCCATACCAAGCAATACTGTTAAAGAAATAATGGAAAAACTTGAGACAGAAGGGACACAGCCTAAGCCATACATTGGCATAATGGGTTCTGATATAACAGATGAGCTTTCACAACTTTACAAACTGCCTGTGGGAGTGCTTGTAAGACAGGTATTTGACGGCAGTCCTGCTCAGGCCGGAGGTCTTAGAGAAGGCGATATTATAACAGCTATAGGGGATAAGACAGTAATGGATATGGATGCCCTTATTAATGAGCTTTCAAGCCTTGAGATTGGCCAGAGTGTAAACCTCAATGTAATAAGAGAAAATAAGGCTGTAACAATAACATTAAAAATAGCTGACGCCAACAACGTTGGTTCAGCAGCTTCTAATCAGTAAATTGCAAAAATCCCACCGGTATAATGCGGTGGGATTTTTTTGACATAAAAAGTAAAATCAAGGAAATTATATTTGTTGAATTATCTGGCGAATTAATATATGATAGTTTATAGGCACAGAATAACTAATAATAATTTAATTTTGAAAGGCGGATTTTTTATGCCAAAAGTACTTTCAGAAATGATTGCCGATGATATACTTTATATGATAAATGTTGAAAAAAGGTTTGATGAATGCGGAAAGCTCCCTAATGAAAATGATTTTGCTAAGGAGCTTAATGTAAACAGGGCTACTCTCAGAGAGGCTATAAGGATACTGGCTACAAACGGGGTGCTTGAAATTAAAAGAGGTGTAGGTACATTCATAAAAAAGGACAGCGATACCAGTATGGGGGATATGTCGGGAATTTCTGCCTTTGCTGATAAAAATGTCGATGTAAGAGACCTTTATGAAATGCGCATTGTAATTGAGCCGGAGGCGGCCTTTTTTGCCACGCAGAGGGCAACCGAAACAGAACTTAAAAATATTTTGTATTATGGCGATATACTTGAAAAAAAACTGGTTGACAATACGGAAAGGGCGCTTGAGGAACAGAATTTTCATAAGGCTATTGCCAAGGCAACACATAATATGTATATGAATAAGCTTATACCAGCGCTTTTGCAGGTGATATACATAGCTGTAAAGGTTACACAGGATAATTCGGAGCTGCGTATTGAGACAATCAGAGACCACAGGCTTATTATGGACTTTATGAGCCAGCGTGATGCTGAGGGTGCAAAAACTGCTATGCGCCTGCATATGCTCCACGCAGTAAGGCTTATGGAAAATAATATGTACGAGATTAAAGGTGTCAAAAATAATACGCAAAGTTGTTCAACAACGTATTGACATCCAACAATAGTGCGTATATAATGTCGTTATTATTAAAACATGGCAAATGCAGGAACAGTTTTCCGGTTTTCCGGCTTTTATGGGAGGTTTTAATTATGGCATTTTATTCACAGGCTCTTCCAAGCTATACTATTGGTGATAACGCTTATGATGATATTCCGCGCGTGTGTGAACCGTATGGTTCAACAGCGGTTGTAATCGGCGGCAAAAGGGCTATGCAGGCCGCCAGACAGTATCTTATAGACGCCCTTAAGGACTCTAAAATTAAGATTCTTGATTTTGTATGGTACGGAGGGGAAGCCTCTTTTGAAAACGGTGACGCGCTTATAGAAAACCCTGTTGTAAAGCAGGCTGATATGGTTTTTTCAATGGGCGGAGGAAAATGTGTAGACTGTGTCAAATATGTATGCTATAAGCTGAACAAACCGCTTTTTGCTCTGCCTACAATAGCGGGCACATGTGCGCCGGTATCTTCTGTAGCGGTAATGTACTATCCAAACGGAGTTATGAAGGAAACATACCAGTTTTCACACACTCCTCCAAAACACGTTTTTATTAATACCAGAGTAATTGCTGAGGCTCCCGATGTATATCTTTGGACAGGTATGGGGGATACTATGGCTAAACACTTTGAAACAACCCTTGCTGCAAGAGGCAGGGATTTAGCTCATGGTGACGCGTTTGGTGTAGCGGCAGGAATACAGTGCTACAAACCGCTTGTAAAATACGGAGCAAAAGCCCTTGAGGACTGCAAGAACAATACTCCATCGTTCGAGGTTGAGCAGATTTGTCTCTGCAATCTTGTAACTACTGGAATGGTTTCCAATTTTATAGATTTTTCACTTAACAGCTGTATTGCGCATTCGCTGTTTTACGGCTTTACCGTGCTTCCGCAGATAGAAAAGAACCACCTTCACGGAGAGGTTGTTTCGTACGGTGTTCTGGTTCAGCTTATATATGACGGACAGTATGATAAGCTGGATGAGCTGTACCCATTTTATAAATCAGTAAAACTTCCTACTAAGCTTGCAGATATTGAGGTAAGCTTTGAGGAGCTCGGCCCGGTAATAGACAAAACTCTTGAAGTAAGGGATATCAAAAACGCGCCTTACGAGGTTACTGCCCAGAAACTTCTTGATTCTATAGCCGAGCTTGAAGAATATAATAAATCACATTAAAAGGAGAGGGTAATATGAGGAAAATCACTGTACCTGAAATCAGAGCAACAAAGACAAACGGAAGGAAGCTTTGCCTCCTTACATGCTACGATTACACATCTGCTACTATAGTGGAAAAAAGCGATATTGAAATGATTCTTATCGGAGATTCACTTGGTATGACAATGCTTGGCTATGAGGGAACAGTAGGCGTTACTCCTGATGATATTATCCATCATGGAAAGGCTGTAAGAAGAGGCGCTCCTACTACATTTATTATTGGTGATATGCCTTTTGGTTCATATAATGAGTCTGTTGAGCAGGGTATCCATACAGCAAACCGTTTTATGCAGGAAATCAACTGCGATGCTATCAAACTTGAGGGCGGAAAGCGTTCTGCTGCGGTAGTAAAGGGAATAGTGGAAGCAGGAATACCTGTATGCGGTCATATTGGCCTTACACCTCAGGTATCATCAAATATGGGTGGTTTTAAAGTACAGGGCAAGAGCATGGACGCTGTAAATGACCTTCTTGCCGATGCTAAGGCAATTGAGGAAGCCGGAGCATTTATGATAATGGTTGAGGGCGTTCCTGTATCAGTATGCAAATACTTAAGAGACAATATCAATATTCCTATTATCGGTATCGGCGCTGGCAAGGAATGCGAAATCCAGGCTCTTATATTCCAGGATATGCTTGGCTTTACTGACTGGGTTCCAAAATTCGCTAAGAAATATGCAAACCTTGGCCCACAGATGCTTGACGCGTTTAATACTTTCCACAAAGAAGTTGCTGAAGGAGAGTTCCCAACACCTGAGTACTCATATAATACCAAAGTTGAGGGACTTGACTGATAAGGCTATTGGTTAGCTAAATTCTTTACGTTATAAATTCCTTAATGGTTTTTATTTTCCCCAACCCCCTCCTTGTTTTAAGGAGGGGGTTATTTTTTCTTCAGCCACCCAGTGATATTTCCTGCATGTTATACCATTGAAGTGCTTTGTCTATGTGCTCCGGACAAAAATCGGGCCAGAAGTCGTCAATAAAATAAAAATCGGAATATACTGACTGTAAAGGCAGAAAACCGGAAAGACGTTTTCTGCTGCCCCAGCGTATTACTAAATCAACTCTGGAAACATCTGACGATTTGAGAGGCCCTCTCAGGACATTTTTTCTGAAGCCTGTATCCCATTCCCAGCTGTAGTTTACAAGAAAGTTGATTTTAATGCCGCCGTTTCCGAATGTATGCCTTTCGGTATACGGAAGAAGCTCATCAGGAAACATTTTTGAGTCGGTATTTCCCAGAACAAGCAGCTCGGCGTCCTGTTTAGACAGCATCTTGACTGCCTGTACACATGCGTTTGTAAAAGCCGCCCTTTGTTCAGCCGGACGTTTGGTGTTATCCGTTGTAAAGCCATAGTAAGTTATTTCCTTAACCCCTTTATCTCTGCAAATTTTATACAGTTCCAACCCGGGATTAAGGCCGCTTTTGTAGCCGTCCTTTTTTTCCAGACCTTTTTTCTGCGCCCAGCGCCTGTTTCCATCGGGTATTATCCCTATATGATTTGGTATTCTCATAAAGCCGCTCCCTTTTAGAATTTATTGTTATTTTTATTATGGGAAGAAATAAATAATTTAAACATATAGCTTTAAAAAGGCTGCAAAAAAAACCGGCGCGGAATTTTCCTGCCGGTTCGCGATTTAATAAAGCAAAGCTTCTATTTCATATTCGTTTAATATCTTTACTCCGTTTTTGCTTAATAATTCTGCTGTTATGCCGTTTCCGTCTGTAAGCGTCTTGGAAAATGTGCCATCATAAATTTTACCAAAGCCGCAGGAGGGGCTGTTGCTTTTTAACACAGCGGTTTTTATATTGTTGATTTGCGCTATTTTTAAGGTTTCCACAGCGCCGCGTATAAATTCGTCAGTATGATCAGTGCCGTCACTTTCTGTTACTCGGCCATTTAAAATCTCAACAGGCTTTCTTGGGGTAGGGCGGCCGCCAAGCTGTTCAGGGCAGACCGGTATAAGAATTTCTTTTTGAGCCAATTTGCAGGCCATTTGGTTTTTTTTAGCCTTACAGTCATACCGGCAGCATATGCCTAGAAGGCAGGCACTTATCAAAACTGCCATTATTCCTCAAGCTCACTTTCTACATCTAAAGCCTCAATAAGCTCAATTTCCTCATGCTTTTCTGCAAAGCTATTGAGTGTATACTGGTTTGCAAAAAGCAGCAGAGGCCGTTTAAAGTGGTCAAATACAAGCATAATCCTTGAGCTTTCATAATCCTTTAACTTTTCAGGCTCAACATTGTTAACCCAGCGGACAGCGTTGAAATCAAGACTTTCCATACGTATATCACAGTTGTATTCGTTTTTAAGCCTGTATTCAAAAACCTCAAACTGAAGCTCGCCTACAGCGCCAAGTATAACGTCATTATACTGGTTGGTATATACCTGTATGGCTCCCTCCTGAGCAAGCTGAGTTACGCCTTTCTGGAACTGTTTAGCCTTGAGTGAATTGATAGGGTGAACCCTCATAAAAAGCTCCGGAGGGAAAGTAGGAAGCGGTTCAAAAAACAGCTTTGCTTTTGATGTTGTAAGGGTGTCTCCTATCTGGTAGTTGCCGGTGTCATATATACCTATTATATCTCCGGCTATTGCTGTATCTACAGTTTCACGCTCATTTGCCATGAGCATTGTAGACTGGCTTATTTTCATCTGTTTTCCTGTTCTTGAAAGAGTTACATTCATGCCCCTTTCAAATGTGCCGGAACAGATTCGCAGAAAAGCAAGCCTGTCCCTGTGGGCAGGATTCATATTTGCCTGTATTTTGAATATAAAGCCGCTGAAAAACTCATCTGTCGGCAGTACTTCGCCGGATGTGGTTTTTCTGGCTCCAGGGGCCGGCGAGTAGTCGAGGAAGTGCTCCAAAAATTCTGTAACGCCAAAATCAGCAAGGGCCGTGCCAAAGAATACCGGCGATAAAAGACCGTTTTCTATGAGCTCAATATCAAAGTCGTTTCCGGCTCCCTTTACAAGCTCAATCTCGTCACGAAGAATCTTAAGGTTGGTCATATCAATTTTTCCTTCAAGCTCAGGTCCAAACACACCTTCTTCGCCAAGGGTTATTGTCATATCTTTTCTGTATAGATAGACCTGGTTTTTTATTATATCATAGACTCCCTCAAATGTGATTCCGTTTCCTATAGGCCATGTTACAGGTGTTGAGGGGAGGCCAAGCGCTTCCTCAAGGTCCTCCATAAGCTCAAGGGGGTCACGGCTCTGCCTGTCAAGCTTGTTTATAAATGTAAATATGGGTATTTTTCGCATGGAGCAGACTTTAAACAACTTTTTTGTCTGTGTCTCAACACCCTTAGCGGCGTCAATTACCATAACAGCGCTGTCAACTGATGTGAGTATACGGTATGTATCCTCACCAAAGTCATTATGTCCCGGTGTATCCATTATAGAAACCATTTTTCCGTTGTACTCAAACTGCATAACAGATGAAGTTACGGAGATTCCCCTTTGCTTTTCAATTTCCATCCAGTCGGAGGTGGCGAATTTTGAATTTCTTCTGGCCTTAACAGTGCCTGCCTGACGTATGGCGCCACCATGAAGGAGCAGCTTTTCAGTTAACGTTGTTTTTCCGGCGTCAGGGTGGGAGATTATGCCGAAAATACGTCTTTTGTTTATAGAATCAATGAGTTCTTTGGAAGCCATTTTAATTTCCTTTCTTATTATATACTGTTTATATGTATTTCCACTAATTTAATATAATATAATATTTGCTTATATAAGGTCAAGTATTTAAAATGTTTAGTTTAAATAAAAGTGGGCTATAGAATTTATAAGGCGGTTTAAATACTGTTATATATTAATTTAGAAATAATAATTTTGAAGTTTGTCTATTGTTAAGTATATTTGCCCTATGCTTATACAATTGCTGATATGTGTTTTTGTTGAAGATTGTTATATTTTGTGCTGAGTATATTTTCTGTGCCTGTACAAAAACAATTTTATTATTATTAATATTGACAGAAAAATACGGTGTATGATAAAATAAGCAAAATGTGTCAGGAGCAATACCCATTTTAATAATAACAGGAGGATAAAATTATGTTCTGTTTTAAAAACGCTGATTTTATGGATTATATGTTTTACGGAATGAGTGTTTTTAAAAACAAGTGTTATGAAGATAATTATTTCCTCATTATTTTAAATAATTCCGGCAATAAAAAGGCTTAAGCCTTTTTATTGCTTTTATTTTTGTATATGGAAATTAAAAGGCCTTTATTTTGGTAATACAGGGCCTTTTTTGAGGAAAGAATAATACAGGCGAAACTGAATTTTGAAGGGAGGCAGACGAAATGAAAATTTTAATAAAAAACGGAAGGGTTATTAACCCTGCCGATGGTTTAGACAAGGTAATGGATATCCTTACTGAAGGCGACAGGGTTAAGGAAGTTTCTGAAAACATAAATGCTGAGGCTGACAGGGTGATTGACGCAAAAGGACTGTGGATAATGCCCGGGTTTATAGATTTGCATGTGCATTTAAGGGAGCCGGGTTTTGAATACAAAGAGACTATAGCAACAGGCAGCCGGGCTGCCGCCGCAGGAGGCTATACTACAATCTGCTGTATGCCAAACACAAAGCCTGTTACAGACTGTGTTGAAATTGTTAAATATATAAAAGAAAAAGCTCAGAAGGAAGCGGTAGTGAATGTGCTGCCGGTAGGCGCAATAACAAGGGGGCAGGAGGGAACGGAGCTTGCCGATATTGAAGGTATGGCCGAGGCCGGCATATGCGCTGTAAGCGAGGACGGAAAGAGCGTTATGAACGCTGAGCTTTTAAAAGAGGCCATGCTTATAGCCAAAAGACTCAATATACCGGTTCTGAGCCACTGTGAAGACAAGACACTTGTAAAGGGCGGCTGTATGAATGAGGGAAAGCATTGCGAAAACCTCGGTCTGAACGGGATATCAAATGATTCTGAGGACGTGATAGTAGGCAGGGATATAATACTTGCGCAGAGCACAGGCGCAAGGCTTCACCTTTGCCATATGAGCACAAAGGGGAGCATACAGCTTTTGAAGGAAGCACATCTTAGAGGTGTAAAGGTTACAGGAGAAATTACGCCGCATCATTTTACGCTTTCAGACGAGGCTGTTGACGGTAAGGACACAAACACTAAGATGAACCCTCCTCTGCGTTCAAAAGATGATGTGGAGGCTATGAGAAAGGCCTTTAAAGACGGAATAGCTGAGGTTATAGCTACTGACCATGCACCTCACAGCGAAGAGGAAAAAAATAAGGACTATAAATCAGCTCCTTTTGGAATAGTGGGAAGTGAAACAGCTTTTGCCCTGTCAAATTCTGTACTTGTGGAGGAAGGATATCTTTCACCGTTGGCACTTGCGGAGAAGATGTCTTTAAACCCGGCAAGGATTCTTGGAATAGAAAAAGGCGATATATCAGCTGGCAATATAGCCGACATAGCCATTGTGGACCCTGAGAGGGTATATAAGATTGACAGCAGCAAATTCTTTTCAAAAGGCAAAAACACACCTTTTGACAGTTATGAGGTCAAGGGTAGTGTGGAGTATACTATAGCAGGCGGAAAAATTGTTTTTGAAAAGGGGAAAATAAATGATAATTGATACCTTGATTGATAAAATCAAAAAGACCGAAAACCCAACGGTTGTCGGTCTTGACCCGAGGCTGAGCTTTATACCGGGCTTTATAAAGGAAGAATGTATAGAAAAGTTTGGAAAAACGCCGAAGGCCGTTGCAGAAAGCTTTCTGGCTTTTAATAAAGCTGTTATAGACGCTGTATACGATTTGATTCCGGCGGTAAAGCCGCAGATTGCCATGTATGAAATGCTTGGCGTGGACGGCATAGACTGCTTTATTAAGACATGCGAATATGCGTCGGACAAGGGGCTTGCAGTCATAGGCGATATAAAAAGGGGAGATATAGCCTCAACAGCCGAAGCATATTCTGACGGCCATATTGGCATGATTGATGTTGAGGGGGTTAAGCATAATATTTTCCACGAGGATTTTATAACTGTAAACCCATATCTCGGCTGGGATTCGATAGAGCCGTACCTTTCCAACTGCCGGGAATTTGAAAAAGGGCTTTTTGTACTTGTAAAGACATCTAATCCAAACAGCGGCCAGCTGCAGGACCTTGATATAGGAGGGCTTACTCTTTATCAGAAGGTCGGAAAGTTGGTTGAGGAGTGGGGCGAAGGCCTAAGGGGGAAATACGGGTATTCAAGCATTGGCGCTGTGGTAGGAGCTACACACCCTGACCAGGCGAAAAATTTAAGACAGATAATGCCGCATACGTTTTTCCTTGTTCCGGGTTACGGAGCGCAGGGCGGTAAGGCTGAAGATTTAGCTGTATGCTTTGACAGTGACGGCCTTGGTGCTATTGTCAATTCGTCAAGGGGCATTATAGCGGCGTATAAGAAAGAGCAGTACAGGAAATTTGGTGAAAAAGAGTTTGCCCTTGCCGCAAGGCAGGCGGTTGTGGATATGAAAGCAGATTTGAGGAGATGTTTAAAATGAGTGAGAAAAATATCAAGGCCGAGCTTATACTTGAAAACGGTATGAAATTTTCAGGAAGGGCTTTTGGCTATATCAAAGAAACAGTGGGAGAGGTTGTATTTAATACAGGTATGACAGGCTATGAGGAGCTTCTTACAGACCCGTCATACTGCGGCCAGATTGTAGTTATGACATACCCTCTTGTAGGAAACTATGGAATAAATCTTGATGATATGGAATCAGACGGACCAAAGCTCAGGGGATTTGTTGTGCGTGAAAAATGCGATTTTCCCAGCAACTTCAGGTGTGAAATGGACCTTGACGACTTTTTAAGGCAGAATAAAATCACAGGCATTGAAGGTGTGGATACAAGGGCTATAACAAGAACAATAAGAAACGTTGGCACAATGAAGGGTATAATAACCCTGAGAGGTGCTGACCTTACTGAAAGCCAGATTAAAAGAAAATTTGAAAGCCTAAACAACAAAAATGTTATCAGGGATATGACAATTAAAGAAAAATATGAAATTCCGGGTTCGGGAAAGCATATAGCATTTATTGATATGGGAACTAAGAAAGGTATAATTAAAGGCTTTGTACAAAAAGGCTGTAAGCTGACTGTTTTTCCGGCGTTTACTTCGGCAGAGGAGATACTTTCTGTAAATCCGGATGCGGTGTTCTTATCAAACGGGCCTGGAGACCCTAAGGATGTTCCTGAGATTGTGGACATGGTAAAACAGATTGTAGGCAAAAAGCCGCTTATAGGCGTTTGCATGGGAAACCAGCTTATTAACCTTGCCCTTGGCGGAAATACTAAAAAGATGAAATTCGGTCACCACGGCGGAAACCACCCTGTTAAAGACCTCAAAACCGGAAGGGTTTATATTACAAGCCAGAACCATGAGTATGTTGCCTGCGACCTTCCTGAGGATGTTGAAGCTGCTTTTGTAAATATCAATGATGATACTATTGAGGGAATCAGACATAAAAAGCTTCCAATTTTCAGCGTGCAGTTCCACCCGGAAGCATGCCCTGGGCCGCTTGATTCCGGATTCCTTTTTGACAGATTTATTGAAGTAATTGAAAGGGGTAATGAAAATGCCTAAGGATAATACAATTAAAAAAGTTCTTGTTATAGGTTCCGGCCCTATTGTAATAGGGCAGGCAGCAGAGTTCGATTATTCCGGGACTCAGGCTGTTGAGGCGATTAAGAGCGAAGGTATTGAGGTAGTACTTGTTAACAGCAACCCTGCCACTATTATGACTGACCGCGGAATGGCTCACCATACATATATAGAGCCTCTGACAGTTGATTTTGTAGAAAAGGTTATAGCCAAAGAACGACCTGACAGTCTTATAGCTGGAATGGGCGGACAGACCGGCCTTAATATATCATGCGAGCTGTACGATAAAGGGATTTTGCAGAAGTACGGGGTACGTGTAATAGGCACATCTATTGAGTCTATAAAGGAAGGCGAGGACAGGGATTCCTTTAAGCAGCTTATGGAAAGGACTAACCAGCCTATAGTTGAGAGCGAAATAGTTACCAATATGGAAGACGGAGTGGCTTTCGCAGAAAAGATTGGTTATCCAGTCATTATACGTCCAGCTTATACACTTGGAGGCACAGGCGGCGGAATAGCTGAAAACGAGGACCAGCTGAGGGAAATTCTTGCTCAGGGGCTTCATCTGAGCCGTGTCGGTCAGGTACTTATTGAAAGAAGCATCAAGGGCTGGAAGGAAATTGAGTTTGAGGTTATGCGTGACGGCGCGGGAAACTGCATTACAGTCTGCTCAATGGAAAATGTGGACCCCGTAGGTGTTCACACAGGAGATTCCATTGTTGTAGCTCCTGCACAGACTCTTGCCGACCATGAATACCAGATGCTCAGAAAAGCAGCTATTGATATTATTGACTCAATTAAAATTGAGGGCGGTTGTAATGTGCAGTTTGCCCTTGACCCAAACAGCTTTAATTATGCTGTTATAGAGATTAATCCAAGGGTAAGCCGTTCATCTGCTCTTGCTTCAAAGGCAACAGGCTATCCTATTGCAAAGGTTGCGGCTAAAATCGCTCTTGGCTACAGGCTTGACGAGATTAAAAACGCTGTGACAAAGAAAACTTATGCCTGCTTTGAGCCTACAATAGACTATGTTGTCTGCAAGATACCAAAATGGCCTTTTGATAAATTTAAAACTGCAAAGCGTAACCTTGGCACAAAGATGATGGCGACAGGCGAGGTTATGGCCATTGGCAACAGCTTTGAGTCTGCTCTGCTCAAAGGTGTGCGCTCACTTGAGATTGGACAGTATACACTTGAGAGAAAATACAGCCACTCCAAAACGCTTACAGAGCTTAAAAAGAGAGTCGCTGTTCCTGACGACGAAAGACTTTTTGACCTTGCGGAGCTTCTTAGAAGGGGCTACAGGATTGACATGGTATGTGAGATTACCGGAATGGATAAGTTCTTCGTAAAGAAAATTAAAAACATTGTTGATATGGAAGAAGAGCTTAAGCAGATGACACTTGACGACCTCGATGAGGAGACGCTCAGAAGGTACAAAATGGCAGGATTTTCAGACAAAGGAATGGCTGATATCCTTGGAGTCAAGCCGCCGGAGATTTATAAGCTGAGAATTAAATATAATATATTGCCGGTTTATAAGATGGTTGATACATGCGCCGGAGAATTTGAGGCCGTAACGCCGTATTATTACTCAACATATGACAAAGAGGACGAGGTTGTAGTAAGCAACAACAAAAAGGTAATAGTTATAGGTTCAGGCCCTATCAGGATAGGTCAGGGCATTGAGTTTGACTACTGCTCTGTTCACAGCATACTGGCTCTTAAACGGGCAGGGGTTGAGACAATAATTATAAACAATAACCCTGAAACGGTTTCAACAGATTTTGACACATCGGATAAGCTTTATTTTGAGCCTCTTACAGAGGAAGATGTTTTAAATATAGTGGAAAAAGAAAAGCCGGACGGACTTATACTCCAGTTTGGTGGACAGACGGCGATTAAGCTTGCAAAATTCCTCCGCGAGATGAATATACCTATACTTGGAACAAAGCCTGAGCAGATTGACGCGGCTGAGGACAGGGAAAAATTTGATGCTATACTTGAGGAGCTTGACATTAAGCGCCCTAAGGGAAAGGCTGTATGGTCTCTTGATGAGGGCCTTAAGGCTGCCGCTGAGCTTGGATATCCGGTTCTTGTTCGCCCTTCTTATGTTCTCGGCGGTCAGGGAATGGAAATAACATACAATGAAGTCCAGATTACAAAATATCTTGAGGAAGCGTTTGCAAAGGACAGCAAAAATCCTGTGCTTATTGACAGATACCTGCTTGGTCGGGAGATAGAGGTTGACGCTATCTGCGATGGGGAAGATATACTTATACCGGGTATTATGGAGCATCTTGAAAGAGCCGGCGTTCATTCGGGAGACTCTATATCGATTTATCCTCCTCAGCATATTTCAGAGGAGATAAAGGCTCAGATTGTTGACGAGACAAGAAGAATTTCAGTTGCTCTTAAGGTAATAGGAATGATAAACATTCAGTTTATAGATTATCATGGAGAGCTCAATATAATAGAGGTAAACCCTCGTTCAAGCCGTACAGTGCCTTATATAAGCAAGGTTACAGGAGTGCCTATTATAGATATAGCAACAAAGGTTATGCTTGGAGCCAAGCTGAAGGATATGGGCTATGAAAGCGGAATCTGCAAGGAGCCTGATAAGGTATGCATAAAGGTTCCTATATTCTCAACAGAAAAGCTTCCTCAGGTTGAGGTAAGCCTTGGGCCTGAGATGCGTTCTACAGGTGAGATATTAGGTGTTGGAAAGACATTAAACCGTGCGCTTTATAAAGGCTTTGTCGCGGCTGGAATAGTAGTGCCGCGCCGTAACGGAACGGCTCTTGTCACAATCAAGCCTCATGATTTGGAAGATTTTCTCCCTATAGCCAAAAAGCTTGATAAGCTTGGTTACAGGTTCCTTGCTACAGATGGCACAGCAAAGTTCCTTGAGGAAAATGGAATTAGCGGCGTGAAGGTGGTAAGGAAGATAAGCGAAGGTGTTCCGAATGTACTTGATACTATAAGAAGCGGTATGGTTGACCTTATTATCAATACTCCTAATAAAGGCAACAGAGCCGCAAGCGACGGATTTAAAATCAGGCGTACTGCCGCGGAATGTTCGATTGTGCTTATGACGTCTCTTGATACGGCAAGTGCTCTTGTAGATGTAATGGACAGCAATATCACAACTGAGACTGTAGATGTAATAGCTCTGGAGGATATTAAATGAAATCAGTGGAATTTGCTGAAATCCTGAAAAATGAGGAAATAGCTGACAGTACCTATTCAATGGAGCTTTTCTGCCCCGAGATTGCGAAAAAGGCTGCAGCAGGTCAGTTTATAGAAATTTATACAGGGCTTGGGGAGAACATTCTCCCTAGGCCTATAAGCATAAGCGAAATTGACAGTGAAAACGGAAAGTTAACTCTTGTGTATCAGGTTGTAGGCAGGGGAACAGACTATTTCAGCCAGTGCCCTGTAGGGGATATGCTGAAAATAATGGGCCCATGCGGAAACGGATTTAATATAAGCCATGATATAAAACAGCATATAATAGTAGGCGGCGGAATTGGCATACCTCCGTTGCTTGAGCTGTGCAAAAGGCTCGATGGAGAAGTAAATGTATTTTTGGGAGCAAAATCCTCACCTGTTCTTGCTGACAAATTCAAAAGCTTGGGCGCCGAGGTTTTTATTGCCACTGATGATGGAAGTGTCGGGTTTAGAGGAAACGTTGTTGAGCTTATGGAAGAGATTAAGCCTCAGGGCAAAATGATTTATTCCTGCGGGCCTAAGATAATGCTGAAGTTTTTGTCTGCATGGGCTGAAAAAAATAATATTCCTGTACAGGTTTCAATGGAGGAAAGAATGGCCTGCGGAATAGGAGCTTGTGTGGGCTGTGCTGTTAAAATAAGAAAATCTGGCTGCAATGACTGGCAGAACCTTAAGGTCTGCAAAGATGGGCCTGTGTTTATGGGAGACGAGGTGGTTTGGGATGAATAATATTAAAACTTCCGTTGATATATGCGGTGTTGTTATGAAAAATCCTGTTACCACAGCATCCGGGACATTTGGTTCAGGACGTGAGTTTTCAGATTTTGTTGATTTAAATAAGCTGGGGGCAGTTACAGTTAAGGGTGTAGCCTCTGAGCCGTGGAAGGGAAACGACTCGCCTCGTATTGCGGAGGTTTACGGCGGAATGCTCAATTCTGTTGGACTTCAGAATCCCGGGGCGGAATATTTTATTGAAAATGATATACCGTTTTTGAGGCAGTTTGATACCAGAATCATTGTAAATATATGTGGCCACTCTATTGAAGAATATTGCAGGGCAGCTGAAAGACTTTCGGAGGCTGACATAGACCTGTTTGAGCTTAATATATCCTGTCCTAATGTAAGTGAGGGTGGAATCACATTCGGCACTGTGCCGTCTATGGCTGAAAAGGTGGTTTCTGAGGTGAAAAAATACTGCAAAAAACCGCTTATTGTAAAGCTTACGCCAAATGTAACGGATATAACAGAAATTGCCAAAGCAGCTGTAAGCGGAGGTGCAGATGCACTGTCACTGATAAACACGCTTTTGGGAATGAAAATTGACATTAAAAGAAGAAAGCCTGTGCTTGCAAATAAAGTGGGAGGATTTTCCGGCCCGGCTATAAAGCCTGTGGCTGTAAGAATGGTATACCAAGTTTCTAAGGTTGTTAATGTACCTGTAATAGGTATGGGTGGAATAGCTGATTATGAAGATGCCATAGAATTCATTATGGCTGGAGCTGCTGCTGTAGCGGTGGGTACGGCTAATTTTATGAACCCTTTTGCAACGGTTGAAATAGTTGACGGAATAGAGAAATTTATGCGGGAAAATGATATATACGATATATCTGATATTCGCGGAATAATAGACTGACGGAGGGATTGGAATGCTTGATTCGGCTAAGATTGAGTTTATTGAGTTTATGATGAGCGCCGATGTGCTTAAGTTTGGAAGCTTTGTTACTAAGAGCGGAAGAAACACGCCATATTTTGTTAACACCGGAAATTATAAAACAGGAAAGCAGATAGCCACTCTTGCCAGGTTTTATTCAAAGCTTATAAAGGATACCTGCGGAACAGATTTTGATGCCATGTTTGGCCCGGCTTACAAGGGAATCCCTCTTGTAGCGGCTACAGCAGCTAACCTTTATGCAGAGTATGAAATAGACAAGCCATATTTTTTCAACAGAAAAGAGAAAAAAGACCACGGAGAGGGCGGAAACCTTGTCGGTTATTCTCCTAAGGACGGGGACAGCATAATAATAGTTGAGGATGTTATAACCGCAGGCACAGCAATAAGGGAAACAATGCCTGTGCTTAAGTCTGCAGCTGATGTAAAGGTTAAAGATATGTTTATTTCAGTAAACCGCTGTGAGATAGGGGCAAACAGCTCAAAAACGGCTGTTATGGAGGTTAAGGAGGAATTCGGGCTTAACGTTCACTCGATAATTTCTGTAGCTGACATTTATGATTATCTTAAAAGTAAGGGTGCATATGCCAATGTGCTTGATGACATGAAAGTATATATGGATAAATACTGTGTTTTATAATAAAATACTTTGAATATTTCTCCTGTTTTTTTTAGTATTTATATTGAAAAAGGCTTTATGTTGGACTATAATGTCGTGGAAACAAAATGTCTGTTAGTGGCGGATTTTGCCTAGGCAGTTTGTTTTAATTTTACATAAAGCGAGGCGTGAAAATTGAAGGTAATCAATACTATTGAGGAAACACGCAGTATTATCAGCAGGTGGAGGAGCGAAGGCTTAAGCGTTGGGCTGGTTCCTACTATGGGCTTTCTCCATGATGGCCACAAAAGCCTTATAAGCAGAGCTGTAAAGGAAAACGACAGGGTTGTGGTCAGCATCTTTGTTAATCCAATACAGTTTGGAAAAAATGAGGATTTATCTGTATACCCCAAGGATATGGAAAAGGATTTTGAGCTTTGCAAAAGTGCGGGAGCGGATTTTATATTTAATCCTGAATCTGAGGAGATGTATTATAGCGACTTTTCAACATTTGTCGATGCTGGCGATGTTGCAAAAGAGCTGTGCGGCAAAAGCAGGCCTGTACATTTCAGGGGAGTATGCACTGTTGTAACAAAGCTTTTAAATATAGTTAAGCCTGACAGGGTATATTTTGGTCAGAAGGATGCACAGCAGCTTGCCATTGTAAAAAGAATGGTAAGAGATTTGAGTGTGGATGTAGAAGTTATAGGCTGCCCTATAATCAGGGAAGAAGACGGCTTGGCCAAGAGCTCAAGAAACGTATATCTCAGCCCCGATGAGAGAAAAGCCGCTGTTATACTTAATAAAGCACTATCAAGGGGCAAAGAGCTTGTAGATGGCGGGGAAAAAAGGTCGTCAAAGATAATAAGAGCAGTAAGTGATATAATCAGTACTGAAAAATTAGCTCGGATTGACTATGTTGATGTTGTAAGCTTTCCTCAGATACAGCATATTGAAACAATAAACTGTCAGGCGCTTGTAGCTGTGGCTGTATATATAGGAAAAACAAGGCTTATAGATAACTTTATAACTGAATAATTAAAAACCGCCTGAGGGTAAAGCCAAGGCGGTTTTTGCTGTATTTAATAATTATTCTCAAATATCATGTTATTATTTTGGTCATAAACTTTATAGCTTCCGTACTGCATATCAAAATAGTCGTTTTTTACTTCTCCATTGGCATCAGTTTCAATATGATATAAAACAGTCTTGTATGTAAGGCCTAAGCTGTCTTTTGACTCCACTGTTATATCCAGTGTGGAGCCAGCGGGTACTTCAAGCCTTCTTGACAGGTTATAGTATCCGTTTGAATAATTTCCGTTATCGTAAAGCTCAAGATTGTGTGTTTCGAGTATTTCATTGTTCAAGGTGATTATGGCTTTTGCCGATTTGATTTTGCCGCTGTTTTCAGAGGGATAATTATAGTCGATGTTAATATCTCCGTGCAAATCCAGTCTCAGCGTGTTATTATTTGTTGAATAACTGCTTGAAAGAGGGGCTGAAGTATAGATATACGGCAGAAAGCAGTCTTTGATATTTACACTGAGCTCCGGCACTGTCTGGGCATAATGTTTTTCGCCGTCTGTAAATATAACTTTGTCGGCTTCTATATTGTCATATATGTTTTTGTTTAAAGTGCATTCAAAGCTGCCATTGGAATAAGACATATCATATGTCTTATCGCTTATGTATAATAGTGCTGTTGCTGAATCTGAAAATTCCCTTGGAGTTACTGTAAATTTAACAGGAATGGTGAGACTTTCAGTGTCCAGCTGACCCATGTAAAATTCAGCTTTTGCCAATATACCTGCGCCTTCCTGCAAAACGCTGCTTACATTTGATGAAATTGAGTATATGTCAGAGCTGAGGTTTGCATAATTGGAATTAATGGAAATTTTGACTGCATTCAACTCGTCTTGGACAGAGGCAGTTTTAAGCAGAACGAGCACTGTTACAACAAGGCATATTAATGAAATAATTGTGTTTAAATACTTTTCCAGTTTAGTTTTCAATCAATCCACCTCCGTAAAATCTTTGCAGGTTATCTTTTTCAAACTTTAAGAGGGCTACCTTTTTCCAAATTTCTCCACCGTAGCCGACCATACTGCCGTCAGCACCTATTACCCGGTGGCAGGGCACAACAATCCAGAGACTGTTGCGGTTAGTGGCTCCGCCTACGGCACGGTATGCCCTGGGGCGTCCTATTGCCTCAGCTATGTCTTTATAGCTGACTGTTTTTCCGTAAGGTATTTTAGTCAATTCTTCCCAAACACACTTTTGAAAGTCTGTGCCGCGCATGGCAAGCTTAAGGTCAAATTCTGTTCTCATTCCTTCAAAATATTCTTCAAGCTGTGTTCTGCATTTATTCATTTCATCAGTGATATAGTCAGAATCATCTTCTGGCAAATCAGTTGTCTTTATTGATAAGATTCCTTCGTTGTCACCTTCTATTGTTACTAAACCCATAGGCGATTCAAAGCAGCAGTGATAGCTCATAAAAACACCCCCTAAAATATATAAATATGTTAAATATTTTAACATAATATATAATAAATTGACAGAATAAAGAAAAAAATTAATTATCTGTGACTTTTTTAAAAATCTCTTTAAGCTCAGTCAGAGAAGAAATTGTGTAGTCGCAAGGGGTGATAAAAGTATTTTGAGTGTTAAGCATATTCTCATCGGCATATATTACTGCCTTTATGTCTTCTAATGAACTGCATAAGTCGTTATAAAAATATTCAATAAATTTTTCAGCGCCTTCAATTTTGTAGGTATGGTCATAATCACTGTAATGGCTTACTCCAAATCTGGTTATTATTATTGGCAGAACATTGCTGTAAACATCATAGGAATTACTGAAGCTTGAGAGTTTTTCAATGCAGTCATATGGATTGTCAAATAAACATATCATTCCTATATAGTCCGTATATCCAGTGCCAGGAAAATATTGCGAAAATGTGTTGTCGTTTAATGTGTCAAAGCTCCATACTATGCTTGATGAAGGAGCGGCTTTTTTAAGAAGGCCCTGAAAGATTCTGAAATTTTCTTTGTATTTTTCACTGTTTTCATTACCAAAGCAGGGAAAGATATCATAGTATACAGGGGTTCTGATTTTAGATGCCTCCTTTGCAAATTTTATCATGGCTGAAACATCAGATGTGTAATTGACAGATACAACTGGTATTTTATTTTCAATATAGCATTTGAGCACAAAAGCTGTTGGGAACTTTCCGTCGGCATCTGTTTCTGTAGAGTAGAACTGAATATTTTTGTATTCACTTTCAGCATCTGAAATATTATCGGCATCAAATAAGTCCTTGGAATGTATACCATAGGAAAACTTGTTTACAGGTTTAATATCATCACCGGCATTTTCAGGCTGTGCGTTTTTAATTGTATTGGTAAAAACAGCGGGTTCTTCAGGCTCTTTCTGGCATCCTGTAAATATCAGGGGAAAAATTATAAGTATAAGTCCTAAGATTCCTTTTTTTTTCATACTGAGTCTCCTTTTTCATATATTTACAGGAATATTTTTCTCCTTTGAGCATATAGTTATACATGGCGTAAATAAAAATTTCGGAGATGAATATAGTGAGAAAAAAGGACAACTTTAATCTGGCGGCTTTTCTACGAAGTACTCTCCTTGGAATAGCTTTCACAGCGTTTTTCACAGCGGGGATTTTAAAATACATAGGAACATATTATGCATCGGAATTAACAGAAAGCGTGTTTTCGGACGAAAACAAAAATGCCAATAATGGTGTGTGGATAGAGGATACGTCGCTGCTGGCTGAAAACACAGGGGCTGACACTCTGCCTGAAACCGATACGCCGCAGGGCTCTGAGCCTGTATTTATACATACTTTGTCTCCGGAAGAATTAGAATTGCAGCCGGAAACGGATATTACATATGAGCTTGAGGCAAAAAAAGTGAGCCTTACTGAGGATGACTTAAAACAGCTGAAAGACATAAACTACCTTAAAAGGAATTTTTATACTATTGACCACAGAACGGACCTTCTTGCAAGCGACGTAGATGTTGATGAATTCCTGAATATGGATTTGAGCATAGCAAAGGATTCAGGACCTAAAATACTTATAACCCACACGCATTCCTGTGAAATGTATGCTGACAGTGATGCCTCAAAGGGAGTAAGCGAGGGTATTTGGGGAGTAGGTGAGGAGCTTAAAAATATACTCGAAAACAAATACGGCATAAATGTAATGCATGATACCGGAAGGTATGATGTTGTAGACGGCAGAAACCAGATTTTAGGAGCGTATGAAAGAATGGAGCCTGCTGTTACCAAGATACTTCAGGAGAATCCGTCTATTGAGGTTGTAATAGATATGCACAGGGACGGTGTAAATGAAGACGTCAGGCTTGTTGATGATGTAAATGGAAAGACCTGTGCCAAAATAATGTTTTTTAACGGACTGTGCAGGCTTAATGAAAATGGGAGCCTTAATAATATTGACAGCCTTCCAAACCCTTACTTGAGGGATAATCTGGCGTTCAGCTTTAACATGCAGGTAACGGCAAATAAATTATATCCTGATTTTACAAGAAAAATATACCTTAACGCTTACCGCTACAGCCTTAATATGAAGCCTAAATCACTTTTAATTGAGGTCGGTGCGCAGACCAACACAAAACAGGAGGCCAAGAACTCAATGGAACCTCTTGCCGACATTTTGTCTCGGGTAATATTGGCTGAATAAAATAGGGTGAAAATTAGACACTAGAAATATGATTACAAGATTTTTTATATACGGAATTGCAGGCTGGGTAATGGAAATACTCTGGACAGCGGCCGGTGCCTTAAAAAGGGGTGACAAAAGGATGATAGGTTATACATCTCTGTGGATGATGCCTATTTACGGCGCGGCGGTGCTTTTTGAGCCATTGTATAATGTTATATACTTTATGCCTGTATTTGTCCGTGGCCTGATTTATATGACATGTATATTCGCGGCCGAATACTCATCCGGATACGCACTGGAAAATTTAATTGGGAGCTGCCCATGGGATTACAGCTCTGCAAGATATAATGTCTGCGGCCTTATCAGGCTTGATTATGCACCATGCTGGTTTGCGGTAGGTCTGCTGTTTGAGTTCGGGTATAAGATGCTTGCCTGATATGGACAGAATAAAATTGAATGCAGAAAAAGACAGTCTTTTTTATTAAAAGGCTGTCTTTTCTGTTTGCAGTAAATAATAAGTTTGATAATGGATTTGCAATTGTTAATCTATACATGCCTTGATATGGTGGTTAAAGTGTGATAAAATTTGAATGGTTTTATTTTCATGTCTGTTTTTAATATCAGGAAAAAACTTTACAGAATAAGCATTTAACAGGGCAATATATTATTGGCTGCTATAGATTTGAACTTTTTCCAGAAGGAGAGTAAACATATGTGTGGATTTTGTGGATTTACAGGGGAACTTATCAAAAGTGATGAGATTCTTACAAATATGATGGATAAAATTGTTCACCGTGGGCCTGACAGTGCCGGAACTCATATTGATAATGACGTGGCTCTGGGCTTCAGAAGGCTTTCTATTATTGACCTTGGATTTGGCTCACAGCCGATGTATAACGAGGATAACGATATTGTTATTACATTTAACGGCGAGATTTATAATTATCAGGAGCTCAGGGAGGAGCTTATTAAATGCGGACATGTTTTTAAAAACAATTCCGATACTGAAGTGCTTATACATGGCTATGAGGAGTACGGAAAGGGCATGCTAAACAAGCTCCGGGGAATGTTTGCTTTTGTAATCTGGGACTCTAAAAAGAAAGAACTTTTTGGGGCCAGAGACTTTTTTGGAATAAAGCCGTTTTATTACACAAATGTAAATGGAAATCTGGTTTTTGCCTCAGAGATAAAAAGTATTCTGGAATATCCGGATATTAAAAGAGAGGTGAACAGAGACGCACTCGAAAATTACCTTTCTTTCCAGTACTCTGTACTTCCGGAAACGTTTTTTAAGGGCATATTTAAGCTTATGCCAGCCCACTGCTTTACATTTAAAGACGGAAAAATGGATATCGAAAGGTATTGGGAGCCTGTTTTTGATGATGCCGGAAAAGACAGGACATTTGAGGAAACTGTTGAGACTATAGACGAGGCCATGCAGGACTCAATTAAAAAACATAAAATAAGCGATGTTGAGGTCGGGTCATTCCTGTCAAGCGGAGTTGATTCAAGCTATGTAGCGGCATGTTTTAACGGGGACAAGACCTTTACTGTTGGCTTTGACTACGAAAAGTATAATGAGATTGACTATGCAAAAAAGCTTTCTGAAAAAGTCGGAATTGACAACTACAGCAAGCTTATAACTAAGGACGAATACTGGCAGGCCATACCTGAGGTGCAGTACCATATGGACGAGCCTCTGGCTGACCCTTCGGCGATAGCACTGTATTTTGTAAGTCAGACAGCTGCTAAGCATGTTAAGGTTGCTCTTTCGGGTGAGGGGGCTGACGAGTTTTTTGGCGGGTACAATATTTATAAAGAACCTGACGCTTTAAAGCCTGTTGCATGGATACCTAAGCCTTTAAGAAAAATGGCGGCGGGCATAGTGAGGACAATACCTGTTAAATTTAAAGGCAAAAACTATATAATCAGGGCAAGCAAAGACCTTGAGGAAAGGTTTATAGGCAATGCCAATATGTTCAGTGTAGCTGAAAGGAATAAGATACTGAAAAATGTAAGCGGAAAATATACGCCTCAGTCGATAACAAAACCGCTCTATGATAAAGTTAAGGGCAAGGAAGATGTTACAAGAATGCAGTATATTGACCTCAATCTCTGGCTTATTGGCGATATACTGCTTAAGGCTGATAAAATGAGCATGGCCCATTCTCTTGAAGTGCGGGTACCGTTCCTTGACAAAAAGGTTTTTGAGGCCGCAAGGCATATACCTAAAAAGTATAAGGTTACAAAAGAGAACACAAAGGTGGCTATGAGGCATGCGGCAAACAGGTATCTTCCTAATATGGTCGCAGAAAAGAAAAAGCTGGGGTTCCCTGTACCTATAAGGATTTGGCTTAAAGAAGAAAAATACTTTAATATAATTAAAGAGGCCTTTGAAAGTGATGAGGCTAAAGAGTTTTTTAAAGCTGACGAGATTATGAAATTCCTTACTGACCACAAAGAAGGCAAAGCCGACAACAGCAGAAAAATATGGACAATATATATGTTCCTTGTTTGGCACAAGAAATATTTCACAAATGCGGCTTGACAAAAGCGGTTTAATTTGATAGATTGTTTAGTAATAAATTAATATTGGTTCTGCAATGAAAAAGAGGAGTAACAGTATATAAAGTCTTAAGAGAGTTTCCGGCTGGTGCGAGGAAACGGCTGATTTCTGTGAAGGGCGCTTTGGAGCAGCTTTTTGAGTGGGCCAAATGGCCAAAAAGGGTGGAACCGCGGAAGATAAACCTTTCGTCCCTTACATGTTTCTTGTAGGGGAGAAGGGTTTTTTATTGTTCAATTTTAAGGAGGAATTTTAGATGGCAGCAGAAAAGACTATGGAAAAAATAGTTTCTTTGGCAAAAGCGAGAGGTTTTGTATATCCGGGCAGTGAAATTTACGGAGGCCTTGCCAATACATGGGATTATGGTCCTCTTGGCGTGGAGCTTAAAAACAATGTTAAAAAAGCATGGTGGAAAAAATTTATACAGGAAAGCAGATACAATGTAGGTGTCGACTGTGCCATACTTATGAACCCGCAGACATGGGTAGCGTCCGGCCACGTAGGTGGTTTCAGCGACCCTCTTATGGACTGCAAGGACTGCCATGAAAGGTTCCGCGCAGATAAAATAATAGAGGAATACCTTGACACCCATGGACATATGGGCGAAGTTGCAGACGGCTGGTCAAATGAAAAAATGGTTGAGTTTATAAAAGAGCATGAAATTGCATGCCCATCCTGCGGCGGCCACAATTTTACTGACATAAGGCAGTTTAACCTTATGTTCAAGACTTTTCAGGGAGTTACTGAGGACAGCAAAAATGTTGTTTATCTCAGGCCGGAGACTGCTCAGGGAATATTTGTAAATTTTAAAAATGTTCAGAGAACAACCAGAAAGAAAATACCTTTTGGAATAGGTCAGGTAGGAAAATCTTTCAGAAACGAAATTACACCGGGCAACTTTACTTTCCGTACACGTGAGTTTGAGCAGATGGAGCTTGAATTTTTCTGTGAGCCAGGTACAGACCTCGACTGGTTTAAATATTGGAAGCAGTTTGCCGTGGATTTTCTCAAAAAGCTTGGCATGACAGAAGAAAACACAAGGGTACGTGACCACAGCCCTGAGGAGCTGAGCCACTACAGCAAGGCGACAACTGATATTGAGTACCTTTTCCCGTTTGGCTGGGGTGAGCTTTGGGGAATAGCTGACAGGACGGATTTTGACCTTAAGCAGCACCAGCAGTTCTCAAGTGAGGACTTGTCATATTACGACCAGGATAAGAATGAAAAATATATCCCTTACTGTATAGAGCCTTCGCTTGGCGCTGACCGTGTAACGCTCGCTTTTCTCTGCGATGCCTATGATGAGGAGGTAGTGAGTGTTAAAGACGGAAAAGAAGACATAAGGACAGTGCTTCACCTTCATCCGGCTTTGGCTCCTGTTAAGGCCGCTGTGCTGCCTTTGAGCAAAAAACTTTCAGAAAAGGCTGACGAGATTTATATGAGTCTTGCCAGGAATTTTAATGTAGAATATGACGAGTCAGGAAGCATAGGAAAGCGCTACAGAAGGCAGGACGAGATAGGAACTCCTTTCTGCATAACGGTGGACTTTGAAACAGAGACAGACGGCTCAGTAACAGTGCGTGACAGAGATACTATGGAGCAGGTAAGAATAAAAGTTGACGAGCTTGAAAATTACCTCAAAGAGAAAATGGAGTTTTAATAAATAAACACTCAATTATACAGCGTGAATACAAAAAAGGCCCGGTTAATTCCGGGCCTGATTTTATTGTCTGAATGTGTAAATGTGTTTAATAAATATATTTGATTTTATGCTGTTTAATGTTCTACGCCTTTTCTTATCAATTCTTCCTGAGCTTTTATATTCTTATCATCCTCATAGAATACATGGAAATTCGGGTCGACCTTGCCTATGCCAAGGTAACGGGCCTTGTAATCCTTGAATATTTCCCAGAATTTGCCTCTCAGTATGACAAGCGCAACAAGGTTTGTAAATACAGGTATTGCAAGAACGCAGCTTACAAGTGACCAGAAAAGGTTGGCGTCGTTGCCGCTCATTGTGATATATCCAACTATAATTATGTTCATGCAAGGGAAGAGAACTTTAAATATCTGTATAATTTTGTCTCTCAAAGAAGGTCTTTTTCTGAGAAGATGGCGTATAACTGTTACATAATATGTATACCATCCGGCTGTTGTTGTAAGTCCAAAAAGAATAGCCATTATTCCCATGAATACTCTGCCGACCGCTCCATAGGATGTTTCAAAGGCAGCCATTGTAAGTGTAGCGCCTGTTGTGCCGTTTGACCAGACTCCTGTGCATAATACGGCTATAGCAGTAACTGAGCAAACTACAAGCGTATCAACAAAAACCTCGAAAGCACCCCAGAGACCCTGCCTTACAGGATGTACAGTATTTGCTGAACTGTGGATAAGAGGAGATGAGCCCTGTCCGGCTTCGCTTCGTTTGAGTTGATAGAACGGTTTAAGCCTGAACGCACTGCTGTAGTGACTGTTGCGCCAACAAATCCTCCTGCTGCTGCTGAACCTGTAAAAGCATCTTTAAATATCATTCCTATTACAGCTGGTACGTTTTGAATATTTAATATTACAAGTATAATTCCGCCAATCAGATAAGCAATACACATGATAGGTACAGCAGTTGTAGCAAATTTTGCGATACGAGGTGTTCCTTTCCATACAACGTAGAGAATAATAATTGTATAGATAATAGTTGTTGCCATCATAGGGATACCAAAAGAATTGTTAAGCATTTCAGAAATGGTATAAGCCTGAGAACCTTGAATAAACTGAAGAATAAATCCTACGCAGAATGCTCCGCCTATTATGTAGCCTGCTTTTATACCCATTTCACGGCCTATGCCTTTTTCCATATATTCCATAGGTCCGCCGTAATATTCGCCTTTTTCATCCTGCGAACGGTAATAACAGCCAAGAGAAGTCTCAACAAGCTTGACCATCATGCCAAAGAAAGCCCAAATCCAAAGCCAGAATATAGCGCCTGGACCTCCAACGGCTATAGCTGAGGCTACACCGGAAATATTTCCTGCACCTACACAGCCGCCTACAGCAATGCAGACTGCCTCAAAAGGTGATACGCTTCCGGCTTTTTTGGCATTTGACTCACTGTCTTTTATGCTTCCAGCCGTGTGCTTGAGTATATGGCCAAATTTTACAAATGGGAAAAAACCTGACCTAACAGTAAAGTAGAAGCCTACAAGCATTACAAAGATAATAAAAGGAAGCCCCCAGAAAATGCTTTCAAGCTTAAAAATAAAATCAGCTATCATAAAACTATTCCCCCAATCTTAAACTATCCTGTTATTAACAACCAAAATAACGGAAATTTACGGCGTTTTAAGTTGAGATTCGCCGTATTGTCGTTTTATGCGGCGTAAATGCATAAAACAGGTCAATGCAAATATTTGCGGTTATTATTGACCAGACAAAATTTTATTCTTTTTGGCATCACCACCTAAAATTAGATATTTTGTTACAGTGTATAGTAAATATACATTTTTGTAAATATGGTTTTGGCATTATTGTTAAATATACCGAACAAAAAAATAAAAATATACAATATTGGTTTTTAAATCTATGGGGAAATATCGTAAACAGATAATATTACTGATATATTAAATTGATTTTAAATGGTTATTTGGTAAACTGTATAAAAAAAGACGGAGTATTAAACGCCGCCTTTTAAATGGAGAGATTATAATATTTTTCTTTCAGGCTCCGTAAGAGAAGCTATAGTGGCAGTAATGTTTTTAAGATAAAATACAGACATGGCAGGGTTTTCAGCCGAACCGTATAGCTTTAAGAGGTCTGGCATTACCTCAAATACCTTTTTCTTGGCTTCGGTATTGCTGTCGTCTAAGACAGCTTCTCCGGTTACCCTAATAAAATGTGTGTCGGGAGCCATGGTGCAAAACTCAAGCTTTGGATTTGCCTTAATCTGGTTATATACTTTTTTATTGTTCGCTGTTACCATATAAAACTTGTTATCAAAAACCATATGAAACCCGAAAGGGCGCACTCTGGGCTGACCGCCTTCGTTAGTAGCCAAGTAAAAAACAGGATTGTTCTTTAAAAATTCTAATAGTTCATCCATAGTAAGCTCATCCTTTCTGTGCTTTAATATATTATTTGACATCTGACAATGGTATTCCGCCTTTTACTCCCCAGTTTTCAGCTGGCTGCTCGTTTATGAATATAAATATGTTTTCTCTGTTGAAAACAGTCTTTTCCTCAAGAGACTGAACAATACTTCGGTACAGCTCGCGTTTTGTTTCTATATCTCTGCCGGAGGTCATCTGTATTTCTATAAAAATCTCGTAATTATCCTTCAGCTCAAAAAGGTCCTGGTCATATCTTATAACCCTTATATTCCGGTCAGAGGATTTAAGGGAAAGGGTATTTTTTACAGCGTTCATTACAATGTTTTTTACTGAAACAGCAGTTTCAATTTTCCATTTGTTTCCCATTTCAATTTTTACAGCGGGCATTTTAAGCACCTCCCTATTAATAAATTTTATACCAATTTCATATTAAAGTCTATAGGTTTTTACGGCTTTAACCACATTTTAAAGATTATGGTTTACGATATGTATTCAATGGCAATACCTGCTGTATTTTGTTTAATAAAAATAAAAAGAGAATTTTACTGTTTAAAAAAGGATTTTCAATTAAAATGTAGTATTTATAATAAATCAGGCCGCAAAACTGGAGGTGGTTTTTTGCTTAGAGAGTTTCAGGAGGAATTTGAATTTTCGTCATTAAGCCGGTATGCGTCAAAGAGCCGTCTTACAAAAGGCCGGAGGGTCAGTGAGGAAAAATGCGAAATAAGGACAGATTTTCAGCGTGACCGTGACAGAATTATACATTCAAAAGCGTTCAGGCGCATGAAACATAAAACGCAGGTATTCATTTCCCCGGAGGGAGACCATTACAGGACGAGGCTTACCCATACACTGGAGGTTTCACAGATTGCAAGAACCATAGCCCGAGCCCTTAGGCTGAATGAGGACCTGACAGAGGCTATCGCACTCGGGCATGATTTAGGGCATACTCCGTTTGGGCATGCCGGAGAAAGGGCGCTTAATTTAATCTGCCCAAATGGTTTTGAACACAATGTACAGAGCCTGAGGGTTATTGACAGGCTTGAAAAGGACGGCAACGGTCTTAATCTTACATATGAGGTGAGAAACGGCATACTAAACCACCGTACCGGAGGAAATCCACTGACGATGGAGGGTAAAATAGTAAGGCTGTCAGACAAAATAGCGTATATAAACCATGATATTGACGATGCTCAACGTGCTGGGCTTTTAAAGGAAAGCGATATTCCAAAAGACATAATTGAGATTATAGGAAACACAAACAGTGACAGGCTTGATACCTTTATTAAAGACGTTATATTTTACAGTATGGATAAGGACAGCATACAAATGAGTCCGACAGTCAGTAATGTGATGGCGGATTTAAGAAAGTTTATGTTTGACAATGTATATAATGACAGAAGGTCTGAGGAGGAAAGCCGTAAGGTTGAGTATATGATATCCGGACTTTTTGAATATTTTATGAAAAATTCTGGCAAAATGAAAAATGAGTTTATAAATCTTATTAATGATGGGGAAAATACTGAAACTGTTGTCTGCGATTTTATTGCCTGCATGACAGACAGGTATGCTGTAAAACTATACAGTGATACGTTTATTCCGGCTTCTTGGGGGATTTATTGAATAACGCGAATTTGCTGTTTGTTGTGTTTGCCGTATAACAGAGAGAATATTATTGTGTAAAAAATTTCAAATTATACTTGATTTTTGAGTTCGTCAGCGTTTTCTACAAGAAATAGATATAATTTTTGAATATTTTTAATGAAAAAGAAGGAGTTTTGAATTTTTTGTAGAAAATAATTTAAGACAGACAAATAACAAAGCCCTTTGGACTGATTAGCCAGTACAGCTGCAAAAGTATGGGTAATCTTTTAGTGAGGTGTAACAGGGTGTATTATCCACAGGAAATTTTAGAGGAAGTAAGGCTTAGAAATGACATTGTAGATGTTATTAAGGAATATCTGCCGCTTAAAAAGCAGGGGAGTTCTCATTTTGGCCTTTGCCCGTTCCATAATGAAAATACGCCTTCGTTTTCTGTGAGCGCTGATAAACAGCTGTATTACTGTTTTGGCTGCGGCGCAGCTGGAAACGTAATAAGCTTTATAATGCAGGTTGAAAACTGTGATTTTGTTGAGGCTGTGCAGAGACTTGCAGACAGGGCGGGTATTGTACTGCCTCAGGCTGAATATTCGCCTGAGGACGCCAGGCAGGAAAGGCTTAAAGAACGGCTTTATGAGATACATAGCGCTGCGGGAAGATTTTTTTATGGTAAGCTCAATTCACCGCAGGGAGCAAAAGCTTTGGATTATGTGAATAAAAGGCGCATAAGCGTTTCTATTCAAAAAAAATTTGGGCTTGGCTTTGCCCCAAACAGCAGGGATGAGCTTTACCGGCATTTAAAAGGAATGGGTTTTACTGTTGAAGAAATGCTTGCAAGTGGTCTGGTGATGGAAAATAAGCAGAAAAATGGGTATCATGACAGATTTTATAACAGGCTTATGTTTCCGATTTTTGATGTCAAGGGCAGATGTATAGCGTTTGGCGGAAGGATAATGGAAAGCGGGGAGCCAAAATATCTCAATTCGCCTGAAACAATTATTTTCAATAAAAAGCGGAACTTATATGGTTTGAATTTCGCCAGAGCCGAAAGGAAAAAAGAAATAATAATTGTTGAAGGATATATGGACATGATAACTATATATCAGGCAGGATTTAAAAATGTGGCGGCATCTCTTGGAACAGCCTTCAGCAGTGAGCATGCTATGCTCTTAAAGAAATTTGTTTCTGATATAATACTTGTTTTTGACAGCGATGAGGCAGGGGAAAGGGCCGCTCTCAGAGCGATACCAATACTTTCAGACGGCGGATTCAGAGTAAAGGTGCTTCAGGTTCCAGACGGAAAAGACCCTGACGAGTATATAAAACATAATGGACCGCTTGAGTTTGGAAAGCTTCTTATTAACGCTGTAAGCTTTATGGAATTTCAGATTAAATGCGCAAGAAAAAAATACAGTCTCAATGATTTGGAACAGAAAATGCTTTTTACAAAGGAAGCGGCAGGTCTTATCTCAAACCTTTCGTCACCGATAGAAAGAGATGTATATATAAAACAGGTTTCTGAAGAAACCGGGATATCAATGTCGGCGGTTGAAGAGGAAATTTATAACACTGACAAAAAGCGAAGCAGCGATTTTGAAAAAGAGTCAAAGCAGCGCAGAGTGCGCAGCTATACGACGGGAGCGCAGATTAAAACAGAAAGCCTCCATAACGCCAGAGGAGTTTTACAGGCTCAGAAAAATATAATCAGCATCTGTTGTTCAAACAGCAGCATATGCAGGAAGCTGATTGATATAGTAAGCCCTGAAGAATTCAGGGATAAAGTGTTTTGCAGCCTTTTAAAATATGTTTATGACTGCTGTTTAAGCGGAAGAAACGCTGTTCCGGCAGATGCGGTTAATATATTTGCAGACAGTGAAAGTCAGGCAAAAGCGGCAGAGGTATTTTCAGTAAAATTTGATATAGAGGATACTGAAGAGCTGGAAAAGGCGTTAAATGAGGAAATAAAACTGATAAAAAGGGTTTATCTGGATTATTTGGCTTCAAATGCGTCAAGTATTGAAGAAATACAGAAAGTTATTGAGCTTAAAAAAGAATTAGGCAGTTTTGAGTTTAAGCTATAAGTTTTTGCCGCTTAAAACGGCTTGTAATATGTAGTAAGGGGAATCGAAAGGAAGGTTCAAATGAAAGCAGGAGACGAAGCACTACTTCTTACTCGCCTTAAAGAACTTGTTGCTATGGCGAAAAGAAAAAAGAATGTACTCGAATATAAGGAAATTATGGATTATCTGGGGGAAATTGAGTTAGAGCCAGACCAGATTGACAAGGTTTACGAATATTTTGAGGCACAAGGTATTGATGTTCTTGGAATTGTTGACATGGAAGAGGACATTGAAAAAGAGATAGACATTTCACTTCCTGAGGGAATAAATATCGACGACCCTGTACGTATGTATCTTAAGGAAATAGGCAAAGTCCCGCTTTTAAGCGCTGATGAGGAGATTGAGCTGGCAAAAAGAATGGAAGAAGGCGATGAATACGCCAAGAAAAAGCTTGCTGAAGCAAACCTTCGTCTCGTTGTAAGTATAGCCAAAAGATATGTTGGAAGAGGAATGCTTTTTCTTGACCTTATTCAGGAGGGAAACCTTGGACTGATAAAGGCGGTTGAAAAATTTGATTATAATAAAGGCTATAAATTCAGTACGTACGCGACATGGTGGATAAGACAGGCCATAACAAGAGCTATTGCGGACCAGGCAAGAACAATAAGAATACCTGTCCATATGGTTGAGACTATAAATAAGCTTATTAGGATTTCAAGACAGCTTATTCAGGAATTAGGCCGTGAGCCTTCTGCCGAGGAGCTGGCACAGGAAATGCTTATGCCGGTTGACAAGGTTCGAGAGATTATGAAAATAGCTCAGGAGCCTGTGTCGCTTGAAACGCCAATTGGTGAGGAGGAAGACAGCCATTTAGGTGATTTTATACCTGATGACGATATACCGGCACCGGCTGAGGCCGCTGCCTATACTCTTTTGCAGGAACAGCTGAAGGAGGTTCTCAATACCCTTACCGACAGGGAAAAGAAGGTATTGAGGCTGAGATTTGGATTGGATGACGGAAGGGCCAGAACTCTTGAGGAAGTAGGAAGGGAATTTAAGGTAACACGTGAAAGAATAAGGCAGATTGAGGCAAAAGCTCTGAGAAAGCTCAGGCATCCAAGCAGGAGCAAAAAGTTGAAGGATTTTATTGAATAATATGTGTGGCTGCCTGAGCTTTTTGCTCCGGCAGCCTGTTTTAGAAATTGGAAAATATATCAAAAGGAGTGAATATAATGAAAAAGATATTTTTAACTGTAATGCTTATCTGTACTATGGCATTTTCAACTGTGGCTACAGCATACGCCGGCGTTAAGGTTCAGGCTGGTACAAGACAGGTTCAGGCTGACGATATATTGGTTAAGGAAGCAGCTCCGGGAGCGCTTAAAAAAGGGAAAAATATATACTTAAGGTGCAAATATGTGTCTTTTGAGGACGGAATTACATATGAGCTTGTTTCTGGTGACGCTAAAATAGAAAAGGTAACGTCAGAAGACGGGCTGATTACAATTAAGATAAAGTCTGAGTCGAATAAAGAGCCGGCTGTTATAAGGCTCAGCAACGTGAAAATGTACCTTGACGGCTCTCTTGCAGAAGGCGATTATCCATTGGAGCTTATAACAGAAGAAAGCGATAAGTTCCCTGATAATGCCTTTGGGCAGTCTTATGATTCTGAAAGCAGTGGGTTTGATGATAAATTTATAGTGTTTGACGAGTCATTCTTTACCGTAGAAGGTTCAGCAAATATGGCTAATGCTTCTGATAATGATACTGCCGGTATTTCTGAAATCTCAGTTGGCACTGGGGAGGAAAATGAATCCGGGTCATATATAAATGAAAGCAGCTATGTTATGCTTCCTGTCAGATTTATATCTGAGGCGTTAAATGACAGTGCAGTTGTATCATGGGACGATACAACAAAAACAGTTAATATTATGATGGGCCAGAGGACGATGGCTTTTACTGTTGGAAAATCAACTATGAATGTAAACGGAAATGATATACCTCTTGTTACTCCAATGGAAATAAAAGATGAGAGAGCGTTTCTCAGTTTGAGGGATTTGGGATACGCTATGGGCATAAGTGAAGACAAAATATACTGGGATGATGAGACTAAAACAGCATATTTGAATTATAAAGGTGAGTAAATATGGAAATTTCCCAAAGGCTGAAAACTGTGGCCGGGTTTGTAAAGTATAAAACTATAGCTGATATAGGCACTGACCATGGGTATATACCATGTTATCTGGCTTTAAATGAAAAAATAACAAGAGCCATAGCGTGTGACATTAATGACGGACCGCTTGGTAAAGCAAGGGAAAATGTAAAAGCCAACGGTCTTGATGAGATTATTGAAACAAGACTGGGACCGGGGCTTCTGCCTTTGCATAAGTCAGAGGCCGAGACAGTTATAATAGCAGGCATGGGCGGAATACTGATATGTGATATACTTTTTGAAGGCATGGATATACTGGGCGGAGTAAAACAGCTTATTGTTCAGCCGCAGAGAGATGTATATAGAGTACGTAAGTTTCTGCACAAAATCGGGTTTATGATAGAAGATGAGGAAATGGTATATGAGGCCGGAAAGTTTTACAATATCATAAGCGCTGTTAGGGGAAGCGAAAGGTACTCTGATGAAATTTCTTATATTTTCGGAAAAAGGCTTATGGAAAAAAAATCCGCTGTCCTTTATATGTATTTAAATGCTGAAATTGAAAAGTATAGCAGTATATTGAACAGCACTTCCGTCAGGCCGGAAAATTCAGCCGGACTGGAAAAAATTCGAGTGAATATGGCTTTGTCTCAGGAGGTATTAAAGAGGTATGAAGCTGATTGATTTAATTGGAATACTTGAGAAAAGGGCGCCATTGTATTTGTCTGAAAGCTGGGATAACCCGGGGCTGCTTGTTGGCAGGCGCGACAAAGAGGTAAAAAAGGCGATAGTCGCTCTTGATGTGACTGAGGATGTAATCAGCGAGGCAATAATTGAAAAGGCTGATGTTATAGTAACACACCACCCTCTTATATTTGGCGCTGTTAAAACTGTGAATGATTCGACATACACAGGCAGAAAAATATTAAGGCTTATAGAAAATGGAATCTGTCACTATGCGATGCACACCAATCTTGATACAGCATTTGGAGGAACAAACGATACTCTGGCAAAGATTATAGGACTTGAGGATATTGAGCCGCTTGCGGTAAGCTGTGAGCAGGACGGAATGCCAAATGGTCTTGGCAGGCTTGGTACATTGAAAGAAAAGGTACATTTTGGCGCTTTTGCAGCTGACCTTAAAGATAAGCTTTCACTTGAGTGTATAACTTTGGTGGGAAACAAGAGCAGCATTGTTTCTAAGGTTGGCCTGTGTACTGGAGCTGGGTTTGAGTTTATAGATGAGGCTTACGCAAAGGGCTGTGATTTATATATCACTTCCGATGTAAAATTCCATGAAGCCCAAAAAGCTTTGGATATGGGTATATGCCTTATTGACGCTACACATTATGGAACAGAAAATATAATAGTACCTGTTTTAAAAGAATATATTGACAGTGAAGCCAAAAAGAACGGGTATGAAATTGATGTTGTTACGAGCAAATGTAACGGGCAGGTTTTTGGATATGTCTGATGGGTGGCAAAATATGGAAGATAAAATTTTTGTAACAGTTAATGGCAATGACAGAAGGGAAATTAAAAAGGGCACTACCTTTTATGAGCTTTCCAAATCGTATAAAGACAGATATCAGACAGATATTATGCTGGCTAAAAGCGGTAATGTGCTTTACGAGCTGTCGGCCCGTATTAACAAAAGTATGGATGTGGAATTTATAGACCTCACAAATCAGGATGGGGTGAGGGTTTACAGCAGAAGCCTTTCATTTATTATGGTTAAGGCCATAAAGGATTTGTTTGGTATAGAAACAAAAATATTTATTGAGCACTCAATAAATGGAAACCTGTATTGTGAAGTTTACCGTGATGGAGTTAAAATTGACAATGATTTCCTTCTTTGTGTAAAGAAAAAAATGATGGAGACAATAGAAGCTGATTTACCTATTGAGCGCCTAATGGTCAGTGTAGATGAGGCCACTGAGCTTGCGTCAAAATATGGGATGGAGGATAAAATCAGGCTTTTAGCTTACAGGCGTGTTTCATATGTCAGCCTGTACAGGCTGGAAAATCTATATGACTACTATTATGGATACATGCTTCCTTTTACGGGACTTTTAAAAATTTTTGACCTTTCACTTTATGAAAAGGGATTTTTACTGAGGATGCCGTCAACAAAAAATCCGAATAAGCCAGAGACATATGATAACTTTGAAAAGATTTCTGCTGTATTTATGGAACAGCTTGAATGGTGCAAGCTCATGGAGGTTAAATGTATTGCTGATTTGAATGATGTCATAGCAGACGGTTCATTTGCTGAGCTTGTAAGGATTAATGAGGCCCTGCATGAGAAAAAAATAGCTTATATCGCTGATAAAATAACCGAAAACTTTGACAGGATTAAGGTTGTACTTATAGCTGGGCCTTCTTCATCAGGCAAAACGTCATTTGCGCAGCGTCTTTGTGTACAGCTCAGGGTAAATGGAATCAAGCCTCATGCAATTGGTATGGACGATTATTTTTTAAATAGAGACCAGACTCCATTGGGGCAGGACGGAAGACCGGATTTTGAAAGTCTTAATGCTCTTGACCTGCATAAGTTCAACAATGACATAAATAATTTGATTAACGGACGTGAGGCAGTTATCCCTTCCTATGATTTTATTACGGGCAAAAGAAGTATTGCAGGCCGAAAAATGAAACTGCGAAAAGGCGAAATTATTGTCATTGAGGGCATACATGGCCTTAATACAGAGCTTACAAGGGATATTCCGGAGGAAAATAAATTTAGAATATTTGTAAGCCCTATGACACAGCTCAATATTGACGCACATAATTGTATTTCAACATCAGACAGCAGGCTGATAAGAAGAATCGTAAGGGATTTCCAGTTCAGGGGAAATACAGCCGCGCAAACCATAGACTCATGGCCAAATGTAAGGCGTGGGGAAGAACAGAATATATTCCCTTATCAGCAGAACGCGGATATAGTATTTAATTCTGCCACTATTTATGAGTTAAGTGTATTAAAAGCTTTTATTGTACCGCTGCTTTATAAAATAGATAAGACTATGCCGGAGTATATAACCGCAAACAGGATTTTAAAATTCCTTGAATATTTCCTTTGTGCGGGTACAGAGGCAATTCCTGACAATTCACTCCTTAAAGAGTTTGTAGGTGGAAGTGTATTTAATGTTTGACACAAAAATTACCTTATGTTAAAATATATACTTATGAGTAAGCCAGATGGTCGCCCTTAACAGGGAGGAAAGTCCGGGCTTCACAGAGCAGGGCGCCGGTTAACGGCCGGTGAAGGTGACTTCAAGGAAAGTGCAACAGAAATAAACCGCCTTTGTTTTTGCAAAGGTAAGGGTGGAAAGGTGAGGCAAGAGCTCACCGGCTTTCTGGTAACAGAAAGCGCTCTGTAAACCCCGCCTGAAGCAAGGTCTGAATAAAGTAATGGGGCTGCTCGTCCCGCTTTGATATGACCGCATGATGATGTCGGTGACGACATACCAAGATAGATGACCGTCAAATACAGAACCCGGCTTATAGGCTTGCTCATACAAAAACAGTCCATAGTTATATGGGCTGTTTTTGTTTTTAATTGTATTCAAAATTGTTAAAAGTATGAACAATATTGTGGTTTTTGATGAATTGCAGTTAAAAAAGTGGTATTATAAGTAAATAAAGGAAAGGAAGTGTTTAAATGAAAAAGCTTTTGAGCTGTTTTTTGAGCTTTACTTTAATTGGAGCATTGATGATGCCACAGGTATTTGCTGGGGAGATAAATACGTATCTTGAATATAGTATCAGTTTTGATAATAATAAGCTAAGCCAAAAAGCTTATAAAGAAAGTGAAGACTATATGTTTCCTATACGTGAGATAAGCGAAGTTATCGGTTATAAAGTGGACTGGAGTGAAAGTGACAGGACAGTTACGATTACTGGAAACTCAAAAAAAGCTGAATTTAAGATTGGCGAGAATAAATACACTATTGATGACGACATGATATTTGTATCAAAATTGCCATCTGAAATTAAAAATGACAGCACTTATGTAAGCGCGGGATTTCTGGATAACTTTTTAGATATAGTAATAAGGGAACCTGACAACGGCACTATAAGTATAATGAGTATAAAAAAGATTGAAGGTATTATAGAGGCCGCATCTATGAATATGCTTGTATTAAGAGCGGATAAAGGGAAGAAGTATTCGTTTAACACTGAAAAAACTGAAGGCAGCAGCGCTGGCAGCCTGATAATCGGCTCAAAGGTTACTGTTTGCTATATAGACGAGCTTGAAGAAAACAGTATTAATACAGCTCTGAAAATCGAACAGTAATTAAACAGAGCGATGTTTAAGCTTATTTTATTGACATGCAACAAAATAGGCTTTAAAATTAAATAAACTTACTTATACCTTAGCTTTGTGGTGCTGCCCATAAACGGGCGGATAATAGGGAAGAAGGGTGAAATTCCCTCACGGTGCCGCCGCTGTATAAACTTTTATGTTTTCTTATGCCACTGATTATTCGGGAAGGCGAAACGTATTAAATGTTTAAGTCAGAAGACCTGCCGCAATAGCTTTGTACCACCGTCGGTTCAACGGAAGGGGCAAAACAACAGTGTTATTTTTGTGCCTTTTTTCAAGTGAAAAAAGGCTGTTTTTGTATAAATATATTCTTAAGGAGTCAATATGAGAGAAAGAGCAATACTTATTGTCAGTTTTGGAACAAGCTATACAGACACAATGGAAAAAACTATTTTTTCGATAGAAAACCGTATAACTGAAGAGTTTTCACAATGTGATGTGTTCAGAGCATTTACAAGCAGTATTATTGTAAAAAAGCTGAAGGACGATGGATTTTATGTTGACAGCGTTGCCGAGGCGATTGAGAACATAATAAGCCTTGGATATAAGGAATGCTATATTCAACCAACACATATTATTGCCGGAATGGAATACGAAAAGCTGGTTGAGGAAGCAGAAAAGTATACTGGAAGCTTTGAGGTTATGAAAATAGGAAAGCCTATGCTGTATGCGACTAAGGATTTAAGGAATATTGTAAATATCTTAACGCAAAGTACCGGCTGCGCGCATGACGAGGCTGTTGTGCTTATGGGGCATGGAAGTGAACATTTTGCCAATACAACATATGCGGCATTGGACTATATGTTTAAGGAAATGGGATATGAGAATTTTTTTGTGGGAACAGTGGAAGCATATCCTGATTTGGAGACAGTGATAAAAATCATTAAAAGGGAAGGATATAAAAAAGCTTCAATAATGCCTTTGCTGATAGTGGCTGGCGACCATGCTTTAAATGATATGTCATCAGACGAAGAAACCAGCTGGGTAAACCGGTTTATATCAGAGGGGATAGAAGCCAAAGCTGTGGTAAAGGGCCTTGGAGAGTATACGGGAGTAGCGGATATGTATATTGATCATATGAGGGAATACTTGGGGCTGCGGGATAAAAATGCCTTTTGATTATTACATAAAAAGCGGATACAACAAAAATTTAAGATGTGGATTTACAACAGGGACATGCGCCGCCATTGCGGCTAAAGCGGCCGTAATATTGCTTCTGTCAGGCAACAGTGTTGAATATTGTTCTGTAATAACGCCAAAGGGCATAGAGGTCGAAACTCAAATTGTTGACAGCCGTATCGATAACGGAGTGGCTCTGTGTTCGGTTATAAAGGACGGAGGGGACGACATTGACGCTACAGACGGGATTGAAATAACCGCGTCTGTTGAAAAGGTTCGTTCCGGAATACTGATTGACGGCGGAGAAGGGATAGGCAGGGTAACTAAAAGTGGTCTTGACCAGCCTGTTGGATGTGCGGCTATTAATTCTGTACCGAGAAGTATGATTGAAGAAGCTGTAAAGGGTGTGTGCGCAGAGCTTGGATATAAAGGTGGAATAAAGGTCATTATCTCTGCTCCTGAGGGAATGAAAATAGCCGGTAAAACGTTTAACCCTAATATAGGCATAGATGGAGGGATATCAATAATAGGTACAAGCGGAATAGTAGAGCCAAAAAGCCTTAAAGCTATTGCTGATACAGTACGTATAGAGCTGAGAGTATTAAAAAACTCTGGAAGTAAGAATGTAATAATAACTCCTGGAAATTATGGGGAGTCATACCTTAAAAACAGCAGTATATTTAATAATGTGCCATATGTCAAATGCTCAAATTTTATTGGCGATGCTCTGGAGGAAGCTGCATCTCTTGATTTTAAAAAGATACTTGTTGTGGGGCATATGGGAAAGCTTATAAAGCTTGCATCAGGCATGTTTAATACCCACTCGTATTACGGTGACTGCCGTATGGAAATATTTTCAGCGCACGCGGCGTTATGTGGAGTATCCAAGGAAACAGTAGCAAGAATAATGGAATGTGTTACAGTTGACAGCGCGCTGTCTGTAATAGAGGCTGATAAAGCGCTGTTTAAAGCTGTGAATAATTCGATAATGTCAAAAATCCAGTTTAATTTAAATCGTAAACTGCCGGACAATATAGATGTCGGTGCGGTTGCTTTTACTAATATTTATGGTACATTGGCTATAAGTGCAGAGGGAAAAAAGATACTTTCGTGTTTTGGAGGACAATATGAATAAAGGTATACTATACGGTGTGGGTGTTGGACCGGGTGACAGCGAACTGCTTACACTTAAGGCTGTAAGGATAATAAAGGAAAACCGTGTGCTGGCTGTGCCCAGAACCGGAGAGGTCAGGAGCTTAGCGCTTAATATTGTATCTGATGCTGTTGATATTACTGACAAGAAAGTAATATATCTGGACTTTCCTATGGTGAAGGATAAAAATAAAACAGCTGAAAACTACATGATAAACGCACTGAAAATACAGGAATTCCTGAAGAATGGTGAGAATGTGGTTTTTATAAGCCTTGGAGATATATCCGTATATTCTACTTTTGGCTGCCTGCAGCCTATAGTAGCTGAGAATGGTTATAAAACGGTAATGATTCCGGGGGTTCCAAGTTTTTGTGCAGTAAGCTCGGCTCTTGGCATAAGCCTTACAGAAAAAAATAAGCCAATACATATAATACCAGCGGTTTACGGAGGAATAGAAAGCTACATGGAGCTTGCCGGTACAAAGGTGTTTATGAAAAGCAGCGGAAAGCTTGAGGAAATCAAAAAGGAGTCTAAAAACAGAGGACTGTTGGACAAGTCATTTGCTGTTGCAGACTGTGGTTTGGAAACTGAAAAGATTATCAGGCAATTTGACACAGCCGAAGATAATACCGGATATTTCACAACTGTTATTGTAAAGGAATGAAGTTGGAATGGTTAATTTTGTTGGAGCAGGCCCTGGAGCGCCGGATTTGATAACGCTCAGGGGAAAAAAGCTTTTGAGTGAGGCTGATGTAATTATTTATGCCGGCTCGCTTGTAAACAAAGAGCTTTTAAATTTAAAGAAAGAAAGCTGCAAGGTTTATAACAGCGCATATATGACACTTGAGGCTGTAACAGATATTATGGCTGACGCTGAAAATAATGGCCTTATGACTGTAAGGCTTCATACAGGAGACCCTTCAGTATATGGGGCTATACGTGAACAGATGGATATTCTGGACGAAAAAAATATACAGTACAGTGTGTGCCCTGGCGTAAGCTCATTTTGCGCCGCCGCCGCCGCTTTAAATATTGAGTATACGCTCCCAGCGGTTTCGCAGACGGTTATTATAACAAGGGTTGAGGGAAGAACACCTGTGCCGTCTGGCGAGGATTTGTCTCTCCTGGCTTCGCATAGAGCAACAATGGTTTTGTTTTTAAGCACCGGCCTGATAAGGGAACTTACTGAAAAACTTTATTCCGGAGGTATTTCTCCTAATACTCCGGCTGCTATAGTCTACAAGGCGAGTTGGAATGACGAGAGAAAAATTATATGTACAGTAAAGGAACTGTATGATGCAGCCAAAAAAAATGGTATTGAAAATACCGCTATAATAATTATAGGAGATGTTTTAAACTGCGGATATGAAAGAAGCTGCTTGTATAATCCTTCATTTACAACAATGTTCAGAAAGGGAGAAAATGCTGAAAATGAATAGGGTAGCGGTAGTCAGCTTTACAGATAAAGGGAGCTTTCTGAACAGAAAGTTAGGGCGTAACCTTATGAGGGCGGGATATACGTGCATGTGTGCCGCACCAGAAAAATATTCAGCTAAATATGGTATTGACACATTAAGCCATGACTATATAAAGTGGATTGGCGGTATATTTACAAAATACGATATTCTGCTGTTTATTGGCGCCGCCGGTATAGCTGTAAGGGGAATAGCTCCATATATAAAAGATAAATTCAGCGACCCGGCGGTTGTTGTGCTTGATGAAAACGAAACATATGTAATACCTATATTGAGCGGACATATAGGCGGAGCAAATGCATTTGCGGAACTGGTTTCAGAGCTTACTGGAGCCGCTGCGGTTATAACAACAGCTACGGATATAAATAATAAATTTGCCGTTGATATTTTTGCCGTTAAAAATAATTTGAAAATAATCCAGAGGTGTATGATACGCCGTATTTCTTCTGCTGTCTTATCAAATGAGAAGGTATCGGTTTACTGTGATAAGCCGTTAAACGGAAAGCTTCCCGCAGGTATAGTAAAGTCAGGCAAGGGCAAAACAGGGTTCAGTATATCGGTATACAAAAACGCCGCTGAATTTGAAAACACATTGAATCTTGTTCCTGCTAAAATACATATTGGTATTGGCTGCCGCAAGGGTGTATCAGAGGGAGCTGTAGAGGAAGCGATTAATAATTTTCTTGATTCGGCAGATGTGTTTGAAGAAGCCGTATGCTGTGTTTCAACCATAAATATTAAGTATGGTGAAAGAGGGATAATTGACTGCTGTTCAAAAAAAGGATGGCCTATTACATACTATTCAGCAGACAACCTGAGCAGGGCGAAGGGCGAATTTGCTTCCTCGGATTTTGTAAAGACTGTCACAGGAATTGACAATGTGTGTGAAAGGGCTGCCGTGCTTTCTTCAAACGGAGGACGATTAATACTTGGAAAGACAAAATACAATGGTGTAACATTAGCGGCTGCCTGTGAGGAATGGAGTGTTGATTTTGGCTAAGCTTTATATTGTGGGTATAGGTCCAGGGGAATATGACCAGATGACAGTCAAGGCCATTAAAACGCTGGAAAAATGCAGTACTATAGCGGGCTATACAGTATATGCTGAGCTGATAAAAGAACATTTTACTGATAAGGAATTTATTGTTTCTGGTATGAGACAGGAAAAGGAACGGTGCATAAAGGCTTTTGAGTCGGCCAGAACAGCTGATACAGCGCTTATATGCAGCGGAGATGCCGGAATATACGCTCTTGCAGGGCTTGCCCTTGAACTGAATGACAGATTTGCAGATATTGAAGTTGAGATAGTGCCGGGAGTGACAGCTGCTTTAAGCGGAGGGGCGGCGCTTGGAGCACCTATTGGGCATGATACTGCGTTTATAAGCCTGAGCGATTTGCTTACACCTGCGGACTTGATTGAAAAGCGGCTGCGGTGTGCTGCCTCTGCTGACTTTGTGATTTGCATTTATAATCCTTCCAGCAAAAAGAGAAAGGATTATTTAAAGAAGGCCTGTGGTATAGTTTTAGAATATCAAAAGCCTGACACAGTATGCGGCATAGTCAAAAATATTGGGCGTTCTGGTGAATATAAAGAGATTATGTCCCTTGGAGAGCTTTTGGATTATGATGCTGATATGTTTACGACCGTCTTTATAGGCAATTCTCAGACGGTAAAAAAAGGCGGATACATGGTTACACCAAGAGGATATATATTATAAAGGGAGTATGCTGAATATGAGAAAAGTTTTGCTTTTTGCCGGTACTACAGAAGGAAGGAAAGCGGCTGAACTGCTCAGCTCCAACCACATTAATACGGTTATGTGTACTGCTACAGAATACGGCAAAAGCATTTTGGCTGAAAATGAGCACCTGGGAATATTATCAGGACGTCTTGAAAGTATAGAGATGGAACGGCTTATCTCATCAGGAGAGTTTGAGTTTGTGGTGGACGCTACGCATCCTTTTGCAGAAAAAGTGACAGTGAATATAAAAAATGCCTGTCTTAAAACCAATACAAGGTACATACGCCTGCTCAGGGATATGCGTTCTGATAATGATAAAGGCTGTATATTTGTAAATTCTGCCAAAGAAGCTGTCAGCGTTTTAAACAATCGTGACGGGAATATCCTGCTTACTACCGGAAGCAAAGACTTAGATGACTTTAAGAATATTAAAAACGCGAAGGAAAGAGTGTTCGCAAGAGTGCTGCCTTTGACCGAGGCTATTGAAAAATGCGTTTTGTCAGGCATTGACCAAAGTCATATAATATGTATGAAAGGTCCTTTTTCTGAGGAGATGAATACAGCGTGCATAAGGCTTGCCGACGCCAAGTTTATAGTTACCAAAGAAACCGGAAACGCCGGTGGTTTTAATGAAAAAATTTCAGCTGCCATGAAAGCCGGAATAGAGGCCATTGTAATTAAAGCACCAGGTGAGCATAACGGTATTGGAATATCCGGCCTTATTGATATTTTGAGAACTGATTATGGGATTGATGCGGTTAAGAAGATTTATATGGTAAGCGCAGGCCCTGGAAACAGGGATAATATAACGGCAGGAGCAATTGCGGCAGTATCTAAAAGTACGCTTGTTATAGGTTCAAAACGTGTGCTTGAATGTTTTGACTTGGCAGATAAAAGAGTTTTCTGCGAGATAGAATCTGCAAATATAAAAAAAATAATTTCTGAAAGCAATGATTCATGTATATCGGTTGTATTTTCAGGTGACGCCGGGTTTTACAGCGGAGCACAGAAGCTTGCCGACATGCTGGGAAAAGAAAAATACAGTATAGAGATTATAAATGGAGTGTCGTCATATGTTTACTTCTTTAATAAAATATTCAGGCCTTACAGTAATGTTGTCTTTTACAGTATGCATGGGCGGGATTTGAATTTTGTTGACGCTGTCAGAAACAATGAGAAGGTCTTTATTCTGCTTGGGAATAAAAACCATGTATCCCAAATATGTTCTGCCCTTACAGAAGCCGGGCTTGGGGAGACGGAAGTTTATATTGGTGAAAATCTTTCGTACCCTGATGAGAGAATCAGTTCCGGCAGGGCATGTGATTTTGCAGATAAGGAAAATGAAAACCTGTCAATGATTTATATAGAAAATAAAAATTATGAAAACAGGCCGTATACGTTTGGACTGAGAGATGAGGAATTTATACGGGGCAACGTGCCTATGACAAAAAGCGAGGTGCGGGCCATTTCAATGTCTAAGCTTATGTTAAAGGAAAATTCAGTAATATATGATATTGGGGCCGGAACTGGCTCGGTTAGCATTGAGTGTGCCTTGGCGGCTTATAAGGGTAGAGTTTTTGCGGTGGAAAAGAAGGCGGAAGCAGTTGAGTGTATTTGTAAGAATATAGAATACTTCCATGTTAAAAATGTTGACGTTGTAAATGGAACAGCGCCCAAAGCTCTAAAGAGCCTGCCTGCGCCAACACATTGTTTTATAGGCGGAAGCACAGGTGCGGTCAAGGGAATTATAGAGGCTGTTTTGATTAAAAACCCCTGCGCAAGGTTTGTTATAAATGCTATTTCACTCGAAACCATGTTTGAGGCAAAAAAAGCCGCTCAGGAAATAAATGCAGAAGATGTTGAGATAGTAAATGTGAGTATAAGCAGGGCAAGAGCAATAAATGACCTTAACCTTATGATGGGTCTTAATCCGGTTTTTGTAATATCGTTTACAGGAAGCGGGGTAAAAATGTAATGGGTTCAGCAAGAATTATGATTGCCGCACCCAAAAGCGGAAGCGGAAAAACAATGGTTACCTGTGCTTTGATTTACCTGTTAAAGAGTATGGGTATAAATACAGTGTCGTTTAAATGCGGGCCTGATTATATAGATACAATGTTTCACAGCTCTGTGCTGGGAGTAAAGAGCAGAAATCTGGATATATTTATGTCAAACGAGGATACGGTGCGGTATCTTCTCAGCAAAAATTCAGCTGAGGCAGAATTTTCTGTTATTGAAGGTGTAATGGGCTATTATGATGGCTTAGGTGGCGTGAGTGATACTGCAAGTTCATACCATCTGGCAAGCTGTACAAAAACGCCTGTGATATTGGTAATTGACGCTAAGGGGGCATCTCTTACAGCTGTATCTGTATTAAAAGGGATTGCGGAGTTTAGAAAGGACAGCAATATAAAAGGGGTTATACTTAACAGAGTGTCCAAAAGCACATTCTTAATGCTCAAAGATTTAATTGAAAGCGAGACTGGAATAAAAGCTGTCGGTTATCTGCCTGAGCTTAAGGAAGCGGCTTTTGAGAGCAGGTATCTTGGGCTTTCGACATCTGTAAAAAAAGAGGAAGTCCTGAAAAAAATTTCAATATTAAGTGACAAACTTAAGGAATGCGTTGATTTGGAAGCTGTTTTTAAAATGGCAGGAGATGCTCCGGAAGTTTGCCATACAGAATATGTTTTCTCGAATGAGGGTGAAAAAATAAAAATTGCAGTCGCTTATGACGAGGCCTTTAATTTTTATTATGAAGATAATTTTGAAATCCTGAGGGAAATGGGAGCCGAAATAGTGTTTTTTTCGCCTCTCAATAATGAGCCTGTGCCTGAAAATTCATGTGCGCTGATTATAGGCGGCGGATATCCGGAAGAATTTGCGGAATCTCTTTCACAGAACACAGTTTCCAAACAAAGCATAAAAAAGGCGATAGCTGGCGGAATGCCTCTTATAGCTGAATGCGGAGGGTTTATGTATCTGTGCAAAAGCATTGAAACCGATAGAGGTGTTTTTGACATGTGCGGTATTTTTGATATTTCATGCAGATATTCGGGAAGGCTGGGCAATTTTGGATATATAAATCTTGTTTCCAACAAAGAGAGTGTGTTTGGAAAAATGGGCACTGAAATAAAGGGACACGAGTTCCACTACTTTATAACTGAAAAAGCCGGAGACGCTTTTGCTGCTGTAAAGCCGGTGTCTGGCAGAAGCTGGAAAACAGGATTTTCAGACAGCAATATGTATGCCGGGTTTCCGCATATTTATTTTTACTCAAATACGGCGGCGGCAAAAGAATTTATAAAAAAAAGTATTGAATATAAGAGCGGGTTGACAGATGAATATTGATGATTATAAAAAGAAAATATTTCCGCTGGACTACAGCGCTGTGGAAATTTCAAAAAAAAGATGGAACAGCATAGCAAAACCGTTAAAGAGTCTGGGAAAGCTTGAAACGGCTGTGTCAAGGCTTGCGGGAATCACAGGCTCAAAAGGCAGTATTGACATATCTAAACCGGCACTTCTTATTATGTGCGCTGACCATGGCGTGGTCAAGGAAGGAGTTACTCAGACTGACAGCGCTGTAACCAAGATAGTTACCGACAGTTTTCAGTATGCTGACACAACGGTTACGGTTATGGCTAAATCGGCAGGTGTTGATGTGTTCCCTGTTGATGTGGGAATGAATTGTGAGGATTATTTTAACACTGAGCTTGTTCCGTTTTGTGTTGCCGGTAGAAAAATCAGACGCGGCACAGGCAATATTGTGATTGAGAACGCTATGACACGGGACGAATGCGTTTCGGCTGTGATTACAGGAGTAAATGCTGTTGGGGAGCTTAAAGAAAAAGGTTATAACTTAATAGCTACAGGGGAAATGGGGATAGGAAATACAACTGCCAGCAGCGCCCTTTGCGGTGCGGTGCTTGACATTAATCCGGATATTGTAACAGGAAAAGGGGCTGGGCTTTCTAAAGAAGGCTTTGAGAGAAAAAAACAGGTGGTTTCGCGTGTTATAGAGCGTGTCAGGAAGGAATATGAGGAAGATGATTTTATAGGGATTCTTTCAGCATGCGGCGGCCTTGAAATTGCGGCTATATGCGGCATATTTATTGGAGGAGCTATATACAGGGTGCCATGTATTGCCGACGGTTTTATTTCATGCTGTTCGGCTTTGCTGGCTGAGCGGATTGTGCCGCAGTGCGCTGATTTTATACTGGGAAGTCATGTAAGTGCCGAGCCGGCAGGAAAAATATTAGCTGAGGCCGCTGGACTTGATACATATTTGGACTGCGGTATGTGTCTTGGCGAGGGCACCGGAGCTGTAGCGGCAATTCCACTGCTTAAAATGGCGGTTGATGTATACAACAAAATGAGCACGTTTGATGATTTTAAAATGGAAAGCTATGTGGATTTTGAATAGGGGCAAATATGTTTATTCTTGTTTTCGGCGGAAGTGCCAGCGGCAAAAGCGGGTTTGCAGAAAAGCTATGTATGGAATTCGGCGACAAATATATGTATTATTTAGCGGCTATGGAACCGTTCGGAGCTGAAGCCGCAATGCATATTGAGCGGCACAGGCGGATGAGGGATAAAAAAGGCTTTGAAACAATAGAACGCTACCATGATTTGGAAAAAATAAAACTGCCTCACAGGGGAACAGTGCTTTTGGAATGTGTTTCAAATTTGCTTGCTAATGAAATGTTTTCTGGCAGAGTAAATAAAGAGAAGCTGTGTGAAAAAATCATTTGCGGTGTTGAAAAACTGATTGACAGCTCAAACAATATGGTCGTTGTGACAAATGATGTGTTTTGTGACGGTATCATATATGGGAATGAAACTATGGAATATATGAGGATTTTGGGGGATATAAACTACAGGCTTACGGCTTTGGCTGATGAGGCTGTAGAGGTAATACTGTCACAGCCTGTATATTACAAAAAGAGGTGAAAAAATGCTGAACTCGTTTTTTATGGCTCTTTCGATGTTTTCGAGGCTTCCTGTGCCGGAGATTGATTTTAAAAAGGCCAATATGAAGTACGCGCTGTGCTTTTTTCCGGCAGTTGGGCTTATAATTGGTTTTTTCCAGTGCCTGGCTTATTGTTTTTTGATTCGTTTGGAGTTCAGTAAAATTTTAATTTCTTCTGTTATTACAGTTATCCCGATATTAATTACAGGCGGTATACATCTGGACGGATTTATTGATACATCTGACGCAAGAAAATCATATGCGGGAACGAAGAAAAAACTGGATATAATGAGCGACCCTCATACAGGAGCTTTTGGCGTAATATGTACATTGGTATATTTTGTATTGTATTTTGGATTTATATATGAAGCCGGACCTGAGTGCATTTATTTGTTTGCCAAATGCTTTATTATTTCCAGGTGTTTGAGCGGAATAGCCGCAGTGTCGTTTAAGTGCGCTAAAAAAGAAGGCCTGCTGTTTACGTTTTCAAGCTCTAGCGACAGTGATTTTACAAGAGGCATACTTACGGCGGTGTATTTTATTTGTTCTGTATGGATTGTTACGAAAAATGGTTTCGCGGGGGTTATGTGCGTACTGGCTTCAGGTGCGGTTTTTGTATATTACAGATATTTTTCTTATAAGGAATTTGGCGGAATTACAGGCGATTTGGCGGGATACTTTCTTCAGATATGCGAGCTTATAATGCTTATGTGCGCTGTAGTATTCTGCCGTGCGTAAAGGTGTGGTGGCATGATACTTGTTATTGGAGGGCTGTTTCAGCATAAGCTGGATTTTGTATACGACAAATTTGGCATGAGTGAGGCTGATGTTTTTTTTGCGGAAAATAACTATAAAATTGAGTCAGAGAGGATTATTTATAAATTTAATAAACTTATAGAAAAATGGATAGCCGAAAACAGGAATGTTTTGGAGGAGACTGAAAAATTTATCGGAATAAATAAAAACAGTATTATAATACTTGACCAGATTGGCTGCGGTATAGTGCCGGCTGACAAATACGAAAGAATGCTCAGGGAAGAAACAGGACGGGCTGGAAGCGTTTTGGCAGAGTATGCGGAGCAGGTATACTCAGTGTCATTCGGCTTGGGAATAAGGCTTAAGGGGTGAGGATATGAGATTTTTCTTTTACCGCCATGGACAGACAAAGGGCAATATCGAAAAACGCTATGTCGGTATTACTGACGAGGACATAACCGCAGAAGCGGCAGAAAGGCTCAAAAATGTTAATGCGGCAAAGGCAGAGACTGTTTACACAAGCCCTATGCTCAGGTGCAGGCATACATGTGAGTTGCTCTACACTGATTTAAAAGCTGTAATTATAGAGGATTTAAGGGAAACTGATTTTGGAAGCTTTGAGTACAAAAATTATGATGAGCTTAAAGATAATAGAGATTATATAAAATGGCTCTCAAGTGGTGGAAAATCTGATTTTCCAAATGGGGAAGGCTCTCTGGGTTTTAAGCAGAGGTGCATATTCGCATTTGAAAACATTGTTTTTGACATGGCGAGAAAAAATATAAAAACAGCTGGTGTGGTAACTCATGGTGGTGTGATAATGGCTGTTTTTGAAAAATTCAACGGTGGAAATTTTTATGACTACCAAATTAAAAATAATGAGATGATATCAGCAGAGTATGATACGGATAAGAAAAAATTTTATAATACAGACAGGAAACTATTATGGATGAGATAACTGCCGCTATTGTTATAGGATTTATAATTGATTTGATTGTGGGCGACCCCCATAACATTCCGCACCCGGTAGTATTTATAGGAAGGCTTATTGACTGCTGTGAAAAATCAGTGAGGAAAGTGTTTTCAAATACAGACAGGGGCCTCTTTTGGGGCGGCATGGTTTTATGTTTTGTGGTAATGTCAATAAGTGCAATTATTCCGCTTTGCGTTTTGATTTTGCTGGGAAGAATAAATTTTTATTTAAAATTTGCTGTGGAGTGCATAATGTGCTGGCAGATTATAGCGGTAAAGTCACTGAAGACAGAAAGTACAAAGGTTTTTTATGAGCTTGAAAACAACAGTATTGATTCGGCAAGGCAAGCCGTATCAATGATTGTTGGGCGTGATACAGAAAATCTGAACGATGCAGCGGTTACAAGAGCGGCTGTTGAGACTGTAGCCGAGAGCACATCTGACGGCATTGTTGCGCCGCTTTTTTTTATGATGCTTGGAGGACCTGTACTCGGGTTTTTGTATAAATCGGTTAATACAATGGACTCAATGATTGGATACAAGAATGATAAATATATGTTTCTTGGAAGGGCCGCTGCAAAGACAGATGATTTTTTTAATTTTATTCCAGCAAGAATATCCGGTGCTTTAATGATAGCCGCTTCATTTATACTGGGTTATAATTATAAAAATGCAGTCAGAATTTTTTTAAGAGACAGGCTGAAGCACAAGAGCCCAAATTCAGCACATACAGAATCGGCATGCGCGGGTGCCCTTGGAGTCATGCTTGCGGGTGATGCGTGGTATTTTGGAAAGCTTGTAAAGAAACAGACCATAGGGGATAATTTAAAGGAAATGGAACACAGCGATATAATAAAGGCAAACAGATTGATGTATACCACATCGTTTTTGGCCTTAATATTGGCTGCTGCTGCAAGAATGGCGGTGAATTTGATTTGAGACATGAGCACGGGGGAAATATATATTCAAATAAATGCGATATTGATTTTTCGGCGAATATAAATCCTATTGGAATGGGAATAGAAATAAAAGAGGCATTTTTTAATTCTTTTGATATGTCGGCCTGCTACCCTGACCCGGAGTGCAGAGAGTTGAAAAAACTTGTTTCTGAAAAGGAAAATGTTTCAGCTGAAAATATAATCTGCTCCAACGGCGCGGCGGAATTGATTTTTGCAGTATGTTTTGCCATGAAGCCAAGAAAAGCGCTTATCGCAGCTCCCTGTTTTGCGGAATATGAACAGGCGCTCAGCTCTGTAGGCTGTGAAACAGAAAAATACATACTTGATGAAAAAAATGGGTTTGCGTTTGACAATGGTTTTATTTCAGCAATAAGAAATGGAATTGACATAGTTTTTTTCACAAATCCTAATAACCCTACAGGAAATATATGCGACAGTGGCTATGTTGAAAGTATTGCCGCAAAATGCGCTGACTGTGGGGCAACGGCTGTATTTGACGAGTGCTTTATAGATTTTGTTGAAAACGGTGAAAAATTTACAGCAAAAAAATATCTGAATTATGGCAATATGATTATTTTAAAAGCGTTTACCAAATTTTATGCTATGCCGGGATTAAGGCTTGGATATGGTATGTTTTCGGATTATAAGACCGCTTTAAAAGTGAGGTCCTGCATGCAGACATGGAATGTATCTGCTCCTGCCCAGGCGGCAGGCATAGCTGCTCTTAACATTAAAGGGCTTGAAGAACGTACACTTGAGTATATAGGCAGGGAAAAAGAGTATCTTCTGAAGAATATGGAAATTCTTGCAGAGAAGGTATACGGCCATTCGGCCAATTTTATATTTTTCAGGGAATCTGAAAATTTTGGAAAGAAAATGCTCGAAAGAGGGATACTTATAAGAAGCTGCAGAAATTATTATTCTCTTAATGACAAATACTACCGCATAGCGGTAAGGACCCACAACGAAAATCTAAAGCTTATAAAAGCATGGAAGGATATAAAGGTGAACGGCTGATGGCTAATCCAATAATGATTCAGGGAACAATGTCAAGCGCCGGCAAAAGCTTTATTGCCGCTGCCCTCTGCCGCATATTCTGTCAGGACGGGTATAAGGCGGCTCCGTTTAAATCCCAGAATATGGCTCTAAATTCATTTATAACAACCGACGGTTTTGAAATTGGCAGAGCTCAGGCTATGCAGGCGGAAGCGGCAGGCATTGAGCCGACAAAGTATATGAACCCGATATTGTTAAAACCCACTACTGATACAGGCTCGCAGGTAATTGTAAACGGCAGGCCTGTGGGGAATATGTCGGCAGCAGAATATTTTAAATACAAGTCAGAGCTTATACCGGATATATTGAAAGCTTATGAAGAACTGTCAAAAATATATGATGTTATTATCATAGAAGGAGCCGGAAGCCCAGCTGAAATTAATCTTAAAAAAGACGATATTGTAAATATGGGATTGGCCGAAATGTTGGACAGTCCGGTGCTTTTGGCAGGGGATATTGACAGAGGAGGAGTCTTTGCACAGCTTTACGGCACTGTAATGCTCCTTGATAATAATGAACGCCAACGTGTGAAGGGCATAATTATCAATAAATTCAGGGGCGACAGAGCTATATTGGAGCCGGGGCTCAAAATGCTTGAGGAGAAATGCGGCGTACCTGTAAAAGGTGTAATACCTTTTGTAAATATTGATATAGATGATGAGGACAGCCTTTCTGACAGGCTTCAGAACACTGAGAAAAATGGCATTATTGATATTGCTGTTATACGCCTGCCAAAGATTTCCAATTTTACTGATTTAAATTCTCTGGCAAGAATAGAAGGTGTATCGGTAAGATATGTCAATAGACTAAATGAACTGAAAGAGCCGGACTTAATAATTATTCCGGGCAGCAAAAGCACAATAAAAGACACCTTATGGCTGAGGCAGAATGGCCTTGAGTCAAAAATTAAGCGGCTGGCAGCAAATGGTGTTCCGGTTATTGGCATATGCGGCGGATATCAGATTTTGGGAAAAAAGATAGCCGACCCTTATTTTGCAGAAGGAGGCGGAGAGATTGATGGCATTGGGCTTTTGGATATTTATACGGTTTTTGAATCTGAAAAGAATCAATCACAGGAAAGTGGAATTTTGGGAGATATTTCAGGCTTCTTCGGTTTTATTTCCGGTGCCGATGTAAAGGGATATGAAATCCATATGGGAAACAGCAGAATATATGAAAACGGAGAATCAAAGGCGCTGATTATGAATACAGGCAGCAAAATAAAGGCTATAGGAGCTTATAATAAAAATGTGTTGGGAACATATATACATGGTTTTTTTGACAGCTCAGATATCTGCCGTGCGGTAAGCGCTAAACTGTTTGAGTTAAAAGGCTTAAAAGGCAGCTCAGATATTGTTTCGTGGGATGAATATAAAAACGCGCAGTATGATTTACTGGCTGAAACTGTGAGGAAAAATATTGATATGGACTATATTTATAAAATTATGGGGCTGAGAATATGAGTGGGCTTATACATTTGTACTGTGGCGACGGCAAGGGAAAAACAACAGCCGCGACAGGTTTAAGCATACGGGCTGCCGGAAACTCAATGAAAGTTGTATTCTGCCAGTTTATGAAAGGCAGGGATACATCTGAGCTGAATATTTTAAACGACATACCGCAGATAACAGTTGTACGCTGTGAAAAAGATTTTGGCTTTTACAGCACTATGACGGAGGAAACAAAAGCTGCCGCTAAAAGGGCGTATAATGATATACTTGCCAAAGCGGTACAGCTTGCCAGAGAATATGGAAAAACCGGAAGATGTCTTGTGGTTTTTGATGAGATAACATATGCGTGGGAATATGGTTTTATTGACAGGGGAGTGCTCACAGATTTTGTTGACAGCAGAAGCGAAGGAACGGAAATCGTATTTACCGGAAGGAATCCCGATAAGTTTTTTGTTGACAGAGCGGACTATATATCTGAGATAGTGAAGGTAAAGCACCCTTATGACAGAGGCATACAGGCAAGAAAGGGGATAGAATATTGAATCTTAAATCTAACGCAATGCTCCCGGAGGAAATTGAGAGAAGGAGCTTTGAAATAATAGAAAGTGAGCTTAAAACAGATATCCCTGAAGATGTAAAACAAATAGTAAAAAGAGTAATTCACACAACTGCCGATTTTTCGTATGCCGAGACTTTATGCTTTTCTCAAAATGCCGCTGATGATATTATTAAAGCTATAAAAGCCGGAACGGATATTGTTACGGATACAAATATGGCACTGGCAGGAATAAATAAAAAGGCGTTGGAAAGGCTTTCTGTAAGCGCTGTGTGTTTTATGTCAGACAGGGACGTAGCCGAAGCGGCCAAAAGAAATGGTACAACAAGGGCTGCTGCAAGTATTGACAAAGCCTCAGAGATTGGAAAAAAATATATATTCGTTGTGGGAAACGCCCCCACGGCATTAATAAGGCTTTACGAATTGGTAACTGAGGGAAAAATAAAACCTGCTGCAATAATAGGAGTGCCTGTAGGTTTTGTAAACGTTGTGGAGGCCAAGGAGCTTATTATAAAGCTTAAAGATATACCTTTTATAGTGGCCAGAGGACGAAAGGGCGGGTCAAATGTGGCGGCGGCGATAGTGAACGCTTTGTGCTACATGGCAGGCGGAAGATAATTTATATTCAAAATTTATGTATATTATGCACTTGTTTTTGACACTGGTCTGAGATTTTTAATAAAAGCACCGGTTTTATTATATGGAATGTAGCTATAAGCTCAAGGAATTTTAAAGATTAAATTATTAGTTTTTTTTAATAAATTTAATTTGGTTAAATATTACTTGTAATAAATTAAAAAATAAATTATAATTAATAAGTATATTTATGAATTACATATTAAATTTAAGGGGAGGAATTCAAATAATGAAGAAAAAATTAGCTGTTTTAGCAGCGGGTATGATGATTGTTTCCATGGCTGTTTCAGGCTGCGGGAGTTCATCTTCGTCATCTGCTTCAGGGTCATCTGCATCATCTGCCAAGGCTGAAGGCGGAGCAAGCGGAATAACTGTAAGGCTTGCTACAGGCGGAACATCAGGCACATATTATGCTTACGGCGGTGTAGTAGGTCAGGTTCTGAGCGAAGCTACAGGCGCTAAGTTTGACGTTCAGTCAACAGGTGCTTCCAAAGCGAATATCGGCCTTGTGGCTGACGGAGAGGTAGATATGGCTATAGTTCAGAACGACGTTATGGACTATGCTTATAACGGAACAGACCTTTTTGACGGTGAGAAAACTGATAATTTCTCATCTATGGCAGCCTGCTATGCTGAGGTTTGCCAGGTAATTGCCAACCCTTCAGCTGGTATAGAGACAATTGCTGACCTTAAGGGAAAGAGGGTTTCTGTTGGAGATGCCGGAAGCGGAGTTGAGTTTAACGCTAAACAGATTCTTGCCGCTTATGGAGTAACATTTGATGATATTGATAAGCAGAACCTCTCATTTGCCGACTCGGCTAACGCAATGAAGGATAACAAAATTGACGCTTTCTTCTGTACAGCAGGAGCGCCTACAACAGCAGTTATGGAGCTTGCGAGTACAAACAATATAAAGGTTCTCAATGTTGACGGTGCTGAGGCGGAAAAGCTTGTAGCTGATTACCCATTCTATACCGCTTATACAATACCAAAGGATACATATAAGGGTATGGAGGAAGATGCACAGACAGTTGCAGTTAAGGCTACACTTATTGTAAGCAATAAGCTTTCTGACGATGCTGTTTATGAGCTTACAAAGGCGCTTTTTGAAAACAAGGCGGATATTGAGGCGGGCCACGCAAAAGGTGCAGAGCTTGACACTCAGTACGCTGTAGAAGGTGTTTCAGTTCCATTCCATCCGGGCGCAGAAAAATATTTCAAAGAAGCTGGAGTTCTTGAATAATTTGCACCTTGAGGAAGCTTAATTTTAATTCAGCAATTTTAGCCGCAGCGGCTGTATTTGCCATTGCGGCTTTGCTTTTTTATTTACTGTTTTCGCCCGGGAATACAGTTCTTGTTCTGGCTGATTGTGATACAGGAAACGTTTATACGTGTTTTGATGTATCAGACGGCGATGAGTTTTCCATAGCTTTTATACATTCTGTCAATAAAAGTGAAGTTAGAGAATATTACACAATTTACAGTGATGAAATATATCTTGAAAAATGTCTTTATTCTGATTTTGGTGCTGGAGTTGCTACAGAGATTGAGGATGGCCAGAGCCTTTCGTATACGGAAGACGGAAAAATGCTTATAAGCAACATCCATATGCGTATTGATAAGCTATCATACATAGTAGGAACAGTTTCGGATCATATACTTTATATAAATGGAAAAGAAATAAGTTTGAGGGCGCTGTGCGGAAAAAACAGCCCGGTGGAGTTTAATGTGAAGAAGGTAGGAAGGTTTTTTATTTGGAGGAATTCTTATGAGTGATTATTCAGATAAAAATAAAGATAAAGGGAATTTTGAGGAAAAGAAAATTAAGGATAAGCCAATCGACGAGGTTTTTGTTGAGGAGGCGGCCCAGATTGATGCTGTTTTAAAGGAGTTTGACAAAGAGTCAAATACACGTCATTTTGAGGGTATTCCTAAAGCCATAGTAAAATATATGCTTGTAGCATTTTCTGTTTATGCTTTGTGGATGAATGTGTTCAGCTCTCTTCCTGAACAGATAAGGCGTGCATCGTTTATAGGTATTATTGTATTTATGGCGTTTATGCTTTATCCGTCGAGGAAAAAAGGCTCAGAAAGATGCAATTATATTCCATGGTATGACTTTATACTTGGAATAGTCGGAGCTGGGTGCTTTTTCTATTTTGTTGTTAATTTTCAGGTTATTGTGGACAGGGCAGGAAGGGCAACGCCGACAGATGTGGTTGTTGGAATTATAGGAATATTAATACTTTTTGAGATATGCAGAAGAGTTGTTGGAATACCAATACTTATAGTTGTGGCATGCTTTATTGTCTATGCGTTTTACGCGGGATTCTCACTTAAAAGGATTATAGCTCATCTGTTTTATACAACCGAAGGCGTTATAGGCACTCCGCTCGGTGTTTGCTCTACGTTTATAGTGCTGTTTATTCTTTTTGGCTCGTTTCTGGATAAAACAGGAGTTGGAAGGTTCTTTATTGAAATTGCCAACTCTATAGCAGGTGCGGCAACAGGCGGACCTGCCAAGGTTGCCGTTATCGCAAGCGCCCTCCAGGGAATGATTTCCGGAAGCTCTGTTGCCAATACAGTTGGGTCGGGAAGCTTTACCATACCTATGATGAAAAAAACAGGATATCCGCCGGAGTTTGCCGCGGCGGTAGAAGCGTCGGCCTCTACGGGCGGACAGATTATGCCTCCTATTATGGGAGCAGCCGCATTCCTTATGGCGGAAATGACGGGCGTTGCGTATTCCAAAATTGTAGTAGCCGCTATTCTGCCTGCGTTTTTGTATTTTACAGGTATATTCCTTATGGTTCATTTTGAGGCTAAAAAACTGGGCCTTAAAGGGCTTAATAAAGAGGATATTCCGGGATTTTTTAAACTTATGTTTTCAAGGGGATATCTCCTTCTTCCTCTTGTGGTTCTGGTTTATTGTATGATGACAGGTTATACATCGTCAATGTCTGCGTGCTATGCTATTGTTGCATCAATAATAGTAAGCATGTTCAGAAAGGACACAAGGATGAACTTTGCCTCATTTCTTGAGGCGCTCGAAAACGGAGCCAAAAATACAATAGGTGTTGCAATAGCGTGTTCTATGGCAGGTATGATTGTTGGTGTTGTATCCCTTACAGGATTGGGATTAAAGCTTGCTACAGGGCTTCTTACACTTTCAGGCGGAATTACAATACTGGCGCTTTTCTTTACAATGATTGCGTGCATAATACTTGGAATGGGTGTGCCTACTACAGCAAACTATGTAATAATGGCTACTATCACTGCTCCTATAGTTATAAAGCTTGGTATACCAATGCTTGCTGCTCATATGTTTGTTTTTTATTTTGGTATTGTTGCAGATATTACACCGCCTGTGGCTCTGGCGGCATATGCCGGTTCAGCCATAGCCAAGTGCAACCCTCTAAAGGCAGGTTTTACCGCTACAAGAATTGCCATAACGGCTTTTATAATACCATATGTTTTTGCGTTTAACCCTGAAATGCTTCTGGGTCAGGGAAACAGTATAATTCAGGCTGCCATGATAACCGTTACGGCTTTTGTTGGAATGCTTGGAATATCTACTGGCATGGAAGGATTTATGAAAACAAGACTTAAGGCTTGGGAAAGGATACTTTGTATTGCCGCGGGTCTGCTGCTAATTAAGCCGGGAACGCTTACAGACGTTATAGGTATTGTGGTTATAGTAGGCATGTTTGTAATACAGAACATGAAGGTTAAAAGAACACAGCAGGCGTAATTAAAAATTGTTTTAAAAGGCGTGCATCATAAACAAAATGGTCCGCGCCTTTTTGTTTTGTACAGCACTGTTGTTAAATAGCTGATTTTATGATAATATTATTAAGAAAGGAACCGGTGATGTATCATGGATGAAATTGCAAGAATGATGCTGGACGACGACCTGCTGCACAGTCGTGAGCTTTGGAACCAATACGGAAACGATTCCAAAAGAATGAGCGGACTTTTTGATATGCTTATTATGAGATACAAAGACATAGTGGAAGGCCTTGCGGACGGGCTTGATGTTATTTCAGTTTATGACAGCAGCGCTGAAAAGGCTGAGGTTTATAAGAGTAACGTTCATAAAGTGATTAGACGGCTTGAGGCATTCAAAGACAGTGGCTACAGTAATGAATCTATGGTGCAGCACTATGTAAATGAAGGTGTTCAGGGACGGGCGTTTGATTTATCATTTAATGAAACAAGGGATATAATAAATAAAATGGAAGATTTATCACCCTTGGAGCGTGATGAAATAATAACCAAAATTGACGAGATTGAATCAATTACGGTTTCGGTAAATACTAAAAAGAATAAATGGCATGCTCTGAGGCCGTATCTTATCTGGGCATCGGGCAAAGATGTAAATACGGCTATGCTTATTATACCTCTGCTGATGAAAATAAATTGAGCAGGCGGTTTTAAATTTAACTGGCTATAAAGAGAATTGATTATGCAGAAACAAAAAAATTATAGTTTTGAGGTAATATATGAAAAGTGTTGCAAGTTTTGCCCTTGGCTGCAAGGTTAATCAGGCAGAAAGTGAAGCTGTTGCAGAAGCCTTTGCGGATAAGGGATATGAAGTAAAAAACATAGACGAAAAGGCTGATGTTTATATTATAAATACTTGTGCTGTAACAAATTTCGGCGATAAAAAGTCCAGACAGCTTTTAAGAAAAGTAAAGAAGCTTAACCCTGAGGCAGTAGTTGTGGCGGCAGGCTGTTATGCGCAGACAGACAGTGCGGCGTTGGAAAGCATTCCGGAGGTTGATATTATTGTCGGAACAAAGGGACGGCATAAAATAGTTGATGAGGTTGAAAGGTTCTTTAGTGAGCGTAAAAGGGTATGCCTTGTAAGCGATATTATGAAAGAGCATGACTTTGAGCCTATTTCTATACGCAAGCTTGCGGGACGTACGAGGGCGTATATAAAAATTCAGGACGGGTGCAGCCAGTTCTGCTCATACTGCATTATACCATACGCCAGAGGTCCTGTAAGAAGCAGGGACGAGGAGGATATACTTAAAGAAGTAAGTAATTTGGCCTTAAATGGATTTAAAGAAGTTGTTCTGACAGGGATACATGTGGCGTCATACGGGAAAGATAACCATAAATCTGACCTTCTTACACTTATAAAGCGCGTAAGTCTGATAAATGGAATTGAGCGTATCAGGCTCAGCTCAGTTGAGCCTAATATTGTAACTGAGGAGTTTGCCCATGAGCTGAGCACTATGTACAAGGTATGCCATCATTTCCATCTGTCACTACAGAGTGGATGCGACAAAACACTTGAGGCCATGAACAGGAAATACACAACTGAAAAATATTTGCAGGCTGTGGAAATTTTAAGAAAATATATGCCGGATGTTGCCATTACAACTGATATAATAGTAGGGTTTCCGGGAGAGAGCGACAGTGATTATGAGGAAAGTTTCAGGTTCGCTGAAAAGGTTGGCTTTGCCAAAATCCATGTATTTCCGTATTCTCCCAAAAAAGGCACTCCAGCCGCAGGTATGAAATGCCAGATACCTTCGGCAATAAAAAGTGTCAGGGCTTCAAAGCTTATAAAGCTCAGCGATGATATGGAAGACAGGTTTATCGGTTGTTTTAAAGGCAGAGTTTTGGACGTGCTTTTTGAAAAAGGAGAAGGCGGATTTTTTGAGGGGCATACGTCTAATTATATTAAAGTATTTGTAAAAACCGATGAAAATTTAAGAAATATGATTCTTCCGGTAAGAATACAAGATGTCTCTGCCAAAGCGGCATATGGCGAAATTTGCCGTCAGATGACATAAAATATCGAGTTTAAACGATAAATATTATTTGCATAATGTTAATTTTTATATTATCATTAATTTAACGCAGGGAGAGTGGTTGAAATGGAAAGAAATTTGAACGAGACAATGCAGTTCAGCGCGGTTGAAAAGGAAACTGAATCGGAGGCAAGAAAAATTCTCGTCTCAGTTTATACCGCTCTTGCGGAAAAGGGGTATAACCCTGTAAATCAGATTGTTGGATATATACTTTCGGGAGACCCAACTTATATTACAAGCCATAATAACGCCAGAGTACTTATAAGAAGGCTTGAAAGAGATGAGCTTCTTGAGGAGCTTGTAGACAACTATATCAAAAATAATACATAAGGGTGGTTTTTTGAGAATACTTGGTCTTGATTACGGGGATAAAACAGTTGGGGTTGCTGTAAGTGATGTTTTTGGTTGGACGGCCCAGGGGGTTGAAATTATAAGGCGCAATAATCCAATGGAGCATAAACAGTCTCTTGGCAGGATAGCTGAGCTTATAAATGAGTATAATATAGAAAAGATTGTCCTTGGATATCCTAAAAATATGGACGGCAGTGAAGGGCAAAGATGTGAAAAAACGCTTGAATATAAAAAGCGTATTGAAAACAGGTTTAAAAACATTCCTGTTATACTGTGGGATGAAAGGCTGAGCACTGTAGCGGCTCAAAGATTTCTTCATGAAGCCGATTTAAATATAAAAAAAAGCAGGGGCGTAATAGACAAGATGGCGGCTGTGTTTATACTTCAGGGTTATCTTGACTCTATAAGAATAAAGGAGGAAAAATAATGTCAGATGAAAAAGAAGAATTAATGGAGGAATTTGAGACAGTCACTCTCACAGACGAGGAGGGTTGTGAAATAGAATTCGCTATTATAGACACTATTACAGACAATGGGAACACTTATATACTGGCTGTAGAGACAGAGATGCTTGACGATGAGGAAGCTGAGGCGGCACTGTTTAAAAAAGCGGTTTCTGATGAGGATGGAGAGGATATCTACGAAATAATAGAGGACGACGATGAATTCGACAGGATTGCCGGACTGTTTCAGGTTTCAGGCGATGAATACGATGTCGAGATTGATGACTGATTTTTGCTGGAAGGCTTTTTATCTGCGGGGGGATTTGCCGGACGCCAGGAGCATATCCTTCTGCATTTATTTTTGTGTCTTATTTATGGCAAAAAAGTTATGGCTGGTTTAAGGGTAAAATATAATTGTAATAGTCATACACTGCGGGCGGAAAATATATTATTGTCGGCTTGTTTATGATTAGCGAAAAAGTGTATGTATTTTATTTTGCTTTTGCCGGCTGATAAGTATATTAATAATAATTGTTCGGGAAACGAATTTTAAAAAAGGAGGGTTATTTTTGGCATCAAAAAAACCAAAATTAAAGGTTATATCACTGGGAGGACTTCATGAGATCGGAAAAAACATGACAGTAATAGAATACAACCAGGATATAATAATAATAGACTGCGGGCTTGCGTTTCCGGAGGAGGAAATGCTGGGTATAGATATGGTTATACCTGATATAACATATTTACAGAAAAACGCTGACAAGGTAAGGGGTATAGTCCTTACACATGGCCATGAGGACCATATAGGAGCGCTTCCTTATATTTTAAAGGAACTTAACGTACCTGTTTTTGGAACGCTTCTTACAATTGGACTTTTGGACAACAAACTTAAGGAGCATGGGATACTTGACACATCAATAAGGCATGTCGTAGTACCTGGAGAAACCATTAAACTTGGTCAGCTTAAGGTTGAGTTTATCCATACAAATCATTCAATAGCCGATGCTGTAGCCCTTGCAGTTACTACGCCTTTGGGAGTTATAATCCACACAGGGGATTTTAAAATTGACTATACGCCTATAGGAGGAGAGGTCGCCGACCTTCAGAGGTTTGCACAGCTTGGAAGCGATGGTGTGCTCCTGCTTTTAAGTGACAGTACAAATGCGTCAAGAAAAGGTTTTACAATGTCTGAAAAGTCGGTTGGACTTGTTTTTGACAGGATATTTGAAGAAACGCCAGACAACAGAATAATGATAGCTACATTTTCATCAAATATTCACAGGATACAGCAGATAATAGACTCCGCTGTTAAGTTTAACAGGAAAGTTGCGATAATAGGCAGGAGCATGCTCAATGCCGTTAAGACTTCAATTGAGCTTGAGTATCTTCAGATTCCTGAAAATACTATAATTGATATTTCGGAAATTAAAAATTACAGCGACCATGAGCTTGCCATAATAACAACAGGTACACAGGGTGAGCCAATGAGCGCTTTATCAAGGATTGCTTCAAGCGAACACAAACAGGTTGCGGTTAAGCCTGATGATAAGATAGTTATAAGCGCGTCAAGCATACCGGGCAACGAAAAAATGATATCCAAGGTTATAAATGAGCTTTTAAAGCGCGGAGCAGATGTTGTGTATGAGGGCATAGCCGATGTACATGTATCCGGACACGCGTGCCAGGAGGAGCTCAAGCTTATGCTGGCTCTTACAAAACCTAAATATTTTATGCCTGTGCACGGCGAGTTTATGCATCTGTCAAGCCATAAGGAACTGGCTATCAGTATGGGCATACCTAAGGAAAATATTTTTCTTATGAGAATAGGCGACATACTTGAAATTTCAAAAAATGATGCAAAAGTAAATGGTACTGTGCCGTCAGGTCAGGTTCTTGTAGACGGCCTTGGAGTAGGGGATGTAGGAAACATTGTTTTACGGGACAGACGGCACTTGTCCGAAGATGGACTGATGGTTGTTGTTGTCACTATGGAGAAGGAAAGCGGTACGATACTTGCCGGACCTGATATTATATCCAGAGGCTTTGTATATGTAAGGGAAAGCGAGGACCTTATGGAAGGCGCCAGAAAGGCTGTTGAGGAGGCGCTGCTCGACTGCGAGTACAAGGGATATTCCGGCTGGTCATATATTAAGAATGTTATAAAGGACGCGCTTAAAGATTACGTATGGCAGGAAACTAAGCGAAGCCCAATGATACTACCTATAATTATGGAAGTCTGAAATAAAAATATCAGTAAGCTTTATAACTGATTTATAAAAAATTAATAATTGTCCGTATCAGAAATTTTGTGTTTCTGATACGGTATTTTTTTGGATTTTTATAATTTTACTGATACTGCTGTACAAACATACGTATAGACAAGAGTTTTTTAATTGTGTATACTAGATAGAGATACAGAGGTGATGTATTTGTCAGAAAGTATTGCGAGTATAAAAGAAAAACTGAATGCAATAAATATAAATGAATTGCCGGAATTTATAGAATCCCTAAAGAATGATAAGCGTATGGGCGCAGTAAAGCTTGCGCAGACTGCTCAGAAAAAGTATGATTCTTATACCGCTGAAATGGAACGCCTTAAGGCTTTATCTTATTATGAAAATCTTTGCCGCAAAAACGGGTTCAGTCTTATAGCAGGAATTGACGAGGTAGGCAGAGGGCCATTGGCTGGACCAGTTGTTACGGCAGCTGTAATATTGAATAAAAACGCGATGATAGAGGGTGTTAACGATTCTAAAAAGGTTCCGGCGGCTAAACGTGAAAAGCTTTATGATATAATAATAAATGAAGCTGTGGCATATAGTTTTGGTGTTGTTTCATCAGATGAAATTGATGAGATTAACATTTTGCAGGCTACATATAAGGCTATGAGGCAGGCAATTAGCGGACTTGGCATAAAGCCGGATTATATACTGGCTGACGCGGTTACTATTCCAAAAATAGATATACCACAGCAGGGCATAATAAAGGGTGACGCGAAAAGCATATCAATAGGAGCTGCGAGTATAATAGCCAAGGTTTACCGTGACAGGATGATGGAAAAATATGCTGAGATTTATCCGGAATACGGATTTGAGGATAATAAAGGGTATGGTTCAAAATTCCATATAGAAGCTATAAAGAAACATGGAATCTGCCCAATTCACCGCAGGAGCTTCCTCAAAAACTTTATAGAGGCCGAAAATGGATTTTAACAACAGGAAAAAGGGCGATTTTGGAGAGTCAGTCGCTTCAAGGGAGCTTGTTAGAAAGGGCTATAAAATTCTGGCCAGAAATTTCAGGCTTAGAAGCGGTGAAATAGATATTGTGGCCCAAAAGTGCAATACCATTGTTTTTGTAGAGGTAAAGCTGAGAACAAATACACAAATGGGAATGCCAATTGAGGCTGTCAATTTAAAGAAGCAGAAAAAGATAATAGAAACTGCTAAGAAATATATTTATGTTAATAATATAACTGGCTGTGATTTCAGATTTGATATAATAGAGATACTTTTAACAGACAGTATTATGCTGAGGCATACTGAAAACGCGTTTTGGGAGTAGCCTATGAAAATAGTGAATAGAAACGGATTAGAACTTTGTATGTTTGAAAATTTGGAAGATACCGGACTTGTAAGCCACTGCTTTACAACACGTATTGGAGGGGTAAGTGACGGCGTCTTTGAGAGTCTTAATGTAAGCTACACAAGAGGTGACAGAAAAGAAAACGTTGATGAAAACCTTAAAAGGCTGTATGTAGCTATGGATTTTTCACAGGATAAAACAGTAAGCGGACATCAGGTACACAAAACCGAGGTGCTTGATGTGGATTATGACTGCTGCGGTAAAAGTATAACTGGCTATGACGGGTATATCACTGACAAACCCGGTATTGTTCTGTGTACGTTTCATGCTGACTGCGTGCCGTTGTTTTTTCTTGACCCTGTAAAAAAGGTTATTGCTCTGTCACACTCAGGTTGGCGCGGCACAGCTGGAAGAATAGCAGAGGCTACAATAAGTAAAATGAATAAATTGTATGGCTGCAGTCCGGAAGATATTCTGGCTGCTATAGGGCCTTCAATAGGAAAATGCTGTTTTCAGATAGACAGGCCTGTTGTTGAGGAGTTTTACCGTAAAATAGAATTTTCAAAGGAATATATTGAGGAAGACAAATCCGCAGACGGGTACTTTAAAGCCGATTTATGGGGAATAAATAAAAGGCTGATGACTGAGGCTGGAATTATTGATAAAAACATAGAAGTTACGGATAAGTGTACTATGTGCAGTCCGGATTTGTTTTTCTCCCACAGAAAAATGGGTGAAAAACGCGGAAGTATGGCCGCTTTTCTGTCACTTAAGGAGTTTTAGGTTTGAAAACAAAAGAAAATGTAATAATTAAAGTTGAAAAAAACAGCATAGCTGAGGAGCTTGGCATTGAGCCGGGCGATATATTGAAGGCTGTAAACGGAAAGCCTGTACAGGACGTTTTTGACTACAGATACCTTATAAATGATGAGTATATAGAGCTGACAATTAAAACAAAGCAGGGCGGAGAATGTATAGCTGAGGTTGAAAAGGAATATTACGAGGATTTGGGTATTGTTTTTGAATCAGGGCTTATGGACGATGCAAAGAGCTGCCGGAATAACTGTATATTCTGCTTTATAGACCAGCTTCCTAAGGGAATGAGGGATACGCTATATTTTAAAGATGATGACTCAAGACTTTCATTCCTTCAGGGCAATTATGTAACGCTTACAAATATGAAGGATGATGAGCTTAACAGGGTGATTTATTATCATCTGTCGCCTATAAATGTGTCAGTGCATACAACAGACATGGAGCTTAGGAAAAAAATGCTCAAGAACCGTTTTGCCGACAAACTTATGGTTTATCTTGACAGGCTTGCAGAGGCAAATATAGAGATGAATTTTCAGATTGTGCTGTGCAGAAATATAAACGATGGAAGTGTCCTTGAAAAATCAATAAGTGATTTATCAAAATATTATCCGCACGCAAAAAGCCTTTCAGTTGTGCCTATAGGCCTTACAAGATACCGAGATGGGCTTTATCCAATGGAACCGTTTGACAGGCAGAGCTGTATGGACGTTATTGAGTTAATAACGCGCTGGCAGAAAAAACTTAAAAAAGAGATAGGTTCAGCTTTTGTGTTTATAGCCGATGAGTTTTATATTACTGCCGGAGCGGAATTCCCTCCATGTGAAGAATATGAGGACTTTCCGCAGATTGAAAACGGGGTTGGTATGATTTCGCTTATGAGGCAGGAATTTAATGACTGTTTGAGAAATCTCATGCCTTGTGAAATTGTTAAAGAGGTTTCAGTCGCTACTGGCGAGGCTGCTTATAGTTTTATAAAGGAGCTGTGTGAAACTCTTGAAGATAAGTTTAGCGGATTGAAAATAAATGTTTATATGATAAAAAATGAGTTTTTCGGTGGTAAGATATCCGTTTCCGGACTTCTTACCGGTAGAGATATAGTAACTCAGCTAAAAGGTAAGCGTATAGGAGAGTACCTGTGCCTTCCAAAAAATCTGCTGAGAAGCGGAGAAACTGTACTTCTGGATGATATGGACTTAAAAGATATAGAAAAATTGCTGGATACTAAAATCAGGATAACTGGTGAAAGCGGCAGTGATTTTATAAAAACAATAATTGATAACGGAGGAAAATTATGAGTAAACCTATAGTAGCGGTAGTAGGAAGGCCCAATGTAGGAAAATCCACATTGTTTAATAAAATTGCCGGTCAGAGAATTTCTATTGTTCAGGATACACCGGGCGTTACAAGGGACAGGGTTTATGCCGAGGTTGAATGGCTTGGCAATAATTTTACTCTTGTGGATACAGGAGGTATGGAACCTGGAGCCGAAAACATTATATTAAGGCAGATACTTAACCAGGCGGAGATTGCCATTGAGACTGCCGATGTGATAATATTTGTAACAGATGTAAAGCAGGGTGTAACTGACGAGGACGCTAAAGTTGCCGACATATTAAGAAGGGCAAAAAAGCCGGTAGTGCTTGCTGTAAACAAGGTAGACAATATGCGTACAGAAAACCTTGATGTATATGAGTTTTACTCACTTGGCATGGGCGACCCCGTTCCGGTTTCTGCAAGCCAGATGCTGGGCCTTGGAGACCTGTTGGATGTTGTTATATCGCACTTTAATGACAGCCAGACTGAAGGGGAAGAAGACGATAAGATTAGGGTTGCCATAATAGGTAAGCCAAATGTAGGCAAATCATCGCTTATAAATAAGATACTTGGCGAGGACAGGCTCATAGTAAGTAATATACCGGGTACAACAAGAGATGCTATAGATACTGAAATTGAGATTGACGGCACTAAATTTGTGTTTATTGATACAGCGGGAATGAGACGCAAAAGCAAAATTAAAGAGGATATTGAGAGATTCAGCATAATAAGGGCTGTAGCGGCTGTTGAACGGTGCGATGTGGCTATACTTGTTATTGACGCAAATGAGGGTGTTACAGACCAGGACACAAAAATAGCCGGAATTGCACATGAGAGAGGAAAGGCGGCTATTATAGCTGTAAATAAATGGGATTCGATAGATAAAGACGATAAGACTATGAATAAATTCCTTAAGGATATTGATTCTGAGCTTTCATATATGCCTTATGCTCCAAGGGTGTTTATTTCTGCTAAAACTGGCCAGAGGATACCTAAAATGATAGAGTTGATTAAAACTGTCCGTGAAAATAACGCTTTGAGGATAAGCACAGGAGTATTAAACGATGTACTTATTGAGGCTATGGCTATGCAGCAGCCGCCGAGTGACAAGGGACGCCAGCTGAGGATATATTATATAACACAGGCTTCGGTCAAGCCGCCGACATTTGTACTGTTTGTAAATGACAGGCAGCTTATGCATTTTTCATACAGAAGATATATTGAAAACCAGCTTAGGGAAGCTTTTGGGTTTGCAGGAACCCCTATTCATTTTGTAGTTCGGGAAAGGAAAGAGAATTCGTAAGATGTTCAGGATTTTTTGTGTTTTAATAGGATATGCTGTTGGTTGTTTTCAGTCTGCTTACTTTGTAGGCGCGATAATGAAAAAAGATATAAGAAAATATGGAAGCGGGAATCTGGGTTCTACCAATGCTCTGAGGGTATTGGGAAAAAAGGCCGGCGCGGCGACATTTGTATGTGATGTTGGAAAAGGGATAATAGCGTTTGCCGTATGCTATCACTTTTTTGGAGGACTGGTTGCCGGAATATATGCTTCATTTGGCGTTATGCTTGGGCATGATTTTCCTTTTTACCTTAAGTTTAAAGGCGGAAAAGGCATAGCCTCATCTATAGGAATGGATTTATGTCTTATGATATTTTTTAATCCTATTGTTACAGCCGTGTCTTTTATATGCGGTTTTATTGGGCTTGGAATAAAAGGTTATGTATCTATGGGCTCACTTTTTCTTATAAGCTCTGTGCCTGTTATGTGTTTTGTACTTTCCGCGCCGATAGAAGTTACATTGATTACACTGATTATGGCTGTGGTGGCATTAGTTAAACATAGAGCAAATATTTCAAGGATACTTAGCGGCAGCGAAAACGCTCTGTTTGTAAGAAAATAATATGGAGGCTGTGCTGATGAAAAATATAACTGTTATAGGTTCTGGAAGCTGGGGGACTGCCCTTGCTGTAATGCTTGATAAATATGGGCATTCTGTTACAATATGGTCATGGAAACAGGAGGAGGCTGACCGGATAATAGCCGACCATGAACACAAGGAATACCTGCCCGGCATAAAAATTAATGACAGCATTAAAATAGTTACAGATAAGCGGGAAGCCGTAAGGGGAGCGGATATTATAATAACTGCTGTGCCTTCAAAATTTGTGAGAAAAAGCATATCAGAGTTTTCTTCTTATATAAATAAAGACCAAATTATAGTTAATGTGGCTAAGGGACTGGAAGATGGCTCGCTTTTAAGGCTTTCGGAGGTTTTAAAGGAATGTCTGCCACAATGTAAAATTTGTACCCTTGTAGGGCCAAGCCACGCCGAGGAGGTTGGCAGGAACATACCTACAGCATGTGTCGTATCATGTGATGATATGGAAGTGGCAAAAATGGTGCAAAATGAGTTTATGAATGAGCGCTTCAGGCTTTATACAAATGATGACATGATAGGTATGGAACTTGGAGCTGCTCTGAAAAATGTTATAGCGCTTGCAGCTGGAATGAATGACGGCCTTGGTTTTGGCGATAATACAAAAGCGGCTCTTATGACAAGAGGACTTGCAGAAATTGCACGCCTTGGCGTTAAAATGGGAGGAAAAAGTGAGACGTTTATAGGCCTTTCAGGTATGGGGGATTTAATTGTAACCTGTACAAGTATGCATTCCAGAAACAGGAGGGCGGGTATACTTCTTGGCCAAGGAAAAAGCCTTAAGGAAACTTTAGACGAGGTACACATGGTGGTCGAGGGCGTGAATACAGCTAAGGCGGCCTATGATTTATCAAAAAAGTATGATGTAGAGATGCCTATAACAAAAGCCATAAATCAGGTACTGTTTGATGGTAAAAATGCCGAGGAGGCAGTTGTAGAGCTTATGATGCGTGTAGGAAAAGGCGAACTGGACTGAGTTTATTATGTGATATCATTAAAAACAGCTTTCTGTAGGCAGAAAGCTGTTTTTGTTTTGCAGTAAAGGCGATAAAAGCGGTATTTTGTCGAATCATAAAGAGGTATTTTGTCGAAACATGTTGATATATGAAGGACGAAATTTGTTGATTTTTAGTATGTCGAAAGGTAGAATTATATATAGAAACAGATATATAAAAAAAGATTGTTGGGAAAATTTGTCAGCCAGTCTAGTTAAAGGAGGAAGCCTATGGATTTACATAACAATGAGCTTATAGAAGATATATATTTATTAGCAGCAGGTGAGTACGATTTGGAAAATTTTCCAAATGTGCTTTCTGAGGAGGTTAAAAATGAGTTTAATGACGGAAGTGAACTTTCTGAACTGGAACAGTCAATTTATGACTTGAAAGAAAGAATTTGTGACAGGCTTGACAGTGAGGATGACAGTGACATTACCGAATTAGATGACAAGCATATGGAAATGTGGAGGAAAATGTTTTATTTGGGTTTTTATTATGGCAGTAAATTTTCTGACAGGCAGGTTTAGGTACTTAAATTAAGAGCAATTAAAAAGCGGAAAGCCATCAATGGATATTATGGTTTTCCGCTTATTTAATTTTATTACATGCGATTAATTATACGAGCTTTACAAAATGGAATACTTTTTTGCCTTTTTGAATCTTAGCCTTACCGTCTTCAAAATTATCCGGCTTTACGATATAATCAAAGGCTTCTATTTTATTATCGTTCAGCTTAAGGCCATTCTGCTGGATAAGCCTTCTGCCTTCGCTTTTTGACGTGATAAGTCCACATTTTATGAGCACAGTCAATATGTCCATTCCATCAGACAGCTCAGAAACGGATATTTCTGTTGTTGGTATTGAACCGCCTTCTGCCGCCCCCTCAAAGAGAGCCTTTGCGGCTTTCTGAGCCTTAAGGGCTTCTTCTTCGCCATGAATAATTTTTGTAACCTCAAAGGCCAGCACTTCTTTTGCCTTATTAATCTCACTGTCCTGAAGTGCGCCTAAGCGGCGAACCTCGTCCATAGGAAGGAAGGTGAGAAGTGCAAGACATTTTTCAACGTCCTTGTCGCCAATATTTCTCCAGTACTGGTAGAATTCATAAGGCGATGTTTTTTCAGGGTCAAGCCATACAGCGCCGCCCTCGGTTTTTCCCATTTTTTTGCCCTCACTTGTTGTAAGGAGCCTGAATGTCATACCGTAAGCCGGCTTACGCTCTTTGCGGCGAATAAGGTCAACACCGCCGAGTATGTTTGCCCACTGGTCGCTGCCGCCAAGCTCCATTACACAGCCATATTTTCTGTTGAGCATAAGGAAATCATTGGCCTGCATTGGCATGTAATTAAACTCAAGGAATGAAAGACCTTTTTCAAGCCGTGCTTTGTAGCATTCTGCGGTGAGCATTTGGTTTACTGAAAAATGGACTCCGATATCACGAAGAAAGTCAATATAGTTAAGGTTTCTAATCCAGTCGGCGTTATTTACAATAAGAGCCTTATCATCAGAAAAATCAATGAGCCTTGAAAGCTGTTTTTTAAAGCAGTTAACATTGTGGTCAATCTGTTCAACAGTCATCATTTTTCTCATATCGGTTTTTCCAGTAGGGTCGCCAATCATTCCGGTGCCGCCGCCCATAAGGGCAATAGGACGGTGACCGGCCCTCTGCATATGCGCCATTGCCATTATAGTTAAAAAGTGACCTACATGAAGGCTGTCAGCTGTAGGGTCAAAGCCAATATAAAAGGTGATTTTTTCCTTTGCAAAGAGCTCTTTTATCTCTTCCTCATGTGTCAGCTGCTCAATAAAACCTCTTTCCTGCAATACATCAAATACGTTTTCCATTTTAAACCTCCTAGATAAATGATTAAGTCAGGGCGGCACAAACAAAAAAGGCCTTCCTGTCCAAAAGGACGGAAAGACCGTGGTACCACCTTAATTACCTGAAAAACAGGCACTCTAACTGCTATAACGTACAGAATCCGCCGAAGCTTACTTTTGACTTTCTTCTCCGGAGCTCATGAGACGTAATTTACGACATACCGTACTGCAAAGCTTTCACCAACCGCAATGCTCTCTGATTTTGTAACCGGCGCCGCCCATATAACTCAATCACAGCTTTTAATTTTTTGTCAATGATAGCACATATAGGTAAATGTGTCAAGAATGTTTATGAATTAATTTTCATGCCTTTTGAGTTTTGACAGATTTTTATTATAACATCAACAGCTTTTTCCATTGACTGAACAGGTATATATTCGTATACGCCGTGAAAATTGTGTCCGCCGGCAAAAATATTAGGGCATGGAAGGCCCATAAACGACAGCCTTGCGCCGTCGGTACCGCCCCTGATAGGCTGCTTTATAGGCACAACATTGCAGTCTATCATAGATTTTTCCGCTAAATCGACTATATACATTTTGTCCCTGAGTATCTCGTACATGTTTTGATACTCATCATAAATATTGTACTCTATGGCGTTGTTATATTTAGCGTTCAGGTCTTTGATTATGTTTTCAAGCAGGCTTTTTCTTTTGGAAAGATTGGCGCTGTCAAAATCACGTATGATTAAATTTAGAGAGCACTCTTCGACATCTCCTTTTATAGAGCATATATGGAAAAAGCCTTCATATTTTTCTGTCCTTGCGGGAGTCTCGTCAGGCGGAAGGAGTGAAACAAGCTCAGAAGCAATTAATGAGGCGTTTACCATTGTACCTTTAGCGTATCCCGGGTGGACATTGCGGCCATGAATTATTATTTTTGCCCTTGCCGCGTTAAAGTTTTCATACTCAAGCTCACCAATTTTTCCTCCGTCTATCGTATAGGCAAAGTCAGCGCCAAATTCATCAATATCAAAATTGTCAGCGCCTTTTCCGATTTCCTCATCGGGTGTAAAGCAGATATGGATATCGCCGTGTTCAATGTCGTTATGTGTTTTTAGAAAGCTCACAGCAGTCATAATTTCTGCTATTCCAGCCTTGTCATCTGCTCCAAGCAGTGTTGTGCCGTCTGTTGTTATTATATCCTGCCCTATATAGTCTCTTAATTCCGGAAAATCAGATGGTGAGAGTATTTTTCCATTCTGGAATTTTATATCGCCGCCGTTATAGCTTTTTATGATATCAGGATTTATATTCCTGCCGGAGGCGTCTGGACTTGTATCCATGTGTGATATAAAGCCTATGCTTGGAAACCCATCCGCATTTTTTTCAAGCTTGGCATATACATAGCCGTTTTTTCTTGTTACATCACTTAGTTCAATGCCATGGCACTCAGCTTCGAGTATTTCTGAAAAATCCACCTGAGATTTTGTACTCGGCACTGTTTCTGAATTTTCATCTGATGTTGTTTCATAAGAAATATATCGTAAAAATCTTTCATGCACCTTTTCCATATATATCAATCCTTTCCAGTATCAAGGCCGCTTAAGTCAAATATGGGGGTATATATGCTTTCAGCGGAATCACGGCTTTGCATATATCCGTATTGTAGCCCGATTTTGAAAAAATAATCAATTACACTTTGATATTCAAATGTTGTTACCCTGCGGTTGAGCTCCTTAATTTCTTTTGCCTTATACACAGGTGTATATTGGCTCAGCAGGGATACATAAACGCTGTCGCCAAAATTATCTTTTATAAAGTCCAATATTTTAAAGGAATCCTTACGACAGCCGGGCAGTACAAGGTGACGTATTATAACACCTTTTTTCATTATGCCTTCACTGTCAAAGCTGTTTTTTCCAACCTGCCTGTACATTTCAGTTACAGCTTTGGAAGCTGCTGCGAAGTAATCGGGAGCTGAACTGTACTTTGCGGACAGCTCAGAGGAAAAGTATTTTATATCGGGAAGATAAATATCAACGATACCCTCCAGAAATTTTAAAGATTCTGCTTTTTCGTACCCTCCTGAGTTATAGACCACAGGTATGCTGAGGCCACATTGTTTGGCTAAAATAAGGGCTTCGCGCACTTTTGGAAGAAAGTGGCCTGATGAAACGAGGTTTATATTATGAACACCTTTTTCCTGCTGGCTTAAAAATATGCGGGCAAGCTCTTCTGTTGTCAAGGTTTTACCCATGTTTTCCTGGCTGATTGTATAATTCTGGCAATATACGCATTTGAGGTTGCAGCCGGAGAAAAAGACTGTGCCGGAACCCCTTGTACCGCTGATTGGCGGCTCTTCAAATTTGTGAACCGAAGCAAGGGCGGCTTTGGGATATTCTCCAGAAAGGCAGAAGCCTTTGTCTGAGATTGTTCGGTCAGCTCCACAGTTTCTTGGACATAAATTACAGTTGTGCATATTCAAAATGCCGGTTATATTATTATTCATACTTATCGTTCCTTTCCAGAATATTTTAGCATCTGTGGAAGCAATTTAATATATATTTTTTTAAAAAACTGTGATAAACTCTTTTTCAGCATAAAACATTAAAATATCTGATTTAAATACAAAATAAAAAAATTAAGGCGGTGGGGGATATGCTTAAAAAAATTGAGAGATTTGTAAAAGAAGAATATGTAGCGGAAGTTGTGTGTAATATGTGCGGAAAAAGTGTAAACCCTGAGAAGGAGGAGTTTGTCCACATTGAAAAGCAGTGGGGTTATTTTTCTAACAAAGACGGAAAAACACAGGAAGCCGACTTCTGTGAGGAATGCTGGGATAAGCTCTGCGAGGGGTTTAAAATTGAAGCTTAACAACTTTTAAATAAATTTATAATTAACTGCTTTACTTTACAGCACTAAAATGTTAAAATGTACTCATGGTGAGTACCGGAATTTAATATTTGAAACTGTGAAGGTGATATTAGTGAATAACAAGATTAAAAGCGTTTTCGCGGATAAACTTTTTGAGTATATCCTCACAATGAATACGGTTGATGAATGCTATCAGCTTTTTGAGGATTTATGTACTGTCCACGAAATTAATGCCATAGCCCAGAGAATGGCTGTAGCAGAAATGCTTGACCGCAAGTGTACCTATATAGAGATAGCGGAAAAGACCGGAGCTTCAACAGCTACCATAAGCCGTGTAAACAGAGCTCTTATTTATGGCACTGATGGTTATAAGCTGGCCATTGACAGGCTTAATGAAAAAAATAAAAATAAATAACATTTTTCGTGGGAAGTTATGAGATTATAGCTTCCTAATTTTATTGCTCAAATATGAAATGGAGAATTTTGGATTATGATTAGTTTTGAAACTTTAAACCCAATGCAGAAAAAAGCCGTATTAAAAACGGAAGGACCTGTTCTGATTCTTGCAGGCGCCGGTTCAGGAAAGACAGGGGCGCTTACAGTGAGGATAGCAAACCTTATAGCAAACGGCGTTAAGCCATGGAATATACTTGCGATAACCTTTACAAACAAAGCCGCAAGAGAAATGAGAGAGAGAGTTACAACAGTTGTAGGCGATGCAGCCAGAGATATATGGGTGAGCACATTCCATTCGTCCTGTGTTAGAATACTCAGGCGTGACATAGATAAAATAGGATATGACAGAAATTTTTCGATTTATGACACTGATGATACACAGAAGGTAATGAAAGATGTATTTAACAGAATGGGCCTTAGCCTTACAGATAAGACTTTTACTGTAAGGGGCGCTCTTGCAGAAATCAGTTCAGCAAAGGAGGAGCTTTTATCTCCATCTGATTACATGGCACGCTACAGCTCTGATATCAGGAAAGCGCAGATTGGCGAGGTATACCGTGAATATCAGAGCAGGCTTAAAAACAGCTGTGCTCTTGATTTTGATGATTTGATATATAATACCGTAAGGCTTTTCAGGGAGAATCCAGATGTGCTTGACTATTATCAGGAGCGTTTTAAATACATAATGGTTGACGAATATCAGGATACTAATACAAGCCAGTATGAGCTTGTGCGTCTTTTGGCAGCTAAATATCAGAATTTGTGTGTAGTGGGTGACGATGACCAGAGTATTTATGGCTGGCGAGGCGCAAATATAAGGAACATACTTGATTTTGAAAAGGATTTTCCTGACACAGAAGTTATAAAGCTTGAGCAGAATTATCGCTCGACAAAAACGATACTTAAAGCCGCCAATTCTGTAATAAGCAACAACGATGAGAGGAAAGACAAATCGCTTTGGACAGATAATAATGATGGGAGTATAATACGCGGATATTGTGCCGATAATGAATATGACGAGGGAAGGTTTATAGCTGCCAAAATAGAGGAGCTTATAAGAAATGGCAGAAGCTATAAGGACTTTGCTGTACTTTACCGCACAAACGCCCAGTCAAGAGCCCTTGAGGAACAGCTTATGAAAAAGAGCATACCTTACAGGCTCTGCGGCGGCACAAGATTTTATGACAGAAAAGAAATAAGGGATATCCACGCATACTTAAAAGTTATAGCAAACCCATATGACGATATAGCTGTTAAAAGAATTATTAATGTACCTAAAAGAGGTATAGGTGATACATCTGTTGAAAAGGCCTCAGCCTTTGCTCTGGAAACTGGCCTCAGTTTTTATGAAGCGCTTCCGGCTGCGGCAGCCAGCGACAGGCTTGGCAGAAGTGCAAAGAATTTCGCTTTGTTTTATGATATGATGGAAAGAATAAGAAAAGACAAAGATTCGATGACATCGGCGGAGTTTATTGACAACGTGGCTAAAAGGACAGGCTATTTGGATATGCTTGAGATTGAAGGCACCGAAGAAGCTAAAATGCGTATTGAAAACATTGAGGAATTTGTATCAAAGGCCGCCGAGTATATAGAAGGCACAGGGGATACGTCGCTTGAGGGCTTTCTTGAGGAGGTAGCGCTTGTAGCTGATGTTGATTCCTATGCTGAGGACGAGGATTCAGTCGTTCTTATGACACTCCATTCCGCCAAGGGACTTGAGTTTCCGGTTGTTTTTCTGGCGGGACTGGAAGAGGGGCTGTTTCCTGGCTACAGGGCAATAACAAGTGTTGATGAAAGGGAAGTTGAGGAGGAAAGACGTCTTTGCTATGTTGGCATAACCAGAGCGCGTGAGGAACTTTACCTTACACATGCCAAAACAAGAATGCAGCATGGAAACACTCAGTATAACCAGCCTTCCAGATTTTTAAAAGAGATACCTCCGCACGTTCTTGAATGGGAAGAAAACCGTAAAAATTCAGATGCATTCGGCATAGGCGGAAGCTTTTCGTCACTCGGAGGAGCCAAAGCGTCATTTGGCGGAAGAAAAAATACATTCTCGCCAATATCATCAGGCAATACATATGGAATAAGGAGCGCATCTCAGGCTATCCCTGAGCCGAAGGATTTTAAACTGACGTTTTCTGAAGGTGATAAGGTTCGGGCGCCGAAATATGGAATTGGCACGGTAAAAAGCATTAAGCCTGCCGGAGCTGACTATGAGGTTGAGGTTTCTTTTCCATCTAAAGGAACAAAAAAGTTTATGGCAAAACTTTCTAAGCTTATAAAAACAGAATAACGGGGTGTCGCCATATGGATAGTATGGATAGAATGAAAGAGCTTGTTTTAATTCTAAATGAAGCTTCAAAACAGTATTATCAGGAGGCAAGTCCGGTAATGACGGATTATCAGTACGACAAGCTTTACGATGAACTGTGCGAGCTTGAAAAGAACACAGGAGTTATGCTTTCGGCAAGTCCTACGCAAAAGGTAGGATATACTGTTTTAAGCGCTCTTACAAAGATAAGACATGAAAAACGAATGCTTTCCCTTGACAAAACAAAGGATATACAGAAATTAAAAAGCTGGCTTGGTGATAATGAGGGTGTACTGTCGTGGAAACTTGATGGCCTTACAATTGTGCTTAAGTATAAAAACGGCGAGCTTTTGCAGGCTGTAACCAGAGGCAACGGAGAGATTGGTGAGGATATAACCCACAATGCCAGAGTTTTTAAGAATATACCGCTTAAGATATCTTTTAACGGAGAGCTGATTTTGAGAGGGGAAGGAGTCATCTCTTATTCGGAGTTTGAAAGGATAAACGAAACACTCCCTGATGAGGAAAGATATAAGAATCCAAGAAACCTTTGCAGCGGTACAGTACGCCAGCTTAACAGTGAGATAGCGGCTGACAGAAAGGTGACTTTCTATGCCTTTACGCTTGTTCTGGCAGAAGGAAAAGATGACTGGACATTAAAAACCGAACAGATGAATTTTCTGGAGCAGCTTGGTTTTGATGTTGTGGAAAGCTGCATTGTAGGTTCAGAAAATATAGAGGATACAGTAAAGGACTTTGAAAGCCGTATAGAAAAAAACGATTTTGCATCTGATGGGCTTGTCCTTACTTACAACAGTATAGACTACAGCAGCTCCTTAGGTGAAACTTCAAAATTCCCTAAAGATTCTATTGCCTTTAAATGGGCAGACGAGACAGCTGAGACAGTATTGAGAGAAATTGAATGGAGTACATCGCGTACTGGGCTTATAAACCCGATAGCCATATTTGACCCGGTTGAGCTTGAGGGAACAACTGTCAACAGGGCAAGCCTTCATAATTTGAGCATAATGGAGGATTTGTCAATAGGAGTAGGCGACAGGATTATGGTTTATAAAGCCAATATGATAATTCCTCAGGTGGCGGAAAATCTGACCAAAAGCGGGAGCGCTGAAATACCGTTAAACTGTCCTGTCTGCGGCGGCGAAACTGAAATAAGAAAATTGAGAGACGGAAAAGCGCTTTACTGTACTAATCCAAACTGCCATGCCCAAAGGGTAATGTCACTGGCCCATTTTGTAAGTCGTGATGCTATGAATATTGAAGGCCTTTCTGAGGAGACAATAAAGAAATTTATAGATAATGGTTTTGTTGACACATATGTTGATGTATTTCGCCTTGAAAGGTTTGAGGAGGAAATAAAGTCACTGGAAGGCTTTGGTGAAAAATCATATTCCAACTTGATTAATTCAGTAGAGAAATCTAAAAATGCAGGACTTGCAAATTTTATATACGCTCTTGGAATTAACCATGTGGGCCTGAGCAACGCCAAGCTTTTGTGCAGGAATTTTGAAAATGATATTCAGAAAATATTTATGGCTACAGAGGAAGAAATCAACGCTATAGACGGTTTTGGCGAAATTATAGCGCACAGTATACACAGTTATTTCAATAATGATGAAAACAAAAAACTGCTTACTGAGGCCTTAAAATATATAACATTCAGAACAGAGGAAAATATTTCAGCTGAGGCAGGGCTTTCGGGGCTTACATTTGTTATAACCGGTGACCTTGAAAGCTATAATAACCGAAAAGAACTCCAAAATCAGATTGAATCAATGGGTGGCAAGGTAACTGGAAGCGTTACCAAAAAAACCAGCTTCCTTATAAATAATGACGCTTTTTCAGAATCATCCAAGAATAAAAAGGCGGCTGAGCTTGGAGTGCCTGTTATTACCGAAAATGAGTTTATAACCAGATTTATTAATAAATAGCAGCTGAGCCGCGAAAATATTCGCGGCTTTAAGCCGTTATATAGCTGTCTGTAAAATTATGGAGGGATGTATATGAGCATTTTGAAACCGTATCTTATAAGTTTGAGGGCTGAGGACATAACGCTTTGTGAAAACTGCATTGTTCCTGAATTTTCACCAGAAGTAAACAGTTATAAGTTTTATGTACAAAATGACATATATGGAGTAAAACTTTTTGTTGACGCACAGTCCGGAGTTAAAATATTAATAAATAATACAGAGGTGAACCCCGGCGGAGAAATGCTGATAAAGCTGAGGGAGGATTATGAAAGCTACAGCATTGATTATTCTGAAACAGTTGAGATAATAGCCATAGGCTCCGAAGGTAAAAATACATACAAGCTTGAAATAATAAGAGAAAACGCAAAAAAAGTATATGACCTTTTTGAGCCGCATGTTTTTGAGGACACTTCAACAGGCATTAAAATGCCATATGAGATTTATTTGCCTGCAAATTATAGCTGTCAAAAGAAATATCCGCTTGTATTTGTACTGCATGGCGCCGGACAAAGGCTGCAAAGTGTTGATATGGTGCTTAAAAGATATGAGTCTGCCACAATATGGGCAAGGGATTCAGAGGCAGGTATTAATGAGTGTATAGTTGTATCACCACAGTGCGCTGAGGCCAACGGTACAGGTTGGACTTATTTTATGCGGTATTTGGATTTGGGTGACAAAGAGGCTGAGGCCTTTAAGTTTACAAAATGGGGAGTTTCGGCATACAACCTGTTGCAGAAGATAAAAAATGAATACAGTGTGGATTTAAAAAGGATATACCTTACGGGAGTGTCAATGGGAGGCTTTGGCACATTTGAGATGGCAGTTGAGCATACGGATGAGTTTGCAGCGATAGTGCCTGTCTGTGGAGGCGCAAATCCGGAAAAAATAGAAAAATTAAAAGGCCTTCCTATGTGGATTTTCCATGCTGTTGATGACCCTGTTGTTGATTATAATATGTGGTGTGTTCCAACAATTAAAGCTCTTGACAAAGCGGGAATAGAATATAAAAAAACCATTTATACCGAAGGCAGGATTTTTTACCCGTCAGGACATTTTTCATGGACACCGGCTTACGCGAATAAAGAAATGAGAGAATGGCTGTTTAAACAACAAAGGCAATAAGCGTGATGGCTATGTATATAAGGAGATGAAATATGAAGCTGAAAAATATGCTGCTGGTTGTTGAGGATATGGAAAGGTCAAAACAGTTTTATAAAGAAGCTTTAGGTCTTAGGGTAATTATGGATTTTGGCAGCAATATAACCCTTACCGGAGGTCTGAGCCTCCAGACTAAAGAAAGCTGGCTAAATTTTATTGGAGTGTCAAAAGACTATGTTGAGTTTGGGGGTAGGGATTGTGAGGTTTATTTTGAGGAGGATAATTTTGACGAATTTATAGAAAAATTAAGCGGCCTTAAAAACATTGAATATGTTCACAAAGCAGTTGAGCACAGCTGGGGCCAGAGGGCTGTAAGGTTCTATGACCCGGATTTGCATATAATTGAAGTTGGCGAAAATATAAAAGCGGTATGCAGGCGTTTTATTGAAAGCGGAATGACAGACGAGGAGGTCTCAAAGAGGATGGACGTGCCTGTAAAGTTTGTCAATGCCTGCAAGCGGTAATTTACAAAGAAAAAAGAGTCTGGGGTTTGGACTCTTTTTTATATTTAGCGGCGTTCTGCAGTTTGTGAGAGCTGTGAGCGTTGATTTTGGTTTAAAGAGAGTTTATAAATTACCTGATTTAAAAGAACGCCGCGTCAGGCCGAATCTAAACACAATACTCAGATAGTATATTGTGCAGTGCTGATGAGGAACTTGTATGGCTTCTGGCGATTTTTATGTCATATTTCTTTGCGGTTTGTACTGCACTTTTAACCATAATGTGAGAAACAGTGCTGGTAAATAAAACTATAAGGTCAGGGCTGCCGATATGCGATTTAAAATTTCCGGGAAGCTGTGTAAATACTTTGGCCTTACAGTTATATTTCTGGCACACATCCATGTATTGTCTTGTCATTCTGTCATTCCCACCTACTATTACTACACTCATAAAATACCTCCTTGTTGAATAATCTGAGTTGTCTATTGCTAACTAATGGAATCATATCATCTTGAGTTGTATATGTCAATAATAAATTAGATATTTTAAATTATAATTAGTTATAAGTAATTTATTTTAGCTTGCGTATTGACAAATTATAACTTTAATGATAATCTGTTTTTGTTAGCTATAACTAATAACATTTGCATTATGATAATTTATAATATAAAGGAGCTGGTATTATGCCTTTAACTATGGCTAAAACAGGTGATGAAAATACCATTAAAAAAATCGGAGGAAAAGACGATGTCCGCAGGTTTCTGGCAAATCTGGGATTTGTGGAAGGAGTAAACGTAAAAGTAATAACGGCTATAGATGGAAATGTCATAGTTGAGGTAAAAGGCTCAAGGGTTGCTGTCAGCAGACAGATGGCACAAAAAATTATGGTTTGATATCCGCATTAAAGCGGCATATGGCATAGATTGTTTTGGACAGTGATAATGCTGTCAGCTGCTTTACCAGACATATTGAGCAGTACATAAAATTAATATTTGGGAGGAATTTTCATGACTTTAAAAGACGCTGCTGTTGGCAGTAAGGTTAAGGTAATCAAAATTGAAGGACAGGGAGCGGTAAAAAGGCGTATTATGGACATGGGTATAACAAAGGGTATAGAGGTGATTATAAGAAAAGTAGCACCTCTTGGCGACCCTGTTGAGGTCACTGTCAGAGGATATGAGCTATCTTTAAGGAAGGCTGATGCTCAAATGATACTTGTAGAGTAAAGGGGTTATTTTTGCAGCATAGTTAGTATATATTAATTTATATTATAAAAACATAATATAAATTATCTTTATATAATTTTATTTGCATGAGGGGGAAATTAAAATGATTAAAATAGCTCTTGCGGGAAATCCAAACTGCGGCAAGACTACTCTTTTTAACGCTCTTACCGGCTCAAACCAGTTTGTTGGAAACTGGCCCGGAGTTACGGTAGAGAAAAAGGAAGGAAAGCTTAAAGGGAATAAAGACGTTGTTATTGTTGACCTTCCGGGTATATATTCACTTTCTCCGTATACCCTTGAGGAGGTTATAGCCAGAAACTATCTTATATCTGAAAGACCAGATGCCATACTCAATATTATAGACGGAACAAACCTTGAGCGTAATCTTTATCTTACAACTCAGCTTACAGAGCTTGGTATTCCAGTTGTTATAGCGGTTAATATGATAGATGCAGTAAGAAAATCCGGTGACATTATCAACACTGATGTACTCTCAAAAAAAACTGGCTGCAAGGTAATAGAAATTTCTGCTCTTAAAGGTGAAAATATTATGGAGGCTGCCGGGGAAGCTGTTAAAACTGCAAAGGGAGAATTGGCCGCCAAGCCTCAGCATACTTTTAATAAAGAAATTGAAGATGTGCTTGACGCTATAGAGTCAAAGCTTGACGGCAGCATTGAACCAGAGCAGAGAAGGTTTTTTGCTATAAAGCTCTTTGAAAGGGACATCAAAATAAAAGGCTTGATAAAAAATCTGCCAAATGTAGAGGAACTTATAATGGCAGCCGAAGAAAAGTTTGACGATGACAGTGAAAGTATAATTACAAACGAAAGGTACATATATATTTCTTCAATAATAGATAGCTGCTATAAGAAAAAGAATAAAGAAAAGCTTTCAGGCTCCGACCGGATAGACAGGATTGTGACAAACCGAATACTGGCTCTGCCAATATTCGCTGTTGTTATGTTTATTGTTTATTATGTTTCGGTAACCACGGTAGGAACAATAGCCACTGACTGGGCTAACGATGGTGTTTTTGGAGATGGCTGGTTCTTTTTAGGGCAAGGTTCGGCATCTTACGGAGAAGCTTTAGAAGAATATGATACTGCCCAGACAGAGATAGAGGCATTTTTGGAAGCAGCAGAAGATGCTGGGCTTAATATTGAGGCTTCGGATTTTATAGAGAAGGCTTCAGCCGCTGGAATAGAAGGCAAAGCGGAGTTTTACGATGACGAGGGAAACGTTGAAAATGTATTTAATATTGATACAGACGCATACCTTGAGGCTTCAGAAATAGAGGAGCCTGAACCTTCGGAATTCGGTCCGTATATACCTGGCATACCTGTTGTGCTTGAAAATTTCCTGGTGTCGATTAACTGCGCTCAGTGGCTTCAGGATTTAATACTCAACGGTATTGTTGCCGGAGTTGGCGCGGTGCTGGGCTTTGTTCCTCAGATGCTTATACTGTTCATATTCCTTGCCTTCCTTGAGGCCTGTGGATATATGGCTAGGGTCGCGTTTATAATGGACAGAATTTTCAGAAAATTCGGTTTGTCAGGAAAATCATTTATCCCTATGCTTATAGGCTCGGGCTGTGGTGTTCCGGGAATTATGGCTTCAAGGACAATAGAAAACGACAGGGACAGAAAAATGACTGTAATGACAACAACCTTTGTTCCATGCGGAGCGAAACTTCCGATAATAGCTCTTATTTCTGGGGCAATGTTCGGCGGAGCGTGGTGGGTAGCGCCAAGTGCATATTTTGTAGGTATTGCGGCTATTATCTGCTCAGGTATAATTCTTAAAAAGACAAGGGCCTTTGCCGGAGAGCCGGCTCCGTTTGTAATGGAGCTACCGCCTTATCATATGCCGACAGTTGGAAATGTTTTGAGAAGCATGTGGGAAAGGGGCTGGTCGTTTATTAAGAAAGCCGGTACAATTATCCTGCTTGCAACAATATTTGTATGGTTTACATCAGGCTATGGATTTACTGACGGTGTATTTGGGCCAAGTGATATGGAAAACAGCATACTTGCCATGATTGGAAATGTTGTATGCGTAATATTTGCTCCTCTTGGCTGGGGCGATTGGAAAGCGACAGTTGCCGCTGTCACAGGTCTAATTGCAAAGGAGAACGTAGTAGGAACAATGGGAGTGCTCTATGGAGGCTTTGAGGAAGTGGCGGAAAACGGCTGGGAAGTATGGGCCAATCTACAGGCAGCGTATACACCTGTAGCCGCATATTCATTCCTTGTGTTCAACCTTCTATGCGCGCCATGCTTTGCTGCTATGGGAGCGATAAAAAGAGAAATGAATAATGTTAAATGGTTTGCAGCAGCTATTGCTTATCAGACAGTCCTTGCATACTGCGCGTCTCTTTGTGTTTACCAGATAGGGACATTTATTTCAACCGGTGTTTTTGAAATAGGCACAGCGGCAGGATTTTTACTGATAGCGGTATTCATTTATCTGCTTTTAAGAAAGTACAAACAGAGCACAACATTAGAAACAAAAATATCGGTTAATGTATAATCAATCAGGACAAAGGCGGAGGTAATAATGGGAACCTTTATAGTTTTGCTCTTTGTAATTGCGGCGGTTATCCTTGCGGTAAGGTCAATTTATAAAGATAAGAAGAACGGGAAGTCATGTGCCGGCTGCTCAGGAAACTGCGGCTGCTGCCATGAACATATAAATAAAGCTAACTGAAAAAATAATTCTGAAAGCCACCAAAACTGCTGGTGGCTTTTTGCTGCTACTATATATTTTTGGATTTAAACCTGCTGTCAGCCAATAAATTTTTTGTATATATAACTTAACAGTAGAATTATTATCTGTTATGTGGTAGAATTTAGCAAACAACGTGTTTGTATTATAAATGTTTGGGGAGATAATTATGAGAAGGCTTTTAAAGATAGCAGCATCTATACTGGCATTGTCGTTATCATTAAGCGGCTGCGGAAACAGCGGTGAGCGCATAAGCAGTGAACCTGTAACTATATCAATATGGCATTACTATAATGGCTCTCAGCAGCAGATATTTGACGAAATGGTTTCACAGTTTAATGAAACAAGAGGCGGAGAGCTTGGAATAGTAGTTGAGGCATTCAGCAAAGGCAATGTTAATGAGCTTGTGCAGAGTGTTCTTGATGCGGCAGACAAAAAAGTGGGAGCAGATGAGGTTCCGGATATAGTAGCGGCATACGAAGATACGGCTTATGAGCTTAAGAAAAGGGGAATGGCAGCGGACTTATCGCCATATATAACAAAAGATGAGGAAGCTGAGTTTATAGATTCATATATTGACGAGGCCAGAATGGGCAGTGAGGACTCGTTTATAATTTTCCCAATAGCTAAATCAACAGAATGTATGGTGCTCAATAAGACCGATTGGGACAAATTTGAGTCTGAAACCGGCACAAAGCCTGATTTTTCTACATGGGAATCTATTGCGGCTATTGCCGAAAAGTATTATAACTGGACAGATTTAAAGACACCCGAACCTGATGACGGAAAAGCGTTTTTTGGACGTGATGCTATGGCAAATTATATGTTAATTGGTGCAAAACAGTTGGGCGTTGAGCTTTTTCAGGTGGAAAATGAAGAAGTAACATATAATTTAGATAAAGATGTTCTTCGCAGACTTTGGGATAACTATTATGTGCCTTACATAAAAGGCTATTATGCAAGCATTGGAAGATTCAGGAGCGATGACGCAAAAACAGGTGATATTATTGCGCTTGTAGGCTCTACTTCCGGGGCCAGCTATTTTCCTACAGAGGTTAAGAAAAATGATGGCAGCAGCTACCCGATAGAGGCGGCTGTATATCCTCTTCCTGTTTTTGAGGGGGCAAAAAAGGTTAATGTACAGCAGGGTGCTGGCATGGTTGTAACCAAATCAACAAAAGAAAAGGAAACTGCCGCTACAGAATTCTTAAAATGGTTTACCGAAGAAAAACAGAATATATTGTTTTCGATTGATTCAGGATACCTTCCTGTCAAGAAAAAATCTAATGATATGAATATAATAAATGAATACACTGTGGATTCTGATATGTCTGATACAATGAGAGATGTGCTTGAGATTGGTGTAGAGATGACTAATAACTATGAGCTGTATACCACTCAGGCATTTGATAATGGCAATGAAGCAAGAAAAATTTTAGAAAATTCATTGATGAATAAGATTAACGAGGACATGGATAAAGTTAGGAGCGCTGTAAGTGCTGGTAAATCAAGGCAGGAGGCAGCAGCAGAATTTATAACGGACAGTAATTTTGACAGCTGGTATAATAGCCTGAAAACAGATTTGGAAAATGTAGGATAATCTATTTAAGATAAGGAAGCAGTACCTTATGAAAATAAGAAGCGTAAAAAATAAAAATACAATACTAAAAAGGGTGCTGTACCCATTTATTGCTATACTTGTTCTTCAGGCGGTTCTGTATATATTTATTTTTTGGAACGGGGGTTCTATTTCCAATCTTGAGTCAAATGCCAAGGATATACTTAATGAAAGGGTACTGAACAGAAAAATTTACATTGAAACCGATATGCTCCATAACTGGCGCAATATGAGTGAGGTCGAAGAAAAGATAATAAACCATGTGCAGGATGTGCTGGATGAAAACAATGCGGAGCTTGACGACATTAAAACAAACGCTGAGCTGAATGAAAAGATTATGGAAAGGGTATCTGAGGACATAATATACCTTTTAAGAAAGAATATGGTTACAGGGGCTTTTATGGTTCTTGATGGAAACGGTGCGGTTGCCGATTCATATTCGGGAAACGCCGGGTTTTATGTCAGGGATATGGACCCTTCCAACTATTCAGAAGGCGGTTCAGACATACTTATGGAAGTTGGTATGCCACAGCTGTCTAAAAAACTCAGAATTTCATTAGACAGCTATTGGGACAGCATGTTCCATTTCTCTGAACCGGGGGATAATCCTAAAGACAACTTCTTTTATAAACCTCTGATTGCAGCCAAAGAGCAGCAGAGCAAATACAGCAGCAGTAAGGACTTTGGTTATTGGTGTCCGTATTCTCCTCTGCATGATGAATCGCCGGAGGCTATTACTTATTCCATACCTCTTATAGCTGACGACGGTACAGTATTTGGTGTTATAGGTGTGGATATTACTTATCAGTATATAAAGACACTGCTTAATTACGGCGAGATAATTAAAGACAAAAAGGGCGCTTACATATTTGCAACAAAAGAAACAGACAGCAACATGTATAAAGTAATACTTACTGACGGACCGCAGTATAAAATTCACTTTATGAATGAAAATGAACTGTACTCAACTCCATCTGGCTATAATGAAATTGAGTATTTTGATACTTATGACAAAAGTCATAAGTCAAAAATACTTGGGAGTGTGCAGGAGTTTAAGCTGTACAATGTGAATACACCTTTTGAGGATGAAAAGTGGTATCTTATAGGAATGACTGATGAAAAGAGCCTTCTGGAAGTATCTGGACAGACTCAGACACAGCTTCTTGTATCGGCAGTTATAGCTTTCCTGCTTGGAATTTTAGGTGTTTTTTATGTGTCATGGATTATAACTAAGCCTATCAAGGTATTAATGGATGACCTTAAAAACAGCGACCCTAACAAACCTATAAGCCTGCATAAAATAAACATATATGAAATTGACAAGCTTGCAGATTCAGTTGAGCTTTTAAGCTCAAAAGTTGCAGAGTCAGCTGCCAAACTGTCTAAGATTATAAAGATTTCAAACATACCTATAGCTGTGTTTGAATACTTGGAAGACGGTAAATCTGTATACTGCAGCCAGAATATATTTGATGTGCTCCATATACCTAATGACGGGTTCTCAAGAAAAGAAAGGGATATTATACCTGTAAGCGAGTTTAATATGCTTTTGAGTAAAATGTCAAAATATACCCATGATAAGCAGGACTCGGTTTATAAAATTTCCAACGAGTCCGGTGATTATTGGGTGCGGCTTATTTTAGAAAAAGAATCAGAACGTTATCTTGGGCTTTTATTTGACATAACCAAAGATGTGCTGGAAAAACAGAAGATTGAGTTTGAAAGGGATTATGACAGCCTGACAGAGATGTATAATAGATACGCTTTTTCTAAGCTTATACATAACCTGTTTGAAAGCAAAAAGAGTACTATCAAAAACGCTGCTATGATTATGTGGGATTTGGATAATCTTAAATATATAAATGATACATATGGCCATGATTTTGGAGATATCTATATACATGAATTTGGGAAGTGCCTTAATATGCTTCCAAAGGGAAACTCTTTAATTGCCAGACGTTCTGGTGATGAATTCTATACGTTTATTTACGGCTATGACACAAAGGAAGATGTCGATGAGGAAATATCTAATTTCAGCCGTTTGATAAATAATAAAAAGATAAGGCTTCCTAACGGTGATTATTTCGGGCTGAAGGTTTCAGCCGGTGTTTCATGGTATCCAAAAGATTCTCAGTCATATGAGGAGCTTATAAAATATGCGGATTTTGCTATGTACAGCGCTAAGCATAATTACAAGGGGAGCATGATGGAATTCAATATTGATGACTATCATGAAAACTCATTCCTAGTAAATGCACATGGTGATTTGAACCGGCTTATTGATAATCAGCTTGTAAATTTTGCTATGCAGCCTATTTTGTCCGCAAAGACTGGTGAGATTTATGGCTATGAAATGCTTATGCGCCCTCAGATAGAAGCGCTTAAAAATCCTTCAACTATATTGAAACTTGCATCTTCGCAGTCAAAACTTATACAGATAGAGCGCCTGACATTCTTTAAGGCTATGGAAGTTTATGAAAAGCGGCTTAATGAGGGAATGGTTTTGCCAAATGCAAAAATCTTTATAAATTCCATACGCAGCGTGATATTGGGAAAAGAGGACAGAGAAGAATTTAAACGGCTTTATGGAAAGTATTTTGATAATGTTGTAATTGAGATTACAGAAAGTGAGCCTATAGATTCAGAAAGCCTTGAAAGTAAAATCACAATGCTTAAAGATTTTGGTGTAGAGGTAGCTATAGACGACCTGGGAACTGGATATAACAGTGAGTCTGCCATACTTTCAATTTCGCCTGAAATCGTAAAGATTGATATATCAATTATTAAAGATATTGATAAGGATATAAACAGGCAGGAGCTTCTTAGAAGCATAATGAGGTTTGCAAGGCTTCAGAATGTACTGGTTTTGGCGGAAGGTGTTGAAACCAAAGAAGAACTCAGATATCTTATTTCAGAGGGCATAGATTACCTTCAGGGATACTATCTTGGAAAGCCTTCGCTTGACAATTTTGATATTTCTGAAGAAACAGTTAAAGAAATAATTCAAATGAATAAATAACTGGCAAACAGGCACAGCGGGAGTAACTTCTGTGCCTGTTTTTTTGTGCTTTCAGGAGTTATTTGATGTATAATAGTCTTAAATAAGTTGGTGAAGGGTTGTTTGATATGGTTAAAAAAGAAGCTGTAATGTAGTAGCGGCTACTAATGAGTAGCAGTATACCTCTGTGCATTGCAGTGTGCTTAAAAAGGCTGTGTGACAGCTTAAGGAAGCTGTAGATAAATTAAATAGTTTAAAATAAGAAGGAGAGATGTTTTATGAAAATTACTGTTATTGGAAGTCATTTATGTCCAGATACACTGTTTGCGCTTAATAAATTGAAAGAGGCAAATGCAGATATTGACTTTCTGGATATTTCATCAAATCTGCCGGATTTAAAGGTTTATCTTTCAGTTAGGGAAAGAAGCCCACTTTATAATACTGTGCGTGAAAATGGAGGAATTGGCATACCGTATTTCAGTATGGGAGATGGGACAGAAACACTTGACATAAATACAGTATTGAAAAAATTAAATTAACTGGTTTATAATTTTAGCCGCTTTTGGATATTAATCCTTGGGCGGCGTTTTTTGTTGTATTCAGTAAATTAATCTGGTTTTGTAATTGTATGACGGAAAATTTGCTTCTGAGTATGTACAATTTATATTTTATATGGTAAGATTTTCTTTATTCACAGCATTATGGCTTTGTATATGGGGATATCAGAAAATAGCCTTTTGCTGAATTTTTACAAACAGGGGAGGATATATAGTAGCTTTAGGTTTTTCTGCTTGGGCTGTATATCCAAAAATTTTATTATCAGGGGGTTGCATAATGGATTTACATCATCAGAAAAGGAGCAGTTTTACAGGCTCACTTGGGTTTGTGCTTGCGGCGGCGGGAAGCGCTGTAGGTCTTGGAAATATCTGGAGGTTTCCGTATCTTGCGGCTAAGGACGGAGGAGGAGTATTTCTTCTTTGCTATATTGTCCTTGCACTTACATTTGGTTTTGCCCTTTTAACTACAGAGCTTGCTATTGGCAGAAAGACAGCCCAAAGTCCGCTTACAGCATATAAGGTTATTAACAGAAACTGGGGCTGGCTCGGAATGATTGCGTGCCTTGTACCTACAATAATACTTCCTTACTATTGTGCTATAGGCGGGTGGGTACTGAAATATTTGTGTACATATATCACAGGTGGCGGTTCAGCCGCGGTAGCTGATACGTATTTTACATCGTTTATTACATCTCAGTGGTCTCCTATTTTATGGTTTGTTATTTTTCTTGGGGCTACTGCTTTTGTGGTTTACAGAGGAGTCAACAAGGGCATAGAAAACTATTCAAAAATACTTCTTCCTGTTCTTCTGGTGCTTATTATAGGCATAGCGTTTTTTTCATTAACACTTACTCATACTGATGAAAATGGAATGACAAGAACCGGCCTTGAAGGACTTGCCGTTTATGTAATACCGGATTTTACAGGTATGACAATTAAAAAATTCTTTATAATACTTATGGACGCTATGGGACAGCTCTTTTTTTCAATAAGTGTGGCTATGGGCATTATGGTTGCTTATGGCTCTTATGTAAAAAAGGATACAAACCTTGGAAGGTCGGTTAACCAGATAGAAATTTTTGACAGCCTCGTGGCTTTTTTGGCAGGAATGATGATAGTGCCGGCTGTGTTTACATTTATGGGGCCGGAAGGAATGTCGGCAGGACCTGGTCTTATGTTTGTGTCGCTGCCAAAGGTATTTGCATCTATGGGGTTTGCGGGCAATATAATAGGTGTGCTGTTTTTTCTTATGGTTACTTTTGCCGCGGTTACTTCATCAGTTTCGGTAATGGAGGCCATAGTGTCCAGCGCTATGGACAGGTTTAAATTTACCAGAAAAAAATCAACTGTAGTAGTAGGAATAATAACCTTAATTGCCGGTATTGTGGTTTGCCTTGGTTATAACCTGTTTTATTTTGAGCTTACACTTCCTAACGGGGCTACAGCGCAGATACTTGATGTACTTGATTATTTGAGCAATAACTGTCTTATGCCTCTTGTAGGGTTTTTAACATGTATACTTATCGGTTGGGTAGCAAAGCCGAAATGTATAATAGATGAAATGACATCAAGTGGGCATAAATTTGGGCGTCAGAGGCTTTATGTTGTTATGATGAAGTTTGTCGCTCCGGTGCTGCTGTTTATACTGCTTATCCAGTCTGTAGGTATATTTAAGCTTTAATATGTTTTTTGGATTTATTAAAACTCTCCTTTTGAAAAAGGAGAGTTTTTTGTTTAAATTTTTAGGAGCGACAATTTTGACTTCAACAATACAAAAGTCATTTTTTGTGCAAAGAAACAATGCAGATTAAGAAAACAAAGTTTTCTGAGGAAATTTACTGTAATGTGGTATAATAATATTTATATAGTAGCTTGATAAGTATTTAACATCTGCATTTAAGGAGATTTTGATATGACTAATGTTATTTTGGGTTTGGCTATACCATTTTTAGGCACTTCACTGGGCGCAGCGTGTGTATTTTTTATAAAGGACCAATTAAGCCAGTTCACACAAAAAATGCTCCTTGGTTTTGCTTCTGGGGTTATGGTGGCGGCTTCTGTCTGGTCTTTGATTATACCTTCTATGGATATGTCATATCAGCTGGGAAAACTGGCTTTTGTACCGGCTGCTGCTGGTTTTATTCTGGGTATAGGATTTTTGCTGATTATGGACAGGACTATTCCTCATTTGCATGTAGGCAGTGATAAATCTGAAGGTTTAAGGTTTGCTCTGCCTAAAACAACAATGCTTATATTGGCGGTTACTCTCCATAATATTCCTGAGGGAATGGCGGTAGGTGTCGTATTTGCCGGAATGCTTTCTGGAAACACAGATATAACATCGGCTGGGGCATTTGTTTTGGCTGTAGGCATAGCAATACAAAACTTTCCTGAAGGCGCCATAGTGTCACTGCCTATGAAAAGCGAAGGTGTTTCTAAATTAAGGGCATTTTTATATGGCAGTCTGTCCGGCATAGTGGAGCCGATAGGTGGGGCTTTGACAGTGCTGATGGCTGGTTTTGTAACGCCGGCTTTGCCATATCTGCTTTCATTTGCTGCGGGAGCCATGATATATGTTGTTGTTGAGGAGCTTATACCGGAAGCCAGCCAGGGTGAACACAGCAACATTGGAACTATTGGATTTGCAGCTGGTTTTGTTTTAATGATGATTTTGGATGTAGCCCTTGGATAAAATGTATTAATACATTTTATTTTTGCTGGTATCGGGAGGGTTCTGATGAAAAAAACTATAAAAAAAATAGACAGGCATGTTTCGCTTAACATACAGGATAATATGAGGAATCATGTTTTAAACCCGGTGTTTAAAATTATTACACACACAGGAGACGCAGGCATTTTGTGGATAGCTGTATCAGCGGCGCTTGTTCTGAGCAGGAAGCACAAAAAAGCCGGAGTCATCTTATCCTGCGCGCTTGCATATTCGTTGATAATAAATAATGTTGTATTAAAGAATATCATTGGCCGGACAAGGCCATTTGAATCTATTAATGAGCTTATTGCTCTGATAACAGAACCTGAAGATTTCTCGTTTCCGTCAGGTCATACCGCCAGCTCATTTGCAGCGGCGTATGTTATATCAAAAAATGTTTCTGAACGGTTGGGAAAGTATGCCATTATATACGCAATAGCTATGGGGGTATCAAGAATTTATCTGGGTGTTCATTATTTTACAGATGTTTTATTTGGCGCGTTAAGCGGACTGTTTTGCGGAATGCAGGCACAGCATATTGTTGAAATGTATGAAAATAAATGTAACATAAATAAATTGTAAAAGTGATTTATATTCTGTAATTATGTTTATTAAGTAAAAAAATAAACTATTTATTTGCGGTGATTGTTTTTTAGAATGTTTTGGGTTACAATATATGACGTGATAAGAAAATTTATTTTTATTTTGTAATTTTAAATTAAATGAAATCTGATAAGAAGGGTGAAGTAAAGCTTGAAAAATAAATCACTGTTAATCCTATCAGTTGTTTTGATGTTGTTTTCATTCAGGGTATCTTCTGTTTTTGCCGCTCCTATAAACAATCACCGAATTGTGAGTGTCGCATATCCTATACAGGCAGGTCTAACTGATTTTGACGAATACGGGAACTATACAGGATATACATATGAATACCTTCAGGAAATATCGCAGTATACCGGTTGGGATTACGATTTTGTACAAATGCCTTATGATGACATAAACGAGAGTCTCACAAAACTTCTTGAAAAGGTTGAAAACGGGGAAATAGACATAATCGGCGGAATACTATACTATGATTCGCTGAATGAAAAGTTTGATTATACAGCAAATGGATATGGAACAGTTGAAACGGTGCTTCAGGTTCTTGAAAACAGCCCTGTAGAATCTATAGTCAATTACCAGAGCCCTGAGGAAATTAAAGTAGCTGTAATAAAAGGGGCAAGCAGGTCAATTAGTGAACTTGAGGAGTACTGTAAAAAGAATTTTATATCTCCGGTTTATGTTTACTGTGACGATATTGAAAATCAGGTTGAGGCTCTGAAAAATGGTGAGGCTGACGTTATGCTGAATTCAAGCCTTAACTATGTGGAAGGGTTAAGAAACGTTGGAAATTTTTCTCCAAAGACATTTTATTTTGTTACAGCAAAAGGCAAAAACCACGATATAATGGAACAGCTTGATTCTTCAATAGCGGAGATTGAACGCACTGATAAGTATTTTGGAGATTCTCTTCTTGCCAAATATTTTTCTTACAGCGGAGAAAAAACACTGTTCAACCAGAGGGAACTGAAATATATTGCTACTGCAAAGCCTCTGAATGTTGGCGTGCTTACGGACAATCCGCCATACCAGTTTAAGGACAGCACTGGAGAGTTAAAAGGCATATCAATTAATATGCTGGATTATATTTCAAAAAAGACAGGGCTTAAGTTTAAGTATATTGAGGCCGAAAGCCAGGAAGAATTATATGCAATGGAACAAAACGGTGATATTGATATGATTGCTGCCCTCACATATGATTATGGACTGGCACAAAACCGTGGTATTTCAATGACAAGGCCTTTTCTTTCATCGCAGTATACTATGATGAGAAGAAATCCATCTCTGGAGGATATCGCCGGAAAGAGGCTTGCACTTTTGGACGGAGGAATATATAAAGGAGATTATGCAGGAGAAGTTATTAATTTTGATACGGTGAATGAGTGTATAAGGGCTGTTAATGACGGAAGAGCTGATTATACATATGTAGATGGATATGTAGCACAATATTTTTTAAATAAGCCTGAATTCAGCAATTTAAACCTTATTCCACAGACATATGGTGAAAGGCGGGTCTGTTTTGGTGTTTATAAACCTGGAAGCCGCGAGCTGCTGAGTATTTTAAACAAAGCGATAACAGGTATGTCTATGGAGGAAAAGCAGTCTATTATTTATAACAATACAGTTTACAATCCTGAGCTTTCTTTTATGTATTATGTAAAGAAAAATCCTCTGGAAACTGTTGCGGCTGTTGTTGGCATTTTGGCTTTTATAATTGTTTTTCTTCTGTATAATCTTCATCACAGGGCAAAAATTAACAAAGAAATGGCGCTTAACATTAAAAAGCATCTGCAAGTTTATGAGCTTTTAAATGATTACTTTTTTGAGTATGAATACAGTAAAAAAACACTTATGATATCTTTTCCTGCCATGGAAGGAAAGTCGGGCGGCATTAAACGATATGACTTCAGCAAGCTGTCTGCCAGCGATTTTTTAAATCAAAGGAAGGAATTGTTTTTAAAAATCATTTTATCTGGTGAATCAGGAGTCAGGGAGGAGCTTTTTGAGTATCCGGAAAGGGAAAAGCACTGGATAAGGTTTGCGTTTCAAAGGATTTATGACGATGAGGGCAAAACCGCGTATATAATTGGAAAAATAAATAACATCGATAACGAAAAACTTGAACTGATAAGGCTTAAGGAACAGGCTCAAAAAGACAGCCTTACAAAGATATATAATGCCGCAGCCAGCCGCAGTCTCATAAGCGAAAGCCTTGATTGTATGGAATACGGTGAAAAAGGCGCGATTTTACTGATAGATATTGACAATTTCAAACAAATTAACGATACTTATGGACACTTGGCCGGTGATGAAACACTTGGCAAGGTGGTTGATATACTTTTAAGCGGGTTTAGAAAAGATGACATAATAGGCCGTCCTGGTGGAGATGAGTTTGTTGTATACATGAAAAAAATTGGAGATTTGGATATCCTCAGAAAAAAGTGCCTGAGCATTTGCGAAAATGTCCGTACGATATATATTAACGGCGAAAGACAGGTAACAGTAAGTATTGGCGTTTCTGTATCTGAACCAGGGTGCAGCTATGAGGATTTATATAAAAAAGCAGATATGGCTCTTTATAAAGCCAAAGATAATGGAAGGAACAGGTTTGAAATTGCCTGAGCTTGTTATTTTGTCTATTATAGCCAATATATTTGGATATTTAACAGTTAATGAGTTTCAGTAACTTATTACACAAGGTTGGCGGAGTTGTAAGTGTGTTAAGTAATAATAATCCGCAAAAGGCAAAAAGGCTTAAAAAAGGCATGTATTAGGGTTGTTTCTGCATGCAGATATTCTCGGAGTTATTTTGAGATAATAAAAGAGAGCTATTAATATTAAAAATACCGGCAAAATACTTGCCGGTATTTTTTTGACATTTACTGTTTAATCCTGCTTTTTATACTGGATATTGAGCTTATGTAATTATTTATATACATTATTATATCTATGCCAAAAAGAACAGCATCAAAACCGTCATTAAGCGAACTTACAGCGGCGTCAGTTGTTCCGGCAAAGTTTATAGCCATTTTGCCATTTTTTTTGCAGGCAGTAAGTATACGTGAAACAGCATTTTTTAAATCAGGATTGTCAAACTGTCCCGGAATACCCATATCTATAGATAAATCATATGGCCCGATTAATATACCGTCAACGCCATTAAGTGCTGTAATTTCCTCAATGTGCTCAAGACAGCCCACAGTTTCACACTGAGGTATAAGCATTGTGCTTGTGTTGCTGAATCCCATATATTCGGCTAAGCCATGGCTGCTGTGCTCGGCAAACCCCCAGCCGCCGTCTCTTGTCATACAGTAGCCTCTTTCACCTACAGGCATAAATTTAGCGTGCTTTATAATTTCTTTGACCTGGTCGACATTTGTGATAGAAGGAACAACAATTCCGGCTGCTCCGGCATCAAGCATATGCAGTATATGCTCTTTGTTTGAGCTGCTTACTCTTACAAGTGCCGATATGCCGGCGGCTGTTGCCGCAGTAAGGTAGCCGGATATTTCGTTTGTGCTTATTGGTGAGTGTTCCATATCAAGCATAACAAAATCAGCCCCAGTATAGCCGAGAGCTTCTACAGCTGTCATACTTTTCATATGGGTGAGTGTCCCGACAATTTTCTGACCGCTTTTGTATTTTTCCATAAGGTTTTTCATAGCGCCAACTCCCTTGTACCAAATATTTTTATTTATTATATTAGATTATCACATAAACCTATTTGTGTAAAACAATATTAACTTTTTAAATTATTAAAGTGGTGAAACAAAGGTGCAATTGACATAATATTATTTATGTTAATTATGCTGTTTTTTGTTTAATTACTGCATTGTATTTTATAAATTATAACTGTATTGAGTTGTGCTTTTTACCTTTTCATTATATAATATAAAAATATGACTATAAACAGCAGTCTTTGTCGATTTAAAAGATTGCGTATTTTAATGTTTACAATATATTATTACAGAAAGCGCAGGTATTAAAAAATGCATCATAAAAATGGAAGCTTCACTAATTCTTTTGGATTCATTCTTGCATGTGTTGGTTCTGCGGTTGGGCTTGGAAATATCTGGATGTTTCCATATAGGCTGGGGCAGTACGGAGGAAGCGCGTTTTTAGTGCCGTATTTGCTTTTTATAGTTCTGTTTGGAATAACAGGCTTGTCGGCAGAGTTTGCAATAGGAAGACGGGCAAAAACCGGGACACTTGGCTCTTATGACTTGTGCTGGAAGGGTAAATCTGCTGTAGGGCAGAAAATAGGGTGGATACCGCTTCTTGGCTCGCTTGGAATAGCTATTGGCTATTCAATTATTATAGGCTGGGTATTGCGCTCTCTGTTTGGTTCAGTTACAGGGACAATACTGACTGAAGATTCAGCGGCGTATTTTTCACAGGCTACAGGAAATTTCGGGAGTTTTCCATGGCATTTTGCTGTTGTCGCTATAACAACATTACTGCTTATTACAGGTTCGGCTGTGCAAATTGAAAAAGCTAACAAAATTATGATGCCGGTGTTTTTTATATTGTTTGCGGTATTGGCTGTAAGAGTACTGTTTCTTGACGGAGCGTCAGAGGGATATAAATTCCTTTTTGTGCCAAGGTGGGAACAGCTTAAAGATGTCAATACATGGATAATGGCTATGGGGCAGGCGTTTTTTTCACTTTCTATTACAGGCAGCGGCATGATTGTATATGGTTCATACCTTAATAAGGGGGAGGACATACTGGCGGCTTCCATGAGGACAGCGTTGTTTGATACTATAGCGGCAATGTTGGCGGCTTTAGCAATAATGCCTGCGGTTTTTGCTTTTGGAATAGAGCCGGACAGAGGACCTTCGCTTATGTTTATAACAATACCTAACATATTTAAGCAGATGCCTGCTGGACGTGTTTTTTCGGCTATATTTTTCCTTTCTGTTTGTTTTGCCGGTATAACTTCACTTATGAATATGTTTGAGGCGGTTATTGAAAGCCTTCAGCACAAGTTTAATTTTGGCAGGAAATTTGCTGTGCTGCTTTGCAGTGTAATTTGTTTTGGTGTTGGTATTTTCCTTGAGGCTGAAAGCTCTGTTGGAAACTGGATGGATTTTATAACTATAATTGTTGTTCCATTTGGGGCTGTGTTTGGAGCTTTTTCTATATACTATATATTTGGGTACAAAAATATAAAAGAAGAATTAGACGAAGGCCGCTCAAAAGGCATACCATCATGGTTTGGGCCTCTTGCCAAATATGTTTATGTACCACTGACAGTTATAGTATTTATACTTGGAATAATTTTTAAGGGAATTGGCTGATAAAAAACTGCCGCTGGATTATACCGGCGGCAGTTTTTTTATCATTTGAGTGCAATATTTATTATCACGCCTGATTAGCAAAACAACAAAAATTAACGTATATACAGCCATTATGGCTGATACGGAAGGAGCAGCCATGCCTATTACCCCAAGATTATCAGGTACTCTGCTGCACAGGAGGTAAATTAATGGAATCCTAAGCGCCGCTGCGCCAAAACAAGAGCTAATCATTGTAAATATTGTCATGGAGCGGCCATTTAAATATCCATTAAGACAGAAAACAAATAACACAGCTATGTAATCAAAACTGCATGTTCTAAAAAAAGGGATACCAGTACGAATTATACCATCTTCATTTGAAAATATACCAATCATAGATTCTGATGAAATTTGAGCCCAGAAAAAGAAAATCAGCGAAAACGGAAGCGCAAACAGGATTCCGGTAAAAAGCGCACGGCTCATGCGTTTATATTTGCCGGCGCCATAGTTTTGGGCTACAATAGCGGCAAGGGCGTTTGCTACAGAGGTAGCCGGAAGCATAGCGAATACATCATATTTGCTGGCTATGCCCACCGCTGCTGCCGCATTGACTCCAAGATTGTTTGTGACTGAAGTCAAATACAGGAAAGAAAACCTTACCATACATTCCTGAAGCGTTATTGGAATACCAACAAAAGCAAGCTCCTTAAGCTTTTGCCTGTGTATTGAAAAGCTTTTTAACCTGAACCTGAATACAAAGTCTTTTTTATTTAAATAAGCCATAGCAAGAAACATGCTTATGCCCTGAGACAATATAGTAGCAAGCGCTGTTCCGCTTACACCCAGATTTAAGTATTTAACTAAAATAATATCTCCAAAAAAGTTAAGTACGCCTGAAACAGCCACAAATATCAAAGGGCTTTTAGAATCACCATATCCTCTAAGGACCGCGCTTATGGCATTGTAGCCGCAGATAAATATGACACCGCAGGAGCAGACACGAACATATTCTTTGGCTAAACCGAAGGAACTTTCAGGTGTCTTAAGCGCAGTTAAAATAGGCGCTGCAAAAACAAATAGCAGTACTGAAAGAACCGCACCTGCGATTATAAATGCTGTAAGGTTTGTGGATATGGTTTCTTTTATATCATCAGTTTTTTCCATGCCAACATATTTTCCTATTAGTACAGTACCGCCAAGAGTCAGGCCTGAAATAATGCTCGTTATTATCTGAGTAACCTGTGTTCCAGTTGAAACGGCCGCAACGCTTTCTGAACTGCAGTACCAGCCTATTACCATTAAATCAGCCGCACCGTAAAGAGCCTGTATTAGATTGGCCAAAAGAAATGGTACGGTAAATGTGATGACAGTTTTTAAAATATTTTCAGTTGTGAGATTATTGCCAGCAGTCATTCCAAAGCCCCTTTATCTGTGTTTTTTACAGATTAAAGCCTCTATCAGATGGAGAGTCAATACTTTTTATAAGGCATTTGTATTTCAGTTACAAACTGGGATTCATTGTTTGTTATGCCTGAATCTATTATTGTAACTTCGAGAGCATCGCCGCATATATACGCGTTAATCATTTTTAAGTATTCCAGCAATTTTTTGTAGTATTTAGGTGAGTCTGTATGTGTACCGCAAAATCTTATTTGGGCATACTGGCATTCAGGCAGAGCTACAATGTTATGGCAAGATTTATCTTCATCTTCTGCAAACAGAAATACTGAAGAAAACGTGCCGTAGTTTTCACTTAGAATACTGTCCTTTTCCACAGATACTCCTATTTTGCCAAGAAATACAGAGGAGTCCAGATTATGAATCCTCTCCAGTTTTCTTATAGGGTATTCCAAATCGTCGCCTAACTGTATGCTTTTCTTTAATATAGCAATATGCCTTTCAGGATATTTTTTAGTCTCTATCTTTTCCAATGGGCTTGAAACAGCACTTCGCAGCTGAAAAATACGGTTATTAATCTTTCTTTCTATCAAATCAAGCTCATGCTTCTTTTCCTGAACCTTTTTGAGCTGTTCCTCAAACATATCCAGCATTACATTAACATCTTTGTGTTCAAAAAAAGTTATTATTTTTTCAATCGGCATATCAAGTGCTCTCAGGTATTTTATTGTATTAAGCTTTTCAAACTGCTTTGTACCGTAATATCTGTAATTGGAGCTTTTGTCGACATACTCAGGCTTCAGCAGCCCAATGGAATCATAGTACCTTAATGTCCTTATGTTTATATTAAACAGTTTTGCCATTTCGCCAATTGAAAAAAGATTGCCCATATATATCACCCTTTAAATATTTTGAGTAAATTATATCAAAAATATAAGAAAAAGAAAGCTGGGAAATGAAATGATTACCTGAAATTGTAATAAATATTAAACTTTTATCTGGTTGAGTAAATAGGAAAATAAGTATATAATTAGACTTGCCGAAAAAATGGCTGATTATAAAACTATATGTACAGAGGGAGAATTAAATGGCGGAAACACATTCAAAAAATATATTAAGGGTATTGTTATGGACAGGCGCTGTTTTGACAGCGGTATTGATTTTTTGTTTTTCTTCTCAGGCTTCGGCTGAGAGCACTAATATAAGCGACTCTGTAACAGCAGTAATTGCCAAAGTGTTTATAAACGGTTTTGAAAACATGACTGGAAGCGAGAAAATTGAAGTTATTAAGTCAATGAATGGCTATGTCAGAAAAGCCGCCCATTTTTCTATATATACACTGCTTTCCGTATTTGTAATATCCGCTCTTTTAACATATAAGTCACTAAGAATAAGGGCTGCTGTTCAGTTTTCTGTTTTAATTTGCGCCGGATATGCCTCTACAGATGAACTGCACCAGTATTTTGTTCCGGGCCGCTCATGCGAATTAAGGGATGTTTTAATTGACACTTCAGGTGCGGTTCTGGGTATTTTTATGGTGCTTTTTGTAAGGTTTACGTATAAAAAGGTTAAGAGTAAAGGTTGTTTATAAAATATAAAAGGTTTGGTAATATGAAAATAAATGGACAGATGTCTGAATCAATACCCTTGGGGTTTATACTTGTGTTTTCAGGCGGTTTTATGGATGCGTATACATATATGTGCCGCGGAGGGGTATTTGCTAATGCTCAGACAGGAAATATACTCTTATTTGGGGTTAATATATCAAAGGGAAATATTTCTGACTCTTTAAGATATCTTTTTCCTGTTCTGATGTTTACGGCAGGAATATTTATATCCGAATGTGTAAAAAACAGGCATAAATTTAACAGAAATATTCATTGGAGACAAATTACAACACTTTTAGAAGCTTTTATTTTGTTTGCTGTTATGTTTATTCCGCAAAATTTGAATATTATTGCAAACAGTCTGGTCTCATTTGCCTGTGGTATACAGGTAGAAAGCTTCAGAAAAATAAACGGTACTGGTTTTGCCACAACAATGTGTATTGGTAATCTGCGTACAGCCACTGAAGCGGTCAGCAATTATTTTTTTACGGGTGATAAGCAGATGAAGGCTAAAAGTCTGCTCATATATTCTGTTATTGCAGTATTTATTGTGGGAGCTGTTTGCGGAAACTTTGCTGTAGAAATGTATAAAGAAAGGGCTATATTTATCAGCTCTATGCTTATGGCTGTCTGCTTTTTGCTTATGTTTTTAAAAGGAGATACACAATAGTTTAAAAGTATATGTAAAAAATCTGAACATAAAAAACGGGAGCCGGTTTGTAAGCTCCCGTTTTTTTATTATCCCAGCGCTACGTCAAGCACCATCATAATAAGAAAACCTGCTATAATTCCCAATGTGCCAAGATGTGAGTCCTTATCTGCGTTTGCTTCGGGAACAAGCTCCTCAACTACAACATAAATCATAGCGCCCGCGGCAAAGGACAAAAGCCATGGCATTAAGACCTTGATATTTGACGCTGCAAGTACGCAGAGCACACCGAATATTGGCTCAACTATGCCTGAGAGCATTCCCAGTATGAATGATTTAAAGGCAGAAAAACCTTCCTGATTTAATGGCAGAGAAACGGCGGCGCCTTCAGGGAAATTCTGAATGCCTATTCCTATAGCAAGGGCCAGAGCCGTAGAATATGCTGCAATCTCTCCAAAACTTTCGGCGGCGAGGGCAAAAGCCAGACCAACAGCCATTCCTTCCGGTATATTGTGCAGTGTTATTGCTGTTATAAGCATTGTTGTGCGTTTAAGCCTTGTGTTTGTTTCATTGGGGTTTGAGTACACGGCATATATCCGTGATACGATTTTATCCATTATAAAGAGGAACAGAGCGCCTATAATTAAGCCTATAGCGGCCGGTACCCATGCCGGTATATTGTATTCGCCGGCCTGCTCAATAGCCGGGAGAAGCAAAGACCATACTGAGGCAGCTATCATAATTCCAGCGGCGAAGCCTAAGAATACTCTTTCAAACGTATTGTTCACAGTTTTTTTAAAAAAGAATACAAGTGCTGCACCGAGAGTTGTCATAAGAAACGTAAATCCTGTTCCATAAGCTGCCCAAAGAACGGCGGTTTTCATTTTTAACCATCTCCTTAAATTTTGCTAATAATATAATATGGCAGGAGGTTAAAAGAGAGCCTGTTCACTATTAAATTTTAAGTTTTGTTGAATATTTCTGTTTTTTATTGAAAAATGAAATTAATGAAATTATAATTTTTAATAACAGCAAGCGGAATTATACATAACAGATATATAGGATTTTCTGCTTTAATTAGCCAAACGGAGTCTAAGGCTTCTGTATAAGAACGGAGGAAGCGAAAATGTATTATGACATAAACCATAAATTTCTGCTTGAGGAAGAAATATATAATTTATCCAAAAACTCACAGTTTGATAAAACAAAGCTGTATAAACAGCATGGAAAAACAAGTGTATATGAGCACAGCATTAATGTTGCGTATACAAGCCTGCTGATTGCGGAAAAAATGAGTATAAAAACTGATTTCCGGTCACTTGTAAGGGGAGCGCTCCTGCATGACTATTTTCTCTATGACTGGCATGTACCGGAAAAGACGCACATGCTTCATGGCTTTACCCATCCAAGAAAAGCACTGGAAAACGCGCTGGCTGAGGTTGACCTTAATAACAGAGAAAAAGATATTATATTAAAGCATATGTTTCCGCTTACTCCTGTACCGCCGCGCTATGCAGAAAGCTGGATTGTCACCGCTGCGGATAAGATATGTTCTGTTATGGAGACTCTTAATTTTAAGCAAACCATTAAAAAGGACAGCGCAGCGGGTGATAAAACATGAAAATCAGCGTATATTTTATACTTTTTATTTTTTACAGCTGTTTTGGGTGGATATATGAAAGTATATTCTGTTCATATTTTACAGAAAAAAAATTCATAAACAGGGGATTTCTAACGGGACCATACTGCCCCATTTACGGCGTGGGCGCAGTATTGTGTACAGCTGTTTTTGATGAGACAAACAGTACCAATATTTTTATTATATTCATTGCCTGCGCTGTAGGGTCGTGTATAATAGAATATGTTACCTCTTTTGTTATGGAAAAGCTTTTTAATACACGTTGGTGGGACTACAGCAGCCTGCCTTTTAATTTAAACGGGCGTATATGCTTATATGGAGCTTTGGTATTTGGCCTTGCCGGAACAGTAATTGCATTGGTAAATCCATATGCAGAAAGAGTTTTCGATTTTATTGACAATAAATTTATAGACCGTGTCGCTGTTTTGATTTTTATTGCTATGGCAGCGGATTTTACCATGACAATCATGAGCTGGAGAAACCTGAACATAAGCCTTATGAAAATACACAATATACTTAACGAAAAGCTGGAAAAAACCATGGAAGGCGTTTCACAGAAAGCAATACTTATTGAGGAAAAATATAAGGACGGAATTGTTGTTTACGGAAAAAGCCTCAATAAGCTTTTAAGCATACCTATTAAAAAACGCGAAATGAGATTCCTCAAAGCGTTCCCTGGCCTAAAGCCAATAAAGTACAGTGCTGTTGTTGACAGAATCAGGGAGGAAATTATAAAGCATAAAAACAACTTGAGCAGCTAAGGAGGCTAAAATGAATTACGAGCTTGTTGGAAAAATTATACCTGCGGTTGAAATTACACTTGACAGGGGCGAGGCTGTATATACACAGTCCGGAGGAATGTCATGGCAGTCTGACGGAATCCGTATGGAAACAAACGCAAAAGGAGGGCTGATGAAGGGGCTTGGCAGGATGTTTTCAGGAGAGTCATTTTTTATGGTGACATATTCTGCTGATAGAGACAAGGCAAAGGTTGCTTTTGCTTCTTCAGCACCTGGAGCTGTAATGCCGGTTAATGTATATGAGCATAATGGTATGATAATGCAGAAGGGCGCGTTTTTGTGCGCTGAGGAAAGTGTGGAGCTTTCAGCGGTATTCTCCAAAAAAATCACATCTGGTATGTTTGGCGGAGAGGGTTTTATACTTCAGAAGCTTACTGGAAAGGGCATGGCCTTTCTTGAGGTTGACGGAGACCCTATAGTAAAGGAGCTTGCCACTGGGGAGGTACTGAAGGTAGATACAGGTAATGTTGTGGCGTTTGATTCAACAGTAAGCTATGAGGTGGAAACTGTCAAAGGTGTTGGCAATATACTTTTTGGCGGAGAAGGTCTTTTCCTTACAAAGCTTAAAGGGCCGGGAAGGGTTGTCCTTCAGACTATGAGTATAAATGAGCTTGCTGGAAGAATCCGTTCGGTATTTCCTTCCAAGTAAAAATAAAGACAGCCGTATAGCTGCGGCTGTCTTTTTATATTTAACCCGCGCAAACGGGATTGTTTTGATTGTTAAATGAAATAAAGGATTACCATAAAAATAGTTAAAGAGCCGGAAAGACAGTACCATGTATTATAGTTATAGCTGTAAATATTTATTATATTTTTTCTTGTTGCCATGCCAAGGCTTATAAAAATTATTTCAGAAACAGCCGTTATAATTGGCGCATGCTTTATTGCTATGCCACATGCGGCGAAGGCGGATATTATCAGCAGCGTATTTAAAGCTATATAAAATACAGGAAACACTTTTTGCATATTAAACGCTGTTTCAAACACAGCGGCTTTTTTGCTCAGGCCTCTTATAATTGTTCCGATACCAAGAAAAAGTGTGACAACTGCCGCTGCGCATTTTATAATTTCAGCTGGGTACTGTGCGATTATGTTTACAGCAATTAATTCTCCAGCTTTGGCGGAAATAACAATGCCCCAAAACAAAAGCAGCCGGAAAACGGTTAAATGCTTAATTCTTTCTGAATCCATTGATATTCCTGTGCCAAACGCCATACAAGAAAGGAACATGGTTAAAATCAGAGTTTTGTAAAACATTTCTGCCTCCGGCCAACTTCTATTTAATTTTATTTTATGAAGCAAATCCATATTTGTGTCTGTACAAATTTATATTCAGAAATATTTATTAAAGACCAGTTTTTTTGAGAAGGAAGCTCTCAAAAATCTGTATTACCTTATACATAGCCGCAGCAAGAAGCGCAAGCAGTATAACGCTCATCATTACCCAGTCAAGTTTGAATATCTGGCTTCCATATACAATAAGATAGCCAAGCCCCTCTTTTGCTGTAAGAAATTCACCTACAATTACGCCTACAAATGAAAGGCCTACATTTATCTTAAGAGCGTTAATTATATCAGGTACTGCTGTAGGGAATACAACCTTGAACAGCACTTCTTTTTTGCTTCCTCCAAAGGATTCAACAAGGCGTATGTCATCGGAGTCAGCATTGTTAAAGCCGCTTAGGACATTGAGTATTGTAACTATAACAGATGTAAGAAGCGCTACAGCTATTATAGCTTTCATATTGTTTCCCAGCCATACAATTATAATCGGCGCAAGAGCGGTTTTGGGAAGGCTGTTTAATACAACAAGATAAGGGTCGCAGACTTTATTTATAAAGCTGTTCCACCAGAGCACAACTGCGGCGGCCGTACCAAGCGCTGTGCCGAGCACAAAGCCTATTATGGTTTCAAAAAGCGTTACCCATATATGCCTTAAAAGTGTGCCGTCTATCAGCATTTTAACCATGCATGTGAACATACTGCTTGGACGGCTGAATATAAAGGAATCTATAACACCAGTATCGGCCAGCACTTCCCACAGGAGAAAAAATGTGATTAAAACAAGCGTTCTTGTAGCTTTAACTGCTCTTTTGGTGCGGTTGAGCTTTTGGATATAGATTAACTGTTGGTCAGAAGGCTGTTTAGTCATTTGTCCAGCTCCTTCCATATTTTATTAAAATAATTCTTGAATTCAGGGTCCTCACGGGCGCTGAGGCCGGCTTTGCCCTTAGAGGAAAAATCAATATTGAACTCTGTTTTTAGTTTGGCTGGGCGTTTTGAAAATACCAGTACACGGTCAGAGAGGGATATAGCCTCAGATATGTCATGAGTTACAAGAACGGCTGTTTTTTTCTCTTCTCTTATTATTCTGCTGATTTCATCGGATACCTGAAGTCTTGTCTGGTAATCCAGGGCCGAAAAAGGTTCATCCAGCAAAAGTATGTCCGCTTGTGAAGCGAGAGTACGTATTAATGCCGCTCTCTGACGCATACCTCCGCTGAGCTCTGAGGGCCGTTTAAAGGCGAATTCTCCAAGGCCGTATTTTTTAAGAAGCTCATGTACCTTATTCCTGTTTTCATCGTTTAAATTCTGCTGCAGCTCAAGACCAAGGCAGGCGTTAGAAAATACGCTCCGCCATTCAAAAAGGTGGTCTTTTTGCAGCATGTATGCGCTTTTGTGGTTTCCAATCATCTCCACAGTGCCGCAGGTTGGCTTTGACAGACCTGATATAATTGAAAGCAGGGTGCTCTTGCCGCAGCCTGACGGTCCTACTATGCTTAAAAATTCTCCATCGTATATGTCAAAAGAAACATTTTCAACAGCAGGTGTTTCGCCCTGTTCGCTGTGGTATGACAAGCTTATATTTTTGAGCCGTACAATTGGCTTCATAAAATTCGGCCTCCAGTTTGTTTTTGATTATATTATATTTTGAGCTGGATAGTTTTGTGATAGTTGAGGCAAATTAAACATGTATTTTTCAAATATTTGCTATTGATAAAGTTGATTTTATATTTAAGTTATGATATTGTAATAAAATAGGTTTATCAGGTGGTTTATTAACGTATGTGTTTTTAACAGCGGTTGAACGCAGGAATATAAGGGTTTTTGTACTGTGCCGCTGAAAGCGGATTGCTGAGCATACAGGACCTTGATTTACAATCTTTCAGAATTTTTTTAAGGGAGAGATACCAGATGGAAACAGTTTCAGGTAAAGTATTGTCTGAAGATATGGAAATAGCAGACCTTTCCGCTAAAAATAACGGTGAAGAAATTAAAACCCATGGTATGATTTATTCGATAAAGCCTATGGGCGACTTCGCGTTTGTTATTTTAAGAAAAAGGAACGGACTGGTTCAATGTGTTTATGAGAAAGGAATAAGCAATTTTGATTTAGCTGATATCGGTGTGGAGTGTTCTGTTGAAATTACAGGGACTATAAAGCATGATGACCGGTCGCCTAATGGTTTTGAAATCCACATCAGGGATATAAATGTAATTACAAGACCTTCGGGTGAGATAGCTATAAATTTGTCTAAAAGAAAGCTTGGCCTTTCTTTGGAAAAAGATATAGAGCTGCGTCCTCTTGACTTGAGAAACAATCAGAAAAGGGCAATTTTTAAAATGCAGGAGGGCGTTGTAAAGGGATTCAGAACATATATGGAAAGCCTTGGCTTTACAGAAATCCATACGCCTAAAATAGTTGCCTCCGGCGCTGAGGGAGGGGCGAATATTTTTAAGCTCGACTATTTTGGAAAGAAAGCATACCTTGCACAGAGCCCACAGTTTTATAAGCAGACACTTGTGGGCGTGTTTGAAAGAGTTTTTGAGGTTGCGCCTGTATTCAGGGCTGAAAAGCATAATACAACAAGGCACCTTAACGAATATATGGGCCTTGACTTTGAGATGGGCTTTATAAAGGATTTCAGAGAGATTATGGAGGTTGAGACAGGAGTTATAAAGAGTATGCTCTCAACCCTTAAAAATGAATATGCCAGAGAAATTAAAGTGCTGAATGCTGAGCTTCCGGAGGTTGACGAGATTCCGTGTGTGAGGTTTAAAGATGCAAAGGAAATGATTGCAGCTGAATACAACAGGAAAATAAAAGACCCGTATGACCTTGAACCAGAGGAGGAGCAGCTTATATCAAAGCTGTTTAAAGAAAAATATAACAGTGATTTTGTTTTTGTTACCCACTATCCTGTTAAAAAAAGGCCTTTTTACGCTATGGATGACCCTGAGGATTCTAAATTTACTTTAAGCTTTGATTTGCTTTTCAGAGGCCTTGAGGTTGCAACAGGCGGACAGAGGATTCATAACTATGAGGAGCAGGTTAAAAAGATGATTTCAAAGAATCTCAATCCTGAGGATTTTGAAAGCTACCTTATGATTCATAAAAGCGGTATGCCTCCTCACGGCGGTATAGGAATGGGTCTTGAAAGACTTTGCGCAAGGCTTATAAACGAGCCTAATGTCAGATACACATCCATGTTCCCTAGGGATATGACAAGGCTTGTTCCTTAATTGCAGCCTACAGAAAGGAGCTGTTATTTATAATGGTAATTGACGATAAAATGATAGATTATATCGGAGAACTTGCCCGTCTGAGGCTGAAGGACGAGGAGAGGGAAAACGCCAAAAATGAAATGAATAAAATTATAGATTATATGGATATTTTAAACCAGCTTGACACAACTGGCATAGAGGCTATGAGCCATGCTTTCCCTGTAAAAAATGTTTTCAGGGAAGATATAGTTGAGCCGTCAAAGGACAGGCAGGATATTCTTTTTAACGCTCCTAATAAAAAAGACGGGGCGTTTAAGGTGCCTAAGACATTTGAGTAAAAGGAGGAGCAGACAATGGACTTGAGTAAGCTTACTGCCCTCGAGGCTGGAAAACTTATTAAAAATAAAGAAATAAGTGTTGCTGAAATTACAAAAGCGGCTTTGGAAAATATAGAAAAAACAGACGGGTGTTACAATGCGTTTGTTTCGGTATGCCATGATGAAGCTATGAAACAGGCTGATATGGTTCAAAAGGGTATAGATGACGGTACTCTGACATCACCTTTAGCCGGTGTACCAATGGCAGTAAAAGACAATATGTGCACAAAGGGGATTTTGACAACTGCCGCTTCAAAGATACTTACAGGGTTCAGGCCGTTTTATAACTCAACTGCTGTAGAAAAACTTGAAAACGCAGGAGCAATACTCCTTGGCAAGCTTAATATGGATGAGTTTGCTATGGGTAGCACAACAGAGACATCATTTTATGGACCTACAATAAACCCTTGGGGAGAAAACAGGGTTCCGGGAGGTTCTTCAGGCGGTTCAGCTGTAGCGGTTGCTACTGACCAGGCTTATTTTACGCTTGGTTCTGATACTGGTGGTTCTATAAGGCAGCCGGCTTCGTTCTGCGGGGTTACAGGCATTAAGCCTACCTATGGTACTGTATCAAGATACGGGCTTTTGGCATACGCATCTTCCCTTGACCAGATAGGACCTATTGGTAAAACTGTAGAGGATGTCGCAGAGGTGCTGTCGGCAATATCGGGACATGACTCAAAAGACAGTACTTCTGTTAATCAGGAGTCTTTGAAGTTCAATCTGGAAAATAATGTGAAGGGCAAAAGAATAGGCATACCTCTTGACTATTTTGGAAAGGGACTTGATACTGATGTGAAGGCAAGGGTGCTTGAGGCGGCCAAAAAGCTTGAATCAATGGGCGCTGTTGTTGAGGAATTCAATATGCCTGAGCTTGAATATGCTATACCAACGTATTATATTATAGCCTGCGCTGAGGCAAGCTCAAACCTTTCAAGATATGACGGTGTCAAATATGGATATTCATCACCTAACTTTGAGGACCTTACTGACCTGTATTATAATTCCAGAAGCGAAGGTTTTGGAATGGAAGTAAAGCGCCGTATTATGATTGGTGCATTTGTGCTTTCAAGTGGATATTATGACGCTTATTATAAAAAGGCACTCATGGTTAAGGCCTTAATAAAGCAGTCCTTTGACAGGGCTTTTGATAAATATGATGCCATACTCAGCCCTACAGCGCCTACTACAGCGCTTAAAATAGGAGAAAATCTGAATGACCCGCTCAAGATGTATCTTGGGGATATATACACTGTTTCTGTAAACCTTGCAGGACTGCCTTCTATTGTAGTTCCTTGCGGATTCGACAGGGAGGGGCTTCCGGTTGGCCTTCAGATTACCGGAAAGGCTTTCAGCGAAAACACACTTATGAATGTCGCTTATTCGTTCCAGCAGGAAACAGATTTCCATTTGAAAAAACCAGTTATTAAGACAGGAAAGGAGGCATAAGGCATGGAATTTTTGACAACTATGGGTCTTGAGGTTCACTGTGAGCTTTCGACCAAGACTAAAATTTTCTGCTCATGCACTACTGAGTTTGGCGGAGAGCCTAACACTCATGTATGTGAAGTCTGCACAGGTATGCCTGGTTCCCTCCCTGTTTTAAACAAGCAGGTTGTTGAATACGCTATAAGGACAGGTCTTGCTACAAACTGCACAATAACCCAGTATAATAAATTTGACAGGAAAAACTATTTTTATCCTGACCTTCCAAAGGCTTATCAGGTTTCACAGCTATATCTGCCTATATGCCAGAACGGACATATTGATATTGAGGTAAACGGAGTCAAAAAGTCCATAAGGATTAAGGAAATCCATATGGAGGAGGACGCCGGAAAGCTTATTCATGACCCTTGGGATGACTGTACGCTTGTAGATTACAACAGGTGCGGAGTGCCGCTTCTTGAGATTGTTTCTGAGCCGGATTTTGAAAGCGGCGATGAGGTTATAGCTTATCTTACAAAACTCAAATCAATTTTGCAGTACATTGATGTTTCTGACTGTAAGATGGAACAGGGTTCGCTTAGGGCTGATGTTAACCTTTCTGTACGCCCTGTGGGCCAGACGGAGCTTGGCACAAGAACAGAAATGAAGAATATAAACTCATTTAAGGCTATTGCCAGAGCCATTGAAGGTGAGAGGAAACGCCAGATAGAGGTTATTGAAGACGGAAAAAGAGTTATTCAGGAAACAAGAAGATGGGATGACAATAAGGGCGCATCCTTTGCAATGAGGTCAAAGGAAAATGCTCAGGATTACAGGTATTTTCCTGAGCCTGACCTTGTGCCTATAGAAATAAGTGACGAATGGATTGATGATGTAAGAAAATCTCTGCCGGAGCTGCCTTCGCAGAAGAAGGAAAGATATTTATCCGAGTATGGTCTTCCGGAATACGATGTTGATATTATTACAGGTTCAAAATACCTTGTTAAAATATTTGAGGAAGCTCTGAATGTATGCGGCGAGGCTAAAGAGGTTTCAAACTGGATTATGGGAGAGGTCCTCAGGCTGGCATCTGATACTGGAACGGAGTTTGAGGATATTAAATTTAATCCAGAGAACCTTGGCAGACTTATTGTTATACTTAAAAATAAGGTTATTAACAGGGGAACGGCCAAGGAAGTATTTGAGAAGATGTTTACAGAAAACATTGAGCCGGAGCAGTATATCAAAGAAAACGGTCTTGAAATGGTTAATGACGACAGTGCTGTTCTTGCTGTAGTTAAAACTGTTATAGAGGCGAACCCTAAGGCTGTTGCCGAGTACAAGGGCGGCAGTGCTAAGGTTAAAGGCTTTATTGTTGGCCAGTGCATGAAGCAGCTTAAAGGCAAAGCTGACCCTGGAACAGTAAATAAAATTATTGCTGAAGAACTTGAAAAGTTATAATTAAGTTATTCTAATAAGGCAGACTGAGAAAATTTTCGGTCTGTCTTATTTTTTTACAGTTTTTGCAGTATAGCCTTTGAATAAATGAAAGCAAAAAAAATATATTAAAATGCAAAATATAATTGACATTAAGAATTATATATCGTATAATATGTAATGTAAGAGGAGGTGGTGACTTGAAGAACCTTAAGCTTAAGTCGGCAAGGGCCGCATTGGATTTGTCTCAGGAGGAGCTGGCTCAGAAAATTGGTGTTACAAGACAGACTATAGGCATGATTGAAGCCGGCAAATACAACCCTACACTTAACCTGTGTATTGCAATTTGTAAAGCTCTTAATAAGACATTAGATGAAATATTTTGGGAGGAATGAATATGTTGGATGAAAGAATTAAGCATGGGTACTATAAAATAAGGAATGAAGCAGCATTAATAATTTACTTTGCCGCTGTGGCATCTTTTCTGATTAAAACATTGATACTCGGTTATAGTTTTAATCAGGTAGTATTTGAATTTATTGTTATGATTTTTTTCCCTGTTTATCAGACAATAAGGGCTCACCAGATGGGACTGGAGATAAATATGGAAAAGGACGGAAGAAATTTAGTCTTAAGGAATATACTTCTTGCACTGTTTTGCGGAATTGTCTGCATAGCGTATTTATATTTTAAAACAGGTGAGCAGGGCTGGACCTACAATGATATCATAGAAAAAGTAGGCTTCCTAATATCATACGTTGCAGCTTTTTCTATGATAAGGATTCTGTTTCTCAAATATGAAAAGAAAAGGGCAAAGGACCTTGAGAAAAAATATGATGACTAATAAGCTGTTAATAAAGCATCCCTTAAAATTTTTATTAAAGGGATGCTTTTTATTTAAAAAAACTCTTGACTTATATTGTTATATGTAGTATTATAAATAACAGAGTTTAGATATAAAGTTATTGATTCACATATTTTTGTAAGTCATTATTTTATTCTGATGATTTATAAAAATATGTGATTTTTTATTTTTGTCTAAAACAAAAAATATTAGGAGGTACTCTTATGAACAAAGGTACAGTAAAATGGTTTAACGCAGAAAAAGGTTATGGATTTATTTCAATGGAAAATGGTGACGATGTATTCGTACATTTCTCAGGTATCGTATCTGATGGCTTTAAGACATTAGATGAGGGACAGCATGTAAATTTTGATGTAACACAGGGAGCTCGCGGACAGCAGGCTGTTAATGTTACATTAGCATAAGCTTTTAAAGCAAAAAAAGGGGCTGTATTTTACAGCTTCTTTTTTTATATCCAAAAATACAGGACTCCGGATTTAATCCGGAGTCCTGTATTTTATTCGTCATCTATGCCTGGAAGGATAGACATTCCATTGTTGTCAGGTGGTGATTGAACATTATCATGGTTTTCCTGAGGAATCTCGTTTCCTGCATTATTATCAGGAAACTGAGGCTCATCTGTAGGAGGCACAACAGGTTCAGTAACTGGAGGCTTAGGTGCAGTGCCGTTTGGTGTTTGCTGTGATGAACCTGAGTTATTGCCTTCGCCACCGGATATAATACCGCCGCCCTCATTCATTATATCGTTTATATCTGGAGCGTGCTCCTCTGTGCATGTCTCATTTAAGTTTATAAGAACCTTTCCTTCCGGAGCTTCAGAAGGGGCATTGACAACAGTGTACTTTCCGTCTTTTTCCTCAACCGCAAGAACTACAGACATTGTTTTGCAGTTTGGTCCTGGAAGCTTGCCTGTTTCTGAGCAGACAGTAAACTGCTTGTGAAGCTCACAGGCTCCATTGTTGTCAACATATTCAGAAGCACATAAATCAGAAGCGATAGTGTTTCCGTAATAATCCTCAGAGCAGTATTTGTTAGGTGACTTGCCTGAAGCAGAACAAATACTCTTTGTGGTAATCCCGCTTGGTTTTGAAAAACCAGGGTCAGAAAGTCCGTTATGAATCTTTTCCATTATATCTTTCCAAAGCAGCAGATGATAACTCTTGTCATACTCTATCTTTTTAGGATTATCATAGCCCATCCATATACCAGCACAGTAATAAGGTGTGTATCCCACAAATACAAGGTCTTTATCATCACTGGTTGTTCCTGTTTTTCCTGCTTCTGACATACTTATATTAGAGAATTTTGCAAGACGGCCTGTTCCTTTTGTTATTACATCCTTCATCATATCTGTTAAGAGATAGGCTGTCGTTTCTTTAATAACACGGTGTGTTTCTGGTGATGAGTTGTCAATTATAACATTTCCGTCATGGTCAAGAACTTTTGTGTAGAATACAGGTTTTATATATTCGCCGTTGTTGGCTATTGTGCTGTAAGCCGCTGTAAGCTCCAGCACAGATACTCCGTTTGTAACTCCGCCAAGTGAAATTGCAGGGCCTCTGTCGCTTAAGCCGTTTTCATTTGTTTCAGTAACAAGGGTTGTGAACCCAAAGTTTTCAAGGTAATCAAGTGCGGTATCAACCCCAACCATTACTATAACCTTTGCCGCAAGAATGTTGAGTGAGTCCTGAATACCTTCTCTTACTGTGCACATGCCTCTGTAGCCCGAGCTGTACCAGTTTTTAGGAACCCACCCGTTATACTCAAAATATTCATCTCTAATGCCTGTGCCAGGCATTACAAGACCCTGGTCTATAGCCGGAGCGTAGGCTGCAAGGACTTTAAAGCATGAACCCGGCTGGCGCAGAGCCTGAGTAGCACGGTTAAATACAAGGTCTCCGGATTTTTCGCGTCCGCCAACAATTGCTTTCACCTGACCGTTATGGTAATCCATTATAACCATAGCTGCCTGAAGTGATTTTGCCATTGTAAGTCTGTCAAGAATCATTGTTTTGCTGTCGTTAAGCACTTCGTCCCTCACTGATTTTGCGAACGCCTCAGCTTCTTCTCTGCTTGATACTACTTTTTCGCGGAAAATATTCTGCTGCTCCTCAGTTTCGTTATCCATAATTGATATTGTATAGCTGGCGGTAAGAGAGCTTGCCTTTGGTGGGAAAAGCGAATCGTCAGCAAACGAATTTTCCATAGTATCCTGCATAGATGTATTTACAGTAGTATATATTTTAAGTCCGCCGCTGTAAATCATATTGTATGCCTGCTGCTTAGAGAGCTTGTTTTCGCTTTGAAGCTGCTTTGCAAGCTCGGTTATTACAGTGTCAACAAAATAGCTGTGGTAGGATTCTGTACCGTCATTTGTATCATTGGTTCCTATTACGGAGCCGGCTACATCCTCAGCACAGGCTTCTTTATACTCTGATTCGGTTATGTAACCGAGGTCGAGCATTTTTTTCAGAACTGTCAGCATTCTGTCACGGTTATTATCCGGGTGGCTTAAAGGAGAATAAGCCGATGGATTTTTTGTTATGCCTGCAATTGATGCGCACTGTGCTAAAGTAAGCTCGCTGACGTCCTTGCCAAAGTAGAATTTTGAAGCCGCCTCAACACCATTAAGACCATGGTTTAATGAAATTGTATTTAAATAAAGCTCAAGTATATAGTCTTTGGCTTTCTCTTTTGAGCCGAGTTTTTTTGCAAGCTGTTTTTCATAGCTTACGGCCAGATACTGTTCCTGGAGTTTACGGCTCAGTTTCTTTTCAGCGGTAAGCACTTCGTTTTTCATCAGCTGCTGAGTTATTGTGCTTGCGCCCTGAGTCATATCGCGGTTTTTAATGTTTACAAACAAGGCCCTGAACATACCTTTTATGTCAATGCCATTGTGCTCATAGAATCTTTCATCCTCTATGGCTACTACAGCGTTCTGGAGGTTGAGAGGGATTTGTGACAGCTTAACATATTCCCTGTTTTCCTCGCCGTGAAGGGAGTCAATCTCGTTTCCATTTTCATCGTATATAATAGATGTGTAGGATTCGGGGGTGACATCAATAGAGCTTAGTGCGGGAGCGCTTTCTATAATCCCGGTGTATGCTCCTATAAACGCTCCGCCTACAGCAAAGCACCCGACAACTGCAAGAACAATAAATATCCTTAAAATAATTACGCCGATTGTGGCTTTCCTTTTCCTTCGTTTTCGTTTCTTAGAATTTCTTGTCCTATGACTGGCATCCTGAGAATAATTCATAGTATGCCTCCTTTCAAAGTAGGATTATATCAGACTTGCCAAATTTTATAAAGTAAAACAGATAAAATATAAAAAAAATTAATGATTTGACAGTTTGCTGTTTAATAATTATTTATTAAATACTCAATTGACGCAGTTTTTTTATAAAAGATGACAGGCTGTGCTGCATAAAATAAATTAAGGTGATAAAAATGCTCATTATAGAAAAAAAAATTAAAAAAATTTTCAAAAATTGCCTTCTTCTGTTTATATTTATGTTTTTATCTGCTATAATATTATCGGGCATTGAGAAGCATATTATGCCCACACTTATAGAAATGTCCGGATTAGAGATAAAATCGTTTGCGGATAACTCAATAGACAGAGCAGTAAGAGAAAGCCTTGAGGAGCTTAACATAAGGACATCAGACTTTTTCGATAAGGAAAATGCAACAAACTACATAACAGCCGATACTGTGCTGGTTAATAAGCTCTGTGCAGTTATAGACCGTAAACTGGATACCATTTTTACTAATCGCGGAAGGGAAGAAATAGCGATACCTCTCGGCGCCGCTTCCGGCGTTGATATATTGGCAAATACCGGACCTGATATTAAATTCAGAATGGTATATAAGGATGATACGTCTGTCGACTATGAAACATCTTTTTCGGCAGCGGGAATCAACCAGACAAATTATAAGGTATGGCTTACTGTTGAAGTAAAAATGAGGCTGGTTAACCCTTTAAAGAGCGCTGATGTAACTGCAACAAGAAAAATAATGCTCATAGATACAATTATTAAGGGGACTGTACCTCAAACGTATTTTCAAATCGAAAACCCTGAAAGTATTATTTCACGGTAAAGCTGGAGGGAAACATGGATATCAGCGAAAAACTGTTAAAACTTGAAAATATCCTGGAGAGCTACGGAAAAATATGTGTAGCGTATTCAGGAGGCACCGACTCAGACTTTCTGCTTAATATGGCTGCAAAAGTATTAGGAAACAACGTAATTGCAGTCATAGCTGAGGGAAAGAATACTGCCGCTAAAGACATAAAGGACGCCCTTCGTTTAGCTACACATACGGGGGTCAGAACCTTTGTTGAAACAGTAGATGTTTTCAGTGAGCAGGATTTTAGAAACAACACTAAAGACAGGTGCTATTATTGTAAAAAGAATATCATGTCAGCAATATTTAAGAGGGCTGAGGCTGAGGGCTTTAGTCTGGTTGCCGATGGCAAAAACGCGGACGATGCGAAACATTTTCGTCCGGGGGCCAAGGCGGCTGAGGAAATGGGTATAGTAAGCCCACTGTTTGAAGCGGGTTTTACAAAAGCGGAAATAAGACAGGCAGCGGAAGGAATTGGTTTGGAAACATGGAATAAGTCCTCCAACTCCTGTTTGGCAACAAGGTTTCCTTATAATACTGTCCTTACAGAAAAAGCGTTCGACATGGTGGAAAAGGCAGAAGAGCTTATTGCGGATATGGGCATACCTTCAGGCAGGGTACGTGTGCATGGGGATATAGCCAGAATAGAAATGCCGCGGGAGTATTTCTGCGACTTTATTAGTGATAAATCCATTGTTTCTCTGATAAAAAATTTAGGATTCAAATATATAACTCTTGACTTAGAAGGCTTCCGCAGCGGAAGTATGGATTGAGGTGCTCAGGTTGGACATTAGAAAATTACTTGACGAATATAAAGAAGGAATTATTTCTTTAGATGAGGCTGAGCGCAAGCTCAAAATTGCGCCTGTTGAGGATATTGGATATGCGGTTGTAGACCACCAAAGGGAAATGCGAAACGGCTGCCCTGAGGTTATTTACTGTGCGGGAAAAACTTCACAGCAAATTGTGGGAATTATAGGCAGTATGCTGAACGCTGGAACGAAAAACATACTTGGCACAAGAGCTGACAGACAGAAGTTTGATGCTGTTAAAGCGGTTTACGACGATGCGGTGTACTATGATGACGCGCGCATAATAAAAATAGAACGGGAGCCTCTTGAAAAAACAGGCGGAACCATTGTTGTGGCGACAGGTGGAACAAGTGATATACCTGTTGCTGAGGAAGCCGCTATTACATGTGAATATCTTGGAAATAATGTTGAGCGCTTGTATGATGTTGGCGTTGCAGGACTTCACCGTATTTTATCAAGGCTTGACATCATAACAAAAGCGGATGTTATTATTGCCGTTGCCGGTATGGAAGGAGCTTTGGCCAGTGTTATAGGAGGGCTTACGGACAAGCCTGTTATTGCTGTGCCTACATCTGTGGGATACGGAGCAAATTTTAACGGTTTATCTTCTTTATTATGCATGCTTAACAGTTGTGCTAATGGAGTTGTTGTGGTAAACATTGATAACGGTTTTGGAGCGGGATATACAGCAAATAGTATAAATAAGTTGGGGGTTAGGAGAAAATGAAAAAAGTATTATATTTTGATTGTTTTTCAGGTATCAGCGGCGATATGACACTTGCCGCGCTTATTGACCTTGGTGTGGACAAAGAGGCCTTTTTGTCAGAGCTTGCAAAGCTTAATGTTGAAGGCTTTAAGGTTGAGCTTTCAAGGACTGAAAAGAGCGGAATAGGCGCTCAGGATGTGGATGTTATTTTGACTAACGGAGAATTTGAACATGAAGAACATCACCATCACGAAGAACACGAGCATCACCATGAGCACACACATAATCACGAAGACCATTGCCATGAGCATGACGGACATCACTGCCACCACAGCCATGAACACCATCATGCACATGTACACAGGAATATAGACGATATAACAGCTATAATTGATAACAGCACAATATCGAATAACGCTAAAAATCTTGCTAAGAAGATATTTATGCGTGTAGCTGAAGCTGAGGCGAAAGTACATTCAAAACCTTTAAATGAAGTGCATTTTCATGAGGTTGGCGCTCTTGACTCAATCGTTGATATTGTTGGAACTGCCATATTAATTGATATGATTAAGCCGGACAAAATATACTCATCAGTAGTAAATGACGGACACGGTTTTGTTAAGTGTCAGCACGGATATATGCCTGTGCCAGCGCCTGCTACTGCTGAGATTTTTGCCGCATCTAATGTAGTTTACCATCAGATTGATGTAAACAGTGAGATGGTAACACCTACCGGAGCGGCCATAATTGCTGAGCTTTCGGAAAGCTTTGGCATGTGTCCTCCTATGAATATTAAAAAGACAGGATATGGCGCAGGTAAAAAGGATTTTTCCATACCTAATATACTTCGTGTTATGATTGGTGAAACAGAGGATTAAATTATGCCTGAAAGATATACTGACAGTATTACAATTCTTGAAACAAATATTGATGACTCAACAGGAGAAATGCTTGGATATGTTTCAGAAAGACTGTTTAATGCCGGTGCGAAAGATGTTTTTTATTCATCTATCTATATGAAAAAAAACCGGCCGGCATATAAGCTTACGGTAATCTGCGGCGATGATTTGAAAGAAATTATGGAGGACATAATTTTTGAGGAGACCACCGCTATTGGTATACGCGCAAGGAGTGAGAACAGAACATGTCTTGGCAGAGAGATTAAAGAAGTAGAAACTGCATATGGGCCTGTTAAGGTTAAATGTGTATATACCAGAAAGGGCCGGCGGCTGTATCCTGAATTTGATTCGGCCAGAAAGATTGCAGAAAAATTCAGCGTTCCTCTCTGTGAAGTTTATGCTGAGGTCAGCAAGGCTGAAAAGTAAGCTGTATATAGCAGGTTACAATGCTTATGGATTTGGCTTAGCGGCCTTAAATTTGAGGATTATTTTTTGTTTTGGGAGGTATCTGCTTTTTCAAATTCGGCAGGTGCTAAAGCACCATGCCGTAATAACTGCTTAAATTAGCCTCATAAAAATTTAACATTTGTTTCATTTGTTTTTTGACTGTAACAATTAGTTAACATGTATTGCAAATGAATTGTAAATAATTTTTAATTTTCATGTAACAGAGAATATTATTTAAGTGTAAAATTGTGCATTTATGCTAAATAATGTCAATTAGGCCCTCATTTTACAAAAATCTATTGACTTTTACAGGATAGTTTTTTATACTATTCTTGTAACAAAAATGTAACATTTGATTGGGGGATATTCATGAAACTGAAAAGAATAGTGCCTTCGGCAGCTGTCATAGGTACATTAATAGCTGTTGGATGCAGTATAACAGCCTTAGCAAATGGCACAGGTATTGTTAGCACAAATCAAATAAATGTCAGACAGACGGCTGATACGGAGTCTGAAAAATTGGGCCTGCTGTTTGAGGGTGATGAGATTAATATACTTTCTGGTGAAGGCAACTGGTACAAGATTGATTATAACAACCAGGAGGCGTATGTCTTTTCAGATTATATAAGCGTGTCTCAGGCTGAAGGAAAAGTTGGTGCAGATAAAGTAAACGTAAGAAGTGATGCATCTACAGATTCTGAGGTTGTCGCAACTGTAAACAGCGGAGATACGGTTAAGGTTATAGGAAGTAATGATGACTGGTATAAAATAGTAAGAACAAATGGTGAAACTGCTTTTGTCAGCAAAGAGTATATCGCTGGTGATATTTTAGACAAGGTTGGAGTTGCAGGCAAGCCGCAGGAGGAAGATAAGTCTTCTGATAATACTGTGACAGCTGCCGCAGTATCTTCTCTGACATCTTCACCTGTTGATGAAGATAAAGGTTTTGCCGAGGTTTCAAATAAATACGCGGCTGTAACTGCTTCGGGGGGTTTGAGAATCAGAAGTGGTGCAGGTACTAATTTTGATGTTTTGGCGACTCTTGTATATGGCGATTATGTAGATGTTGTTGCTATAGGAAGTGAATGGGTCAAGATAAGCAATGGAACTGTAACAGGTTATGTAAGTGCCGAATATGTATCAATAAGAGACGGTGAAAAACCTTCAAGAGGTTCAGCCGGCTCGTCAAAGGGACAAGCTGTTGTTGATTATGCAAAACAGTTTATCGGTACCCCATATGTATGGGGAGGCACAAACCTTACATCGGGAGTTGATTGTTCGGGGTTTGTATATGCAGTTTATAAAAACTTTGGAATAGGTTTAAACCGCAGTTCAGCTTCAATGGTGTCAAATGGAGTGCCTGTTTCACAGTCTGAGCTTGTTGCTGGTGATTTAGTTTTCTTTGATACTGACGGAGTAAATGATGGAGGTATATCGCATGTAGGTATTTATATAAGTGGAGGGGAGTACATACACGCCTCATCCGGCAAAGCCTACAGCGTTACTATTTCATCATTATACGATGACTACAGTGCAAGTACATATGTAACAGCAAGACGCGTGTTAAGATGATTTAAAACAATAAGCAGACGGCGGTAATAACCAGCTGTCTGCTTTAAGCTGTTTATTGAAATGCTTTTGACAGCCTAAAATAAATTGTTTGGTGAGGTATTTTATGAAGAAATATGTTATGCATATCAGGAAATTTTTAGCTGTTTGCTGTGCCTTATGCATCACTACAGCGGTTTTTAACCCCTACGTGGCAGAAGCCGCCAAGACATTGCAGCAATTAAAAAACGAGAGAGATGCTCTTGCTAAGAAAACAAAAGAGGCAAAAGCTGCCCTTGACAATATAAAAAACCAGCAGGTTACTGTCCAGCAGGAAATTGATGCTCTTGACAAAGTAGTTGCTGCTGCCAGCGAGGAATACAACAGGTCAAAAGAGGACCTTGAAGAAGTATCTGCCAGACTGGAAGAATCTCAGGCGGAGCTTGATGAAGCTACCAAAAAAAGGGAACAACAGTTTAATGTATTTGGAAAGAGAATTAAATTTTTGTATGAAAAGGGCGATTCCGGCTACCTTGATGTTATATTTGAGTCTAAAAGCATATCTGACATGCTTACAAGAATGCAGTATGTAGAAGATATAATGGAATATGATGATAAGATTCTTACAAATCTGAAAGAAATTGAACAGCTTATCAAGGATAAGACCGATGAAATAGCCAAAGAAAAAGAGGAAGTAGAGGAGCTGGTAAAGGAAAATGAAGCTAAACAGCAGGAGCTGAACAAAGCGCTTGACGATAAGAAGGTTAAGCTTCAGGCATATAAACAGGATGAGGAAAAGTATAAGCAAATTATAGCTAATGATGAAAAAGCAAGTCAGGAGGTTGAGGCCCTTATAAGGTCGGCAACATCATCATCTTCATCTTCGGGCTATGTATATACAGGCGGTAAGCTGAATTGGCCTGTTCCGTCAAAGTCAGCATCATCATCTAGCTTAAGCAGCGGATTTGTAGGGCGCAACAGCCCTGTTGGAAGGGGCTATGAGTTCCATACAGGCTATGATATACCTGCGGCATACGGTTCAAATATTGTGGCGGCAGAGGCTGGAAAAGTAATATATTCTGGCTGGATGAGCGGATACGGCAATACAATAATGATAGACCACGGCGGCGGACTGGTTACATTGTATGGCCACAACTCCAGTCTTGTTGTCAGCAAAGGGCAGACTGTGACAAGAGGTCAGTCTGTGGCAAAATGCGGGTCAACCGGCTATTCTACCGGTAACCACTGCCATTTTGAGGTACGTGTAAATGGAAAGGCTGTAAGTCCAGAGCCATATTTAGGAGTAAGAAACATAGCACGATAAATTTATAGAATTTAAGGCTCTTCTTTAAATAATAATAAAGGAGGGCCTTAAATATTTCCAAAAATATTTTCATAAAAAGCTGGCAATATATATTACTATAAGCGAATATTAAAAATAAGACATAATTTTATTTATTAATGCTTTTATTGACATTTGTATAATGATATGCTTATAATTTAAAGATAGAAAATAGGAATGGAGCTGATTAAAATGAGCGAAAGCTGCTCACATGATTGTTCTAACTGTTCTGAAAACTGTAGTGAGAGAACGCCTGAAAGTTTTATTATTGAACCTAATAAATTAAGTAATATAAAAAAGATAATAGGCGTTGTCAGTGGAAAGGGCGGGGTTGGCAAATCGCTTGTCACATCAATGCTTGCCTGTTCGATGAAGAACAAAGGCTATAATGTAGGTATTCTTGACGCTGATATAACAGGACCTTCGATACCTAAAATGTTCGGAATAACAAAAAAGGCTGGCGGAAACCAGTATGGTATGCTTCCGGTTGAAAGCCCTAACGGGATTGAAGTAATGAGTGTCAACCTTCTGGTGGACAACGATACTGACCCTGTTGTTTGGAGGGGGCCGGTAATAGCGGGAGTTGTACAGCAGTTTTATTCGGAAGTAATATGGGAAAATGTGGATTACCTGTTTGTTGATATGCCTCCTGGAACAGGCGATGTTCCGCTCACTGTTTTCCAGTCTCTTCCAATAGACGGAATAGTGATAGTTACATCTCCTCAGGAACTTGTAAGCATGATTGTGGGAAAGGCTGTAAATATGGCTAAGCTTATGAATGTTCCAATACTTGGCGTGATTGAAAACATGAGCTATGTAGCTTGCCCTGACTGTGGAAAGAAAATCTACTTGTATGGGGAAAGCAAAATAGATATAATAGCGAACGGATACGGTGTTGATGTTATTGGTCAAATGCCTATTAATCCTGCCACTGCATCACTTTGCGACAGGGGAATGGTTTATGAGGCTGATATGTCGCCGCTTGTTCCGGCAGTGTCTAAACTTGAGGAATTAATTAAATAAGTAAATTATATACGCCGGGAATGTTTGTCTTTCCCGGACGGTACATACAATATAAACCAGTTGGTTTTCAGGAGGTTCATTATGAAAAAGCTTGATATGCTTTATGAGGGAAAGGCAAAAAAAGTATTTAAAACTGAAGACGAAAATTTGCTTATAGTTGACTATAAGGATGACGCAACTGCTTTTAATGGTCTTAAAAAAGGTCAGATTATGGGAAAAGGCGTTATTAACAACAAAATGACAAATATTATATTGAAATATCTTGCAGATAACGGTATTGAAACACATTTTGTTGAGGAATTAAGTGACAGAGAAACTCTGGTTAAACGTGTTTCTATTGTCCCTCTTGAGGTTATTATAAGGAACGTAGCTGCCGGAAGCTTTTCTAAAAAATTCGGAGTTGAGGAGGGTACTCAGCTCAAAAATCCGATACTTGAATTTTCATACAAAAACGATGAGCTTGGCGACCCTATGATTAATGAGCTTCAGGCTTTGGCTATAGGCATTACTACACGTGAGGAGCTTGACTCTATTTCTGAGCAGGCGCTTAAGGTTAACGAGCTGCTTAAGAAGTTTTTCCTTAACGTGGGCATTAAGCTTATTGACTTTAAAATTGAGTTTGGCCGCTACGACGGAAGGGTTATACTGGCAGATGAAATTTCGCCGGATACATGCAGGCTTTGGGATGCTGAGACAAACGAAAAGCTTGATAAGGACCGTTTCCGCAGGGATATGGGAAATGTGGAGGAAGCATATCAGGAAGTATGGAGAAGGATAACAAAATGATTGATAAGAGAATAGAAACCATTTCCGATACAGCAGGATACAGTGACAACGACGAACTTAAGGAAGAATGCGGTGTTTTTGGCATATATAACAATGACGACCTTGACAGCGGCAGAGTAGTGTACTACGGCCTTTTTTCACTGCAGCACAGAGGGCAGGAAAGCTGCGGAATAGCTGTAACTGATGATACTGTTGTAAAACAGTACAAGGACATGGGCCTTGTACCTGATGTTTTTAATTCTGATATACTGGATAACCTTACCGGAAAAATAGCGGTAGGGCATGTAAGGTACTCTACAGCCGGCGGAAGTATAAGGCAGAACTCACAGCCGCTTGTGTCCAGGTATCTTAAGGGAGCGCTTACAATCAGCCATAACGGAAACCTTGTAAACGCTTTGCAGCTTAGGGAAAAATTTGAAAACGAAGGCTTTATATTTCAGACAACAATCGACACAGAGGTAATAGCCTACGTAATAGCCAGAGAGCGGGTTAAAAATCCGTCTATTGAGGAAGCTATAAGCAGGATGATGGATATTGTTGAGGGCAGCTATGCTCTGCTTGTAATGAGTCCTAAAAAGCTTATTGGCTGCCGTGACCCAAGGGGCATCAGGCCGCTTGTTATTGGCAAGCGCGGAAATTCATATATATTAAGCTCTGAAAGCTGTGCTCTTGATTCTGTTGGTGCTGAATTTGTGAGGGATGTTGAACCGGGAGAAATAGTTGTAATTGACGAAACAGGACTGCACTCAATAAAAACCCACTGTGGAAAAAAGAAAACCGCACTTTGTATATTTGAGCTGATTTACTTTGCAAGACCTGACAGCTATATAGAAGGCATCAGTGTTTATGAGTCAAGGAAGGAAGCCGGAAGGCAGCTTGCACTTGAGCACCCTGTGGATGCTGACCTTGTAATAGGTGTGCCTGACAGCGGTATTGACGCGGCTATTGGATATTCTGAACAGAGCGGCATACCTTATGGCAAAGGGCTTGTCAAAAACAGATATATAGGAAGAACATTTATAAGCCCTACACAGTCCGCACGTGAGGACGGCGTAAAAATAAAACTCAATGCACTTAGGAGCGCTGTTGAGGGAAAAAGAATCATAATGGTTGACGACTCAATTGTAAGGGGTACAACTGTAGCAAGGCTGGTTAAGATTTTGAGAAACGCAGGGGCTAAAGAGGTCCATATGCGTGTAAGCTCACCGCCGTTTATGTGGCCATGCTATTATGGTACTGATGTTCCTACAAGAGACAAGCTTATTGCGTGCAGGTATTCTTTAGACGAGATAGCTGATGTGGCTGGAGTTGACAGCCTTGGTTATCTTGGCATAGATAAGCTGGAAAGCCTTAAGCTTGGGGCGGACTTTGGACATTGTGACGCATGCTTTACAGGAAACTATCCTACTGAGCTGCCACCAGTACATGAGGAGGAGGAAAAGGATAATGAAATCGAAATACGAAAGCCCCCTAAATTCACGATACTCTAGTAAAGAGATGAGCTATCTTTTTTCGCCTGATTATAAGTTTAAAACATGGCGTAAGCTCTGGATAGCTTTGGCTGAAACTGAAAAAGAGCTTGGGCTTAATATAACTGACGGTCAGATTGCCGAAATGAAAAAATATCAGGACGATATTAATTATGATGTGGCTGAGGAAAGAGAAAAGATTGTGCGCCATGATGTAATGAGCCATGTCTATGCTTTTGGAACTCAGGCCAAATCTGCAATGCCTATTATCCACCTTGGCGCGACCAGCTGCTATGTAGGTGATAACACAGATATCATTATTATGACAGAGGCTTTGAAGCTTATAAAAAAAGAACTTGTAAACGTTATTAATGAGCTTTCAAAATTTGCTGCCGAATATAAAGACATGCCTACGCTTGGGTTTACACATTTTCAGCCTGCGCAGACAACAACAGTAGGTAAAAGGGCATCGCTTTGGCTGCAGGACCTTATTATGGACCTTGAAGATGTGGATTATCAGCTCTCAAAGGCAAAGCTTCTTGGTTCAAAAGGTACAACAGGTACACAGGCAAGCTTTCTGGAGCTTTTTGATGGAGACCATGAAAAGGTCAGAAAGATAGACGGCATGATTGCTGAGAAAATGGGATTTAAAGACTGTTTTGCGGTATCCGGCCAGACATACCCGAGAAAGCTGGATTACCAGATTTTAAGTCTCCTTTCACAGATTGCCCAGAGTGCATATAAGTTTAGCAACGATATACGGCTTTTGCAGCACCTTAAAGAGGTTGAGGAACCATTTGAAAAAAGCCAGATAGGTTCATCGGCAATGGCGTATAAGCGAAACCCTATGAGAAGCGAGAGAATGGGTTCACTTGCCAGATATGTTATATCGTCGGCTATAAACCCTGCTGTTACGGCTTCTACACAGTGGTTTGAAAGGACTCTTGATGACTCGGCAAACAAAAGAATAAGCGTTCCGGAAGCGTTTCTGGCTACAGACGCTATACTCAGTCTTTACAGAAATGTTGTTGACGGCCTTGTTGTATATCCTAAGGTTATAGAGCAGCACCTTAACAATGAGCTTCCATTTATGGCTACTGAAAATATAATGATGGATGCTGTTAAAAAGGGCGGCAACCGTCAGGAGCTGCACGAGAAAATACGTGTTCATTCAATGGACGCTGGAAAAGTTGTCAAAACAGAAGGAAAACCTAATGACCTGCTTGAAAGGATAGCGGCTGACCCTTCATTTGGTCTTACGATAGACGAGCTTAATTCTATAATGGATGCTAAAAATTTTGTGGGGCGCGCTCCTCAGCAGACAGAGGAATTTTTAGATAATATAGTTAAGCCTGTGCTTGATGCGAATAAAGAACTGTTAAGCGGTGACGCCGAAGAAATAAGAGTATAAAAATATAAATAACCCCTCTGATTTAATATGTCAGAGGGGTTGAGTTTTTATTTCGGGTTTCATTTACTTAATTCAGTGGAAGCGTAAGCTTGCCTGATACAACAATGCAGATAAAAAATATGCCTATAAACATAAGAACCACTCCGGAAACAGTCATCATGGCAGTAAATATTTTTGATGGCTTTACAGCTAAATCTGGATTGTCTGCCTTCTGAAGCTTTGCCAAAAGGCGTGGGTATGAAATAATGAATATTCCTAATGCGATAAATATAACGCTGATAATAAAATACATGTTGGCAGACTCCTTCTTTGCTATAATTTATAATACTTTATTTTAACATACATCTTTGTGATGTCACAAGAATTTTGGAAGTCTAAATGATATAATTTATAATTATAAGAAGTATAAAAAGTATTTATTTTACTTATAGTTATAAATCGCATATAATCAATATGTATGTTAATGATGAACATACTGTGCCGTTTGGGCGCATGGATTTGTATAAATTGATTTTACAGGAGTGATACAGAATGGTTAAAGCAATTGTCGGTTCCTGCTGGGGTGACGAGGGAAAAGGTAAAATTACGGATATGCTTGCTGAAAAAGCTGATATTGTTATACGTTTTCAGGGCGGAAGCAATGCCGGACACACCATAATAAATGATTATGGCAAACATGCCCTTCACCAAATGCCTTCCGGTGTTTTTAACGAAAATACTGTTAATATAATCGGTAACGGCGTTGCCTTTAATGTGCCATATTTTATAAAAGAACTTAACTATCTTAAAGAAAGCGGAATTAAGGAGCCTAAGGTCCTTATTTCAGACAGGGTACAGCTTCTCATGCCGTATCACATACTTTTTGATACACTCGAGGAAGCGAGACTGAGCGATAAGCAGTTTGGCTCGACCAAAAGCGGAATAGCTCCTTTTTATTCTGACAAATACGCAAAACTCGGCATTCAGATTTGTGACCTTTTCCATGAGGATATACTTATGGAAAGAATAAAGGCAGCCTGCGAGATAAAGAATGTGCTTCTTGAGCATCTCTACCACCACGAGCCTTTAAATCCTCAGGCTATATTTGACGAGGTATTGGGGTACAAAAAGTATGTTGAGCCTTATATAACCAATACGGCTGAATATTTAAATAAAGCCATAAGCGATGGGAAAGAAATCCTCCTTGAGGGGCAGCTTGGAGCGCTTAAGGACCCTGACCACGGCATTTATCCAATGACAACATCATCATCAACACTTGCCGGATTCGGAGCCATTGGCGCAGGTATACCTCCGCACAGTATAGAAAAAGTATATACAGTAGTAAAGGCTTACTCAAGCGCTGTGGGCGGCGGAGCTTTTGTCAGCGAAATATTCGGTGATGAAGCTCAGGAGCTCAGAGTAAGGGGCGGTGACGCCGGAGAGTTTGGCGTTGTTACAGGTCGACCAAGAAGAATGGGCTGGTTTGACTGTGTGGCTGCAAGATACGGCTGCATGCTTCAGGGCACAACTGACATTGCTTTTACAGTTGTTGACGTTTTAAGCTATCTTGATAAAATTCCTGTATGTGTCGGATATGATATTGACGGTAAAGTAACTAGGGAGTTTCCTGTTACGCCGCTTCTTGAAAAGGCAAAGCCTGTATATGAGGTTCTTCCGGGCTGGAAAAGCGATATAAGGGGCATAACAAAGTATGAGGACCTCCCTGAGAACGCAAGAAACTACATTGAGTTTATAGAAAGGCAGCTTGGATACCCAATTACTATAGTATCAAACGGTCCTAAGAGGAATGAAATAATCTACAGATAAAAATTTGGTATTGCAACATCACATATTTAATGTTATAATGTTGTAGGTGAAATAGCAATTTGTGTTAAGAGTGGGTGGATTTGCCCACTCTTTTGTTTACTTTTTTGACTGAAGTTAAGAGGTGGTTTTATGGCTAATACATTGAACACGGCAAAAAAAGCGGAATCCATGTTAAGCTCTACAGCTGATACAATGGGGTTTGAGATTGCCGACATTGAATTTGTTAAGGAAGGGCAGAATTATTATCTTAGAGTATATCTTGATAAAGAAGGCGGAATTACTATTGATGACTGCGAAAGCTTCAGCAGGGCCGCTGAGAAAATTCTGGATGAAAATGACATCATTGAGCAGGCATATATATTTGAGGTAAGCTCCCCGGGACTTGACAGGCCGCTTAAGAAGGATTCGGATTTTGAAAAATTTTCCGGTGAAGTAGTAGATATAAAGCTTTATAAACCTTTTAACGGTTCAAAAGAATTTCAGGGCCGGCTTAAGGGCCTTATAGATAATAATATAGTTATTTTTGACGAGGATGATAATGAAATAAGCTTTGAGAGAAAGAGCGTTGCGTCCATTCGTCTTGCTGTAATTTTTTAAGGGGGTTTAAAAATGGATAAAGTTGACAAAGCTGAATTTATTGAGGCTCTTAACATTATCGAAAAAGAAAAGGGAATTGATAAGGAAGTGATTTTTGACGCTATAGAGGCATCGCTTGTTTCGGCCTGTAAAAAGAATTTTGGCTCTTCGCAAAACGTAAAGGTCGAAATTAATCGTGAAACAGGCGAGGTTGCAGTATACGCTCAAAAAGAAATTGTTGAAACTGTAGAGGACCCGTTAACCCAGATTTCAATAATGGAGGCAAGAATACTTGGGCCTAATTACCATATAGGGGATACCTACAATGAGGTAATTACACCAAGAAACTTCGGCAGGATTTCAGCACAGACAGCCAAACAGGTCGTAGTTCAAAAATTCAGGGAAGCTGAAAGGGAAATACTTTACAATCAGTATATTACCAAGGAAAAGGATATAATAACCGGTATTGTACAGAGGCATGAGAAAAAGAACGTAATTGTACAGCTTGGAAAAATTGACGCTATACTTCTGCCGAATGAGCAGATTGCCGGAGAGGAATATAATTTCTCAGACAGGATAAAGGTTTATGTGCTTGAGGTAAAGCAGACAACTAAGGGGCCTCAGATTTATGTATCAAGAACACACCCTGAGCTTGTAAAGCGGCTTTTTGAGCAGGAAGTTCCGGAAGTCCATGATGGAATAGTGGAAATAAAGAGTATTGCACGTGAGGCAGGCTCAAGGACAAAAATAGCAGTGTATTCAAAAGACCCTAATGTTGACGCAGTTGGAGCGTGTGTAGGCCAAAACGGCTGTAGGGTAAACATAATAGTAAGTGAGCTTAACGGTGAAAAGATAGATATTATTGACTGGAATGATGACCCGCAGGTATTTATTGCTTCTGCTCTCAGCCCTTCAAAAGTTGTGGCTGTTAAGGTAAATGAAGCCGAACAGAGTGCCAAAATAGTTGTTCCTGACCATCAGCTTTCACTGGCGATTGGCAGGGAAGGCCAGAACGCCAGACTTTCCGCTAAACTTACCGGTTGGAGAATAGACATTAAAAGCGAAACTCAGGCAGAAGAAACAGGATTCCTTGATGATGAAGCAGCTGAAGAACCATTGTCAGAAGGTTTTATTGAAGATATTGAGGAAGAAACAGAAAATTTGACTGATGAAACAGCCGACACAATGCCGGAAGAAAAAGAAGAATTGCCGAATGAAGAATAAGTTTTAAAGGAGGAAATTTTATGAAGCAGAAAACTATTCCTCTTAGAAAATGCACCGGATGCCAGGAAATGAAAGACAAACGTACTTTGGTGCGGATTGTTAAAAGTGAAAACGGTGAATTCAGCATTGATTTTACCGGAAAAAAACCTGGGCGTGGAGCATATATATGTCCAGATTTGGAATGCCTTGAAAAAGCCAGAAAATCTAAAGGCCTTGAAAGAAGCTTTAAAACTTCAGTGCCTAAAGAGGTTTATGATAAGCTTAGAGAGGAGCTTACTGATGGGGCAGACAGTAAATAAATTTTTTTCTATGCTTGGATTATGCCAAAGAGCCGGAAAGCTTATTTCCGGTGAGCTGTCATGTGAAAATGCTGTAAAAAGCGGTAAGGCCAAGCTTTTAATAATAGCTGACGATGCATCTGAGAATACTAAAAAGAAATTCAGTAACATGGCTTCTTTTTATAAGGTTGATATCATCGGTACGGGAACCAAAAAGGAAATAGGCAGGATTATAGGAAAAGACATGCGTTCGTCTGTTGCAATAACCGACGAGGGGTTTGCGCAGCAGCTGAAAAAGCTGATGGCTTCAGAGCGTGTCTGACGTGCATATACAGGAGGTGGAGCCTTTGTCAAAAGTAAGAATATATGAATTGTCAAAGGAATTAAATGTAAGCAATAAAACAGTAATAGAAAAGGCCAGTGAGTTTGGTGTAACAGTAACAAATTTAAGTGGAGTTGACGCTGATTTCGCGGATAAATTGAAAGCTGCTATTTTATCGGGCAGGCAGGCGGCTTCTGACGAAAAAACAGCAAAAGAGCCGCAGAGGACTAATAATTCCGGTACATCAAGAAACTCAAGTGAGACAAGAAAAACATCTGCGCCTTCACAGCCGGCATCTAAAAACAATGTGAAGACTGAAAACAGGACACAGCATAAGGTATCAGACAGCAATAACTCAGATAAGAGACAGCCTGAAAGATTAAACAGGACAGCCGTAAACAATACTAACAGAGAGCAGAAAAATATGCCTCACGGACAAAACAGCAGTCAAAAGCCAAACAGCGGCCAGAGCGGACAGAGGCCTAATAATAATCAAAGGCCAAATAATAGCCAGAATAATGGACAAAGGCCAAATAACAGCCAGAATAATGGTCAAAGGCAGAATAATAATCAGACCAATGGACAAAGGCCAAGTGGCGGTGGTCAGAGGCCTAATAATGGGCCAAATGGCGGTCAGAGGCAAAATAACAACAATAACAATAACGGGCAGAACAGAAACAGAAACAACAGCCAGCAGAACCAGAGAAACAAAAATAATGGAAAAAACAACCAGCAAAGACAAAAACAGCAGGAAGTGAAACCAGTTCCTGTACAGGTTCAGGAGGAGGAAGAGCTTAAAATCAGAAAAATTCCTGCTGAATTGACTCTTGCTGAATTGTCAGAGGTTTTAGGTAAAAAGACATCTGATATTGTAAAAGCTCTTTTCCTTGAGGGAAAGGTAATGACTCCTAATACCACGCTGGACTTTGACTCGGCTTCATCAATAGCTGAAAAGCATAATGTGATACTTGAGCTGGAAGAGGAAAAGGACATATTTGAGCAGGTATTTTCTGAGGAAGAAGAGGTAGATGAAACAAAACTTAAGGAACGCCCTCCAGTTGTTGTAGTTATGGGCCATGTTGACCATGGAAAGACCTCCCTGCTTGACTCAATACGACACAGTGATGTTACAAAGGGAGAGGCTGGAGGAATAACACAGCATATAGGAGCTTACACAGTTCAGATAAATGGAAAGCCTATTACGTTCCTGGATACACCAGGACATGAGGCTTTTACAGCTATGCGTATGAGGGGAGCTCAGGTAACAGATGTCGCTGTCCTTGTTGTAGCAGCTGATGACGGTGTTATGCCACAGACTGTTGAAGCTATCAATCATGCCAAAGCAGCAGGTGTGGAGATAATAGTGGCTATAAACAAGATGGATAAACCGGGAGCAAACCCTGACAGGGTTAAGCAGGAGCTTGTTGAGTACGGAATTATGGCTGAGGACTGGGGCGGAGAAACAATATGCGTACCGGTATCTGCCATAAAGAAAACAGGCATAGATACGCTCCTTGAGATGATTATACTTGTGGCTGAGATGAAGGAGCTTAAGGCAAATCCAGACAAAAAGGCCAGAGGTACAATTATTGAGGCTCAGCTTGATAAGGGCCGCGGACCTGTTGCAACAGTACTTGTACAGGACGGTACTTTAAATGTAGGTGACCCTATTGTAGCTGGCAGCGCTTTTGGCAAAATAAGGGCTATGATGGACGATAAGGGAAGAAGAGTTAAAAAAGCCGGACCTTCTACACCTGTTGAGATTTTGGGGCTTTCGGAGGTACCTTGCGCCGGAGACAGCTTCTATGCGGCAGAAAACGAAAAACAGGCAAGGCAGGTGGCAGAAAGCGTTGTAGCCAAAAACAGAACAGAACTTATTAAAAACACACCTAACAAGGTTTCGCTTGACGACCTTTTCAGCCAGATTCAGTCCGGAAATGTAAAAGAGCTTAATATTGTTGTTAAGGCCGATGTGCAGGGCTCGGTTGAGGCCGTAAGGCAGAGCCTTGAAAAGCTTTCAAATGATGAGGTAAGGGTGCGTATAATTCACGGCGGCGTTGGAACAATAACAGAGTCGGATATTATGCTTGCCAGTGCGTCAAACGCCATTATAATAGGATTTAATGTTCGTCCTGAGCCGGCTGCAAAAATATTTGCGGACAACGAAAAGGTTGATATAAGGCTTTACAGAGTAATATATAACGCTATAGAGGATATAACAGCTGCCATGAAGGGTATGCTTGACCCTGTATATCAGGAAAAGGTTACCGGCCATGCTGAAATCAGGCAGATATATAAGGCTTCGGGAGTCGGCACAATTTGCGGAAGCTATATTCTTGACGGCAAGTTTATAAGAAATTCAAAAATCAGGGTTATACGCGACGGTATAGTGGTTTTTGAGGGAGAAATGGAAAGCCTTAAGCGTTTTAAGGATGATGTAAAAGAGGTAAATACAGGCTATGAGTGCGGTATCGTTATCAAAAAATTCAACGATATTAAAATGGGCGATACGCTTGAAGCCTTTATTATGGAAGAAGTTCCGAGATAAGGTGATATTATGAGAAAACCAAACACAAGAATGATTCGGGTTAATGATGAGCTTCATAGGGAGCTTGCAAATATTATACGTACAGAGGTAAAGGACCCGAGGATTAAAAGCATGACCAGTGTTTTAAAGGTTGAGACTACATCGGATTTAAAATACTGCAAGGTATTTGTCTCAGTGCTAGGAAACGATGAAGATAAGGATAGTGTAATGAAGGGCCTGAAAAATGCTTCCGGATTTATCAGGCACCTTCTTGCAGACAGGGTAAACCTCAGAAATACCCCTGAGCTTGTTTTTAAGCTTGACGATTCAGTGGAATATGCAATACGAATGGATAAGCTTATAAAAGAGGTATCCGGAGAAGGCAGTGGGTCTGAAAATGAGTAATGTAGCATTAAAAGAAATAAAAGAAATTATATTTTCAGGCAGAAGTATTGCGGTGTCTGCTCATACAAGCCCGGACGGTGACGCAATAGGTGCGGCGTGCGCTCTTGCCATGGCTGTAAATGGCAGGGGCGGATACGCCAAGGTTTTTCTGGAAAAATACGCTGATGTATTTAATGTAATACCGGTTAACGGTATTGTCGAAAATGAGATGGGTGAATTTAAGCCGGAAATTTATATAGCTGTTGACTGTGGCGATATGGAAAGGCTCGGCGGGTTTAAAGAAGCCTTTGCCGGCTCAAAAATAAGAATAAATATTGACCACCATAAGAGCAATACCTATTTTGGAGATTTAAACTATGTGGATACAGAAGCTTCTTCTACATGTGAGATAATATACAAAATAGTTGGTGATATGCTCAGCTCTTTAAATAATGCTGATTATATAGCCGGCTGTATCTACTCAGGCATTGTATTTGATACCGGAGGTTTCAGGCATACATCTACCAGCTCAATAACGCTTGCGGCTGCCTCAGAGCTTATTAAATATAAATTTGATTTCAGCAAAATTTATAATACTATATTTAATACACGTAAGTTTGAGGAAGCCAAGGCTCTGGGCAGGGCCATATTGAACATGGAAAAGCTTGCTGGAGGGGAAATAGTATACTCTTCAATGTCGCAGGAAGAAATAAAATCCTGCGGAACTGAAAGTGACGGGCTTTCTGAGATAATAAATTATTTAAAGGGTATTTCCGGCTGTAAAGCAGCGGTGTTTGTATATGAAAAATCCACTGGTGTTTTTAAGGTAAGCATGAGAAGTGAAGATGATGTCGACGTATCTGCTGTCGCGCAGAGTTTTGGCGGAGGCGGCCATGCCAAAGCCGCAGGATGTACTGTAGAAGGCAGCAAAAAAGAAATACTTGATAAAATAATTGTCGAGATATCAAAACAGTTAACATAATAAATTTTATGTAAATAGAGGAGCTATGGACGGCATACTTAATATTTATAAAGAAAAGGGATTTACATCTCATGATGTGGTTGCTGTTGTAAGACGAACTATAAATCAAAAAAAAGTTGGTCATACGGGAACCCTTGACCCGGACGCTGAGGGAGTGCTACCAATCTGTGTTGGCAAAGCAACAAAGCTTGCTGACTACATAATGAACACAGGAAAAACCTATGAGGCGGAAATTACGCTCGGTGTTGAGACAACAACTCAGGATTCTTCCGGAGAGGTAACAGCAAGGCAGAGTGTTGATTTTAATGAGGAAAAAATTGAACAGGCAGTTTATTCCTTTAAGGGCGATTATATGCAGATTCCTCCTATGTATTCAGCAGTAAAGGTCAATGGAAAAAAGCTGTATGAGCTTGCCAGAAAAGGGCAGGAAATTGAAAGAAAAGCAAGGAAAGTAGAAATCAGAGATATCAGTATTATTGAATTTATGCCTCCTGACAAAATAAAAATTTCTGTCGACTGTTCAAAGGGTACTTATATAAGAACTCTGGCGGCTGATATTGGCATAAAGCTTGGCTGTGGTGCTCATATGTCGCACCTTGTAAGAACAAGGAGCGGAAAATTTGATATAAGCGGAAGCATAACCCTTAATACTTTAAAAGAGATTTCTGAAAACGGAAGTTTAAGTACTGTTCTTATGCCGATGAAATCGGCACTGGTTGATTATAAGAAAATATATGTTGTAGATAAAGCGGATAAGCTTATGCATAATGGAGGACATATATTTGACTATTATTTTGACTCAAAAAGCGATATGATAAGCGTGGGAGATATTGTTGCTGCTTTTGACAGCAGCCTTATGTTAAACGGATTATATACGGCAGAGATTGACGAGGATAAAAAACGGCTAAAAATCAGACCGCTTACTATACTTTTGTAAAGGTGCAGTGAAATGGAACATATAACTAATCAGGAAATATCTCAGAATAGGCCTACAGCTGTAACTCTTGGCAATTTTGATGGTATACATCTTGGGCACAGAGCTTTAATAGACATAACTAAACGTTCTGCCCAAAAATACAATTTAAAATCTGTTGTTTTTTCGTTTTCGCCACATCCAATGTTCTTATTCGGAAACAGGAAAAATCTTGCGCTTATACTGAGTATCGATGAGAAAAAACAGCTTTTGGAGGAGCTTGGCATTGATATTTATGTTGAGTATCCGTTCACAAGCGATTTTGCTTCGACTGACCCTGAAGATTTTGCGGCGGATATTATATTTGAGAAGATGAAGTGCAGAGTTCTTGTGGTTGGCTATGATTACCATTTTGGGAAGGGTGCGCGCGGAGATTATGAGCTTCTTAAAAGTGTAGGCCAAAGGTATGGCGCACAGGTGATAAGGGTTCCGTCTGTTGACCTCTATGGCGAGCGTGTAAGCTCTACAAGGATAAGAGAAGCTCTTGTAAATCATGATATAAAACTTGCCAATGACCTTCTTACAGAACCGTATTTTGTATATGGCCGTGTGTCCGAGGGAAGAAGGATTGGCCGAAGAATGAATTTTCCAACTGCAAATATAATACCTGATGTAAAAAAGCTGCTTCCGGCTGACGGTGTATACGCTACCAAAACCGTTGTTAAAGGCACAGTATATTTAAGCATGACTAATGTTGGTACAAACCCAACTGTCAATGGAAGCACAAGAACTGTTGAAACTAATATCTTTGGTTTCAGCGGAAATATATATGGTGAGTATATAAAGACTTATTTTTTTGAGTATCTAAGAGGAGAAAAAAAATTTTCCGGTGTTGAGGAGCTGTCACAAAGGCTCGAAAAGGATAAAATAAACACAAAAAATTACTTTTTGTCAGATGACTTTAAAAAGTGGTCACATAAATATTGAAGTTTAAATATATTTATGTTGCAAAGGTTTATTATGTATGATAAAATATGAAAGTCGTAATTCCGCTGCCCAGTATGCGGGTTCTCCATCCCTTTCTTGGCTGACGGATAAATAATAATGTATTTTTTTAGGAGGAAACAAAATGATTAACAAAACAGAAATTATTGAAAAGTATGGCAGGACACCTGGTGATACAGGCTCACCTGAAGTTCAGATTGCGCTTCTTACAGCAAGGATTGAGCTTCTCACAGAGCACCTCAAATCACACAAAAAAGACCACCACTCAAGAAGGGGCCTTCTTAAAATGGTAGGTCAGAGAAGGGGCCTTCTCAACTACCTTAAGAATAAGGATATCGAAAAATATCGTAGCCTTATCAGCGAGCTTGGTCTCAGAAAGTAATTCGGATTATATAATAGAGAGGAGAAAGCTCCTCTCTATTGTTGTATAAAAATAGTAAAATAATATGGCACTATGGATATTTAGCTTTGAAAATAAAAAATCTTGTTTTTAAAGCTGAACATCCATGGTGCAACAGCTAAAGGAGATTTTGGAATGTACAGAACTTATAAAACAGAAATAGCAGGACATACACTCAGCGTTGATATTGGAAGGGTAGCTGAACAGGCAAACGGTGCGGCACTTGTGCATTATGGAGACACTGTAGTGCTTGTAACTGCGACTGCTTCTGATAAACCGAGAGATGGAATTGACTTTTTCCCTCTCAGCATTGATTATGAGGAGAGACTTTACTCAGTAGGCAAAATACCTGGCGGTTTTATTAAAAGGGAAGGAAGGCCCAGTGAAAAGGCTATACTTGCCGCCAGATGTATAGACAGGCCTATACGTCCTCTTTTCCCAAAAGATTACAGAAACGATGTAGCTGTTGTTGCTACTGTTTTGAGCGTGGACCAGGACTGCCAGCCTGAGATTGCGGCATTATGGGGAGCATCAATCGCGCTTTCAATATCTGATATACCGTTTACTGACCCTGTAGGTTCTGTAAGCATAGGTCTTGTTGATGATGAGCTTATTGTTAATCCTGATTCGGCGCAGAGAGATGTAAGCAGGCTTGCCCTTACAGTTGTATCCAAGAAGGATAAAGTAATGATGATTGAGGCTGGCGCATCTGAGGTGCCTAATGACATAATGATGAAGGCTATACGACTTGCACATGAAGAGAATGTGAAAATCGTTAATTTTATAGACTCTATTGTTGAAGCTGAGGGCAAGGAAAAACAGCAGTATGAGGAATATGCTGTAAATGAGGATGTATACAACCTTATCTGTGAATATGTTACAACCCAGAGAATGGAGAAGGCCGTTTTTGCTGAAAAGAAGCAGGACAGAGATGTAAAGTTAAATGAGATTACAGATGAGGTAATTTCAAGCCTTTCAGAAAAAATTGCAGAAATTTTAGGTGATGAAAGCAAGGTTGAACAGACTGTAAACGATGCTATTTACAAGTTTGAGAAGATGACTGTGCGCCATATGATACTTAGAGACCACAGAAGGCCTGACGGCAGAGGGCTTGAAGAAATCAGGCCTCTGCACGCAGAAGTTGACCTCCTTCCAAGGACTCATGGCTCAGCGCTTTTCTCCAGAGGTCAGACACAGTGCCTTACTGTTACAACGCTTGGAGCTATGGCTGAAATACAGAAGCTTGATGGTTTAGATACATCTGAAGTATCAAAGAGATATATCCATCACTATAATATGCCGGGCTTTACAACAGGAGAGGCTAAAACTTCAAGAGGGCCTGGAAGGCGTGAGATAGGGCATGGAGCTCTGGCTGAAAGGGCACTTCTTCCGGTTATTCCTAGTGAGGAAGATTTTCCATACGCTATAAGGCTTGTTTCTGATATAATGAGTTCTAACGGTTCTACAAGTCAGGCAAGTATCTGCGGTTCAACACTTTCACTTATGGCTGCCGGAGTGCCAATAACAAGGCCTGTTGCCGGAATTTCAGTTGGAATTGTCACAGGTGATACAGATGATGATTTTGTAATGATAACTGATATTCAGGGCCTGGAGGATTTCTTTGGCGACATGGACTTTAAGGTTGCCGGAACACATGAGGGTATAACAGCTATTCAGATGGATATGAAAATTAAAGGACTTACATTCCAGATGATTGAGCAGGCTCTTGACCAGACAAAGCGCGCAAGGGACTATATAATTGATGAAGTAATGCTCAAATGTATTGCTGAGCCAAGAAAAGAGCTTTCAAGATATGCTCCTAAGATTGTTAACCTTACAATTGATGTTGATAAGATTGCCGAGCTTATTGGGCCTAGAGGAAAGACAATTAAAAAGATTATTGAGCTTACCGGTTGTACAATAGACACAGAAGATGACGGCAGAGTGTTTATCAAGGGTGAGGATACAGCTATGATGCAGAAGGCTGTTGACATGATTAAAGCAATAACAATGGACCCAGAGCCTGGTATGACATATGACGGAACGGTCACAAGACTTATGAATTTTGGAGCTTTTGTTGAGATAGCTCCTGGCAAGGAGGGCCTTGTCCACATATCAAAGATATCGAAGGAACGTGTAAATAAGGTTGAGGATGTACTTGCTGTAGGTGATAAGGTTACAGTAAAGCTTATGGAAATAGACCAGCAGGGAAGGCTTAACCTTTCTATAAAAGATGCTAACAAGTAATTTGAGATTATAAACTGATGGCCGCAGGCCCTGAATGGGTCTGCGGTTATTTTTTACGAATAAAATAACTGATTTATCAAAATATAACTGTGTTAGGAGGCGTAAAATGATTGAGTTAAAAAGTCTTTCAAATGGTGTAAGAGTTGTGCTTGAGGAGCTTCCTTATGTACGCAGTATTGCCTTTGGAATATATGTGAAAAATGGTTCCTCAAATGAAACAGAACAGGAGGAGGGAATTTCTCATTTTATAGAACATATGGTGTTTAAAGGTACGGCAACTCGCTCCTCAAAGCAGATTGCTGAGGATATGGATGAGCTTGGAGGACAGATAAATGCTTATACTACTAAAGAGTACACATGCTATCACTTTCGTACCCTTGATAAACATTTTGGCCGAGCGTTGGATATACTGAGCGATATGTTTCTTAATTCCAAGTTTGACGAAAAGGATATACAAAAGGAACGCAATGTAATTATTGAGGAAATAAATATGTATGATGATGACCCTGAGGAAAGGGTACAGGATATTCTTCAAAATATAATATGGAATGGTTCTTCCCTTGCACACCCGATACTTGGAACTGAGGAAACAATATCAAATTTCAATTCAAATAAGATTAAGGAATATTTTAAATCGCATTACAGGAATGACAATACTGTTATATCGGCTGTAGGAAATTTTAAGACTGAAGAAATGCTGGAGAAGCTTGAAAGGGTTTTTGGCGGCTGGAAGACCGGCAGACATGACACAATAATGCCTGAAACACCGGTTTATAATTCGGGTTTTTCTTCTGAGGAAAAAGATACGGAGCAGCTCCATTTATGTATTACTTTTCCTTCATTCAGGCGTGACCATGAGATGAAATATCCATACGCTGTTTTAAACACTGTATTTGGCGGCGGTATGAGCTCAATGCTTTTTCAGAAGGTAAGAGAGGAAAACGGCCTGTCCTATACTATATACAGCTTTCCAACATCGTACGAAAAAACAGGCTCCTTTACAATATATACTGCCCTTAACCCGTCACAGGCGGAAAGTGTATGCACAATAGTTAAAGAATGTATCTGTGATATTAAAACCGGAGGAATATCAGATACACTGCTTAACAAAACAAAGACTCAGCTTATAAGCGGTTTTATTATCGGAAACGAGAGTACATTGAGCAGAATGACATCTAACGGTGTTTCAGTGCTTATGCTGGGATACGCCAAAGAACAGGAAGAAACAATAAAAGAAGCTGAAAAGGCTTCAGCCGCGGATGTAAAATTTGCTGCGGAAAGCATATTTAATTTTGACTTGATATCGATAGCAGCCTGTGGAAATACGAAAGAAATTGATTCTGAAAAGCTTATAAATATTTTTAGAAAGAATAGTTAACCCGTTATCTGGGAATACTCTTTTAACAAAAGAATTAAAGGAGTGATTATATGAAATTCCTGGATTGGCTTTCACTGACTTTGGTAATAATAGGGGCTTTGAATTGGGGGCTTGTAGGTTTTTTTGATTTCAACCTTATAACTGCTATTTTCCATGGCGGCCTCAGCTTTATCGCAAGAATTATTTTTGCGCTTGTTGGCCTTGCAGGTCTTTACAGCCTTAGCATATATGGAAGGCTTGACGCAACCTACGAAGCGGCGGAACCAAGGCATACTCATTAAAGGCTCAAAGGCATAGCGGGTTACAGCCTGCTGTGCCTTCTTACATATAATTATTTTATTACTTACAAAATGTATTATCTACCGTTTTATATCGATTTTTTTCATCATGTAATGAAAACATTTGATAAACTCTGTTTAAATTTGACAGCAAAATTCCTTGAAAATACGTTATTTTAGGCCTTTGAATTGTTGATTATCTGTGATATAATCTAAAATCATTTTACTTTATATTATTTCAGTTTAATACAGTTTACGGCAGGTGATAAAATTGAAATTCACAAAAATGAACGGATGCGGAAATGATTATATATACATTAATACGTTAGAGGAAAAAATCGAAAATCCAAATCTTTTATCAGTTGAAATGAGTGAAAGACATTTTGGTGTTGGTTCAGACGGGCTTGTTCTTATTGGGAAGGCTTCCGACGCTGATTTTTCTATGAGAATGTTTAATCCGGATGGTTCTGAATCAGAAATGTGCGGAAACGCGATAAGATGTGTCGGCAAATATGTTTATGACAGGGGACTTACAGATAAAACAAATGTTTCTGTAAACACACTTGCGGGTATTAAACACCTTAAGCTTCATTTAGACAAATCAGGCACTGTTGATACTGTGACTGTTGATATGGGACAGCCTGTGCTTGAAGCTGAACAAATACCTGTATTGAGTGATAAAAATCCGGTTATTGATGAAAAGATTACTGTACTGGATAAGGTGTTTTATTTTACATGTGTATCAATGGGAAACCCGCATGCGGTTACATATGTTGATAACGTTATGGAATTTGATGTTGAGAAATATGGCAGTATAATAGAGATGGACAAGCGATTTCCAAACAGGGTGAATGTGGAATTTGCAGAAAGGGTTTCAGATAAACTGATTAGAATGAGAGTATGGGAAAGGGGCACAGGCGAAACATGGGCGTGTGGCACCGGAACCTGTGCCTGTGTGGTAGCTTCTGTTTTAAAGGGGATTTGCGAAAGAAAAACCACAGTTGAGCTTAAAGGCGGTAATATTACTATTGAATGGAATAAAGAAAATAACCATGTCTATATGACAGGGCCGGCCAGATTTTCTTTTGATGGAATATGGTTAAAATAAAAGGAGGAAGCATTAATGCCAGACAGTTATATTCAAAAGCTTATCGCCGATAGAATAGGCGGAAAAAAATTTGGAAAGGACACAGTCCTGTACAAATTTGAGAAGATAAAGAGGGCCCGCCGCGCGGCAGTAGCCGCCCATCCGGACTTAAAAATAATAGACTTGGGGGTTGGCGAACCTGACGCTATGGCAGACCCGGGAGTTGTTGAAACACTTGCAAAAGAGGCAGCTGTTTGGGAAAACAGAGGCTACACTGATAATGGCCGTGAGCCTTTTATGAAGGCCGCCGCACAGTATATGGCAGAAGTGTATGGGGTTACAGATATAGACCCTACAACAGAAGTGCTTCACTCCATAGGCTCAAAACCGGCGCTTGCCATGATTCCTCAGGCATTTATAAACCCGGGCGATATAGCGCTTGTAACTGTACCGGGCTATGGCGTGCTTGGCAACATGACAAAATGGCTTGGCGGCGAGGTTTACGAGCTTCCGCTTCTTGAAAGCAATAACTTCCTTCCGGACCTTGACAGCATACCTGAGGATATACTTGAAAGGGCAAAGCTTCTGTACATCAATTATCCAAATAATCCTACAGGAGCTTTTGCTACGGAGAGGTTTTTCAGAAAGGTAGTAAGGTTTGCCAAAAAGTATAAGCTTGTTGTTATACAGGACGCAGCATACGCGGCTCTTACCTTTGACGGTACAAAGCCTTTGAGTTTCCTTTCGGTAAACGGCGCTAAAGATGTTGGCATAGAGGTTCACTCATTGAGCAAAGCGTTTAACATGACTGGCTGGAGACTTGCATTTATGGTTGGCAATCCGCTTATGATAAAGGCGATAGCTTCAGTGAAGGACAATAATGATTCAGGGCAGTTTCATGCAATTCAGCTGGCTGGAAAATATGCCCTTGAGCATCCTGAAATAACCTGTGAGACTGCAGAAAAATACTCAAGACGCCATACAATGCTTGCTGCTACACTAAAAAAGCTTGGATTTAAGGCCAAAAAGCCAAAAGCCTCATTTTATATGTATGTTAAAGCCCCTAAGGGAATTAAAGACGGACAGAAATTTAAGACAGCTGAAGATTTCAGCCAGTGGCTTCTCAGGGAAAAGCTTATATCAACAGTACCATGGGATGATGTGGAGCCTTATGTACGCCTGTCAGTAACTTTTCTCGCGCTTGGAGAGAATGAAGAAAAGCAGGTAATGCAGGAAATATACAATAGGCTTTTGGACATTAAATTTGAGTTTGAGTAAATTGTTGTCGACAAGAGTGATGTGACTATAGTAAAATAAAGACAAACCAAGCGGAGAATAATTACTATCTTTGGTTACTCCGCTTTTTGTATCTAAAGGCGTCTGTATCTAACAGACGTTTTTGTTTAGTTTTGGAAACGAGGTGGCTTAAATGGCTGAAAAGACACAACTGCACACTACTGAGGAAGCAGAAGAAAAAGTTATAGTGGTAGGTGTGGATATAAATGGTAGCGGAAACAACACAGAAGCATGTCTTGACGAACTTGGACTGCTTATAGACACCGCAGGAGCAAAAGAGATTGGAAGGCTTGTTCAAAAGAGGGAACGCGTTAGCCCGGGATTTTACCTTGGAAAGGGAAAGATTGAGGAGCTTAAAAACCTTGTCTGTGAGCTTGGCGCTACAGGAGTTGTCTGTGATGATGAGCTTTCACCGGCGCAGATGCGAAATCTGGAAGAAGCTCTGGAAACAAAGGTTATGGACAGAACTATGGTTATACTTGATATATTTGCCAAAAGGGCTATGTCGAGTGAAGGTAAGATACAGGTTGAGCTTGCCCAGCTTAAATACAGACTGACAAGGCTTGCAGGACTTGGTGCATCACTTTCACGGCTCGGCGGAGGAATAGGCACAAGGGGGCCTGGAGAAAAGAAGCTTGAGACAGACAGAAGATATATCAAAGACAGAATAAGCGAGCTTAAGGAAAGCCTTGAGGAGATACGCACACACAGGGAGCTTTTGAGAAACCAGAGGAAGAAAAAAGGTTCAGTAGTAGTTTCTTTGGTTGGCTACACTAATGCCGGCAAGTCTACAATACTTAATGGAATTACAAACGCCGGAGTGCTGGAGGAGGATAAGCTGTTTGCAACCCTTGACACAACTACACGCATTGCACAGCTGCCCGGCGGCACAAACATAATGCTGACCGATACAGTAGGCTTTATTCAAAAGCTCTCTCATCATCTGGTGGAGGCTTTTAAAGCAACATTAGAGGAGCTTCAGTATGCGGATATACTGCTTCATGTTGTTGATGCGTCTGACCCTTCGGCCGAAGAACATATGAAAGTTGTCTACGACACTTTAAAGGAACTTGGCTGTGAGGGAAAGCCTGTAATAACAGTTTTTAACAAAATGGATTCCGCCGATATAATGCATGTGCCTGAGGACAAAAACAGCTTGTCACAAATTAACATTTCGGCAAAAAATGCTGGTGACCTTAACAGCCTGCTTGCCGAAACAGAGAGAATTTTAAAAACTTTCCGCAGGCAGACAAAGGTTCTTATTCCTTACTCAAAGGGAGGGCTTTTAAGCGGAATATATGGAAAATGCGAGATACTGTCTGAGGAACATACCGAAGACGGAACTCTCATAGAAGCCTATATGGATGATGAAACGGTTTCAAGATTAAATGATTATATAAAAGAGTAAATACAAAAATTAGTCGGGTGTATAAAAGCTTTGCTCTTAAAACTATACAAATCTAATTTATTTTTAAGCCGCTGGTATTAATCCACGGCTTTTTTGCGGCTATAAAAACTAATATTTATTCCTTTTCGGGTAAAAATAAAACAAAAGGAGTATATTTTTATGTTGTTTCAGTTAGCCGCAGCTCCAGCTGTAATGCTTGCAGTATTTATATTTATAAAGGACAGATATGAAAAAGAGCCGGATTATATGTTATTTACAGTAATACTGTTCGGTTTTGTATCTGCATCGTATGTACTGGCACTGGATATATTTCTGGAAAATATTTTTGATACTGACAGTATGCTGTTTTCAGCATTTGTTGTATCAGCAGGAACAGAGGAGTTTGTTAAGCTTGTGTTTCTGTTTTTCCTTATGCTCAGAAACCCGAATTTAAATGAGCCATTTGACGCAATTTTTTATTCTGCTTATGTTTCTCTGGGGTATGCGTGGGCTGAAAATATAATATATGTCTATTCTCCGGAGCTTGGCGGTTTGGATACAGCGCTTATGAGGGCAGTTTTTTCTGTTCCTGGTCATTTCCTTTTTGCAGTTGCAATGGGATACAGTTTTGCCAAATACGGTTATTACAAAAAAGGAAAAATATATTTGCTTGAAGCTTTTATTGCCGCGTATATAATTCATGGACTTTATAATATAATTATTATGGCGGCTGGAAAATACTACCTTTTGTTGTTTTTACCTTATTTATTAGTGCTTTGGAGGATAAGTTTAAAAAAAATTTATATATTAAGCATAAAGTCCCCCTTTAAAAACAAGTAAGTTATTGAAAAAATTTGATAAATACGATATACTAAACACAGTCGTAGTTGAAATTAACGGGGGTATTAAATGTGACAGAAGCGGTCAGCTGCGGCGGCATTGTAATCCATAAATGGAAAATACTGCTTTTATACAAAAACCAAAACGGAAAATATATGGGCTGGGTCCTTCCTAAGGGAACTGTTGAGGCTGGCGAATGCCATTACCAGACAGCTCTGAGGGAGGTTCACGAAGAAACAGGAGTAAACGCCAATATAATAAAGTACGTAGGAAAAACGCAGTATAGTTTTCACGGAGACGAGGATATTATAAACAAAACTGTACACTGGTATCTGATGGAAACTAATTCATTTTACAGCAAGCCGCAGAGTGAGGAGTTTTTCGCGGATTCGGGCTTCTATAAATTTCATGAAGCTTACCATCTGCTGAAATTCAATGATGAAAGACAGATATTGAAAAAAGCGTATCAGATTTTTAGTGAAATTAACAAAGACAGTTTTTTTGAGGACAAAAACTTTTTCAAAAATTACTGTTAAATTTAAGGAGGGTTGAACAATGAAAAACTTTAGTGTTGAGGAATTAAGGTCTGTTATAAAGGATATAAGGAATTCTGAAGAAAAGAAGTCTCTGTATATTCTTCTTGGCGTATTTGTTGCTGTTGCGGCTGTGGCAATAGGTATTGCGGCTATATTTATCAAGAAGCATTGTGACTGTTGCAGTGACGATGATTTTTATGACGATTGGGACAGCGAGGACGATTACGAAGATGACGACTCTGAAGGCTGTGACTGCGGTTGTGAGTCAGAGGAAGAATAATAAGTAATATTAAAAAGGCATAGCTAAAAGCTATGCCTTAATTTTATGTTTATCTTTTGATTTTTGGCTTTTTTGGGGATTTTGCGGCAAACTTGGGGAATTTGGTTTTTTTAGCTTTTTCTATGCTTATTTTTCTTCCCTTAATTCTGCTGTTTTTCATTCCGTCTATTATATCTTTTGCATATTCAAACGGAACATCAACATAGGCAAAATCATCATATATGTCAATAGCGCCAATAACCTGACCAGGAACTCCGGTTTCTCCGGCGAAAGCTCCTACAATATCCTTGGCACGAATTTTATTGTTCTTGCCGGCGTTTATAAACAGCCTTACCATATCCTTGGATTTTGGTTCAGCGTTGCCAAGAGGATTTTTTACATTGAGGTCATTTTCAGCAGCGCTGTAGTCGGATACAGACTCGCCAATATTCATTTTGATAAGTGCAGCGGCTATATCAAGGGCAGTTGTATCATCGTCAAGCATATCTTCAGCAATAGCGGCGTATTTTTCAAGGCCTCCCTGTTCAATAATCGAACGGATTTTCTCAATAAATATATCGGTTTTGTTCTTTTCGATATCGTCAAGGGTAGGGAGCAGCTCCTGCCTGATTTTTGTCTTTGCGTAAGTCATTATGTCTCTGAGCTTATAAATCTCACGACCAACACAGAATGTAAAGGCCATTCCGCTTTTGCCTGCGCGTCCTGTACGCCCTATACGGTGTACATAATATTCTTCGTCCTGAGGTATATCGTAGTTAAATACTATATCAACATTTTCTACGTCTATTCCTCTGGCGGCAACATCAGTCGCTACTAATATTTCTATAGCACCGTTTCTGAATTTCTGCATTACACGGTCCCTTTGCTGCTGTTTTAAATCACCATGAAGACCGTCTGCAAAGTATCCTCTGCCCAAAAGCTGTTCTGTTACGTCATCGACACGCTTTTTAGTATTGCAGAATACAATAGCAAGTTTAGGTGAGTACACATCTATAAGCCTGCATAGAGCTTCCAGCTTGTATTTTTCTTTTACATCAAAATAGACCTGCTCAATGTTTGGCACTGTGAGCTCTTTTCTTGAAATCTTTACATACTCAGGGTTTCTAAGGTATTTTTTTGACAGGTCAAGTATATCACCGCTCATTGTAGCTGAAAACATAACTGTCTGGCGTTCTTCAGGAACTTTGTCGAGTATAAGCTCTATATCGTCTCTGAAGCCCATATCAAGCATTTCATCTGCCTCATCAAGCACAACAAATTTAACTGTCTGCATTTTGATTGTGTGGCGTCTCATATGGTCCATAACACGGCCTGGGGTACCAATAATAACCTGTGCGCCTTTTTTAAGCGCTGTAATCTGCCTGTCTATTGGCTGGCCGCCATAAATAGGCAGAACACGTATGTTATCCTTAAATTTAAGGAGCTTTCTGAACTCCTCGCTGACCTGTATAGCAAGCTCCCTTGTAGGGCACAAAATAACGGCTTGGAGCTTCCTGTCTTCAGGGTCAACCTTCTCAAGACATGGAATGCCAAATGAGGCAGTCTTTCCGGTGCCTGTCTGTGACTGACCGATTATATCATGACCTTCCAGTATAAGCGGAATGGCCTGTGACTGTATAGGTGATGCTTCCTCAAATCCCATATCCTTAACAGCATGCAGTATCCATTCTGAAATATTCATTTCTTCAAATTTTAAATTTTCCATTCTTTCTTCCTTTCAAAACAAACAAAATTGTAAATTATTCAACATGGTCTTGTCATATAGTTGACCAGCTGTGGGTGTGCTTTAAAATACATCAAATATAAGAAGCCATATCTATTTACTATATCAGTAAACCTGCAAAATTGCAATGATTAAATATTTTTATGTAAAGCTGATGCAAAGATTTTTAAATTTTTTTAAAACAATTAATATTAAATTGCAGGTTGTGGGAATATGTAATATAATGGTTTAGCCAAATAAAAAAATGGAGGTTTAACAATGAGCATTATACACGCGGCCATACTGGGCCTTATACAGGGACTTACAGAATTTCTGCCGGTGAGCAGTTCAGGTCATCTGACTTTATTCCAAAAAATTTTCGGTATTGAGGAGGCTACAATGTCGTTTGACATACTTCTTCATGTAGCTACACTCATAGCTGTTTTTGTCTGCTATTGGGATGATATATGGCGTCTTATAAAACGGCCGTTTCAAAAAACTACATATCTGCTGGTGGCGGCAACAATACCTACAGTAATAATAGCGCTTGTTTTTGGTGATATTATTGACAATACATTTGGTGATGGAAAATTTATAGGCTTTAACTTTTTAATTACCGGATTTGTACTTTTATACGCTGATTTTAAAAGCGAGGGAAGAAAAAAAATTAAGGATATGTCATATGCGGACGCGCTGATAGTAGGTACTATGCAGGGAATAGCTATCTGTCCTGCAATATCAAGAAGCGGTATGACTATAACTGGCGCGCTGTCAAGGGATTTAAACAGGTCATCGGCGGCAAGGTTCTCGTTTCTGCTTTCTATACCGGCAATACTTGGTGCAATGGTACTGACTATAAAAGATATGGTTTCTGATGGCGGTGCCGGATTTGAGGCTATAGGTATTCTTCCTACGGCAGTAGGCTTTGTTGTGGCCGCCGTATCCGGTTTTGTGGCTATTAAATTTATGATAAATATAATTAAAAAAGGAAAGCTCAGATATTTTTCTATATATGTATTTATATTGGGCATACTTCTTATATTCGACCAGTTTGTAACGCATTTTATATACGCAGTCTGAGTATTTGTAAAATATTAATTTGCCAAAAAAAAGTTGACTTTAAAAAACTTCGTGATAAAATAGGATAATATAAACAATTTAACGGCTTAGATGGCGTTAAGTAAGTGAGGTTATTAAGGCTTTAAGAGAGAAAATGCCATGGCTGAAAGCATTTTTAAGCTAAACTCCACCGAAATTCCCGCCGGAGCCGGCTTTCTGAAGTATACAGTAGGAAAGTCCGCTGGTACGCGTTATGTACAGCCGCTTTATTTGAGCGGTAAAAGAGCCCGCAGTTATGCGGGAATTATGGGTGGTACCGCGGAGAATATGCCTTCGTCCCTTCTTGTGGACGGAGGTTTTTTGTTTGTAAATTTTTAGAATTTGAAAGGAGAGTTAAAATGAAAAAACAGCTTCAGGAAATTCAGGAAAAAGCTATAGCGGCCCTTGGTCAGGTAAAACAGTCAAAAGAGCTTGACGATATAAAAGTTAAGTTTTTAGGTAAAAAGGGTGAGCTTACAGCCATACTAAAGGGAATGAAAGACCTTACTAATGAGGAAAGGCCAGTTATTGGCCAGCTTGCCAATGATGTAAGGAATGATATTGAGAAAAAAATTGAACAGGTAAAAAAGGAGCTTGCCTCATTAGAGCTTAAGGCCAGACTTGAAAATGAGAAAATAGATGTTACAATGCCGGGGCATACCTGCGCATGCGGCCACAGGCATCCGCTTGATAAGGTAATAGAGGAAATTTCAAATATATTTATAGGTATGGGATACGAAATAGCGGACGGACCTGAGGTAGAGCGTGATTATTATAATTTTGAAGCGCTCAATATACCTAAAAACCACCCTGCAAGAGATGAGCAGGATACATTCTATATTAACAGTGAAATAGTTCTCAGGACTCAGACTTCACCTGTTCAGGTTAGGTCAATGCAGAAAGGAAAGCTGCCGGTAAGGGTTATATGCCCTGGCACTGTCTACAGGTCAGACGAGGTAGACGCCACACATTCCCCTATATTCCATCAGCTTGAAGGCCTTGTTGTAGATAAAAACATAACAATGGGCGATTTAAAGGGTGCGCTTGCTGTATTTGCTAAAGAGCTTTTTGGAGAAGATGTAAAGGTGCGATTCAGGCCTCATCATTTTCCGTTCACAGAACCAAGCGCTGAAATGGACGTAACATGCTTTGCCTGTGGCGGAAAAGGCTGCCGTGTATGCAAAGGAGAGGGATATATTGAGCTTCTGGGCTGCGGAATGGTGCACCCGAAAGTGCTTAGAATGAGCGGCATTGACCCTGATGAATACAGTGGATTCGCTTTTGGAATGGGCCTTGAGAGGGTTGCTATGCAGAGATATGGTATAACAGACCTTCGTCTGCTTTTTGAAAACGATGTTAAGTTCCTCAAACAGTTCTGAGAAAGGGAGTGGATATAAATGGATATGTCAATGACATGGTTAAAGGACTATGTGGATGTAGATGCGGATATAAAGGATTTTGTTGAAGATATAACGCTTTCAGGCTCCAAGGTTGAAGGCTATACTGTATTGGGCGGCGATATAAAAAATGTTGTCACAGGCAAGGTGCTTTCAATAGAAAAACATCCGGACGCTGATAAACTTGTTGTTACAAAGATTGATATAGGAAGCGAAGAGCCTCTGCAAATTGTTACAGGAGCAAAAAACCTGTATGAGGGCGCTTTTGTGCCGGTGGCGCTAAGCGGTTCCACATTGGCCAATGGGGTTAAAATTAAAAAGGGCAAGCTAAGGGGTGTCGAGTCAAATGGAATGCTCTGTTCTGTTGAGGAGCTTGGCTGTGACGGGCATGATTTTCCTGAGGCTCCTGAGGACGGCATTTACATTTTTAAAGAGGAGGTTCCTTTAGGCGCAGATGTTGTGGAGGTTATGGACTTATACGACGAATCCGTTGAGTTTGAAATTACTTCAAACAGGCCGGACTGCTTCAGTATGATAGGCCTTGCAAGAGAGGCAGCCGCGACTTATGACAAAAAACTCAATTACCCTGAAATAATGGTAAAAGAGGAAGCTGATGGGGATATAAACAGCATGATTTCTGTTGAGATTAAAAACAGCGAGCTGTGCCCAAGATATGTTGCCAGAGTGGTAAAGAATGTAAAAATCGGCCCTTCACCAAGGTGGATGAGAAAAAGACTGCGTTCTGTTGGAATCAGGCCTATAAATAATATTGTAGATATTACAAACTTTGTAATGCAGGAATTTGGCCAGCCTATGCATGCTTTCAGCATAGATACAATAACTGACAGAAAAATAATAGTAAGGAATGCTGAGGAAGGCGAAAAGTTTACAACACTGGACGGAAACGAGAGAACTTTAGACTCGTCAATGCTTGTAATTGCAGATACGGAAAAAGCTATTGGTATTGCCGGAGTAATGGGCGGCGAAAACTCAATGATTACAGGTGATACTGCTGAGGTGCTTTTTGAGTCAGCCAATTTCAATGGCCCGAATATCAGGATTACTGCCAAAAAGCTTGGCTTAAGGACTGACGCTTCAAGTAAATTTGAAAAGGGGATTGACCCTAATTTATGTGCTCTTGCCGTAAACAGGGCAGTACAGCTTGTTGAAATACTAGGCTGCGGAGATGTTGTAAAAGGCTCGGTTGACTGCTATCCTAATAAGCTTGAACGAAGAAGGATATCCTACAGTCCAGAGAAAATAAATAAGCTCCTTGGCACCGAAATACCGGAAAATACAATGATTGAGCTTTTTGAAAGGCTTGAGATTGTTGTGGATAAGGAAGCGAAAATGCTTACTATACCTACATTCAGGCCGGACCTTGAAACAGACGCGGACTTGGCTGAGGAGGTGGCAAGGCTCTATGGATACAGCAGAATTGAGCCTACGCTTGCCGCCGGAACACCTACTGTAGGCAAAAAAACATATGAACAGCAGATTACGGATATTGTAAAGGATACAATGATTTCTAACGGATTATGCGAGGCCATGACATATACCTTTGAGAGCCCTAAGGTATTTGATAAGCTTCTGATTCCGGAAGAAAGTGAACTTAGAAAAACTGTTGTTATATCAAACCCTCTTGGTGAGGATTTCTCAATAATGAGAACAACAACTTTAAACGGAATGCTTACATCACTTTCTACAAACTATAACAGAAGAAATGAGGAAGCGGCTTTATTTGAGATTGGAAAGGTTTTCCTTCCAAAAGCACTTCCTCTTACAGAGCTTCCGGACGAACCGCAGAAGTTATCAATAGCTATGTATGGAAATGATACGGATTTTTATACAATAAAAGGTATTGCAGAGCATCTGTTTGATGTACTGGGAATAGGCAATAAGGCTGAATTCAGGCCTCAGGGAAATATCTCATGGATGCATCCGGGAAGGACAGCTGATATATATATAGGCACAAACCATGCCGGATATATTGGAGAGCTTCACCCTACAGTTGCCGGCAATTATTCTATAGAAACACGAGTTTATTTTGCAGTAATCGATTTTTCAGCCCTAGTGGAAGGTTCATGCCTTATAACTGAGTATAAGGCGCTTCCAAAATACCCGGCCATAACAAGGGATATTTCAATGGTTATTAAAGACAGTGTGTTTGTAAAGGATATTGAAAAAGTGATAGTCGATAACGGCGGAAAGCTTATTGAAAATATAAAGCTCTTTGATGTATATCAGGGCTCACAGATAGAAAGCGGATTCAAATCAGTTTCATATTCTATTACATTCAGAGCTTCAGACAGGACTCTTATTGATGAGGATGTAAACCCTTCTATGAAAAAAATTGTAGAGGCTCTTGAAAAAGAATTCGGTGCAAACCTGAGGGAATAACAGTACTGCTTAAGCAACAGGTATTTGAAAGGCATAAAGGCCGGAATATGTAATTCCGGCCTTTATTTGTATATAAGCCTTAATTTCTCCATGGAAAAATTACCAATACTTACCTGTGGTAATATAATTGTAATAATGTTATTATAGTTTTGTAATAAATGTGTAACAAATACATAATAATCAAGAATATTGAATGGAGGAATTGGCATGAAAAAGATAATAATGGGAGTAGTTTCTACAGCGATGATATTTTCAGCTAGTACTGGAGTTTTTGCCAGCACACTGAATAACTGCGGTACAGGAAAATATTTTTTGACAGGTAATTCTTCTGTTGCCGGAATCAGGTTAAACTGCAATAATACAAATAAAGAAAACTGCGGACTTTTTGATAAGCTTTGTGAAAATAACAAGTGCTTTACATTTAACTGCAATACAAACTGCAATAATAACAATAACTGCAAACCTAACGGAAATGGTTCCGGAAACGAGAATGTGACACCAGACGAAAAACCAGATACAACCCCAGATGAAAAACCAGACATAAAACCAGATGAAAAGCCAGATGAAAAACCTGATACGAAACCAGATGAAAAACCAGACACAAAACCAGACGAGAAGCCAGACGAAAAGCCTGACACAACACCTGATGAGAAGCCGGACGAAAAGCCTGATACAACACCTGATGAGAAGCCGGATGAAAAACCTGACACAACACCTGATGAGAAGCCGGATGAAAAACCTGACACAACCCCAGATGAAAAACCTGATACAAAACCAGACGACAATAATAATCAGGGAAACAACAGTGGTACAGATTCCAATGCATCATTAAGCGCTTATGAACAGGAAGTGCTTAATCTTGTAAACAAGGAGAGGGCCGCACAGGGTCTTTCAGCTCTTAAATCTGATTCAGGAGCACAGGCAGCGGCAGAGCTTAGGGCTTCAGAGGTGGGTTCCTATTTCTCACACACACGTCCTGACGGCAGAGCATTTAATACAGCTTTAAGCGATGTTGGGGCTTCATACAGGGGCGCTGGAGAAAATATAGCAAAGGGACAGAGAACCCCTGAGGAAGTTGTAAACGCATGGATGAACTCGGAGGGTCACAGAGCCAATATATTAAACTCAAAATATACACATTTGGGTGTAGGCTGTGTTAAGAATGGCAGCTCATATAGCTGGGTTCAGATATTTACATATTAAAAATCACAGCACAGTGTTTTAGTGCAATTGTTTGATTAAAAGTCCTTACGCAAGTCAAAACTCAGGATTTACTTTGTGTTTTGCCTGCCTAAGGGCTTTTTATTTACCGCTGACAGAAGCAATTGAATTACTTTCTGCTTATGGCGCTGCTGTTTACATTCTTCGCCTGTATGGTATAATATAGAAAAGACAGCATTTTATTTTCAATCTTTGGAGGGGTATTATGAATATTTTAAATGAAGGCCTGAAGGAGGCTTTTGGCTTTAAGCTTGGCACATTTACTCTGGAAAATCTTGTATCAGCGGTTATTACATTTTTTATCTGCTATATTGCCATAAAAGTGATAATGAAATTTATAAAGCCTCTGATAACGAAACTTCCAATTGATGCTACACTTCACAAATTCTCGCTTTCAGTTATCAAAGTACTTTTGTATTTCTTGGCAGTTATTATTGTTGCCCAGAGTTTTGGAATAAATGCCACATCGCTTATAGCGCTGTTTTCTGTTGCCGGTTTGGCAGTATCTCTTGCAATACAGGGTTCGCTTTCCAATATTGCAAGCGGTATAGTTATGCTTTTGACAAAGCCGTTTCTTGCCGGCGACTACATAGAAGCCGGAGGTATTGGCGGAACAGTAAAGGAAATTGGTTTTATACACACTAAGATAATCACAGTAGACAATAAGGTTATATATATACCAAACAGTGAAATTTCGTCTGGAAAGATAACCAACTACTCAGCGGAAGCTTTGAGGAGAGTAGACCTTAATTTTGAAGCCTCTTATGAATCTGAAACTGAAACAGTAAAAAGAGCTATATTGAACGCTGTAAATGACTGCGGTATTTTTCTTAATGAGCCGGAAGTATTTGTGAGTGTTTCACAGTATAAGGACAGCAGCATACAGTATGTTGTGAGAGCTTGGATAAAAAATTCAGATTACTGGACAGGCTATTACATGCTTATTGAAAATGTAAAAAAGGAGTTTGACGCAAATGATATTGTTATGACTTATAACCATTTAAATGTACACATGATTAAGGATTGACTGTTCTGCGCCGGATACTGTTCCGGCGTTTTTGTATATATTTGAGGCAGGCTAATACTATTGAATTAAATAAAGTTGTATGGTAAACTAATTCAATGAGAATTTTTTCCCATGTTTTATTTTGTTTTATGAAAGGATATTTTAATGGAAACAAATGCTGATAATTCAATATTGGATATTCAAAACTTAAATATTGAAAAAATAAAAAAGTGGAATGATGAGTATTATAATAATAAAGGCAAAAGAAGAAAATTCTACTGCCTTACAATGGGCTGTCAGATGAATGCTCATGACTCTGAAAAAATAATAGGTATGTTGTCAAGAATGGGGTATGATAAGACCGAGTCCGAACAGGATGCGGATTTTATTATATACAATACCTGCTGTGTGAGAGAAAACGCTGAAGAAAAGGTCTTTGGAAAGCTGGGCGTGCTTAAGCATCTCAAAAAATCAAATCCTGAGCTGATAATTGCACTGTGCGGCTGTATGATGCAGGAGGATTTTGTAATTGAGAAGATAAAAAAATCATACAGATACACTGACATAATATTCGGCACATTTAATTTCCATAAACTGCCTGAACTGCTGCTTTCGAGGATAGAAACTGGCAGCCAAATAATGGACATATGGAAAGAGCATGGCGAAATAGCGGAGGATACTGACTATATCAGGGAATTTCCTTACAGGGCATCCGTAAATATTATGTACGGCTGCAATAACTTCTGCACATACTGTATAGTGCCTTATGTACGCGGAAGGGAAAGAAGCCGTGAAAAATCAGATATTATAAATGAAGTTAAAAAACTTGTATCTGACGGTGTCAAGGAAATAACGCTTTTGGGTCAAAATGTTAACTCTTATGGAAAAAATCTTAAAGAACCAGTATCATTTGCCCAGCTGCTGAGAGAGGTCAATAAAATTGACGGCCTTGAGAGAATACGCTTTATGACTTCGCACCCTAAAGATTTATCCGACGAACTGATATACGCTATGCGTGACTGTGAAAAAGTATGCAATTATCTCCATCTGCCTTTTCAGTCAGGAAGCAGCCGCATACTTGAGAAAATGAACAGGAGATACACAAAAGAAAAATATCTCTCCTTAATTGAAAAAATAAGGAAAGAAATACCGGATATAATGATAAGCACAGATATTATTGTTGGCTTTCCACAGGAAACAGATGAGGACTTTGAGGAAACTCTGGACGTAGTAAGAAAAGCCGGATTTTCAACTGCTTTTACTTTTATATACTCAAAGAGAATAGGTACTCCGGCTGCGGTTATGGAGGGGCAGGTTGATGATAAAACAGCCCACAGGAGATTTGACAGACTTCTTGAGGTTTTAAATGATGGTATCCGCCGTGTGCAGGAACCTAAGATAGGAAAGGTGTACGATGTGCTTGTTGAAAAAATAAGCTCACAGGAAGGAACAGTTTCCGGAAGAAGTACAGACAATACTCTGATTCATTTTAACGGCGGAAAAGAACTGATTGGAACTACTGTTCCGGTCAAAATATTGGAGAATAAGACATTTTACTTAATAGGAGAAAGGATTTGATATTATAATGGGTATCTATGATAAGGCAAGAGAACTTGGAAAAGAAATGCTTGAGTGTGAGGCGGCTGTAAAGCTGAACGCGGCAAGGGAAGCTTTTGACAACAGCAGAGAGGCTCAGCAGCTTGTTGAGGAATATTCCGGGCTCAAACAGAAGTTTAATGAAATAATGGCAGATAAAGACAGTGACAAGCTGCCTTTAACAGATATAGGCAACAAAATAACAGAAATGGAAAAGCAGATTAAGGAAAATGAGATTACATCTGGCTTAATTAAGGCTGAAACTGAATATGGAGCGTTTGTTAATTCAGTTTTTAATATAATAAACGCAACTATTCAGGGTGAAGATACATCAAGCTGCCAGGGGTGCTGCTCAAGCTGCACAGGCTGCCACTGATTGATATTAGAAAACGGAGGTCACCAATGGCAAAACTTTCACCTATGATGGAGCAGTATTTTGAGATAAAAGAAAAATACAAATATTGCCTGCTTTTTTTCAGGTTGGGAGACTTCTACGAAATGTTTTATGATGACGCGCTTATTGCCAGCAAGGAGCTTGAGCTTACTCTTACAGGCAAAAACTGCGGGCAGGAGGAAAGGGCGCCTATGTGCGGCGTCCCTTTTCACAGTGCCGACAGCTACATAACAAAACTTGTGTCAAAAGGTTATAAAGTGGCGATTTGTGAACAGATAGAAGACCCTAAGCTTGCAAAGGGCATAGTAAAAAGAGATGTTATACGTGTTATTACCCCAGGAACCGTAATAGACAATACTGCTTTGGACGAGGAAAAAAACAACTACATACTTTGTATATACGCCGATAAAAACGGATACGGTATGGCTGTATGTGATGTAACTACCGGGGAGTTTTTAACTACTGAATTTACAGGTATAAACGCCAAAGGCCAGCTTATAGACGAATGCGCCAAATTCAACCCTTCTGAGATAATAACCAATGAGGGGTTTTTATCTACTGCTGAGGCGGCTGAAATAGAAAAAAGGCTTCATATAAAACTTGGTGTAAATGATGACTGGATGTTTGAATACAATACTGCAAATACGGAGCTTTGCAGGCATTTTGCCGTTGAGACGCTTGACGGGCTTGGTCTGAAAAACCGTATTTTTTCTGTGTGTGCTGCTGGCTGCCTTATGAAATATCTGAAAGAAACACAGAAAAATGATTTGAGCCATATAGCGCATGTCAAGTATTACTCAGCAGGGGAATTTATGTTTTTGGACATATCTTCAAGAAGAAACCTTGAGCTTACAGAAACTTTGCGGGAAAAAAATAAAAAGGGTTCTCTTTTGTGGGTTCTTGACAGGACAAAAACAGCAATGGGAGCAAGGCTTCTTAGAAGCTATATAGAACAGCCGCTTGTTGACGCGGGAAAGATTAATCTGAGACTTGATTCTGTAGAGGAACTGTATGAAGAATTCTTCCTCAGGGAGGAAATCAAAGAAATTTTGAACTCAATGAATGACTTTGAGAGGATTACCTCTAAAATTATATATCAGACAGCCAACTGCCGTGACCTTGTGGCTTTAAAAAAATCTATAGAAAACATACCACTGTTGAGAAACACCATAAAAGGCTGTAAGTCGGCATATATCCGTGATTTGTATGAGGATATCGATACGCTTGAGGATATATATTCACTTATTGACAAATCAATAGTCGATGAGGATACACCTTTTTCAGTTAGGGAAGGCGGAATAATAAAAGAGGGCTTTGATAATGAGCTGGATATTCTGCTTAATGCTCAGAAGGACGGAGCAAAATGGCTTAAAGACCTTGAGGAAAAGGAACGAAATGACACCGGCATTAAAAATATAAGGGTAAGGTACAATAAAATATTTGGTCATTATATAGAAGTAACAAAATCAAACATAAATGATGTGCCAGACCGCTACATAAGAAAGCAGACACTCGCAAACTGCGAAAGATACACAACAGATGAGCTTGCAGAAATATCCTCTCTTATACTCGGTTCCGAGGAAAAAACCATAGGACTTGAATATGATATCTTCTGTAAAATAAGGAACACAATATCCGGACAGGCTGAGAGAATACAGCGTACAGCGCATATTACAGCACAGCTTGATGTTATACAGTCTATGGCTGAGGTTGCCCAGAAACAAAACTATGTGAAGCCAACTGTGGACTGCAACGGGATAATTGATATTAAAGACGGAAGGCACCCGGTTGTTGATAAAATGCTTGACGGCTCGTTTATATCAAATGATACATTTCTTGATACAGATGAGAACAGGCTTTCTATAATAACAGGCCCTAATATGGCTGGAAAATCTACATATATGCGCCAGACTGCGCTTATAGCGCTTATGGCTCAAATCGGGAGCTTTGTTCCTGCCAAAAGTGCGCGCATAGGTGTTGTGGACAGGATATTTACCCGTGTAGGAGCTTCCGATGATTTGGCAAGCGGCCAAAGCACATTTATGATTGAGATGATTGAGGTGGCAAATATCTTAAACAACGCCACTCAAAACAGCCTGGTTATACTTGATGAAATAGGCAGGGGCACAAGCACATTTGACGGTCTGTCTATTGCGTGGGCAGTATTGGAATATATTGCTGACAAAAGCCTTGTTGGGGCAAAAACCCTGTTTGCCACTCATTACCATGAAATTACAGAGCTTGAAGGAAAGCTTTCAGGAGTTAAAAATTACTGTATAACTGTTGAGGAAAACAACGATGACATAGTATTTCTCAGAAAAATAGTCAGAGGCGGAGCCGACAACAGCTATGGTATACAGGTAGGCAAGCTTGCAGGACTCCCTAAGAAGGTAATAAAAAGAGCGCATGAGATTCTGCGCCAGCTGAATACTGCCGATATCACAAAGAAGGCTAAAAAAATATCTAAACAGTCAGAGGAGGAAAGCAAAAGACAGTCACAACAGGTTGATATGTTTACAATGAATGAAACAGGGATAATTGATGAGATAAATAAGATTGATGTTATGAAGCTTACACCTATTGAGGCGCTTCAGACACTGTTTGACCTTCAGAAAAAGATTAAGGGACTGTAAGAAAGAGGAGCTGATATATGAGCAGGATACATCTTCTTGATAACAGCACGATAAATAAAATAGCTGCCGGCGAGGTTGTAGAAAGGCCAAGCTCTGTGGTTAAGGAGCTTCTTGAAAACTCCATAGACGCCGGAGCCGGGGCGGTTACAGTAGAAATACGTGACGGAGGCATATCGCTTATAAGGATAACTGACAATGGAAGCGGCATACCAAAGGCTGATGTTGAAACGGCGTTTCTGCGCCATGCCACAAGTAAAATTGAAAAGATAGGCGACCTTGAAAATGTTCTGTCACTTGGATTCAGGGGCGAGGCTTTGGCTACTGTAGCGGCTGTCTCACAGACTGAAATGATTACTAAAACAAAAGACGAAACAGCTGGTACCCGAATAGAGATACATGGAGGCAAAATTATTGAAAAGAGTGATGTTGCCTCTAATAATGGCACTACCATATCTGTAAAAAACATTTTTTATAATGTTCCGGCCAGAAGGAAATTTTTAAAAAAGCCCTCCGTTGAGAGCGGCTATGTATCAGATATAGTTAACAAAATAGCTCTTGGACATCCGGAAGTTTCGGTTAAGTACATAAACAACTCCAATGTAATGCTCCACACCAGCGGAAACAATGATTTAAGGACTGCTTTTTTTCATATCTATGGAAAAGAGATGCTTTCGCAGATGCTGGATATTGATGTGTCTGAAAACGGTATGAGGCTTTATGGCATTACAGGCAAACCACAGCTTTCCAGAGGTACTCGTTCATACGAGAACCTGTTTATAAACGGACGGTTTATTAAAAACGATACGGTATCACAGGCCATTGAGGACGCATATAAAACACGGCTTATGATTGGAAAATTTCCGGTGTATGCGCTTAATTTTTATCTGCCGCCGGACTATATTGATGTTAATGTACATCCGGCAAAGCTTGAGGTGCGGTTTAGAGACAAAGAGGCTGTATATGATTTTATTTATACGGCTGTACTTGATTTGTTTAAGGACAAAGTTTTGATTCCTGAAGGAGACTGGAACAGCACAAATTCAAATAATGTTAAAAGCCTTATTGAAAGCGATTCTTTCAGGGAAGAAGTTCTGCCAAAAAACGCTTTGAGCGACAGAAACTCAGAAAATACATTGGGCTTATGTCATGAGACCAAAGAAAGACCAAAATATATATCCCATGTAGAAAACAAGTCTATTGAGGAGCTTCAGGAGCTTTATAAGGCGGCGCAGCTTTCAGATACTGTTAAAAATTTGCACAAAATGCAGGAAAATGACAGGCCATATATAAAACAGCGGGAGGTTCATCAGGAAATTCTGCATGGCGAAGAAATTGAAGAACAGACCGAAAAGCCGTTTTTCTGCAATTTTAAGATAATAGGTCAAATATTTTTGACTTATTGGATTGTTGAACAAAATAGCAGTATATTTTTAATTGACCAGCACGCGGCACATGAGCGGGTTTTGTATGAAAGGTTTATGAAGTCGTTCAGAGAAAACGATGTTGTAAGCCAAAGGCTTATAGAGCCTCACATGCTCAATGTTTCTGAACGGGAGCGGGAAATAATTGATGAAAATATGGATATACTCCAAAGGTCAGGTTTTGAGATAGAACGTATTACTGATAAGGAGTATGTTTTAAGAGGTCTTCCTTTTATATTTAAAAATCCTGAATCAACAGGTTTTTTTAATGAGATACTGGATATTTTAGGTGAGAAGCAGATTAATTCTGTTATGGATACAAAGATACTGGCTGTGGCAACAATGGCCTGCAAAGCTGCGGTAAAGGGTAATGACAGGCTTAGCATACAGGAAGCTGCATCTTTGATAAATGAGCTTTTGAAGCTCGAAAACCCTTTCAGCTGCCCTCATGGACGGCCTACCATAATAGAACTTACAAGATATGAGCTTGAAAAAAAGTTTAAGAGGATACAATAATATGCCATATAAAAAACCACTTATAGTGATAGCAGGGCCTACAGCCTGCGGAAAAACTGCATCTTCTGTTGCTCTGGCAAAAAAGATAGGCGGGGAAATCATCTCGGCCGACTCTATGCAGGTTTACAAATTTATGGATATAGGAACCGCAAAAATACGTGATGAGGAAAAAGAAGGAATAAGTCACTACCTTATAGACGAGTTTATGCCTGATGATGAGTTTAATGTCAAGATTTTTCAGGAGCGGGCAAATTATTATATCGATAAAATATACAAAAATGGCCATATTCCAATACTGGTTGGAGGCACTGGCTTTTATATTAATGCTGTGGTTTACAATAATAATTTTATGGAAACTGATGGTGATGACAGCTACAGAAAGATACTTGAGAACGAGGCTGAAAGCCTTGGACCGGAATATCTGTATGAAATGCTTAAAACCATAGATATGGATTATGCTGAAAGTATACACTGCAACAATACAAAGCGCATTATAAGGGCTCTTGAGTTTTATCATCAGACAGGAAAAAAGCTTTCTGAACATAATAAGGTTCAGCATATGAATGAATCTCCATATAATACCGCTTTTTTTGTACTCAATATGGACAGGAAGATTCTTTATGACAGAATAAATAAGAGAGTTGACATTATGCTTGAAGAAGGCCTTGCTGATGAGGTTAAAAAGCTGCTGAATATGGGGTATTCACAAAAGCTTGTTTCAATGCAGGGGCTTGGTTACAAAGAAATGCTGCCGTATATAAATGGAGATTTGTCACTTAATGACGCGGCTGATGAAATAAAAAAGAGAACACGGCATTTTGCCAAACGCCAGCTCACATGGTTTAAGCATCAATCTGATGGGTACTGGATTGACATAACTGGCAGGGACACTGATTTTGCCGTTTCACAAATGATTGATTATCTGAAAGAGAGAGAAATAGTTTAGGAGATTTTATGGACAGGCTAACGGATTTTATAACAACAAATTTTAGTATAGATAAAAATGTCCTTGAATACGCATTAAAATGCGAGAATGAAGTTAAGGATAAATTTTATGAGATAGATAATATTACAGAATATAACCAGCTTAAGGTTCTTAAAGCTATGCAGAAAAACAGGCTCAGTGAGGCTCATTTTGCAGCTACCACCGGTTATGGATATAATGACCTTGGAAGGGACACTCTTGAGCAGATATACGCTGATATATTCCATGCTGAGTCCGGACTTGTGCGTCCTCAGATAATATCCGGCACACATGCCCTTACTGTTGCGTTGGCGGGAAATTTACGCCCGGGTGATGAAATTCTTTCACCTGTAGGAATCCCTTACGATACACTTCAGGGTGTTATAGGCATACGCGCGGAAAAGGGCAGCTTGAAGGAATACGGCATAACATACAGGCAGGTTGACCTGCTCAGTGATGGCAGCTTTGACTTTGAAGAAATAAAAAAAGCTGTTAACAATAAAACAAAGTTGGTTACAATTCAGCGCTCAAAAGGATATGAATGGCGTGAATCTCTTTCAATAGAAAAAACCGCAGAGCTTATTAAATTTATTAAGAGTATAAAACCAGACGTTATATGTATGGTCGACAACTGCTATTGCGAATTTGTAGATTATATGGAACCTACGGATATAGGAGCTGATTTGGCTGTAGGCTCACTTATAAAAAATCCGGGAGGCGGTCTTGCCCCTATAGGCGGGTATATTGTTGGCAAAGAGGAATACGTGGAAAACGCGGCCATAAGGCTCACAAGCCCTGGCCTTGGAAAAGAGGTTGGAGCTACCCTTGGAATAAACTCTCTTTTGATTCAGGGATTATTTAACGCTCCGCAGGTTGTTAACGGAAGCCTCAAGGGCGCTGTGTTTTTGTCAAGAGTTTTTGAGGGGCTTGGATTTAAAGTAATTCCGTCGTCTGTGGAAAAACGTGCGGATATTGTACAGGCACTTGAACTTAAAACTGCTGAAAATGTTATTGCTTTTTGTCAGGGGATTCAAAAGGGAGCACCTGTAGATAGTTTTGTTACCCCTGAACCATGGGATATGCCAGGTTACGACTGCCCGGTTATTATGGCGGCGGGTGCTTTTGTACAGGGTTCTTCTATTGAGCTTAGCGCAGATGCTCCGGTTAAACCGCCATATAATGTGTTTATGCAGGGAGGTTTAAGTTGGCATCACGCAAAAATAGGCATAATAATAGGGTTGCAGACAATGGTTAATAAAGGTCTTGTCAAATTATAAGGCAATAGAGAGGTGATATAAATGAAAAAAATCAGATTAATTGCGGTGCTTTCAGCCGTAATTTTAATACTTTCATCATTTACAGCTTTTGGTGAAACTGGCTCTGATGAAAACAATACAGTATCCGGTACAGTGGTTACGGCACCACAGTCAGTAACTGAGCCAGGCATATATGCTGAGGCCGCGGTTCTTCTGGAAGAGGGCACCGGAAAAATACTATACAGCAAAAACGCTGATAAAAAAATGTATCCTGCCAGCACAACTAAAATAATGACATCCATGATTTTTCTGGAGTACTTCAATAAGGATGATGTAATTGAAGTTGGAACAGAGGTAAGAGAGGTTAGTCTTGATTCAAGTAAGGCCGGACATGTGGTTGGTGAGTCAATTACAGCTGAAAATCTTGTACGCGGGCTTATAATACCAAGCGGCAACGATTCCGCTGTGGTTGCGGCTTGTGCCGTTGCCAGAAAAATAGAAAATAATAACTCGCTTGGACTTGATGAGTGCGAGAGGATATTTTCTGGCCTTATGAATAAAAAAGCCGAAGAACTTGGCTGTACAGGAACACATTTTACAAACCCTCATGGATATCATGATGATGACCACTATACAACAGCTTCTGATATGGCAAAAATAGCTTCGGAGGGAATGAAAAATGAACTTATTAAGCAGATTGTTTCGGAGAGAAGCTTCCAGGGGAATGGAATGGGCAGCCAGTCTCAAAATGGGCTTAAAACTCAGGATTATGATTGGAAAAGCCATAACCTACTGATTACAAATTCTGAGTATGGTTATGAATACGCCAACGGTGTGAAAACAGGATTTACAGATGAGGCCGGAGACAGTGTTGTGGCTTCGGCAGAAAAAGACGGGGTAAAGCTGATTGCGGTAATTTATAATTCAGAGGACCCAAACAGGTGGCTTGATGCAAAAAATCTTTTTGAATATGGATTCAATAATTTTGGATATTTTACTTTAAATAAAGCTAATGATGCTGTTTATTCAGCAGAACTTGTATACAATAAGGCTGATGGTGGAAATACTCTTGATTTGGTAATTAAAGACGACATTGTACTTTTTTTGCCAAAAACTGAGGTTGGAACTATTTCAACGGAGATAAAAGTTACAAATGATGAGCTGTTATATACAAAAGATGATAAGTCCGATGATAAAACAAGCGTGACTTTAAAAGCACCGATAGCAAAGGACACGAATATTGGAACTGTATCTTATAAAACAGCTGACGGAACAGTCCTTGCTGAGACTAATGTGTATTCATCAAGAGATGTGGAAAAAGCCAATATTTTTATGAGAGCTTTTTATAACGTTAAAAGCTTTGTGTCAAACTTTATAAGCCATATAAGTATTTTAAAAGTTGTTATTATTATAGTGGTTTTAGTTATTATAATAATATTAATAAGGCTATTAAGAGGCCGCAGAGGCGGATATCATTCAAAACCTAAATATAAATACAGTGTTAACAAGCGCAGAAGGTTTAAATAATTAAAATCCGTATATATAATTATTTATATATACGGATTTATTTATTGTAACGTAAAAGTGATGTAAAAAGGTTGTTTGAATAGTAAAAGAGAGTGGAATAAAACTATTCGCAAAACACAACTTTTGCGAATAGTTATCAATATATCAATCCTTAATAGATTCAATGTCAATCAATTTATAGCTTTTGTTTGTACCATACTCAATAAGCGCAAATGTACCTATGTAATCCTTGAATCTTTCCATTAACTGTAAATGCTCTATAGTACAACTGACCTTTGTAAGTGTTTCGCCGTTCTGGTCAATATTGCACTTAGGATAAACCTTACCTTCTGCGTTAGGTTCAGCAGAACCGGAAATAAATGTAAACTGCCCTTTAGTTAAAAACATATAATCACTCCTTATAAGTCATATAAAATCGCCCTTAGAAAGTCTAAATTAACCTTCTCAAACTCCAAGTCTATCCAGCCATACTTAACCGAATCATCATCAGGATATACAGCGTCATGCACAATTAACCGGATTTTCTTATCAAGGTAAGAATCGTACATATCAAAATATTCCTGATATAATAAATCTCTTTCCATTAATCTACCAGTTTTGTTTACTTTAAATTAATACTCACTCATTTAATTAATTATCTTTACAAATATAAATATAACAAATATACTGTGATTTTGAAACCGGCAATATTGCTAAAATAAAACAAGTTTTATAGTAATACTGCTAAAGTATCACTAAGAAGGCAGTGAAAAAATGATAGAAGATATAGTAGTAAGCAGTTTTTCTGTAGTTCATAGTAATGCACGTTGTTAAACTCATTCCTCACATTTTTCATGTACTACAAACCAGAACCAGCCGCACAACATCACTCTTTTAACTTAGGCTTATAAATAAAACAAACAGTTAAACAGCCGAAATATAAAGAACGAATATCAAACACATAAGAGAAAATAAGAACGTTGTTAAATATATCTTTGAAAATGTTGGAAACTGGCATGCTGTGCAATATACTAAAAAGCACATAGACAACCCTTCAAGAGAGCCTGACAGCATTATAAAAAGCATGTTAATAAGAATTTATTAACCCCCTTTGGGGTAACTGATTCAAGGAGATAGCAAAAGGCCGTCATGGTATTAAACCAGACGGCCTTTCAAACAGATGCAGCATACGGCTTTCCTTTTCTGCTTTTTACTGTAAACAGCCGTGAGCTCTTTTCATTCACTTTGCAAAACTACGTACGCTTTTGCGAATAGTTGCGATTTTATAACTATTGTGCATTTATAGAACCTGTAATATATATGAAAATTTATTCCAGCATACTTACTTCGATTTCATAATCATTATCGTTTAGCATAGGCTCAACAAATGGAAGATTAAAAAATTCTGCAACTGTCATAGCCAAAACTCTTGCTATATTGTCTATATTATCTTTTAACCATGCTTCATCTTCCGGATTATCATGATAAGCAGTTTCAATGAGCACTGCCGGTGCTATAGTTCTTGTTATTTCTCCCAAAGACGTTGTTGGTATTGTATTCACTTTATCCGGATTAGGATAAATAGTTCTATAATTTTCAGCAAGCATATCTGCAAACATTTTACCTAAATAGCTCACCGGGCTGTAATATATATCTGCACCCGACAGCTTCCCTTTTAACCCCTCTGGAGCGGCGTTTGAATGAATAGCTAAATGTAAGTCATAATTGCCTGCGTTTGAATCAGCTATAGCCTGTGATACCGGCTTGTTTCTGTCATTTCTTCCAAAATCAATACCGCTGGCTTCTAGATATGGCTCCATAGCATCAGCTATTAAATTCATATAGTATTCCTCATTACCACCGCTTAAAAATTCATTATATTCCTGTACAGATGGACTTAAAAATACTCTTGGCAAATTTTTGTCCTCCATAAATTATATTTTTATCTATAATATATCAAATTCAAGATTTTTGATACAATATGGCTTATACTTATTTAAATCAAAAGTTTGTTCTTTATTACAAACATCAGTTGAATTTATTAAAATATGGTTAGATATTAAGGTTAAAAATTATTCTAAAACGAATAATTATTCTAATTTGAATATGTTTTTTAAATTGATATTCAGCTGTGTATTCAATTATGAATATGCAGATATTGTTAAGTCCACAATATGACCATTAAAATATAATGAGAATATATTTAATTTCAAGTAAATGATATAAATATTTTTGGCACACTATTTGCTGTATATATAGTCAAATACACCAGGGAGGGTTGATTTATATGTTGGCATTAGATAATGTTAAAATTCTTGATTTAAGTGATGGTCTTACTTGTGCTCTTGCCACAAAATATTTGGTTGATAATGGCGCTGAGGTAGTTAAAATAGAAAAAATATCAGGAGATAAAACCAGAAGCTGGGAACCTAAGAAAAATGGAGGCAGCCTTTATTTTCATTATTTAAACAGCGGTAAAAAAAGCATTACGCTTGATATAGAATCAGAGTATGGAAAGGAAATCTTTAAAAAGCTTATTGGTGTTTACGATGTTGTATGTACAAACAGTGAACCTGGATATATGGAATCAATTGGTCTTGGTTACGAAGAACTTAAAAAAATAAAGCCTGAACTGATTTATGCTTCATGCACATATTTTGGTGATAATGGACCAATGAAATATAAAAAAGCAAGCTCCCTTGTTGCGCAGGCACGCGGTGTTGCTATGGATATGACAGGTGTAGAAAACGGATATCCTGTTAAAGCATCACCTTCTATAGCTGAACACTATACAGCGGCTTATCTTTCAACTGCTATTCTGCTTGCGCTGATTGATAAGAAAATAAGAGGTATCGGCCAGAAGATTGATATTTCTCTTCAGGACTGCATTTTTTCGAGCATAGAAGCTGCCCCTGCCGCGTTTTCGGTACTTGGGCATATTCATACAAGAAAAGGGAATTTTGACCCAGCAGCGGCTCCTTATGACACATACAAAACATCAGACGGATATGTAGCTATTGGCTGTTCTACACAGGACCAGTGGGAAAAGCTGTGTGACGCACTCCATTTTGATGATTTAAAGTTTGATGAAAGGTTTAATACTGGTGATAAACGCAGAGACAACTACTTTAGTGATTTACAGGGAATCCTCTCTGAAAGATTCATCACAATGGGAAAAAATGATGTTAAGACCAAATGTATGGAAAGCGGTATACCATGTGCAGCTGTTATGAATATAGCTGAGATAACAAATCTCCATGATATATCAGAAAATGGATTTTTAACTGCATCAATAGATAAAAAATTTGGACAGATAAGGTTCCCTGCCCTTCCGTTTAAGCTCAGCAATACTGAGTCGGCTGTGTGGAACCATTCGCCTGAGCTCGGTGAGAATACAGAGGAGATATTAAAAGAAATTGGTATTAATGATTATATATTCAGCTGTGAGAAGGAAATTATGTAGGAGGTATAGATATGGGAATACTTGATGGAGTAAAAGTAATAGATTTTACACACGCATATTCAGGACCGTTCTGTACACTCAATCTAGCCAATTTCGGGGCTGAAGTTATAAAGGTTGAACGTATTAACGGCGGTGACCAGTCAAGGTCATGGGCTCCAATTAAAAATGGTTACAGCGGATATTATGCTTCATTTAACCGCGGCAAGAAAAGCATTACATTGGATATTGCAAGTGAGGAAGGGAAGAAAATAATCTTTGACCTTATAAAAGGAGCGGATATAGTGTGTTCAAATTTTAAAGTTGGCACACTTGAAAGATATGGAATAGGCTATGAGGATATGAAAAAGGTGAAACCGGATATAATATACGCTACAATATCTGGTTTTGGCAATAAAGGCGCCCTGTCTAAATATGCGGCATACGATATTGTCATTCAGGCCATGAGTGGAATTATGGATGTAAACGGTTTTGCTGACGGAGGGCCTACAAAAGTTGGTCCGGCTATTGGTGACAGCTATACAGGATTAATACTTCTTCTTGGTATTATTACAGCTTACTATAACCGTTTAAAAACAGGCAAAGGCCAAAAGGTAGATGCTACAATGCTTGGCTCACTTTTTTCGATGTTGGAATACCCGATTCTTGAATATGCTAATGCTGACAAAATTATATCACGTTCAGGCAACGCCTGCCTTTACTATGCCCCTGATGATATTTACAAGGTAAAGGACGGATATATCGCCCTTTCTGTAAAAAGTGATGAGCTGTGGAAAGAGTTTTGCTCAAAAATTGGGCTTACAAACAGTGACAATATTAAAAGATTTAATTCAAATGAGGAAAGGATAAAGCTTAACGACGAGCTTAAGGTTCTGCTTGAAACACATATGGCTGATATGACACGACAAGAAGTTGAGGAAAGATTAAAAGATATCGACATAGCAGTTTCAGGTGTTATAGGAATAGAGGAAGCCCTTGAGGATGAGCATTTAAAAGCAAGGAATATGGTAATAGATGTTGTTGACCCTATGCTTGGAAAAATGAAGCTTGTTGGAAACCCAATGAATTTGTCAGAGAATCCACCACCGGAGATTAATTCCCCTTCTCCTCTCCTTGGGGAAAATACTGTAGATATAATGAAATCGCTTGGATATAATGAAAATGAAATTGAGGAACTGCAATTGAAAAAGGTTATATAACATAAGTATTTAAAAAACATCATGGCTATAAGCCATGGTGTTTTTTATACAGATTATATTATAAAAGAATAGTAATGCTGATACATTTTATGGTAAAATATCTATTAAAAAATAATCTCCAGTTGAGAGGTGGTGTTTTTAGTGACTTATGAAGAATTAAAAAAGATAATTGACAATCTTCATGAAGAAATTATGATTTATGACAATGATTATAATTTGATTTATTTAAATAATGCAAGCCTGAGGCATTATGGCTTAAGGCCAGAAGAACTGATTGGGAAAAAGTTTAATGAGCTTGACGATATATTTTGGGATAACTCTACCCTTCCGGAAGTATATGCCACAAAAAAAACTGTTGCTAAACGTCAGGTAACTAACCTTGGCAAAGATGTAATAACTATCTCAGTACCTGTATTTGATAAAAATGGAAATATACAGTATGTGGCTCAGAATGTAAGCGATATCTATTCATTCAATGAGTTTACAAAAGCAGAGGAAAAATCAATAAGTATTGCAAGCACATCTAAAGAGGATAATAACGAGATACAGTTTTACATACAAAATGAAGAAATGAAGCGTATTTTTTCATTCATACAAAAAGTTAAAAACATAAATTCGCCTTGTATACTGCTTGGGGAGACCGGTACTGGCAAAAGCTTTATTGCCAAATATATGCACAGTATCAGCAGCCGTAAAAACAGGCCTTTTGTAACTATAAACTGCTCATGTATAAACCCTAATTTAATAGAGTCTGAATTGTTTGGCTATAAGAAAGGCGCGTTTTCTGGAGCCAGCACAACAGGCAAAAGAGGCCTTGTTGAGGTGGCAGACGGAGGAATTTTATTCTTAGATGAGATATCAGAAATGCCATACGATTTACAGGCAAAGCTTCTTTTATTTATACAGGATAAAGAGTTTATACCTGTAGGGGGCGAAAGAAAGCAAAAGGTTGATGTTAAAATTATCGCTGCTACAAACAGAAATCTGGAACAGATGGTTGACAATGGTACATTCAGAGAGGATTTATACTTCAGGCTCAACACATTTGAGATAACTGTTCCGCCATTGAGAGACAGGCGAGATGAAATAGACGGGCTTACAGACTATTACCTTAAAATGTACAATGAGCTTTATGGTAAGGAGCATACTGTCAGTGATGAGGTAAGAAAAGTGTTTCATCAGTACTCTTGGCCGGGCAATATAAGGGAATTATCACATATAATTGAAAAGACGGTAGTGCTTTCGTCTAATAAGGAAATTACAACAACAAACCTGCCTAAATCGCTGTTTAATCTAAGTGTAGATTACAGCATAGAAAAATATATGGACAGACCTCTTGATGAAATTCTTGAGGAGGTAGAAAAAAAGGTGGTTATTGAGGCATATAAAAAATATAAATCAAGTGTTAAGGTTGCAAAGGCGCTGAATATAAGCCAGCCAAAAGCATACCGACTCATAAAAAAGTATACAAATTAGTCATGACCACGCCTAAAAGACGTGGCATGACCCAGCCCTATAAGGGCTTATTACTGCCAGCGCCTTAATGACGCTGGCTTTCACTTTGTTCAAGCCTTTGTGGACTGATTATCTGCT
>JALIFM010000003.1 GCA_022867625.1 Lachnospiraceae bacterium NSJ-143
CGCCGCCAGCGTTCATCCTGAGCCAGGATCAAACTCTCAAATTAAAGTTTGTCTCTCTCAGTCATTTTACTGACTCTTTTTTTGCTTCTCTTTTTACTCTTGTAATTCTTCTTATCCTTCCGGATAATTGAATTGACTTGGGTTTTGGTTTTTTTCAACTGTTCAGTTTTCAAGGTTCAATGTCTTTCCTTTTTCGCTTCCCGCTCTCGCCGTCAGCGAAATTTATATTACCAGATTCTTCAGCTTTTGTCAACTCTTTTTTTCATTTTTTTCTTTTTTATTTTTTCGAGCTGTTCCTGCCTCTTTATCCGGCCTTTTGCTGCCCCCGCACTCCCGTGCGTTTTTCGCAGCAACAGTTAGTTATTATACTCCTTTCTCACGTTTTGTCAATACCTTTTTTTCATTTTTTTCTATTTTTTTCGACAGAGTAAACTAATACTCCATTACAGGTAAAAGAGCAGTTTTTCTAAACCGCCCTGCTGCTTCTATTATTTTCCCTGTTTATTGATTTCTATTCCTATTCATGGTAATATTTTATTGAATTTTCTTCGCTATATTTTTAAGGAGGATATAAAAATGAAAAAAACATTGACCATAGCCGGTTCAGACACCTGCGGCGGTGCGGGTATACAGGCTGACCTTAAGACTTTTTCTGCTCATGGCACATATGGTATGAGTGTAATTACAGCTGTAACTGTACAGAATACAATGGGTGTTTTCGGCTGTCAGGATATTGACCCTGAAATAATAGCCGGTCAGATAGACGCTATATTCACTGATATAACAGATGTTGACGCAGTTAAGGTAGGCATGGTATCAAAAACAGAGACTATAAATGTAATAGCGGATAAGCTCTCACAGTACAGTCCATGCAATATAGTAATCGACCCTGTTATGATTTCAAAAAGCGGCTTTGACCTTCTCAAGCCCGAGGCAAAGGACGCACTTATAAACCGCCTTATCCCGCTTGCCACGGTTCTCACACCCAACCTTCCTGAGGCAGAGGTTATAACCGGCATGAAAATAGATAATATAGAATCCATGGAGCGCGCAGCAAGGGAAATTCATTCCATGGGAGCGAAAAATGTGTTTGTAAAAGGCGGGCATCTTTCTGACGATGCGACCGACATACTCTTTGACGGCAGCAGAATGATTATTTTAGACGGAAAAAGGATAAATACCATAAACACCCATGGTACAGGCTGTACCATTTCATCAGCTATAGCCGCAAATCTGGCCAACGGATTAAATGTAGAAGAAGCTGTGAGGGAAGCAAAAAAGTATATAACAACAGCTATAGAGCATTCTTTTGCAATAGGCAAAGGCGTAGGCCCTACAAACCATTTTTACACCCTCTACAAAAAAGCAGGCATGAATGCCGAATAAAATTTTAATACTGTATTTAAGCCAGCAACGGAGCTGTTTCATTGCTGGCTTATTTAATTAAAATTCCCCTTCAGTGCTGACCGCTTCAGCTGTTCTCTGCCCGTTTCTGTAAGCACATACCTGTGGCTGCGGCTTCCTTCTTTTGCCATGTCACTAATCCAGCCTGCGTTTTGCAGCGCTTTTAATTTCCTTGCCAATGTACTCCTCTCCAATTTCACACACTCTGCCAGCTCGCCTGTACTGGCTTCATCAATCCTGCCAAGGTTAATAAGAAGTGAAAACTGCTTAGCAGATATTCCGGCATCTTTCAGCTCTTCATCATAAAACGCCGTAACTGCGTTTGCTGCCCGGCACAGCCAAATACAATAGCACCTGCTTTTATTGATAGATTGATTTTTCATTATATCGCCTCTTTCGTGTATATACACGCAATACAGCCTCGACCGCTTTGTGTCAAGGCTGTTTTTACAAACTTGCAAACCGTATTTATTTTAAGTATAATTAATTACACTAATAGCGCAAAGGAGCGTTTGTATGGATAAAAATATTCCTCTTGACCTTTACAGGATATTCTGCGCCGTTGTCCGCACAGGCAATATGTCTGCTGCCGCCAAGGAGCTTTTTATATCACAGCCGGCTGTAAGTATGTCTATACGGCAGCTTGAGGAACGCATGGGCGCACCTCTGCTTATAAGGACCTCTAAAGGCGTGCGCACAACCCCCGAGGGAAACATGCTCTTTGAATACCTTGAGCAGGCGCTCATGCTTATAAGCACAGCTGAAAGCAAGTTCATGGAAATGGTAAACCTCAAAACAGGCGAAATACGCATAGGCGCAAGCGACACAGTTATACAGAATTTTCTCATGCCTTACCTTGAAAAATTCAATATCCAGAACTCGAACATCAATATAAAAGTAACAAACAAAACAACCTACGAATCACTCAGACTCCTTAAAGGCGGGGCGGTGGACGTGTGCTTTATAAACCTTCCTATAAACGACGACGATGACCTTGAGGTAACGCCGTGTATTGAAATAAGAGATTGCCTTATTGGCGGTACAAAATTCAAAGCCCTTTCCGAAAGCGGCATTAAACTAAAGAATATAAACAAATACCCGCTTTTGCTCCTTGAGGATATGAGCAATTCCAGAAGATATGTGGATTCCTACGCACAAAAAAACGGCGTTGTGCTCCACCCTATAATTGAGCTTGCCAGCAGCGACCTTCTGGTGGAGTTTGCCAAAATAAACCTTGGGCTGTCATTTGTGATTAAGGATTTTGAGACAAGACATATAGATAACGAATCAATATTCGAGATTCCTGTATATCCGCCAATCCCTCCAAGGCACATAGGCCTTGTAAGGCTCAGAAACGTACCTCTTTCCCACGCGGCCATGGGTTTTGTAAATCTGTTTTTAAACGACAAGACAGAATAATTATAATAAAGCAAACAAAAAACGGGCATTGGCCCGTTTTTATATTTACTATTTATTATTCCTCACTGTCGTCTTCTTCCCAAATTTCATTGAAAGCATTTGACACCTTGTCAAAAACATCATCGTCCTCAATGAGTGCAAGCTCTATATCATCGCCCTTTTCATTGTACTGGTATATAAGCACTGTGTCGTCCTCCTCAGGAAGCAGCGCTATATATTCCACACCGTCAACCTCAAACACACCTATTATACCGCATACAAGTTCAGTATCGTCCTCAAGTGTGAGTGTCATTGTCTCCATTTCTTCCATCTCGTCATGGTCATGGCCGCAGCCGCATGTTTTTTCTTCGCTCATAGTTAATCTCCTTAAAAATATAAATTATTTAATTCATAATTATACTTTATTTCTGCTTTCTAAATAAAATTCCCGCAGTATAACCACTCAGCAAAAGCGGTAATTCTAATATAACAAATAAACGGCTTATTTGTATATAGGCAAAACGCCTTATTTACGTGTTTTTGCCGAGCCGCGTTTTGGTTTAAATTCCGAAACCATGCTTTTTGCCGGCTCTGCGAGCTTGCCGTAAGACATCTCCCTTTGTTCAAAATGTATGCCAAACGAGCTTTCATACCTCTTAATCCATTTTTTCTCAAACGGTGAAATAAGGGATATCACAACGCCGGTTTTTCCTCCGCGGCCTGTCCTGCCGGCCCTGTGCTGATAAAAAACAGGCTCCTCAGGAATGTCCATGTTTATTACTATATCCACATCCTCAAAGTCCATGCCTCTTGAGCTTATGTCCGATGATATAAGTATATTAATCCTGCCTTCCCTGAAATCCTCAATGGCCTTCCTTCTTTCGGCCTTCTTGGCGGCGCCGTAAATTCCACCCACCTTAAGCGAATGGAATGCGAGCTTTTCCACAAGCTCATCTATTTCCTGCTGACTGTTTATAAACAGTATTACCCTCTGCGGCTTAAGACCGGCCATAATCTTTCTGACCTGTACTATCTTATCGCGCTTTTCGCATACTATAAAATAATGCTCTATGCCCTCCGGTATATCCTCCTCGCCCTTTACCATAACAGGATTTGTCATAAACTCTCCCGCGGCCTTAAGTGTATGCGAGTCCATTGAAGCCGAAAGTATTACAGTCTGGCGGCTGTCCTTAAGCGTTGTTTTAACCACCTGCCGCACATTGTCTATATTAAGGCTGTCAAGCATTCTGTCTGCCTCATCTATTACAAGGGTTTTTACAGTATGTGCCTGAATTTTTTTCTTCTTGATAAGCTCCAGTATCCTTCCGGCTGAACCAATTACAATCTGCGGCTTCTCCTTTAAGGCTTCAATCTGTCGCACAGGGTTTGCACCGCCTATTATAAGGGCGCTCCTTACCCCGGTTTTTGAGCTCTCTGAAAGCAGCTTTGCCTGCCTTTGAACCTGAACGGCAAGCTCATGAGTCGGCGTAAGCACTATTGCCTGTGTGCTTCTGAGCGACGTGTCAACCTTCATAAACAGCGGCACAAGGTAAGACAGCGTTTTTCCGGAACCTGTCTGGGACTTTGCAGCTATATCTCTGCCCTCAAGCATTACCGGAATCAGTTTTTCCTGTATTACAGTCGGTGAATCTATATTCTGTTTTTTAAGCGCTTCCACAAGCGGTGCGTTTATACCTAGTTCATCAAAATTCATTTTTATTACCTCTTTCCTTTTATCCACACCGGATTATGATTATTCCGGCCTTTACGCACAATTTAAAGCTGGCTGTTAACAGGATAACAGAAATGCTTGCAGCTTGTCCACCCTTTTAGTGCTCTGCGGGGCTTTATTATTTTTTTCTGTATGCGTGGTTTTATTCACTGTCTCCGCATCAAAAAAGCCGCGGCCTGTGGCCGAGGCTTTTTTGTCAAATCTCAGTATTTTCCATAACCATGCTTCCGTTTTCTTTTGCTTCAAAATAAGCCCTTATCCCGTCAAACAGCGCCCACGCTGTTTTAAGCCTGTATTCCTCATTGTTGAGCTTTTTTTCCTCCTCCGGATTCGACAAAAATCCACACTCTATTATAACAGACGGTATTTGTGTGTTTTTAAGTATGTAATAATTGTTGTTCTCCTTGGCAACCCTTGTATTTTTCTCATCAAGGGCCTGAATAAGGCTTTTTTGTATGCACTCGGCCAAAAGCTTTCCGTCCTCTGATTCCTTAAAGTAAAATGACTGCGCCCCCTTTACGTTCTGGCTTGGAAACGAGTTCTGGTGTACGCTTACCATTATATCCGCTCCGCTGTCCTCAATGATATTTATACGGCTTTTCATATCCTTGGATTTTGTTTCTCCCAGAGCAGTATCCTCCGGCCTTGTCATATACACGTCCGCGCCTGCCTCCTCCAAAAACAGGCAAAGCTTATTTGCTATGTCAAGGTTTATCTCCTTCTCATTCATTCCGGCTGTTCCGGTTTTTCCCGGGTCCCAGAGCCCGTGTTCAAAACACCGCTAAAAATTCCAGTATATAAATATTTTTTTTATACCCTTATTGCTTTCCCCAATCTCTATCCTGTCGGCCATGCAGTTAAACACCTCAAAGTCCGGCTGGCCCGCCAGCATGTTAATAAGGCTGTCCGCATTTAAACCATTCCCAACCTCAGCCAGTTCCGAATCCAGTATTTCAAGCTTTTTTTCAATTTCCCTGATTTCTGAAACATATCTCTCCTTCAGCCTGTCAAATATATCAGCTGTTATTTCACCTGTCGATTTTTCGACATAAATATCAGCCATGCTCCTTTCAAGGGCACTTATCCTCCTTAAGGCTCTTTCTTTTTTGTACCTGTTCTGCTCGGCAGGTTCAAAACAGACAGACAATATGCTTTCAATTTCCATATGCTCAAACATGCCCCGCAGTCTGTCCCTTATCCCGTTAAGCACAATCTCATTAAGCGCGTCAATCCGTATAGTGTGCAGCGAACAGCCCAGCTTATTTACTCCCTTCCGGCACCTTAAGTAGGCCCTTACGCCCACAGTGTTTTTCAGCATGGGCGATTTGCAGTCTGCGCAGAACGCCTTTCCCCCAAAAATATTTTTAAATTCTGTTTTTTCTGCTTTTCCTGTCCTTCTGCGCACAGTAAGCATTTTTTGTGTCCTCTCAAATATTTCGTGGCTTACTATTGCCTCATGGCAGTTTTCCACTACCAGCCATTGGCTTTTGTCAACAGGTACTACCTTTTTGCTTTTATAGCTGACCTTTTTTTCCCGCCCCTGTACAAGCGCTCCCGTATATGTTCTGTCCTTCAAAATTTTTCTTACAGTGCCGGCGCTCCATCTGTTGTTCCCATAGCTTTTTACAGACGGGTTAAAATAATTTATACCCATGCACCTTTTGTAGTCAGAAGGCGTCTGAACTTTGTCTGCCGAAAGCCTTTCCGCTATTGTTCTTATCGAATGTCCGCTCAGAAACAGCGAGTAAACCCTGCGTACCGTATCTGCCGGCCTTTCATCAATCTCCATTTTATGCCGGTCATTTCTGTTCAGCCTGTAGCCGTATGGGCACCAGCAGCCCAAATACTGGCCGTTCCTCTTTTTTATGTTGAGCGCTGCCTTTACATTTTCTGATATATCCTCACAGTACCACTCATTAATCAACCCGTTTATCTGTCTGGACTTCTTGCCGGCGCTGTTCAGGGTATCGGCGTTATCCACAAGCCCTATAAACCGTATGTTCCATATAGGAAAAAGGTTATGTATGTATTTTTCAACAATTTCCATATCTCTTGAAAACCTTGACTGGTTCTTGCAGAGTACTATATTGAATTTATGCGCTCTGGCGTCCTCAAGCATACTGTTAAATTCAGGCCTGTCTTTATCAAGTCCGGAGTAATCGTCATCTGAGTATACCCTGTATATATCCCAGCCCATCTTTACGGCATACTCTGTAAGGAGCATTTTCTGGTTCTGTATGCTCTCGCTTTCTGCACAGCTTCCGTCATCCTTTGAAAGCCGGCAGTACAGGGCAGCCTTAATATTTTTGTCGCTCATAACGGCTGCCCTCCTTGAGCCTTCGTTTCAGTATCTCCAGCACAATGGCCTTCAGTTCATCGTTTCTTTTTTCCTCATCACTGTTTTTGTAAACATTGACCACTTGGATTTCATTATTCTTTGCCAAAACAAACACGCCTTTTATTTATTCAGTATTTATTATGAGGCTACGGATAAATAAATTCCAAATTCCCGGTAAATATCGGCAAAAAAATAAGCCTCCTTGAATTATCCGGAGACTTACCCTTTATATTAATTTCACACACACCTGTTTTAATGCCATCTCAGCTCAGGGCATATGTCCTCTTATACTCGTTGTACAGCTTTATAAACTCCTCATCCCTGTCTTTAAGCCCTGTAAGGTACTCATGGGTATCAAAGCTTCCACGGCTGACCTCTATAATGGCTACGGCGATATTTGAACAGTGGTCGGCTATTCGCTCATAATTGTTTATCAGGTCAGAAAGCACAAACCCAAGCTCTATTGTACAGCTTCCGTTTTTAAGCCTTTCCACATGTCGGTTTTTAATCGTCCTTGTAAGGTCATTTACAACCTGCTCAAGCGGCTCAACCTTCTTGGAAAGCTCAACGTCATTTCTGTCAAATGATTCAACCGACACAGCCACAATACTCCTTATGGCCTCCTCAAGCACTGTAAGCTCTATTCTGGCTTCGCTTGAAAATGCGATGCCCTTTGAATTCATCTCCTGCGCCGCCTTCTTAATATTTACGGCGTGGTCGCTTATCCTCTCAAAATCACCTATAGTGTGCAGTATCCTTGATATCCTTCTGCTGTCGGTGTCCGACATATCCTTATTGGAAAGCTTTACAAGATACGTTCCCAGCACATCTTCGTACCTGTCAACCTCCTCCTCAAGCGTTTCTATATTCTTTACCTTGGAATCATCATAATTTTTAATAAGCGATATGGCGTTTTCAATTGCCTCTCTGGCTGTCTTGGACATTTTTACAGCCAGCAGCTCGCCCTGGTTTACCGCAACTGCCGGAACGGCAAAAAACCTTTCGTCCAGTATAATCGTATCATTGGCCTTCTCGCTTTTGTCCTTTACAGTCATCTTGGCAAGCTTAACCAGAAGACCGGAAAACGGCAGCATTACAGCTGTTGCAAATATATTAAAGAGCGTGTGAACCTCGGCAATACCCATTTTTGTGACAGGCTCTGATATAAAGTCAAACCCTATAGCCGCTCTTGCAATATAAAATATTACCATAAAGACAATTACGCCTATAACATTAAAATACAGATGGACCGCGGCAGCCCTTTTCGCGCTTTTATTTGCCCCTATGGAGGAGAGCACAGCAGTTATACATGTGCCTATATTCTGGCCCATAATTATAGGTATGGCGTTTCCATATGTTATGGCGCCCGTTACAGAAAGCGCCTGAAGCACTCCCACCGATGCCGACGAGGACTGTATTACAGCCGTGAGCGCAGCTCCGGCAAGTATTCCCAGCAGAGGGTTTGTAAACAGAGTAAACAGTCTTGTAAATTCCGGTACATCTGTAAGAGGCGCTACAGCAGCCGACATCTGGTCCATTCCAAACATCAGCACAGCAAACCCGAGCAGTATTGACCCGATATTTTTTTTCTTATCGCTTTTTGCGGCCATAAACAGAATTATGCCTATAAGCGCCAGAAACGGAGTAAATGACGACGGCTTGAGAAACTGCATTATAAAGCTGTCGCCGCTTATACCCGAAAGGCTCAGTATCCATGCAGTAACGGTAGTGCCTACATTCGCTCCCATTATAATCCCTACCGCCTGCCTGAGCTCCATTATGCCGGCATTTACAAACCCCACGACCATTACGGTGGTGGCAGATGAGGACTGTATTACAGCGGTAACGCCAAGCCCTAAAAGGAAACCCTTAAGCGGGTTTGCGGTAAGCTTTTCCAAAAGCAGCTGAAGCTTGTTGCCCGCCTGCCTTTCCAGTCCTTTGCCCATAATATCCATACCAAAAAGGAACATCGCAAGCCCGCCAAAAAGAGAAAGCACACCAAATATATCCATATTTAACCCCCAGATTTACTTTAAGCTCTAATTTTATAAATACTTTACAAACTATTTATTTACATTTTACTTTAAATTATCCTGTGCCGAAAGCAGGCTTTTGTAAAATTAATGTTAAATCTATGTAAAACCACCTGAATCGGCTATTGGTTTTGAGGGCACATAAAAACGGCCTGAGCAAACCTTCCGGTTTATTATGGCCGTTTTTACATTGTTTAAATCATAATACTGATTTTTCTGAAGTCAAACCAAATTCCACTGATATAGTTGTTCCCTTTTCAGGCACGCTTTCCATAGTAATCTTTGCGTTGTGTATGGCTGCCCCGTGCTTTACAATTGAAAGCCCAAGCCCTGTTCCGCCGATTTCTTTTGAATGGCTTTTGTCAACACGGTAAAACCTCTCAAAAACTCTGTCCTGCTCATCTTCAGGTATGCCCATACCGGTGTCGGAAACTGTCAGCACCGCGCTTCCGCCTTTTTCAGACAGCGTCACATCAACAGTCCCGCCCTCAATATTATACTTTACGGCGTTGTCGCACAGGTTAAAAGCGATTTCCTCAAGTATTGATGGTATTCCCATAATCACACAGCTTACAGAGCTTACATTTACTGATATATTTCTTTCAGAGGCAGCCTGCCTTACAGCCTGTACAGCATGCGCCACTACAGGCTGAAGGTCAACCTCGCTTCTTTCTCCGCTGAAGCTGTTTTCGTCCATTTTTGAAAGCCTCAGTATATCCCCCACAAGCGTTATGAGTCTCTGTGCCTCATTATATATGTTTTCTGCAAAATGCGGTATATCCGCCGGCTTTATAAGCCCGTTTTTCATTATCTCGGCAGTTCCGGATATAGTGGTAAGCGGAGTTTTAAGCTCGTGTGACACATTTGCCGTAAACTCCCGCCTGAACGCCTCACGCTGCTCCTTTTCTGACATGTCAAGTATTATAACAACCGCGCCCACTACCTTTTCCTCCTGGTATACAGGGTTTGCCAGCAGGTTATAGGTCTTTCCCTCAAGGCGCAGTATCTGCTCATTGTGCTTTCCGCCCAGCGCCAAATCAATAGCCCTGCAAAAGCTCTCGCTCCTGTTAAGCTCCAGTACATTCCTGTTTTCAACATTGTTTTTTATTCCAAGAAGCCTGAGGGCGCTTTGGTTGTGAGAAAGTATCTTGGCCAGATTATCCACAACCAGAAACCCTTCGCTCATATTCTCGGTTATTGTGCTGAACGCCTCCCTCTGGCGCTTAAGCTCCTCCATATTTTTTGCAATCTGCCTGTTCTGGTGGGCTATGCGCTTTAAAAGCGGGGTAATCTCGTCATAGCTTACCGCATTTTCAGGGTGCTCCAAATCTATCTCGTTAAGCGGCTTTACTATCCTCTTCGACACCTGATACGTAAGCGCGGCTGATATTATAAAAGCCGCAAACACCACCACAAGTATGGGCCTTACCATTCCCAGAAGGAGCACCCAAACCGAATACTTTGTGGCTGATACCCTTAGTACAGAGCCGTCTGTGAGCCTTACTGCGTAATATATTGTTTTTTCTGACAGTGTGTTTGAATACCTTACACTTTTTCCTACAGAAGACTCCATAGCTTCCTTTATCTCAATACGGTCGGCGTGGTTTTCCATATGGCTTTTATCCGCTATATTGTCATAAAGCACACTGCCGTCAGGCGCGACCCATGTTATCCTGTTCTGCTTATTGTCGAAACCGTCAAAATACGACATGCCGTTTCTTTCTATTCCACGAGCTATATATACGGCCTCTTGAGAAAGCTCGTTTGTGTATTCTTTGTCAAAATAGGCGTAAAGCACCCCCATTATAACGGCTATGCAGGATATAACCATAAAAATGGCGACGCTCACTGTCGCTTTAAATATACGGCTTTTCAATCAGCACCGCCTCCCATACGGTATCCAGCGCCCCTTACAGTTTCAATAAGGCTTCCGCAGCGGCCAAGCTTCTGCCTCAATGTACGTATATGCACATCAACTGTCCGGCTTTCCCCGTCATACTCATAGCCCCAAATCTCATATAAGAGCTGGTCACGGCTGAAAACAAAGCCCTGCTTTTTAATCATCAGGCACAGCAGGTTGAATTCCTTAATTGTAAGTGTCACATTTTCCCCGTCAGCCCTCACTATATGCTTTGCCGGGTTCACATACAGTCCTCCGAGCTCATAGGCCTCCTCTGCGGCAGCGGGTTCTTTTTTTGTTCTCCTGAGCACAGCCTTGACCCTGCTTACAAGCTCCATCATGCCAAAGGGCTTTGATATATAATCATCCGCCCCTCCGTCAAGTCCCACAACCTTGTCATATTCAGTAACCTTGGCAGTCACCATAATCACCGGTATGCCTTCTGTTTCCGGCCTGCTTTTGAGCTTTTTAAGGACACTCAGCCCGTCCTCCTCCGGAAGCATTATATCCAGAAGCACAAGCTCAGGGATACTCTCATTAAGCTGCTTAAAAAACTCCGACGGCCGCGAAAACCCCACAGAGTCAAGACCCGAATTGTTAAGTGTATAGTTTACAAGCTCTCTTATGCTTGCGTCGTCCTCCAGAATATAAATCATATGTCTTCCTTCCTGTGTTCACCGGTCAGCGAATATTCCACCCACTCGGCTATATTTACGGCGTGGTCGCCAATGCGCTCAATGTATTTGGCTATCATCAGTATATCTATATATTCCTCGCTTTTCAGTCCATTGGAGTCAATAGCGGCTATAAGCTCGTTTTTGATTTTGTCAAAGCCCGAGTCCACTTCGTCGTCCATAGCTATTACGCTTTCAGCAAGCGACATATCCTTCTGTACAAATGAGTCTACGCTTTTTGTCACCATTTTCAGCGCAGTTTCACTCATTGCTTTTATATGTATACGGTTTTCAAGCTCAGTATCGTTTATATTTACAGCTATGTCGGCTATATCCTGAGCCTGGTCGCCTATCCTTTCCATATCAGATATCATTTTAATCGCTGAGGATATAAGTCTCAAATCTCCGGCCACAGGCTGCTGGCGCAGTATAAGCTTCATACATAAATCCTCAATATCCCTTTCCTTGGCGTCTATCTCCTTTTCAAGCCTTTGTGCGGCTTTTGCAAGCTCCCTGTTGTGAGTAAAAAACACATCCAGCGCCACCGATACAGCCCTTTCGCAAAGCGCGCCCATTTTTATAAGCTCTGTGTTTAAAAAACTTAGCTCATCATCAAAATGTGCCCTGATACTCATATTAACCAAACCTCCCTGTTATGTAATCCTCAGTGCGTCTGTCAACAGGTTTTGAAAATATCTGCTCAGTCTGCCCCATCTCGACCATCTCGCCCAACAGGAAAAACGCCGTTTTGTCAGATATTCTTGCAGCCTGCTGCATATTATGAGTAACCATTATAATAGTATAATTCTTTTTAAGCTCAACGGCAAGCTCCTCAATCTTTGATGTCGAAATAGGATCAAGGGCGCTTGTGGGCTCATCCATAAGCAGTACCTCCGGCTCAACCGCAAGGGCTCTGGCTATGCAAAGTCTCTGCTGCTGGCCGCCGCTCATGCCAAGCGCACTTTTTTTAAGCCTGTCTTTGGTCTCGTCCCATATGGCGGCGTCTCTCAGTGACTTTTCCACTATATCGTCAAGCCTGACCTTTGAGCGCACACCGTGTGTCCTCGGGCCATAGGCTATATTGTCATATATGCTCATGGCAAATGGGTTGGGCTTTTGAAAAACCATTCCCACTCTTTTTCGCAGCATGTTTACATCCATGCCGCCGTATATGTCCTCTCCGTCAAGGGTTACCTTTCCCACAATACTACAGCCCTCCACTAAATCATTCATACGGTTCAGGGATTTTAAAAGTGTGCTTTTGCCGCAGCCGGACGGGCCAATAAAGGCAGTTATTTCCTTTTCCTTTATATTCATATTTATACCCTTAAGCGCTTTAAAATCGCCGTAATACAAATCAAGGCCTTCTATATTAAACTTGCACTCTGTTTTTTCAGCTGTACTTACCATATTTTCACCTCTTTTATATTTTCTCAGTGTTTTTTAACTATCATTCCTGCAAGATACGAGGACACGGCGTTTATGGCTATAACCATAACCAGTATCACAACAGCTGTGGCATAGGCCTGGTTAATATAAAGCCCCTCCGAAAGCAGAGAATACATATGTACCGCCAGTGTCCTTGTTGAGGAAAATATGTCTTTGGGCACCGCAGCTTTAGTTCCGGCAGTGAATATAAGCGCCGCAGTCTCCCCAACTATGCGCCCAGTGCTCAGCACAACACCGGAAAATATGCCCGGCACAGCCGAAGGCAGCACAATACTGAATACTGTCCTCAGCTTTCCGGCGCCAAGACCAAAGCTCCCCTCACGGAATGAATCCGGAACGGCCTTAAGGGCCTCCTCAGTTGTCCTCATCATTGTTGGCAGCACCATTATGGTAAGAGTGAGCACTCCGCCTATAAAGGTATATCCCCATTTAAGGGCGGAAGCGAACATCAGGTATCCAAAAAGGCCGTAAACGATAGACGGTATGCCCGCCAGTGTCTCTGTTGTTATTCTCACTGCCGAAACAAGCCGGCTTCCCCTTTTTGCATATTCCACAAGGTAAACCGCAGAGAAAACCCCTATAGGCACAGCCAACATAAGAGTTGCAAATGTCATAAGGAATGTGTTTATAATTGACGGCAGCATTGAAACATTTTCCGTGCTGTATTCCCAAGCAAAAAGCTCCGGTTTAATGTTAGGCACACCCTTTGCAAATATGTATCCTATAAGCAGCAAAAACACCAGTATTGTCGCAGCTGCCGCAAGTGTTACAAGCCCCAGCAGAAAAAACGAAAAAGGCCTGTTTTTGTACGCGGCGGCCCTCTGCTTTAATGTGAGCCTGTTTACAGGCGTTATCACCAGAGCCTGTTTTTCGGGTTCAAAATTCCCATCGGGAAGCTTTCCTATTGCCTCCATATATTACCGCTCCTTTTTTATGGCTGAAAACGAAAGGTTTATAAAAAGTATAAATACAAATAGCACCACTCCTGTGGCTATAAGCGCCTGCCTGTGCAGCCCCGAAGCGTAGCCCATTTCCATAACTATATTGCTTGTCATTGTCCTCACACCGCTCAGTATGGATTCCGGTATCACAGCCTGGTTTCCGGCCACTATAATTACTGCCATGGTTTCCCCTATGGCCCTGCCCACACCAAGTATAATGCCTGCCAGTATACCGCTTTTGGCGGCTGGCACAACCGCTCTGAAAACGGCCTGCTCGTGGGTATCCCCAAGTGACAGCGCCCCCTCATAATAGCTTTCGGGAACGCTCCTTATTGCATCCTCAGACACACTTATTATTGTGGGAAGTATCATGATTCCAAGTAGCAGTGACGCTGTAAGTATCCCCTTGCCGTTTGTGCCGAAAATCTCCTGTACAACCGGCACTATAACAACAAGTCCGAAAAATCCGTATACTATGGAAGGTATGCCGGCCAAAAGCCCTATGGCAGGCTTCATTAAAGAATAAAGCCTTTTGGGGCAGAACCTCGCCATAAACACTGCACAGAGCACGCCTGCCGGCACGCCGACAATAACGGCTCCGGCGGTTACATACACACTTCCCACAATCATCGGGAATATTCCGTAAACGCCGTTAGAAGGCCTCCAGTGCGTTCCCAGCAGAAATTTAAATATGCCTATCTCGCCTATGGCCGGCAGACCGTTTACAAATATAAAAAAACATATAAGCACTGTAGAAAAAACAGATACACAGGCCGCCGCAATAAATACAAACTTCATAAAACTTTCCTTAAGCTCTTTCAAATCAATCAGTCCCCATTTCCATAGGCTATCTCTCCCACATTGTTTGCCACTACTCTTGGCGCATATGGAAAATCCCTGAGCATTTCCATGCTTGTAACGCCTGAAAGCACAAGGCATGTGTCAAGACCCGTTTCAATGCCGGCTATAATGTCGCTGTCCATTCTGTCTCCCACTATAGCCGCCTCCTCAGAGTGCACGCCGAGCATTCTCAGGGCTGTGCGCATTATAAGCGGGTTGGGCTTACCTACAAAATACGCCTTCTTTCCGCTGGCCACCTCTATTGGCGATATAAGACTGCGGCAGGCCGGCACAAGGCCGAACTCCATAGGTCCCGTAATGTCAGTGTTGGTGCCTATAAGCTTAGCGCCGTTATTTACCAGTGTAACGGCCTTTACTATCTTTTCGTAATTGTAGCTGTCGGTTTCTCCCACCACTACATAGTCCGGATTTTTGTCATTTGTTGTTATACCGGCATCATAGAGTGCATTCATAAGCCCTCCGGCCCCTATTACATAAGCACTGGCCCTCGGGTTCTGGCTCCTTATAAAGGCCGCAGTAGCCAGTGCGCTTGTATAAAACCTGCCGCTGTCCACCTCTATACCCATTCTTTCAAGCTTCTGCTTATACTCCGCAGGTGTAAGCTGGCTGGAATTTGTAAGAAATATAAAATTCTTGTTCTCACGGTAAAGCCACTCAACAAACTCCGTTACCCCCGGAAGTATTTTGTTGCCGTGGTATATAACTCCGTCCATATCGCATATAAAACCTTTTTTGCTCCTAAGCTGTTCCAAAAAAACACCTCTTTTTATTTTCCCGGCGGTATGCGCCTTTTCATTCTGTTAAAAACCAAAGCCTTCAGACTATATTATCCTCAGGCTTTGATTGTTTTATGTAATACACGGCCCGGCCTGTTGTTTAAGTTAATAGGGGAATTATGTTTCAGGGAAAGGGGTAATTATACGTCTTAACAGCCTTTGTCCGCGTATTGTCATTTATTCAGTTAAGACCTGACCAGTCATTCGTATTTCCTGTAAATATCTCCTTAACCTGCTCAGAAGCAAGGGCAGATACAGGGTTTTCATTGTTTACTATAACCGCTATGCCGTCCATGGCTATTACCGTTGCCTCAACTCCTTTGCTTATCTCATCGTTCTTAAGCTCTCTTGATGCCATTCCAATGTCACATATGCCCTCAACAGCAGATGTTACGCCTGTTGTGGAATCGGACTGCTGAACCTCAATCTCCACCTCCGGATTTATCGCCCTGTAGCTTTCAGAAAGCTTTTCCATTACAGGCGTTACAGAAGATGAGCCGGCTACAGTAATCTTTCCGCTTGCTGTGCCCTTTGTGTAAGCTCCATTAGAGCCTTGGCTTACATAGCCGTTTTCCTCAACAACTGCTTGACCCTCGTCACTCATTATGTAGGTAATAAAATCCTTTGCCGCTTCGCTTATATCCCCCTTTGATACAATGTTGAACGGCCTTGCTACCTTATATGTTCCGTTTTTGATATTTTCAACAGAGGCCTGTACCCCGTCTATATCAAGTGCCTTGACAGAGTCGTTAAGCGAACCAAGCGAAATATAGCCTATTGCTGATTTATTGCCGGCCACAGTTGTCATCATAACCGCTGTGCTGTTTGTAATCTCCGCCGATTCCGCTGTCATATCAAGCTTGTTTCCATCAGCGTCCTTTTCTTCCACTCCAAACAGCTCTATAAACGCCCCTCTTGTTCCTGAACCGTCCTCTCTGGATACTACAGATATACTTCCGCTCATACCTTCATCAGCTGTTTTCTCCGGCTGAGATGAGGTCTGTGACTGGGCCGCTGCCTGTGAGGCAGAAGCCTGCTCATCCTGCTGAGTGCTGCTTGAACAGCCTGCAAATACCGCAGCTGCGCAAAATACCGCCATGCTTAAAGCTATCAATTTTTTCATTTTTAAATCTCCTTTTTTAAAGTCCATATTATTTATAACTTTCTGTTTTACACTTACTATTATAAAAACCCATTGTAAAATCCGATATCCTGCTATTGTTAAATATGTGTAAAACAAAAAAACGCCCGATTATAACTTTCAGGCGGCTTTCAATGTAAAATGTAAAACCAAAGTTTTCAATTTAACATTTATTTTAACCATGTGTTATTAAGCATACGGGGCCCAGCCCCCGTGCCCGGCATCTACCACAATAACCCTGTTGTTGAGCGGCATAAAAACCGCACTGTCCTTTCTTACCTGCTTGCCGTAAAACACGCCGCATACGCATACGCAAAAAGATAAACCAAACACAAAAAACGCTTTTTTATATTTAAGCCTCATAATAAAGCACCCCCATAATGCAATTTATTCAAAAATAAGGCTGCGTATTATTGATTTTTTATTAACAGGGTTTTATAATTAAACTGTATTGTTACAAGACGGTACATATCAAAAGGAGGAAAAACAATGAAATTACTTGAACTTAAGGACTCTATCAAGAACCTTCTTATCGAAGTTGAGGACGGTATTGCTATTGTTACGCTTAACAGGCCAAAGGCTAACGCTCTTAATACAGAAATGCTTCTCGAAATCGAAAGCGTTTTCAAATGTATGGCTGATGATGAAACAGTAAAGGGTGTAATCGTTACAGCACCTGGCGAGAAATTTTTTGTTGCAGGAGCTGATATCAACGGATTCCTCGCTCTTGACGGAATGGGCGGAAGAAGCGCCTCAAAGCTTGCTCAGGACGCTTTTCAGGCTATTGACGACCTTGAAAAACCTGTTATTGCCGCTGTAAACGGTTATGCACTCGGCGGCGGAAACGAAATCGCTATGGCCTGCGATATCAGAATCGCCTCAACAAAGGCTATTTTCGGACAGCCTGAGGTTAACCTCGGCGTTATGCCATGCTTTGGCGGAACACAGAGACTTCCAAGGCTTGTAGGCTACGGCATAGCCAAAGAGCTTATATTCACAGCAAGGAATGTTGACGCTCAGGAGGCATACAGAATCGGCCTTGTAAACAAGGTTGTTGAGCCTTCCGAACTTCTCGACTCCGCAAAAGAGATGATGAAGGTTATACTTTCAAAAGCTCCTCTTGCCATAGCCATGAGCAAGGTAGCTATAAACAAAGGCAAAGACCTTGATATGGCTGACGGCCTTGAGCTTGAAAGGAACTGCAACGGCCTCCTTTTCTCAACACAGGACAAGAATGAGGGTGTTTCAGCATTTATCGAAAAGAGAGCCGCTAAATTCACAGGCAAATAAGCCGACCGCTCAGTTTTTAACATGCTGAACAAAAATTTAAGACAGGCTATGCACTCCGGATACATTCCGGAGTGTTTTTTTAGACTATTCCATTTATATTTTGGTTTATGTATTTTCATTCAAAAAAATACCGCCGAATTACGGCGGCCATATTTATATAATATTAAAATAATATTATTCCGTTTCCTTCTTTTCCGGTATACTTACTGTATTGCCTAAATCATTCCTGTCTTTTTTATCCCTTTCTTCCGTTTCCTCCTCAATTTTTTTAATATCGGCTCCAATTGCCCTCAGCTTTTCATCTATCCTGCTGTAGCCTCTTTCAATATGGTAGATATCTCCAATCTCGGTCTGTCCCTCAGCAGCCAGAGCAGAAATTATAAGCGCCGCTCCCGCCCTCAAATCCGGAGCGTTCACATGCGAGCCTGTAAGCTTTTTTACCCCCTCAACAACAGCCACCCTTCCCTCAGTCTTTATATCGGCGCCCATTCTCTTAAGCTCGCCGGCCTGAAGGAATCTGTTTTCAAAAACTGTCTCCGTAACTATACTTGTCCCTTTGGCTATAGTCATTATACTCATAAATATGGCCTGCATATCCGTAGGAAATCCGGGAAACGGCATTGTCTTTATATTAAAAGCCTTCCTTTTGCCTGTGGAATAAACCCGCAGCCCTTCCTCAAGCTCGTCCACAGTCATACCGCATTCGGCAAGCTTGGCCGCCGCCGGCTTGATATGACCGTATACCGCATTTTTAATTATTATATCACCGCTTGTCACAGCTGCCGCAGCCATAAATGTTCCGGCCTCTATTCTGTCAGGTATAACCGTATGCTCTGTACCATGCAGCCTTTTGACACCTGTTATTTTTATTGTGCCGTTTCCAAGGCAGAATACGCTTGCACCCATTTTATTCAGAAAATTAATCAAATCCATAATCTCAGGCTCAACAGCCGCGTTTTCAATAACCGTAACACCCTCAGTTATAGATGCCGCCATTATAATATTTTCGGTGGCGCCGACACTTGGAAAATCCAGATATATATATCCGCCCTTAAGCTTTGCACCCTTTGCTTCAGCTGTTCCGTGTTCCTGTTTTATTTTTGCCCCAAGCGACTCAAACCCTTTTAAATGCAAATCCACCGGCCTGCTGCCTATAGGACACCCGCCCGGCAGCGGAAGCCTTGCGCTGCCGTTTCTTGCCAGAAGCGGCCCCATAATAAGAAACGAGGCCCTCATTTTAACCGCCTCATGCTCGTTTGACACATCGCCTCCGGTATATGCGGCCTTTATGCGCGCCTCCTGAGAAATCTCGTCATACTTTACATCAGCTCCTGTTTTCCTCAGTATATCAATAAGGACAAACACATCATTTAACGGCGGCACTCCCTTTATCACGCACTCCTCCTCGGTCAAAAGGCCTGCGCAAAGCTCAGGCAGCACTGCGTTTTTGGCCCCGCTCAGGCTGATTTCGCCGTTTAAAGGCCCGCTTTTTTTAACAACAAACAAAGACATGAAAAATCCCCCTTATAGGTTTCTTATGGATTTAGTATGTCTTTTTTATATGATTAATATAAACTGAAATAACTGTTATTTTCAAGGTTATAGTTTTCAAAAACTTCCATGCCTGTCATGCGTAGTTTTTTATTTAAAACATGTTTTAAAATATTATTCTGTCTTATACGACAAAATATACCCAACCTCAAACAGAAAATTTTTGAAATTAAAAATTTGCACGCAAAAAAACAGCCCTCTTTAATTTAAGGCTGTTTTTTATGCGTTTCCGGTTTTATGCACCCTACAGGATTCGAACCTGCGGCCTTTCGGTCCGGAGCCGAACGCTCTATCCCCTGAGCTAAAGGTGCCTGTTTTTCATTTTAACCGTTTTTGCCATACATGTCAAGGCAACAGGCGCCTTTGCGCTTTTGGGAATATCAGATTTTTGCCTGCTCAAGGCTTTTTTCTACCGCCTGGAGTATAACCCGGCTTGTTTCAGGTGTATCCTCATCAGGAACAAAGCTCAGCTCCTGCTCTTTTTTCAGGTGTTTTTCAACATTTTCCGCCGTGCTTTCAAAAAGCGGATAAAATACAGGCACATCCTCACTGCAGTTTGTTAATTTTACCGACTTGATTTTAGTCTTTGACACCTTGACCTCAACTGTCATCCTTCCATTGTCCAGGACAATATCAGATGAATATGTACCGGGATTATAAACCTGTTCTTTGCTCGCTCTTGCCGAGAAAATGAAATAAACGGCGCATAATATAATTAAAACACCAATAAGAGCAAATACCGCGGTCTTTATAATATCCCTGAACTTGAGAACCATAAACCTGTTCGCGCCCATAACTATCCTCCAAAAATCTTTATATAGATATATTATTTTACGGTTCAAAGAATTATGACTGCCTTATTGCATTACGTCCTTTTTTTTTATATTATTAATATCATTAACGGAGGTGTGCAATATGGGTTTAAGATTTATAACCGGCCGTGCTGGCAGCGGCAAATCATATATGTGCCTTAAAGAGATAGCCGCAAAGCAGGAAATGTCTTCTGTACCGCCGCTTTTTTACATTGTGCCGGAGCAGTACACGCTTCAGGGGGAACGTGATATAATTGCCTTTACAAAAGGCAGAGCTATAATGAAGGCTCAGGTACTCAGCTTCAACAGGCTTTCATACAATATATTTTCACGTACCGGCCTGCCCTCTAAAACCCCTCTGGACGACATTGGCAAAGCCCTGATACTGAAAAAAACAGTTTCAGAAAACAAGTCCTCTTTTCTGTATTTTAAGAGCTGCTGTGACAGAAGCGGCTTTATAGAACAGTTAAGCAATATCATTACCGAGTTTTTTAAATACGATATAAGTTTGGACAGGCTTTCTGAGGCATATGGGTCCACAGATGACACAGCGCTTAAATATAAGCTCAATGACCTTTCCATAATATATTCCGAATTTCTCAAGCATATCAGCGAAGGCTACATCTCTCCGGATACCGCCCTTGATATGCTGTATGAGAATATATCAAAAAGTACATTTGTAGACGGGGCCGAAATATGGATAGACGGATTTTCAAGCTTTACCCCGCAGGAGCTTAAAATAATTGAACGCCTTATTGAGCTTTCAGACAATGTTACCATAACTCTTACAATAGGCCGGCCGGCCCTGTTAAACGATTCTCTCAGCCAAACATCTGTGTTTTACGAGCCTAAGGATACATATAACAGGCTCTTGTCAATAGCTCATAAAACCGGAACAGCCATTGAAAATATTTACTGCGATAACATTTTCAGGTTCAAGTCGCCTGTGCTGAAGCACCTTGAAAGCTCACTGCTTACATATTCGTCTAAACCTTCAGATTTATCAGACGGCATATGTTTTTATGAGGCAAAGGACAGGTTCGATGAGGCTGAGTATGTAGCCTGTTCCATTATTTCAATGGTAAAAGAAAAGGCGCTGCGTTTCAGGGATATAGCTGTGCTTACAGGCGATATTGAGGGCACTGTAAACACTCTTAAAAATATTTTTTCCCAAAACAATATTCCGTTTTTTGCCGATATTAAGCGCGGCCTCAACGGCTTTCCTCTTATAACCCTTGTTATGGGGCTTTTGGATTCGCTGACAGACGGAATGGCATATGACAGTGTATTTTCAATGCTTAAAACAGGCCTGCTTCCCTTTGATGAGGATGAGATTGAAATACTCGAAAACTACGTGCTGTCACATGGCATAAAAAGCTATAAATGGCACAATGTATGGCAATACAATGACATAAACTCATCTCAGGAGGGCTTCAACGAAAAAATAAACTCTTTGAGAGAAAGAGTTTTGGATTTAACAGGTCTGCTTTCCGCAAAATTTGAAAACAGGAAAAAATATTCCGTTGCATCAATAAGCTCCGCACTTTACAGTTTTTTAATAGAATCCGGAGCTGCTGAAAAAATCAAGAAGGCGGCGGAAGCCTTTGAAGCTGAAGGCGACTTTACAAAATCCTACGAAAACCGCCAGTGCTTTAACGCTTTCTGCTCCATATTGGATACATTCTGTTCAATATCCGGCGGCGACAGTACAACACTCAGGTCATACCGAGACATGCTTGAAAGCGCCGCTGACGCGAAAAAAATCGGTATTGTTCCTCCAAAAGCCGACAGTGTAATAATAGGAGACATTGAAAGGACCAGACTTTCCAAAACAAAAGCCCTGTTTATAATAAACGCCAATGAGGGGATGTTTCCAAAAAACACATCGCCGCAGGGTGTATTTTCCGATACTGAAAGAGGACTTATCTGCGCGTGCGGCCTTAAGCTTGCCTCCGGTGCAAAGGAATCAGCGTTTTTGCAGCAGTTTAATGTTTACAGTGCCCTTACAAGACCAAGCGATATTCTGCACATAAGCTATATTAAATCCGGAGCCCTCGCGCCGTCTCCGGCAGTTTCACGCCTTAAAAAGATATTTCCCAAAGCACCTGTATATTCGCCTGATGATGAGCATATCCGCGCACTCATTTTGAGCAGCGCACACTGCACATTCCACAACATAGGAAAAGGACTTAAAAACGGATACGGCCTTTATACTGATGCATACGAGTATTTTAAAGAATCACCCCAGTGGAAGAAGAAAGCTTCTGTGCTTGAAAAAGCTCTGACTTATTCCGGCCCATGCCAGTATCTCAGCAAAAATACCGCGGCTGAATATTTTTCAGGCTCGCTGTATTCCAGCATATCCAGACTTGAAAAATTCTCCTCCTGTCCGTACATGTATTTTATGTCATATACGCTAAACGCCAAAGAGCGTCCACTCTACCAGATTAACACGCCCGACCTTGGAATACTGTTCCATTCAGTTATTGAGGAATTTTCAAGAAAGCTTCAGGAAAGGGGCATAGACTGGAGCAATGCCGAAAGCGATGAAATATCAGCTCTTACCGATTCAGCAGTAGAAAGCAGCATATCCGGCTTTTCAAGCGATGTATTCTTTTCATCACATACTACAAAATATCTGCTGACGAGACTTAAGAGGGTTTCAGAACGAGCTGTCTGCACCCTTATAAGTCATGTCAAAAAGGGCAGCTTTTCACCCTGCGCTTTTGAGCTGGGCTTTGGTTCAGGCGGCCTTCCGCCTATAGTTATAGATTTAGGAGATAACAGACGCATGTTCCTTACAGGCAAGGTCGACAGGGTGGATATACTTGACGACAGCGGAAATGTATACGTAAAAATAATAGACTACAAGACATCAGACCGCTCCTTCAGCTTACAGGACATATACTACGGCCTTCAGCTACAGCTGATGATTTATATCGATGCCATATTAAAAAGCGGTATTTTTAAGGGCAAAACACTGCTTCCCGGCGGAGTATTCTATTTTGTCATAAAAGACCCTATAATACAGGCCTCAGAGGATTTGACAGCCGAAGATATAATGCTCTTGATAGAAAAAAAGCTCAAAATGTCCGGCCTTGTGCTTATGGACGAAAAAGTAATAAGGGCTCTCGATTCCACGTTCCAAAAGGAGTCAGATGTAATCCCAGTTTCATACAAGACAGACGGCAGCTTTTCCCAGTCCTCATCGGTTGTAAACCAAAAGACATTTATGGCAATAATGGATTACTGCCGAAAAACCGCGGCGGATATAGGCCGTGGAATAGTAAGCGGCAATATAAATCCTCTGCCCTATGTAAACGGCTCAAAAACACCCTGCTCCTACTGCGCCTACAAAAGCGCCTGCTCCTTCGACCCGGACTCCGACAGGGCAAGGATTTTAAGGTCTGTAAAAAAAGAGGATATTATAAAAAAAATAGCACCTGAGGAATAATCTCTCAGGTGCTTCTATTATATATTCATAGTTTTAAGGAACTCTAGCGACTTTATGTCATGGCATAAATGAGTCCTCACATATATTTCCATTACTTTTTCAAGCTGTTTGAGCACCTCACCTGAAAGGCTAAAGGCAAATATCCGTTTACCGCTGTTTTTGACAACAAACTCTATAGCCTTACGCGTTCCCTCAAATATAGGGTAGCTCCCTGCGGCTTTGGCAGAGCAGTCTCTGCATATAATGCCGCCCATTCTTGCGTTAAAAAAACTCTGCCCTTGTGTGTCAGCGCCGCACATAGAACAGCTTTCACCGCCGGAAAGAAGACCGAGTGTATCCAAAAGCTTAATCTCGTATATAACAGCTGCAAGCCTCGGCGAAAAGTCAGTAGATGACAAAACGGCGAATGTCATAAGCAGAAGATGAAGCACATCATTGCTTTCCATTTCCTCCGGCACCGATTTTTCTGTCAGCTCACATATAAAAGAACCATAGGCGAATTTCTCCATATCACTTCTCAGGGCGTAAAACGACTCTATTATCTCCCCCTGCGATGCGTTATAAAAATTCCGGTTTTTATATGCTGTAAACGAACTGTACGAAAAAAGCTGTGCAGGCGCATTGAGCCGGCTTTTGGCGCTTTTGGCGCCCTTGGCTGAAACAGTAATCTTGCCCAAGTCCTTTGCCAGCACAATAAGCCTTTTGCCTGTCTCACCCAAAGCGGCTTCCTTCAGAACTATGCCATCAAACTTTTCCTCTGCCATTTAAACTACCCTTTCACAGAATTAAATCTTTTTCATATCATACCCGAAATTTTTCAGCAGCATGTCACTGTCACGCCAGTCCTTTTTTACCTTTACCCATACCTGAAGATTTACCTCGCTTCCAAGCAGGGCTGTGATATCCTGACGGGAATTTGTGCCAATCTTTTTAAGCATAGCGCCGCCTTTGCCTATTATAATACCCTTGTGAGACTCCCTCTCACAGTAAATTGTTGCCTCAATATCCACAAGATTTTTATCCTGACGCTTTTTCATTGAGCTTATTTCCACCGCTATTCCATGTGGAATCTCATCCCGCAGAAGCCTTAAAGCCTTTTCCCTTACAATTTCAGATACTATCTGCCTTTCGGGCTGGTCGGTAACCATGTCGTCAGGAAAATATTTCGGACCTTCAGGAAGGTATTTTTTTATTACCTTCATAAGCTCGTCCGTATTTTTGCCATTGAGAGCAGAAACCGGCACAATATCGGCAAAATTATAGAGCCTGCTGAATATATCTGTAGTTTTAAATATCTTTTCCTCATCGGCTGAATCTGTTTTGTTTATAACAAGTATTACAGGCGTTTTTACCCTCTTCAGCCTTTCAAGGACATTTTCATCCTCAGGCAGTACTCTGCCCAGAGGCTCTACAAGCATAAGAACAGCGTCAACCTCGCCAAATGTTGTTTCAGCCGCCTTTACCATATAGTCGTCAAGCTTGAATTTCGGCTTGTGAATACCCGGCGTATCTATAAAAACCACCTGAAAATCCGGTTTTGTAAGTATAGCCTGTATTTTGTTTCTTGTTGTCTGCGGTTTAGGCGATATTATGGCAATCTTTTCACCTATAAGATGGTTCATAAGTGTCGATTTTCCGACATTCGGCCTGCCTACAAGCGATACAAAGCCGGAATAAAACTTTTCCCTCAATTTATTTCCCCTCTCTGATTTCCAAAAGCTTTCTTCTAATTTCCTTCATATCCTCCCAAGCCGGCTTTTTCTTTGTCATATCCCTCAGTACAGCCGAAGGGTGGAATGTGGCAATCATGTATGTACCCTTTCTCTCAGTCCATATGCCGCGTTCCCTGGTAATTTTAAAATCCGGGTTTATAACCGCCTTGGCGGCAATACGGCCGAGACACACAATTATTTTAGGCCGTATCAGTATAAACTGCCTCCTGAGGTAGTTCATGCAGGCGTTCTGCTCCTCCTCAAGCGGGTCACGGTTTTTAGGCGGCCTGCACTTAACTACATTGGCCACATAATAGTCTGTATCATCAAACCCGGCAGCCAGAAGCATCTTGTCAAGGAGCTGCCCGGCAGCGCCCACAAAAGGTATTCCCTGTATGTCCTCCTGCTCCCCCGGCCCTTCTCCTATAAACATTATATCAGCAGTTTTTGAGCCTTTGCCTATTACAACATTATGCCGTGTCTCTGCCAGCGGGCATTTTCGGCAGCTCAGGCACATGCTTTCAAATTCTTCCCAGTTTGTTTCCAATGACAATCCCATTCCTTATAGTCTGAAGGCCTCAGGCAGCAGCGCTGAAACCTTAAATTCCTTTATTCCATCACTTTCAGAAAACAGCACAACTGTTCCGTCAGGCATAAACTCACTCAGTACCTGCCGGCATATGCCACACGGGTAAGTATAGTCGCCCGATGATGATACAATGGCTATTTTGTCAAACTCCCTTTCGCCCTCTGAAACAGCCTTAAACAGGGCAGTTCGCTCAGCGCAGTTTGATGCCCCGTAGGAGCTGTTTTCTATGTTGCAGCCGGTATATACCTTTCCGTTTTTGCCCAGCAGAGCAGCTCCGACACTAAAATTTGAGTATGGAGCATAAGCGTTTTTCTCAGCCTCGGCTGCGTATTTAATAAGCTCGGTATTTTCCAATACACTTCACCTTCTTATCCCGAGGTTTTCAAGTATCCTTTCCTGCCTTTCAAACATGTCCTTCTGCTCCTGCTCATCAATATGGTCATACCCCAGCAGGTGCAGCATACTGTGGGCCGTAAGGAATGCAAGCTCACGCCTTAGTCCATGTCCGTATTCCTGAGCCTGCTCTCTGGCTTTGTCTATCGAAATTATTATATCCCCAAGCAGTATCTCGTCGTTTTCGTTAACATCTGCCTGCTCACCCTCCTCAAAAGTGAGAAGCGGAAAACTCAAAACATCTGTTGGTGCGTCAATTTCCCTGTACTGCCTGTTTATCTCCTGAATCTCATTATTGTCAACTATAGATATGCTTATCTCGCTTTTTGTGTCAAACTCCTCATAGCTCAGGCTTTCAGCCACCACATCATTAAAAAGCTTTCTGTATTCTTCTGTCAGGTCAAAATCCGACCTGTTATCTATCAGCACTGTCATTGGAATTCACCTCTTTTATTTCTTCCTCATGTTCCTTTTCGGCTTCCTTCTGCCTTGCGGCCTCTATTTCCTCCTCCTTGGGGTATGAAACCCTGTGGTGGTACATGCCGTTGAACATCTTCATAAACGACTTTTTAATTACCTCTATTTCCTTTAAGTCAAGCCGGCAGTCATTGAGCTGTCCATCGTTGAGCTTGTCCTTAAAAAGCCTGTCTACCAGTTCCTCTATGCCAGCAGGGTCGTTTCCGGCCGAGACAAAGCTCCTTACAGCCGCCTCCACAGTATCGGCAAGCATAACAACAGCAGCCTCCTTGCTCTGCGGTATCGGCCCCGGATACCTGAAATCACTTTCATGCACAAGCTCGCCAGTACTTTCCTTCTCCTTCACGCATTTCACGTAAAAATACTTTACAAGCGTTGTACCGTGGTGCTGTTCTATTATATCTTTTACCACCCTTGGAAGCCCGAACTTGTCGGCAAGCTTAAGCCCGTCCTTCACATGGCTTATAATCATCTGTGCGCTTATATACGGGTCAAGCTTGTCATGAATATTTCCTCCAAACTGGTTCTCACTGAAATACTGCGGGTTATTGAGCTTTCCTATGTCATGAAAAAGGGCTCCAACCTTCGCCAGAGTCTCATTGGCGTATATCTCATAGGCCGCTGTTTCTGCAAGGTTAGCCACAACTATACAGTGGTGGTATGTACCGGGGGTTTCTATAATAAGCCTTCTCATCAAATCATTGTTTGGGTTTGCAAGCTCAGCTAGCGTAAATTTTGTATTCATGCCGAATACGCCCTCCCACAGAGGCAGGCTTCCTATCACCATTACAAGGGAAACTATGCCCGCCGCGCAGGCATAAAGACTCTCCAGCAGAAGCTTCTGCGAGTAGCCCATTGAAAACACGCCTATGCCAAAATATGCGGCCATGTTCAAAAGACCTATGGCAACCGAAACCAACAGTACCATTGTCCTTTTCTGTGTATACTGCACAAGCACAGCGGCAAATCCCCCTGTGAGTATAAAATAGACAAGGCAGTACACATCGCCGTTAAATATAAATGTGCCTATTACACATACAAAGGCATTCAGCACAAGGGCTATTTTAGGCTTTATAAGTATAGATGTCAGCATGGCAAACACACTGAAAGGGACAAATATAAAATTATTAAACCTCTCTGTCACAAACAGTATGACAACCGACAATATATATATAAAGAAAAGCAGTACCGCAGAGTTATTCTGCTCCATAGCCCTTTTTTGAAGCGTATAAAGGTAAAGACATGCGCCGGCAAAGCACAGAAACGTAATAATGGCGCTGCCTGTCATATGCACTATTGAGCCGCTGTAACCGGTATTTATAAGCCCAAGCTCCGTAAGTATCGCATAAGCCTCCGCAGTTATAACCTCTCCGCTGTCAACTATTTTCTGGTCCTTAAGCACCATTACCGGGTCGACCTCAGATGCCTTCTGAGCCTTGGCAGCCTCAATGGCGTCCTCGTCCAGCACAAGGTTTGGCACTATCACAGCGTCAGCGGTTGAGTAGGCCATTGATTTTAATACCTCGCTCCAGTTCAGCGCGTTTATTATTTCCCTTACTTTAGGCACAATGTTTTCTCTTGTGTCAGCTGTTATCCCCTGCTCAAAAGCGTAGTTTGAGGCGTATTTTATATCCTCTATAAACTTTGCCTTGTCCTCGTCCGAAAGGGCATCATATTCACTGTACTGCACAGCAGAAAAGTATACAGGCACGCCAAGCGTAATATCAAGGGAGTAGTTGTATTCAGGCTTTACAGTCTCATATCTTTGGGAATCAGCGCCTATCTTGTTAAGGGTATTCTGTCTGGCAGCCTCTTTCTGGGCATAGACCTTCATTTCCTCAATACCACTGTCAATAGCCGCAAACATCTCGTCTATCTGCCGGCCGGCATTAAACTCCACATCTGTGTCGTGCTTATACAGGTTTCCTACACTGTCCTCCGCTTTCTGCCTGAGCCTTTGCGTCTCAACAGTATTTTCAACGCTCCTTGTGGCTATATACCTTTTTGGAGATATATCGCCTATATTTATTTTTTCCGATGCCGAAGCAAAAGCCCCTGAGAAAATAACAGTCATTGTAAAAGCGAACGCCAGCACTATGAGCGCTATATTAAATTTTCTTCCGGAAAAATAAACAAACGGTTTGATAAAATTTCTCATACCCCATCACTTTCGCTTTCTCGCTCCGCCAAAATCGGCTGCATTTTCTTTCCGCATTTTTGCGGAATCGTATTTTTCATAAGCCAATATGATTTTCTGTACAAGAGGGTGGCGCACCACATCACGGTTAGTGAGCGTTATAATGTCTATGCCCTCTATTCCCCTTAATATATCCGCCGCCTCGTTCAGACCGCTGCGCTTTCCGTCTGAAAGGTCAATCTGTGTTATATCGCCTGTTATAACCGCCTTTGAGCCGTAGCCTATACGCGTAAGGAACATTTTCATCTGCTCAGGGGTTGTATTCTGCGCCTCGTCCAGCACAATAAATGCGTTATCCAGTGTCCTTCCCCTCATGTATGCCAGAGGGGCTACCTCTATCAGACCTTTTTCCATGTTTTTTAAAAAGTTGTCAGCTCCCATTATTTCATAAAGCGCGTCATAAAGCGGCCTCAGGTATGGGTCAACCTTCTGCTGTAAATCCCCCGGAAGGAATCCCAGCTTTTCTCCGGCCTCTATGGCAGGCCTTGTAAGTATAATACGGTTTACCTCATTGTTCTTAAAAGCGTTTATGGCAAGCGCCATTGCAAGATATGTCTTTCCTGTGCCGGCAGGACCTATGCCAAAAACCACTGTATTCTTCCTTATTGAATCTGCGTATTTTTTCTGGCCCATGGTTTTTGCCCTTACAGGCCGTCCGTTTACAGTAACACATATCAAATCGCCGTTTACTTCCTCGGCGTCCTTTTCATTGTGCTCCTTAACTGAGTCAATAGTATAGTTGAGCGACTGGTCCGTAATCTCAATATTGTTTTTAACAGCCTTAATAAGGCATTCTACCGTTTTTGCAGCGCCTGTTACATTCTCACCGTTAATCTTTATATAGTCGCCCCTGTTGACTATCTTTACATCGAACTCCTTTTCTATCCTTTTAACATTTTTGTCGAACTGTCCAAAAACGGCAGAAATATCACCGCTTTCAACAGAAAACACCGCTTCACTGCTCACTGTCTGCTTTCACCTCTGGATTATTGTTTTGTGCACACTCAGCCTCAGCCCCAATTTTCTGCGACACTGTTATAAGCGCCGTGTATCTGTAGCTCTGGCCGTCAACTTTGCCGTCAGTTTCTTCCTTTATAATATATGCGTCCATTCCAAAGTGCTCCTCCTCGTAGGCTGCCAAAAAGTCTCGCGCCTTCTGCCGGGCCTCCTCCTCTGTCATGGTCCTGTCTTTTAAAACATATTCCTTTAAATCATAAACCGTAATACCAAACGGTATATGGTATTCTCCTATGTTCAGCCTGAAATCACGGTTTACCGTCTTTTCATAATTTTCAGGGCTTTGCCAGAGCGAAAGCTCCCTGCTGAAATCCCCCGCCTCAATTTTAAAGCTTTTAGATACGCCGCCTGTATATTCTTTGCTTTTTTCAGTCATATTAACCTCTAAAATAACTTTATGTACAGTCTGAGCCCTTATATAGGCCTCGCTTTTGACATATCTTTCGCCCTTAATTTCATCTCCGTCCTTAATTTCAAGGCATCCGGAAACGAGTATGTCTCCTTTTTTAACAACATCGCCCGCCCTCACTTTAGGAGTGCCGTTTATAACTGTTATGCTCTCTATAACGCCGTCATATTCTGATATTATATCACACGGCGTACTGTTATCAATTATTTCCGTTTCAGGTATAGTTTCCGACACTGAAACAACAGCCTTTGTGCCCTTTACAGTTACCGCCGCCCAGCTTATATCCTCAAAGCTTGCTATAAGCTTATCAGCCGTTACTGTAGTGTCCACACTCTTTTTTACGGTTCCCGGAAAAAGGCCGTTCTCACGACAGAAACTGCGTATATCCTCTGTAGGAACACGGTAGTTTCCGTCTACCTGTACAGTCCATACAAAACCTGACAAAGCGTATATGGCGGCTATAAAAAACACAGCCCCCAAAACATACGCCTTCCTTTTTTTCAGTCTTGCCGCTATGCAAGGAAAACCCCTGCGCTTTATTATCTCCGTGCGGCTTCCGCTTTTTCTTGAAATTTCCCTGAGCTCGTCTTCAGCGCTCAGCTCCGCCTTCATATAATACGATTTTCCGTCGTTTTTTATGTCCCACAGGTCTATGCCATAAAACGCCGCCATATTTACGAATTTTCCGGCCGAAAGACCTGACGCTTTTATAATAACATATCCTTTCAAATAATTCCATACAGGTAAAAACATATTGTCAAAAGCCTCCTTATTAAAGGCACTTTTTATTTCTCATACGAGAAAGAAGAGATTGCCCCCTTTATCGATATGCACTGGGAATTCATGTACTTTATATCAAGGGTACTGCCTTCTATTTTAAGTATGCCGGCTGAAGTGTTAAGGGTTATTTTTCCGTCAGAGTACTCTAAAATACCGCCGTAATTTTCTATAATCATATCCACCTGCCCTGTAAGCGTTATTACAGGAAGGGCGCATACGGCCTCAGCCGGAAGCTCAAAAACCTCCGCAAACGTCCGCCTTATATTTTTAGCCAAAAGCTCAGCCCCTTAATTAGTTTCCTTTAAATTTATGCCGGTCAGCCTGTACAAATTCGGCCATTTGCTGCAACAATAAAAAAGGACAGGCTTCCGCCTGTCCAAACATATACGTTTCAGCATTTTCTGCCGCTTATGCCGTTAATGCCCATAATCCCCCTGTATTTGGCTACTGTCCGCCTTGAGATATCAACTCCTCTTTTTGAAAGCTCATCAGATATTTTCCTGTCGCTCAAAGGCGCTGACGGGTCCTCGCCGTCAATAAGCCCCCGTATCATCTCCTGTATTTTTTCCTGCGTAAGCCCTTGGCCAAAGGCCTCCGCGGCGGTCTGCCTGAAAAAATACCCGAGAGGAAACACCCCGTGCCTGCACTGTATGTATTTGCCCTTTACAGTACGGCTTACGGTTGACTCGTGTATACCGGCCTCAGCTGCCACAACAGAGAGTGTCAAAGGCTTTATGTAGCCCTCTCCCCTGTCAAAAAACTCCGTCTGCTTTTCGACTATCGCCTTTATTATATTATAAAGTGTTTCATTCCTCTTTGTAATGCACTTTACAACCCACTGCGCCTGACGTATTTTGGAATAGACAAAATTTTTTGCGTCGCTGTCGCCATCATTTTTTATTATATCCCTGTAAAACCCGCTTATATTTACACCTGCCGTAAAATACTCATTGAGCGTAATCTGATAATTTCCGTTTTCGCCCGTAACTGCCGCATCCGGCACTATATACTCAACACTTTCTTCCGATTTAAATCCGCTTCCCGGCTTGGGGTTTAAAGTCTTTATAAAGCTTACCGCCATAGATACCTCGTCAAGAGAGGCTTTAAGTTTTTTTGCAATAACCGGCAGCTGGTTTTTACCCACAAGGTTCAGGTATTTTCTGATTATCTCTATCACTATGTCATCATCAACGCCAAGCATTCTCGCCTGTATTTCAAGGCATTGCTCAAGATTTGACGCGCCCACGCCGTACGGCTCAAGTGACTGTACGGTTTTTATCCCTTTTTCAGCTTCTTCCACACTGATATCAAGGCATTGAGCTATCTCACCGGCAGAAAGCGTCAGATATCCGGCTCCGTCAAGGTTTTCAGCTATAAACCTGCACACAGCAATTTCTTTTTTAGGAATCTTGAGCAGGTTTATCTGGCTTACTATAAACTCCGGCAGGCTTTCTTCAACGCTCTGCTTAAATTTCCACATATCATTCTCGTCCTCGTCCTCTTTTTCCTGTGAATAATATGTACGGTTCTGCTCATCCGATGAATCAAGGTATTCTATTTTTCTTTTGAGCGCATTAACAGAAGCCTCGTCGTCATACTTGCTTTTAAGCTCAAGCACCGGGTTTTCCTCTGTGAGTGCGCCCACATAGTCCACAAGCTCAGCGGTGCTCATCTGCAGTATATTTGTCGACTGCAGCATCTTTTGGCTCATAAGCAGCTTTTGAGTTGTATTGAGTACAAGATTCATTGTTGTTTCCCCCTGTGGACTTATTATTGTTCCGGCCCAGTTTTATAACACAGTACCGCCCGTATTCATAATCATTGCGGTGCCTGCTCCTGCCAATAATATTATAACATATTTTAATAATTTAATCCAAAATTCTTTATAATTTTACATCATACGCATTTTTACCGCGTCTCCCCTCAGGAGCTTTAAGTGCCGTTAAAATATCCGCTTAAATTAAAGTACATAAATTTACATTTACATAAATTAAAATTAGTAGTAAACTCATATTGAAAAAAATATATTGTTTTTAATAAAACTTACATTAAATATTCAAAATTTTTTAAAAAAGTGTAAAAATATGTTGTTGGATATGTGTTTTTGTATTAAAATAGAAATGTTGATTATAAGCTGGCTTTAGTTTGGGTGGACGTACCTTACAAAGGCCAGTTTATGCAAGTTTATTCTTATTACCTTATATTCTTTACACCTAGCTTGGGTGTAAAAATTACAAGAACAGAGGGGGATAATATGCAAACTTTAACGTTCAAGCGTGGAGTACACCCGCCAGATGGAAAGGCCCTTACACAGGATAAGCCCATCAAGGTAATACTCCCAAAGGAAAATTCCGAATTGTTTTTCCCAATGTCACAGCACATAGGCGCCCCATGTGAGCCATGCGTCCAGAAAGGAGATTACGTAAAAGTAGGCCAGAAAATCGGTGAGGCTAAGGCTTTCATCTGCTCGCCTATATTTTCCAGTATATCAGGCGAAGTTACGGATATCAGGCCGGTTCTTACTCCGGGCGGCGCAAAGAGCCTTGCTGTCGTAATTAAAAACGACGGCAAAATGGAAGAGTACGAGGGCATGAAAGGCGGAGATTATACTCAGATGACAAATGAGGAAATAATCGCCGCTGTAAAAAACGGCGGTGTTGTAGGTCTCGGCGGCGCCGGATTCCCTACACATGTTAAGCTCGCTCCGCCTCCGGGAACAAAGATTGACTATGTTCTGGTTAACGCGGCAGAGTGTGAGCCTTACCTTACATGTGACTACCGCCTTATGCTTGAGCAGCCTGAAAGACTCATAAAGGGACTTCAGATTGTGCTTAAGCTCCATCCGAATGCCAAAGGCGTAATAGGCATAGAGGACAACAAGCCTGAGGCTATAAAGCTTCTCAGCGAAATGGTTAAGGATATACCTAATATTGAGGTGGCTTCACTCCAGAAGAAATTCCCTCAAGGTTCAGAAAAACATCTCATTTACGCAATCACCAAAAGGGAAGTTCCTTCCGGCGCGCTCCCTGCATCTGTTGGCTGCATAGTTGACAATGTTGACACTGTAATCAGCATCTACAATGCAGTTGCGGAGGGAAGGCCTATAATGAGAAGGGTCGTTACCATTACAGGCGGCGCTCCTGCAAACCCTGGCAACTACCAGATTCGTGTAGGCATGACTTTTAAGGACCTCATGGACCAGATTGGCGGTTTCAAGGTAGAGCCTGCCAAGATGATAGCCGGCGGGCCTATGATGGGACCTACAATGTATACTCTCGATGTAGCCACAACAAAGACATCGTCCGCTCTTCTCTGCCTTACACCGGCTGAGGCGTATATTCCGCCTGAGAGAAGCTGCATACGCTGCGCTAAATGTGTTGACCACTGTCCTATGGGACTTCAGCCGTTCCTTCTTAACCAGCTTGCTTTAAGAGGCGACGGAGACGGCTTTGTGGCAAACCACGGCCTTGACTGTATCGAATGCGGAAGCTGCTCATATGAGTGCCCTGCAAAGAGACAGCTTGCCCAGTCCATAAGAGCCACAAAGAAAATTGAAGCCGGCAAGAAAGCTGCCGCTGCAGCGGCCGCAAGGGCCAAGGCGGAAGCTGAAAAGAAAGCCGCAGAAGCTAAGAAGTAATAGGGGGAGAAAAAATAATGGATAATATAGTAGTATCATCAACCCCTCATGTCCGTAGCAAGGAGTCCGTTCACAGCATTATGCGTGATGTTATAATTGCCCTTGTTCCTGCTACAGTGATGGGTATTGTGTTTTTTGGCATCAAGGCGCTCCTTCTTATCGCCATTTCAGTAGCATCAAGCGTTTTCTTTGAGTTCCTTTATCAGAAGATAATGAAGAAAACCGTTACGATAGACGATTTAAGCGCCGTAGTTACAGGTCTTCTTCTTGCGCTGAACATGCCAGTAGGCGCAAGCTGGTGGATGCCTATTGTCGGAAGCGCTTTTGCTATAATAATAGCAAAGCAGATTTTCGGCGGTATCGGCCAGAACTTTGTTAACCCTGCTCTTATAGCAAGAGCTTTCCTTTTAGCATCATACCCTACTGCCATGACAACATGGACTGTAGACGGAGTTACAACCGCTACGCCGCTTGCTATGCTTAAGACATTAAAAGACGGCGCCGCTCTTTCCGACCTTGGACTTCCTACACTTACTCAGGTAGTAACAGGCAGCGGAATAGGCGGATGTATCGGCGAGACATGCGCAATAGCGCTTATACTTGGCTTTATATACCTTTTGTTCAAGAGAGTAATCTCATGGAGAATACCTGTTATATATGTAGGCGTTGTTTTTGTGCTCACAGCTGTTTTTGGCAGATACGGCACAAGGCTTCCTGTATATGAGATATTTACAGGCGGACTTTTCCTTGGAGCTATTTTTATGGCGACAGACTACACAACGTCTCCTATGACACCAAAGGGACAGATAATATTTGCCTGCTTCTGCGGTCTTATTACATACCTTATCAGAGTATACGGCGGATATCCTGAAGGCGTTTCATACTCAATACTTATCTCCAACCTTGCCGTTCCTCTTATCGACAGGTTCACAGTTGGTAAGATATTCGGCGCACTTCCAAAAACAAAGGAGGCGAAGAAAGCATGAAACAGATAACAACACCTGCATGGAAATTATTTGTAATTTGTCTCGTATGCTCACTTTGCCTTGGCATATGCTCAGAGATTACAAAGGAGCCTATCGCAGCCCAGGCAAAAGCTACACAGGACGCTGCTATGGAGGCTGTTCTTCCTAATGCCAGCTTTGAGGAAATGGCAGGCTTTACACCTGTAGGCACAGTTACAGGAGTAAATGTAGGAAGCGACGCAAGCGGCAATACTGTTGGTTATGTCCTCAGCTGCACAACAAGCAGTTTCGGCGGACCTCTCAAGATGATGGTAGGCGTTGACTTAGAAGGTACTGTCACAGGCGTAAGGATACTTTCCCACGCCGATACTCCGGGTCTTGGCGCTCTTGCCACAAGCCCTGACTTCTATGAGCAGTACACTGGCAAAAGCGGCACACTTGCAGTTGACAAGGACGGCGGCGAGATTGTTGCAATCACAAGTGCCACAATCACATCAAGAGCCGTTACCGTAGGCGTTAACGACGCCATTAACTGGGTAATGGAAAATGGAGGTGCCAAATAATGAGTAATAACCTTAAGGTATTGAGAGACGGAATCATATTTGACAACCCTATACTTATACAGGTTGTTGGTATGTGCGCCACTCTTGCTACATCAACAAGCATTATAAACGGTGTGGGCATGGGCCTTTCCACAACAGCGGTTCTTCTGGGCTCAAATGTTGTTATATCCCTTCTCCGTAAATTCATACCTGATACAGTACGTATACCGTGCTTTATCGTAGTTATAGCTTCTTTCGTTACTGTTGTACAGCTTCTTTTACAGGCTTATATGCCTGCGCTCAACGATGCTTTGGGTCTTTTCATACCACTTATCGTTGTTAACTGTATAATACTTGCCAGAGCTGAAGGCTTCGCTTCCAAAAACGGAGTTGTGGCATCATTCTTCGACGGCTTGGGAAACGGACTTGGCTTTACAGCAGTACTTGCCATAATGGGCGCTGTTCGTGAGCTTCTTGGCTCAGGCACACTTCTTGGCGCAACAATAATGCCTGAAGCGTTCCCTAAGACACTTCTTCTGATTATGGCTCCTGGCGCGTTCTTTACATTGGGCATATTCATGGCAATATTCAAGCACCTTATTGCCAACAGAAAACCGGTAGAGTCAGAAGAATAATTTGAGGAGGGGAAAAAATGCGATTAGTATTATTGTTATTAGCCGGAATATTCGTAAACAACTACATATTCTCACAGTTCTTAGGCATCTGTCCTTTCCTTGGCGTTTCTAAAAAAGTTGAGACAGCTGCCGGTATGGGTGTTGCCGTAATATTCGTTATGTGCCTTGCCTGTGCTGCAACATATTTTATCTACAACTTCATTCTTGTTCCTTTTGGACTTGAATACCTCTATACAATAGCTTTCATACTTGTTATTGCCGCTCTTGTTCAGCTTGTTGAGATGTTTATAAAAAAGAGCTCACCGTCGCTTTATCAGGCTCTCGGTGTTTATCTGCCTCTTATAACAACAAACTGCGCTGTTCTTGGCTGTGCGGTAACAAATATGCAGAACAACTACAGCTTTATTGAGTCTATTGTAAACAGTATCGGCGGTTCAGGCGGTTTCACACTTGCAATCGTTCTTTTCGCCGGTATCCGTGAAAGAATTGAATTCAACGATATCCCTAAGTCATTTGAAGGCTTCCCTCTCGCGCTTTTAGGAGCGGGACTCATGTCAGTTTCCTTCTTGGGCTTCTCGGGATTAATTAAACTTTAATCAGGGAGGGAGTAAAAAATGGATATCAATAACGTTGTGGCTGCGATAGCAAGTATTTCCGGTTTGGGTGTCGTATTCGGTGCCTGTCTCGGCTATGCTTCAAAAATATTCGCAGTTGAAGAAGACCCTAAGGTCGGCGAAATCCAGGCGGTACTTCCCGGCGCTAACTGCGGCGGCTGCGGTTACCCTGGCTGCGCGGGCTGTGCTACGGCTATTGCCGAGGGCAAGGCCCCTGTCAATGCCTGCCCTGTAGGCGGTGCAAAATGCGCCAGCAAGATAGCTGCTATAATGGGCGTTGAGGCTGGCGATACAGAGCCTCAGGTAGCCTTTGTAAAATGTAACGGCACATGCTCAAACGCTAAAAGTAAATACAACTACGAAGGTATATCCGACTGTGTATTTGCCGCACAGCTTGCCGGAAACGGTGCAAAGGGCTGTACATACGGCTGTCTTGGCCTTGGTACATGTGTAAACGTATGCGACTTTGGCGCCCTTTCTGTAGTAGACGGCGTTGCTGTTGTTGACGAGGAGAAATGCGTTGCCTGCGGAAAATGCTTAAAGGCATGCCCTAAAGGCCTTCTCATGTTCAAGCCTAAGTCAAAGAAAACAGCTGTTAGATGTAACTCAAAAGACGCTGGCAAGGAAGTTATTGCAAACTGCCAGACCGGATGTATCGGCTGTAAGATATGCGAGAAAAACTGTAAATTCGACGCTATCCACGTTGAAAACAATATCGCTGTTATCGACTACTCAAAATGTAAAGACTGCGGTCTGTGCGCTATGAAGTGCCCTAAACACGCAATCAAAAACGAGAGAGTTGAGGCTATGGCCGCTAAAAAGGCTGCGGAGGAAGCTGCTGCAAAGGCTGCCGCTCCTGCCGGAGATGAATCAAAGCCTGAATAAATTAAAATCAAAAAGACGGGATATATCCCGTCTTTTTTTGTGCTCCTAAGCTTTGCATTACTATACCAGCCTGCATTATATAAAAACACTGCGGATGTCTTGATACGCCGCATCTATTATCTTTTGCTAATGTTTATTATTTTATAATAACTATCTGAATGATGGCATTTAAAATTTGTCAGCGGTCTTTTTAAGTCTCACCTTCCGGCATTAAAACCACTGTCTTTATGCGAATTTAATGGTTCTATGTACTATTTTTATAATATTTTTTTAATCTACTGTTTTCTATTGAATATTTTTATCTTTTCTATTAAAATAGCTATTAAACAAACAAAAGGCCGCCGGAGGACTGATTATGAGAAAATTGCAAAACAAAAACACACTGGTGCTTATACTCCTTCTATTTGCTGGAGTTGTCCTCGGAGGCTTTATAGGCGACTGGCTTGGAAGCAGCGCCGGCTTTTCATGGCTTGGTTACGGTAAATCCTTTGGAATAACATCACCTTTTATTCTTGACCTCGGCGTTATTGTATTTCAGTTTGCCTTTAATGTTAAAATGACAATAGCCGGACTTATAGGTTTTTTTATTGCTGCTCTGGTATACAAATTTCTTTAACATGGTTTATCCTTAAGAGGATTAAATTATATTTTTAACACAAACAAGGAGACGGTACTTATGTATAAAATAATTCTCGCTTCACAATCTCCAAGAAGACGCACTATTCTTGAAAGGCTCAACATACCTTTTGAGGTAATTCCAAGCGGAGCTAAAGAGTATATGGAGCTTGAGCAGTCGCCGTATGAGTGGGTAAAAATACTTTCCCACCGCAAGGCTTCGGCAGTGGCTGAAAACGTTGAAGGCCCCGCTGTAATAATTGGAGCGGACACAGTGGTAACATATCTTGGCAAAATACTGAACAAGCCTGTAAACAATGAGGAGGCGGCTTCCATGCTTCGCCTGCTCAGCGGAAAGCACCATACAGTTTACACCGGCCTGACATTGATTTTTATAGATGAAAACGGCAACCGTGATTCAGAATCATATGTTGACGCCACCGAGGTAGCCTTTAACCCTATTTCCACAGAGGAGATAGAAAAATATCTGGCCACAGGCGAATACTCCGACAAGGCAGGCGGATACGCTATACAGGGCAAAGCCTCAATATTTATAGACTATATTAAAGGGAGCAACGAAACAGTAGTTGGCCTTCCTGTATCAATACTTTACAAGGCCTTAAAGGACCATGGTATTGACATTACCGATTTCTGGAAATAAGAATAAAATTAAAGGGTACAGAAAACCAGTGTTTTCGTACCCTTTTTACATTCCTGACAGCTAATTTTTATAACCTTTTTACGTATTAATCATATCATAAACTTCTCAAAAATCCTGTCTACCATATCCCCGTCTTTTATAACCAGCTTGACAATGCCGCAGGCTATGGCTATACATGTACGGTGGAAATAAACCAGAAAGAATACAAACGCAACACCAAACAAAATGCCCGTTGTAAGCCTGCGTATGTTTTTGCTTTCATATGGCGTCAAAAGCTGCAAAAACCCGTCAGCAGCCATGGGAATCATCAATAATGCCACAACATAAAACTGCGGATATCCTATAAAAATAACTATAGGAATCCCTGTCAGGATTCCTATAAGCTCGCCAGTACATCTGGCACATATCGGAAACTGCCTTCCCCTGAAGAAAAATGAACGGTCAGGCCTTTGATGGCAGCCAAAAAATATTCTTAAAAATTCACCCATAAGAGCCTTCCCTCTTTTATTACGGGATAGGGGTTGTTGCTGTATAAGTGCCTAATGCCGCCATGCTTAATCCCATTATTACAAAAACCAGTACGTAAAATACTACCCATAAAATAACGGCTACAAGAGCGCCTATGCCAGCCGCCTTCGCTGTCTTTGGCTTCTGGTCCTTCCATACAAGAAACAGTACAAGGCCAACTATTGGTATACAGCAGCCTAAAAGCCCCCACAAAAATCCTCCGTTGTCCTGAACTGTGCTTTTGTTTTCATTAATCATATTATCCATAAAACAATCCCCCTCCCTTTGTGTCAGGCCGTAAGATGTAAAAATATCTGTTTTTATAAGGCCTGATTAACAATATTGCAGATAAATACAGGATATAGTAAATTTATGGATTTGTCAATTTTACAATTAAATAATCATAAAATAGTAATATGCCCCCACTATTATTTGCCAAGACTATATGTCTTACACCCTTTTATCCTTTTTAAAAGCTTGTTTTATTAATATTTACATGCAATTTGCATTTTGCTATTGAATTTTACAAATTCTGATATAAAATCTAATAGTCAGGTTTTAAAGCCAACTTATTAAAGTGAGCGTAAAACCTGAATTGCCTGAAATATAAATAAATGTATAAAAAATCCAAGTTTTACAATCCTAAATATTACATGGGTATTAAAATCAGCTGACAGCTTTTAACAATTAATGTACAAATTGTTAATTTACTTTTAAGCTTTTTTAAGCCTGACCTTAAACTATTGAAAAATGGCATGTTTAGAGTTATTATATTAATGTGGTATTTTAGACTATTTATGAATTTGCTGCCGTATTATAAGTAATTTGCGGTTTACTCACAGGAGGAATTTGAATGTTTGCACGAGATATGGGAATCGACCTTGGAACAGCCAATACCCTTGTTTTTTTAAAGGGAAAGGGAATAGTTGTCAATGAGCCGTCGGTTGTTGCTATAAATACACTTACAAAAGAAGTTCTCGCAGTAGGAAACGAGGCCAAGGAAATGATAGGCCGTACACCCGGCAATATAGTCGCTATACGCCCTATGAAGGACGGAGTGATAGCGGACTTTGATATAACACAGGCCATGCTCAGGTATTTTATTGACAAGGCTTACGCACGCTCAATGTTCGGACCTAAGCCAAGGGTTATTATATGTGTACCTTCCGGCGTTACCGAGGTTGAAAAGCGCGCAGTAATGGAGGCGTCAGTTGGCGCCGGAGCAAAAAGCAATGACGCGTACCTTATTGAGGAACCAATGGCAGCATCAATAGGCGCAGGTCTGCCTGTTGAGGAGCCTACAGGCAGCATGGTTGTAGATATCGGCGGCGGCACAAGCGAAGTCGCTGTAATATCCCTCGGCGGAATAGTAACAAGCACTTCCCTGAGAGTTGCCGGTGATGAAATTGACTCATACATCATAGGATATATCAAACGTGAGTACAGCCTTGCTATAGGCGAAAGGACTGCCGAGGAAATTAAAATTACAATTGGCTGCGCCTTCCCCAAGCCTGAGGAGGAATCAATGGATATCCGCGGTCGTGACCTTGTAAGCGGGCTTCCAAAAACAATAGAGATAACTTCAAACGAGATACTCTCTGCCATTTCTGAGCCTATAACAGCTATAATAGACTGCATAAAGCAGACACTTGAGGCCACCCCTCCGGAGCTTGCGGCAGATATAATGGAATTTGGCATTACGCTCACAGGAGGAGGAGCTCTCCTTTCAGGCCTTGACCAGCTTATAACAAACGAAACGGGAATGCCTGTGCATATAGCAAATGAGCCTCTCAACTGTGTCGCTCTTGGAACCGGCATTGTACTTGAGCATATAGACACGCTGCGCAAGGTACTTGTATCACCTAAAAAACTCAGAATGTAACAGGGAGCGTTAAGCCTTGAATTTTTTTAACACATACAAAAAACAGATATTATACTTGGTAATTGCCCTGCTTGTTGTGATTATATTCTTTACAGCAGGCAAAAAGAGCAGGGCAACACCCGTTGACAACCTTCTGGGTTTTATCATTACGCCTGCGCAGAATATTTCCACAAGCGTAAGCTCGTGGTTTTCAAACAAGATATCATCATTTAAAGATGAAACCGACATAGAGGCAGAAAACGAGGAGCTAAAGGCCAAAGTTGAGCTTTTAGAAGCCGAAAACAAGCGCCTCTCAATGTTTGAGGAGGAAAACAGGCGTCTTTCAGCGCTTCTCGACATATCACAGAAATACCCTGACTACGAAACCACAGGGGCCAATATAATAGCCAAGGACCCGGGCAACTGGTATTTTACATTTAACATCAATAAAGGCACAAAAGACGGCCTTCTGCCCAATATGGTTTTGACCGACGCCGGAGGTCTTGTAGGACGCATAACTGAATGCGGATATATATACTCCAAGGTTGAGGCTATTATCGACAGCCGCTCCTCAGTGTCCGCCATGAGCCTTAGGACAGGAGACCTTGGCGTTGTAAAGGGCGACTATACCCTTATGAATGACGGACTGTGCCGTATGGAATATATCGACGCTGAAAGCGAGATAATGAAGGGTGACGAAATTGTCACCAGCCACCTGAGCGACATATTCCCTCCGGGAATAACAATAGGCTATGTCAAGGAGGTTATAACCGACGAAAACGGTCTTACAAAATACGCTGTAATAGAACCGTCTGTCGATTTTAAGCACCTGACAACACTCTTGGTCATAACCGACAGCTTTTCAGGTGCAGACTCCGATACTTCTGACCAGAACACACAGCCGGCAGGTGATACCCAGTGAAAAGAGCTATAACATTATTTATAATACTTATAATAAACCTGGTTTTGCAGAGTACGGTTTTACAGTATTTCAGGGTAAATTCTGTTATACCAAATACCGCTGTGGTTATAGTGGTATCAATGTCACTGCTCAGAGGCCGCGCCGAGGGGTGCGTTACGGGCTTTGCTGCCGGAATACTTCAGGATATATTCTTTGGCAGCTCCCTTGGCTACTATGCCCTGTTTGGCATACTCACAGGCCTTATAGTAGGCAGGTTCAACCATAACTATTACCGCGAGAATTATGCCCTTCCCGTATTCCTGTGTTTTATAAGCACAGCCGTATACGAGAGCGCGGTATTTTTAACAGGAGCTTTTTTTGACGGATATCTCAATTATTTCTATTTCTTTATTAATATCATACTTCCTGAATCAGTTTATACCGCTGTGTCGGCTATAATAATATACAGGATACTGTTTTCGGTTAATGAGAGGATAGAAAAGTCTGAAAGGTACAAACGGAGACTTTTCAGCATAAAATAAAATTTTGGTGAAGCAAATATATGAAAAGTTTATTTGAGAGAATAACAGAATTAATGAAGAACCGGATATTTATAATGCTTGGCGGAATATTTATACTCTTTGCCGCTATTTCGGTGCGCCTGTTCTCACTCCAGATTGTAAATGGCGAGGTTTACCAGCAGGAGCTTAAGACAAGCATAATGCAGGACATAACAATACCGGCTTCAAGAGGTATGATATACGACAGGTACGGCCGTCCTCTAGCTGTAAATGAGGCGGCTTTTTCTATAAAATTTGACGACAGCGTGACAGTGCCGCTGGCTAACCGCTCACAGTCAATATTGGATTTTGTAAAATCAAGAGGCGATTCAATATCCGACGACCTTCCTATAACCGCGTCATATCCAAGGAGCTTCACTTTTTCTTCTGAAGATGAAGAAACCAAGTGGAAACAGAAAGCAGGCCTTACAAAAAAGCAGTTAAAATATTCGGCCGATGAAACCTACGAGTATCTGCTGGAAAAATATCAGGTGCCTTCAACGCTGACAGATGACGAAAAGAGGAAATTTATAAGCCTGAGCATAAGCTGCTCGGACAAAAACCTTATGATTCTCTCACTTATAGACATACTTGACAGATTTGGCGAGACAATCAATGACGACCTGCCAATATCCTCCACAAAGCCTTATGAGTTCCTTTTTGACGGCAACGACACAAAGGAGACCTCGTGGAAAAAAAGCGTAGGCATGGAGGAAGAACAGTACAGCTATAACGCAGAGCAGACAGTTGAATATCTTATAGATTTCTTTGACATACCATCAAATCTTTCAGACGAAATTAAAAGGAAAGCCATAGCTGTAAGGTACTCACTCTACCTTATGAGATACAGGAAATACCAGCCCATAACAGTGGCCATAAACATAAAAGATGAAACTGTGGCTTCAATAGAGGAGAACAATGGAAAATTCCCCGGGGCTTCTATCTATACCGATTCCCTGCGTGAATACCCTGACGGCGAGTATTTTTCCAATATTATAGGCTATATAGGCAAGATTAATGACAAGGAATATGAGACTTTCAAAGAATACGGCTACTCACAAAACGATACAATAGGCAAAATAGGTGTTGAAAACCTTTATGAGCTTCAGCTTCGCGGCGAAGACGGCCAGAGCCTTGTTGAGGTTGACGCATCCGGCCGCAGGATAAATACTATAGAAACTCAGGCTCCTGTGTCAGGCAACAATGTCTTTCTGACAATAGATAAAAAGCTTCAGATTGCGGCCTATAACCGCCTTGAGGAGGCTCTGGCCGAGACACTCATAAGAAAGCTTCAGGCCGTAAGCTCAAAGGATTCTCCTATAAGCCTTAAGGAGCTTTTTGGCTCAATGGTAAACAGCAACAATATATCTATCAAAAAAATCTGTACATCAACAGACGGAGTGTCAAAGTTCATATATGACCTTATACTGAGCCAGCACCCTGATTTTGACCTGTCAAACGACGGCGCGTCCGATACTGCAAAGCTTGTAATAACAGCAGCTATAGAAGACGGAACACTTTCAAACAGGGATATGACTGTACTGCTTGTTGAGCAGGGCATAATAACGGCTGATGATGACTACCTGAACAGTATAAAAAGCGGTGCTGTAACACCTCTGTCCGTTATAATAGAAAAGCTCAGGAGCCGTGAGCTGCACCCTTACCAGACAAACCTTGACCCCTGTTCAGGCTCTGTAGTAGTATCCAACGTTAACACCGGCGAGGTTTTGGCGCTTGTCACCTACCCGTCCTACGACAACAACAGGTTTGTAAACAGTTTTGATTCGGAATATTACAGCCAGCTGCTAAACGACCCCACAACACCGCTTGTAAACAGGCCGCTTAAGCAGAAAAAAGCGCCCGGCTCCACATTTAAAATGATTACAGCCGTGACCGGGCTTGAAACCGGCGTTATCACACCTTCCGGACTTATACGTGACCTCGGCAAGTTTACAAAGGCCGGAACGCCTTACCCTAAGTGCTGGATATATCCGGGCGGCACACACATGAACATAAATGTTTCACATGCCCTTGAAGTATCCTGCAACTACTTTTTCTATGAGACTGCATTCCGCCTTGGAAACAGCCAAGAAGGCACAACCAGACAGGCAATAGACACACTCAACGAGTATATGGAGGGCTTTGGCCTTAACTCACCTACTGGTATTGAAATTGAGGAGACAGACTCACGCATGGCCTCCCCTGAATATAAAGAGGAGACAATAAAATGGCAGAACCCTGACGCTACCACAAGCCAGACCAGATGGACAGACGGCGACACCATAAGAGCGGCCATTGGTCAGTCGGTAAACAACTATACACCTGCCGTAATGACAAAATATATTGCTACCCTCGCAAACGGCGGCACAAGGTATAAATACCATGTTATAGACAAGGTTGAAACTTCCTCAGGTCAGGTTTCAGAACAGAAATCGCCTGAAATAGAACAGCAGATGCAGATATCAGAGAGCACGCTTCAGGCAGTTTACGACGGAATGCTCCTTGTAACAAGCGGAAGCAAAGGCACACTTAGAAATATATTCAGGGATTTTCCTGTTAATGTCGCTGCAAAATCCGGAACGGCACAGGAAAACCTTTCAAGGAGCTCTCATACATGGTTTGTAGGCTTTGCGCCTTATGAGGACCCGCAGATAGCGGTTACTGTTATGATACCTTTCGGCGAGGCCTCGTCATCTCCAGCTGCAGTTGTGGGCAGAGAAATAATAGGCGAATATATGGGGCTCAATTACACTCCAGAAAACAGCTATATGGATGTGGAGCTTGCACAGTAACACCATTTATCAAAAAATCCGCGTTTTTTTACCAAAAACGCCCTAAAACTTGCAGATATCGGCTAATAACAGTATAATAAATTCAAATATACTACGGAGGGATATCAAATGATTACTTTTGTGACCGATGACAACAGGAGCAACTCTCCTCTTGAGGACGACGGACCGGAAATAGCATTAACTGAAAAGGGCCAGCCTGTTGGTAAGATAATTGAGGAAGCCGAAGCTGAAAACGAGTCTGAATTAAAAAGCAGTAATGCCGGCGAGGCTGCTGATAAAGCTGTCAGCACAGAAACAGAGAAAAAAATAGACGAGCTTATAAAAAATGAATTTTCAATAAAGGAGCACACTACAAAGTTCTATAAGGGCAATCTGCGCAACGGAATGTCCCTTGAATATGACGGAAGCGTAATAATACTTGGCGATGTAAACCCGGGCGCCGAGGTTAAGGCCGCCGGCAATATACTCATACTTGGAGCTTTAAAGGGCATAGCCCACGCCGGCAGCAAAGGAAACACTGACGCGTTTGTTTTCGCTCTCAGCCTTATACCTGTACAGCTCAGGATAGGCGGCATAATAACACGCTTTCCTGACGGAGACAGCAAGCTTAACCGCAAACCGGAATACGCATATGTCGAAGACGGAAAAATATACGTTTCTTCTTTCGAATAATTAATACATTTTTATGCGGCCTTTTATATATAATCAGCAGTTATTTTGTCAAAAGCCTGCGAAAATTGAAAATATATTTTAAAATTTGCTAAAAAAAACTGATGCAAAATATTCACATTTTTGTTAATATAGTTTTATATAGAATTAAAGGAAGATTCCGGTTAAAACAAACTGTAATTTAAAGCAAAAACTTGACAATAAAGCTTATTAAGCTGGGAGGATAACAAATGGGAGAAGTAATAGTTATAACAAGCGGTAAAGGCGGTGTTGGAAAAACAACAACCTCCGCCAACTTAGGCTGCGGCCTTGCCATTGCCGGCAGGAAAGTAGCACTTGTAGATGCCGATATAGGACTCAGAAACCTTGATGTGGTTATGGGCCTTGAAAACAGGATAGTATACGACCTTGTTGATGTTGTAGAGGGAAAATGCAGGCTCAAGCAGGCTCTTATAAAGGACAAGCGCTATTCAGGCCTTTACCTTCTTCCTGCCGCGCAGACAAGGGATAAGGACGCTGTTTCCCCTGAACAGATGCAAAAGCTCTGTGAAAACCTTAAAGAAGAAGAATTTGACTACATAATAATTGACTGCCCTGCCGGAATTGAACAGGGCTTCAAAAACGCTATTGCCGGAGCTGACCGCGCCCTTGTGGTAACAACACCTGAGGTATCGGCTGTAAGGGATGCCGACAGGATAATAGGCCTTCTTGAAGCCAATGAGATTCAAAACCCCGCCCTTATTTTAAACCGTGTAAGGCCTGACATGGTCGACAGAGGCGATATGATGAGCATGGAAGATGTAACAGAAATACTTGCTATTGACATAATAGGCCTTGTTCCTGATGATGAATCAATAGTTGTGCAGACAAATAGAGGCGAGCCTGCCGTGACAGTTGAATCGTCAAAAGCCGGACAGGCATACCGCAATATAACCCAGAGGATTTTAGGAAATGATGTTCCCCTTATGGAATTTAAACAGGAGCAGACTTTTATGGACAAGCTTAAGAAATTATTCCGCAAAGGCTGACAGGGCTTGATGCACACTGCCCTTTGTTTGAAATTACTGGTTTTTTTCTAAGTCTTTGACAGGAGTGATGACAATGGATTTGTTTGATTTTTTAGGTTTTTTCAAAAAAAAGGAGCCGTCCTCCGGAGATGTGGCAAAAGACAGGCTTAAGCTTGTTCTTGTACATGACCGTGTAAACTGTTCCTCACAGGTTCTTGAAATGCTTAAAGGAGATATTATAAAGGTTATCTCCAACTATATGGAAATAGATGAAGATGAGCTTGACATAAACATAACTCAGACGCGTTCTGATGACAACTCCGGAACAGTACCTGTTCTTTACGCAAACATACCTATTAAGAGTATGCGAAGAAATACAAATTAAAGCGGAACTCAGGCAGACTCGCACCAGCAGGAAGAGCCTGCCTTTTATTATCGGAGAACAAAAATATGGACTTGAGAAAATTTAAAAATCTGGACTGGTGGCTTATCTGCGCTGTCATAGCGCTTTCTATATTCGGAATAATCTGTATTGGTTCAGCCACCCACATAAACCTTGGGGAGAGCCGTTCTACATATTACTCACAGATGCTGTGGGTAACTGTAGGCGTTATTATAATGTTTGCCGTACTGTTTGTTAATCTTGACTTTTTTGCAGGTCTTTACAAACAGATATATGTACTCAACATACTTCTTTTGATAGCTGTCCTTTTAATAGGCACCACCGCCAACGGGGCTAAAAGGTGGATATATTTTGGGCCTATAGGAATACAGCCTTCGGAGTTTTCAAAAATTATAATGATATTTTGTCTGGCGAAAGTTATTGACAAAAACAGGCAATGGATTAATAATAAAAATATACTGATAAAGATATGCCTTTTTACCGCTGTGCCTATAATACTTATTCAAAAGCAGCCTTCTCTTTCCGCCAGCCTTGTGCTTCTTGCAATACTGGCTGTCGAAATTTTTTCTGCCGGATTAAATTATAAGTACATAGCATGGGCCTTTATTATACTGGTGCCTATTGTATTGTTTATAATGTGGGACGTATTAAGAGAAAATCCCATCATCGTTGACAAAATCCTCCGCCCTCATCAGATAACCCGTATACTCACGTTCCTCAGGCCGGAGGAAGGTTCAGACAGCTATTACCAGACGCTTAAATCAATAAGCGCTATCGGTTCAGGCCGCCTGATGGGAAAAGGCCTTTATGAGGGCACATTAAATCAGTTGAGCTATCTTCCTGAGCCTTACAATGACTTTATATTTTCAGTTATAGGTGAGGAATTCGGGTTTATAGGCTGTGTAGGTGTTTTGCTGGTTCAGCTTTTTATTATTTTCAGATGCGCTCTTATCGCGATGAGCTGCCGAGACAGTTTCTTTCAGCTTACAGCCGCCGGCGTAGCCGGTATGATTGCATTCCAGACTTTTGTAAACACCGGAGTTGCAACCGGAATACTTCCAAATACCGGTATGTCTCTCCCGTTTGTAAGCTACGGCGGAAGCTCTATGTGGACAAACATGGCGTCTATAGGCCTTGTACTGAACATAAGCCTGCGACGCTCAAAATCATTATTCGAGGAGGTTTGAAATAAGTGAATATTGCACTGATAGCACATGACAACAAAAAAAAGCTCATGGAAAATCTCTGTATCGCATACAGACACATACTTTCAAAGCATACTCTGTATGCTACAGGCACAACTGGCCGTCTGGTAGAGGAAGCGGCTAACATAACGGTACACAAATATCTTGCCGGGCCTCTTGGCGGAGAGCAGCAGCTCGGAAGCCAGGTAGCAAGCAATGATATAGACCTTGTCATTTTTCTACGCGACCCTGTAACACAAAAAAGTTATGAACCGAGCATAAACAGTATCCTCAGATTATGCGACATACACAATATCCCTCTGGCAAGCAACCTGGCAACAGCAGAAATACTTCTTCTGGCACTTGACCGCGGTGACCTTGACTGGAGAAACGTAGTTAAATAAATGGCGGCAAAAGCTATTGTCCTCTACTATCTGTCTTTAAATCTGGCACTGTTTATTTTAATGGGATATGACAAGCGCTGTGCGGTAAAAGGCAAATGGCGTATTCCGGAATCAACTCTTTTTATATTCTCACTTTTAGGAGGCGCTGCTGGCGGGTTTGCTGGAATGTACCTGTTTCATCATAAAAGCCGTAAATGGAGTTTCAGGATAATATATTGCATATCACTTCTGGTTCATATAGCTCTGGTTTATTATATTTTTAAAAATCATATACTGTTTCTGCCGGCTGCGGGAAATGATTTTATATTTACTGTTACCGGATAATCTGATTAATTACAATAAAAAAAGCCTGTACAGGCTTTTTTTATTGTCTCTTATTTTTTATTGTCAAACAACCCGCAAACAAAAGCGTAGCTTTCAGGAGTACCTATATCATAGCATTCCTCGCTGAATTTATAGGCATACACCGGCTTTTTCTTATGAAGCCACTCTACAAAATGCCCTGGTGCGTCAGGCTTATTCCCCTCCTCAATGTACCTGCCAAAAAGAGGAACCGTTTCTTTCTTATAGATATATGTGGCGTATACAACATTGTTAGACTTCGGGTTTTCAGGCTTTTCTTCAATGTCAATAACCCTTGAATCCGGAGCCAGAAGAGCTATGCCAAACTGCCTCAGCATTTCACGGTTATCATATGACTTTACACATACACAGTCGCTGTCCTTTTCCATGAAAAAACGGTAGTAATCACTTAGACTGTAAGTAAAGAAATTGTCGCCTGCGATTATCATAACATCATCATCTATGTTTTTCTGCTTAATTGTATACAGGATATCACCTATGGCGCCCCGTCTGTTTTCCTCCGATGTTGTGCCGTCATCAATCACAGCTATAGGCTTAGAGCACTTGTGTTCCTTTGCCCACAGCTCAAACTGGTCAGCGAATTTATGGTTTGTAATAACATAAATCTCGTCTACAGCCGCAATACTTTCGACCTGCTCAACTATATAATCGACTATTGCCTTGCCGTTTATAGGCAGCAGCGCTTTAGGTTTATTTATTGTAAGAGGATAAAGCCTTGTGGCATATCCTGCTACTAATATTATAGCTTTCATTTTGTATTCCTCGCTTTAATTACGCTCAAATATCAAAATATACGCGCCTTATAGTTTCCAGATTTTCCGGAAGCCTTGCACTAAACTCCATTCCATCCAGATAAGACAGAAGTCCGCTGTTTTCACCAAACACTATACGGCATGCATATAAAAACTGGTTGTTGAGTCCATATTTTTCACGTACAAATTTATTTACACGCTCATCGCCGTATTTTCTGTCACCCACAACAGAATAGCCCATGGCTTTCAGATGAGCCCTTATCTGGTGCGATTTACCGGTTATAAGCTCTACCTCCAAAAGTGAAAAACCATTTTTGACAGCCAGCGGCCGCACCTTGGTAAATATTTTATCTGCCCCCGGAGTTTCTTTTTTCAGTACCTTTACTTTATTGGTTTTGGTATCCTTAATATGGTATCCGAAAAATTCATGTTCACAATCCATTTCACCTTTGACCATTGTGATGTAAAATTTGTGGATTTTTCTGTCAGCTATAGCCTTGTTAAGCTCCTGTACTGCCCTTAAATTTTTGCCTGCTATAACTATTCCTCCAGTGTTTCTGTCAAGGCGGTTGCACACGGCAGGTGTAAATGACGACTCTTTGTCAGGGCTGTACTTTCCGGTTTCATAGAGATAATATAATATCTGGTCTATAAGTGTACACTTGTCCTGAGCGCTTTCCGGGTGCGTAAGAAGCCCTGCCGGCTTAGTTACAATTAACAGGTTCTCATCCTCAAAAACCACTCCAAAATGCCTTTCAGCCCTGTTTACCGCTTTGGTCTCCATAAATGAGTCCATTGTTTCCTCAGACAAATACATTTCCAGAACATCGCCTGATAAAAGTATCTCGTTTCCCTCTGCCCTGCCGCCATTGAGCTTAATGCGCTTTTTTCTGAGCATTTTATAGACAAACGATTTTGGCGCTTTGTTAAAATATTTTAAGAGGAATTTGTCAAGCCTCTGGTTTTCCTCATTTTTGGTTATATTTAATTCCTTCATTTTTTGGCTGCCTCTTATCAGTTGTGAATCCAGCTGAGATACGCGTTAATAAAATTATCTATATTTCCGTCCATTACAGCCTGTACATTGCCTGTCTCCTCGCCGGTGCGGTTATCCTTAACAAGGGTATACGGCATAAAAACATAGCTTCTTATCTGGCTTCCCCAGCCGATTTCCTGCTGTACTCCCCTTATCTCGGCAAGCTTTCTCATCTGCTCCTCTATCTTAAGCTCCAGAAGCTTTGCCTTGAGCATTTTCATAGCAGTATCCTTGTTGCTGTGCTGGCTTCTCTCGTTCTGGCACTGCACTACAATCCCTGTAGGGAAATGCGTTATACGTATAGCGGAAGAAGTCTTATTGATATGCTGTCCGCCGGCGCCGCTTGAACGGTATGTGTCAACCCTGATATCGTCAGGCTTGACCTCTATTGTCACATCATCATCTATCTCAGGCATTACATCGCATGAAGCAAATGATGTATGGCGTCTGCCCGCTGAGTCAAATGGGGATACCCTGACAAGCCTGTGGACACCCTTTTCGCTTTTGAGGTATCCATAAGCGTTTTCTCCTGTAACCTGTATTGTAACAGATTTAATTCCGGCCTCATCGCCTTCAAGGTAGTCAAGGGTCTCAACCTGAAATCCCTTTTTCTCAGCCCATCTGGTGTACATTCTAAACAGCATGCTCACCCAGTCACAGGCCTCTGTGCCGCCCTCACCGGCGTGGAGGGTTACAATAGCGTTTTCCTTGTCGTATTCGCCGTCAAGGAGTGTGCCTATCTTAAGTTCATCGTACTTTGCGATAAACTCCTCTTTAAGTTCCTTTACCTCCGCTACTATTTCCTCGTCTTCCTCCTCGTTGCCCATTTCTATGAGTGTGTTTATGTCATCGAATTTTCCGACAAGGTCTTCGTAGCCTTCAACCTTCGCTTTAAGAGCCGCTGTCTGCTTAAGGATTTTTTTACTTTTTTCCATATCGTTCCAGAAGTCAGGGTCAGCCGCTACTTCCTCAAGTTCTCTTACCTTTTCCTTTGAGTTAGCGATGTCAAAGTAAATTCCCCATTTCCTCTAATTTTTCGTTATAAGCCGCAAGCTCATTGCTTATCTGGTCAAGCTCAAACATTTTTTCAACTCCCTTTGATATTTAAAATTTATATAGTACGCCAAAAACACGACTCATATCGTGTTAAGGCGTTAGTACACATATGGATTTATATTTTCCTCGAAAGGTCAGCCTCAGACAGGCCGTTCTTATCCGCAGCTCTCCGCCAGCCGGCTTCCCCTTCTGATTTATAAATTTCCTTTGGTATGCCAAGGGATATAAAAATATCCTCAAATCCAGTTTTGCAAGCGGCGCAGGCAGACATATCATTTAAGGCCTTTCCAAGGCTTTCCTTAGGTCCTTTACCCGGCGGTACATCTCTGAAGGGCGCAAACCCTCCGCCTCCTCCAAAGCCTATGCCTCCCATATATGAAAGCCCAGACCGGCTGCACCAGTTTCTCACAATCTCAAGGGCTGTCCTGCACTGAATACCTTCATAAAAGCCGCAGTTTACAAGACAGTATATTTTTTTGCTTTCAGTTAAAGGCTGTTCGTCGCATATACGGCACATAACCTTCAGTATATGAGACGGCACACTGTCTATATAAACAGGAAACGCCAAAACTGCGCTCTCACACCAATTAAGCTTATCAATAAATTCGCCATAGCTGTTTTCTGGAGAATTAAGCTTAATACTCCTCGTTTCAACACCATGTGGTACAAAGCTTACAAAATCCTTCAATAAAAGTCTGGATACACTTTTCTCAGCTTTAGGGCTGGCATCTATCAGCAAAAGCTTCATACACTTATCGCCTCCAGCCGTTCATCTGAGTCCAAAAAATGGATCTCACTGTCAGCGGCGCCAAAATTTACAGCATTGAAACCAACAAGCCCCTCTGCGGTTTTCATTTCAGCTTCGCTCATATCTCCGTAAAAATAAACTTTTAAACTGAATTTATTGTCATATCTTATTTTATGGTGCATTTTTCCGTCTTTAAATATAAAATCGGCATGCAGGTATGGTATTGACCTGTCCAGCACATTTTTAACAAAAGGGCTGTAACAGCCAAAACAGTTACGGCTGATTATTATAACCTCTTTGCTGACAGAAATCAAATGCCCCATGTCCTCATAGCCATCGTGAATAACACATCTGCCCGGCGTTTTTATCCAGCAGCCAAAGCAGCCGACACATTTATTTATAGCTTTATTCGGGCCTATTATATTTGTTTCGGCAGAGCTGTTTATTTTTATACTGTCCGTATCAGTTATAACAAGCTTCATATTGGCGCCTCCTTAAAAATGGTGCCTCAAAAAATTTTAAGCGTTTCTTCCGCAGCAGTGCTTATATTTTTTTCCGCTTCCGCATGGGCATGGGTCGTTCCTTCCAACCTTTGCCTCAGACTTTCTTTTAGGCTCCTTTTTAAGGGTATCGTCCTTGTTTGTAAAGGTCTGCCTTTCTTCTTCTTTAAGCTCAACAGGCTTCTTTACAAGCCTTACATGCATAAGAGCCCTTACAGTCTCAACCTGAATATTCATGTTGAGCTCCTCAAACATGTCAAAGCTTACATATTTGTACTCAATAAGCGGGTCTCTCTGAGCGTAGGCATGAAGGCCTATTCCCTGTCTCATCTGGTCCATATCGTCAATATGGTCCATCCATTTCTGGTCTATAATACGCAGCATTATATACCTTTCAAGCCCGCGCATACGGTCCTCAGTTTCGCCTTCCTCAGCTGTGGACTGGATTTCCTTTTCCTTAGCCTCATAAAGCGCTTTGGCTTTGTCAAAAATGCGTTCAGAAAGCGCTTCCTTCGTAATCGACTTGACATCGTCCTCCGAAAGCTTTATAACCCCTACCGGTATTATAGGCAGCAGATACTCATTGAGGGAGGCCATATCCCATTCCTCAGGGTATGTGGAATCGCCTATTGATTTATTTACCGCATTGTCTATTATATTTTTAATCATATTTATAATGCTTTCGCGCAGGTCCTCACCATAGAGCACACGCCTTCTCTCATTATAAATAGTTTCCCTCTGTTCATTCATTACCTGGTCGTATTCAAGCAGGTGCTTACGGGTTGCGAAGTTATTGCCCTCCACCTTTTTCTGAGCGTTTTCAATAGCTTTGCCAAGCATTGAATTTTCGATAGGGTCGTCCTCGTCAAGGCCAAGGGTATCGACAATTTTCATTGTTCTTTCTCCGCCGAAAAGCCTCATAAGGTCATCTTCAAGTGAGATATAGAATTTGCTCTCACCCGGGTCTCCCTGACGACCGGAACGTCCTCTCAGCTGGTTATCGATACGTCTGGACTCATGGCGCTCCGTTCCTATAATCTTAAGGCCGCCAAGCTCCTTTACCCCTTCGCCAAGCTTTATGTCAGTACCACGGCCCGCCATATTAGTTGCGATAGTAACCGCGCCCATCTGGCCTGCGTCTGCTACAATCTCCGCTTCCTTTTCATGGTATTTTGCGTTGAGCACCTGATGAGGTATACCCCTCTTTTTAAGTATGGAGCTGAGCTCCTCGGATTTTTCAATGGATATTGTGCCTACAAGCACCGGCTGGCCCTTGGCATGAGTTGCCTCTATGTCATTTGCCACTGCCCTGAACTTGGCCTTTTCTGTTTTATATACAACATCGTTCTGGTCTTTTCTTATAATCGGAAGGTTTGTAGGAATCTGTACAACGTCCATATTGTAGATATTCCTGAACTCCGCCTCCTCAGTCTGGGCGGTACCTGTCATACCGGCTTTTTTGCTGTATTTGTTAAAGAAATTCTGGAATGTGATAGTAGCAAGGGTTTTGCTCTCCTTATTTACCTTCACGTTTTCTTTAGCCTCAATAGCCTGATGAAGACCGTCGGAATACCTTCTGCCCGGCATTATACGGCCTGTAAACTCGTCTACTATAAGCACCTCGTCGTCCTTTACCACATAGTCCTTATCCCTTGACATCTGGTAGTTGGCCTTGAGGGCATTATTTATATGGTGGAGTATGCCCATGTTTTCAGGGTCGGTAAGTGTATCGATTTTAAAGAACTTTTCCGCCCTCTCAACACCCTGCTGAGTCAGCGTTACCGTCTTCATTTTTTCGTCAACAACAAAGTCGCCCTCCTCAATGAGCTCCTCCTTGAGTATAGGGTTGAGGGCCTCCTCCTCATTTACTATACGGCCCTTCTGGAGCATTTTTACAAAGTGGTCCGCCACCTCATAAAGCTGTGTGCTCTTATCGCCGCTTCCGGAAATAATAAGAGGTGTTCTGGCCTCGTCAATAAGCACGGAGTCAACCTCGTCTATAAGCGCAAAGTTAAGCCCGCGCTGAACCATATGCTCTTTCCTTACAACCATATTGTCACGCAGATAGTCAAAGCCGTACTCGTTATTTGTTCCGTAAGTTATGTCGCAGTCGTAATTCATGCGCCTTTCGATATTATTCATGCTGTTAAGTATAACTCCGACTGAAAGCCCAAGGAACTTATGGACTTGGCCCATCCACTCGGCGTCACGCTTAGCAAGGTAATCGTTTACCGTTACAACATGCACGCCCTCGCCTGTAAGAGCATTAAGGTAAGAAGGAAGAGTGGCAACAAGTGTTTTTCCTTCTCCTGTTTTCATCTCTGCGATACGACCCTGGTGCAAAACCACACCGCCAATAAGCTGTACCCTGAAATGCCTGTAGCCAAGAGTCCGAAACGCCGCTTCCCTTACTGTGGCAAACGCCTCAACAAGAAGGTCGTCAAGGCTTTCCCCGTTTTTATATCTTTCTTTAAACTCATCTGTCTTTGCCCTCAGCGCCTCATCACTTAAAGCCGCGTATTCATCTTTTAACGCCTCAATCTTATCTACAATAGGATTGATTTTTTTAATCTCTTTTTCGCTGTAATTGCCAAATATTTTTTCTAACAAACCCATTATTATTGTCACCTCAGAATTTATATGAAATTGTACCAAATTTTAAACATACGTAACCATTATTAACATAGTTTATCAGATAAAGACTACCGCCGCAATAAAAATCAATAAACTTAATATAAAAAACATAATATTTAACCGTATTTTAAAGAAAGAATCAATGGCAGAACAGGCAGTATATTCAGGTCATTCCAATAATATGTAGTTCCGGCAAATTAATGCCGGAATGAGAATCATTCAAGGTTTCCCATGTTGTGGTTGTTGTAGCCTGCGCCTACACCATAGTTGGAGTCATAATAGCCCTGGTAGCCGCTGTCGTCGCCGTACCTTGTGCCGCTTACGCCTGAGTACTGGCCGTTGTCATACATTGTGCCGTTATAGCCGTCTGTATAATAGCCGCCGCCGTAATTTCCGTACCCGCTGTAATTGTCGCTGTAGTAGCCTGTGCCTGTGCCGTTTGTGTTTGTTCCGTTGTCCCAGCCTCTGTCTATTCCGTTTGCAACGTCGTTAACTCCCCTGTCCCATGCGTTTCCGGCGTCGTCTACGGCCTTTGAAAGGTTGTTCTGCGCCTTGTCTGACGAACATCCTGAAAAGGACATGCACAAAAGCGCCATGATTAAAACAAATGCTGATTTCTTCATATTAAACCATGCCTCCCGAAAGAAAATAAATGATTGTATTGCCTCAATATTTTTTGTAAAATATATCAGTATATACTGTGTTTAAAATGGCACGGTTTGAAATTATTTCTTTTTAATTTAAAACGGAGGCATAAAATGGAAAAAAGGAAAAGCGGAATACTTCTTCACCCGACATCCCTTCCCTCACCTTATGGAATAGGCGATATCGGAAAAAATGCTTATAATTTTATAGATTTTCTCAAAAAATCGGGCCAGTCGCTCTGGCAGGTACTTCCGCTTGGCCCTACAGGCTTCGGCAATTCGCCATATCAGAGCTATTCCGCCTTTGCGGGCAACTATTATCTTATAAGCCCTGAATCTCTCTATAAAGAAGGTCTGCTCTCAAAAAATGATATTGATAAAATACCGCTCTTTCCAGACAGCTTTACCGACTATCCAAATGTAATTGAATATAAGATGTCCCTTTTTAAAAAGGCTTATGAAAATTTTTTAAAAACCGACTATTTTATTTCTGAATACAAAAGCTTCAAAAAAAGCTGCTCTCACTGGCTTGACGGCTGCTGCCTTTTTGCAGCCGCAAAGGATTACTATATAGAAAACCGTAAAAACGAATTTGAGCCGAAGGCCCTTAAAGACCTTCAAAAGCTCCTGAAAGGTTCTGTGAGCGATAACACAGTCAGGGATTATTACTACGGAGGAGTCTGGGCTACATGGGACGAGAGCCTTAAAAACAGAATCCCGGAAGCTGTTGAACAGTACAAATTGCTGCTCTCGGATAAAATCGAGTTCTACTCCTTCCTTCAGTTTATGTTCTACAGACAGTGGGGCGCTCTTAAAGACTATGCCAACAGAAACGGAATTGGAATTATAGGCGATATCCCTATATTTACGGCATGGGACAGCGCTGATGTATGGGAAAACCCCAATCTTTTTGACCTTGACAAAAACGGGTTTCCAGCTGAGTCTGCCGGAGTGCCGCCGGACTATTTTTCACCAAAAGGCCAGCTCTGGGGAACCCCCCTTTACAACTGGTCACAGCACAAAAAGACCGGCTACAGCTGGTGGATAAGCCGCATTAAAAACTGCCTCAAGCTGGCCGATACTATACGTATAGACCATTTCAGGGGTTTTGAAAGCTTTTACTGCATACCTAAGGGCATGGAGGACGCCACTGTCGGAAAATGGCGAAAAGGCCCCGGAACGGATTTTTTTGCGGCCCTGAAAAAAGAATTGAAAAGTCTGCCGTTTATAGCCGAGGATTTGGGCATAATAACACCTGAGGTTACCTCCCTGCGCCTGTCCGCCGGACTTCCCGGAATGAAAATACTGCAGTTTGCTTTTGATGACAGCACAAACAACAGCTACCTTCCGCATAACTATGAGAAAAACTGCGTTGTCTACACAGGCACCCATGATAATGATACCACCAGAGGCTGGTACGAATCGGCTCCGGAATACAGCCGTGACTATATGAGACGCTATATGAACACAGACGGAAACTCCCCCGAGTGGGATTTAATAAGGCTTGCGTATTCCTCCTGCGCGGATACCGCCATATTCCCATTACAGGACATACTGTCACTGCCCTCACAGGCCCGCATGAACACTCCGGGAACACAGAGCGGCAACTGGCTGTGGAGGTTCAGAGCTGACGATTTAAATGATGAGTACTCTCAAAGGCTTCTCTACCTTAACCGCATATTTAAAAGGAACATTCAGGCTACAGCCACAGCAGACGACTTCGCAGATGAGCAGGACAGGGGCAAACCGGAAAAAAATACTCAGGAGTGATTATTTGGCTGGTTCAGATTATACCAAAAACCAAAGCGCGGCAAATCCGTTGATACCGGTTTGCGCCGCGCTCTACTGTGTTTTTGTGTTCCGGGACATGTTTGTACCCGACTTTTACAACGACTGTCTTAAATACACATTTATGACACTCATAATAATATCATCGGCCCTTTCCGGCGACTTTCTGCTGGCTCTGGCCGAATGCGCAATACTTCCGGCAGACTATTTTCTGCTTTTTACAGAACAGTATGAAACCGGAGTGCTGTTTTTTTCCGCCGCCATGTATATTTTTATACTCAGGCATTCGTCAAACACACATCAAAAGGTATATCCCCTTTTGTTTTTAGCAATATCAGCGGCAAACAAAACAGGCGTACCATCAGTCTACCTGATATACGCCTGTCTGTTTTACTATCATGTGTTTATACTGGCTGTAAATAAGCTTTACCGCCTTATACCTGCGTTTACAGTATTCGCCCTGTGCGACATATGCGTAGCACTCAACTATATAAGCCCTGACCCTACTGTGCGCTACCTTATATGGATACTTTACGGCATGAGCCAGCTGCTTATAGTTACCTGCGCCACAGTGACACAGCTTCGCTGCACACCACGCCGCTTTCCTTATTTAAGAACTCGGTAAATATTTCGATTATGCCGTCACGCTGTGACTTGTATGTGTTGAGCACAAGCCTGTCGCCCCTGCGGCTCTCTTTTCTGAAAACTATCTTGAAATCACATATTTCATATTCATTATATATATCCTCAGGCACCATATCGCTTGCCCACGCCGCGTACTGGGTATTGTTTGTGTGCCCGTTGGTGTCTGTCTGGCTCCTTGTAACCTCAAGCTCAAAGGAAGATATAATTTCGCCCTTTTCCTTAGGCATACGGTATTTTTCGCCCTCCACGGCAGGCCTTGCGCCTGTATTATAGGCCTCATCCATCTCCGGCGGTATTGCCACAGGCGCACGTTTTTCAAGGTCCATAAATATCCACCTTGACGCGGCCTTTATTATCTCCTTACCGTGGCTGTCTGTAGCTGTATAGCTCCTTTCAGCCTGAAAATGCTTTATCCCGGACGACCATGTCCTGAATACTATGCTTTCGCCGCACTCCGGCATTCTGTCTATGACAATGTGGTAATTTGTAATCACCCAGCCGCGGTTTTGGTCAGAAAGCCTTTTTACAGTATAGCCGGCGCTGTCGGAATGTTCTATGGCTATGTCCTGAAAAAACGCCATAAGGGCGGAAACCGTAAGCCTCAGCCTGTTGTCCGCTGCATAGTACGAAATTTCCTGTTTCTTATCAAACTTGAATTCCATTAAAACTTCTTCCCTTCTGATAAACGCCTCATTTAAGCCCGTGAATCAGAGCATAGGCGATATCAGCCTTGCCACTGATTCCCTGAACTTGAAAAGCTTTCCGCGTTTGAGGTATGCTTCATATGTTATCTCGGTGCACTGGCTCAGGTCGTTCATAAAATCCCTCTCAAGCAGCGATACCTGCTCCTCATCGAATATAAACGAGTTGACCTCAAAGTTAAGCCCAAAGCTCCTTATATCCATATTGGCCGTACCTATAGTGCCCACAATGCCGTCTACAAAAACAGTTTTGCTGTGTATAAAGCCATTCTCGTACTGGTAGCACCTTACGCCCGCCTCAAGCAGCTCCCCAAGGTATGACATGCTTGCCCAGTAGACAAAAAAGTGGTCCGGGTTGGCCGGTATTATAACCCTCACGTCTATGCCTGAAAGAGCGGCGACCTTGAGCGCCTCCTGTATGCCATCGTCCGGCGAGAAATACGGCGTTTCAATATAAATGCTCTTTTCAGCCTCGTTTATCATCTTAAAATAGCTGTTTCTCACATTCCTCCATTTTGTATCGGGGCCTGAGGAAACAATCTGCGCCGGCAGGTAGTTTTTTATATCCTTTTTTGGATAATAAAAATCCGTTACAAAAAACTTGTCCTCTGAGCAGAAATTCCAGTCCATCATAAACCGTATCTGTAGCTGGTCCACCACCTCGCCCTCAAATCTTGCGTGGGTATCCCTCCAGTAGCCGAATCTCTTTACCTTGCCCAAGTACTCGTTGCCTATATTAAAACCTCCCACATAGCCAATTTTTCCGTCTATTACGGCTATTTTCCTGTGGTTGCGGTAATTGAGCCTTATAAAAAACGCCGGTATAAACGCGCTCACCTTTCCTCCAGCGTCCCTGAGTTTGTCAAAAAAATGCTTTGGGAGGGTGATGTTTCCCATATAGTCATACATAAGGCGTACCTCCACTCCCTCGGCAGCCTTTTTTGCAAGCTCCTCAACTATGGTCTTTCCCAGACTGTCGCCCCTGAAAATATAGTACTCCATGTGTATAAAATCCTTTGCAGACCTTATATCGTCTATTAGCGCCTCAAACTTCCTGTTTCCGTCTGTAAAGCGTTTCATTGTGTTGTGGTAGGTCATCCAGCTGCCGCTGTTGAGGTTAAGTGTGGCAAAATCCAGCAGATGCCTGTAGCTTTTGCTCAGGTGTATGCCATCGTTGCTGAAAAGCTGTTTGCCAACCTCGGCTCTCAGCTCATCTCGGTCCTTTACAAACTCATACAGCGTTTCCTCGTCCTTTAATATTTTAGGGCCAAAAGCCTTCTGCTTGCCCGTATTTCTCCCGAATATCAGATATACAAAGAACCCCAATACCGGCACAAAAAACAATACAAAAAGCCATGCCCATGTGCTTGACGGGCTTCTTCGCTCAAAAAAAACCATAATAGCCGCAAGTCCTACGTTAAGCACAAACACGGCGCTGACAACCGAAACAATTATACTCCAGGTATTCACATCAGTTCTCCTTCCCTTATAAATATAGTTTAAATTTAAGTATAGCATAAATACCATACATATTCCTACAATGTTTTGTAAAATATGTTCTCATAATTTTTGCTTTGACACAAGAACGTATAATTTTAAAGCTAATTCAAAATTTCTATTTCATAAATACAGAATATATGTTAGAATTGTAATTAAGTTACTTTTAAGGAGGAAGTTTAAATGACGTTTGGTGATATTGTTATCATTATATCGGTGGTTGTAGTTGTAGCTATAGCCGTAATGTACCACTTCGGCAAAAAGAACTACGCCAAAAACCTTGAGGCGCAAACTTTTATAGACCAGTACAAGACAGTAACGCCTATACTGGTTATAGATAAAAAGTTTGAAAAGCCTACTCCGCAGAACCTGCCTAAAAATATATACGAAAAACTGCCAAAGACTGCGCATATCCGCAAAATGCCTATTGTAAAGGCAAAGGTCGGCCCGCAGATTACAACCCTTATGTGCGATAAAAGCATTTACAACGCCTTAGCGGTTAAAAAGACAGTAAAGGTAGAGCTTGCGGGTATCTATATTTCAAGGATAGTCGGTATGAACCTGGAGGACAAGAAAAAGAAGACAATTGGTCAGAAGGTTTCTTTGTGGCTTCAGAAAAACCAGCCGAATAAATAAAAGTAACAGTGCCGCCCAATATGGGCGGCTTTTTGTTTTATCAGGCCGTTAATCAGATAAATTCACTGTTCAGTAACTATCTGTTCAATAATTATCCATTCAACAAATTACTGAATTGTCAATTACAGCCTTAAAACCGATTACCTGTAATATTACCTGTAGATATCTGTCATTACAAACAAAAAAAACGGTGATTTTATGGAATACGGTATTTTATCTCTTAAAATAAATGATTTGCTGAAACAGAAAAATATATCTAAAAATGTTTTATGCAGTAAGATGGATATACCGCACCATAGCCTTAACCGCTACTGCCGAAACGAGTTTAAGAGAATCGACACAGTGCTGGTATGCAAATTATGCTTTTATTTCAATATAAGCATTTCCGATTTAATAGAATATTTACCGCCGGAAAGATAATAATACAGTTACAGATTTATAAAAAAAAGACTTCTGGTGAATATTATGGAAAACATAGAAAAAGACAGCAACACCCTGAACTTTTCCCTCCCCGGCTTTTCTCCGGATAAAACCTGCTGCTTTACCGGCAGAAGAAAGCTTCCAGCCGATAAAATAGGCGAGATAACAGAGATTATAGAAAACAGGATTGAAAAAGCCATATCCGACGGATACGAATTTTTTATTTCCGGTTTTGCAGACGGCACCGACCTTATAGCCGCCGAGGCGGTTTTAAAGCTTCAGCAAAAATACCCTCACATACACCTTATAGGCGCCATACCTTACAAAAGCAGACTTAAAGCCCTTCTCAAACTGGACTGCTTTAACCGCTGCTCCGATACACAGGTTGTCTGCGAGGAGTATGTTCCGGAATGCTACAGCAGGCGCAACCGTTTTATGGTGGATTCGTCATCCCTTGTCATAGCCGTTACAGACGGAAAGCAGACAGGCGGCACGGCCTACACAATAAATTATGCACTAAAAAAGGGCCGCGAGCTTTACATTATACGCTTTGACCCGCAGGAAGAATAAAAACAAAAGTCCGACGGTATTATTCCGCCGGACTTTTACTTTTATATTTTATTTTTTTCTCTTTACATCTCAAATGCCTTTTTGTTGCTTAGAGGCACTCTTATCACGTTGCTGCGCTTTTTCTCCTCCTGCTCTTTTGCAAGGTTCTTATGCGCGGCGTCCATCATAAGTTTTATCCTGTTAAGCTGGTTTACCTCGCTGGCGCCCGGGTCATAGTCCACAGCCACAATATTGGCAAGAGGGTTAATCCTCTTTAATTCCTTTATTACGCCCTTGCCCACTATATGGTTAGGCAGGCAGGCGAAAGGCTGTGTGCATACTATATTGTTTACTCCGTCATGTATAAGCTCCATCATCTCTCCGGTCAAAAACCAGCCCTCCCCTGTCTGATTGCAGAGGGATACAATATCCTTTGCGTACTCTCCCAGAGTCTCAATACGGGCCGGCGGGTTAAACCTTTTGCTTTCCCTTAAAGCGTCAACCATAGGCTTCCTGAAATGTTCTATAAGTGCTATAACGCTCTTTCCGGCAAGGCTTGTGGCGGCGCTCATTCCAAGGTATTTGTGCTTCTGAACCGAATTATAAGCGCTGTAAAGCCCGAATCCCAGAAGGTCAGGCACAACAGCCTCGGCGCCTTCCTTTTCGAGTATGCCTACAAGGTCATTGTTTGCTGTAGGGTGGAATTTTACAAGTATCTCGCCTACAATGCCTACCTTTGGCTTTTTTACATCGGTAATCTCAAACTCGTCAAAGGCCTTTACAACTGCTTTTATGTTCTGTTTGAAATTCCTGCCTGTGCGCACGTCCCTTTTGACCAATTCATTCCATTTTCTGTACAGCTCATTTGCGGAGCCCGGCACAGCCTCATACGGCCTTACCTTATAGAGCACCCTCATAAACAAATCGCCGTACACAAAGGCCTGTATAGCCCTTTTTGCAAGAGGCAGAGTATATTTCCAGCCCGGGTTTTTCTCAAGGCCAGCGCTTACAGAAACGACAGGTATATTTTCCATACCGGCGTTTTTAAGCGCCTTTCTTATAAAGCCTATATAGTTGGAAGCTCTGCATCCGCCGCCTGTCTGGCTCATGAGCACAGCCACCTTGTTCAAATCGTATTTTCCGCTTTTAAGCGCGTTTATAATCTGGCCTACAACTATAAGGGCCGGGTAGCAGGCGTCGTTGTTTACATATTTTAAGCCGGTGTCTATTGAATTTCTGTCTATAGCCGGCATAACGTCTATTTTGTAGCCGCTTGACACAAAGGCCTCTTTAAGCAGGTCAAAATGTATAGGCGACATCTGAGGGCAGAGGAGCGTATAATCCTTTTTCATCTCCTCAGTAAACAGCTTTCTCTTTAATGAAGCATCGCCCTTTACAGGCATTACACCCCTTGCCGCCCTGTCCTCAACGGCAGCTATAAGGGAACGTATCCTTATTCTTGCCGCTCCAAGATTATTTACCTCATCTATCTTAAGAGAAGTATAAATCTTTCCGGCGGCGCTGAGTATGTCTTTTACCTCGTCTGTTGTCACAGCGTCAAGCCCGCAGCCAAAAGAGTTGAGCTGCACATATTCCAGGTCTCTGCGTGTCTTTACAAAAGCGGCGGCCTCATAAAGCCTTGAATGGTACATCCACTGGTCGCGCACAACAAGCGGCCTTTCAAGCTCGCCTCTCCATGCCACGCTGTCCTCAGTAAGCACCGCTATGCCAAAGCCTGTAATAAGCTCTGGTATGCCGTGGTTTATCTCCGGGTCAATATGGTACGGCCTTCCGCCAAGCACCACACCGCCTATATTGTTCTTTTCTATGTACTCAAGCGCTTCTGTGCCCTTCTGGTGCATATCCTCACGGAATTTTGTCCACTCGTCCCAGCCCATTTCAAGGGCCTCATTTATCTCACGCTTAGTTACAGCGTATGGAGCGAAAATTTCCGTAAGCCTGTCGGCAAGGGCTTCCTTATTCTTAAAGGATATGAACGGGTTCATAAAGTTGATGTTCTTTTCCCTTAAGTCCTCAACATTGTTTTTAATGTTTTCGGAATACGATGCGACAATTGGGCAGTTGTAGCATTCGTCAGAATTTTTCATGTCCGGCCTTTCATATGCCACAGCCGGATAAAATATAGTTGTTACGCCGTCGTTTATAAGGTGCATTATATGCCCGTGCACAATTTTAGCCGGATAGCAGGCGGACTCGCTCGGTATGGACTCTATGCCTTCCTCGTAAATCTTTTTGCTGGAAAACGGCGAAAGCTTAACTGAAAAGCCAAGGTTTGTGAGGAATGTATGCCAGAACGGGTAATCCTCGTACATGTTAAGCACTCTCGGTATGCCTATTACCCCTCGTTTCGCCTCATCAGGAGTGAGGGATACATAGTCAAAAAGCCTGTTTTTCTTGTATTCAAAGAGGTTAGGCACATCATTTTTCGCCTTTGATTTGCCCTCGCCCTTTTCACAGCGGTTTCCTGTCACAAACCTCCTGTCGCCGTTAAATGTGTTTATTGTAAGCAGGCAGTTGTTTGTACAGCCTCCGCAGCGTGTATGTGTAGTATTTATTTTAAGGCTGTTCATAGCCTCCTTTGAAATAAGCGTTGTCTCATAGCCCTCGCTGTATTTTTCAAGCGCTATAAGCCCAGCGCCAAATGCTCCCATAAGGCCTGCTATGTCGGGGCGCACAGCTTCCCTCTCACTTATAAACTCGAAGCTTCTCAATACAGCGTCATTGTAAAATGTACCTCCCTGTACAACTATGCTTTTTCCAAGGGCCTTCGGGTCAGATATTTTTATTACCTTAAGCAGAGCGTTTTTTATTACCGAATAGGCAAGCCCTGCCGATATATCCCCAACAGAGGCGCCTTCCTTTTGCGCCTGTTTTACACGGGAGTTCATAAACACTGTACATCTTGAGCCCAAATCAATAGGGTTCTGGGCAAAAAGTGCAATTTTTGCAAAGTCTTCAACGGAATAGTTGAGCGACTTGGCAAAAGTCTCTATAAACGAGCCGCAGCCGGAGGAGCATGCCTCGTTCAAAAGCACGCTGTCTATAACCCCGTCCTTTATCCTCAGGCATTTCATATCCTGCCCGCCTATATCAAGTATAAAGTCCACATCAGGTCTGAAAAACGCGGCGGCCTTATAGTGCGCCACCGTCTCTATGTATCCCAAGTCAACCATAAGGGCTTCCTTTATAAGCCCCTCTCCGTAGCCGGTTACGCACGAGTTTTTAATATTTATACCCTCAGGCATTACGGCATACAGTGCGTTTAAAGCGTTTATAACCACATTGAGCGGGCTTCCCTCGTTAGACGCATAAAACGAATACAGGAGCTTTCCGTCAGCTGATATAAGCGCTATTTTTGTGGTTGTGCTTCCGGCGTCTATACCCAAAAATGCGTCTCCACGGTAATCCCTGAGCTCTGCCCTTTCCACTTTTTCTGCCGAGTGTCTTTTTGTAAACTCACTGTACTCAACATCATCCCTGAAAAGCGGTGAAAGCCTGCTCACCTCAGTCTTTAGCGCCGTCATATCCGAAAGCCGTTTTTCAAGCGATTCAAAATCCATAACTGGGCTGCTCTCCTTAACGCTTATTGAAGCGCCGTAAGCCGCAAAGAGGTGGCTTTTTTCAGGTATAATGGCTGTCTGGTCATTAAGCCCCAGTGTTTCTATAAACCTTTTTCTGAGTTCAGAAAGGAAATGGAGCGGTCCTCCCAAAAAGGCCACGTTTCCCCTTATGGGCTTGCCGCAGGCAAGGCCGCTTATTGTCTGGTTTACAACCGCCTGAAATATTGAAGCCGCCAAATCCTCCTTGGCAGCCCCCTCGTTTATAAGCGGCTGTATGTCTGTCTTAGCAAAAACCCCGCAGCGCGACGCTATAGGGTATATTACATTATAGCTTTTGGCGTATTCATTAAGGCCTGTGGCGTCTGTCTGCAAAAGGCTTGCCATCTGGTCAATAAACGAGCCTGTGCCACCGGCGCATACACCGTTCATCCTCTGTTCTATTCCGCCTTTAAAATATATAATTTTAGCATCCTCGCCGCCAAGCTCTATGGCTACGTCAGTTTTAGGCGCGGCTGTCTCTATGGCATTTGCCGTAGCCACAACCTCCTGTATAAACTCAATGCCAAGTGCATCGGAAATTGCTACGCCTCCGCTGCCTGTCATCATAGCCGAAAAGGAAACATCTCCAACGCTCATGTGAGCCTGGTGTATCAAATCTTCCAGTGTTTCCTTTATTTCAGAAAAATGCCTCTTGTACTGCGAAAAGACCGCTTCGCCTTTTTGAGAAACAACAACTACCTTAACAGTGGTGGAGCCTATATCAATACCAATGCGCATTCTGTTAAAAAAGCTCATTGTATTTCCCCCCAATATTTCATCAGCTTATATTGTAATAATTCTTAATTAATAACTATTTGTTTCATTTGAGTCTTAATTATACCTTAATACCTCATAATTTACAAGCAAACTGCCCCCTAAATAGAGTTAGAATATAATTAAAAAGCCGGTAATTTATGGCATTAAAAAAGGCAGCCTCGCCGCCTTCCTTAAGGTTCAGTTTATATCCCCAGCAAGCTCAGTCATATCCTCAATTTTATTCAGCTCATGAGCTATAATATGCTGGCCTGTTATAATACAGAGTATGTCTTTGTCATTTTTGCCTATTATCTCACCCTCAATAATACGCTTTTGCAGTGTGGTTATTCTCACTCTCATTCCGGTAGTAAAAACCTTACCCCTGAAATTTACAGTACCTACAGGAAACATACTCCTGCACTGCTTTATAATAGCAAGCCTTTCGGCCTCTCTGTTTGCGCCGGGCTGTACTCTCATACGCGCCATATTTCTCTTAAGCCTGCTGAAGCTCAGCACTACCTGAGTTATAACAAAGGCGGCAAGGGCGGCATATATTACATCTACATACGTAAGCCTCGAAAAACCGTCAAGCATTCAAATACCTCCATTTCCTTTTACTGATATCCTTTACACATACATTAACTCAAAACCCGCAATTTTTCAAGTGCCTTAGACTTAACTCCTGTTATTTCAACACCATTTTTTACAATAAAGCTTATATACTCAAGCATTTCTTCTGTTATCTCCTCACCGGGCGATACAAGAGGTATTCCCGGAGGGTACGGAATAATAAACTCGGCGCACACTCTGCCCTCGGCCTTCCAGAAGTCTATATCCTCAGCTTTTGAGTAAAAGGCTTCCCTTGGCGTAACGGCCTGCCGCAGATTCAAAAGCCTTGGTGTTATGCGGTTTTCCGCTGTGCCATTGATTATGGCACTGCTGTCAATTTCAATAACGGCATTTATAAGCCTTTTTATCTGCTTTCTGTCATCGCTTGGGGAAGTAATGGCCATAAAATGCCCGGCGCAGCCCATCTCCAGTTCTATATTATATTCGTTTCTCAAAATATCAGACACATAAACTCCGCTTATGTTTTGTGATACAATTACTATTTTGGATATATCCAGAGCTTTTATACCATATTTCCCACACAAATCTGTATCCAGAAGATACATGTTTTTAAGCCCTGCAAGCTTTTTTCTTTCATTTAAAACAAATTCAGTGAAATCCGCGTATACTTTTTGTCCGTAATTTTCAAGCAAATCTCTGCACCTGTCAAGCAACGCCATAAAAACATATGATGGGCTTGAAGTTTCAATAACAGACAACACCTCCTGTATCCTCTCACAGTCCACCCTTGTGCCACCTGCATGCAGCACCGCTGTCTGTGTAGGGCAGTTTAATGTTTTGTGGGCGCTGTGCACAGCTATGTCCGCGCCCATGCCAATTGCTGTGTCCGGAAAGCATTCGCTTAAACCGAAATGGGCACCATGCGCCTCATCAACTATAAGTACCATATTATTATCGTGGGCTGTTCTTGCTATTTCTTCTATATCAGAAACTATCCCCTCGGCAGTAGGGCTTGTTATAATTACAGCTCTGGCGTCTCTGTTGGCGCAGACAGCCCTTTTGAGCGCCTCCGGCGATATGCCTGCCGGTATGCCGCTTTTGCCGCAGTATTCAGGCATTACAAATACAGGCACAGCCCCAGTGAGAATCAAAGAGCTGTACACACTCCTGTGACAGTTTCTTGCCATTATAATCTTGTCCCCGGGCATGCAAACGCTCATAATCGCCGCCTGAAGCGCGCCTGTTGAGCCGTTAACACAAAAAAAGCTCCTTTCGGCGCCAAAAAATCTGGCGTAATCCTCCTGAGCCTCCTTTATAATGCCATCGGGTTTGTGAAGGTTGTCAAAACCCTCAATTTCTGTTATATCCAAAGCGAAAATATCGTTTATTTCAAGGCCCCGCCCCATTTTATGCCCCGGCATGTGGAACGGGTATCTGCCGTTTTTAGAATAATCCGCAAGCTTTTCATATAATTTAGCAGTCAAAGCAATTCCTCTTTCAACTATAATTTCAGTCTGTTCCCTTTCCCTTTAAGAGAGAGTATATATCCCTTTTGGCTACTCCCCTGTCCTTGGCAGCCTGTTTCATGGCGTCCTTTTCGCTCATTCCCTTTGCTACATACATATTTACGTGCTCCTCAACGCTTATGCTTTCCCAGGATTCTATCTCCTCCTGTTTCAGCGCATTGGCGTCTGCTCCGGCTATTACTATCACAAACTCGCCTTTTGGCTCGTTTTCGGTATAATAGTCCAAAAGGCTTTCCAGACTGCCCTTTTTTACTTCCTCAAATTTTTTGGTAATCTCCCTTACACATGCCGCCTCCCGGTTTCTGGCATATGCCGAAAGCTCCTTTAACGTGCTTTTAAGCCTGTGGGGAGCCTCATAAAATATAACGGTCCTTGTTTCACGCTCAAGCTTTTTAAGCGTCTCCTCCTTCTCGCGCTTGTCTGTGGGAAGAAACCCCTCAAATATGAACCTGCGTGAGTCAATACCCGAAAGCACAAGGGCAGTTACAAAGGCCGTAGGCCCCGGCGCCGATGTAACCGGCACCCCCTCAAGGCCGCAGAGCCTTACCATATCCGCCCCCGGGTCTGATATGCCCGGCATTCCGGCGTCTGTCACAAGGGCTATGTCAATGCCCTCCTTCAATTTATTTACAAGCTCCGGCCCCTTCTGGAATTTATTGTGCTCATAGTAGCTTACAAGCGGTTTCTGTATCCCGAAGTGGTTTAAAAGCTTCAATGTGTTTCTTGTATCCTCCGCGGCTATCAAATCGCAGGACTTCAAAACCTCAAGCTCCCTGAGAGTTATATCCCCCAGATTACCTATAGGCGTGCCGCACAAAAAAAGCGTTCCGTACAATTTACGCACCCTTCCTGAAATATCCTGTACTTAAAATCAGTTGTAATATATATCAATTGCCTCGTCTGTATATGTACCGTCGCTGTTATAAATAACAAGGGCCGGCATAACCTTAACCATAGGCTTTCCGCTGCGCACGGCCTCCACAAGCACCATGTTTGGCTCCCTTCCGGCATAGGGCTGCACAAACCTTATGCGCTTTGGCTCAAGCTTGTTTTCCCTCAGTGTACATATTATATCCGTAAGCCTGTGAGGCCTGTGTACCATATAGAGCCTCCCTCCGAATTTTAAAAGCTTCATAGACGCATAGGCTATATCCTCAAGGGAGCAGAGCACCTCATGGCGTGCTATAGTCTTAGGGCCATAGTCGTTTTTAAGGCCGCCCTCATAATTCATATACGGCGGGTTGGAGGTGATTACATCAAAAGACGACGGCTTGAAAATCTCCGCCGCCTTTTTTATATCCCCCTCCACAATATCTATCTTTTCCTCCAGATTATTAAGCCTTACACTCCTCTGTGCCATCTCGGCGCTTTCGTGCTGTATCTCAAGGCCTGTAAAGTGCCCCGCCGGCGTTTTAGCGCTCATAAGTATAGGTATAACGCCTGTGCCCGTGCCCAAGTCCAGCACCCTGTCGCCCTTTTTAGCCAGAGCGAAGCCGCTCAGCAAAACAGCGTCGACGCCAAAACAGAACCTTTTTGGGTCCTGTATAAGCATATAACCGTTTCTGTGCAGGTCGTCTACTCTCTCATAATCCTTTATCTCTACGTCCATATCTTATCAGTCCAAATCCATATCCGGCATATCCGCGCCGGCCTTCTGCTTCTTTTCGGCTTCTGCCGCCTTCTGTCTGTTTCTCCTGCTTTTTAAAACCTTTATCTCCTCAACAGCATAATATCCTATAGTCGGGGCGTCGTTTTCGGTCTTTTTGACAGCGGCCTTTACATTCTGCATAAGCACATTTACCGAAAGTATCTCCCCTGTACCGTCTGGAGTTGATATTACATCCCCCACATCAGGCAGGTTTCTGTTAAGCTCCTCGTACACGTCCTCCTCATATTTAAGGCAGCACATGAGCCTTCCGCATATGCCGCTTATCTTTGTAGGGTTCAGAGACAAATTCTGCTCCTTGGCCATTTTTATGGACACAGGGTGAAAATCCCCCAGAAAAGTGGAGCAGCACAGCGGCCTTCCGCATATGCCTATGCCGTTGAGCATTTTGGCCTCGTCACGCACGCCAATCTGCCTCAGCTCAATCCTTGTCCTGAATATTGACGCCAGCTCCTTTACAAGCTCGCGGAAATCCACACGCCCGTCTGATGTAAAATAGAAAATCAGCTTGTTGTGGTCAAATGTAATCTCAACATCCACAAGCTTCATGTCAAGGCCATGCTTGGCAATCTTCTCCTCGCATATCAGAAAGGCCTCCTTTTCCTTACGCCTGTCCTCCTCCTGCTGTGCTGCGTCCTCCTCCGTAGCAGGCCTGAGCACCTTTTTAAGGGGCTGAAAAACCTCAGACTCCTCCACCATCATATTCTTTTTCACAACCTGCCCGTATTCAACGCCCCTTGCCGTTTCCACAATGGCAAAGCTGCCGTTTTCAAACAAATTTCCGTCCGGGTCAAAATAATATACCTTTCCGGCCTTTTTAAACCTTACACCAACTACCTCCGTCATATCAGTTCTCCTTTACAGTCATAAAAAGCACTTCAACAGAAAGCTGAAAACCAGCGTTCTGCTTAATCTGCTTTTTTGTATTCATAATCGCCTCAAGCCTTCTGGCTATCCTGTTTTCATCAAGACTTTCGGCCTGTATTTTTATCTCGTCTGTTTTATCCTTCTGTATCAGCCTGTCAGGGCTTTTAAAAAGCCTGTAACAGAGCACGTCTCTGTAAAACATATACATTATATCAAAAAGCTCGGGATAACCCCTGTACTTTTCCATATCCTTTGCCATAAGCATGGCGCTTGCCGTATCCATGCTGTCAATGACCGCAAGGCATTTTATTGCCTCCTCACGCATGGCGTAAAATTGAGAATCCTCAGAAAGCCTCAGTGCCTCGCCTATGCTCCCCCCGCAGTACTCCGAGTAGAAAACGGCGTCATGTGAATCAATACCGCATTTTTCTGTCAGGTATTTTCTTACCTGCGCCGCAGGTATGGGCCGGAATTTCATGACAACACACCGTGAAAGCACTGTGGGCAGAAAATTTTCAAGGTTCTCGGCTATAAGTATTATTACAACATAAGCCGGCGGCTCCTCAAGGGTTTTAAGCAGTGCATTCTGCGCCTGAACAGTCATTGTGTCCGCCATATCCACTATAAATATCTTTTTATCGTAGCTGTATGGCTTTGTCTTGACCTTTTCCACAATCTGTTCCCTTATGTCGTCAACACCTATGCTTTTGGTCTTAACAGCCTTTACATAAAACACATCGGGGCTGTTGCCGCTGTCAAACTGCCGGCAGGAGCGGCATTTTCCGCAGGAATCGCCGTCTGTACTGTCGGTGCAGTTAAGCGCCCTCGCAAAGGCGGCCGCCGTAAGCTTTCTGCCGGAGCCTCTGTTTCCGCAGAAAATATATGCGTGGGAAGCCATATTGTTTTTTATGCTCTCCCTCAGGCTTTTTATAATCCTCATATGTCCTGCTATAAAGTCAAAACCAGACATCAGTCCCACCTCAATGAGTCAAGCTCTTTTTTTACCAGCGCAAACACCGCGCCCACATCCAGTGAGGCGTCTATGCGCCTGATTCTCTGCGGGTACTTTTCGCATAGCTTTATGTACCCCTCATATACCTTTCGGTGAAAGTCCATGCTTTCCTGCTCAATTCTGTCCAGTTTATGCTGGCTGTTCTTCCTTAAAATTCCTTTTTCCGGCGGCAAATCAAAAAACAGTGTCAAATCGGGCACACAATTTTCCAGTGCAAACCTGTTTATGCCCTCTACAGTGTCAGCGCCAAGGCCCCTTGCGTACCCCTGATAGGCAACGCTTGAGTCAATATACCTGTCGCACACAACATTTGTACCGGCCTCCAGAGCCGGCAGTATTACCTCGTTTACAAGCTGGGTACGGCTTGCGGCGTACAAAAGCGCCTCTGTCTGCGCCGACATTTCCGTATTTTGTGTATCAAGTATAAGCTCCCTTATTTTCTCGCTTATGGCTGTGCCTCCCGGTTCCCGCAGAAATATGGCTTTTTTACCTTTTAAATATTCCTTTATAAGCTCAAGCTGTGTGCTCTTTCCGGCCCCGTCTGTGCCCTCAGCTGTTATAAACATGCCTCTCATATATAAATACCCTCAAACGCCTTTCTTTATCAAATTATTCAGCAGGCAAGCAGGCATATCCTGTCAAAGGGGTAAAACCTCATAACCACAAGCCCTGTTATGTCTTTCCTCTGCACAGGCCCAAACTCCCTGCTGTCAACGCTTTCCTCCGGATTATCCCCCAGCACAAACACCTGTCCTTCCTCCAGTGTAAAGCTTATATCGCCCATGTCAGGGCACAGATAGCCTTCCATTAAATTTCCGTTTATGTACAGCAGTCCGTCTCTTGATTCTATAATATCCCCCTCAAGGGCGGCTACCCTCTTTACAATCTTTATGGTTTTATCGCCGCTGTCGTATTTAAGTATTACAATACTGCCGCTCTTATACATATCTAGCATTGCGGCGGCGCGACTTACAAGCACCCTGTCGCCCTGCTTCAGCGTATCAAGCATTGAGTCTCCGGTTATCCTCACCGGAAATATAACATAATACAGTACAAGCACAATAACAGCGGCCTCAAAAAGCTCGCCCGAAAGCCTGATTATCCAATTTTTTTCCAAAAACAATCAACTCCGCCTGATAAGCCAGAACAATAAACACCTCCGGCTCTAAAAACCGGTATTATTAGTATATATCCTTTTAAGCCTATCTTTCAACATATTTGTTGCCGAATGGGGCAATAATCATTTTCCAGCGGAAGTTTTCAGGACTCTTTGTATGCTCTGTGGGCGGAGCAGACCGCAGGCCACCTGATTTTACAGAAAACAGTCATGCTCAGAATCCATTTTATCAAATATTACTATAGTAATTCTTTTAATATTTGATGTATATGACAAAAAAAATAGTCTACCCTAAACTAAAGAAGAAGGTGATGCCAAATGTTTGGGGATAGATTTAAAGAACTCAGAATTTCAAACTGCTACACCCAAGAATACATGGCTGAAAAACTGCACGTTGCTTTTCAGACAATTTCTAATTGGGAAAACGGAAAAGCGGTTCCGTCTGTTGAAACGGCAATACAGATTGCCGATTTTTTTGGTGTGGGGCTTGACCTGCTTTTTGGTATAGGAACCCATACAACAGTTGATGTAACCGGTTTAAGTCAGGAACAAATCATAGCTGTACAAAAAATAATAACCCTTTTTAAAGCGCAAAACAGCAAAGACAAAGCTGATTAATTCCCTGTTTTCAGCATGTCATTCATTTTGTCTGCCACCTCAATTATGCTGTCTCTTATTGTACGTATCTTCATCATAAGCATGTAATCTGCCAGATTGTTCGCCATTTTTTCGTCATACTTGTGCCCTATCAAAAAATCAACGCTCACCTGAAAATAATCGGCAAGCTTAATCAGGTCGCCTATTGAGGGTTCGTTCCTTCCGCTTTCGTAGTTTGAAACGGCAGTGTAGCCGTACCCTAAAACTGCGCCAAGCTGGCTCTGGCTCATTCTGTTCTGCTCCCTTAGAAATTTAATTATAGTTTTAAATTCATTTTCCCTTTTACGATATTTCATTTTACCGCCTCCTAATACAATTAATAATATTCGATAGACAATTAGTCTATCTTTCTAAATTATATCAGCTATTAGTCTATTTTTCATTATTATGTTTTTTTTCAATTATAATTAATTTAAAGGCGGTGATATTTATTATTGGAGAACGACTAACTGAATTAAGAAAAGATGCTGGATTAACACAAAACCAGCTAGGCAAACTCTTAAATATAGATAAAGGAACAATATCATCATACGAAACAAATAAAAGAGAAGCACCTGATGAAATAAAAAAAATATTTGCGAAATTTTTCAACGTATCCGTTGACTACCTTCTTGGCCTTACAGACGAACCTTACCCGCCGTACAGCGGCGTAAACGGGCAATACCTTCGCCTTCCCGACAGGCTTCCCGCTGAAATGCGTAAGGACGTAAAGGAATTTGCGGAATACATGGCCTACAAAGCGGAAAAAGAAAAACAGAAAAACGGGTGATACCACATTAAATTACATGGTATTGCCCGTTTTTTTATTAAACCTATCAAAAAAGGGCACGCCATAAGGCATACCCTCTTATTTTTATTTATTAATTATTTAGCAGGATGAACAGCGTCTTTGAAAGACTCCTTCTGTGGGCCTCTCTGGTCCTTCTTTGCTATAAAGAGTGAGCCTGTGCCTGTTGCGCAGAGTACTGGAGGTACGCATGCTGTAGCTGCTGTGTGCTCAATGCCTGTCATGTCAGCGTCTGTTCTGTCAAGCATTGTAGCTACCTTGTAAGCCTCAAACTTGCATGTATATGACTGGTTTCCAACCTTCTCAATCCAGCCATGGTATTCCATAAAGTCGCCTACATATACTGGTGCTGTAAACTGGATATTTTTGTAGCCAAGGAAAAGGCTGATGTCGCCGTCTACATAAACCATAAGCTCTGTTCCTACATCGCCCCAGAAATCAACAATTCTTGCACCGTTTACAAGTCCGCCTACATAATGTCCGTCTGCGCCTCTCATCATTACGTGATGTACTACTTTCTCTCCAACCATTTTTTATTCCTCCTTAAACAGATGTAAAGTCTTTTTTAATTATTCAAATCATGCCTTTTTAGCAGCGTGCTCATGAACGAAGGCAGGGTCTGTCTCGCCTCTCTGGTCTTTTTTAGCTATGTAAAGTGAGCCTGTAGCTGTACCGCAGAGTACTGGAGGTACGCATGCTGTAGCTGCTGTGTGCTCAACGCCTGTCATGTCCATATCTGTTCTGTCGCACATTGTGGCAACCTTCCAAGCCTCGAACTTGCATGTGTAGGATGTGTTTCCAACCTTCTCAATCCAGCCTGTGTATTCCATAAAGTCGCCTACGTATACAGGTGCTGTAAAGTTGATTTCGTCATAGCCAAGGAAAAGGCTGATATCACCGTCTACACGAACCATGAGCTCTGTTCCTACATCGCCCCACATATTTACTATTCTGGCGCCGTTTACAAGACCGCCTACATAATGTCCGTCGCTTGCCTTCATCATTACATGAAGTGTTACTTTCTCTCCAACCATTTTTTTCCTCCTTAAAATAAAGATAATAAGTCAGACGGCAAAAACGCCGCCGCGTATTCGGTTTTCTGATTGCCCTGCTGCTCCATAGTTGATTAAATTTAGCCTTAAGGGGCTAACGCTCAGCCGCAGAAACCAAAGGCTGTAACAGATTTCAACCATGTCTGTATTATAATCTATTCTTTTGAAAGAGAGTCAACCTATTTTTTTAAAAAGATTTTTTTGATTTCAATACAAAAATGAAAAATCTACCTTTGCTATATAGTTTTCAGTAAACTTTATTATTGGAACAATATACAATTAATTTTATTTGATTAAAACAAATATATGCACATTTTATATAATGGATATAGTTTTCTGATTAATAGAACAATTAGTATGCTACCTATATTGATTTAACTGGAGTGTTTTAAATTAAAATTTACTTATATTTTACGCAGCTCTATTGTTTTTAATAATAAGTAATAGTATAATCAGCACCGGTTAATACTATTTGATATATTTTGCCCGATGTTTATAAAAATACGGGAGGCGGCCTGAGTGGGGTTAATCAGGCAACTGCCTGTGATAAAATTTTAATTTTCAGTCGAAAAAAGAGCGGGGGTTTTCTTAATGGGTAAAAAAGTCCTTTTTGTACTCAATCCAAAGGCCGGAAAGGGCCTGATAAAGAACAAAATGCTTGAAATAATAGATAATCTCGTAAAGGAAGGCCTTGAGGTAACAGTATACACCACACAGCATAAGATGCACGGCTGCGAGATAATAAAATCATCGGCGAAAAAATATAACTACCTACTTATAAGCGGCGGAGACGGTACACTGAGCGAGTGTGTAAAAGGGCTTATGGAGCTTGACGCCAAAAAGCGTCCTGTAGTTGGATACATTCCCGCCGGTTCGACAAATGATTTTGCCGAAAGCCTTAAGCTTCCTAAAAATATGATAGCGGCGGCAAAAAACCTTACCTCCGGATATCCATTTGACTGTGATATAGGCAGGTTTAACGACGATTATTTCATTTATATAGCGGCTTTTGGGGCTTTTACAGACGTATCCTATGACACGCCGCAGGACTTGAAAAACCTGCTCGGCCACACTGCCTACATTGTTGAGGGCATAAAGCGCGTGCCAACCCTCCAGAAATACAGCATGACTATAGAGCATGACAACGAAACAATAACTGGAGACTTCATTTACGGCATGATATCAAACACCATATCAGTGGGCGGGCTTAAGAGCCTTGGAAAAGAGATGGTCAAGCTTGACGACGGGCTTTTTGAGGTTATACTTGTGAAATACCCTAAAAACCCCATTGAGATACAGATGATAGTTACCGGTATACTTGCCAGCGATTTTTCGGGCAAGGTTTTTAAAACATTCAAGACATCAAGGGCGGTATTTAAGTCACAGAACAAAATACAGTGGACACTCGACGGGGAATACGGCGGCACGCACAGCGAGGCTGTGATAGAAAACCTGACAAAAGCCATATCCATTATGGTATCGCCAAAAAGGCCAAAGCCGCAGGCCGAGGACACTGCCCTGCACGACAGGTACAAAATATTTGTTATTAATGAAAAATAAATGTTTGACATACTTATCCTGACGTGATATAATACCTCTTGCAGTAAGCGTTTGGAGAAATACTCAAGAGGCTGAAGAGGCGCCCCTGCTAAGGGTGTAGGTCGCGTAAGCGGCGCGAGGGTTCAAATCCCTCTTTCTCCGTTATTAAAGGGATACCAGATGGTATCCCTTTTTTAGTTTTAAAAACCTGATTTCTATCATATATACTTAACAAAACTATCTCTACCAAATTATAAATTCTAAAATAAACAATAAATCATACAAAGACTCATTTAAAAAACTCTATACAAAAATTCAGAATTATTTCAAATTTCAATGCTTATTAAAAATTTGAAATTTAAAAATAGTTTAAAAATGTTTACAATTAGTATTTTGATAAATACTAATAAAATTGAAATAAAAGGCCACCTTAATGCCGACATTTAAGGTGGTCTTTTTTATCTTCCTCTGTACTTCTCTTTAGGTATTTCCAATCTAAACGCCTTTAGACCATACTGTGATGCAAATATTTTCTTACCATTTTTTGTTACATAAGGCGTATAAATTACTATGTAATCTTCCATGGATAGCACCTCCTTTCAGAGAGTTATCCTCTTGCAATTATCAGCATTTATGTTATAATAAAATATGCGAATATATTATTATGTCGGCATCATACAATGCTTGACAAAGAAGAGTCCTAGCCACAGAAGTGAGCTAGGCTCATTCTTTATTTAAAACATTATTTTTATTTATTTCTTCCTTCAAATTTGCAATAAATCTTGGCAGCATTTGTTGAATATAAACCTCAATAAACTCCAAATCCTTAACTGATACGTCCTCTGGTATTTGCACCTTAGCAGAATTACCGCTTAGTGTAGGTATTTGAAAATTATAACATAACGTCTCACCAGTACCTTCTGTAATAAATTTTTTGTTTATTTCATTGCTGCTATCAATTTCTATATCCTTATCACAACATTCTTCATTTAAAGTTAAAATACCATTTTTTAAATACCCAAGATAATCTGCACTTTCAATAAAACATGAGGCAGCATTATCTTTTGCAGTTTTAATTATAGAATACTCATTCATCAAAATATTGCTTAGCTGCGCTTTAATTGGCAACGCTTTATTAGAAAATCTTTCAATAAGCTTAGCATTCAAATCTGGTTTATCAAAACATTCTCGCAATAAAGCACTAGGCTTATTATTTTCAGTAGGATATAGAATCTTTTTAGCCAATTCTGTCAACTGAACTGCTCTCCCACCAGTAGTTATTAAACCGTATTGTTTAGCAGAACTTAACCTATATAAAAATGATTTTGTCCTGTCACTAACTCCCATTGAAGATGAAATTGTATCATAACTAACTGATTTCCCTCCGAGTTTATCAACAAGCTGTATAAAATTATACGTATCCTCAATATTAGCAGGCGGATATAAAGAGCTTTTTTCCCTTTTTGATTTTTCCAAATTATCTGAGCCCATCAAGACACCTCCAACTAACATAATGACTATCAAAAAACTATTTGTAACTATTTAAATGATAACACACAGCTAATTATTTTGCAATATAATTCCAGAATAAAAGCAAAATTTATTTCTCGGAATTGAAAAATCTTCACTTAAGTTTTTATTAGTCTTTAAAAGCCCATAATAAAGCAGTATTAAATGAACTTATTATTTAAATTTAAAAAGCCGGTTTTCTCCGGCTTTTTAATATCTATATCAATCCTGTCAGCAGGTAGCCCCGCCTACAAGGTGCATTTTTGCTCCTATAATCTGCTCCTTGCGCTTTAATATGTCGTCAGAAAGCAACTGGGCCTGTACATTCTCAAAACCGAGGCGCTCTATTGTATCAGAGAAACGTTCTCCTGTTATGCCCTGCTCCCTGAAAAGCAGCAGAGCCTTCTCCACAACAGAAAGCACTTCCTCCTCAGATGTAAATATCCTCTCAAGCTCTCTGCCATGTGCTATTTTCTTTCCCCATCTTCCGCCTATATAAACCTTATATCCGTCCTCACCTGAATCTATGGCTCCGAACGGACACCTGCCAACGCACCTGCCACAGTGGTTGCAGGCTGCCTCGTCTATTACGAGCTTTCCATCCTTCATTTCAGCAACCTTAATAGGACAGTTGACCTCGACCTGACATACATTGCAGTTACGGCACATATCCGCGTCATAATCAGGTATCCTCTGGCCTATTATGCCCAAGTCATTCAGGTCAGGCTTTACACAGTTATTAGGGCAGCCGCCTACGGCTATCTTGAATTTGTGCGGAAGCTTAACTTCCCTGTAGCCCTTATAGAAAAGCTCATGCACCTTTTCTGAAAGCGCATATGTGTCTATAAGGCCGTACTGGCATGTAGTACCCTTACAGGAAACTACAGGCCTTACCTTTGAGCCTGTGCCTCCGGTTTCAATTCCGCCCTCAGCAAGATATTCTCTTAAGGCGTCGATATTCTCATAAGCTACTCCCGGAATCTCTATTGTGAGCCTTCCGGTCATGGCAATCTGTCCGTTTCCGTAAAGCCTTGCAGCCTCAGATATCCTCTGGCTTTCCTCTGATGAAATCTTTCCGTTTCTTGTTATCACCCGGCAGCTGAAATTATTGGTTCCTCTGTTTATCAAAAATCCCAATGCCTTGACTCTTGTTATCTCGTCGGCCGGTACTGTAGTTCCAGCCCCCTGAGGCAGCTTTATCTCATTAAATATCAAAGCACCCTCAAGCACATATGTGTTTGTGTAGCCAAAACTCCTGAGCCTGTTCTGCATAAGGTAGGCAAGCCTTCCCCTGCGGCATACTATAAGTATATTCTCATCCTTGTCATAGCCCTCCAAAGGCTCAGTTACAGAAGGCAGAAGTATGTGGTCGCCTCCCGGCACATTACCCTCATTTGTAGCATCTATAACACGGAATCCCTCAGCTGCGCCCTCCATATATTCCATAGGCGTCATTGTGACAATATCGCCGTTAATCTTATTTAAAAGGATATTGGCAGCTGTCACAACAGGGTTTATAGCAGTTGAAAAAGGAGGGGCATAGCACAGGTCCAAATCCTCAATATCCTCTATTTTTGCGTCCATCGATATTGCCATAACAGCCACATCAGTCCATTTGTCAACATTTCCTGCTCCGACGGCCTGAAGCCCTAAAAGCTTATGTGTCTTTCTGTCGGCAATAAGCTTAATGGCGTTAAGTGATGAACCCGGGTAATAATGCGCTTTATCGTCTGTCACAGTAACACAGGTAACAGTATCGTAGCCAAGGGCTTCAGCCTGCCTTTCACCAAGACCTGTCCTTGCAGCGTTAATTCCTGCAAGCTTTACTACAGCAGTACCAAGTACGCCCTTATATTCCTTATCCCTACCGCAGATAACCTGAGCCAGAACACGGCCTTCCATGTTTGCAGAGGAACCCATAGGCGACCACACGGTTTCACCAGTAAGGCGGTTTTCAACAGCGGCGCAGTCGCCTGCCGCGTAGACGTCCTTCACATTAGTCCTGAGCCTGCTGTCAACCTTTATAAGCCCGTTTTTTGTCATTTCAATTCCGGTGTCCTTAATAAACCCTGTATTAGGTCTTATACCTACAGACATTACAACCACGTCTGCACCTATAACACCCTTTTCAGTTTTAACGCCTGTAGCCCTTGTAGACCCGACAATCCCCTCAATTTTTGTGGATGTCATAACCCTTATACCTTTTTTTATAAGCTCTCGTCGGCAGTATTCAGCTATATCCCTGTCGAAATTTGTCATTATCTGGTCGGCCATATCAATAACCGTTACCTCAAGGCCCTGTGATTTCAAATTTTCAGCAGTCTCAAGTCCTATAAACCCGCCGCCTGCGACAACAGCCTTTTTGGCTCCGGTATTTTCTATATAATCTCTCAGCTCTATGGCATCTTCCGGAAGGCGCATTGTGTACACTCCGGCAAGGCCCGCTCCTTCTATATCAGGCAATATTGAATACGCCCCCACAGCTATAACGCATGAATCGTATTCAAATTCCTCCTCAGCGCCAGTTGAAAGATTTTTTGCGTAAGCCTTCTTTCCTGCCGTATCAAGCCTGTAAACCTCCCTGCCGGTCAATACATTGGCATTTGTAAGGCCTGTAAACTTTTCCGGCGAGTTTACTATAAGGCTGTCTCTGTTTTCTATAATCCCGCCCACATAGTAAGGCAGGCCGCAGCCTGCGTATGATATATCCTTACCCTTTGATACAATAAGGACATCAGCGCTTCGGTCAAGCCTTTTGATTTTTGCTGCGGTTTTGGTTCCGGCGGCAACTCCGCCAATTATAAGTACCTTCATAAATAGCCTCCAATCATATTATTGACAAAAAAATAACGCACACACTATAAAACCATGATATAATTTTACGTTATTACAGTCAAAAAAGCAAGTACAGTGTAACCATGGTCAATTTTTACTGTCACAAATATAAAATTTGGATAATGCCCGTATTTACAAACTGCCGTGTTTTGGATATCATGGATATTAAGCTGTGTTTAATTTAATTCAAAAATATTTGGAGGTCTAAAATGAAGGTATCACAAAGGCTTTTTGAGAAAGTAAAAGATATTTGGGACGGCTATAATACTCACCCATTTGTTGATGAGCTTGCCAAGGGCACTCTGCCCATTGAAAAATTCAGATTCTACATGATACAGGACCACCTGTATCTTATGCAGTACGCAAAACTGTTCGCCCTTGGCCTTATAAAAAGCCGTGAAGAAGGCGACCTGCGCATTTTTGCAAAGCTTATAACAGACACAATAGATACCGAAAACGCTGTTCACCGCAGCTATCTTGAAAGCCTTGGCATTACACGTGAAATGCTTGACAATTCAAAAATGTCACTTGTAAATGAGTCCTATACCAACTACATGCTGTCAGTTGGATTCACAGACGGCCTTGCAGAAATCGCAGCCGCTGTTCTTTCCTGCTCCTGGAGCTACAAATATATAGGAGACTACATAAAAGCAAACGGAAAAACTGAAGACAACCCGTATTCAAGCTGGATTGACGAATATTCATCAGAAAGCTACGCGCAGAGCAATCAGCAAATAATAAGCTTTATAGACAAGGCGGCACAAAATTATACAGAAAAACAGCTTAAACGCCTTGACGAGATAATGATAAACTGCAGCAGATATGAGGCCATGTTCTGGGATATGTCCTACAGCACAGAATACTGATATGCACAATAAAAAATTCAGTTTATTTGTGCAATTTTAGTATAAATATGCTCTGATTTTAAAATCCGATATATTTATCTGCCTATGCCATTGACATTACCGTACCGGGATGTATAATATTTACATAAGTAATACACAAAATATCATTGGCCTGTAAGTAATAACTTTAAGGCTTCGCATATTCCGGGGGAGGTTTTGACCATGAAAAAAATTTTACTGCCTGTTGACGGTTCCGAAAGATGCATGAAATCAGTTGACCTTGTAAGAAAGCTTTATGACCCAAGTGAGGTAGAAATTGCAATAGTTACCGTTAAAGAGGACTATGAGTCATTTATCCGCACGGAATTTGAGCCTGAAAAGGTTACAGAGGAAGCTATGCCTACACTCAACGTCGTTGAAAAGCAGCTCGACGGGTACAGAGTATTTGACAAAAAGGTGCTTGTAGGCAAATCTGCCGGAGAGGAAATACTTGAGTACGCTAAATTGAACAAAATTCACGCCATAATCATGACAAAATCCTCAAAGGCCGGACACCAGACAATACTCGGCTCGGTCACAGCCCATGTGGTTAAGAATTCCCAGTGTGTGGTTATAATAACTCCAGAAAGATAACATATTACAAATCAGCAATACAAAAAGGAGGCCTGTGCCTCCTTTTATTTTATACCTGTTTAAATGCCTGTGTAATCGCCTATTGTAAGCTTCTGCCCGTCACTGTTAATGGCAAGCCCAGCCATTGAGCATATAATGCCAATATTAAACATGTTTTTCCCTTCGTACTGGTAAACAGGCGTCTTTATTTTTCCACCGTTAAAGCACAGAAGTACCGACTTTTTATCTCTGGAATTATTCTCTGCTATTATTTTCTTAAATTCGCTGTCTGTAACGCTGCATGTATTATCCAGCATTACTATATAACCTTCACCTTTGACATTAGGCGTTTGTATATTTCTTCCCGCCTCTCCGAGAAAATCTATTATCTCTGGCAGTGAAACATAATACGCCCCTTCAATATCGATAGCGTCAGCCATAAAATATGCGTTACCCGAATATACCCCTATCCTTTTTATATTATAGTCAGGTATTGTTTCTTCTTTTTCCTGTACCTTTGTATTATTTACTATCACCACATCTGTACTTTCAGCCACCCTTTTTGAAACTTTCCTCTCCGATACCGCTGTTTCTTCAGTCTCTTCGGCCTCAGCCTGTTCTGCGGGGGAATCCTGCGGTTTATCTGCCGCATTTACATTCCACGGGTTATTTATATCCGGGTCAGTAGGGTCCCAGCCGCGCCTTTTTGTATCGTTAACATCAATCTTTATCGGCTCAGGCTTTGCAAGAGGCATAGGCTCACCGTTTCTGAACATATTGACACTTGTACCGGAAGGGCAATTGTCATATATCCATTTTGCGTCCTTCACGCTAAGCCTTATACAGCCCATTGAAGCCGTTTGCCCAAGCTTATTGTATTCATCATACTCAAGTGTTGACTTGTCTGTAGACGTATATGGAACAGAGTGAAAAAGTATGCTCCCTGTTATTCTGGTGGCGTACTGTCCGTATACGTTTCCAAACAGCGCCCGCCAATCATACTTGTCTGTTGTATTAAATCTGCCCTCAGGGGTTCCCTCGCCAACAGAGCACACAAAGCTTTTAAACGGTACTGTATACTCGCCGTTACCGTCTCTTTTGTAAATCATAACCTGGTTTCCGGTAAGGTCAACATCAATACTGTACCTGTAATCAGTATCCGAATCCTGCGCCGCAACAGAAGTAACAGCTATACACAGGCACAAAACAAAAGATAAAACAGACACCTTAAAACTTTTAGCCGCCATATAAAAACCTCCATTAATTTACTCTTATGCTCTCAAGTATATCCTTCACCGAATCAAATATATAATTCGGCTTATACTCAGACCTGCTTATTTCCTGCCTGTCTGTTTCCCCGGTAAGCACCGCCGCTGTATCAATACCACTCTTTATACCCGACAATATGTCAGTATACAGCCTGTCCCCCACTATAACTGTTTCATCAGCCGAGCAGCCGCTTATTTCAAGACAGATATCTATTATAAGCCTTTCCGGCTTTCCTAAAAACACCGGTTCTCTGCCTACGGCTTCTGTTATCATACGGCATATGCTGCCGCAGTCCGGAACAAAGCCAAAAGGCGCCGGACACACAAGGTCAGGGTTTGTAGCCAAAAAATCAGCTTCAGACTCAGAAAGTATTCTGCAAGCGTTCTCTATCTTCCGGTATGTAAGCTCATTGTCAAATCCAACCAGAACACAATCTATGCCGCTTTCAAATTTCTCAGTAATAATCATGCCGCCGGCTCTCAGCTCGTCAATAAACGACTTTGTGCCGACAGTATATATTTTTTTACCCTTATACCGCTCAGACAGGTATCTGAGCGATGCTGTAGCGGCAGTCACAAAATTCATTCCGTCAGTTTCAAGGCCCATACGCCGGAACTTATCTATGTAGCTTTTTGTCCCTCTGGTAGAGTTGTTTGTTATAAAAATATATTTTTTCCCTGTGTTTTTTATATAGTCAAGCAGCTCATGACCGCCCGGTATAAACTTTTCACCTATTGATACTGTGCCGTCTATGTCGAACAGAAACAGATTTTTTTCACTTAACTCCATACCAAATCCCCCTTTAGAAAGTATATCACATAGCAGAGATGTTTTCTTCTAATTTAATAAATATTAATAAAAAACCTCCATATATGTTTTTTTCGACATATACGGAGGTTTGCAAACCTATATATCAGCTTATTCAAATAATTCCGTAGAAATATACCTCTCTCCGGTATCAGGAAGCACAGCAACTATGAGCCTGCCGCTGTTTTCCTCCTTCAGTGCCTCTCTTACAGCGGCGCATATGGCCGCGCCAGATGAAATTCCGGCAAGTATCCCCTCTTTTTTTGCTGCCAGCCTTGCAAATTCAAAGGCTTTATCGTTCTTTACAGTTTCTACACTGTCATATATACCAGTGTCCAAAGTGTCAGGTACAAAACCGGCTCCAATTCCCTGTATTTTGTGCTTTCCGGCAATTCCCTTTGAAAGTACCGGCGAGTCCTCAGGCTCAACAGCCACCACTTTTATATCTGGGTTTTTACTTTTAAGATATCTTCCTGTTCCGCTTATTGTGCCGCCTGTGCCTACACCGGATACAAATATATCAACCTGCCCGTCAGTATCCTCCCATATTTCAGGACCTGTGGTGTCAAAATGCGCTTCAGGGTTTGACCGGTTTACAAACTGCCCAAGCATTACCCCGCCCTTAACGCCTGAGGCAAGCTCCTCAGCCTTTTCAATAGCGCCCTTCATGCCCTTAGAGCCTTCCGTAAGCACAAGCTCGGCTCCGTAAGACGCCATAAGCTTTCTTCTCTCAACACTCATAGTCTCGGGCATAGTTATTATTATCCTGTAGCCAAGGCTCGCGGCTGCTGCGGCAAGTCCTATGCCAGTGTTTCCGCTTGTAGGCTCTATAATAACCGAACCGCTCTTTAAAACACCGCTCTTTTCGGCATCCCTTATCATTCTCACAGCTATTCTGTCCTTAACACTTCCGGCTGGATTAAAATATTCTGCCTTTACAGCTATTCTTGCCTTCAGTCCTAATTCCTTTTCAATATTTGTAAGCTCAATAAGGGGCGTTTTTCCAGTTAATTCAGTTATACTTTTGTATATTCTCATATTCTTATGTCCTCCTATATTTATTAATCCTATGTGATTAATATGATTATAGGCATATATTTTCCATATGTCAATAAAAAATTCAGACACACATAAAAACGCCCTGCTTTAGCAGGGCATAAATTAAATACACTGTCAATTCAGAAAATCGGCAAGGGTAAAGCTGTCAACATACTCATCTACTACCTTTTTAAGCCCGCTCCAGAATCCCACTGTCGCACAGCCTTCGCCTCTTGCACAGTCAATCTCATCGTTGTCTACACAGGCTACAGGAGAGAGGCTTCCCTCCATAACCCTTAATATATCCCCCACAATATATTTGTCAGGGCTTTTTGAAAGACGGTATCCGCCGCCGTTTCCCCGCAGGCTTTTTAAATATCCCGCCTTATTGAGCTGCGGTATAATCTGTTCCATATACTTTACAGTAATTTCCTGCCTTGCCGCTATGTCCTTTAGCGGTATATATTCACCGTTATCATTAAGCGCAAGGTCAATCATTATCCTCAAAGCATACCTTCCTTTTGTTGAAACGCGCATAAAATCACCTCAGCTACATTTTAACTATAATCCGATATGATTTCAAGTATTTTATTTTTCCTTTCATAAACTCATGTTCTTCAGCTGTTGAGCAAAGCCAGAGCTGCTCTATATTTTTCCACTCTCGCCTTCTCCCGCCGGCCAGCATTTTCAAGCCTTCGGGTATCCATATTATGCTCTATATCAGCCCTCTTAACACTTAAGGCTATGCCTCCCGCGTTTTTAATCCTCAGTATATACTCCATATATTCCTCCTCAGGACTTCTTGTAAGTAGTCTCAGGGCCGATATAATATCCTCTCCAAACCCACAGCTTTCAAGCTCCTCAATGGTAATGTCAGAATCCTCAGCAACATCGTGCAGGAGAGCCGTTATTGTTTCCGCCTCAGTCTGCATACCTTCTGCCAGATGTACCGGGTGCAATATATACGGGTAGCCGCCTTTATCGGTATCGCCACTGTGCGCTCTATAGGCTATAAGCGCTGCCTCTTTGACTTTTTCGCTGTAAATCAAATTAATCCCCCTCACAAAACACAGGGCGCGGTTAATTGACCGCGCCCTTCTGTTTTAAAATATAAATATCAGATACTTCTTGACTCGATTTTCGTTATATATCCGTCATCGTTTATAGTCAATTTTACCTCTCTGTTGCTCTTGCTTTCCTTATTATAAGCCTCCACAAGGCCGTCTACACTTGATTTATAAAAATGAAGGTCAACATCCATGCTGCTCTTGTACTTGTACCTTGTTTCTTCCTTGCTGTCAAACTCTACATCTATAGTCTTGTTAGCAGTACTGATGCTCGACAGTATTCCTGTTGCCTTGCTTATATGGCCCTCAATGGACTTGATATACATATCGTCGTCATACTCAACTGTTACCTCAGCGGTTTTACTGTCATCTGATACAGCGGTGATAAGGTCCTTGTAATCCTTTATCTTATCCTCACCGTCAGTTACCTTTACATCTATGTCGTCTATATCGTCCACTTCATAAGTCACTGAACTTCCTGAAAGCTTCAGGCTTGACTTTGTAATTTTATATATCTCACCTTCCTTTTCGTCAGTTGATGAGGAGCTGCTTAAGCGGTGAACCTCTGTAACCTTTTTGCTGCTGTTGAGCTTGATTCCGACTTTATCGCCCTTTGATACGTCGTCGTCAAAGTCCTCATAATCTTTTTTCTTATCCTTTATATAGAATTTAACATCGTCAGAGTCGCTGTTTTTAAACTCATACTCATCATAATCGCTTGAGCTTTTTTTGCTGGTTATCCTTATATATTCGTCAGAAAGCTTATAAAGGTATCCTGTCTTGTCATAATCGTCGTCGTCATCATCGTCATCGTCAGTTGAAAGATAAACCTTTGTTATCTTTGAGCCGCTCTTTACAAGACCTACCTTGTCGCCGTCACTGGCCTTATCCTCAAAAGCATCGTAGTCCTTTTTCTTATCATCAATATAAAAGCTTACATCATCTATATCACTGTCTGTATACTTAAACTCATATTTGTCATCATATCCGCTGCCGCTTCTTTTATCCCTGAGATAAATGTATGACTTGCTTACCTTGTTGAAGTACCCTTCCTCGTCATACTTGTCGTCATCGTCGTCAATAATATGCGCTTCTGTCACCTCATCCTTGCTGTTTGTAACAAGGCCTATTTTGTCGTTGTCCTCAAGCTCATCCTTAAAATCGTCATAATCCTTTTCCTTTGAGCCTATGTAGAAGGTTACATTCTTCTTGTCCTCTCCCTTGAAGTCATAGTCTTTTGATGATGAGCTGCTCTTTGACTTTTTAAGGCTGATATATGAAGTTTTGATTTTATCATAGTAGCCTGTCACATCATACTTGTCATCCTCATCGCCGCCGTCCTCAGCGTCAGCCCGTATTACATAGTTATCCTTGTCAAAGTACAGTACTATGCTGTCTCCGCTCTCAATCTTGTTCTTGAACTCGGAATATTCCTTTGAGTCGTCGTTGTAATGAAACTTAACATAATTGATATTATCAAAATTGTATGTTTTCTTCTCGCCGTTGACTTTGATTGTTATCTCCGACTTTGATATATCATTGAATGTACCCTTTATGCTCTCCTTGTTTGTTGAGCTGTTAGTGTCTGTTTTTGCCGGCTCTGTTACAACAACACTCTTTATGTTTGTACCGTTGTATGATACAAGCACTTTATCGCCTACAACAACCTGTGCAAGTGTTATAACTCCTGTTCCCTTAAGGCATGTCATAGAGGCAGAGCCTGTATATGTAGCTATGGACGAGCCCAGATTTACAGAAAGAGCTATATTGCTTCCCACAAGCTCAACAGCCGTTACTGTTCCGGTAGCGGAGCTGTTTTGTGTTGTATTGTTTGTGTTATTGTTGTTATTATTGTTCCCGTTGTTTCCGGACTGGCCTTTCGATTTGATAAGGTCGTTTGTCTTTGAAACAACAACAGCCATTTCAGCCCTGTTTATATAATTCTTGGGATTAAAATTGCCGCTGTCATCGCCTGTTATAATTCCGAGCCTGTTGAGAAGGTCAACATACGGTACAGCAACAGAAGCAACGCTTGACGCGTCTTTAAATGTGAGTGCAGCGCTGTTGTTTACAGTTTCAAAGCTTTTAAGCGCCCTGCCAAGCATTATAGCCACATCCTGCCTTGTGGCGTTTACATTGGCGCCGCTGGAGCTTACAAACCCCGGAATATCAGAAATCGTCACAATTCCGTTTTCAAGTCCGTATGCCACAGCCTCGTAAGCCCAGACAGGTATCTTATACCCGCTCATTACAGTTGTGTATTTTGTAACTACAGATGCTTCAACCGCCTTTCCTGTATACTGCTTCATCAGGCTGTATACAAGCTGCATAGTCTCACAGTAGCTTACCTTATCCCTTGAACGAAAAACCTTTGCGCCGCTTGAGTTATAGTCCCCAACCATGAGGCCTGCGTCAGCCACCGCGTTTATGTATTGTTTAGCGCCGTCCCAAGGCACATCGTTGATATCAGCAAAATTAGCCGCAAGCGCCTGACAGGCTATACTTGACGAAGCCAGCGCAGCCGCCAAAAAAGCAGTAAGCAGTTTCTTAAACTTCATTGTTATACTCCTCCTTTTGTGGGCATGTCCATAACTATTATTATTCTAAATGATTCCAATCATGCCATGTTATTTTTTATTATACAATAAACTATATTAAAATACTTAAGCAATTTGAAAGTTTTATGAAAAATTAAGCAATTTGTAATATTTCTGTTACATAAGGCCGGATAAATACAGCTACTTCTTATAACGTCCGGTGTTGCAAATTTGTTCCCGCCTAACCGCCTTTTATTTTTTCAGATTATTACAGCATTTACCGCAACATACAAAAAACACCGGAATCCCCGGCTTGTCACAAAAACCGGCTGTCCAGTGCTTTCAAGACACATTTATTTTTTGTTTCCACGACTCAATATTTCCGCCTCAAAATAGAATACGCTGCCCTTGCCCTTTTGAGAATCAACACCGTATTCAAACCCATGCAGCTCCAGTACATTCTTAACTATGGAAAGGCCAAGGCCTGTTCCCGACACCGGCCGTTTGTGGTTTTTGTCTATTTTGTAATATCGGTCCCATATAAGCCTTATATCATTTTCATCTATTCCATCGCCTGTATCCTCCACCTCAATTTTTACCATACTGCCGTTTACAGTCTGGCGTACAGTTACCCGCCTGTCGTCACCTGTATAGTTAATGGCATTATTTATAAGGTTATAGAGTACCTGCGACATTTTTATAGTGTCGGCATTTATCCATACATCGCTTTCATACAGAAACTCTATACGGTAGCCCTCCTGTTCCTTAAGCTTTCCATAGCGGCCAAGCACACCCTTTATGCTTTCAGTAATAGAAAAGCCCTCTCTGTTAAGCTCCATAACACCGCTCTGAAGTTTGGATATATCCAATATATCCGTTACCAGGTTGGAAAGCCTGTTTGTCTCATCTATAATTATCTGTATGTTCCCTTCTGTAGCCTCACCCGGAATATCCCGCATAAGCTCGGCGTACCCTCTTATCATTGTAAGCGGCGTTCTCAGGTCATGTGAAATATTGGCCATCAAATCCTGACGCAGCTTTTCTGTTTTGTTAAGCTCAGAGGCGGCAAATGTAAGCGTATCATTAAGCTCCTTTATCTCTCTGTAGCCGTCTGAGTCAAACCGCACGTTATAGTTGCCGTTTGCCAAAAGCACAGCCTTGCCGTTTGTTTTCATTATAGGCCGTGAAATTTTTCTGTATATGAGAAACGCAAGGAGGGTAGAAAATATAAGCAGCACTCCGCATACATACATAGTTTCCACATTCAGTATCTGTCTTGTGGCAAAAAGCGGCGTAAGTGCAGTGCTCAGCACAATTATCACGTTTTTTCCGTCTATTTGGGCTGTCTGGCTCAATATTATTATATTCGGCGAATCCGGGCCGTCAAATACTGCTGTATCCTCGCCGGCAAAGCTGAATTCCCTTTCAGGCCTCAAATTGTCATTCTCCACTTTTCTCGGCTCGCCGGCATTGTTTCTGTCCGCGATTTTTTCTCTCCTCTGGTCATAAAAATTCATGCTCTCATAATATATTTTTGTTCCGGATTCAACAGTTTCTTCAAAAAGCCGCTTCCTGTCATCGGCATTCATTTCCCGTATTACCCCAAATGGCATGCCCTCAACGTAGTGCATCTCACTTCCGGTCTGGTCAAATATTTCAATACACATTCCGCCTTCACGGGCCGCAGATTTCAGCACTTCGTCCATATTCTCAGAGTTTATACCAGCCTGCACAGTCTTTGCGGTGCTCTTAAGCTCATTAATCTTTATGTTTCTGTAGAAGCTGTCGAGGAAAAACATGTGAAAAGCCGACAGAAGGAGAAATTCTGCAATGACAAAGCATGTCATATACATTATAAGCTTCCACTTAATGCTTATTCTCTCAGTCCTCAAACCTGTATCCCACCCCTCTCAGTGTAACAATCTTTACGCTGTGCCGGCCAAGGCTTTTGCGCAGTATCTTTATATGTGTATCCAATGTCCTGTCACCGCCGTAAAAGTCATATCCCCAAACATCGGTTATTATCTTTTCACGGCTCAGCGCTATATTCCTGTTTTTTACCATATAAAAGAAAAGGTCGTATTCCTTCGGCGACATACTGACCCTCTCACCGTCTATATATACAATCCTTCCTGTAAAATCAACCTTTACACCGTCATTTTCATATACGTCACGTTTTTCACCGGTTTCTCCTCCGCCTGAACGCTTGAGTATGGCCGAAACCCTCATCATAAGCTCCCTTGGCGAAAACGGCTTTACAACATAGTCGTCAACGCCTGTCTCAAAGCCATGTATCCTGTCATACTCCTCCCCTCTGGCGGAAAGCATTATAACAGGTGTATCACAGCTTTTCCTTATCTGCCTGCAAGCCGAAAACCCGTCCAGCTCCGGCATCATTATATCCATTATTATAATATCATAAGCGTTTTTACGGCACATCTCAACAGCCTCAATGCCGTTTGATGCCTCCTCAACCTCATAGCCCTCAAATTTTGCATATTTAAGTATTATCTGCCTTATATTTTCTTCATCGTCAACAACAAGTATCCTGCTCACCTGTGCCACCTCCATTATTAACTGATTATATAATGCCAATGTGAAAACAGGGTGAAAAAACAAAAATTTAATAAATAAACTTAATAAAAAGGCCGCCCTCTCAGCAGGCAGCCTTTTTTTCTAATTTATTATTTTGAGCACGGCACGCTCTCTTTTTTAAATATCTCATTGCCGCAGATTGTTTTGCATATACAGCGGTTTTTTAACACTGCCGTATACTTTACTGTCATCTTAGCCGGATAATATGATTCCTTTGCCTTTCTTAAGCCCTCAAGGCCCATATCCTCCTCCCTGTTTATATACAGGGTATCTTTGTAGTTGGCCTCGGCAAAAAGCTGGTTAACAGCAGGATAGAGTCCGTCTATTCCGCTCAGTGCCTTTTCTATGTGTATATGACCCATATAGTCTGTAACAAAGCCTCCAACAGTAAAGGCCGCCATTTTTCCGTCTATAAATATGGCACCGCCCTTAAGATTAAGCTTTGACATGTTTTTAACCGCCCTTACAACAGACTCTCTCTCGTCATACTGGTCAATTTCCCCGTCCTCATGCTCACTGTGCCATTTGTCGTAAAGCTCAATGCACATATCGGAGTCGGCTTCTGTAATGGCCCTGTACTCAAAATCAGGGTGATTAATTTTAAGCCGGTTTATAAAATTCCTCTTGCTGTGGTACTTTTTGCCCTTAAGCGTAATAAGGTCGCTGCTGTCATAAACATAGTCCCATGCCTCACGCATCTCGCTTAGCTCAAACTCCGGGCAGTATTTTCTGAACATATCCGCAAAAGGCTCACAGACAGAGTAGAAAATAACCTTTTCTCCCCTGCTTTCAAAATATTCCCTGCCCTTTACAACTGCGGCGTGGTAGTCAACGCTCTCATCAACAGGTATAGGAGGCATTAAAAGCGGCGGTTCATGCTCATATCTCAGCTTTATATAAAGGCTGCCGCAATCCTCGGCTATCTGTACAAAGGAGTCCGCTCCCCATATATATAAATGCTCAAATGTCATTTCCGCGTTTTCTATATTCCAGTTTCTCTTATACTTATCTATAATTTCCCTGTCGTCAATATTTATGTCTCTAAACTGAAGCTGCATAAAAAACTTCCTCTCTTTCGTTTCCTCAAATGTCAGGAAACAGTTGTCAAACTTATCTTTATTAATATTCGTCTATAATATGGCATACCTGCTTAGGGAAGAACCTGTCAAGCTCCTCTCCGGCTCTGCTGTCAAGCGTTACCGCCTCTGACATCTGTATAAGCTCATTTAATGAGCGGTAACCGAACATCCACTGTGCAAACCTGTAAACCGTCATAGAAAGCTGAGGGCGGTTTGTGGTTCTCTCACCTGAAAAATTAAATACCCCATTGTTTTCAGGCACAGCATCATCTTTAATCTCAACAGCGTATGGAAGGTTTTTTCCCACAGCCTTCAAAAAGGCTCCCACATCAGCTATGCCGCATACATTCCTTGGCCCAATTCTCTTGATTCCACCATTATACTCCGTTTTTGTGTCAGGCGGAAGCTTAACGGATACTTTTCTGCCTTTTCCCAAATTAAAAAGGTAATTTACGGCTTTTTGTTCCGATGTTTCGTCCAAAGCCATAATTTCCTCACCGTGAATTCCGTCTTTATCGTCAAAATACACAGCGTACGCCAGAACATTTCCTCCATCTGTTATGCCAACGCATTTAGCGCCGCAGGACAGATAATCAGCGCATTTAAGGGCGAAATCAGCATACGACCTGCACACAATCCCCGAAAATCTCCTGCTTGCAAGCTGATAGCATTTATAAACGGCGCTCATATTTTCAGCAAGCTCCAGCTGCACAGCGTCTTCAGTAATCTCTGCACCCTTTGATTCCTCCGCCTCTATAAAAGCTGTATCGCTTACCGGATAATGCCCCACATAATAATAGGTTCTCAATACAGCAGGCGTATGCGGACAGAGCACTACCCCAAGGCCGCTTATCATATTCATGTAATATGTATAAAGCTCCTTCATATATCCGCGCCTTTTAAAATCCGGATGAGTGCATGCCCCAACCATTATGGCTGAAGGTATAACAGCTCCCCTCACCTTAAGAAATACGGGAAGCGACTGCACTTCCGACGATATAAAACCGTCTTCCTCCTCTATAAGGGCGCAGTAGTCCGGTACAAACCTTTTATCAAAAAACCAGTCAGAAAACTCCCTGCTGTCATTAAAGCTTATATCCCATAAGGCCCTGAACTGCTCCTTGTCTGAAATACGAGCCGGTCTTAATTTTTTCATAGCAAACCTCCTTTGCATTGCAGCAATCAATTAAACACTCAAACCCCGTGCCTTCCGGTTCTGCCCTCAGCAGCCATTTCGGCATGCTCAAACTCCGACACAGCCTCTTTTAAATGCCTCAGGCTCAGCACTGAAAGCTTAGACCTCTCCTCAGCGTCAGTCGGACTCAATATATCCATATCCTCGTCTGCCCATGTAATAAAGTCCACAGCCGCGGCGCTCATAGCCTGCTCAAGCAGCCTTCTGGCGTCCCTTCCGTTTCCAAAATTCGGATTTTTAATCCGTTTATCAAAAAACGGTCTCAGTATGTCCTTCCATCCATCCTCAATCTTAAAATCAGAATTCCCTGCCAAAAGCTCAAATATACTGAGCATCTCATCTGTATTATATGACGAAAAGTTAACAGTAAATGTTATTCTGCTTGCTATTCCCGGATTTTCATTGAAAAACCGTTTCATCTTGTTGTTTCTCTCATCTATATCCCCGCCGTATCCGGCAAATATTATCAGCTTGTCGTCGCTGTGCTCCTCAACCTCAGTACAAAGCTGGGCAAGGGCTTCCTGTGAGAAATTATCGGTTTTTTCTGTATCATTGTAATTTACAAGCGAGTAGGCCTCATCAATAATTATTATATCATTCTTTACAAATAGTTCATGCACCCGCTCAGATGTCTGGCCCACATACTTGGCCTTAAGCTGTGTGCCTGTGACATACGCCATTGTGCTGCCATTTAACACCTGCATTTCCTTCATCATGCTGGCAAAATAAACCGAAGCTGTAGTCTTTGCGGTTCCCGGAGGCCCCACAAAGGCGAACACCCTGTGCATTGGCACTTTCATAAGGTTATAAGCCTCACGCCGCCTGCTGTACTGGAATACTGCACCAAGCCGGCAAAGTGCCCTTTTCATTTCCTCCTGTCCTATTATAACAGAACAGAGCCTCCTGTAGGCGTCTGTCTTTTCCGGATTTATAAGCATGTTTTTAATTTTTCCCTGCTCTATAAGATACCTTCCATAGACCATATAGTCCTTAAGAAACTTATATTCACCTGCGTCCATATTTATTGAGTACATATTAAGAGGGTTCCCAATATCAACACTTTTTACAAGTGAAATATAGCTGTGCTTTTTATTTTTAAAAAGCTCGTCAAAATCAGCTCCGGTTCTGTCCGCAATCATATTATTCCCCTCGTTCTGAGAAAAATAGATTGAGTAAATTTTGTCTATATATCTGTCCGCAGTCTCACGGCTGCAACCCGAAGCGAATACAGCGTTTTCATACGCGCGCCTTTCGATATTTTCCATTTCAAGTTCGTTCATAAAACCACCCGCTTATGATAATCATTATCAGTTAATATTTTTTATAATATACCTATAAAGTAAAATAATCAAGCGATTTTGTTTTATATATTTAATATTACCCTATTTTAATACTTAAAATAAATAAAAAATGCACCGCTTTACTGTGCGGCGCTTTTCTCAGTTACAGATATCTCTTCTATTTTAACTCCTTTTTTTCTTGCATATTCCAGCGTGTATCCTGTCCCGCCGGAATTGTTTCCGTCACTTACAGCTATAACCAGCTGAGATTTGTCTACCATCCTTTTATTGCGGCAGTAATAGCAGCCCCTGTTATAATATTCAGAAGCATAGTCAATACCGCAGCACTCATCTAAAAGGCCCTGAAGCTTTTTTGAGTCTCCCCGTTTTCTGTAGGGCAGATACGCATAAAGGTGTATATCGCCATAATCCTCATTTTCGTCTCTGAGCTCCAGCACTGTCTGAGCGGCGATAATATCCGCGCCATCTGCAAAACCGGATATAAATTCGGTATAACCGCGCTTTATGGCTTCCTCTATCCTTTTCCTCAGTTCAAGTCTGATTCTTGCAATTTCCAAGTCGGGCAATATTCTTCTGCCTGTAAAGCAGCATGTTTTAGCATTCTCTCTATTCATAAGCAACCGCCTGTCTGTAAATAAAACAAAAGCCTATTTTTATTTTTAATTATATCACATATTACTAAATTCCGGTAGAATTATCCCGGCCAATCGGAATTTAAGGCCTTTGCACCCTAACACAGCAAGCTGCATATGCACAAACACTATACCGGCTTTACAGTTATAAAAACCATTAGGCATACAAAAACACAGACAAAAATTATTGACAATTTATACAGCATAATATATAATAATTGACATAAATTTATATATTATTGATTGTTTTAAGGCAGCAGGCATAATGATTTATTGATTTTTGCGTGAGATTTATGATTATATAATATGTTTTATTGTATTATGTACCAAATCAGGACACTTCATTATGGCTGCCGGACATAGTTTGTTTACCCATGCCGGGCGAATGTATAAATTTCATAATAAACATGCAGATTTGGCATGATAAACAGTTTAATTTGGATATTTACTTACAGCAGATTTTAACTATAATAGTAAATATAAGATATTTTTAAAGTAAATATATAGCTGATTAAAAAAGTCTATTGTAACAGCAGGTAATTAATGTTATTTTCGGCTGTAGCCATATGAATAAATAAAATGCCTTTTTGTAGAAAGGTTATTGCATGTAACATGCTTACATGCACCAATCATTATGTTGTATGTTACGTATTAAATATTACTGTCGGGGTAATGACACACAGTATTTACAGTATTTATATAGCAACCAATATTGCATGTTACGTATTAAATGCAGCTTCCTTCTTTTGTATTTAGACTTAATGGCCGGCGAACACCATTAAGTTCCAAATAAGCATTCATAATAATATTTAAGGAAAATATTGAGAAAGAGGGGTAAAAGAATGAACATTAATTACTTACTGTTAGGCGCGGTTATTGCCTACATCGGCATTGTCGTAATTGTAGGAGCTGTATCCTCAAAAAGGCACCCTGCCAAGGATACAAAGGATATGCTTATAGCCGGAGGTCAGCTCGGCCCGTTAGTACTCGGAGGCACAATGGCAGCCACATGGGTAGGCGGAGGCACAATCACCGGCGGCTCCCTTGCTGTAGGCGCAAATTACGGCTGGTGGCCGGCAATACTCTACATGTCTTTACAGAGTTTCGCTCCGCTTTTCCTTTACGTAGTGGCAAAGAAGGTTCATCGCCGCGGCTCTATAACTGTCAGCAATGTATTTAATGACCGTTACGGTTCGTTTGCAAGAAACTTTTCTGCTGTAGTTATAGTTATCGCCTATGTAGGAACCTGTGCTTTCCAGTTTAAAGCTTTTGGAAACGCCATTTACGTATGTACAGGACTTAGCGTTGATATAGCAACAATAGTCGGTATTATAATTATCGTAACAATAGCAATGATGGGCGGTATGCGAAGCGTAGCTTTGACAGACTGCATATCGGCACTTTTCATAGTATTCTGTATGATTATAGCACTCATAGCAGTATTTAATGGAAACGGCGGGCTTGCAGGCGTTATAGAACGTACCGCTGAGGGAACAACAAGGTTCCCGTTCGGCAACTACGGAGCCCTTGGCTGGATGGCCCTCACATTCGGCGGAACAATGAACATTATAGGAGACCAGAACTTTATACAGAGAATGGCTTCCGGCAAGGACAACAAGGCGCTTAAGCACGCTATCTATATTTTCGTGGCTATCATATTTACAGTTATGTTCTGCTCGTCAACACTGGGCTTTGCTCTCCGTACTGTTTATCCTGACATTACAAGCGACCTTCTGTTCTTTACATATGCCAGCGAAGCTGCTCCTATTATCGGCTGCCTTATGCTTGGCTGCGGCGCTGCACTTATACTTACAACAGGAAACTCATGCCTGCTTTCGGCAACAACAAGCGGTGTTATGGATATCTGGTGCAGATTCTTTGACAAAGATGCGACAGAAAACAGGAAAGTATGGTATATCCGCGTATGTCTTGTGCTCTTTGCTGTTATAGCATTTGTAATGGGTCGTTTCTTCCCGGATGTACTGGCGGTCCAGAACTATGTATACGCCCTTTACAGCTCGGCCATAACACCTGCCCTTTTCGCAGCCCTTCTCTGGAAGAAGGTTACCGTACAGGGCGCTACCTGCTCAATCGTTTCTGGTACTGTTATAACACTTGCAAACGAATTTTCAGGTCAGCCTTTTGGCGTACCGAGTGCAATATTTGCAATACCTGTATCGGTTCTTCTTCTTTACTTTGTTTCAAAGGCAACCTATAAGGGACCTACAGAGAGAGACAAAAAATTCTTTGAGGAGCAGGGAGAAACCGCTTAATTATTTAAATAAATACAGCGGCGGCAATAAAATCCGCCGCAAATCAAATTCTTATTTGGGGTTAATTACAGAAAAAACAGGCTGTGCTTTCCTCAGTTTGGTCCGGCGCCAAAGGTTCGCACTGAAAGCCGAAAAAGCCTGAAGCCGGTTATATAATTTGTCTAAAACAAATTGCCAATAACACAATTTGTTAAAATATATTATCAATCAATGTATGATTTTTCCAAGGAGGAGATACAAAATGAGACTTATGCATACTAAACTTCCTGATTTTAAAAGGAAAGTAGCTGAAGCGGGAAAAAAACTCCGTCCGGAGACGGAAGTAGAACTCAGAGGCCTTGAAAATATGGAAAGCGCAAAGCTCGCTTCCCTGCGTGTAGGCCGTATTGAGGAAGAAATTATCGAGATTACACAGGACCCTAATGTTGCAAAGGTAGAGGTTACTGTGCTTCCGCAGATACCTGAGACAATACACACTGTTGTCATCAAAGGCATACAGAAGGACGGCACAAGCAAAAAGACAATACTTGAGAGCATGTTTATAACAACCCCTGCTCCTGAGTGCTATTACCACGATTCAGAGGAAGTAGACGACCGCAGGGTTTCCTACGACTAATTGGTTTCTCATAACGGATATTTATTGTGACTAATAGTGTAAAGAGAGGGATTATAGAAATGGCTACATTAAAATATAAACTTATACCAGCAGGCGCTGCCGAGGGCAGAGTGCCAATCAATCTTATTTTTATCGACAAAAAAGACGTAGTTGCCGCGGGCCTTACATACCGTCAGGCATGCGAAGTGGTAGCTAAAAATTTCAAGGAGCCTGCCGCAATCGACATTCTTGACATGGACGCCATAACAGTTACAAGCGACGGAATTGTTGTGGATTACGCTATAGTGGCTTTCGCTTCAATCGACTACGGCATGATTAACCGTGACTTCGGCTATCTCGGCGTTACCCCGCAGGCGTATTCAGAAAAGCTCCTTTCAGAGGAACCTCATATGAAACAGTGGGATGCCATAGACGCTTACAGGGGCAAGCAGCTTTTCCGCGGCCCTAACTTTGAGGACAGATGGCCTCGTGTTCCTCACAACGAGACACAGACAATCACAGGCCGTATAGCAAACAACAATACAGGTTCTGAGATGATGAACGTTATCGACATGACAGAGGTTCTTGTGCCTGCATACGGCGCCCTTGAGGTCATGAAGGACGGGGAGGTTCTTATAGGCGTTGCCGGACCTGAAATTTCAGTAGGTATAGGTATGGTAGTATTTGAGACATACGGGCGTATATTTAACCGCTCCTACGGCGCAGGAAAGACAGCTCATAACTCAGGCGAGTACGCAAAGACAGTTAAAAGCGATTACCCTGCCATAGCCGGACGCAAATCAACTCTTGCCGAGTATACACTCCGCGCTCTCGAAATCGGCCTTGTTCCCGGAAAGGATTTGGGCTGTTCACCTGCTGTTCTGTCAATAGCCAAGGCAGGCGGATTCCCAATAGCTTATGAAGCTATTGAGGAGAGAGCATGGATAGAGCTTGCAAGCGTAGGCATAACAAAAGAATGGCTTCAGGCTCCGTCAGAAAAGCTTACACATGAGGAAATCTTGGCTAAAGCCGATGAAATAGTACCTGGAATTACAGACGGCAAACTCTTTAAGGTTGCTGATATCTGTGAAGTTAAGGAAGTTGAAATCTAATTAAATAATAAGATTATTTTCTTTGACACACCCTCATTCATATAGTAGAATGGGGGTGTATGTGTAAAAGACTGTCAGTATTTTGCAATACAATACCATAACACCTGAGTTTTATTGCAAAACCTGCCGCAGCGGCAGATTTAAGCCGTTTTTTGGCTGCAAAGCAGGCCGGCCGGACTTATACCAGCTGTTTATACTTATAAGCAGGTGTTAAATAAACTGTACAGGAGTAATGAATATGGAGCATGAATACATTATAGCCCATGCCGACAAATCAGTCCTTAAAATATCAGGTCTGGAAGTAAAGGGGCTCAACACCAAGCAGCTTGAGGAGATACTTGCCGAAAAGCTCCACACCTTTGTTCGTGTTATAGGCGTGACAGGCGACAATATTGAAATGGACGTATATGATATTGAGCCTGAGCAGGTAAGGAAAAACGAAAAAGGCCTTATCGAAAGCATTGTTTTAACCGAAGGCATAACAGTTACAGAGCTTACAAAGCTCTCCTGCAGTGAAAAAATAGTCCAGGTTGACTACGACTCAATACCTGCCGAGCCTATTTCAGCCTGCGCAATGGAAAGATGGATGAAGAGAAAATGAAATCAGTTTATATTTTGCCGACAGGCGATGAGATTAAAAGCGGAATAGTGCTTGATTTGGACGCACCTGAAATAATAGGCCAGACAGTGCGCGCTTACCCTGAGGCGGAGGTTACACGCCTTTGTCCCCTTCTTGATATTGAGGACACAATACTGAACAAAATAACCGAGGTTTTTGAAAAGAATCCTGATTTGATTGTCCTTATAGGCGGTAGCGGCGGCGGACACCGTTTCAGCAAGACATTGGGCAAGGATTTTACCCATTCGGCTCTTGAAAGATTCCTTGACGAATACTCGTCTCACGAAATCTACGGCAAGAACGGGCATATGTGGTCCAAGCTCATATGCGGCAGAAAAGGCACTACAACAGTGATAAACGTTCCCGGGCCGTTTGTAGAGGCAAAAGCTGCTTTTGAGGCTTTCCTCAAGGCATATGCCAATGAAAAGTCTGTAGATGATATCAGCCTTGCCATGGCCGAGGCTGTTTTCGCCCAGTATCCGGCAGGAGCCGCACAGCCGCTTTAAATTTCTGTCTCAAAGATAACCAATTAATAACCCATACAGATGGCATTTTTTACAGGTGTCATCTGCATGTGTTGTTTTATTTTTTCAGAATAGTTACGTGTTACATGTTAAATTATAGAACAGGAGCTTTTTTATGTCAGGTATAACAAATCTTATAGACCATATAAAACTGCCGCGCTTTGTAAAGGCTCATCAGATTTTTGACCATAACGAGCTTACACAGGAACAGATAACAGAAATACTCAGAGCCGGCTTTGAAAAGCCTTCTATAAAGAGCAGAATAAAACCGGGCCAGAGGGTATGCATAACCTGTGGCAGCCGCGGAATATCAAACATGCCCTTTGTGACAAAATCCCTTGTAGAATACGTAAAATCAATAGGCGCCGAACCGTTTCTGATTCCGGCCATGGGAAGCCACGGCGGAGCTACGGCCGAAGGCCAGATAGGAATATTAAAGAGCCTTGGCATCACCGAGAAATTAATGGGCTGCCCTATACTGTCCTCAATGGAAACCGTAAAAATAAGCCATGTAAATGACAATGGCGATGAATTTGACGTCTGCATTGATAAAAACGCATACGAGGCTGACGCGGTTATAGCGCTCAACCGTGTCAAGGCGCACACAAGCTTTCAGGGGCCTTATGAGAGCGGCCTTATGAAAATGCTTACAATAGGCATAGGCAAACAGTACGGCGCGCATATCTGCCATTCAAACGGAGATGACAGCATGTCACGCAGGATAGGCCTTAATGCCGCAGAGGTAATAAAGCATGCAAATGTAGTTATGGGTGTAGCCCTGCTTGAAAACGCCTTTGACAAAACCTTTGACGTGGCTGTGCTTTCAGGCGATGAAATTCCCGTTGAGGAGCCTAAACTTCTTGTAAAAGCAAAAGCCGCCATGAGCCGTATCTGGTTTGATTCCTGCGATGTACTGATAGTACGCGAGATTGGCAAAAACTACACTGGTGCCGGCATGGACCCTAATATTGTCGGCCGCTGTGTGAACCCCAAACTTAAAATGGGAATAGAATCCCAGATGATAGGCATACTTGATTTAACCGATGAATCCCACGGAAATGCTACCGGCATGGGCAGAGCGGATTTTGCGCCAAAGCGCTTTTTTGAAAAGATAAGCCTTGAGGACACATACCCTAACGCCATAACAAGCTATAACACCTCATCGTACAAGATTCCCGTTATAGTTAACAACGATGAGGAAGTAATAAAAGCCGCCGTTGCCACCTGTATAAAGGTGGACTATGAAAACCCAAGGATAATTGTCATAAACAATTCCCTTGAGATTGAGGAAATACTCATATCCGAAAGCCTTGTGGGTGAGGCCGCGGAATCCGGAAATATAGAGATTAAAAGTGAGCCCTTTGAGCTGAGCTTTGACAGCAAAGGAACCCTTACAACAGAATTTTAATTTAAAGACAGCCGGAACAGTTATTGTTCCGGCTGTCTGGCTGCCAGCTGTTACCGCATTTTTAATGCTCCGCTGCACAGATAGTTAAACTGACTGTCTATTTTTTGATTTCATCATATAATTTCGACTTGATTTTATATATATTGCACAAACACCAAACCTATAGTATCATTATATTATAATAATTTTAGTATTGTTGGGGGAGGTTTTTATATGAAAGCTAAAAAATTAATTTCATTATTTCTGTGTACAGTAATGGTACTTGCGTCATGCGTATTTACATACGCCGCCGAACCTGTGGGGAGCCTTAATATTACAAAGACGGTAACCTACATTAACCATTACCCTATACCTTCTTATGAATTCAACGGAAACATGTATATCTGTGTTGATTTTCTTAACTGCTACGGCTTTGAATTCATACAGAACGACTATGAAAAATCAAAATGTATAGTCAGAAGCAGCAGCAACTCGATTATGCCAATTCCGGCATACATTTCTACAGATTCCCAGGTAGACACCGAATTTGAAAAGCTTTATACCTGCGAAACAAAGGTTTATCTTGGAGACCATGCAAAACCTGTGGACTGCTACAAGGACACTGATGGATACCTGTATATAAAGGCCAATGAGCTTGGGTATTTTGGAAAGGCAGATTATGTAGCTGATGTGGACGCTCTTAAAATATGGATTTCCGACGGACTTGATATGAGAGAAACCATGGTTCCTCTGCGCCCCAACCCATTTCCCATAAGCTATCATAAAGGTATGACAAATGGAGATTTGATGAACTGCAACGCTACTGTCAACAATAAAAACGTCTCATTAGCCATAGGCATTTATGACAATGACGGAAACTACATCATTACAAACGGATACGCTGAAATAACAATATTAAACTCAGATGGAAAAAGCATCTGCTCAGTTAACAAGTATTTTTCAGAAAATGATTTTTCTGTAACTCCATACGCCTATTTTTACACAGCCTGCCATCTTTCAGTCCTGCTGAATACAAATAGAAGCCAGGTAACACCTACTTCCGACGGAAAGGGCCTGCTTAAAGCCAAAATACATGTAGACGGATTATTATACAGCTATGAGCAGTACATTGAAGGACTTCCAACAATTCAATAAAAATAAAAGCAGGTCTGGAGCATTTATCAAGGCCTGCTTTTTAATCTGTTCAGCCCAATTTCAATATCTTCTGATATTATTGAGAAACACTCGAGCCATTAAATTCAGTGGCTTCAAAAATCACACCACTCATACACCGCATTTTTCTCTGTTTAAACCATATTCAAAAGAATTACACCATTTAAGGAATCCTATACACCATTTAATAAACCATTCATTTAACATACTGCAAAAAGACATTTGAATCTGCCTTTGCTGAAATACATTTAAAGCACTGAAAATTATGGTGTTTGCTTATATTATGTAATGCTGTGTACAGCTGTGCCTGCAGGCACAGCAATTACGGGCACAAAAAAAGCAGCTGATATACAGCTGCCCTCGGTTTTAAATCAGTCCTGCGAATATGGCATTAAAGCAAGGTGTCTTGCTCTCTTTATAGCAGTTGTCAAAGCCCTCTGGTGCTTTGCGCAGTTGCCTGTAATTCTTCTAGGAAGAATCTTGCCCCTCTCAGAAACATATCTTCTTAATTTGCTTATATCCTTGTAATCGATAACTGTAATCTTATCAACACAAGACTGGCATACGCGTTTTTTCCTGCGGCCACGCTTCTTCTGAATCATGCTCTATACCTCCTTTTATTAATTAAAAGGGTAAATCATCGTCGTCCAAACCTTCTTCTATAGGATAAAAACCGTCCCCTGCCGGAGCGCTGCTCTTAGGCTGAGCCTGAGGCATGCCGGAAGGCATATCCTGCGGCGCTGTAAAAGGCTGTGAGCCCATTCTTCCCTCAAATGAGGATTTGCTCTCAGCAAAATAATGCTCCTCAGTAACTACCTCTGTACTCCAGCGTTTGGTTCCGTCCTTGTCGTCCCATGAGCGAACCTGAAGTCTTCCGACTACGCTTACCATCTGTCCTTTTTTAAAGAACCTCTCTACAAACTCTCCGCCCTTGCCAAAAGCGACGCATGATATAAAGTCAGCGTCTGGCTCACCGTCTCTTTTAAAACGGCGGCTTACAGCAAGAGTATACCGTGCTACTGCGACCGGTGCCGCTCCCTGCGAGTATCTAACCTCAGGTTCACGCGCCAGCCTTCCCATCAATATAACCTTGTTCATAAAAACTCCTCCTGAAGCTTAGGCTTCTTTACGAACGATGAGATAACGGAGTACGCTTTCCATAATGCGCACACGGCTCTCGATTTCTGCCGGAGTTGTTCCCTCTGCCTCGAAATCAATGAAAAGGTAGAAGCCCTCATTTACTTTCTGGATTGGGTAAGCAAGTCTTTTCTTGCCCCAGTCGTCTGTCTTAACAACAGTTCCGCCAAACCTGGTGATAAGGTCCTGAATTTTCTGAACCTCAGCCGGCTTTGCTTCCTCGTCAAGCTCTGGCCTGAGTACAAGCGCTAATTCGTATTTGTTCATCAAAATACACCTCCTTCTGGACATATGGCCCTTAACAGCTGTTAAGAGCAAGGAAATTACACTACAAAGAGGTATTTTATCACATAAAAACCACAATTACAATAGACTTTTGCTAATTTTTAATATAAAATTATACATAAAAGCCCGGTAAAACATGGGTTTTAATGCCGAGCCGGTAATGGCGGCAAAGCACAAAATTAAAAAAGGTGGGATTTAAATGAAAATTGCTGTTTTAGGCATGGGAGGAATCGGCGGAGTTGTGGGTGCAAGCCTCGCAGGCAAATATGACGATATTTATTTTATAGCCCGGGGAGAAAACCTGAAGGCTATAAACCGGAACGGCCTTACACTCAAAAGCGACCGGCTCGGCACATTTACAGTAAGGCCGCGCCTTGCCACAGACAATGTAAACGATATAGGCACTGTCGACGCACTTATAATAGCCACCAAGAGCTACTCTCTTGAGGCTGCGTGTGTTCAGTGCATGCCTTTGATAGGTCAAAACACTCTGGTTTTGCCATTACTGAACGGCGTTTCGGTTTCCGACGATGTTGAAAGCTGTACAGGCGGCATGGGACAGGTGGCAGACGGCTGTATCTACGCATTTTCAAACATAGTCTCACCCGGTGTTGTGGCGCATATAGGCGAGCTTTGCCATATAGACTTCGGCTTTAAGGACGGGCGAAAAACCCCTGAGGCCCTTGAGCTTTGCACAATGCTTACGGAGTCCGGAATTGAGACTGTACTGTCAGACGACATAATGGTACCTGTATGGGAAAAATACATAATGATGTGCGGAAACAGCTGTGTATTTTCATACTTCGAGTGCACAGCCGGCGAAGTTCACAGTGACAGCGCAAAGTCAAAATACATAGCCGATGTATACACAGAGCTTTACACCATAGCAAGAGCCTGCGGTGTAAATGTGTCAGACACAATAGTCGAAAAATATATCGATACATTCAGCCGCCTGCCTGAGGACGCCATAACCTCCCTTTACCGTGATATCAAGTCCGGCAAGGCCGATACCGAGTTTGACGCCATAATAGGCAAAGCCTACAGGCTGTCTCAAAAAACCGGAGTTGACGCTCCGTGCATAAAAGCTGTCTATGAAAAGTACAAAAAATAATCTGCTGGAAGTGATATTTTGGAAAACTCTGTATCTAAGCCGCCTATGACTCAGGGCAGGGCTCTGGCGGCCATGACTATTTGCAGCCTCTGCTGGTGCTTTTCGAGCCTGTTTATAAAGCTCTGCCCCTTCAGCGGTTTGCAGGTAGCGTGTGTCAGGGGCTTTATAGCCGCCGCGGCGCTTACTCTTTATCTTGTTCTTATCGAGAAAAAGAGGCTTATAATAAACCCCATGGTGCTTTTTGTATCGGTTTTTGTCTGCTTCAAGTACATAACATTCATATCGGCAAACAAGCTTACCGCCGGCGCCAACTGTGTAGCCATGCACCAGACAAATGTAGTGTACATACTTATATTTACCTGCGTAATGGAAAGGCATCTGCCTAAAAAAGGCGATGTGGCGGTTATAATAGCAACGGCTGTGGGAATAGCCCTTTTCTTTTTCGGCAAATTCGATTTCAGCGGCTTTATGGGAAACATTCTGGCCGGAATAACCGGAATATGCACCGCTGTGCTGTTTTTTATGTCAGGCAAATTCAGAAGCTTTGAGGAAAACCTCAGCTCAATAATAATAGGAAACATTTTAAGCGGCATTATCGCCCTCGCCTTCTGCTATAACCAGCCGTTTGAGATAAGCCCACGCTCAGTATCCACAATACTCTTTCTCGGGCTTATACAGCAGTCGCTGGCATTTATAATGTATTCCAAGGCCATAAGAGTGATAAGCCCTTTTGCCTGCTCCATACTGGCGTCTATGGAGCCCGTGCTGAGCCCTGTTCTGCTGTTCATATTCCTCGACGAGAGGCCGTCACAGTTCGCCCTTATAGGCATAGTGGTTGTAATAGGCTCCATAATAATATGGAACACTGCAAATTATATATCCAACAAAAGGTCTGAGCAGGAGCTTTCTGCCCAAAGCGCGCGATGAGCGACAATAATTGCATGCCCCAGTTATACTGGGGCTGTTTTTTATTTTATGGCCATGTCCACCTTCTCAAGCATTTCCTCAACAGCGTCCTTAATGCGCATTGCCCGTATATCCATAAAATACCTGCTGTCGCCTTTTATCTTCACCCTGTGTCCAACCATAAAATCAACTGACACTCCAAAAAAGTCTGCAAGCCTTATCAGGTCGTTTATGCAAGGTTCTGTCCTTCCGGTTTCATAGCTGCATATGGCTGTATGGCCGTAGCCAAGTACAGCGCCAAGTCCTCCCTGAGTTAAATTCCTTTTTTTCCTTAGAAACTGTAAAGTGCTCTTGAAATCTGTTATTTTTTCATAGTTTTTCATGGTTTTGTCCTCCTTGTTCATAAATGTTATATTGTACACTTATACTATGAAAATTCTTATTAAATTCATAGTATAAGTGGTATTTTTGATTATATTGCTTTTGTTATGTTTATAACACCTACCCCAATGGGTAAAATAATATTCAGGTAGGTGATATTTTGAATGTTGACTATGTTGCATTAGGGAAAAGAATTAAAGCTTTACGCAAACAAAATAAGCTTTCGCAGGCAGAACTTGCAGAAAAAGCTGGATTAAGTGAAAAATACCCTTCTAGTATTGAGTGCGCAACTTCTATTCCCAGCATTGAAACCATTGCATCAATTTCACGTGTTTTGGAAGTATCTGTTGACTATTTACTTTTTGGCAGCTCATCTTATAAAACACCAACCATATCTAATGAGATTTTTGACTTGATAGCTATAATGCCTGAAAAAGATAAAATATTTATACGTGATTATTTACAACTTTATAGTAAAAACATTAAATAAAAACTCTTTTGTTGAATGAGTTTTTATTTTTTTGATTTTAGTGTATTTTTCATACATTTTATCACATTTTTTCTTCATTTTATACACTTTCCGGCATTATTAAATAAATCTTTTACAATTAGTGTAAGTAAAAATAAATGGGGTGATACTATAATTGGAGAACGATTACAGGATTTAAGGATTGAAGCAGGAGTCAAACAGGAAGATTTAGGCAAAATGCTTAACCTCAGCAAAAATGCAGTATCCGCATATGAAAAGGAGCGCAACGAGCCTTCTGACGAAATAAAGATTAAGCTTGCCAGATTCTTTGACGTATCTGTGGACTACCTTCTTGGGCTTACAGACGACCCCTGCCCTTACAATAGCAGAAAACGCCATGTAAGGATTCCCGACAATATGACTGATGAACAGATAGCTTTCATTGAGAAATTTATAAAGTTTCTGGCAGAAAACAGCTGATATATTCAATATTTTATTCCACAGAAAAAGGGCCATAAGGCCCTTTAATTTTTTTATATTATAAACTGTTCTTTTTCCTGTCGAAATAATCCTTTGTCTCCTTAACTATGACACCGTTTAAAAACAGCAGTGCCACAAGGTTAGGGAATGCCATTAAGCCGTTGAATATGTCGGCTATTGTCCATACAGCCGATACAGTCATATAAGGCCCTATAAATACGCAGGCTATATAAAGCCACCTGTAAATCTTTACCGCCTTCATGCTGCCGTTTGTCATATACTCCAGACACCTTTCGCTGTAGTAGTCCCAGCCGAGTATAGTTGTAAAGGCAAAGAACACAAGGCATATCATAAGCACAAAGCTTGCCACCTGCGGGCTGAGGAAAGGTATTCCGTCCTGAAACGCCTTTGTGGTTACCGCCACTCCCTCAAGGCCAACATTCCACGACTCGGTGATTACTATTGAAAGACCTGTGAGTGTACATATTACTATTGTATCTATAAATGTGCCTGTCATTGTTACAAGGCCCTGCCTTGCCGGCTCATTTGTCTGTGCTGCGGCCGCCGCTATTGGAGCAGAGCCGAGTCCGGCCTCGTTTGAGAATATACCCCTTGCTATTCCCTTTTGCATAGCCACAATCATACTGCCCACAATGCCGCCTGTTACGGCCTTAGGGTTGAATGCGCCTGTTATTATAGTCATAAACGCCGCCGGCACCTCTCCGATATTGCATACAACAAGCACAGCGCAGAACACTACATATATAACAGCCATAAAAGGCACAATCACCTCTGAAACCTTGGCAATCCTTTTAAGCCCGCCCAGTACAACAAGCGCTACAAACAGTGTGACAAGTACACCGGCTATAACCACAAACACCGAGTAATCCCTTCCAAAAAGCGAAAACGCTATATGTGTGTTTTCCGGGTCAAAGAAATTATTGACAGCTGAGGATATGCCGTTTATCTGTGTAAATGTGCCTATGCCAAAAAGTCCGACACACAGGCCAAAAAACGCAAATATCATGGCAAGCCAGCGCCAGTTTTTTCCATACCTCTTTCGATATAGTAAAACGGTCCTCCGAGCACATGCCCGTCATCGCCTACAACCCTGTATTTTACAGCCAGAAGGCCTTCCGCGTATTTTGTGGCCATGCCGAAAAACGCCGCAAGCCACATCCAGAAAAGAGCCCCGGGACCGCCTGAAACAATGGCTGTGGCAACGCCCACAATGTTGCCTGTGCCTATTGTGGCCGAAAGCGCTGTACAGAGCGCCCCAAAGCTTGTTACCTCGCCATGGCCTTCATCCTCATTCATAAACATATACTTCAGCGCCAGAGGAAGCCTTATAATCTGCAAAAGCTTCATTCTGGCTGTGAGGAACACGCCTGTGGCAAGTATTACAACCATAAGCGGCACACCCCACACCAAATCATCGACAGTACCCAGTAAAGAATTGATTTGTGACAACATTTTTGTTTTTCCCCCTTAAGTATAAGAAATATAAGCCGCCCCAAAAGCTTTTTTAAATATAAAAAAGCCGATTTGTCGTCGGCTTCCGGAGAAAAGACTAAGCTTTAAGCTCTGTCCTTTTGCCTGAGAGATTGGCGGCTTAGCCGCCGTACACCTTCGGCGCCTGAATAAACAGGACTCTCCAGAGTATAACTGGCGCCGTACCCACAGTACGGCTTGCTGTATAAATATAACACAATTTGTATTTGGTTACAATAAAGTATTGCATAGGGCCCTGTTTTTCAGCAAATCTACACAAAAACCCTTTATATCCCAATATATTTTTAGACATATGTCCTCATGTTGAAAACACTCCTTTGTTTTTCAAAACATTTCCATCGGCAATTTGATGCCGGTTTTTATCCGGCCATACAGAAAGACCGGAGGAAAATCCTCCGGCCTTCTGCGTGTGTGTGCATTTTATGGTTAATTTTAGGGGTAAACTTATTTACTGTTTTGTTCAGTTTGTTGATGCTCTATCTATAAATTCTTATTCCTCACAGAATTTAAGAAGCTGTTCCCATCTGTCGTCTACTTCTTTCTGGAACTGCTCTAAAAGCTGCTCATTGCCCTTTTTGAAAAGGTGTTTGAACCTTCCCTGTGGTTTGAGGAAGTCCTCGATTGGGAGTTTGTTCTTTGGCTTATAGTTAAGTATCCACTTGCCGTCGATAACCTCAAACATTGGCCAGTAGCATGTCTCAACACCGAGCTTGCACATCTCCATAATGTTTTCTGTAGGGTATCTCCAGCCTCTTGGACAAGGAGCCATAATGTTAAGGTAAGCCGCGCCCTTTGTGTATATGGCCTTTTCAGCCTTCTCATGAAGGTCTCTGAAATTGCCTATAAATGTTGTCTGAGCAACATAAGGTATATGGTGGCTTGCTATAATCTCTGCCAAGTCCTTCCTGTTCTGCATTTTACCAGGGGAAACCTTGCCGGCAGGTGTTGTTGTTGTATCAGCGTACATAGGTGTTGCAGATGACCTCTGTATACCTGTGTTCATGTAAGCGCCGTTGTCGTAGCATACATAAACCATGTCATGGTTTCTTTCCATAGCGCCTGAAAGTGACTGGAAACCGATATCGTATGTACCGCCGTCGCCGCCGAAAGCTATGAACTTGAATGTATCGTCAATTTTTCCTTTTCTCTTCATTACATTGTAAGCCGCCTCAACACCGCTTAATGTAGCTCCGGCGTTTTCAAAAGCGTTGTGGATATAAGAATCTGTCCACGCTGTGTACGGATACATGAATGTTGAAACCTCAAGACATCCGGTTGCGTTTGCTATAACAGCCTTGTCCTCCGGTTTTAATGCCTTAAGCACGTTTCTTACAGCTATTGTGCCGCCGCAGCCGGCGCACATTCTATGGCCGCCTGTAAGTCTTTCAGGCCTGCTCATTATTTCTTTGAAGTTTACCAATTAAAACGCCTCCCTCAGTCTCTAAGTGACAAGTAACGGTATGTTTCGCCTACATTGCCTGTTGCAAGTATATCGAACAGTGCGCCGTATACTTCCTCGATATTCTCAACCTTTACGTCCCTGCCGCCGATACCGTAGATATAATCTACAACCTTGGCAGTTGAGCCTGCTGTATAAAGGGCACTCTTAACCTCTGCGCCGAGAGGGCCGCCCTGGCTTGAGAAGCCTTCACATCTGTCCATTACAGCGATTACTTTTACGTTTTTAAGGGCTTCAGCTATTTCTTCCGCCGGGAACGGCCTGAATACCCTTATCTTGAGAAGTCCGACTTTTTTGCCCTCAGCTCTGAGCTTATCTACAGCGTCTTTTGCTGTTCCGGCAGCCGAGTTGATTATAACAAGTGCGCACTCAGCGTCCTCAAGCTTATATGTCTCAAAGAGTCCATATTTTCTGCCTGATAATTTTTCAAACTCAGCAGCTACATCAAGTATAACCTGCTTGGCGTTTTCCATAGCAACAGCCTGCTGTTTTTTGTGTTCCATATAGTAAGAAGGTATATCGTAAGGGCCTACAGCCATTGAGTGGCTCTCGTTGAGGAGGTACTCATCCGGGTTGTAGTCGCCTACAAAATCTCTGACTTCATTGTCCTCAAGAAGCGATATGTTTTCAACAGCGTGGCTTGTTATAAAGCCGTCCTGACAAATCATAATAGGAAGCCTTACGTCCTTGTGCTCAGCTATCCTGTAGGCCTGAACAAAGTTGTCATAAGCCTCCTGGTTGTTTTCTGAATAAATCTGAATCCAGCCCGCATCCCTTGCGCCCATAGAATCTGAATGGTCGCAGTTAATATTGATTGGTCCTGAAAGCGCTCTGTTTACACACGCAAGCGCTATAGGAAGCCTGCATGAAGCTGCTATGTAAAGTTCCTCCCACATAAGCGCAAGACCGCATGACGATGTAGCTGTGAGAGTCCTTGCTCCGGCAGCCTCCGAGCCAACGCATGCGCTCATAGCTGAATGCTCGCTCTCTACAGGCACAAACTCTGTGTCAACCTGACCATTTGCGCAGAATGTAGAAAAATACTGTGGAATCTCTGTTGAAGGAGTGATAGGGAAAGCAGCCATAACATCAGGATTAATCTGGCGCATCGCTATTGCCACTGCCTCGTTACCGGATAATCTTTCTCTTATAGCCATTTATTTCTCCTCCTTTTTCATTACAATCGCGCCGAAAGGACAAACCTTTGCGCATATGCCGCAGCCTTTGCAGTGTTCAAAATCAAAGTCTTCTCTTTTTCCGTCCTTTACAGGAATCGCTGAATCCGGACATACAGGTGTGCAGAGAAGGCACTGCTTGCATTTGTCCGCTAAAAATTCCGGAATACTGATTCTCCAGTCGCCTGTTCTGAAATCATTGGCTGTGCCGCCTTCATAAACATTACCGGCAGGAGTTATATCTTTCCAGCTAATATTCTCATTTATAAAATCTACTGATGACATTATTTTACCTCCTGTAATGACATTCTAAGAGCCTTCATGTTGCCCTCGATAACCTCCGGTTTGGAAGCGAATTTGTGTTTGTATGAGCCTTCCATCTCAGCAAGGAACGACTCATCGTCCATTATGCCTGTTACCTTTACTATAGCGGCAAGCATAGGCGAGTTAGGGAAATATTTGCCAAGTGCCGCCACCGAAATTTTTCTGGCGTCTATTGTGTATACCCTGCCCTCATAGCCTTTAAGCATAGGCCTGATTTCATCTGGTGTTTTTGCTGAGTTTATAACTATCGCGCCCTCCTTTTTGAGGCCCTTTGTTACATCAACAGCCTCAAGAAGTGTTTCGTCTACAACCACAACATATTCAGGGTCATAAATATTTGAGTGAACCCTTATAGGAATTTCGCTTATTCTGTTATAGGCCGTTATAGGTGCACCCATTCTTTCAGGGCCGTACTCTGGGAAACCCTGCACATATTTACCAGTGTTGAACGCTACGTCGGCAAGAAGAAGTGATGCTGTTTTAGCGCCCTGTCCGCCGCGCCCGTGCCATCTAATTTCCAATACATTTGACAAGATAAATTACCTCCTCGTATTCTTTTTTTATTTTGACTGGCAATATATAAAGCAAACCCCGTGCCAAAAATTGCAGCTGTAATAAAATTTATCGTTTTTTGTCGTATAAAATTCAAAATAATTAACTGCATAATTGCTTTTTATGTAAAACATGCCTATTAAACACTAAAATTTAATAGCTGGTAAACTGTTTTTCTTTCAGTAAAAGATTTAATATTTTTGATACAGCAGAAAATATTGAAATAAAATAATGTTTTTCTCAAAATACAATTTATTTTTGTTATAAAAAATGTTATGATTGTTATAATCAATTGTTGTAAAAATTCAGATTATAACACTATCGGAGGTAACACATGGACACTGACCATAAGCCTGTTGACGAGCTTGAAATATTCAAGAAAATATTAAACCGCACCGACGAGGGGGTAAATGTTGTAGATAAAAACGGCGTGCTTATATACGTAAACCGGGTTTCCGCCGAGTACTGCAATTCCAGACCTGCTGAAATGGTCGGCCGCCAGATTGAGGACTTTTACCCAAACGCGGTGCTGCTGAATGTAATACGGACAAAAAAAGCCGTGCTTGGTGAAAAAATCCACTTTGTAGGAAAGAAAAAATATGTATGCTCAAGCTTTCCAATAGAGTTCGGCGGAAAATTTTACGGCGCCTACTCCGTTTTCAGAGACGTTCAGGAAATTGAGGATTTAAACCGCCGTGTACGATACCTCGAAATGCAGGTATCCCTGACAAAGCCTGAAAAGGACATGGATTCGGTTGTAAACTACGGCGGAACATTAAACGAGGTATTCAACAAGGCAAAGCGCGCTGTGGGGAGCATTGGCGGACCAAGGCACTCGATTATAACAGGCGAAAGCGGCACAGGAAAAACAATGCTTGCAAACCTTATGTACAACTACGCTAAAAAGATAGGGGTTATAGCTGAAAACGCACCTTTTATAGAAATAAACTGCGCACAGTTCACAAATCCGGACATAGCCGCCATGGAGATATTTGGCAGCGAGGAAGGCGCATACACAGGTTCCAAAAAAAAGCAGGGACTTTTTGAGCAGGCCCACGGAGGGATACTGTTCCTTGACGAGGCCCATACGCTTGAAAACTATCAGAACCTGCTTTTAAAGGCCATAGAGAGCGGAAAAATACGGCGTATAGGAGGCGGCAAGGACATAAGCATTAATGTTATAATTATAGCCGCCTCAACAAGGGATTTGAAGGACGTTCTCCTTCCGGAGCTTTACCAGAGACTTGCCCAGTACGAAATGTATCTCCCTTCGCTGAGGGAAAGAAGCAGAGAGGAAAAGGAGCTGCTTTTCAGCCATTTTGTAAAAAAGTACGAGCAGGCCGTTATGGAGGCCCACAATATAAGCTATCATGTAAAATTTACGCCGGAGGCCAGAGAAATGCTTTTAAGGGCTGTATATCCCAGAAACGTGCGCCAGTTCCGCGATGTTATAAACTACAGCATAGATTCCTCATCTCCGCTTATTGAGGATATAGCCGGTCAGAACGAAATTGTAAACACAGTAACAGCAAAGGACATACCTTTTGACATAGCGGAAATTGAAATACCCGACGAAATTAAGACAAAAAAAGAGTCACAGCCAAAGGAAGAAAAGATAACCCCGGCTGTTGAAAAGCTAATAGACAAAATGATAAATGAAGGCAAAGGCCCAAGAAAAATCTCCAATGAGCTTAAATCAATGGGCTACCCAATAGAGTACTACAAGGTGGCCTACTATATTAAAATAAATAAAAAATAACGCTGTTGTTGTGGACACGGCGAATATATAGTAAAATGTCATAAGGGTCATTACTGTTATATGACAAAGAGGTGGATTATGAAAAAAAGCGTAAAGCTCAACAACCTGTTTTTCCCTCTGTGGCTTATTGTATGGTTTACACCTGCTGCATGGCTTATGGCATTGCCCGTTAATTTTTTAATAGACTCGGCTGTCATAATAATATCCATGAAACTAATGGGCATCACTGAAACAGGCAAAAGCTACAGAAAGTCGATACTGAGGACATGGCTTCTGGGGTTTGCTGCTGATTTTACAGGAACACTGCTGCTGTTTATATTCTGCCTTATTGATTCCGGCTCAAAATGGTTTAACAGTGTTCAAAACGGTGTATTTCTCAATCCGTTTAATAATATATTCTCATTCTTAACTGTTGCAGTCTGCTGTGCTGTTTCAGCTGTGTGCATATATATATTCAACTCTAAATACTGTCTTAAAAATGCTGAGTTAACAGAAAAACAAGTAAAAAAACTGTCCGTATATCTGGCTGTTTTTACAGCGCCATATCTGTTCTTTTTTCCAACGGCGCTTATACTGCCTTATATCCGATAAAGCATAAACATATTAAAGAAAGGTACGGTGTTTATAAATGTGGAAAGCTGACAAATGGACTGATTATGAGGTCCTTGACTGTTCCTGCGGCGAAAAACTTGAGCGCTGGGGAAACTATACCCTTGTAAGGCCTGACCCGCAGGTTATTTGGAACACAAAAAAAGCCCTTCCGGGCTGGAAAAAAATGAACGGGCATTATCACCGCAGCTCAAAGGGCGGCGGAGAATGGGAGTTTTTTGACCTCCCTGAGCAGTGGTCAATCAATTACTCCCCTTTGGGGCTTACATTTAATCTTAAGCCTTTTAAATTCAAGCATACAGGTGTTTTTCCTGAGCAGGCCGCAAACTGGGAATGGTTTTCTGACAAAATAAAGGCTGCTGTCAGAGAAGGCCGTGAGGTTAAGGTTTTAAACCTTTTTGCCTACACAGGAGGCGCCACTCTTGCGGCGGCCAAGGCAGGCGCAAGAGTAACGCATGTGGACGCGTCCAAGGGCATGGTAAACTGGGCAAAAGAAAACGCCAAATCCTCAGGACTCGAAAACGCGCCTATACGCTGGATAATAGATGACTGCGTAAAATTTGTTGAACGCGAAATACGCCGGGAAAATTATTACGACGCTGTTATAATGGACCCTCCAAGTTATGGCAGGGGGCCAAAAGGCGAGATATGGAAAATTGAGGACGCTGTATATCCGCTTATTGAGCTTTGCTCCAAAGTCCTCACAAAGGACCCGCTGTTTTACCTGATAAGCTCATACACAACCGGCCTTGCACCGTCAGTGCTCACATATATGCTCTCCACTGTACTGAATCCGAAATTCGGCGGAACGGCAGAGGCCGACGAGGTTGGCCTTCCGGTATCATTCACCGGCCTTGCCCTTCCATGTGGAGCAAGTGGCAGATGGTCAAAAAACAGTTGAATTTAAAGAGCACGCCTTAAGGCGTGCTCTTTTTGATTTATCTGTTTAATATGCTCATAAACTCCTCACCTGTAATTGTCTCCTTTTCGAGGAGGTAATTGGCAAGCTCATGAAGCTTATCTATATTTTCCTTAAGTATTGATATTGCCTTTTCATGCGCCGCCTTTACAGTAGCCACAACTTCCCTGTCAATCATGGCTGATGTGTCCGCAGAGCAGGCAAGGGAGGTATCCCCGCCCAGATACTGGTTGTTTACAGTTTCAAGGGCTACCATATCAAACTCCCTGCTCATGCCGTACCGTGTAATCATAGCTCTTGCAAGCTTTGTGGCCTGTTCAATATCGTTTGCCGCTCCGGTTGTAATTGAGCCGAATATCAGCTCCTCAGCTGAGCGCCCGCCTGTAAGGGTTGCTATCTTGTTCTGTGCTTCCTCTTTGCTCATAAGGTGCTTTTCGCCCTCGTCCACCTGCATTGTATAGCCCAAAGCACCGGAAGTCCTCGGTATTATTGTAATCTTTGTCACAGGCGCGGAATCGCTCTGCTTTGCGGCCACAAGAGCGTGGCCTATTTCGTGGTAAGACACGACCTTTTTCTCATGAGGCGAAAGCACTGCGTTTTTCCTCTGATAGCCCGCTATTACCGTTTCCACGCTTTCTTCCAAATCCTCCTGCTTTACATAACTGCGCCCCATTCTTACAGCCCTGAGTGCCGCCTCATTTACAATATTGGCAAGCTCGGCTCCGGAAGCGCCTGAAGTAGCTCTGGCTATGGCGCCAAAATCTATATCCATGTCCATTTTAACATTTTTGGAGTGAACCCTCAGTATAGCCTCACGTCCGCTCAGGTCAGGAAGCTCAACAGGTATTCTCCTGTCAAAACGTCCGGGCCTCAAAAGCGCAGCATCAAGTGATTCCGGTCTGTTTGTGGCCGCAAGTATAACAACGCCCTTGCGTCCGTCAAATCCGTCCATTTCTGTCAAGAGCTGGTTTAATGTCTGCTCCCTCTCATCATTTCCTCCAAGGCCGCTGCCGTTATCACGCTTTTTGCCTATTGTGTCTATCTCATCAATAAAAACAATACAAGGCGCTTTTTCGCTTGCCTGTTTAAACAAATCCCTTACCTTGGCCGCGCCCATGCCTACAAACATTTCAACAAACTCAGAACCGGATATTGAAAAAAACGGTACATGCGCCTCTCCGGCCACAGCCTTCGCAAGGAGGGTTTTTCCAGTTCCCGGAGGGCCTACAAGGAGCGCGCCCTTAGGCAGCTTGGCTCCAATAGCCGCGTATTTGTCTGGATTATGCAGAAAATCCACAATCTCTGTGAGGGCGTCCTTTGACTCCTCCTCCCCGGCCACATCGTCAAATGTAACCCCTGTTTCCGTCTCTGCATAAATCTTTGCGTTGGCCTTGCCGAATGTCATGGCAGGCCCCATGCCGCCGCCCATTTTTTTCATGAGCATTCTGGACAAAAGCTGACCTATCAGAATAAATATGAATATAGGCACAACCCATGTAAGTATAAGGTTTACAAGTGTTGAGTTCTGCTTCGGTATTTCTGAACCGAATTTAACACCGTGGCTCTGGAGCCTTTCTATAAGGCCGTTGTCCGGAAAAATGCCGGTCTTAAAATACTGGTCGGCCCCATTGCCGTCCTTCGCCACAAACATAATCTGCTGTGATGAATAGTCGACCGCAGCCTCCGTTACCTTGTCATCGTTTACCATTGTGATAAATTCGCTGTACCCTACCTCTGTCACCTTTCTCTGCATAACCGAAGGGAAAAACAGAGCGTTAAGTAGCATCACCACAAGCAGAGTCAAGCCGTAATAATATAAAATCGACTTTTTGGGTTTGTCGCCGCCCTCATTGTTTTCTATCATTTAATCAATCCTTTCATACTCTTATAAGCCTGTCAAATCTGCCTCAAAGCCATTTTACACAGGCCGGCTGAATTTTATCAGCTGATTATGATTTTATTATAAAACTATTTTTAATGCAACATATATTTAGGTACTGTACCAAATGTTAACACATAATTTACATTTGTCTTTCAGCCGATTTGTACTCATCATAAACCCGATAATACGGGCAGCTGTAAAATGATGACGACATAAATTTAAGCATCTCGTCCTCGTCAAGGTTTACAAGGCATACATAATACCCGCATTCCTCATCATAAACAAAATTTACACAGCTTTCGCAGTTGGTAACCTTTTTATTATACATAAAACCACCTTCAAAAATACCCTCCGTCTTACGGAGGGCAAAAAAACTTTATTCTATTGTCCGTTTTTCAGTTATAACCATTTTAAGCTTCCTGTCAAATGGCTCAACAGGTATCTCCTTAACAAGCTGAATGTCATAGCACACTCCCACAGTGTTATTAACATTGTATTTTTCCGTATAGGTATCGTAGTACCCGCCTCCGTAGCCGCTCCTGTTTTTATTGATGTCGAACATGCTTCCGGGAACAATCATAAGCGATGAATTGTCAGGGTATACCTGCCTGTCCGAAGCTATGTCCGGCTCCATTACCCCTATATCTGAGCGCGACATATTGTCGAATGTAGAAATTTCGACAAAATACATATACCTGTCCTTAAGCGCTATTGGAACAGCAACCCTCTTGCCGTCTTTCCATGCGCGTTTTATAAGGTCTGTTGTTATAACCTCAGAGCCCATGTCAATATAGCAGAATAGCCAGTCCGCGTTTTTATACAGGTCAAGTTCCAGTATTTTTTCCATTATAGCACGGCTTTTTTCCGCGCGCTGCTCCTTTGAAATTCCTCTCCTTCTGGCAAGAAAATCCTTTCGCATTGTGTTCTTATCCGGTTTTTCCATACAGCATCACCTCAGCCCGTTATCTGTCTCAAGCCCATTGCCACAATGCCCAGTACCGCGTTAAAAAGCCCGAATATAAGGCTGAACACAAATATGACAATACACAGCAGCAGGAGCTTGATGCCAAAGCTTTTATACCTTGGATAAGGCCTTGTAAGCAGCACCACAGCCGCTATAAAACCCAAAAATACATTTACAAAGGCCAGCACCACAAGCAGCGCCTTCACAACGCCGCTCAAATCCCTGAGCATGAATCTTTCCATATTGTCATACGGGTCGTTTACCGGGCCTCTCTCCGCATAATCCGCTCTGTCGTTCAATATTTTTGATTCCTTTTCAACAGCCTCGCCCAGTATTTCGTTTTCAGGCATATATCCACAGTGCGGGCAACGCTCATTTATATTTTCCACACTTTCCCCGCATTTAGGGCAGTAGTACATATCTATCACCTCCGGGCATATCCGGCAGCCGGTTATTTTGCTTTAAAAGAGCTCTTTAAAGGCACAATCCTGTTAAATACAAGGGCGCCTTCCTTTGAATCCTTTGTATCCACACAATAATATCCGTTTCTCATAAACTGGAACCTTTCCCCCGGCTTTGCTTCCTTTACAGAAGGCTCCACAAAACATTGCTTTACAACAAGGCTTTCAGGGTTCATTATCATCTCGCCGTCAGGCTCCTCCGGGTTATCAAGCATCATATAGTCATAAAGCCTTGCCTCAGCCTTTACAGCCGTATCGGCATTTACCCAGTGGAGTGTGCCCTTGACCTTTCTGCCGTCAAAGCCCGAGCCGCTTTTTGTCTCCGGGTCATATGTGCAGTGCACTGCTGTTGTGTTTCCGTCCGCGTCCTTATCCACGCCTACACAGGTTACAAAATACGCTCCCTTAAGGCGCACCTCCTTAAGCGGCGCAAGGCGGAAGAATTTCTTTACAGGCACCTCCATAAAGTCCTCACGCTCTATAAAAAGCTCCTTTGAAAACGGCACCTGTCTTGTTCCCATGGATTCGTTTTCAGGGTTGTTTTCAAGCTCCATAAACTCCATCTGGCCCTCCGGGTAATTGTCTATTATCACCTTAAGCGGGTCAAGGACTGCCATAACAACCTTTGCCCTGGCCTTTAAATCATCCCTTATGCAGTGGTCAAGCAGGGAGCTGTCAACACGGCTTACAGCTTTGCTTACGCCTATTTTGTCACAGAAATCCCTAATTGACTCAGGCGTATATCCACGCCTTCTGAGGCCTGATATTGTAGGCATTCTAGGGTCATCCCAGCCGTCTACAAGCCCGTTTTCAACAAGCGCCCTGAGCTTTCTTTTGCTCATTACAGTGTTGGTCATTCCAAGTCTTGCAAACTCAATCTGCCTTGGCTTTGCCTTAAGCCCGCAGTTTGCCACAACCCAGTCATAAAGCGGCCTGTGGTCCTCAAACTCCATTGTGCAGATAGAATGTGTTATGCCCTCAATCACATCCTCAAGAGGGTGGGCAAAATCATACATAGGGTATATACACCACTTATCGCCTGTGCTGTGGTGAGAAGCGTGGGCTATACGGTAAATTACAGGGTCACGCATGTTTATGTTCGGAGACGACATGTCAATTTTGGCTCTGAGTGTCCGGCTTCCGTCAGCAAACTCCCCGGCTTTCATTCTCTCAAATAAATCCAGGTTTTCCTCAACGCTCCTGTCTCTGTAAGGGCTGTTTTTGCCCGGTGAGCTGAGTGTTCCCCTGTACTGGCGCATTTGGTCGGCTGACAGGTCGCACACAAACGCCTTGCCCTCCTTTATGAGCTTTACAGCGACCTCGTAGAAGGTGTCGAAATATGACGACGCGAAATAAAGCCTGTCATCCCAGTCAAACCCGAGCCATTTTACATCTTCCTTTATTGACTCGACATATTCGGCGTCTTCCTTTGTAGGGTTTGTATCGTCAAAGCGCAGATTGCACTTTCCGCCATAAAGCTTAGCCAAACCAAAATTAAGGCAAATGCTCTTTGCGTGGCCTATATGCAGATAGCCGTTAGGCTCCGGCGGGAAACGCGTTCTAAGCTTATTAAGCTTTCCCTCCAAGTCTTCCTGTATATAACTGTGAATAAAATTGCCGGTCGAGCTTAGCTCACCGGACGGTTCCCTGATTTCCTCAGACATATTAAAACTCCTCCCGGAAAATTCCAATCCAAAATAACAGATAATACTTAATTTTACTACATAAACCCCTGCTAGTCAAATTATGCGCATGCCCCAAATCGCTTAAAAATCAGCGTTTTTTGAGTATCTGGCGGTTATAACAACATTTCCGTTACTGTCCAGAAGCGGCGTTATGCCTCCCGCATAGCCACCAGAGTGGAAAAGATAATTTATCCCTGTTTCCTTATCAACCCATATTTCGGTCACGTTTGTTATACCCTGAGAGTAAACCTTCTCAAATCTTTCTTCCTTCAAGCCAGTCACATCCTATAATATATTTTCCCTGAACCATTCTATAAAGCTGTAGTCCACTATCTCAACACCACTGTGGTTAAGGTGCGCATCATCTCTGAAATTCTCGTTTGTAAGCAGTCCTTTTTTTATATTCTCCACATTATAGTCGATGTATGGTACACCGTTTTCAGCCGCCATAGCGGCTACAGAATTGTGCACATTTTCATAATTTTTTATATACTCCATAGATACATTGGCAACAGGAGCTGTCACAAACACAAGCGTTATGCCGTTTTCTCTGCAAAGCTCAGAAATTTTTTCAATGTATTTTCTCTGGGTTTTGTCAATCTCAAAATCCTTTCCGTCAAAATTTCTGAACTGGTTTGTGCTGTCGTATTCTGTCGAAACCATAAGCTGGTTTGAATAAACATATCCCTTTGACCTGTAGTATTCCTCTCCCTGCTGGGTTTCTGCCTGCCTTTTTGACACGCCGTACTTTTCTTCCATATCCTTTTCCATAAGACTTCCCTCATAGGCGAAATAATCCTGCTGGTAACGGATAGGCAGAAGGTAGTATTTCAGCTTATCAGACAAAGGAAAAACCTTTTTAATATATTCTTCTTTAATGTCGTTGCTTTTAAGCACCTCAAAAAATGAGTTTGCCTGTTTAAGGTCAAATTTATCGTCAAGCACATCCCAGTAAAGCTCCATAACAACATATTTGGGCTTTTGCGTACGGAGTATCTCCTTCAGCTCATAATATGTTGTATCCGGATGCTGCAGAGGGGTGCCCATCTGGAAGCTTTTGATATTAAGCCCCTTATCTATTATATCCGGGTCAAAGGTACAGTAGGCGTGGGACGAGCCGACAAAAACCATGTCCAGCGAGTTTTCTTCAAGGGCGTAAAAATCGTCAAACCTCTGCTTTGTAAAAGCGTTTATAACATTTTTGTCCGCAGCCTTTTTATAAACCCCGCCGTAATAGAAAAATACCGGCACAGCTATAATTATAACCATAAGAATTTTTATAAAACATATTATATTGCTTTTCCTGACAGTTTTTCTTCTGTCAGAACTGGAAGTATATGAATTCTCCCGCATTATAGAATACCCCCGCTGTCAGTATAAATATAAGTATAAAGGAATAATAGAGTACCTCAACAACTATGCCTTTGCCCCTCATATACCCGCTTATGTCATGTCCGGCAAGGAGCTCCGATACAAAAAGCGTTACAACCGCTATAAGCAGTATTTTGAGCTCATAAAGCGAAAGCCCAAAGCTTGTGAGCATCTGGTATATATACTGCGCTGTATCCCATTGTCTGAAATCCCAGAACAGACGTGAATAAATGTGCAAAGCATCGCCAAATGAGTTTGCCCTGAAAAATATGAACGCAAACATTACAAACCCGAATGTTATAAAAGGCGCTGTAATTTTTGCCAGTATGTCTACTGTTTTTATACTGCCGTACAAATCTGTTATTTTACGGTACTCGGTGCGTATTATATCCTCAATAATAAGGTATACGCCATGCAGGGCACCCCATATAACAAATGTGTAGGCCGCCCCATGCCACAGGCCGCTTACCATAAATGTAATAAACAGGTTGCGGTATTTGACAAGCCTTCCCTTCCTGTTTCCGCCAAGAGGTATATAAATATAGTCCATAAACCATGTGGAAAGCGATATGTGCCACCTTCTCCAGAATTCCTTAAGTGTGGCTGAGCCAAACGGTCTGTCAAAGTTTACCATGAGCCTGAAGCCCAGCACCTTGGCGGCTCCCCTTGCAATATCTGAATATCCGCTGAAATCGCAGTAAATCTGTACAGTAAACATAAATACCGCAAGTATATAGTACAGACCGCTGTATGAACCGGGGTTATTGAAAACAGTGTTTACACCCACCGCTATGCGGTCGGCTATTACAACCTTCTTAAAAAACCCTACAGTCATCATCTCAAGCCCTGTAAGCACATTGCGCATACGGAACCTGTTTTTTGAGTCAAACTGCCTGATAAGATTCCTGCTTCTTTCTATAGGCCCTGCCACAAGCTGCGGAAAGAAGGTTATAAACAGCGAAAACCTGACATAGCTCCTTGACGGCTTCAGCTCGCCCCTGTAAACGTCTATGGTATAAGCTGCGGCCTGGAATGTATAAAACGATATTCCCATAGGCAGCACAATTTCCGGCGGCGTAACTGAAAATCCCGCATTGAATGCAGAAAGCACAGAGTTAAGCGCACCACAGGCAAAATCCAGATATTTGAACACAAAAAGCGTACCAAAATTAATGAGCATACATAATGACAGGTAAAGATTCCTGCGGCTCTTTTGGCTGTCGGAATATATTAGGGCCGCCGCCACAAAGTTAATAAATGTTATAAACACTATTATAACTATAAGCGCAGGATTCCAGCACATATAAAATATATAGCTGGCAAAAAGCAGCATGTATATACCCGGCTTATACGGCAGGAAATAATATAGGCAGACTGTGATAATAAAAAATATAATAAAATTTAAACTGTTAAAAAGCATGTCTCTTTATCTCCAAAAAAATTTATTACATTGATAATACTATATAAATTGTTGTAATACAACAAAAAAAACGTTACAATATCAAAGGGTGATAATAAATGATAGCTTTGACAGTTGATAATATAAAGGACTTTATGCGCCTGCTCTTTAAGAGCTCCATATTCGACAAATACGGAGTGCATCAGGCTCTGTGCACCACATTTACCACATTTGAGATAACCGGTGATTTAAACCGGGAATTTTTTGATGAAACCGACGCTCCTGAACGCAAATACTGCACATGGGAGGAGATACGTCCCTTTGTTTATCATGTAATAAAAGGCTCAAAGCTTCCTAAATATATGAAAATAGTGCTTTCAGCCCCAACGGATATGCTTGAGAGCATAAGCGACAACGCCTCTGCCCTGTTTATCAACATAATTTATGACGGCGGCACTCTGACGCTGATTTCCGGCTATGCCATAAAAAAATTTTCAATGAATAAAACACATGAATTTCTCTGGGATGAATATGTAACAGACCTTATGAAAAAGAGCGGCCTTTCTGTTAGCACTCAAACTTAATGAGTGCTAATTTTTTCTTGACTTTTATTTTTCACGTGATACAATATTCTTGACAGGTATATAACCCGAAAAAACTATATCAGGAGGAAGAGAAAATGGCACAGGAAAAAGGCAATTTATCGATTAACAGTGAAAATTTCTTACCTATTATAAAAAAATGGCTCTACACTGATAAGGACATATTTGTGAGGGAGCTTGTATCAAACGGTTGCGACGCGGTAACAAAATTTAAAAAGCTTGTGATGATGGGAGAAGCCAGCGCGCCTGACGGTGAAAAATACGCCATACATGTAGATGTGGACCAGAAGGCAAAAACAATCACAATTTCTGACAACGGCATAGGCATGACAGCCGATGAGATTAAAAAATATATAAACCAGATAGCTTTCTCCGGCGCCAGCGACTTTATGGCAAAGTACAGCGAAAAATCATCTGACGAAAACGATATAATCGGTCATTTCGGCCTTGGATTTTATTCCGCTTTCATGGTGGCCGACAAAGTGGAAATCGACACTCTTTCTTATCAGGAGGGAGCGGAGAGCGCCAAATGGATATCCGACGGAGGCATTGAGTTTGAAATTACAGACGGCACAAGGACCGAAAGGGGCACAACAATAACCCTCTTTATTGGCGATGACGGAAAGGAATTTCTTGAATACGCTCTCATGTACCAGACATTAAGGAAATACTGCGCTTTTATGCCGGTTGACATATTCTTTAACTTTGAGCGTGAAAAAACAGATGAGGAAATTAAAGCCGAAGCTGAAAAAGCTGCCGAAAAGGCTGAAGAAGCCGCAAAGGACACTTCTGAAGATTCAGCAGATAAATTAGATGAAACAAATGAGTCCACTGAATCCGAAGACAAAAATGACGAGCCTCTGCCTATAAACGAGACAACACCGCTCTGGCTCAAAAACCCTAAGGACTTAACTGACGATGACTATAAGAAATTCTACCACAGCGTGTTTGGGGATATGGCGGACCCTCTGTTCTGGATACACCTCAATATGGACTATCCGTTCAATCTTAAGGGCATACTGTATTTCCCTAAGCTTTTAAGCGATGTGGACGTGCTCGAGGGCGAAATAAAGCTCTACTCAAATCAGGTATATATTGCAGACAACATAAAGGAGATAGTGCCTGAATTCCTTCTGCTCTTAAAGGGTGTTATGGACTGCCCTGACCTTCCGCTCAATGTTTCAAGAAGTGCCCTGCAAAACGACGGCTACGCCGCCAAGATGAGCACCTATATTGTAAAGAAGGTAGCTGACAAGCTGAACAGCATATTTAAAAACGACCGTGAAACATACGAAAAATTCTGGGATGATATCAGCCTTTTCCTCAAATACGGCTGCATGAAGGAAGAAAAATTCTACGACAAAATAAAGGATTCCCTTATTTATAAGACGACAAACGGCGTTTACAAAACCCTCACACAGTACCTTGACGACAACAAAGATAAGCATGAAAACAAGGTTTTCTATGTGTCAGACGAAAAAGCACAGGTACAGTATGTAAACATGCTCAGAGAGCAGTCAATGGAAGCTCTCATACTTTCGTCAAGGATAGACGTAAACTTTATATCATTCCTTGAGTACAAGTCAAACGGAAAACCTGAGTTTGCAAGAATCGACGCCGACATAGCAGAAACGCTCAAGGATAAGGACGCGCAGAACGACGAAAAGCTTTCTGAGGAAATGCAGAACCTTTTCAGGCTTACACTCAACAACAGCGATTTGACAGTTAAGGCCGAAAGCCTCAAATCTGCCGATATAGCCAGCATGATGCTCATAAGTGAGAGGTCAAGGCGTATGCTTGAGATGATGGAAAACTACAAAGGTCAGCCTGAGCTTTTAAAAATGTTCGGCGATGTAAAGCCTGAGTACACACTTGTACTCAACATAAACAACAGCCTTGTAAAGAAGCTTATTGAAATTAAGGCACAGCCGGAGAGCAAGGACTGCTCAGACCTTGTCTGCGAGCAGCTCTACGACCTTGCCATGATGAGCCAGAAGGCGCTTTCACCTGAGGAAATGTCTAAATTCATAGCCCGCAGCAACACAATAATGGAAAAGATGCTTGAAAAATAAAATTAAAAAGCCCTCTGCAAAGAGGGCTTTTTTTCTGTCTCAGGGCCTGTTTTATTCCGCTGCCCCACAGCTTTTTTCTTCCTTTTTAAAGCTGAATTTCATCTCTGATATCAGAAGTCCTGCTACTGTCAGCAGTATGCCTATGCCGCCGTAAACGCTTACCCTTTCGCCCAGCACAAGCATTGACGCACCAACAGTTATAACCGGCACCATGTATATATATACGCTTGTCTTTACAGCCCCCAGCACCTTCAGGGCAAAATTCCATGTTACAAAGCACATGGCAGACGCACCAAGACCGAGAAATATTATATTAAACGTATAGACCGGATTAACAAACCGCCCAAGCCCCAGCTCAAAGCCGGATACAAAAAGCGCGGGAATCATAAAAATTATACCGTATATAAAAATCCGCCTTGTTGACTGCACTGTACTGTAGCCGTAGGAGCTTATCTTTCTTGTTATTACCGAATAGCACGCCCATATAAACGCCGCAAATACAGAGAGCAAATCCCCTACGGGATTTATTGTCATGCCTGAACCGCCGAAGCTTATAAGGCATATACCGGCCATAGCCGACAAAAAGCCTACAAAAAAGTTGACCCTCAGCTTTTCGGAATCCCTGTAGACTATGCGTGTGATTACCGCTGTAAAAAACGGAGCCACAGATATGATTACCCCTACATTTGTAGCCAGTGTGTATGTGAGCGCTATATTCTCCAGCAGGTAATAGAGACTTACACCGCAAAGCCCTGCCAGTGCAAACATGACCTCCCTCTTTTTGTCGGCTACCACAAGCCTTTTTGGGCAGACAATAAAAAGAGCTATAAGTCCCATTACAAACCTGTAAAACAAAATCTCTACAGGCTTAAAATCTATAAGCAGTATCTTAGTAGAAATAAATGTAGTGCCCCATATAAGTATAGTTACCGCAGCAGCAACGTGTCCAATTGTGTTCTTATTTTCCAATTCAGTTTCCCCCTTTTTTATCCCCAAATATGGACCTGTATACCCCCGGTGCAAGGCCTGTAAACATATTGAAAAAGTTGGCAAAATGCGCCTGGTCAGAAAATCCTGTCCGCATAGCAGCCTCAAGCGGCGTCACTCCCGCTTCAAGCAGCTTTTTCGCCTCATTTATCCTTACAGTCTCCAGATACCTGTAAGGTGTTATGCCTTTTGTCTTGGTAAATGCCCTCAGAAGCGTGGATTTGCTCATTCCGGCGTAAGCGCATATATCGTCCAGACTTATGCGCTCATTGTAGTTTTTTTCTATAAAATCACAGGTTTTCTTTACCTCATCCTGGCACTCCGGCACACAGCCATCAAACGGTTCGGCGTATTTGCTTATAAGTGCCGATATGAGGAGTATGAATTTTTCTTCCTTCTCAAATTCGCCGGAACCTTCCATTATAAGCCTGTGCAGATTATAAAGGTTAAACCCGGCCTCACTGTCGGTTATTACATTCTTCAAAAACCTTGGCAGACCTTTTCTGCCTGTTATCTCAAGGGCTGCGGCCGCCATTATATCCTGTGGTATATTAAGCCCCCTGTAATCCATAAATCCCCCGCTGTCCTGCTGGCAGGCATGGTTATCCCCCGGGTTAAAAATAAGTATGTCGCCATTTTTAACAATATACTGCCTGTTGCGGCAGTTCATATGTCTTTTGCCGGATTCCATAAAACCAATTACATAGTGCTCGTGAAAGTGGTTCGGAAACGGCTTTGCCATACCCTCAAACCGGTAGGCCTCAATTTTGAGCCGCTCGTCAAAGCAGACTGTACGTGTTTCTTTTATCATATATTCATCTCCCTGCATACAGATTATTTTATACTAAAGCCTGAAAAAAAGCTTGTAAAATATCTTCAAATTTCAAATTCAGAATCTAAAGCGGCAAAGCTTATTTCGCTATTGGGTAATTTTAACCGGTTTTTTCTAATATTATATAACTGAAAGCAAAAAAACCGGAACAGGTGATTGATATGATTACACAGGCGGCAATTTCTCTCAGCGGCAGGAAAGCCTTTATATTCTGCCGGCAGAATGCCCTGTATCTTGCTTACGCAAAAAACAACGTACCGTCAGACCCAATGGTTATGCAAAACGGTGTGTACCCGGGCTTTAATATCTGCCCGCAAAAGGACGGCTTTCTGATATTTTTCAGGACATCGGCAAATACCGGTGCGGCCCTCAAGCTGACACCAGGCGGCATACTGCGCCCACGACTTGACGAAAACGTACTGAATGTTTCCACAGGAACAGTGTTTGTGTACCGGCCGGATAAAAACACTGTGCTTTACTCGGCCCCCAACGGGTTTATTCACAGCCTCAGCAGGCAGAAGGCACTTTTTGAAAGCGACAATATATCCTCCTGCCGCTGTATATTCCTTGGCGATGAGAGCTACATAGTATTTGCCAGAGACTCACGGCTGTGTCTCTACAGTGCCGGAGCAGAAAAGACATTTGAGCTTTACAGGAACGCCGAAAGCGTATGCGACACATCTTTCTGCCGGGTAAACGGCATAACCCATGCCTGCATACTTGTAAGGAGCGGAACGGGCTTTGAGCTTGTCTACAAAACAATTGACCAGTCCGGCGCGTCGAAGGGCATTTCGCTCATTAAGACCGCCTCAGCGCAGAATACTTTTATATTCCCCTATGCCGGCTCTGTAAGGACATACGTGTCCTGCGAAAGCGGGAAGGTATTTTTCAGGAGCGGTGAATCCGGCAAGCTCAGCTTTTCACCGGCCGAAAGCCTTGAGCTTGCAGGCCCCGCCAAAATGCCATTTTTTGAGCCGCTTTTATCCCAAAGCCCATGCTGTGACGCCCTGTGCCTGCTGGATGGCACAATTATATTCCCATCTGACAGTACAGAAAAGTCCGTACAAAAAAAGGGTACGGTATCCGACAATTCCGGTGAGATATACAAAAAGGCCATGGCAGAAAAGGACAGGACAATAGCAAGCCTTTCATTAAGGCTCAATCAGCTCCAAAAATCCACATCTGACACAATTTTAAGCCTCAATGCGGCTATTAAGGCCGAGCAGGAAAAAAATGCCGCCCTAATGGGCGAGCTTTCAATGCTCAAAAACGCTCAGAGGCAGATATCGTCCTACAGTACTCCGGAAATTACAGGCCCCACCGGCGACTGTACGTATTACCTGACATCAGCAAGGGTTATTGAAGGACCTGAAGAAACAGTAAATTCCGAAGAAGATTCCGAAAACTTCCCCGAGGAGTAAACTATAAAAGAACTTTCCAAAACCTTCAGCAAAGTATTTTACAGCAAAAAACCAAGAGCCATGGAAAATATTTTCCAGCGGCTCTTTTTTATTCCTTATAGAGAAACATTTAAGCATATACCAAAGGAATGCGACACAAAGCTTTCATCAAAAAACCAAGCACCCGAAAATACCTATACGGTTTTTAAAACAACAGCCTATAAAGCTTTTTTCCTCTGTCTTAGCCTGCGACAATAAAAAAAGGCGCGGAAAAAAATCCGCGCCCGTTTTTTGCACAGCCTTACATTATGCCCTGTTAATTACGCCTCGCACATATTGCAGCCGTTGTTGCCGATGCCGTTGTTGCCGCAGCAGCAAAGCAGGAGAATAAGTATGAGAATCCATGAGCAGTCGTTATCCGTGTTTGCACCGCCTACGCTTCCGCAGCCACAGCCGCAGCCGTTACCTCCTAAAAGAACGATAAGAATGATAATCCATAAAAAGCCGTTTCCTCCAAAACCATTCATAATTTACTTCCTCCATAATTTAATCTTTTTACAAGACTAAATATATGCCGTCAGCCTGTACCGTTTTACTGTTATTTTCAAACTTTTAAAAATAATTTGATTTTCCAGTGTACACGCCTTTCACAAAAACGTGTATATTCCATAAGATATTATAGATAAAATAGATTTGGAGTCTATATCATGGACAGAGTAAGAGAAATAATCAGGGCTTACCCTCCCGCCGGCATTACGGGCCGCGGCATAGGCATAGCCGTTCTGGATACAGGCATCTGCCCTATGGCCGACTTTACCTTTCCTGAAAACCGCATAACGGCATTTAAGGATTTTATAAATGGTATCGACACACCATACGATGACAACGGCCACGGTACACATGTAGCGTGCTTTTAAAGCGAAAAGGCTTAGAAGTTCCAGTTTATAAATACTTTTCTTACGCCTTTGCCATGGCCTTCCACTTCAATGGAGGAAACAAGCAAATGTATTTCCGCGGCCGAAAAAGAATAAGGATTAAGCATGCTGCATATTTCTCCTTCTGACACCCTTTCAAGTTTTTCAATGCTCTCTGAAATATCCGCCTTCTGCTGTTCAAGCCTATGTATTTCTGAAACCAGCTCGTTTTTAAGCTCCTCAAACAAAGCTTTCCCTACGCCTTTTAAGGCCGTATCCTCCAAGCACTTTTTAAGCGCCAATACAGCCGAGCGCCTTTTTCTTTCAAGCTTTTCAATGTCATTAAAATATTTATCCCTCCGGCAGCCCTCAGCATCTTTTGCAGCCAAAAGCAGTTTATACTTAAAGCTGCAACTTTTTTGAAGGACCTTTAACAAACCGCTGATTTCATCATTTACGGCGTTTTCAACATCTCTTAATTTAATACCTGCCCCATCGCAGGCTGTCCTGTGCGATTTTGTCGAAAGTCCGCAGCGCAGGTAGTTTTCACCGTTCTTTCGCGCCCCGCTCCTTACCATGGCCGATCCGCAGTATTTGCACAATATTAAGCCGGAAAGCCTATATTGGCTCATGCCTGAATTTTCTGCCGGTTGTCTTCTGCGGATTTTAAGGGCATTTTGCGCAAGTGCAAATATTTCTTCGCTTATCACAGGCTCATGGCAGTTTTTTACTCTTATCCAGCACTCCTTTGGCATACGCACCCTTCTTGCGCTCTTAAAGCTCTCCTTTCTTTCCATTCCCTGCACAACGGCGCCTGTATAAACCTCATTGGTGAGTATCCTTTTTACAGTGGAAGGGGCCCAGCATTTTCCACCTCTACAGCAAAACATCATGCCCATACTGCTTTTGTATTCTGAAGGTGTCGGCACTCCACGTCTGTCAAGTACCGAGCATATTTTATTTACCCCCATACCGTCAACACAGAGCGAAAATATTTCTCTCACCACCTCCGCCGCCTCAGAGTCAACCTCAAGGCGGTTATGGTCTGTTTTAGACTTTTTGTAGCCATAAGGGGCAAATGAGCCTATAAAATCGCCTCTGGCCATTTTGCTTTTGAACACGCTTTTTATATTTTCCGACAAATCCTCCACATACCACTCATTTACCAGAGCGTTTATCTGTCTTGCCTTTTTTCCGCCTTCTACGCCGGTGTCTACATTGTCCACAACGCCTATAAACCTTATACCAAGAGATGGAAAAACACGGTTAAGGTATTTTTCCGCCGTTTCTATGTCTCTGGTAAACCTCGACTGGCTTTTGCAGAGCACAATATTAAACCGTCCCTCACAGGCGTCATCAATAAGCTGTCTGAAGGCAGGCCTTTTTGTGCTTGTACCCGAAAAGTCGTCGTCTATATAAAAATCAAAGACTTCAATGCCGTTTTTTTCAGCATACTGGAGGAGCATTTCCCTCTGGTTTACAAGGCTTTGGCTAAGCGAGCAGCCGTCCGGTTTATCGGCGTCCTCCTTTGAAAGGCGGCAGTAAAGCGCCGCTGTTTTAAGAGTATTGCCCAACAATATCACCTGAATATTATTCTTCTGTATATAATATTTAAGGCCCGCAGGAAATATCCCGCGAGCCATAAAAGGGTTATATGAAAAAAATTTTAAAAGGCTTTGTCAAAAAACCTCAGCAGTTAAGCATACGCTTAATTTCAGCTACCGCTGTTGCCGGGCTTGAAAGCACAGGCACAGGAGTTTCTTTAAGGTTATCCATTATCCTGTGCATGCTGGCCTGTGCCAGCACTATCACATCACAGTCCGGAGACTGCTTTTCTATCTCCTCAAGTATAAGGGCGTTATGCTTTTTTTCGCCGTCAGGCTCACTCAGCATATCTATAGCGCCCTTTACAAGTACGGTTTTAGCGTTTATTTTCCTGTTGAGCCTTTCCGCCGTGCTCTCAATAAGCCTCAGGCTCGGCTCAAGTGTAGACTCAACTGTGGCCAGAACAGTTATATTTTTTCCAAGGCTTACAGCCTTTTCGGCCATAGGTCCGTCTATCTTTATGTACGGCACACTGACCTCATCTTTAAGTATATCCACAGCGGCTGATACAGACGAGCACTGGTTGAGTATGATGTCTGCACCGGTTATTTCCGCGCATTTTATGTACATGCGCATTTTTTCAAGTATATCCTCAGTAACTCCGGTTTTCCTCGCCTGAGGCAGAAGGCTGTCGTCAAGTATGTTAAAAACCTCGGCTTCTGGTATTTCCTTTGCAAAAAGAGTGTTCAGCATATCATAAGTAAGAGGGTTTGTATTGATAATAGCTATTTTTTTCATTTTTTCACTCCCTGTATATTTTTCAACGTGGTTTTTTCCTTCTGCCTGTAGCGCCTCAGGCTTTCAGCAACAAACTCAAGGTGCTCCTGAGCCACTACCTTGGCGATATACGGCTTTTTATTTATAATCGACTCAACAAGCTCCTTATGCTGTTCAAATGTAAGACGCTTAATATCTCTGTTCCTCTCAAATATTATATAGTTCCAGTGCTCCCTTATAGCCTCAATCACAACACCGGCAATAATATTTGAAAGGCCCACAAGCATAGGGTTTCCGCAGGAGCGGCCTATAATGGAATGAAGCTCATTATCCAGTATGGAAAGCGTTTCGCCGTCGTCGCAGTTTTCCATGCGCTCTATGCACTCGCTCAAGTCCCTTACATCCCTTTCGGTTCTGTTAAGCGCCGCCTTTTCGGCTACGCCGACCTCAACTATACGCCTTATATCCATTATCTGGTCAACATTGACCGAACCCTGAAAAAGCATAATAAAAAGCATTTTGTAGGCCATTGAGCTGTTGATTTTTTTGAGGAACGTACCTTCGCCCTGGCGGCTTTCCAGCACCCCAAATATGCTCAGGGCACTGTATACCTCCCGCACATGCGCTCTTGACACCCCAAGCTTTTTGGCAAGCTGGTTTTCAGAATACAGCTTTGAGTCCTCCTTAACCTTTCCTTCGGTTATAAGCTGTATAACGCTGTCCATAATAATCTCATATCGTTCCTGCTTTGTAATTGGGACTTCTTCCATAAACTAAAGGGCCTCCTTTTTAAAGAGGATTACTCAACAAAGCCCCGCTCTCATCAAATATTACGTCCTCAAAACCGCCTTCAAACTCTATATCGTCTCTCTTTTTAAGCTCCTCATAAAGGCCCTTTGACACAAGGAATTTTCCCTCGTGGAGCGTGCTGTCTATTATACAGAATTTAACTGTATCCTCATCCTTGCGGCCCTCAATCTTCATAAGTCCGTTAAGGCAGTTAAGTCCTGTCTGCACTGCCTGAAGGTCAGTTTCAGCGACATACGGTATTTTAATTTTATCAAGGAATGTGGTTGTAACACCGTTAGTGTATGTAACCTTAAAATCAATCTTATCAAAATACCTTCTGGTAATAATATCCGCCTGTCCAACCCCTATGGCGTTTCCGTGGCTTTGTTCAGTTAAATCCAACAGAGCTATCTTTTCTATAAGAGGTGAGCCGAAGTCCATGCCGGAAGCATAAAATTTTTCCGGCTCAAAAAGCCCCCACACCCCAAAACGCCCTATCATATTGCAGTCCATGCCGGTGCCGCTTATATTCTTTCCGCCGCGGCGTATAACAAGAAAATCACAGGTATCAAACGGAAGGAACGGGTAGAGCCTGTCGGCAAGCTTAAAGAGCTCAACCTCCCTTTCAGGTATCTCCTTTGCGTCCACAACCTCAAGATACCCAAGCTTGTCACTCTGGTTTTCTATAAGGGCCACACCGCAGATTACATTTACCTCAGGGCTGTTTGCCACAAATTTTCCGTTTGCCGGTATTATATTTGTAAGCCCCCATACGCCCCTTGAGTGGACATACGAAGCCATATCCCTTTTGCCCATGCCTATGGTCATCATTTTAAGCAGACCGCTTTCAGTCTTATTGTTATGCTCGGTGTGTTTTTTAATCCTGTTTACAACTATAACGCCGTCTGCCGACAGAGCGTTTTTATCCACAAAAACCGGCGTGCCAAGTTCAGTCTCACCTATAACTTCCGTTTCCATGCTTGAAAGTACAGGGCACTTTATGACATCTTCTGTATAACCAAGGCCACGCAGCATTTCAAGCTGTCCCTCGGCCGTAGCCCCGCCGTGGCTGCCCATTGAAGGGAATATAAACGGTTCACCGCCGCAGTCCTTTACTTCCTGAACCACCTGTGCAATCACATCAACCATGCCGTGCACTCCCCTGCTTCCGGCTGTTATGGCAATTCTCATACCAGGCTTTATTTTATCCTTCAGCCCAAACTCGCGCAACTGCCGTGACACTTCTTCCCGCGGGTTTTCAACTTGTGGATGGTATTTGTAATGCTGCTTTGCTAAAATTACTTTTGGTATTTTCATAATTTATTACGCCTCCCAGGTTTTGTTACTTCAGTACGCTTGGAAGCCATGTTGTAAACGCCGGTACATATGTAACAATCATAAGCCAGATTATGCTGAGGCCTATCATTGGCAGTGCCGCAATAAGCGTATCCTCAAGCTTTTCACCCGATATTGTGTTTCCAAGAAGTATACATGTCCCTACCGGCGGTGTTACAAGGCCTATACAAAGGTTAAGCGCCATAACTACACCAAACTGAACCGTAGAAACCCCAAGCTGGTTTATAAGCGGAAGAAGAAGCGGTGTAAGCATTACTATAGCGGCGTTTGCCTCCATAAGCATGCCGACAATAAGAAGAAGTATGTTTATAAGAAGAAGTATAACTATTTTGCTTTCCGAAATGCTGAGGAATGTGTTGAGTATCGCAGCAGGCAGGTCGCTTGATACAACAACCCAGCTTGAAACCTTTGAAAAGCCAACAAGTATAAGTATGGTAGCTGTTGTAACTCCGGCTTCTGCAAACAGGTCTATAAGCTTTGCAGGTTTAAGCTCCCTGTAAACAAAAAGCCCTACAAAAAGAGCGTATGCGCATGTAACGGCCGCCGCCTCTGTAGCGGTGAATATTCCAAGGAAAATTCCACCCAGTACAAGCACTGGCATAAAGAGCGCCCATGCACTGTCAAGTGTTATCTTCATTATCTCTTTTGCCGGAGTTTTTTCATGTGCCGGAAGCTTATGCTTTTTGGCATACAGGAGAGAATAAATCATTAAAACAACCGCAAGGCCAACTCCAGGGAAAACAGCGCCCATAAATAATTCGCCTATAGATGTCTCTGTTGCATTACCGTAAACAATAAGGAATATTGAAGGAGGTATGATAGGTCCGAGAATTGATGCTACAGAAGATATAGCTGCGGCAAACCCTCCCGGATAACCGTCCTTTTTCATAGCAGGTATCATGTTTCCGCCTATGGCAGATACTGTGGCAACACCCGAACCGGATATCGCGGCGAATACAGCCGATGCTATAACAGTTATAGCTGCAAGGCTTCCGCTGAGCCAACCGAGTATGGCATTTGAAAAAGCGATGATTTTCTTGTTAATGCTTCCGCTCATGAGGTTACCGGCAAGCATGAAAAACGGAATGGCAAGGAGAGCTACTGAGTCCATGCCGGTAAATGTCTTTTGTGCAAGTACAACAACAGGCATTCCGCCTATTACAAGAGCCGCAAGGGTAGCTATTCCAAGCGCAAAGCAGATAGGTATACCCATTATAGCCAGTACAAGAAGCAGTATTATAAGAAGTGCGCCTACATTCATACTGTTTTTTCCTCCTTATCGAATATTTTGATTAAAAGCTGCTCAATCATGCCAAGGAGCATTAAAACCGCGCCTATTGGAATTGCGGCGTAAGCGTATCCCATAGGCATTTTAAGCCCCGGCGAAATATTTTTCATTGTGCTGAGGCAGAGATTGTATGATAACGGTATAAGATAGATAATAAATATTATTACGGCTATGTTTGTTATTATAGTAAAATACTTTTTAACATTCCCTTTAAGCAGGTTAACAAAAAAATCAACCTTGAGATGGCAGTTCCTTCTTACCGCTATAAACGAGCCCAAAAGGCTGACATATACAAAAAGATATCTTGTTACTTCCTCGCTCCAGATATTTGAATTATGGAAAACGTATCTTAAAATTACCTGATAGCACATGATTGCAACCATAAGCACCATCATTATGCCTATTACCTTGCGGCATACATAATCCAGTACATTCAAAAACGCAGAATACTTTTTAAGCATTATGTTTCCTCCATTTCCCTGATATTTAAACTTTTAATAAAAGAGGGAATTTTACAACTCCCTCTTTTCTGCCTGACTTATTAATTACTCAACAGCTGCAATCTGGTTTGCCCAGTCAACAAGCTCAGGGAAATACTCCTCTGTGAATCCGTCAAACTTGTCAGCAAAAGGCTGAGTGTCAATTTCAACAATCTCTACGCCTTTGTCTTTGAACATCTGCTCATACTCAGCTTCTTTGTCAAGAGAAAGCTCTGTTCTGTAAGCTGAAGCCTCGTCAGCCGCCTCTATAAGAGCCTGCTGAATGTCCTCTGGAAGGTTGTTGAAATAATCTCTGTTAAATATGAAAAGGTCTGTTGAATAAACATGGTTTGTCTTTACAAGGTAATCGCATACATCATAGAAACCAAAGCCGTAGCTTTCGATTGTAGCGTTTTCCTGAGCCTCAACAGTGTTCTGCTGAAGAGCTGTGAATGTCTCTGTAAGGGCAAGCGGTGTAGGAGATGCTCCAAGCACGTTCCATGCATCGATATAAACCTGCTGGTTAGGAACCCTTATCTTTAATCCCTTTAATTCCTCAGGTGTTGTAAATTTTTTCTTTGTTGTACATTCCCTTGCGCCCCTGTACATACCGCCGAGAAGCTTGAAGTTGCCTTCCTCGCCTACCTTTTCAAGTATTTCCTTGCCAAGCTCTCCGCCGAGCATTACTTTAGCGTAGTGGTCATAGTCCCTGTACATATAAGGTATAGCATCGATATTGGCAAGAGATGTATACGCATCAAGTGTTCCAAGGCTTTCGCATACAATCTCGTTTGTGCCAAGACCAAGGCCCTCAATTGTATCCCTGGCATCGCCAAGCTGTCCGCCTGAGTAAACCTTAATCTGTACCCTGCCGTTTGTCTTTTCTGCAGCAAGCTCAGAAAACTTGATTGAAGCGAGGTCTTTTACATCGCCTACAGGATTAGGGTTTGCAAGCTTCATTTCAATTACATCTCCGTCTGCCGCTCCTGATGAAGCGGAAGCCTCTGATGAAGCCGCAGCAGACCCTGCCGCTGATGAACCCGACTTAGCCGCGCCTGATGAGCCTGATGAACCGCAGGCTGCAAGTGAAAGCGCCATAGTAGCAGCTAACACTACTCCTAAAAATCTTTTCATTTTTCATACCCCCTAAGATATTTGAAGAAAATTTGTACGGCCTCTCCGTACAAACCCATAATAACTTATAACTGCGCAAAAAATACAAGTTGTTAACAACTTTACCACCCCCAAAACCCCGTTATCATTTTTTTATTTATTTTTTTGCTCAAATATATCCAAACTTGTTAACAACTTGACATTTTAAGGCTTTTTACAGCCTTCTATTGGTATATTTACGCAGTTTTTATGTCTGTTTACCCAATATTTACTGTAATATTTATCAGTTGTTGCAAGTAATAAAAAAATAAACAAAACAAAAATTTATGGTAATTTTGCATGAAAGATTAAAAATGATGTAATTTTTTCTGCTTCTGAACTGTAAAATACCGACAATACATTCAACAGTAATAAAAAAACTTAATTTTGCATTATTGAGACAGACTTAAACAGCCATGACATACATAAATAAATATTACTGAATCGCTTATATTTGTTTATATATATAGGCAAAACCCGATATGTTTGCGGTTATTTATCCAGCCATGCCAAAAACCCCCAAATTTAATCCGCGGTGGCGCAACTTGTAAACATATTATGCGGTTCAGTTGTTAGTAAAAAAATAACTATTAAATTTTTGCGTTGTGTAAATTAAAACTATTTAATAAAATCAAATAAAATAACCGCAGGCAAAACCCCTGCGGTCAAATATTTTTCAGTATTGAATGCTTGCTGAACGACACAGTACCAATTTGCAATACTGTTTCAGTTATACTTATTCCTATTTATCAAATGTTCTTTCATAAGCTTTTCAGCAAGCTTTCCATCTTTGTTTTTTATAGCCTCAATTATTGCTTCATCGCGCTTAATATAGTCGGCATATATCTTATCTATACTGTTAAGCTCTATTGTCTCACGCTTTTCTGCGTACATATTAGGCCTTAAAGATTCGTAAATGCCGGATATAAGCCTGTTGCCGGCACATTTTATTATTCTCGAGTGGAACTCACTGCCCCAGAACACAATGTTTTCAACATCTTTGTCTGACACTGCCTCCTTAAGATTGTTTATACATTCCTCAAGGGAGGCAATATCCTCGTCTGTCCTCTTTACTGCGGCGGAATGAGCTGTTTCCTTTTCAATTATATACCTTACTTCAAGAATTTCATCAGAATGACTTTCGTCCTGAATCATTTCCAGAAGCCTGTTATTGCTTATTTTCTTTACGGCCTCCGGAGCTACAAAAGTACCAAGGCCCGGTTTGGACTCCAGAATCTCCGATGTATGGAGTACCTTTATTGCTGTCCTCAGCGAATTACGGCTGACATTAAAATTATTGGCCAGCTCTATCTCTCCCGGAATCCTTTCGCCTTCCTTCCAGACACCGTCCTCTATCAGCTTTATCATCTGCTCATAAACTGTCTCAAAAACCCTGTTTTTCTGTACCGGAATAATCATTTCCGATTCCCCTTTCCAATACCTTCCATAATTATAAATATAGTATCATTTTTCATATTTTTATTCAATAAATTAGCCCAAATTGACAAGACATAAAAATTATCATAGACCATAAATAACTGCTGTTTTTTTATTGAAAATATCAAATATCCAATTGACACACAGGCATAAATATGGTAAATTCTAATTAGTTTAGAATCTAAATTATTTAATACATAAACTAATATGGAGGGCTTATAATTGCATAAAGAAAACCAGTTAAAATATATAAATCTGCTCAAAAAAGAGCTTATACCCGCTCTAGGCTGTACAGAGCCCATAGCCATAGCATTCGCCGCGGCCAAAGCCCGTGAGGTTCTGGGCGCCATACCGGACCGTACAGTTATGCGTTGCAGCGGCAATATAATTAAAAACGCCAAATCTGTTACAGTACCAAACAGCGGCGGCAGACACGGAATAGAATTTGCCGCCCTTTTAGGCATCACCGGCGGAAAGGCAGATTTAATGCTTGAGACACTGAGCAGTGTCACTGAAAAAGACATTGACATGGCGGGAGAGCTTTTAAAGAATGGCGCCTGCACAGTTGAACTTATAGAAAACGCTCCTCCTCTCCAGATAGAAGCCGTTTTATACAAAGGTAACGACAGCGTCCTTGTGGAGATTAAGGACAGCCATACCAATATAGTGCGTATAGAAAAAAATGGCACCGCCGTTTTTAAAAAGGAAGCAGGCGCAGATATCTGTCAGGACGATGATTACGGTTTCCTCACTCTTTCAGAAATATACGAGTTTGTTGAGGAAGTTGATATAAGCGAAATAAAAGACGTTCTTTTCCGTCAGGCACAGCTTAACACAGCCATATCGGAGGAGGGAATCTCAGGTTCCTACGGCATGGGCGTGGGCTCAACAATACTTAAATACTCAGGCGATACCGTTGAAGCCAAAGCAAAGGCCATGTCAGCCGCAGGCAGCGATGCCAGAATGGGCGGCTGCCCGCTTCCGGTTGTTATCAACTGCGGCAGCGGAAATCAGGGCATAACAGCGTGTATGCCTGTGCTTGTTTACGCTGAGCACCTTAATGTCTCTGAAGATAAAAAATACAGGGCTCTGGCACTCAGCAACCTTATATCCCTCTACCAGAAAAAATACCTTGGCCGTCTGAGCGCCTACTGCGGAGCCGTATGTGCCGCCTGCGGAAGCGGAGCCGCCATAGCGTATCTCGCCACAGGCGATTTTGATGTGGTGTCAAGGACAATCACAAACACTCTCGGAAACGTATCCGGAATAGTCTGCGACGGAGCAAAAGCCTCATGTGCGGCCAAAATAGCCTCATGTGTTGACTCGGCAATTATGGGACTTCACATGGCTATGGAAAACAGGGCGTTTAACTCAGGCGACGGCATAATAAAAGGCTCAGTTGACAAGACAATACAGTCAGCCGGAAGGCTCGGCCGAATGGGCATGAAGGACACCGACACCGAGATACTGCGCATAATGCTTGACAGCTGACATATACAGCCTGCCCTTACAGATTAATGGGCAGGCTTTTTACATGCTCTGCCTTACCCTCGCAGCGTCCTCTATGCCTTTCAGCCTTATTTCCATATGCTCCACCATAAGCCTTCTTGCAAGCTCACCGTCGTTCTGCCTGAAGGCATCTATTATCCTTCTGTCATGAGCGATAAATTTATCATAAACTTCCTTTAGCCCGTTCATGTTAAGATACCACTGTCGGTCATGGTCAAGGTTTGACTTAAGCGATTTATAAATGCTGAGCATTATCTGGTTTCCGGTTATCTCCACAATCTGAATATGAAACTGGCTTCCCCAGTATATTACTTTCTCAACATCGCCCTGCTCCACGGCCTCGCTTAAGCTGTCAATACAGTGTTCCAGCTTTTTTACATCGTCGGGGCCGCATTTAACCGCCGCCTGGTATGCCGTTTCCTTGTCCAGTATTGTACGCACCTCCACAACCTCTTTGGCATACTCCTCATCCTGCATCATGCTCATAAGTCGGCTGTTTTTTATTTTTTTTGAAGCGTCCCCAGCCACAAAAGTGCCTATTCCGGGCTTTGACACTAGTATCTCAGATGAGTGGAGCACCTTAACCGCTGTTCTCAGGGAATTGCGGCTTACATTAAACTGCTCGGCAAGATAAACCTCACCGGGTATTCGTTCTCCCTCTTTCCATATACCTTTTTCTATAAAATCTATCATCTGCATATATACAGACTCATAAAGCTGTTTTCTGGCTACTGGCACAATCATTTAAAATTCCTCCTAAAATATACAAGGTTTAAGGCCGGTGTGACCCGTTAAACCCTTTTTACAGTTGACCATGTGTACATAAATATGTTAATATAATTGTATAGAATCTATACTATATCTTTTATTCTGCAAAGGCGTGTGACAGCTGAATTGAAAACCGAAAATGAGAAAACTACAGACATACATGCGGCAGACTGCTGTGAAAGCGGCCTGCTAAATGACGTAAACCACCGAACCGGCGCGCTTTCGGCCTTTGTTATACTTTTTTACAGCCAGATGTCAACCCCTATAGATATAGGGCTGGACAAAAAGGTGACGCCTATAGAAATGAGCATACTTATAAGCATAACCGAAACACCCGGTATAACCGGCACAGAGCTTTCAAAAATGTGGTGCAAGACAAAGGGCGCCATATCCCAGATAATAAAAAAGCTTGAGGAAAAGCAGCTTATATACCGTATTAAAAGTGAAAAAGACTCAAAGGTTTATTTTCTTTATCCAACTCAGAAGGGCATTGATATAAAGGATACATACTTCAAAAGGGATTTGTACATGACCCCAAAAATAATAGAGCAGCTGTTAAAAACCTGCTCCAAAGACGATATCCGCGGTTTTTATAATGTGATAGAACATTATTCTGAATTGATTATAAATAAAAATGTTATATGAGCGGCTTTAAGCCGCTTTTTTGTTTTGGAATCCTTTTCAGCTTTAACACAGCTTTAAATCGGCAAAGCGGGCCGGTTGACACCCGCCCTGCCATCAGAATAAGTTTCTTATTTAACCATTTCAAGTATTTCTTCTTTAGTTTTTCCAGCAAGTCCAAGCTTTTCAGCCGTGCGCCCGTCCGAGGCAAAATCTCTGCCAAGCATTAAGCTTTCAAGCAGTATAACAGCGTCAATAGCCGGTGTAGGCACACCCAGAAGCTTTCCTATTGATGATGTTGGCACAAGGTCACAGAGTGTATCCTCCTGGAAGAATCTGTGGTTTGTGTCTGCCGGCGATTTTATGCCTTTATAAGGCACACAGGACTGTATGGCATCGTACAGGTTATCCGGCTCAAGACCATACATAGACTTAAGGTGAGGAAGCAGAGGTTCTGCATTTATGCCAAGAGCAGCGCACACAGCCACCCTTTCCCTATCGGCCTCGTCTATTATCCGGCATATTCCCGGTGTAAGGCCCTCTATGTAGTAATCAAAAGGCTGTTTAAGCTCAACCTTATTGGCATTCATAACGCATGGTATTGAATGGAGCATTCCTCCGCCTCCGCCAAAGCCGGTTTCAAGCACATTTTCCGCCGGAACAAAGCATGGGAAAATATCCTTAAGAGCCTCAGCAACAACCGCCGCGTTTTTCGCAGGAATTGAGGCAAGCTTTACCTTAGCCTTTATGCCCGAATGGAATGTGTGTCCTGTTTCCATAGTACGGCAGGCAAACATCAAATCCGAAGCTTCGCATATCACAGGCTTTGCCGCTGAGCCTGAGCGGTCAAGCGCCTTGCGGAAGTTAAGCACACCGCCCGTATGTCCCGGGTTGAGTATAATTGTCTGGCTGTCAGTAATTGAGGCCGCTATAGCCTCCGCCACATCATTGTGCGCGTCTGTTGTTGTGCATACCATAATAAAATCGGCGTCTTTTACACATTCTGCCGCGTCAGCTGTTATCAGGTCAGGCTTTGCCTGTGCCTCAGTCTTTCCTGTGGCCTTCAGAAACTCAAGGCCATTGAGGGCCTCAACCTTTTTGGCGTCCTTATCCATAAGCTTTACTGTATATCCCTTTTCCTTCAAAATTATGGACATCAGCGTTCCGCCTGCGCCGGCGCCTATAACCGCAAAACTTAATCTTTTCATTCTGGTTCCCCCTTATCAAACAATATATTTATTCCCCTTTTTCCGGGAGAGTAAGGTCTCTGTTTACCTTCTTTTCAATTTCTCTGGCAAGTTTAGCCTCAACAGTACAGCCGAGTCCGCCGTATCCTCCCCTGAGCTGCGGAGGCAGAAGCTTCTGGGTGTTGCACAGGGCTTTTATAACCTCGTCAGGGCTTACATAGCTCTCTATACCGGCAAGGGCCATGTCACAGCCGGAAAACGCGTTGGCCACCCCTATGCCGTTTCTTCTTATACATGGTATTTCAGACGAGCCGCCTATCCTGTCGCATATAAGACCGAGTATGTTTTTCATTGAAAGCGCCATGGCGTGGCAGATTGTCTTTGTATCTCCGCCGCCAAGGTAAGCCAGCGCCGCCGCGGCTATAGCCGACGAAACGCCGATTTCACCCTGACAGCCGCCGCCCATGCCTGAAAAGCTGGCGTTATGGTAATACATGCAGACTCCCGCAGCTGCGGCCACAAACAGCGAATTAATAAGCTCCTCGTCAGTGCAGTGCCTGTCCTCCTGCACAGTGAGTATGCACCCGGGCACAATACCGCAGGAGCCGCCTGTAGGCGCCGCCACAACACGGTTCATTGAGCAGTCCATCTCCATTGTGGCAAGGGCCTTGGCTATGGCCCTTCCAAGTGTTGAGCCGCCGAGTATTTTACCGTCGGCAATAGCCTTCATCATTTTCTTTCCGTCACAGCCGGTGCCAAAGCCGAAAAGTGTATGTATATCATCTGTAAGGCCTGTATTTACAGTCTCTCTCATATACTCAAGATTCTGTTTCATCTGGTCCCATATTTCATCACGGCTTCTGCCGGAACGGCCCATCTCGTAGTCTATTGCAAGCTCCGGAACAGTCTTTCCGGTTTTCTCAGAGAGTTTCATAAGCTCCTCAAATGTCCTGAAAAGCGGCTCATGAGGCACAAATCCAAATGACAGGAAAGGCTCTGTAAAAAGCGTCTTTGAAACTCCCGATATTTTTTTTATCTCATCGGCAGCCGACTCGTCCATTTTAAGCGGAACACCCATATAAATTAAGTATCTGCCGTTTTTGCAGTCTTTTTTTATTGCTGTGCCCTTCGGCAAAATTTTGGACAGGCTTTCAGAGACATCTCTGTCCGCCCAGACAAAAAGGTGTTTTTCAGTGCTTGCAAGCTCCACATCAAAGTCATCTATGCCTATTATTGATATGCTCCCGCCGCCGACAGAAACACCCGTTATATCACATCTTTTGCCGGATACCTGCTCCATTGAAAGGCGGACAGTCAGCCCGCTTTCGGGAAGCGGCGGCTTAAATTTGCTCGCTGAAAGCTTAATGCCCTTTTCTTCAGCTATTTTCATTGCATTTTTAAGCTCCGGGTCATATTCCCTCATACCCATAGCGCCGCCTATAAGGGCCAGATGGCTTCTTAAGCCGGCATAACCGTCATTCCTTGGGTGAAATTTCAAATCTATGCTCTTTAACGGTTCGTCAAGGAACTTTCCGGCAGCCCAGCCGAGCCTTGCCATTCCCGCCGTACCTGAGCTTGAAGGCCCGACCATAACAGGGCCTATTACTTCAAATACGCTGATATCCATTTTTTACCCTCCTGAATCAAAAGTGTTTTTCATACAATGCACGGCAAAGCATTAAATCGCTTTCCGCCATTCCCGTTCTGGCAAACTTACCCATAAACTCCATGCTCCTGTCCGCCGTTTCTGCGCAGACTCCCTCGTTTTTATTAACCTCAACACCGTCAAGCGCCATAAAAGCTCCGTCCATGGCACATTCCGCTGCTGTTGAAAGCTTAAGTGCGCATGCAGTCCTCGCTCCGTCGCAAAGTATTCCAAACACGTTTACTATTGTATTATTTACGGCCATTTCCACTTCCTTCAGCCCGCCGCCAAACAGCATGGCTGTTCCTGCCGCCACCCCAAGGGAGGCCGCCACGGCACAGGCACACATAGCCGAATGTCTTCCTATTTTGTTTTTGCAGCTTATTGTCACAAGATACCCGCAGGCAAGAGCCCTCAGAAGGTCCTGTTCGCTTTTTTCATAATCCTCGGCAAGGCTTAAGAGCGGCATGCACACAGCTATACCGGCGTTGCCGCTTGTAGCGCAGCTCATAGCCTCAAGTCCTGTACCTTCCATACGCGCCTCAGATGCGGCACAGGTCATGGCCTTGGCCTTTTTTAAAGGTATATCAGCCATTCTTTTGAGCATGCTCCTGCCAAAACCCGGGCTTTTCGATTTTTCTGAAAGCCCGTAATCACAGAGCCTTCTGTTAAGCCTTATGGCTTCCTTTAGAAATTCCAAATCCCCTGAATCAGCTTCCAGCGAAAAGTTCACTATATCACTTAAAGAATACCTGCTTATAGTATCCTTTGACTCATCAAGAATCTTCTCCCTCGAAAACCCATCACCGAATATTGCCCTGCCATTGGCCTCTTTGTACACAACATTGCTGTGTGTCCTAGCAACAACAGCGCGCCCCTCGCCCTTATCCGTAACAACGCGCACATCTGTGTATACGCCTATTATGTCTGTGTCCCAGTCGGGCGTAACCTCCACACAACCGGAATCAGCAAGGCTTACAGCCAAAGCCACATCATCCTGTGTCGCGTCACTGAGCACCTCAAGGCCGCAGCCGGGCCTTCCGCAAAGCGCTCCAAGGGCCGCGGCGTTTTTAAGCCCCTTAACCCCAAGGGGCGGTATGCCGACATCGCTGTTTTTGGAACACATATCCTTATCCACAAGTGCGTATATTTTCTTTATCCTTCCTCCAACAGCTTCATAAGCCTCACAGGCAGCAAGTGCCACCCCCACAGGCCCCGAGCACCCTAAGGAAGGCTTAACCTCATGTTTTAATATGCTTAAAAGCTCCTGTACGCTCTCCAAATTTATCCTTCCCCCTGAGAATCAATATTTTTCGGGATTAAGTATCCTCCTGTAGTCGCGCGTTTTAAGGTTTTCCTCCCTGAGTGTAAAGTACGCCTGACCATAGTGGTAGAGCATGCCTTTAAATTCGTCCGCCTGCAAAAATTCCTCCTTCAGGCTTCCGTTTATTGCTCTTCGGGCAAGCTCTATCTGGTCAAGGAACAATTCCACAGGCGCAGGGCATATATGACCTGTATAAATTGTGTCGTAAAACGGCCTGAGTGAAAGTATCTTTTCGGCGCCCCCAAGCCACATGCCAATCCTTTCTCTATCCGGCATATCAAGCGGAAGTATCAGTATTTTGCTTATGCTGTCCCCGGCAAAAAGTATTCTGTTTTCCCTGTCCAGAAGGCATATACAGCCCAGAGAATGTCCGGGCATCTCAAAAACTTCAAGGCTGCGCCCGCCAAGGTCAAAAACAAAACCCTCCGAAATTTCAGCAAACTTGATTCCAGATGTATCCACAGGCTCAAATGAATCCAGAGTAAACGGAAGGCTCCCCTCCGGATTTACTGCAAAGCCTCTGGCGCTGTATCTCCTGCGGTTAAACACGCTTATTGTGCCGTCAAGACCGTTTCCCTTTGTAAGTGCAGGTATGTCCGCACCGTGTATATATATTTTCTCAAACTGGCCTATCCCTCCGCAGTGGTCTACATGGTTATGGGTACAGACAACATCGTAGGGCTTATCTGTAATTGATTCCACAACGCTTTTAAAATTCCCTGTTCCTGTGCCGGTGTCTATAACAAGGCTTCTTTCTGCGCCCTCAACTATATACATATAATCCATCTGGTATTCGTTCACAGCCCAGATACCTTTTGAAACCATTTTTATTTCATAGCTTTTCTTATCCATATTAAGCCCCGTTTCTTATTTACATAAGCAGTGAAGGAAGCCACTCCGACACAAAAGGACAGTAGGTAACCAGAAGCAGTATAGGCACAGCGCCAAAAAGCAGAAACGGCACAAGAGGCTTTATTATATCGCCAATCTTTACATCACAGATTTTGGCTGTTACAAACAGCACCATTGCCATAGGCGGCGTTATGCTGCCTATGCCTATAGAAACAAATATTATTACGGCAAGCTGTATAGCGCTGACACCTATAGCTGTTGCTGTAGGCAGCAGAAGCGGTGTAAATACAAGCAGAAGCACGTTGCAGTCAAGGAAAAATCCCGCTATTATAAGAACTATGTCAATAATAAGCAGTATTATGTATTTGTTGTCCGATATGCCCAGTATAAATTTTGTCACCATATCCGGCACACCGTTTACGACAAGCAGTCTTGTGAATATAAGAGTCATAGGAAATATCATAAGCAGTGTTCCTATGCTGTAGCCTGTCTGCTGAAACACATTTAATACATCCTTTTTGGATTTAAAGCCCTTGTATATAAAAACTCCTACTAACAGGCCGTAAAGGCAGCCTACACCGCCGGCCTCTGTTGCAGTAAAAATTCCGCCGTATATGCCGCCAAGTATAATAACAGGCATCAAAAACGCCGGTATGGCCGAGCGTATTACCCTGAGGTTATACTGCATTCCGCTGCGGGCCTCCTCAGCCCTTTTTGATTCGTCAGTATCATTAACAGCCTTTGACGGGTCATAATATTTTGTGTATATAACCCTGTTTATAACCAGATACAAAAACGCCCACAGCACACCCGGTATGACAGTGGCAAGAAACAGCGCCGCAACCGATGCCGACGAAACCTTTGTATAAACTATGGCGTTCATGTTAGGCGGTATCATATATCCCAGAGGTGAAGATGCGGCAATAAACGCAGCTATATAGTTTTTGTTCCAGCCCTTCTTTTCAAGCCTTGGTCCAAGCATAGTGGCAAGGGTTGTTGCAGTGGCAAGACCAGAGCCGCTGAGCGCGCCGAAAAAGCAGGATACAACAGGTATTGTTGCACCCATTCCGCCCTTAATCCTTTTCAGCAGCATTTCAGCCAAATCTATAAGCCTTCCGGCTATGCCGCTCTGCTCAATAAGCATGCCGGCAGCCATAAACAGCGGCAGAGCAAGAAGCGAGTAAGCATCGAGGGAATAGTATGATGTCGATACAAATGTGCCTACGCTTGTTCCCGTGGCAAAGGCATAAAAAAGCGAGCCTGTAAGAAAGCAGAAAGGTATGCTCATGCCAAGGAATATAAGTGCGAGTATCATAATTGCTGATATGGCAAGAATCATCTCCTGATACCCCCTATCTCCTTAAAAGTGTTTTTTGTATAGTAGAGCGCCATGGCAAATGAACCTATAAGCACAAACGCATGTATCCACCAGAGAGGGAAGCCCGTTCCGGAGGATATATCCCCGTTTCTCATGCTTTTTGACACAAATATATAGGCAAGGTATGTATAATACCACATTACCGCCGCTGTAAGAGTGTTTACGGCTGTCTTTAATGCCGCCTTGGCCTTATCGTTTTTTATTACAGTGTGTATAATATCAATTTTTACATGGTCATCATTTTTAGCTACAAGTCCGGCCCCAAGCCACACGCACATAATCATAAGGAATACAGGCATTTCCTCAAGCCCTCCAAGATTAACATGCAGTACATAACGGCATAAAACAAGTATGTTTATCATAGCCGTGAGCACAATCATTGTGGCAGTGAGCATAAATCTGATAAATTTCTCAAATATGCTGTCCAGTATTTTTAAACATTTCAAATATATCAACTCCCGCTGACTGTATGGGCTTATCATCAATAAATCCGTCCGCCGGCAAAAATTCCGGCGGACTTTTAAACAAATTATTTGTTTTCCTCAGCAAGCTTCATGACATTGTCAAATGTCTCCTCACCGATTTCGCCTCGGATATAGTCGTACTGTCCGTGGGCGTAGTCTATCCAGTCCTGTCTTTCCTCGTCTGTGAGAAGTTTAAGCTCCATTCCATTTTCTTTCATAGCATCGTAGGCGTTTGCTCTGTCGGCCTCCTCAACCTCAAACTCATACGCCATAGCGTCCCACGCGCACTGGCGCACTGTTTCCTGAAGGTCCTCCGGAAGCTCGTTCCACTTGTCGTCTGCCACCATTGTCATATGGCCTACCCACTGCCAGTTGATATCCGTAAAGTATTTGCAGACCTCATAGAACTTATCCTGAACAACTATTGTCTCAGCAAATTCGCCGCCGTCAACAGCCTTTGTCTGGAAACCTGTATAGCACTCGCTGTAAGGCATAATTGTGGCGTTGCATATTCCAGACCAGAAAGCGTTTACTATGTAGTCCTCATATGACCTGAGTGTCAAATCCTTCACATCAGCCACCTTTGTAACCTCATGCTTGCTGTTTATAAGGCCCCTGAATGTGCCTGTACCCGTTGAAAGCAGCTCACAGTTATAATCCTTTACTGTATCGTGCATTATATTGAATATCGGCGCATCCGGGCTTGCGTAAAGCGCCTTAACCTGGTCAAAGTTTTCAAAGAGATAAGGAATCCTTGTTATGGCAAACCTGGAGTCTACATTCGACATAGGGCTGCCGTAATAAACATCAAGTTCACCGTCACGCACCATATTAAAAAGCTCAACGTCTCCCCCAAGCACGCCGCTCCAATAAGGTGTAATTTTGACCTGCCCATCTGTCCTCTCCTCAACAAGCTCGCAGAATTTTTTTATGCCGTGGCCAAATCCGTTAAACTCCGACACTGAGTCAGGGTCGTTATACATACTGCCAAGCCGCCACTCATAAACCGTTTTTGAGGAATCCGAGCCTGACGATGCCGAATTTGACGCATTTCCTCCGGAAGACGATGAACCGCCGCAGGCTGACAGTGATACCGCCATAAAAACGCCCAAACATACCGCAAAAATTTTTTTCTTCATACAATTACCCTCCTTTAATTATAAAACCCTAAAGCGAAGTTAAACATGTTTAGATATTCATTGTTTGAACATGTTTAATATATGAACATTATATTTGGGAATAAATAATTTTTCAACGGTATTTTAAATTTTTGTAAATTATTCTGTTTTTTTATATTATTCTGGCAGTTTTTGAGCCTGAATATTATACAAAAAATACCAGTCCTTTTAATAATACTGACATTCGCACAACACACACGCTTCACATGTAGCCGGCATAGCGGCATCTAACGGATTTCTTTCCGGCGGAGTTTACCGCGGCATAGCGCCTGAAAGCAATATAATTTCACTTAAAATTCTTGACGAGGCTGGTCACGGCACAAGTCTTTGGGCTCTTGAGGCCATACAGTGGATACACCAGAATTGTGAAAAATACAATATCCGCATTGTCAATATGTCAATAGGGACCAATGACAGCGTTATATCGTCAGCGCTCTTAAATGCAGTAAAAGGGCTTTACAGCTCCAAAATTACAGTTATAGCCGCCGCCGGCAACGAAAACCACTACCGTGTCTCCTCCCCCGGCATAAGCCCATATGTAATAACAGCCGGAGCCATGGAGGATAAAGTACGTTTCAAATTTAAAGCCAGCAAATCCTACTATTATAAGCCTGATATATTCACACCGTCTGAGGACATAGTTTCCTGCCGTTCCGAAAATTTTTCTTTTGCCGCCTCCAACCGCTCAAGCGAGCAGGCAATTAACGAAAGCTATATATCAATGAGCGGCACATCTATGGCAACACCTATGATAGCCGGCGCCGCCGCCCTGCTCTACCAGTACAATCCGGCCTTTACGCCTTATGATATTAAACACATACTGAACAGTGCTGCTAAAGCCAATGGAAACGTACTCAATCTTGAGAAGGTTTTCAGGTCTTTATAAAATTTAAATTTCTGGTTGTCCTTACGGATAAAACCGGTTCACAGTAAATATAATTTATTAAAAAGCCGGAGGGAATACCAATGCCTTCATCGGATTTAGGAGATGTTCTCCAGTTTTTAAACACAATAAACCCCATTGTCTCAGATATGGCCTCAGCCGGCGAGACAGTGCGCAAAAGCTTTGAAAGCAACTACCTTCAGAAAATATACGACGCCGCAAAAAGCGAGAAGGAAAAGGTAAAAAAGAACCCGTCGCGCGAGATAACAATGCTCAGGGCATTTAAAAACTATGCCGCCAGGGACACAGCCTCAAGGATAGACAATATAATAAGCACCCTCACACTTATTGACACGATACGCAGCATAAATACCAAAATTTCCGTACAGCAAAAGGAGTCACCGCAGATACAGAGCGCCTCAAAGGACAGCGGTGTGCAGCCCAACAGGCAGTTTACAGAGCTTACCGGCATTATTATGGCGCTCTCGCTTATCAGCGGAAAATAAAAAGAGGTATAATACACGCCTTAATGGCGTGTATTATACCTCTTTAAAATTATTTTTATTTCAGGTTTTCAGGGTTAAGACACAAAAGCTCAGGCAATATAAACCTGCCGTCCTTTCTTATAAGAACATCGTCAAAATAGATTTCTCCGCCGCCGTACTCAGGTGTCTGTATAAGCACCAAATCCCAGTGTATGGCAGAGCTGTTGCCATTTGGCGCATCCTCATAGCACTCTCCCGGAGTAAAGTGTATGCTTCCCATTATTTTCTCATCAAAGAGAATATTATTCATAGGCTTTGTTATATACGGGTTAACGCCTATGGCAAATTCCCCCACAAACCTTGCCCCGTCGTCAGTATCAAATATGCCCTTCAGCCTTTCATTGTCGTTAGACGAGCATTCCACAATCTTTCCGTCTTTAAATGTAAGGCTTACGTTTTCAAAGGTAAATGAGTTATACTCACTAGGTGTATTATATGTTATTTTGCCGTTTACCGAATCCTTTACCGGAGCTGTGTAAACCTCGCCGTCCGGTATATTGCATTCTCCGGCGCATTTTACCGCCGGTATGCCTTTAATCGAAAAGCTCAAATCCGTATTCTCAGCCGTAATTCTTACCCTGTCTGTCCTTTCCATAAGGGCTTTCAGGCTGTCCATAGCATCATTCATTTTTCCGTAGTCAAGGCAGCATACGTTATAAAAATAGTCCTCAAATGCCTCAAGGCTCATTTTTGCAGACTGCGCCATTGAGTATGTCGGGTATCTCAGCACAACCCATTTTGTGTGTGGCACACGTATGTCATTTACAGGCCGTGTAAAATCAACTGAGTACATTTTTATCTTCTCGTCCGGCACGTCCGAAAGCTCTGACGGATTCTCGTCGCCCCTGATGCCTATATAGGCCTGCATCTGCCTCATCCTGTCACATTCGCTCTTTGCCATAAGCTCCAGCTGCTCTTTTGTTATACCCATAAGCAGCTCCCTCTCAACAGATGAGTTTTTTATCTCCACATACGGTCTTCCGCCCGCCTTATATATCTCCTTTATTACCGCCCTTACAAGAGGGAATGTACTCTCCCCGGTACAGCTTACCATTACGTTTTCTCCCTTTTGAACCCTGCACGAGTAGCCCACTATGTTTTGAGCCAGTTTTTCTGTCCTTTTGTCCAATGCAAAGACCTCCTGTATTCTTTAATTTCCTTATTTGAGTTATTATATCTTTTATATGAGGCAAATAACCATAAACTTTTAAGTACATTTTACAATTATGATACGGCTTGTGTCAAAAAAATATTTCCACTCCATTTATTGCGAAATGTTCATAAAGGCTGTATTGATTTAACCGCTAAAAGACTATATAATTAATAACACGGCATAACTTAATGGGTTATAAGCCCGTATTTTGTGTCGAATATAAACAAAAAGGATTGATTAAAATGATTATTGCCGTAGCCACACAGGGCGAAACTATATTTCAGCACTTTGGAAAAACACCTCAGTTTACACTCTTTGAAACTGAGGACTCTATAATAAAGAATATTAAAGTACTGGACACCGGCGACAGCGGCCACAGTGCCCTTATAGACGTACTCAAAGAAAACTCCGCCGAGGTCCTGATATGCGGCGGTATAGGCGCAGGAGCGGTAAACGGGCTTTCTGCCGCTGGAATTGAGGTTGTATCCGGTGTTGAATGCCCTGCCAAAGATGCCGTTATAAAGTATTTAAGCGGTGAAAAGCTTGGAACAGGCACCGCTACCTGTGACCACCACCACGAAGGCGGCCATACCTGCGGGGAGCATACCTGCAAATAACCTTATGGCAAGCCGCCCAGCTTAAGCCAGAATATTCAAAAACCCCCGGAGCTGATTTAAATCACAGCCCTTGGGGGTTTTACTTTTATACCTTTACTCTTGCAACAGTTTCATGCCCTGCCTTATCGCTGGCAAAAAATGTGTATTCTCCTTTGGAATATATACGGAACACACAGGTATTGTCTTTGCCCAAAGCAAAGGGCTTTCCATTTTTGCCGCCGTCAAACCGGTCAATGCTGTAATTGCCGTTCATATATCTCAGGTACAATAAATCATCGTTAATGTCTGTTACTGTAACCTTGAGGTACTTTTCTTTTCCCAAAGAATATGTTTCAAGCTTAATTGCCGGGGGCAAATCCTCTATATAGGCATCAGCAGGCACATTAAACTGGCCATGCTCCAATGTGGAAACATCATAATTCATAGCGTTTCCCGCGTTAAGAATACCGCCTGTAAGCACCTTTGACTCAAGGGAATCCAGCTTTGAGGCCGAGTTTAATACTATCTCCTTCACATCCTTAAGCGTTATGTCGTCATAATACGAGTAAACCATGGCGCACACAGCCGATACCATAGGCGCCGCCATTGATGTGCCTGTCATATACTTATACTGGTTTGAAGGCGCCGTACTCAAAATACGGTTTCCCGGAGCAGCTATATCCACTGATTTTTTTCCGTAATTGGATATCGGGTCCAGCACTCCGTCTGAGCGGATACTGGCTACAGAGATTATGTTTTCCAAATCGTATGACGAAGGGTACTGCGGTATCTGGTCATTATCAGTGCCTCTGTCATTGTTGCCAGATGCCACAACAAAGAGCATTTTCGATTTTGCTATTGTCTTATACAGAGCTGCGTCGTCGTTGAGAGCGGAAATGCTGAGGTTGCATATTACCGCGCCGTTATTTTCTGCATAGTTTATAGCCTCTATTATTGAGGAGGTGCTGCCTCCGCCCATCTCGCCGCCAATAACCTTTAAAGGCATTATCTTTACATTGGCGTTTGACGCTATTCCGGCTATGCCCTTTTTATTGTTCCTGACTGCGGCTATTGTGCCTGCTACATGGGTGCCGTGCAGGTCTGTATCTCCAGTAAAAACATTGGCGTTTTTATTAAAAAAATTGTATCCATAAACATCATCAACATATCCGTTATTGTCATCGTCAATACCGTTTCCCGCAATCTCGCCGTCATTAACCCATAAAGCGCCCTTTAAATCCTCATGGTTAATGTCGACTCCAGTGTCAATTACAGCCACAACAGCCCTTCTGCCGCCGTTGTATTTTTCCCATGCCGGGCCAATGTTTATATCTATGCCGGCTAAAGCACTGTAAAAACCACCGTTATCAGGAGCTGCTGCTGTTTCCTCAAAAAAGTCCGAGCCGCTTTCTTCCATCTGAAACGACCCGTCATTTTCAAGCCCCCACTGTTTTAAATAAAGCTCGTCATCAGTCCTGTAAGCTGTGCTTGAATATAAATAATTGGGCTGGACAATATCAATCAGCTCATCCTTGGACATCTCGTAAAGGGCATTTTTCAGCTCCTCTTTAGAGCTGTAGGTTTTTGTAGTGCAGCTTCCGTCCTTATACAGCACAAGAACCTCATTGTTTTCATATGCCTCCATGTCATATTCCTGGACCACTGCCTGTCCGGTCATTTCAGTCAAATCACCATTTCCCGCGCTCTCACGGGCGTATAATAAACCGGCGCTTTGCAGAGATACTGAAAGCGCCAAAATAACAGCTGTAAATTTCTTATTCACCGGCTCACTTCCTTTTTTACTGTTTTATTATACTAAATTTAACATAGAAATGTGAACAAATTGAAAATATAAGATAAAATTTACATTTCAGAGAAATATTAAAGAAAATTTAAAAATTTTTTCAAAATTTGTTGACAAAAAATTCACTGTGTGTTAATATACTTCTTGCGTTAAGAAATCAATTAAACATGCGCCTTTAGCTCAGTTGGTAGAGCAGGTGACTCTTAATCACAAGGTCCAGGGTTCGAGTCCCTGAAGGCGCATCATTAATCACAAGATGCAAAGCGGTATTTTGTGTGCTTAGCCACATGGGGTGCCGTTTTACTTTAGGCATCTTTTGTATACAGTATATGTTTGGGGAATGAGGCTCTCCCCTGGCCAATGGCCTGAACCGCTTATAAATATAATTTATAGCTGATGGCTTCTGCTTTTTAAGGCAGAAGGTGTCAGCTTTTTTTGTACCTGCTGCCGCATATCAATTAATATTATATATCGGGAGGAAAATAATGCTTACAAGTCTTGGATTACTCTTTTTATCTGGTATGTTTTTGGGATGGATTTTCAGGAGGATAAACCTTCCGCCGCTGATTGGCATGATAATAGCAGGCATAATTACAGGCCCCGGCCTGCTTGGTCTTTTGAGCGGCACAATACTTGATATTTCAGCCGACCTGAGAAAAACCGCACTTATAATAATACTTACACGCGCCGGCCTCTCGCTGGATTTGAATTCTCTCAAAAAGGTTGGACGCCCCGCAATTATGATGTGCTTTGTTCCTGCCTGTTTTGAAATGCTTGGCTGTGTAATAATAGCTCCGGTGATATTTGGCATAACACGTATCGAGGCCGCAGTGATAGGCTCTGTAATAGCCGCTGTATCTCCTGCTGTAGTCGTACCCAGAATGCTGAGGCTGATGGACGAAAAATACGGCACTCAAAAAGGCATACCTCAGATGATAATGGCCGCCGCCTCTGTTGACGATGTGTTTGTAATAGTTTTCTTTACAGCTTTTACTTCCCTTGCAAATGGTGAAAGCGTATCTCTTTTGAGCTTTGCCCTTATACCGGTTTCTATAGTCTTAGGCATACTCCTTGGCATAGTGTCGGGATTTGTTATGAGCAGGTTTTTTGAAACTTCAGGCATATCCGTGACAAGCAGGGTTATAGTGATGCTGAGTGTTTCTTTTATGCTTACAGCTCTTGAAAACGCTTTGGCGGGAATAATACCTGTAGCGTCTCTTATTTCAATAATGGCTATGGGCGCAGCTATACTCAGGCTAAGCCCTGATACAGCAAAAGACCTTTCCTCCAGGTTTGCCCAGCTTTGGATAGCGGCTGAGATTTTGCTTTTCACCCTTGTTGGGGCTGCTGTAGATATCAGGTACGCGGCAGCGTCATTTGCCGGCGCTATAGCTGTAATAGCGTTTTCTATGGTGTTTAGAATGGCTGGAGTACAGATATGCCTGTTTAAAACAATACTCAATAAAAAGGAACGTATTTTCTCTGCTTTCTCGTACATGCCTAAGGCCACTGTCCAGGCCGCCATAGGAGCAGTTCCCCTCGCTATGGGGCTTAGCTGTGGAGACACGGTGCTTACTGTAGCTGTATGGGCTATATTTATAACCGCGCCTACAGGTGCGCTTCTCATGGATACTTCATACAGAAAGCTGCTTGAAAAGGAAGTATAAATTAAATTGAACATGAAAAAGCCTCTGTGGGGTAACAGAGACTTTTTCTTTCCTTGGGGAAGGATGGTATTATGAATTGCTTTTTTAGGGGTTTATTTCTTATTGGGGGTTGTAAGAGCTTCTTGTCTCTTACAGGTTTTATTATCCTATACAGTTGTTAACCGCGTATTTATTTTCTGTAAACAATCTGTAAACCCGTATTTTTTATTTTTGCCACATGAAAAAGCCCCTGTGGGGTAACAGAGGCTTTTTCTTTCCTTGGGGAAGGATAGTATTATGAATTGCTTTTTTTAGGGGTTTATTTCTTATTGGGGGTTGTAAGAGCTTCTTGTCTCTTACAGGTTTTATTATCCTATACAGTTGTTAACCGCGTATTTATTTTCTGTAAACAATTTGTAAACCCGTATTTTTTATTTTTGCCACATGAAAAAGCCCCTGTGGGGTAACAGAGACTTTTTCTTTCCTTGGGGAAGGATGGTATTATGAATTGCTTTTTTTAGGGGTTTATTTCTTATTGGGGGTTGTAAGAGCTTCTTGTCTCTTACAGGTTTTATTATCCTATACAGTTGTTAACCGCGTATTTATTTTCTGTAAACAATTTGTAAACCCGTATTTTTTATTTTTGCCACATGAAAAAGCCCCTGTGGGGTAACAGAGGCTTTTTCTTTCCTTGGGGAAGGATAGTATTATGAATTGCTTTTTTTAGGGGTTTATTTCTTATTGGGGGTTGTAAGAGCTTCTTGTCTCTTACAGGTTTTATTATCCTATACAGTTGTTAACCGCGTATTTATTTTCTGTAAACAATCTGTGAACCCGTATTTCTTATTTTTGCCACATGAAAAAGCCCCTGTGGGGTAACAGAGACTTTTTCTTTCCTTGGGGAAGGATGGTATTATGAATTGCTTTTTTTAGGGGTTTATTTCTTATTGGGGTTGTAAGAGCTTCTCATCTCTTACAGTTTCAATTATGCAGTAAAATTGTTAATCCAATATATACAATCTGTGAACAATTTGTAAATAACAGCTTAAAATTTTCTAATAATAAAATGTCGAAAACTGTACATGCCTGCTGCATAAAAACAGTTAAAAAAACTGTTGACATTCACGGTTACATGACTATAATAGTAATAACAACAATGTTAGTTTGCTAACATTTATATTCAAGCTATACCCTATGGCCTTAAACGGCCTTTTTACCGCCCCAATATGTTAGCTTGCTAACAATAAATTTTAACATAAAAGCAATTACGGGACGGCTGGTGATTATAGCTCTAAAATTCTGTCAATTAATCCAAACATCAATTAATTTGAAAGGTTATGGTAATAATGAAGGACAAACACGAGGCTGGTCTTGCTATAAAAGAGCTGTCAAACCTTATGCGCAGAGCAACATTCGGCTGCAAAAGGCCAGAGAACAATGTGACAATGATGCAGGGCTGGGTAATAGAATATCTTTGCAGAAAGTCGGAGGAGGATGTGTTCCAGAAAGACATAGAAAGCAGGTTTGGCATACGCCGCTCCACGGCAACTACAATACTGAAGCTCATGGAAAAGGACGGCCTTATAGAAAGGTCAAAGGTTGACTACGATGCCAGGCTCAAAAAAATCTGTGTTACCGAAAAGGCCAAAAAAATTAATGAGTACGTTTATTCAAGGATAGTTGAGACAGAAAAAATAATGCTGCGCGGAATATCTGAGAGTGAGCTTGAGATATTCTTTACCATAACAGATAAAATGAAAAATAACCTTCTCTCCATTTCACGCAGCGAATAACAAGCCCATATCACAAAATTTTATCACAGACAAAGGAGGGTAAATAATGATAAACCGGCTTTCAAAATCAATACGCCAGTACAGGAAAGTTTCTCTGCTGGCACCGTTTTTTGTAACTCTTGAGGTAATTATGGAAGTTCTTGTACCTACCATAATGGCTTACCTTATAGACAACGGAATAAACAAAGGCGATATGAACGCTATAGGCAGAATCGGTTTTATATTAATTATCGCCTGTATATTATCCCTTATTTTCGGCGTGCTTTCCGGAAAATACGCCGCTGAGGCGTCTACAGGCTTTGCCGCCAACCTGAGAAAAGACATGTTTTACAGGGTACAGGACTTTTCATTCGCAAACATCGACAAATTCTCATCGTCGAGCATTGTAACAAGGCTTACCACCGACATCACAAACCTTCAGAATGCTTACCAGATGATAGTAAGGGTTGCTGTGCGCTGCCCCGTTATGCTTGTGTTTGCCCTTATAATGGCGTTTAACGTAAACCACAAGCTTGCCCTTGTGTTCCTTTCAGCAATACCAATACTCGGAGTAGGTATATTTTTCATTATGAAAAACGCCCACCCTGTTTTTGAAAAGGTATTTAAAATGTATGATTCCCTCAACCTCGTTGTACAGGAAAACCTGAGGGGTATGAGGGTTGTAAAATCATTTGTAAGGGAAGACTTTGAGGAAAAAAAGTTTAAGAATGTGTCAAAGGATATATACGACAACTCTACAAAGGCCGAAAAGCTGCTCATGTTCAATATGCCCCTTATGCAGTTTGCCATGTATGGCTGCATACTGCTCATATCATGGTTCGGGGCAAAGCTTATACTTACAGACTCAATGACAACAGGCGAGCTTATGAGCATGTTCTCATACGCCACACAGATACTTATGAGCCTTATGATGTTTTCTATGGTATTTGTCATGGTGACAATGTCAAGAGCGTCTGCCGAAAGGATAAGCGAGATACTTGACGAGGAGAGTACGCTCAAAAACAACAGCCACCCTGTTTTTGATGTCAGAGACGGCAGTGTCGACTTTGAAAACGTGTTTTTCAGCTATTCAGACACGGACTCCGCCCCTGTATTAAACAATATAAGCCTGAGCATAAAATCCGGCGATACAATAGGCATAATTGGAGGTACCGGAAGCTCCAAATCCAGCCTTGTTCAGCTTATACCGAGGCTTTTTGATGTTACCGGCGGAACAGTAAGGGTTGGCGGAGTTGATGTCAGGGATTACGACATTGAAACCCTCAGAGACGCCGTGTCCATGGTGTTGCAGAAAAACGAGCTCTTTTCGGGAACCATAAAGGACAATATACGCTGGGGCGACGAAAACGCTTCAGATAAGGATATAGAACGTGTATGTAAACTTGCTCAGGCACACGAGTTTATAAAGGACTTTCCTGACGGCTATGACACCTATATCGAACAGGGCGGCAGCAACGTTTCCGGCGGACAAAAGCAGAGGCTGTGTATTGCAAGGGCACTGCTTAAAAAGCCGAAGATACTGATTCTCGACGATTCCACAAGCGCGGTAGATACAAAAACCGATTCGCTTATACGCAGGGCTTTTGCCGAGGAAATACCTGACACGACAAAAATAATAATCGCTCAGAGAATATCCTCCGTACAGGATTCCGACAAAATAATAATACTCGAAAACGGCCATATCGACTCTATGGGAACCCATAGCGAGCTTATGGAAACAAGCGATATCTACAGGGAACTGTATTACTCACAGATGAAAGGCGGTGAAGAGTAATGCCGGGAGGAAGAAAATTTACACCGAGAACCAGAAAACTGTCCAAACGTGACGCTGATACTGTAAAGCGTCTTATGACCTATTTTGCAAAATATAAATTCCGTTTTACTCTGGTGCTGGCATGTATTGTAATAAGCGCCGTGGCGTCAGTTGCTGGCTCGCTTTTTATAAAAGTGCTTATAGACCAGTATATATCACCTATGCTTTTAAGCCCTGAGCCTTCATTCGCCCCGCTTATGGGCGCCATAGCAAGAATGGCGGCTCTCTACGCTCTGGGCGTTTTATCCACATTTGCCTATTCAAGGCTTATGGTATCCATAGCGCAGGGAATATTAAAGACTATACGTGACGACATGTTCACCCACATGCAGTCTCTGCCGGTAAAATATTTTGATACCCATACCTTCGGCGATGTTATGAGCCGCTACACAAACGATACCGATACCCTCAGGCAGATGATATCCATGGCCATACCACAGATGTTTTCAGCTGTAATAACAGTAGCAGCTGTATTTACAGCCATGGTAACCACAAGTATTTACCTTACAGCGTTTGTGCTCGTAATGCTCATTATAATGCTCAGGACAACAAAATTCATAGGCTCAAAGAGCGGCCAGTACTTTATAAAGCAGCAGGTGGCCCTTGGAAAAATAAACGGGTATATAGAAGAAATGATAAACGGCCAGAAGGTAGTTAAGGTCTTTTGCCACGAGGATAAAGCCAAGGAGGAGTTTGACGCCCTTAATGACAATATGAGAGATGTATCCTCCAAGGCAAACAAGTTTGCCAACATACTCATGCCTGTTATGAGCAATATAGGAAACCTTCAGTATGTCATAATCGCCATGGCCGGAGGCGCTCTTGCAATAGGCGGCGTTGGCAGTCTTACACTGGGCGCCATAGCAAGCTTCCTTCAGCTCAGCAGAAGCTTTACAATGCCTATAAGCCAGATTTCAAACCAGTTTAACTCAATAGTAATGGCGCTTGCAGGAGCAGAGAGAATATTTAACCTTATGGACGAACAGCCGGAAACGGACAATGGCCATGTAACTCTCACAAATGCACAGTACAATTCCAAAAACGAGATTGTACCATCTGACAGCTACACAGGTATGTGGGCATGGAAATGCCCTGATACAGACGGCGGCTTCAGGTATGTCAAGGTTGAAGGCGATGTCAGGTTTGACGATGTTGATTTCGGCTATGAGGAGAACAAGACAATACTCCACGATATCACTCTGTTTGCCAAGCCCGGCCAGAAGGTAGCCTTTGTAGGTGCAACCGGCGCCGGAAAGACAACTATAACAAACCTTATAAACAGGTTTTATGACATAGCCGACGGCAAAATACAGTATGACGGCATAAATATAAACATCATCAAAAAAGATGACTTAAGGCGTTCTCTTGGCATTGTGCTTCAGGACACCAGCCTGTTTACAGGCACTGTTATGGAAAACATACGCTACGGTCGGTTAGATGCCACAGATGAGGACGTATACGCGGCAGCGAAGCTCACAAACGCAGACGGGTTCATACGCATGCTTCCTGAGGGTTACAATACTGTAATCTCCGGCAGCGGCTCAGAGCTGAGTCAGGGCCAGAAGCAGCTTATAACAATAGCCCGCGCTGCTGTTGCCAATCCGCCGGTAATGATACTCGACGAGGCCACATCAAGCATCGACACCCGTACCGAGTCCATTGTTCAAAAGGGCATGGACGCTCTTATGCACGGCAGGACAGTGTTTGTAATAGCACACAGACTTTCCACTGTGCAGAACTCAGACGTAATAATGGTCCTTGACCACGGCCATATTATAGAAAGAGGAAACCATGAGCAGCTTATAGCCGAAAAGGGCGTTTATTACAGGCTCTATACCGGAGCGTTTGAGATGGAATAAAGATTATACTGCAAATTAAAAACAGGGCGTACAACTGCCCTGTTTTTTTGCGTTCTGCTGTGTATCAATATTTACACCCCGTTATTTTTTAACCACCGGAATCCATATTTCACACCTGTAATCTTCGCTTTTTATATCGCCCTCACAGTACAGCTCAACATCAGGAGCGTTGGCGTACTTGTAGCCCGATGTAGGAAACCACTCCAGAGCTATGCGCTTTTGCATATTCTGTACAGACTGCGGCATAGGCCCGACACACTCAAACACCGCCCAGTCCGCCGCCGGCACTGTATACTCCTCCATGCCCTCAGGCACAGGCTTATCCGACACCACCGCTATATAGTAGTCAAACTCCCTTGCCGCAGCCATAGTGCAGACTCCCAGCACCCCTTTTACTTCTGTATCTATTATTCTGCACAGCACAGGTATAGTATCGTTCTGCGCCTTAAGCCATATATCCGGCGCTTTTTTAAAGGACTCGTCAATTCCCCCTGTAAAGTGGTGCCTTCTTCCAACTATCCTGAATTCCTTTTTGCTTTCAATCCTGTAATTCATCTCAACCTCTCCTTTGACTGTTATTGAAAAGCTCAACGGAGGATATGCCTTAAGCTGTATTCCCTTTTCCTTTGCCTTTGACGGAGCTATGCCATGCACAGAACGGAACGCACGGTTAAAAGCTGTGGGCGAGTCATAGCCGTACATTACAGCCGTATCTATTACTGAAGCGCCCGATTGCAAATCAGAAGCCGCTCTTGACATTCTTCGCCTGCGTATATACTCCGAAAGGGACATGTCCGTAATGTACGAGAACATTCTCTGAAAATGAAACGGCGAGCAGCAGACCATTTCCGCCATGTATTCCGTATCAATCTCACTGTCCAGATGCTCCTCAATATACCTTACCACACTGTTCCAGTTGTTAAGCCAATCCATCATTTCGCCTCCCTGTAATAAAAGTATAGCTCCTCACCAGTCAAAATTCCTCTCTTTGCCCTGCGGAAAGTGAGAGCTATGGCTGTTCTTTTCTGATATTCTCCTCAATAATCCGGCACAGCATTTTAAGTAATTTTAAGAATTTTGCGTTTTCCTCTGTATTTTTCCCCTCAATTAAAGTCACTATATCCAAAATATCTTTTACATCCTCAATATCATATTTTTAATGCACCGCCATTCCTGTAATATTATAAATCTGCAAACCACTGTTTAAACGCGCGCAAACAAGGCCATGACAAACTTCTAGGCCAATAAAAATTTTTATGGTATAATAAATAATTAATCACAAAATAAAGTGACAATAAAGAAAACCTCTGCGTTCCGGCTTCTATTCTGCTACATGGGTGACTACGAGTTTTTCAATCCCATTTTGCACAACACTTTTGGCTCCATTGCTTTCAACCGGTTCACGTATTTTACTTAATAAGTAAAGCTTTATTTGCGTTTAAAAAACAATACTTATATATCTACCAGTCTTCTTTATAAGCATTATAACACTAAATTACGTGATTATCAATACTTGTTTCATTAAATTACGTGTTTTAAGGAGTGATTTATTTGTATCGCAGCAAAGATTTAGTATATAGAATTAAATACAGGGCAAGACAGCAAAAAATATTAATAAAAGATATGCTTAAAGAATGTGAATTAAGCATTAACACAATTAATCAGATTACCGACAAAAAAGGCGTTTCATCATTCAGTCTTGCTAAAATCGCAGACTGCCTTGACTGTTCTGTGGACTATCTTCTGGGGCGTACAGATAACCCTGATGTAAATAAATAACTACCCGCTTTGCGGTAAGCTTTCATTCCACCTACAGCAAATAAAAAACAGGCGGCACAAATCCAAAAAATGACTGTACCGCCTGTTTATTTTAAGCTGCCATGCTTTATATTTTACTTCATAAAACAGAAAAGCCGGCGTATAAACCGCCGGCCTTATTGATTGTATTAACCTAATACATCTACAACCTTTTCATAAACTCTGTCGCAGATAATAGAGCCTTCTGAAACGAGCTTGGCCATTCTGTCGCTTACTTCCTTTACATAGGCCTCATCGCTTATAAGGTTCAGGTTTACTGTAACATTAAGGTTTGCGCTGTAAAGCGCCGCCTTAAGGAACTGCACGCCGCAGCCCACATCGCTTATTATAATCTTTGTTGAGATATCCACAAGCTCTTCCTGAATTTTTATAGCCTCATAAATGTATTCTACCATCTTTACAGGTCCGCTCGCCGCAACCTTAAGGCATTCCTGAAGCACCTTTTCCTTCTCGGCAGCCTGCTCAGGCGTATCCTTAGGAAGGCCATAGGCCCTTGAGAGCGGCTCAAAGTTTTCCGCGTCCTCATCTATAAGCGCTACAAGCTTTTCGCTGAGAGCCACGCTCTTGTCTATAATTTCCTGATGCTTTTCTTCAAGCCCGAGGAATTTTTTCTTTCCCTTTGAGAAATTGGCCACCATAGAAGCAAGGGCCGCACCAAGAGCGCCTGAAAGCGCCGCAGCGCCGCCGCCGCCAGGAACAGATTCCTTAGAAGCCAGTTTCTGGACAAATTCTTCACATGTATTTGTGCTGAGTTTCATAACGATACTCCTTTTCAACAGTTTATATTTACCAGCCTATCAAAACGCCCTGCTTTTAAGCCTTACCGATTCAACAGTCTTGCAGACAAGGAACAAAAGCGCTGTGTCTATAGGGAAACACGCTATAGCCTTTATAACCCTCACCGACGACATAAGAGCCGAGCCGTACATTATATTGAGCCATATTGGTGTGAGGATAAAATTAAACAGAATCATATGGCACACAGAAGCCGCAACAACCCTTTTGAGTGTAATTTTCTTTTTGTAGAAAAACACTCCAAAGAGGAAGCCTGAAAGGAACGCGCTGAGTGTAAAGCCCGGAAAGAATCCGCCGTTAGGGCTAAGGAAGAACCCTATTGTGTCGGCTATGACACCCACAATACCTGCCATAACAGGCCCGTAAAGCATGCCGGCTACTGCCAGCGATAAAAACGCGAATGATATCTCAAGCATTGAGCTTACAACAATCCTTGTGTAGTTAAGTATCAGGTTAAGCGCTGTAAGCATAGCGCCCCCTGTAAGAGCCCTTACCTGTTTAATCTGACCCGCCGATTCTCTTATATCAGCTAAAAAATTACTCATTATATTGCCTCCTGTTTGTCTTAATTGTTTTTCGCCAACTTAACAACAAATGCCCAACGGCAAACGCAATATACTATTTAATGGACCTTACAAACACCCTCACTGCAACCACTTTCGCCGTTTGTCCGTCAACAGCTAAGTTCAAGTCACTCAGATTCTTGGAATGCCCTAAGGTCTAAAGACGAGAAGGCCGGATTTTGAACTACCGGAGCTCTCCCCTCCTCAAGAGAAAGTGATATTCAATTTTGCAAATGACCAGCAGATTACAAAATATTCAATATATCCTCCACCATAGTAATTTAAACTTACGTAAACCATTTGCGCCCCTCATTAAGAGCGGGCGCTAAAAAAGCATACCCCGCGCCTTAAAAAGCGCATCAAAGCTGAAACAGCCTGATTTCACGAAAATTATTATATAAATTTTTACTGCTGCTGTACAGATAAAATTACTGGATATTGTTTATCTGCTTGCAGGCCTTTACAACATGCTTTGCGAGCACTGATGTGGTAACAGAGCCAACGCCGGCAGGAACAGGCGTAATCATAGATGCCTTGTCCACGCACTCGTCAAACTTGACATCTCCGCAGAGCTTGCCCTCAGCATTTACATTTATGCCCACATCAATCACAACAGCGCCATCTGACACAAAGTCGCCTGTAACCATTTCTGCCCTGCCTACAGCGGCTATTACAACCTCGGCCTCACGGCATACGCCAGGAAGGTCCTGTGTACGGCTGTGGCATATTGTAACTGTGGCGTGCTTATCAAGAAGGAGCATTGCAAGCGGCTTTCCAACTACCATGCTTCTGCCCACAACAGCTGCCCTTTTGCCCTTCATTTCTATGCCGTAATGGTCAAGAATCTCTATACATGCCTGTGATGTGCATGGAGGGTAGCCAGTCTTATCACCCTCAAAAATCTTCTCGGCATTAAGCGGGTTCATGCAGTCAACGTCCTTTACAGGGTCTACCACAAATTTGATTTCCTCCATGTCAAGCTGCTTTGGAAGCGGCCTGAAAAGGAGTATTCCGTGTACTGAGCTGTCATCGTTTACAGCCTTAAGCTCTTTTACAAAATCAGCCTGACAAATGTCTACAGGAAGCTCAAGCACCTCTGCCTTTATTCCGCATTTCTCCATTCTGGCAAGGGCTCCCCTCTCGTACGAAAGGTCGTCTTCCCTTGCTCCTACCCTAACTATTTTAAGTTTAGGCTCTATGCCCTTTGCCTTTAATCCTTCTACATCCTTTACAAGCTCAGCTGTGATAGCGTCTGCTACCGGCTTGCCCTTAATTATCTGTCCCATTTATACACCTCGGAATATTTAGTCAGTAATACAGCCGTTCATAAACACAGCGAAGCAGGACTCACCCGCTTCGCTGCCTGATTAAACTGTAAAGTACAGTGTTTAGTTGTTTCTCTATTAGAATAATCCTGAAATCTTGCCGTCTACATCAACGTCAATCTTTTCAGCAGCCGGTACCTTAGGAAGTCCAGGCATCTTCATTATTGTACCTGTAAGTGCAACAATAAAGCCGGCTCCTGCTGAAACTGTCAGGTCTCTGATAGTGATTCTGAAACCTGTAGGCCTACCGAGCTTTGTCTGGTCGTCTGTGAGTGAGTACTGGTTCTTTGCCATACATATTGGCATGCTTCCGAATCCAAGCTTCTCAAAATCAGCTATAATCTTAGAAGCGTTTGGTGTAAAGTCTACGCCGTCAGCTCCGTAAATCCTCTTGCAGATTGTCTCAATCTTTTCCTTTATTGGAAGGTCAAGGTCATATGCGCAGCTGTATCCGTCTGCTGTGCTGTTTTCAACAAGCTTAAGAACCTCTGTTGCAAGCTTCTCGCCGCCTTCGCCGCCTTTTGCCCATACCTCTGAAAGGGCAACATTTACGCCAAGCTCGTTGCATTTTTTCTCAACAAGCGCAAGCTCCGCAGCTGTGTCTGTAGGGAAAGCGTTGATAGCAACAACGGCTGGAAGGCCGAATACCTTTGTAACGTTTTCAACATGCTTGAGAAGGTTTGGAAGGCCTTTCTCAAGAGCCTCAAGATTTTCGTTGTTGAGGTCAGCCTTTGCAACGCCGCCGTTGTATTTGAGCGCTCTTACTGTAGCTACAATAACAACTGCCTTTGGTTTAAGTCCCGCAAGACGGCACTTGATGTCAAGGAATTTCTCTGCACCAAGGTCAGCGCCGAAGCCTGCCTCTGTTACAACATAATCAGCGATTTTTGAAGCCATCTTTGTGGCGATAACGCTGTTGCAGCCATGAGCGATATTTGCGAAAGGACCGCCGTGTACAAATGTAGGTGTTCCCTCAAGTGTCTGAACAAGGTTTGGCTTAAGAGCGTCCTTGAGGAGTGCAGCCATAGCGCCCTGAGCGTTGAGCTGTCCGCAGGTCACCGGCTCGTTCTTTCTGTTATATGCTACTATAATTTTTGAAAGTCTGTTTTTAAGGTCGATAATGTCGCTTGAAAGGCAGAAAATAGCCATAATTTCTGAAGCAACTGTGATATCAAAACCGTCCTGACGTGTAACTCCGTCACCGTGTCCGCCAAGTCCGTCTACAATGTTTCTGAGCTGTCTGTCGTTCATGTCGACAACTCTTCTCCATACAACCCTCTTTGTGTCAATATCAAGAGCGTTGCCCTGATGGATATGGTTGTCAAGCATAGCTGCAAGGAGGTTGTTCGCAGCGCCGATAGCGTGGAAGTCTCCTGTGAAGTGAAGGTTGATATCCTCCATAGGAACAACCTGAGCGTATCCGCCGCCGGCAGCTCCACCCTTAACGCCGAATACAGGTCCAAGGGAAGGCTCTCTTAAAGCTATCATTGTCTTTTTGCCAAGTCTGTTGAGAGCGTCGCCAAGACCGATTGTTGTTGTTGTCTTGCCCTCTCCGGCAGGTGTAGGGTTGATAGCTGTAACAAGGATAAGGTTGGCGTCCTTTTCGTCCTTAAGCTCATTCTGTAAATACCTGTAGTCTACCTTTGCTTTGTACTTACCATAGTTTTCCACATATTTGTCAGGTATGCCGGCTTTGTCAGCAATAGTGTTGATAACTTTCATTTCAGCTTCCTGAGCAATCTGGATATCTGTTTTAAACTCTGCCATTTAAAAAATTCCTCCTAAATAATAAAGTATATTTACTAAGCCTTACTAAAACCACAAAAATTAGTTAAAGCTCTTTTACATATTTATTTTATTTTCTGTTTATTTAAGGTTTTCAATACCCTCAATCTTTGCGTTGTACTGTGTTGCCTCATCTGGGAAAGTACGTGCGTTTGCCTCTTTTGAGTACTCGTTATAAGCGTCGATTATAATCTTGTGAAGGTCAGCGAATTTCTTTGCGAATTTAGGAACCCACTCATTCATTCCAAGCATATCCTGAGCTACAAGAACCTGCATGTCGCAGCCTGCTCCAGCGCCGATACCCATTGTAGGTATTGATATTTTCTCTGTAATTACATCAGCAAGCATTTTAGGTATTCCCTCAAGAACAACCATAAAAGCTCCGGCCTCCGCTACTGCTCTTGCGGAATCAAGAAGCTCCTGAGCAGCCTCAAGACTCTTTCCCTGAACCTTAAATCCGCCCATCATAGCGGCTGACTGTGGTGTAAGGCCGATATGAGCGCAGACAGGGATTCCAGCTTTGACAATAGCTTTGATTACAGGGGCAACATCGCTTCCGCCTTCAAGTTTAATACAGTCGCAGCCTGACTCCATGAAAAGTCTGTTTGCGTTTCTCACAGCGTCCTCAATGCTGACATTGTATGTGCCAAAAGGCATGTCTCCTATAACAAATGTGTTAGGAGCGCCCTTAACAACATGCTTTGCATGATAAATCATGTCTTCAAGAGTAACGCCTACAGTGCCGTGATAACCGAGCATTGTCATTCCCAGTGAATCACCTACAAGAATCATCTCAACATCGCTTTCATCCACAAGCTTTGCGTTTGTGTAATCATAGCATGTAACCATTGTTATTACTTTGTCTCCGCCCTTTGAGGCTCTGATTTCAGGTACTGTGATTTTCTTTTTCATTTCAAGCTCCTCCTCGTATTAAACTCAAATTGTGCCGATAAACACTTTTAAAAGGCCGTGAGAAATTATATTCTCAGCGCAGGCCAAACCTTGCCCCGTTGCAATATGTATACTCTATACTTACTACACCTTATATATTAGCAAATGATATGCCAAAAATAAAGCATTTAAATGTGAACAATAAAATTATGATAAAAGTATACAAAACACAGTAAAACAGATGTTAAAATTGTTTAAAAAATATCAAAAATCAGTTAAAAACCTACGCTTTTATTGTGTTTCTATAAACTAAATTACGTTAAGCATGTTCAAAAATGTTAATCATTCATTTTGTTTAAACATAATTGAACAATCACATGACCCAATACAATTTATGCAATATAAAAACAGCAGGCTTAAAAGCCTGCTGTTTATTGTTTATATTCAACCCATCAGTATTTCCACAGCCTCGCGGAGTGTAACAACCTCTCCTACGTTGCCCGGGAATATTACGTAAGGCATGTTAGGGAACTTGCTCTCCCCGCCTGTCATCCATACAGGTATGCCCGGCTTAATCTGGCCCATTACAGTGGCCTTTTTAACCTTAAGCGCTTTAGTGCCAACATCGCTTGACGTGATTCCTCCCTTTGCTACAATAAACGAAGGCTTCACCTTAAGCTCACCTATTACACGCACTACGGCGTTTGAAATATCTACAGATACCTGAAGTATCTTGTCCTTATCGTCTGTGTCAAGCTTTACAAGCTCGCGGCTTGTGTATACAACAACCGATTTGCCTGAGGCTATGTATTTTTCCGCTTTTTCTATAACTTCCTCAACCTCTTTGTCAAGTCCGCCCTGCTCAAGCACCTTAGCGGCGTGGAATTCTATAAACTCAAGAGGCTTTTTGCAGTTTTTAAGCTCCTCGAACTGCATTGTGGTTTTCTTTACATGTGAACCGATAAGCACTATACCGCCGTTTTTATCATCAGCAGACACAAGCTCGTCTCTTGTAAGCAGAGCCTTGTCCGGTACACCGCCAAGCACCTTTGTGATAGCGGCTGCGCTTCTGAACATAAATTCCTTTCCAGCGGCTACAGCCTTGCAGAAAGCTATGGCAAAAATCTTTACATCAACATAGTCAACGGCATTAACCATTACCTTATTGAAATCCTTAACAGCCATAAGCTGCTGAGCGATTTTATCTATCTCAAGGTTTCTTATGTCCTCCAGCGCTATGCAGGTAACATCGCAGGCCTTATATTCGCCCTTCGTCTTTTCCTCAACATAATCACAGATATTGGAGGACTTGTAGCCGAATGTCTTGTCCTTTGCAAACTCTGTCATTCCGGCAGGTGTGAGCTGGTCGCCCTCCTTAACATAGTGTATATTGTTCATTGTAAACCTTCCTCCCTCCTTGAAGAAAGGAAGAAGTATCTCGCCGTCTATTTTTTTGCCTGTAAGCTTTTCAATATCAGCCTTAAGGAGGCTTGTCTCAAGAGGGTAGTGCCCCCTGAGTGTGGAGTCGCTCCTGCTTATTATTATAAAATCCCTGCCGAGCTTTTTTGACACCTCCACAATATTTTCAGCCATTTCATGGTGCGCTGCCGTTGTCTGCGCGGCCGTAAGCCCACGTGAGTTTGTAAGCACAAAAGATATGCTCTTTCCGTCATTAAACGCCTGCTCAAGAGTTGGCACAGACCAGTCGGTATACACATACACATTGTTTACCGTCTGTACGCCTGTAGGGTCATCATCAAGGGCTATTATCTTTTTGTCAAGTCCGGCAAGGGCAATACTGAGCATCTCGTCAACCTTAGCCGTATCCACAGGCTTTACATCTGTAAGAACATTTACACTCAATGGTTTTATTTCCGACATATTAAAATCTCCTTAAACTATGTATTTGCCGCTTATCAAACGGCTTACACCAAAATCCATGTATCAGTCAGCCTTTTTTACTTCAACGCCTGCAAGCCTCTCAAAATATTTAACATATCCGCAGTGGTCGTCGTTCATTCCGCCTGCAACCTTTATTGCCTGCTGAATTTCAAAGAGCTGAGCTGTAAGAGGCATAGGCACATCAAGCTCATGGGCTGTTGCCAGTACGTTTTTGATATCCTTGTGGTTTATGGAAATCTTTCCGCCCGGCTTAAAGTTCCTGTTTATAATCATAGGAATCTTGTCGTGCATAACCTGACTTCCTGCAAGACCGCCGCAGATAGCGTTGTAAACCTTTTCAGGGTCGGCTCCAGCCTTTGCGGCAAGCACAAACGCCTCTGAAACAGTGGCAATATTGAGGTTTACAATAGCCTGATTTACAAGCTTTGTAATTGAGCCGCTGCCTGTAGGCCCTATAAGCACAGCAGATTTTCCAAGGATATCAAAATAAGGCTTAATCCTGTCAAAGTCCTCCTGACTTCCGCCCACCATAATGGCCAGGGTTGCGTTTACAGCACCCGGCTCCCCGCCTGAAACCGGAGCGTCAAGGAATGTACAGCCTTTTTCTTTAAGCCTGTCAGCGCATATATGGCTGTCAGTAGCTGTAACAGACGACATATCGCATACAAGAGAACCGGCCTTTATTGTGGAAGCAACTCCGTTTTCACCAAAAAGCACGTCCTTTACAATCTCGCCGTTAGGAAGTATTGTAATAATGATATCACATTTCTCACCAATTTCCGCGAGCGTAGCCGCTTTTGCTCCGGCAGAAACAACGTCTTCAACAGCCTCTTTATTAAGGTCGTTTACCAAAAGCTCAACGCCCGCCTTAAGAAGGTTTTTGCTCATTGGCCTTCCCATTATACCTAAACCTATAAATCCTGCTTTCAACATAATTAATCCCCCTTAAACTTGTATTTATCAGCGGAAAACACCGCCATAAAGCTTGTCCATGCCAAAAAATCCGGCTGACTACCGCTCTGCAAAGAGCGTTATATATTTTTCCACAACCTCGCTTACCAGCTCACTCTGCATAAGCGTAAGCTTTGAGAGGTGGATATTTCTGTCTCCTGCTATGATATCAGCAAGTCTCTTAACTGTGTACTGGGAAATTTCGGTATTTACATTTATTTTTTTGATACCGTTTTCTATACACTCTTTTATCTTCTCCTCAGGAGTTCCGCTTCCTCCGTGGAGCACAAGCGGTATGGAAACCATTTTGCTTATTTCTCTGAGTATATCTATCCTTATATTAGGCTCTGCCTTATACATTCCATGTACAGTGCCTATAGACACCGCCAGCGCGTCAACACCGGTTACATTGGCAAACTCCGCAGCATTTGCCGGATTTGTATATGCCTCGCCGTGGTCTATATCGCTCTCGTTTGAATACTGACCAAGGGCGATACTCCCAAGCTCAGCCTCAACTGAAACTCCTCTGGCATGTGCCATATTGGCTACTGCACGGCTGTTTTTTACATTCTCATCAAAAGGCAGTGCAGAACCGTCGTACATGACAGATGTAAAACCAGCCTCAAGAGCGGCCTTTATAATATCTGTATCCTTACAGTGGTCAAGGTGCAGCGCAGTATCAGCCGGCAGGCCCTTTACAGCCTCGTCGACAATACTCTTTACCATGCCAAGGCTCATATTATTAAGATATGATGCACCAAATGAAATTATGGCAGGCTTTCCTGTTTTTTCCACAGCCCTGCATACGCCGTGGATTGTTTCGTAGCTGTATATGTTAAAAGAGCCTACAGCTTTTTTATCAAGTCCTGAAAGTATTGTTTTTAAGTTTACAAGCAATAAAAACACTCCGTTTCATTTAAGATATCACTGACACGCAGATTAACGTGTTCAGATATTCCCTTTTTCTTCATTTCTTTTTTTCATCTCAACAAGCGCCTTGTCAGAAGCCTCAAGGGCCTTTCTGGCTTCCGCATCCTCAAGGCGTGTGGAGTATGCAACAACAAGCATATCCATAATTACAAGCTGTACAAGGCGGCTTACCATGGCTTCTGTGTAAAAAGCGGCGTCATTTGTAGACGAGAAAATACATATATCGGCCATTTTTGCCAAATCCGAGTTCATATAGCTTGTTATGCCCACAACCTTAGCGCCTGACGACTGCGCAATTTTTGCGCACTCCAGCACTTCCTTGCTCTCACCCTCATGTGAAATAAGAATCAGCACATCCCTTTTTGTAAGGTGCGCCGCATGTATAAGAGCCAGATGCGTATTGCTCTCATGAATAACGTTTTTACCGCATTTGAGAAACTTATGGTAAACGTCCATGGCTATAACGCCGCTTCCGCCGGCTCCGAAAAACATCACCCTTTCGGCCCTTTCTATAAGCTCCATAACGCTTGTCAGCTTGTCGTTATCCACAAGCTTTGATATATCGTTTATTGCTGAGGCGGCGTTTCTTATAACCTTACGCTTAACCTCGCTTATGCTGTCGCCCGGCTTTATATCGCAGTCCTCTTCCTCCATTGTGCCGCCGTCTTTAATTATGTCCTGAGCCATATCAAGCCTGAAGGCCTGGTATGAGGTATAATCAAGCTTGTTTATAAACCTGATTATAGTCGTTTCGCTGAGGTTACATTCCTTTCCAAGCTCGCTCAATGTCATTCTCACACACTTTTTGCTGTTTTTAAGAATGTAATTGGCTACTGTCTTCTGGTTTTTGGAAAGCGTATTATATTTGACCCTTATTTCTGTAAAGACATTCTTTTCCAAAACCGCTGCCCCCTAAAAGTATTATAAATAAAAAACACTTATTCATTCGCACTGCATGAAAATAATTTAAACACAAAATTCAGGCGCCGTGCGCACTCACGCACACGCGCCGGATTTTGATATAAAAAAGTATAGCACACTTCAGCTGATAAATACAGTATGATTTTTACTATTTTTATTTGCAGACCAATTTTCGTAAAAATTCACAACAAATCGCTAGCCGGCAATCGTATGTTTTTTACCCTTAAAATTAAATAAAGAAGCTTTTTGTCCATTATGACAGTCATACTGTAGGCTTGTCCGCACAAAATATACAGTATATCCGAATTTTTCCTACTATCACTCAAACCCGTCAAAAAATATACGGTATTGACGGACAGTCATATTTTTTCTCTTTAACACAAAAACCCAGAAATGACAGCCAAAAAAAGCCTGCTAAAAATCACTGTGGATTTTCAGTCAATTTTACACAAAAACACCTAATCAGCCCTTACAGACATGTTTGTGAATATTTATAGTTCCACATAAAAACCCTCCGGAGGCTTTCGTCTCCGGAGGGATAATAAGAGCTTTGACCATATTATTTTTTGTTTTTTTCCTTAGCCAGTGTATATGCCACATCCACAATCATGTCTTCCTGGCCGCCTACCATCCTTCTTTTTCCAAGTTCCACAAGTATATCCCTCGGGTTAAGGCCAAATTTTTCTGCTGCCCTGTAAGTATGCAGCAGGAAACTTGAGTATACGCCTGCGTATCCAAGCATGAGAGGCGCTGTCTTTATTACCTGCGGCCTGTGCATTATAGGCTCCACAATATCTTCAGCCACGTCCTGAATAGCGTACATATCCATGCCTGTGTTGTAGCCCATTCTGTTGAATACAGCAGCCAGAACCTCAATCTGTGTGTTTCCTGCACCTGCGCCAAGGCCTCTGCATGTTGCATCTATATATGTAGCGCCCGACTGTACGGCGGCTATTGAGTTTGCCACAGCAAGGCTTAAATTGTTGTGAGCGTGAAATCCCACAGGTATGTCAAGCCCTGCCGCAAGCTTTTCAACCCTTTCCCTTACATCGTCCGGAAGAAGGTAGCCTGATGAATCCGCAAGGTTTATGTAATCCGCTCCCGCCTCCTGAAAAATCTTTGCCTGCTCAAGGAGCTTTTCAGGGCTTGCCATATGAACCATCATAAGGAACCCGCAGGCCATCATTCCCATTTTTTTAGCGGCCTGTATATGCTGTATACCAACATCGGCCTCAGTACAGTGAGTGGCCACACGCACAACCCTCGCGCCGTTTTCATAGGCCTCCTCCAAGTCCTCTATTGTACCTATGCCCGGTATGAGCAGAATCGCCTGCTTCGCGTTTTTAATCACTTTGCTGGCGGCGTTAATCAAATCCATTTCTTTATATTTTGAAAACCCGTAGTTGAATGTTGAGCCGGTTATGCCGTCTCCATGGGCACACTCTATAATATCAACACCTGTCTTATCCAGCCCTCCGGCTATGGCCGTCACCTGCTCAGGTGAAAAGCTGTGGCTTACAGCGTGGCTTCCGTCACGGAGTGTTGTATCTACAAAATTTATTTTGCGGTTATCCATTTTTCGTTCCCTCCCTTATTTATCAAGCATTTTTGCCGCAAGCTTTTCAGCTACAGCTATTGCCGCCGAGTTTATAATATCAAGGTTTCCAGAATATTTAGGAAGGAAATCCCCTGCACCCTCCACCTGTATTATTACCGTAACCTTGTTGCCCTCTACAATAGGAGGCACACGGAGCTGATATCCCGGCACATACTGCTGCACCTCTTTTATCCTTCTGTTTACGGCCTCCACTATTGCCTTCTCGTCAGGGTTCTTTACAAGGGTATATATAGTATTGCACATCATTACAGGAGGCTCTGCGGGGTTAAGTACAATAATAGCCTTTGCCCTGTCGGCATGGCCTATAATCTCAAGACCCTTTCTGGTTGTCTGTGTAAACTCGTCAATGCTTGCCCTTGTTCCGGGGCCTGCCGATTTTGACGAAAGACTCGCCACAATTTCGGCGTACTCAACATTAGCCACCTCGTTTATGGCGTTAACGATTGGTATTGTCGCCTGTCCGCCGCAGGTTACCATATTAAAGTTGTCGGAATCCTGAACCTTATCAAGATTGCAGCACGGCACTACATAAGGCCCTACAGCCGCTGGCGTCATATCAATAGCTATCTTTCCCGCCGCCTTAAGCACAGGAGCGTTCTTAAGGTGCGCGCTTGCCAGAGTCGCATCAAAAACAATCTTTACTTCCGGGTCCTCAGCTACAGCCTTAACCCCCTCAGTAGAAGTTTTATAGCCAAGGTCTCTGGCCCTTTTGAGGCCCTCAGACTCAACAATTCCAGTCATAAAATCCATCTGGAGATACTTGCTTCTCATAACCTTGTACATAAGGTCTGTGCCTATGTTTCCAGGGCCTATTATACCAACTTTAATTTTATCCATTACATGCTCCTCCTTGTATTGTTTAAATCAAAAGGCGGCATACCGCCAAATTTTATAATTATTTACTTACCGCCAAAACCAAGGCGTCTGGATATATTTCCGGCGCACAGCATTACATCAGCAGCAATTTTTTCTATATCCTCATAAGGCATGGCGTTTGCCATGGCTGAAAGGCTTACAGCCGCCGCCACTTTGCCGCCCTTTGAAAACACAGGCGCAGCGACACACCTGAGCCCCGGCTGTATTTCCTCATTGTCCACAGCATAACCCCGTTTTCTTATGAGCTCGAGGTCCGCGTACAGCTTTTCCGGCGTATCACAGGAGTTCCGGGTTTTTGCCGCCAAACTGTTTACTACGTATTTTTTTATGTACTCGTCAGGCAGAAAAGCCAGCATTGCCTTGCCGACTCCTGTGCAGTTCATAGGCGCTCTGCGCCCCACCTGAGAATATACAATAAGAAAGTCCGGTATATCAAATTTATCAATATATATTACATCCCCCTCGCTGTGGGCGGCCAGATGTACTGTCTGATTATATTTTTTTGTCAGCTCCTCACAAAACGGCCTTGCCTCTGTGCGGATATCCATACGGCTTTCAAATGCTGAGCCAAGCTCAAAAAGCTTAAGGCCAAGCCTGTATTTTTTTGTGGAAGTGTCCTGCTCAAGAAAGCCAGCTGCCACAAGGGTATTGACAAGTCCAAATGCCGTGCTTTTGCTCATACCCATCAAATCAGAAATTTCCGATATACCTATATCGCTTTTTTTAAGGAAAATATCAAGTATCGCCGCGGCCTTAGCCACAGACTGTATTATAACCCCTTCTTTGCCAGCCATAAAACCACCTTTTTCGCTATTACCGAATCGTTTTCGTAAATATTATATCTATATTCTGTACTATTAATGTTCCATTGTCAAGCTTTTTTTCAAAGAGGTTCAAATTTTCAGGACCTTCCGTAATCCAAGTAAAAAAGGCTCTGTCAGCTCAGCGTGTTGATATCGCAAACGGACATATATTGGTTCAACTGGTCTGAAAGAAACAGGGAGAACAGCAAGGACAGACGGAGCAGGTCCTTGTTTTATGACAGTATTTCAAGTATGATTGTACTGACAAGGCAAGATATAGGAGAGACGATACCGTTTGTACCTATTATATGATAAATCGGAATCAGTGGAGGTGTTTACAATGACAGTAAAGAAAGCCAGAAGGATTAGAAACGGTCTAATGATTGCAGGGTTTATCATTATGCTGTTGGCATATGTGTATAAGCCCTTGTTTTATATTGGCGCCGTAGTTATGTTTCTCTGTCTTATACCACATTTTCTTTATAACAAATGCCCTCATTGTGGAAAACAGCTCGGAAGAAATGAAGGAGATTTTTGTCAGCACTGTGGCAAACGGGTAGATGATTAACTTCCCGTTTATCATATCAACACACAAGGCCAACAGAGCCACAAAAAAAGGGCCACCCCAATGGAGTGCCCTTTGATAATAAAAAATTCAATTAAACATCCAAATCTTCAAGATACCCGTCCTTATCAAACATCAGCTCATATGGCTCAGTAAGTATCTCAACATCGTCTCTGTTCTTTACATCGTCAAGCAGAGATTCCGAAATCTCAATCTCGGAAAGTGAGAGAGTATTTTTAATTCTTGCAACCCTTGCCTTTGAATAGTCGATTTTTGTGCAGGTTCTTATAGCAAGCCTTAAAGCCTCAAAATCATTGTTCTGGTAAACAGGTATTTTGCCGCCGTCAATCATTGTGTTTGTAGAAAGGTTAATCCATGTGCTCTCCCAGTCACATGAATTAAGGCAGCGTCTGGTTGTTATATCTGCAAGACCAAGGCCGCAGGCATTGTGGTGGCTCTGTTCTGTAAGGCCTCTTATAAACAGCTTTTTGCAGTGGAAGTCGTCCTCAAAGCCCGGCATAAAGCCCCTTCCGGTTACATTAGGGTCAGCGCCCTCGCCGCTTATGTTTTTGCCTATACGGTCAATTACAAGCACGTCGATATTGTCAAACTTAAACCTTGGAAGCCTTTTTTTGGCAATCTCAAGCATCATATGGTCGCCTTCCATAATTTTATCCTTAGGAAAAGCCATAATCTCTGAAATCTCATCGTAAGCGTTCTGAACAACGCCTATGCCCATTACTACATTCATTTTGCTCAAAAATTCCTTAGCCACAATAGGAATCCTTTCGCCAAAAGTATCAAAGCCCTGTTTGTGGAACCATGAACAGCCAATGTGCTTTGCTATTCCTATGGCAATCATTTTGCATATTCCGCTTTCATTGTAGCCCTTAAAGTCAGTATGCGGCTTAACCTTATTAAAAAGCACAATCCCGTCAGCCTCCGCAGCATATTTATCGCAGTAAATCGGCGTTTTAGCGGCATCATCCATCTGTCCTACAAGCACTACATCCATAGATGCCTTTATAGGCACGCCCATAGCCTCCTCAGTAATGCCGTACCCGTTTATTACCTCAAGGTTCCCCTCGGCGGTTCCTCCGCCATGGCTTCCCATAGCCGGTATAATAAACGGCTTGGCGCCCCACTCCTTGAGTTTATCGCATATGGTCCTTATCATAAGCGGAAGATGAGGTATACCCCTGCTTCCAACGGTTATAGCTATGGATTTGCCCTTTAAGGAATCCCTGTCAAGCTCAATATTGTCAAGCTCTCCTTCAAGATGGGCCTTTATGTCCTCAATTTTATCAGCCTCGTATTTTTCCCTTATCCGCACCATCTTTGGCATAGGTACCTCTTCAATACCCTGTACAGGAAAGTTAATCTCCGGAAAATCAATGAATTTCATATAAAACCGCTCCCTTCACACACATTAAATTCGTTATTACCGAACCATTTTCGTAAATATTATATCTATAATAATGAATCATCAAAACCCACTTGTCAAGAGTAATTTATATACCTGAAAAACTGATAAACCGTATATAAGACACACTTTTAGTAAAAATCATACTCTTATTTAATATCTATAGTAATTTTATAACATTATCCATATATTGTCTATATGTATATTATATAAAAATATCCGCCTTTTCAATTAAATATTGCCCAAAGCAGAAATACTATCCGTGAATAAACAAAAAGTTTTGAGCGTTTTTTAATTAATACTGACGCGGCTGTGTTCTTTAGTATAAAATAATGATATAAAATATAATAAACCATAAAAACGCGAATATTTCCGGTTTTCCGAGGTGCTTAGAATTGAAAAAAATCAAAAGCAATATTGACATGATAAATATGAACCCGTCCAGGGCCATGCTGCTATTTGTGCTGCCCATGATAGCGGGCAACCTTTTTCAGCAGCTCTATAATATGGCCGACTCAGCAATAGCCGGACAGTTTATAGGGCCTCAGGCACTTTCCGCCATTGGCGCATCTTATGCCATTACAAATGTTTTTATAGCGTCCGCCTCCGGTGGCTCAATGGGCTGCGCTGTTGTTATAAGCCAGTATTTTGGTTCCGGCGACTATAAAAAAATGAAAACCTGCATATCCACAGCCCTTGTATCCATACTGTCGGTAAGCCTTATACTGGCCGCCGCAGGCTCCGCACTTTCATCAGCAGTACTTGGGCTTATCAAAACGCCTCCTGATGTTTTTGACGGGGCACTCATATATCTTAAAATATATTTCTACGGCCTTCCATTCCTGTTTATGTACAACGCATTGGCCGCAGTGTTCAACGCCCTTTCGGACAGCCGCACTCCCCTTGTACTTCTTATATTTTCGTCACTGCTCAACATATTCCTTGACCTGCATTTTATAACAAAGCTCAATATGGGCATAGCCGGTGCGGCATGGGCCACACTTATATCACAGGGGGTTTCAGCTGTTATATCATTTACAGTGCTTGTTTTAAGGGTGAAAAAAATCAAGTCAGAGCCTTTCAGGTATTTTTCAGCGCCGCTGCTGCCTGTAATGGGAAGGATTGCCGTGCCGTCGATATTACAGCAGTCAATAGTATCCGTTGGCTCGCTTATGGTACAGTCAGTTATAAACAGCTTTGGCACCCTTGTGCTTGCCGGCTATACAGCCGCTACCAAAATACACTTTGTGCTCATAGTGCCTGTGCTGGCCCTTGGAAACGCCTGCGCCACATTCACCGCACAGAATATAGGTGCCGGAAAACCTGAAAGGGTACGGTCCGGCTATATAGCAGGCATAAAGATAACAGCCGTTATTTATTCAGCCGTGCTTGTTTGCGTCATACTTTTTGCAGACAGCATACTCGGTATATTCCTTAAAGACCCTGTGGCCGCAAAAACGATAGAAACCGGCAGGGGGTATCTTCATTTTATAGCACCCTTTTACTATATATTCGGCCTTAAGGCGCTTACAGACGGAGTACTCAAGGGCAGCGGCGATGTGACAGTATTTACACTGTCAAACCTTGTAAACCTGACAATAAGGGTACTGGCGGCCTTTGCTCTTTCGCCATTTATAGGAGCAAGAGCTGTATGGTATGCCATACCGGCCGGCTGGTGCGTCAACTTTATAATAGGCGGCTTAAGGTACAGGAGCGGTAAGTGGAAAGAAAAGAAGGTTATACACTGATTATGCCTTATCTATTAATGCTTTTGCACAATCTTCTGAAGGCAAATTTTTCATTGATTTTTGTTTGCCTTATGGTATAATGAACGTGTATAAACAGAAATATGTTCTAGTATTCAGAACAAATATATTTTATTAAAGACAGGAGTGGATTTTATGTCAAATTTTACATTCCAGTACCTTCCATGCTACACGGTAGGTCCTGACGCTTACGAGAGGGTTCCTGAGGTATGCTCAAAGCACGGCAAGAAGGCTGTAGCTGTGGGCGGACACAGGGCACTTGCCGCCGCAAAGCCATATATTGAAAAAGCAATCAGGGATTCGGATATTGAAATTATTGACTATATCTGGTACGGCGGAGAGGCTTCACTTGAAAACGCCGAGATGGTAGCCAACACAGAAAGCTACAAAAATGCTGATATGGTTTTCGCTTTCGGAGGCGGAAAGGCCCTTGACACATGCAAATACGCTGCCTCAATAATCGATAAGAAACCAATATTTACATTCCCTACAATTGCGGCTACATGCGCTCCTGCTTCTGCTGAGGCTATTATGTACTATCCAAACGGCGAGGCAAGGGATACATACCAGTGCGGAAGACCTGCTGAGCATATCTTTATTAACACGGACATAATCGCTCAGGCTCCTGACCTTTACCTCTGGGCAGGCATTGGAGATACAATGGCAAAGCATTTTGAAACTGAGCTTGCCGCAAGAGACAGAAAAATTTCCTACAAGCAGGCACTTGGCGTTGAGGTAGGCACAATGTGCTATAAGCCGCTTGTAAAGTACGGCGCACAGGCTATTGCAGACTGCAAGAACAACACCTCATCTGAGGAGCTTGAGCAGATAGCCCTTACAAATATAATCACAACAGGTACAGTTTCCGCACTTGTAGGCGTTACAATCAACTCAAATATCGCCCATTCTCTCTGCTACGGACTCACAGTACTCCCTCAGGTAGAAAAGAATCACCTTCACGGCGAGGTAGTTTCCTACTGCACACTTGTACTGCTTTATGCCGACGGACAGAATGACAAGGTAGATGAGCTTTATCCTCTTTACAAGGCCATAAACCTGCCTACAAAGCTTGCCGACCTTGAGGTTAAGAGGGAGGAGCTTGGACCTGTAATAGAAAAGGCTCTCTCTGTAGAGGATATCAATTTTGTGCCTTACAAAGTTACAGACAAGATGCTTATGGACGCTATAGATAAGCTCGAAGAATACAATAAGACACACTGATTGACTGTCAAATAAATTATACTTAATAAAAAACAGCCCCCACTGAAAGCCGCGGAGGCTGTTTTATTTTGCCTATTTTTTATTTTCGTCCTTCTTTATCCTGTTCATTGAATTAACAGTTGAGCCGGTGTAAAGCCCTATAAAAGTGAATATGAGGTATATAAACCCTACCACCGCCACAGGCACGCTCCTGTAATAAATAATCTGCGGCAAATAAATAACGAACACAAAAACGATGTACAAAAAATTCATTCCATGCCTGAAGCCAAAAACCACAGCAGATATGAGGTTTGCCAGAGGAATGGCAAGAAACAGCATAAGCCCGACACCTATTGATTCCTGAGACTGCGGAAACACCACAGGTATAAGCGGCACAAAATAGAACGCCGCCGCTACAATAATTAAATACGGCACAAACTTTTTAAACTTTTCCATACTGCCATTCTCCCCCTTATTAAAATACACCCTATCCCTCTTAAGCCTTAAGCATTTTTAATCTCGTCTTTTTCATTCATATATTTTGTTCCGCCAAAATGGCTGTTTTCCTCCCACAGCCTGTCGGCCCTGCTCTTCCACTCGCTGGCATAAAGCGCACATTTGCCGCATAGATGCTCAACAGTTTCCGGCGATTCAAGGTCCGTCGACTTCGCCCCGCATTTTTCAACCATGCTCATAAGCAGTTCCGGATTTTCAAGCATTGGGCATGGCCTGAGATGGTTTGAGTTAAACGGCTGTCCATCGTGATATGCCATAAACAATGGCTGTTTAAGCGCTTCCAGAAGCGAAACCTCGTTTATATTGGCGCTGGAATAATGAATAAATACACACGGTTCACAGTCGCCGTTGGCATTTATATGGAAGTAGTTCCTTCCGCCGGCTATACACCCGCCTACATATTCGCCGTCATTCTGAAAGTCGAATGCAAATATAAGCTTATCACAGCTTTCAGACCTTATCTCCCTCACCCTGTGGTACATGTACTCCCTCTGGTCAGGGTCCAGCAGAAGCTCCGCAGCCGCACTGTTTCCCACAGGCATATAGTGGAAATACCATATATAGCGGCAGCCCTTTTCTATAATCATATCAAGAAACTCATCGCTTGTAACTGTCCTGTAGTTTTTGCTTGTGTAGCATATTGACAGGCCAAAAAGCTGGCCGTGTTTTTTCAAAAGCTCCATGGCCTCCATTACCTTATCAAAGACACCCTCTCCACGTCTGGAGTCATTGACCTCATCAAAGCCCTCAAGGCTCAGTGAAAGCGAAAGGTTTCCTACCTCGTCCATCTGCCTGCAAAACTGCTCATCTACAAGCGTACCGTTTGTAAACGCGTGAAACTCACAGTCATGGTGCTTTTTACAAAGCTTTATTATATCGTCCTTTCTCACAAGCGGCTCTCCGCCTGTAAGCATATAAAAATATATGCCCAGCTTCTTGCCCTGAGAAACTATATCGTCAAGCTTGTCAAATGATAGGTTGAGCTTATTGCCGTACTGTGCCGCCCAGCAGCCTGTACAGTGCAGATTGCATGCGCTTGTGGGGTCCATAAGTATAAGCCATGGGATATTGCATTTGTGAAGCTCACGCATTTTTCTGATTGTTTTAGTACCGTTAAATGCCGCCTCATAGCCCAAGTTTAAAGCTGTCATCTTAACTACGTTGGGGCTCAGCTCATCTAAAAGCTTATTTGTATACCTCATCCATTTACTGTCTTTTCCGCATATAATTTTTCTGATAGCATCATAAGTATTTTGGCTGAAATTGCCGCCCATAAACTTTTCAGTAAGGTCAACAAGCTTTATCAGGTTCTTCTCCCTGTCCTTGCCTATATACTTAAGTGCACTGTCTATCGCGGCTGAATATGTCAGTCTGGCTGCTGAATGTGATAATCCCATAACTTAATCCCTCCTGCTTCAAACGGCCTGAGCCGGTTAATACGTAATATAAGCGGCTTACACAGCTTATTTTTAATGCCGCCGTTATAATACATTATAATAACATATTATGAATCAAATTTACATAACTTTTTCATAATATACCAATATATGGCTGTCATTTTACAATTGTTTTTGTATTTGGCGCTATATTTTTGTGAGCATATCCAAAACAGATTCAAAGTTAACGCCGTCATTTACATCTGAGTCCTCCGGCACTGTAGCCTCAATAGCCTTTGATATAAACCCAGATGCCGCCCTAACGGCATCAGCTATGCCAAATCCCCTTACATACATGGCAGATACAATAGACGCCATTATATCCCCTGTTCCGGAGTAGCCGCCTGAAAGCTTTTCAGACTTTACATAATCTGTACTTCCATCTTCCACGACAATGTTATAGATAAAATCTTTTCCATATTCAGTTATATTTATTCCAGTTACTACTACATTGGCATGTGTTTCGGCCGCGAATCTAAGCGCAGAGCTGCCAACAGCTGAAATATCATTGTGCCCTTCATTAGTGATAAACGTGTCAGGGTTCTCACCGCAAAGAAGCCTGAGCTCCGTAACATTTGGTATTACAATATCCGCCTTTTTGGACAGGCCAATAAGCTTATCCCTCAGACTATCAGAATAGTTTGAATATACCTTTCCGGCGTCTCCCATTACAGGGTCAAGTATAAAAGCAACGCCGTCTTTTTTAAACTCCTTAACGATATTTTCTATAACCTTCGCCTGTCCTTCACCGGAGAGGTAACCGGCGTAAATGCCATCAAACCCAAAGCCCATCTCCAGCCACTTATCCTTTATATTTTCCATTTCACAGGTCAAATCTTTTATGTAATAGCTGCTGTAACAGGTCTGGTTTGAAAGCACAGATGTAGCCATTGGGCAAGCCTGAACCTTAAGAGCAGATATGACAGGCAGAGCCGCCGCAAGCGAACATTTTCCGAAGGCTGATAAATCGTTTATAACAGCAAGTTTTTTTGCCATACGCATTACACCCCAATCCCGTCCGATTTCATCCCTGTGCTGTCGGAATACACATAAATTTTGTAGAATACAAGCGATACTGCCGCGCCGACAAGCCAGCCGAAAGGCCATGAAAGCCATATGCCGGTTTCGTCAAAGAACCCTACAAGTATGTAGGAAAGGGCCACTCGCAATATAAGGTCGCTGAACGTGGACACCATGAAAGCCGCCATTTTTCCAGTGCCCCTCAATGTGGAATCACTCATAAGCTTAACGCCTACAACAATATAAAACGGGGATACTATGCGTGTAAACATAACCCCTGAATGCACAACATGAGTTTCTCCCAAATCAACAAACAGGCCCATAAGAGGTACCGCAAAGGCAACATAAAGTACAGCAGTAAAGACTGCCACACAAAACATCATTTTAAGCCCGGACTTAAACCCCTGATGCACTCTGTCCATGCGTCCTGCACCGTAATTCTGCGCAGAAAAGCTGGATACTCCGCTGGCAAGTGTAGTAATACATACAAGGGCAAATGTATTGAGCTTAATTGCCGCTGAGTAGCCCGCTATTACATCTGAGCCGAAGCTGTTTACAAGCGCCTGTATAAAAAGGTTGCCTACAGAAACAAAGCTCTGCTGGAGTACGCTTGGCACAGCCACAGTCATAAGGCGCTTAAAAATGCCAAATGAGAACGCCTTGGGCTTATCGTCAGTCTTAAAGGAGTTTACTCTCCTCATAAGTACGGCAACAGCAAGCACTGCGGCTATTGTCTGGGCTATAAATGTAGCCCACGCAAGTCCCGCTATTCCCATGTCCAGCTTAACGACCATAAATATGTCCAAAAACACATTACCTATTGACGAGCATACAAGAAAATAAAGCGGCGTCCTGCTGTCGCCAAGAGCCGCGAATACGCCGTTTGAGATGTTGTACATAATAAGTGAGAACAGTCCAAATATGTATATATCAAGGTATGTCTTGGCCCCCTCAAATATGTCAGCCGGGGTATTAAGGGCCTTCAGCATAAACGAGCTGAATACAAGGCCAAAGGCCGCAAGGGCCGCTGCCATTACAAGTGCCGATATGAGTGATGTATATACGGCTGACTTCATGGCGTTTATTTTTTTGCTTCCAAAGAGCTGGCTTATTATTACCGCGCAGCCGGTATTAAGCCCTACGGCAATAGCCATTATTATCATTGTAACGGGAAACGATGCGCCTATTGCCGCTATGGCGTCCTTACCGACAAATTTTCCTGCTACAATGCTGTCAGCCATATTATAAAACTGCTGAAAAGCCGCGCTTACAAGCAGCGGCGCCGAAAACGCCAGAAGCGTTCTGCCGGGTGAGCCTACAGTTAAATCCTTGTTCAATATAATTCATCCTAACTCTATAATTTTAAAATTCCGTGTATTTTAAAAGACGCTTTCCGCAGCTGTAATATACAGCCACAGAAAGCAGTCCCAAATCATTCTATACCCAATACAGCCTTTGCGACCATTACTCCGTATTCCTCAGCCTGTTTAAGCTCGTCCTCGCTTGGTTTAAACTTAATCCTTAAACCATCACCAACAACCTTAAGCCTTATCTGTCTAAGCCTCTCAATCAGATGCGGCACAGCTTCCCCGCTCCAGCCATAGCTGCCGAAGGCTCCCGCAACCTTTCCGCTGTGTGTGGCAGGGAACATACAGCTTGTAAGGTCCAATATAGGTTTGAGTGCCTCGCCAAGTATTGTAGGCGAGCCAAAAAGCACACCGTCAGCATTTGATATTTCATCAAGAACCTTTTCCTGAGAAGATGTGACCATATCGTACATCTTTACTTCTATATCGCCGGTTTTTACAATTCCTTTTTTCACAGCCTCAGCAATCATTTCTGTATAGCCGTAAGCGCTTACATACGGCATAACAATAGTCTTTTTGGAATTAGGATTTACATATGTGCTCCACTTCCTGTAAATCTCAAAGTATTCCTTAAGCCCGCAGTCAAGCACCGGCCCGTGGCCAGGGCAGACCATATCTATATCCATATTTTCTACACGGTCAAGGGCTTTAAGCATAAATTTCTTAAAAGGCCCCAGAATACAGTCAAAGTAGTATTTGGCCGCCCTCATGTACCCTTCCTCGTCAGTCACTTTGCTTTTCAGTACATCGTCAAAACCATAGTGAGCGCCGAATGAGTCGCATGTAACCAGTGTTCTCAGCTCCTCAATATATGTGTACATAGTGTCAGGCCAGTGAAGGTTAGGCAGAATCATAAATTTAAGAGTCCTGTCGCCAAGGCTCAATGAGTCTCCCTCTTTTACAGCCATGCTTTTGAACTCCGTATTGGTTATGTTTTTAAGAAAATTAATAGCGGTAGCCGTACCGACAACCGTAATTTCCGGATTCATGCTTATAAGCCTTTCAACACTTCCCGCGTGGTCCGGCTCCGTGTGGTTTACTACAATGTAGTCGATATCTTTTATATCAGTAATATCAGTTAATTTTTCAAGATAATCATCGAAAAATTTTACCTTGGCTGTCTCAAAAACAGCTGTTTTTTCACTGCCTTTAAGCACATAAGAGTTATAAGTAGTGCCAAACTCAGTTTCCATTATTATATCGAAAACCCTGAGCTTACTGTCCACAATTCCCGCCCAGTAGAAACCGTCGGCAAGTTTAAGTGTTTTCATAGCTGTATTCCTCCTTCTGAATTGTAAATATATTTTATCACTAAAAAATGATTATTCAACACTTATTTAAAAATTTAATTGAAATATTGCGCTTACTACATATATCTTCTCTAATCAATCCAAAATTATTATAATTATTTATATATAGTTAATTAAAAAGTCAGTACTCAGGTTTATTTTCTTTTAAATATCCCAAAAGCATTTTTATATCTGAAAAAACCCCGTAAAGCCCTTGAGCCGATTGTGGCAAAAACCCCTCATCCCTTGCCTTTTTAATCAAGTCATCAAGGAGACTATAATAATTGTTTATGTTAAATACAGCCACCGGTTTTTCATGCTCCCCCAGCTGCCTCATTACTATTGTCTCAAAAAATTCGTCGAATGTGCCTATTCCTCCCGGAAGCATGACAAAGGCATCACTCTTTTCTTCCATAAGGCGTTTTCGTTCCTTTAAATTATCGGTATGTATCATTTCCGAACAGTTTTCAAACAGTATTCCCGGTTTGTCAAAATACGAAGGGGCTATGCCTATAATATTTCCTCCGGCCGAGTATGCCCCTCTTGCGGCGGCACCCATAAGTCCTGTAGCTCCACCGCCAAATACAAGGGTATGGCCCATTAATGCAAGTTCCTTACCAAACCGCTCGGTTTCCTGTATATACACACCTCTTATGCTGTCGCTGGACGCACCATACACACATATATTCATATAATCTCATTCTTTCTATATATAATCACAGACAATTCAAGCACTAAAATAAAATATATGCCGATATCAATTTTAACATTTTAGTTACCCCAGCACAACCGTTTATTTAAAAAACCATTATTTTATAGCCATATCATTTTAATACTTGTAAAAACAGTGCGCAAAATATAAAATAATATGTAATTACTTAAAATACTTAAAAAGGAGTTTTTACATGGAACAAGCATCTGCTGTTTTAAAAAAAGGCGGAGGACGCTCCTTCAAAGCCGGCGGCCTTTGGATATACGACAATGAAATAGATAAATTCAGCGGGGATTTTAATGACGGTGATATTATAAACCTTTTCGATTTTGACGGGTACCCTCTCGGCAAAGGGTTCGTAAACCGAAAATCCAAAATAACCATACGCGTACTTACAAGGAACATCAATCAGGATATTGACACCGACTTTATTTTTACAAGAGTTAAAAACGCCTATGAATACCGCAAACGTGTGACAGATATGTCAAGCTGCCGACTTATATTCGGCGAGGCTGATTTTCTGCCGGGCTTTGTGGTGGACAAGTATTCCGATATACTTGTTGTTCAGTCTCTTTCACTCGGCATGGACAGGTTTAAAACATCAATACTTGACATGCTTAAAGCTTTGCTTTATTCCGACGGAACAGTAATCAAAGGCATTTATGAGAGAAGTGACGCAAAGGTAAGGGAAAGCGAGGGCATGGAGCGCTATAAGGGCTTTATAGGCGGGCCTTTTGACACCAGAGTCCAGATAACGGAAAACGGCGTTAAATACATAGTTGATGTGGAGGACGGCCAGAAAACAGGCTTTTTCCTTGACCAGAAATATAACCGCCTGTCAATACACAGGCTCTGCGCCGGCTTGGATGTGCTTGACTGTTTTACCCACACGGGCTCCTTTGCGCTCAACGCCGGCATATCCGGAGCAAAAAGCGTGCTTGGCATCGACGCTTCACAGCTTGCAGTTGACCAAGCCACAGAAAACGCCAAGCTTAACGGACTTTCGGATATAGTTAAATTTAAATGCTGTGATGTTTTTGAGCTGCTGCCCGAGCTTGAAGCGCAGGGGCGAAAATTCGACATGGTAATACTTGACCCTCCTGCCTTCACCAAATCCCGCAACTCAGTTAAAAATGCTGTAAAGGGTTACCGGGAAATCAATCTCAGAGCTATGAAAATAATTAAGGACAACGGATTTCTTGTGACCTGCTCCTGTTCACATTTTATGCCTTATGAGCTTTTTACACAGACAATAGGACAGGCTGCCAAGAATGTACACCGCAGGCTGAGACAGATAGAATACCGTACACAGGCCCCCGACCACCCTATTTTATGGTCGGCCGACGAATCTTATTATCTCAAATTTTACATATTTCAGGTATGCCGCGATATTTAGGTTATACAATAAAAAAACAGCCATACGGCTGTTTTTTTATTGGGTGGGTTTAATTTGTATGTTTATATCTTTTAAGGGGATTATATTGAATCAGGATACCTGAAAGCGCTACCGCTTCAAGTATTTCTGTACTACTATAATAGCATTTAAATATGTATAAAGTTTATTCTGTTTTTAAACAAACTGTAAACAAATAATACACGCAAAAAAAGGGACTCCTTACGGAGTCCCCAGATAGCTGATTAATCTATTCAGTTAAGATTAGTTTAATGTAGCTGTCTTTGTAGCGTCATCCCAGTTGATTTTGCTGTCGTTAAGACCAAGAGCGTAGCCCATGTCTCTAAGTGGGATAAATGCTCTGCTGTCTGTGATTTCACATTTAGCCTGCATTGGTACGTCAACGCCGTTGATTACCATTATGTTTGATCCTACTGTCATGTTAACAACACGTGAACCAAATGTAATTGTAACTGTGTGGCTTGGGTCATCCCATCTTACGATAGCTGTGCCAGAGAGAGCCTCTGTTACGGCACGTACTGGAAGCATTGTGTAGCCGTTGCTGATGTAAGCAGGTACGTCAAGAGCGATTGCCTTGTCGTTTGCATACATTTCGCTAGCGCCGATTGTAACCTTAAGCTGTGTTGTGAATGTTGAATCATCAACGTCACGGCCTGCTGTTACAACGTTTACATAATCCTTAACAACTGTTACGTTTCTTACATCAAAGAGAGGTGTTCCATCATATGTGCTGCCGTCTGTTACAGAGTTCTTGAAGATAGCATTCTTATCATCATTAGGAATCTCTACATCTGTATCTGCTGGTAACTTTGTTCCTGATGGTTTAAGGTTATCAGAATTAAAAGTAAATTCTTTGCTAGTTGTTAACTTAAGAGCGTATGTTCCAGCCGGAATCTGTCTTTCCATGTAAAGGTTGCAGTTTGTAAGCTTGATAACTGCTGGCTCTTTGCTTGATTCGCTGGCGATTTTTATCTTAACGATATTGTCGTCTGTCTTTACAGAATCAATCTTAAGGTCGCCTGATACTACCTCTACAGTTGGGTCATCGTCGAAACCAAGTTTGTCAATCTTAAGCTCTAATGTTGTGTCTTTCTCAAGAACTCCAGCCTCAGCCTCTGTGATTGTGATATCGCCGATATCTGTCTTTCTGTAGTCAATCTTAGCGTCTGTTGACTCAGCTGTTACTGTAACTGGAGCAACTGCTGTACCAACTACTGCTGTTATTTCTTCATCTACAGCTGCGCCTGTAAGTGTAGCTGTAATGTCGCCTGTGAAGTTAGGAGCGACTGAAAGCTGGAATTTGAACTCAGCCTTTGTTGTGTCTCCACCATTAGCTGCTGACTCGCCTTTAACCTTCTCGCCAGTAATCTTAACTTCACCGTGTCCATCTTTGTTGTCGATTGTGTATTCGATAGATGAAAGGTTATCTTTCTTTGTAGCGTCTACACCGAGAACCTTAACGCCCTCAGGGAATACAATCTTTGTCTTTCTTCCGCCGCCATTGTTGCCTGTTAACCATGATGCTGCAACTGTTTCCTCAAGTGTTACTTTGAGTGTGTCATCATCATTGTCTGCAGAACCTGAGTAGAATACTGGAAGAGTCTTGTCTTCAGCTTCCCATGTTACGCCGTATGTTACAGCTGTAGCAACCTCAAGTGTTGTCTTGTCAATGCCTGCGCCTGATACTGTCATCTCGCAGATATCGCCTGGGTCTACCTCATCCTCATCCCACTCAACTTTAGCTGAGATTGAGATTGTGATAGCTTCGTCTGAACCTGTATTGCCGTTAAGAGCCTCAAGACCGTCAACTTTGATGATAGCTTCTTCTTTGTCAAGCTTAGCGTCTTCAAAGTATTCAGCATACCTGTCTGGGTATACGCTGAAATCAACTTTTTTGAAGTTCCAGTCGCTTGTAAGTTTAAGCTTGATGTCGCCGTCCTCTAAAGAACCGGCAGCTGTCTCTTTGATAACGATGTTCTTAAGGAAATCGCCGCTCTCAGAAACGTCTTTCTTCTTCTCAACTGTTACTGTAGCTGAACCTGCACCTACTGTAGCGAATGTGTAAGTACCGGATGAAATTACAGACTCCCTAGGGTCGATAGAAACGGAAGCTGTGCCTTCGTCTGTAAGCTTAACCCACATAGGAACGTTGATTGTAGCCTTCTCAGTTGAAGAGTCAGTCTCTACTTTCTTTGGGTCACTTTCCTGATATACGAATTCCTGTACTTTAACTATAATGTTCTTTGATGTGAGCTCTGTAATCTTTACAGTTTTTACAGACTCACTCATCTCTTCTATTTTCCTTGCAAGAGGAGCATAGTCCTTATCCGCTCCCTTAGCGTCAGATGCCCACTCAGCGTTTGTGAGCTGAAGCTCAAAAGCCTGACCTGTTGTTACATCAGCCAAGTCCTTCTCATAAATTCTGAGAACAGGTGCATCTTCAACTTTGAGAACTGTGTCTTCTTTACCTGTGACAACTTTTGTCATACGGTTTGTTGTTGTAGCAAATGCTGTCATAGGAATCATACCGATAACCATGATAGCTGCTAACAATAAAGCCAATTTCTTTCTCATGTTTTGTTTTTCCTCCCTTTAAGATAAAATTTTTATTTTCAATCTGTTTTTGAAAGGCCGCTACCACCTCTCAACTTACAGATTGAATTATAGCATTGTCCGAAAGTCGCGTCAATAATTCCAGCCCAAGTGTAATGTTACTGTAACATTGGCGAAATACAGCGTAATATTGTCCGCTACAAAACAACATTCCTCCGTATTTTGCAGACAGCAGCATTTATGTACCAAAAAACGGCGCACTTATGGACAAAACCTAATATATTATAGCCCAAAGCGCCGGTATTTTCAATAAAAAATATCTACAAAATGGAAAAACCGTCATTATTCAGCCCTTATCCACAGTACCGGGGCGTTGAATCCGGTTTTTCTTCTTTAATATGTTTAATATTTTCTATTGAAATTAAAAACGGTATGGGTATAAGCCCACACCGTTTAAAATACCTATTCTGTTTCCCCGCCTGTATCATCATTGTTGGCTTCCTGAGCGCCGGAAACCACAACAGTGGCGTAAGGCGCACTGCCTGTAAGGGTAAGCCCCTCCGGAAGCTCAACCCCAATCTGTACCCTGTGCTCGCCTTCTGCAAGGCCTGTCACATCCACACTGTATCTAATCAGGCTCTCGTCAAAGCCGCTGCCGGTTACCTCAATATTAAAGGAATCCTTTTCTATTGCCGGCTGCATGCCCTCCGCAGGCTCTCCTGTTATAACTATATCCTCAGAGTCGAAGCTTACATTGTGCTCCTCCTGACCGGTTATCTCAACCGACACGGTAATTTTTGATGATGAGGAATCAGCGACCTTAGCCCCCTGAGGCAGAAAGGCCGACGGCTCAAATGTCTTTGTGACATCTGCACCGCTTCCGGAAATATCCACATCCGGCAGTGTAACATACATAATATCATTTATCACGTCAGGGCTTCCGCTGACAGCAACATAATCCGGTGACGCAGTAACCTTGCCCACACTGCACCCATTTGCCGGCTCCCCTGTATAGGATACCCTCACAGGTATTTTTCTGCTGGTTTCCACCCTTATTGTCACAGACGCGCTGTCACGGCTCAGGTATACCCCGTTTACAGGGTTGCCGGACGAATCATAAGCACCAAGGGCTGCCGTAACCTTCTGGCCGTTGTGCGGCGATTCAAGGTTTACTATAGCTCTTACTTCCGCCACTTTTGCCACCTCAGTCTGCGCACCGTAAACCTTTACATAGTCAGGCTCTATTGTATCGCCTGTTATGCTCACGCCAGTGTCAGCCACTCCGTTAAACTCCGGCACAACCTTAAAATCCTGTGATACATTGTCATCAAGCATAACCTCTATGTCAGACGGGGATATAAACTCCGTATCAACATAATCGCTGGCAAGTAGACCGGTTTTTATCTTGACAGGCAGCCTGACAATATCCGGCGAGCTGTCCATATCTATTGCCGATATATCAATATACGCCGAAAACGACCTGTTCTGCTGAATCTTGTCAAGCACAATCCTTTTGCCCCTGAGCCTGACAGAAATCTTCATGTTCTCAATCTCTTGGGCGTTGGTTATGGTTTTTCCGGCTTCCTCGGCGTATGAAATATTCACGATATCCACATTAGCGGTAAAAACCCTGTACTCAACAGGGTTTTCTATATTGATAACCACAAACCACAGGCATATGGCTATAAAAACCGAAAGGAGCTTCCAGCCGGCGTCTTTTGTAAGCATTTCCTTAAACTTACTCATCCTTTTTGCCCCTCCTCCAGAAAATCTTCTTTTTCTTCTTGGAGCTCTTTTTTCCCTGCAAAAGCATGCGTCTCATGGCGTCAACGCTCAGGTTGCGGTACAGCACTCCTCCGTTTGCAATAGATATGGCGCCGGTTTCCTCAGACACAACAACAATAAACGCATCCGAAACCTCGCTTGCACCTATGGCGGCCCTGTGGCGTGTACCCAAATCCATGCTCACATCATTGCTTTCAGTAAGCGGAAGAAAGCAGGTGGCGGCAGCCACCCTGTTGTTTTTAATTATAACTGCCCCGTCATGGAGCGGGGTGTTTTTCTCAAAGATATTTATAAGTATCTGGCTTGTGACTACAGCGTCTATTGTGATTCCAGTACGCTCAAAATCTCCAAGGGGTACGTCTCTTTCTATAAGCATAAGCGCCCCTGTTTTTACAGCGCTCATTTTTTCCGACGCCTTTATTATTTCCTCCACTGTCTTTTCGGTATACTCGCGGCTCTTTTCCGGTCCGTCAAAGTTGAGCATGGCAAAAAAGTGACGGCTCTTTCCAAGCTGTTCAAGCGCCTTCCTCAATTCCGGCTGGAACACGACTATAACCGCTATTATTCCAACTGATATAGTGTTGGAGAGTATCCATAATATGGTGTTGAGCCTCAGCATAAAGCAGACAAGGGCGAATATGCAGATAACAAGTATGCCCTTAAAGAGCACCCATGCCCTGGTCTCCTTTATCCAGAAAATCATCTTATATATAAGGTAGGCAACTATCAGGATATCCAGAATATCTCTGAGGCCTATGGTAGGCATAGCTATATTGGAAAACCTGAAACTGTCCCAAAGGCTGTTGAAATAATGCTCCATCAATCCTCACTCCCACCGCTGCCGCTGCCGCGCTGAACAAACGCGCCTTCACGGATTTTTATTTTAGGCACTGCCTTAACATAATATATATAATTTTTGTCCTGAAACTTTACGCGTTCTGTATGCCTGTAATCCGGCAAATCATCAAAAAGCCTTATCACATAAGCTATAACAGCCGATATAAAGACAAAAAACGGCAGACCAAAAACCGAAAACCCGCTGCCGCCAACTATAACAGCCAAAAACATGCCTGCAACCGTAACCACAGCCGAAACTATAATAGCTATCTCCTTTTCGTGGTCTATATGCAGGCTGCTTATAAGCCACGCACTGGCTACAGTCAGCACCATAACCCCGGCTGCAAAAAAGCTTCCGGTCATTCCCTTAATGCCGTCTGTAAATATATATGTATACATATTAAACAGTGTGTCCGGCATTGTTGATATTGAAAACTCCGAAACCGGAGACATCTTTATAAGCTCCGGAACAGCTGAGGATATCTGATTTACAAACATGGCGGCGGCTGACGGAAACACTGCCCGCGCCCCAAAATAAATGCCTCCCAGTATAGGCACAACATAAGGCACCTTAAACTTAAAGCATATAAGCATTGCTATAAAAAGCAGGCTTTCCCTTGGGAAAACCCTGCCGTAAAACACATACAGCAGAAAAAACAGCAGAAATGCCACCACAGCTGTCTCCACCGACACAGACGCTATAAAGAGCACTGCGCCAAGAGCGCTTACAGCCAAAAATACCGCCGGTGATGATATGGCCCCCAGCACTCCGCCAATTACAACGGCCGCCATACGTTTAGTGCTCAGTCCCGCTTCAGGCGCAATTGAGCCCAGAAAATAAAACACCAGAGCTCCAGCCAAAAACCTGGCCGCTATATTTATTTTATCCTCATTTAATTTATATACCCCTATAATCCTCTGCCTTGCCAGAAATAGCTCTTCCATTGTCTTTCCCTTTCACAGATAATTTTTTGCCCTTAAGCTCAGACCCCGCGTTAAGCCTTTTAAGTCTTTCCTCGTAAATCTCAAGCCTCCGCTCCGCCTCGTTATACTCTTTTCTGTATCCAAAGGAGCAGATTATGCTGTATATAAGAAGCACAGCAACAAGCGCCGCGCCTATCTTTATAAATGTTCCCCTTGTAAGAAGCTCAAAAATATCAACTTCCTCTATAATAAGCTTATACAGGTAGTACATGCCGCATATTGTAAAAAATCCGGCCGCAACCCCCAGCCTCATGCTCAGCCCACGCAGATAAACATAGTCTCTTCTGTATCTGGATGTAATTTTTCTGTCCTTTTCTCCAAAATGTTTATCATAAACTGCAAGGCTCACCATGGTTTTTATTTTTCTCAGGTCCTCCAAACAAAGCCCTCCTTAACAAAGCCGCTTCTCAGGCTTATATTTAAGTATACCATAAAATACGTCATAGAAAATAACAATAATATTAAATTTTTTATAAATTTGGCCGGCTAAAGCTCAATTTTATAATACTTTATTTTATTCCATAGCGTTGTGCGGCTTATGCCCAGCTCTCTTGCGGCTTTGGTGCGTGACAGCCCGTTATTCTGGAGTGCTTTTATTATCCTTTTTTTCTCCCACTGGCCGCCGTTAATTTCTGCAAAGTCATTGTCCTCATACCTTATCTGGCTGCCGCGCCTGCCCCTTGTGCTCTCCTCGGGCTCAGCAGAAAGGCTCCTGTTTATCTCCGAGAAAATGGCGCTTATGTTTATACGGCTGTTTTTCATCATAACAGTCAGTCTCTCAAGTATATTCTGAAGCTCACGTATATTGCCCCTTAAGTCGTATTTTGAAAGCTCATCTATAATTTCGTACCACATAGCCTCATTTGACTTAAAACTTTTGTAATCCAGACCTTTCAGAAAGCCAACAGCTATCTCCTCTATATCCTCCCGTCTTTTTCTAAGCGGAGGGATTTTAAGTTCCAGCACATCAAGCCGATAATAAAGGTCCTCCCTGAATGTGCCCTTTATCACCTCGCTGTGCAGGTCTCTGTTGGTAGCCGCTATTACGCGCACATCAACGGGTATTACCCTGTCGCTTCCTATCCGGCGTATTTCCTTTTCCTGTATAACTCTCAGAAGCTGCACCTGCATTTCAAGCGGCATCTCACCTATCTCGTCAAGGAATATTGTACCCATATGCGCCATCTCAAAAACACCCATTTTTCCGCCTTTGCTCGCCCCTGTAAATGAGCCTTCATCATAGCCGAAAAATTCCGCTTCCAGAAGGTTTTTGGGAATAGCCGCACAGTTGACAGCCACAAAAGGGCCGCCGTTTCTGAATCCGGCGCTGTGTATGCTCTGGGCAAAAAGCTCCTTGCCTGTTCCCGTTTCGCCAAGTATAAGCACTGTTGAGTCAGAAAACGCATAGCTTCTTGCCACATTCTTTGCCTCGGTTATGGCCGCCGATGAACCCTTTATGTCGTCAAAGCCATATTTGGCGAAAAACCCTTTTTTGTTTTTTGTAAGGCTTAGTCTGGCGTTTTTTTCATGCTCCTGCAAAACAGCAAGGTCCTGGAATGTTGATACAACACCTTTCTTTTTTCCGTCTATCTCAATGGGTATCCTGTGGGTGAGCACTGTGCCATAGGGAAGCTCAAAAATATCACCTACATCTCCGCCGTCCTTTTCCATAGCCTTTATCATTTTAGTACCCTTTACTACATTATATATATGCTTTCCTTCCAGCCGGTCATCACGGTTCCATTTCAGAAACTTATAAACCATATCGTTTGCCGCTATTATTATCCCGTTTTCGTCTATGGCGAGTATGGCGTCGTTGGTAAAATTAAAAACGACCTTATACTGCTCAAGCCGCAGCTCGTTTTCCTTGTTTTTTTCCTCCTCACTCAGCTTGACCGACACTATATCAGAGGCATTTCTTATCGCACCAAGCAGTGTCTCATGACTCAGTGCTACCGTCCTGTAGCAAAGCCCCCTGCTCCTGAACATATACGCAAATTCCTGAGGCCCTATATATACGGCATTGCGCTCCGCCTTATCCAGAAACGAATTTCTGGCGCTTTCACTGCATGACATATTAAAGCTTGTCACAGCTATTCTCCACTGTTCAGAAAGCAGACCGCAGTCTGCGTATTCCCCGTTGTAAAGCAGAATAACGGCACTGCTGTACTGGCCCCTGTCAAATTCTGTGCTGATAAAGTCCATAGTTCCCTTTTTTACCATTACGGCGCAGATATCTCTGCCGTACTCCACCAGACGGCTGTCCATGCCGTAAAACAGAAAGACCTTAGTGCCCTTTTCAGCTTTCTCACGGCAAAGAGATGAAACATATTCCTCATCAGATACATCTACAGGAACCTCCTGCCCAAAGTGCAGCAGGGCGTCTTCAATTTGTCTGGCATCGTAATCCAAAAACGTCACAAAGCTTATATAATTTAAATACTCAAATTTAAAATCCATACCAATCACCTTTTATCATTATACCAGTACAGCCGCTGTCCGGTAAAGTATCCACCCCTAAACAGCCTGTCATTGAGCATAAACGCACCGTTTAAATCTTTTTTCTATATTATATATTAAATTGACGCCCTGCACCATTGTCAAATAAAATAAGACGCAAAAAAGGCCGGCGCATTAAGCGCCAGCCGGTAAATATTATCTGTCAATCAGTCAAAAGCCTTAAGTGCCTGTGTAAAATCCGCTATAAGGTCTTCGGCCTTCTCAATACCTACTGAGATTCTCATAAGCCCCTCGGTTATGCCAAGTGCCTTTTTCATTTCATCAGGAAGGTCGCGGTGTGAAGATGTGGCAGGGTGCGACATTGTTGTCCTTACGCCGCCAAGTGTCGGGGCATAATGGCAGATATTAAGCCTTTTCATAAACTCGTTTATCTTTGCTCTGTCCGAAGGCATCTCAAAGCTCAGCATAGCTCCGCATATGCCGTTTTTAAAGAGCCTTGCCGCAAGCTCCTTCTGCGGATACTTATCAACAGTAGGATAGTTTACCTTAATTACATGAGGGTCTTTTTCGAGTGCCCTTGCAAGCTTATCAGCGTTTTCCATCTGCCTTGTCATTCTCAGCCCAAGTGTCTGCATGGACCTCTGCACAAGCCATGTGCTGAATGTGCCTCCTGCTGTGCCGAATATCGACTGTCTTGTAAGCACCTTGTCCATAAGCTCCTTTGAGCCTGTAGCCGAACCGAGGAGGGCGTCGCTGTGGCCGTTTATAAATTTTGTCAGGCTGTTTATAACTATATCAGCACCCAAGTCAAGGCATTTTACCGCATAAGCTGTTACAAATGTATTATCTATTATAAGCTTAGCGCCGCAGCCATGCGCTATTTGAGCCAGTGCCTCAACATCGGCAAGTGCTACGCAAGGGTTGCTGGCTGTCTCGCCGTAAATCACCTTTGTGTTTGGTCTTACAGCCTTTTTAACTGCCTCGGCATCAGAAAAATCCACAAATGTGTAATCTATGCCATATTCAGCCATTATTTCCACAAGCTCAATGCTTTCGCCGTAGAGTGTATCCCCTGCTATAAGGTGGTCACCGGCTTTAAGGAAAGTGAAAAGCACAGTCTGTATGGCGCCCATGCCGGAAGAGAATACAGCGCTTTCCTCACCGTTTTCAAGGTATGTTATCTTGTCTGCCAGCATGTGGCGGTTCGGGTTTCTTGTCCTTATATATGTATAGCCTTTGTCCTCATATGTGGCGTTGACATCGTCAAGGTCGCCTGCTATGTCAAAAGCGGAGGCCAGAAAAAGCGGCGCCGCTTCCGGAATAAGGTCGCAACCCCTTACCTTATCGCCTTTATAGAGCAGCTCGGTATCAAAACTGAAATCCATATCCTTCATTAAAATTCCTCCCTTATAAACAATAAGTCATACAATAAGTCATAAAATATTTCTCTTTAATTTGAATTATATTGTCTATAACGGCTGTAAAGTCAACAGCAGTATTTAATTTTCACTGAACTTTTACTCTGTCACATCGCAGCAAACGCTGCCTGAGCCATATTTAAAAATCGCCCCAAACCGCAGGGATTGTAATTTTGCAGCCAGCCCATACCTGTAAACGCATACCTGTTGCTGAAACTTAACAGCCTCATGACAGTTTATACTGCCTTGCATTAATATGCAAAGCATGGCATGATACCGGCTTTCAGCATGCTCCTTTTAACGGCTCTCCCGCACCAAACCTTATAACTGTTATAGAGTTTTAACCTTCAGATAAGAGCATTTGAATTTCATGAGGGCTGTCTTTGTATTCCACAAGGCTTTCCTCATACTCATTTACAATTATCAGGCGGCTTCCCCCCTCGGTTTCAAAAAAATGCGAGACGCTCTCGGCTCTCCAGTTTTCACTCCTGAGCTTTGTCATAAAACACAGGTATTCTCCAGCCGGAAACTCCAGCACATTATCCCTGTACTTTTCCGGCATACTTGCGGGCCTGTCAGCCAAAAACATATAGTGTTGCAGCGGCACAAAGCTTCCCGACATAAACTTATCATAGTCGAAAGTATACCCCCACTGCCTTTTATATTTCATATCCTTCATTTCCCGGTCGCCTCTTATGGCGTCAAGCCTTATCTCAATATCCGGCACAGGCTCCTTTTCTCCGCATACTGTACCTATGGCGTACCGTTTTGGGAAATTTCTTATATACGGCCATTTAAGCTTATTGTGGCTTTTGGAATACTCAAAATAGTCAATGTACCATTTAAGCCCGTCACGCGCCTGTATAAGCTCCTCAACAGAGCTGCAAAGCTCATCATACTGCTTTTTAAGGTGCGGCAGAAGCGCTTCACCCCTTCCGTCCTTAAGCGCCTCCTTTATGCCTTTAAGCGGCACGCCAAGAGAGCGCAGGTACTTTATTCGGTCAATAAAATGCAGCTGGTTAAATGTATAGTACCTGTAGCCCGTGCGCCTGTCTACATATTCCGGAGTGACAAGGCCGCTGTTTGAGTAATACCTGAGCGTTTGAACCGAAATACCCATGATTTCCGCTGTTTCACCTATTGTAAATCTGTTTTTCAAATTAACCCTCCCTCATTTAAATTACTTTTTTGTTAATTTTATGTCACAAACCGCATTGCTGCTGAATCTGGTTTTAATTCTATTTTAATCTGATTATACTTCACTTTTTATCCGATTGAAATAGTGTTTTTGTGAATTTTAGTAAAAAGCCTACTATAAATACCCTGTTTTCGCCTGCCTGTTTGCAGTCATTCGCACAAAAAATTCTTGTACTTAATTTAATAATTGAAAAACTACATGCTTTGGATTATAATGAAATAAGCATATAGTACAATTATGTTAAATAAAATTCAAAGGAGTGTTATAAATGAGCGCACAGACAGTTACTTTTGCCGGATACACAATCGGCTACGGACAGGAAACATATGAGCAGCTTGTTCCAATCTGTTCCAGGTACGGTAAAAAAATTGTAGTTATTGGCGGAGAAAAGGCCCTCGCTGCGGCTAAGCCTTACATAACAGAGGCTGTTAAAGGTTCCGACCTTGAAATTCTCAACTTTGAGTGGTACGGCGGAGTTGCTTCATACGAAAACGTTGACAGGCTTAAAGCACTTGACACTGTAAAGGATGCGGATATGATTTTTGCGGTAGGCGGAGGCAAGGCCATTGACTGCGCCAAGTGTACAGCAAGCCAGACAGGCAAGCCTTTCTTTACATTCCCTACAATAGCGGCTACATGCGCCTCAACAACAGCAATCGGCGTTATGTATTATCCAAACGGTGTACAGAAAGACGTATTTATCGCTCCTAGACCTGCTATACATAACTTTATCAACCTTGATATTATCGCTCAGGCTCCTCCTATATATCTTTGGGCCGGTATCGGCGACACACTTGCAAAATTTACAGAGGTTCCTTTCTCATCAAGGGGACATGAGCTTGAGATGGCTCACAAGGACGCTCTCCCTCTGTGCATGAGCAAAATGACAGGCGAGCCTCTCCTTCAGTACGGCAAAGAAGCTTACGACGACGTTAAAGCCGGCAAGTCATCATTCGCTCTTGAGCAGGTTGTACTTGCTGTAGTAATCACAAGCGGTATGGTTTCATACCTTATCGATTCCTACAAATACAACTCCAACATGGGCCACGCTATATTCTACGGAATGACAGTGCTTCCTCAGATTGAGGAAAGACATCTCCATGGCGAGGTTGTTTCCTACGGCGTACTGTGTATGCTTATGATGGACAAACAGATGGAGCTTCTTGACAGGATTTATAAATTCATGAAGTCTATCGGCCTTCCTACAAAGCTTGCAGACATGGAAGTTAAGCTTGAAGAAATGGGTCCTGCTCTCGACAGCGCTGTTACAAAATACGATATTGAGACATCTCCTTACAAGATTACAAAAGAGCTTATGTATCAGGCTGTTGTTGACCTTGAGGAATACAACAAGACACATTGATTCTTTATCAATAGAATCTTTGGACGCGGAAAGTTTCCGCGTCCTTTTTGTTTACTCTTAATGGCACAATTGATAAATAAAAAAGCCACAGGCTTTTAATCCTGTGGCCGTTAACTTTTTTAGTTTAATCTATGTTTAATCCCTGCCGTGCCTTTTAAAGGCTTTTATACGGCTTGAGCCGAAGAAAACTTGCATTTTTCACTTTGGCTAAAAGCTGTACCATTAAATCTCTAATTAAAGCAAGGTCATTATTTAATCAGTATAAGGAATTTCTATCCACCCCAACCAACAAATTACATAATCAACAGTTTATGGGTTCTTAGTAATTAATCAACGCTTTTTAAGGCTCATAACTAAATCTACTAACTGAACTGTATTAACTGTATGTCACAGAGATTATAAACTGTTATATATTTTCCGGCGGATATTATCCTCAACAGTGTTAATAATTATCGTTATTGCTTTTAGTAGTTTACATGGTTTACTGGCTTACTTTTAGTTTTTAACAGTATCAAAATGTTTTTGTTCTCCGATAAACTATATTCAGTTTTAATTTTATTGCTGTTGTTTTAATATCAAAGGGTATCGGTATTTTATATTTGGCCTGTTATAAACGCTTCTTTAAGGCATTTATAACTTTTAAATCATAAGACTTTTAACTTTTAAGCCTGTGCCTTTAACTTCATTCCTAAAGGCGGTATAATCCTTTTTACTTCTGCGGCTTTATATAAAATAAGGAGTAACCATAGTTTTTTTATTCTACAGCACCTTTGATATTACCGCTTTCACGCTGTAATCTATACTTTATAACCTTCGATTCATGCGGTCGGATATAATCATTAATCGTATCCATACCGCCTGAAATTAATAACCTTTTAAACCTGTACAGCCTTAAACCCGTTTTAAAACCATACATATTTTGTTGTCATACAATAATCAGGGATATAAACAGATTAAACTGCTCCTCTACCGCCTCTCCTAAATGCTACAGCGTTTATGCGGATTTGTGTTACAGTTATTGAGTATGGTTCTTCGCTTGTTACCATAGCAGACATCCCCTTTCGGTTTATATTGGAGAAAATCTCGGTTTATCAAACCCTTCTGATATTCCTGACTATAAGAACTTTTGTAGCTGGCTCTATGGATATTAATTATTATAGTATATTTAATATCCTTAAATTATTCTGTTCTTATAATCCTTTTCTCCTTACACGCTTATTATAGCACAGGCTTTTAAAAATTGTAAAGGGGTTTTATGAATTATTTTTCACCAAATTAAATATATTTTATTTGTACAAAATTACATACAATCCTGTTTTCAGCTTTAAAACATTGACAAAGCCTCGCCCGCCTGTCCGCAGAACTTATTATACAAAACATAATTCCGTTTGCGGTATTGATATGTAAACAAATAAATATTACATGGTTCCATTCCTGTATGTCATGTTAATGTTTCATGTTTTGGTCCGTATTTGATGCAGAAAATTTTCAATATCAAATCTATTGCATATTTATATTTTGTATTGTATAGTAATCAAACGGGAATTTATATATCATTATTATTCTTTATTTACAGTCATGGGGAGGCTGGCGGTTATGGAAAACATTAAGACAAACAAAAACGCAATCACCGAGGGAGTTATATGGAAACAGCTCCTTATTTTCTTTTTCCCGCTTCTTTTCGGCGCCTTTTTTCAGCAGATGTACAACATGGCCGACACTATAATAGTTGGCCGGTATCTGGGCAAAACGGCGCTTTCCGCAGTTGGCGGCTCAACGGGAAAGATAATAGATGTAATAGTATATTTTTCAATAGGCATAACCTCCGGAGCCTCTGTTATAATAGCCCAGTACTACGGCGCCAAAAACTATATTCATACTCAAAGGTCAGTGCATACCGCAATAACATTCTCTGCACTTTTCGGCCTTACGGTTTCAGTTGTCGGATTTATACTGACACCGACAATACTCAAAGCCATAGCCACACCTGATGACATACTGGCCCAGTCAATAACATACCTCAGGATATATTTTATTGGAATGATACCAAACCTGCTCTACAATATGGGGGCGGCGGTTATGAGGGCTGTAGGAGATTCCAAACGTCCGCTTATTTTCCTTATAATAACATGCTTTATAAATATAGCGCTCGACCTGCTGTTTGTTGTTGGGCTCAACATGGGCGTTGCCGGAGCGGCCCTTGCCACTATACTTTCGCAGCTTATAAGCGCTACAATGGTTATAACAGCGCTTGCCACCTCAAAAGACTGCTACAGGTTCTATATAAACCATCTCGGCATACGCCCAAACCTTCTCCTTAGAATGCTCAGAATAGGGCTTCCGGCCGGAATACAGTCGCTTATGTTCAATGTGCCAAATATTCTGCTCCAGTTTTATGTAAATCTTCTTGGCACTGACACAGTTGCGGCGTGGAGCACATACAGCAAGATTGAGACGGTTTTCTGGATGACAATAGCGTCCTTCGGAACATCAATGACGACATTTGCAGGGCAGAACTACGGCGCGGGCCGCAAGGACCGTGTGATGAAAAGCGTTAAGGAATGCCTTGCCATGGCCTTTGCCGCCACTGTAGTTATAAGCGCTCTGCTCTATACATTCAGCCCTCAGCTGTTTTCGCTGTTTATAACAGACCCTGATGTTATAAGCATAGGCATAACCATAATGCACTTTTTACCGCCTATGTTTGTGTTCTATGTATGTATAGAAGTCCTTTCCGGCACGCTCAGGGGTACAGGCAACTCATTCAAGCCTATGCTGCTGGCGATTTCAGGCGTATGCCTGCCGCGTATACTGTGGCTTGCCATAGTTGTGCCAAAAAAGCAGACACTTATTACAATACTTGTCACATTCCCGCTTTCGTGGGTTATAACAACAGTGCTGTTTATAGCATATTTCCTCCACTATACCAAAAAAAGAGGCTGGTGGAAAAATGACCTGTCCAAAGCTTCACAGGCCAGCACCGAATCTGTCAAAGCCTGATACTGTAAGCGCCGCCCCAAATGCGGCGCTTTTTTATTTTGCCCGTACCGAATTAATTGCGCTCAAAAAGCCAATACTAATGCAAAAACATGGAGGTATATTATTATGCGTAATGTTATACTTTATATAGCCATGAGCCTTGACGGATACATAGCCGGCCCTGACGGTGATATCAGCTGGCTTGAGGGAGATACGCCGGACTTTGCAGGAGACTGCGGCTATTCGGAATTTATAAAAACAATAAGCACTGTAATTATGGGCTATAAGACATACGAGCAGATAGCCTGCCAGCTGTTCCCGGGCGCGTGGCCGTACAGTGATTTGGAAAGCTATGTAATTACCCACAGGGATATTAAAGACACAGATAAAATAAAGTTTGTGTCCGAGCCCCCTGTTTCTCTGGTGGAAAAACTAAAGTTCACAGAAGGCCGGGATATATGGATTTGCGGCGGAGCCTCAATAATACAGCCCCTTTTGCAGGCTCAAATCATAGACGAGTACCATATAACAATAATACCAAGGCTTGTGGGCGGCGGCATACGTCTGTTTTATGCAGAACACGATATATTTAAGCTTCGCCTGTATTCAATATACGAAGAAAACGGCATGGTAAGCCTTGTATACAAAAATGGCCGGCCCTGAAACAGAAGGACCGGCCGGGCTTTCAGCTGTCTGTGTCCTGCCCTCCTTTAATAATGGCCATAGTTTCCTCCTTGGACATGTTGGCTGATGCTTCAAAGAATTTTAAAATTTCTCTCCGCTTTTCCGGCTCAATGGCGTTGAGCATATTTATAACCTCCGCCAGACCGCTCAGCTCCACAAATATGCGCTTGCCTCTGTAATTCATTTTATCACCCCCTTTGATAGCTTTGATAAACAGGGCCTTATAAAATAAACGGCCTCTGTAGGTGTATTTTAACACAACTCATTGTTGAATACTTGATTTAGACACCGTGCGGTGTCCATTAAAAATAGAAATTTATAAAAATCATCAAAATTGCTCCTATGCCGCTTAAATTAAGTATGGTATAATAAATAATTAATCTTTATTTGCAACTCAACTAATATTTACTTCAATTATATCCCTCAAAAGTTGGATTGTAAATAGATAATCCAACTTTTGTTGTATTTTGTTAGTTTTATATATTTTTGGAGGAATAGTCTATGTACAATTCTGTTAAAGTCGCTGAAAAAATAAATCTTTTGCTGAAAGAAAGAGGAACACAGCAAAAGATAATGCTCGAAAACTGCGGCCTAAATAAAAATACAGTTTCTTCAATGCTTTCAAGAGGTTCAATGCCGAAGGCTGACAATCTGGCAAAGATAGCCGATTACCTTGGCTGCTCCATTGACTACCTTATGGGCAGAACCGACAATCCTGAAATAAACAGGTAACACCGCCTTTATTTAAAGGCACAAAAAAACGCGCTGGACTGTATCCGGCGCGTTATCTTTTTTCTGATTAATTATCTCTTGTCGTAAATTATAAGGGCAACCAGCACAAGCTCCTCGTCGCTGTTGTTAACAAGGCCATGGCCCTCGCCCGGTGCACAGTATGTAACATCCCCGGTGCTTACCTCAACCTCTGTTCCATTGTCGTTGTATACTCCGTGGCCTTTGAGTATAACATAAGTCTCGCTTTCTCCCTCATGCACATGGTAGCCCATTGACGCGTTTGGAGGGAATGTAACAAAATTAAAGAGCCTTCCGGCGTTTGTGAACTCGTCGCCCTCAAGTATAAGGTCTGCGAACAGGCTGTTCATGCCGCCCTTGGCGTTTTTCATCTCAACCCTGTTTAATGAACCTGCTTTTTTAATCATCTTTTTAACCTCCCAGTTATTTATGATATGGTTCGTTGCAGATTATTTTTTCTGCCCTGTATATCTGTTCAAGAAGAATTACCCTCATCATCTGGTGGGGGAATGTCATTCTTGAAAAGCTCAAATGAAACCCCGCTCTCTTTATAACCTCATGGCTAAGCCCAAGTGAGCCGCCGATTATAAATGTCAGAGAACTTACAGAGTGCAGCATTTTTTCACTCAAAAATTCTGCCAGCTCCTCGGAGCTGAGGCTTTTGCCGCCTATCTCAAGGGTAACAGCAAAGCTGCTCTCAGGTATGCTCTTTATTATACGCGCGCCTTCCTTTTCCAGCACCATTTCCTTCTGGGCATCGCTCATGGTTTCCGGCGCTTTCTCGTCGGCAAGCTCAATTATTTTAAGATTTACATACCTGCTCAGCCTTTTTGAGTACTCGCCCACTGCATCGGCCCAGTATTTTTCCTTAAGCCTTCCAACACATATGATATTTATGTTCATGCCCTGCCTCCTGCCGATTAAAACTCAACCGCATGGCTTGGGCAGTGCCTTTGCGCAAGCTCTATATGTATGTCGCTTCCAATGCTTATGTTCCCCTGTGAAAGTATGCCGCAAACAGTATGGTAGGCAAGCTGCGGCGTATTGTTTTCCGCGCTCAGATGCCCAAGGAACACATGCCGCATACGGCCCGAAAAGACATCTTTTATCAAATCGCCCGCTATATTGTTTGCCATATGCCCGTAAAGGCCGAGTATTCTCTGCTTCAGATTGTAAGGGTATGGCCCTCTTTTGAGCATTTCTATGTCGTGGTTGGCCTCAAGCAGCAGCACATCGCTGTCGCTTACAGCCTCCTTTATTGTATCGTCCACATGGCCTATATCTGTGGCAACAGTCATTTTTATTCCGTCAGAAAATATGCTGTAGCCCACAGGCTCAGCTGCGTCATGGGGTATACCAAAAGGCTTCAGCACCATATCGTTAAGCTGTGTCTTTTCTCCGCTGTATATTATTCTGCGGTTTTTCCTTGACACATCGCCTATAAGCGGCGCCATGGCGTTCCATGTGCCTTCAGTGGCATAAAGCGGTATATCAAACCTTCTGGAAAGTATGCCTGCCGCCTTTATATGGTCAGTGTGCTCATGGGTTATAAATACCGCGTCAATCTGCGAGCAGTCCTCGCCTATTGATTTAAGGCATTCCTGTATTTTTCTGCCGCTCACTCCGGCGTCTATAAGTATTTTTGTCCCCTCTGTCTTTATAAATATGCTGTTTCCGCTGCTTCCGCTAACCAAAGGGCAGAATTTTGTCATTAAGCTCTACCTCCGTATCAAACAGAAACGCGGCGTATATCCGCCCCAAGCGCCGAAAACTTGCTTTCGACCTCCTCGTAGCCCCTGTCGATATATTTTACCTCTCCTATAACAGTTTCGCCTCTGGCGTTAAGAGCAGCTATAATCATAGCCGCGCCTGCTCTCAAATCTGTAGCCTCAACGCTTGCGCCTGTAAGCTCCTTTACGCCCTCTATTATAGCTACACGGCCCTCCACTGTAATCTTAGCTCCCAGCCTTTTAAGCTCGTCGATATACTGATACCGCTTTTCCCACACGTTTTCGGTAATCATGCTTGTGCCGCCGCACACGCTCAAAAGCGCGGCTATCTGCGGCTGAAGGTCCGTAGGGAACCCGGGATAGGCCATAGTGCGTATGCTTGTGGCCTTAAAATCGCTTTCTGTGGCGTCGACTGTTATAAAGTCGTCGCCTTCCTCAATGCCTATGCCTATTTCTAAAAGCTTGGCGCTCAGAGAATCCATATGCTTGGGTATTATGTTGCACACCTTCACCCTTCCGCCGGTTATGGCAGCGGCTATCATATATGTTCCCGCCTCAATCTGGTCCGGTATGATAGTGTATTCCGCCCCATGGAGGCGGTCAACGCCAACTATTTTTATCACATCTGTGCCCGCGCCCTTTATTTTGGCGCCCATCATGTTAAGAAAATTGGCCACATCAACTATATGCGGCTCCTTGGCGGCGTTTTCTATAGTCGTAACGCCCTCGGCCATTGTAGCCGCAAGCATTATATTGATTGTGGCTCCTACGCTTACAGTATCCATATAAATGCTGGCGCCCTTCAGTTTGTCGGCTCTTACACAGACAACCTCGCCCTGCACGTCAACTTCCGCACCAAGCGCCCTGAATCCCTTTAAATGCAGGTCTATAGGCCTTGTGCCAAAGTTGCAGCCGCCCGGCATTGTGACTTCCGCCCTTTTAAACCTTGCAAGCAGAGCGCCCAAAAGGTAGTATGAGGCACGCATCTTCCGTACCTCGTCGAATGTCACTGTGGTGCTCACATTTGAGCTGCTGTCAATCTTAAGCGTATGCTTGTCAGAATAGACACATTCCGCACCCATCTTGTTTATTGTTGTGTAAAGGCATTTTACATCTTCTATATACGGAAGGTTGTCTATCACGCATACATCGTCAGCCATTATGGCCGCCGGTATAACAGCCACAGCGGCGTTTTTGGCGCCGCTTATCAGGACGTTTCCCGAAAGCCTTTTCTTTCCCCTTATAACGAGCCTGTCCATATTATTATTCAAACCTTTCCAAATACCAAAAGTATATTATAAAACGGCCGAGCCGTACAGTTAATCAAATACATAATTATAATGATTATAACACGATATGCCCTTTGTGAAAAGAGTTTTTAAGCCTGATGGCCGCTCTCAAAAACGGCGTGCGGTGACGGGCAAATGTTTTAACGCTTTTCTGATATTAAACCGTAACCGGAAAATTTTCAATACCAATTTCAAAATATCAGCTGTTTTTCCACGATTCGGCCAGAGTCTGCGGCCTCTTTTACCGAATACGAGGCTTTGTGCTCACAAAAAACAGCTGTGGAGGTAATTTTCCACAGCTGCCCTATACACTAAATCAAAGAGTTGGTATACGCGTTTACAACAAACGGAGTATCTACAGGCGATACATATACTCTGTAGCATGGCACAAGCTTAAGCACGCTTACCTCGGATATGTCGTTTCCGGACTGGAAATCATATCCAATCTCAACCTTTTCTATATACGCTCCCGGCGGAACACCGCCCTCCAGAGCCTCAACGGCGTACATTACCGTAAGAAGCGCCTCGTCACATGAGCAAATCTGCCGCCGCTCGCCGGTATATCCTTCTGCTATATAAAACTCAGCCTCTGCCGATACAATTCCGTCTTTTGTCACACATACAGTCCTTGAGCTGCTGAATATCTTTTCGTTGTTAAAAACCTCGTTATACTCTATCCGGTATCCGCCGTTGCAGTCCGATATTTTCTCAAGCTCAATATTTGTGCCATAGCCAAATGAGACGGAGCTGATAAACTTCTGCGCCGCATCAGTTGCAGCCTTCCTTCCAAAGTCCGGTATGCTTCCCGTTCCCTGCGGGCACTCAAAAAAAATTGTATTGCCTTTGATAACAACAGACTTTGTATCGCTCCTGAAATCTATTGAATCGAACTCAACTGTTATTTTTACCTCCTCGTCTGCCGAAAAGAAGGTATTGCGTATATCCTCGTTATTAAATGTCGGGGTAGTCACGGCCACCTGCCGCATGGGCTCAGCCTTTTTTATAAGGCCTGTATAAATGCCTATATTGTTGTCACTCAAAAGCTTATAAACAGCCCGCTCCTCCTCCGATGTCATTGTGTATTTCCGGCTGCCCTGATAATTAAGAACAAAAAGACCGATATTAACAAAAAGCAGTATATATATAAATATCCTTTTCGCCTTTTCCCAATCCATAGTTAAACCTCCGGGCTTATTTTATCCTCAGACTGCCGTCAGCCGCGTCAATTATATATAGCGTTGAATCTATATGCACAAACCAGCAGACACCTACGCTGTCAGTGCCGGAAGCATAATAGCCCAGCTCTATGTCGTCTATTTTTTTATCCGCTCCGCCGTTAAGGGCCATAGCGTAATTGACTGCCGTAAGAAAGTCAACGCCAATTTGTTCCGGAGCATTCTCCTTCGGAATAAAATTAGCGTTCAGCTTTTTAACCTTCCGCACATTATTGTTTACAACCGCCACCTCTATTGCGTGGTCAATTCCGCTGTCATTTTTTATTGTGCTGCCTATCATCACAGGAAGTCCGGAAATATGGTAGTCAAAACAGAATATCAGCCCTTCTCCCGTAAGGCGCACATCGCTCAGGTAATAGCCTGTTTTTATTGATATGTCTTTTTTAAGAAACTCAACACAGGCATAATATGCCGACGAGAGTGTCTGCGACTCACGTGACGAGTCGCCGCCATAGCTGAAATATTCGAGCACACCCGAAGGGTAGCACTTTACAACAGTTGTGCTGTCAGATACGGTATAAGTGCCGGACGGCTCAAAAGATACAGTCTTTGCAGTATATTTGCTGAAAAACTGTTCTGTCTGACTGATAAGGTATTCCTCGCTGGCCTGTGAAAGGTCAATACATTTTATTTCATCTATGCCGTCAAGGCTGTCGCCGGATACCGTAAACTGAGGCACAAAAACATTTCTGCTGAATATGCTGAAGCCGCTGACAGCAGTCGATATATACCGTATATCTATATCTTTGTCGCTCATAACAGAGTCTATCTCCGCTGAAAGGCCGTTTGATTCTTCTAAATAATAAACCGCCGACTCGAAGGAGCCTGACTCCGTATTAATAAAGTATACAGCTCCGTTTTTAATTTCGCTGTCATATGGCACTACAACTATATGAGTAAAGCTTTTCATATACTCAGGAGTCCTGTTGTCAGAAAGCCCCATGCCCATAAAGTACTCGCCAAAAGGCACCGAAACTTTAAATTCGTAAACCGCGCATTTTGATTTGAGGCAGTCATCCCAATTAATATCCTTTGGCTCCTCCGGTTTTGACTGCGATACGGCCCGCATTACAGCATCGTCAGCCAAAGTCTCCAGTTTTGAATCGCTGCCAAAAACACGTTTAAAATTATTGTCACCTGTTCCCACCGCTATATCCATAGGCCTTATCTGCTCTATCGGCCTTGATGAATCAGACTGTGAGAACCTTCTGCTTGTAAGGTAATAAAAAAAGTTATGGCCTGAGTTTCCATCAAGCCATAACATTCCTGTCTGAATAACAGCGCATGCAAAAAGTACTGCCAGAAGTATGCTTTTTATTACACTGTTTTTTTTGCCCGCCATATTCAACCACCATAACAACTCAAATTTTAAGGCAGATATACTCCCTGTTCAAGGGCCTTTTTTACCGCCTCATTCTTACGGTTAACTGTTATTTCCGCTTTGTTTTCTTCGCCTTCACCCGATGATACGACAACATAGTTTTCACCCAGGCTAAGTTCTATAGTCTGTGTAAAAATACCTGATACTCCCACTGTAAGCTCATAATCGCCTGTCAGTTCCATATCCTCGGCGTTGACCAGATAGACCTCTATCTTTATGCCCGTATCCTTAATCGCAGTTCCTGATATAGTCTTTGTACTGTCGAATGTTGAAACCTTATCCTTATCAAAGTCAAGGCCGCTTGTGACCTCAAACACATCGCTTTCTGCTTCCTTGGCATAGGCAGCATTACAGATAATAAGGGCGGAAAAACACATTATGAAAACAAATAAGAGCTTTTTCACTGCCTTGCACCTCCAAAGATTTTCTTTGCGAATATACCTCAGCCTTATCCCCATTAAGCTGTCACACTTAAAAGGCTGACTTATTTATAAACAAGCCATCAAAACTCTGTTTTCGCCTTTTTGCGTTCTACGCTTTCAGCTGGCTTATCCTCTGTCTCAAACCGCTTCGGAAACTCCGTTTCCTCAGTCGCTTTGCTACACGAGTCTATATTTATAAACAAACCATCAAAACTTCGTTTTCGCCTTTTTGCATTCTACGCTTTCAGCTGGCTTATCCTCTGTTTCAAACCGCTTCGGAAACTTTGTTTCCTCAGTCGCTTTGCTGCACGAGTCTATATTTATAAACAAGCCATTAAAACTTCGTTTTCGCCTTTTTGCGTTCTACGCTTTCAGCTGGCTTATCCTCTGTCTCAAACCGCTTCGGAAACTCCGTTTCCTCAGTCGCTTTGCTGCACGAGTCTATATTTATAAACAAGCCATTAAAACTTCGTTTTCGCCTTTTTGCGTTCTACGCTTTCAGCCGGCTTATCCTCTGTTTCAAACCGCTTCGGAAACTTTGTTTCCTCAGTCGCTTTGCTACACGAGTCTATATTTATAAACAAGCCATCAAAACTTCGTTTTCGCCTTTTTGCGTTCTACGCTTTCAGCCGGCTTATCCTCTGTTTCAAACCGCTTCGGAAACTCCGTTTCCTCAGTCGCTTTGCTACACGAGTCTATATTTATAAACAAGCCATTAAAACTTCGTTTTATGTCTTGATTTATAAATATATCCTCTATCCGCTTATACACGCATATTATACACTACATTTATTACGATTCTGTTACATGGCCGTTACTTTTAAATTACAGTATATCCCAAAGATTCAAATTGAAGGATTTCTCTCTTAACTCCTGTTTTAAACCGGGTTTTATTCCTGCTCCGCATCAGTTTCGGTTATATTCTTTAAAAACCATAATGTCATTTTTGTTCCCTGCAGCATTTCGCTTTCAACTGTTATTTTTCCGCCATGCCGCTCCATAATCTCCTTGGCTATGGCAAGGCCAAGCCCCGTACCGCCCATAGCGCGGCTTCTTGCCTTGTCAACCCTGTAAAACCTCTCAAATATTCTTGGAAGGTCATTTTTGGATATACCTATTCCGTTGTCCTCAACATTTATCCTGATATATTTTTCGTCCTCATCGGCCCATACCTTTACGGTGCTTCCTTCCGGGCTGTATTTTATAGCGTTGGTTAAAACATTGTTTATTACCTGAGTTATTCTTCCCCGGTCCGCTGTAATACATACCTCCCGGCCTATAGGCGTAAATATAAGCTCCTGCTTTTTGTTGTCAGCAAGTATTTTGCTTGCCTTTACATTTTCTGATATAAAGCTGTCTACATTTATCCTGCTCAAGCTCAGGTCAATCTGATTATTGTCAAACCTTGAAAGCTGAAGAAGGTCGCGCACAAGAAACGACATCCTGTCTGCCTCATTGTTTATTATAGTCAAAAACTCCTCAGCTGTTTCTCTGTCCTCAAGCGCTCCGTCAAGGAGTGTCTCTGCATAGCTCTTTACCGTTGTAAGAGGCGTCCTCAGCTCATGCGACACGTTAGCCACAAATTCCTTTCGCATCTCGTCAAGGCGCTTCATCTCAGTATTGTCCTGCAAAACCACAACCACACCGGCCAGTATATCCTTTTCACTCAGGTATGGCGAAAAGCTTGCATTAAGATATTTTTCGCCTACCCAGAAATTGACATTCTTTGTGGCCTTTGAGTCGACCATATCTATATAAACCCCGCTTGTTATATCGTAATGGTTTATAAAGCTTTCCAAATCCTCCTCGACCTTTTCAGTGCCAAGAAGCTCCAGAGCCGCCATATTGCAGTGAGAAAGCGTTCCCGACTTGTCAAATGACAGCACTCCGTCTGTCATATTGTGCAGTATTATCTCAAGCTTATTCTTCTCCTTCTTCATTTCACTGAGCGTATTGCTCAGCTCAGAAGCCATATAATTAAAGCTGTCCGAAAGCTGGCCTATCTCGTCGTCAGAATTTACCTTTACTGTCTGGTCAAGCCTGCCCCTTGCAAGCTCCTTGGCCTTAGTGGAAAGCGACAGTATCGGCCCTGTTATGGTGTTGGCAAAAATATAGCCCATAACAGCGGCCAAAACAAAGGCTATTGCCACTGAAAGCACAAGCATGCGCCTTGTCTGGTCTATGCTTTCGTATATGCTTGACACATTCATTCTTGTGAATATAACATATTTTACATCGCCTCCCACAATCACAGGCTCTGCGTACTCAATATAGATATCCCCGTTTTCTTCAGTCCGGCTCTTTTGAGAAAACGCCTCAGTACCTGACAGGGCGCTTATTATAACAGAATTTCTGTAATCCTCAAGTGCTGACCGGCTGCTTATTGTGGAAGCTATTGTTTTTCCGTCGGTATTTATTATATTCCCCTGTATCTGGCTTGTGTTGGAACCGTTTTGGGTAAACTGAATAAGGCCGTCCTGAAAACCGCTTTCCTCATAGTTAAGGACAACCTGCTCCTTTATCTTTTCCGTATACAGCCGCATCTGCTCCTCAGCCCGTTTGTTTTCTATATTCTGAAGGCTTATGAGTATAAAGCTTCCGCAGACTATCATAACTATCATTACAAGGCCCAGATACATTGCTATAAGCTTGGCCTTAATGCTTTTCATCATATTTAACCCCTGCCGTCAGGCTCCGAAATAATAACCCACTCCGCGTTTTGTAAGTATATATAAAGGCTTTGACGGGTCATCTTCTATTTTTTCCCTGAGCCTTCTTACAGTAACGTCCACAGTCCTTACATCACCGAAATACTCATACCCCCAGACCTTTTCAAGCAGAGTTTCCCGCGAGAAAACCTGAGTTTTCTGCGACGCCAGAAATTTGAGCAGTTCATATTCCCTGAGCGTGAGGTCAACCGCTTTTCCATTCTTTTTAACCTCAAAGAGCCTCATGTCTATGGTGAGGCTGCCGAATGAAAATGTTTCCTTATCCCCTGAAGACGGCTGCTCCTCGTCTGCCGAGGCACGCCTTCTGAGGTTTGCCTTGACTCTTGCCATAAGCTCCCTTACACCAAAGGGCTTTGTGACATAGTCGTCGGCTCCCAGCTCAAGACCAAGGACTTTGTCTACCTCCTCAGCCCTCGCTGTAAGCATGATAATAGGCGTATCGTATTTTTCCCTTATCTTGCGGCATGCGGCGTACCCGTCAAGCTTAGGCATCATTATGTCAAGCAATATCAAATCCGGTTCATATTCCTCATTGAGGGCTATTGCCTCCTCGCCGTCAGAAGCCGTTATTATATCATACCCCTCTTTTTTAAGATTATATTTTATAATGTCAACGATATTTTTCTCATCGTCCACAACCAGTATCCTGCTGTTCACGCTACCGCCTCCCAAACATCAGCCGTTATATTCTACCGTAAGAAACGGCACCTGCCTTACAATTTTAAGCTCCTGCCCAATAAAAAGGTTGTCGTCAGACATTGAGTTAAGTTCCTTAAGCTCGTTTATGGTCATACCGAACCTGTTGGCCACTGTCCATACAGCATCGCCCTTGGCTACTGTGTATGTTTCCTCCCTCGGCTCTGTAAATGTCAGCTTTTTATAAGCCTCCTCAAAAGTGAGTATCTCCGCTGAATCAACAAAATCCGTAACTGTCGACACACTCTGCTCAAACGTGCATTTTGTAACATCCGCGTTTTCCGGAGCGAATTTGCCTTTAATGCTCTCAAGGAGGTTGTCGGCCTCGTTTTTGGTTTTAAGCACCACTGTACGTTTGTTGTCCACTATTATTATCCCCGCCTCAACCTCGTAAGCTGCGGATTCCTTTACTTTAGTCACAGCGTACTCCACAGTAACCTTTTTTGAGGCCGGCGCGTGTACAGGCTCAAGGCTTATTTTATCCTTAAACCTCACATTGGTGTTCAAATCCTTGCTCAGCGAAGCCACAGCGGTATTTGTAATATCCTCCGCCGTAAGCTTTGACTTGTCTATAGTGCAGACCGCAGTCTGCCCCACAACTACATTATATGCGTTTTTTCCGAAAAACACCTGAAACACAATCAAAATAACCGCTATGATAATTACAGCCGCGGCAAGGCATATATTCCGCCTTTGCTTTCTCAGCTTTTTTTCCCTGGCGGCCCTGCGGTTTTCACTTCCAAAATTTTTTATGCCCTGCCTTGGTGGAGATGGTTTTTTTGTATACAATGCCGCGCGCCTCCTTGTTAAAACGAAAGCCTGAATCCAATTGACCTTTATTCCGCTTATTTTTTAAGGGATTTAAGTATTACCTGTGTCTGATGCTCTATGTGCTCTGCCATTACCCTTTCGCCCATGGCCTCATCCCGCTTTTCCACCGCTTCTATTATATTGCGGTGATGGTTTATAACAGCCGTTTTTGTTTCGTATACCTTCAGGTAAGCCATTCTGTAACGGTATACCTGCGCCTGTATATTGCTTATTATCGCCACAAGCTTGCTGTTTCCTGCCGACCTGAATAAAACGTCGTGGAACTTCTCATCTGATGTAGCTACACCCTCATAGTCCTTTTCCTCAAAGGCCCTCTCAAACTCCTCGTTATATTTTTTAAGCTCCCTAAGGCTTTCGGCGTCCATTCTCTGACAGGCGTGACGTACACTTACCACCTCAAGGGCACTCCTTATCTCAAGTATGTTCTTAATATCCTCGGCGCTTATATCAAGCACCTGCGCTCCTCTTCTTGGTATAAGCTCAACAAGGTTTTCCTGCTCAAGCATTCTCAGCGCCTCCCTCACAGGCGTGCGGCTTACGCCAAGCTTATCCGCAAGGTGGTTTTCAAGCAGCCTTTCGCCAGGCTTAAGCTGACCCTTAAGTATGGCGTCCCTGAGGTTATTAAACACTACCTCTCTCAACGGAAGGTATTCATTAGCATTTACTTCAAATTTATATTCCATACAAAAATTCCTCCTCAACTCTGCGGATTAACCGTTTGCGTAGAAAAAACCTCTTTTATGCCAAATTTCCTCTTAACGGCCTCAGCGGCCTTATCAGCAAAATCCCTGTTGTCAAAAAGCCCGTAAACTGAAGGACCGCTGCCGCTCATGGCGCTTGCCATAGCGCCGTTTTCCAAAAGAGCGGCCTTGATATCCCTTATAACCGGGTACTGCTTAGCCGTTACCGATTCCAGAACATTTTTAATTCCTCCTGCAACTTTATTCATGTCAGACTGGACTATAGCCTTCAGCATAGCCTGCGTATCAGGCCTTTCTGTAACCTCGTCCAGTTTAAGCGCCCTGTATACCGAGGCCGTGGACACATCTATGTCGGGCTTTGCAAGGACAACAAAAAACATGGGGCAGTCCTTAATGTATGCCAGTTTGTCTCCAAGGCCAAAGGCAAAGGCTGTTCCCCCTTTGAGGCAGAACGGCACATCTTTGCCTATTGAAGAAGCCATGCTCACAAACCTTTCAGCCGGTATATGCGGTACAAAAATGCTTCTCATGGCTTTTATAACTGCTGCCGCGTCAGCGCTTCCGCCGGCAAGCCCCGCCGCCACCGGTATTCGCTTTTTTATGCGGATATCAACGCCCTCTTTAAGCGCAAATTTTTCGGCCATGGCCTCCGCCGCAATATATGCGGTATTTGTTTCACCTTCCGGCACCTTTGAGCTGTCTGAAAATACACGGTTCTGACATGTGCCGTTTTTTTCCACATCTACCGTATCAAACAAATCAATAGTCTGCATTATCATCTCAAGCTCATGATACCCGTCCGGCCTGCGTCTGAGCACATCAAGCGTAAGATTTATTTTAGCGTAAGCGTCAACTGAAATTTTATCCATATAAACACCACCATATTATACAGCCAGTATTTTTGCAGGAAATCTATCCTCATACGGCGTGTGTGCCGTACTGCTTTTATACATATGACTGCGGCTTAATCAAAATCATATAATCCATACAGTATACATTTTTATTATATCCAAATTGTATTAATAAAGCAACAATAATACATCTATTTCGACACTTTCAAACCCGCCGTCTGCTTATTTTGAAAACAGAAAAACTGCCCGGAGCCTGATATGCCCGGACAGTTTTCACTGTATATGCCTTTATACTTTAACCTATATTGTCAAGCATCTGCTGAGGGTTTTCACCGGCCTTTACTTTGGTGAACACGTTCAGTACAATCCCGTTTTCATCTATAATATATGTTGTCCTTACAACACCCATGCTTACCTTTCCGTAGAGCTTCTTTTCCTGCCATACGCCATACTCCTCAAGCACCTTATGCTCCTCATCTGAAAGGAGCACGAAAGGTAGGCTGTATTTTTCCTCAAATTTTTTATGGCTCTTTACCGAGTCTTTGCTTACACCGATTATAACAGCGCCCTTTTTTTCAAACTCAGCACAAAGCTCAGCAAATTTCTGAGCCTGAAGCGAGCATCCCGGAGTCATATCCTTAGGATAAAAATACAGCACAACCTTTTTTCCTCTGAAATCCGAAAGGCTTATATCATTCCCATTCTGGTCCTTCAGTGTAAAATCAACAGCAATGTCACCGGCCTTCAGCATAAAAACACCCCTCAATCATATAAATTTATACAGTTTTACTCAGCCTTAAAGGAAAATCTCGTTCTCGCATCTTCTGCTCAGTTTTTTTGTAAACATCTCTGCAAAAGCCCTGTACTCGTCTGTATCCATTACCCTTGCACCAAAAGGACAGCCCCTTATACATCTGAAGCAGGAAATGCACTTTGTCGTATCCACTATATCATAGTTGTCTCCGGATATCGCCTCCTGAGGGCAGTCTCTTGCGCAAAGTCCGCATTTTCTGCATTTGTCACTTGTTGACGGAAAGAAGCTTCCGCCGTTTCCGCCATCTTTGTACGGAAAATTCCCCGGCACATCGGGAACATTGAAAAATCCGCCGTCAATCTTTTCAAGTATACATTTGCCAAACTCCCAGCACATTTTAAGGTCATCCGTATCGGGGCGGTCAACCTGTATCTGGCCATATGTATGCCTGCCTACTATGGCGGCGAAGCCAAGCGGTATAAAGCCCCTCTCTATCAAAATATTCTTGAACTCAAGGAGCGCGTCGTCATAAGCCCTGTTTCCGTAAGTTACTATCACAGCGCACTTTGCCAGATTGCCTTTAAGCCCTCCAAGCCTTTCAGCAAAGCCCTTATAAAGCCTGCCTCCGTAAACAGGAGCCGAAAATACCACAAAGTCATTTATGCCAAACTCCATGTTTTCAAATTCAGCGCTGGCCTTTGTCATATCAACCTCCCTGACGCTGCGCCCAATAGTAGATGCTGTTTCAACAGCACACTTTCTGCTGTTTCCCGTTGGCGAAAAGTAAACCGCAAAAGCTTCTTTAAATTTCATTTAGTTATACCCCCTCATAGCATGCCCCTCTTAAAAGGCATAGCATAAGTATTATTATTCATATAAAATCCTCTATATCAAATAATACTATATTTTTGCTTTTTATGGAATTTTATTTTTCAATATTTATAAAATATTTTCAAACCATCAGGTTAAGTGTAGTGATAAAAAGACATTTAAGGGTTTAATATTCTTGTAAAACTGCTTTTGCAGCAGCGCAAATGCTGTGTACAGTAAAAGCTGCATTATATTTTAATATACTTTAAGAGTTATAGTATTTTTGTTATAATTTAAAAATAACAGTTGCATAACTTAAAAAATGTGCTATAATACTTTAAACTGTTACACTTTAAAGTATGTATGCAACAGTATGTAAATAACAAGGAAAAGAGGTAGTGTATATGCAGATGCAGATGGATTTTAAAAGAAAGCTCCCTGTACCAATGGAAATAAAGGAAATGATACCTGTTTCCGATAAAGTCGCTGAAATCAAAAAACAGCGTGACGATGAGATAGAAAAGGTATTTAAAGGCGAAAGCAGCAAGCTTATACTTGTAATAGGGCCTTGTTCTGCCGACAGGGAGGAGCCTGTTATCGACTATATACACCGTCTGGCTGATATAAACGAAAAGGTAAAGGATAAACTGATACTCATACCGAGGATTTATACCAACAAGCCCCGCACAACAGGCAAGGGCTACAAGGGTATGGCACTACAGCCGGACCCCGAAAAAAAGCCCGATATGCTTGAGGGGCTTATGGCAATAAGAAAGCTGCACAAAAGGGCCGTTGAAGAAACAGGGCTTACAAGCGCAGACGAGATGCTCTACCCTGAAAACCACAGATACCTGTCCGACCTGCTGTCATATGTAGCTGTGGGTGCTCGTTCCGCCGAGGACCAGCAGCACAGGCTTACTGCAAGCGGCATAGGCATACCATGCGGAATGAAAAACCCTACAAGCGGCGACCTTTCTGTAATGCTCAACTCCATTGAAGCTGCCCAGTGCGCCCATACATTCCTTTACAGGGGGTGGGAGGTATCAACGGCAGGAAACCCGTTTACCCACGCCGTACTCAGAGGAGCTGTTGACAGGCATGGAATGAATATTCCAAACTACCATTACGAGGATTTGATAAGGCTGTATGAGATGTATGCTCAGAGGGATTTGGAAAACCCTGCCGTTATAGTAGACACAAACCACGCCAACTCCTCCAAAAATTATATTGAACAGATTCGCATAACAAAAGAAGTCCTCCACAGCTGCAAGTATTCCGATGATGTGAGAAAAATGGTAAAGGGCTTTATGATAGAAAGCTATATAGAAGACGGAGCACAGAAAATTGGCGATGGTGTGTATGGAAAATCCATAACTGACCCTTGCCTTGGCTGGGAAAAAACCAAAAAACTTATACTTGATATAGCCGACATGGCCTGATAATAAACGCTGACTATAAAAATGACCCTGTTTGACAGGGTTATTTTTTTGCTTTTACGGCATCAGTAATTTTTCATTTTTCTGTTGACAATAGTACCAAACCGTACTATACTGTCCAGTACCGATAGTACCAAACCGTACTTTTTTATTTGGAGGATAAAAAATGAAAAATAAAATCAGAAAACAAATTGAACTTATGAACAGCTCTATAAGGAAAACAAACGCAATTTACGGACAGTGGGCCAAAAAATTCGGCCTGAGCTTTAATTCGCTTATGGTGCTCTACACAATAGACGAGACGCCCGGCTGTACACAAAAGCAGATTTCTCAAAGCTGGCTTATACCAAAGCAGACAGTCCATACAATACTTATGGATTTCAGCAGAAAGGGTTATATAGAGTTTAATACTGACAATGACGACAGGCGGGAAAAAACAGTCCGTTTTACCGAAAACGGCCGGAGGTATGCCTCATCAATACTTTCACGCCTGTACTATATAGAGGAGATGGCAATGGAAAAACTGGGTGAGGAAACCCGGTTTCAGCTTGTCGACTCCAATATAAAATACTGCGACACACTTATAGAAACTTTTAACCAGGAGGTGCAAAATGAGTAGTTCATTAGCCAGAAAGCATTCCCTGCACTCACTTATAATGTTTGCCCTGCCAAACATGGTAATGATGATTTTCATGTCACTGTATGTAATAGTTGACGGAATGTTTATATCAAGGTTTGTAGGTACAGACGCCCTTTCAGCCACAAATATGGTGTATCCGGCGCAAAGCATAGAGATGGCTACAGCCATAATGGTAGCCACAGGCGGAAGCGCAATTATAGCACGCAAGCTCGGTGAGGGCAAACCCGACGAGGCGAAGGGCGACCTCTCGTTTCTTGTACTTGTGGAGACAGTACTTGGCATACTTACGGCTATAGTAGGCGTTGTATTCTGCGACAAAATTATATACCTGCTCGGCGCCAGCGAGGCACAGTTTGAAATGTGCAGGCTATACCAGCGCACCCTTTTCTGGTTCGCTCCGTTTTTCTTCCTGCAAACAGCGTTTCAGGTGTTTTTTATAACAGCCGGAAAACCCGGACTCGGCCTTATTGTGACTGTTGCCGCCGGAGTCGCCAATGTAGTGCTTGACTATATATTTATGGTGCCTTTGGGCATGGGCATACGCGGCGCCGCCATAGCCACAGGCATAGGCTATTTTATAGGCGCTGTATCCGGCGTTATATATTTTGCAGTGGCCAAAAACGGAAGCCTTTGCTTTACTTCTCCCCGGAGGGATTTTAAAATGCTGCTTCAGGCCTGCTCAAACGGCTCATCGGAGATGGTCACAAACCTCTCAAATGCCGTTACAACATTCCTGTTCAACTACACCTTCCTCAAATTTTTCGGCGAGGACGGTGTGGCGTCAATCACAATAATACTGTACTTCCAGTTTGTGTTCACAGCAGTATTTTTTGGCTACTCAAACGGTGTGGCGCCTATCATAAGCTTCAAATACGGCAGCGGAGACGCCCCGCAGCTTAAAACCGTGTTTAAAAACAGCCTGCTCTTTGTGGTTGTGTGCTCAGTGCTCTCCTACGCTCTGTCACAGCTTTCAATAAGCACAATACTGACCTTCTTTACCCCAAGAGACAGCAGCGTCTACAGCATTACAATGAGCGGCTTTTACATCTACTCTTTTGGATTTCTGCTTATGGGCACAAGCATATACGCCTCAGCTCATTTTACAGCACTTTCAGACGGCGCTGTATCGGCAATTATATCTTTTGCAAGGACATTTATATTCCTTATAGGCTCAATTCTGATACTGCCATATGTCCTTGGCGAAACAGGCGTATGGCTTTCTGTACCCGTAGCGGAGCTTCTGGGAATAATAATTTCCATACTGTTTCTTGCAATCAAAAGGAAAAAATACAGGTATTAAAACAAAAGCCGCAGTTTACTCAGCATCAGGCTCAACTGTAAACTGCGGTGTTTTATTATTTTTACAGGTGTCTTTGGCAGGCAGCAATCTTTCGGCCTGTGTCGGTAACAGCAAGCCCCGCCTTGCTGGTTTCTTTTATTGAGGAAGGCATTAAAGAGCCAATCTCTCCCATGGCGTCTATAACCTCGTCAGGCGGTATAACACTTATTATGCCCGCCATAGACATGTCTGCGGCAATTACAGCGTTTACAGCCCCCGAAGCGTTCCTCTTGACACACGGCACTTCCACAAGCCCCGCCACAGGGTCACAGGCAAGGCCAAGCATGTTTTTAAGCGCCAGTGCGCAGGCATTCATAACCATTTCAGGGCTCTGGCCCATAAGGTATGCCAAAGCCGCCGCGGCCATTGCCGCCGCCGAGCCTATCTCAGCCTGACAGCCGCCCTGTGCTCCTGATATTGAAGCCCTCTGAGCTATAACCGAGCCTATTCCTGCTGATACATACATAGCCTCGCATATTTTCTCATTGCTTATTTCATATCTTTCGGCGTAAGGTATCAAAACCCCCGGCATAACTCCGCAGGAGCCTGCCGTAGGAGAAGCAACTATACATTTCATGCACGCGTTAGACTCAGCTACCGCTATTGCCGTATACATAACCTTACAGATAAATCCTCCAGAAAGCGTGTCAGACTCACCTGAGTATACTTTGAGCTTTTCGCTGTCTCCCCCTACAAGGCCGCTTGCTGATTTGAGGCTTCCCTCATGCTTCTGGTATGAGCTTTTCATGGCCGTCCACATTTTAAGCATTTCCCTTATTGAGCTTTCCCTTGTGACACCCCTTTCGGATATATCGTCACTGAGCACAGCCTCAAAAATATTTCCGTCCGTATACCTTGATTTGTCAATAATATCCTGCAAACTTTTAAAGCCCATATATTTTACTCCCTGCTGTTTTTATAAATATCGACATATGTCACTTCCCTGATATCAACAAAGCCCTTTAGACCTTCTATTATCCGTTTTTCAACCGGCTTGTCTATCTCCATTACCATTATGGCGTTTCCTCCGCGCTTCATTCTGCAAAGGTTTATGGTGGCTATATTCACCTCGTTAAATGCAAGGAATGACGCAACCTTGGCCGCAAAGCCCGGCCTGTCTGTGCTTTCCACAATAAGAGTCGGGTATTCCCCCGAAAATCGCATTTCAACACCGTTTACCACATCTACGCTTATCCTTCCGCCGCCTACCGATGAAGCCTGTACCTGCGCTGTCTTTCCGGTTTTACCCTTAAGGGTTATAAGGGCGGTGTTCGGGTGAGCAAAGTTAAGGTTTACTGTTGAAAACCTGTACTTAAGCCCCTGGCTGTCAGCCACACTGTAGCTTTCAGAAATCCTCTCATCGTCTGTGGACATTCCAAGTATCCCGCCCAAAAGGGCTTTGTCTGTGCCGTGGCCTATGCCAGTGTCGGCAAACGAGCCGTGAAGGCATATTTCGGCCTCCGCCACATCGTCGTCAAGTATCTGCCTTGCGGCAAAGCCAATCCTTACAGCGCCCGCAGTGTGCGAGCTTGACGGGCCTACCATAACCGGTCCCAGTATATCAAAAATGTTCATTGAGCACCTCATAAAGCCTTAAAAGGCCTGTTATAAACTTCTGTAGAATATTTTTAACTGTTTACTCTTACTGCAATCATTTAAAGACAGAAAATTATTTGAGCGGCTCTATTTTGCCCGTGCTCACAATATTCATATAGTCCTTATAGTTCTCCTCAAGGAGCTTAGGCGTATCCAGCCCATAAGGACATTTTGCCGAGCAGGCCCCACAGTGAATGCAGTCCTCAATTCTTTTCATCATTTCCCGGTTTTCTGCTGAAAGCAGCCTTTGGGAAGGTGCCCTTCTTATCATAAGCGACATTCTGGCACAGTCGTCTATTTTTATACCGGCCGGGCAGGAGCTCATGCAGTAGCCGCAGCCACGACAGAAATTGCCCGAAAGCTCCTTCTTGTCCTTTTCTATAAGCTCCTTCAAATCATCGGTAAGTGTCACATTCTCATGTGAATACTTTAAAAATTCGTCAAGCTCGCTTTCTCTCTGTATGCCCCATATAGGTACAAGTCCGTTGTACTGGTCAAGAAATGCGTAGGCCGCCTTTGCGCTGGATACAAGCCCTCCTGACATGGCCTTCATGCAGATAAAGCCCATATCAGCCTTAACGCATCTTTCATAGACATCAATATCGTCTGCTGAGGCAAGGTAATTAAACGGATATTGCAATGTTTCATAAAAACCGCTTTCTATTGCCTCTCTGGCAACTGACATTCTGTGGGTTGTGATGCCTATATGCCTTATTTTTCCGGCTTTCTTAAATTTTTCAAGCGCTTCGCAAAGGCCTGTGCCATCACCCGGCCTATAGCATATTCTGGCATCGTGAAGCTGATATATGTCGATATGGTCTGTTTTAAGCATTTTAAGCGAAGTGTCAAGCTCCCTTTCCAAGTCCTCCGGAGTTTTTGCCATTGATTTGGAGGCTATCACAATGCTGTCTCTTACATGCGACAGCGACCTGCCCAATTTTTCTTCACTGTCACTGTAAAACCTTGCTGTGTCATAAAAATCAATTCCGCCCTCAAACGCTTTTTTGAGTATTTTGTCCGCCTCATCAAAATCCACCCTTTGTATAGGCAGGGCGCCAAAGCCTGTTTTGTTAACATTAAGTCCGGTTTTTCCTAAAATCGCCTTTTTCAAATTTATCCACCCTTTCAAAACCAAAATCCGTTCTAACTATAACTGTAATTTAATTATAAACTATGCGGCTCCCATTATCAAACATTTATTGTCCGTATACGGCATACAATTTTAATAACCGACTCTTTTTCTGTTTTAAGTACAAATATAAATAAATGGGGCGGAAAGGCAATGGCTCCTTTCCGCCCCATTTGAGAGATGCGCTTTAAAGCGCTAAGAAGGGTAAATAGTTTTGATATTTTCTATTTTCAAGGCATAGCCGCTATAACAGTAACCTCAACAGGCCACTTTGCGCTGTAGCCCACACATGTCAGAGCTGTCCTTGCAGGCTCACAGCCGGCAGGCATCCATTTTTTCCATGCCTCATCAAATTCCGGCTTCTGTGAATAGTCGGCAAAATACAGTGTTGCGGAAAGTATGCGGCTTTTGTCCGTCCCTGCCATCTCAAGATAGTGGTCAATCCTTCTGAAAACGTTTTCTGCGTGTTCTGTCATTGTTTTGCAGTTTTCCGGCCCGTCTGTGGCAAGACCTGTCAGATATACAACACCGTTATGTATAACCACTCTTGAAAGGCAGCCGTTTGATTCCATACGGATAATGTCATTGTTCATAGTTAGTCCTCCTTATTAATACCTTCTCCTGAAAAGCTCCTCTACATCTTTTTCATCAACATTTATAAAGCTGTTTACAATAAGCCTTTGCTGGTTTATGTAAACGCTTTGGGCAAAAGAGCCGCACTCGTCGGACTTCATGCCAAAACTTTCAAGCCTCTTAAGCGGATAGAGCCTGTCAATAAGCCTTTCCATAGCTTCTATCGCCCTTTCCGGCTCAGTGTCCAGTACTCCGGCAATTAAATCCTTAAGCTTTACAAGCTTTTCTCCGTCCGGGTTCTTTTCCTCATAAAATTTAAGGCACTCGGTAAAAAACAGGTAGGTGCTCTCACCGTGCGGAACGTGGTATGCACAGCCAAAAAGCATGGCACAGGCGTGTACCAGCGCAGCCCCCGCATAGCCAAAAGCGATACCTGCAAAGTCGCTTGCTATAAGCAGGCTTTCCAGCTCGGCTTCAGCTCCATTGTGCCCTTTTTCATCTATATTCATGTAGGACCTGAGTATCATTTTAACAGCCGCCTCGGAAAATATTTCCGTATAGGCTGTGGCCTTCGGCGAAAGGTAGCTTTCCACAGCATGTATAAGAGCATCAATTGACGTTGACATCATAACGCTGTATGGCAGGTTCTTTATGGCCTCCGTTATAAGCACAGTTTCATCGGCAAACAGCTCGTCAGCGTTTCTTCCAAGCTTTGTGTTGAGCTTTTCAAAGGCCATAACCGATATATTTGTTACTTCGCTTCCTGTACCGCAGGTTGTAGGCACAGCAACAAGGCGCTTCAGGCATACCGGCTGAGCCTTATTTACATATATATCCTCAAGTGTCGGCTCGTTTGCAAGCTTCAAAAGCTTTGCCGTATCAATAACCGCTCCGCCGCCCACCGCTATAATACGGCTGTAGCTTATGCCTGACAGCACACGGCGCATATCCTCAACCATGGTGTCGCTTGGCTCTCCCGAGCCGAAATCCTCATATCTGAGTATAAAAGGTTTGTTTTCCCCTTTATCAAAGTATCCCACAAACGGCGCTATAGTAACAACAACATCGCCCCCGCCTACAGAAAACTCCTTTATAAACTCGTCAAAGGTAGGGCATGTGTATACATCTGTTTTAAAATTAAGCTGTTTCAATATCCTTCCCCCTTTTTAAAGGCTTTCAACAGCAGAGACTGATTGCGGTAAGAGCGTAGATTTTCGCCGCCTCAACCAGCTCGTCAATCTCAACCCATTCGTTTGCCTTATGTATGCAGTCAAGTGTTCCCGGGCCATACATAAGGGCCGGAACCCCTTTCCTGTGGAAAAGGCAGTTATCACCTGCGGCTATAAAGCCGCCAAGCTCAGACGGCTTTCCGTCAACAAGCTCTGAGTTTTTAACAAGCGCCTTGACAAGGTCGCTGTCATCTGGAATAACAACTGCATTTGTACACCTGCTGCAAAAATCGATAGATGCTTTAAAATTGGAATCCTCCGCCTCAAGCTCTGCGATAATGTCTCTTATTTCTGTTATTACTCCATCATATGTCTGTCCAGGAACAAACCTTCCGTCTATATTAATAACACACTCGTCCGGCACAACATTTATGGCGTTTCCGCCCCTTATTATGCCTATGCTCAGGCTTCCGTCGCCCAGAAGCTTATCCGGCGTGTATTTTACGCCCTTTTCATCAAGCCTTGTTATAAACTTTGCGGCGTTTACAACGGCGTTTACACCGAGCGAAGGCTTGCTGCCATGCGCTGTGACGCCTTTGACCTTAACCTCCATCCATGCGCAGCCCTTGTAGGCTATAACTATTTTCATTTCTGTCTGCTCAGCGTTTATAAAAAAGTCCGGGTTAATAATACCTGAGTTTACAAGGTAGTCCATACCGTAAGGCCCGCCTATCTCCTCGTCAACTGTTGCCACAAACTGAATGTTTCCAACAGGCTCCACGCCGCACTCTTTTACCGCTTTTAAAGCCATAAAGCACGCCGCAAGGCCGCCCTTCATATCGGCTGAGCCTCTGCCTATGAGTTTTCCGTCCTTTACTGTAGGCACAAATCCGCCTTCAGTTTCCCATGTATTTTCATCGGCCGCCACAACATCGTAATGTCCTCCCATGGCAAGCGTTCTACCGCCCTTATGACCGTTATATTCCGCTATAAGGTTACAGCCACCCGGGGAAAGTGCATATTTTTCTGCCTTTATTCCGAATTTTGCAAATTCCTCCGTAAGGTAATCGGCTTCCTTTTCGTACTGTTCGTTTGAGTCCGGCCTGCCTGATATTGACGGTATGCTAATAAGCCCGGATGCTATTCTGACAAGCTCATCTCTGTTGTCATCTATGTATTTTAATACCTTCTCCTCATTTGTCATACTGGTCCCCCTTTGACCAAAGCAAGTAAACTGCATAAAACCATTTACAACCCAATGGTTTTCAGCTTTTCATAAGTAAAATTTAATAGTACTGAGGCTGTTTTTTAGCCATGTCATACCTCTCATAGGCAAGCTTTGATATATCCACATCCGGCGTTTCGTTGTTTGCAAGCTGTGCCAGTGTATAGCCAGATGCCGGACCCGGGCAGAAGCCGTGCCCTGTACAGCCTATATCAATTATAAGGTCAGGAACTTCCGCTACGTTTCCTATTATAGGTACGCCATCAACCGACATATCAGTCCAGCCGCTCCATGTACGGATAATTTTAGCTTCCTTGAGCGCCGGAATATCAACCCCTATAGTATGACAGATATTTGCCGGATTGTATGACGATGAAACCGGTGTGGTTATCTCGGCAAAGCACTGTTCCCTTCCAAGGGCATTGCCGAATACAAACGAGCCATGCACTGTCTGCTGTCCGTAAAATCCGCTCATTCCGCCTACCATGTTGTCGAACATATGCGGCATAGGCTCTGTCACTATTACCTCTATAAGCCTTTTAAATACCGGCACAAACAGCCCGACGCTTTTTATTATTTCCTTTCCGCCAAAACCTGCGGCCACAATTATCTTTCCGCCCTCATATGTATTTCCGTTTTGTGTAACAACTGTCCGGGCGCGGCCTTTGTAAAGCTTAATCTTTTCAACTTTCTCGCCTGTTATAAACCTTGCGCCAAGCTCCCTTGCGCGCTTATAAAAACCAAGCGTAGCTGTAAGCGGGTTTGCCACACCGTCGGTAGGCGTCCAGCCGGCACAGGTAACATGGTCAGACACATATGGGTGCTTATCTTTAAGCTCTTTGCCTTCAAGCAGGTACATGTCTATACCCATTTTGGCGGCATCTGCTATTCTGTTTTGAATTCCCTTTTTATGTTCCTCATTATAGCCGCAGACAAGGTAGCCGTTCTGCCTGTATTCAGGGTCAACCCCTAATTCCTCTTTAAGGTTAGGCCAGATATGCCTTGTGGCATATATAGCCAGAGGCATTTCTCTCGCGTCACGGCCCGAAACTCTTGCGCCGCCGCCGTTTCTGCTGGAGCCGCCATGGCCTATCATTTCTTCCTCAAGCACTATTACCTTAAGGCCTTTTTTAGCGCAGTAGTACGCTGCCGAGTTTCCGGCTATGCCGGCGCCTACTATAATTACGTCCGCTGTAGTATTACTCATGTGACTCCACCTCGTTTCCGAATACTCCCATTTCCACAGGCCTCATAGGAGGCCTTGCTGTAAGGTCGTCAAGCTCCGCCGGCGATATATGAAGCTCTTTTGCTATAACGCCCTTTACATGCTTTGAGCAGGTCTGCCCCTGGCAGAGCCCCATTCCGGGCCTTATAAGCCTCTTAACCTCTGTCATAGTCCACATTCCCAGATGCACTGCTTTTCTTATTTCACCTTTTGTTATCTCCTCACAGCGGCAGATTATAAGGTCATCGTCCGGCTGTGGAATGAATTCGCCAATATCCGCTGAGCGGTCAAGATATCTGCTCATTATAAAGCCTCCTTTCCCTTATAAAAGCGCGCCTTCATCGACATATCCTTAGGAACCTTCATTGTAAGGAGCGCAGTGTGGTCAAAAACAGGGCTTACTTTTATATCCACAACCTCGGCTTCGCACACAGCTTCCCCGCCTCTTGAAAGGGCCGTTCCCTTATCGCCTATGGAAGGCCTTGGAATAAACTCATAAGGTATTGTCACAGTTGAGTACCCCGGCTCAAAGTCGTCGTTTACAAGGAATATGGCCTGGCCCGAACAGTTTGCCACACACATTCCGCAGCCGGTGCAGCGGCTTGCCTTATTCACGTAAGGCAGGCTTGTTATATCTTCGCCTACGCTGATACAGCCGAATTTGCATGCGTCCTGACAAGGGTTGCAAGGTATGTTCTGTGTGCACTCAATAACCGGATGCACTCCCTTTTCTTTCACAACGCCCGGGAACCTCTCAATCTCACGGTCCGATACATAGCCCTTTGTCAAAAGAGTCATTGAAAGGTCTATGCCCTCATCGGTTTTTGTTATGTCAGTCCTGCCCTTATTTTCGTGGCTGAACATGCCCTTTCTCAATTTATTGATAGAGCCCTCAAGCTCGTCATATTCTTTTTCAAACTCCCCGTCTGTTATGTAGCAGTCCTTTCTGCATGCCGCAAGCGCTGATATGCGTCCGGTAATCATAGCCGAGGAGGCTTCCTCTATGCCCGCAACGTCTCCGGCGGCGTAAAGGCCTTCTATAGATGTAGCGCCGTATTTATCTGTTTCAGGGACAGCGCCGCCCTTATCCACCATTTTGCAGCCCGCCATTGAACAGAGCTTGCTCATAGGCGTAAGCCCTACAGCCATGCAGATTGTGTCAACCTCAATATGCTTTTCAGTTCCAGGTACAGGTTTAAAATGTGAATCCACCTGGGCTATTACCGCGCCTGTCACATGGTCCTCACCTTCGGCCTTTACAACTGTGTGAGACAGATAAAACGGTACTCCTGTTCTTGCTACCTTCGATGCATGTACGCCATATCCGCCAACTCTCGGAGCAGCGTCTATAACAGCCGCAACCTCACAGCCGGCCTGAAGCAGCTGGAAGCTTACAACAAGGCCAACGTTTCCGCTGCCTACCATAAGTATCTTTTTTCCCGGCTGCACGCCGTGGAGGTTCATCATGGTCTGTGCCGCACCTGCGCCTATTACTCCCGGAAGTGTCCAGCCGTCAAAAGGTATGAAATTTTCGTTTGCGCCTGTAGCTATAATAATATTGTCCGCCGAGTAATTGATAAGGCATTCGTTTTCTATAACTCCAAGCCTTTTCATAGGGAAATAAATTCCTGCCACTACAGAGTTTAAGTGTACGTCAACACCAAGAGCTTCGGCCTCAGCCAATAAATCCTCGCCTATCTTAAAGCCTCTTATTTTTGCCTTGTGTTCCTTTGAACCGAAAAATTTATGTATCTGCTTAAAAAGCTGGCCGCCGGGACGTGAGTTCTCGTCAAAAACCGCCACCTTTTCCATACCATGCTTTTTAGCCTCTATAGCCGCGCTCAGTCCGGCAGGCCCGGCTCCAATTACAGCAAGATTATATCTTTTCATGCCTCATCCGCCTCCTTAGCCTTAACACCGTACTGTGTCTGAACATTCATGCCTTCCTCAAGAGCCGTAACACAGGTCCTTGTGTTCGGCTTACCGTTTACAACCATTACACAGTCTGTACAGCGGCCAATGGCGCAGAATATCCCTCTTGGCCTGTCTAGCTTTGATGTGTGGCGGTGCACCATTACTCCTGCCGCCTTAAGGGCCGCCGCTATCGGTTCACCCTCGTATCCTTCCATTTCATTCCCATCGAATGTGAATTTAACAAGCCTTCCTTTTTTAATTTCACCAATAATAGGGTGCTCCTTAATTCTCATTATCCTCTCTCCAATCACTGACGGTCGTTTGGGGCCGTGATTTTATATTTATATTTTCGGCGGCGAAAACGCCGCCGTTTTTATGTAATTATATGCCGGCAAGCATTTTTAAGAAGTTTCCAAACGCTATGGCAAGTCCTGTTCCAACTATGTCTCCAAAGAAGCCTAAAAGTATGCCGAAGGATATCCAGTTTACATTGTGGGCCGCAGCTATAAGCGGTGCAGAGCTTGTTCCGCCTACATTGGCCGTCAGGGCCACCTCCGCTGTAAAGAGGTCAAATTTGAAAAGCTTTGACACCAGTACCCAGAGAGCAAATGTGACAACAAGGAATATAACCATTGTTACAAGGAATGCCGGAGCCTGAGCGCACTGTTTCAAATCCGAATATGAAGCCGTAACACAGAGACTTAAATAAAGGAATACATTGGCTATTTCTGTAGCCCCCTTAAGCTTTCTCAGCTTTGTAACTCCAAGGCAGATACCGATAATCGATGATAAAACAACTCTCCAGCCTGTTGCGTTGAGGAATGTAACAGGAGGAAGGTGAGGTATAATAGCGTTTATTGCCCATGTGCCGGTAAGCGCTATGGCAAAAAGATACATGTAATCCAGCATAACGCAGGTATTCGCATTGGGGTCAGCGTCCTCGGCTATACGTTTTGCGATTTCGTCAAGTCCGTCTGTGTTCGCCCCCATAAACTTGTTCCATTTTTCCTTTTTTGGCAGCAGCGCCATTATAATAGTCATAAATATCGTAAATCCGAATGTAACCATCATTACGCTGTAAGCGTAATCCACTCCTTCAACACCAAATACGGCCGCTACAGCCACCATGTTTATTGTTTCGCCTATAAACGAACCTGTTGTAGCTGCTATTGACGCCCAGCCACTGTCAGGAAGGAAGCTCTTTGTAACTAAAAATCCAACCGTCATGCCAATCATTATACATAACGAAGATAAAAGAAATGCCGCTATCATTTTAGGCCCAAGCCTGAATATTTTCCTCACATCACAGGTGAGCATGAACATTATAAGCATAAGCGGTAGGAACGTTGAGTACTGAAAATTTTGCGCGGCTATAACCCCTTCAGCCGATGAATCGAAAACCCCAAATGTCGCAGCCAGCGCCATAGCAAGAAATATCCATACTATAGGCGGCAGTACATCAAGCACCTTTTTCCCTTTTTCCGTTTTTCCAGCCTTATGGCAAATTCCGAACACTACAGCCATCATAATAAACATAAAAGTAAAAAATCCCAATGAAGAAGTAATCATGTCTTTCCCCCTTTAACCAAAGTAAATACACCAACACTCTTTTGTAACTCTCTGCCGATACAATAAAACGCCTTTTGCCGATAAAATACATTTCATCCGTTCCGGCCGGAACAAATTGTGCGCTTTGATTGTTAGGTATATAATACAGCAAAATTTAAAAATTTTTAATCGCAATTCGTTTATAGTTTTATGTGCAAATACACAATATAATACTCAAATTGACAAAAACCGACATTCGGTTGGGCGGTTCGTGGAATCTTATCATATTTGGAGTATATTTTCTGATTTAATGTTGATTTTATGTGCATTTTATATATACTGTTAATATAGGCACTTTAAGATATATATCATTTATGTTGATTGATAATACTATTTAACCGCACAGGTACATATATGCATACGCACAGTACAATGGTGCAGCATTTGCTATAATATTTATTTGCACAAAAGCCTGAGCAAATATTTTTAAACTTACACAAACACAGCCGTCGGGCTGAATTTATTTCCGATATGATTTACAATGTAATTTTTTTCATAGCTGATTTTATTATATATTTATCCTGGAGGGGTCTGTATGTCCGCAACTGTTGAAAAAATATTTTCCAGTCTTTCATCGTCATACAAAGTGAAATGTGTGGCCGGAAATGCCGGCAGAGAGAATTATGTTGAATGGGTAAGTGTAGTGGAAGACGACCTGAGGCTTGTTATAACAAACGAGATTATATTCACAAGCGGAATAAAAAATTCCTACGACGGGTATCTTCTTGAGCTTGCCAGAAAAATTTATGAGTTTAACTGCTCAGCTCTGGCTCTCAAGCTCGGCCCTTATATACGCAGTGTACCTCAGGAGGTAATTGACTACTGCAATGAAGTCAGTCTGCCGCTCTTTACAATACCTCCGCAGGGCGCGATGGTCGAGATAGTGCGCGACATATGCCACCATATAATATATGAAGAAACATACCAGTCAAACATATCCGAAACCATGCAGAACATAATATTCAATACCGAAAACCTTCAGTCACAGATTAATAAGCTTGAAAAGGCCGGTTATTCCAGAGAAAGCATATACTGTCCGGTTATAATCGAGATAGAAAGGAATGAGCGTGACGACTATGAGATACTTACAAAGGACATGCAGATTTACTGTGAAAGGCTTATTAACGAGAGCGGAAGTCTTTATGTATCATTTATGTACAATCGCTACCTTATACTTATATTTATCGACTGTGCCAATAAGATTATCGACAGCTTTGTGCGGGAGTTTTACCTTAACCAGTCGCTCAAGTTTGCCGGGCATAAAATTTATATATCTGTAGGACCAAACAGAGACAATATTTTTTCAATAGCCAAAAACTTCAAACGCACGCTCTCCATAACAAAGCCTGCCAGAAAGTCCGGCCAGAAGGTTACCTATTACGATTTTATGGGAATTTACAAGCTGATATCAGAAATTGAGGATATATCCATACTTAAAGAATTTCACGATTCGGCCCTCGGCTCACTTATACGCTTTGACACCGAAAACGGCACCGACCTGCTGAGCTTCCTTGAAACATATTTGAACTGCAATGGAAACGTACAGGAGGTGGCCCAAAAACGTTATGTACACAGGAACACAGTAAACAACCAGATTAAAAAAATAGAAAAGATAACCGGCATCGACCCACTGACTATAAGCGGCAAAGTACAGTTTGCAATCGCATTTGAGATTAAAGATTTGCTGGAATCATAAAAAGCGCCTGAGAAAAAACTGTAAATACAGTTTTTTCTCAGGCGCCTGTTTTATTTAAATATTAATCAGCTCAGGTAGTCCTTTGAGTTGAATATATCCCTGTCCGCATCGCTCAGAGGATAATACCCCTTAGACAAAAGCTCCTTTGTATAAAGCTTGTTGTACATAAACGAAAATATTATGCCAACAATAAAAGCTGTCAGGCCATATCCAAAATATCCGACCAGCAGTGAAATCAGAAACATTATTGCAGCCCACTTAAAATCTCCTCTTATAAGCGGAACAAAAAAGCTGAAGAAAAACACAGTCCATGAAAATCCAACCTTTACTTCTTTAATAATGCCTGCGTCGTTTTTTAATTTTGCTTTCATTACATTCCTCCTGTATTTTTGCCAACATTATAGCATACCGCCTGTCAAAAGTAAATTGAGATATATCCCGCCACTTAATTCGGGTAAAAGTTTATAACCATAAATGCGGCAGTTTTGCTTCCTCTGTTAATATAGGCATGGTTTTGAGACGAATCAAACATAAGCGAATCGCCAGCGCCCAAAGCATACTCGCCGGTATATGTATGCACAGTCAATTCTCCGCTTATAATATAAATATACTCCTGCGACTTTTTTGAGTGCCCTATCGAAGTGTTTGACGAGTCTGAGTCAAGTTCGGCATAAAAAAGCTCAAAATTCCTAACAGGGGTACTCTTAAAATAGCAGTACACACGGTAATTGCCACTTTCTCCAGTCTGTACCTCCGGCTCAGATTTGCGGACAACAGTGGTTTCCTTTTCCACTCCATCCATCAGTCTTGTGTACGGCACATTAAGCCCGTTGGCTATTTTCCAGATTGTATTTATTGTAGGGTTTCCCCCTCCCTTTTCTATGTCAGAAAGCATCGCTTTGCTAACACCTGATATCTTTGAAAGCTGTCCAAGCGTCAAACTGCGCTCTTGCCTCAGTTCCTTTAAATTTATAGAAATTATCATGCCCAAGTCCATACCGCACCTCTTTCTTCTTGACAGATATAATTTACTATTGTAAGATATAACAAACGATATCGTTCATTATATTATTCACCTGTAGTTTATAATCAACAATTATACATCAAAATCAAACCAAAATCAATTATATCAAAATAAAAGGGGAATCAGCTATGGAAAAAATCATAACAAGACAGTGCGCATGGGAGCTCTTAAAAGAATACACAAAAACACCGGCCCTCCGCAGCCACGCTCTGGCTGTTGAGGCCGTAATGAGATATTTCGCCGGAATATATGGCGGCGATGAAGAATTATGGGGAGCCGTTGGCCTGCTTCATGATTTGGACTACGAAATGTTTCCGCAGGAGCACTGCATAAAGTCGGCCCGGATAATGGAAGGCCTCGGGATAGACAGTGTATATATCCGCGCCGTTATGAGCCATGCCTACGGAATCTGCACAGATGTCAGGCCTGAAAGCCAGATGGAAAAGGTCCTCTATACTGTTGACGAATTAACCGGGCTTATAAACGCCGCCTGCCTCATGCGCCCCTCAAAGAGCGTGCTGGACATTGAGGTTAAATCCGTAAAGAAAAAATTCAGGGACAAATCCTTTGCCGCAGGCGTAAACCGGGATACAATACTTAACGGCTGCCATATGCTCAATATGGACCTTGACGAAATTATAAGGCTTACTATATGCGGCATGAGGGAGGCGGCAGAGGATATCGGGCTTAAGGGCTCTCTTTAATTAACAGCCATGCACACAAAAAAGGCTATGGGATGTTTATACATCCCATAGCCTTATGTGCTGGTCTGAACCGTCACTTTTTCATATGGAGATATTTATTTTTTGTCGCCATTCCGCCTCTGATATGGCGCTCGGCCTTGTTTATCTCAAGTACACTGCGCACCTGCCTTGCAAGCTGGGGATTAATATGCTCCACACGGTCAGTAATATCCTTATGTACCGTGCTTTTGCTTATTCCAAACTGTTTGGCTGTCTGGCGCACTGTGGCGTTGTATTGTATAATATAATTCGCTATTTCTATTGCCCTCTCCTCAATATAATCCTTCAAGGGGAACCACCCTTATATACTTGTTTTTACATCTTATGCCACGCCCCCATTTTATATTACCCGGTTTAAAAAAAGCCACCAAAAAGGCGGCTGATTAATATAAAGCACTATAAATTATATAATTCTGATATTTTAATTGCAACCATAAACTGGAGCTTCCCCTCAAGTGTTATGGGGTTAACGCCTGTTATTTCCTTTATCCTGCGCAGCTGGTTGTTTACAGTATTGCGGTGTACATAAAACTTGCTTGCAACAGCCTGTGTGTTGCCGTCGCAGATGATATAGTTTTTTATGTAGTTTGTCAGGTCTGTGTAGTTTTCAGCGTCATAGCGTGTAAGCAGCCCTATGGTGTCGTTATATATTCCCTTTAAAAGCTGCAAATCCGATACTTCAGAAAGAATTTTATACATGCCCATATTGTCGTAGTAGCATAGATACTCACTTTTCTTCTGTGCCACATTTATAATGGGAAGAAGCCTTTTGAAATTAACTGAAAGATTATATATGCTGTCATCTAAATGGCCCACACAGATATAAACCCTGTGGTCTATATAATTGAGAGTCAGACTGCTGTTAAATGTCTCAATAAATTTTTCTATATCCGCCTTCTTTGTATCCAGAAGTATCAGTGTAAGTATCCTGTTGTATACAAAAGATACGTATTTTCCTTTTATAGTGCTGGCCGCGCTGTCACACCATGTTTTAACGCTCCTCAGCAGCATGTCAAAATCCGACCTGTCAGTATTTTCCACCTTGATTATAACAGGACAGTATGTGCTCTCCTGCGAAAACCCGTAAAACGAAAGCCTGTTAATCTGCACATCTATGTTTTCGGTATTGAATATTATGCTCTGTATAAGCTCCGTAACGCTCTGGTTTTCCGCCTCGTCGTACATAAGCATATGGGCTATATCCTTTACCACATCGTTTATAAGCACATCCCAAGGCATTGTGTAAAGCGGAAGCCCCACCCTGTCGCAGTATTCTGTTACAGACTCCGGTACTGACATAATATATTTTCCGGTATTTATAATAAGCGCTCTGGCCTTAGCCTTGTGCAGGTTTTCAACAAAAGACAGAAGATAGCCGCTGTCATTGTTTTTTACTCCCGCAGTTATCACTATCTGGTTTACATTCTTAAATTTTTCAGTGCTGTAGTCCTCCACCAGACCAACCCAGTGTATGTTGGAATTGCCTACGCCTTTTTTGCCGGAAACAAGCCTTATCCTGTATGACGGCGAAAGACGGTTCATAATCTCCTGTACAGTTATTGACACAAAACCCACCTCCTGCCATGAATTGTTCAAATTATACAGATGCCAAAATTCAGTTTACTTAAATATTTATTATATCATTAAAATCCTTTATATAAATAAAAAATAAATTATTTATTTATGTTTTTCTGACAGACAGCTTGTTCACCTGAACAGAAAAACTGTGTCGCTCTATACTTCAAACAGCTCCCGCTCAGCATTATACTGTAATCAGGCTGAAGTGCTGGTTAAATGGCTAATATTCAGAAAAGGAGGGTACATATGATTAAGTCTTCATTGGGGTTTTTCACATTCATGTTTATTATGATGGCTGTTGTGTTCGGCCTGTGCAAAGAGGCGGGAAAAACGGCAACGGGAAAAAAGGTACTTGACGTGCTTCCGCCTATTGTATGGATATTTCTTGCTATGGCGCTTGCCGCCACACTTGGGGTTTTCGACCTGAAGGCAGAAGGGGTTATAGCCGCACAGAACTTCCAGTACTCAACGTTCCTGCCGCTTATGCTTATAATGTTTATGCTCACCTGCGATGTGAGAAAAATTATTAAGCTTGGGCCAAGAATGATAGCGGCATTTCTGCTCTCATCTTTAGCTATAATGACCGGCTTTACAGTGGCGTTTCTAATCTGCAAGGGGTTCCTTCCGGATAACGCATGGGCTATAATAGCCGCTACTACAGGCTCATTTATAGGCGAGACTATAAACATGCTGGCAGTAGCCGGAGTTTTCGGTGTTGAAGGTGTTGACTACGCATACTCGGTAATGATGGTAACATTCGCATTTACAATATTCCTTACAGTTATAATGGCACTCATACCGCACAAAGACACATGGAACCGTAAAATGAAAGCTTCAACCGACGGCCTCGACGATATAGCAAGAAGAATAGCCGAGGAAGCCGACCCTGACTGCAATACCTGCGTAATGCTGGACTACATGAAGCTTTTTGCCATAGCCCTTGCCGGAACATGGGCAATCAACACAATTATCCCTCATTTTCCTCCTGTCACATTTCTCAACGCCACAGGCTGGAGGGTTGTGCTCTCATCAATAATAGGTATATGTCTTGGCGTTACAAGACTCAGAAAGCTTAAAGGGGCTACAGAGGTAGCCAATGTATTCCTTTATCTGAGCCTTTGTGTAACAGCGTCCTACTCAGATTTAAAACAGTGCACACAGGCGCCGGGATTCCTTGTGGTATGTATAATAATGCTTATTGTAATGTTCGCCCTTTGGTTTCTTTTTTCAAAGATATTCAAGTTCGACCTGTTTACCGCAGAGGTAGCCATAACGGCAAACATTGGCGGAACGTCATCTGCGCCGCTTATAGCCGCCACACATAACTCAAACTGGATTTCTTTCGGTATACTTTTAGGGTTCTTCGGCGACATAGTAGGAACAGGTCTTGCAATAGCATTCGGGCATTTTCTGCAGTTTCTGTCAACTCTCTAAACCCGGATAAGGTTAACCGCAGTCAGCTTTAGCCATTTAACCAGTTTAAATACGATAACTATTAATCCTGTTAATTGCTTAATAAGAAGGAGTGGTTTACATGTTGCTTGAGGAAATGACATACAGGGAAGTAAAAAAATACTTTGAGGACGGAAACGACACAGTTATACTCCCATGCGGCTCAACAGAACAGCACGGCTGCCATATGGTTCTTGGCACAGACTTTCATATAGCAAAGGAATTTGCCAAAAGGATTTCAGAAAGAACAAAAATCATGGTTGCCCCTACTGTTAACTACGGCTATACCGAATACCACAAAAAGGGCTTTCCGGGAACAATAGGCTTCGACCAGGATTTGCTTTATGACATATACTACGGCATATCCGAGCAGCTGATAAATATGGGAGCCAAAAAGATTGTATTTATGAACGGTCACGGCGGCAACAGCTATCCGCTCAAAAGGGTATCAATGAACCTGAGGATAAACCACAACGTAATGGGTCTCATACTTGACTGGTGGAACATAGCCGGACAGATTAAGCCTGAATGGGAGGAGCTTGGCCACGCCGGAAAACCTGAGACAGCGGCTATGATGTACCTTTTCCCGGAATACGTACATACTGACAGAATAAAATTTGAGGGCTTTAAGACTCTGGCAGACGGAGTTGAGACAAAGGGAAGTGCTACATTCGGCTACAAAGGAGTAAACTACGGCATCTGGCTCAACACAATAGACGTAACGGGAACCTGCGGAAATTACGGCGAGGACCCTAAGCTTGCCACCCTTGATATGGGTACAGCCTGTGTTGAGGCGGTTATCGACCACATTGTTGACTTTATCGAAAACGGTTTCTCTAAAATTAAAATAGAAAACAACTGATACATTTAGTGTGATATTTTGAAAGGAGTGTTTATAACTATGAAATTAATGCACACAAGACTGCCGGATTTTTATCAGAAAATTAAAGACGCCGCCTCCAAGCTGCGCCCTGACACTGATTTTGAGGTAAGCGGGCTTGAAAACTTCAAATCTGCCAAGCTGGCCTCACTGCGTGTGGGCCGTGTGGAGGACGAGATTTTTGAGATTACACAGGACGAGGGCGTAAAAAAGGTGGAGGTAAGGCTTGTACCATACAACCCGGAGTCCATGTTCACAGTTGTAATTAAAGGAATACAGGCTGACGGCACATGCAAAAAGGCTATCCTTGAGAATATGTATCTCTCCTCCCCTACTGAAGAATGCGATTTGTTTGGCGTTGAGGAAATTGACGACCGCCGTACAGGCAACAGGCAGTGATAAAAATATATTGTTTACAGGAAGGAGAACAGCAAAATGAAACTTAAATACCGCATAGTTCCAAAAGGAGCGGCTAACGGCGTTGTTCCTTTAAATTGGGTCTTTATTGAAAAGCAGGATATAGACGCAGCAGGCATTCTTCCATACGATGCCTGTCTCGCAGTGGGAAAAGCGCTTGGAGATGACTGCGCAGCAGTAAATATAATGGATATGGACGCCATTACTGTAACAAGCGACGGAATTATAGCCAACGGAGCAGTAGTCGGTCTGGCTTCTGTTGACCACGGAATGATTAACAAGGAGTTCGGCTACCTTAACATAAGCGAAATACCGTTTTCGGACAAGCTTGTTGAGGAGGAGCCGCACATGAGGCTCTGGCTTACCGATTACTACAAGGGCAAAAAGCTCTACCGCGGACCAAGCACACAAGACCGCGGCGCCAGAACCAGCCACAACGAAAACATGACCATGACCGGCCGTATCGCCAACAACAACGTAGGTTCAGAAGCCATGAACATGGTGGATATGACAGAAATACTGGCGCCATTTTTCGGCCAGTATGAGCTTATGACAGGCGGAAGCGTTATGATAGGCGTTGCCGGCCCTATAGTTTCTGTAGGTATAGGAATGATAGTAAGCGAGCGCCACGGCAGAATTTTCGGCGGCGACAATTTAGGCGCTTACCGTGCCGGAATGACAGCCCACAACTCAGGAAAATACGCCAAAACCGTAAAGAAGGACTATCCTGCTATAGCCGCTCCAAAGAGCGTGCTTGCTGAATACTCTCTGAGAGCCCTTGACATAGGCCTTATACCGGGACAGCATATAGGGTGCTCACCTGCCCTGCTTTCACTTGCCAAGGCTTACGGAAAGCCTATAGCATTTGACAACATAACAGAGCGCGCATGGATAGAGCTTGAAAGCGTTGGCATAACAAAAGAATCACTCAAGGCCTCTTCAAAAGTTCTTACACGTGACGAGGTAATAGCACAGGCTGACAGCATTATACCTGGTATGGACGACGCTGTAAAATATGACGTATCAGAAATATGCGAAATTAAATATCTGGATATATGATATAGTATTCATATAATCTCTCTTTCTCCTGAAGAATGCCCGTTTAATTATAGGATGCCGACTTATAATTTTTCGGGCATTCTTTTTTTGTCTTTCCTTTAAGCAAAATTTATGTACAGAAAGGAGAAAAAGTGATATATTTTTAGTGTACAGGCATTGTTTTTGGTCTGGAAATTATTGTTTTAAGCCGAAATTAAGAAAGGTTATTGCTCATATGGAAAGCTTATTTGAAAATAACCCTCAGGCAGAGAGCCTTGCAGGGGAAGTACTCAATCTGTCAAAGAACACCCTGCTTTTTAACCTGCGCTTTCTTGACCGTGCACTGTGCAGGTTTTCTGACATACCCGATTCAAGCGTAGAATCAGCCGCCACTGACGGCCGAAATATTTATTATAACTGCATGCATCTGCTTCTTACATACAGAAAGCAGAAGGAAACGGCGGCAAGAGATTACCTGCACATGGTTTTGCACTGTGTCATGAGGCACCTGTTTGTGGGGAATAAAATCGACAAAAATTTATGGAATGTTGCATGTGACATAGCAGTTGAAGCTGCTATAAACGACCTTAACCTGAGCTGTGTAAGCTGCCCGCGCCAGACACGCCAGCAAAAGGCACTGGCGGAACTTAAAAAGGAGCTGAGGCTGATTACTGCCGAAAAGGTTTACAGACACTACAGCACAATGGGCCTTACCCCGGAGCAGCTTAAAGACATAAGGCAGGATTTTATATCTGACGACCACTCAATGTGGTACGCTCCCGAAGATGAAGTACCCTGCCCTGAAAAATCCAGTGAAACCTCCGGCGAAAACGCCGGCAATACACAGGGCGGAGACAGAAGGCCGGACACAGAAATACTTGACAGCAAGACCATGGCAGACAGCCGGTCACAGGAGACAGAAACTCCAGAAAACAACAATCAGGCCAAGGCTAACAGCGACATAAGCCCTGCGGAACTGGAAAAGCTGTGGAAAGACATATCCCGCAGTATACAGACTGACCTTGAGACTTTCTCAAGGCAGTGGGGAACAAGCTCTAAGAACCTTACCCAAAGCCTGAGAGAATGCAACCGTGAGAAATATGACTATGCCGACTTTTTAAGGCAGTTTTCAGTACTCGGTGAACAAATACAGGTTAACGATGATGAGTTTGACTATATTTTCTATACCTATGGCCTGAGGCTCTACAAAAACATGCCTCTTATAGAATCCCTTGAATATAAGGAAGTCAGGCGTGTAAGGGAGTTTATAATAGCCATAGATACCTCCGGTTCGGTCAAAGGCGAAACGGTACAGAAATTTATAACAAAGACCTGTAACATACTTACCCAGACAGAAAGCTTTTTTACAAAGGTCAATATACACATAATTCAATGCGACTGCGGCATTAAGGAGGATAAAAAAATCTCCAGTGCAGAAGATTTTGAAAACTACATGAGCACTATGGAGCTGAAGGGCTTTGGCGGAACCGATTTTCGGCCTGTGTTTGACTACATTGAAAAATTAAAAAGTCAGAAAGAGCTGACAGACCTGAAGGGTCTTATATATTTTACAGACGGATACGGCAGTTTTCCGCAGACACAGCCGGATTACAGTACGGCCTTTGTTTTTGTGGATAACGATTACAATGAGCATGACGTTCCGGTCTGGGCCATACAGCTTGTGCTCGGCACAGAAGATTTTGAGTGACTATATTTAAACGGGGTGTTTACAATGAATATAAAAGAAGCAAAACAGCAGATAAAAAACGCCATGAAGGCGTATTTTACAAAGGACGAGTTTGGCAACTACGAGATACCCATTGAGCGGCAGAGGCCTGTTTTTCTGCTGGGTGCACCGGGCATAGGCAAAACCGCCGTTATGGAACAGATAGCCCAGGAGCTTGGTGTTGGACTTGTGTCCTACTCCATGACACACCACACCCGCCAGAGCGCCCTCGGACTTCCGTTTATAACAGAGAAACGCTACGGCAATAAACAGTACAGCGTTTCAGAATACACAATGAGCGAGATAATAGCCTCTGTATATGACCTGATGGAGCAGACCGGCATGAGCGAGGGGATACTGTTTCTGGATGAGATAAACTGCGTATCTGAGACGCTGGCACCTTCCATGCTTCAGTTTTTGCAGTACAAGGTTTTTGGCCGCCACAGAGTGCCCGACGGCTGGATTGTTGTAACAGCCGGAAACCCGCCGCAGTACAACAGGTCTGTTCGTGAGTTTGATATAGTGACCTGGGACAGGCTCAAAAGGATTGACATAGAGCCGGACTACGCCGCATGGAAGGAATATGCTCTCAGCAGGAAAGTACATTCCTCAATACTTACATATCTTGACATAAAGAGCGGCAATTTTTATAAGGTGGAGACAAATGTAAACGGAAAAAGCTTTGTTACAGCCAGAGGCTGGGACGACCTTTCAGAAATGATACGCCTTTACGAGAGGCATTCCATTGAGGTCGATGAAAACCTTATTGGCCAATACATACAAAACAAGTCTATAGCAAAGGACTTTGCCATGTATTATGAGCTGTACAACAAATACAAGTCAGACTACCAGATAGACGACATACTTTCAGGTACAGCCGGCGAGGATATAAAAAACCGCGCTGAAAACGCAGGCTTTGACGAGCGCATAGCGCTTCTTGGGCTTTTGCTTGAAAGCACTGCCGCAGACATGGCCAATGTATTGGAATCCGAGGCGGTTATAAAGGCCCTCATGACTGAAATAAAAGAAATAAGCGCCGAGCTTTCAGACGATAACTATGCAGACATTATAACATCACACATAGACAAAAACCGGAATCTCATAGAATCCATGAGAAAGGCGTCTTCCCTTTCACACAGCAGGCATACAGAGCTTGAAAGGACAATCAGGTTTTTATCTGATATCAAAAAACAGCTCATTCTAGCCGGTGATAATACAGACAGGTCAGCGGCTATGGATATTATAAAAGACAATTTCCGTCAGCTTTCTGAAAAGCTCAAGTCTGACGCGGCTCAAACCCGCAGCAGACTAGCAAACATGTTTGCCTTCTGCGAGGACGCATTTGGCGAGGGTCAGGAAATACTTATACTTGTAACCGAGCTTACAATAAACAGGTACGGCTCGCTTTTTATAAGCAGGTATGGCTGCGACGAGTATTTTAAACACAACAAGGAGCTGCTTTTTTATGAAAGGCAGAAGGATATAATAGCAAAAATGGAACAGCTCAATATCAAGTAAAAATTTACAGGCTTTGGAGGTAAAGTCATGAGTGAAGATTTCTCCCTGAATGACGGTAAGCTTATAAAATATACCGGAAACAGTGAAACAGTATCCATACCTTCGGGTACAGCCGCCATAGGCAGTATGGCATTTAACAGAAACCCTTATATAAAGGCGGTATCAATACCAGACGGGGTTAAATATATCGAATCCAGCGCATTTATCGGCTGTTCAGGACTTGAGTCCGTATCAATACCCAAAACAGTGGAATTTATAGGCGGCAGCGCCTTTTACGGGAACATATCCCTGAGGGAGATTGCTGTGAGCAAGGACAGTGCGTATTTTTGCTCCTCTGACGGCGTACTGTTTACAAGGGATATGAAAACACTTATAGCCTGCCCTGACAGAAAAACAGGCATATACCATATCCCTTATGGAGTGACAGAAATAAAGGAGCTGGCATTTGACGGCTGTATCGGGCTTAAGGCTATAGCCCTTCCCGAAAGCCTGCGCAGTATAGGCGACAGGGTATTCTGGGGCTGTACTGGCCTGTCAGACATAAACCTGCACAGTGGGATAGAGTCTATTGGAAACAGCGCTTTTTATAACTGTTCCTCACTCACTGCAATAGACATACCTGCGGGTGTAAAATATATAGGAGACAGAGCATTTGCCTACTGCTGCCGGCTTAATAAGGTACATATACCCGAAAGCGTTGAAAGCATTGGAGAAATTGCGTTCCGCGACTGTTTCCAATTGGAGGAGGCAGTGCTCAGCTGCGGCTTAAAACAGATAGGCGGCGGAGCTTTTTTCAACTGCTATAAGCTAAGTGAGATTACCATACCCGAGACTGTGGAAACCATAGGTCCAGGAGCCTTTGACTACTGCTCAAGCCTTAAAAGAATTGATATACTTTCAAAAAAGCTTGATTTTGGTTCATATAAGGCTATAGCAGACATTAAGGAAGGGATAGATGTAAGGCTTTTGGCCGCACCCGAAATCAGCGCATGGGAAAATCTTACTGATATACAGCAGAAAAGGCTTATACTCTGCGCCCTTAATAATTTAAGCGGCCTTAAAAGCGAGGCTAAATATGTTTATGGCGGCTATATCAGGAATAATGCAGAAAGGCTGCTGCCGCTTTTGGCCGATAATGCCGATATCTGCCGAATGGAATTTTTCGCCCATGAAGGAATACTTTCACCTTCAACATACAGCGCCTTTCTTGACCTCACCCGTTCCAGAGCCGAAATAACAGCGTGGCTGCTGGATTACTGCAACAGAAATTTTTCTGTCCAGATTATCGAAAACGAGTTTGAAAAGGAGCTCAGCGAAATATTTTCATTGTAGAATTTTTGCTCCACAGCTTTGTGCATGTGCCGCCTTTGAGTGACCTTGGCCGCCCTTTACAGAAATTTTAATAAATCCGGCATAAAAATTTTTCTCGATTTCAGTATTATATTTCGGCGCAGTGGTCTGGCAGCCTTATAATTATATTATCAGTTTTAACCTGAAACTGCCCTTAATTATTGTACTGAAATTGGTACAATTAGCCGAATTAAAATAACTTGTTGATTTTGTATTGACTTTTATACAATTTAGAAATAAAATGACAACAATTTAAATCAATTTAATTTCAGCGAAGGAGGAAAAGGCAATGTCTAATTTTAACAGTAAAAAACTGAATACAATATTAAACGTCCTCGTCCTCGTCAGCCTTATTCTAGTGAATAAGGTCCTTTGTGTTACTCAAAATAGTTGTTCGCTGAATAATATAGCTTACGGGCATAGGGTATAGACGATTATACAATATGAACTTTAAAGGCTGTACAGTGAATAACTGTACAGCCTTTTTTATTTACTTTTCAGGGGTGGGGATAGGAATGGAAATTACGGGCAGTGAAATAATAATTGAGATTTTGGCCGAACAGGGTATTGATACGGTTTTTGGATATCCCGGCGGGAACGTACTGAGCATATATGACAAACTTTCACAGAACAGGCATGGCATAAGACACATACTTACAGCCCATGAACAGGGCGCGGTGCATGCCTGTGACGGCTATTCCAGATCAGGCAAAGGCATTGGGGTTGTAATAGCAACATCAGGTCCGGGAGCAACAAACCTGATAACAGGTCTTGCCACAGCCTTTGCCGATTCTGTACCTATAGTGGCCATAACAGGGAGCGTGCCTGTAAGCAGCATTGGCACAGACAGCTTTCAGGAGATAGACACAGCAAGCCTGACTTTGGCGGCTACAAAGCACAGCTTTTTTATAAAGGATATACAAAAGCTCGCCCCAACGCTCAGAAAGGCCTTTGAAATTGCCAAAAGCGGCCGTCCCGGCCCTGTGCTTGTGGATATACCGCATGACATACAAAAGGCGTACTGCTCATTTGATACCAGCAAAGGCTGCTCTCACAAAACACCGGCGGACTGTGATGCTTCACAAGACACAGCCAGCCTTGACATGGCAGTCAGCTTAATAAACCGGTGCCACAGACCTGTAGTATACTGCGGAGGCGGCGTTATAAACGGCAAATGCTCAGAGGAAATACAAAGCCTTGCCGAAAAATGCGGAGCGTATATGGCTTTTACAATGATGGGGCTTTCAGCTGCCAGCGCCTCCCACCCCAGATACCTCGGCATGGCAGGCCTCTACGGAAGAATGGAGGCGGCCAAGGCCATATCCGAGGCAGACCTTATAATAGCCGCCGGCGTAAGGTTTTCAGACAGGGGAACGGGCAACAGAGAAAAATTTGGACAAAACGCCAGAATAATTCATCTGGATATTGACCAGGCGGAACAGGGCAAGGTAATAAACGCCGATATTGAGATTACCGGAAGCCTTAAGGAGGCGCTGAGCTACATAACGGAAAACATTGAAGAAGCGTCTCATCCGGAATGGGATATTGCTGTAGAAAAAATAAAAACCGACTATTCCGAAAAGCGCGGCGGCAAAACCGACTTTTCACCAAGGAATATAATAGAGACAGTAAACAGCATGACCTCAGAGGGTGTGCCTGTAGCCACAGACGTAGGCCAGCACCAGATGTGGGTATCCAAATACTATGATTTCAGAAGGCCGGGAACACACCTTACATCAGGCGGCTTCGGCACAATGGGCTACGGTATGGGCGCCGCCATAGGGGCCGCCCTTTCGGTAAACGGCAAGTCAGTGCTCTTTACCGGCGACGGGAGTTTCTGCATGAACTTTAACGAGGTGACAACAGCTGTAAGGTACAGTGTTCCGGTTATAGTTATAGTGCTCAACAACGGCGGTCTTGGCATGATACGCCAGCTTCAGGACTGTTTCTGCGACGGCAGGCGGTTTTCAACCGAGCTGATGAGAAAAACAGATTTTGCACAGTTTGCAAAGGCAGTTGGCGCTGAGGGCTACCGTGCAGAAAGTCTGGAGGAGCTTAAGGACGCCTACCGTAACGCTTTAAAGGCCCACGGGCCAGTTGTAATAGACTGCTGTATAAAGGAGAGCGAAAACGCCCTCCCGATGATACCGCCAAACGGCACAATAGATGAGATAATAAGACAGGGGGAATAATACATGGATACAATCAAAATAGCTCTTACAGCAAACAATGCAGACGACCTCATACTCAGGATAACAGCGGAGCTTCACAAAAGGGGCTTTGAGATTAAATCATTTATGTACAGCGTGGATTCCTCCGACACAGCCGAGATAGGCATAACAGCCTTTGGTGAGGGCTCCAAAAAGGAACAGATTCTCAGGCAGCTTTACAGGCTTTACGATATAAAAAAGGCTGACCTTGCGGCCTGCTGAAATTAAAAACCATGATACTTAACCGGCTTTTACCTAAACTGAAAAATTCCGGCGTGTATAAATAAAACCAAAACGAAAAGGAGAAATGAAAAATGGCGAAAATGTATTATGAGGCGGATTGCGACTTAAACAAACTGGACGGAAAGGTTATTGCTGTAATAGGCTACGGCTCACAGGGCCACGCCCATGCCCTTAACCTCAGGGATTCCGGCTGCAACGTTATTATAGGCCTTCGCAGAGGCGGAAAATCATGGCCTGTGGCGGAAGCCGACGGTTTTGATGTAATGACAGTTTCTGAGGCGGCACAGAAGGCAGATATAATTATGATACTTATAAACGACGAAAGGCAGGCCGATGTTTACAATAAGGAAATCGCTCCTTATCTTACCGAAGGAAAGGCCCTTGCTTTTGCCCACGGCTTTAACATTCGCTACAAGCAGATTATACCTCCTGCCAATGTAGACGTATTTATGGCAGCGCCTAAAGGCCCAGGACATACGGTACGTTCTCTTTACAATGTAGGCAAAGGCGTTCCATGCCTTATAGCTGTTGAGCAGGACGCCACAGGCAAGGCATATGACATAGCGCTTGCCTACCTTGCAGGCATTGGCGGCGCAAGGGCGGGAATAATGGAGACAACAATGCACGATGAAACGGAAACAGACCTTTTCGGCGAGCAGGCAGTGCTTTGCGGAGGGCTTGTAGAGCTTATGAAATGCGGCTTTGAAACACTTGTTGAAGCCGGATATGAGCCTGAAAATGCGTACTTTGAGTGCATACACGAGGTTAAGCTCATAGTAGACCTTATCAATAAAGGCGGCGTTGCAGCCATGAACTACTCAATATCCGACACAGCGGAATTTGGCGAGTACTACTCAGGCGGCCGCGTTATACCTTATGAGGAGACAAAGGCCAACATGAAGGCTGTTTTAAAGGATATACAGGACGGAACATTCGCCGGAAGATGGATTGCCGAAAACAAGAACGGCCGCTGCTATTTCAACTCCAGAAGGGATATGCTCGCAAGCCACCCTATGGAAGTTGTAGGAAAAGAGCTCCGTGACCATATGCTCTGGAAGGATGACACAAACCTCGACACAGCCTCAAACTAAAGCATTTACGGCATAAACGGTATTGACATGCTTTCCCTCAGGTATTAAAATTACCAGAAACAGTTTTTAGTATACAGTTTTGGTTTTACGGGAGGGACAAACATGAAAATAAGATTCGCCACTGAAAACGACACACCCGCGCTGCTGAAAATTTACAGCCAGTACATAGACACTCCTATTACATTTGAGTGCTCGCTTCCTACGGAACAGGAATTTTCACAGCGCATAGCTGATATATCAGCCAGCTACCCATACCTTGTATGTGAGGAAAACGGCCGTATAACAGGCTACGCCTACGCACACAGGCTTCAGGAGCGCGAGGCGTACCAGTGGAACAGTGAGCTTTCAGTCTATCTTGACAAAACTTGTACATCAAGAGGTCTTGGCAAGAAACTGTACTCCATGCTTATTGACATACTCAGGCTTCAGGGCTCAAAATCAGTTTACGGCATAGTCACGCTTCCAAACGAGAAAAGCGAAAGGCTCCATGAGTCATTCGGTTTCAGGAGGCTTTATGTATGCCAAAACGCCGGCTACAAATGCGGCAGATGGCATGACGTGGTATGGTTCGAGAAACAGATAGCTCCGTATTTGAGCAATCCGGCCCCGATAAAGCCTATAGGCGACATACCTTATGCAAGCATTGAGGAGATTATACAGAAATATATCTGACGCCTTTTAATTTATGGAAAGGAACAGCTTCTATGGACAACGAAATTTCAAAACTGATACTTTACAGCGATATCGGAGTGGATTCCATAATATCCCGTCTCGGCAGCATATACCATGACTGGAAAACAGGCCATGACAGCGGAATATCACTTACAAACCGTATATACAAACAAATAAAACGGCTTCTTGATTTGTCTACGGAATTCGGGTTTGACAATAACCTGTGGCACAACTACCTCACATTTATACTGATGACAAACGAAAACTCCTTCAGCCTTACCTGCGAGAGGGCCGGAGCCGGCAACGGCAGTGTAAACTCCCTTGCCAAAAACGACTTCAGGGTATTTAAAAGCCTCTTTGACTTTGATTTTTCCCCTATGGAAAAAGACCTCGGCATAGACTGCTTTACCACCATAACAGACTATACGGCTATAGCAAAGAGGGAAAACGTATACAACCAGACCGTAAGCCGAAAGGTACAGGAGCTGAGCCGCCTTATAGAACAGGCTGAGGATGAAAACAGTATATTTGATATAATGACCGGCTACTACAAAAATTTCGGTGCAGGCATGTTTGGCATAAACAGGGCCTTCAGAATAAAAAACGAAAACGGTATTGTAAAGTTTCTGGCTATAAACAACGCCGATAAGATAAGGCTTGACGACCTTGTGGGCTATGAGTCGCAGAAAAAGCTCCTCAGGGAAAACACCGAGGCCTTTGTAAACGGAAAACCGGCAAACAACGCCCTTTTATACGGCGACAGCGGCACAGGAAAATCCTCCAGCGTAAAGGCCCTCATAAACGAGTATTACAGCAGAGGGCTGAGGATGATAGAAATTTACAAATATCAGTTCAGGGATTTGTCGGAAGTAATTTCGCGTATAAAAAACAGGAATTACAGGTTTATTATATACATAGACGACCTTTCCTTTGAGGCCGACGAGGTGGAGTACAAATTCCTCAAGGCCGTTATTGAAGGTGGAGTAGAAACAAGGCCCGACAATATACTGATATACGCCACATCAAACCGCCGGCATCTGATAAAGGAAACATGGAATGACAGAAACGACATGGAATACAGCAACGAGATACACCGTTCCGACACCATTGAGGAGAAGCTCTCGCTTTCCAGCCGTTTTGGTGTGCTTATTGACTACACAAGCCCTAACAGAAAGCAGTTCCACGACATAGTTGAGACAATAGCCCAAAGGCACCCTCAGATAAAAATGACTCATGAGGAGCTTTTGGCTGAGGCCAACCGCTGGGAACAGCGCCACGGCGGGCTTTCCGGCCGTACAGCACAGCAGTTTATAAACTATCTTGCAGGAAAATAACTTAATAACTTACACACACACAAACGGCAGCCAAATTTGACGGCTGCCGTTTTAAATTTAATATTTACGCCTTATATTCTATACCGTGCTTTTGCATAACAAACTCTATGGCACTTTCAAGCATGGACACAACTGTGTCAATCTGTTCTTCTGTTATTATAAACGGCGGAGCAATCTGAAGGGCGTCTCCGTTTACACCGTCTGCGCTTCCCAGCACCCCTCCTGTTATCATAATACCCCGCTCAAAGCAATAGGAAGAAATTTCAGCTGAAAAATTAAAGTCCAGCGGCTCTTTTGTGCTTTTATCCCTCACAAACTCAACGCCCAAAAGAAGACCCAGGCCCCTTATATCACCCACAACAGGATATTTATTAAGTACCTCAAGCTTTTTAAGGAACACCTCGCCCATACTGCGGCTTTTTTCCACAAGGCCGTTACTGTTTATATAGTCCAGCACCGCCTCCGCTCCAGCGCAGGCGATAGGATTGCCGGAAAACGTGAAGCTGTGGGTAAGCGAGCCTGTGCCGGCTGCTATGGTATCCACTATTTTTCTGCTTACTATAACACCGCCTATAGGCACATATCCGCTTCCAAGGCCCTTGGCAAAGCCTATCAAATCCGGTGTTATGCCGTAATGGTCAACAGCGAAATTTTTACCGGTTCTGCCAAAGCCTGTTATGACCTCATCAACGCAGAACAACACATTGTATCTGTCACATATTTCCCTTACTTTTTTCATGTATTTTGCTGGAGGTATTACAGCCGCAGATGTAGTGCCTGTAACAGGCTCCATTACAAAAGCCGCCACTGTGTCGGCTCCCTCGTATTTGATTACCCTCTCAAGCTCTTGTGCACACTGTGTGCGGCATGTTCCCTCACTGAGTCCATATGGACAGCGGTAACAGTTGCAGGGCGGTATATGCATTATGTTTTTAGGAAAGTACTCCTCATATTTTTCCCGCCACGACGGCCTGCCGCCAAGGGCAAGTGTTCCTATTGTATTGCCGTGGTAGCTCTGCCAGCGGGCTATAATCTTGTGCTTTGTGCTTCTGCCGGCCTCTATCTGGTACTGTCTGGCAATCTTCATGAGGGATTCCATGGCTTCCGAACCGCCTGAGCACAAAAACACCTTATCCATGCCTTCAGGAGCCACATCTATAATTTTTCTGGCCAGATTCCTACGCACAGCGGAGGTAAAAGTCCCGCCGTAAACAAAACAGACCTTATCAGCCTGCTCAGCCATTCTGGCTGTAATTTCTTTAACCCCATGGCCAATGTTTACGACACCTATGCCTGCGGCACAGTCCAAATACTTTTTGCCGTTTTTGTCGTATATGTACATACCTTCGCCATGGTCAACCTCCGGATACTCCTTTTCTATAACCGAGTAAAGAACATTTTCGTTTTTCATACCGTATCCTCCTGTCACTCTATACTGAATATGCACCTGTAGCTCATAGGGCAGAACGCCACCTTCTGACCTTCCTTTTCAGAAAGAACCATATCAAAGGCAGACTGAAGGCTTTGCGCCTTTTCCATTCTCATATCCCTGAGCTTTTCTTCAGCAATATTGTCCGATACCACTATAACCCGCGTTCCATTTTTAAGCATTTCCATAACAGGCACTATATGGTCCATCTGTATCCGGTAGTTTGCCCAGACATAATCTTTCAGCTCATCGTAGCTGCCGCATTTTTTAAAAGGCTCATAAAAATCCACAGAGTTTATGCCTTCCCTGAAATCCCCGTACAAGATTACCGTTGACGAACTGTCAGTTATTGTATGCAGAGCTATAAGGGCCTTTACCCCCTGATACATGTCGATATTGAGAGGCTCCCCCGGGCATACCACGAATATATCAGGCTTCTGAGGAAGTGTCACCGAACAGTATCCCTTTAAAAACTCAGCTGCCTGCCTGTGCGATAAATCCAAATCCCCGGCAAAAACTCCGGCTATATCATAGTCCATATTCATAACTATATTTACCGAATAATCCACACCGCACATTCTGGCGGTTTCAAGCATATCCTCATGTATAGGGTTGTTGTCCAGGTTTCCGGCTCTGCTGTTGGGGTTTACCATGTTTTCCGGCCTGTGGTTAATCACTATGGTCTCCTCTGCGCATACCCCGGGCAGTATAGACTTTCTTCCGCCCGAAAATCCGGCCATATCATGCAGCTCAACCTTGCCTATAGTTACCTTTATGTCGCTTTCCCACACGGTTTTGTTTACCCTGACCGGTGTTTTTGCAGATGTCTCTCCTATATATACAAGCCTGCTCTCATCAAAGGGCGCATGGTTTTCAATCCTTACGGTGCCGTAAAGCTCATCGCCCAGAAATTCTCTCATTTCATCTTCGGTTGCGTCCCTGTGAACCCCAAGCGCCACTATAAATACTATGTTCTCGCGCTTTATGCCTCCGCCTTCAAGCTCGTCAAGCACATACGGAGCAACCTTTGCCGTAGGCACTCCCCTTGTTGCGTCTGAAACTATAACACATGCTGTTACGGCGTTTTTGCGCTTTACAATGTCCCTGAGCCTTTCACCGCCGGCTACAGGTGACAATACAGCCTTTGAAACCTCCTCCTGAGACATGGCCTTAGGATTTTTTGCCGTATAAATCCCCATAAGGTTTTCAGCGGGCAGCTGCGCCCGGCGGTTCTCCTCCAAATCAGTATAAACAGCCGTTGAATTTTCAATCTTAACAGAATACATAACAGCCCCTCCTTAAATCTGAAATCTGAAATTTCAGTTCGATTAAAACGATTTGCCCCTCAGGCAAATCAAATTCCATTTATTATATCAAAGCACTTCATGATTTCATCTTTTGTATCCAGTATATCCTTTTCTATAAGCTTTACGCTCACAGGTATATCCTCCGCCACAAGAGAATCTATGAGCCTTACATGAAGCCCCACCTCATCGTTAAAAGCGCTGGCATTCATGTTATTCAGTTTGTAGAGCATATGCAGGTGACGTATCCTCTTTGTCAAATCCATAAGATTCATTATCTCACCGCTTATTATAGATGGGCAGGCTTTAATCATATATTCATGCAGCTGTGTTTCAATATCAAAAAATCCCCGGATAAGCTCTTCCGGTGAGATGAAGCTTTCCATACTGTTTAGAAACTCAATAAATACCTTCCGGAATTCCATAAGCCTTTCAGCCGAGAGCTTTCCTGTTACCTTTCTTACAACAGTGCTCTCAAGGGCCGCTCTGAAATCGAAAACGGCCTCTGTTTCTTCCTTTGTAAGGCCCCTCACACAGCTTGAGCTTCTCGGGTTTATTATCACATATCCGTCCTTTTCAAGTGCTTTAAGGGCGTTAATCACAGGGGTTCGGCTTACCCCAAGGGACTCGCTCAGAAAGTCAATATCCAGCCTTTCATCAGGTTTCAGCTCGTTTTCAATTATCTTTTTCTTAATCTCATTGTAAATTATATCTACAAGGCTCGCCGAGCCGACTTTATTAAACATATATACCACCTTAAAGAGAAATATACTAAAATCTGAAATTTCAGATTTTAGTATATGGTATCCCTTTTGCGTCCTAAAGTCAATAGCCTGCTGTAATTTATTTTATTCAGACAGCAAAAAAGGAGCTTATGCCCCTTTTTGATATTAGAATATTTCTGAGACAAGCACGCCTGAGCTGTCAAATTCAAGCTCAAACGGCCCGCCAACTTTTTCTATACAGTCATTATTTTTTATTTCATCATAAACATTTTCAGTGACAGCTATATACTCAAGAGCATTGGTGTTTTTTATAACAGCCGCCCTTATAGACGATATATCCCTGAGACCTGTACAGTTAAAGGCGGCGTTTACAGCCTCAAAATCATTTTTCGCAACACATGGTATTTTCGCCTGAAGAAGACATGTCGATGTTATACCTGTAAGCGATGTTGCGTCTATATTTATCTTGTCAAAAACCCTTCTTGTGACCAAATCAACAACGCCAAGGCCCATTGAGTTGCCGTGGGACTCGTCTGTAAAATCCAGAACGGCTATTGTCCTTATCTTAGGGCTTTCCGGTTCCTTCTGGCCGGCTATCATTATTCGGCCTATAACCTTTGTGTCAACACATGTACCGGAAATATTTTTGCCGGCTTCCTGTATTATAAGTGTGTCCAACGTATCCACAGGAAGCTTTACTGCACTTTTTTTCACATTATCCAGTATTCGTTTTTCCGCCTCCAGCAGGTTTTCAGGAAGCACAGCCTCTATATGGTTTGTCTCATGTCGCCAGTTTTCTGTAACAGCTATACCCATTACTATTGGAAGCTTTTCAAGCATAACCGCTCCAGCCTCACGTATCGCAGGGCCGTAGCCTGAGTTCAAAGCCTCAGCGTGAATATTCTTCGCCCCCTGAGGATTGCCCATGCCTATAGCCATTACCTTAAAAAGGCCGCTTTCGGTTATATCGTCAAAATCAGTATGCTGTTTTATTCTGTTGAGTATGATAATTGAGTCAAACTGGCTTACAAGGCTGTTTACATAGACCGGCATGCCGCTTTCAGCTGTGCCAAGCAGCATACTGTCGCCGCAGGTGCGTATCTCTGTGCCAACGCTCTGCTCTGTCACTCCAAGGGATTCAAGGACCTCAATCTGACCTTCCGCGGTTCCGCCGCCATGGCTTCCCATAGCAGCAAATATAACCGGCTTTCCGCCGTTTTCTGAAACCACCTGAGCTATTGTTCTGGCTATAAGCGGTATTTGGCTTATTCCCCTGCTGCCCACAGTTATGCCAACGGTTTTTCCGTTGAATTTGCCAAGGTCATAGCCGCAGCTGTGTATGGTATCCCTTAAAGCCTTCTCAATATCATCTATTTTTTCCGCCTTATATTTCTGGCGCACAAGCACAAATTTTGGAAACAAACAAAACACTCCCTTTTTTATGTAAGTATTGGTGAAACCCTGTAGAGAGAAAACTCCCTGTGTCCAAGCTTTTCGGCAGCGGTCTGCTGCCCCTGGGCAACGCTTATAACCCTCTCAAACAGCACTCGTCCACCGTCATTTATAGAAATATCACCGTCTATTATACCGGACAAATCCAAATCGAAATTCTCAGCCATTATTTTTGATATCTTTGAATTGGCTGTTACCTTTATTACCGGCGCTGCGGCAAAGCCCATAGGCGTTCCCCTGCCGGTTGTAAATATTATAATCTGAGCTCCTGCACAGCAAAGCCCAAGTGTACAGGCTATATCGTTTCCCGGGGTATCCACAAAGGCCAGACCTTTTTTATCAGGGGCGCTTCCAAAGCAGACAGCGGATTTAATCTTTGTTCCGCCTATTTTGCATATCCCGCCAAGGGATTTTTCTTCTATTGTTGTAAGGCCGCCGTCAATGTTTCCGGGTGAAGGCTGTGTGCCGCGCAAATCCACCTTCATGCTGACCGCCGTATCCTCAACCCTTTTAATGCTGTCCACAATAAATTTATAGACATCTTCGCTTTCACAGCGGCTTTTGATAATATCCTCAGCACCCATAAGCTCCGTAGTCTCTCCAAAAACAACTCCGCCTCCCAGTGAACACAGCTTTTCGGTAAACACTCCCACAGAAGGGTTAGAGGCGATACCCGAAGTGTAATCCGACCCTCCGCACTCAACACCCACTGTCAGGTTTGAAATATCGGCCTTTACCCTTTTCTGCTCCATAAGCTTATCCCTGAATTTTTTACAAATCTCAGTGCCGAGCTTTACGCACTTTTCAGTGCCTCCGGTTTCCTGCATAACTATAAGCTCGGTGTCCGGCTGTTCATTCTTTATCGCTTTATACAGCTCATGCGGCAGTATTTCCTCGCAGCCAAGACCGACAACAAGCACCGCGCCGTTGTTTGGGTGTACACCCATGCTTTTAAGGCATTTAAATGACAGCTCCAAATCATACCCCAGCTGGTCACAGCCGTAGGGGTGCGTGTATGCGTCTGCTATGTCAACAGAATCGGCTATAAGCTCCGCCACATGGTTGGCGCATGCTACTGTAGGTATTACGGCTATACGGTTTCTCACACCATATGTGCCGTTTGGCCTTTCAAACATATCTATATTCAAGCCAAATCTCCCCTTCCCCTAAGGCTTTCAAGGTTTGACACATGCACAAGAGAGCCTTTTTTTATAAACTCCGAAGCTTTTCCTATGACATAGCCATACTTTACAACATTACTGCCTTTTTCAATATCGCAGGCGGCTATTTTGTGCCCCGCATCTATATGGCTCAGCGATACAATATCCTGCACAGGCTTTTTGTCCGAATCAAAAACGCCTACAATGTCATCAGGCTCAACCCGCTCAAGCGCTGTAGCTACATTGTCGCTGAGTGAAAGAATAACAGCCTTTTTCATTCTAAAACACCCCAATCATTCTATTATTTAAGATGCCGTCCTAAATTTATAATATAAATACTCTTAATTTTCTTTTGGCAGTTTGAATATATCACTTACTTTTTATTTTGTCAACAGCGTCATAAACCATTTACATAAAATAAATCTCTTGATATATAGCCCAAAGAATTATAAAATGAAATAATACTTTTGAAAGGCAGGTTGAGCCAAAATGATAAATGGCTATAAATCAAAATACCCTGTCCAGACCCTCGAAAAGGCATTGGACATACTTACATATCTAAAAGAAAACCCGTCAGCTGACGGACATTCCCTCAATACCATAAGCGAAGGTGTGGGTATGGGAAAAAGCACAGTCCACCGGTTTCTTGATACCCTCCTTGAGTATGATTTTGTGGAAAAATCAGAGGACGGAACTGCCTACAAGCTTGGCTGGGGAATTTTTGAAATGGCAAGCAATATACCACTGTGCCACGGCATAGACTCCGAGAAGGTTTCTGTATACCTCAAAAACCTAAGCAACCATTTTGGCGAGATAATAAATCTTGGAATCAAAAACAGCAATTCCATGGTAATAATAAAGCGTTTTTTTCCCAATCCGTCTGCGGTAACCCACAGGCTTATCACAAACGTGAACATTGGCGAAAAGGAGCCTCTTTGCTGCACAGGTATAGGCAAGCTCTTTTTAAGCGAAATGGACAATGAAGATATACTCCTTATATTCAGGACCGAGAAGGACAGGCCCAAAACAGAATACACAATAACAGATGAAAGTGTGCTCCTTAATGAAATAGCAGGTGTGCGGCAGAAAGGCTTTGCTGTTGACAATATGGAAGCCTCAACAGAGGTTTTCTGCATAGCTGTGCCTCTGAGGGATTACACGGGAAAAATTATTGCCGGCATAAGCATTTCTGTACCGGCGGGCAGACTAAAAGCAGAAGATATTGATAATGTGGCTGAAAAGATGAAATCCGCCTCCGACAAAATATCCAGATATCTTGGATATATAAAATAAAGCTGATAAAAAGGCGCCGTTAACGGCGCCTTTTTTAAATGCTAATCCTGTCAGCTATACTCTGGGCTTTGGCCGACTGCAAATTAAAATTCCTGAAATCCCCGTCAAACCATGGCCTTCTGCCAGTTTCATCGCTTCTGGTTATAATTGTATAAAGAGAATTTTTCATAGTTTTGAGCTCCTCCGGACTCATTACAGCCAGACTCCCCTCGGCTTTTGTTCCGTCGGCAAGCTTTCCTGACATTACAAAACCGTCTGACGGAAGTTTTTCATACAGTTCGGCCAGATAAGGCACAGCGGCGGCCGAAAGCCCTCTGTAGTCGCCGGCATTAAATGATTTGAGGCTCCCGCTTTCAAATCTGTCTATATTGTATCCGGCTATAAGCCCGTCTATATTTGAAAAGCACAGAGCGAAAAAGCAGACTGTAAATACTGCAACGGCTGATTTTGTACCGTTAAACCTCATAATGCTTCTGGCTATGACAAGTATAAACATTATAAAGAGCACTGCCATAAACCATGTTGTATAAACCCTCAGCTTTGTCAGGCCATAGTAATTGATATACATTGCCATCTTGCTGACAGCTGTGGCTATAAGACAAAGTGTAAATGCCGACAATATTATTGTTTCGGCTTTAAGCACCTTCTGTCCTCCGCCATTTTCTTCCCTCTTTATAAATAAATGCGACAAGCCTGTAACCGCCAGATTGATGCCGGCTATTATACAGAGCTGGAAAAAGCCTCTTCTGGCGTAATCGGCATAGGTAAAACCGTCTGGCAGAAAATTGACGAAGCCTGAAAACAGGTAAGCGGACTGCGAAATAAAAAATACCGCATACACTAAATTCAAAGCCGTAAGAGCAGTATATACAGTTACAGCCGGGGCTTTTGAAACGCTTTTCTTTGCCTGCGATATATTCTTTTCGGTTATGGAACTGCTGCCGGTATTTTTAAAATCCCCAAACAGTATGCCATAAAAATAGCACCACACAGGCAGAGCAAGCACACATTTAAATATTACGTTCCATATTCTGTCAAAGAACGACAGCCTGACATACTCAACCAGATGCTCAAAAGCAAAATCCGCACTTGAAAGAAGGGATACCACAACAGCTACAACGGGCACGCATATAATAAGGCCCAATGCAAACTGCGCAGCCTTCTTGCTGTCACGTCCCCTGCTGAAAAACCTTTTGGCCCCTCCAAAACAGCAGCCTATATGTGAAAACGGCACTATAATGGCCTGATTTAATAAATCCCATGGCATAAAGGCTGTCATACCACGTTTTGCGCCTTCTGCGCTGTCAGGTATTCTTCTCTTTGAAAAAACGCAGACCCAGTAAAGCCCGGCGGCGCTTAAAAACATAAACATAAGAAAGCCCAGAAATCCCGTGTCAAAAATACATATCTGCACAGACGCCAAAAGTATAAGCCCCAGATAAAGCGCTGTTTCCTTATCCTGCCTCAGGCCATAGCAGCCGCCGTATATAATGCCCAGCACAACAAAGGCTACAGCAAACACCGCTGTTCCGGCTCCCGGACTTGACATACGCACCATATCTATAAACACATATCCAAGCAGAAAATATAAAACTGAAAACACTCCGTCTGCTCTGGAAAATTCCGGCTTCTTTTTTGCCTCAGGCAAAGGCGTTTCATTTAATGTCATATTTTCGCTGCTTTTTGTCATATCCTCCATGAGTCATACCTCCTTACAGTAAAATCAAACTATTCCTCCACATATTCCAGTATATCCCCGGGCTGGCACTCAAGCACACGGCATATCTCCTCCAGTGTCGAAAACCTTATGGCCTTGGCCTTATTATTCTTCAGTATGGAAAGGTTGGCCGGTGTGATGCCTATAAGGGCGGCAAGCTCTCCGGAGGAAATTTTTCTTTTTGCCATTATCACATCAATATTTACAACAATAGGCATTTTTTATTCCCCCAGTCAAATTGTAAAATCATTTTCGTTTTTCAGTATAACCGCCTGCTCAATCACATTTTTCACGACTCTCAGTATAAGTCCAAAAAACCCCGCAGCTACAGCGCCTATAACAAAAAGAATATAATAAAAGCCCGACACAAGCAAAATAAACGCCACAGCAAAACAGCACCATGATATGGCCCGAAGCTGCCTTACATTGTTTTCGACAAACACCTCGTTGCTTTTGATATTTGACAGCAGCCGGCTGAGACATATTAGTGAGTACATGCCAAAGAGCCCTGCGCTGTATATTGTAAAGAGCAGCGGATTTTTAATGCTCTCCACCTTTCCGGCATAGTCAACATAAAAATTGACCCAGTAAGGCGCGCTCAGAAGAAAAAGCACACCCAAAAAAATTACCGCCTTTGTACAGACACATGACAAAACAACAGATTTTTTAGCGTTCCACATATATCAAACCTCTCCCTCAGCTATATTTACTGATATACATTATAAGCTCTTATATTATTGTTTGTCAATTATTATTTATCGAATAACAATATAATATTATTAAAATTCAATATAAAGCAGTTATGGGCAAAAAAACAGCAGGGATTAAATCCCCGCTGTTTTTTTCTAAATTATATTTTTTCTCCAGTGCAGCTTCCCTGCGGCCCTTTCACGCCTGCCGAGGCCAGAACAGGAAGGTTGAGCTTTTTACTTATACTTAAAATCCGTATAACCGCTATTATAAATACAGCCGCCCACCCGGCCGTGTGAGTCCCCACTAATGGGTAGAGCCATATATAAGCGGCGCTTCCGGCTATTGATGCTGTTGCGTAAATCTCTTTTTTAAATATAACAGGAGTGCGGTTTATAGCCATGTCCCTGAGCACGCCGCCGCCCACCGCCGTTACAAGCCCTACAAAGCAGAGCAGAAAGCCGTTGTCCTGATACCCCATGCCAACAGCTATATTTATGCCGGACACAGTAAAGACTGCAAGCCCCACAGCATCACATACATCTATTACAGCAACTACGCGCTTTTGCGTGTAAACTCCCTTAAGCCTTACATAAGCGCCCATAACGGCAAAGGCGCAGCCTAAAGCCGTTACTATATAAACAGGGTTTTTAAATGTTAACGGCGGCACGTTTCCAAGCACAACATCCCTTATCACACCTCCGCCTACAGCCGAAAGCACAGAAACAAAGAGCACCCCAAAAATATCAAGCCTTTTGCCTATGGCCGCCGCCGCCCCAGTAACCGCAAATGCCGCCGTACCCAAAATCTCAAGCAGAAAAGTCACCATATATATTCCCCCAACAGAAAACACATGTTTTTTTATAAAATACATTATTACACATTGTATTACGGGCAGCCGGATTTGTAAAATTTATAATTATTATGGTATCAATCAAAATTTTTTATCGTACCTTTTCCGCTTTGTATTTATGCACACAACAGAATATAATTTGACATGTTATACCCGGTATTGAGGCTTATTGTTAAGATATCCACCATGTTTACTGCCAATCAAAAAGCCGGCACCCAGATAAATGGATACCGGCCAGTTTGTGCCGCTTATTTATTTTTGTTTACAAGGTCGCTTACCTCACGGATATTTGCCGGAGTTGTACGGCAGCAGCCGCCAATAATTTCTGCCCCGCTTTTGAGCCATTCCTCCGCCCAGTCACCGTAGGTTTTTCCTGATTTATCGCCATGCCATGTTTTTGTGACAGGGTCATAGTGCTCCCCGCTGTTAGGGTATACAATAACAGGCTTGGCTGTGCCCTTTTTCACTTCTTTTATAAGGCTTTCCACAAACTGCGGCGCAGTGCAGTTTATTCCTACAGCCTTAACACAGTCAAAATCGTTCAGAGCCTTGGCACAGTCCTCAATTTTTGTGCCTTCGCTTATATCGGTGCTGTTTTTGCAGCTGAAGCTTATCCAGCAATCCGCACCCAATTCAGCTGTAAGCTCCGCAAGAGACACAGCCTCCTCAAGAGACGGTATAGTCTCTATGGCAAGTATCTCGGCGCCTGCCTCAAGCAGAAGCTCCATTCTGCGTCGGTGAAAATTCTTAAGCTCCTCTTTTCCTATGCTGTAGCCGCCGCGGTACTCGCTTCCGTCAGCAAGATACGCTCCGTAAGGCCCAACAGCGGCGCTTACAACAGGGTATGGCCTTTGGCTGGCTTTTCCGCCGTTTTCCCACCACTGGTCACGGGCTTCACATAAAAGCTTTACAGAACGCCTTATAAGCTCCTCAGCCTCACCTTCACTGAAGTCCTTTTTAATAAAGCCCGGTACAGTAGCCTGATAGCTTGCGCTTGTGCCGCAGTCGGCGCCTGCCTCAAAATAGCTCAGATGAACCTTTTTTATCAGCTCCGGCTCCTCAGCCAGAACCTTGGCGCTCCACAGCTCATCATTTAAATCGCAGCCCATAGCCTCAAGCTCTGTGGCCATAGCTCCGTCCAGAACCATAATTCCTGTCTTTTTAAGTACCTTCTCAAAGTTATCCTTCATTTATTTAAATCCTCCGTCACCTAATCAGCAGCAGACCTCTTTTATAACTGAATAGTAAGCGCCTGCGACCTCCATAATCTGGTCTACAGGTATTTGTTCGTCCGGCCTGTGGGCATATCTGAAGTCACCAGGGCCGAAATAAACTGTAGGTATGCCGTACATGTTTATATATCCGCCCTCTCCCCAGCCTGTCATGACACCCATAGGAGTATCGCACCCAAGGGATTTATCAATTACGCCTTTTATCCTCAAAAACTCAGGACTCTGCCTGTCTGTCAAAACCGAGTTCCACTCTCCCAGAAGTGTGGTTTTTACGTTAAAGTCCGGGTCGGCCTTTTGGCAGGCCTCAACAGCGCTTTCTATTTCCGCTTCAAACTCCTTAGCGCTCTTTCCCGGAAGGTATCTCTTATCTATGAGTATCTTTGCATAAGGAGGCACAACATTTGGGGTAGAGCCTCCCTCAATAACGCCCACGCTCATTGTAGGCTCGCCGTAAAGCTCATGGCCCTGCTCACTGTATGTATCCATTATATTTCTCAGTTCTGAAATAAAATCCATGGCCATATATATGGCGTTCTTGCCAAGATGCGGTGTGCTTGAGTGCGCGCTCTTGCCAAAAAACTCGGCCTGCATCCACGCCTCGCCCTTGTGGGCTGTATTAAGCTGTGCGTCTGTAGGCTCCGCAATCATGGCAAAGTCGACCTTTGGCAGGTATCCCCTGTTGAGCGCCGTCTTTATTTCCTCACCGGCATACTCCTCGTCTGTCGAGAACATCAGATAAAGGTCGCCTTTAAGCCCGCCTTCGTTTACAGCGGCTATAAAAGCTGAAAGCATAGCTGCGCAGCCGCCCTTCATATCCGCAACGCCTCTGCCGTACATTATACCATCTTTTATCTCCGAGTCAAATGGCTTTTCCATACCCTCAGGTGATACCACATCAAGGTGCCCCTCCATAAGAAACTTATACTGCGGGTCTTTAACTGTAACGCCGGCTATAATAAACGGCGCGTCAGTATCAAAGTCATACATTGTAACTTTGGCGTTGGTGTTTTCTGTGAGTATTTTTTCTGCAAGGCGCAGCGCCTTTCGCTTTCCCTCAAGCTCATATGAGTTTATTTTTGAAAATTCCGCCGTATATGTAACCGCATTAGAGAATCTGCCATTATCCATATCACTCTTCCTCCTTGAGGTTCTGCCAGTTATAAGCCTTCTTGTCGTCTACAGCGTCAAGTATATCGCCGTTTTTGATATCTTTTCTGATTGCCTTTATAAATGCCCAGAAAAGCACTACAAGCGCAAGCAGTACAGGCAGGGCTGAAATTGTTATCATTGACTGTATTGTGCTCAGTACATTAAGCCCTTCCACATTGTGCTCAAGCAGAAGCACGCCTACTGGTATTATAAGAAAAAGTACACACCAGAATGTCTTATATGTAGGGTTTGGCTCCTCGTCCGGCTTAAGTCCGACAGATGTGTACATGCTCAGAGCCGTTCCGTTTCCTGTGGCTGTTGTAGCAAGGTTGAAGAATATAAGCACCATAAACACAACTATACAGAGTTTGGCAAAAGGCATTGTCTGTAAAACCATTAGCGTTACGCCGTTGTTTCCAATCTCGCCAATAACGCCTGAAAGGTTTACACCATGGAAAAGCTCCTGTCCAAGTCCGTAGTTACCCAGTATGCCAAAAGTAATCCAGCAGGCAAGAGGCGCCCAGAAACAGTTTGCTATGGCAATTTCTCTGAATGTCCTGCCGTAAGATGTTCTTGCAATCCATATTCCGCACATAAATGATATAGCCACATACCATGCCCAGTAGAATATAGTCCAGCTCTGTATAAAGCCTGTATGGGCGATTGCATCTGTATTAAAGCTCATTCTTACAAACTCACGGATATTTGTGCCTATAGCCATAACAATATTGTTGAGTATAAAGCTTGTGTCTCCAACTATAAGTACAAAGGCAAAGAATACAAGTGCGAGTATTACGTTAAAGTCGCTTATGCGCCCCATGCCCTTCGCTATTGACTTTGATGTCGAAAGAGTGAAGAATATGCAGAACACAAGTATAACGCCAAGCTTAAGCCCAAATGTGTTAGGTATTCCAAGAAGCGAGCTTGCAAGCTCTCCAAGTACAGGTGTTCCAATTCCTACTGTTGTCATAATAGCCATAAAGTAGCAGAAAACAATAATGGCGTCTATCACTACCCTCATAACCTTCTGCCATGTTTTGTCTCCGCCTACAACATTCTGGCAGAGCACTGAAATCCTCAAATCCCCGATTTTCTTGTTCCAGTACAGGTAGCCTATAGCTATGCCCGGTATAAGGTAGAAAGCCCATGCCGAAAATCCCCAGTGGAACATACCGTAGGCAGATGCATATTCGTAAGCTGTTATTGAGCCCGGCTCAATATTAAAAGGAGTTCCGTTTACGTAGTACATCCACTCGCACATGCCGAATATAAGTATACCTGCCGCAAGGGCTGAGCAGAGGTTCATTGTTATCCATGTGAATGTCTTATAATGCGGCTTCGCCTTTTTTCCGCCAAGCTTTATATCGCCCCACTTGGTTGTAAGGAGCAGTATTGTAAGCACAGCATACACAACTCCAATGAGAAGGAAGAACCATGCCATATCTGATGTTATAAAGTTATAAATTACCCCTATAAAACTGATAACAGCGTCTGGAACCAGTATTATAGGAACTATCACTGCCATTAAAGTTAAAATTGCGATTAAAATAAGTGTTTTATTTGCGTTTTTAAACATAAATTATTTCCCCTCCTGAAAATTCAACCAAATACCTTAAGGGCCTGACTGAAATCTTCTATCAAATCACGTACATCCTCCGCCCCTGTGGATATCCTGATAAGCCCTTCATATAACCCCATTTTTCTCAGCTCCTCCGGCGTAAACTCGTTCCTGAAGGCTGAAGCCGGGTGCGCCAGTGTTGTCCTTATACCTCCAAGTGTACCCAAATATTTTACCACATTAAGCCTGTGTATAAACTCATCTACCTTTTTTCTGTCATCCTCCACCCTGAAGCTAATCATTGTGCCGTAGCCGTAGAGAAAAACATCTTCGGCAAGGGCGTGCTGAGGGTGGCTTTCAAGGCTTGGGTGATACACCGCCCTGATATTCGGGTTTTCACTGAGCGCTTTTGCCAGAATCACAGCGTTGTCAAGCTGCGCCTTCATTCTCATGCCCATTGTCTTTACGCTCCTCTGCAAAAGCCATGCCGAATTGGCGTCAAGAGTCGCCCCCAGAAGCAGGTAGGACGGTTTAATTAATTTTATTATTTCTTTTGACGCCGTAATTGAGCCGCCTGTCACATCGCTGTGTCCGCCGAAGAATTTTGTAAGACTGTGTATAATCACATCCGCCCCAAGCTTAAGCGGCTTAATAACAAACGGGGTTGTAAATGTGCTGTCAACAAGCACCAGTGAGCCCCTTTTGTGAGCCAGCTCAGATATTTTTCTGATATCGACAACCTGTGTGAGCGGGTTTGCTATTATTTCAGTATAAACAAGCTTCGTGTTTTCCTTTAAAGCCACCTCTACAGCCTCCAAATCGGTAAAGTCCGCAAGGGTGACCTCTATGCCGTGGGAGCGCAGCAAATCTATAAGCTCTATAGTCTCGCCATATATATCCTTGCTGAACACCGCATGCTCACCGCATTTTAAAAGCGACAGCAGGGCAGTTGATATGGCTCCCATTCCAGACGAGCAGATAAGCGTCTCCTCTCCGTTTTCAAGAAATGATATGGCCTCTCCAAGTCCGTCTCTGTTGGGGTTTGCGGTGCGGTTATAAAAATATTTGCCGCCGCCGTTTGCAAAATCATAGTCCTCTGTATCTTTTATTATGTATGCTGTAGCAGGGTATATGGCAGGCGTTTCCGGATTAACGGCATTGTTCCTTGCCTGTGTTCCCCTGTATAAAATTTCAGTTCTTTCATTCAACAAAATATCATCACCATCCTCATAATTAACCACATAACATCCTTGGCTTATGGCTGTAGTGCCGTATATTCCGGCCGCTGTGCGCGCCCACCAGACCGTTGTTTTACGGTGTCCGGCCTTAAGGTCTGAATGTTATAAAAGTAACAATTACTATGGTTTGATGTTAAATCTTATACTTGGAATAAGGTCAATGGTTATTTTATCTAAAGAAGTATTTGAATTTCATACCATGCTTTAGAATAATCGACTAAATTGTCCTCAAACTCGAGAGCCAGTACAAGCTTTGGCTTGGGTTTGTTGTTAAAATACCCTGTGAGCATCTTAATATCCCAGTTTTCGTCAAGAGCCTGAGTCTGAAAGCACAGGTACTCACCGGCAGGTATTATATCGTACAGGCTTTCGTCTATATCAGGCATGCCCCTGAAATATATAAAATACTCTGTAGGGTAAAACTCCTGCCTCAGCATGGCGTCAAAATCCACCTTATAGCCGTACTGCCTCCTGAACTTCAAATCCGCATACATGCTCTTGCTTTTCTCATTGGCCAGACGTATTTCCATCTTGGCGAGAGCCTCCTTATAAAAGCATGGCACGCTCAGTATATACCGGTTTTCCTTCTGTACCTTATAGAGGTTTTCTATGTTCTCTCCCTTGTTGAGGTATGTGAAATAGTCCATATACCATTCTATATCCGTTATTTTTTCCTCAATCTCATTCCTTTCGCTTATTAAATCGGCGCGTTTGCTCCTCAGATACGGCAAAAGCAAATCCACACTGCCGCTGTGTATGATATTGGCTATATCCTCAAGCTTCATTCCAAAGCCCTGAAGGTACTTTATTCTGTCTATGTAGTGGAACTGAGTGTAGCTGTAATACCTGTAGCCCGTTTCATTGTCTGTATGGCACGGGGAAAGCAGGCCTATCTTGTCGTAATAACGCAGAGTCTGTGTGGATACTCCCAAAAGCTTGGCTGTTTCCCCTATGGTATAGAGCCCTTTCATATTATTACCCCCGCATAATAAGCTTTTTAAGTATTATAATATAAAACCGCATATTTAAAAATATTAATTTCGCCAGTGTTTATTACCCCGGCACAATAAAAAAGGCAGACTGCCCAGTTAGGCTTTTTGTTAACAGTCTGCCTTTATTTGTTATTCTGCAAGCTCCCAGTTGTTTTTCTTAAGAAATTCCTCAAATGTCTCGTCTCTGCTGCTGTAGCCTTGGGTAAGGGAGGCATAGTCGTAATTTCCGTTATGGGCTGTCTTTGTACTCTTATAATAGTTGCCGTTATAATAGAACATAAAACCGTTGAGCTGGTTTCGGTCAACCGTGCTCTTAGATGTAACTACAAGAAGGTCCTGTTCCTTTCCGTCAAAAAATGCCCTTGTGCCTACCCATACCAGTGGGTTTTTATCGTTTACGCCATAAAACTTGCCGTCTGTGTTTCCGAATTTTTCAAGTATCTGGGCAGCCTCCGCCTCCAGAAGCCCGCCGTTTTCGTTGGCCTTTTCAATAAAAGCCTTCATAAACGCCTTCTCCTCACCTGTGTGCCAGTTTGGCGAACTGAAGTTTTCAGACACCCAGTTGAGTATGTCCTCGGCGCTTTTCTCATTTGTCATGTGGTCGCGTCCTCCGCCACCGCCGCCGGATTCTCCGTCGGTATGTACGGAACATGTAAAGCGCACTGAGTCGCCCTGTCTGTGTATTGTTATTTTGCCTCCCGAAGGGCATATCTCCTCCTCTGTCTGGTAGCCGTTATCCTTAAGCTCCTGCCAGAGAGCTGTTGTCCATTCCATGCCGTCTGTTATGCTGTCGGTAAATGAGTCGCCCGATACAATAGCGGAGGCAATCAGCATTTTGGCTGACCGCATATTGGCCTCGCAGACACGCCTTCTTGCTGTTTCAAGCCGGTTTACAAATATCGGTATGCTTATTGCCACAAGCACCCCCACAATAGAAACAACTATAAGCAGCTCTGCCAGTGTAAAGCCGCCCTCAGCCCTTTTATCCTCCATACAAAACCCCTCCGGTTATGTTCTGTCAGCTGAAGATTTTTCCGTCGTCCTCATTATCTTCAGCGCTGTTGTCCTGACTGCTGTCATCTGGCTTATTATCTGATACGGCCGGAGCTGAGTCATCCCTCTCAAAAAACGTAGCCTCAATATTTACCGTTACCGGCCCCGTTTTTATTGTGTTTTCAGACGAGAATGACAGGCTTGTTATAAGACAGCGGTACTTGAAGCCGTGTATTAAATTCACTATCCGTTCGGCCGTTGCATAGTCGTAAGCGGTAAAGTTAAGCGTTATCTTTCTTCTGACAGTTGCAGACTCCTTCTCAAGCGGCAGAAAAGAAAGCGTATAGCTTTCTGAAAGCAGCAGTATCTGGTTAAGCTCATCCATCACGTTTTTTGAATTGTCATACGGCGGTATCTCGCTCAGGGCCTCGCCGTTTTCTTCCATTTCCTCAAGCTCCCTTTTCATGGACTCAAGGGCCGTATACTTCATCTGCTCCATATCAAGCTCATCCTGAGCCTCCGCCAAATCAGAAGGATATCTCGCCATTACGCTTGACACATCCATGTATACAAACTTTACGTAAACCGCCGCTACAATAACAATGCCCGCTATCAGCAGCAGTATCTTTTCCCGTGTTGTAAACTGCCTTGACACCATCATTTAGACGCACCTCCCCCTGAAGCGGAAAGCTCCATGCCAAGGGATATCGATACCGTGGCAGTCACCTTCTGGTCGGGCGATACCTGCTCGCCTGTTCCGGTAGTGGCGGTGGATACCGTAACGCCGGTTACAATATCGCTTTCATAAAGCCCTGACACAAGAGACGCCACCTCCTTGAGCGTTACATCTGTCAACACCACGTTAAGCACATTTGAGTTGAAAACATAGGTGCTTATGTCTGCGCCGTTTAAAAGCTTTTTGTCTACAATATCCAGCACATCAGTTATATCAGTGAGCATAAGCTCCTCCATGCTGTAGCTTGCCTTTGAGAAGCTCCCGTATTCGTCCTTAACCTCTGTGTATTCCTTATTCTTCTCCCTGTAGCTTTCTGTCTGCTGTCTTACGGAATCTATCTCGGCGTTTACCCTAGCAGCCTCATTAAGCTTGTCGGACACCATAAACTTGCCAAAAGACACCACAGCCGCAATTACTATCACAGCCAGCGGCAGCACAAGCCTCGGGTCGTTGCCCTTTTTTCTGTCCTTATACGCAAGGTTTATAGCAGTCTTGTTGCAATAGTCCTTTTTAATATCCATAGCGCTCCCCCTCACTGCCTTGCGGCGCCTATAGCGCAGGTGAAAAGCTCCGCGTCTTTTATAAACTCCTTAGGGCAGTCCGTGAGGCTTTCGACCGGTATGACGGCAAGGTCGGTGTTGGCGCTTATCACATCCATAAGCGGCGCTATCTTTCCGCCTCCTCCGCATATAAAGGCCTCCGCCAGCAGGCTTTCCTGATTGTTGAAGCGGTAAAAGTTAATGGCCCTCATAATCTCTATAGCTATGGCGTTATATACATTGACACACGTCTCACTGCTCAGAACACCGTTAAAATCACTTTCCTTGCGGGTTCTTGCTATATGTATATCCACACCCTCAGCCTCCGCTATGGCGGAATCAAGCATGTTCAGGCCGTACTCTATAACCCTTGTGGCCACAAGCTTTCTTCCGACAAATATGTTTATGCGGCAGGACGTATGGCCTATATCCACAAAACAGTATTCCCTGACCACGCCGTTGTTTTCCACCTCTGTTATACGGCTTTCCGCCTCCCTTATTATATTGGAGTATGTCATAACATAAGGCACAGCGGCAGCAAGCTTAAGGCCTGCGTGCTTAAGGCTTTCGGCATAGTCGGCTATCACCGACTTTTTGGCAGCGGCAGCCATAAGCTCCAGCTCGCCTGCCGAATCATCGCCGCCTTCCTTCACGTTTATAAAGGCGTAGTCAAAAACATATTTGTTCTTATCCTCGCTTATAAAGTCATGGAACTCGTAGGGCAGATTTATTTTGAGCTGTTCAGGCTTCATATAAGGCATTGATATGTACCTTACATACACAAGCTCATCCGCTATTATAACAGAGCACCTTTTTTCTGTAATGCGGTGCTTCTTGAAAACCTCTTTTAAAAAATCGCTCATAGCCTCGTAGGATATTATCTGTCCGTCCCTTACCAAATCGTCCGGCACAGGCTCAGAATAAAGGCCCGTTATGCGCCCCTTCTGGCATACCGCAAGCTTTATGAGGTTTGTTCCTATATCTATTCCAACCAGAGAAGAAGCCATTGAAAGTACCTCCTTTAAAACAGCCCCAGATACCACCCGCATATCCTTTGGCCTGCAAGCATTGTTATTACAGCCGATACGGCTATGGCAGGGCCGAACGGCACAGCACCCATGGGCTCACTGCCTTCGCCGTTTTCCTTTTTGCCCATGCCAGACAATGCCATTATTATGCCTATAACACAGGACAGAATAAGATTAAAAAAATTCTGCATAAGCCCAAAATATAGCCCTGTAACAAAAAACAGCTTTATATCCCCGCCGCCCATAGATTCCTTCTTGAGTATTCTGTCCGCTATAAGGCTCATTGCAAGCATAGCGCCCGCTATTGCAAAGCCCCCAAGCAGTCCGCCACAAACATAGCGCAGTGGGCCTTCGCCGGCAAAGGGCATAAATACAGCCCACACAGCGGCGGCCGCCCCCAGAAGGCGGTCGGGTATTGTAAAGCTTTCCAAATCAATAAGCGCAACAGCCAGAAGCACAGACACAAACAGCATGGCCCTCAAAAGCTCAGGGCTTATGTCATACCTCAAAAGCAGCAGCACAAACACCGCCGCCATTCCGTCCTCGGCCAATATTGCAGTTTTTCCTATATCAGCGCCGCAGTAGCGGCATTTTCCATGCAGAAACACGTAGCTTAAAATCGGTATAAGGTCAAGCGCTCCCAGAGTATGTCCGCAGGAGGCACAGTGGCTCCTGCCCTTAAGCACGCTCTGACCGTTTAAATATCTATAAGAGTAACAGCACACAAAGCTTGCCGAAATACCGCCAAGAATCGCGCACACAAAAGCGCTGTATATGAGTATAGCAGGAGAAACAGATATCATGGTATCCCCCTAAGAGTATATTGTAATGAGCAGAGACCGATTTGCCACAATAGCCAATACGGTCAGTGGTCCTCTGTCCAGCAGTATGAAATATTTTCGCCGTCGTATGTAATCTCTATTACAAGTGTGTCGGGAGCGCCGGAATACATATTTCCGTCTGCCGAAACCGCTGACGACCTGTTGTAGCCTGAAGGCTTTTTTCGCACAATGGAGTTTGACACATTGTCAAAATATCCCTTAAGAGGGAATGTATCCGCCGCATCCGGCTCCTGAAATATACTGCCGGTGGTGTTTACGTTTACAGAAGCCAGATTCTGAGCTGTCTTGAGTGTAAGAGCGTCAGTGCCTCTGGCGGACTTTGCCGAGTACAGATTAAAAACGCCTACGGCAAGCATTACGGCTGCCGCCGCTATAACCACGGCGCACACCGCCTCCACAAGTGAAAAGCCTTTATTCGATTTAAGCCTGCACACTGCACCCAAAGCCGCACCCCATTTTCAGTTAAAACACAAGTTATTTTACAGACAAAAAGACCGGATACAAAATACATGCCAGTCTCAGGCATACGCCGGAGCAATAAACTCCGGCGCACAGCTGAAATGGTACATATAGCGGGGCCGCCAACCAACAGCCACCATGTTAAATGCTAATTAAGCAGCTGGTACCCAATTTAATTTAATCTTTCCATCACTCTCTATTTTTACTTCAATTATCTCCTTAGTATGGTCACTACCTGTATCTTTACTTTCATAATCTGGATATACAATGCCACCATCAGCCGTTGTTCCTTTTCCATATGCTGTTGATTTTGTTTTTTCTAAAAGACCACTAGCCGCATTATAATAGAATGTCCCAATTCTGTCAGTATCTGCTAACTCATCATCAAGAAATTGAGCCCCTGCCACGGCCTTAGCAGCCCTCATGTTAGCAACATCAGTTGTTTCCCTCGCCTTCTCAAGCTTTGATGTAAATACCGGCACTGATATGGCTACCAGCACGCCTACTATAGCAACTACTATAAGGAGCTCGGCAAGTGTAAAGCCCTTCTGGTTCTTTTTACCTATCTTTTTTGTGAGCAGTTTAACCAAATTTATCACCTCATAAATGTTTTTAAATTTACGCTTATACATTATGTAATATATTTTTATACATTCCGGCATGGTTGGGTTGCCGGAACATAAAACCAACCTTAAACCAAAAACACACCTGTTCCACAGCTCTACATTGCGCTGTACATTGAAAACATAGGCAGGTAGAGCGATATTACTATAAATCCCGCAATAACAGCCGTAACCACCAGCAGCGCCGGCTCCAGAAAGGCTATGGCCTTTGTTGTGGCCGTTTCCACCTCATTGTCGAAGTACACGGCGGTCTTTTCAAGGGTTTCCTCCAGCGCGCCGGTTTCCTCTCCCACCGACGTCATCTCGTTCAGTATATTCGGAAAGCACGCCGCCTGTTCCATGCACTGGCCAAGCCTTTTGCCGGCCTCAACACCGCCTATGAGCTTATCAGTGCACTTTGAAAGATAGTAGTTATCCATAACCCTGCTGGTTACGCTCAGAGCCTGACTTACGCTTATGCCGGCAGACATAAGTGTGGACATTGTGTTGGCGTACTGGCTTGCGCCGTTCATAATGGAAATTTTGCCAAGCACAGGGAGTTTCAGCATAAGCCTTGCTGTCCTTTCTCTGCCGGCATTTGACCTGCTGTACACCTTTGCGGCAAGCACCAGCAGAAATATACATACTATAATGAGTATATACCATTTCTGGAAAAATTTCGACATATTTATAAGCATAACAGTGCTTAACGGAAGCTCTGTTTTCAAATCGTCAAATATGCTTATAAAAGTTGGTATTACCTTGGCCATCATTACAATCATTACGCCCACAGCCACAATAAGCACAAATATGGGGTATGTAAGGGCGTTTGACACCTTGGCCTTTACCTTATAGCTTTTTTCAAAATATGCCGAAAGCTTGGAAAAGGATTTTTCAAGCGAGCCGGATTCCTCGCCGGCTCTCACAGTCTCAATAAGCGCTATGGGTATGGAATCGCTGTGACTTTCAAAGCTTGATGCAAGGGAATGTCCTGCGCTTACGTCCTCGGCTACGCTCACAAGTATTTTTGCAAGCTTTTTGTCGGAGGTCTGTTTTGATATTATATCGACTATACGGTTTACACTAAGCCCCGAGTGTATGAGCACAGAAAACTGCGAGCACATAACGCTCAGCGATTTTGCCTTTACCCTCTTTGAGCCAAGCTCCATAGTCAGTATGCCGTTTTTTTCCTTTACCTGAGAAATGTCAACCACAAAGGCGCAGTTTTCCTTTATCCTGCTCACGGCGTCGAATTCGTCGTAGCCCTCCACAACACCGCTGACCTTGGCGCCCTGTTTTGAAACCGCCTTATACCGGTAGGTGTTCAATTACACCGCCTCCTGACTTGCAGATATGATTCTTATTTAAAAGGCCGTATACGGCCCTATACAGGCTAAACAACAGTGCTCTTTTTAACATAGGCCTCATCTCTGGCGTAAAGCCTTGCCATCTGGCCGGATATCTTTTTTTCCCTGTATAATTTTATGAGGCAGTTATCCATTGTTATGCTGCCCTCTGCCGATGAGGTCATAATGGCGTTTGATATCTGCGGGGTTTTGCCCTCACGTATAAGGTTTCTTATAGCAGGCGTAACAACCATAACCTCGCAGGCAGCCACACGGCCACCCCTAAGCGACGGTATCAGCTTCTGGCTTATTACCGCCTGAAGGGTTATTGAAAGCTGCATCCTTATCTGTTTCTGTTCCCCCTCGGGAAAAACATCCACAATTCTGTCTACAGCATCTGCTGCTGTGCCGGTATGGAGTGTAGCAAAAACAAGGTGACCTGTTTCTGCGGCGGTAAGCGCCGTACGGATAGTATCCAAATCCCTCATTTCGCCTATAAGTATTACGTCCGGGTCCTCCCTGAGCACTGCCCTGAGGCCTGATGAATAGCTTTCGGTATCCCGCCCCACCTCACGCTGGTTTATAATGCACCTGTCCGGCTCGTACACATACTCAATCGGGTCCTCAAGTGTTATAATATGCGCCTGTCTGCTGTGGTTTATGGTATCAAGCATAGCGGAGAGTGTTGTTGACTTGCCGGAGCCTGTAACGCCCGTAACAAGCACTATTCCGCTCAGAAGCTCCGGAAGCCTTGTTACAGCAGGCGGAAGCCCAAGGCCGGCAAGGTCCGGAATATCGCCCTTTAAAAGCCTTAGGGCCGTGCTTATGCCGCTTCTCTGGCGGAACACGTTTATACGGCACCTGACACCCGATATATCCGCGGCCCCATCCCACTCGCCCATATCCTCTATTTTTTCAAAATCCTCACCGCACAGCGCCTTTGCGTAATAGGCGCAGTCGTCGTAGCTCAGCTTTTCGTCAGTAATATTTACAACAGCCCCGTCTATACGGCACCTTGGCTCAATACCGCAGACAAGGTGAATGTCAGAAGCATCGCGCTCCCTTGCATAGCTTACCAGCTCGTTTAATGAAAGCGGCAATACAATCACAGTCCTTTCCCAAATCAGTCCTCAGTATTTATACAGCGCTTTGTCTCCTCCACAGTTGTAATGCCTTCTGCAACAAGCCTGCGGCAGTTTTCAAATATGGAGACAAAATCCCCTCCGCGCACTATTTTCATAAAATCGTCTCTGTCAAGGTTTTTCATAAGGGCCTTTTTTACCTCCTTTGTGAAGGTAAGTATCTCAAAAACCGCAGTCCTGCCAAGATACCCAGTGTTAAAGCACTGCGGGCAGCCCCTGCCCCTGTAAAATCTGATATCCCCGGTGTTTTTTATACCCATATAGTCAAGCTCCTCGGCCTCCGGAGTATATTCCTCACGGCAGTGAGGGCATATCCTGCGCACAAGCCTCTGGGATATTATCCCCCTCATGGCAGAGGATGTAAGGTAGTTTTCAACACCTATATTTTCAAGTCTGTCAAGGGTTGATATCGCATCGTTTGTATGTATTGTGGAAAGCACAAGGTGCCCTGTAAGCGCCGCCCTCATGGCTATTTCCGCAGTCTCCCCGTCTCTGATTTCGCCCACGGCTATAATGTCCGGGTCCTGCCTGAGTATGGAGCGCAGGCCGCTTGCGAATGTCATGCCGGCCTTTTCGTTAATCTGCACCTGATTTATGCCGTCGATATTGTATTCCACAGGGTCCTCAAGCGTTACAAGGTTTACCTGCTCCGTATTCAGCTCCGAAATCATGGTATACATTGTAGAAGACTTACCGGAACCTGTGGGCCCAACTATAAGCACAACGCCCGAGTTGTGGCTTATAAGGCTCATATATTTTTTCAGGTCCTCGCCTGTCAGCCCTATCTTTTCCTTGCTCAGTATCTGGCTGGATTTATCAAGGAGTCTTACAACCACCTTCTGACCGTAAACCGTAGGCAGTGTGGAGATTCTCAGGTCTATATCGCGGTTTTTAACACGCACGTTGCTTCTTCCGTCCAGAGGAATCCTGTGCTCCGCTATATCCATAGCCCCCATTACCTTAAGCCTTGTTATAACGGCCTCCTGAAGGTTTTTGGGTATCTGCATAATATTGCGCATAAGGCCGTCTATTCTCATGCGCACAGAAAGCATATCCTGTCTCGGCTCAAGATGTATGTCTGAGGCGTTGAGTGTGACCGCCCGTTCTATAATACTGTTTACAAGGCGTATGGTAGGCGCCGACTGCTCATCGCTGTCCAGAAAATTAGTGGCAAAGGCCCCTCCGGCGGAAGCGCTGTCGCCGGTTATCTCACGCTTCATCTCCTCAATGGCCTTGAGTGCGCCCTCGTTGCCGTAAAGGTTCATCACAGCACGCTCTATTGCATCGCTGTAGGCTATCATAGGTACAATCTTTTTTCTCGAGGCCGACTTTGCCTCCTCAATAGCCATAAAGTTCATAGGGTCGCTCATAGCCAGAAAAAGCATATCCTTAGACACTCTCACAGGCACAACGCCGTATTTTTTAGCTATGCTTTTAGGTATGACCTGCGAAAGCTCCGCAGGTATATCGTACTTGCTCAGGTCTATAAACTCAATGCCAAGCTGCATCTGAAGCGCCTCTATAAGCTGCTTCTGCGTTATGTACCCTGATGCTATAAGCTGGTCGCCAAGGCGCTTCTTTGTGGTTTTCTGAAGCGCGAGGGCCTCGTTTACCTGTTCCTCGCTTACAAGCCCTATGGAAATAAGAAGGTCTCCGAGACGTTTATATTTCATGACTGCCCCCTGAAAATTTATATATAATCAAATACCATATCAATAAAGCTTAATCTGCCTGTCGCGGCACAACCGCTGCCTCTGACTGTTCCGGGAATTCTTAACATCTATTAAATAATAATATTTATTGGCAATCTATGCAATAAAAGCTTGTAAATTGTCGCCCCGCCTGTCACAAAGTTCATAATACACACGCCAAATAGTCACAATACATAGCTCCATAATAAGGAAATTTCATAATACGCACCTGCAAATTATTTATAGCGCACTAAACTTTTTAAAATTCATATCGGTATTTGTATAAAATTACCATTATCTACCCGTTAACGTTCAAAATTTCTGCAGTCACACCGTTTCCGTCATTCATCTGTATATTTACGGTTATCATCTTGCCGTAAGGCGGGGTTTCCTCATTTATCTTAACCGAAAATTTACTAACCCTGAGTCCGTTGGTGTACACCTTTTCTCCAAGCAGAAGCACATTGCCAGACCTGCTCACCACATGCACCATTCCATCCTCAAGCTCAAAGCGGGTATCCTCGCCATAGTCATTGCTTGTAAAGGCGTTTACGTTACCGTCGGTATCCCTTATATCATAGGCAAACCTCAGCTCGTTTTCACAGGCCCCAAGTATTGTGGCCGATATGGTACATGACTCCGAATACCTTATAGTCTCGTTATACACCCGCATGGCCACCGATGTGCCGGAGCCCACAACAAGCACAAGAAAGCCCAGCAGGACAACAGCGGCAAGCATCTCCACAAGTGTGAAACCGTCCTTTGATTTTAACTTTTTAACCAGAGCCTTCAAATTCCGTCACCTCACAGCCTGTTGTACGCGTAAAGGGAACCCTTTTTAGTTACGCCGCATTTTACATTTTCCAGCTTTATTCCCCTGTCATCTGTTACAGATACGTCTATGGAAACAGCGTTACCTTCATTGTCAGTGCCCTCAAGCCTTTCAACCTTTGACATGGCGGAGTAAAAATCCCTATCCGCCTTTTTCTGCACAGCGTTTATATTGCCGGCGGCTGTCACAAGCCCTACAAAAAGCAGTGTGGCAAGCGAAACCACAACAACCGCCACAAGCGATTCCACAAATGTTTCACCTCTGGTGCTCTTTAATTTATTAAGCATAGCGCACCTCCCCGTCACCTGTTTTTGAGAATGCCGTTACTCCAGCTGAGGGTATACTCAGTTGTTGCAACTGTAACCGTATGCCCCTCGCCGTCAACAGTACCGCCGTCATTAGTCTCGGACTTAATAAGGGTTCCTGTCATTGCAAGTGTCATAAAATAGTTATACTCCACACTGCCGTCTATTGAAAAATCAGCTGTGAGCTTATACCCTGTGGAGGTTTTCTCCACTAAGACATCCGCTTTTACATCCGGCATATCCTCTGCGGAAAACGTAAGCTCAAATGGTACAGCCGGTGTAGCCGGATAAGCCAGCAGCTTGAAAACCTCATCATTTATTCTGTTTGCAAATGACAGGTCCAAATCACTGTAGTTTTTGGTATATACCGCGTTCCCGTCGGAAACCCCGTCTGTAAATGTTTCTGTTTTTACAGCAAACGGAGTTTGGGCATCGCCAAGGAGGCTTCTCATAAGCTGGGCTGACGAGCGCACAGTAAGGTATGCCTGCTCGTTTTCCTTCTGCACTTTGAGTCTTCCGGCATTAGCCTTTGCCGCCGCCAGCACGGACACCCCAACAGTGGAACATATCAGGAAAAAGAGCAGCGCAATAATTATTGACGCTCCGCCTGAGCTTTTAAGTTTGCTTTTAACTGCGCCCATATAAATTACCTCTTTACTGTTTTTTAAAATACGGCGTCGGGTACGCCTCATCAAAAGCCCAGCCCCAGCCCTGTTCGGCAGCTTCTGTGTATATTTTTCCAAGGCTTCCGGCATATTCCCCATTCCACTCTTTAATATAACTCAGGCCGCCGTCTGTAAACGGCTCGCCGTAAGCGTAGCAGCTGTTAAACTGCGGTCTGGCCCACTGGTCAACCTTGGCGCCGATAAAATCCATATCCTCTCCATAGGTCCAGCCGTAGCAGCTGTCAAATACAACGGTATAAATGTCAAGGTAGCCTATAAACTGTCCAGCCCATGTTCTATCAGGCTTTCCCATCTCTCCCTCAAAGAAGCACGCCTCAAACGGCGATGAGGTATAGCCCGCAAAGCCGCCCATATAATTTCTCTGGTTTTTAGCTATTACCCTTGTGCCTGCGCCCACTCTGCCGCGGACATAATTTGTGCTTAAGGCCGGCTCGCTGTAGCCCACAAAACCGCCAAGGTAAAGCATTCCCTGACCGTTATTTACCTGTATGGTACTGTCACAGACTATGTCGGCCTCAACACCGTTTAAAAAGCATTTGTTGTTTCCAGCATTCTCGTTACGTCCTATAAGGCCGCCTATGCAGGTTTTGCCGAGTCCTGAGCTTGTATTGTCCGCTATTTTTATATCTGCTCTGGAAATACAGCCGGTTATCGTGCCTTTATTTACTGCCGTAAGCGCACCAATGGTGAGGTCATAGTTGGAGTTTTCGGTTGTGCACAGAATTCCGCCTTCAAGCCTTATATTTTTAAGCACGCTGTTTTCCAGATTCCGGCCTATAAGTCCCACAAGGTTATTTCCGCTGGCGCTGGCGTTTTTCATGTCAATATTTATTGTATAGCTCTCCTCCGGCCAGACAGTCTCAAGGCTTTCCAAATCCCTGTGGCTGCCTTTTCCGTTGAATACGCCGTTAAAAACCGGTATGGCTGTTGTGTCTGCAATCTCTCCGCTTTCTATATTCATTGTCTGCTCAAAGCTGTAGAGCTGCCTTGCCGGGTATTTTGGTTCCCCCATATTTTTAAGCTGCTCGAATGTCCTTATATCATAGTGCGCCCTGTCGGAGGCGTATGTCACATCGTACAGCTTTGTTGCACTCAGTTTTATGGCTGCGCCAAAGTCCGGATTATACACTGCCCACAGTCCGGCCGTTGCCGGTATTTCAGTCTGCATACAGCCGACCTCCACCGGTTCTTCCTTGCCTATAACATAAAAGTCATAGTCCGGATTTTCCGGAGCGGAGGTATCCGGTATGGCCCCTGTTATCACTGTGCCCTTAGGCACAGCGTAGCAGTATCCGCTCTGGTAAACACGCTTATCCGTCTCAGTATCATACTCAAGGGTATCATAAAACACAGTTCCTGCTGTATTTATATCATTCATATCCCCGCCGTTAAATACCGACGGGTCAATACCCCGCACATAAAATCCGGCAGATTCTGTATCTGTAGTGTCTACGTATTTTTCGTAATAGCACAGGCCATAGCCCGGTGCTGAAGCCGCATTATAGTCCGGCCAGTCACCGTAATGCACATAGGCTTTGTTTTCGGTTACTACAGGGGCAAACGGAAAGCTTTTGCCAAAAAGCGCCGCCGTATACGGCCATGACGCCGCCGCAGACAGGCTCTCAGAACCGTACGGGTACGGCACAAACTGTGTACCGCCTTCCCCTCTTTTTATATTATATACCGGTCCGGCGCTGTCAAGCCCCGCATTGAGAGTGTTGGCAAAATCAGCTACGGAAGACATCTGAACGAAAATCTGCTCCGCTTTTTTATCTCCAGCCATTAAAAAATCCCTGTCAGACGGGTAAATCCCCTCCGGGAGCTTAATTGTATCGGCAAGGTAGTAGCAGTTTGACACGTTTTCCGGTATATTTACAAAAGAACCGGTCATATTTACATCATTTGCATTGTAAACCTTTATGGTGTTGGAATAGTCCTCTTTTGCAGTATTTGTGTCAAGAGTGTATGTCACACCGTATATATTTTCATCAGGAACATATCTGTTTACAGTGTCGCTTTTTTCTATAGTGCTGAACGAGTAGCAGTCCGCAAGGAGTGTTCCGGCGTATGTTGCCGAGGCGTTTGAATATTTTGTAAATCCACGCTCATAGCCAAACCCCGGATAACAGTTGGTTCCAGAAAAGCCGCCTATATAGAAGCTGTCTTTAGCGCTTTCTATGCCGTAGCTGTTTGACCTGTCATAGTCTATCTCAAGCTTTCCGCCGGCATAACAGCCGGTTATTACACCCTGGTTTGAGCCGGCAAAGCCGCCTACAGTTTTTTCATAGCCGTAATTGCTGTTGTTCCATGGGTGTGCGTAAACAAATTTTACAAGCTTGTTTTCCGCCGTACAGTTAAAAATATATGAGTTGTTAAAGCCTACAAGGCCTCCCACATGGAAGGCGTAGTTTCTTATAAGGTTTTTAGGGAAAACATTCAGCTTATAGGTTATATTTGTCTTTGGGTTATAGTACTCTTTTTCACTGCTCATTTTGCCTATAAGCGTATATCCGCTCACAGAGCAGTTGACAATAAGAGGGTTATTTGTATCCCCTGTGCTGGCACCGCTTGTTGTCTTTCCCACAAGGCCGCCAAGACCGTAGTTGTGGGCCTGTGTATCGGCGTTGCTCTTTCCGCCGGACTCAGCGAACAGCTTGTTATAGGTATATGTCGCTATAATATAGCCTGCGCCGTACTCGTCATTATAGTCGCCGTATTTTTTTGCCAGCTCATCGTCCACCCGCATGTTGAGGTTTTCTATTGTGCTGCCGTAAATTTCGCCGAACAGCCCAACATAATACAGGCTCTCCGTTTCCATCTTGAAGTTTATTATGCTGTGGCCGTTACCGTCATAGTCGTTCTGGAAATTGCTGTAATCCACAAGCTTTTCCCCGTCCCAATACTGTGTAACATCGGCGGTTCTTCCTATAGGTATATTTTCGTAGTTTCCTCCGGGTGTCATAAAGTAGTCGGTCTGGCAGTAGTTTCTGGTGTATGTGCTGAAATTTAAATCCAGCTCCTGCTCAAACTGGTACTTATTCCACTTGCTGTTGTTTACGCCGTTCCAATAGTAGCAGTACCTGCCTATGGCGTTAAACTGCCTTGCAGAGCGCACATAAACCTCATGCGTTCTTACAGGCCTGTGCGCCGCTGTCCTGCCTATATATGGATTGATGGCAGTCTTTGCAAAATGGCAGCAGTAATAGAACGTAAACGAATCTGACGCTGTCCACCTGCCGTCCTCCTGATGCCAGTTTGGCGGTATAGGCGTTCCGTCGCCTCTGTTCTGTATTTCCTCAACCAGCAAATCAAGGCTTTTTGTAGTCGCCCCGTCACCGCTGTACTTTTCTTCTGCTGTATAGCTTATGTCAAGCCTGTCATAAAACTCCATGGCCTTATCCCTTGACATCTCCTGGAACTTAAAAGGCAGCCTGTATACATCAGCGTACATATCCAGACTTTCAGCATCGCTCTGGCTGAATGACAGATGGATTCCCTTTTCTATTATCACAGCGTTTTCAACTGTGGCTTCGCCTTCATCCTTTACCTCAATATCGCCGCTGTCCATGGTGCTTTCAATATCCCCGTCAAAAACAAAGCTGAACCTTTCAAGCTTGTAGGCGGATATAAGCGCATAACCGTCCTCAGTGAGACAGTAGCCCGATGAATCCAGCTCCTCCTGACTTTTAAGCGTATCAAGAGTCCACGCCGACTGCCCCATACCTATAGTGGTAACGGCAAAATATCCGTATTGTGTGTCAACGCCGTCCTTCTCGTATTTTTCGTAATAGCACAGAGCTGTCTCTATATTTCCCTTTTTAGGCCAGTTACCATGGTAGTCCAGCACAGACCTGTCACCGCAGACTATCATCTTGAACGGAAATTTAAGCCCCTTGAAATCCTTGCTGTAGGCATATGTCTTTTTGTTTTCACTGTCAGCAGGAGGCATAAACTCCGCTCCTGTGCCCTCGTTTTCGTAAAGGGCAGGCGCTGTGTGCACCTTTCCACCGTTTACAGATGAATCGTATACGGCTCCGTATCCGTTGAGGCTTGAGCCGGGGCCCGGGTTGCTGTTGTTGTAGCCGCGCATGCACAGGTAATAGCAGTGGTCGCGCATATCAAGGGCAGACGAATCCAGAGACAGCAGACTTTTGTCTATTCTTCCTATAAATCCGCCGGAAAAGCTTTCGCCCTGCACCATGTTTTCATCAAGCGTACATATCTCTCTGTTTCTCCATGTTACAGCCCCATAGCTGTATGTGTTTTTTACACGCACAGTGGCTGATTTATATAACCTTGAGCCTGTAAAAAAGCCGAAAGCGCCGCCTGAATAGCAGTTTGCGTATATGTCGCATGTTGTAAAGCAGTTGTCTATCTTTATCCAGCCGCGGCCGAATTTTCCAAGTATTCCGCCTGCGCCGCTGCCTGTTTCCGAAACCGAAGTAATATCGCAGGAGGAATAACAGTTAAATATATACAGCTTGTCGTTGGAAGCCCCTACCAGTCCGCCGGCGTTCATCTGCGCGTATACATTTACGGCTGAAAATGAGTCGTCCAGCTCCAGATTGCCGTATTCCACATATCCGGCAATTCCGCCTGCCGAGGAAGCTGAGGATTTGACATAATAGTTTCTCTCGTCGCCGCTTTCAAGCTGGTAGTACTCGTCAGAATTATCATCGCTCAGGTATGCCCTGCAATCGGTTATAAAGACGCCGTCGGCAATTGGAGTTCCTCCGTCTTTTCCGTCCTTACTTGTTCCAATATTGTCCGCAAGCTTTACCTGTCCCGCAAACATACCGGCGTTTCCGTCGGCGCTTACAGTACAGTCAGTACATTCCACATTTGTTATATTGCTTACAGAATGGGTATCTCCAGCACTGCTGCCGAAAAAGCCCGCCACCGCCGCCGCGTGCACCTTTATACCACTGCTTCCGGAAACCTTTACAAAGCTTTCGTAAAGCTTTAAATCCTTAATTGTAAAATCATCATATACTATGCCGAAAAGTCCGGCTGCCCGTACCTCGTCCTTACTGCCGCTTTTGTCTTTGGCTATTTTGCCTGTGCTGTATTGAGTTACCGTAAGGTTCGAGATTGTGTGGTTTGTTCCGTCAAACTGCACAAGCCCTGTTTTTTCGTTTGATATAGGATAAAAGCTTTCCAGAGCGGCGTCTTTATTCCAGAGTGTGTTGGTATCGTTGTAAGCCGACCAGTCTATATCGGCTGAAAGGCCCGCACTTTCCACAGGATACGGCGTTTCAGCTGTTCCGGCAAAGCCGAAATTTGACGCCTCATGCGACAGGTTTTGCAGGTGTCTGCCGTTTTCTATATTGACTGTCTTTCCCTGTGCGGAGACAGTTTTGTCAATGTTTAGCCTCAGCCCTGCAAAAAGGCTGTTTGTCTGTGCCTTTTTCTGTGTTTCTTCGGTATATATGCCCTTTGTGCCAACATATATGGCGTGTACGTTAATGTCTATATCGTCGCCGGAGGCTATTTGCGGGTGAAGATACGCAAAGTGCTTATCCGCCTCAAGGCTGTCCAGCGTTATTGTAAACGAGAAGTCCGAAAGACCGTATTCCACATTCTTGTATACATCAACAGGCCCCGGGCTGCTTGAGCCGCTTACCGAATACGGCGCACCGTTCCGGTACATTACCCTGTATATATATTTACCTGTATTGGCGCTGTCAGTAGCTGAGCTTATTGTGACTTCATATTCGGTATCCCTGCCTATGTCCATTTTTTCAGGCGTTATAACCAGCTGAAGCTCGTCGCTGTTTATAACCTCTATGTTATAGTCAAAGACCTCGGCTTTGCCTATGCCTTCAACTCCGTTTGCGCCATAATATCCGACTTTCAGCTTCATTCGGTTTGACTTGTACTTTCCTCCCCTGAGCAGCTGCTCCGCCCCTTCTGAATCTACAAAGGAATTGTAGTTTTCAGGGTACACAAATTTGGAAACGCCGCCGTAATCCATGGCTTGGCCTTCCCAGTAAAAGACAGCGTACACGTGCCCAGTGTGCCTGTTAAATTCTATTATAAACTGCCCGTCCTCATAGCCGTTTCCAAACATGGTATCGTCCATGAATGTAAAGCCGGCGTCTCCGTTTTCTACATAAACATACTCATCGGTATCATCGTTTCCGGTATTATTCCACTCAAGCCCTGTCAGTGAAAAATCTGAAGGCGGCGTTTTACCCATTGACTTGCCCTCAGGCATTTCTCTGCCGCTTGATTTTATCGCTGTAAGCTTGTTCTGAGCGGCCAAAAATACATCCCTTGCCGAATTGTCAAGCTTTGTCTGGTTAAGTCGCGCGTTAAAATATATGACAGCCGGAAACCCAATGGCAATCAGCACAGAAAGTATGCCTACCGCTATAAGCAGCTCAGCCAGTGAAAAGCCCTTTTTCCCCTTTTTTATTATACAGTTTAAAATATCCATATCTGCCAGCGCTTCCTTTAAAATTTTGTTCAATAAAATACAGACCTGTTAATGGGAATTGTTTTTAAATAAGTATACTGCTTGGCATAAAAAGTCAGAAAATTTACATTTTGAGCCTGTCAAGTCTAAAAATTTCAGTTAATTTTATTTTATCAGATGTAATTTTTAAAGTAAACACATTTTCCTTTTATATTTAAGTTCGGCAATATTCATACCCATTTATGTTTGAATGTAAAAACTCCCTCTGTTTTTATAAAAAATTTCAACAGAAGGCTGTATGTTAAAAAACTTACGCTTTAATAAGCCATTGTTTAATCATAACCAAACGCAAATACCTTAAGCCTTAAATTATGCTCTGCAAGCCTGTCTCACAGTTTAGCCGCCATTTTGTTCATCAATATTAAATTAAAAATTTATATAAAAATTTTAATGTAAATCCGGCAATATTGACAAAATAACTTTAAAAAAAGGAAAAATCAACAAATTTTTCTGTGAGATATACGGGCACATATATTTAATTTAAAGCCTTCTGTATTAATCATAACTTTCAAATTATGATTACATAATTAAATGTGTATTTTACATATGATATTTACTCATTATAGAATAGCCATATGGATATCAAACCGTTCCGCTTAAATATAAAAAGGAGGGATATATATTTACAGGAAAAAAATTACTGTTTTTTGCCGTTTCAAAATCGCCTGTACACAGACAAATGCGTTTTTGTCATGGCCGTAATTTATAACAGCGGTTTAAATATTCATGCTGAAAATTCCGTTTTTTACTGCACGGAATTAAAATAAAAAATTGAGGGGAGGATTAAGCGGTATGGCTGCGGTAATGTTGTTTGTATCATTTTTTATACTGTTGTTTCTTGGGGCGCCTATCGCGCTGGCGCTGGGGGGTTCTTCGTTTTTATACGTTTTATTATTCGCCAACGTATCGCCAATAATTATCGCACAGCAGATATTTTCATGTGTAAATACCTACACACTTCTTGCTGTGCCGTTTTTTATAATGGCCGGCGCGCTCATGGAACATGGAGGCATATCAAAAAGGATTGTTGATTTCTGCATGTCTCTTGTTGGTCATTTTACAGGAGGACTTGCTCTGGTAGTTGTGCTTGCAAGCGTATTCTTTGCCGCTATGACAGGCTCAGGAGTGGCCGCCTGCGCGGCTGTTGGCTGTATCATGATACCGAGCATGGTCGAAAGGGGATATGACCCGGATTTTGCCTGTGCGCTACAGGCGACAAGCGGTATTTTCGGCCCGCTTATACCGCCGAGCATAGTTATGGTGCTCTACGCGGTTTATGCCAACCAGTCGGTCGGACAAATGCTTATGGCAGGTGTCGGCCCGGGAATAATGCAGGCGCTTATGGTCTGCATACTGGCAATATACATATGCAAAAAGCGCAAATACAGCGGTGTTGGAAAATTTGATATTAAAAAGGTGGCAAAAAGCTTCAGGCAGTCAATTTGGGCTTTGCTTGCGCCTGTAATAATACTTGGCGGCATATACTCAGGAGTGTTTACTGCTACTGAGGCAAGCGGCATAGCCTGCTTTTATTCTATTATAGTCGGGCTATTTGTATACAAGGAACTGGATTTTAAAAAGCTCCTGTCCTGTCTTGGAAAATCAATGAAGAGCACAGGAAACATTATGCTTATAGTAGGCGCCTCCGGCGCTTTCTCATGGGTGCTTACAAGGGAGCACATAGCAAGCCAGGCGGCGGCGCTGCTTATGAGCTTTTCGTCCGACAAGGCGGTATTTATAATATGTACTCTTATAATACTGCTTATACTTGGCTGTTTTATAGATTCGATACCTATAGTGACAATTATGACTCCGCTTCTGGTACCTATGGCACAGCAGTACGGCGTGTCACTTATACACCTTGGCGGAATAATGGTAAGCGCCACATGTATAGGCCTTATTACCCCTCCAATGGGGCTTAACCTGTTTATGGGCGCCCAGGTGGGCGAACGGCCTGTACACTCGGTTATAGGCGCTATAAAGCCTTTCATACTCGTAACTATGGTGGGACTGTTAATAGTCGCTTTTGTTCCGGCTATAACTACATTTTTACCAAGTCTTTTATAAACCAAATAAAATAAAAAGGGGTGCGTATTATGAAAAAATTATTATCAGTTGTTTTAGCGTCCGCTCTTTGTTTATCTCTTGCGGCGTGCGGTTCATCGGGCGGCACATCTTCAGCCAAATCTGCTGCGGGTTCTTCTCAGGCTGCTTCCGGCAGTGCTCAGAGCAGTGATGAAACTGTAAAGCTTACGGCTATAGTAGCCGGACTTACAGAAGACAGCCCAAGCGGCGAGGCTCTCAAGAAATTTGCAGAGCTCTGCAAGGAATACTCAGGCGGAAGTGTTGAGGTTGACTGCTTCTTTAACACAGACCTTGGTTCTGTAGCATCATGCGTAGACTCAATGGCACAGGGCACAATAGACATATGCTCCACAGGAACTTCTTATTTTGCCGGATATGTGCCTGCTATTCAGGTGTTTGAGCTGCCATATATATTCAATACATACGATGAAGTAAGGACAACCCTTGACAGCGAGCCGGGAAAGAAAATAGGCGAAATGTTTGACGGAACAGGCATGAAGCTCCTTTGCTACTGGGAAAGCGGTATGAGGCATGTGTCAGACAGCAGAAACCCTATTAATGTTCCTGACGACATGAAGGGCTTAAAGATAAGGACAGTTGTTTCACCTACACAGCAGGCTACATGGGAAGCCTTTGGCGCTATACCAATGGCACTTGATATGGGCGAGGTTTTCACAGCGCTCCAGAACGGAACCGTTGACGCTCAGGAAAACACCCTTTCCTCAATAGTTTCCTACAAAATGTATGAGGTACAGAAATATCTTTCAATGACATACCACTCATACACACCTATGCCTTTCTTTATTAACCAGAAAAAATGGGACAGTCTTTCAGAAAACCAGCAGCAGGCAATCCAGAAGGCTTCTGAAGATGCACGTGACCTTGAAAGGCAGCTTAACTCCGAAAGTGAGGAAACAAATATACAGATTCTTAAGGACAACGGTGTAGAGATTAATGAAGAGCCTGACAGGGAAGCCTTCGCTGCGCTCTGTGGCCCTGTTTACGACATATTTAACAACCAGATTGGTACAGACGAGTACCTTACAATGGTTCAGGAATATGTTGAGACACTGCGCTGATTTGGTTATTTACTAAACATTAAGGCAGGTTGTTGATATGAATAATATTTTGGACAGACTAAGTACCAAGCTGGAATCTCTGATAGGTATTGTCGGCCTTGTGGGCATACTTATAATAACCGCTAATGTAATATGCAGGTTTTTCAAAATTTCCATGTCTTGGTCAGATGAGCTTTTAAGGACAATATTTATATACGGGTATTTTATAGGCGCGGCCCTTACCTTTTATGCTGGCGACCTTATGAGGCTTGAGCTTCTGGAGGCTTACCTTGAAAAGCACGGCAAAAACAGTATGAGCTGGCTGCTTAAAACCGTTTTGAGCATTATAAATCTGCTGTTTTTTGGAGGGCTTACATATTTCGTATTCAGCGGCATAATAATTCCGTTTGTAATATCCGGTACAAGCACTTCCACAAGCAGCACACCTGCATGGGTAATACCGGCAGGATACGGCATAGGGATATTCCTTATAGCTTTAACAGCACTTAAAAACCTTATATGCTCATTTACAGTGCGGAGCAAATAAACTGCATAACAGAATAAATATAATTTTACTTATGACCGGTATATATACCGGTCATAATAATTTAAAGCCGTATTCGTATATATTAACGGTTTTAAATTATTGCTGAACGAAAGGCGGTAAATAAATGCATATTGACAGGAAATATTATTTTATCACTATAGCAGAAACAGGAAATATTACCAAAGCCGCTGAGCTGCTCAATGTATCACAGCCGTCACTTTCGCAGTATATAACAAGGCTTGAGAAAAATATCGGTGTAAAGCTTATCAACCGCAACTGTTCCCCTATTAAGCTTACAGAGGCCGGAAATATCTATCTGCAATATCTTACAAAAAGCAGACAGCTGGATACAGCCCTTAAGGAGGACCTGTCAAAGTTTACGGGAATTGACAAAAACAGGCTTACAATAGGCATACCCGCACAGGTAACAAGCATTATATTCAGCATAGCTGTTGAGGATTTTATACAGGAGAGACTTGACTCACAGATATCCATTAAAGGCGGAACCTCACTTACAATGCTTGAAAAGCTCAGAAACCGTGAGATAGATATAGCCTTTATTCACACAAGAAAAACCCGCATACCTGACATAATAACCTATGTCCTTCAGGAGGAAAAGCTCTACCTTGTCTGCAACTGTAAAAACGTGGTTGTAAACGGCAGAAAATCCAGCAGGAAAAACCCAATAGAGCTTGATATAAATGAGCTTAAAACTTTGGAAAAGCAGCGTTTTATGATACTTTCCAAGGAATATTTCCTGCATGAGGTAAGCGAGGAATTTTTCAGCGCTGCTGATATTAAGCCTACAAATATCATTGAGCTTTCAAGCCTTGATACCATACTCACATATATCTGCAAAAACGGCAGCGATATAGTTGCCTTTGTTCCGGGATTTGCCCTGCGCAACATGAAAAACATGGATAACCTTGCCTTTCTGAGTGTAAAAAACGTATCCTTTACATGGTATCTTACTATATGCCGAAACAAGTACAGCGAGCTGACAAAGCTGAGCAGGCAGTTCTGGGACAAGGTCATATCAATAAAGTGGAATATCTGAAATCAGGATTTTACCGCTTATTTAAATTCAAGCAGGCGACAAAACAGGCTAAGCCCTGTTTTTATTTTATAAAAAATCAGTATATAATAACGCTCCAGCCTGTAAGGCCGGAGCGTTATCTGCATGAGAATTATATTATTTTTTAATTTAAATCTGCTCAAGAGCCTGAGCAAGGTCCGCTATTATATCCTCAGCGTTTTCAAGCCCTGCCGAAAGCCTTACAAGGCCCTCAGGTATTCCGGCGTCTTTAAGGTCCTGTGCCGAATATGTTGAATGTGTCATGCTTGCAGGGTGCTCAACAAGTGTTTCCGCATCTCCAAGGCTTACAGCTATTGTGCAGAGCTTAAGAGCATTAACAAGCTTCATTCCGGCTTCCTTGCCGCCTTTTACCTCAAACGATATCATTCCGCCAAAATCCTTCATCTGCTTTTTAGCTACCTCATAGTTAGGGTGGCTTTCAAGGCCAGGATAGTATACTTTTTCAATCTTTTCGTTATTATTAAGGAATTCAGCTATCATTCTGGCATTCTCACAATGGCGTTTCATTCTTATCTCAAATGTTTTGAGGCCTCTGAGTATAAGGAAAGCCTCCTGAGGTCCAAGAACACTGCCTGTCATATCCTTAATTCCAAACATTTTAACTTCGCCTATAAAATCAGCTTTTCCAACTACAAATCCTGCTATAACATCGCCGTGGCCGTTAAGGTACTTAGTAGCGGAATGCACAACAATATCAGCTCCAAGTTCAAGAGGCCTCTGAAGGTATGGTGTGGCAAATGTATTGTCACATATAACCTTTATATCTTTATTATAGCCGTGCGCAAGTTCCGCTATAGCCGAAATGTCTGCTATTTTAAGGTTAGGGTTTGCAGGTGTTTCAAGGTAAACAGCTACTGTGTTTTCCTTGAGCGCCGCTTTTATTTCATCAAGGTTAGATGTATTTACAAATGTAACCTCTACTCCGTATCTAGGAAGACCATGAGCCATAAGTGCGAATGTACAGCCATATAATGTGCTGTCAGCTATAATATGTTTGCCTGCTCCCGCTATTGTCCAGAGTGTTGATGATATAGCACCCATACCACTTACTGTAGCTGCCGCAGCCTCTCCTCCCTCAAGGACTGCCACCTTCATTTCAAGTACGCTGCTTGTAGGGTTTCCAAGGCGTGTATAGATATAACCTGCTTCTTCTCCTGCAAACCTTCTTCCGCCCTCCTCACAGCTGTTAAAATAGAATGTTGAGGTCTGGTATATAGGCATTGCAAGTGCGCCGTACTGTGTATCTTTTCTGTTGCCTGCATGAATTGCCCTTGTTGCGAATCCCATGTTTTTATTTTCCATATTAAACACTCCTTTTATATACTGGCCGTCACCGATAAACATTTTTTTATTCTTTACATAAAAGATACCACAAATATAATCCAATGTGTTAATAGTTAAAATGTATATCTGGTTATCTGTTATGACGATAACTATATGCAGTTTTTATATCATCTTTGCTTTTAAAAACCATCACAGTTATTATTTTATATAGTTACTATTGGCAAAACAGATAACTGGTTATAAATTTTTCCGATTATCACAACAGCTCAATAATATGATATATTATAAATAAGTAAAAAATATTTAAGCAGGTTAAAACAATTTTGTAATTTTTAATTTTCAACCGGCTTAAAAACGCAATAATATTATTGTGCTGAAGCAGGATATGTAAGCCTAAAATTTTACTTATCCACGGAAGGAGGATAAAAGTTTCAGCCGAAATTATACCTGTACATAATATTTAAGTATCCGGTTCATACCGGAAGTGTTACCGTTTTATAAGTGTTTATTTATAAGGAGGTTAGTATTATGGATAAAAAGGACAATGGCACCATCAAAGCCAGGGGTTCGGCTTTAATCCCGTTTCTAGTGTTTATTCTTCTCTATCTCGGAACCGGAATAATTCTTCAGATGCAGGGAGTTGAAATGGCATTTTATCAGCTGCCGGCGCCTGTGGCAATTTTAGTTGCCGTTATTGTAGCCTTTGCAATGTTCAAGGGCAAGACAGACGAAAAGACCGCCGACTTTATAAAAGGCTGCGGTGATGACAACATACTTACAATGTGCTTTATTTACCTTTTTGCCGGTGCCTTCGCAGCCGTAGCCAAAGCTATGGGCGGTGTTGACGCCACAGCAAACCTTGGCCTCTCTATTATACCGGCACAGTTTATAACAGCCGGAATGTTTGTAATAAGCGCTTTCCTCGCTGTTTCAACAGGTTCCTCAATGGGAACTATTGGAGCTATAGGTCCTATAGCAATAGCAACAGCCGATAAAGCCGGCTTAAGCATGCCTCTTATGGTTGCAGCTGTTGTAGGCGGAGCGATGTTTGGCGATAACCTTTCTATAATATCAGACACAACAATAGCAGCCACAAGGACACAGGGCTGTGAAATGCGTGATAAATTTAAAGTCAACTTCTTTATAGCGCTTCCTGCTGCTGTGCTTACATTTATACTGCTGCTTATATTGGGCCGGCCGGAGCACGCCGTACAGCTTGAGGCTCTGGATTTTAATTTTATAAAGGTTCTGCCATATATATTTGTACTTGTACTGGCTGTTGTCGGTTTCAACGTATTCCTTACACTCGGCGCAGGAGTTGTAATAGCAGGCGTTATAGGCATAGCCTACGGCGATATGAACCTTCTTGGTTTTGCCAACAATGTATACGGCGGCTTTACAGGCATGACTAAGATATTCCTCCTTTCGCTTATGACAGGCGGACTGGCATACATGGTTACTAAAAACGGCGGCCTTCAGTGGCTTCTTGAAAAAATCAAAGGCCTTATCAAAGGCAAACGTTCAGCCGAGGTTGGTATAGCAGCTATAGCGTCTGTTGCGGATATGGCTGTAGCAAACAATACTGTAGCTATAATTATAACCGGTCCTATATCAAAAGGTATATGCGAGGAATTCCATGTTGACCCAAGGCGAAGCGCATCACTCCTTGATATATGGACCTGTATATTCCAGGGCTTTATACCTTACGGCGCACAGGTACTTCTTGCGTGCAGCCTTACGGCTGAAGCCAGTGTACAGATAAGCCCATTGAGTCTGTTCCCTCTGCTCTGGTACCAGCAGCTTCTTGCGCTGTTTGCAATAATATCAATATTTGTTCCTTTTGCGGACGGCGTTATCAAAAAGAGGCCTTGGAACTTTAAAGAGTGGAAGGCTCATGATGTATCGGCTAAAGCTGACATGAACTAATAAATTTGCCCCCTTGACAAACTGACAATACAAAAAAAGGCTGAAGGTGTTTAACCTTCGGCCTTATTTTTGTAAAAATTTATTTAAACCTTCATCTTTTCTTCAAGCATCTCAGTGAGTATGCTTACAAACTCCCATGCTCGCTTATTAATGTTAAAGTCTTTAAGCTTAATCCACACAAGGCGCATATAGTCTATGTTATCCTTTATAGGTATGGATATTATATTACCGGGGCTGTAGCCTTCCGGCAGCAAGCCGCTGCCTGTAGTAAATGAGTCTGTATGGCTGAGTATATTGTAGGCCGTTGCCCTGTCGTTTATATATACAATCTTTTTAAAGTCAAGTGAGCCGGAAAAAACAGCCTCCTCTGAAAAGTTGGCGCTTGTATTGTTTTTCTTTGAAAAAACTACATACGGGTATCCTGTCAGCTCATTCAGGGCTATTTCATCATTACCTGCCAGAGGGTGGTCTTTGTTCAAAAATACATGAGGCCGTATACGGCTGATTTCCTTAAATTCAAGGTCATTTGCGCTTAATGTCCTGTTCATAAATTTTTCCGTCATGTCAGACAGGAAAATAATGCCTATATCGCTCTTTCTCTGTGACACATTCTCTATAACCTTATCCATATCTGTCTCTTTAAATGAAAACTCGAATTTTTCGTTTCCCTCGGTTTCAAGAAGCTTTACAAACGCCTTTGCACAAAACGGATACCTCTGAGCGGATATATTCAGTTTTGAGCACTCTACCGAATCCCTTTCACTGTAAAATTTCTCCACTTTCTTTTGCTGCTCAATTATAGGCCTTATCTGGGTTAGAAATTCCTGACCGTCTTCAGTAAGCACAATCCCCCTGTTGCTCCGTATAAATATTTTAATGCCAAGCTCCTCCTCCAGCTCGCGTATTGAGCTTGAAAGGCTTGACTGTGACACAAACAGGTTCTGAGCGGCTTTGTTTATTGAGCCGCAGTTATAAATTTCGGAAATATAGTTAAGCTGTAAAAAAGTCATATCTTCCCTCCCAACGCTCATGCCCGAAAGCTGTGTTTTTTCCGGCTGATATATATTAAAATAAATACTGTGACAGCAATGTACAGCAGAGAAACTTTCCGCCTTTTTTAATGAACATTATACCATATATTTCACAAATAAAAACAGATATCAGCACAAAATTTTACAGTTTTAACTGCTGAAATTTCATTTTTCGGCTTTTACATTGTTTATTAAAGATATATTAAGATTTGACCATGACAGTATTTTGATATTGTTTTGATTATTTTTATGGACTATAATTAGTTTATCATATAAAAGGAGGTTTTTTTGTTGAAGAAGAAATTTTTATCACTTGCACTCGCCCTGACACTTTGTTCAGGCACAGTTACAGCTTTTGGTTTCGATATAAATGTAACGCTCAACTCAAACTCTGTCACATTCGCTGACCAGGAGCCTGTTATAAAGGACGGCAGGACACTTGTTCCACTGCGCGGCGTACTTGAAGAAATGGGAGTTAAGGTTACTTACATAGACGAGATTAAAACTGTGAGCATGGAAAAGGGCTCAACAGGGGCTTCAGTCAAAATTGGTGATGATACACTCACTGTAAACAGTCAGGAGACAAAGCTTGATGTTGCCCCGGAGATAATAAACGACAGAACTATGGTGCCTATAAGGGCTATAGCAGAAGCATTCGGCGCTACAGTTGGCTGGAACGATGAAACTAAAACAGTTGAGATAACAATGCCAGCTGAGGAAGCCAGCCTTGAAAAGGGCGATGTTAAGCTTGAAGCCGGCGACGCCGCTTTCTACAGCAAAGCTACAGAGCTCTGGTCACTTAAGTCTGCTGACGGAGTGGAGCTGTTAAATGTTACACTGGTATACCCGTCACTTAACGGCAGAACTGTAATGGACGGAAACATAAACGCATATATGGCTGAGAGCGCGCAGACCATGGCTGATAAATATATAGAACAGAACAAAGCTGTTCTTGAAGATGAGGCTCAAAAGCTTGGCAAAGATTTCAGGACAAACTCAATATATGTATCATTCGAGGATATTTATCAGAATGAAACCGACGGCATACTTTCTTACCTCACCACATTTATGGTTGACACAGCCGGCGCACACCCTGTTACATACGGCTACGGAACAACAATAGATATGGAAAATGGCGCTGAAGTTTCTGTAAGCGAAATAGCAAATGCTGACGGAGAAAGTGCCATAACAGATGTACAGAGGGCTGTTAATTATCTTAGAGATGAGATAGCTGAAAACCCTGACAAATACCTTGAGGGCGCTGCTAAATACCTTGACGAAAACACAGCAGGAAATTATGGCTGCTACTTTGGCAAGGACAAGCTTATAATATTTGCTGCCGCAGGCTCTATAGCACCTTATTCAAGCGGCATGCTCAAATTTGAGGTTCCTCTTAAATAATACTTGTATGCTTATAATAAAACCACGCCTTTGTATAGGGCGTGGTTTTTTAACTTCTGATAAAACATGTTCAATACATTTTTACCATTTTAAATTATATACTTCTTAATTTCCTTTACATCTGCTGCGTATATATTTTTAAGGCTGCGGTTATATATGACAGACGCCGGATGATAAAGCGGATAAATCCTCATATTATCCTTTTCTATAAGCTGACCATGGCAGTCTCCTATAGACAGCCTGTTATTACCGGTAACAGCCTTAAGTGGCACATTGCCAAGCGTAACTATAAGCTTTGGCTTAAATTCCTTTATTTCCTCCATCAAAAGCGGCACAAACTCCTCTATCTCCTCACGGCTTGGAGTGCGGTTAATAAGCCTGCCAGTTTTATCGCTCACGCTTGTTGGGCGGAATTTTACAACATTTGATATATACAGGTCCTCCCTCACAAGACCGGCTATATTTATAAACTCATCAAGGTTTTTTCCGGCTTTGCCTACAAAAGGTCTTCCCAGCTTTTCCTCCTCTCCGCCCGGAGCTTCACCAATAAGCATTATCCCCCCGTCTGTTCTGCCTTCGCCAAAAACAAGCTTTTTATCGCTGTATTTATTTATGTACTCCTCTTTAAGCTTTTCTAAATTATTCATATCGTCATCTCCCAAAACAGCAACATATTTACGGTTATCAACAGCCATTTTCTCTGCGGACACGTGTTTATCCACCGAAAAGCCGGCTTATGCACAAAATTTTGTTGATAACTCAAAAATATCCACATGAACACAACTTGTCCACAAACATTTTACCACACTATATAGGCTTAAATATACTATAATTTTCAAAATATAGTGAGTTTGTTGATTAAATTTATTTTATCAACAAAAACCTGTAAAATACCAACTTTTTTCCTCAATTTATTCCACATCTGAACATTTTTGTATACGAATAATTATTGTAAACAGAATTTATGTTCTTTTTCAAAACAGACATTCAAAAACCATCAAAAACCTTTTATTTAAGGCTTTTTCCAGCACAAAATTTTAAACAGTAATAAAATTACTTTATCATCTCAATATTTTATGTAAACCAAATCAAAAAGTTATGCACTTTATCCACAAAAAAGCTGTTGATAACTTTATATATCAAAAGCAAATGGCTTTTAAACCTGTTTATTTTTTCTATTAATGTATACATACTCAATTATAAATCCACTGACAGCTCCGGCTATATGTGCGCAGTTATCTATATTGGTCTGAGAAAAGCCCATGCCTATAGAAACGATAATATATAAAAGTATTGTAAAATAATCCATAAGCTGTGTCTTATACTTTTTTATGCGGCTTACGGCCGCAAGAGCGCCTATTACACCAAATATAGCTCCGGAAGCGCCTATAGAAAGGTTTGTACTGAATACCGCACTGAAAAATGATGACAAAACACCGGTTATAAGATATATAAATATAAAATTCACTCGGCTCAGTATTTTTTCAGTCTCACGACCAAATATATACAGTGAGAAGCAGTTAAAAAACAGATGTCCAGCTTCACTGTGTATAAACATTGGTGTCACAAGCCTGTACAGCTCTCCGTTAAGCAATCCCTCTCTGCTGCCTCCAAAGCTGTAGACCACATTTGTACCGCCAAAAAAATTGATATACGCCCATACAATAATATTAGCCGCTATTATGAAATATGTTAAATACGGCCTGTTATTGTATATTTTAATATTCCCATTACTTATGTTTGCGCCGCTTGATACGCAGAAGCATTTTTCAATCCCCATAAGCTTATCCGGCTGACCATAAGGAAATATAAGTGAATCCTTATTGCAGTCATAAATCCAGTTAACATTATGTACTTTCTCACCCATGTCATTTTCAAAAGACTCAAACTTAACCTTTAAACTGTCTGAGTTTTCCTTGCAGACATAAACATTGACATATACAATATTGCTGCAACTGTACTGGCTCAAATCCCTTTTAATACGCTCAACAAATATGTCGTTCAAATCTTTTGCGGCCTTGGCTTCAGTATCCACTATGCGTACTAAATAGAATACCGGAGGCATTATATTAAACGCATAGCTTACCGAGCCTATATCAGGACCAGTATCAAAACCTGTTGTTTCAAGGTTTCCCATTACTCGGCTTTTAATCAGGCTGTATTCCATAAACTGCCTCCTTTGCTCTTTTGTATATTAAAATTTTACTCTTGTGGCTATGTATTGTCAAATACCAAGTATATGGCTTACAATCATTAATGTGCCAAGGCCGGGCAGCCCCAGAAAGCCAACGGCACACGCTGTGAGCACATTTACACCTATATATATACCCACAGGAGCCAAAAGCATGTTACAGGCATATATGAGTCCGGCCCCTATACATGACCTTACGGCAAACTTAATAACCATTGCAAGCGGACCTGCCATAAGCACAAGCAGCATCATACAGGCAAAAACCATAATCATTGAAAATATCACAAAAGACGGCTGCATATACTTTTACCCCCTTTAGTTTCAAACCCATCGGCCTTAACTCCGCTCTCCTTGGCTTTTTTGAGGAGATACTCATATTTTTTTCCAAGCGCCTCCATCTGGTAAATATAGCAGTCAATAAGGCTCTCGTCAGTTTCCATATCAAAATTATTTTTAATTACATACAATTCTTTTTTAATATCTTCTATACTGTCGATTATATAGTTGTCTTTTTTGTTTTTTTTAGGCGCCATAAATACCCTCCAAAAAATTATATATTAATAATATAAACCTTTTGAGAGAATTTATACCTTAAACCTGCGTTAAACAACAAAAAAAAGCTTACGGCAGTTTATAATCCGCCGTAAGTATCAAAAAATCTTAAAATTAAGCCATAACCTGTAAGTTTCAATATTTCCTTTTATCAACATACTGCACACAGTACATAGCTATAAGACCTGTTATAAGCCCTGTGACAACCCCGCTGAGTATAAGCACAGGTATAAGGTAATAAACAACATTCCTTCCGAGTATTATACCCGCCACAATAATCTGGCCTATATTGTGAAAAACACCGCCTACAGCGCTTACGCCAATAATGCTTGTGCCTTTTATATTATAAACAGCAATCATGGCAAAATAGCTTAAAAACGCCCCTGCAAGACTATACCACAAACCCATAAAACCTCTGAACAGAAGCGCGGATATCACAACCCTCACAATTGAAATATAAAACGCCTCTTTTGTGCCCATTACATACATGCACAGCAGCACTATTATATTTGAAAGTCCCAGCTTAATGCCCGGTATAGGCACAGGCATTGGCACAACTGCCTCGACATAGCCCATAAGTATTGAAAGGGCTGCGAATATTCCATAGTAAGCGGTTTTTCTAGCCATAGCCTCACCTCATTCTATTTGAACGCTTTATTTTACCACTGCGTCAATATCGTTTTCCGCGCCGTTTTCAATCTCCACTACCACCTTATGCGGCAGACAGATAATGCTTTCATTTTGCCTGTAAACCGGCATATGGTTTACACATATCTGGTCTCTGCAATCAGCCGACACAATACTTGCCTTACCGTCCTTAATCCGCAGTTCATTCGTTCCGCCTACGCCCTGTATTACATCTTCTGTGTCCTCCAGAAGGCTGTAGCTGCCTACCTGCCTGCCGTCTACATACACAACAGCATATGCACCATTGTTGCCGGGCCTGAGCAGTCCGGAAAAATACAGTACTCCCGCCGCCAAAAGAACCGCGCAGATTATTACAACATCCATCTTTTTCAATTGTGCACCTCATTAAAAACTATGTTAATAAAAATCCTCCGTAAAAATGATATTTCACAGAGGATTATTTGCCTGAAAGCGATTAATTATGAGGTTTATTTTATTTTGTAATTCTTTCTATTCCGCCCATATATGGCCTTAAAACCTCAGGTATAATTATTGAGCCGTCCTCCTGCTGGTAATTTTCCATTACAGCAGCTGTGGTACGCCCAGCCGCAAGGCCGCTTCCGTTAAGTGTATGGGCAAATCTTGCTTTGTCTTTTACATTGTCTTTAAACTTGATATTGGCCCTTCTAGCCTGGAAGTCCTCTGTATTAGAGCAGCTTGAAATTTCAACATACCTGTTGTAGCTTGGCATCCACACCTCAATGTCGTATGTCATAGCCGCACTGAATCCAAGGTCGCCTCCGCAAAGTCTTACAACTCTGTAAGGAAGTCCAAGAGCCTTGAGTATATCCTCAGCGTCATTTGTAAGGGTTTCAAGCTCATTATATGAGTCTTCCGGCCTTGCTATTTTAACCATCTCTACTTTATTAAACTGGTGTTGACGGATAATTCCTCTTGTATCCCTGCCGGCCGAGCCTGCCTCTGCCCTGAAGCATGCAGTATAAGCACAGTGCTTTATTGTAAGGTCCTTTCCGTCAAGAATCATATCTGAATACATGTTTGTAACAGGAACCTCGGCTGTTGGTACAAGGAAATAATCAATTCCCTCAACCTTAAACGCGTCCTCCTCGAATTTAGGAAGCTGGCCTGTGCCTGTCATTGATTTTCTGTTTACCATAAATGGGGTAAATACCTCTGTATATCCATGCTTTTCTACATGGTAATCAAGCATAAAGTTGATTATAGCCCTCTCAAGCCTTGCTCCAACGCCTCTGTAGACAGTAAACCTTGAGCCTGTTATTTTACCTGCTGTAGCAGGGTCAAGTATGCCAAGTTCATCTCCAAGGTCCCAATGAGGCTTATATTCAAAATCAAATTTTCTTGGCTCTCCCCATTTTCTTACTTCCTCATTCTGTGTGTCATCTATACCGTTTGGCACAAGCTTATAAGGCATATTAGGTATTGTGAGAAGGAATTTATTGAGCTTCTCGTCAACCTCATTAATCTGGCTGTCAAGCTCTTTTATTTTATCAGAAAGCTCCTTCATATCAGCCATAATAGCAGATACGTCCTTACCTTCCTTTTTAAGCTTTGGTATTTCTTTTGAGTCGGCGTTCTGCCTCTGCTTAAGCTCCTCAGCCTTTCCTATAAGCTCTCTCCTTGCCGCATCCATCTCTGTGAATTCATCAAGATGGTAGTCCTTATTTCTTTTTGCAAGGGCCGCCTTTACGCTTTCCATATCAGACCTTAATAATTTTACATCCAGCATAATACTTCCTCCAATTTTATATAAAAATAAATTTTATTTTTTGAATAAATACTGTAAGACCGGCAATAATACTTACATACATTTCAGTTTTGAAAAAATTGATTTTCAGGGTTGAAATGTTTTTGTCCGGAAATCATCCCCCCGATTTCCGGCTTTTTTATTGTACCGAAGCCTTTGGTTTTTTTCTTGCAAGAATGCCTGATTTCTTTCTTGACCTTCCCGGAAGAATTTCGTTCTCATACCTTTCCTGAATCTCCTTTACAACTTCCTGTCTCGTATCAGACACAAAGGAGTCCTCAAGCGCCATATTGAGCGCCTGTATTTCTTCCTGGCTTAATATATACTCACTTACACCAAGTTCCACAGGCTTAGCGTATGTGTAACAGCCTGAACGGCTGTGTATACCATTTAATATAATACCATTATTCTTGCTGTCAAGAAGTGCTATGGCAAAACAAAGATTTCCGCCGGCCTCATCAAACGGGTTATATCTGATTATTCCCACCTTCTGGACACATTTATCCATATTCTTGCTTAAATCCATAACAGCTTCTGATATTTTGTCATATTTCTCATTTATCTGCTCAGAAGTCTCATAAAACTTCTTAAACTGCTCCTCAAGAGTATCACTGTCTCCGCTGCCCCCGGCAAGCTTATTGTATCTGTTTTTGAGCTTTATAACCTCAAAAAGCGCAAGTACAGCCACTACAGAAACAATACATGTCAAAACCATCAGAGCCGCGGTTATAGTAAGGAGGTTCTGGTTTATAAACTCACTTATCTCTGTCATTACTCCACTTCCCCGTTTCTCAAATAATTATTTTATTTATAAGTCCCATTATGCGGTCCAAGTCCTCGTCTGAGTAATACTCTATCTCTATGGCGCCTTTGTTTTTTCCGCTTTTAAGCTTTACTTTTGTGCCAAGTATATTCCTCAGGTTTTCCTCAAGCCTGTTGTAGCCGTCTGTATTAAATTTTGAGCTGTCAGAAGGCTGTGCCTTCATCTTTCTTTCAAGAAGCCTCTTTACAAGACTTTCAGTTTCTCTTACGCTCAGTTCCTCGTCAATTATCTTTTCGGCAAGCTCAAACTGCTCTTCCGCGTTTTCTACAGGGAGTATGCTTCTGGCATGTCCCGGTGAAAGCTTTCCGTTTTTAACAAGCTCCTGCACCCTTGAGTCAAGATTTAAAAGCCTCATGGAGTTGGCTACAGCCGAACGGCTTTTTCCAACCCTTTTAGCTATGTCGTCCTGACTTAGCCCAAATTCCTGACTCAGTTTATTGTAACCGGCGGCCTCCTCCATTGGGTTTAAATCCTCTCTTTGAAGGTTTTCCGCCAGCGCTATCTCAAATATTTTATTCTCGTCATATTCCTTTATAATTGCCGGAATTTCCTTTAAACCGGCTATCTTTGAAGCTCTCCAGCGCCTTTCTCCTGCTATAAGCTCAAAATATCCGTCATTTTTCTTTACAACTACAGGCTGTATAACGCCGTAGTTTTTAATCGACTCACTCAGTTCCTCAAGGGCTTCCTCCTGAAAGTGTTTTCTTGGCTGGTTTCTGTTAGGCTCAACCTTATTTATATCTATAAGTACAACAGAACCATCTGTGTTTTCAGGTTTGTTTAATACCTCTTTTTTTGTAGACTCAAACAGGGCCTCAAGCCCTTTGCCTTTTGGTCCAAGGCCGCTTTTTTTTACAGCCAAATCAATTCCACTCCTTTTCAATAACTTCCTCAGCTAAAAGACGGTAGCTTTCTGCGCCTTTTGAACGGCTGTCATACATTGTAATAGGCAGTCCGTGGCTTGGCGCCTCTCCAAGGCGCACATTGCGTGGAATTATAGTTTTATATATATTGTCTCCCAAATCCTTCTTTACTTCCTCCACTACCTCCATTGAAAGGTTTGTCCTCGCATCGTACATAGTAAAAACAACCCCCTCCATCTCAAGCGATGGATTAAGCCTCTTTTTGACAAGGCCTATTGTATGCAGCAGCTGTTCAAGGCCTTCCAGAGCAAAATATTCGCACTGTATAGGCACAAGCACCGTGTCAGACGCGGTGAGAGCATTAATGGTTATAAGGTTAAGGGAAGGCGGACAGTCTATAATTATAAATTCATATTCATTTTTGATTTTCCCTACAGCTTCTGTAAGTATGTACTCTCTTTTGTCGCGGCCGATAAGCTCTATTTCTGCTCCTGAAAGGTTGATATTTGACGGAATTATAAAAAGCCCGTCTACACACGTGCCCACAATAGTATCCTCAATAGAGCTTTCATCAAGAAGAATCTCATAAATAGTCTTCTCAACATTATTCTTCTCAAGGCCCAAACCGCTTGTAGTGTTTCCCTGAGGGTCGGCATCTATTATAAGAACCTTTTTTCCAGCCTCAGCAAGACACGCTGAAAGATTAACAGCGGTAGTTGTTTTTCCAACTCCGCCCTTTTGGTTTGCCACCGCTATAATCCTAACCTTTTTCATAAAAGTACATCTTCCTTAAATTTAAATTTCACGCCTTAAACCATGCGTGAATCATGACGGCAGTAAATATAATTTATATACCAGCTGCATTTAAATCATTTTATCACAGATGAACCGAAAAATAAACCAGGAATTCAAATAAATTACAATTTCACACGACATAAAACTTGAATATGTTTCCTTTTATGCCCATGTTTCACGTGAAACATATTATTAGTTCAAATATAAAAATCCGGTTATAAATAAACCGGATTTTCAACTGTTTCACGTGAAACATTACATCTGTTCTGGAGCGGATATTCCAAGTAGAGAAAGCCCCTTGACCAGAACATTATTTACCGCTTTAACAATTAAGAGTCTGGCCGCCATCACTTTTTTGTCCTCAACAATTATAGGGTTATCATGATAAAATTTGTTAAAGGCCTGCGAAAGGTCCACAAGATACCTTGATATAATTGACGGCTCATATTTTTCAGCGGCATCTATAACCTTAGCCGGGAAATTATTCAATTCCCTGCATACCTCAAACGACGACTCGTCAGAAACTGCACTGTATTCAGCCTGTGATAAATCAACATCTCCGGCCTTTTTTAATACACTGCACGCTCTGGCGTTGGTATACTGTACATAAGGTCCTGTCTCGCCATCAAAATTGAGCATTCTGCTCCACGAAAAAACAACATCTTTTATTCTTCCGTTATACAGGTCATTAAACTTGACCGCTCCTATACCAACCTGTTTAGCCACATTTTCCTTATCAGGAAGGTCCGGGTTCTTTTCCTCTATAATCCTTCTGGTTTCATCTATTGAGCCTTTAAGTAGTTCTTCCATAAGCACAACATTGCCGTGCCTTGTGGAAAGTTTTCCGCTTTCAAGGCTTACAAGTCCAAAAGGCACATGCACAAGACTTCCGGCCCAGTCATAGCCCATCTTTTCTATTACCTTAAACCACTGGGCAAAATGCAGGTTCTGGTCTATAGCTGTTATATATATACATTTGTCAAAGTCATATGTCTTTTTTCTGTAAAGAGCAGCCGCTATATCCCTTGTGGCATAAAGCGTGCCGCCGTCACTCCTTATAATAAGGCATGGAGGCATATTGCTGTCCTCAAGGTCTACAATCTGTGCGCCGTTGCTTTCGGTCAAAAGGTTCTTTGCCTTGAGTTCCTCAACCACCGCGTCCATTTTGTCATTATAAAAGCTCTCGCCGGCATATGAATCGAATTTAACATCAAGTATATCATATACCCTTTCAAACTCACGTATGGACATTTCATAAAACCATTTCCATAACGTAATGGCTTCGTCGTCGCCCTCCTGCATTTTAACAAACCAGCCTCTTGCCTCATCGTTAAGCGACGGCTCTTTTTCTGCTTCATCATGGAATTTTACATATATACGCATTAATTCCGATATACCATCTCTTTCAACAGCTTCTTTCGAGCCCCACCTTTTATAAGCTGAAATAAGCTTTCCAAACTGTGTTCCCCAATCTCCAAGATGGTTTATGCCAACGCATTTGTAGCCAAGCTCTGTATAAATTTTATAAAGGGCGCTTCCTATAACTGTAGAACGAAGATGTCCAACATGAAAAGGCTTTGCTATATTCGGTGAGGAATAGTCGATTACAACTGTTTTGCCGTTTCCCATATCGCTTGAGCCATAGCTTGCAGACACTGACCTTTCAATTACATTCCTCACAAAAACGCTCTTATCTGCAAAGAAATTGACATAAGCCCCTTTAACTTCTGCTGAGCTTATAAAATCCGGCTTTTTAAGCTTTTCAATAATCTCCTGAGCTATTACAGGAGGAGCCTTTCTCAATGTTTTGGCAAGTCTGAAACATGGAAAAGCGTAATCCCCCATTTTTCTGTCAGGCGGTATCTCTATATAATTAACTGCCTCATTGGCATCCATACCCGTACAGGCCGATATTGCAGTAGCTATCTCCATTTTAAAATCCATTTTTATTCTTCCCTTCAAACCACAAAAACTCAATAATCAAAGTAAAATGAGTTTATCATATTAATTATTAAAATTCAACTAAATTCACCACAAAGGCCGCCAGCACAAAAATAAATCTGTGGCAATTTGTTCCAAAACCAGATTTTACAGTATATTATTATTGCCTTCAGCATGAATGTTTAAACCTTTTTTATAAAGCAGAAAAATATATCTTTTCTTTTAAGTATTTTTGTATCATAATATAAGTACGAGGCATTATTAATTAAAAGGTGGTGCTAAAATGAAATCAGGAAAAATCAAAACAATATTAAAATCAGCCGGCATAATTGGTCTGGCTGCAGGAGCTGTGGGCGCGTTTAACAGGCTTTCGTATATAGCCGCAGGAAAGAGCGAACCGGCAGCCGACAGCGGCTATTACAACTGGCCTTACGGAAAGATATATTACAGGGTAAGAGGAAACGGAAAGCCTCTCCTGCTAATTCACAGCCTTTATACCTCATGCTGCATGGCTGAATGGGATGAAGCAGCGGACGAGCTTTCCGCCAAATATAAGGTATATACAATAGACATGCTGGGATATGGAATGAGCGATAAACCCAAAATGACATACACCGCTTTTATATACGCTTCATTGATAAAAGATTTTATAGAAAATGTCATTGGCAGTCCTTCACTGGTGATAGCAGCCAACAATTCCTGTGCAGCAGCCGTTACTGCGGCAAAAATATACAGAGACCATATATTAAAGCTTATGCTTGTTTCGCCTAACGGCATAAATGACACAATGGCCGTAAACTCGAGCAGATTAAGAAGGATTATTATGGAGATACCTCTGCTTGGCACAGCTTATTACAATTTAAAGTCATCAAAGCCGGCAATAAAAGGGTTTATTAAAAAGGAAGGATTTTTTGCCAAGGAAATCAGCCGAAGTGAACTTATAAACAAATTCTACAGGAGCGCGCATTCTGAAAAAGGCAATGCACGATACGCATTTGCCTCTCTTATTACAAACTATATGAATATGGATATAACACATTATGTGGCGGCTACAGGCATACCTATATGTATTGCATGGGGAGAAGAAAACACAGTAAACCCTATAAGCAGCATGGATACATTAAGGGATATTCTTCCAAATGCCAGATACTATATATTCGAGAAAACAAAGCTTTTCCCGCATATAGAAAACCATACGGAATTTGCCAACGCGTCTGAGGACTTTTTCAGATAAAAGTAAATCAACAACAGGGAGAATTTAGCATGAACAATCAGCTTATGATGGAGGAAGAAATAAAGAAAATATTCAAAGCCGCACAAAAAACACAAGCCGGAAAAATAGTAGGTATGATGAAGCCCTATTTTGTAAGATGTGATTTTGATGAAAAATCCCTTACTGTAGGCTTTGACATAGAGGAATGGGAGCTTAACCCGCAGAATATAATGCACGGCGGCATGATTTGTACTGCCTTTGACAATGTATTTGGCACTTTAACGCACTTTTTTTCCGGCGAATCATTTATTACAACAGTTGAAATAAGCGTACATTATCACAAACCGGTATTTGTCGGCGACAAAATTGAAATAACCGTAAAGCCTACCCATGCAGGCAGGACAATTGTAGGCTTTACAGGAGAGCTGAGAGTCGCCAACCGCCAAATGCTGCTGTGCGCAACTTCATCTACAACATATATGAAGCTTGCGGGTAAAAAAACCGCTCTCTACAAGGACGATGGAAAATAAAACAGAAGGAAAGAAAAACAAATGAATTCAGCAAAAAGAAACTCAATGACTGGAAGCATAATGCTTCTTATAGCGGCTTTTATATGGGGTACGGCATTTGTAGCCCAAAGTCAGGGAATGGAATATATAGGCCCATTCACATTTAATACAGTAAGAAATTATATAGCATCAATAGTACTTATACCTCTGGTATTTATAATGCGCCGCATACAGCCGGCTGACTCATATCAGCAGCAGAACAGAGGCTCGCACAAGGACACAATAATAGCCGGTATCTGCTGCGGAAGCATGCTTTTTTTCGCAAGCTCATTTCAGCAGATAGGTTTAAAGTATACCTCTGTAGGAAAAGCCGGATTTATAACAACATTCTATGTAATAATTATACCTGTGCTTGGAATATTTATGGGAAGGCGAATAGGTATAAAAGTCTGGATAAGCCTTATAGCCGCTGTTGCTGGCCTCTACCTGCTGTGTATGTCAAACGGCTTTGAGGGTATATCAAGGGGAGATTTTTATGTACTTGTTTCAGCCTTCTGCAACGCATTCCATATACTTGTTATAGACCATTTTTCACCACATATTGAGGGAGTAAAGCTCAGCTGCATACAGTTTTTCGTATGCGCGGTCATATCAACAATACCGATGCTTGTTATAGAAGCTCCCGCTTTATCGGGAATAATAAAAAGCATGTACCCTATACTTTACACTGCGGTTTTATCAAGCGGTGTAGCGTATACTCTGCAAATACTTGCACAGCGCAGGACAGAACCGGTGATTACATCACTTATTATGAGCCTTGAGTCCGTTTTTTCAGTACTTGCCGGGTGGGTTGTGCTGCACGAAAGGCTTTCCGCAAATGAAACACTCGGCTGTATAATAGTTTTCGGGGCTGTCATACTTGCCCAGATTCCAGAGAGATATCTGTTTAAGTCAAAGCAAAGCAGAAGCTCCAGCAAAATTAAAACCGAGGATATCATATAAAAAAAACGGCCATTACTGGCCGTTTTTTTATTTCAACTCTAAATTTAACTGAAATTTTAAATAAAACTATTATAAATAATTTTATACAAAAATATCTATTGTTAAAATATTGAAACACATTCAAATTATATTATGTAAACTTCAAACATTTGGTATTGATATAATTATTTTAGTTCCTCCATCTCCATTTTCAACCTCATACCCAGCTCCTATACCAGAACGGTTCATAAGCTCAACAGAGCGCTTTACACTGTTTGTGAGAAGCCTCATATCTGAAAAGCCGCGTTTTTCCTTCTGCTCAGACAAAAGTATATCATCGGCCTTGAGCTTTTCTATTTCGCTGTCCACAATTTCAGCGGTTTTCTGAACGCTCAAATCCATATCCACAATCTTTCTTAAAATTGATTTTCTTACAAGGTCATCAGGTATCTTAAGCACAAGAGCGGCATGGATTATGCTTATACCGCTTTCCGCTATTATTCTGCGGCATTCGGGAGTAAAGTTCATAAAGCGTATTTTTCTGTTTACATCACTGACACGTAAACCGAATGATACCGCTATTTCCTCCTCGGTAAAGCCATAATCCTCCTTAAGGCTGTAAAACCCCTCTGATTCCTCTATAAAGCTCAGATTCTGGTGCTGAAGGTTTTCGAGCAGTGACAATACAGCGCTTCTGTTGTCATTTACATTGAGCACAAGTGCCGGTATTTTGTCAAGCCCCGCAGCCTTTGCGGCCATGAGCCTGCGTTCACCAGAGATAAGCTCATAAAATTTGTTGTTTATGTATCTTACAGTTATAGGCTGGCAAACACCGAATTTTTTAACTGACGCAGTCAGTTCGTCCAGAGCTTCTCTTTTAAAAAACTTGCGTACCTGATTTGGATTAGGCTTGATGTCGTTTACTGGTATACAAAAAACACGCTCATCACTGTCCGCCTCAAGTACCTCCTTAACGCTTTTTCTGCCGCGGAAATCAGAAAATTTTATTATATTCAGCATTTAAGACCACCTCCGTATATTTTCCGCTCTTTACCATTATATAATCCGAGCTGAATATTATAAAGACTGATTCATATACAAATTTAGTACATAAAGCGACACAAATGCTGATATAATGATGCTGTATGTCGAAAATATATACATATCGGCATCAACATTCTTATTCATATTGTAAAAAAATATAACATATTGGCTCGTTATGTGATATATGTCGATTTATGTAGAAAAAAACAATAAATAATTGACCAGTTTGTGTTGAAATTTGGAATATTAATTGTTATAATAAATTAATAACACAATTTATGAATTTATAATAGCAGTACTATGATTATTTTACAGGTGATTGAATATGGAATTCCGTGAAAGATTAAAGTTATTAAGAGAAAACTATTACGTGAACGGCAAAAAGCTCACGCAGACACAGCTTGCCAATATACTTGGCTATGGCTACACAGCTATTTCAAACTATGAATCAGGAAGAAATGAGCCTTCTATCAACGATTTAAAGAAAATAGCTGACTTTTTTAATGTAAGCCTTGATTATCTTCTCTGTACAACAAACGACCCGACAAAAGTGGGGGAGAAGAATGAGCTTTACGAAAAATTATGCTGCTATACAAAAACACAGCAGGAGTATTTGCTCAGAATAATCGACGACATTGAAAGATATAAAAAGTCCATATAACAATAAAAAACTTAAACGCCTGTATTATTCGTTTAAGTTTTTTATTTTGACAAAGCATATTTATTTTTCTTATCTGAAACAAAATTCCGGCAATTATTTTCTGCTTTATTTTTCCCTTTTAATAACACCATTATCCACATTAAAAACAGCTGCTCTGCCTGCATAGCTCATAACAGCGTCCTCAATACCAGTACACGTTATTATAGTCTGTATTTCACTTATGCAGTCCATAAGCATATGCTGGCGTTTTTTATCAAGCTCCGACAAAACATCATCCAGCAGGAGTACGGGTTTTATACCAGCCTCCTCATTAATTATATCTATCTCTGCAAGCTTTGCGCTTACCGCCGCAGTCCTCTGCTGTCCCTGAGAGCCATAAATTCTTACATCATTCCCGTTTATATTAAAAACAGCATCATCCCTGTGCGGCCCATGGGAGGTTGAGCCCATAAAAATATCCCTTTCAACTGATGAGAGCAGCTTTTCCTCAAAAGAGCTTCCTTCAGAGCTTGGCATATATATAATTGAAAGCTCCTCCATACTGGAGCTTATCTGTCTGTGGCGTAATGAGGCTTTTTCACTGAGGTCAGCTACAAATTTTTCCCTGAATTGTATTATTTTAGTGCCAAACTCCACCAGCTGTTTATCCCACACAAAAAGCGTGTCTTTAAGCCTATGGTCCTTCTGGATATTCTTAAGCAGGTTGTTTCTTTGCTTGAGCACCTTCATATACTGCTGAAGGCTGTGGCAGTACACCCTGCTCAGCTGGCAGAGCTCAATATCAATAAACCTCCTCCGCTGAGAAGGGGAATCCTTTATGAGCGATAAATCCTCAGGCGAGAATATAACTGTATACAGTGTACCGAAAAGCTCACTGCTTTTTTTTAACGGTATACCGTTTACAGCAATACCCTTCCGGTCTTTTGACCTGATATGAGCGTCTATGCGGTCAGATGAACTTTCATTTTGTATATTCACCCTTATATGGGCCTCATTTTCACCGAACCGCACAAGCTCCCTGTCATTTTTTGTGCGGTGACTCCTGCCTGTTGAACAAATATATATTGATTCCAGAAAATTGGTTTTTCCATTGGCATTGGGGCCATAAATAATATTTACGCCCTTATCCAGGCATGTTTTTGCAACAGCAATATTTCTGAAGTTAGAAAGAGAAATATCTTTAATATACATGTCCTCAGTCTTTGACCTCCACAGACACTTCCTCAAATCCCTCTACTGCTACTATGTCTCCCGGATAAACCTTTTTTCTCAGTTCAGTAACAGAATTTCCATTTATTCTTATTTTATTTTGCTCTATAAGAGACTTTACATCTGAACCCTGGCCAACAAAACCACACAGCTTCATCAGCTGATTCATTTTTATATATTCATCTTTTATTGATACAACTTTCATATTAAACACCCCATTACATTCTGAGAGGAAGAATAAGGTATTTATACATTGTACCTTCCTCAGGCTTAATAATACATGGTCCAAGAGGACTGTTGAACTGTATTGAAATCCGCTCGTCCTCCACAGCCTTAAGAGCATCTATAAGATACCTTGGGTTAAAGGCTATTTTAAGCTCCTCCCCTTCAGTAGCCATTTCAACTTCCTCATAGGCCTTTCCAATCTCTGTTTGGGAGGTAATTACAGTTTTTCCTCCTCCAATTTCAAGTTTCACAGGCATTTTTCTTGAATCCCTTGATATAAGAGAAGCCCTCTCAAGAGCAGCTATAAGCGGAGCCCTTTCTGACAATACTTTTGTCTTAAAGTCATCAGTAAATGTCTGCTCATATTTTATGTAATCTCCCTCAATGGTTCTTGATACAACTGTGTTCCCATTTATACTGAAAAGAATGTGCTTATCTGTAATAAAAATTTCAGTCTCACTTTCCTCATCGCCTGAAAGTATCCTGCTTATCTCCCTCATTGTTTTAGCCGGAACAATTACCCTTGTCTCATTCTCATTGTGAGCTTCGCATGATTTATATGATATCCTGAAGCCGTCAACCGACACAACATTTGTTCGGTCATTTAAAAACTCCATAAGCTCTCCTGTAAGGAAAGGCTTTGACTCATCAAGCGCAACAGAAAATATGGTTGAGTTAATCATATCCCTCAGCTGTGACTGCTTTATTTTATATCCAATTTCTCTCTGTACATCTGGTATATCAGGAAAATCTTCAGCTGGCTGTATCATAACTGTAAATTCGGAAAAGCCACATTTGATAACAGCTTCATTTTCAGTTGTGGAAATTGTTACAGATTCTCCATTAAGCTTTCTTATAATTTCAGAAAAAAGTTTTGCTTCTATGCAAACAGCACCATCTATTTCAACATTTGATTCTATTGGAGCAGTTTTTATACCAATTTCAAGGTCACTTGCCGTAAGGGTAAGACTTCCATCGCAGGCATTAAGAAGTATACATTCCAGTACCGGGAGAGTTGTTCTTGAGCTTACTGCCTTTGAAACTATGTTTATTCCTTCTGTAAGAGAGTCTTTGTCACATGTTAACTTCATATATGTTAATAACTCCTTTCTGTGTGCAGTATATAGATAAATAAGTTTTTTCTAGTAACAATAGTAGTAGTGGCTGTTAAGATGTTGATAAGTACAAAATCGCCATAAAAAAGCGTAAAAATCCTTCTGGATAATTATGTATATAAGTGATGCACTTGTTTGGCGCTTGTCCACAGTCTTAACATGACATAATTTTTTCTGATGTTATCAACAATTGCTTAACATAGAATCCACATGCTTGTGTTGACTGTTTTATAACACAAAAATATTTAAAAATGTTAGAAAAATAGGAGAATCTAACACAAAAATATCTTGTGTTAAAAAAATAACATATAGATTCTGTTATTTACAGCCCCTTTATCCGTTTTTCAAGCTCAAGCAGTGTGTTTGACAGGTTTGGGTCGTTTTCCAAATCCCTTTCTATTTTGTTGCAGGCGTGAAGCACCGTTGTGTGGTCTCTTCCGCCATAGTCATCGCCTATTGTTGAAAGGGAAATATCAAGGAGCTTTCTTGAAAGATACATTCCTATCTGCCTTGGGTATGCAATGCTTTTTGGTTTTTTGCTTCCTTTAAGGTCAGCTACTGATATCTTATAATAATTGGCCACTATTTCCTGAATAAAATCAGTAGTCATCTTGTTTTCAGAAGCCCTCTCGAAAATATCCTTCATAGCCTCCTCGGCAAGCTCGACTGTCACCTCGCGGTTTGTAAGCTTTGCAAAGGCCACAATCCTTGTAAGCGCACCCTCAAGCTCACGGATATTGGTGTCTATGTATTTGGCTATGTAGTTCATTACGCTGTCAGGCACTACTATTGAGTCAAGGCGGGCCTTTTTTCTGAGTATGGCTATCCTTGTCTCATAGTCAGGCGGCTGTATGTCTGCTATAAGCCCCCACTCAAACCTCGTTTTGAGCCTTTCTTCAAGTGTTTTAATTTCCTTTGGAGGACGGTCTGAGGATATTATTATCTGTTTGCTGCTGCTGTGAAGGGCATTGAATGTGTGGAAAAATTCTTCCTGAGTCCTTTCCTTCTGGGCTATAAACTGTATGTCGTCTATAAGCAGTACGTCAATATTTCTGTATTTGTTTCTGAATTCCTCATTTTTGTTTGTGCTTATAGAATTGATAAGCTCGTTTGTGAAAGTTTCACTTGTGACATACAAAACCTTTGTGTCAGGCTTTTTCTGAAGTATATAGTGTGCTATTGAGTGCATAAGGTGTGTTTTTCCAAGACCTACGTTTCCGTAAAGAAAAAGTGGATTGTAGGCGCTTGCCGGAGCCTCGGCAACTGCAAGAGACGCCGCGTGGGCCATGCGGTTGCTGTTGCCTACAACAAATGACTCAAAAACATACTTTGGGTTGAGATTGGCCGCCGCTATGGGGTCAGACGCCTTTGGGTGCTGAGCGTTAAGAGACGATAAGTTTGAGGAGCCTATGAGCATAATATTGTAGTCTATATGCATAACCTCTATAAGAGCGTTTTTTATAAGACTGAGGTATTTGTTTTCAACCTGTGTTTTGCTGAAGTCATTTTCAGCTTTAAGTACAAGGTCCTTTCCGTCACATACATGGATTTTAAGAGGCTTTATCCATGTGTTGAAGCTTATAGGGTCCTCAAGGTTTTTTTCTATAAGCGACAGGGCCTTCTGCCATCCTAGGTAAAGTTCTTCCATTTTTTCCTCCTGTTTTTATTTCTGCCTGCGCAAGGTCAGGCAAAGCAATAAGCGATGTGGAAATTAAATAAGCATTTTGATTGATAAAATCACCTGTATTATGTAAATATATATTACATTATTAAACGCTTTTTAATAATTTTAAAAGTTAACAAATATGATTTTTAGAAGTTATCAACAATGTTGTGCACAACTTGTGGATAACTTTTTGGAAAAATATTGACTATTTAGTTGTTATATGGACCTAAAATCAATATATAGAGTGCCTTTGAGCGCCGCATATATATGTTATCCACTTTTCAACAAAAATCAACACTAAAAATCCACATATTTGATGTTCAGTATTTAATACTGCATAAGCCCATTTATCGGGCACAGTGGTCATCAATTAAAAAGTTTAGTTTAATTATTTGCGTATTTGTGCAGTTTTTGTCTGCACACATAAGTTATCCACTATAATATAACAAAAATTGCTCAGCTTATCAACAATATAAGTGTTTTGGCTGTGGAGATATTTTTTGGCAAAATTATTAACAAAACAATATAATGTGTATAATCGCCATATTGTGCCTATATATGTAAGTTAAGATGTTCATAAATAAAAATGTTAATAAAAGTATTGATTGTGCACAAAATAAGCCTTTATTTTCAATTAATTTTCTTGACGGGTGGGATTTTATTTATTATAATAGTAGCAGTGCTTTTGTGCAGGACAGGCGCAAAAAAGTAAGCTAAGGAGGTGCGTAATAATGAAGATGACATTTCAGCCTAAAAAAAGACAGAGAAGCAAAGTTCACGGCTTCAGAAAAAGAATGGCTACATCTAACGGCAGAAAAGTTCTCGCTGCGAGAAGAAGAAAAGGAAGAAAAGTATTATCTGCATAATTAAATCAAATACTTTGTATTTACGGGCCGCGGATAGTGGCCTTTTAATTTTTAAAGCCGATGGTCAGGCAGAGCAGTTTGCTGTGAGCCTGACAGAGACGGCCATTTAAAGCGTTAAGGTTGTGATAAATTGAAATTTACACAGTCCATTAAAAAAAACTTTCAGTTCAGGTTTGTGTATAACAAGGGAAAATCACTGGCAAACCGGCTTCTTGTGATGTATGTTATCAAGAACAGGAAATATACCGATACAAATCGCCTTGGCATTAGCGTAAGCAAAAAGGTGGGAAAGAGTGTCGTAAGAAGCCGAGTTACAAGGCTTATTAAAGAGAGCTACAGACTGATGGAAAATGAAATCCAAAGCGGATACGATATTGTTGTAATCGCCAGGGTTGCCTCAAACGGCGCCGATTACAGGGATATAAATAAAGCTCTTTTAAGCCTTATTAAAAAGCATGGACTGCTGAAAGAGGATTCCTGACAAAGGCATGATTTTTAATTAGGTAACTTGTCCGTACTTTTATCTGTATTTAATGAAAGAAGTCTGATAACATGGTTAAAAAGATACTTCTTTTTCTGATTAGGTTTTATCAAGCTTGTATATCGCCGCATTTTGGCCCGTGCTGCAGGTTTACTCCTACATGTTCGCAGTATATGTATGAGGCTGTAACCAAATACGGTATTTTAAAGGGCGGCCTGCTTGGCATAAGGAGAATTTTAAAATGCCATCCGTTCCATAAGGGCGGATATGACCCTGTGCCGTAAAAACTTTTTAATTGAGGGGGATTTTGATTTGTTTACATCTTTTGCATTACTTGCGGTAAGAACGCCCGGAATGATAGTTGGGCCTATAGCTGCACTGCTCGGAACAGTTTATAATGCGCTGTTTAATTTTATCTATTCAATAAGCCCGGTAAACGCGCTTGGTATAGCTATTATACTTTTTACTGTTATTGTTAAGCTCATATTTACACCTTTGATTGTAAAACAGCAGAAATCGACTATAGCCATGCAGAAAATACAGCCGGAGCTGCTTAAAATAAGAAAGAAATATGAAGGCAAAAAGGATATGGAAAGCCAGCAGAGAATGTCTCTGGAAATGCAGAAAATCCAGAAGGACAACAACGTAAGCATGCTTGGGGGCTGTCTTCCTCTGCTTATACAGCTGCCTATACTTTACGCCTTATTCTATATTTTCCAGCAGGCATATGTGTATGTTGATGTTGTGGGCCAGAACTACGACGCCATAACAAATGTAATAATGAATATACCTGTTGACACAAGGCTTTCTGCGCTTTCAGATATTATAATTCAGCACAAGCTGACAGTTGATGTCGCCCAGGCTGCCGATATAAAAAACCTTATAAGCCAGCTTACAGTAGCTGACTGGAATACTTTTACAGCTGCCATAGGAAGCTTTGCCGACCAGATATCGCCGCTGCTTACAGTTAAAAACGAGATGGAGTATTTCCTTGGCGTCAGCATGGTAACAAGGCCCGGCTTAAGTTTTCCGGGTATAATAATACCAGTAGCGGCCGGTGCCACAACATTTATACAGACATACGCCCTCACAAGAAACTCAGGAGCGCAGTCTCCGGCAGGCCAGCAGGACCCGACTATGCAGTCAATGAAAATAATGAATTATATGATGCCTATTATGATGGGCGTTATGACAATAAACCTTCCTGCGGGACTTGGTGTTTACTGGACTGTAAGCAACCTCCTTCAGGCCGGCCAGACAGTACTTATAACAAAGGCTCTTAAAAGACATGATAAAAAACTTGAGGAGGCAGGGAAGTAATGCGTGAAATTCAGGTTGCTGCCAAAACGGAAGAAATGGCTGTTAACGAGGCTGTTCGCCAGCTTGGCGCAGCATCGGCCGACGAACTCGAAATAGAGGTTATTGAAAAGGCCACAAAGGGGTTTTTGGGGTTTGGCTCAAAGGATGCCGTGATTAGGGCTTCTGTAAAGTTTAACCCTGAAAGAGTGGCAAAGGAGTTTCTTCGTGAGATGTTCGTGGCAATGGGGATTATAGTAAATATTGAGACTGAGCTTAGAGACAAGCAGCTTCTTGTAAACCTTTCCGGCAGTGATATGGGAATACTTATCGGAAAACGGGGACAGACACTCGACTCTATACAGTATCTTGTAAACCTTGTTGTAAATAAGGGGAACGCGCCTTATCTTTCAATAACAATAGATACTGAAAACTACCGCCAGAGAAGGAAGGAAACACTTGAGTCGCTTGCCTATAACCTTGCCAAAAAGGTTAAGCAGACCGGCAAAAAAGTTGTTCTTGAGCCTATGAATCCTTATGAGAGAAGGATAATACACTCAAGCCTTCAGAACAACAAGTATGTTACTACATATTCTGAAGGTGAGGAGCCTTACAGGAACGTTGTTATAGCACTTAAGTAAAATGATGGATTTAAGCCTGATTTTCAGATTATAAGCCTTGAAAATCAGGCTTTTTTTGTGTATTATGTGTATTATTCGTACTGGTCTTAATATTGATTAAGGATGTGTTGGTTTTGAAAACCGCTTATATTGATGATATAATAGCCGCGCCTTCGACACCGCCGGGAGCGGGCGGCATAGGCATTATCCGCGTAAGCGGTATGGGTGCGGTTGAGCTTGTAGATAAAATATTTGTGAGCGCCTCAGGCAAAAGGCTTTCAGAAAAGCCTACCCATACCATAACCTACGGGAATATTGTTGACGGGTCCGGCACAAAAATAGATGAAGTGCTTGTGAGCATTATGCGCGCCCCCAATTCCTATACACGGGAAGATGTGGCAGAGATTAACTGTCATGGAGGAACAGCCTCCGTTAAAAGGGTGATGGAGGAAGCCGTAAGGGCTGGAGCCAGGGCTGCTGAGCCTGGCGAATTTACAAAAAGGGCTTTTCTAAACGGCAGGATTGACCTGACACAGGCCGAAGCCGTTATTGATATAATAAACTCAAAAACTGAGCTTTCAATGAAAAACGCTGTAAACCAGCTTTCAGGCGGCCTTTCAGCCAGAGTTAAGGCTATACGTGAAAGGCTTGTGGACGCTGTTTCTACAATTGAGGCGGCTATTGATTATCCTGAACATGATATAGAGGAGGAGACCTATTCCTCACTTGATAAAACAGTTGGTTATGCTCTTAAAGATATTGGCGAGCTTTTAAAAACAGCGGAAATGGGAAAAATGGTACGTGACGGTGTAAGCCTTGTAATACTTGGCAAGCCCAATGTGGGCAAAAGCTCCCTTTTAAATTTCCTTCTGGATGAGGAGAGGGCGATAGTTACCGATATACCTGGAACCACAAGGGATACAGTGGAGGAATACCTGAATATAGCGGGCATACCTGTAAGAATAACCGATACGGCTGGTGTGAGGCAGACAGACGACCTTGTTGAGAAAATCGGTGTTGAGAGGTCTGTAAAAATGGCTGAAAACGCTGACCTTATACTGCTTATGCTGGATTCATCAAGAGAGCTTGACAGTGATGATTTGAAGCTCATGGAATTTTTAAAGGGCAGAAAATATATTGTGATAATAAATAAAACCGACCTTTCTAACGCTGCCGACAAAAATTTAATAGAGCAGAGCATAGGCAGAGAAAATCTGCTTGAGCTTTCGGTCAAAGAAAAGACAGGTACGGACAGGCTTTTAAAAAGGCTGGAGGAAATACTTACAGGCGGAGATATCCAGGCAGGAGACGGTGTGCTTGTAAGCAATGTACGGCACAGGGATTCCCTTGAAAGCGCGGAGCGCTCTCTTAAAAAGGCGCTTGATACAATAGCTGTGAGAATGCCGGAGGATTTTGTTTCAATGGATATATCGGAGGCTATAGGCTTTCTTGGCGAGATAACCGGCGAAAGTCTTATGGAGGATATTATAAACAGGATTTTTGAAAAATTCTGTCTCGGCAAATAACAGGAGATAATAAAAATGAGTGATAAAATGACATATACAGCCGATGAATGCGATGTTGTTGTTGTGGGAGCGGGCCACGCCGGCTGCGAAGCGGCTCTTGCGGCCGCAAGGCTCGGGCTGAGTACTATTCTGTTTTCTATAAACCTTGACTCGATAGCCATGATGCCCTGCAACCCTTCTATAGGCGGAAGTTCTAAGGGCCACCTTGTGCGCGAGATTGACGCCCTTGGCGGCGAGATGGGCAAAAATATAGATAAGACTTATATTCAGATAAAAATGCTTAATACCAGCAAAGGGCCGGCAGTTTATTCCTTAAGGGCTCAGGCTGACAAAAACAGGTATAAGGAAGAAATGAAAAGGGTTCTGGAGGAAACACCAAACCTTAAAATTAAGCAGGCTGAGGTAACGGGGGTGCTTGCCGAAAACGGTGTTGTAACCGGTGTTGAGACTTCCTCCGGAGCTGTATACAGGGCAAAGGCGGTTATACTTTCAACAGGCACATACTTAAAAGCGCGCTGCCTTTACGGTGAAACGATAATACAGTCTGGTCCAAACGGCCTTAAAGCTTCAACGGAGCTGAGCCGGAGTCTTATGGATTTGGGAATAAGGCTTTACAGGTTTAAGACCGGAACACCGGCAAGGATTGACAGAAAAACTGTAGATTTTTCTAAAATGACACCTCAGTACGGCGATGAGGACATAGTGCCGTTTTCATTTGAGGATACTGCCGAGGATATAAAAAGGGAGCAGATTGAGTGCTACCTTACATATACAAACAATGACACTCATGAGATAATAAGGAATAACCTGCACCGCTCACCGCTTTACGCAGGCGTAATAGAGGGTACCGGCCCAAGGTACTGCCCTTCTATAGAGGACAAGGTTGTAAGGTTTTCTGACAAGGAAAGACACCAGATATTTATTGAGCCTGAGGGGGAAAACACAAACGAGCTGTATGTGCAGGGTATGAGCTCATCGCTGCCGGAGGAGGTGCAGGTGGCCCTTTACCGTACTGTACCCGGGCTTGAAAACTGCGAGTTTATGAGGACAGCCTATGCTATAGAATACGACTGTATAGACGCCACACAGCTCAAGCTGAGCCTTGAGTTTAAAAATATAAAGGGCCTTTTTGGAGCCGGTCAGTTTAACGGCACAAGCGGCTATGAGGAGGCGGCGGCGCAGGGGCTTATAGCCGGCATAAATGCCGCCAGAATGATACAGAAAAAGGAGCCGGTTATACTCTGCCGCTCAGACGCTTACATAGGCGTTCTTATAGACGATATAGTCACAAAGGGAAGCCGTGAGCCGTACAGAATGATGACCTCACGCGCTGAGTACAGGCTGCTTTTGAGGCAGGACAATGCCGATGAGAGGCTTACCCCTATTGGGTATGAGGTTGGCCTTATTTCAGAGGAGAGGTATAAAAGGTTTCTTGAAAAGCAGAGGCTTATTGAGGAGGAAAAGGAGCGTATAAGGTCGGTTACAGTAGGGCCAAAGCCGGAAATACAGGAGTTTCTTATAATCCACGGCAGTACTCCGCTTAAATCCGGCGTCCGGCTTTCTGAGCTTTTAAAGAGGCCTGAGCTCAACTATGATTCACTGGCTGAGATTGATACCGGAAGGCCTGAAATAGACGCCGAGGCGGCACATGAGGCGGCAATACAGATAAAATATGAGGGCTATATAAAGCAGCAGCTGAGCCAGGTTAAGGAGTTTAAAAAGCTGGAAAACAGGCTCCTGCCGGAAGACATTGACTATTCACAAATCAGGGGATTAAGGATTGAGGCTGCCCAGAAGCTGAATGATATAAAGCCTCTGAATATAGGTCACGCCTTCAGGATTGCCGGTGTTTCGCCTGCGGATATTTCTGTGCTTATGATATACCTTGAGCAGCTCAAAAGAGAGGAAAAGGAAGGCGGGGAAAATTTTGATGGACAGCAATAAGTTCTGCGGACTTTTAAAAATGTGCGCCGCCGACATGGGTATTGAGCTGGACGAGTGCCAGCTTGACAGGTTTGAGCTGTATAAACGGCTTCTGCTTGAGTGGAACGAAAAAATAAACCTTACGGCAATAACAGACGATGAAGGCATAGCTGTAAAGCATTTTGCAGACAGCATATCTGTTCTGCCAATAATGAAAAAAAAGAAAGCAACACTTATTGATGTGGGCACAGGGGCTGGGTTTCCCGGAATACCGCTTAAAATTGCCTGCCCCGGTCTTGAGGTGACACTTCTGGATTCACTGAACAAGCGGATTAATTTTCTTGAGGAAGTTAAAAAACAGCTCAAATTAAATGATATGCGGTGTGTTCACTCCCGTGCTGAAGACGGTGGCATGGACGCCACACTCAGGGAAAAGTTTGACTACTGTGTAAGCCGTGCTGTAGCAAGACTCAATATACTTGCTGAGTACTGTATGCCATTTGTAACTGTTGGCGGGTATTTTATATCACTCAAGGGTCCGGATGTAGCAGAGGAGCTTGAGGAAGCCCAAAAGGCTGTTGGTGTGCTTGGCGGAAAGATAGAAGAGGTTATAAAGATTGAAATACCGCACAGCGATATAACACATTCGGCAGTTGTTGTAAAAAAGATAAAGCCTTCTCCAAAGGCTTACCCAAGAAAGGCTGGGACTGCTGCCAGAAAGCCTATAGTATGAGCAATATAAAGCAAAAAAAGGTACCTGTTTTAAGGCGCCTTTTTTATTGCTCAAAAAGAGAGTCAACTGTTGTTTTAAGCTCCCTTGCCAACGAGAAGGCAAGAGAGAGTGTTGGGTCGTACTTGTTGTTTTCTATGGCGTTTATTGTCTGGCGTGAGACGCCGCACTTTTTAGCCAGCTCATCTTGGGAAATATCCATTGATTTTCTCAATTCCCTTATATTGTTTTGCATATCAGTCACCATATTTCTTTTTAAAATATATAAGGTTAATGGTATATACAACCGCAAGAACGCAGAGGGTTATAAATGGGTTAAAACCTCTGTAAGCGCCATGTCTGCCTGCCCCAAAAGAAATGAACTGATATATTATGTCAAGTACGAGCATGCCAACCATAATATAGAATGTTGAAGAGCACGCCTTTGAAAGTATCATCTTTCTGCGCTCGTCGCCATTTCTGCTGAGAGAAAAAAGCATGAATACAATAAGTATAATGCTCAGCGACATGAGCATAAAAAAGACAAACATAAAACCAAACATATGGTGCATAGTTACACCTCCCGAAATGTCAAATAGTTTTTACATATTCAGTATAAGCCGGAAGATTATAAATGTCAAATACTTTTTACATCTGATTGATTAAAAAAGCCGCCCTGCACTGAAGGCGGCTTATAAGTTTTTGCTGGTTATACAAAATATCTGTTTATCGCTTTGTAAGCTTTTTTGGCCTTGTCATCGAAGCCGTCTTTTGGCATATCGCTTTCGAGGCTGACAGAAGTACTGTATCCGCCTTTTTTAAGTACAGAGGCGATTTTTTTCAGCATTTCAGAATCCATTTCACTTACAAAAGGTCTGGCAAGGTTTTCGTCACAGCCGCTTATATGGATATCGCCGCAGTAATCAAGGAATCCAAGGGCGCTTTCAAAGTCCTCGCCGTTTACCTGCATATGGTAAAAGTCTACAACCATCTTTACGTTATGGCGGTTTATATCCTGCATAAGCTGGTATGCCTCAGGAAGGTAGTTTATAAAGTTGCAGCAGTTTTTGTGCAGGCCTTCAACCAGAACATTGAAGTTGTATTTTTCGGCCTCTGAGGCGGTAAGCTCAATAAATTTTTTTCCTTGAGCGTATGCCTTTTTAATGTCATAGCCATCAGGAAGTCTGCGGGCAAGAGGTGCGCCTATGCCTATGTTTTTTATTCCCAGCCGGTGTCCGCGCTCACAGAGAAGGTGCGCGTACCGGGTTGTCTTTTCAGGGTCGAAATCGTCTCCAACTATAGGAAGGCTGTCTTTGCAGTATGCGTTGTAGCCTGCTACCGGTATGTCGGTTTGCCATACCCTGCGGCACACGCTGTCAAATTCGCTTTCGTCCATAGCAGCTATCTCAAAGCCGGGCAGTATTATATAGTCAAAACCAGCCTGAGCAGCCTTTTCAATGTTGCCTGAGTTTACACATATTCCTTTAAGCATTTGTGACCTCCTAATCCTCATTAAGCCCGTAGGACTTCTCATAAAATATATATTCCTCCTGTATATTGTCAAGAGGTATATCACGGTTTAATAACAGAGCTGTTGTTTCATAATGTATATCATTTACACGAGATAAATCCTTTGGCCTGTATTTGGCCTGTCTGTCAGTGTCTGTGAGTACGTCGTATACGCTCCTTACTACAAAGTCGTTTACGTTTGAGGCGTTTCTGAACTGTGTCCATATTGGTATAAAGGATATTTCGGTTATCTCAGCAGGGTTTTCGTCTACCTTTCTTACAGCCATGTTTAGTATTATGCTGGCATTCCTTGGCGGTGTAGTCTGAGATGAGATAAAGTTTCCCATAGAGTACATTATATAACCGGTCCTTTTTGAGCCGTCCGGGTTTGTTATCTCACGCATTTCCATGGGCTGAAGCACATGCGGGTGGCTTGCCACAATTATATCAGCTCCGGCGTTAAACATTAAGTCCGCCCACATTTTCTGATTGTCATTTGGATATGTCTGATATTCAGTGCCCATGTGCGGCATTACCACAATAAAATCCGGGTTAAGGCTCTTTGCTTTTTTTATGTCGCTTACAGCAAGGCTCTCTTCAAGCAGGTTTACGTTGTATGGGTTCTGGTAGCGCATGCCGTTTGTGCCGTAAGTGTACGACAGGAAAATAAACTTAATTCCGTTTATGTCTGTTATATTTATTTTATCTCTTTCTTCCTGTGAGCGGCTGGTGCCGGTATGGGCTATGCCTGCTGAGTCAAGTATATCAAGTGTACGGCAAAGCGCCTGTGTGCCCTGGTCGGCGCAGTGGTTGTTTGCCGTTGTAAGAAAGTCAAAGCCGGCGTCCTTTGCAGCATAGGCAAAGCTGTCCGGAGTGTTGAAGCATGGAAAATCCCTTGGGCCTATCTCATCTCCGCCCAGAACTGTCTCAAGGTTTCCAACTGTGTAGTCAGCTTTGTCAAAATATTTTTTTACCGCAGCAAAGTTATGGTCAAACTCGTATGTCCCTGAGTCACTGTCGTATGATTCCTCATACTGGTAGCTGTGAACCATAAGGTCTCCGGTAAAGTTTATAAGCGCTGTTTTTACAACAGGCTCTGGCGGAGGTTCGGGTTCAGACTCCGGCTGCTCATCTGTCTGTTCTAAGGAAGCGCTTTGGGAAATATCGGTTTTGGTTTTATTTGTGCTGCCGCATGCTGTAAGTGAAAAAACCAAAGTCAGCAGCAAAAATACGAATATATTACAAAGTCCTGTACTTAGCCTTCTGAGTCTCATATAAATTGTTTCCCTCCGAGTCAATAACGACAATAGCCGGGAAGTCCTCGACATAAAGCTTTCTTACAGCCTCAGCGCCCAAATCATCATAGGCAATCACTTCGGCTGATTTGATATGGCTTGATATAAGCGCTGCCGCGCCGCCTGTAGCAGCAAAATATACTGCTTTGTTCTTTTTCATGGCTTCAATAACAGCAGAATTTCTTGAACCCTTGCCTATCATGCCTGTCTGGCCTCTGTCCATAAGGAATGGAGCGTATGAATCCATGCGGTAGCTTGTGGTGGGGCCTGCCGGGCCTATTGGCCTGCCGGGCTTTGCCGGTGCGGGCCCTGCGTAGTATATAACAGCGTTTTCCATATCAAAGGGGAAGACGCCGGTCTTTTCAAAGTCCTCTATCATTCTTTTGTGTGCCGCGTCTCTGGCGGTATATACAGTTCCGGTAATTTTAACTATATCGCCTGCCCTCAGCTTTGCCGCCTCCTGTTTTATAAGGGGCGCTGATATATTTATCTCCATTTTTAATCCTCCTTAAAACTCATATACAGCATGCCTTGTCACATGGCAGCTTATGTTTACGGCTACAGGCATGCAGGCTATATGTGTGGCACAGGTCTCTATATTTACGGCAAGCGCGGTTGTCTTGCCGCCAAGGCCCTGAGGGCCGATGCCTGTTCGGTTTATTTTTTCCAGAAGCTCCTCCTCCATATCGCGTATATGAGGAATATGAGAGTGGCTGCCTACAGGCCTTAAAAGGGCCTTTTTGGCAAGCATCGCACTTTTTTCAAAGTTTCCTCCGCAGCCTACGCCTATAATCATAGGTGGGCACGGGTTTGGGCCTGCGGCTTCAACAGCTCCTATTACAGCTTTTTTAGCGCCTTCTATGCCGTCAGCCGGCTTGAGCATAAATATTTTGCTCATGTTCTCGCTGCCTGCACCCTTTGGAGCTATTTCTATCTTAAGGCTGTCTCCCGGTACTATGCTATAGTGTATTACAGCCGGAGTGTTGTCGCCTGTGTTCACACGTATAAACGGGTCCTTAACAACGGATTTTCTCAGATATCCTTCTTTATAGCCTAGGCGCACACCCTCGTTTATTGCCTCCTCCAGGAAGCCGCCGGATATATGCACCTCCTGCCCTATTGTAACAAACACAACGGCAAGGCCGGTATCCTGACAGATTGGGATATTTTCGGTTCTGGCAATATCCGCGTTTTGTATCAGCTGCCGTAGCATTTCGCACCCTACAGGCGAAGGCTCGGTTTCAAGGGCTGTATTAAGAGCTGAATATATATCGGGGTTAAGGTTGCAGTTGGCCGATATACACATTTTTTTAACTTCATCGGTAATCTTTTGTGTACTGATTTCGCGCATGTTTATCCTCCCTGTGTATAAATGCTGCTTAAACTTATTCTGATTATATCATCTTAAGAAGTATTGTTAAATATATTATTAATATAAATGTACAGTACCCTGCATTTGTTGACAAAGATATTTGCCGGATATACAATTAGTACTTGGTAATTGATAATAATTTTTGTTATCTTTTGTTAATATAAATTATCGGAGGTATTTTTATGACTTTGGACCAATGCCCAATAGGCGTTAATTTTACTGTTACGGCAGTAAACGGACAGGGAGCTTTAAGACGCAGACTGCTTGATATGGGCATTACGCCCAAAACTGTTGTTATGGTCAGGAAGGTTGCCCCTATGGGCGACCCTATTGAAATACATCTGCGGGGGTACGAGCTTACTATCAGGATTGAGGACGCCAAAAAGATTGAGGTGTCAGGGGAGGAAAATAAATGATATTTGCTCTAGGAGGAAACCAGAACTGCGGCAAGACAACGCTTTTTAATCAGCTCACAGGCTCAAACCAGCATGTCGGAAATTTTCCGGGGGTTACTGTGGACAAGAAGGAGGGGGTTATAAGAGGCCATGAGGACTGTTTTGTGGTGGATTTGCCGGGAATATATTCCCTTTCGCCCTATACAAGTGAAGAGATTGTAACACGTGATTTTCTTATAAAGGACAGGCCCGACTGTATAATAAATATACTTGACGCCACCAATATTGAGCGTAACCTTTACCTGAGCATGCAGCTTATAGAGCTGGATATGCCTATGGTTATGGCGCTGAATATGATGGACGAAGTGCGCTCTAACGGCAACTCAATAAAAATCAAGGAGCTACAGGAATTTTTCGGTGTGTCTATAGTGCCCATATCGGCATATAAAAACGAGGGTGTTGACGACCTGATAGAGCTTGCTGTGAAAATAGCCGAGACAAAGCAGAGGCCAAAGCGCAAGGATTTCTGTTCCGGCGCCGTACACAGGGCCATACACGGCATAGCGCATCTTATAGAGGACCATGCCGACAGGGTAAATGTTTCGCCAAGGTTTGCCGCCGTAAAGCTTATAGAGGGCGACGAGCCAATGAGAAAAATGCTGCGCCTTACCGATAACGAGGTCGATATGGTTGAGCACAACGTGACGGAGATGGTGTCGGAGCTTGGAACAGACCGTGAGGCTGCACTTGCAGATATGCGGTATACATTTATTGAGAAGGCCTGCCGTGATACGGTAATAAAAAGAGGTGAGAGCAAAGCTCACATGAGGAGCGTTAAAATAGACAGTGTCCTTACCAATAAGTATTTTGCCATGCCTGTATTTATAGGCATTATGCTGCTCATGTTTTATCTGACATTTGGTGTTGTAGGGGCGGCTTTAAGCGGTATTCTTACATATGTGATTAACTTTGTCACAGGCACTGCTGACAGCGCACTGACAGCCTACGGAATAAACCCTGTTGTTCATTCACTTGTTATAGATGGGGTGTTTGCCGGCGTAGGCAGTGTGCTGAGCTTTCTGCCTGTTATTGTAACACTGTTTTTCTTTTTATCCATGCTTGAGGACAGCGGATATATGGCAAGGGTGGCCTTTGTTATGGATAAGCTTTTAAGAAAGATTGGCCTTTCCGGCAGGAGCTTTGTGCCTATGCTTATAGGCTTTGGCTGCTCTGTTCCGGCTATTATGAGCGCAAGGACACTGGCAAGCGAAAGAGACAGAAAAATGACAATACTGCTTGTGCCGTTTATGAGCTGTTCTGCAAAGCTTCCTATTTACGCTTTATTTACAGAAGTATTCTTTACAAAATACAAGCCTCTTGTTATGATAGCTTTATACCTTATGGGAATACTGGCAGGGGTTATAAGCGGATACATGTTCAACACTACTGTATTCAGAGGAAACCCTGTGCCGTTTGTAATGGAGCTGCCCAACTATAGGTTCCCGAGCTTTAAAAGTGTTGTGCTGCTTATGTGGGACAAAGCAAGGGATTTTCTGGTAAAGGCGTTTACCATAATATTTGTGGCTACAATTATCATATGGTTTTTGCAGACATTCGACACAAGGTTTAATGTTGTCGCCGACAGCTCACAGAGTATGATGGCTATTATAGGAAAAAGCATAGCGCCTTTTTTCAGGCCGCTTGGCTTTGACGACTGGCGGGCATCAACGGCTCTGATAACAGGTTTCAGCGCCAAGGAAGCTGTTGTGAGTACGTTCGCGGTGCTTACAGGCGGAACGGCCGGGCTTAATGAGGCACTGAGCAGTATGTTCACGCCAATTCAGGCTTTTTCGTTTCTTACGTTTTCACTGCTGTATACTCCGTGTGTAGCCGCCATATCGGCCGTAAAGCGTGAGTTAAACAGCGGGGCGGCTGCGCTGGGTGTTGTTGTTTTCCAGATAGTTACTGCATGGCTTGCCGCTTTTGTGGTGTATAATATAGGCGGTTTTATAATCGGTCTTTTGTAAGGAGGCTCAAAATGGATATATTTAATCTGCACTGGTATGATATTGCACTTGTAGTGCTGGTTTTTATTATTTTCTTTACTTCAATAAGAAAAATGCAGAGGAATATGAAAAATGGCTGCGGCGGAAGCTGTTCAGGCTGTTCAGTTAAAAACTGCCCAAGCAAAAAGCCTGAGGGCAGTGATAAAAATAAAGGCAAATAAATTACTCGGCGCAGGTATACTGCGCCGATTTTTATGACTTTAAAACACAGGGGGGAAGAAATATGGGTTTTGAGATTAGGGAAATGGAGCGCGGTGACTGGGACGATGTAAAAAGTATTTACAGCTGGGCTCTTGAAAACGAGAACCTTACTTTTCACAGAAAATGTCCTGAATATGCGGTTTGGGATACTGGCCATTTAAAGGACTGCCGGTATGTGGCGTTAGCTGATGGGAAGGTTATTGGATTCTGCGCGCTTAGCCCTACATCTGTAAGGGAGCCGTACAGGGGCGTTGTGGAGCTGAGTGTGTATTTTGACAGGCGCTACAGGGGTATGGGAATAGGTACGAGGCTTGTGAGTTACCTGGCGGCGGAAAGCGAGAAAAAAGGCTACTGGTGCATATTTGCAGTGGTGTTTGCCAACAATCCTGCAAGCATCAATATGCTTAAAAAATGCGGTTTCAGAGAAATAGGCTACAGAGAAAAAATAGCCAAGGATAAATTTGGAGTATGGCAGGATACAGTGCTGCTTGAAAGAAGAAACAGCATAATGTAGTTTACAGGAGCTGCCGGAACTGAGAAAGCGCCTGAAATATAATCAGGCGCTTTGTATTTATTCAGTTTTCATATATGTAATTGAATGGCGACTCGTTCTTTTTCTCAAATATACTGTAAAGCTCAGCATCAGATTCGGACCTGTTGGCGTCTTTGGCTGATGAGAGGAGTTTATCAATAATCGAGTAGCTTTCGTTGCGGTTTTCTACAAAGCTGCAGTCAGCAAATGCCGATATATCATACATGCTTTCCATAAATTTGTCATAGTTTGATATATAATCTATAAGCCCGGCCTTCTGAGCCTGAATGGCGGAGTATACTCTGCCGTCAGCCAGTGACTTTGCCTCGTCAAAGGACATTCCCCTTGATTCCGCCACAACATTTACAAATATATTGTAGTTTTCATCAATTATAGACTGAAGGATATTTTTCTGTTCGTCAGTATAGCCCGTAGAGCCAAACATGTCTTTGTTCGGGCCGCTCTTTACATTGTTTTCCTGTATGCCAAGCTTTTCCATAAGGCCGCTTAAATCATAGTTGGACATTATAACGCCTATTGAGCCTGTAAGCGTCATACGGCTGGCATAAATCTTATCGGCTGCCATAGCTATGTAGAGCGCTCCGCTTGTAGCCTGCTTGCCCATGTAGGCGTATACTGGCCTGCCTGTAGTGTCCTTATATTTCATTATCTTCTGGTACATCTCGTCACTTTCGTATGTGCCGCCTCCTGGTGAATCAAGATAGAGGATAAGGCCCTTGTTGTAATCGTCATCAATTAAGGCGTCTATCTCATCAAGTGTCCACTGGTGGTTATAGCCTGACGAATAATAGGAACCGTTGTCTATTAATGTACCCTCAAAATACAGAGTTTCAACGTAATCACCATCGGTATAGTACGACGATGACGCCCTGCCGCTGTCGATTGTTGAAACGGCGCTTCCTACAGCTCCGGCAGCCAGAGAGAATATAAACGCTAAAAGCAGTATTATGCCTACAGCTATAATAAGGAGCACTCCGCCGGTAACAGCCGCAGCTATAAGGCAGCCGTTTTTTCCGGAATTTTTGTTATAGTTTGTATTGTAGTTTGTATTATAGTTTATCTGCTTGTTAGCGGACTCGGAGTTCTGGTAAAAGCTATTGTCATTGTTATTAAATCCCATGCTGCTGTTTGTGTTATCCATATATGTACCTCTTGATTCCGCCTTTACTCGTAAGGCTCAAAAAATCTCCTCTGATATTCTTCTCTCAGCTCATCACGGAAATTAGGGTGGGCTATTTTTATAAGCGCTTTTGCCCTTTCTCTGAGGCTTTTTCCTTTGAGAAGAGCAATGCCGTATTCGGTTATAACATAATGTACGTCGTTTCTTGAAGTTGTTACTGCCGCGCCCTGGTCAAGGAAAGGAACAATACGGCTCACCTTTCCGCCTGCGGCAGTTGACAGCATGGCTATAATGCTTCTTCCGCCCCTGCTCATTGCGGCACCGCGTACAAAGTCTACCTGACCGCCAACACCGCTGTACTGCTTAAGGCCTATGCTTTCGCTGACAACCTGGCCCATAAGGTCAATCTGTATACAGCTGTTTATTGACACTACATTATCGTTCTGGGATATAATTGTAGGGTCATTTACAAAGTCAACAGGGTTCATTGATATTTCAGGGTTATCATCTATAAAGTCGTAAAGTCTCTGTGTTCCCATAACGAAGGTTATGACGCTTCTGCCCGGCTCAACCTGCTTGTTCTTATTGTTTATAATTCCTGCCAGCATAAGGTCTATTATGCCGTCTGAGGCCATTTCGGTGTGAAGTCCGAGGTTCTTTTTATCCCAGAGGAATGTAAGTACTGATTCGGGTATGGAACCGATACCCAGCTGCAGGCAGTCGCCGTCCTTTATGAGGGAGGAGCAGTATTTTCCGATTTTGTTTTCAAGTATGCCTATTTTTGCAGGCTGCATCTCAAGTATAGGCTCTGAATGCTCAACAATAAAGTCTATATCGCGGACATGTATGAGGTTTCCGCCGAAGGTACGTGGCATATACTCGTTTATCTGGGCAATTACAATCCTTGCGCAGTCTGCGGCAGGCTTTGTATAGTCGCTGGAGGTGCCGAATGAGCAGAAGCCGTGCTTATCAGGGCGGCTTACCATAACAAGTGCTACGTCAACAGGAAGCTCGGTCCTGAAAAGCTTTGGAACCTCGTGGAAGAAGCCCGGTGTGTAATTGCCTGAGCCGTTGTTTACGGCTTCTCTGGTGCAGTCGCTTACAAAAAAACCGTTGAAAACAAAATGGCCTTTCATTTCCGGCCTTGTATACTTGCCCTCGCCAAGGGATACGAGATGGCATATTTCAACATTCTCATACATCTCATAGTTTTCTACAAGGGTATCTATAAGATATGTAGGTTCTGCGGCGGCGTGGCCCGTTACCACACGGTCTCCGCTTTTAATGTAGCTTATGGCTTCCTTAGCCGTAACAATTTTGGAAGCGTATATTTCCTTCCAGTCAGGAATGTTCATATTTTTACCTCCTTAAAAATAATATGCAGACTGCTGCGGCCCAAACTGCAAAAAAACATATTGCTTTCTGTAAATAGTTTATCTTTCAATACAAAACAAAAGAGATTAATTGACCGCTGTGATAATATATTACAAGGTTTTGTGTAATTATGCAACGAAAAAAATATTAAATAAATTTGGTCATTAATAAAAAATAAGCAGTACTGACAGGGCGGCAGTTTAATTTTGGGCAATAGTAAAGTGGATTTTTTATAAATATAAATTTAAAATGAATAAATACTTGTGGTTTAAGAGAATATAAGGTATATTAAGCAAAAAAACGAATAGATATTTTAAATTCTTAATTTAAACAATATCTTTATTAAACAGGCAAAGTTAAGGGCAGAAAAGTCGAAAATAAAAAATGGCACATGTTTCTTCCTTATATATAAAAAATAATCGCCTGTTTATAGTCATCTGCTTACATACTTAAGCAGCTGAAAGATAAAGCAGAGATTGATTAATACTATATATGGATTATTGACACTGATTTTATCTAAATATGCCATAAAAAAAGAAAGTTGAAAAAAGTCGAAAAAAGTTTTAAAAAAGTGTTGACTTTTTCTGTGAAAGGAGTATAATACTATCTTGTTCACCGGAAAACACGGAAGAACAAAACAGCAAAGTAAATGTATTGAAAAGAGTTTGAAAAAATAAATAAAAAAGTTCTTGACAGACATGGAAAGCTGTGGTAAGATATTAAATGCTGACGGCGAGAGCGGGAAGCGAAAAAGGAAAGACATTGAACCTTGAAAACTGAACAGTTGAAAAAAACCAAAACCCAAGTCAATTCAATTATCCGAAAGGATAAGAAGAATTACAAGAGTAAAAAGAGAAGCAAAAAAAGAGTCAGTAAAATGACTGAGAGAGACAAACTTTAATTTGAGAGTTTGATCCTGGCTCAGGATGAACGCTGGCGGCG
>JALIFM010000004.1 GCA_022867625.1 Lachnospiraceae bacterium NSJ-143
TTTTTCGAGCTGTTCCTGCCTCTTTATCCGGCCTTTTGCTGCCCCCGCACTCCCGTGCGTTTTTCGCAGCAACAGTTAGTTATTATACTCCTTTCTCACGTTTTGTCAATACCTTTTTTAAAACTTTTTTCGACTTTTTTATTTTTCTTTATTTACACGCTTTTATTAAACTCTGTATGCTTTTTAAATCCCTGTATGCTTCTTTGTTTTAGGCCACCACAAGTCAGCTTATGGCGGCCTAAAACAAAATTGTTTATTTAAATAATTTCAAGCTCCTTTAGCCACAACCTGCTTACAGCATCACTTGGCATTCTCCAATCCCCTCTCGGCGACAGGTTAATAGTACCTACCTTCGGCCCGTCTGGAATACATGACCTTTTAAATTGCTGTGAGAAAAATCTTCTATAAAAATTTTTCAGCCATTTTAAAATTGTCTTTCTGTCATACTCCCCATTAAAAGCTTCTTCTGCCAGAAACAATATTTTAGCCGGAGAAAATCCAAACCGTACTATATAATATAAAAAGAAATCATGAAGCTCATATGGCCCCACTATATCCTCAGTTTTCTGGTTTATCTCCCCTTTGTCATCCGGAGGCAAAAGCTCAGGGCTTACCGGAGTATCAAGTATATCCATCAATATTGATTTAGAATAATCGTCAATTAATCCATTCTCCGCCACATATCTTACGAGCACACGCACCAGTGTTTTAGGCACGCCTGAATTAATGCCATACATAGACATATGGTCGCCATTATATGTTGCCCAACCAAGAGCAAGCTCAGACAAATCGCCTGTGCCTATTACCAGCCCTCCATGCTTGTTCGCTAAATCCATGAGGATTTGCGTCCTTTCTCTTGCCTGTGTATTTTCATAAGTTGTATCTCGAACATTAATGTCATGTCCTATATCATTAAAATGAAGTATGGAGGCTTCTTTTATTGAAATTTCAGACATTGTAACACCAAGTGATTTCATTAAATTAACTGCGTTATTGTATGTTCTGTCAGTTGTTCCAAACCCCGGCATTGTTACTCCAAGAACCTTTTTTCTGTCAACACCTAAGTAATCACATGTTTTAACAGCAGCAAGAAGCGCAAGGGTAGAGTCCAGCCCTCCAGATATTCCGATTACCAGTGATTCTGCGTTTGTATGCCTAACCCTCTTTGCAAGCCCCGAAACCTGAATATTAAAAATATCCTCACATCTTTCAAAAAGCTTGCTGCCGTTACCCGGAACAAAAGGCATTCTGTCAATATGTCTGTAAAGCCTTTCTTCCTTCCACTCTGTCATATTTATGTCCACAAACAGATACTCTGAACAGTAATTTTCAAATCCCTCCAAAGAAAAGCTTGTGTTTTTTTGCCTGTCACTGATGATTTTATCAACATCTATATCTGAATATATCAGCTGATTTTCAAATAAAAAGCGTTTATTTTCACTCAAAAGCGAACCATTTTCGCATATAACGGCATGTCCGCTGAAAACCACATCCTGAGAAGACTCGCCTTCACCCGCCGATGAATAAACATACCCGCATATAGCGGCCGCTGATTGTTTTGATATAAGTCCTTTTCTGTATTCGTTTTTGGACGCAAGCTCATTGCTTGCCGAAAGATTAAATATAACAGTGGCGCCTTTCAGAGCATGGAACGATGATGGTGGTATTGTTCCCCACAAATCCTCACAGATTTCCACTCCAAATGTATACTCCGGCCTTTTGGTATCCCTAAAAAGCATGTTTGCCTTTACAGGCACCCTCTGCGAACACAAATCTATTTCGTCAGCTACTGCTTCCCTTGCTGACGCAAACCACCTTTTTTCATAAAACTCGCCATAATTTGGTACATAAGTTTTTGGTATAAGTCCTAATATTTTGCCCATGTAAAGTACAGCGGCACAGTTAAATAAACTGCTGCCGACAGCTACTGGCAATCCAAGAATAATAAACATATCAATTTCAGCTGTCTTTTCAGCTATTATGCCAAGTGACTCTTCACATGCTTTAATAAGCGTATTCTGAAAAAATAAATCACCGCATGTATAAGCGCTTAATGAAAGTTCAGGAAACACAACAGCCCTTAAATTTTCCTTTTCCGCTTTAAAAACAATTTCCAGGATTTGTTCTCTATTGTACTCGCAGTCAGCTACCTTAAGCTTTGGCACAGCTGCTCCCGCACGAAAAAAACCGTACATATAATCAACTCCGAATTATTATTAATTTAAATTTGTTGTATAGCCTAGCCTTCAAAACTTTCTGAAAAGCCCCGTGACAATGCCTAACACAGTACATTTTTCCACAATAATAGGAGACATAGATGGATTCTCCGGCTGAAGTCTTATATGCCCATTTTCCATATAAAACCTCTTGACAGTAGCGTAGTCATCATCAATGAGGGCTACCACAATATCGCCATTGTCAGCCATTCTCTGCTGCTTGACCAAAATGAGGTCCTTATCAAAAATACCGGCGTTTATCATACTTTCACCTCTTACTTTAAGCATAAACATGCTCTCGCCAGTAATATACTGTACAGGTATAGGGAATGTCCCGTCAATATTTTCTACTGCCAGTATAGGCATGCCAGCAGTAATCGTACCGATAATGGGAACATCAACTACCTCCTGGTCCTCACTAAAGACAGGTTCATCATCCAGTATCTCTATAGCTCTTGGTTTTGAAGGGTCTCTGCGAATATAGCCCTTCCTTTCAAGGCGTGTGAGGTGTCCATGAACAGTTGATGTTGATTTTAAGCCAATTGCATCGCATATTTCACGCACAGAAGGCGGATATCCTCTTTCTTTAACTTCACTTTTTAAATAATCAAGTATTTGCTGCTGTTTTATAGATAAATCAGACATTAAACCACCTCATAAGTATTAAATATATTTGCCAATTTTATTCTTTTAACGAAGCTTAAAATTGTAATTTTAAACGACTGCTTACATTTTTGTGTTTCTCTGCTTAAGCCGAATCACAAAGCAGGAGAATAGGCCAGACACTATAAATCAAATGGCATTTAAATGTTCTCACCATCTTTTTGATGACATTATAACATACTTCCTGCAAAAATACAAACATTAAAAAACTTATGTTCGTATTTCTTTATAAATATATTGACAAAGAATATGTATTCGTGTATATTGAAAATATATTCTTATATTAACTATTGGAGGTGCATTTATGAGAAAATTAGTTTTTGTTATTTTAATGTTTTTATCATGTGTTCTTATAGTAAACCTTGCTTCCGGAAAAACCTCCCATAAAGAATCGGATATTGTTTATGAAATCCACGAAATTAAATCAGGAGACACTTTGTGGGATATCGCAGGTCTTTATAAATATAACGATTGCAGTACAAGTCAATATGTAAAGGAAATCATGGAGTTTAACAATATGAAAAACGACAAAATAATATCAGGCCAGAACATAATAATACCTGTGCACAAATATTGATATACTTCCGTAAAAACACTTTTGGCCCCCTTAAAGCTCTGGCAGCGCTTTTTAATATAAAAGCGCCGTCAGGGCTTTTATATTAAAAATTTACAAACATTAACAAGCTTCTGTGCGGTATAAAAATATCAAATAAGAAAATACTATCTTTGCAAAACAAATTGAAATAAAAAAGGAGCTGGATTTAAAGTGGAAAACAAAACTGAAAAGAAAACTGAAAAAAGAGCTGAAAAGGATATGAAGAGGACTGAATTCGCAGAGGAGTATAACTTCAATACTGAAAAACAGAACTGCGGAAAAACAGAAAAAACAAACAAGTCAAATAAGACAAACAAATCAAACAAACAGTCAAACTAAAAAGCTATAAAAAAAGAGCCCGGTTTACGGGCTCCTTTTTTATAGCCTTTTCCCATACGCAGCAAAATCCTTCCGGTATTTGGTTATACCCACATACTTGGCAAGCGCCGCTGGGTTATCCGGTAAGACATCAATTTTTAAATCCTCATAGCTATTTTCAATACTTCGTCCTCAATTGAGGCCTCGCCATTTTTTCCTATACCTCTTGACCTAAAATCCGGGCTTACACACAGCCTTTGTATTACCCTATAATTGTTCAAGTGGCCCCGTTTCCGTTTTTATATCCTCAGGCACTTACATAAGCTTTAACTTTCGCCAGCAAAATAAATGGCAAAATATCAAATATTATTTCAGTAAAAATAATCAAGAAAATAAAAAAGGCCTTTGAATATTCAAAGGCCTGATGGGAATTACAGGGCTCGAACCTGTGACATCCTGCTTGTAAGGCAGGCGCTCTCCCAGCTGAGCTAAACTCCCAAAATAAACGACTCAGGTGGGGCTCGAACCCATGACCTCCGGCGTGACAGGCCGGCGCTCTAACCAACTGAGCTACTGAGCCATAAATCGTTTATTTCAGTGCTTGTTCTCACTGACGAAGAATATATTACCATACAGCGCTGAGCATGTCAACACTTTTTTTAATTATTTATTCATCATCAGACACAAAACAGCGGAGATTTTTTAACCTCCGCTGTTTATCCGTACTGCTATACTTCCGGTTCAAAGCAGTCATCATCACTAAAATAATCATCTACATCGTTGTTTAACATTTTACCCGCAATTTTAGATATGGCAGGTATTGACGTCACTATGAATACAAACACCGAAACAACCGAAACAGCTTTTTTCCCTTTTTCCGTTATATTCATACCCAAAAGCAGGCCCACAGCCCCAACACAGGCCATAAGCAGTGTAACATCAAGCCCGCTTACAGAATTCACACCCTTAAGGATTTTTCTAAACAGTTTCTCCATATAAAAGCCTCCTTTCTTATTAAGTTTTATACATTATATGTATCTGCGGCCAAAATTTAAGCAAAATTATTCAGCATCACTAAAATCAACCTTTATATCCCTTGTTGAAAATCTGTCTATATAAACCACACCGTCTTTATTGTCAAGGTATTTGCTTACTATCCTTCCAGCGTCAGTTTCAACAAGCCTCCTGTGAAGCCACACACTGTAAAGGCTTCCATAGTTGTCAGTAAGCTCAGCAGACGAATACAATCTTGACGCAACGTCAAAATATTCATATATATCGCAAAGCTTATTTGTAAGCGTTTCCCCTTCAACCTTCCATGTCACAAGCTGATTTGGATTATAATCCAGAAGCCTTGTAGAAACCTGATAAGAGCCGCTGTTTCCCTTAAAGTAAATTTCAGCGGCATCCTCATAAGGGTGGCCTACAAGCTTTTTAAAACCGGCAAACTCGCCCGTTCCATCAGTTTCAGAAAGCTGTGAAAGGTTAACCACAAGTGACCCTGAAGATAGCGCTATATCGCCCTTTATACTTCCTGTTCCTATAACTACCCTTTTATTCACATTATCCCACTCAACCGGATAACCTGCCGCTTCTGCCGCAAATCTGAGAGGAACCAGCGTCCTGCCGTTTACAATCTGCGGCGGTTTTGACAATTCCTTTTTCTGTCCATTTACATATCCCTCTGTATTGCCTATTGTAATGCTTATATCCAACCCATCTTTAGAACCTGTTATTGTTTTTGTGCTGTCGTTATACTCCACTTCAATACCAAGTGCCTCAAAAATATCCCTGAATGGAACCATAACCGTTCCGTCCTCTATAACAGGGCTTGATGATGTATAAAGTCTCTGTCCATTTAAAAAAACCAGAATTTCAGACCCGAAAACATGAACCCCTGATACAAGAATTGAAAACGCCAGTATTGCGCACATCAACTTTTTTTTCATTGTAATCCCTCCCAACAGATTATATATAAATACCCTTTGCAATAATTATAACACTAAAATAAAATTCTTTAAACAAAAAAGCGGAAAGAATTTTCTTTCCGCTTTTTTCAGTAAATTAATTATTTCAAAACTCCGTCTGAGCCAAACTCAATTTTAACATCTTCCTCAATAAGCTCAACGCTGTCTTTTATGTCATTGTATATGCTTTCAGATACAAGCATTGTGCCTATATTCAGAGTATTGTCAATAATCATCACTCTGGCGTCCTGCGGCTCAACAGAGCCGATAGTTTTAAACGCAACGTCAATAGTTTCCCTCTCAGTATCAAAATGAACAGGAACCTTTCCTCTTTCAAGGAAAGTCGTGGTTATAAGGTTAGAATACATAGCCTCATAATCAATGGAATCAGCCAGCTTTTTAACAGTAAGGTCCGCAAGCCCAATACCAAGGGCATTGCCGTATGATGAGTCTGAAAGCCTCAAAACAACAAGCTTTTTAATATATGGATAATCCGGTTCAGACTCTCCCAGAATTTTCATCCTGCCTATTACCTTTGTATCCATACCTGTTCCGCTGTATTGCTTTCCCATTTCCTTTACAATTAATATATCAATATCCCTGCACGGAAGTGACGGTACAAGCGAGTTTGAAAGCTCAAGCAGCTTGGCATCATCTTCAATAAAGTTTTCAGGTTTAACCGCTTTAAGAACACATGTATCCTCATGGGCGTTTTCAACAATGCCAAGTCCGGCAAGAATAGGAGCCTTATCAAGCATAACCTCTGCTGTCTCCGGTATTGTTTTGCCAAGGCCGTATATATGCATTGCATTTGCGCCCTTCTGTTTGCCCAATCCAACAGAAATCATTTTTACTATACCGCTCTCGTTTTTCGCTATAAAGTCAGTATGCCTTTTAACCCTGTTGACAACAATTATTCCGTCTGACTCATAAGCATTTTTATCAAAGTATACATCCACACCGCTTTTGGTCTTTCCAAGCACAACCGTTTCCATAGATGAGCGAATCTCGCAGCCCATGGCTTCTTCACTCACGCCAAATTTTTCGCAGACATGCTTTTGACCTTCAGCTGTAGCTCCTCCGTGGCTGCCCATAGCCGGCACAATAAACGGTCTGCCGCCGGCCGCCTTTACATAATCAACAGTAGCCTTTACAATTTTATCAATATTGTTTATTCCGCGGCTTCCGCATGTAACGCCTATCTCCGCTCCGGCATGAATTTTCTCCCTCAGGCCTATACTGTCAAACTGGCTGAAAACCTCGCTTTTCATATCATCTATCTTTTTATCCGAGAAATGCTGTCTTATACGATACATTTTAGGATATACCGCGTTGTCTCTAATATAACTCATACTATCAGCCCTTTTCAAAATACATATTTCTCAACCGATGAAATCTCAGCGGTATCCAAAACTATTATCCCCTCTGCCAGCTCCATAGCCGCTAAAATATCCTTTAATCGCTCAGAATCCATATCATACATACACATTTCTATTGATTGTGAGGTAACTGCTATTACCCGAACCATACAATTCTGCCTTTCCATAAGGATATTTTCCAGCTGACATATGTCAAGCCCGCATACCTTTATTCCGGTTAATCTTACAACTGATTCGCAGCCCTTACCGGATAAAAAGTCTTTATTCATATAATATCAGACCTCTATGGTTGTTTCCTTTATAAGGTCTGGCACATTATATTTTGTTCCGTCCACAACACCAGGTATAATATCATCAGCCTGAGCAATTATTTCCTCCGGTGTCAGAATGTCAACCTTTTCAGTCATCCATTCCTTTGTGCAGCCAACGCTTGCCAGCTCCTCATATGCTCTGTCTGTAATATTATCCATGTCAATCTCAGCGCCAAGCCTTCTGGCAACAGAAAGAACAGCAGGAGAAGCCCCAACAGTCCTTCCAGGCACACAGCCAGCCTCAAGGCATTTTATTATGTTTTCCGCAAGCACAGCCTTGTCAGCCACAATACAAGGGATATGTGCCTTAAGTGTCTGCGCATAAGGTCCGCTTCCATGAGCTGTCTCTCCGGCAGGGAACTGCCTTGTAGGGAACACACGACCAAATTTTTCAGGCATTATCATACCTATTCCCACTGAAATTATACCGCCTGTCATTCCAAGTATAACCTTTCCGTCTCTTATAATCTGCTGCTGTCCAAGTATAGGCAGGAGTATTTCTTCCATTGTGACTATATTCATCATTTCAGTAGCAGAATTGTTGTTGCTTGCCCTTCCCGATATGCAGACATTATGAACAGGAATTACTTTTGTGGCAGGGTCAGGGCCTCTGAAAAGCTTTTTTCCCGGGAAATTTTTCTGCCACTGCACAAGGTGAGGCTCTTCCTTTATGAGCTCGTCTGAATAAGGCATCTCAGCCATCTCAAGGTATCCAAAATCACGGTTGATTTTTCCCTTGTCAGCCGCCGCCATAAACCTTACAGTACCCTCTACCATAACCCCATCACTTGTGGTAGTTACAACATCAGGGTCAAATATATTCATACCTACAGGACCGTCAACAGTCTTAGCCACAGCTTTAAAAGCCTCCATAGGCGTAATCCCTGCCGCTTTAACCTCTCTGTAGTTAATAAAAGCGATATTAAGCGGAATATACTTTCCCTCAAGCATTCCTTCTGGAATCATTTTATATGTTAATTTAGCCATTATATTTACCTCCCAAAATCAATGTCTGCCAATGCCAGGTCTTCTGTCGTCAATATCGTCACAGCCAAGAAGGTATGCCTCCTCAGTAGGATGAAGAATATTTACAACCTCCAGTATAGCGCTTTTAATATTTCCGTCCTTATCAACACCTTTGATTATAACAGTGTGCATTGTTTCAGGAACACGCGGTATAACCTGAAACTCAATTTTATCCACGCCGTCTTTCATAGTCATTTCTCTTACGGCGTGCTCAATACGTCCGGTTCTCAAAGACTGCATTTTTGCCGAGGTAAGATTTTCAAGGCCTCTTATTGTAATTTCCTTTGGGCTTGGGCTTTCCTGAGCCGCAACCTTCATTTTTTTAAGAAATTCAGGTAATTTTGTGTGCATTAATTTCATATTAAACACCCTTTCTGCTGTCCACAGCGACAACTAAACCTCAAAAGTTAAAACATAGTTTCTATATACGAACACTTCATATCCATAAATACATTGTAAATAATAGCAGACAGTATTATATAAGTCAATGAATTATTTTAATATTTTTTTAAAAATCCTTGTAAATATGGCTTTATTGCGATTTTTTAATAAACAAAATAATTATGTCTCCTCTGATGATTTTATTCTGAGTTTCGTCTGTTGTCAGGCCGCTTAACCATCATAACACGCCTTTTTACGTCATATTATTAGTATAGAAAGTGTTATCACTTGTTTTTTACAGGCATCTGCCGCTGAAAATATATTTTCCAATACTGCCTGTTATTAAACCTGATTATTTTTTTATGCCTGTTTTTTAATATTCAAACAAACAGCCGCACCTTGCCCTCAAGTCACTGTTATGTGGCCCAAAAGCTCAGTACGGCTGTTTGTTGTTTATTCGGTCAAGTCTTACTTATATACCGTCTTTGTATTTAGTGTCCATGGTTTTTTTAAGTTCTTTCCAATCAGGCACGTATTTTTCAAGAATACTGTAAAACCCGCTGCCATGGTCATGCACTATAAAATGTGTAAGCTCATGGGCCGCCACCTGTCTTATACAGTCGATATCTGTTTTTATAAGCTGAAGGTTCAGTGTAATAACATCGGTTTTTATATTGCATGTACCCCATCTGGTTTTCATATTCCTTATTTTGAGCACAGGCTCAGGTATCCCCTCCGCCTTCATCTTTACATACATATCATTAAGTACGGCAGGAAAAACCTCTAAAGCTTTTTCCCGGAGAAAATCGGCATACAGCTTTTTCACTTTATCAGTATCTCCGGCATCGTCTGTATATATTGTTATAGTGTCACCGCAGACCTGTATTTTTTTGCAGTCTGACTGCCTTATTTCCGCTGTATACTGTCTGCCCAGCAAATAAAGCTTTTTGCCTGTGTAAATTTCATTATCCGGCTTTGTAAGGTTATACCTTTCAATAGAAGCCATACTTCTCATTATCCATTCAGCTTTTGACTCCACAAAGCTTTTTATATCTCCCACAGGCGTCCTCTCTGAAGCTGATACAGTAATCATACATTTCTCGTTTATGTGTATATTTATGTTTTTAACCTTTTTCCTTTTAAGGGTATACTCCACAGGTATACCCATATATTTAAAAGAATGCACACTCAAATTACTCACCCGTTCAAACTTCTTATCTTATTATAAATTTTATTGTTTTCCTCTATAATGTTTTCATTGCCAATAGTAACCAGCGCTGAATGCTTCATAGCCTCATCGAATATTTCCGCACACAGCATTATATCACTTCTGTTGGCCCCAAGCAGTTCATCCCTCGATTTTTGAATCATATCATATGTTATGCCGTTCATATACCTTAACACCGCAGTTTCAAATATATCAGCATTGCTCTTTGGCCTGTCAATCTCATTTACCGCGCCCAGTATAAACTTTGATATATCGCTCTCCGTAATGTCAAGCCCCCTGAGAAAATCACCTGTTGAGTTATATATATCAAACGTTTTGGCAGAATTTGGGTCTCTGTAGGAATAAGCATAAATGCTCCCGTTTCTGAGCATTACACAGCCTGAACCGTATGCCCCTCCCTTTACTCTGACCTGATTCCACAGATACTCCGTATTGACTATATTTCTAACGGCATTCATAGCTCCCGTATATTTGTAACCCAGCTGCCTGAAATCGGCGCCTTTTGAGTTATATACTATTTTTGATGAGTTGTATATAGCCTCAGACATGACTGAAGGTATAAATTCAAATTTATTGCCTGTTTTGCCTGTGTCATTAAGTCCACTTTTAAGCTTTTCAAACATATTATATATATCGCCGCTGCCATTACCGGAAAGGCGGCAGAATTTCACATTGTCCTTTGCAAATACAATATTTGCCGTTTCTTTAAGCTTTTCAGCGGTCGAATCTATATCTCTTTCGGCATTTAAAAGAAAATCGTTAAATTCTATGCCTTTGACCATCTCTTTGTATTTTGACGCCGGCCTGATATACGAAAGCGCCCTCAGAGCTGAATATGAGTGACCATTTTCGCTTATAGCTGTTTCATTCCTTAATCTAAGCTCATGTATAAGCTTTTTCAGGCTCTCAGTTTTGCCGTAATCGCTTTTAAGCACGACTTCACTTAACAACTCAAAAAGCTTTCCTGTATTCCTTTCCAATGCTTTGCCGTTTACAGTTAAAGCCGGCATTATTTCTCCGCAGTTTTCAAATACATCTATAACAGCATAGATTCCGCCTGTATACATATCAATTTCCGAAGGGAGCTTTTCGTAATTGTAGTTTTCAGTATCAATCCTTCCAAGTATGCGCGCCAGAAGCCCGGCATAATAAATCATATCTGCTGGCACATTTTCAAGGCCAAATATAAGCTTCACATATTCTATGCCATTTGTATCCTTAAATATATTTACTCCGTTGTCAGCCTTTTCAATGTCAAGCTTTTCTGCTTTCTTATCTACTTCGTTAATAGAGACAAATGGTATCTTTCTTAAATCCTCGTCTCTTTCAGCAGATTCCTGATACTGTCTCAATTCCTTTGTTTTAATGACAAGCTCTTTTTTCTCATATTCAGAAAGGCCTTCTCTGTATTTTTCAAGTCTGTCACAAATTGCCTTTTCATCTTCTGCCTGCTTGCCTTCTTTAGCCTTGATTACAGTAAATGAGCAATGCCTGTTTTCCAATATATACTCTTTTATCAGCCCCTCAAAATAGCCGTTTTCAGCGCCAGTTCTGAGTTCCTTAAAATATTTCCATATCTTTATACTTTCAATAGGGTCTTTTCCATTAAGCCAGCCATACATCATCCTCATTCCATAAGCCAACCCCTTGGGCTTATAACCATAATCCGCCTCGCGCAAAAGAAATTCCAGATAGTTAACGGCTGATATACATAAATCGTATCCTATCCCCCTTTCAGAAACCTCCCTTAAGCTGTCCAATATAAGCGATTTAAATTTTTCTCTGTCCTCATAAAGGCACTTTTTACCAACAATATTCAGTGTCATCTGATATGTTGAGCTGTCAAACCAGCCTTCCAAATCACCGCAAAGACCGCTTTCGACAGCGGATTTTTTTACAGGCGAGGCGTTTGACTCAAATAAAATATAGCAGAGTATTTCCATGCCAAGCTGGAGAAGTATATCTGTAGATTTTCCTGCGCAGAAATTTAAAGAGAAGTAGCTGTCCCTCAAATCAGCTTCCCTCTTGGAAACCGGATAGTACGCTTCAGCATAGTCTTCAAACGTTTCCATAACCTCTTTTATACTGCATTCTCTTTTTTCATCATTATAATCAGAAAGATACCCGTCTGAAAGGAGTTCTAAATACTGTTCTATATCCATGTTGCCGTACAGGTATATAAAACTGTTTGAAGGATAATAAAACTTATGGTAAAACTCCTTAAAGGCATCATAAGTGAGCTCCGGTATGTTATTTGGGTCTCCTCCCGACTCAAACCCATATGCGGTGTCTCCAAAAAGAGATTTTGAGGCGCAGTTTTCAAGCACTCGTTCCGGCTGAGAAAGCGCTCCCTTCATCTCATTATACACAACACCGTTGTACTTGATATCACCATTGATATCCTCAAGCTCATAATGCCAGCCTTCCTGCATAAAAATTTTTTCTTCTATTAATACATTCGGTTTAAATACGGCGTCCACATATACCCTTACCAGATTTTCAAAATCCCTGTCGTTGCAGCTTGCCACAGGGTACATTGTCTTGTCCGCATAAGTGAGGGCATTAAGGTATGTGTTTAGGGAACCCTTTTCAAGCTCATTAAAAGGGTCTTTAACCGGATATTTTTCAGAACCGCAAAGCACGGAATGCTCCATAATATGGGCTGTGCCGCAGCTGTTTTCCGGCGGCGTTTTAAATGAAATGAAAAACACTTTGTTGTTATCATTGTTTCCGGCATAAAACAGCTTTGCTCCGCTCTTTTCGTGAACAAAAACATGGCACATTGAATTTATATCATCAACAAACTCTTTTTTTATAAGTCTAAAGCCATTATATATTTTGTCAGTATTAAAATCCTTCATATAATCCTCCTTTGATTTTATCCACTGTCATTCTATTTTACCTGATAATCTCAAATATATATAAATTTATATTTATATTCTTATAATATAACTTCACTTATTAAATTGTATTATACCATAAATTTTCTATTTTGCTCTATTATGCTCAGTATTTTTAGTCAAAGCCACAAGTATATTCCATGGCAATTAACTGAAAAACACGTGCTTAAAATCAAAATAAAATATTTCAAAAAATATAATTATTTTTAGACAAAAAGTGTTGACAGAACTGTTTATTGTCGTTATAATAATTATTAGTTAATAATTATTTTCACTTACATAAATTTTACATTACTTAAGGAGGACTTTAATATGAAAAAATTTGTTTGTTCAGTTTGCGGTTATGTACATGAGGGCACAGAGGCTCCTGACTTCTGTCCTGTATGCAAAGCTCCTAAGGAGAAATTTACAGAGCAGAAAGGCGAGCTTTCATGGGCAGCTGAGCATGTAGTAGGCGTTGCTCAGGGCTCAAGCGAAGACATCATGGCTGACCTTAGAGCTAACTTTGAGGGTGAGTGCACAGAGGTTGGTATGTATCTTGCTATGGCAAGGGTTGCTCATAGAGAAGGATATCCTGAGGTTGGTATGTATTATGAGAAAGCTGCTTACGAGGAAGCTGAGCACGCAGCAAAATTTGCCGAGCTTCTTGGCGAAGTAGTAACAGACTCAACAAAGAAAAACCTTGAGCTTCGTATCGCAGCTGAAAACGGCGCTACAGCCGGAAAGGTAGACCTTGCAAAGAGAGCTAAAGCTGCTAACCTTGACGCAATCCATGATACAGTACATGAGATGGCTAGAGATGAGGCTAGACACGGCAAAGGCTTTGAAGGTCTTTACAACAGATATTTTGCAAAATAATTAAATTCTTTAAAACAACAGAATAAACAAACAACGGTTCATTTTAGCTGTGAACCGTTGTTTTTATTTATTTTATGGAGGCGGTATATTATTTTAAGTCATAATTTTTACAGAAACAAAATGTTTCTCAGACTGACAATTATATTTTTCTGTTTATTCGGCCTTTGCTTAAAGACCGGTATTTTTGAAGGCAGAATAAAGCTTTACACAATGATATACTTTACAATCCAGAGTAATCTTCTTGTTTTAATTACATATACCGTTTCTTTAGCTCTTAATATATACAGGAACAACAAAATTTTCAATATGATTTATGGTTTAATGCTTACAAATATAATACTGACCTGCATTGTATACTTCGGGGTGCTTATTCCATCAGGTTTCAGCATGTACGGAGAACTTCCATATTTTGATTTAACTGGAAACCTTATACTTCATCTTGTAATCCCTGTTCTTGTACTGGCTGATTTTTTAATTGGAAACAATAAAAACAGCATTCTCTCATTCAGGCTGATTCCTATTGGGGATTTTTGCCTGATTCTGTATTTCCTGTTTCTGATTATACAGGCAAAGCTCGGAGGATTTATACCTAACCAGTCTACAAAATACCCATATTCATTTATAGCTGTAGATATGCTGGGCTGGAAAAAAGCTGTTGAAAACGGCCTGTTAGTTTTACTGTTCCACTCATTTATTTCATTCTCCGCAGTGTGTGTCAGTAAAAAAATAAATACAAAAAAGTCCTGAAAACATATCCGTTTTCAAGACTTTTTAAACAGGGGCAGAAGGACTTGAACCCTCGACATTTGGTTTTGGAGACCAACGTTCTACCGACTGAACTATACCCCTACATTATCAAGCTCCCCGAGTAGGATTCGAACCTACGACCCACCGGTTAACAGCCGGTTGCTCTACCGCTGAGCTATCGAGGATTATTGTCAAGCATAATCATACCACGGTTACGCACAATAATCAATAGTAAACGGAGAAAGTGGGATTTGAACCCACGCGCCGCTATTAACGACCTACTCCCTTTCCAGGGGAGCCCCTTCAACCACTTGGGTACTTCTCCAAATGTTCTCTAACATAAAAATGGCGGAGAGGGTGGGATTCGAACCCACGGTCCCTTTCGGAATCACTGGTTTTCAAGACCAGCTCCTTAAACCACTCGGACACCTCTCCACATATACTATTTATTTCCTCAGCTATATTTCCGCCGAGCACGTGATATATAATACTACTTCAAACATAATTTGTCAATAAATTTTTTAATTTTTTTTACTTTTATTTTTCTCAGCATCTTTATTCCTAAGCTTAGCCGAAATTTTGCCGCCAATTCTCCCGCTTTCCTTAGAAGTCAGGTTTTTCCACCCACCTGCCATTACCTTGTCAAAGAGCCCAAGCTCCCTGGCCATTTCAAGCTTCAGCTTTTCCATCTCCTCCTTTGCCTTTTTTAACTCTTCTTTGCTCAATTTGTTTTCAGACACTGATAAACATCCCCTTCGCATTTATACTGTTTCCTGATTCATATTTTCCCTTAAAACAGCCGTAATATTCATTAAAATGTTTGACATGTCATATAATTGGTGATAATATGATTTTAATTGAAAGTAGAGGCGCGTTTTCCATTAGTAACTGCATTTACGCTTTCCGCAGGCGGTTAAAAATTCAGCAAAAGGGGCAAACGCCGAAGAAGGCACATTTGCGGCATGCGCTTTCTGGGCGGCAGGTCAATAGCCTTCCGACTGTCATCTTTTGAGATGGAGTGCTACTGAATATATCATTTGCCATGCAGCCGTATTGCACCGACTATGATTTATTTAGTGGTGTATACAGGCTTTTTTAATTGCCTAAAACTTTATTTTTACAGGAGTGATTTCAAAATGAGAAAGGTAAATCTCGCCGTTGTTGGCGCGACAGGTATGGTGGGAAGAACTTTCCTTAAAGTCCTTGAGGAAAGGAATCTCCCAATAGAAAATTTTTATGTAATGGCCTCCTCCCGTTCAGCTGGAAACAAGCTTACATTTATGGGCAGGGAATATACTGTTGAGGAGCTTAATGAGCATTCCTTTGACAAGCCGATTGATATTGCACTTTTTTCGGCCGGCGGAACCACAAGCGCTAAATTTGCACCTGTAGCTGCTGAGCACGGCTGTGTAGTTGTAGACAACTCCGCTCAATGGCGTCAGGACCCAAAAGTGCCTCTTATTGTGCCAGAAGTTAACCCTGAGGATATCAGCTGGAACAGCGGCATAATAGCAAACCCTAACTGTTCAACAATTCAGGCTATGGTAGTACTTAAACCGCTTGATGATAAATATAAAATAAAGAGAGTTGTATATTCTACATATCAGGCTGTTTCCGGAGCAGGTATCGCAGGCTGGAAAGACCTTGAAAACGGCCTTAAGGGCGAGGCTCCTAAAAAATTTCCTCACCCTATAGCCAATAACTGTCTCCCTCACATAGATGTTTTTCTTGAAAACGATTATACTAAAGAAGAAATGAAAATGATTTGGGAGACAAGAAAAATCCTTCACCACCCTGACATGAGGGTAACGGCAACAACAGTAAGGGTTCCTGTATTCAGCAGCCACAGTGAATCAATTAATATAGAATTTGAGAATCCATTTGATATCAAAGATGTAAAAGAGCTTCTTGCCGGAGCTCCTGGTATTGTCCTTCAAGATGACCCTGCACATGATGTATACCCTCTTGCTGTAGACGCGGCAGGCAAAGACGATGTATTTGTCGGAAGGATACGCCGTGATGAAAGTGTTGAAAACGGAATCAACCTCTGGGTTGTTGCCGACAATATCAGAAAGGGCGCTGCAACAAACGCCGTACAGATTGCCGAGCTTCTTATTAAATCAATGAATTAAATATTATATATGACTCAAAGAGGAGGAAAAAATATGTCAATTTTCACAGGTTCAGCAGTAGCTATTATCACTCCGTTTAATAACGACGGTTCAGTAAACTATGAAGCTTTCAAAAATATGGTTGAGACACAGATTGCGGCAGGTACAGACGCGATACTTGTTGCCGGAACAACCGGAGAGGCCTCAACTATTGATGACGCGGAACAGATTAAGCTTATCAAGTACTGTGTTGATGTTGTAAACAAGAGGGTTCCTGTAATAGCAGGTGCCGGCAGCAACGACACAGCCCACGCGGTTGAGCTTGCCAAAGAGGCTGAAGCAGCCGGTTCAGACGCGCTCCTTATTGTAACTCCTTATTATAATAAAACAACACAGAAAGGCCTTGTTAAGCACTACACAACAATAGCCGAAAGCATCAATATCCCAATAATACTTTACAGCGTAGCCGGCAGGACTGGTATGAATATTGCCCCTGCCACAGTAAAAGAGCTGTCAAAGGTTAAAAACATTGTAGCTATTAAGGAAGCAAGCGGAGACTTGTCACAGATTGCCAAAATCGCCGAAATGTGCGGAGAAGACTTCGATATCTATTCAGGAAACGATGACCAGACACTCCCTATACTTTCACTCGGCGGAAAAGGCGTTATATCAGTTCTTGCCAATGTAATGCCTAAAGAGGTTCATGATATCTGCGACAAATTCTTTAACGGTGATATCGCAGGTTCAAGAAAGATTTTCCTTGACACTCTCAATCTTGCCAATACACTCTTTATAGAAACTAATCCTATTCCTGTTAAGACTGCCGCAAACCTTATGGGAATGAATGCCGGCCCTCTCAAGGCGCCTTTGTATGACATGGAGCCTGCTAACCTTGAAGCCCTTAAGGCTGAGCTTAAAAAACACAGTCTTATCTGATTAATATTAAAGGCGCGCGGATATATATCCGCCTGCGCCTTTTTAAATTCATAAAAAAGAAATGGGGAATTAAAATGATTGATATAATTATTCATGGCTGCGGCGGCAAAATGGGAAAAGTAGTTGAAAGCCTTGTAAACGGAGATGAGAATCTGCGCGTTGTAGCCGGCATTGACCCAAGGGAAATAGATGCCCCTTATCCTGTATTCCACAAAATTGACGACTGCGATATTAAAGCCGATGTCATAATAGATTTCTCTACAGCCTCCGCTGTTCCGGCCCTTCTTGATTACTGCGGCAAAACAAAAATCCCAGCTGTACTCTGCACAACAGGCTTTTCAGATGAGCTCACTGCAAAGGTAAAGGAAACTTCAAATAGTGTCGCGCTTCTTAAATCGGCCAACATGTCTGTCGGTGTTAACCTTATAATGAATCTTGTCAAAAAAGCGGCTGACGCCCTTTTTGAATCAGGCTTTGATATTGAAATTCTTGAAAAGCATCATAACCAGAAAATAGACGCGCCAAGCGGAACTGCAATCGCCATAGCCGATTCAATAAATGAGGCTCTTGGCGGAAAGCTTAACTATATATATGACCGCTCACAGGTTCGTGAAAAACGCACCCATGACCAGCTTGGTATAAGCGCTGTCAGGGGTGGTACAATAGTTGGTGAGCACGATGTTATATTTGCTGGACAGGACGAGATAATAACTTTAAGCCATACTGCCATGAGCAAAGAAATATTTGCTGTGGGCGCTGTTAAAGCCGCCAAATTCCTTGCAGGTAAGCCTGCCGGCTTATACACAATGAAAGAAGTACTTGAGTAATAAAAAACCTCGATAATTTGAAATAAAACCGCCTGCTAACCAATTATCAGATACCCGGCGGTTTTTATTATGCAAAAAATTAATGATTGACTTGGAGTCCACTCCATATGTTAACATATCTGCATAAACAAAAATATACAAATGGAGTGATTTGAAATGAGCAAAAAAGTACTTGTAATATCGTCAAGCCCTCGAAAAGGCGGAAACTCAGATATATTATGCGATGAGTTTATAAAAGGCGCCAAGGAAAGCGGAAACACCGTTGAGAAGCTGTTTATCGGCGATATGAAAATCAATTACTGTACTGGCTGCGGTGCCTGCTTTAATGAAGGCAAAGCATGTCCGCAAAGAGATGACATGCCTGATATACTCAACAAAATGATTGATTCAGACGTGATTGTAATGGCGTCGCCTGTATACTTTTACACCATAAGCGCCCAAATGAAAACCCTTATCGACCGTACATGTTCACGATATACAGAAATAAACGGCAAAGACTTTTACTTTATTGTTACCGCCGCAGACAGCAGCGCAGAAAACCTTGAGCGCTCAGTTGAATGTTTCAGGGGCTTTACCGACTGCCTTGTCGATGCAACAGAAAAAGGCGTGGTATACGGCGCCGGTGCATGGCAGTCAGGAGAAATAGTCGGCACACCTGCTATGAAAGAAGCTTATGCCTTTGGCAAATCAGTTTAACAATACATTCATTTACCGTTAATATAAATCAGCCAGCCAGTAATTTATTTTATAATCGGCTGGCTGATTTGCTGTTCAGGTCAATTATATTTTTCCGTCAGTCCATTTTGGTCCAACACATATACTTTGTCGCATACCTCATCTATAAACTTTCTGTCATGAGACACACAAATAAGAGTGCCTTTAAATTCTTTTAAAACTCGTCTGATTTCAATATTTGACATAGCAGAGAAATTTCTTGTTGGTTCGTCAAGTATAAGCACATCATAGCTGTTCAGTGCAATTTTTATAAAAAACAGCTTAGCTTTCTGACCTCCTGAAAGCGAGTCAATACTTCTTCTCATTTCATCAGCTGTAAAATTCATGCTGCCGAGGAATGACATTATCCGTCCTCTGTCGCTGTCGTTTTCACTTAAATATTCAACAGCAGAAGCTTTGTTTTCAAGCCCTTCCATATAATCCTGAGGCATGTAAAATGTATTGATTCCTCTTATCCTTTTAATCTCAGCAGCTACAGCCTTTAGCAGAGTAGTCTTTCCTGAGCCGTTTCTGCCTGTTATGCATACCTTTTGGGAACCCGTAATCAGAAGCCTTATGTCCTTTGAGAGTACCTTTTCTCCAACAGAAAGGCTGTCCAGATACATATCAACTATTTTTTTGCCTGCTGGAACCCGGTTTCCGGTAAATTTAATATTTACCGCTTCCTCATAATCAGGCCTTTCCAGCAGTCCTGACTTTTCTTTTTCAAGCCGTTTTTCCATTGATTTAACGGTATGCATTTTTTTCTTCAGCAAGGCCGCTGTAAACGGGTCCTGTCTTGATACCCTGTTTTGGCTGCTCTCAACCTTCTGCTGTATTTTAAGAAATTTCTCCTCCTTCTTTTTAAACTCGCTATACTCTTTTTTAGCGTTGCTTTCCTGTCGCTTAATACCGTATAGTCGCCTTTCAATATATTCGCTGTAGCCAATACCGCTGAATGTGGCACGTGGAATAGTTTTTCTCCTGAGCCTTTCCATATGCAGTATACAGTTAGCTGTGTTTTCCACCAGCCTTTCATCATGCGAAATATATATTACCGGTTTACCGCAGTTTTTTATAAATCGCTCAACATAAATCATAGTATCCATATCAATGTCATTAGACGGCTCGTCCAAAAGCAGAATATCCGGATTTTCAATTATAAGCTTTAAAATCTTAAGTTTTACCTTCTCTCCGCCCGATAAAGAACCGACCTTTTCTTCAGAATAAAAGAAACCAGTGTCGAGCCCAAGACCATACGCAGCATTTGAAAGCTCCTTTGGTGTAAAGTCAAAAAATCCGTCACAGCCGCAAAAATATTCGGCTATACTTTTAATATGTTCTTCATAATCCAGCTCCTGCGGCAAAAGCCCTGTTTTAAGTCCATTTTTAATTATCTCGCCGGAATATGAGGCATATCCCTTAATTAAATCAATATCATGTATCGCCTTAAGCAAAGTACTCTTGCCGTTTCCCTCCTCGCCTATAACGGCAAGCCTCTGACCATTTACAACAGAAAATGATATATCGTCACAAATTAAAGACATGTCTTTAATATTTGTAATGGTTAAATTTTTTACCTGCATCATAAAAAACACCTCCAAACAAAAAAACTGCTTTCGGGCGCACCTCCACCGAAAACAGAATATACCAAAAAAAGACATGTCAAAAACATATATAAAATTAAGTAAATAACCTATATTCGATAAAGCGGCCCTAAAAGCCCTTATATTTAATTCTGAATATAGATTATCTTAACATTCTTCCACCCCGCCAATCGTTATTATATGTGCATAATACCACAAAACATTAATCCTGTCTACATAAAAATCCTGCCTATAAACAGGCAGGATTTTTAAATCACTGTTTTTTCTCTATATTTATGCTGTAAATATAATCAGCACAGTCAGCTATCATATCGTATTTTCTGCACCCTGTCACGATTATATCCATACCCTCATTTCGTTTTTTTAATAGCTCAGCAACATCGCTGTCACTGATAAATCCCTCCTCAACGGCGTCTGTAATGCCATCAAGAATCAGCATATCACTTTCTCCCGTTTCTATAATTTTCTTGCTGAAATTATAAGCAAGCCTTATCTCGTTTGTAACCTCAGTCCTGTCAGACTCCTTGTAGCATTCCCTTTGCTTTTCAAATCTGAAAGCCCTGAACTCAGGTTCAAGCCTTTTTAAAGGAATATACTCCTTATTATGGTTGTAATCCAAAAACTGCACCATAACAACACTGAGCTCCTCGCCTAAAGCTCTCATCCCCTGGCCTATAGCAAGAGTTGTTTTTCCCCTTCCCTCGCCATAATATAAATAAATATTTCCCTTTCTCATATTAATACCTCCAAGACCCATAATGCGGCCTAAGAAATAATATATCATAAACGGGCGCTTGTCAATCAAATAAATTTATATATTATACAAAAATACATTTTTCAGCAGAACATTCTGCTTTCATATTACTGCTTCAGTCGATTTCTTCAGTTTGATGAGAAATTCTTTCAATTTTAGACACCGAAATTTCATATGCTGTTCTTTCTTCGGTACCCGTTTCAGTTTTCTTCTGGTATTTCCTGCTCTGTATTCTTCCTGATATACGGATATTATCACCAACCTCAAGCTTTCCGGCATATCTGGCGTTTCTGCCCCAAACAATACATGGTATGTAATCAGATTTATTGTATGCCCTGTTAACAGCTATCAGTATATCAGCTATCTCCCTGCCCATTGGCGTTGTCCTGTATACAGGCTTGCGGCATATAAATCCGTTAAGCTCAATTAAGTTTTCATTTTCGCCTGACTCATAGAATATTTCCCTTGCAAATACAGATATAACAAGCCTGCTCCTTGTGCCCTGGCTGCTGTTATAGCTCCTTACCTGTCCGTCAATTTTCACATTCCGCCCAATAACTATATCGTTGCTGTCAAACAGCCTTTCAGAAACTGTAATAGGAATTATATCCTCACTGCCACTGAGCCTTTTAACGGCTAAATCAAAGTTATAAAACCCCTCGCCGTATATTTTATGGCTGAAGGCACATTCTGATACAATGTGCCCGGCAATCTCTATTTTGTTATTCTCGTTGTTTTCCATAAGTTTTTCTCCCCTTTAAGCACAGCAGTATAATTTATAAACTATAAATATTCGGCACAACTGCTTAATATGCTTAAGCTTATGTAAAATTAAATTTATTAAGGAGAGTAAGCATATAATTTACATATTATATTGCAATCCTTAAAAATTCAGTATAATATTAAAATTATATCAGTTAATTAAAAAAAGTACAACTTTGGAAATGAAATAATTACAAAAGAATTCCTGAAATTTCGTATAATATATTTTAAAAGGCAAAAAATAGCCGGCCCTCTTTACATAAGGCCGGCTTTCATAATTCTAATCAAGATTTGTGTACCCCATAAGAAATTTATCAACCTCTCTGGCCGCTTTGCGGCCTTCCTTTATTGCCCAAACCACAAGCGACTGCCCCCTGTGCATATCGCCTGCCGTAAACACTCTGCTTATATTTGTCGCATGGCTTTCCGGCAAAGTCTTAACATTGCCTCTTTCATTCAGCTCCACTTTAAATGCCTTTGACAAGTATCTCTCGGTGCCCAAGAAACCGGCAGCTATCAAAACTAAATCTGCATCAATAATTTTCTCACTTCCCTCAACCGGAACCAGCGTCATGCCGCCTCTTTTGTCAGCTTGCCTTTCAAGCTTTACAATCTTTGCCTGTCTGACAGACTTATTCTCATCAAGTACAAATTCTGTCACGGTTGTCTCATAAACCCTCGGGTCCTCACCAAACTTATATATGGCCTCGCTCTGGCCGTAGTCAGTCTTTAATATCTTGGGCCATTCCGGCCATGAATTATCCTCAGCTCTTGAAACAGGAGGCTTCGGCATCATTTCAAGCTGTACAACCGATTTAGCGCCCAGACGTATAGTTGTCGCCACACAGTCGTTTCCTGTATCGCCTCCGCCTATTACAAGCACATGTCTGCCTTTTGCCGGTATAAATTTTTCATCTCTCAAGTCAGAATCAAGCAGGCTTTTTGTAACGGCCTTAAGATAGTCAACAGCAAAATATATGCCCTTTCCTTCCCTGCCCTTAACTGCAATATCCCTTGGATTAGACGCGCCACAGGCAAGCACTGCCGCATCATACCGTTTCAGTATATCATCAGGTTTTATATCCTTTCCCACATCAGTGTTAACAACAAACTTAACGCCTTCCTGCTTCATTATATCAATTCGCCTTTGTACAACCGCCTTGTCAAGCTTCATATTTGGTATTCCATACATTAAAAGCCCGCCTGGCCTGTCGCTCCTCTCATATACTGTTACATCATGGCCCCTTCTGTTAAGCTTTTCAGCCGCCGCAAGGCCCGACGGCCCTGAACCTATTACAGCCACCTTTTTTCCTGTACGCACTCTAGGCGGCTCAGCCTTAATCAGGCCGTTTTCAAAAGCATACTCAATAATTCCGTACTCATTTTCCTTAATAGTCACAGGCTCATCATTAAGCCCGCATGTACACGCCGCTTCACACGGAGCCGGACATACCCGGGATGTAAATTCCGGAAAGCTATTTGTTTTCAAGAGCCTCTCAAGCGCCTTATCCATTTTTCCACGGTATATCATGTCATTCCACTCCGGTATAAGGTTATTAAGCGGACAGCCCGAAGCCATGCCATTAATTATAAGTCCTGACTGACAGAATGGTACACCGCAGTTCATACACCGCGCCCCCTGTTGCCTCATTTCATCATCTGTAATATGAGTATGAAAATCTTTAAAGTTTCTTATTCTCTCATCAGGGCCTGATTCGCCGCCTGCTTTCCTTTTATATTCCAAAAATCCTGTTGGCTTTCCCATATTATCAACCTCCTGTCAAGCCCTGTTCTGGTAAAACGCCTCTATCTGTGCTTCGTCAGCATCAAGTCCTTTTTCCTCAAAAGCAATAATAGCCCTGTTCATCCTGTCATAGTCTATTGGAAGCACCTTTTTAAACATTTTCAGATATTCCTCAAAGTTTTCAAGTATTTCCTTCCCTTTTTTTGAGCCTGTATATTTTACATGGTTTTCAATCATTTTTTTCAGCTTAATTACATCATTCATACAGCATACTTCCTCAAGGCTTACAAGTCCCTTATTGACTTTTGTATAAAGGTCATGGTTCTTATCCAGTACGTATGCCACACCGCCGCTCATACCGGCGGCAAAATTTTTTCCCGTTTCTCCAAGTATTACAGCTGTACCTCCTGTCATATACTCGCAGCCATGGTCGCCTGTTCCCTCTGCAACCGCCTCAGCCCCAGAATTTCTTACACAGAACCTTTCTCCAACTATGCCGGCTATATAGGCTTCACCGCTTGTAGCTCCGTAAAGCACTACATTTCCGGCTATGATATTTTCATCAGCCTTAAGCCCTCCTGTTTCAGGCGGAAACACTGCCACAGTCCCTCCGGAAAGGCCTTTTCCAAAATAATCATTGCTGTCTCCTTCAAGGCTCAGTGTAAGCCCTTTAGGTATAAAAGCCCCAAAGCTCTGACCACCAGAACCTTTGCAGTTTATCTTAAGCGTATCCTTTTCCATTCCTTCCGGATATTTTTTTGTTATTTCGGACCCAAGTATTGTGCCGAGTGCCCTATCGGTGTTTTTAACCTCAACAGAAATCTCCATAGGCGTATTCTCATCAATGGCCTTTCTGAATTTTTTCAAAAACACCCTTTCGTCTATTGTTTTTTCAAGCTCAAAATTATAGACCTGTCTGGAGTCAAATCCAAAACGCTCTCCCGGTTTTGCAAATGGGTTATTTATTATATTTGATATATCAACCTTGCGTGTTCTTGTTACAGCCCCGTCACGCTCCTTCAACAGGTCGCTTCTGCCTACAAGCTCATCAACTGTCCTTATGCCAAGTTCAGCCATATACTCACGCAGCTCCTGAGCTATAAAATACATGAAATTGACAACGTATTCAGGCTTTCCGGCAAACCTTTTTCTAAGCTCGGGGTTCTGGGTAGCTATTCCCATAGGGCATGTATCAAGGTTGCAGACTCTCATCATTACACAGCCCATTGTCACAAGAGGCGCTGTAGCAAAACCAAACTCCTCAGCGCCCAGCATTGCCGCAACAGCAACATCACGGCCAGTCATAAGCTTTCCGTCAGTCTCCAATATCACCTTGCTTCTGAGTCCGTTTTTTACAAGTGTCTGATGTGTTTCCGCAAGGCCAAGCTCCCAAGGTATACCGGCGTTGTGTATAGATGTCTGAGGGGCCGCTCCCGTTCCTCCGTCGTAACCCGATACAAGTATAACCTGAGCGCCTGCCTTTGCCACTCCCGATGCTATTGTTCCAACCCCAGCTTCAGAACAGAGCTTTACTGAAATTCTGGCGTCCCTGTTGGAATTTTTCAAATCATATATAAGCTCGCCCAAGTCCTCTATTGAATATATATCGTGGTGCGGAGGAGGTGAAATAAGCGCTACTCCCGGTGTTGAGTGCCTTGTCTTTGCAATCCACGGATAAACCTTTTCCCCCGGAAGATGTCCTCCCTCGCCCGGCTTAGCCCCCTGCGCCATTTTTATCTGCAACTCTTTTGCACTTACAAGATAGCGGCTTGTCACGCCAAACCTGCCGGAAGCAATCTGTTTTATAGCTGAACACCTGTTGTTTCCATAAGCGTCTACAGTAAACCTCTCCGGTTCTTCGCCGCCCTCTCCGCTGTTGCTTTTTCCTCCTATACGGTTCATAGCTACAGCAAGCGTTTCATGTGCCTCCTTAGAAATAGAGCCATAGCTCATAGCGCCAGTTTTAAACCTCTTTACTATCGACTCCACACTCTCAACCTCGTCAATAGAAACGCCTTTTTCCGGATATTTAAAACCTATCAGGTTTCTCAGTTCAGATGTCATTTCACTGTCAAGTAATTTTGTGTATTCTTTAAACTGCTTATAGTCACCGTTTTTAGTAGATTCCTGAAGAAGATGTATTGTTACAGGATTATATCTGTGGTATTCCTTTCCGCTTCTGAATTTATGTTCCCCACAGCTTTCAAGTGAAATATCTCTGTCAAGGCCAAGAGGGTCAAAAGCGCTTGAGTGCAGTTCGTGGAATTCCTTCTGTATATCACTCAAATCAATTCCGCCTATCCTGCTTACAGTGTTTGTAAAATATTTGTCTATTACCTTTTTGTCTATTCCGACAGCCTCAAAAACCTGCGCTCCCTGATACGACTGTATAGTTGATATTCCCATTTTTGACGCCGTTTTTTCAATACCCGAAAGCACAGCTCTATTGTAGTCATCTACAGCAGCATACAAATCCTTGTCAAGCAGCCCGTCATCAATAAGTTCCTTTATTGTATCCTGAGCAAGATATGGGTTTACTGCACAGGCGCCATACCCGAGCAGCGCCGCAAAATGGTGCACAAGCCTTGGTTCCGCCGATTCAAGTATAAGGGCTACAGCAGTGCGCTTTTTTGTCCTTACAAGGTACTTGCTTACCGCCGAAACCGCAAGAAGCGAAGGTATAGGCACATGGTTTTCGTCCACATCTCTGTCTGAAAGTATTATTATATTTACTCCATCCCGGTACGCTCTGTCAGTCTCGACAAAAAGCCTGTCAACAGCCTTTTCCAGTGATGTATTTTTATAATACGTAATTGGCAGTACCTGTACCTTAAAACCCGGCACATCCATTGTCTTGATTTTAAGAAGGTCAGTATTTGTAAGTATTGGGTTGTTTACTTTAAGCACCTTGCAGTTGTCAGCAGATTCCTTAAGTATGTTTCCTTCCTCACCGATATACACTGTGGTGCTTGTAACGACCTTTTCCCTTACAGCATCAATAGGAGGGTTTGTAACTTGGGCAAACATCTGCTTAAAATAGTTAAAAAGCGGCTTCTTTGAATCCGAAAGTACTGCAAGAGGTATATCCATACCCATTGACGCTATAGTCTCGGAGCCGTTCTTGGCCATATTCATAATCTGGTTTACGGTATCGTCGTATGAGTATCCAAAAGCCTTTTGAAGCCTTGTTATCTCCTCTTTTCCGTATTTAGTTATTTTCTCATTTGGTATGTGCAGGTCCTTAAGCTGGACAAGGTTTCTGTCAAGCCACTCTCCATAAGGCTGTCGTGAGGCATACCCCTCTTTTATTTCATTGTCGTCTATAATCCTGCCTTCTGCCATATCCACAAGGAGCATTTTCCCCGGGTGAAGCCTTTCTTTTTTTATAATCTTTTCAGGCGGTATCTCCAGCACTCCTACTTCCGACGAAAGTATTAATCTGTCATCGTTTGTTATATAGTACCTCGACGGCCTGAGTCCGTTCCTGTCAAGTACCGCCCCCATTATATCTCCGTCAGAAAACAAAATTGATGCCGGCCCGTCCCACGGCTCAAGCATTGTAGCGTAGTATTGATAAAAATCCCTTTTCCGGCGGCTCATGTTTTCATTGTTGTCCCATGGCTCAGGTATAGTTATCATAACAGCCAGCGGCAGAGGCATTCCATTCATTACAAGGAACTCAAGCGTATTGTCGAGCATAGCCGAATCTGAGCCTTCCGCGTTTATTATCGGCAGAATTTTGTGCATTTCTCCCTCGAAAAAGTCCGAGCTCATAGTTTCCTCTCGTGCAAGCATTAAATCCGCATTACCCTTTATTGTGTTAATCTCGCCGTTATGCAGTATAAAGCGGTTAGGGTGTGCTCTGTCCCAGCTTGGGTTTGTGTTTGTGCTGAAACGGGAATGTACCATGCCAACTGCCGACTCATACTCCCTGTCCTGAAGGTCAGCAAAGAATGACCTTAGCTGTCCAACAAGAAACATTCCCTTATACACAATCGTTCTGCTCGAAAGTGATACAACATATGTATCGTCGTTGCTCTGCTCAAATACACGACGTATAACATAAAGCCTGCGCTCAAAGTCAATTCCTCTGCCGATACTTTCAGGTTTCCTCAAAAAGCACTGGAGTATATACGGCATACAGTCAAGCGCTCTTTTTCCAAGCACTGCGGGGTTTGTAGGCACCTCTCTCCAGCCAAGGAACTCTATATCCTCCTTTTGAGCGATAATTTCAAACATCTTCTTGGCCTGATTTCTTTTAAACTCATCCTGTGGAAAAAAGAACATGCCTACAGCGTAATCTCTTTCTTCTCCCAAATCAATTCCAAGCCGCATAGCTTCCCTTCTGAAAAATTTGTGCGGCACCTGTGTCATAATGCCTACACCATCGCCTGTTTTTCCTTCTGCGTCCTTTCCGGCTCTGTGTTCAAGATTCTCCACAATCTTTAGCGCGTCCTCAATGGTCTGGTGAGTTTTGACTCCCTTAATATTTACTATTGCCCCTATACCACAGTTGTCATGCTCAAAAGCCGGATTATACAAACCCAATCCGCATTGGTTTGCTGGCATATTGTTTCCCATAAACATCATTCCTTCCATTTGCATTTATAATTATTGCCTTAAGCTCAAACAAGTAATTTATACAGAATCTGTAAAATGGTGAAAAAAAAAGCTCTTAAGCAGCAAAACACTGCTTAAGAACTTCTTTGTCCTTAGTGGTGATAATTATAATACGATTTTTTTTATAAATCAATAGAATAAAATGGATTGCCTGTATAAAAAATTATTATATAAAATATAAACTTATTTTATATTATTTCAGCATGCCGCACCAGATAAATTTACAGTCAAAATCTGCTCCGGCGTTTTAAACAGCCCATTTGAGCACACATAAATGCCTGCTTATTTTAAGCTTTTGGCAGAATAAAACGAGTACTATTTAACATAATACTGCTCTAACCATTAAGTATCATTCTGGCAGTGTCTATCATTTTCATTCCGCGGTTCATGCTGTTTTTCTGCAAAAACCTGTGAGCAGCACCCTCTGTTATTTTATACTTGTTCATAAGGTAAAGCTTTGCGCGCTCAATAATTATTTTCTCCTCATTGCTCCTGTCTGTTCCCTGCGTCATTCCATTTCTGTTTTCTGCTGATACTGCGGATTTATCCAAAAAACTCAGAATCATTTTAACTGTCCGTATAACGTCAACCTTAGTAACAGGCAGTACAAGTGTAAATATATCCTCACTGTCAACAAGGTCTGCCTGTTTCCTTGACAGAAGCACCAGCATACCAAAGCTTTCCGGAAGCATCTCATAAATATCAGCATGCAGCATATTGGCTACTTTGTATCCGCATATAACTATGCCCCCGGCACTCTCGTTGGCCGCCCTCAGTATTTCATCGCCTGTTGTACATATATCTGCATCATAAAATCCGCCGCCAGCAACAATATCCCTTATAACCTCACATTTATTCCTATCGGTAAAACCAATAATCACATTATCCATAAAACCAACTCCACACCGCTGTCAAAAAGGTTATCAGTAGATATTAAGATACTTGTCTACCTCCCACTGGTTTACAGTATTGCAGTATTCCTTCCACTCCTCTTTTTTGGCAAGCAGATACTTACCGTATACGTCACTGCCTAAAGCGTCCTTTATAACTTCGTCTTTCTCAAACTCTGCTATCGCTTCGCCCAAAGTTTCCGGAAGCCTGTTTATTCCAAGCTTTTTACGCTGGCTGGCTGTCATGTCATATATATTGCCGTTTATGCAGTCAGGCACTTCCATGCCTTTTTTTATACCGTCAAGTCCGGCGCAAAGTATTGCCGCAAAGGCAAGGTACGGGTTTGCAGCCACATCAGGGTTTCTGAGTTCAAGTCTTGTGTTGTCTCCCCTGCCCGATGGTATCCTTATAAGCGGGCTTCTGTTTGCTACAGACCATGCAATATAACTTGGGGCGTCAAAGCCAGTGTTAATCCTCTTGTATGAATTTACAATAGGATTTGTTAGAAGCGAAAGGCCCTTCATATGAAATAGTACTCCGGCAAGAAACTGGTATGCAGCCGTACTCATACCTATGCCGTTTTTGTCGTTTTCATCAAAAAATATATTTTTTCCGTCTCTTGAAAGTGAGATATTAATGTGCATTCCGGAACCGCTCTGCCCATTGAGCGGTTTAGGCATAAAAGATGCAAAAACCCCGTTTCTCTGGGCAATTGTTTTTACAACCAGCTTTAATGTTACAATATTATCTGCGGCTTTCAGGGCATCGGTATACTTAAAATCAACCTCATGCTGCCCAAACGCCTGCTCATGGTGGCTTGATTCTATCTCATAGCCCAAATCCTCAAGTGTAAGGCAAATCTCACGCCTTGTGTTTTCCCCCCTGTCAACAGGGCCAAGGTCAAAATACGAGCCTTTATCGTGAGGCTTTATAATTGGTTCTCCGCCATCATCTGTCTGGAACAGAAAAAATTCGCACTCAGGACCAACATTAAACTCAAACCCCATATCATTGGCCTTTTTTAGAGCGTTTTTGAGCACATATCTCGGAGAACCCTCAAATGGCGTTCCGTCAGCATTCAGCAGGTCGCATATAAACCTTGCCACCTTTCCATGCTGGGGTCTCCATGGAAATATGGCAAAAGTATCCAAATCAGGCTTAAGATACATATCTGATTCCTCTATCCTTACAAACCCGTCTATTGATGAACCGTCAAACATACATCTTCCGTCAAGTACCCTTTCAAGCTGGCTTACAGTAACTGCTATGTTTTTAAGCGCCCCAAACATATCCGTAAACTGAAGCCTTATAAACTTAACATCGTTTTCGCCAATTAATATTCTTATATCGTCCTTTGTATATCCTGTTCCCACAATACATACCTCCCTGTATAAACATTTATATATCATTTCCATTTAATGCTTTTAAATCCGCCGCAGAAAAAACGCTTTAAAAACAAACAGACGCCTCCCTATAAGGAGACGCCTTTGTCTTTTAGTAAAAATATAGTGTCATTATACTACCAAACCAAAAAATGTCAACATCTTAATTTTGCCCAATCCGCTTCAGTATTCAACATCTTCAAGCACAAGTCCGCATGGCGGAAGGGTAATACCCGCGTTCTCACGGTTTCTGCTCTCCAGCACAGCAGGAATATCCTCCCAGCTGAAACTGCCTTCCCCGCACTGTAAAATTGTGCCGGCCATTATTCTTGCCATGTTGTATAAAAATCCGTTTCCGCAGAATGTAAGCCTAACCTCTTTGCCGATACTTTCAACTTTTATAGAATATACTGTCCTTACAGTCGATTTTTTCATCCGTTTGTTTGAACAGAATGCCATAAAATCATGCTCGCCTGTCAAAGCCTCAGCCGCCTTCAGCATATTTTCAATGTTCAGTGGTTTAGGATATTTATACATAAACCGGCTTTCAAAAACATCAGACTCTAAATCGTTTAAAATCCTGTATACATATGTTTTCTTTTTAGCGTTAAGCCTGCTGTGAAACCTCTCCGGCACACTTGAAACACCTGTAACAGCTATATCCTGAGGCAGATATTTATTTATATAGTCCTTTATATATGCTTCATCTAATTTTGTCTTTAAAAAGAAATTTGCTGTCTGCCCTTTGGCATGTACTCCGGCGTCAGTACGCCCGCTTCCTATAACCTCTGTTTCATATCCGTTAAGCTCTGAAATTATCCTCTCAAACCTCCACTGGATTGTGTTTCTTGTATTTTTCTGTTTCTGCCAGCCATTATAATCTGTGCCGTCATACTGTATATTTATTTTATAATTAAACATAATATAATCACTTCATCTCTTTTATTATGCCCTTGTGGTAGGCGTCCAAAAGCTCCATAAGCTCGTCAATGCTTTCCTGAAGCTCAGCTCCGATATCTGTATTCATAATCCTTATTCTCTCATGTGAGTACTGCAAGGCTACAGTTGATGAAAGAATATCCTTTTCCTCAGCGATAGCCTTTTCAAGCGATTCAAAAGGCTCGTGCGATACAAGCACTAACCCATGTGAATTGTATATAAGCGTGTATCCGGCTATTCCTGTTTCCTTCTGGTATGCCTTGGCAAAACCTCCGTCTATCACAAAAAGCCTGCCATCTGCTTTTATAGGGCTTTCTCCCTTTGAAACCTTTACGGGCACATGCCCGTTAATAATATGGGAATTTTCAGGGTCCATCTCAAAATCCTCAAGCACCATTTTACAGATTTCCTCTTTATCCCTGTGCCTGTAATAAGGGCATCTTTCCTCCTTGTGGGTTTCCTTGTCGTCCAGAAAATATCTCTCAAATGTGGCCATTTTCTTTTTGCCAAAAAGCGGTGAGTTTTCGCCGCACCACAGATACCAAATGTAATCCATGCACTCGCGTTTTCTTTCTGAATGAGGCTTGTTGAAATATCCCTCGCGGACAGTCCTGTCAACAGCGTCAAAAAGCCGCATTCCACTCAGGTATTCGCCGTCAACAAACACTTTTTTAAGGCTGCCGTCCTCATTCATGGGTATACAGCCATGGAACATCAGATTTGTGTTGAACTTTTTGTAGAGGCTTCCGTTGCTGTAGAGCATTCTTATATGCTTCTGAAGTTTTTCGCTGTTTACAAAAGACGACTTTATTTTATTCATTACAGTTTCTTCCTCCGCAGAGAAAGCATATGGGTCGGAGGTGTCAAGTGTAGGGAAGCTTGTGTCATTAACAGCATACTCACTGCCCTCAACAAGTACCGTTCCCTTTTCCTTGTCTATTGTTCCCAGCAGCATACGGTCCTCCATTTTGTATTCCGGATGCCGCATTATAATCTGCCCTTCGGCTTTAAACTGCATTATTGATATTGCCTTGTGGATTTTTGCAATAAGCCTTGCGTCCTTGTCGCTTATTATGTCGTCCTCAGAAAGCTTAGGCATAAATTTTTCACATGGGTCATCAGCGTACTTCTCCGCTGCGAATGTAACAAGCGGTATAAGGTTTATACCGTAATCCTCATCTATGGTATCAAGGTTTGCGTACCTTGCGCAAATCCTTATAACGTTGCAGATAAGCGCCTGGCAGCCGGCAGCAGCCCCCATCCATGATATATCATGGTTTCCCCACTGTATGTCAACAGAGTGATAAGTCTCAAGAAGGTCCATTATCTGTGCGGCCTTTGGGCCTCTGTCGTATATATCGCCTATTACATGCAGCTGGTCTATAGAAAGCCTCTGTATGAGGTTTGATATTGATATTATAAACCTGTCCGCCTGGTCAAGGCTTATTATCGTTTCTATTATCTCTTTATAGTAAAGCTGCTTGTTGGCTCCTGTTCCGTCCTCATGTATAAGCTCCTCAAGTATGTACGAAAATTCCTGAGGAAGGGCTTTCCTTACTTTTGAGCGTGTATATTTGGAACTCATAACTTTACATATTGTCACAAGCCTGTGAAGTGTTATCCTGTACCAGTCGGCCATATCCTCCTCGGTTTCCTTCACAGCCTCAAGCTTCTGCTCCGGGTAATATATAAGTGTAGCAAGTGATTTTTTTTCATTTTCCCTCAGCGATGAGCCAAATATCGCTGTTATCTGGTTTTTTATAACTCCCGAGGCATTTTTAAGCACATGGTTAAACGAGTCATACTCACCATGTATGTCACTTACAAAATGCTCTGTGCCCTTTGGAAGGTTAAGTATAGCCTGAAGATTTATTATCTCCGTGCTTGCACTGTTTATATCCGGATATTTTTTTGAGAGCAGCTTAAGGTATTTGTAATCCCTGTCCCTGTATTTAGTTGCTTCTACTGACATTTTATCTCCCCCTGATATTTGAATAATATGCGCAAAACAGCCGATACCCTCTTAACCTGATTTTAAATACACCCTGCTGTTAAAAATACATATTATTTTTGTTCTCATTTTTTATATACAAAGCCTTCCTGTTAAGGTAAAAAACTGAAACCACGCAGGCAAGGAATGTCTGTGTGAATATTGTGAGCGTCCTGACCAGAACCTCTCCGGCAAAAAACATAGAAATACCGCCGAAAATATAATATACAATATTGCTAAGTATACTGCTTACCAAATTGATAAACAAAATATATACAGCAATCTTGAAAAACTGCCCTTTTACAAGCTTTTTGCTCTGTTTAAGAGATTCTATAGAGCCGGCGTCGTCATAAATTATGGCATAATCGAAAAAATACAGCCAAACAGTCACAATCAGTCCGGGGATAATAAAAAACATTGTGCCGACAAATGTTAAAACCATATTGATTATGGCCGCAATCACAAAAACAGTGCCCTTTGAAAACGAATTAAGTATTGACCGGCCGGCATTTACAGCAGTACCGTTTAAAAAATCCCTTGACACATCAGCCACAGCCATTGTAACAAGGGGCAGAAACACCGCTTGCACAAGTATGGCCAAAATATTGACTGCGGATATGTTTGCAAACATTCCAGATGTTATAAACTCAGCCCACAGGTCTTCGTTATCAATAAGCGCCGTTATGTCCGTTCCGCCAAGCATTCTGGTTATAATTCCGCTGGCCAATGAAAGTATAACACTTACAGGAATGCCTATCAGCAGCGCTATCTGTAGCATCGCGCGTATATTGTTTTTGAATATATTCCAACCTATTGAAAATAATTCAAAAAGGCCAAGTTCCCTTGTATTTATTTCATTCATAAATTCAACTCCATTTAATTTTTTAGTATCAGACTATACCTCTCAGGTTACTGAAATAATTATACTATAAACCGCCGCAAATTGAAAGTGAATAATACCGCACAAAAATTCCAATTTAATTAATCCCGCGTTTTCTTTATAAATCCTTAACCTGCCGCATAAAATACAAAAAAAGCATTAGGTGAGACAATGGTAATACATACCGTAAAACCAGGTGAAACCCTTATATCAATAGGCCTTGAATACAGCCTCAGTCCAGCATATATACAGAACATAAACCAGCTCCCAAACCCCGAAAACCTGGTTGTAGGACAAAACATACTTATACTTTTTCCCAAAACACTGCACACTGTAAGGCCCGGAGATACGCTCTATTCCATTTCACTTCAGTATTCTGTACCAATAGACACACTGTTAAAGAATAACCCCAATCTGTCTGCAAACCCCGAGCTCTATCCCGACGAGGAAATTGTTATAGCCTTCGAGGACGAAAAGATAAAATCGGTCATAACAAACGGTTATACATACGGTAACATACCCTCGGATATGCTCAGAATGATTCTCCCATACCTTACTTTTATATCTCCGTTTACATACGGGATAGAATCCGACGCATCACTGATAAGGCCAAACGCCGAAAGCACCCTTGAAACAGCCTCCTATTACAGGACAAAACCGCTTATGCATATCTCAACAATAACATATTTCGGCAATTTCAGTATAGAAGCCGCTACAGTTGTAATGAATACACCTATGCTCTGGGATAAATTGTTTGAGAATATACTCTACGAAATTGAGGAATTCGGCTATGTCGGTATTGACATAGATTTTGAATTTATAAACCCGTCGGACAGCCTGAACTATGCTGCTCTTATTAAATATCTCAGGAACCGCCTTAATCCATACGGTTATGTTGTAATAGCTGCTCTTGCGCCAAAGACCTCAGCCGACCAAAAGGGCCTTTTGTATGAGGGGCATAATTATGAAGCTGTTGGTGAAGCCGCAAACTATGCTTTTATAATGACATACGAATGGGGTTATACATACGGGCCTCCAATGGCTGTAGCGCCTATAGAAAGCGTAAAACGCGTGCTTGACTATGCCGTTACAGAAATACCTCCGGAAAAAATACTAATGGGCATACCCAGCTATGGCTATAACTGGACCCTGCCCTATGTACAGGGTGGCCCTCCGGCACAGTCAATATCAAATCCCGAGGCGATACTGACAGCACTCCGCTACGGAGCTGAAATACAGTTTGACTCATACTCACAGTCTCCGTATTTTTATTATACAGACGAAAACGGCAGCATACATGAAGTATGGTTTGAAGACGCTAAAAGCTCCCTGTCCAAACTCCGTCTTATAGAGATGTACGGCCTTGCCGGCTGTGGCTACTGGAACCTTGAAAGGCCGTTCCCCCAGAACTATATGGTTTTAAACAGCCTTTACTACATATCGGAATATTCTTTCAATCCGTGAATAAGTCGTTTTTTGTTGAAAAAGGCCGTGAGATATGATATTTTATATTTATATGATTTTAAATTCTGTTTTCTGTCATTTTGCACTTTAACCGAAATTTTCTTAAATTACTCATTTCTTTTAATATTTCTTCAACTGTCAACTTTAATCGGGAGGTTATTTTATGGAACTCAAGGGAAAGACTGTCCTTATCACCGGTTCCTCAAGGGGTATCGGCAAAGCTATAGCATGCGCTTTCGCCAAAGAAGGCTGCAATCTGGTTCTTAACGCTTCCGTAAGCTCAGAGGAACTTGTAAAAACCCAGGAGGAGCTTAAATCTATGGGCTACTATTCTTACTCATACCTCGCTGACGTTTCGGACTACAGGCAATGCAAAGAAATGTTTAACACAATCTCAACCATATACGGCAACGTGGATATACTGGTTAACAATGCCGGTATATCATATCTCGGTCTTTTTACCGATATGAAGCCAGATGACTGGAACAGGGTTATAGATGTTAATCTTAAATCAGTCTTAAACTGCTGCCATTTGTCAATACCTAAAATGGTAAATCAGAAGACAGGCGTAATTATAAATATCTCGTCAATATGGGGCGAACGCGGAGCTTCCTGCGAGGCTGTCTACTCTGCCACAAAGGGTGCTGTAAATTCATTTACAAAAGCTATGGCAAAGGAGCTTGGCCCCAGCGGCATAAGGGTAAATGCAATCTCCTGCGGAGTGATAGACACAAAAATGAACCAGTGCTTTTCCAGTGAAGAAAGGGATGTACTAACTGAAGAAATCTCACTTATGAGATTCGGCACACCGGAAGAGATAGCAAAAATTGCCGTCTTTCTTGCCGGAAACGATTCTTCTTTTATAAACGGTCAGATTATAACATCAGATGGCTGCATGTTCTGATATATTTTATTTAAAAAACCACAAAATATAAATTTTGTGGTTTTTTATAATAATACTTAATGATAAAATTATAAACTTAACAGACAATCTGAATTTTATGGAGGCTAATATATGTCAGACTATAAATTAATTGATGAAACCCAATGGGAACGCTCTCTGCACTGCCGCATTTTCAGGGACTGCGTGGAGCCTGCTTTCTGTATAACTCTTGAGCTTGATATTACCAGTTTCCTGAAAAAAGTTAAGGAGCGTGGGTTTCCTTTTACATTCGCTATGATTTATGCTGTAACAAAATGTGCCAACGAAATAGATGAATTCAGATACCGATTTGTCGACGGCAAAATAGCGCTGTATTAATGCATAGATACCGCCTTTACATATTCAGATAAAAATAGCGAACTGTTTAAGGTTGTAAATGTGCCGTTTATAAGCCCTATGGAGGAATACATATCGCTGGCTGCAAAAACCGCAGAAGGTCAGACTGAATATTTTACCGAACCTTTGGGGAATGACGTATTTCAGTTTTCACCTCTGCCATGGATTAGCTACACACATATTTCACACACCAACTCCGGAAAAAAGGATAACGCAACACCATTGTTTGACTGGGGAAAATTTTTTGAGAGGGAAGGAAAAACAATCCTTCCATTTTCCATTCAGGCTCATCATTCATTTGTAGATGGAATACATGTTGCAAAGCTCTGCGATTCTCTACAAAAATATTTGAACAGCTTTTAAAACACACAAAAATACTGACAGAAATAAAAGACGGCCTTAAAATGGCCGTCTTTTATTTAATTGCCAACACCTATTGCAGACTCGCAATGTGCAAGTCTTATATTATTCCTGTATCTGATAACCGCAGCCTTCAAGTCATCCCAACCGTGCTCCACCGCACTCTGGCACAGTTTATTTTCCTGTAAATGCGCCTGTATCACAAGACTGTAGTATAACTGCGGGTCAGGGTCAGACTCACGGCATATTTCCGTAAGCATTTGAGTTGTTGCCGCGTATTTTTCCCAAAGCTGCCTTATTGCAGTCTCCCTTTTGTAAGGCAGTATAATACAGTTTGCGACAAAAGCTACAGCTATGCCAATACAGATATATATAAGCCTTATCAAAAACATTCCTCCAACCTGTTCCCAGCCAAAAATCCCCCCAAACACAGCCCCTCCAAGAGCACCAACTGTAGAACATGCAAATGTTGTGGTGTAATCCTTCATATAAAAAGACATGTATCCGGAAGCCATCATAAGAGCGGTGCGCCCTGCGGCAGAAGGTATAAGTGAATAGGCTACAAGACTGAAAAGCCCGCCAACAGCAGTCGCCATAAACCTCTTTTTTGCTTTAAGCCCAATATCGTCAGCATAAGGCAGTGAAACCGACGCCACAGTAAACAGCAGCCACTTCCCATGCGGAAGCCCCATAAGCTGAACCGTCATTGTGCACACAGCAAGCAGAAGCCCTATACGAAGAGAGTAAACAATCCTCACCTGACTTATATCAAGTGCTGCCTTTAGCCGCACCATAAATGACAGCCTTGTCCTATGATAGTGCCGCTTTGAGTCCGGATGAGCCATTTTTAAAAGGTTTTCCCTTACATACTCAAGAGCTTTGCAAATTCTTGCAAGCTCACTGTTTTTTGGCGACATGTCCGATAAGTTAATATGCTCAATCTGCTGCGGTTTTTTCTTGACAAATTTTTCATACTGTACAAGTATAGCTGAAAGTTTTTTGAGAAAATCACTATCAGCAGTTTCCGGCTTACCTTCCAGGCCGTGGAGAAGTATTACAAGATTTTCAAGTCCTCGCCCTGAATCAACCATTGCAAAGCTTGCGTCAGATATGCGCAAAACCTTTTTCCGCCTTTCGTAGACAATTCTGCTAAGCCTGCAAAGATTCTGACGTATTTTGTCTAAATTATCCGGCAAAGGCTCACTGTTAATTAAGTTTCCTATGCATTCCTGAGCATCATCAAGTATAGTACACAAAACATCTCTGGCAGTTTCATGCACCCTGTTTCTTCCCATAAAAATCTGATAACAGATAATACATACAGCACCCACAAGCATGGCTATAATTCGCTTCGGCAGCTGAATAGGCGTAACCGGAGAAATAAATACCATAAAAAGGTATGATAATATATACGGGAAATAAAGATGTGTGGAGTACTCATATGTAAACGAGTAAAGTATAACAAAAATCGTTATAAAGTTTATTGGCAGAGCAATAAGAGGATTTGCATATGAAACAAAACAAGCTGCACAGGCCATAAAAACAAGCACCGCAGCCTGTGTTATCAGATGCTTAACAGGAGCTCCCGTCATATCCCTTGCCATTGACGCCGACATCATTATTGTAAATATAACACCGACTATAGAATTTTCAATGCCGAAAATATTCTGAAACACATTGACAAAAAAAATAATAAATATAAAGCTTAGAGTAGCAAATTTAAAATTTGCCTTCACATTCTGCTTTGCAATAATCGCCATTTTATTTAAATCCAGTTTATTCATATAACATTTCTTCGCCTCACTTATTTAATATACAATAAACCAAAAATATCCGTCAAAGACTGCCAGAATATTTTTATGCCCAGCCAATTATCTTTCCACGTAACGCCTCATGCAAGGCGTGACATACCTGCAACATTTCGCATTTTGGTGTACAAAAAATTTCTACTCACACGCCTCTTGCGAGGCGTGACAAAATGGAACATTTCTGTTATATTTATATTTGTAATTTCTACTCACACACCTCTTGCGAGGCGTGACGCAAAATATAAATTAATTTACGGCTATTCCTCGACATAGAGACGGACTTACTGCATATGTAATTAATTATACCATATTTTTGCATAAAATCATAATAAAATTGACTGAGTGTCATATTTTATCAACGAACCTGCCATATATTTCAAAATACCTTAACTTCGCGTGTCATATAATAATGACTCCCTCAGGATTATATGTTTCTTTTGCACCGATATGTTCAACTCTTCGCTCCCAATTATTGCCAAGATAATAAAACCTCAGACTATCCTGTTTTTCATCAATCATCTTTACAAGCTTATTTTTAAGCTTCAAAAAAGCAGAATAGTCCAAATCAGCTTCAAAGACTGAATTCTGAACACGCTGGCCATAATTCTGACATTCTTTAGCAACCTTTCTCAGTCTGGTTTTTCCTGACTTATCAATTGTGGAAACATCGTAACTTATCAGAACCATCATAAAATCACCTACTTTATTAAAAAGCACGGGTACTCATTTATATCACCTCTTATGTACTTAGCCAAAAGATTGCTTTGTACATATGGTATTAATCCGAAAGGTATCTTTTGTTTGAGATACGGATGTAAATATTCAGTCCGCTTCTTTTCCTGCCACTTTGTAAGAATTTTTTTACGCCCCGTTTCATTCAGCCAAACTGCTCCCGTAATCTGCTTATCAAAATCTTTCTCTGTAATAATTTTTAAATTAATAAGAGTAAGCACAAACCTCTCCACAATACATCTGAATTCTTCTACCAAATCACAGGCCAAAGACGCCCTTCCACTGTGCAGACTATGGCAGAAACCAATACTGCTGTCAAGCCCAACAGTTTCAAGAGACGATGCAAATTCATTTGTAGACAATGTATACACAAAAGATAACATTGCATTTACAGGGTCAAGAGGAGGTCTTTTAGAACGGTAATCAAATATAAGCGGCGTATTTTTTACAGTTATAAGCTGGTTGAATATGGAAAAATACGCTTTGGCACAGTTTCCCTCTATACCTATAACCTCTTCTATGCTCTCAGCTTTGTATACTTCATGACATTTTTGTGTCAAAATATTTAAAACCGACTGTATTTTGCAATCCTCACGAAGCTCTTTATTATCATGAAGCGTTCTTTTTATAAGCTGTACTGTATTGCTGAACTTTGCCGCCATGGTATTCTGTGTAAGAATAAGTCTGTTTTGACGAAAATTATCAATCTGACTCACCCTTAAAAACACATTCCCTTTAGTCTCTCCGCATACCTTAGCTAAAAATTTCCCCTGAGGAGAAACAAAATTGATAGGAATATGTTTTTCAACACACTTGCCCATAAGAGCCGGTGAACAGCCCATGTAGTTAAAGCATACTACACTTTCCACGTTTTCAAAAGGAATGCGGAGCTTAATCTCATCTTCAACTTTGCAGACAATATTTTCTCCGTCCAGATATAAATATGACATCTCATTTGTCACATATACAGTATTTAAAAGCCTTCTCATTGTTCCCCCTCACTTATGCCCTCAATCTGTTCCCTTACACTTTTAAAGGATTTTACAGAAGGCATACAAATATCTTTCATAGAACATCCACTGCAGTACTGGCCGCGTTTTACAGGAGGGATTACGCCTTTTTCAAGGTAATTCTGCATTTCGACAAGTATATTCCTTAAATCCCTGTCATACTTATTATAATCTTCACTCAGCGGAAGCTCAACACGCTTTTTTACATCGGCATAGTACAAAACACCTTTACAGTCACAGCCGAATATTGAGTCAACACAAATCTTCTGTGCAAACACCTGCATCAAATCTTCATATCGGTAATCCTTATCTTTTGGCTTGGCCGGCTTATATTCAACAATACATAAATCATATCTTTCATCATTTCCGGCTATATGTACGCCATTCTTCGATGGACTCCCCTCTATGCAGTCAACTACTCCATAAAGATTGTATTTGTCATAAAACACCGGAACAGCTGTAAAAACCTTTGCTCCTCTTTTTGTATATACACTGTTTGATTCATGAACATTTTCGTGAATTATATTTGCTTTAGTAACAAAAAAGTTCTCCGACCAGGCATTTCCTATCTCAATCAGCCCCCATCTGTGGGCACAGTATAAAAAGTGCTGTATTGAACGTATTGTTATCTCATTCATCTGCAAATTAAAGTAACGCCTTCAGGCATTTCCTCGTCTACTGTAATCTCATAATCATCAAATTTTCTTGGAACAGCTACTGTTTCCTTTTCTTTTATCTTTATTTTCTCAAAAAGCTTATATGCCGGGCTGTTTCCCAAAACACTGTCATGCTTAAAAATATAAAGTCTCCTGGTGTTCATTTCCCCTCTTGCCGCACTGTGGTCCTCCTCGAACATATTTTCTATAGCCTGCCATAACAGTTCAACGTCCTCTTCAGTCATATCGGTAGCGTTGTTGGCATGGGCTGCTGAAATATGTCCCTCGGCTCTGTATAAAGCATATGGTATTATACTTTTTTTGCCAAATTCCGTTTTACCAGTAGCTTCTCTTTTTATTGTTGTCCTTGCCTGTCTTGTAATTGTAATGTCCTGTATATTTACAGGTGATACGCTTCTGGAAAAGCCAATCTGCACAGGCCCTCTTACAATACCGCATTGGTACTCTCCTGTTGACATTACCGCTCCAAATGTGCGCACGTCAAAGTAATTTCGGCACATAAAATCCCTAGCTTTATTTTCATTATCATCGTTTTTGCCTTTTTCTTTAAGCTTGAGACCTTCACTTATATACACATCCTCAAATTTCTCGTTTAATACTTTATCCGGCTTAATCAGAATATTGTAGCCCTTCTCCCCATTCTTTACCAGCTCAACATAGTTTCTTATTTTTCTTTTTATACACACGTCTGTGACAAAGCCGTATCCCGTTTCCGCATCTACACGCGGACTGTTGCCAGCGTCAGGGTCGCCGTTTGGGTTACCGTTTTCAACATCAAAAAGAATCACAAAGTCATATCTGTTCTCAATCATTATTCATAACCTCCTCATTATCCACGCTGTTATTTTTAGTAAAAAAGCTTTGATACTGCTGATAGTAACCAATCATAAATTTCCCCTGCTCTGTAAGCAGAAGCGTGTCCGGAAATTCACTTCCGAGCTTGTCCACTATTTCGCCTATCAGTTTATTGTAATACACAGCAATTTTTGACTTTTTCAGATGATTTTGAGCCAGCTTTAATATTTTCGGAAAAACGATAGCCGGTTTTGACGCAGCCGAGGCAAAATAGGAATCCTTAATTGTCGTATTTAAAGAGTTTCCTGATACGTCACGCTGCAGTTTTTCCAGAACAGCAAATAGCCTTCCGCATAAATAAGCCGGATTTTTATTCTCTTTATCCAGTGCCACTTTTAATTCCTCCCTTTGATGTAAAATCCTTGATTTTCTATTTATACAGGCTTTAATTATGCCTGCCCTTGTACTGTTAAAAGCTGTCTTATCTGTTTTTACCCTCCGTATAATTTCTGACAGAAGCGACTGAGGATAATCTGTTCCGTAAATGGCCGACTGGAATATTTTTGCCAGCACCGCCGGATTCACCTTGTCATTTGTGCTTTTGGGTGAAAGCAGTTCTTTTTTTATTGCCCAGAACGGAACAGGCTTCATTTTTTCTGAAACCTGCAAATCCAATTGATGTCTGGCAATCTGGATTAAAATATCAGCGGCTTTTTTCTTATAAATAAATTTCACCGAAATCCTTGATGAGTTGGGTTTTAAACCAACCATATAGAAATCAACATTTTCATCAATTCCGGTTATGTCCGAAACCCTTTTTGCTGTCATACGTCCTTCTCTTGCATCTTTTAACATATTAGAAAGCATTTCGTTTGCCCTTGACTCATCCATACTGTCAAAGTCCTGAAACATAAGCATAGACATTACGTCGTCATCAGCCTCTTTATGACTCACAGTCCAATGTACAACAGTGACATCGTCAAACAAAGCCCTGTTTTTACGGCTGTGCAGAATATAATTCAGTGCTCTTGTATATTTTCTCATAGCCTTTTCTGAAACATTGCTGTTATAGGACTGCTCGTTTCCATAGGAATTTTCTGAATCGTTATTGAATCCGATTAAGATGGCTCCTGTAGACAAGCCGCCTGAAAGTCCTCTGATTTTATCATGTACACGCTCTATTTTTTCATTTTTGCCGGTAACAGCACACTGGGCCATCACACAGTTTTTTTCATCGGCCTTTGATTTCTGATAAAATTCCTCCCATCTTTCCTTCACGCAGTGTTCGTTGTGCAATAAGGCTTCTATATTGCCTCTCAGGCAGAAAGCAAAATTTGCGGAAGCGTATTTTTTTCCCAGCTGAGTTATATACTCGTTTTCCGTCTCATTTTCCGGAACCCATGTTATTATAAAATTTCTGTAAGCGTTGACAATGGGCGAGTCGAGACCTTCGATAAAATTAAGATTCTTTTCCATAAAATCTTTATGTGATTTCCTGGCCTTATCGGTCCTGTCCTCTGTCGAAAAAACGCCCTTGTCAAAATTCAGCCCAAAAACATACAGTGCCCTGTGCTCTATGATATTGGAGCATATTCCCGGTTTTTCGCTTCTTTTAGGCATAATCTCAACTGTGTTCTTTTCGCACTCAATTATATGGTCTATAGTTCCGCATTCCGTAAGGCATACAATATAATCTATATTTATTGAAGAATACTCGTCAGATGTAATCTTCCCCTCATTTTCCAAAATATCGTAATACTCTGCAAGCGCCTGTATCAGCATTTACATTCCTCCCTGTACTTTGCCACATCAATCACTCCGTCAATCATATGCGGGCGGTAATATACCGTATCAGCCCTGTCCGAAAACTTCGGATTTTCCCAATCGTTATTTACAGGTATTCCCCCGTCATGGAAAACAACCTTATAACTCATGTAGCCAAAATCCACATCTCCCATGGCTCTTATTTGCGGTGAAATATCATTCTGACAAAATGCTTCGGTAATATATATTTTTTTAACCGGAAACTCACTGCATCCCATACACGGAACCCTGAAAAACTGACCTCTTTCAAGCCTTCTTTTAATAATGTTATAGTGCTTGTTTTCGCCGTCTGGCTCGGCGTCGTTTTTAAGCCCTGTAAGCTCAAAGTGGAATTCTACGCCATACTTTACATTTTTTAAAATCATAGCCGCCCTCTGAGAACGCTTTTCTGAGGCATAAATGCACGGGTCGGCTTCTTTTCCATTCAGCAATTTTTTTACGGCTGTAAAGGATACCTTATCCTTAACCTCGTTCCTGCGCACATTCATAAACTCTATAGGGTTAAACACAACAATTTTATCTACAACATACCTTATAGCCGGTTTCCAGTAGATACTTTTTAATATCCCCTCAATCGCCCCCGGTGTAGGCACGTCATAACTTACACGCTCAACCTTCATTTCCGGCCTTGTAAAACACGCATAGTCGCCCTCAACAATCACCTTAAAGCCATACATTTTTAAAACGCCTCCCAACAATTTATATAAAATAATCCTGCGCTTCAAATATTACTCCTGTGTCTGTATCGTAATAATCCATATTTGTAAGGCACCATATCCCACTGCCATAATCTTTAACAGCATTCTGCTGAATCAGAATCTCCAATTCATAAGGGTAAATTGAAAACGTGTACTTTTGAAGCTTTCTTATATCACCGTATTCTGTCTGCTTTATCTCATCAACTAATTCAAGGCTTGTCTTATCACAGACAGCTACAACTGAGACCGTTTCGCTTTCTATAATTGAAAAATTCGCAGAGTACTGGGAAAATGGCAGTGAACGGATATCCTGTGTATACTGGTACATGGCGTTTTTTACGATTTTATCTTTTTTTATAAAAAACAGTTTATCATAGTATTCTTTAATACATTCTTCCGATGAAATATCCCTGTTTTCATAAAAAAATCTTCTTGATATTTCCGCGCCGATATCCTTTTGAGGTGTTTTTTTACAGTCGTCAAATTCAAATACATAGACGTCAGCCGACTCACGCTTTCCTTCCCTGTTGCATCTTCCGCCTGCCTGCAAAATATGGTCTGCTCCCGATATTTCACGAAAAACAGTATAAAAGTCCATATCAACTCCTGCTTCAATCAGCGATGTGGAAATAACCGTTATTTTTCTTTCCTCCGGAACATTATTTAAATCAGTAAATTCCCTCTCAAGAGCAGAAATTTCAGACCTTATTTCCTTAATCACCCTGTCTCTGTCAAAAGCCGTCATATATGTAGACAAATGATATTTTCTGCCGGTGCACATCTCATACAGTTCTCTTGCCGTCTTTCTTTTGTTGACAATAATAAGGCTTGACGGAAATTGAGAAGCGAGCTTTATAAGCTTCTCACGGCTTATTTCATCTATATAATTATATCTGCATTTTTGGAATACCCTGAATGAGCTTTTATCTGTAATAAGATTCTTCAGTTTTACTGAAGGCATAACATGTTTCCGTATTAAATCCTCAAAATCCGGCATAGTAGCAGTTAAAAAAACAGCTTCACTGTTAAGGTATTTTGTAATAAACGAGACAGCCTCAAGACACGGCTGTAAATATGTTTCGGGCAAAGCATGAACCTCATCAAAAACAAGTATGCTCTCAGCCATATTATGTAATTTTCTGAGCTTACCCCGTTTGTTGGAGTAAACTGACTCAAAAAACTGAACAGCAGTTGTAATTATAATTTGCGCGTCCCAGTTTTCAGTGGCCGCTTTAACAACAAGCTTATAATCCTCAGTCTCATCAGTGTCATCAATACTGAATGTGGACTGATGCCTTAAAATTTCCGCTGAATCGCCGAAGAGATTTTCAAATATATCCGAAGTCTGGTCAATAATGCTGTTATAAGGTATTATATAAATTATCCTTTTCTTATTTTCAATAATCGCCCTTTCAAGAGCAAATTTCATACTGCATAAGGTTTTTCCGCTTCCTGTAGGCATATTCATTATATATATTCCGGCAGCCTCATTTACGCTGTCAAATACCTGTTTCTGTAATTTGGAACGGCATTTTTGAAGCTGTGTTTTACATACAAAAGAATTCAAAACAGAATTTATCTTTCCTAAACAGGCTTCAAAGTCGGAATACAGCGCCCTTTGCTGTATTCCGCCGCAGAATTCTGCCGTATCAATAGAATCGGAATCGACAAGACAGGAAAAGCAGTATCTGGTTAAAAACGCAAACTTGTCAATCAATATATTTTTATCAACACAGTCCGCAGACATAAAATTTAAAAACTGAGAAATGTCAATTTCCGGCAGGTCGAGCTCCTTTGAGTACTGGCTGTAATCTTCAAAATTCCTTTTCATTCTTCCCATAAGTGTGGACATGTCTTCCGTATCATTTGGAAAGCCTCCGTCCGGAATCCCTGAATGGTGACCGGAAATACAATACATAATAATCAGAGCCAGTGAGCTTTTATAGTTTTTATAGGCTTCTATAGCTCCGCACATGGAATGTTCTACCCTTATGTTTTTGCCTTCAATCCTCCGCTGAAACGAATACTGGTATTTTCCTATATCATGCATAATTCCTATTGCGTACATCAGGCTTTTCAATTCCGGTATTGAAAATTTTTCACAGAGTATGGCTGTATTTTTACTGTGCTCCTCCACTGTCTGTATTATCCCTGTATGTTCATTAATGTGAGCTTTATACATAAATTTATTTCTCCTTTATATATCCAAAGCAATTTATTACTAATAAAAATATTTTTACAGCGAAAAATTATTTAAATTTTATAAAATATACAGACTTTGTCGAAAAATCACCATCAATTTTAATATATCACCAATTGCATATTATTTCAAGAATCAAGGAGTTTCTGAATGAATAATATTGCAGGCATTTAAAATAAACAACTACTTATCTGATTTTCCCTGCGGATATTGCTGATATAAAAATAAATAAAAAAACGGCTAAAACCAGTAGGTTTTAGCCGTTTTTTTACAGCCGAAAACGTGACTCGAACACGCGACCTGCTGATTACGAATCAGCTGCTCTACCAACTGAGCTATTTCGGCATATATTTATTTAACTGCTCTCCAATTTTTTCAGTCTGAAAGCTTTATAATTATATCACTAAGCCCTATATAAATCAATATTTAATAAGAAATTATTGAGGTATTATGCCATAATGCCATTAATATACCTGTTTAAAAGCAGGATAAAACTAAAATACAAAATCTGATAATTTCAATTTTTTTTAAATTCCCTCTTGCAAAATAATTTTTGTGTGCTATAATCATCATTAATTCAATTTACAAGTGTATACAGTAAAAAGACATTGACAAAAACTAAGCCTTTGTAGCTGTTTAAGAGAATCGGCGGTTGGTGCGAGCCGAACAGTAAAGAAGGTGTTCCACTTTTGTAGCCGCCGATGATAAATCGGAAGGGAGAGCCCTTTACAGCTTATTAGAGAGGCCAAAGCACGCTTTGGCAATTCGGGTGGCAACGCGGGTAATTTTCCCGTCCCAGTTTTATTGTACTGGGACGGGTTTTTTTATTATAAAATTATATATTAGCAAATTATCAGTTTAATATATCAAGGGGGATTTTAATTATGTCTATGAACAGAGTTTACAACTTTTCAGCCGGCCCTTCAATGCTTCCTCTGGAGGTTCTTGAGCAGGCACAGAAAGAATTTGTCTGCTACGAAAATACAGGTATGTCCGTTATGGAAATGAGCCACAGGTCCAAGGACTATGAAAATATTATATTTGGAGCCGAAAACGATTTAAGGGAACTTATGGCTATACCAGACAATTATACTGTATTATTCCTTCAGGGAGGCGGCTCAACACAGTTTGCAATGATTCCTTTAAACCTTATGAACAAAAACAATAAGGCGGATTTTGTTAAAACCGGCCAATGGTCAAAAAAAGCCATATCCGAGGCGCAGAGATACGGCAAAGTCAACGTTGTAGCATCATCTGAGGATAAAACATTTTCTTATATACCAGAGCTTGACCCGGCAAAATTTGATAAAGACGCAGACTATTTTTATATGACGCTCAATAACACAATTTACGGTACACATATACCTGACAATAACCTTCCGGATACCGGAGATGTTCCTAAGGTTGGCGATATGAGCTCAAATATACTTGCTGAAAGATACGATATATCCAAATTTGGACTTATATTTGCCGGTGCTCAGAAAAACCTTGGCCCTGCCGGAGTTACAGTGGTTATTATAAGAAACGACCTTATTGGAAACTCCATGGAATTTACACCGACAATGCTTAAGTACGAAACACACGCTAAAGAGCGTTCCCTTTACAACACACCTCCTACATATTCAATCTATTTTGCCGGACTTGTGTTCAAATGGGTTAAGAAGATGGGCGGAGTTGACGCTATGGAAAAGTATAACCGTGAGAAGGCTGCGGTATTATACGATTTCCTTGACAATTCAAAAATATTTAAAGGCACTGTACGCGCTCAGGACCGTTCCCTTATGAATGTGCCGTTCATACTGCCTACAGAGGAGCTCAATGCCAAATTTATTGCCGAGGCAAAGGCAAACGGTTTTGTAAACCTTAAAGGCCACCGTACAGTTGGCGGCATGAGAGCTTCCATATATAACGCCATGCCTATAGAAGGCGTAAAGAAGCTTGTTGATTTTATGGGAAAATTTGAGACAGAAAACAAATAATAAAAGCAAAGGGGATTAAATAAAATGTATAATATATTAACACTTAATGCAATTTCACCTAAAGGCCTTGAAAAACTTCCTGGGGAGCAGTTCGCCGTATCCGCTGATATTACAAAACCAGACGGTATAATAGTAAGAAGCGCTGATATGCACGACTACAGCATTCCTGATACACTCCTTGCCATAGCAAGGGCCGGAGCCGGCACAAACAACATTCCTGTTGATTCATGTGCTGAAAAAGGAGTTGTGGTATTCAACACACCAGGCGCGAATGCAAACGCTGTAAAAGAGCTTGTAATAGCCTCACTTTTAATATCATCAAGAAAGATAACTGAGGCAGCTGAGTGGACAAAAACACTTAAAGGCCAGCCGGACATGGATAAGCTTATAGAGGGCGGAAAAAAGAAGTACGCTGGTCCTGAAATAATAGGAAAGAAACTTGGCGTAATCGGTCTTGGCGCTATAGGCGTGCTTGTGGCCAATGCTGCACTGGCACTCGGCATGGAGGTTGTAGGCTATGACCCATTCCTTTCTGTTCATTCCGCATGGCACATTTCCGGCCAGGTAAGCCTTGCCAAGAGTGTTGATGAGGTTGTTTCTGTCTGTGACTATATTACAATACATATCCCTCAGAACGAAAACACAAAGAAAATGATTGACGCCGAGCTGCTTAAGAAGTTTAAAAAAGGCGCCCGCCTTATTAACCTTTCAAGGGGAGGTCTTATAGACCCTGCCGCAGTGGCCGATGCTCTTGATGAGGGCATACTGAACAAATTTGTAACAGACTTTGCAGACAATGAACTTTTGGGCAAAGAAAACGTAATCACACTCCCTCACCTTGGCGCTTCAACACCTGAATCTGAGGAGAACTGTGCTGCAATGGCTGCTGTTGAGCTTAAGAATTTTATAGAGTATGGCAATATCAAAAACTCAGTAAACTTTCCTAACTGCGAAACACCATATACCGGCAAGGCAAGGGTAACCGTAGCCCATAAAAACATCCCTAATATGGTCGGCTCAATAACAGCCATATTCGCTAAAGAAAACTTAAACATTGACAACATGATAAACAAGAGCAAAGGCAACTGGGCATACACAATAATCGACCTTGACACTCTCGGTGACAAACATGACAGCCTTATTAAAGAGCTTAAGGAATTAAAAGGCGTTGTTAAAGCAAGAATCGTAAGAGAAAATTAATAAGCAAATAATAAATATAATAAAATCCGGGGCGCAAAACGATTTATAACTTCACTTTTGCGCCCTGTTTTTTAACGGAGGTATCTGGCTATGGCAAATATAGCTCCCTTTAAGGCATTCCGTCCGGCAGACGGATATGCAGAACTGGTTGCCGCCCTTCCATATGATGTTCTGGATATACAGCAGGCAAAATCAGCAGCAGGCTCAAACCCATATTCATTCCTGCATGTGGATAAAGCAGAGATAGATTTAAACAATATAAAAGATATCTACTCCCCTGAGGTTTACCAAAAAGCCGCCGATTGTCTTAACGGAATGATTGAAAAAGGCATACTCATACAGGACAATATGCCCTGCCTTTATATCTACCGCCTTACAGACGGCAGGCATATTCAGACAGGGCTTGTAGCCTGTGCAAATATTGAGGATTACATTAACGGCAGTATTAAAAAACATGAGCTGACAAGGCCTGAAAAAGAAGAGGACCGCAAAAACCATATAAAGGCCTGTCAGGCGCATACAGGTCCCATACTTATGGCTTATCGCGCCAAAGCTTCTATAAATTCGATAATTGAAAGCGAAACAGAAAAAAATCCGGTTTACGACTTTTATTCAGACAACGGAGTAAAACATACCGTATGGATTATAGATAATGCCGACACCATTGACAGGATTCAGCATGAGTTCAAAAGCGTAGAGTCTTTGTATATTGCAGACGGTCACCACCGCAGCGCCGCTGCCGTTGATGTTTACAACGAGCTCAATTCAGAAGGAAAAGCCACACCCGAATGCGGCAGGTATCTTGCTGTGCTTTTTCCAGAAAACGAGCTTAATATACTTAGCTATAACAGAATAGTAAAAGATTTAAACGGCCTTACAGAAAATGAATTTTTTGAAAAGGTTTCAGAAAATTTCTATATAATGCCAACCAGTAAAGAAACCGCCGGAACCCCTCTAATGCCGCACCAGTTTGGCATGCTGTTTAATAACCGCTGGTATATGCTTACTGCTGCCGAGGATACCGTACCTGACGATTTAATCGGCTCCCTTGATGTGTCAGTGCTATACAACAGTCTGCTCTCACCGGTTCTTGGAATCGGAAACCCACGTACTGACAGGAGGATAGGCTTTGTCGGAGGTAAAAACAGTATATCTGAGCTGGAGCTGAGTGTGATGCTTGGCAGAGCAAAAGTTGCCTTCACACTCTGTCCGACCTCAATGGAGGAATTGTTTGCTGTTGCCGATTCCGGAAATATAATGCCGCCAAAATCAACCTGGTTTGAGCCAAAGCTTTTAAGCGGGCTGTTTGTACACAAATTTTAAAAAAGAGAGGGAAAATTCCCTCTCTTTTTTATTTGCGCAGATTACAAAATTTCATTAAAGCTGTATACATATATATCCGCGGACTTTTTAATACGCTCTATGTTTGATTCTTCTGCCTCATCATATACGCCAACGGTAAAAAATCCCGCTTTTTTTGAATTTATAACACCATGGTAAGCGTCCTCAAATACCGCTGTGGTGTCTTTTGTATAGCCCATCATCTCCGCTGCCCTTTCGTATATCTCATAGGAGCTTTTGCTCATAGATATATCTGTGCAGGTTATAAGCCTTTCAAAAAATCCGTCTATTTTGAGCCGCCTTAAAAGCGGGGTAACATAGTACTCCTCAGAGGCTGTAAGTATACACATATTTTTTCCTGACCGGAAATTTTTTTCGAGGAACTCATATACATATGGTTTAAGCTCTATGTCAAACCTGTATTTATCTGCCACTGTCTCGGTAACACCCTTTACAGCCTGCAAAACATTCATGTCAAGGCCAAGGGAATTTATAAAATACTCCGCCGCTTCCTCAAATGACATAGTCTTAAGCCTTTCGTCCAAATCTTCCGGAGGCTCTATTCCATTCGCCAAAAGAAAATCATATCCTACATTATCCCATGCTTTCATGGAGTCAATAAGCGTTCCGTCCAAATCGAATATATAGCTGTTAAACCCTTCAAGAACGCTCATTGCACTACTTCCTTTGAAAGCTCCAATAATTCTCTGGTCGCATTGAATCTGTCGTTCTGAGCAAATATAGCCGAAATTACTGCAACCCCGTCAATACCGGTGCCTTTGAGCTTAAGTATGTTATCCTTATTAATACCCCCTATAGCCACTACAGGTATATTGACAGCTTCACATATTTCCTTAGCCTGCTCAAATGTTATATTGGTGTGGTCTTTTTTAGTATCAGTTGGAAACATAGCCCCAATGCCGATATAGTCAGCACCATTTTTTTCAGCTTCCAGAGCTTCCTTTAAATTTCCGGCCGATACACCCACTATTTTATCCTCGCCCAGTATCTGCCTTGCCCTTTCAGCTTCTGTATCACTCTGGCCTATATGTACTCCGTCAGCGTCAATAGCTTTAGCTATCTCTACATTGTCATCTATCACAAAAGGCACATTAAATTTATCTGTAAGGGCTTTTATTTCCTTTGCAAGCTCCAGAGTTTCTTCATACGTTGAGTTCTTTTCCCTTAGCTGTATAAAAGTGGCTCCGGCTTTGAGAACCTCCTCTACATCCTCAGCCAGCGTTCTTCCATTAAGCCATGCTCGGTCTGTAACGGCGTAAAGCAGCATTGACGATTTATCTAATTTCAATTTTAGCTCCCCCTTTAAATATATCAGCTGTCATTTTGCTCATATAGTCAATAAGGTACATTCTAAACGATGAAGTTCCTGCATCATTGGCTTCCATTTTGCTATACGCAAGCTCGCCCGCCAGTCCATAGGAAGACACCGCGCAGACGGCTGCCTCAAGTATGTGGTCCGGGTTTGCAGCACAGAAAACGCCTGTAACACTTGAGAGCATACAGCCTGTACCTGTAACAAGCGACATCTGCGAATGGCCGTTTTTGACTACATAAGCTGTGTCCTTATCTGCTATTATATCAGTTTCGCCGCTTATGGCAATAACCGCGCCGGTTTTAGCACTCAGTCCTTTTGCAAAGTCTATAACACTGTCAATATTTTCATCTGTCACCTTGTCTGCCGCATCAGCGTCCACACCTTTTGCCGAACCGCTGCCAGTAGCGATAAACTTGATTTCAGATATATTGCCCCTTATTACAGAAAACTTTACTTTGCCAAGCAGCTCAAAAAGCACTTCATTCCTTTTCTTTGCCGCTCCAGCCCCAACAGGGTCAAGAACAACCGGATGCCCAATAGCATTGTTTCTTTTTCCTGCTCTGAGCATGGCCTCCACAAGACCTTCCTCTATATTGCCCATGTTTATTACAAATCCGCTGCATGCGCCTGTAATATCCTCAACTTCCTCAGGGTGCTGCGCCATTGTGGGCGAGCCCCCGCATGCAAGGGTAATATTGGCGCAGTCATTGGCTGTGACAATATTTGATATATTGTGCACCACCGGCGCCTTTGACCTGTTGTTTTCAAAAATCCTGTCAGCTAATTCCAAAGCTTTCATTTATTTTGCCTCCTCCTGAAGTTTTGACAGCAACCCGCTCCTTGCCATAAATTTTAAAAGTACAAGAGCGCATACAGTTCCAAAGCATGTGCTTATAAGAAATGCCGGTATGTATGTAAAAAGCGATACACCTGCGTTTCCATAGTAAAATGCAGAAAGAGGATATGAGCACATAGCACCCAGAATGCCAGTTCCAAATACCTCTCCTGCCGCCGCCATATACATATTTTTTGTTTTGGCAAACAACACAGCGGCTAAAAGAGCTCCTATCAGCCCTCCCGGAATTGAGAATAAATCCTCGCCCATCAGAACCAGCTTCATTACAGTTAAAAGTGCAGAACAGGCAAAGCCATATACCGGCCCCAGTATTACAACACCAGATACATTGATAAGGTGCTGCATTGGAGCAGCCCACCCGGGTATCCTGAATATCGGTGTAAGTACATAACCTACCGCCGCCCATACTGCTGTTAAAACAAGTTTTTTGGTACTGATTTTCATTCTTAACCCCTCCATGATAATAAAATATATTAATGCCATTCCCCGCAAAATCACTAAAATCGGGGTGTTTTTTAGAATTTAAAGCAAAAAGGGGCCACACCCGTGGTGGTGTGCCCCATAAAAGTTTATTGCTGTTAAATTCTTCCGTGGATTATTCTACAATAATTTTTATTTCATGTCAATATATTTAATATTCATAAGCGCAGTTTTCCATTACCGCTCATATTCAGTTATGCTGTTAAACAAGTCCTCGTTTATTACAATTTTTGTTTCTTTTTTCCACGACTGAAGCATATCGTTAAACAGTTTATCTTTTTCCGATTTTTCAAAATCCGCAGCCGCTGCCCTTTCAATTTCCAAATCGCCCGGCTCTGTAACAGCCTCAATTTTATAAACCACAAAACCATTTTCGCCGCGTACCGGTGGTGATACAAATCCAGCCGATATATTGCTCCTGTCAACTGTAAATGCTGTAATATCTCTTACTGCCGACACAGCTGAAATTATATTATTATCTGAGTGATACTCGTTAAGCAGCGCAGCGAAATCCTCACCGTTTTTTGCGCGTCTGCTGATATCAGATGCCTGACTGCTTTCTAAAACTAAAATAGCTGAGTATTTAATACGTGAAAGCTCCTTTTTATAGTACTCAATGCTCTCGCTTAAATATCCGTCAAAGCCTTCCATACTTATAGTGTACTCACTGAGAAGCCTTTCTCTCATTTTGCTGTACACAGCTTTTTCATACATTACTCCCTCTACTATATCTTGAGGTACGTCACTGCCGTATTCTGCGATATATTTTTCCGCCTCGCTTTTTGATTCACTGACCTCATCTTCTGAAAGCTTAAGCCCGCTTTTTTCTGCCCGCTTTTCAGTAAGCTTAACCATAACCAGTGAGTTAAGGGCATTGTCCTTTGCTGTGTCAAAAGCTGATTTTCCGTCAAAGTCAGTATCCCAAATATCATTGCCGCCTATTTTTTCAAAGCCCTTTATTGTCTCGTGGAGGTATATCTCATACTCGTCAAGCTTTACATTTTCATCACCCAGAGAAACAATAATATCCTGGCTGTCATTGTCCGGCTGGCGGCAGGAACAGAGCGTAACCATAAACAGAGATATAATAACCAGTATTATTAAATTTAATTTACGCAATTTGAACCACCACTTTTCACCGGACGCCTTCAATATCGCTAAGAGCCTCGTCCACAATTTTCAGCACATTTTTTTTATCGTTTTCGCTTATTTTCACTGTAATATATGGGTTTGTTGCAGCTGTAAACATATATTTAAGCGGCTTTTTAATTACGGCAGCCGTAATCTTTGCCGGGTCGATATCAGCGTTGCCTCTGAAGCTGATTACTATTGACTTAGGTTTTTGAACAACAGATATTATATCCAGACCGTGTGCCTTATTCTTAATTAAAGCAATATCCAAAAGATACTGAACGCTTTTGGGAATATTGCCGTATCTGTCCTCAATTTCTTCCTGAATATCATAGTAATCATCATTGCCGGAAACAGCGGCTATCTTTTTATATATCTCGAGCTTCTGCTCCTCATTCTTAATATAAAACGAAGGAATGTACGCGTCAAGATTAACATCAATAAGAGTCTCAAAATCTTCCTTAATTTCTTCTCCCCTAAGCTTTTTAACCGCCTCATCCAGGAGATGGCAGTACATTTCATACCCTACAGCTTCCATATGTCCGTGCTGCTGGGCTCCAAGTATGTTTCCGGCGCCCCTAATCTCAAGGTCTCTCATAGCTATTTTAAAACCCGAACCGAATTCTGTAAACTCCCTTATTGTCTGAAGCCTCTTTTCAGAAACCTCGTTGAGTATTTTATCCCTTCTGTACATAAGATATGCGTATGCAGTTTTATTGGTCCTTCCAACTCTTCCTCTTAACTGGTAAAGCTGAGACAATCCCATTTTGTCAGCATCCTGAATAATCATTGTATTTACATTGCCTATATCAAGGCCTGTTTCAATAATTGTCGTGCATACCAGCACATCAATCTCCCCGTCTATAAAGTCCTTCATAATTATTTCAAGCTCACGTTCAGTCATCTGTCCGTGTGCGTATGATACAGATGCATCCGGAACAAGCTTTTGAATTTTAAGAGCCTCCTGCGATATGCTCTCCACTCTGTTATAAAGGTAATATACCTGTCCGCCCCTGGCAAGCTCCCTGTTTATTGCGTCTCTTATAAGCTCGCTGTCATTTTCCATTACATATGTCTGAACAGGCCTTCTTTCTCTAGGCGGCTCCTCAAGCAGGCTCATGTCCCTTATCCCCGACAAGCTCATATGGAGCGTTCTTGGTATAGGTGTTGCGGTAAGCGTGAGTACATCCAGGTTTTCCTTCATGTTTTTAAGCTTTTCCTTATGGGATACCCCAAACCGCTGCTCCTCATCTACAATTACAAGGCCTAGGTCATGGAACTTTACATCCTTTGACAGTATCCTGTGTGTGCCTATAACTATATCGCTCATGCCGGTTTCAAGACGTTTAATTGATTCAGCCTGCTGTTTTCTGGTTCTGAACCTTGACAGCAGCTCAATCTTTACCGGATAGTTTTTCATTCTCTGTGTAAAAGTGTTGTAATGCTGCTGTGCAAGTATTGTTGTAGGCACAAGGTACGCCACCTGTTTTGAATCCTGTACCGCCTTAAAAGCCGCGCGGATTGCAACCTCGGTTTTTCCATAGCCCACATCGCCGCAAATAAGCCTATCCATAACCCGCCCGGTTTCCATATCGTGCTTTACTTCCTCAATAGCGTTAAGCTGGTCGTCTGTCTCATCAAATGGGAACATTTCCTCAAACTCACGCTGCCACACATTATCAGGAGAGTACACATAACCTTTTGCCGCCTGTCTTTTAGCATATAGCTTAACCAGGTCCTCGGCAAGTATTTCTACAGACTTTCTTACCTTTGCCTTTGTCTTATTCCAATCCTGCCCGCCAAGCTTATTGAGCTTTACCTTTATTCCATCGGAACCTATATATTTTTGTATACAGTCCATCTGTCCCGCAGGTATAAAAAGGTTCCCTCCATCGGCGTAGCTTACCTTCACATAATCCTTATTTACACCGTCAACAGTAATCTTTTCTATCCCGCGGTACACACCTATTCCATGGCTTGAATGGACTACGTAGTCTCCCGGCTTTAAGTCAGAAAAGCTTTCTATCGACTTGGTGTTTTTTTTCTTCTTTTTCCTGCTGCGGCCTTTCTTTTCCTCAAAAAACTCGCTGTCACTAAATACCGCTAAGTTTATGCGGTTATACATAAACCCACGGCTCAGCGCTCCTCTTGATACAGTGACAGTCCCCTTTTCAAGCACAGCGTCCCATGGGCTGAGTACAAATGACGCTTCAACACCTGCCTCATACAGCTCTTTTACAAGCCTTTCACCGCGGCTTTCTGATGACGAGAGAATAATTACACTGTATTTCTCGTTTTTAAGCCTTCCTATCTCCTCGGCAAAAAGCTCCATTCTCTGATTGAATGATTCTGTGCTGCGCACTGAAAAGTCAGTCATGTCCTTTAAATCAAAATCCGGAAGCGAACCGGCTATTGAACTGAGTACAACCACATTAAATTTCTCAGCCATCTTAATCATATCAGTGTAGTCGTATACCACATTTGCCATCTCCGGCAGCATATATCCCTTTTCAATGCGCCCTTTAATACTTTCTGTAAACTCCTTAAAAAGGCTTTCAGCCCTCTGCTTTATCCTCTGCGGCTCACAGAAGAATATAAGTGAATCCTTTGGCATATATCCAAAAATATTAACTGTCTCGCTGTAAAAATAATTAATACAGCTTATTGATGAACAGATTCCTTCCTTGTTTTTAAGCCTTTCAATGAGCTCCCCCATATGATTTTCGAGGTTTTCATTCTCTTCCTCAAGACCTTTTTTAGCAAAGGACAGGCTGGTTTTTTTAAACGATTTTTCCATTGAGTCCACAGCCTTTTTGAGGCTCTGTTCGTCACAGAAAAACTCATTAACCGGGTAAATCTCAGCAGAGCCTATCCGGTCAATTGACCTCTGGGTATAGGTGTCCATATTCCTTATAGAATCCACCTCATCATCCCAAAATTCAATTCTGACTGCCGTATCATTCACCGGGGAGCATATATCCATAATGCCTCCTCTAAGCGAAAACTGTCCGGCGCTTTCAGCGGCTTCACAGCGCTCATATCCCATATAAATCAGCTTTTGTGCAAGCTCCTCAATATCATAGGAATTTCCTTCAGAAATACTGATGATTGATTCCCTGAGCTTTTCTGGAGGTATTATTCTGTCAAAAACTGCCTCAGCCGATACAACTACAGTAATACGCTCATTTTCAATAAGCCTTTTAAGGACAGAAAGCCTCTTTGTGTCCGTTTCACGGCTGTGTACATCTGCGCTGTAAAAAATTATATCTCGGGAATCAAAGAGCACTGTGTTTTTATTGAAGAAATACATGTCCTCATAAAGCTGCTTTGCCTTTACATCATTTTCGGCTATTATTACAGCCGGCCTTTCAAGCTCCTCACAAAGCGCAGCCATCAGGTGAACATTCTGCACGTCAATAACCCCTGATGCTAGCACAGGAGTTGTGTTATTTTCTATATCGTCTCTGAGCATCTGGTAGCTGGCAAGACCTGTAATAAATTTAGTAAGGTTTCTCATTACTGCACTTCCCTGCTTTTTTCGTCCTTCGGAACAAAATTGAACTCGTTCATGGCCTCTTTGGCACCTGTGGCCACAATAGCTGCCGCCGCCTTAGCCCCACGCTTTACAGCGTCGTCAATAACCGCAGAGTCGTCTTTTGAAAAACGTCCAAGCACGTGGTTTACCAGGTCTCCGCCATCAGGCTTTGAGCCTACACCTATTTTTATGCGCGCGAACTCATCTGTTTTAAGGTGGGCTATTATGCTCTTTACACCATTATGCCCTCCGGCACTTCCCTTTTCACGTATTCTCAATCCGCCTACCGGCAGGCTTATATCGTCGTATATTATAATTATATCCTCTACAGGGATTTTATAAAAGTCGCACACCTCTCTAACGCTCTCGCCGCTTAAATTCATATATGTCAGCGGTTTTAACAGCAATACCTTCTGTCCACCTATCCGACCTTCTCCCAGCACTCCCTTGAACTTGCCCTTGTTCACATCAATACTATATTCCCTGCTCATCTCATCTATTACGGCAAAACCTATATTATGCCTTGTCCCGCTGTAATCCTTTCCGGGATTTCCAAGACCAACTATCAGCTTCATATACCAGACCTCCAAAATAAAACAGCAATAAGCCCTAAGAATAAACTTAGGGCATCTATTAAGTCTATTCAATTTTAATCTAAAAAATACGCTTTGTCCAGATAAAATTTATTCATCGGCTAAAAAGTCTTTTGTGTGTTCAACAAGATAATCAATAAAAATCCTGCTTGGAGCCGGGAGCTGGTTTTTATTCTTATAAATAACGCCTATTGTCCTTGATATCTTAGGCTCAAACGGTATATTGACTATATTGAACCTGCCAGCCAGTATAGCAAGCTTAGGCATTATGGCTATACCCATTCCCTTTTCAACCATAGCCTGAAGGCTGTTGTAATCGCACATATGGAATTTGATATCAAGCTCAATATTCATAGACCGGAGGATATTTATAAAATTTTTGTCATCCCTCTCGTCAAGCACCAGAAACGGCTCATCTTTAATCATATCAACTGTCAGAGTTGTCTCACCTGAAAGCCTATGGCCTTCAGGAAGAGCCACAAAAAGCGGGTCCTCAAATAGTCTTGTCACCTGAAACCCCTTTATCTCATCAATCCTTGTAATGCCAAAGTCAATAACATCCTTGCTAACCCAGTGTTCTATATCTCTGTAGAAATTCTGGTAAAAATCAAAAATTATATTGGGATAATCATTGTGGAAGCTCTTTAGTATATCCGGCAAAACGGAACCAGCAAATGTACCGAACGTACCAAGCTTTATTATCCCTGTCTGAAGGCCGTTTAAAGCCTCTGTTTTCTCATTCAGATGCTTATATGAGCTTACCAGGTCACGCACAAACGGCAGAAGCTGTACTCCTTCATATGTAAGTCTTAATCCATATTTTGAACGTATAAAAAGCGTAGTGTTAAGCTCCTTTTCAAGCGAGCTTATCATTTGGCTTACAGCGGACTGTGTATAATTCAGTTCATCAGCGGCTACGGTAAAGCTTCCGCATTCAACTACTTTTAAAAAAGCCTGATATTTCCTCATTTTATCCAACCCCTTACAATATTGTCGCCTAATTCAAAAACTGAATTATTATTACCCTATTCTACATTATATTTTCAAAATTGTAAAACCAATTAAGCCATATAAACAGTTTTATTATAATATTTTGCGAATACAGCAGATATATCAACAATAGAGTTATACAAATTGCACAAATAAATTAACGTAAAAAAAGAAAAAAGCCGGACTTTTAAAGTCCGGCTTTACAGATATTTTATTTAGCTGTAACCTCATTTTCAAGTTCTCTGCCTTCTTCAAGGCTCTTAAGGTTTTCACATGTAACAGTAGCAATAGCCTCAAGCGACTCCTCTGTAAAGAATGCCTGATGGCTTGTAATAAGCACATTAGGAAACGCCATAAGCTTAATAAGCTCATCATCGTTTATAATCTCTCCTGAACGGTCCTCAAAGAAGTATTCGTCCTCCTCCTCATAAACGTCCAGAGCCACTCCCCTGAATTTATTCGACCTCAGGCCGTCAATAAGCGCTGAAGTATCTACAAGCCCGCCTCTTGACGTATTTACAAGTATAACTCCGTCTTTCATTTTTGAGATGCTGTTTTTATTGATAATATATTTTGAATCATCTGTAAGAGGACAATGGAGTGTTATCACATCGCTTCTTTTAAATAAATCGTCTATAGTTGTATATTCAACATCAAGGCTTGTATCAGGATAAAGGTCATAGGCAAGTATATTCATGCCAAATCCCTTTAAAATATCTATCATAACCTTACCTATTTTGCCTGTACCTACCACTCCAGCTGTTCTTCCCCTGAGTGTTACACCCATAAGACCTGAAATTTTGAAATTAAACTCTCTTGTTCTTGTATACGCTTTATGAATTTTTCTGTTAAGTGTCAGGAACAGTGCGGCAGCGTATTCTGCAACCGCTGTAGGAGAATAGCTTGGAACCCTCAGCACAGGTATTCTGCCCCGGCATGCCTCAAGGTCAACATTGTCATAGCCTGCGCACCTTAAAAGAATAGCTTTTATACCAAGCTCGCATAATTTATCTATAGTTTTTTTATTTAATACACAGTTTACAAAAACACATACGGCGTCACACCCGCTTGCCAGTATAGCTGTATCCTCCGTACACCGTGTTTCATAAAAAACAAGCTCATAGCCATAGTCAGGAGCCAGTTTCTCAAACCATGTTCTGTCATAATCCTTAGTATCAAAAAATGCGATTTTCATATCCTTTTATCCTCTCCTTAAAAATACGCTCTGCAATAAGTATTGACAAATTTTAAAATTTTAATACTATCCGCATCAGCTGCTTAAAATCAAACACGGATATTTTACAGTCTTCAAACATTTGTTAATATTGTATCAAACTTGAACTGTAAAATCAACTGTGAATTATTTGACAATATTCAATGTCCGTTTTGTACATTATGTACTAATATGGCCTTAAATTACTCAAACCCTTATAAATCAAGGGTTTGACGGCCAGACCATTGTACCGAATGTATTTTTAAGAGTATGCACATACTTGTCAAAAAACTATCGCTTTTGTTAATAATACGTTTTTTACACTTGACTATTTCAATAGAATTATTTTTAAAAATTCGCAGAATAAAAAAACCGGCCTTAAAAAGGCCGGTAAATCCAACATTAACATATTTTATTCAAACAATTTTGAAACCGACATACCCTCATGTATACGGTTAATAGCCTCAGCAAAAATCCTGGCTACAGAAAGGACTCTAATCTTTGATATGCATTTTTCAGCTGGAAGATTGATTGTATTTAATACAAGCAGTTCACTTATAGCTGACTTTTCAATTCTCTCAAGGGCAGGCCCGGAAAGCACACCATGTGTACAGCAGGCGTCAACCTCAATAGCTCCTCTTTCTTTAAGGGCATTTGCGGCGTTTGTTATTGTTCCGGCTGTATCAATCATATCATCTACAAGTATAACCCTTTTGCCTTCAACGTTTCCAATTATATTCATAATTTCACTTACATTGGCCTTTGGCCTTCTCTTGTCGATTATAGCAAGAGGAATATCAAGCCTTGTAGCAAAAATTCTTGTCCTTCCCACGCTTCCAAGGTCAGGCGAAACTGCTACAAATTCATTAATAGCCTCACCATATTTCTCATGGTAGTAGTTTGTAAGAAGCGGTGCCCCCTGAAGGTGGTCAACCGGAATATCAAAAAATCCCTGAATCTGCGCACAATGGAGGTCCATAGTAAGAACCCTGTCCGCTCCCGCTACTGTTAAAATATTGGCTACAAGCTTGGCGCTGATTGGGTCTCTTGCTCTTGCCTTCCTGTCCTGACGGGCATAGCCGTAATATGGCATAACAGCTGTTATCCTTCCCGCTGAGGCTCTCCTCATGGCGTCAATCATTATAAGAAGCTCCATAAGGTTGTCGTTAACAGGATACGAGGTTGACTGCACAATATAAACATCTGCGCCCCTGATAGTTTCATCAATCTTAACAGAAATCTCACCATCGCTGAAGTGGCTTACCTCCGCCTGTCCAAGCTTAAGGCCAAGACACTGAGCCATTTCTTCGGCTAACTCCCTGTTGGCATTGCAAGAAAAGATTTTTATATTGCTTCTGCCTGCATACATCATTAAAATTATCCTCCCTACAAACAATCAAAAATTAATTATTACTGCACATTCAGTATTTATGTTACACCCCATGTTGACAAAATTCAATACTATTTGACAAAAATTTTATTTTTTAGCCCATCCATCAATATTTTGCTGCCTGTTTCTGGCAACAGCAAGTGACTTTTCAGGTACATCTTTTGTTATTGTGGAACCAGCTGCCACGTATGAGCCTTTTTTAAGCGTGACAGGAGCCACAAGGTTTGCGTTGCAGCCAATAAAGACATCGTCCTCTATTACAGTCCTGTACTTTTTCTTGCCGTCATAATTTACAGTAACCGTTCCGCAGCCAAAATTAATTCTTTCACCTACGTCAGAATCGCCTATATATGTCAGATGCGATACCTTTGTGCCGTTTCCTATTACAGAGTTCTTAACCTCAACAAAATCGCCTATTTTGATATTTTCACCTATTTTTGAGTTCGGCCTGATATAAGCAAAAGGCCCAACCTTTGTGCCGCTGCCGATTTCAGATTCCATAGCCACAGTGTACTGTACAGCCACATTGTCTGCAAGTCTCATATCTGTAAGCCTTGTATCCGGCCCTATGCTGCACCCTTCACCTATTACAGTGTTTCCCTCAAGTACGCAGCCAGGATATATTATGGTATCCATTCCAATCTTTACATCATCATATATATAGGTGTTCTCAGTAGAAATAATAGTAACACCATTAAGCATATGCCTTTCATTTATTCTTTCCCGCATTATCCTGTTAGCCTGCGCAAGCTGCACGCGGTTGTTAACACCGGCAAACTCCGCCACATTTCCAATGGCCATGGCATTTACTTTTTCGCCGGACCTGAGTATTATTTCAAGCGCATCAGGCAGATAATACTCCCCTTGCACATTGTCATTGGTTATAAGCTTAAGCGCTTTTTTAAGGCTTGAACCCTTAAAACAGTAAATGCCAGAGTTTATTTCCTTCACAAGCTTTTCCTCGTCTGTGGCGTCCTTATACTCAACATTTTTAACAAATGCGCCGCTTTTGTTCCTTATTATATGGCCGTATCCTTCCGAATTTTCCACAACGGCAGATATTATAGACACACCATTGTTTTCATTCCTGTGGTATTCTACAAGCCTCTTTAACGTATCAGCGCTGATTAAAGGTGTATCACCGTAAAGTATAAGTACGTCTTTACTGTCATCTATAAACCTCTCCGCCTGCATTACCGCATGGCCTGTTCCAAGCTGTTCCTTCTGGAGAGCAAACTCAACATTTTCCCCTCTTAATGATTCCTGTACCTCTTCTGCCTTATGGCCTGTCACAACACATATATTCTCAGCCCCAAGCTCTTTTGCAGTATCAACCACCCTTTTTACCATGGTCTTTCCCATAACCTCATGCAAAACCTTAGGAAGCCTTGACTTCATCCTTGTTCCCTCACCGGCAGCAAGTATTATAGCGTTTATGTTCTCCATTATAAGCACTCCTCAAAAATCAAATTATTAATTTCCCATTCAGTTTAAGAGTATATCTTATTAATTATATACGGTCAAATAATTTTCCGCAAAAAAACCCGAATGTTTTCATCCGGGTTGAATTTGTCAGCTTAAAAGCATTCTGTCACTTACCACATTCTGTCCACCGCTTGCCTTTTCAAACATTTTAAGAAGGTCCGCAACCTGAAGGTATTTTTTGTCCTCCTCGTTTACGTCTATAAGTACATTCCCGCTGTGCATCATTATAAGCCTGTTGCCAAGCTTAATTGCATCTCTCATATTGTGGGTAACCATAAGGGCAGTGAGCTTATCCTCTCTTATTATCTTTTCGGTAAGCTCAAGAACCTTTTTTGCAGTTTTAGGGTCAAGAGCCGCCGTATGCTCGTCTAAAAGCAGCAGCTGAGGCTTTGTCATTGTAGCCATAAGCAGAGTTATAGCCTGCCTCTGGCCTCCCGAAAGCAGTCCGGCTTTAGCGCTCATCCTGTTTTCAAGCCCCAAATCCAGCATTTCAAGGTATTCCCTGAACTTTGACTTTTCCCCATGGGTTATACCGCGTTTAAGGCCCCTGTTTTGGCCGCGTCTAAACGCCATGGCAAGGTTTTCCTCTATTGTCATATTTGTGGCTGTTCCCATTCTTGGGTCCTGAAATACACGCCCTATATATTTTGCCCTTTTGTATTCCGGAAGCTTTGTTACATCTGTACCGGCTATTTTAATTGTACCGGAGTCTACCATAAAAAGCCCGGCTATTGCATTGAGTGTTGTAGATTTTCCGGCTCCGTTTCCGCCTATAACAGTTATAAAATCCCCGGGGTTCATAGTAAAGCTTACCCTGTCAAGCGCCACCTTTTCATTGGCAGTGCCCTTTCCAAACACCTTTCTTACACCGTCAACCTTAAGCATCTGCTTTTCCCTCCTTTGCCTTATTGCCATGAAGAGACTCTGTAATATCATATATCTTTTCCTTAATAAGCGGAAGTGAAAGGCAGACCGCAAGCAGAACCGACGAAAGGAGCTTCAGGTCTGTAGGCACAAGTCCTTTTGAGAGAACAAAAGCTATTATTATCCTGTAAAGCACCGAACCAAGCACAACAGCAAAAAGGCTTCTCAGTATTGACGAATGCCCAAAGAGAACCTCGCCTATTATTACCGATGCAAGGCCTATAACAATTGTTCCTGTTCCCATACCTACATCTGCGTATCCGTTATACTGTGCCATTATACCACCGGAAAGCGCTATAAGACCATTGCTTATAACAAGGCCCAGTATTACCATTGAGTTGGTATTTACGCCAAGAGCCCTTATCATATCCGAATTATCGCCAGTAGCCCTTATTGCAAAGCCCTTTTCAGTACCAAAAAACCACCATAAAACAGCTATTACTATAATAACAGAAACAATTCCAACAATAATAACAGCTGTCGAATTGCTGATTCCAAAATCAGAAACCATAGAAATTATTGTATCTTGCTTTAAAAGCGGAAGGTTCGCCTTTCCCATTATCCTCAGATTTATTGAGTAAAGACCTGTCATTGAAAGTATACCGCTCAAAAGCGAAGGAATCTTAAGCTTTGTATTTAAAATACCCGTTACAAGTCCGGCTGCCATGCCCGCAAACATAGAGATGACCGTGGCCGCAAATGGGTTCATGCCGCCAAGAATAAGCTGGGCCGCCACAGCCGCCCCAAGAGGATAGCTTCCCTCAGTTGTAAGGTCAGCATAATCAAGTATTTTATATGTTATATAAACTCCTATGGCAAGTATCGACCACAAAAGCCCTTGGGACACTGCCCCCATCAATACACTTAAACGCATTTATATCCACCCGTTCAATTATAATATATGCCGCAGATCCACGGCCAGCAATACCGACTATATCAGGCCTGAAGCCTTTAAAAATTATGCCGGGCATGGTTTATTACCGCCCGGCTGATAGTTTTTAAGTTTTATTTCTGAATAACCTCACCGTCTTTTACAGTGATAGTAGCTTTATCAATTACAGACTGAGGAAATTCATATTCTATATTCTGCGCTTCGTCCAGATTAATACATACGTCTGTATCCTCAAGGCCTTCTATAGGCATTTTTGATACATCTTCCCCGTCTCTTAATATACGAATCGCCATTTCAGCAGTCTGGCAGCCAAGCTTATAATAATCTATGCCTACTGTTGCAAGTCCTCCGCTCTTAACCATTCCGCTTTCACCGCAGATTGTAGGAACCCTGTATTCCTCAGCTACCTTGGATACAGTAGCCATAGCTGAAGCGAATGTATTATCTGTAGGTATGTATATGGCATCAACATCACCGGCAATTGATTCCATTACCTGAGCGATATCGTTTGTGTTTGTCACAGTGGCTGTCTTGCACTCAAGGCCAAGGGCTTCTGCCGCCGCCTGCGCCATCTGCGCCTGAATTTCTGAATTGACCTCACTTGAGTTATAAAGTATGCCGAGAGTCTTTGCCTCAGGGAGCATTTCCTTTAAAAGTGCAAGCTGTTTGTCCACAGGGTTAAGGTCTGTTGTGCCTGAAACATTACCGCCAGGCGCCTCGCTGCTGTCTACAAGCTGTGCCGCCTCATAGTCGGTAATAGCTGTTCCAAGTATTGGAATATCGCTTGTCTCTGCCGCTACAGACTGTGCCGCCCCTGTTGCAATAGCAAGTATAAGGTCGTCTTCTTCCTGAACAAATCTCTGGCTTATTGTCTTAAGGTTTGACTGGTCGTTCTGAGCGTTCTGATAATCAATTATTATGTTCTGGCCGTCAATATAGCCATTTTCATTCAATGTCTTTACAAATCCTTCTCTTGCTGAATCAAGAGCGTCATGCTCAAGAAGCTGAATAATGCCAATTTTAATAGTGCCGCTTTCAGCCGTGGCTTTTGATTCCTCCTGAGAAGAAGCTGATGCCCCAGCAGATGAGGCGCCTGTTCCGGAAGCTGAACCTGAGCTTGAACAACCGGCCATTACAGCAGCCATAGCCAAAGCCAAGACAGAAGTTACCGCAGTTCTTAATCTTTTTCCCATAATTATTTACTCCCTCCAAAAATCTCTTTGTATATTGCTTAAAAGTAATTTTAATACCATCGCAATTTTTTGTCAATCTTTTCTGCCATTTTAAAGCGTTTAACTGCAAAAATTTAAAGTGCTAAAGTTTTTCTGTGTCAGCGTGAAGCATTTTTGATTTAAAACCATTAATATGTGGAATAAATTAATTATTAAAAAACCCTGTTTTTTATTACTTAGGTGTTTACCTTTGGGCAAAAATAATATAAAATAGCCTTGAAGGGAGTGTGTGCTATGAACAGATTAAGTATTGTAAAAGGTGACATTGTAAAAGCCAAAACAGACGCCATAGTCAATGCCGCCAATACATCTCTTTTAGGCGGAGGAGGAGTTGACGGGGCAATACATAAAGCTGCCGGCCCTATGCTGCTTGAGGAGTGTAAAAAGTTCAACGGCTGCCCTACAGGTGAGGCCAGGATTACCCCTGGATTTAAGTTAAACGCCAAATATGTTATTCATACGCCGGGGCCTATATGGCGCGGCGGCAATAAAGGTGAGCCTGAGCTATTGGCAAGCTGTTACAGAAACAGTCTTAGCCTTGCTTATGAAAACGGCGCCAAATCAATAGCTTTTCCTTCAATCAGTACCGGTGTATACAGGTTTCCGGTTGAGGAGGCATCAAAAATAGCCCTGCGTGAAATAGCCTCTTTCCTTTCTGAGCATGATGATTTTGAGAAGGTGGCCATTGTGTGCTTTGATGAATCTACATTTAAGACCTACAAAAACGCTTTAAAGGAATTTGAAACTAAACAATAAAAATAAAGTCCTTTGTTTATCAAAGGGCTTTATTTTTTTCAACATTCATTCATATTATGTTAACTTCACAATTCTTAAATGTTAATAAAATTTCCGGTTATCCAAACAATATACAAATTTCTGCACATATAAAACCCTGTAAAATCAGTTATACACCGACTTATCCACTTTATCCACAATTATCAATACATCTTTTATACACATTTCCAGAAATAATAAAATGTAAACAATCCGGTATTGTCATACAAAAATCGCACAGACTGATTCACTTTTTCAATTGCCCCACAGCTTTTGCTGCCATAATAGTCCTGCATTCAGCCAATTTATAAAAAAATTTGATTAAATAAAAGGATTTTCAGTTTAAACGTCGAATTAATATCAATAAGAAAAGCTTTACGCTTTTCCCACAGCAATAACTGAAAGGAGCTGTTATATATGACATATCTTATTAGAGGAAAGAATTTTGACATCGGCGACCACACTAAAGAAAAAATCGAGGCAGTAATTTCGGGTATCGAAAAATTGTTACCGCAGGATGCGTTTATCAATGTAGCTGTTAACAGAGGCAAGCTTGTCTATAAAACAGATATAACACTTAAAAGCGGTAAACAGATTGTCCGTTCCGAAAAAGAAGACGAAGATATGATGGTTTCAGTTGACAAAGCTACCGAAAACCTTGAAAAACAGCTTTTAAAACTCAAGGGGCGCAAGGTTGCCAAGAGGAAAGCTGTAGAAGATGAAATCATAGCTGAGTCTGAACCTGTATATGATGACGATGCTCCTGTAATAGAAAGAAACAAAAAATTTGAGGTTCTTCCTATGGACGCGGAGGAAGCCGCAACACAGATGGACCTTTTAGGACATGATTTCTTTGTTTTCCTTAACACTGCAACCGGTATTCTAAACGTTGTATATAAAAGGAAAAATGGCAACTATGGTTTAATTGAGCCTGAAATTTAACAAAAACAGCGGCCCCAGAAATATTCTGGAGCCGCTTTTTTAAATTTCTTCTTTCATATCCAAATCCATGGCTTTTGCGACCTTCTTGGAAAATGCTACAGCCTCTACAACTGTCCTCGCACCAAAAACAACATCGCCTGATGCGTACACCCTTTGACAGGTTGTCTTTCCATTTTCATCTGTTATCAGAAATCCCTTTTCTGAACCCATAAGCCCTTCTGTTGTATTGAGCAGCTTATCTTTTGGACTCTGACTTATAGCTATTATGGTTGTGTCGGCATATTCCTGCTCAAGCTCATTTGCGTATCCAGCAACTGTACCGTCATCTCCCATAATTGCAGGTTTAAATACAGGGCCATTGTCGTTTATAGCCTCTATCTGCCGGCAGAACTTAAAATCCGCCCCGTCAAGCTTTGCATAAACAACCTCCTCCTCGGTAGCCCTTATTTTATTTCCTCTGGCATAGAGTGTCACATTTCTTGCACCTTTTCTAAGGCATGTTCTTGCCACATCAACTGCCGTATTGCCCGCGCCTATCACAGCTACAGTCTCACCTACATCGTGTCCCTCAGGATTTGCAAGATAGTTTATGGCATAAAGCACATCTCCCCTGCTTTCACCTGGTATTCCAAGCTTTTTTGGCCTCCACACACCGGTACCGATAAATACGGAATCATAACCGTCGTTAAACAAATCGCCAATTTCAAGCGTTCCCCCTATTGTTGTGTCAAGCCTTATCTGTATGCCAATTTCAAGGAGCTTTTTACGGTATCTTTCAAGTATGGTCTTAGGCAGTCTGTAATCCGGTATTCCATACTGGAGCATTCCGCCAATCTTTTCCTTCGCCTCAAATATTATAACCTCATAGCCCTCCTGAGCAAGCTTAAACGCTATAGTTATACCAGCAGGCCCAGCACCTATAACGGCTACTTTCATACCGTTTTTTTCCTTGCATTTTATCCTCATCTTATCAAAATATGTATCCATTACATAATACTCTATTTTGCTGAAGTGTACAGGAACGCCTTTTTTGCCAAGCACACAGTTTCCCTCGCACTGCTGACCATGATTGCACACCAGTGAGCACATCATTGAAAGCGGGTTGTTTTCAAAGAGCTTTTCTCCAGCCTCACTTAAATTTCCGCTTTTGAGCAGCTGTATAATTTCAGGTATAGGTGTACTTACAGGACACCCCTTGACACAAAGCGGGTTTTTGCAGTTAAGGCACCTGCTTATTTCATCCAACAAATATACTGACATATATAAACCTCCCCTTTTGGTAATATGCTAAAACAACAAACAAACCCCTAAAGATAATTTTCACTATTGTACATTCAATACCACCTTTAGTCAATTGCTTAAAATAAAAATCACCCGCCTTTAATTTCCTCTTAATTCAGTTGAAAATAATTCTCTATATAAAAAAACATTGTTTTTTTCAAATTTGGTGATATACTGATTGTTAACCAAAAAACAACTTTTCTGACACAAGTTAATGATGCAGCGAATATTAACCGTTATTATTGTTAAAACTTTCTAAAACGCGTGTAAACGGAGGCGATAGATATGAAAGTAAAAGAAAACTTTATGGCGGACTATTTAAGCAAGTTTATCACTGTATGCTTTACGGTTGAAAGCGGAGGTGAAAAAACAAAAATCGGTTCTGGCGAGCCTTTATTTAATGTCAAAATCAATAACCCACTAAAAAAATCAGAGCTGCTCACAAGTACCTCACTTGCTCTTGGGGAAGCCTATATGCGTGGTGATATAGAGCTTGACAAGGACCTTTACTATGTGCTTAACCTGTTCCTCGGCAACATGTCAAATTTCAGCACTGACGAAAGTGCACTGAGGCATATTATCAAAACCTCTGTATCAAAAGTAAATCAGAAAAAAGAGGTTTCTTCACATTATGACATTGGAAACGACTTTTACAAAATATGGCTTGATAAAAGCATGACTTATTCCTGTGCTTATTTTAAAGACGACTCAAAAACACTTGATGAGGCACAGGAGGATAAGCTTGACCATATACTGTCAAAGCTTCAGCTTAAAGAAGGCATGACACTGCTTGATATAGGCTGCGGCTGGGGTGCCCTGCTTTTAAGGGCCGCCAAAAAATACAGAATTAAAGGCTGTGGAATAACATTAAGCTCAGAACAGGAGCGTGGTTTTTCTGAGAAAATTAAAGCCGAGGGCCTTGAGGACCTGCTCACAGTAAAGATTATGGATTACCGCGACCTTCCGGACAGCGGCATGAAATTTGACAGAGCCGTAAGCGTTGGAATGCTTGAGCATGTAGGAAGAAAAAATTATAGTCTATTCCTTAAAAGCGTACATTCCGTTTTAAATGACGGCGGATTATTCCTTCTGCATTTTATAAGCGCCCTTAAGGAATACCCGGGAGACGCATGGATTAAAAAATATATATTCCCCGGCGGAATGATACCAAGCCTCAGGGAAATAGTCAGTCTTTTGCCTGACTACGATTTTTACACACTAGACATTGAAAGCCTCCGAAGGCACTATAACCGCACACTTATCTGCTGGAGAAACAATTTTAACGACCACCGTGACGAAATAGAAAACATGATGGGAATTAAATTTACCAGAATGTGGGACCTCTATCTGGCATCATGCGCCGCCACTTTCAACAACGGCATAATTGACCTTCATCAGATATTATTGTCAAAAGGTGTAAACAATGACCTTCCAATGCTCAGGACAGTATAAAATAATTAATCCCTCATAAATTAATGGGGGATTTTAATTTTTTATTTCTATTTATTTTTTACTGCCGTTGTTTTATAATAGTAGTTTAAAGTATGAAAATCAGGAGGTATGCTGATGGCAAAGAAAAAGATAGCAGTACTGACAGGCGGCGGTGATGCCCCAGGGCTCAACGCGGTAATATACACACTGACAAAAACCTGTATACTTAAATATGATTATGAGCTTATAGGCTACAAATTCGGTTACAGGGGGCTTTACACAAATGATTTTATGCCGCTGACACTTGAAAACACAACTGGCATACTTCACAAAGGCGGTTCCATACTTTACAGCTCAAATAAGGATAACCTTTTTGACTATAAAGTAGTGGAAAACGGCATAACAGTCAGAAAAGACGTTTCTGATATTGCTGTAGACAATTTAAAAAAGGAAGGCGTTGACTGCCTTGCTATACTGGGCGGCGACGGCACCCTCACAAGCGCCAGAGACTTTTCCAGAAAAGGGGTAAACGTAATAGGCGTTCCTAAAACTATCGATAACGACCTGAAGGCGACTGACGTTACATTTGGTTTCAACACCGCCGTGAATATTGTGACAGAGGCTCTCGGAAGGCTTCACACAACAGCCGAAAGCCACCATAGAATAATAGTAGTTGAAGTTATGGGCAGAAACGCCGGCTGGATTGCCCTGCACGGAGGCATTGCAGGTTCAGCTGATATTATACTCATTCCAGAAATACCGTATACCCTTGACAATATTGTACAGAAAATCCGTGAGAGGGATTCCAGAGGAAAGCTCTTTACAATAATAGTAGTCTCAGAGGGCGCCATGGAGCTTGGCGGCACAGTTACTGTAAACAAGGTAGTAAAGGACAGCCCTGACCCTATAAGACTTGGAGGTATAGCCAATAAGCTTACATACCAGCTTGAGCAGCTTATAGGCGAGGAACACGAAATCAGGCCCGTAGTGCTGGGCCACACACAGCGCGGAGGCGAAACATCGCCATATGACCGCATACTTTCAGCAAGGTATGGTTCATATGCCGCCAAACTTATTCATGATGGAAAATACGGCAATATGGTCTGCCTTAAGCATGGCGATATAAGCTATGTCTCACTTGAAGATGTAGTCGGCTCACAAAAGAAAATTGAGCCGGAAACAGATGAGCTTGTTGAGGTGGCAAGAGATTTGGGAGTATCATTTGGAGACAGGCCGGTATACAGAGAGAAATAAACAAAAAACAGCCTTTAAGGCTGTTTTTTATTTCACTGTTATTTAAAAACATCTGTCATATCAAGCTTTTCCCATGGCAGGTCAAGGTCATTTCTTCCAAAGTGCCCGTAGGCGGCTGTCTGTTTATATATAGGCCTTCTCAGCTCAAACCGGTTGATAATGCCCTTTGGCGTAAGGTCAAAATTCTTCTGTACAAGAGCTTCAAGCTTTTCATCATCTATCTTTCCTGTACCGAATGTATTTACGTGTACAGAAACCGGCTGCGCAACGCCAATTGCGTATGCAAGCTGTATTTCACATTTGTCAGCGGCACCGCTGGCAACAATGTTTTTAGCCACATGCCTTGCTGCATAGCATGCGCTCCTGTCAACCTTTGTAGGGTCTTTGCCCGAAAACGCACCGCCGCCGTGGCGAGCGTAGCCGCCGTATGTGTCAACAATTATCTTTCTTCCAGTAAGACCGCTGTCGCCCTGAGGTCCGCCGATAACAAAACGTCCTGTAGGGTTAATAAAATACTTTGTATTATCATCAAGAAGCCCTGCAGGAATTACTTCTTTTATTACCTTCTCAATAATATCCCTTTCAATAGTTTCATGGTCAACATCAGGAGAGTGCTGGGTTGATATAACAACAGTGTCAACACGTACCGGCTTATCATCAACATACTCAACTGTAACCTGAGATTTGCCGTCAGGCCTTAAATAATCAAGTATTCCGGCTTTCCTGACTTCTGTAAGGCGTCTTGTAAGCCCATGGGCAAGATAAATAGGCATAGGCATATACTCATCTGTCTCGTTGCAGGCAAAACCGAACATCATTCCTTGGTCGCCGGCACCCTCGTTGTCAACTCCCATAGCAATATCAGGCGACTGGCCCTTTAATGATGTTATGACAGCGCATGAATCAGCGTCAAAACCGTATTTGGCCCTTGTATAGCCAACATTCCTTACAGTATCCCTTACTATATTTTCAATATCAACATAGCAGTTGGTTGTAACCTCGCCCATAACAAATATCATGCCGGTTGTCGCAGCAGTCTCGCAGGCAACCCTTGCCATAGGGTCTTTTTCAAGTATAGCGTCAAGCACCGCGTCGGATATCTGGTCACAGATTTTATCCGGGTGCCCCTCTGTAACCGATTCAGAAGTAAAAAGTCTTCTAGGCATTTGTATTCCTCCTTAATTGAATTTTTGTAAAAAAATAAGCCCGTCAGGGCCAGTTGCCAGCTTATCTTACGCGTGTACAACACACGTGGGAATTAGCACCGTGCCTTAAGCCGGTTGCCGGGTGTCACAGGGCCCTGTCCCTCGACCACTCTTGATAAGCGCTCACAATATAAATTTCTTATTTTCAAACTTAATATATTATAGTGGGTATTATACCACATTTTTTTAACATTGCAAGAAAAATTTAAAGCACTTAAAAACATTCCCGAATATTTGCGTACATATGGCAGAATATTATCATTTAATGTATTATTTACAGCGTAATTAAAAATTATTTTAAATTACCCAAACTTTTTTTGCCGCAGAATTATCTATAAGACAGAAAGCAAAATTAAACCGCCGGAGGTTTTGGAACTCTTTTTATACAGACAGGAGGAAACTTATGCAAAAGGATATCTATGACATAACAGTCAGCTATATCCTGGAAAATCAGGAAAAATTTTACAGACTGGCATTCAGCTATGTAAAAAACAAAGAAAGCGCATTGGATGTTGTACAGAACTCTATATGTAAGGCATTGGAAAAATGCTACAGCCTTAAAAACCCGGACGCTTTAAAAACCTGGTTTTACAGAATAATTGTAAACGAATCACTTCAGCATATAAAATCTGCAAAGTCAGAGATATCAGACGACGAGGCTGCCACAAACCAGATATACAGTGAACCCGGCTTTGATAAGGACAGCCAGGTATACAACGCGGTACAGCAGCTGAGTGAGCCACTGAAAACAGTTATAGTACTCCATTACTACGAGGACCTTACACTTAAACAGATAGCAGAGATAACTGACACAAACCTGAATACAATAAAAACAAGGCTCTACAGCGCACTTAAAAAACTTGAGACTGAATTATTGAAGGAGGCCTTCGTATGAAAATAGATGACAGCAAAAAAATATATGATTCCATACAAATACCAGACGAGTTAAACGAAGTTGTAAAAAACGCTATTGCTTCCAGAAGCAAAAAAACAGTTATAATGAAAAGGAGACGTGATATTATGAAAAAGACATTCCAGGGATTTTCTGTCACCGCAGCAGGATTAATAGTATGTACAGTAGTTGCATTAAACACAAGCCAGACATTTGCAACCGAAATGGCAAAGCTCCCTGTTATAGGAAACATAGCAAAGGTATTGACAGTCCGTTCATACCACAACTCAAACGAGCTTTACAATATTGATATGGATGTGCCTAATGTTGTTGTTGAAAACAACGGAAATGACACAGACTCCAATCTTACAAAGGAAGTCAACGCAGAGATTGATAAAATCGTAGATGATTATAAATCACAGGCTGAGGCCGAGTTTGTCGAGTATAAAAAGGCTTTCTTTGAGACAGGAGGAACCGAGGAGGAGTGGAATGGCCGTACAATGGATATTCATATTGCCTATGACATAAAGTCGCAGACTGAAAACACACTTTCACTTGAGCTTGTAACCTCCAAAGCGTGGGTATCTGCAGACGAGGAACGCCATTACTACAACCTTGACCTCGGCTCTGATAAGGAAATGACACTTGAGGATATACTTGGCAAGGATTATATAACCCTCTGCAACGAAAGCATATTAAAACAGATAAAAGAACGCATGGCCGAAGATGAAAATAATTTCTATTTTGGTTTTGGAGAGGATGATTCGGATATTGAAGGCTTTAAGACAATAACAGATGATACCGCATTTTATATAAACAAAAGCGGAAACCCTGTCATTGTATTTCCTAAGTACGAAATAGCCCCTGGATATATGGGATACCAGGAATTTGAGATTTCCAAATAAACAAACCTTAAATGGCCGCCATAACAGGCGGCCTTTTTCTATATTTCCATAAGCATGTTAAGCTGATTTATCCAATCTGTTGATAAGTTCATGGCCGCCCTGCACGCCAATGTAGTGTCAAGGGCATTGAGCATAACAAAATCATGTATTATGCCCTGTATACGCACCGCCGTTACATCTGCCCCCGCGGTGCGCAGCCTTTCACCAAAGCTTTCGCCTTCGTCCCTGAGCACATCTGCCTGGCCATTTATAATCATTGTCTGCGGCAGCCCTTCAAGCTGTGTAATATCCGCTTTAAGTGGGCACGCCAATATATTATTCCTCATGTCAAATTCCGGGGCATACTGGTCCCAAAACCACATCATGCCCTGCCTGTAAAGATAATACCCTTCCGCAAACTCAAGGTATGAGCTGGTATTAAAATTATCGTTTGTCACAGGATAATATAAAAGCTGCTTGCTGACAGCCGGCCCATCTCTGAATTTTGACATAAGCGACATGTCAATAGCCATATTGCCTCCAACACTGTCACCGGCTACAGTAAGGGTATTTATATCCACCTGCGGAAACATCGCGGCTGCGATTACAGGAACGTCGCACAGTAATTTGTAGCATTGTTCTATAGCAGTGGGAAATTTTGCTTCGGGGGAACGTGTATATTCCGGAAAAACAACTAGAGACTCTGTCCTTGCCGCCAATTCGCGTACAAGCTTTTCATGTGTATGGAAACTTCCAAAAACCCACCCTGCCCCATGAATATAGAATATAACACTTCTTATACTTTCTGCTTTTTCGGGAGTTACAATATAGACCGGTATGCTTCCCCAATCACCGGTATTATATTTGATACTTTTAATATTGGCCGGAAACTTATATACATATGAATCCTGCATTTCCTCAAGGGCTTTTCTTCCCTCCTTATATGGAAGCTGGAATATAAGCGGCGGTTTGGAGGCAGCAGTACATACCTCATCTGCTGCCGGTTCTAACGGTATTCTTCTTTCCATAAAATACTGCTCCAGAAATTTATTCAATATATCTTATGCCAAACGGAATGTACCCAATTCAAAGAACAACACTTATTACATATTTTGTTTTTTAATAAACAGTGTCTTTCCACTTTGTTTACAAAAAAAACCGTCAATGCTATAATATAATTAATTTCATCAATCTTTATTTTTGTGATTTTCTTAAAAAATTGAGAGGGATAAAAATTGCAGAATAACTTTCATATAAACTTAAATTACAAAAAAGAACCAGTATTCTACAGAAGGGTTATGGTTTTTTTAACTCTCCTTATAGCTGTTATATCAATGGCAGCCGGGGAATTTCAATTCTCAGAGAGCAAAGTATCCTGTACTCAATACCTATTTGTAAAGACAGCAAATCGCAGTTGCACTTGCCGGAATAAGGAACAAGGAAAATATACAGCAGCTTATTATTCCCGAAAGCTTTTCAGATAGAGGCCTCACATGTATAATCAATTCATCTGCCAGCGTTATAATATCTCCTACTGATTTAAATCCATTTATGCAGCTTGATGATATTTTTTCCGATGAATCAGCAAGCAACAGCAAAATGATTGTGAGCTTGCAGCACGCGCCGACGCGGATAATTTTTCTGTGCCTTAAGGAAAACAACTCCGGCACAATACAGGAAAGGCTTAAAACAATAGCAGATGATATAAATTCATTCAACAATTCCCTTGACGAACCATATTATTTACTTATTCAGCAGAGCGCGTATACTGTTGACAATACTTCTCTTAAAATGAAAGTTATATAGGACAGGGCAAAAACTGCCTGCCGCAGCTGTTCAGCTTTACAGGAAAGCCAGTGCATGTTCTACAACGCCTCAATAACAAAACGGCTTCAAAATTCTAAAAAGCTTGGCGTACAGGTTGTGGCCGAAGGCATAGAAACACATGAACAGCTTGAATTTTTGAAGAATGTCGGCTGTGACTATATACAGGGATATATATATTCAAAACCTCTGCCTGTTCCTGAATTTGAGGAATGGGAAAATCTCAGATAATATAACAGAAGCCTCAGTTAAAATACTGAGGCTTTTATTTTAGTTATATTATTGACATATGCCATAAATATGTTATAATTAATACTGACATATGTCAATAATAGAGAGGTGAGCTAATGCCACGGCCAAAAAAACACAGATTAATATGCTCTGTACCAGCCTGCACAAGTTTCGGCCCATGCGGAAAAAACGCACTTGAGTCAATTACCATGACTGTCGATGAATACGAGGTTATCCGTCTGATTGATATGGAGGAGCTGACACAGGAACAATGTGCAGAACAGATGGGCGTTGCCAGAACAACAGTCCAGGCAATATATTCCACTGCAAGAAGGAAAATTGCCCAATGTTTAGTTCTCGGCTGTCATCTCTATATTGACGGAGGTGATGTACGTTTTTGTGAACACCAAGGTCAAACCTGCGGTATGGGCTGCCGCCGAAGAAAAAAGCAGTTTGAAAACACTAATAACAAAACATTCACAGAACAAAATTTTAATAGTAATGATATAGGAGGAAATAAAATGAAGATAGCAGTCACTTATGAAAACGGAGATGTATTTCAGCATTTTGGTCACACAGAACAGTTTAAGGTATATGAAACTGAAAATGGAAAAATCCTTTCTTCTTCTGTAATCGGTACAGACGGAAACGGCCACGGGGCCCTTGCCGGAATGCTGAAAAACATGGGTATCAATACTCTTATCTGCGGAGGCATAGGCGAAGGCGCTAAACGCGCTCTTGAGGAAAGCGGCATAAAATTTTATGGCGGAGTTTCAGGTTCAGCCGATATGGCTGTCTCCTCTTTGTTAAATGGCACACTCAGTTTTAATCCAGATATCACATGTAACCACCATAATGAGCACCACGAGCATAGTGAGCATTGCGGCGGTAACTGCCACGCAAAATAATTTTAACCCTGTTTAATCATAAAAAGAGCACAAACCCGAGTTGAGTAATCTCGGGTTTGTGCTCTTTTTATGATTAAAATGGTACTTGAACCCATGACAGCTAATTTTTAAAATTGCCTGAATTTGTGTCATTTTCGTACTCAAAGACGAAAACCTCATAATCTATATTTTCCTCCGTAAATGAATTTTCAAGTATATTAACTCTACACCATTTAGCATAATTGCTTTTGTCCAACTCCAAAAATTCATATAGTTTCTTTGCCGTTGTCCTGCCCTGTTCATCAATCTGCAACGCTATTTCTATAGGTGTCATATTTTTTGTACTTATAACCAATTCATTTAACATCGCTCCTTTTTCTTATACAGGTTTTTAATACAGTGTAGATAAGCTTTAAAATTTGCATGTCCTCTTCTGGTGAAAGTTGGTTCAACAGCTTTTCAATTTTACCTTTATATGTAGCTTCCATAAAATCTACCTCAACTTTCATTTCAATATTCTTTAAGCGAATCTGTAAACAAGCTCAAGCAAATCATAATTATTGCTTGTCTTAATCAAACGACTAAATCTACTTTTTAATTCTTCCATATAAAAAAACCTCCATTCAACAAATTTTGAGTTTGCCAAAATAGAGGTCTGCACTGAGCCTCTGAGACTTCTTTATTCCCTTGAAGAAATTAAACACTTTTATTTACCACCTCCCTTATGTCATGGACATGTATTCATCAAAATGTCTTTCCCTAACCACATACGCGTTGAGCAGGCCCGCAAGCCCGTCTATCCTGCGCCGCTGGTTTGCGCCTTTTATCGGCTGTATGTTGTCGTTTCTGTCTATGTCAACCGATGTGTTCGCAAGACAACATTTTAATATCGGGTTATTGTTATATATTATTTTTTTAGCGCTAAGGTCGGCTCCGAGGGATTTCATAGGGCTTGAAAGTGTCTTTTTCCCCTGTATTACAGCCTCCATGCTTTCAGGGCCAAAGGTATTTTTCATATCCTCTACCCAGTATGTTGCAGACCATGAGTCATACCCAACCCACGGTATGAATATGTCCAAATCCTTCTGTACCTCCAAAAACCAGTCTGTCACAAACTTATAATGTACCTTATTGCCCGGCACTGTGCGCAGATAGCCCTGTTCCCGCCAGATATCATAGGGGATTTTATCTTCTTTAACCCTCTGCTCAAACTGCTCCTCCGGCAGCCAGTACATTTGAAGAACGTATATATTTTCATTGTCAGGAACCTGAAATATCACTGTCGCATTTGTAAGGTCTGTTGTGCTCGAAAGGTCCGCGCCGCCTATTCCATAGCGCGGTTTCAGCTCTGAAATACTGAATTTCGCAGTATTGTTAAGCTGTTCAAACGTGAGCCATGCTTCAGACGATGTTTCTCTTATATTAAATTCCTTGCACACAAGATTTTTAACAAGCAGCGGATTCTTCTCAGCCTTTTCCACTTTGGCCTTCAGAGTTTCGTAATTTTTTATTGTGCCAAGCCCCGGATTTGCCTTCTTCCAGCATTTTTCGTCATGCCATTCTTCCCTTTTGTCAAGCTCGTAAATAAAGGCTATGAATCTGTCGTCCTTATAGCCGTTATCGTCAAAATATCCGTTTATAACCCTTTCGGCCTCATCATATTTCTGGTCGTATATATCCTCTCTGATAACTCCTGCTGTGGAGGTAATATATACAAGCGGCTGCTCCCTTCCGGCTGTTCCGTCAGCCATTATGTCGTAGAGCGCCTTCCCGTTTTTCCACTGGTGTATCTCATCCATTAATACACAATGCACGTTCAGACCGTCAAGGGTGTCTGAATCGCTTGCTACCGGCTTGAACGTACCGCAGTTATAATACTCGCTGCTCAGCTCCGCCGTAAGCGGCTTTATTCTGCGCAAGAGTGACGGTGAATGATTGACCATGCGCTTTGACTCCAGCCATATGATTTTCGCCTGGTCCTTTTTGGTTGCAACAGCGTACACTTCAGGTCCGGCCTCGCCGTCGCCTATGAGCATGTAAAGACCGACTATCGAGCCTAAAAGTGATTTGCCGTTTTTCTTACCTACAATCAATACAACTTCCCTGTATTTCCTCAAACCGTTAATATCTACAAATCCGAAAACAGTTGCCAGATGCGCTTTTTCCCATAGCTCAAGCTTAACCCTCTGCCCGCCAAACTTGCCTTTGCTGTGACGGCAGAAATTCTCGGCAAACTCAATGATATGATTGCCCCTTTTGGAGCTGTAGAAGTACTCACGCGGATTATTTATATCATAATTCAGTTTTTTATACGTCCTGTAAATTTTATCTGACACAACCTCTTTGCCGGTTCGTATTCTTTCCCAGTATTCCAATATGGGATTATACGCAAGGGGATACCTATAAATCTTCTCTGTCGCTGGCGTAATTTTCAAAGCCGTCATCATCGCCTCCCCGGCTCTCCTCTTTTGGGCGCAGCTCTGTCAGCTGTTTTATTACACTTGAGTAATTTTTTATTGTTGTATTGTATGATTTTAACGCAGGGTGTTCCCTGTAATACTCATACTCACCCTGTTTGAAAAGGTCAAGCACGTCCTCGTCACTTATTTTTTTCTCCAAATCCTCAAGAGTGGCTTTCATAAATGCCGCCCTGCGCATCAGCCCGTCAACAATTTTTCTTTTTTTCTCATCGATATCAGCAAAAAGACGGGATAGGCGTTTATACTCCGCCAACGCTCTTTTGTCTATACTTTCTTCCTTTTTCATTATTCCTCCTTTCGCTTTGGGAGGGGGGTTATGCAAAATGCCTGTGTGTTAAATGAATCTTCGGCTCTCGGTCGCTTAAAATTTACCCCATCTTTAATTTAAGGGGGGTGCCCCCTTATTGTGCCGCCTTTGCATGTCGTTGGTTTGAAAATATTTTTATTTCTTAATTCCATTTTCACTTTACCGTCTCCCGGTCGGCTGGCCTTCCTCATCAAACACACACAGCGGTTCAACACTTTTTACAAAATGCTCCTCCTCCCTGTCATGGCAGGCCTTGCAGTCGAATTTCAGATAATCATGATTCAAAGCTATGTCCGGATTATTTATATTCTCCGGAGTAAGGATAATTGTATGATGTACTATGTATCCCGACTCTTTGCCGCACTCCTCACAAAGACCGCCGTCCACCTCTATCCTTTTGGCTATGTATGACTGTCTGCATTTCTTCCACGCCTTTGAATTGTAAAAGCTCTTTGAAAATTCCTTCGCTATTCTGTCGCCTCCTTTCTCTCCACGCAAAAAGGACACCGGATTATGTCCAATGTCCTTTAAGAGGGAGTGCTGTTAAATGAATGAATGATTCATTGATATCATAATAGCACATACGAGTGTGACATGTGTGACCGCTTTATAGATCACGGACAAATCTGCTGTAGGCTTTTCTTACTCCCATTTCCGTATTTCCCCCACCAATTATGTCTGCTACTTCGTTCCACGTCATACATGATATGTGCCGGTAGAATATAATCTGTTTCATCAGACTGTCGTCAATTCCCTGTATAAACTTAATTATCTTTTTCCGCTGCACCTGTACCTGTGCCAGAAGGCCGTTGATTGCCGCCTCGTAATCTGCCAGATTGGCTGCGTAGTCCGATATATCTGCTGTTTTGCATACCCTTGGCATATCCGTTATAATCGGCGATTTGACAAGACTCTGACAACGTAATCTCCCAAGCTCTTTCTGCCACATAGCCACCTCCCTGTTTATGTAATATATCTGCTTTAATTCCTCTTTTGTCGTAATATTCACCTCATCTCAATACTCGTATCACATTTATACCGTTCAGATATATACGCACCCCATTCCGCGAAGGTATGGTGTTTCATAATATCCGTCAGGTTCGCTGGAAAAATGTGACGTACAGTTGATTTTATTATGATTATTTGTAAAACTATGGTATACTTAATTATATTTGTAACAAGTCCGCCTCTATGTAGTGGTGCAGCCGTAAATTAATCTGTATTTTGCGGTCACGCCTCACAGAGGCGTGTGAGTAGAAATGCAAACCGGACAAAGAATAGATTATCGAGGTGATGTCACGCCTCACAGAGGCGTGTGAGTAGAAATCTTCACCAGCTGTTTGGCATAGCCATGGAGTTTGGTCACGCCTCACAGAGGCGTGTGAGTAGAAATGGTCTATTATTGAATGGATTTACAAGAAGGTCCCGGGTCACGCCTCACAGAGGCGTGTGAGTAGAAATATATTTGTTTTAATCTTTACACGTGGATACATTGTCACGCCTCACAGAGGCGTGTGAGTAGAAATTTAAATAAGTATAAATGAGGGGGTTGGTTTTTTGGTCACGCCTCACAGAGGCGTGTGAGTAGAAATTATTGAGAATCTTATATCTAATAATATGGTTGGTGTCACGCCTCACAGAGGCGTGTGAGTAGAAATCTGTTCAGGGTGCTCATTAAGGAATTTATTAACCGTCACGCCTCACAGAGGCGTGTGAGTAGAAATAAGGCATCAGACCACAAAGACCCCAAAAAGATTGTCACGCCTCACAGAGGCGTGTGAGTAGAAATTTTTACCATTATGACTGACAGAGGCTACCGGGTAAGTCACGCCTCACAGAGGCGTGTGAGTAGAAATTTTTGCCAACGCTATTTTATCTAATATTTCAACTGTCACGCCTCACAGAGGCGTGTGAGTAGAAATTCGTAGGCATTTATATTAAATCCAGTACTCTTCAGTCACGCCTCACAGAGGCGTGTGAGTAGAAATTTCCCTGCTTTGCCTGTATTGAGTACTGGTATGGGTCACGCCTCACAGAGGCGTGTGAGTAGAAATAAAAAACCGGAGTATTTTAGCCAATGACTCAAACGTCACGCCTCACAGAGGCGTGTGAGTAGAAATTGCTACTGACTTTCTTTCACTCATATACATTTTTAAGTCACGCCTCACAGAGGCGTGTGAGTAGAAATTTATCATATACAAAATGTATCATTTAGGTTTATAGTCACGCCTCACAGAGGCGTGTGAGTAGAAATTGCAAAGCTACAGATTGAAAAACCTTTTGATATGGTCACGCCTCACAGAGGCGTGTGAGTAGAAATCCAGACAAATTAAAAAACGCGCGCGAAGAAGCAGGTCACGCCTCACAGAGGCGTGTGAGTAGAAATATCAATAACAACAAGTGTCTGATTCTCAACAGCGTCACGCCTCACAGAGGCGTGTGAGTAGAAATTCACCTAATGTATTCATTTCACCACCTCAAAGCGTCACGCCTCACAGAGGCGTGTGAGTAGAAATCGTTAACAGGATATTTAACGTCAGACGTATAAAAGTCACGCCTCACAGAGGCGTGTGAGTAGAAATTCAACCACGTGCATGATACCTGCTCTGTCAAGATAGTCACGCCTCACAGAGGCGTGTGAGTAGAAATTCTCGGGGGTTACGGTAATTTTTGTTTTCCCCGGTGTCACGCCTCACAGAGGCGTGTGAGTAGAAATATGAATGGGTTAAATATGAAACATTTCCCGCATGAGTCACGCCTCACAGAGGCGTGTGAGTAGAAATTTTAATCGCTATGCCTACGTTATTCTGTACCTCGTCACGCCTCACAGAGGCGTGTGAGTAGAAATCATGTGCATTAAGCGGGATTCAATGGACACTGGACGTCACGCCTCACAGAGGCGTGTGAGTAGAAATTTGAAGCTGGAACTGTGGCAAAAAGCCATAGTCGTCACGCCTCACAGAGGCGTGTGAGTAGAAATAAATGCGCAAAGAGCCGGAGAGATTCCGGCTCTTGTCACGCCTCACAGAGGCGTGTGAGTAGAAATTCTAGCAGTTCACCAAACTGCCCCGTTGCCTCTGTCACGCCTCACAGAGGCGTGTGAGTAGAAATTAAATCAGGAGAAATATTAAACTTACCTGTATTACTGTCACGCCTCACAGAGGCGTGTGAGTAGAAATTATCAGAATCCTTGTAATCTTTACAAGGCCGACAAGTCACGCCTCACAGAGGCGTGTGAGTAGAAATCTGATTGCGATATTTTTTGTCCATTCTTAACACCGTCACGCCTCACAGAGGCGTGTGAGTAGAAATCAGTTTTATAATACTGTCCGTCATAAATATCAAAGGTCACGCCTCACAGAGGCGTGTGAGTAGAAATTTTATCGTATGACTGCTTTGAGTTCTTCATGTAAGTCACGCCTCACAGAGGCGTGTGAGTAGAAATACTAAGCTGCTTAATGCTGTGAAGTCTATTCCAGTCACGCCTCACAGAGGCGTGTGAGTAGAAATCCCAACAGGGAGTAGTTTATAAGGATTGGGATAAAATACTGTAATTCTTATATACATTAATCAGCCTCCATGCTGTAATCATTATGTAAATTTATTTGCCCCTTTGTGCTTTGGTCGGACACTGGGGCTTTTTTACTCCCTTTTATTTCCAGACTGCTGTCTAATTCCTTCATTCCATTCAATACCTTTAAAATATAGTCATTAACTATTTCAAATAACATTAAATCAGCGCCAACAGGATTATCTGCGTTTAATTCACTCATCAGGCAGTCCATAATCACCCTGCTCTTCTCGGCGTCATACAACAGATTTTCTATTCTTTCTATAATCCAATAATCTGCTTTATACATTTTGTTCAGCCCTTTCATCTGTTTTATTGCTTCAACGGCATTAGCGTAACTGGCACCCTTAAAAATCCTTCATGCGTCAGATAATCAATACTATCCTCGTTTTCTCCCATGCCGAAAGTGTTATACTCAACTCCACACTTATTTTCTCTCACCAGAACAAAATCAATGGCCTTTTCCTCGAATAATTCTACTGCTCTGTAAGCCGGTACAGACTCATCACTAATAAATATTGACTCCTCCTCAAGAAACTGTTCTATCTGTTTTCTATTGAGCATGATTGTTCTCCTTTCTTTAGTGTTTAACTGACAAATAACACACAAATCCACTTAAAACCATTGATTTTAACGGCATTCGGCGGACACCGGTTTTAATAGTACATTAATTGCGCCTGTTTTTCACCTTCTTTGCACGACTGTGCGGCGGTAATTCTATCAATGTGTATTTCTGTACAATATGCCCTGTAAACTGGGGTTCACGCCGTTGTATATGGTTTCGCTGTCTATGTAATAGCCTTTTGGCGCTTTCGGTTCTACTACCCATTCCGCTGCTCTTACTTTCTATATTACCGGCTTAGGTCGAATTCGTCCAGTGATTTAAAATCCGGCCTGCCATGCGTCCACATTTTTTTACTGCTGCCGGTGTATTTTCCATGTTCAGGCCATTTATAACAATGTGGTGGTGTATTGCTGTATTCTTATACTCGGTAACATACACATATTTAATATTGAAACCATGCTTTTTATAAAACCCCCTCAGGCCGTTAATAAACTTTTTCAGTTCTTTTTTTGCCTCCTCCGGTGTTGGCCTTTCTTCCTGTCTATACGTTAGCGTCACAAATAAATCATTACCGTTGAAATTGACGTTCAATATGCGTGTCAGTTTCAGTATGACGTTCCGGCGGTTTACTGCCTTTATCCGTTCCGGTGTTGCCGTCCGCTTATATCTGCCTGACATCTTGAACACATTTCTCTCATAGCTTTTATATACCTCTGCTATTTTCCCGGCTTTTATCGTCTGCTTATAGTACATTCCCCCCTACCTATTATCCTAAAGTTAATCGCTTTGACCAAGGCTAAAAGCAGCTATATCCGCTTGCCAAAAATGCGGGAATGATATATAATAGCCATGTGTCAACATGGCGGTATCGTTCCCGCTCAAAGTTTTATGATGACAGTGTGTTTGTCCGCACTGTTATTTTTTTGCCATTTTTATGTATTATGTCAACCATGTTCATAAATTCGCCAATTATAGCTTGTGCCAGTGCGGCATAATCAATATTTACCAGCATTGTTCCGCACCCATTCGGCACAGTTTCGGTCAGTCTGCACAGTTTACCCGGTAAAATTATAAACCGTTTGCGGACTGTTTCCGTCCGTTCCACATATCCTATATCAATTTCGCCGGATTCCATAGCATTTCGCACAGCCTGCGCAGACATTCCCAGATAGCGCCCGGCAATTTCCGGTGTTATGCCGCTTTTAGCTGTTTTATGCATTCAGACACCCCACACTGATTAAAATAATGCGCTTATGGGCAGTCCTGCCGCCGCTGCTATTTTTGACATATTCACCGTTGTAGTTGGATATCCGCGCCATATGCGTTTAGCTCGTATTGTTTATCTCCTCTCAGCTCACCTTTTCTGTAGATTGTTCTTTATTTTAAAGAGCAAACACTGGTTCATAAAAAATGACTACAAAATATTACACGATTCAACACCATTACGCTTGCATTATGTTTCATAATATGATATAATTTTTTTATTAATAAAGGAGATGTTGCTATGGAAGAATTAAAAGGTTTTTGTACTATCCAAGAAAGGGATTATGCAATAGGTATTAGAAAGATACCTTGCACTACTCTTGAAGATTATGAACCTAAATTTGTATATGGTACTATTAATTGTGAGCATGCAAATTTAAACGGTTGTAATCGCAAAAAATGTTCAATTCTTGAACAATATGGAATTAACAAATAACTCTATAGGCTTACTTTTGGAAGTCTCTTTTCTTTACCCCGCCTTATCTGGCTGCTTTTCTTTATCATACAAATTCTCAGCGGCCAGTATCCTGGAAGCAAATATATTTACATAAATTTTTCCGGTCGTACTTAAGCTCTTAATTGTTTCTGTAATTTCTTTCCCTTCTCGTATTTCATCAGCGCTTAACATGTACATCGCCTCCTAAATGCTCCTCATTGTGTTCTGTTTGAAAACTTTTTTTCTTGACAACTTAAACTTGCTGTGTAATAATTGGTTCAGGAGGTGAAATCTTTTGGACGACATTAATCAGCGCTTTAAAGAATTGAGAAAGGTTTTAAACAAAAGTCAAGAAGATATGGGTAAAATCTTAGGCCTTTCAAAATCTGGCGTTAGTAATATTGAAAATGGTCAAAGAAGTGTTACAGAACAACATTTAATCATGTTAAAAAACTGGCATGAGAAATCGGTCAATATTGAATGGCTCAGAACCGGCCAAGGAGATATGTTTAACGACATTTCTGACGAGGACGATTTTATGCGTGCCGCTACCGATTTGCGAATTGAGGACGATAAACTGGCTATGGAAGCTGTTATTAAATACTGGAAAATGTCAAAAGAACACCGTGAGATTTTCAAGGAGTACATTCTTTCCGTGGCAAAAGCCTGTCAAAACTCCGAGATATAGAAAGAGCGGCTTTCTTCGCCCCTACTTCTTTATTGTATTTTCATAGCATGATTTTACCACGGTATAGATGAGCTTTAACAAATGATTCTCATTTATCTCAATCAGCATCTGCGCTATAGCTTTGAAGTAGTCATCGTTTTTCATATGTAAGCACCCCCATTACCCGCCAGCGGCTAAAGCGAATTTCTATTCTTAATTATAGAACCTGTATTCGTATTTAACAAGACGAACATTATAAGAAATCTTTTCTATTCATACAACAACACTGGCGGGTATCGAAAATATTACGCTTGTCCCGAAATCGGGACAAATACTATGTTCTTGTGAAGTCGAACAATTCGTATGGTGAAATTTTCAAGGCATGGGCTATTTTTTCTATCTCATAAAGCGTTGGCGATATTTCCTCATTCTCTATCCGGCTTATGGTTGAGTGTCCTATTCCGGACATCGCCTCCAGCTGCCTTAGTGTAATATTGCTGTTTAACCTTATCTTTTTAAAAATACCTTTACCAACAGCGCCGCTTCCCAAACGGTAGGTTGTGCAGTCTAATGTATTTATATAAAAATATGTTTCGTCACAAACTGACTGTAAAATTAACAAAATATTGAGGTGATTAATTTGAAGGATATTAAGTCAGCAGAAAATTATACTGAATTTACAGAGTTATTTGAACAGCTTGATACTGAAAATCAGGAGCACTTGCTAAATTTAATGAAACAGATAATCGAAATGCAGGAAAAAGACAAATAAAATAAAAAACTCCCCTCCTGTTGGCGTAGGAAGGGAATTTAATAAAGCAGCAGTTATGGTAACCACTTATCGGCAAAATAAGTATATCACAGACCGCTTTTATTTACTGTACCCAAAATAAAGGAGGTCTTAAAATGGCAAAGGCTAAACAGCTGCCGTCAAGACAGTGGCGTACATTGGTTTACAGCCATACAGAAATCATTGACGGCAAAAAAGTAAGAAGGTATGAGAGCTTTACAGCTGACAGTAAGAGAGAAAGCCAGTTTATGGCCGCTCAGTTTGCTGTCAATAAAAAACCATGTACGAAACTGCCATTAACAACTACTTTGACAGGATTATACAACACGAAATACAACACAAAAAATAAAACCCCTTGATATTCAAGGGGTTCTGCATGCGGAAGATGGGACTTGAACCCACACCACCACTGAAGGGACAGGAATCTGAATCCTGCGCGTCTGCCATTCCGCCACTTCCGCAAACTGCATGTCAATGACCTGCCAAATTATTATACAACAGAGAAATTCCGCCGTCAATGATAAAATTCATAAACAGCGGAAATATTTCAGAATTTTTTCCATTTAAGGCTCACAAGGTCATGTCCGCTGACTGCGTTGACAAGCTTTTCCCCAAAATTTTCACTCATGATATCCCTTTTATCAAGAAGCTCAACTCCAAACTCAACAGCCCTCTTGTATGCCCCACTTTCTATAGACTTTTCATCGCTGAACGATACAATAATAGCCTTTGAAAACCAGCCTCCAAGGCGTTTTCTCTCCAATACAAGCTCATTTATGGCGGCCGTTGTAACATCAGTAAGCTTACAGCTCACAAAGACAGGCAGTGAGTTGTCAGTAAATATAACATCTATCTCGTTTCCCGGTACAGATTTATCATCAAAAATATCCCAGTCCACCATAGTTCCCAGCCGTACATCAGTAAATATTCCGCTTCTTACAGCATGTATGTAAACAAAAAGTTCCAGCCAAACACCATAATTAATCAAATATGTCTTTTCGAGCTGCGATGAGAAAGAGAACACCACATGCCCCGGCGATATATACAAATCCTTTATAAAGTCAAGCTCCTCAAACTTTTTGAGTATCCTTTCATCAGGTGCAATTTCATTTCCTCCCCGCGACCGGAAACGTGACACAGCCCTAAGCTCTACATCTTCCTTAGCGGTATTTGCCATTGCCTGCTGAATATACGAGCAGGTTTTTCTCCACTGTTTAATGTTATGAAATATATACCGGCACATGCTCAGTATCGCGTCAAATCTCTCCGGCTGCGGCTCATTGTGTGAGTTCCCAGAAAAATGCGCTCCTCTTGCATCAACATAATCATCAAGATGCAGTGTAGCTGTTGGTATATAGTCTTCTCTGTCAAGTATATTTTCAACTCTGCCATGTACTATATCTGTATAATACATTTTTGTTCCCGTTTCCATGCCAGCCTTGGCACCTGCCACAGTCATAAGCTCGCTGCCGCCGGTTATGTCCATAACACAGTTTCCGTATTTCTCTATAAGCTGCTTTGTAATGGCATATATATCCATCACATCATTTATACCCACAGGCTGTGTCTCAAATATTATATCCGGCAGATGTTTCCTAAAACAGTTTTCAAGACATATAAACCTGTTCATGTCCTTTATTTCTTTGTCATATATAAACACTATTCTGTCAGGCCTTATAGAAAGGCACGCAAGTATATTCTTAATTGTGTCTTTGTCGTAGTACTCAATCTGTGTAAGCATATGCGCTCCCCTTTCAAAAAGGATTGACTTTTATTCCAAATCCTCTGCGGACTCCTTTTTCGCCCTGTTGAATGCAGCATTAAAATTCAGCTTATTTGCTATTGAAGGCGCCAAATCAATAATTTTATTAAGAGCGTCCTGATTTTTAATATTTATGAGCTGAACATTGCCGTTTACAATAGCAATAACCGCATTTGGAGCAACCTTCGCGCCCATACCGCCTGCGCAGCCGTCTTTTCCAGACTTTTCGTTTCCTCCTGCTGCCATACCAAAACTAACCTCAATAAGTGGAATAAGCGTTATTTCACCTACAGTGACAGCCTCACCCACAACTGTTTTTGAAGAAATAAATTCCCCAAGCTTTGTACACAAAGCCTCAATACTCCCATTTACATTTGCACCCATTAAATACACCTCAGTTCTTTATAAATAAAATTACCGTTTTTATTACCGGCCTTGTTTTGAGAAAGCAAAGCGCTGAAAAAAGCAGATATCCAAGAGTGAATTTTCCTGAAAATTCGGCATTTCCCTTAAACACTGCCTTGTCAAAATCTCCGCTTACATTTAAGGTTTCTATAAAAAGCCCTTTAACCGCCGAGCAAAATGCAATAAGCAGCCCTGTATACGAAGGGTCTCCAACTCCTGCCACAGCGTTTATATTTGCTTTTTTTGGGGCCACGGCCTTTATTACCCGCTTTAAAAATCTAAATATGGCCGCCACTATAAGCTTTTTGTCCTCCGTAGACATTTCCATAAAATTCTTTAAGGTTATACCGCTGTTATCCTGTTTTTCATTGTCCTGAATACTTTCTTCATTTTCCTCATACTCCGTTTCAGGTGATTCATCAGTTAAAATATCAGACTCACATTTATTTTCACAATCAATAATTTCGCTTATTTTGACTCTTTTCACTGAAAAATCATCGTCATCAGAGCTTTTACCTGTCATTTTCTCAACTTTTTCATGCGGGAATTTTTCCTCCCACGAGATATCCGGCTTTGACTGTTGAATTTTAATTTCATTGTAGATATGCTTGTTACTGTCACTGTTTGCCGTTTTATTTACATAGCTTACGTCAGGTATTTTTTCGCTTATGTTTTGTTTTTTCATATCAACAGGTTCTGTTTTTTCTTTTCCTGTTTTTTCTTTTCCTGTTCTTTTTGCCTTTTTGGGGTAAATAGTTTTACCAAATAACCTAACCCTTAAAGCAGAAACATCGTCTCTGTATTCACTGCTTACATTAACAATTCCAAACAGGTATTTTATATTGCCGCAGAAATATGTACCGTTATCGTTTCCGCAGCTTGCGCTGTAGCGTATTTTACTAACCAGTGCAAAAGCTGTCAGTATCAAAGCGGCCGAAAACAAAAAAAGCAAAACCAAACCTATTATTTTAAGTATTGTCAGCAATACTGTCAAAAACATTATATCACCCGCGCTTTAAATGTCTATCTGCCCTGTGCGCTAAATGGCTGTATATAAAAATCGCCGCAGAAATAGTCAAAAATATCACACATACCCTAAATGAGGTATCTACAAAAAATCTCTCAGGCACCATATTGATAAGCCTGCTTTCGGCAGGGTCAAAAAGCCAAAAATCATTATTAAAAAACAGCTTATGAAATATCACAAACGCCCTGTCAAAATCTATTGCAGTAACGACCGAAAGCAAAATAAACATGCCAATGGCAGTGCCAAAAACAACAGAAAACGCACCTGCAATAACCCTTCTGTCAGTGCCGATAATAAGAAGCATAACCGCCAAAACAAATCCCGCTGCCAGAGCAGCACGCCTTACAGTTACAGCGCTTCTCACTATTGTTCTTACATCTCTCATGTGTATTTTTTCCCTGTCATTAAAAAAATCGCTCGTCTCAAATCTTTTTAAGGTGCCAGTGTCAGGCAGTTTCATGTAATCTATCAGAAGCTCCGCCTCATTTTCAAGCCTGTAGCTGTCAAATCCTGTAGTATTGTCCGAGCCATTTTTCTCAAACTCATACCCATAGTAATCAATATCCAAAAAAGCTGCCATGTCGAACGAAGACAAAAACACCGCTGCCAGCACACATAACGCGCATGCCAATGATGCGGCATAACCAAGTTTCCTCAATGCTCTTTCTCCTTTATAAGCATTTTCCCTATATCAGAAAGCTGCCAGTTTTTGCTTAGAGCGTATTTAACAATTTCACTGTATGTCCTGTAGGCATTATATTTTCCCATACATATTCCAGCCGCGTACATTTGGCTGTACCTTCCGGATAAAAAAAACTCTCTGCTTGACACAATAACCCCGTTGGATTTTTCATCAACCAGTATAATATAAATATTAAAAACCGCTATACCCCTTTTAAGGCTGTAAACAACAGTTTCAATATCATCTATTCCGCTTACAAAGACATTTTCAATAAAATTCATATCTGTTCCCCGGCAATAAGTTTATAGATACACTATACAGTATTTATATTTCACTCTCACATATTTCAGGAACAACCGCAACTTAAGTACGGCTGCATTGAGGCTTCTTTCGCCTATTTGATGATAGTATAACATAAACACCTCTTAATTGCCACAAAAGCGTTATTTATTTGCCTGTATCTTTTTTAAAAAGCTCCATAATACCAATAAGCAGCAAAAATACGGCAAAGAGCTTTCTCAGCATGCTTCCGCTCAGCAGCATAGCCGCAAACGCTCCTGCGGCACATGCCGGTATGGCTGAAATAACCATTGGTTTCAAGACACTTTTTTCAATATTACCCTTTCTGTTATGGATAATAACTGCCGCCAGAGCAGAAGGTATAAAATAGATTAAGTTTATTCCCTGAATCTGCTGCTGTGTGAAGTCCGTAAGAAATGTAAGCGCCGGTATCAGAAGTGTTCCGCCGCCTATTCCCATACCGCCAAATATACCGGAAAACAGCCCCGCCAAGAAAAGTATCATATCATTATCATCCTAACCGCAGAAACAATCATAAAAATACCGAATATCCTGTGAATTATTTTGTTTGAAACTTTGCTGAGCAAAACAGCCCCTATTACGCCCCCTATTATTCCTCCAGCTGAGGTTATAAGGACACTTTTTATCATAATATCCGCCTTAAAAAGATAAACCGCAGCCGAAACAACTGAAACCGGCAGTATCACCCCTACAGCTGTTGCGTGGCTCTTTTTGGCCTCCAGCCTGCCGTACTTTTCAAGGACATATACTGCCGCAACACCGCCGCCGGAGCCGAAAACGCCGTTTACAAGCCCCGTAATCAGCCCAAATATCAAAGTCTTTTTCTTGTCCATATCTTCACCCTAAAGTCTTATTTGAGCTTATTTTTACCTGATAAAAGAAAAATATTCCCATTCTTTAAGCATACACATACAGTTCTGAAAAAAACGTGTTTTCCTCTTTTTTCGACATCAACTTATGTGTTATACTGTTTAAAACTAAATTATTACCGGAGAATACAATGAAAATACTGCTTACAGCCCTGAACGCCAAATATATACATTCTTCCTTAGCTCTGCGCTCATTAACCGAGTACTGCCACGGACTTGCAGGCGGCTTGCTCAATATAGAAACCGCTGAGTTTACAATTAACAATGAGAAAAGCTTTATTCTAAGTGAAATTTACTCTAAATCACCTGATGTTATAGGCTTTTCCTGCTATATATGGAATATAAATATGATTCTTGATATCGCCTCAAACCTCAAAAAGGTAATGCCCAAAACAATTATTTTTCTTGGAGGCCCGGAAGTAAGCTTTGACAGCGATAAGCTCCTCAAAGATTATCCTTTTATTGATTTTATAATCCGCGGCGAGGGTGAAAAGGCTTTTTATAACACAGCAAGAAGGCTTGCGTCAGGAAGCACTGACCTTACTGACATAAAAGGCCTGACTTTCAGAAATGAAGGGGAAATTATAATTTCGCCTCCCGAAAATGAGCTTCCGCCTGACGAGATTCCATTTGCGTACAAAAGTCTTAATGACATGGAAAACAGGATTATATACTATGAGTCTCAGAGAGGCTGCCCGTATAACTGTCAGTTCTGCCTCTCCTCAATTGACGGTCATGTCCGTTTTCTGTCTGAACGCCGTACAAAAAGCGATTTGGACTTTTTCCTCAGCAACAATGTCAGACAGGTAAAATTTGTTGACAGAACATTTAACTGCAATAAAGAGCACGCCCATTTTATATGGCAGTACCTTATGCAAAACGATAACGGCCAAACAAACTTCCACATGGAAATAGAGGCGCATATACTTGACGACAGCGAGATAGAATTTCTCCGCAGGGCCAGAAAGGGGCTTTTTCAGTTTGAAATAGGCGTACAGTCCACAAATACCGGAACGCTTGCCTGTGTAAGCCGAAGCAGTGATTTTGATACGCTCAAATCCAAGGTGCTTAAAATAAAAGAGGGAAAAAATATACATGTCCATCTTGACCTTATAGCCGGCCTTCCACACGAGGATTATGAGTCTTTTAAAAAATCCTTTAACGATGTTTATTCACTCAGGCCGGAACAGCTTCAGCTCGGATTCCTTAAGCTTCTCAAGGGCTCCGGCTTAAGGCGTGACGCCGAAAAATATGGAATTGTTTATGACGGCAAGGCGCCTTATGAGGTGCTTTACACAAAAGAAATTGACTTTACACATATGCTTAGGCTTAAGGCTATTGAGGAAATGGTGGAAACGTATTACAACTCGTTTAAGCTTATTAACACAGAAAGATATGTATCACAGCTTTTTGACACTCCATTTGATATGTATGAGCAGCTGGCTGATTACTGGCGTAAAAACCTTTATCATACAGTAAACCATTCCAAACAGGAGCTGTACAATATTTTTTATGATTTCTGCTCAGAAAACAAAAACACTGCCGGCCAAATTAGAACTGTAAAAGATTTGCTGAAATTTGATATGCTCCTTTCGGACAATATCAAAACTTTTCCGGACTTTGCTCAGGAAAATATATCTGATGAGCTTAAGAATAAGAAGCGGCGGTTTTTTAACACCCCGGAAAACATACATAAATATCTTCCGAAGCTTCTGTCATACACACCTGCACAGATTTCAAGAATGTGCCGTATAGAATATTTTGATTATGACGTATTTTCATTTGCAAAACATGAAGCAACAGCCTTAAACAGAAGGCCCTGCTATGTGCTGTACAATTACTTTGACCGTGATATAATCACAAACCATTCCAGCTATTCAAAAATAGATATTTAACAGGAGGAAATAATGGACAGAGCAGAACGCGTAAAACAAATACTTGAGCTTTTGGATAAGAACTATGGCCCTGTCAAATGCTATCTGGACCACGAAAACGCATGGCAGCTTCTTATAGCCACAATTCTAAGCGCACAATGTACAGATGAGCGGGTAAATATAGTAACAAAAAACCTCTTTAAGAAATATCCGTCTGTCAGAGCATTTGCAGAAGCTGAGCTTACGGAGCTTGAAACCGATATACACTCAACAGGCTTTTACCACAACAAGGCCAAGAATATTATTTCCTGCTGTCAGTCGCTGCTCTCGCTATATAATGGCGAAGTGCCAAGCGATATAAACAAGCTCACAGCTCTTGCCGGTGTGGGAAGAAAGACAGCTAATGTAATACGCGGAAACATTTTCGGTATACCCAGCATAGTGGTGGATACCCATGTAAAGAGAATCACAAAGCTCCTTGGCCTTACAGACAGCAGTGACCCCGTAAAGATTGAGCATGAGCTGATGGACATACTGCCTGAGGACCACTGGATAAGCTATAATATACAGATAATAGCCCATGGACGTAAAATATGCGTAGCAAGGAAGCCTAAGTGTGAGATATGCTTTTTATCTCATTTATGTCCCCATATCACACCTGTAATAAAATCAACTACATGATAATGGCCGGATTTATCAATATCCGGCCATTATCAGTCAATATCTCTGGTTAACATACCCGTCTATCAGCGATATCCTTGTACCTTCAGAAAACACGCCTTCGTCTCTAAGGCTTTTCAGTATCAGCTCATTAGTAGAATGAAGAATCATGCCATAGCAGTCCTTACAGACTATCTCGTAGAGCCTGCCTTTTAATGCCCTGCTCTTTACCTTTACAAAATATGCTTCCACACCGTTGTAATCAAGCATTTTAAGCACTTTCATTGTCGCCCTGTCTTTTTTTGAATAATAGTAATCAGCCTGATGCTGGTAATCACGTTTCATCTCATAATCAATGCCGTACTGTGTGCTTACCGACTTCATTTCTTTTGCCAGAGCGTTATAATACTGGTAATTATACAGGCCCTTTTCTATAGTATCTATATATTTAAACGGACCTATATCATTGTGCACAACAGCGTTATAATTCATCTGGAGAAATTCCCGCTTTGTCATATCGCCCTTCAGGTACTGGTCAATAAGCGACTGCCTGTACCTGAAGTATTTTTGAATTTTATTCATGTTTCACACAACCTGACTATTTGTTTTAATTCTAAAGCATAAATGATATCAGCTTTCATATACAATACTTTCAATAACCTCTTTTGCAGAGCTTTCGCTTTCAAGGCTGGCAATAATCGTATACGCAAAATCAATAGCTGTACCCACTCCTCTTGAGGTAATAATATTTCCATCTTTTACAACGTTTTGGTATATAACCTCCGCGCCATCCAGATATTTTTCAAAACCCGGATATGAGCATGCTTTCTTGCCCTTCAGTATCCCGAGTTTTCCCAAAACCATTGGGGCAGCGCATATAGCCGCAATAAGCCTGCCTGATTTATTAAAATCCAGAATCAAACTTTTAAGCTCCATGCAGTTTTCTAAACCGGTCGTTCCCGGCATACCTCCTGGAAGTATAACCGCGTCAAAATCCCTTAAAACTTTCTGGTCAAACAAAGAATCAGTGTTTATTTCTATCCCATGAGCGCCCTTAACCACAGCACGGTCATGAATTGATACCATAACTGTTTCAATTCCTGCACGCCTGAGCAAATCAACCTGTGTAAGAGCCTCTACTTCCTCAAAACCGTCCGCAAAAAATACCGCAGCTTTTTTCATATAACAATCCCTCCATTCAAAACACATTAATGTTATTATATACAAAAATAATTATTAAAACAATCTGTTGGAATGTTTAACTCATACCTGTCGGGATGTATAATATCTGAAAACACAGTATTGGAGGGCATAATATGGAAATAGAAAAAAAATTCCTTACAAAGCAAATACCTTTTGACATCAGCAAATTTCCACACACAGAAATAGAACAGAGCTATATATCCACAGACCCTGTTATACGAATCAGAAAAAGCGGCAATAGTTTTATCCTGACTGTCAAAGGCTCAGGTCATATATCGCGTGAAGAATATGAAATCCCTTTAAATGAAAAGCAGTACAATAATCTGGCAAAAAAATCAGATTCGGACACCATTTTAAAAACAAGATATTTTATTCCTCTTGGCTGCGGCCTTACAGCGGAAACAGACATATATCACGGACAATTAAACGGCCTGATTACCACTGAGGTAGAATTTAAAACATCAGCTGATGCAGAAAGCTTTGCAGCGCCACAATGGTTTGGGATTGATATTTCATTAGACAGCAGGTATAAAAACGCAAGCCTTGCAATAAATGGGCTGCCAAAAAACTTATATCAACAGTAAAAACCATAATCTCACTCAAATATATATTTATCGCTGCTATATATCAATTTCACTTATCCTGTTTTAAATGCAACAAATTGAAACAAAATCATTATTATCACGCTGTTTTTTTATCGTCATAAAACAGCAGCAAACAACAAGATTTACGGCATTTATCCACAGAATACCTTTTTTTCGCCAGTATTTCGTCATGGTTTTGCTGTATTTTGGGATTAAACATCGGATTTTGTGGATAAAAAACCGTTGAAAATACATTTTACCCCTTTTATAATCAGCAATATACGGAATTATTTTCCAAATAATTAGTATAAATAGTATATATCAACTAAAATTATTTAAACGGAGGGGTTATTTTGAACCAAAATAAAATAAAAATTTCTATAGCTGATGATAACAAAGATTTTTGTGATATACTCAAAAATTTTCTCAATTCCAAGGAGGATATGGAGGTAGTTTCCGTATCGTTTGACGGGGTAGAGGCCTACGAAATGATTTGCGAAAAGCAGCCTGATGTTGCTATAATTGATGGAATCATGCCCCGCCTTGACGGCCTTGGTGTTTTGGACAAAATTAACCAGAACCATACTGAAAAACGGCCTGTCTGTATTATACTGTCAGCATTAAGCCAGGAGAAAATCTCTCAGCGGGCGTTTGAGCTTGGAGCTGACTATTATGTTGTTAAGCCTTTTGATATGGAATCCCTCGCTAACAGAATCCGCCAGTTCAGAAGTACATCAGCACCAAGGACAATAAACGCCGCTTTTATATCCCGCGGCAGTGAAAAACGGTTATTTGACAACTCTACTTATGACCTTGAAACAAAGGTAACAAATATCCTGCATGAAATAGGTGTGCCTGCACATATACGAGGATACCATTATATGCGCGAGGCAATTATAATGAGTGTCAACGACATGGATGTACTTAACTATATTACAAAAGAGCTTTACCCTTCTATAGCCAAAAAGTGCAACACAACTCCATCACGTGTGGAAAGGGCTATACGCCACGCTATTGAGGTAGCATGGAACAGAGGAAAAATTGATGCAATCGACGAAATATTCGGCTATACTATCAATAACCATAAGGGAAAGCCTACAAACAGCGAATTTATAGCCCTGATTGCCGACAGGCTGAGGCTGGAACAGAAAGCAAGCTAAAACGTTTGTTTAACTTTCTTTTTAATGAATGACAAGGAATCCAACAATTTTAAAACCATTTTTTAAGGCAAGCCAATCAAAGCTTAAACCGACTAACCTCCTGATTAGTTGGGTGGAGTTTGCAACAGTCCACTTAATCAGGAGGTTATTTTTAATGTTAAGCTATAATTTTTACATATTGAATAAATTTAATCCGGCACACAATAACCTTTCTTTCTGTATATATATACCTGTACACAAGTCTTGACTTAAACCATGCCTCCGTATAAAATATAATTATCTACCCCCAAATATAAGGAGGCTAAAAATGGACGACCTTAAATTGAAAGACAGAGCAAGCAGCCTGATGTTTAAATTTATTCAGGTTTTTGAAATCGTTGTATCGGTAATTATAACTGTTGTTATAATATTTATGATTTACAACCTTATTTCAAGTGTTATACAGTCAAATGTTTTAACAATGACATCTTCAGATTTTTCAAACTTTCTTTCCGCAGCTCTCACTCTCGTTGTAGGGCTTGAGTTTGTTAAGCTGCTATGCCAGCACACCCCCGAAAACCTTATAGAGGTCTTAATGCTGGCAATATCGCGGCAAATGGTTGTTGAGCATCTGGACACATTTCAAATGCTTTTAGGTGTTATATCAATAATCGGTCTTTTAGCCGCAAAAAAATATTTAACCGATTCCAAGGCTAAAAAGGCTAAAGACTGTGAGTAAGGTTTTTCAAGCGCTGTAACCTAATTAATAACCTGTTTTGTACATATTTCAATTTACAGCAATATTTGGCTTAGATACAACATCGCACACAATTTAATACAAGTACGCAAAAAGACCGCTGCCTAAGCAACGGTCCATTTTTTATTGGAGCATCTGTTTTACATAACCACTTACCAGTTTGTTATCAGCACGGCCTTTGACCTTTGGCGTTACAACAGCCATTACCCTGCCCATATCCTTCATAGTAGCGGCACCTGTCTCCTGAACAGCCTGAGCGACTATTCCTTTTATCTCTTCCTCACTCAACTGCTCTGGAAGATAACCAAGCAAAACTTCAATTTCTTTATTAAGATTGTCGATAAGTTCCTGACGTCCGCTTTTAACATAGTCCGGCATGGAATCACGGCGTTTTTTAAGCTCCTTTGATATAACATCAAGCACGCCTTCATCGTCAAGCTCAACTTTCTTGTCCTTTTCAATCTGGAGAATGCCTGAACGGATAAGCTGTACGGTGTTCTTCCTTACAGTATCCTTTTGCTTCATGGCATCCTTCATATCCTGAAGAAGTTTGTCTTTTAAAGACACCTTTTACCATCTCAGCTTTCAATTCAATTATTTGAATTTGCGTTTTCTTGCAGCCTCTGATTTCTTTTTACGCTTAACGCTTGGCTTGTCATAATGTTCTCTCTTACGAACTTCACCCATTATACCATCTCTGGCACAGTTTCTTTTAAAGCGACGAAGAGCACTATCCAAGGATTCATTTTCTTTTACTCTGACCTCTGACATGAATTTCCCTCCCTCCGTGAGCTTAATTTCCTATGATGGGCGTTCGTACAATTACATATACTACCACACACCACATACTTTATGATTATACACAAAAAGTTGTGTTACGTCAACACAAAAAATATTGTGCAGCTCAAAATTGTTAAAATTTATAACAATATTAAATTTTGGCACTGGTAATAACTGCCTATTTTATGCTATTCGACAATATAAGACTTCTTATCGCGTTACTGTACCTTTTTAAGTATGACAAATCCTAAAGGAGGAAGTTTGATATTTATACTGTTATGAGCTCTTGCACACTGAATTTTGTCCGCAGAAAGCGTTCCTTTATTAATCCTTCCGGTGCCTCCGTATTTTATATCATCGCTGTTGAACACCTCTGTATATAATCCTTCATCAAACACTCCCTGCCTGAAATCGTCATAGGCGGCCTCTGTAAAGTTACATATTATTGTAAGCTTTTCATCTTCGCAGCGACGTTCAAAGGACACAATACTTCTTGAAGAATCATCACAGTCAATCCATTCAAACCCGTCCGGATTAAAGTCTCTTTTCCACATAGCCGGATGTTTGAGATAAAAATGGTTCAGGTCTTTCATATAATCCTGAAGCCTTCTGTGTGTATCATATTGCAGCAGGTGCCAGTCAAGACTTCTTGCCTCGCTCCACTCAGAAAACTGCCCTATCTCATTGCCCATAAACAGAAGCTTTTTTCCCGGGTGGCCATACATAAAGCCGTATGATACCCTGAGATTTGCCGACTTCTGCCATAAATCCCCGGGAACCTTATAAATCATGGCTCCCTTCATATGCACAACCTCATCATGAGAGAGCACAAGTATAAAATTTTCATTATAGTTGTACATCATGCTGAATGTGAGATAGTTGTGGTGATATTTGCGATAGACCGTTTCCTTTTTAATATAGCTCAGAAAATCATTCATCCAGCCCATATCCCACTTAAATGTAAACCCGAGGCCGTTAAACTCTGTGTCCCTTGTAACGCCTTCCCATGATGTTGACTCCTCAGCCATCATCATGACCCCCGGGAACTTCTTTCTGATTATTGAATTAAGGTGCTTAATAAACTCTACAGCTTCAAGGTTCTCTCGACCGCCATACTTATTAGGCAGCCACTGGCCCTCCTCACGGCAGTAGTCGAGGTACAGCATGCTTGCTACCGCGTCGACCCTTAACCCGTCTATGTGGTATTCCTTCAGCCAGTAGACAGCGTTTGCTATAAGGAAGTTTTTTACCTCATTTCTTCCGTAATTAAAGATATACGTGCCCCATTCCTGATGCTCCCCAATCCTTGAGTCCTCATGCTCATAAAGCGCTGTTCCGTCAAACCTTGCAAGCCCCGAGGAATCCTTAGGAAAATGCGCAGGCACCCAGTCCATTATAACCCCTATGCCGTTTTGGTGACACATATCTACAAGGTACATAAAGTCTTCCGGAGCGCCGTAACGGCTTGTAGGAGCGTAATAGCCTATAACCTGATATCCCCAGCTGCCGTCAAACGGGTGCTCACTGAGAGGCATAAACTCAATATGCGTATAGCCCATATCCTTAACGTATTTAACAAGCATATCGGCGGCCTCACGGTAGGTCATAAACCTGTCCTCATTGCCCACACGCCGCCATGAACCCATATGCACCTCGTAAATATTTACCGGCCTGTCATACCTTTCATGTCCTGACCTGTAGCTCATCCACTCAGCGTCGTTAAACTCATAGGTATGAATGTCGTGTACCACAGACGCAGTGTTGGGTCTCAATTCCATAAACGTACCGTACGGGTCTGATTTATCAGTCACATTGCCTCTGAAATCCTTTACTCGAAACTTATATTTATCGTTTTCCTTTACTCCCGGTATAAATATCTCCCATATGCCCGATTCCTTTAAAAGCCTCATCTGGCTTCTTCTTGAATCCCACATATTAAAGTCGCCTACAACACTCACGCTCCTGGCGTTAGGAGCCCATACAGCAAAAGCTGCTCCCTCCACAGAATCGATAGTTTTTATATGGGCGCCCAAAATATTGTATATGCCGTAGTTTGTGCCCTGACCAAAAAGGTATCTGTCGTAATCTGTTACTGTAGGCTCAAAGGTATACTGGTCAGGAGTTTCCCATATATTCCCGTTGCCGAAATCCACAGACAGCGAATATGGGAAATATTCGTCTCTGTCAGGTATCACTGCTGCAAAAAATCCGTCATCGTGTATTTTTTCCATACTGAATACACAGCCGGTATTGTTGTCTTTAATATCAATGGAAACAGCTCCTGGTATTAATTCTCTTACAACAGCGCATCTGTCGCCGCCCTTAGAAATTATATGCAGCCCCAAAACACTGTGAGGGTCACCGTACTCGTTTTTCAGAAGCATTTCTATCTGGTCTATCGTGACTGTATCTCTCATAGTGCGCCGCCTCCTTTACTTTTAAATTAGTATTTCCCAAAAACACTATCCGGCATTACAAAACAATTATTGCCTGCATTTGGCAAAGGCCTGCTCAAAATCGGCTATTATATCCTCCGCTTCCTCAATTCCCACAGAAAGCCTTATCATATCAGGAGAAATTCCGCAGGCTACAAGCTCAGCATCAGAAAGCTGCCTGTGTGTTGTGGAGGCAGGCTGTAAAACGCATGTCCTTGAATCCGCAACGTGAGTAACAAGGGCTACCATCTGAAGGGAGTTTATAAATTTTCTGCTGGCATCTCTTCCGCCCTTTACGCCGAAGGTCATAACACCGCTTGCGCCGAGAGGAAGGTATTTTTTAACAAGGCCATAATACTGGCTGTCCTCAAGGCCCGGATATTTTACCCATGCGCACATTTCGTTGTCATGAAGGTACTGGGCTATTTTGAGGGCGTTTTCAGAATGCTTTTTCATTCTGAGATGGAGCGTCTCACAGCCAAGGTTTGTTATCCATGTGTTAAACGGGCTTGGCGTCATGCCAAAATTTCTCATAAGCTGTGCTCTCGCCTTTACAATAAACGCGCTCTGTCCAAATTTATTTACATAGCTTACACCATGATAGCTTTCGTCAGGCTCCACAAGTTCAGGAAATTTACCGTTGTTCCAGTTGAAGTTACCGCCGTCTACAATTATTCCTCCAAGGGCAACCGCATGTCCGTCAAGGTATTTGCTTGTTGAGTGTATTACTATATTGGCTCCATGCTCAAAAGGCTTGCACAGTACAGGTGTAGCAAATGTATTGTCAATCATAAGAGGCACATCAAGCCTTTTTGCAACATTGGAAAACTTTTCAAAATCGATTACATTTGCCAGAGGGTTTCCAAGAGTCTCACCATAGACAAGCCTTGTGTTAGGTTTTGCAAGTGAGAGCATTTCCTCCTCCGGTATATCCGGGTCAAACATTATAGCTTCAATTCCCAAATCCTTGAATGTTGTGGTGAAAAGAGTGTAGCTTCCGCCATAGATTGTGTTTGACACAAGTATGCTGTCGCCCTTTTTGCAGATATTGAGCACAGCTATGCTTACCGCCGCCATGCCGGAGGCTGTGGCCAAAGCACCTACGCCGCCCTCCATAAGAGCTATTTTTTTCTCAAAAATATCAGTAGTGGGGTTTGAAAGCCTTGTGTACATACATGTATCCTGCTCAAGGTCAAAAACGCTTGCAAGCTCCTCACAGGTATCGTATCTGTATGTAGTGCTCATCTCAAGAGGAACAACCCTTGATTTGGCATTTTCCGGCCAGTACTCGCCCTGAACCGCCTGGGTTCCTATTTTCCAACTGCTTTTGTCCATATTTATCTACCTCCTGTTTGTGTGTTAATAAAATTTATTATACTTTATATTGTCCAAATTTTCCATAACAATTGAATAATATACCTTCAAACAATATAAATTATTTGAGTTATTGAATATTTAGTTAATTGGTGTTAGTCTTAATGGATAAAAACACAGCAGATTAATTCAAGCAGAAAGGACTCGGCCCATGAACAACACTGAATGGAATTTAAAGAGCATTTATGAATCATTCGACGATATAAGATTTGCCTGCGACCTGTCGGAAGCGAAGGAGCGCTCAGAAAGTATTTACAGCTACCTTAAATCCCGGTCCGGCAATTCACCAAAAGACATAATAGAGCACTATATAGACGAGATGAATAGTATCGGCACTATAACCTCACGTCTTATGGAGTACTGCCTTCTCAGGCTGAGCAAAGATTCCAAAGACAGCCTTGCGGCGTTAAACTATGACCGTATCAATAATATTACAGCTGATTCAGCTAAAACAAAAGCCGCCTTTGCAGAGTTCATTTCAGCCTGCAAAGACCTTGATAAAATTATTGGAAGTTCTGAAAAAATCAGTGAACACAGGCTTTTTATTGAGGAAGCAAAATCCAGCTGCAAACACATGCTCTCTGAAGCTGAGGAAACGCTTTATGCCAAAATGCGAAATACCGGCTCACTCTCATGGGAAAAGCTCTGGGAAAATATTACAAGCGGACTAACCTGCGCAATTGATTTAGACGGAGATAAAAAATTTCTCCCCCTATCAGAAACAAGAAACATGGCCTACAGCTCTGCCCCGCAAGAAAGAAAGGCTGCCTTTGAGTCAGAAATACGCTCCCTTGAGACAATAGCTCCGCAGGCGGCGGCAGCTCTCAATTCTATTAAAGGCGAGGTTATAAACATATGCGGCATAAGAAAATACACCTCTCCACTTGAGATGACCCTTATCGACTCCAGAATGGACAAGGACATATTCAATTCACTTATGAGTGCTGTAAAAAAATGTGTTCCGTATTTTGGTGATTATTTTACTGCAAAGGCCCGTATGCTTGGTCACAGAGGAGCTTTGCCATTCTACGATTTATTCGCGCCAGTTACCAATAGTGATATTTCATTTACTTACAGTGAGGCTCAGGAATTTATAGTCGGCAATTTCGGCTCTTTCAGCACGGAGCTTGGCGATTTTGCGGCGAAAGCTTTTGAAAACGGCTGGATAGACGTATATCCGGCTAAGGGCAAAGTCGGCGGCGCCTTCTGCTCATATATACACGCCGTTGGCGAAAGCAGGATACTTACAAATTTTACTGGCTCATTCAGCGATGTAGTGACAATAGCCCACGAGCTTGGCCATGCCTACCACGGCGAAATACTCAAAAATGAATCCTTCTTAAACTGTGACTATCCTATGCCTTTGGCAGAAACTGCCTCTACGTTCTGCGAGCTGCTTGTAAAAAACGCCGCTCTCAAAAGCTCTCCGAAAAACGAGTCGGTTATGATACTGGAAAACGATTTATGCGACAGTGCCCAGATTGTTGTAGATATAATGAGCAGGTTTATATTTGAGGACACAGTATTTAAAAAGCGTGCTGAAGGTACAATAAGCCCTGATGATTTATGCAGAATAATGCTTGATGCACAAAAAGAAACCTATGGACAGGGCCTGTCAGAATATCATCCTTATATGTGGACAGTAAAGCCGCATTACTACGACGCCCAGTGCAATTACTATAATTTTCCATATGCTTTTGGCCTGCTCCTTTCAAGAGGCCTGTATAGTCTGTACCGGAAAAACGGCCAAAGCTTTGTTGACCAGTACAAGCATTTTCTGCGTATGACAGGCAGGCTGCCAATAAATGAGGCCGCACATTGTATAGGTATAGATTTAACAGGAAACTCATTCTGGGATATATCTGTTGAGTCAATCAGGGAAGATATAGACTGCTTTTGTTCACTATAAAACAGAAACAGCTCAGACAAACTGACTCTGAGCTGTTTTTTATTTAATCTATTGGCTGGCAGACAGGGCAGTAATACACTGAGCCACCAAGGTATGATTCTTTTGTAATTGGTCCGCCGCATACAGGACACCCCATATGTATTCCATTTTTTGACATTCTGGTTTTATACCCGCCGTTTTTGCCGTATATGTCTTTTTCCGTATCCCTTCCGCCTGATTCAGTCATTTCTTTAAGCACAGATACAATGCTGTCTTTAAGGCTCTCTTGCTGAGTTAGGCTGAGTGTTTTCAATTTACTCTTGGGATTAAGTCCGGCATTGAACAGTATGTCCTGACAGACACCGTTTCCAATACCCGGAAACCTCTGCTCAGCTGCAAGAAACGCTTTAAGACTCAGACCCGGCCTGCTCTCTGACATAACAGTATAATAATAATCTTTAAAACTGTCATCAAACGGAGACAATGCTTCTGCGCTTTTGATATAGTATTCGTTTTCGTATTCTCCCCCGTGCAGGTATATTCCTCCATACATTGCTACAGTAAACACTATCGACATATCGTTGTCAAGGTTTATAACCAGCTGGTACGCCTTTGAAATTTTGGACTGCTGCATAAGCCTTACATTTACACCGTCATTTATACAAAGGCGTTTTCCGTTGTCAAAGCATATCTCAATAAATATTCCAAAGCCCTTAACAGACTCAACCGAGCTTCCTTTTATCTGTGATTCATAACCTTCAGGGTTCCCATTAAACCAACAGAACTTATGCTCTTTGTTGGGCGGCAGAACTCCTGCTACTCTTTTTCCCTTTATTTCTTTATCAAGCTGAGATGAAAATACAATAACCTCAGGGTACTCCAGCATAAACCTGCTCCCTTCCTGTATACAGATACTTAAAAGCCTTCTTAAAGCAAGTTTAATTCCGTAAAATTCCCCTGTCAATACAATAACAAATTATTCAGCAAACATTAAACAATATTTCCGTTATCTGGCCTCACGCTTTTTCTTTTTCCTGTCTCTTATAATATTTGCAACCAGCAGGCATATAACAACAGCTATTACAATGTTAAAGGCGCTCTTATGCTCAAACATAAACTCCGACACATTTGACCAGTACTCCCCAAGTATGTATCCGGCTGATATGAGCACACTGTTCCATACAAACGAGCCAGCCGCTGTATATCCTATAAATCTGGCATAGCTCATTTTACTCATTCCCGCCGGAAACGATATGTATGTACGGGCTATGGGAAACAATCTGAGCAGGAACACTGAAAAATCACCATACCTGTCAAACTTCTCGCAGGCAGTGTCAAGGCCTCCTTTAACCGCGCCGTATTTTCCGCTTAGCCGTTCAATAAATCGTTTTCCTATACGTCCAATATAAAAGCACAGCGTGCAGCCGGCCACAGCCCCGAATGTTGCGGCTAAAACGGCCTGTATAAGCTCCATGCTTCCGTTATATACGCTGCAGCCGATAAACGGCAGAAGGATTTCGCTCGAAACAGGAAAACAGGCATACTCAAGCGCCGTTGAGGCAAACACGCCCAGATACCCGAGCTTATCTACAATTCCCATTAGAAAAATAATAAAATCAGCCAATTCAAACCACCCTCTCTCAAAAAAGGATATGCTTTACCGGCTGATTTTATGTTTCACATCATATATTTTCTGTCAAGGCTCCTGTACTGTATTACCTCCATAATATGCTTAACCTTAATATCTCCGCTGCCTTCAAGGTCGGCTACTGTACGGGCTGTCTTTAATATTTTGTGGTATCCCCTTGCGCTTAACGAAAGCCTCTCAAAAGCGGTTTTAAGTATTTCCTTCTCAGCCTGTCCAAGAACGCAGTATTTTTCTATAAGCGGTGCTGTAAGCTGGGAGTTAAACTGTATTCCTTCGTTTTTGTACCTCTCAAGCTGTATATTATGTGCTTTTACAACCCTCTTTCGTATTTCCTGTGATGATTCGGACTTTTTTGTCTCATACAAATCATCGTATTTTACCGCTGACACCTCTACCTGAATGTCTATCCTGTCAAGGAGAGGCCCGCTTATTTTGCCTGTGTACTTGGAAATTTCGTTCTGTGTACACCGGCATTTGTCACCGTCGCCTAGATATCCGCACGGGCATGGGTTCATGGCTGCCGCAAGCATAAAATCCGACGGGTATGTTATGGTTGAGTTTACCCTTGATATAGTTACTTCCTTATCCTCAAGAGGCTGTCTGAGTATTTCCAACGCTCCCCTGTGAAATTCCGGAAGCTCGTCCAAAAACAGTATCCCCTTATGCGAAAGCGATATTTCACCAGGCTTAGGTATTCGGCCTCCGCCTGTAAGGGCGGCTGACGAAACAGTGTGGTGTGGCGAACGGAACGGCCTTGTATCTATAAGTCTGCCGCTGGATTTAAGAAGCCCGGCCACTGAATAGATTTTTGTAATCTCAAGGCTCTCATCAAATGTAAGCGGAGGCATAATGGTAGGCAGCCTTTTGGCAAGCATTGTCTTTCCGGAGCCCGGCGGGCCAATCATAAGTATATTATGGTATCCGGCGGCGGCTATTTCCATAGCCCTTTTTGCACCTTCCTGTCCTTTGACATCGGCAAAATCCAGCATGCTTTTTTCGTTTGTACCGCTGAAAATCTTTTCTGAGTCCGCACAAAAAGGCTTCTTTAAACCTGAGCTGTTAAAAAGCTCCCACAATTCTCTTATATTTTTAACGGGATAAATCTCAGCGCCAGTGCATAAAGCCGCCTCTCCCGCATTCTGTTCCGGCACTATAAACTTTTTAACACCGTTTTTATAAGCGCTGTAAACCATTGGCAAAACTCCGTTTACAGCTCTTATATTTCCGTCCAGCGAAAGCTCTCCTGTCACCATAAACTCCCCTGTACTGTTCTTTGGCAGCAGCCCTGAACATACCATAATACCAACCGCTATAGGCAGGTCAAACGAAGGGCCTTCCTTTCTGATATCGGCCGGAGCCAGATTCACTGTTATTCTCTTAACAGGAAAGTCAAAATCCGAATTTCTTACAGCGCTCCTTACTCTCTCCTTTGCTTCCTTTACAGCGGAATCAGGCAGGCCCACTATATCAAACGCCGGAAGGCCGCTTGAAATATCAGTTTCTACATCTACAATTACCCCGTCTACCCCGCATAAAGTACTGCTTTTGACAATTGATACCATAGTTATCACCAGATTTCTTAATTATCTACAAAACATGATAACACAAAAATTCCCTTTTAGTCTATCGGAGTCCATATTTTTTTCAGCACTAAAGGCCACAGGCTGTTAAAAGCCTGTGGCCCGACTCTGCAATGAGTTTTATTCAGTCAATATTTTATTGTTTTAATTTCTGTATCTTTATAATAAATTTTGAGGATATCCTCCGCCGTCTTTCCATTGTCCGCCAGATACTTGGCTCCATTCTGGCTCATTCCGCAGCCATGGCCCATACCGCCGCCGTATAGCCTTAAACTTGCAAGCTTTCCTCCCTCGTCATATATTTTGTCGAACGAGAAAAATGCGCTTGGAAGAAGTGAATAGTTATAAATTTGACTTCCGTCATTGAGGTTAAGCTCTACCCTTCCTCCACTGTAGGAGCATGGGCGCAGTACAGAGCGTATATTGTACTCAGTATAAATATCAGCCGACCCTTTTTCAAACGTCAGACGTAATATCATTATGTTTCCGCCCTCTCCCCGCTGAACAACTTCAGCACCGGTAAAATTGCCCGGCGATGACAGAAAATCCGATGCGGCAGTATTACCTGTATGGAGCTTTGCCATACCTTTTTCATAAACCGGCTTTATATTGTTTACAAACGACTGGCGTATTTCCTCGGCTGTCATTGTGACATTCCACCTGAACCACTTTGACCAGCTGTCATACGCGAAAGCCTTTGTGTTTTTAAAATAAGCCAAAGCCGCCTTCTCATCTGAAAAATCCACACCCGTATTGTTTCTGGCGCTCAGGTATTCCTTTGCAGTTGAAGGGAAAGTGTTGTCTGACAAATCAGCCCAGACCTCACTTGATGACGACGTAGCGCCACCTGACGAGGCGAAAAAGCAGGCGCTTATAATTTCTCCACCGTATGAAAGGCACATGCCTTTAGTTTTCTCAGCCGCCTTCTGCGCCAGTTCACCGGAAGGAATGTTATTGTACACCTGACACATTACAGAATCGTCGCAATCAGCCCCATAAGAAGTATACTTGCCGCTGAAAAACTGGTTGTAGGCATAGCTCCTTGCGCACACAGCCTGTGCCATAAGCGCTGTAAGTCCGTAGCTTTCGGGCATCTCACTGAAAAGTACACCCTCAATGTAGCTTTCCATGTCTGTCTCATTTACAATTAAAAAGCCATTTTCGGTTTTCTCAATCTCAATGCAGCCGCTGTATGACGGGTGCATTCCTTCCGGATAGCTGCGGCTGAGGCTTTCTATCGTAATATCACCTCCGGAAGCTTTTACATAAAGCCTGCTACTGTTTTTAAACAGTCCTTTGTCATCATTTACAGAAATATCTATGTCTTTGCCTGAATAGACATTTTCACCGGAATTCTGCGCAGTAAGCGTGCCTGTAAGCCTCACATTCTGGTGGAAATATCCGTTAAACCCATCTGTACTGATTAGAACCCTCATGAGCCCATTATACTTTCCGTCAAATACAGCGGCCCTGCACCTGCCTTCCTTTACAAACAGCTCATAGTTTCCTCCCGAAATAAATTTTAATGGCACACTTGCCGCCTGTTCACCCGTAAGTGAATACATTGCAGTTTCATCTGCCGTTATAGTGCCGTTTGCTTTTGTTTCTATTTTATCATCTGAAAATTTAACCACTGACGAGCTTATTTTTTCGTATCCTCCGCCTACAGATATGGCAGAACCATTTTTCACAGTCAAATCATAAACTCCATCTGTTATTTCAGAGCCTGTAACATTTTTCAGCAGTCTGTTTCCGCCATTAAACGCAACAGACAGAGTATTGCCTGACACATGAACATAGGCACCTGTAATATAGGCACAGTTGTCTTTTACACCAGTAACTGCTAAAAGCTCATCGTTTTTAATATAAGCCTCGACCGTTTTATCCACATATGCGTCCATAAAAAGCCCACCGTGGTTAAGCTCCCCAACGCCTGTCGAAACCTTCCAGCTGCTCATCTGCCCTTCGCCTGCTGTGGCGAAAATGCTTATCTCCTTTTTTTCAACGCCATACTCTGAAAGCCTGTCCGCTATTCCTCCAAATAGCATATCGCACCACAGCTGATAGGATACGGGTATATCACTTTTTTCTATATTTTTATCGGCTGTCGGAATATCAAGCTTTTTAAGTATTATCTGGGCCTGTCGATATGTAAGCGGGTCCATGGGGCTGAAAGTATCGCCCTCACCATGCATTATTTCTTCTTTGCACACATTGTTTATATATCCGGCATACCAGTCGCCCTCAATTATGTCTGAAAAATCAGTTGTTCCTAAAACACCGCCGTTTCCAAATATAACTGACACCATTCTTGCGGCCAGTGCTCTATATACAGGAAAGTCTTTGTTATAATCCGCAGGGTTATCCGAACCTGCCACCATAGTCTGACCGCCGTTTTCAACAATTACACCCGGGGATTTAACCTGCCGACCCATACAGCCGGTGAATGTAAGCGCAACCATTACTGATACGGCGTAAACCTTAAGCTTTTTCATGCTACCACCTCATATTAAATATATGAGTATAATGCCCCTGTTTATTCAAGAATATAAAACTGCGAAAATACATTGTAAAATAAAAGAATTAATTAACAAAATACATAAATGTCTGCAAAAAGCAGTCAGAACCAAATACGTGCAGACAATTTTACCCAAACAAAAAAGCAGGCCAAAAGCCTGCTCTTACAGTCTAAAAAATAATCCCAGACTGCCGTTCCGGTTTTTTGACACCTAGCCAAGGCTAGGTGGGTGTCCGCAAGAACTTATTCTGCCTTCCTCAGCCCAAAGGGAATTAGTAAGAGGCCTGACATAGAAGTTCAATATAGGACTCCCGTATCAAAAATGTAGGTTCAAAACAACCGGGTGTCGAACAATCCAGGAATATTAGCTATAATATTAAATTTTCTTTCTAAATGAGCTTATCCAGAATGAAATACATCCCAGAACAATAAAAATATCGGCTATGTTGAAAACAGGGGCATTTTTAAATTTTACAAATATAAAATCTGTTACCGAACCGTTTCTAACCCTGTCGATAAAGTTTGAAAGCGCTCCCGCAAAACAAAGGCTGAAACAAAACTTTAATGCCTTCATACCTTTTTGGCAACTGAGGTAAATGAACATAACTGCTGATACAGCACACATAACACCGGAAAAGAATTTAACTGTGTCAGGCCTGTCACTCATATGCTCATAAGAGAAGCCCTTGTTCTTTCTGTGCCAGATATAAAGACAGTTTTTTACAATTTCTTTCCTTTCCTCAATATTAAGATTATCACTTATTAGCCTTTTTGTAAATAGGTCTGTGCATATTATACTCAAAACAATTAACGCATATACCAAAACAACCACTCCATAATAAGGTATTAATCCTAAAGAGAATACCTGTTTTTGTGCAGTTTTATTTTAACACAAAACTTCAGCTATGAGAACATTATTTTTTAAAATTTTATTATGTATTTATTTCGACACAATGCGAGGTAATAAATTCTTGTATAAATTCTGTACAGGTATTATAATAATTAACAGGTACATCTATAATTTTTTTACAAACGAAAGGTGGTTTTCCCAATGGCTTTAGTGACAACAAAAAACATGTTTGAAAAGGCTTTTAAAGGAAATTACTCCATAGGCGCGTTCAATATCAACAATATGGAAATTATACAGGGAGTTGTGGAGGCATGCCACAAGCACAACTCAGCCGTTATCCTTCAGGTATCAAAAAGTGCGTTCAAGTATGCTCACCCACTCTATATCAAAAAGATGATAGAGGCCGCTGTAGAAGAGACAGGCCTTGACATTGCCCTTCACCTTGACCACGGGGCAGATTTTGATATTTGCAGGGAGTGTATAGAATACGGGTTTACATCCGTTATGTTCGACGGCTCACATTTTGACTATGAGGAAAATGTGGCAAAAACAAAGGAAATTGTTGACTATGCCCACTCCAAGGGAGTTGTTGTTGAGGCGGAGCTTGGAAAGCTTGCCGGAGTTGAGGACGAAGTTAATGTAGCCGCCGGAAACGCAACTTACACCGACCCTGACCAGGCTGTTGACTTTGTAAAGCGCACCGGTGTTGACTCGCTGGCTGTAGCCATAGGCACAAGCCATGGCGCTTATAAGTTTAAGGGTGACGCAAAGCTTGACTTTGACAGGCTCAAGACTATCACCGAAAAGCTTGAGTCCGCAGGTTTTAAAAACTACCCTATAGTACTTCACGGCGCTTCGTCAGTAGACCAGAAGGCTGTAGCTACCTGCAATGAGTTTGGCGGGCAGATAAAAGGCGCTAAGGGAATACCTGTAGAAATGTTAAGGAAGGCTTCATCAATGGCAGTCTGCAAAATCAACATGGACACAGATATACGCCTTGCCATGACAGCAGCCGTAAGGAAGTCTCTTGCCGAAAAGCCGGAAGCTTTTGACCCTCGCGGATACCTTGGCGATGCCAGAAAAGATATTGTTGCTCTGGTTGAGAGCAAGATTATAAACGTACTTGGAAGCGAAAACTCAATGAACTGACTACAGCTTAAATTTATTTAATAAATATCGGCGTGCCTTTAAGGGCACGCCTTTTTAACCGGAGAATAATGATTAAAAGGAGAATTATTATGGCAATAACTATAAGAAACGCATCAATTGATGACCTTGATACAGTATCACATATTGAAGCTGAGTGTTTTCCAAAGGCAGAGGCTGCCACCAGAAATTCTTTTGAGCAGAGGCTCAGAGCCTTCCCCGAATCATTTTTTATAGCTGAGGAAAACGGGAACGCCATAGGCTTTATTAACGGCTGCGCAACAGACTCGCTGACAATATTTGACGAGATGTTCGATGACATATCACACCACAAACCAGACGGGAAATATCAGACAGTTTTCGGCCTTGATGTTATGCCGGAAAATAGAAAAACCGGCATAGCAGCGATTCTTATGGAGCATATGATTAATGAAGCCAGAGCAAAAGGCCGTTCTGGAGTAATACTTACCTGCAAGGAAAGTCTTATACATTATTATGAGAAATTCGGTTACAGAAACCTTGGTATATCCAAGTCTGTGCACGGCGGAGCTGTGTGGTATGATATGCTTTTAAATTTCTGACAAATACTTAAAAGCCTTAGAACAGCAAAAATAGTCGAGCAAAAATCCTTTCTGTTTTTTATACTATAAGCATAAGGCGGTGGGAATATGTACGAACAGGTTATGGCTGTGCAGCGCATGCAGGATTATATCGAAAAGCATATTGAAGAAAACATTACCCTCGAAGATTTATCAAAAGCGGCAATGTTTTCAAAATGGTACTCATACAGGCTGTTTATCAAATTAACAGGACTCACCCCTTCAGAATATATAAGAAAGATGAGGCTTTCCAATTCCGCCCTCAGGCTTAGGGATGAATCTGTAAAAATTTCAGACATCGCTTTTGAGTCGGGCTTTGAAAGTGTTGACGGCTACCAGAGAGCATTTTTCCGCGAATTTGGCTGCAACCCGCATGAGTACTCTCTCAACCCCATACCCATATACCTGTTTACGCCTTTTGGAGTAAAATACAGGGAAATCAGAAAGGAGAATACAATGGAAAAAACAAAGAATATTTTTGTGCACCAGATTGTAAAACCGGCAAGAAAAGCCCTTATACGCAGAGGTATAAAAGCCACAGATTATTTTTCATACTGCGATGAGGTAAACTGCGATATTTGGGGCCTTTTAAAGAGTATCCGCTCAATAAGCGGAGAACCTGTGTGCATGTGGCTGCCAGAAAAATATATTCTGCCTGGCACTTCGGTTTATGTACAGGGTGTTGAAGTGCCGAAAGATTACAGCGGAGCAATACCTGAAGGGCTTGAGGCAATAAGCCTGCCGGAATGCAGATACCTGATGTTTCAAAGTGAGCCTTTTGATGACGAATATTTCATGGACGCCATAAGCGAGGTATGGGAAGCAGTTAAAAAATTCAACCCTGCCCATATTGGCTTGCAGTGGGATACCCAAAACCCCCGCATTCAGCTTGAACCTCTCGGCGAACGCGGCTATATTGAGCTGATACCTGTAAAGTAGTATATAATTTTAAAGAGCCTTCTGAAAAATCCTCAGAAGGCTTATATTTCTGTTATTATATATATTTTCTAATAATATCGTTATAATTTAATTCTTTTTAGATATTTTTGATATGATAATTGTTAAAAATTCTTTTTTCTATTGAAAAATTTATCAAAAACGTTTATAATAATAAATGTAAAGCAATATGTTTTTATAAAGGGGGCATAATTATGAAAAACGCAATAATAACTATAAGCAGACAGTACGGCAGTGGCGGAAGGAAAATAGCAAAACGGCTTGCTGAAGAACTCAATATCCCCTTCTACGACAATGAGATTATCTCCATGGCAGCTGAAAAAAGCGGAATAAAAGATGAAATGTTTAAGGACGCTGAACTTCAGGCAGGAAACAACCTACTTTATCTGCTTTCACGTCTTGGCCCCGAGACACAGGTTTACGGAATGCCTTTCAACGAAAAGGTATTTAGCGTTCAGTCACAGGTTATAAGAGATGTGGCGGCTAAAGGACCTTGTGTTATACTCGGAAGGTGTGCCGACTATGTTCTTAGTGACTACCAGAACTGTATAAACATTTATACATATGCTTCATTCCAGACAAGGGTAGCCAGAGCTGTAACTGATTACGGACTTGAACAGATTATTGCCGACAAGGAAGTGCGCAAGGTTGATAAGTCAAGGGAGGCTTATTACAATTATCATACCGGAAACAAATGGGGAGACCCTGCAAACTATGACTTGATGATTAATATGAGCCTGATTGATGCAGAAGCAGCGGTTGAGCTTATTAAAAAATACCTTGATTTGAGATGTGATAACGAATTAAGGAAGCCTTATAACGAATAAACTATTAAAAGCAGCCTTTTAAAGGCTGCTTTTTTATATACACAAACGGTTCAAGCACCGCGGACTGTACTGACGCAAAAAATTCCGCCGTATATGCGGAATTTTACAGTCTGCCTGCCTTGAATTTTTCAACAAAGGTTTGGTCAATCTCTTCTGGCGAAACCTCACAAATAATTTTCGATGGACTTCCTCCCAAAATCTTAATACTGTCAGAAAGCATTTCAGCCTCATTTATGTCATGCGTAATCATCACAGCAGTTTTTCCACATAAATAATCTTTAATATCTGGTATTATCGCGCACTTGAGAGCCTGGTCAATGCCCTTAAAGGGTTCATCAAATATATATATGTCCGCTTCCCTTAAAAGTGCCCTTGCTATAGCCACCCTTCTTTTCATTCCGCCGCTTAATTCATAAGGATAAAGGTTAAATGTTTCCTCTATACCAAGAATATTGAGTACATGTCTGCATTGTTTGCTTCCACAGCCGGAAACCATAATATTCTGCCCTGCTGTAAACTGCTCTAAAAGGCGGTCTTCCTGAAACACAACAGAAAACCTCTTGTTCTCAGTGCCTGTAATCACTCCGCAGTCAGCCTTTTCAAAACCAAGCATCAAATTTATAAGCGTTGTCTTTCCACAGCCGGAAGGCCCCAGTACAGCAGTTATCTTACCTTCGTCTATACACATATTAAACTTTGAAAACACAGGCTTCTCATAGGCCTTTGTTATATCCTTAAAACATATCAAGCTATCACCTGCTTTTATCAGCTATGCTGAAAATGGCCTTAATAGCTTTCTCAGCCATAAAGCTCAGTACAATAACTGTAAGTGTCCACGCAAAAAGTTCCGGTGTTTCCAGATAAATTTTTGATTCGTATATACCCTTTCCAATAGAAAACTGCGGCGTACTAATAACCTCTGCCGCTATGCCGCTCTTCCATGCAAATCCAAGACCTGTCACACAGGCTGTGCGGAAAAATGGCATCGCCTGCGGAATATATATCATTTTTATTTTTCTGGAAAATGAAAACTCAAATACCTCAGCCATCTCCAGCAGTTTATTGTCCGTTTCTCTAAGCCCCTGCAAAATATTTCCCCATATAAGCGGCAATACCATAAGAAATGACATAAAAGCCGGAACATATCCGGATTTCAGCCATAAAAGCGAAAGTATAATAAAAGACGCAACCGGTGTGGCACGCATTACATTCAGCACTGGATAAAAAAAATGGTATACAGCCTTATAAAAATACGAAGCGAATGCTAAAACCACACCGACCACAACTGCGGCTGTAAAACCAACTATAACCCTTAAAACAGAAAAAAAGACCGTATTCCAATACCACGCCTCACCGCAAAGCACAGCAAATGCCTTTATAATATCGCCTACAGCCGGTACAAGAAGCGGCTTTTTGACAATAATGCTTACAGTCTGGTAAATTAAAACCCATATAAACACAGATATCAGCACAGGTATTAATTCTATACGGTCTTTTTTCAACTGAAACCACCCTTATTTTATATAATAAAAATCGTCCTCCGGAAGCTTTCCGCCTATTGATTTAGGGTTTGCATCATTCATTACATTCAGGAAGCTTTCCATAATATCCTTCATTTTTTCGCCGTCTATATAGTAAATGCTGCATTTTGGTATAGCACTTTCAGCCACCTGCAAATCATCGATTATACCATATGAAACCACATATTCTGCGGCCTCTTTAACATTTGCGTTAACTTCCTCTATTGATTTTTTGTACTCCTCAAGGAATAAATCCACCTTGGCAGGATTCTCTTTGGCATAATCCTTCCTTACAACTACACAGCCCATAGGAAGGGTATTTGGCATATCACCTTTTTCAATCTGCGAGTACTCATCATAGTTTTTTGCAATATCCAGAGCAACCCGCAGGTCCGGATTTTTAGAAAGGGCTACCTCGGCAAAAGGTTCCGGCAGAAGTGCATTTTCAGCCTCTCCGGAAGCGACAGCCGCCGCAAGTTCAGCGTGTGTCTGCATAAAATTAACACTGACATTTTCAGCCCCGCTCTCAGATATTAAATAATTCAGCACATATTCAGGCACAGCTCCCTGACCTGTGGAATTAATAGTTTTGCCGGACAAATCAGCTGCTGTGTTAATGGTGTCGCCATTTTCAATAAGGTAAAGCGTTCCAAGTGTGTTAATCGCCATCACCTCGACTTCGCCTTCTGTTTTGTTATAAATAGCCGCCGCTGAATTGGAAGGCACGGCCGCAATATCAACCTCTCCGGAAACAATCTTGCTTACAACCTCATCCGGCGCAGTATCAATAACAAAATTATAATTTCCCTCAGCCGTACCGTTGTCATGAGTGCTCATAAGCATTACAGCGCCTATAGCTGTAGGACCTTTAAGCATAGCTATATTTACCGGCTCAGTGCTTTCGGCAGTCTCGCTATTGCCATCAGCCGGCTCTATTGTAACCTCGATGCCTGAACCTGATGCCGTTACATCTGGTTCATTTTTATCCTTTCCGCCTGACGAGCCGCAGCCGGCAAATGACGCAACCGACAAAACAACAGCCGCAGCAACGGCAATCAATTTTTTCAGTTTCATTTTTAAATTCCTCCTTTGTAAAAAGCATACCTGATATATGATTAATATAATATACCACTTCAAACAGGCAGCTTCAACACAATATTAGCCATTATAAACAAAACTTTAGTATATACAACCAAAGCACCTTTTGCCTTCTGACTAAATATATATCACAATACAACCTTAATACGCCTGCTCTGTCAGTCGTCAGTTCTTTTAATCTCTGTTACATCATAAGGAGTTTCCTGATAAACATAGTAGTTAAGCCAGTTTGAATATAATATATTTGAATGTGACCTCCATCTTACAAGAGGTGTATTGTTTGGGTCATCATTTTTAAAATAATGCTTAGGTACTTCAGGATTTGCCCCCTTTGCAAGGTCACGCATATATTCATTTTTAAGCGTAAGCGCGTCATACTCAGAATGGCCCATAACAAATATCTGCCTGCCATGCTTGGCTGAGGCTATGTATACACCGCTCTCGTCGGATTCTGAAAGTATAACCACTTTCCCGTTTTTCAGTATGTCTTCCCGCCTTACCTCAGTCCTTCTTGAATGCGGAACATAGAATACATCGTCAAATCCCCTCAACAGCTTATCCGAATATGGGTTTTTATAGTGCTCAAACACTCCTGAAATTTTTTTGTCCAGTATAATTTTTGGTATGCCGTAATGGTAATAAAGTCCTGCCTGCGCTCCCCAGCAGATATGCAGGGTACTGGTAACATTCGACTTTGACCATTCCATAATATCCGTAAGTTCCTGCCAAAAATCTACCTCCTCAAAATCAAGAAGCTCTATAGGCGCGCCTGTAATAATAAGACCGTCAAATTTCTGCTCTTTAATTTCATCAAACGTGTGATAGAAACTTTTAAGATGCTCAACCGGAGTATTCTGGGCATCATGGCTTTTAGGAAAAAGCAGAGTTATCTCAACCTGCAGAGGGGAATTTGCAAGAAGCCTTAAAAGCTGAACCTCCGTTACCTCCTTAAGAGGCATAAGGTTTAAAACCGCTACTCTCAATGGACGTATATCCTGATGATACGCCCTGCTTTCATCCATAACAAATATACCTTCATCTGACAGTATATCCTTTGCCGGAATATTGTCTGGCAATTTAATAGGCATTAAAATCCCACCCTTCTCAAAATATTAATTTCAGTATTATATCAAATAACTAAATTAAATTCCATAATTATGAGCAATATATTTTACTTTAAGACAATAAAATGATATGCTCTTGGTATAAATAAAAATTTCCTGTTTCAAAGGAGCAAAGCCATGAGAGTATTTATAGACGCAGACGGCTGTCCTGTAAGGTCTATAGCTGTAAATACAGCTAAAAAATATCGTGTTCCGGTCACAATAGTAAGCGATACATGCCATATAATAGAAGATTCCTACTGTGAAATTATAACCGTCGACAAGCAGAGCGATTCTGCCGACTATGCAATAATAAACCGTATGACCTGCGGCGATGTATGTATAACCCAGGATTACGGCCTTGCGGCCATGGTCCTTGCAAAAAACTGTTTCGCCATTCATCAGAACGGGTTCCTCTATACCTCCGAAAACATTGACAGCATGCTTTTTGAAAGACACATATCCAAAAAGCTCCGGTCAGCAGGCATGCACAGCTCAAAGCACAAAAAGCGCACCGCTGATAACGATGCGCAGTTCAAAAACTTTTTTGAAAACTTTCTTGCTACAAACGCTTAATAAAGTTGCCGCTTACATGAGGCCCCTCTTTAAACACAGTAAACGCCTGCGGGTTTGCGTTGTGCACTATCCTTTTTAATGTAGGGACCTCATATTTAGACAGTATAGTATACATCACATAAGATTTGTCATTGGTATACCCGCCGTAAGCCTCCCAGTAGGTTATTCCTCTCTGGAGCTTTTCCATAATTTCCCTTTCTATTACGTCATTATTCTTTTTTGATATTATTATTGCCTCTACATTTATTGTCTGAATGTGTATCCTGTCCATTACAAGGGCGCTCACAACAGAATATATTACAGAATAGACAGCAATCTGTACATCAAAGAACAGAAGGCAGACAAGGTAAATAGCCGCGTTTACACACATATTGACTTGGCCTATGCTTATATTGTAATTTTTCCTTATAAAATATATTCCTATAATCTCAGTACCACCGCTGGAACAGCCGCATTTGAGGTATGTGCCGGCACCAAAGCCGCATATTATAGCGCCTATAAAACAGTTGGTTATTGTTTCGTCAAGCAGAGGTTCCTTGGGGCCGCCGAATACAGACAGAAACAGCGACATTGTTGTGGCTATGACAAAAAGCTTAATAACAAATATTTTAGGCATTATTTTGTAGGCAAGAAATATAAGCGGTATGTTTGTAAGGTAATACAAAATGCCGGCAAAGTCAAAGCTTCCAAAGTTTATGCCCATGTTAGAAACAAGGAAAGTCCTTATAAGCTGGCTTATACCAAGGAATCCACCGCTGTAGAGGCCCAAAGGTACAATAAAAAAATTCATTCCAAAACAGTATATAGCCACCCCAACAACACCAAGAATCAGTCTTGATATCTCATTTTTCATCCATTTATCTGTAATATCCAACCGTTTCACCCTCTTTTCTCAACATCTGTAAAGCGAGTATATTTCATATTCCCAAATGTTTCAATACAAATTTTGTAAATCCGGAATTTAATTTTGATTTCTCTGAAAGTCCATAACCTCGGCGGCAAAATTCTTTTCTCTGCTCAGCACAAGTGTGCCGGTTCCACTTTCACCTGTCTGCGGCAGTGTAAGCTTAATTTTCTCCGCCTTACCGTCTTTGAGAAGCTTTTTGACTAAAGCCGCATCAATTCTGTTTCCATACCGGTCAAGTATATCCTTCCAGATTTTAAATGCACAGCCCGACTTCCAGTTTGAACAGTAAAAGGCTTTGCTGTTTTCCAATACCTTACCTCCGCAAATAGGACATTTGCCTAAAGAAGCACTTTTTTTACTTCCATGCCGCTCCTCCCTTTCAAACTCGACTTTGCTGTTGTTGTTTGCAGCGTCATCAATAATAAAGAGCACAAACCGTTTAATGCTTCCCATAAACCGTTCCGGCTGCATTTTGCCCTTGGCTATGGAAGAAAGCCCTTTTTCCCATTTTCCTGTAGTCTGAGGGGATTTCAGCTCCAAAGGCACAGTTTCACATAGCTTAATCCCCTTTTCTTCCGGTATCAGGCTTTTTCCGCTTCTTTTAATATAGCCCACACTCAATAGACGCTCTATTACAGCTGCCCTTGTGGCAGGTGTTCCAAGGCCAGAATCCTTCATCTGTTCACGCAGGGTTTCATCTTCTGCATCTCTACCTGCGTTTTCCATAGCTGAAAGAAGTGTCGCTTCTGTATACGGCTTTGGAGGCTGCGTCTTTTTATTAAGCACCACAGCTGATTTTATATTCAGTATATCCCCCTTATTTACATTGTCAGGGATTAAATCCTTCTTTTCTTTCTCATTAATAATCTCCGCGTCATGCCAGCCCCTTGAGATTTCAGTCTTGCCCTTCGACACAAATTTATCTCCGTCGCAGCTTGCCGCCACAGTTGTAACCATATATTCATACGGCGGGTAAAAAACCGCGGCAAACCTTCTTGCCACCAGGTCAAAAACTTTAAACTCATCTTCCGAAAGCGATGATAAATCTGTTTTTTTATCTGTCGGTATAATAGCATGATGGTCACTTACCTTAGCGTTGTCGATTATCCGCTTTGTATAATTAAGCTTATTTAAATCAAGCCGGCTTACAATCGGTTTATATCTGTCAGTGTAAAGAAGCTTTTTCATGGCAGAAGCCACCTTAACTGGCATATCGCCTGTAAGATACCTGCTGTCTGTCCTTGGGTATGTTATCAGCTTATGCCTCTCATACAGTTTCTGGGCCAAATCAAGGGTCTTTTTGGCAGAAAAGCCATAAAGTCTGTTGGCTGTGCGCTGAAGCTCTGTCAAATCATAAAGCAGCGGAGGCAAATCCCTTTTAGTTTCTTTTTTGACCAAATCGACCAGAGCGTCCTTTCCCTTTACCCTTTCTTTAATCTCATTGGCAATGCTAATATCATCAATTCTGGTATCACCGTATTTTTCTCTGTACCATAAACCCTTAAAGCTTCCATAATCCGCCTCAACCTCATAATAATCCTCGCTTACAAAGTCATTTATTTCCTTCTGCCTTTTTACAAGCATAAAAAGCGTAGGGGTCTGAACCCTGCCGACAGACAAAAGCGCATTATGCCTTATTGTATACGCTCGTGAAGCGTTCATGCCCACAAGCCAGTCTGCCTCTGAACGGCATTTGGCGCTCTGGTAAAGGCTGTCATACTCGCCTGAGTCCTTTAACAGCAAAAACCCTTCCTTTATTGCCTCGTCTGTCATAGAGCTTATCCAAAGCCTTTTAAACGGCTTTTTGCATTTTACATACTCGTATATATACCTGAATATAAGCTCACCCTCGCGCCCCGAATCCGTAGCACATATTATGGAGTCGGTATCTTTGGAGTTCATGAGCTTTTTTAAGACTGTCAATTGTTTTGATGTCTTTTTTATCGCCTTTAGCTTTATATTATCCGGAATAATCGGCAGTGTGTCAAATGACCATTTTTTTAATGCCGCGTCATATTCCTCAGGCTCACAGAGCGCTACCAGATGTCCAAGAGCCCATGAAACAATATATCTGTCTGATTCTATAAAGCCCTCACCCTTTTTTGTACAGCCAAGCACTCTTGCTATATCATTGGCTACAGACGGTTTTTCCGCTACAATCAGTATCCTGCCCATTTTATACTCCTTTAAAACAAATCCAAACTAATCAAATAATACTAAGCATATCACATTAACATTCTTCAAGTCTATCCATAATATGGTCCTGTACTTAAAACACTGCACATAAAATCCCGTTTAAGTGACAAAAACCGCACGTACGTTCCTCATTTTGGTTCAAATCCTTGACAAGCCTATTGACTTTAAGTTATTCTATAACAATACAGTTAATTATTTAAAGACAAGGTGCGTAAAATGGCAAAAAAATCAGTTGAAAACTCTTATAACAACGAAAGTATAACATCCCTTAAAGGCGCTGACAGGGTAAGACTGCGTCCCGGAGTTATATTCGGCTCAGACGGAATAGAGGGCTGTCAGCACTCTGTTTTTGAGATAGTTTCAAATTCAATAGACGAAGCCCGTGAGGGCTACGGAAACAAAATAGAAATCACTCTTTTTAAGGACAAGTCAATTGAGGTCAGGGATTATGGCCGCGGGATACCGGTTGATTTTAACAAAAATGAGAACAGGTTTAACTGGGAGCTGGTTTTCTGCGAGCTCTATGCCGGAGGAAAATACAAAAACAATTCCGGTGAAAATTATGAGTTCAGCCTCGGGCTTAACGGCCTTGGAACCTGTGCAACACAGTATTCTTCCGAATACATGGATGTTGAGGTTTACCGCGACGGGTTTAAATACTCCCTTCATTTTGAAAAGGGCGAAAATATTGGAGGGCTGAAAAAGGAGCCATCAAACCTTAAATCAACCGGTACTGATATAAGGTGGCGCCCTGATTTAGACGTATTTACCGACATAAACATAGGACCGGACTATTTTCATGACATGCTGAAAAAGCAGGCCATAGTCAATGCAGGGCTTGAGTTTATTTTTACCGATGAGAATACGGGTGAAAAAACCTCTTTCAAATATGAAAACGGTATAAAGGACTACGCCCAGGAGCTTGACGGCGGAAAGGGCCTTACAGCAATATATTACCTTGAAAACGAGACAAAAGGCCGAGACCGTGAGGACAAGCCTGAATATAAACTTAAATTCGAGGCTGCCTTCTGTTTTAACAATGAAATCAATACAATACAGTATTTCCACAACTCAAGCTTTCTTGAATACGGCGGTTCCCCTGACAAGGCCGTTAAGAGCTCTTTTGTCTACGCAATAGACAAATACCTCAAACAGAACAGCCTTTATAAAAAGGATGAGAAAAAAATAACATTCCCTGATATACAGGACAGCCTTATACTTATTATAAACTCCTTTTCAACAATCACCAGCTATGAAAACCAGACCAAAAAATCAATAACAAACAAATTTATTCAAGAGGCTATGACAGAGTATTTCAAGCATCAGCTTGAGATTTATTTTATTGAGAATAAAATTGAGGCCGATAAAATAGCCGCTCAGATTCTGGCAAACAAACGCAGCCGTGAAACCGCAGAGAAAACAAGGGTATCAATAAGAAAAAAGCTGACCGGAAGCTTGGACATAAACAACCGTGTTGAGAAATTTGTAAACTGCCGCACCAAAGACGTGACAAGGCGGGAAATATATATTGTAGAGGGAGATTCTGCCCTTGGCGCCTGCAAGCTTGGCCGTGATTCGGAGTTTCAGGCTATAATGCCTGTGCGAGGCAAGATACTTAACTGCCTTAAGTCCGACTATGACAGGATTTTTAAAAGCGATATTATAACTGACCTTCTTAAGGTTCTTGGCTGTGGTGTTGAGATAAAAACAAAGCATTCCGACATGAACTCATTCGACCTCAGCCAGCTTAAATGGAGCAAAGTAATAATATGTACTGACGCCGATGTTGACGGCTACCAGATAAGGACGCTTATACTCACAATGCTTTACCGGCTTGTGCCTACACTGATAAGGGAAAAGAAAGTCTTTATAGCGGAGTCACCGCTTTTTGAGATTTCAAGCGGAAAGAACACTTATTTTGCCTACTCCGAGGCTGAAAAGACAGATATACTGTCAAAGCTTAAAGGCAAAAAATATACTATACAGCGCTCAAAGGGCCTTGGTGAAAACCAGCCGGAAATGATGTGGGAAACAACAATGAACCCACAGACAAGGCGGCTTATACAGGTACTCCCTTCTGATGCCGAAAAAACCCAGTACGTCTTTGAACTTCTCCTTGGCGATAACCTTCGAGGGCGCAAGGAGCACATTGAACAGGACGGCTACAAATACATTGATTTCAGCGATATCAGCTGAAAACATAAGGTGATAAAATGGCTAAAAAAACAGCAAAAAACACTCAGGAACAAAAGCCTGAAAAAATTTCCCAGCAGATTATAACAGATACACTTGAACTTAACTATATGCCTTACGCCATGAGCGTAATCGTATCCCGAGCCATACCCGAAATAGACGGCTTTAAGCCTTCCCACAGGAAGCTTTTGTATACAATGTATAAAATGGGGCTCCTTACCGGAGCAAGAGCAAAATCCTCAAAAATAGTAGGCCAGACAATGCAGCTTAACCCTCACGGGGATATAACGATATATGAAACTATGGTGCGTCTTACAGAAGGCAACGGCTCACTGCTCCACCCTCTTGTCGACTCAAAGGGAAACTTTGGAAAGCAGTACTCAAGGGATATGGCCTATGCCGCCGCCAGATATACAGAAGCGAAGCTGTCCCCAATCTGCTCTGAAATTTTTGCGGATATAGACAAAAACACAGTACAGTTTGTTGATAACTTCGATTCCTCAATGAAGGAACCCCTGCTTCTGCCAACAACATTTCCAAACGTGCTTGTAAACCCCAACCAGGGTATAGCAGTAGGAATGGCAAGCTCCATATGCAGCTTTAACCTCAAAGAAATCTGTGAAACGGCTATTAATTATATCAATGACCCAGAAACCGATATACTGGAAACACTTAAGGCACCTGATTTTCCCGGTGGCGGAAGGCTTATGTACAACCGCTCAGAGATTGAGCAGATTTATTCCACAGGCCGTGGAAGTTTCAGAGTATACTCAAAATATCATTTTGACCACAAAAACAACTGCATTGAGGTTACAGAAATTCCGTACTCCACAAATGTTGAAAGCATAATTGATAAAATAATACAGCTTATCAAATCCGGCAAAATAAAAGATATAACAGATGTACGTGACGAGACCGATTTAGGCGGACTTAAAATAGCCATAGACGTGCGCCGGAACACAAATGTGGATATACTTATGCACAAGCTGTTCCAGCAGACACCGCTTTCTGATACTTTCAGCTGCAACTTCAACATACTTATTGACGGTCGCCCAAGAACAATGGGAATAGCAGAAATACTTGACAACTGGAAGGTATTCAGAATTAAATCCATAAAGGGGCAGCTATCGTATGACATAGAAAAGAAAAGCGCCAAGCTGCACCTGCTGAGAGGCCTTGAAAAAATACTCACCGACATAGACAAAGCCATATATATCATACGCCATACAGAACTTGAGAGCATGGTAATACCTAACCTTATGAAAGGCTTTGACATAGACGACAAGCAGGCTGAGTATATAGCTGAAATTAAGCTGAGGAATATCAACAAGGAATATATTTTAAACCGTACGAAGGAGCTTGACGAGCTTGAAAAGGAATTAAGGGAGCTCAATGACACGCTGAAAAGCGAACGGAAAATCAAAAACATAATATGTTCTCAGCTCAGGGCTGTATCTAAAAAATACGGAGTGCCGAGGCGTACCGATATAATAACCTCTGAGGAATTTGAGGAGATACCTGAGGAAAACCTGATTGAGGACTATGGATTAAAAATATTCCTCACAGAACAGAATTATTTCAAAAAAATAAGCCTTGTCTCACTGAGGACTGCCGGAGAGCAGAAACTGAAGGAGGACGACAGGATTATTATTGAGGAGGAAAGCACAAACAAGGCGGAGCTTCTTTTCTTTACTGACCAGTACAATGTATATAAGCTCAGGCTCAGTGATGTTCAGGATACAAAAGCCAGCTCTCTTGGCGAATACCTTCCAAACCTGCTTGGCATGGAAGAAAACGAAAAGGTTATATTTGTCACCTCAACAACCGATTACAGAGGCAACCTTTTCCTCTTGTTTGAAAACGGAAAAGCCGTAAAAATACCGGCAGAAAGCTACAGGACAAAAACAAACCGAAGAAGGCTTATTAACGCCTATTCATCAAAATCCCGACTCATATTTATGACATTCATAGACAGTGACAGGGATTATGTACTCACTAGAGACGATGATAAAGCCTGCCTTTTCAGTACAGCGCTAGTGCCTGTAAGCGGTACAAAGACTTCCGGAGGAGTACAGCTTTATACTCTTAAAAAGAACAGCTCAATTACAAACGTATGCCCGGCAGACGAATTTAAAAGCTCAAACATAGAATTTTACAGGACAAACAAAATACCGTCAACAGGCCATTTTATTACAGACGATGACAAAGCCGCCAATTCTCCTCAGCTATCAATAGAATAGACATATAAACAAAAAGCCCATAAATATGGGCTTTTTTTCAGCAGTTTATCGTTATCCGTTAAGGGCTTCATTCATATTCTCATTTAGTCCGGCGTTAATAAGCATTTCAGCAAAGTCAAGCCCGTTAATCAACCGCACATTGCTTTCGCGGGCAAGCTTGATGGCTTCCGGACTGAATCTGTCACAGGTAGATATAACCCATGACACGTATGTATTGTCGTCTGTCTCATTTTCCTTCTGCTCCCTGTAGTCTGAAATCTGCCTTACAGCCCACTGTGATGTCTCTCCTGTATGGTGCTTTGCCTGTACATATATAATTAGCTTAAGCGCCTCAAAATAAGCTGTTATGTCCGCGTCCGCATTTTCTGCCTTTCCTCCCTCGTTTTTTGCCGGTATACTCACAAATGCCGCGCCGATTTTATAAAAATACCATTTTATCAGCCTTTCCAGCTTAATATCATCAAGCTGGCTTCTAAGACAGGCCAACAGGCCCGTTTTCATACCTTCAGCCGCATCGGCATAAAAATTAAGAGGTCTGTTTTTAAAAAATGCCGCCGCTGACCTGTTTACCTCGTTATTCAGGTCGCTTATATTAGCGTTTGTCTGCCGTATTTTCATTCTGGATGAAAGCGCAGACTCTGCGTATCCTGACCTCGGCATTTCTACAGCTATAGGCGATACCTTTATCAGAAACCCCAAATCCACTGTTTTTCCGCCTTTTTTTAAACATTTCCCCAGAACACTTACAGTGTTTTTCGATTCATCGGTAAAATCATGGAGGCCTGCCTCGTCTGCTGTGACAAACTCCCCTTCTATCTTATAAATTGAAAACCTTCCGCCATTAAGTGGTACAACAACTGTGTCACCCGCTTTAAAGCAGCAGATAAATCTCCAAAGGTTATACCTTGTCCTCCTCAGTTCACCCCATACGGCTTTGTTCTCACGCTCAAATATATCCCTCTTCTGAGACTCAGAAAGCGTTTTATTCCTTATCGAATTTATAAATTCTCTATCAATAAAATCGGCAAACCCTATAGACAGATATCCCATTTTAAGCAGGGCATATGAAACCTCAGCTTCATGCGAAATCCTGTGCAGCCATACCTGCATAAAAACCACTCCCTTCAGGCATTAGCATGTATGCAATAAATTTATGTGAACAAAAAAAACAGGACAGCTTACAAATCGCAGTTCTGTCCTGTTTATTCATTTATTTAGCGTACTCAGTCGCCCTTGTTTCTCGGATAAGGCTTACTTTTATCTGCCCCGGATATTCCAGTTCATCTTCTATTCTCTTAGCAATATCCCTTGCCAGAAGCGTAAGGTTATCATCGCCAACCTCTTCAGGTATAACAATTATCCTCAACTCACGCCCTGCCTGAATAGCAAATGATTTTTCAACACCCTTGAAGTTGTCGCCAATCTCCTCAAGCTTTTCAAGACGCTTGATATAGCTTTCAAGTGTCTCACGCCTTGCGCCAGGCCTTGCGGCAGATATTGCGTCTGCGGCCTGAACAAGCACAGCAACAATAGACTGTGGGTCCACATCGCCGTGATGAGCCTCAACTGCATTAATTATAATGTCTGACTCCCTGTGTTTCTTAAGTAAGCTTACGCCAATACTAACATGCGAGCCTTCAACCTCATGGTCAATGCTCTTTCCTATGTCGTGGAGCAAACCTGCACGTTTAGCTGTATTAACATCAACACCCAGCTCTGCGGCCATAATACCGGCAAGATGAGAAACCTCTATGGAATGCTTAAGAACATTCTGTCCATAGCTTGTCCTGTATTTAAGCTTGCCTAAAAGCCTTACTATTTCAGGATGAAGACCGTTAACACCTGTTTCAAATGTCGCGGCTTCTCCTTCTTCACGTATAATAACCTCAACCTCTTTTTTGGCCTTTTCAACCATTTCCTCAATTCTGGAAGGATGAACACGGCCGTCAACTATGAGCTTTTCGAGAGCGATACGCGCTATTTCACGCCTTACAGGGTCAAATCCTGAAAGGATAACCGCTTCAGGAGTATCATCAATTATCAAATCGATTCCTGTTAAAGTTTCAAGGGCCCTTATGTTTCTGCCCTCTCGGCCTATAATCCTTCCCTTCATCTCGTCATTAGGCAGCTGCACCACAGAAACAGTGCTTTCTGTAACGTGGTCAACAGCACACCTCTGTATTGCGTTTGCCACAATTTCCTTTGACTTCTTGTCGGCGTCCATTTTAGCCTTGGCCTCAATTTCCCTGACCATAATAGCTGCCTCGTGCTTAACATCGTTTTCGATAATATTAAGCAGGTAATTTTTCGCCTCGTCCCTTGTAAGTCCTGAAATCCTTTCAAGTTCCTCAAGCTGTTTTCCGTGAAGTGCCTCAACCTCGGCCTTCTGTTTTTCAAGCTCCTCAAGCTTTCTGTTCATCTGTTCCTCTTTTTTCTCATAGGAATCAGCCTTGCGGTCAAGAGTCTCCTCTTTCTGAACAAGCCTTCTTTCAGTTCTTGAAAGTTCATTCCTTCTCTCACGCACCTCGCGCTCAAGTTCGTTTTTGGCTTTTATACTTTCTTCCTTAGCCTCAAGCAGAATTTCTTTCTTTTTGTTTTCCGCTTCTTTTTTAGCATCTTCAACTATTTTTACTGCCTTGTCTTCAGCAACACCTATTTTAGCTTCCGCAATGCGTTTTCTATAGTTAATGCCTATCACTAAGCCAAGAAGTATTCCAATAAGTCCAAATACAACATAATAAATTATCGGAAACACCCCCTTATAAAATTTTCAAAGTTCACACTTTTAACGGCATAAAGCCGCTCTTATTATATTATATCCTTTCAACAATCGTGTCAAGAGTGTTTTAGCAACAGGCATTAAAAATATAAAAAATTATACAATAAATTACATTTCACAACTGGGCGATTTATGCTATTATGTCAAAAAACACCCAGCCGTTTTTCCCTTTTATATAACCGTTAAAACGGCTTAAAACGAAAAATTCTTAACGTCATCTATATCGATAACCGGGTGCAGCACAATATTTACAGCGTTCGCTATTACGTCTGAAAGCCTTTCTATAACGGCATCTACTTCTTTGGGTGTTACAAACATGTTTCCCGAATACGGCTCAAGGGCATTCAGTATGTCCTCAAATTTATCTTCCGAGCATATGTGTTCTATACATTTTAAAGTGCGCTTATCCTCATTGTCCTTTTGCGCCATAGAAATGAGTATTCCGTCAAAAGTATCATTTACAAGAGTAGCTGCATCTACAACAGTCGGTACCCCTATGGCTATAACCGGCACGCCAAGTGTATCCCTGTTTAGCGGGGAGCGGCTGTTGCCTATGCCGGCACCAGGATTTATTCCGGTATCAGAAAGCTGTATTGTAGAATTTATGCGGCTTATGCTTCTTGCCGCAAGGGCGTCAATGGCAACTACAGCGTCAGGCTTTACCTTCTCGACTATTCCCTTTATAATTTCAGCCGTCTCAATGCCTGTTATTCCAAGTACTCCAGGAGATACGGCAGCTACATTGCCAACCGAGTCCTTTATATCTTCCGGTATAGAATCAAGTATATGCCTCGTTACAAGTATCCTCTTAACAACCTTTGGCCCAAGAGCATCAGGCGTTACATTCCAGTTACCAAGTCCCACAATCAGTACCTTTTTGTGTTTTTCCGGCTCTACCAGCTCTTTTATTTTTTCAGAAAGTGCCATAGTGATTTTTTTCTGTGCGTCTATATCATTTTCTCTCAAAGACTGTGACTCTATTGTTATATATTTTCCCTGTGGCTTACCCAAAGCCTCACTGCCCTTTTCATTGACTATCTCAACCTGAGTTACTGTCATTATGTCGTCTTCAGAGCTCAAAATATTTACACCGTCAATTTCGGACATATCCTTGCCCGCAACCGCCTCTCTGGCTTCAAGTGCCAAATCAGTACGTATATTCCTGCTGTTTTTCATATTAAATCCTCCGGATAATCATTATTTAAACTTATTAAGCAATTAAAACCTTTGCTGCCAATAATTTTCACTGTCTTTATATTTTCGCCCTGAAAAATAAATTTATTCATAGACATACACGTAAGAGCCCTGTTTTGAATATTATATGTAATCTTCTATTTAAGGAGGAATTCTGTGACGGGCATTATAATAGCTTCTCTCTTACTTTTTTCTATGGGGTGCTCAGGAGCATTCCCAAAGCCACTGACAGCTGAAGAAGAGGAAAAATGCCTAAATGACTATTTTAACGGAAATGAAAAAGCCAAAAACAACTTGATTGAGCATAATTTAAGGCTGGTTGCCCACGTGGTAAAAAAATACTCGACCTGCGGACTGGAAAACGATGATTTGATATCAATAGGGACAATCGGCCTTATCAAGGGGATATCCTCCTACGATGGTTCAAGAAAAACCCGCCTTGCCACATACGCTGCAAGATGTATAGATAACGAGATACTGATGTACCTGCGCTACTGCAAAAAATATGCCGGAGATTTATTCCTTCAGGAACCCATAAGCAAAGACAAAGATGGAAACGAAATAACAATAATGGAAACTATACCCACTGAGGACGGAGATGTGGCAGACACTGCTGAAACAAATATGCAGCTCAAAATACTATACCAAAACATAGAATCTACGCTTACTCCCCGTGAAAAGCTCATAATAAGCCTCAGATACGGCTTGTGCGGAAAAGATGAAATGACACAGCGAGAAATAGCTAAAATGCTCAATATATCACGCTCATATGTGTCAAGAATAGAAAAAAAAGCCCTCATAAAACTGAAAGCCCAGCAGTGGTAACAAAAAAGCCGAAGGACTCAGCCCTCGGCATACATATAAGTTTTATAAGTATTAAAATTAAAGACCATTTACAAGCCTTGTAAGACTTGATTTCTTTCTGGCAGCTGCGTTCCTGTGGAATATGCCCTTTGTGTATGCTTTATCAATAGCAGATATAGCAGGTGTAAGAGCAGCCTGAGCCGCAGCCTTGTCTTTAGCCTCAACAGCTACCATTACTTTTTTTATAGCTGTTCTTGTGCTTGATTTAACCATCTTATTGATTAACGCTTTTTTAGCGATAACTTTAACTCTCTTTTTTGCAGATTTAATATTTGCCACTTGTATTTCCTCCTAATCCAATCTAATCAGTGAACAATCAGTTTAATTTTGCTTTTGCAGCGTCAACAAGCTTTGTAAATCCTGCTGCGTCGCTGATAGCGAGGTCAGCAAGCATTTTTCTGTTTACGTTGATGCCCGCAAGCTTTAAGCCATGCATAAGCTGGCTGTAAGAAATACTGTTGGCTCTTGCAGCTGCGTTAATTCTTGTTATCCAAAGGCTTCTGTACTCTCTTTTTGTCTGTTTCCTTCCAGCAAAAGAGTAAGCCAAAGCCTTCATAACAGACTGTTTAGCTATTCTATACTGTTTTGACCTGGCGCCACGGTAACCTCTTGCCAGTTTAAGAACCTTCTTATGTCTTTTTCTTGCGTTAAGCGCGCCTTTTACTCTTGCCATTATAAAACTCCTCCTATCAATTCCCGGTAATTAAGCGTAAGGTAATAATTTCTTCTTGTAAGTTGTAAGAACAGTAGCATCTGTTAAAGTTGCTTTTCTTAAGTTTCTCTTTCTCTTAGTTGATTTTTTACCAAGAATATGCTGGGTGTTGGCTTTATGTCTTTTAAGCTGGCCTGAACCTGTCACTTTAAAACGTTTTGAAACTGCTTTTTTTGTTTTTAACTTAGGCATTTTAAATATCCTCCTTATATAGCGACTACTGTTAATTTAAAATCATGCTTTAGGAGCAAGGAACATTACAAGGCTTTTTGCTTCCATCTTTGGCGGCTTATCCACAACACCGACTTCAGATATCTGCGCAGCAAAATCATCCATTATCGCAACCGCCGTCTTTGAGTGTCCTATCTCACGACCCCTGAAACGAATGCTTACCTTAACCTTATCGCCGTCCTTCAGAAACTCTATAGCCTTTTTAACCTTTACCTGAACATCATGAGTATCGATATTCGGAGACAGTCTCAGTTCTTTAATATCAATAACCTTCTGTTTCTTTTTGGCCTCTTTTTCTTTTTTGGCCATATCAAAACGGTATTTTCCATAGTCCATTATTCTGCATACAGGCGGTTTTGCGTTAGGCGCAATTTTCACAAGGTCAAGCTTGCTCTCATCTGCAAGCCTCTGCGCTTCCTTAGATTGTACAATACCCAACTGCTCCCCGTCATTACCAATAAGTCGAACTTCCTTGTCTCTGATTTGTTCGTTTATCATTAACTCAATAATAGCTCAGCACCTCCTAAAATCAATAAAAAAAAGTGGATAGAGACTATCCACCTGAAATACATAAAGAATCCTCAAAAGGAAAATGTATTGACCTTACTGGCCTTCTGCCGTAAGGTGAGAAGCGGACGCTCTGCTTTGTTACCTGAAAAATCATACCATTTTAAATGATGAATGTCAAGAGATAATTTTAAATTCCTTAGCCAAACGTATTAACTTAATATACAACTTAATTAATGTAAATAAATGATGGCATCTGCTCAGCTACTATGTGACTTTGCAGACACCACCATATGTTTTAAACTTTTATACCCTGTCCTTTATTTCCTTTTTCATTCTCTCTATTACTTCATCAAGCGCCTTCTGGCCTTCTTCGCCCTCTCTTGTCCTGAGGGATACCATGTTGGCCTCAGCGTCCTTTTCTCCAACTACTAAAATATAAGGAACCCTCTCGCTTCTGGCTTCTCTTATCTTAAAGCCTATTTTTTCTGCTCTGAGGTCTGTTTCAACCCTTATGCCTGCTTCCTCAAGCTTCTTTGCAACACCTTCAGCGTAGCTGTCAGATTTCTCTGAGATTGTGAGTACCTTTGCCTGAACAGGTGAAAGCCATGTAGGGAACGCGCCTGCGTAATGCTCAATAAGTATGCCTATAAACCTCTCTATTGAGCCGAAGCATACGCGGTGAATCATAACAGGGCGTTTCTTTACGCCATCCTTATCTGTATATGTCAAATCAAAACGCTCCGGCATCTGCATGTCAAGCTGAATTGTACCGCACTGCCATGTCCTTCCAAGTGAGTCCTCAAGGTGGAAATCAATCTTAGGTCCGTAGAAAGCACCGTCGCCCTCGTTTACCACATAATCAATATTGTTGGCCTTAAGCGCTGAGATAAGTCCGTTTGTAGCTGTCTCCCAAGCCTCATCGCTTCCCATGCTGTCCTCCGGGCGTGTCGAAAGCTCTATATGGTATTTGAACCCGAAAAGCTTATAAACCTGGTCGATAAGGGAAATTACACCGCTTATTTCCTCCGGAATCTGTTCCTCTGTCATAAATATATGGGCATCGTCCTGATTAAAGCACCTTACACGCATAAGGCCGTGGAGAGCGCCGCTCTTTTCATGCCTGTGTACAAGGCCAATTTCTGCGACTCTCATAGGAAGGTCTCTGTATGAGTGAAGGTCCTGCTTATAAACAAGCATACCGCCCGGGCAGTTCATAGGCTTTACAGCATAGTCCTCATCGTCAATTACAGTGGTATACATGTTGTCCTTGTAGTGGTCCCAGTGGCCGCTGTTTTCCCAGAGTTTCCTGCTCAGTATAATTGGAGTTGAAATTTCAACATAGCCGGCCTTCCTGTGGATTTCTCTCCAGTACTCCATAAGAGTATTTTTAAGTACCATTCCCTTAGGAAGGAAGAACGGGAACCCAGGCCCCTCCTCAAGAAGGGCAAAAAGCTTAAGCTCCTTGCCAAGCTTTCTGTGGTCACGCTTTTTAGCTTCCTCAAGAAGGTTGAGATAAGCCTCAAGCTCGCTTGCCTTAGGGTAAGCAGTGCCATAGATTCTGGAAAGCATCTTGTTTTTCTCATTTCCTCTCCAGTAAGCACCGGCAACACTCATAAGCTTAAACGCCTTAACAGGCTTTGTGCTCATAAGGTGAGGTCCTGCACAAAGGTCAGTATATTCACCCTGTTTATAGAATGATATAATTGAATCCTCAGGAAGGTCGTTTATAAGCTCAACCTTATACGGCTCGCCTTTCTCCTCCATAAGCTTTATAGCATCTGCTCTTGGAAGCTCAAACCTCTCAAGCTTTAAATCCTCTTTTACTATCTTTTTCATTTCTTCCTCAATATGTGTGAGGTCATCTTCAGTAAAAGGTGTTTCTCTGTCAAAATCATAATAAAATCCATCGGCTATTGACGGACCGATAGCAAGCTTTGTTTCCGGAAAAAGCCTCTTTACAGCCTGTGCCATAATATGGCTTGCTGTATGGCGGAAAGCCCTTTTACCCTCTTCATCATCAAATGTACAGATTTCAACCTTGGAATCCTTGTCGACAACATACCTTAAATCCTGTGCCTCACCGTCTACAATGCCAACACAGGCGTTTCTTGCAAGCCCAGCACTTATGCTTTCAGCTATTTCCAAAACAGATACCGATGCGTCAAATTCCTTTACCACACCGTCTTTAAGAGTTACTTTAATCATTACTCCCATTCTCCTTTCGTTTTCGGCAAATAAAAAAGCCCTCTTCCTTTTCATAGAAAAGGGACGAGAGCTGTTATTCCCGCGGTTCCACCCTGATTGCAGATTATACCACTTAATTCGGCCTTTAACGCAGCTATGCGGGCTTGATTGGAGCCGCTCAGGGTTAGTTTTCATATATGCGCTCTCACAGGATACTTTCAGCCAGAATATCCCTCTCTTTTGTGCGCAGTCATATACTACTCGTCCCGTCATCGTTTTTTGATATATAAATGAATTATATCACACAAAAAAACTGTGTCAATATATATATTTTATCTTTTAAGCTCAATTTTATTATATATTTTCAAATAAATATTTATAAGTACCGTCACTGCCGGTTAATGCCTTCAATATTATCTTCAAGCCATTTTTTATAGATGTTCAATTCATTTTCCGTATGAAAAAAGTGTCCGCAGTTTTCTGCCTCATACAAAAAGCACTTGAATTTTTCAGAAAAATCATAAACCGAGCAGTACTCACACAAATCATCATTCTTTCCATACAGTATTGCTGTCGGTGAATTCCAGACATTTACCGGATTGTTTTTTATATATTCATAATAATCATAATTAAAGCTTATTCCGCCAGCAGTCAGCGACTTTTCCTCTCTCAGTCTGTCAACACTTATGCCATTGCATTCCATTAACCTTTCTGTAACCCTTGCCATATCAACTACAGGTGAAAGGAACAGGCACCTGCCAAAGCTTATGTCTTTCCATGCCATTAAAGAAAAATACGCTCCAAGGCTGCACGCAAAAAGGCTTATTTCTGTATACCTTTCCTTTGCAAATGACATTACTCTGTTAAAATCAGCAATACAATCCCTCAGTACACATTTTTCATCTGAATTCTTCCTGTCGCCATGCTCTGGAAGGTCAAAGCTCAATACCTGATATCCCCTGCTCACAGCGTTTTGAGAAAGCATGTTTATTACCGTGTCCGTCTTGTTGGACATATTCCCATGAACCGCAATAAATGCCTTTTTGGAATCCCCGCCCCACAAAACCGCAGGTATTGTGCCAATATAAAAACCTCTTTTTTTAATACTGCCGCTTTCTTTCATAAATATACCTCTTATAAAACACTGTCTTTACCACGCTGTCTTATAGCCAGTGCCGCATTATTTTTTTTCATTTTCTGTATCCTGTCCAGCAAGGGCGCCGTCACAGTCAAAAACCCTTGATGAAATAAGCATATCACATATGGAATTAATTATAACCTTATCAAAATTCATATATATCACTCCTTTACAACTGCTATTATACATCACTACAATTACAAAACGGTTACAGCCATTTCACATTGAAATTACAAATTCTGCCTTCTTTACTATTAACATTGTAATTTAAGAATGTTAAAAACAGTTGAAAAATATTTGAATTTAATATGTACTGTTTTTAAAATTATGGTACAATATCCGTTAAACAAAGAAACTTGATATTAATAATATAAACAGGGGCTGATATATTTTGTTTTACGCTGATTACCATACTCACTCAGACTTTTCATCAGACAGCGATACTCCAATGGAGGAAAATATAAAAAGGGCCATGTCAATAGGCCTTAAGGAAATAGCTGTCACAGACCACATAGACTTTGACTATCCTGACCCGGAATTTCCATTCCTCTTTGATTATAAGCCGTACTCAGATGAAATAGAACGTCTCAGAAAAATATACGGCGAAAAAATAACTATCGCAAAGGGTGTTGAAATAGGCATACAGCCCCATGTTATAGGCAGTATCAATAAATTTGTGGAAAATAACCAGTTCGATTTTATTATAGCCTCTACCCATGTTGTACAGGACGGCTATGACCTTTGTGTAAACGACTTTTTTGAGGGAAAAACAAAAGATGAGGCGTACTGTCAATACTTTGAGGAAGTGCTGCACAATGTTGAAAACTATGATTTTTTTAATGTGTACGGACACATTGATTTTATAAACCGTTATGGAAACTACACCGACAAGACTATTGATTACAGCAGGTTCAGGTATTTAACAGACAAAATACTTTCAGCCCTGATAGAAAAACAGAAGGGTATTGAGATAAACACCTCCGGTTACCGCTACGGCGCAGGCGGGCCTCACCCGGGATTCGCGCTTATAAAGAGATACCGTGAGCTTGGCGGCAAAATAATAACAGTTGGCTCTGATACACATAAACCTGAGCACCTCGCGTATAAATTTGATGAGGCATACCGTATGCTCAAAGAGGCCGGTTTTGATAAAATAGCTGTGTTCAGAGACAGAAAGCCTGTGTACATAAAGCTTTTTTAAGAAAGGGGAGTATTTAATGAGGAGGAAAGAACGGGAAATGGGCAGTGACTTCGGCTTTTACGTAATCGACAAAAGCCAATACGCTGTCATTGCCACAGTAAACGAGGATTTAACACCGTACTGCATACCTGTAAGCGCTGTAAGGGATAAAAACAGTATCTACTTTCACTGTGCTCAGAAGGGCCATAAAACAGATAACCTGATAAGCAGGCCGAATGCATGCATGACATTTGTAGGTGATGTAACACCTGTCCCAAAAGAGTTTACAACTGAGTATGAGAGCGCTGTAATAACCGGCAGAGCACATGAGGTTATAACTGATGAAGAAAAGATACATGCACTCAGGCTGATTTGCCTTAAATATGCCGCTGACGGCATGGATAAATTTGATTCCGAAATAAGCAGAAGCCTGTTCAGGACTGCCGTATGGAAAATTGACATAGAAACAATAACTGCCAAGCGCAAAAAATATGACAGTTCAGGCAAAGAAATGAAATACGGAAGAATGGAATAGCAAAACGAATCCCCCGTACCGGATTTTTATTACGTCCGGTACGGGGGATTTTTAAACTCCGCCATTTTCCTGTTTATATTTTGTGATATCAGTTATTACACAGTAAAAGTATTCCTCCCCGTCTTTGTCCATAGACAATACTGATTTTTCCATTACCCATATAATATTTCCGCCTTTTGTAATCAGGCGGTACTCAACTTCAGCCCTTCTGCCCAGCTTTGCCTGTTGCCAAAGCTGTGTACGCAGTCTTTCCATATCGGGCTTATATATGATTTCAGACAGACGGCTGTTAAAGCTTTCTCTTATCTCATTTTCTGAATATCCTGTAAGGCTTAAAAATCCCTGGCTTAACCCGTTTATAGTAAACCACCTGTCATTCCTGCATTTAAATTTACCGTCAAGCAGCGAAATATATGTATTATCTTCTTCTCCGTAAAAATCAGAGCATATCAAAGGCGTACCGCCACTCTCATTTTTATCCCAAATAATCATTATTCTTTTCTGCCGCGGATTGTCTAAATCAACCCTTACCATTGTAGCCTGATAATAGACATACCCACCTGTTTTTGTATCCATAACCCGGTAGCGCCTTGACCTTTTCATTAATCCGGCATCGAAAAAATCACGCATATATTTTCCTAAAAGCCCAAGTACAATCTCCCTGTCTTCAGGGTGAACAGCGCTTTTTGACAGGGCTTCAATGGATTCCTCAAAGTTATTCCCATTTTCAAGTACCGAAAAGTTTTCATCAGTCATATACAGTATATTATAAATACCCGAAATTACGTCTACCTCCATAACATTTGAGTTCATGTATCTTAACAGGGCCGAAAGCTTCATCTGGCTTTGTTCATAATCATTAATGTAAGAGCCTGAAGAATGTATTTTATCTGCTCCGTCTTTCATAACAGTCATAGCCATTATGTGTCCGTCTGCGTACATGTTTGAAAGTGATGCGAATTTATCTTTAACATTCACAAAACACTTCAATATTTTTGGAGAAAACGAACCGCATTCCCCGTTAAGTATCATATTAAATGCCTGCTCCTGAGGTATGGCGCTTTTGTAAACCCTGTCTGTAGTCAGCGCATCGTAGCAGTCTGCAACAGCCACCACCTGAGCACATATTGGTATACTGTCGCCCTTAAGCCCATCAGGATATCCCTTCCCGTCCCACCTCTCATGGTGGTAGCGGCATATATTGTACGCGTATTTAAGATATTCCCTGTCACTCATCCTGTCAAGGCTTTTGAGTATTTCGCAGCCCTTTATCGAATGCGATTTCATTATCTCAAATTCCTCAGGCGTAAGACGGCCCGGTTTATTAAGTATCTTGTCAGGTATTGCAATCTTTCCTATATCGTGCATCGACGAGGCATCGCTTATTATATTAATCTTGTGCGCGTTAAGGCCATATTCCCTATATCTGGCGGCCACCTCTTCAAGCAGTATTTTTGTAAACAGCCTTATGCGACGTATATGCTGCCCCGATTCAAGACTCCGGTATTCAATTACAGATGAGAGAGCTTCAATTATAATAGAGTTCGATTCCCTGAGGCTTGCCGACTGCTCATCAATCAATTCCTCAAGGTGCAGTCTGTGCCTGTAAAGCTCGACAACATTTTTTACACGCCTTTTAACTGCATAAGGTTCAAAAGGTTTTTTTATGATATCCGATGCCCCAAGGTCAAAAGCACGCCTTTCGCTCTCGCTTGAATCATCAGAAGTAATAACAAGAACAGGGATATTATAGAAATATCCTCTTCTTTCCATCTCCTCCATAACCTCAAAACCGCTTTTTACAGGCATAACAAGGTCAAGCAGCATAGCGGCTATACTGCTCTGGTTTTTTTCAAGAAGCGATATCGCTTCCTCACCATTTTCCGCCTCAATGACATTGTAGTCATTTTCAAATATCGTACTGAGTATTGCCCGGTTTATCTCCATGTCGTCTACAATTAAAAGGGTCTCTCGAACACTCATTTCTCACTCTCCAAAAATAATATACAGTTTATCTGCTGTGTATTATTATATTCTTTTTTTAAATAAAACACAATGGAATAAGTCTCAATCATTTTATAAAAGCTCTTTAATCCGTTCTGCCGTTTTGTTTCATGAAGAAGCCCCCTGACACTTTTAGTATCCGGGGGCTTCTTCAAAATAAGGGTAAATATAAAATTTACATGTGCAGTAATTATATAATAATTATAAATAATAAACCCAGCAATATGACAAACTGGAAAATATTATCATATCATTTATTTTTCTGAAGGTCATTTATAGTTTCAACAACCCTGTTATAGATATCCGGAGACACATTTCCGGCGCCTTCTTTTACATACTCATCATAAATTGCCGCTGTCGCTTCTTTAAAAGGCGCAACATCAGGATAATTTACAACCATGCCCCTGTCCTGAAGCTTCTGTACACCGTCTTCATTTTGAAGGTCGCACTGCTCACGTTCATACACAGCGGCCTCGTTTGCGGCTTCCTGTATGGCGTTCTGGTATTCAGGCTCAAGGCCGTCAAAAAACTTTTTATCAATAAGCACCGGTGTAGGAGCATATATATGGCCTGTCATTGAAAGATATTTCTGCACCTCATCAAACTGGCTGGTCTCTATTATAGGTATTGGGTTTTCCTGCGCGTCAAGAGTTCCCTGCTGAAGCGCTGTAAACAAATCACCAAAAGCCATAGGTGTAGGGTCTGCCCCAAGTATCTGAAAAGCCGCCATGTGCATAGGATTTTCCATAGTCCTTATTTTAATTCCCTTAAGGTCGTCAGGCTTTTCAATAGGCAGCTTGTTGTTTGTTATATCCCTGAATCCGTTTTCAAACCACGAAAGCCCTACAAGGCCCTGGTCAGTTACCGAATGAAGTATTTCCATACCGACCTCGCTGTCAAGCACTCCTCTGGCAGTTTCGGTATCCGGCAGCAGGAAAGGAAGGTCAAAAACCAGAAACGCGTCTGTAAAGCCGGCAAGCGGCGCTGTTGAACAGCATGTAACCTGAATTGTTTCAAGCTGTAGTCCTTCTATTAAATCCCTCTCGCTGCCAAGCTGGGAGTTTGCGAACATATCGCCAGCAAGCGCGCCGTTTGTCTTTTCTTTCATTAAATCTATCATCTTAGTAAGCCCAAGGGTATATGGATGTGTTGTGGCAACCGAATCGGCAAAAATTAAATTGTATTCCGCTCCAGAATCCGCAGATTTGTTTTCTTCGCCGGACTCGGCCGGTTTAGACTGCGATGCTTCACTTTTTGACGCCTGAGAGCTTTTTTCATGTGGCTTACTGGAATTTGAGCAGCCAGCTATAAGAGATGCCGCCGCGCAGACTGCCGCCGCGGTAAAAAGTGCCTTCTTCATATAATCCCCTCCTGTTTTGGTTAATCATATTTGCGGTATTTTGTTAATGACAAATCCTCACCAACTGGTATTACCAGTTATATTTAATACCAATATATCACCATATATAATTAAAGTCAATAAAATATTAATAATTATTAATCATCAAAAAATAAAAAATCACCTGCAAAAATATGCAGGTGGTTTTTATTAATTGCTTAAAATATAATTTATACCCGATAATGTGGACATTATATGTTCTTCCATGTACAGCCTTGCTTTTTCCTGTTCCTTATTTATTATAGCGCTGCATATCTTATTATGCATCTCAAGATTCTTTTCTATATGCGATGGCTCAAGCATATTATAGACATTCGTCTCAAATATCAAATTTCTCATAGTTTCAAACATTTCTGTAAGCACAAAGTTATGAGCTGACTCAGCTATAGACAAATGGAGATTATAGTCAAGCTTTATGTACTTTTCTATCTCGCTCTCATCAACCGCTTTAAGTCTTTCGTTGGCCTCTTTTATTTTTTCAATGTCGTCTTCAGTGGCACGCACACATGCCAGAGCAGCCGTTTCCTTTTCTATTATTATACGTGACTCAATCAGGTCGTTTGCCGTGTATCTGGCAAGCATTGCCTTTGTCTTGAAATGCTCGCGCACAAACTTTACATTATCTCTGAGATAGGCCCTTCCACCTGCCTTAATGTCTATTATTCCTATAGCCCGCAGGGCATGCAGTGCCTCACGAATCGGCGGCCTGCTTATTCCAAGCAGAGACGACAATTCCCTTTCAGACGGCAGAACACTTCCGGGCTTAATTTCTCCAGACTGAATCATTTTCTCAATTTCATTGATAATTTTAACGGAAAGAGTCTCCTTTTCCATTTTATCAAAAGGCATTTTTTTAACCTCGTTTCTCTTTTGTCTATTCACAAAACATAATACTTTATTTTGTATTTCATTGTCAATATTCTATTAACACAGTTTTGTCATTAGTCACAAATCACATACTAAAGGGGCGGCTGGCGAAAACTCGCCGTACCGCCCCTGAATATAAATTTAATTTACTGAAGGTTAAACCATGCCTTCATACCCGGGTATTCGGCAGCGTCTCCAAGCTCCTCCTCAATTCTGAGAAGCTGATTGTACTTTGCAACACGGTCGCTTCTTGCCGGAGCCCCTGTCTTAATCTGCCCTGCATTAACAGCCACCACTATATCAGCTATTGTGGTGTCCTCTGTTTCGCCTGAACGGTGGCTTACTATAGCTGTCATATTATGGCGGTTTGCAAGCTCAATGGCATTAAATGTTTCTGTAAGGGTGCCAATCTGGTTAACCTTTATAAGTATCGCGTTTCCTGCTTTAAGGTCAATACCCTTCTGAAGTCTTTCGGTGTTTGTAACAAACAAGTCATCTCCAACAAGCTGTACCTTGTTTCCAAGTTCCCTTGTAAGGAGCTGCCAGCCAGCCCAGTCCTCCTCAGCAAGACCGTCCTCTATAGAAATTACAGGGTATTTGGCACAGAGAGCTTTCCACATTTCAACCATTTCCTCGCTGGTCCTTACAATTTCTCTGCCAGCCATTTTGCTTTCGCCAGGGAAGTGATATTTTCCGTCCTTTTCATCGTAAAGCTCGCTTGTGGCAGGGTCAAGAGCGATTTTAATATCCTCACCCCATTTATATCCGGCCTTTTCAACCGCTTCCTTAATCTGGTCAATAACTGAATCCGGTGTAGGAAGGTCCGGCGCAAAACCGCCCTCATCGCCAACAGCTGTAGAAAGGCCCTTGCCTTTTAATACGTCCTTAAGCTTATGGTATACCTCTGCGCACATTTTAAGAGCCTGAGCAAAGCTTTCCGCTCCTACCGGCATAATCATAAACTCCTGCAAATCAACTGTATTGTCAGCATGCTTTCCGCCGTTCATTATATTCATCATAGGGACAGGCATACACTTTGCGTTAAATCCGCCAAGATACTGGTATAGAGGCATATCAAGGGCTTCCGCGGCGGCCCTTGCTACAGCCATTGAAACTCCAAGGACAGCGTTTGCACCGAGCTTAGCCTTGTTAGGTGTGCCGTCAAGCTCAATCATAGCTTTGTCAACAGCTACCTGGTCAAGGGCATTCATACCAATAATCTCTTCAGCTATAATATTATTTACGTTTTCTACAGCATTAAGCACACCTTTGCCTACATATCTGCTTCCCCCGTCTCTGAGCTCAACAGCCTCAAAGGCTCCCGTAGAAGCACCTGAAGGAACAGCTGCGCGGCCCATAATGCCGCCCTCAAGTGTAACCTCAACCTCCACAGTAGGGTTTCCTCTGGAATCTAATATTTCCCTTGCGTAAACATCAATAATCTCAAGATAAGTTTTCATGTTGTACATCCTTTCTTATATAGGTTTATAATCAGTATTTACTCGCTCACAAGCAAAGTTTTGCCGGTCATTTCCTCCGGCACAGGTATATTCATAATATCAAGGAGTGTAGGAGCTATATCAGCAAGCCTGCCTCCCTCTCTCAGCTTAATACCGTCTGTATAATTGACAAGTATAAAAGGCACCGGATTTGTAGTGTGGGCTGTAAAAGGCATACCTGTGTCATAGTCTACCATCTGGTCGCTGTTTCCATGGTCAGCGCATATAAACATGACCGAACCCGTTTCCTTTACAGCGTCAATAACCCTTCCAACGCACCTGTCAACAGCCTCAACCGCTTTAACCGCGGCGTTAAGCACACCTGTATGGCCTACCATGTCGCTGTTGGCGTAATTAATTATAATTAAATCGTACTTCTGTGAGTTTATAGCTTCCACCAGCGCATCCGTCACTTCATAAGCGCTCATTTCCGGCTTCATATCGTATGTGGCCACCTTTGGCGAAGGAATAAGTATTCTTTCCTCACCTTTGTAGGGCTGTTCTATTCCTCCGTTAAAGAAAAACGTCACATGAGCGTACTTTTCGGTCTCGGCTATACGCAGCTGCTTTTTGCCAAGGGATGAAATATACTCCCCAAGTGTATTGTCAAGCGTCTGCTGTTTAAAAGCCACAAGCTTGTTGGGAATTGTCCTGTCATATTCTGTAAAGCATACAAAAACAATGTTTTCCGGCCTTTTTGACCGCTCAAATCCCTTAAATTCGTCATCGCAGAATGCCCTTGTTATCTCCCTTGCCCTGTCCGGACGGAAGTTGAAGAATATAACAGAATCGCCGTCATTTACAACAGCCGTTCTTTTTCCCTCAGAATCAACAATGGCGCAGGGCACTACAAATTCATCTGTGATTCCCGCTTCATAGCTTTTAGCCATACACTCGTCAGGGCTTAAGGCTGTGTTTCCAGCCCCCTGAGTAATAACATCATAAGCCTTCTGTACTCTATCCCAGCGGTTATCCCTGTCCATAGCGTAGTATCTGCCGGATATTGAAGCGATTCTGCCTGTATCAAGCTCACGCATCTTTTCCTCAAGATTTGATATATATGTCTTTCCCGAGTCCGGCGGAGTATCCCTTCCGTCCATAAAAGCATGCACAAAAACCTTTTTTATGTCATTTTCTTTTGCAAGCTTCAAAACAGCGTAGAGGTGTGAAATATGGCTGTGGACACCGCCATCTGAAACAAGCCCGAAAATATGGAGCGCAGAATCCCTGCTTTTGCAGTTTTCAACCGCTTTTAAAAGCTCCTCATTGTCAAAAAAGTCGCCGTCGTTTATTGACTTTGTAATCCTTGTAAATTCCTGGTATACAATACGTCCGGCACCGATATTAAGATGCCCTACCTCTGAGTTTCCCATCTGCCCTTCCGGGAGTCCCACATCAAGGCCGCTGGCATATCCCTTTACACATGGATACTCGTTCATTATAGAATCCAAAACCGGCGTGTCGGCAAGCTTAACAGCGTTTCCGTCTGTTCTCTCATTTATTCCAAACCCATCCAGTATCATTAATACCGTAGTTTTCATTTATCCGCCACCTTAATAATTAACTATCTTCTCAAATTCTTCCTTAAGGCTTGCTCCGCCCACAAGTCCTCCGTCTATATCAGGCATAGAAAACAGCTCGGCGGCATTTTTTGCATTAACACTTCCGCCATACTGAATCCGTATTTTTTCAGCGGTTTTGCTGCCGTAAATTTCCTCCACAGTTTTCCTTATGGCGGCACAAACCTCCTGAGCCTGACCGCTTGTGGCGGTCTTTCCAGTACCTATGGCCCATATAGGCTCATAGGCTATTATAACCTTTTCGGCGTCATCAGCTGTAAGGCCGTATAGGCCTTTCTTTATCTGAATCCTTATATGCTCTAGTGTTATGCCCATTTCGCGCTGTTCAAGAGTCTCTCCGCAGCACATTATAGGTATCATTCCATGCTCGAGTATTTTCTTCACTTTTTTGTTTACCATTGTGTTGGTTTCTCCAAAATACTCGCGCCTTTCGGAATGCCCTGCAATAACGTATTTAACACCGGCTTCTTTAAGCATAAGAGCCGATATCTCCCCTGTATATGCTCCGCTTTCCTCATAGTGAACGTTTTCTGCCCCTATGGCTATATTTGTGCCCTTTACCACCTCAGCTACAGGTATTATGTCTATAGCGGGAACACAGAACACTACATCAGCATTATCCGTATTTACCCTATCTCTGAGCATCTCCGCAAGTGAAACCGCCTCAGCCGGAGTTTTATTCATTTTCCAGTTTCCCGCAATTATTTTCCTTCTCATAAATATCAATACCTTTCTGATTATTTATCGTTTACAGCAGCAACACCCGGCAGTTCTTTTCCTTCCAAAAACTCAAGTGAAGCCCCGCCGCCTGTTGAGATATGGCTCATCTTTTCGCCAAAACCAAGCTGGTTTACAGCAGCAGCGGAATCTCCGCCGCCTATTATTGTTGTTCCGTCTATATCAGCCATAGCCTTTGCTATTGCCTTTGTGCCGGCAGCAAAATTTTCAAACTCAAAAACGCCCATAGGTCCATTCCATACAACTGTTTTGGCTTCCTTAAGCGCGTCAGCAAAAAGCTCCCTTGTCTTTTCACCTATGTCCACACCTTCCCAGCCGTCAGGTATTTCATTTACTGGCACTGTTCTGAATTCTGTGTCGTTTTTAAATTCCCTGACAATTACTGTATCAACAGGCAGAAGAAGCTTAACACCTTTTTCCTCGGCCTTTTTCATCATCTCTCCGGCGTAGTCTACCCTTTCACTGTCAAGCAGAGAATTTCCCACACTGTAGCCCTGAGCCTTGATAAATGTATAAGCCATGCCTCCGCCTATTATAAGTATATCCACTTTATCAAGCAGGTTATTTATAACATTAATCTTGTCAGCCACTTTTGCTCCGCCAAGTATGGCAGCAAACGGTCTTACAGGGTTTTCAACAGCGTTTCCAAGATATTCTATCTCTTTTTCCATGAGATAGCCAACCACCGATACCGGCACATATTTTGTAACCCCTACAGTTGAGCAATGTGCCCTGTGGCTTGTCCCAAACGCGTCGTTAACAAACACCTCTGCCAAAGACGCAAGCTCCCTGCTGAAGCTGTCCTCGTTTTTCGTCTCCTCTTTTCTGAACCTTGTGTTTTCAAGAAGTACAATATCGCCGTCACTCATGTTCTGAACAGCTTTTTTTGCGTTTTCCCCGACTACATTGTCATCAGGGGCAAAAACCACTTCTTTTCCAAGAATTTCAGAAAGCCTTTTTGCTACAGGCGCAAGTGAAAGCTCCTTTTTAACCTCACCTTTAGGCTTTCCCATATGCGAGCACAGTATAACCTTTCCCCCTTGGGATATCAGCTTTTTAATTGTAGGAACCGCCGCTGTTATCCTGTTGTCGTCAGTTATTACACCGTCCATTACAGGAACATTAAAGTCACATCTCACAAGAACTTTTTTGCCTTTGACATCAATATCATCCACAGTTTTTTTATTCAGCATTTAAATTCTCCTTCCGGGTAAAATCGGCCTTTAAATTATAATATCCATTAAAGCTCGGTAAATACATAACTTTCCGTAAAAATCTTTCCTACTGTGCTGTGCAAAAAGCGGCGTCACGTTAATACTATGATTACAATTACCATAATTTTCCATTTATTTTATTATACAACACAGCCAGTGAACAATCAAGTAAACTAAAAGGCCAATATGCGCCAAAAAATAAAAACAATTTCAATTGTTTTCTAAGCACTCATTCTTAATAAAATTGATTCTCAGAAAAAATTGTAAAAAAAGCGGAGCGTTTTTACGCTCCGCGAAAATAAGTCTTTTTCAGTTTTTAGATTTCAATATTCTGTTAATGGCAAACCCTGTTCCAAGGAATGCGTAAAATACCGGCATAATCTGTACTGTAGAGTCATTTACAAGTCCACTCACCAGAAATCCAAACACAGCCGCAAATATGCCTGCTCCCATGTATTCAATAAACTTCGTATACTCGCTCTTTCTGTATATTTTAAAGCTTTCCAGCAGGTAAATCACAAACACAGCGATAAGCGCTATAAGGGAAACAACTCCGGTATTAACAGCTGTACCAAGATACATGTTATGAGGCTTATCAATCATTATCCTCTGTGAGTCCGTATAGTAGCCAATATTATACCTCCCCGCATAATCGTCCTGAGGAAAATATACAGCAAAAGTATCTGCTCCATGGCCAATCAGCAGCGTATCCTTAAGCAGAGGCAGTGTCCTTGACCATATATATCCTCTGTATGTGGCAAAAGACTGGCTGTTTTTAAACCCGAAGCTTTCTACTTTATCCAGCTTTATTCCCACTCCTGAAGGCGATACAAAATACGCCTCACCTTCCACAAGACCAAACTGCCATGTACGGTTTGCAGTTTTCACAACTATACTGTTGTAAGAGCTGTCAAGCGTTCCCTGTGAAACCTCCATATAATCAGTAGCCGTTCCAATATCGGTTCCGTCTGGGGCGTATACCCCCGTAAGCTCATTGTTTTCAGTCTTTATAATGTTTTCGTTGCCGGCAAAGCTGAATATAATATTTGCACCGTCTGTTTTAATATAATCAATGGTAACAAATTTAAGCCCTTCCGGCTGAGTGTCATCAGCATATACAGTTTTTGTAAGCATTGCAACAGGATTTGCCGATTTAACCTCACCGATTATATTCGGCAGAGACACAGCCGCTGATACTATAACCGCTGCCGCTATCAAAGCTATGCTCTTCCACCACTTAACAAGTCTGACGCCAAATACCGCTATTGCCGCAAGCGCCGCTGCCGCAAGCCCAACCATTCCACCAAGAGACGCCGCATTCCAGAGTGAATACAGCATAAGTGTATCAACTACAGCAAAAGCTATTTTCCATTGCAGCCTGTCGCTTGCTATAACAAGCATTGAAGAGACACATATCGGAAATACCATAAAAAATGAGGAATAGTTCTGGTTGCTGAAAAACCACCTTACAGCGTCCGCTCCCATTTTACCGCTCAAATCCGCAGCCTGCCTGAGTTTAGATGGTATATAAAGCCATTCGGGAAGATTGTTTATGTCTATTCCATACACCTGTAGCGCTCCCCAAATCCCCAGTAAAGCACAAGCAGCCATAAAGCAGAAGAATATCACCTTAAAAACGCGCTCATCATTAAGCATGTTCATGGCATAAAACATAATTAGCATGTATCCCACAAGGACAAATGTACCCTCATATCTCTCGCTGAACCCTACAAGAGCAATCTGCTTATACTGAGACATAAAATAAGACAAAAATACCATGACACAAAAAATTGCCATAGGTATATATACCCTATGCCTGAATACCTTTGCCTTACCGGAAAATATCTCCGCCAGCATATAAAGCACACTGACAGCTGTCAGTATTAAAAACACCTTCATTCTGAAATACGCGTATATATCCCCGTCGTAACCGTTTCCCGTATACCAGAAAAAATTTTCAAGTCCTGTTTTTACAGCACTTCCCCTTATTAAAAAAGGGTAAATTGTTGTTAAAAATATTACGGCAAGAGCAGGAATAACATAACTGCCCCTGTTTTTGGATTTACTCTCCAATGCTACACACGCCCCTTTTTCTTCCTTTGAGCCGTCACTTCCTTTTTGCCGACTCCCTGAGTACTTTCAGGTATAAACAAAACCTTAATTGTCATCATTATAAGCCTTATATCAAGCAGAAACGAATATCCGGCAATATACATAAGGTCCCACATGAGCTTATCATACGGGTCGGTATTGTACCTTCCAAGCACCTGGGCGTAACCGGTTATGCCGGCCTTCATTTTAAGCCTGTATTTGAACTCAGGTATATATTTTTCATACTGAGCCGCTATCTCAGGCCTTTCAGGCCTCGGTCCTACTATAGACATGTCTCCCTTTATGACATTAAATATCTGAGGAAGCTCATCCAAGCGTATTTTCCTTATCAGCCTTCCAACAGGCGTTATCCTGCTGTCATTCTGCTTTGCAAGCCTTGCCACACCGTCATTTTCAGCGTTAACAACCATGCTTCTGAATTTATATACATAAAATTCTCTTCGGCCTATTGTAAGGCGTTTCTGCTTATAAAAAACAGGTCCTCTATCATAAACCTTTATAGCTATGGCTGTAATAAGCATAAACGGCCATAAAACAGCCAGAGCCGCAAAAGATACTGCCAAATCAAAGAGCCTTTTCGAGAATTCGTCAATAAGCGAAAGCTCACCTTTATTGCATACAAGCACCGGCATATCCATAAGGTTAAGTGCATATGAATTTTTCAGCACTATTTCAGAAACATCCGGTATAACAAAAACCGGCATAGACCTGTCAAAGCAGAAGTCGATAATCTTTTTTTTCATCTCACTGTCCACATCAGCGATTATGACACCGTCTGATATATCCAGATTATCAAGGATATATGAAATTCCGTTTTTTATTCCAAGCTGTTTAGTTATATGGAACTTGTAATCATAATAATTCATTTTTTTGATAAGCTCATCTGAAAGGTCTGTTTCGCAGATAACTGTCATATTGCGCACAATATTGCGTTTTCTGAATCTCTTATTGCACCATACCGACCAGAAAAAAATAAAGAATGTGTCTATAAAGCACATTATAATTATAGGCTTAATCTCAATAAAACGCCTGTCTATAAGACATGTCTGAAAATAAGTAAATGCGTTTACCATTATCATTGACAGGAACTGTGAATACATAATTTCAGAAATTCTGTAATAGCCTATCTTATGACCGCCATATAACCCTGTCAAAAAAAGGTATAGGACACCGTACATACCAAACATAAGGGCAGTACCCTTTTTGTAAAGGAATCCAGCCCTCAAATTATATCTGTAAAAGCAAAACCATATAATAGCAAAAATCAGAGTCATTCCCGCTACATTCAGTAATATCTCCCAAATAAGTATAAACTTATTCTTTCTCCTCTTATCACTCACAACAGCTTATCCTCCGCCTGTCTTATTCGCATTTTATGCCATAAAAACGGCTAAAACACCAATAACATTGTTTTTAATTTTAACACTAAAATTAACTGTTGTAAACCGACAAGGGAGCAAAATAAAATTGAAATAATACTAAATACTGTAAAACATAAAAGGCATATCCTCATAAATAAGGATATGCCGAGTTTTTAGTCGTCCTTTTCCTTGCTGTAATCCGATATCTTCCCTGTGTAAAGGTCGACATCAGCCTCGTACTCATAAGCGCCGTGCTTAAACTCAACCTCATACTTTCTGTCATCCCTGTCAAGTTTTGCTTTGGCTTCCTTAACACTGCTGCTGTTTACACCAGCGTATTTCAGTACAGCGCTTAAGGCCTCCTCAGATGTAATTTCCTTATATCCGTGATGCCTGTCATACCCATGGTCATGCTCATTGTGCCATTTGTCCCAGTCATAGCTTTCCTTTGAGTATTCAATCACCTTACCTGTATATGCGTCCACCTCGTACTCATATTTTGAGCTGTTGTAGTAAAACTCAATCTCATATTTATCATTGTCAAGCCATGAATACAAATACTCAACATCTGCGCTTTTTAATCCGGCATGGCTTAAAACCGCCTGCTTTGCCCTTTCCGGACTTATTTTGTCATCGCCTTCTGTTTTATAGTCATAATACTCCTTACCACTTGAAATAATCTTTCCTGTTTCTGCGTTTATATCATACTCATATTTCCAATCCTTGTACACAAAATCTATCTCATAAATTTTTGTGTCCTTGTCATAATCTGTTTTTGTCTTTGTAAATTCAACATCAGCTAACTTCAAATCAGCATCGGCCACAGCCTTTTTCTTGGCTTCCTCCAGACCTATGTCTTTGCTGTTTTTATCAGGACCAAATGTATCTGCGTCAGTCACTGTACTTTCCTCGCTGTTAAGCGTTATTATCTTGTCGTCGCCGTCCCAGCCGACCTTACTGCCCATTATTTCACCCACAGCCCTTAAAGGAAGGTATGTTGAACCGTTATAAAGCAGAGGATATACCCTTTTGCCGTTGGCGTCTTTAAAATTAACCTCATCACCTTCAATAATTATTGTAAAATCACGTCTTTCCTGTACATCGACATCTTTAATTTTTGCTGTTGACGATTTTGATGTATTCTTGTAAGAATCCCTTTTTCCGCTGAGGGTTATTGTCTTTGTATCCTCGTCCCAATTCACGTTTTTCCCAATTATTTCACCTATCGACCTGAGCGGAAGATACGTTGAGTCATTGTATAAAATAGGATATATATACTCCCCGTCCGCACTCTTAAAATAGCTTATCTCATCATCAATTTTTATTGTAAAGTCAGGTCTCAGCTGTGCCTCCCGGTTAATAATATCAGCCGCATTTGAAATTACCGTGCCTGAAAAAACCATTGCGGTAACTACCGCCGCGCATAATAATTTTTTCATACATATTCCCCCTGTCATTTAGCTTTATAAACTTATCTGTTCTGTATTAAATATTATACAATAAAAGCACAGCATTTTAAATATCTCAATTATTAAGCTTTGCTTACTATTGTCTTACAATTTTTACAGATTTATGAAGGCGAAAAAGCCACGCCTTACGGCATGGCTTTTCTACAGTCAATTATAACAGGTGCGCTCTTATTTCATCTCCGCTCAAAGGGGAAAGGTATGCAGGTGCGATATCAAATACAGTTTTACAGCCGCTGTTACCCTCTTTATTCAAACGATAAGCAGCTCTGGCGTATGCTACCAGTACAGATGATGTAAACTCCGGATTGGAATCAAGTTTAAGGCTGTACTCAATTATATGTTTGTGGCAGCCGTTTTCACCGGTTTTTCCGCTTCTTATTACAAATCCACCATGAGGTATACCTGAATGGTCACGTTTCATTTCTTCCATTGTTATAAAGTGTACCGTTGTGTCATAGTCAGAAAAATAATTAGGCATTTCCTTTATTTCTTTTTCAATTCTGCCTGTATCAGCACCTTCCTCAGCTACAACAAAACACTCCCTTGTATGCTTTTGTCTTGTCGTAAGCTCAGGGTTCTCTCCTTTTCTCACAGCGTCCAATGCTTCCTGCACAGGAACCGTATACTGCCTTGCATCCAAAACGCCATCTATTCTCCTTACAGCATCTGAATGGCCCTGACTTACACCCTTGCCCCAAAAAGTATAATCTTTTCCTTCCGGAAGTATGCAGTTGGCGTAAAGCCTGTTTAAAGAAAACATTCCCGGGTCCCAGCCAACAGATATAATGCTGACCTTTCCGCCTTTTTTCGATGACTTGTCAACATTTTTAAAATGCTCTGGTATTTTGGCATGTGTGTCAAAACTGTCAATGACATTGAAATATTCAGCGTATTTAGGAGTCTGAACCGGAAGGTCTGTAGCACTTCCGCCGCAGATTATCATAACATCTATATCATTTTTCATTTTTTCCGCATCATCTATATGACATACTTTTGCCGAAGCCGTATTTATCTTCAAATCCTGAGGATTTCTTCTTGTAAAAACAGCCTTCAGTTCCATATCGCTATTCTGTTTTACAGCGCTTTCCACACCTTTTCCAAGGTTTCCGTAACCTAAAATTCCTATTCTTATGCTCATCTTAATTCCACCTTTACAAATAAAAATAATATCATATAAATAAGCTTTTAAAAATTTTGAATAAGTATACCATAAATTTTTACCCAAAACAATAACTAATGAATACATACAATATTGCCAAGGATTAAAGATTAAAAAACGCCCGCTTAATCTTATAGCGGGCGTACTTTAATAATATAATTCTGACCTGACTGTAATTGTTATGCTCCCATAACCTCTTCGTCACGTTTGCGTCTTTCCTCAATAGCTTTTTTCGCTATCATATCCTTCACTTTCATAAGTCTTGTTGTGGCAGCTCTTTCATTTTCGTCAAGCTTCTGCACAATAAACTTTATCGTCTCCTGATAGTTAGGAATCATAACATTTTCCAGAGCGTTTACACGCCTTCTTGTTCTCTCAATCTCCTGAGCCATAAGCTGAGCGCTCTTTTCACTCTGAGCAAGCCTGAGCAGAGGCTCCATTGCCTCAGAAAAAGCCTCCATTGACAGGTCAAGCTCACCTGATGTAAACGCAAGCCCATATGGATAAATATCCTCATGGTTGTTGGCCGATTTAAAATCAAACTCAGGCACATTTACACTCATTATATTCCTCTTGGACACATCAACAGCAATTTTCTGCTTTGGCATCATAAGGGCCTCTCCAAGAAATTCCTCACTCATTACAGCTCTTGCTATAATAAAACTTTTATATGCCTTTTCAAGAGCGGCCTCAGCTTCTTCTCTGAGCTTTTTATTTTCTTTTACAATCTCAAGAAACTGCTTCATAAGCTCGTCGAGCTTATCCTTAAGGAGTTTATGGCCTCTGGTAGCTGTTTTGAGCTGTCTTTTAAGGCGTGTCATTTCCATACGTGTTGGATTAACATTTAATTTAGCCACACCTATCACTCCTTAGGCATATATTTTTCAAGGTATTCGTCACGAATACGTTTAAGCTCACTCTTAGGAAGAATAGATAAAAGCTTCCAGCCAATCTCAAGCGTCTGCTCAATAGTTCTGTCTGTCCTGAAGCCCTGAGATACATATTCCTTCTCAAACTCATCTGCGAATTTAGCGTAAAGAAGGTCAATATCAGAAAGCGCCGACTCACCAAGTATAGCCATAAGCTCTTTTGCGTCCTTACCTCTTGAGTAAGCCGCATACAGCTGGTTCATCGTATCAGCATGGTCCTCACGTGTTTTGCCTTTACCTATACCTTTATCCTTAAGACGGCTCAGTGACGGAAGAACGTCTACCGGTGGCTGGAGTCCCTTTTTATAAAGCTCACGGCTCAGTATTATCTGTCCCTCAGTTATATAGCCTGTAAGGTCAGGTATAGGGTGAGTCTTGTCATCTTCAGGCATTGTAAGTATAGGAATCATTGTAATGGAACCTTCAATGCCCCTCTTCTTTCCTGCCCTTTCATACATTGTAGCAAGGTCAGTGTAGAGATATCCAGGGTATCCTCTACGTCCAGGAACCTCTTTTTTAGCCGCTGATACCTCACGGAGCGCCTCCGCGTAGTTTGTGATATCGGTTATAATTACAAGAACGTGCATGTTCTGCTCAAATGCAAGGTACTCGGCTGTGGTAAGCGCCATTTTTGGTGTACATATACGCTCAACAGCAGGGTCGTTTGCAAGGTTAACAAATACTACTGAACGGTCAATAGCTCCTGTTTCCTTAAAGTCATTAATAAAGAACTCAGCATCCTCAAATGTTATGCCGACAGCGGCAAATACTATCGCGAATTTTGAATCTGTACCCCTAACCTTAGCCTGACGGGCAATCTGTACCGCAAGCTGGGCGTGAGGAAGTCCTGCCGCTGAGAATATAGGAAGCTTCTGTCCTCTGACAAGAGTGTTAAGACCGTCTATAGCTGATACTCCGGTCTGAATAAACTCCGAAGGATAGTCACGGGCCGCCGGATTGATAGGTGCGCCGTTAATATCCAGACGTTTTTCAGGTATTATATCAGGGCCGCCGTCTATAGGCTTGCCCATGCCGTCAAAAACACGACCGAGAATGTCAGGGGAAACGCCAAAATCAAGGCTTTTTCCAAGGAAACGCACCTTTGAGTCCGACATATTGATACCTGTTGAGCTCTCAAAAAGCTGTACAAGAGCAGTATCTCCATTTACCTCAAGAACCCTGCATCTTCTGACCTCGCCGTTAACAAGCTCTATCTCTCCAAGCTCATCATATTTTACACCCTCAACACCGCTTACCAGCATAAGGGGGCCTGCGATTTCCTGAATGGATCTGTATTCTTTTATCATTCTTCCTCAGCCTCCTTTGCTATAAGGTCAGAAAGCTCTGTTGCTATTTCTTTTTCTATAGTATCAAATTCTCTGTCAACATCGGCCTCCTCAGTATATTTGGCACGTCCGATTCTCTCAATGACAGGAAGTCTTGATATTTTGTTTATTGAAACCTTCTCTTTTACAGCCTTCATGCCCTCCTCATAGAATTTCAATATAAGTGAAAGCATTCTGTACTGTTTATGAAGCGAAGTATACGTATCAATTTCATGGAAAGAGTTCTGGTGAAGGAAGTCCTCACGTATAGAACGTGTAACCTCAAGTATAAGTCTGTCGCTGTGTGACAGAGCGTCAACACCTACAAGCTGTACAATTTCCTGAAGCTCAGCTTCCTCCTGAAGAAGCCTCATAGCCGTAGCCCTGTGCTCAGCAAAGTCCTCCTCAACATTTTTGTCAGCCCACCTGTCAACCTTATCCTGATAAAGCGAATAGCTTGTAAGCCAGTTAATGGCCGGGAAGTGACGCTTATACGCAAGGTTTGAGTCAAGCCCCCAGAATACCTTAACTATACGCAAAGTTGCCTGACTGACCGGCTCCGATGTATCACCGCCAGGAGGCGAAACGGCTCCTATAGCTGTAAGTGAGCCCTGCCTGTCATTGTCGCTTCCAAGGCAGTTTACCATTCCGGCCCTCTCATAGAACTGTGCAAGACGGCTTCCAAGGTAAGCAGGATAGCCCTCCTCGCCAGGCATTTCCTCAAGACGTCCGCTCATCTCACGGAGTGCCTCTGCCCAGCGTGATGTAGAGTCTGCCATAAGTGCAACACTGTATCCCATATCACGGAAAAATTCCGCAATAGTTATTCCTGTGTAGATTGAAGCCTCACGGGCCGCAACAGGCATGTCAGATGTGTTGGCGATAAGTACCGTCCTCTGCATGAGGCTCTCGCCTGTACGCGGGTCCTTAAGCTCCGGGAACTCAAGAAGAACATCAGTCATCTCATTTCCACGCTCGCCGCAGCCTATATATACAACTATATCAGCATCTGCCCATTTAGCCAGCTGATGCTGTGTAACTGTTTTTCCGCTGCCGAAAGGCCCCGGTATAGCAGCAACTCCGCCCTTTGTAATAGGAAAGAACGTGTCAATAACCCTCTGACCTGTTATAAGCAGTGAATCAGGGCTCTGTTTTGATTTGTAAGGGCGCTCCTTACGAACAGGCCATTTCTGCATCATAGGAACAGTCACGTCAACACCCTTTTCGTTGGTAACAACGCATACTTCTTCCTCAACAGTAAATTCGCCTTCTTTTATATCCTTTATTGTTCCGCTGAGCTTAGGAGGTATCATAATACGGCACTCAACAACCGCTGTTTCCTGAACAACACCTATAATATCTCCGCCCTGTACCTTGTCGCCCTTTTTTACTACAGGTTTGAAATACCATTTTTTCTCTCTGTCAAGAGATGCCACCTCAACGCCCCTGTGTATGTTTGCTCCGCTTGCCGCATAGAGCTTTTCAAGAGGCCTTTGTATACCGTCGTATATTGTGGATATAAGCCCCGGCCCAAGCTCAACGCTCATAGGGCGTCCGGTTGAAACAACTTCCTCTCCAGGTCCAAGTCCGCTTGTTTCTTCGTATACCTGAATAGAGGCCTTATCACCGTGCATTTCTATTATCTCACCTATAAGGTGCTTATCAGAAACCCTGACAACGTCGAACATATTGGCATCTCTCATGCCTTCAGCTACAACCAGTGGTCCTGACACCTTAACAATCGTGCCTGTACTCATTTTTTATCACCACTCGATTCTCAAATTTAGGTTTATTAATCCTCACCGAACAAAACATCCGCACCTATAGCGCGTTTTGCCGATTCCCTTATCTCATTCATACCAAGACCCATACTGCCGGTAATTCCAGGTATAACAATAATGGCCGGAAGCTCATTATCCTTATACTTGTCGATTGCGTCTTTGCCTTTAAGAGAGCACTGTTCCGTAATGTAAATTATGGCGTACCCCTCGTCGACCAGCCTATGTATGGTCTTTTTTATTTCGTCGGCCTCATACACAGGGAATATATCAATGCCAAGGGCTGTAAAGCCCATAACCGAGTCCTTATCCCCCATTACCGCTACCTTATACATAAGCATCCCTCAATCTCTCTTTTATTACCTCAGTATCAATGCCGTTGAGCTTTCCGTTAACAATTATCCTTACTGTTTTTACTTCTGTCTCCACTGCATAAATGTAAGCCAGCAGAGGTTCAACTGTAAGGCTTTTGTATTTAGCATCACGCATAAAAGCCATAAGATAATCGTCACAGGCCTTTTCAAAGACCGTAAAGCCCTCCTCCATTTTGGAAGCCAGAGCACTGTAAGCAGTTTCTTTAAAGCCGCCGGAGGTTCCCTCGGCGTTAAACGCCCGCTTAAACACATCAAGGCTTATGCTTCCGCCAGACACGTACACATTCTCAAACTCGGTTACCGATTTGTTCATGTTCTTAAGCCGCGCAAAACTTTTGAGGTTTGTCAAATCACAAAGCGCATGGACATAGTCTGTTACAAACCTTATTCCGCTTTTTTCGGCAACCTTAAGCATATCCCTGAATGCGGCGTTGTCCATTACAGTATCAATTATCTGGCCATTCTGTGTTTTTGCGTAGCCGTCATATGCCGCGGTTATAGCGTCTGCCATTGTTTCTGTCAGCCTTCCATAGTTCTTGGTCTCAAAGGCTTCCTTTATTTCACCAACAGGTATAGCCGTTCCGCCTACCATATATTTTTCACCGTCAACGCCGGATATATCCGATTTAACCAGAACCTTTAAATTCTGGTAGTCGTTTTTAAGAAGGAATACGTCTATAAAATTTTCCTTCGGCACAAGCTCCTTAACATCGGCATAAGCCTTGGCAAGCCGGCTTGAAAGGGCCTTTTCATAATTCTTGGCGTCTATGCTGCTTTCTCCGCCATACCCCGCCTCTGAAAGTATTTTAAATACCTCCGCCGCCGACCTTGACTCTATAAGCTGTGTATAGGTTTTTTCCGTGAGAAGGGAATTTTCAAGCATTCTGATTCGCGCTACGGCATAAGGATAAATTTTTTCACTTGCCATTATGGCACCTCCTTAAGCAAACAGTATGCCCGCTGCCAGCTGTAAAATATCTTCCCGTTCCACGGAAATAATCGATTTAAACGAGTAATTGTACTCAATATCGCCTTTTTTAACAACAAATCCGCCTTCAATATCCCTTACATCATCAGAAACGCAAAAGCCCATATCTGATACCTTTTTTCCAAAAGCGTCTTTATCTTTTTTTGAGAATATTATCTCTGAGCCTTCTTCTATATCAGCCCTTTTAATCATACCAATTATGACATTTTCATATTCCGCACCGGTAAGTGAACCGAGCTTCTTTTCAGCCTCATCTAAAATTTCCTCAAGGCATTCCTGTTTTTGAGACAAAATAAGCTTTTTAGCCTGCATTTCAGCCGCAGATATTTCCTTTGCCGCAGCCTTCTGTGCCTCAAGAGACGCATTCTCGTCAAATTTGGCCTTTTCCTTGCCGGCTTTAGCTTTCGCGGCGGCTATAATTTCTTCCGCCTCCTCTTTAGCCTGAGCCCGCACTTCATCAGCCTGAGCCCTGGCATCGGAAAGTATTTTGTCTATCAAGTTCTGTCCGTCACCCATAGGAGCCTATCCTCCTTTTCAAATTTTTAACAAAAGAATTTTTCTTATCAGAATGTAATGCTGTTTATCATAAGGAAAGAAATAAGAAGAGCAAGAACTGCATATGTCTCAACCATAGCCGCAAAAATCATACCCTTTGCAAGCTCTGACGGCTTTTTGCCTACAAGCATAATACCTGCCGCTGCCGCTTTGCCCTGTGCAATAGCTGAAAATATGCCTACAAGTCCTATAGGTGCCGCTGCTGCAAGGATATAAGCGCCCTGTGAAACAGTGATGTCAACCATTCCGTCTCCGCCTAAAAGGCCTACCTTAAGAAGAATGATAAACGCAATAAGAAGTCCGTAAATGCCCTGTGTACCCGGAAGGGCCTGAAGAACGAGCACCTGACCAAACTTGTTAGGGTCCTCAGAAACAACGCCAGCAGCTGCCTCACCGGCTATGCCGATACCTATAGCGCTTCCGATTCCTGCCAGAGCCGCAAGAGCAGCACCTAATAATGCGTAAAACTGTCCGCTGAAATTAAATAAAGTCAATGATTCCATTTATTTTTCCTCCTTTACTATTTCCACATACTTAGTCCTTCTGTTAAACGGATTAAAGGCTGTTCCGCCGCCGTCAAAGAATTTTCCAAAAAACTCAACATACTGAAGCCTGCTTGAGTGAACAAATGTACCAAGCGTATTTATAGCAAGGTTAAATGTGTGCCCGATTATAAATACCACAACCATTACAATTACGCCGATAAATCCGCCGCCAACCATTTTGCCGAGAGTATTTATAACCTGAGAAACAACACCTGTAGCAAGCCCCAAAGCAAGAAGCCTTGAATATGAAAGCACATCTGACAGATAGCTTGTTATGCCATAAAGGCTTCCAAGCCCTCCTGTAACCTTGCCAATACCCTTTTTATGCCTTCCGCCTGTTATAAGTATTCCCACAACGCCTACAATAGTCATCCACTTTCCTATTTCAGACACAGCCGGCGATATGCTTCCTCCAAGTGCAAACACTACAATTCCTATAAGCAGCAGATACCAGAGGAATATGTCGCATACAGCGTCAAGCGCCTGACCGTTTCTTATAAGCAGATATGCCTTAAGCCCCATACCCACAAACAAGTGTATCGCACCAAGTATAAGCGAGAACACAAGAAGTGTCATTGGTTCCTGAACAGGATTAAACCACGCAGGGCTTATACCGAACATATCTCCAAACCAGCCGCCGAACATTACACCCCAGAAAAATGTGGATATTCCGCAGAACATAAACATTTTAACAAGCCGCTTCATCATTCCCTCAAGCCTGAACATCTTAAGCAACATAAACGACCCTGCCGTAAGTATCAGTCCGTACGCAGCGTCTGAAAGCATAAGGCCGAAAAATATAAAATAAAACGGCGCCAAAAACGGAGTAGGGTCTACATCGTTAACCGATGGTGTCGAGTACAAATCCGTAATGGCCTGAAAAGGCTCTGTAATTGAGTTCTGTTTTAGAAGTATTGGCATGCTCTCGCCCTTTTCAGGCATTGTTATCTCATAATAGCAGCCGTATTTATCCAGCAGTGCCTTAACCTCAGCCTCACACGATTTAACAAACCATCCGTCAAAATAAAACGTCTTGTCTGTCCTTAAAATATTAGAAAGTATCCTGTACCTGTCTCTTTCTATTATAAGGTCGTCATAGTAAAACTCAAGAGAGCCTACGTTTTGAGACATATCTCTCAAGCCGTCCTCTTCTGACAAAAGCTCTTTTTTTACACCCTCAAGCTTCTCACTGCAAAGAGCTGTGTTTGCCTTAGCCGTTCCGGAAATATCCGCAAACGAAACCGGATTAAATCCTTCCTGCCTCAAAATAGTCAGAATATCGTCCTTATCCTCCTTAAGGCAGACACACACGGCATAAACTGTTTTATCATCTTTTGATACAACGCTTATTACTCCTCCGTTTCCCTCAGCCTGAAGCTTTGCTTCCAGTTCGCTCAGCGAAACAGTCTCCGGAATTGTGCCATGGATAACAGCCGCATATTTTGTTTCCTTCATCTCAAGAGGAAATTCATAATCAAGCCATGGCTTAAGCTCGCTTAATTCTGTTATAAGGTTGTTTTCCTCCGATTTAAGGTAGAGGACCTTTTTATACTTTTCATTTACAGCTATAGCGAATTTTTCAGTCTCATCCGGTGCAGAGTTCTTTTCCTCAAATTCCGATTCACTGACAGGCTTGCGGCATTTGATAAAAGGCTTTTTACCTGTAAAATATTTGTCGAGTACTTCTATAGCCGATGAAACCTCAGAAATCTTAACATCGGCGTTAAGTCCGGCATTTGAATCGGAATCACGCTTAATCAAAGCAGCCCATTGAGAATCCAGAAGCTTTTCGTCCTGAGAATTAATCTCGCAAACTCCAAGAGCCATAAGGTCTCTCAGAATATCAGGCTTATTGTCGTTGAGGCCTATGACGCTGAGCTTACTCATATCAACTATCGCCATTTATACCCACAACCTTTCCAATGACAGCCTCAACCGCCTTCTGCCTGTTTTTTTCAGCTGTCGCTTTTACCTGCTTACAGACATCGCCGGCTCCGGCCAAAATTTTGTCCACCTCCGGCTTGGTTCCTTCCACCGCTTTGGCAACAGCCTTTTTCTCATCTGACTTGGCGCTGCGTCTCACTTCGGCAATCAAAGCATCTGCATTCGCTCTCGCGTCGGCCTTAATCTTCTGGGCATCAGCGTAAGCTTCGGCTTTAATGGAATCTATTTCATTCTCAGCCTCAACAATATTTTTGATTACTTCAAAAGCCATTCTAATCACCTCTCTTGTATAGGCCGCATCTGCATCGCGAATATAACTAATACAAATACGGCGAAATGGCGGGATTACTGTTAAAATTTTATATAAACATAAATCCCAGTTCTTTATATTTATCCGATTTAACGGAAAAAATATACCTTTTAGAAAAGATATTGCAAATAACTTTAAAGTCTTATGGAAAAATATATCTGTTGTTAATTTTTTAACCAGTTTTGCTTCAAAAACTAATATCATCTCGTTTTCGCGAAATGTGATACTATTTGTAAATATCGCTTAATTTTATTAAATATTTTCACGTTTTATATATATATATTTTAGTTTTTACAATGTTTAATTATAAATTAATTAACTGCTTTTGTCAACATATAAACCATTTTACGCTTTTTTTCAGCAGTAAAAATAAAACCTCAACATTTTTTTACCTTCATCTTTTCATTTGTTACAAAATTAACTATTAAGCATTGATTTATGCCTAAAACTGTATTTCTACTATAGACTTTGAAACACTTAATAAAAAGGCAGTTGAAATAAAAAAAAGTGTATTCAAAAAGTATGCTCATTTCAAAGAAGTATGAAAAATGTACCTTTTTATAAACAATAATTTTATTTTGTCCATTATTAGCATATAATAATAAATAAATTACTGTTTCTTACACAGTATTGCCATATAATTAAAATAAATAAAACCCCGCTGTATACAAAAATAACAACAGGGTTTTTGTTAATCAATTATCTTTCGCCAAGTTTGAGGTTTGGATTGGCATTGAGGTCAAGACCGCTTCTTGCACCTTTTATATACTCATAATAGCCGGCTGAGGCTATCATGGCGGCATTGTCAGTGCAGAAAACCGGCTCAGGCACATTTAATGAAAATCCGTTTTCATCGCACAGGATTCTCATCTTTTTTCGCAATTCCGTATTTGAAGATACCCCTCCTGCCATGGCAACTTTTTTAACTCCTTTATATTTTGCGGCTTTAATCGTTTTGGCTGTGAGTACATCTATAACCGCGTTCTGAAAAGATGCAGCTACATCGTTTGGGTTTATTTCCTCGCCAAGCATCTTCTTCTTATTTAAATAGTTAAGCACAGCCGATTTAAGTCCGCTGAAACTGAAATCAAAACTTTCCTCCTCAAGAAAAACTCTTGGGAATTCAATAGCTTTGCTGTCTCCCAGCTTTGCGGCAGCATCTATTTTTGGCCCTCCGGGATATCCCATGCCTATAGCTCTTGCCACTTTGTCATACGCCTCGCCTGCGGCATCGTCTCTTGTTCTTCCCAGTATCTCGAAATCACTGTAGCTCTTTACATATAACAGGTGCGAATGGCCTCCGGACACAACAAGAGCGACATACGGCGGCTCAAATTCCGGGTCCTGTATATAATTTGCGCATATATGCCCCTCTATATGGTTAACACCCACCAGCGGCTTACCCAACGCATATGCCAGTGCCTTTGCCTCCGAAACTCCCACAAGCAGAGCACCCACAAGCCCGGGGCCGTATGTCACGGCTATCGCGTCTATTTCACTGAATGCAACCCCCGCTTCTTTAAGCGCACTGTCAATAACCCAGTCAATATTCTCTATATGTTTTCTTGAAGCTATTTCAGGCACAACACCGCCGTAAACTGTGTGAACAGCTATCTGTGATGAGATAATGTTGCTCATCACAATCCTTCCGTTTTTCACAACTGATGCGGCAGTCTCGTCACAGGAGCTTTCAATACCCAATATCAATATATCATCCTTTGTTTCCATATCTATCCTCCTGCGTTACACGCATAATTTCATTCGTCAAAATAAATTGTTTTTCCCATTCCATCGTAACCAACAACTGTATTTTCAAATATATCAGACGCACAGCTTATCCACTCCCCAGGCTCAGAAAGCGAAGGGCTGAAATGTGTAAGCCACAGCTCTTTGACACCAGCCCTTACAGCTGTGCCAGCAGCCTCAGAAAAAAGCATATGCTTATTTTCGAGTGCCTTTGACTTTTTGCTGTCATCAGCGTACATGCCCTCACATATAAACAAATCCGAATCCTTTGCAAAGGGCGCCAATTCGTCATACGGCCTGCTGTCAGTACAATAAGTCAGTTTAATGCCCTTTCTTTCGGTACCCATAACCATATCAGAGGTATATACTGCACCGTTAAGCTCAAGCATTCCTTCCTTTTGAAGTACAGACCACATTTTTTTAGGAATATCCAGTTTCTTTGCCTTCTCAGCGTCAAACCTTCCTCTGCGCCTTACTAAAAAGCTGTATGAATAACATTTTACCGAGTGAACCGCCGAGACAAACGATACATCTATACCGTTTAAATTAATTGTCCCGCTCGTTTCTTCCAGCTCGGTATATTCAATATCATAAGGTATATCCTGTGCTATGCGCATCAACCCCTCAACTATATACCTAAGGCCCTTTGGACCTATAAGCCTGAGAGGTTCTGTCCTTCCGGCATTTGCTATGGCAAGAAGCATACCGACTAATCCGGATATGTGGTCGGCATGATAGTGGGTAAACAGTATACAGTCTATTGCCTTAAATCCCCACCCGATTTTTTTCAGCGAAACCTGTGTGCCTTCCCCGCAGTCAACAAGCATAAGCCTGCCGTTAAAGCGAAGCAGCATAGAAGAAAGGAACCTTTCCGGCATTGGCATCATTCCGCCGGTTCCTACCAATACAATATCAAGCATATCATCATTCCTCAGACAAATTAATCAAAACTAACGGTATATAAAGAAAAAGTCTGATTTTGTATACAAAATCAGACTGACAAACTAGGGTAGCAGGATTTGAACCTGCGAATGACGGAATCAGAATCCGTTGCCTTACCGCTTGGCGATACCCCAACATAAAAGCGCGAAACGAGATTCGAACTCGCGGCCCTCGCCTTGGCAAGGCGATGCTCTACCACTGAGCCATTCGCGCGTATATAAATTATGCAGTCGAGGGGACTTGAACCCCTACCCAGTTTACCCGGACTAGATCCTTAGTCTAGCGCGTATGCCAATTCCGCCACGACTGCATATATTAACTTTTGCGATATGTATTTTACCATTAATTCTATTATAAGTCAATATGTTTTTCCAATAAATCTCACACCTGTGCAAAATATAAGTTTCTTTACTATATCCTTAATTTTACTGAAATATCTCGACTTTTAGCCTGTTAAATATTAATATAAATATGAGGTGATTTTAATGAAAAAATTTATGACAGTTATTTTATCCGCCGCTTTGGCTTTATCCACAGCAGCAAGTGCCTACTCTCAGGATAAGGCTATTGAAAATCCATATAATCAGACCATTCATTGTCCTATACTTACATATCACGATGTTACCACAGATATCAATAAAATAACAGACTGGACTGTGACATCTGAAAAATTTGAAAACGACATCAAAACACTTTTAGAAAATAATTACACACCAATATTCACAAAGGACCTTCAGGCTGGTATTGAAGGTCGTGAGCAGCTTCCTGACAATCCTGTTATACTTCAGTTTGACGATGGTTACTCTTCCCTTTACGAGCTTGCTTTTCCTATTCTCCATAAATACGGGGTAAAGGCAGAAGTCTATATTATAACCGACTATACCAAAGATGTACCATACGAACACAGCAACAATAAATTTCTCAGCTGGCCTCAGCTCAAGCTCATGGAAGATAGCGGCCTTGTCTGTGTTGGGCTTCACGGAAAAAGCCATGAAGCAGTAGTAAACGGCTTTTCCGATGAAAAAATCAAGTCTGACTTCAGTGCAGCTTGGGAGGAGATTCAAAACAATCTTGGCGACCACCCAAAATACTATGTATACCCAAACGGATTATTTAACGCCAATACTCTGCGCTCAATTAAAGAAGCCGGTGCCGATATACAGTTTATATGGGTCTGGAACCTCTCAAACGCAGTTAAACAGTATAATGTACAGCCAAGAACCAATGTAGGCGGCACAACAGATATACTGACAGCTGTATCAAATTATACTGATGTATTGAAAGTTAAGCTTAAACACTGAATACCTGTAAATTAGCTCTTAAAGTCTCTGTCAGTGACTTTTTTGTATAACAAAAGCGTGCGGTTAAACCGCACGCTTAAATTGCAAATAATCTTATAAATTACTCAACAATCTCTGTAACAGAACCAGCGCCTACAGTCCTGCCGCCCTCACGGATAGCAAAACGAAGACCTAAGTTCATAGCAACAGGTGTGATAAGCTCTACTGACATCTCAACATTGTCGCCAGGCATGCACATTTCTGTACCCTCTGGAAGGTTGATAACGCCTGTAACGTCTGTTGTTCTGAAGTAGAACTGTGGACGATAGTTGTTGAAGAAAGGAGTATGACGTCCACCCTCTTCTTTGCTCAATACGTAAACCTGAGCTTTGAATTTTGTATGAGGTGTGATTGAGCCAGGTTTAGCAAGAACCTGTCCTCTCTGGATTTCATCTCTCTGAACACCACGGAGAAGAACACCGATGTTGTCTCCAGCCTCAGCCTGGTCAAGCATCTTTCTGAACATCTCAACGCCTGTAACAACAACTTTCTTTCTTTCCTCTGTAAGACCAACGATTTCAACCTCGTCAGATACTTTAAGGATACCAGCCTCAACTCTACCAGTTGCAACTGTACCACGACCTGTGATTGTGAATACGTCCTCAACAGGCATGATGAAAGGCTTATCAACATCCCTCTTAGGCTCTGGGATATACTCGTCAATTGTGTGCATAAGCTCAAGGATAGCATCTCCCCATTTGCTTGATGGGTCCTGAAGAGCCTGATAAGCTGAACCTCTGATGATAGGAATATCATCACCTGGGAATTCATACTCGCTGAGAAGCTCTCTGATTTCCATCTCTACAAGGTCAAGAAGCTCCTCATCGTCAACCATATCGCATTTGTTCATGAATACAACGATATAAGGAACACCAACCTGCCTTGAAAGAAGGATATGCTCTCTTGTCTGAGCCATAGGTCCGTCTGTAGCAGCAACAACAAGTATAGCGCCGTCCATCTGAGCAGCACCAGTAATCATGTTCTTTACGTAGTCAGCATGGCCTGGGCAGTCAACGTGAGCGTAATGCCTTGTCTCTGTCTCATACTCAACGTGAGCTGTAGAAATTGTGATACCTCTTTCTCTTTCCTCAGGAGCTTTGTCGATATTATCGAAAGCTACAGCCTCACCAAAGCCTAATCTCTCATGAAGAGTCTTTGTGATAGCAGCTGTTAATGTTGTCTTGCCGTGGTCAACGTGACCTATTGTACCAATGTTAACATGTGGTTTGTTTCTCTCAAATTTTGCCTTTGCCATTTTAATAGTCCTCCTTTAAATTTGCGGTTTCGCTTAAAGACCTGCCAAAACGGCAGATACTATCAAACTAATTATATTAAATAAGACATGCTTTTGCAATACTTTTTTGCCAGTATTATGCATACATGACTCTATTATTCAGCGCCTTTTCTGCCTGCAAGAACCTTTTCCTGAACACTCTTAGGACATGGCTCATAATGGTCTACTTCCATTACATAGTTTCCACGGCCCTGTGTTCTTGAACGGAGGTCTGTAGAGTAGCCGAACATTTCAGCAAGAGGTACAAAAGAATGAATTATCTTAGCACCGTTCCTGTCGTCCATACCCTCAATACGTCCACGGCGTGAGTTGATATCTCCAATAACATCTCCCATGTAATCCTCAGGAACTGTTACTGTTACTTTCATTATAGGCTCAAGAAGAACAGCATCGCCCTTTCTCATAGCCTCTTTAAAAGCCATGGAGCCTGCAATCTGGTAAGCCATTTCTGATGAGTCTACATCATGGTAGCTTCCGTCATAAACCTCAGCCCTTACTCCAAGAACAGGATATCCTCCAAGAATACCGCTCTGCATAGCTTCCTGAATACCTTTATCTATAGCAGGAATATATTCCTTAGGGATAGCTCCACCTACAACGCTGTTAACAAACTCATAGTTATTCTCAGCGTCTGTGCCCATAGGAGCAAATTTAACCTTACAGTGTCCATACTGTCCACGTCCGCCTGACTGACGTACAAATTTTCCTTCAACGTCTACAGCCTTGCGGAATGTCTCCCTGTATGCAACCTGAGGAGCTCCTACATTGGCCTCAACATGGAATTCCCTTAAAAGACGGTCAACAATAATCTCAAGATGAAGCTCGCCCATACCTGAAATGATTGTGTCTCCTGTCTCCTGGTCTGTGTGTGTCTTAAATGTCGGGTCTTCCTCAGCAAGCTTTGAAAGTGCAATACCCATTTTGTCTCTGCCGGCCTTTGTCTTAGGCTCAATGGCAACAGATATAACAGGCTCCGGGAATACCATTGACTCAAGTATAACCTCATGGTCCTCGTCACAGATTGTATCGCCTGTTGTTGTAAATTTAAATCCAACAGCAGCCGCTATATCTCCCGCATATACCTTGTCAATTTCCTCACGGTGGTTAGCATGCATAAGAAGGATACGTCCAAAACGCTCTTTCTTTCCCTTTACTGAGTTATATACATAAGAGCCTGCATCACAGGTTCCAGAGTATACTCTAAAGAAAGCAAGCTTTCCAACAAACGGGTCATTGGCAATCTTGAATGCAAGTGCCGCAAAAGGCTCAGTATCAGATGAATGCCTTGCGACCTCCTCGCCTGTATGAGGGTCAATACCCTTAATAGACGCGATGTCTGTAGGAGAAGGCATGTAGTCGATTACACCGTCAAGGAGTTTCTGAACACCCTTGTTTCTGTAAGCTGTTCCACAGAATACAGGCATAAGCTCACAGGAGATACATGCCTTTCTGAGTGCCTTTTTGAGTTCCTCAACAGTAATTTCCTCCTCGCTGAGGTATTTTTCCATGAGTTCCTCATCTGTCTCAGCTATATCCTCAATAAGAGTGGCCCTGTACTCATTTGCAAGGTCAACCATATCCTCAGGAATATCTTCCACAGATATGTCTGTTCCAAGGTCATTGTTGTAGATATAAGCCTTCATTTCCATAAGGTCAATAATTCCCTTAAAGAATGCCTCAGCACCTATAGGAAGCTGAACAGCCAGCGGGTGGCAGCCAAGCCTTTCCCTGATAGATTTCAGGGAGTTAAAGAAATCAGCACCCATGATATCCATCTTATTTACAAAAATCATACGCGGTACGTTATAGTTATCAGCCTGTCTCCAAACTGTCTCAGTCTGAGGCTCAACGCCGCCCTTTGCATCCAGTACACATACTGAACCGTCAAGAACACGGAGTGAACGCTCAACCTCAACAGTAAAGTCAACGTGACCTGGTGTATCGATAATATTTATTCTGTTGCCTTCCCAATGAGCGGTTGTAGCGGCTGAGGTAATTGTAATACCTCTTTCCTGCTCCTGTTCCATCCAGTCCATGGTAGCTGTACCCTCATGGGTATCACCTATCTTGTAGTTACGTCCTGTATAGTAAAGGATACGCTCAGTGAGAGTAGTTTTTCCGGCATCGATATGCGCCATGATACCAATGTTTCTGGTATTCTCCAAAGAGAATTCTCTACCTGCTGCCAAAATTACTCCTCCTTATGTTTATTTTCAAATTACCCTTAAATATTTTCCGCCTTCCGCTTTATTTAAGCAGGAAGGCAGAAATCAGTCTTTATTTCAGCATTCCCAAAAACCGGGAACTTTATAAAACATAAGATATGTTTTTTTAAATTCACATTACCATTTATAATGTGAAAACGCCTTGTTGGCTTCAGCCATCTTATGAGTTTCTTCTTTCTTCTTGCATGCGCCGCCGGCATTGTTGAGAGCATCCATTATCTCTCCTGCAAGACGGTCAACCATAGTTTTCTCTCCGCGCTTTCTGCTGTAGAGAGTAAGCCATCTGAGGCCGAGTGTACGCCTTCTCTCAGGCCTGATTTCCATAGGAACCTGATAAGTTGCTCCGCCGACACGACGAGCCTTTACCTCGAGAACTGGCATAATGTTGTTCATAGCTTCCTCAAACGCTTCAATAGGGTCCTTTCCTGTCTTTTCAGAAACCTTGTCAAATGCGCCGTAAACTATTTTCTGGGCAACGCCCTTTTTACCGTCGAGCATTATGCTGTTGATAAGCTTTGTTACGTTTTTGCTCTTATATAAAGGGTCCGGTAAAACCTCTCTTTTTGTTACATGACCTTTTCTTGGCACGATTCTTCCCTCCTTAATAAATTTAAATCACAGGTACTCGTGTATTCTTAAATAAAGATACGCGTTTCATGCCTCACACTAAATTCTATACTGAGCTTAAGCAGATTGTATATATTTGTACAAGGCACTACTTTAAATAAACTACAAATTATTTCTTTTTAGGACGTTTAGCGCCGTATTTGGAACGGGCCTGCATTCTGTTGGCAACACCAGCGGTATCAAGTGTACCACGGATAATGTGGTAACGAACACCAGGTAAGTCCTTTACCCTTCCGCCTCTGATAAGTACTACAGAGTGCTCCTGAAGGTTATGTCCCTCACCAGGGATATAAGCTGTTACTTCGATGCCGTTTGTAAGTCTAACCCTAGCAATTTTTCTTAAAGCTGAGTTAGGCTTTTTAGGTGTAGCTGTTTTAACTGCTGTGCAAACGCCCCTTCTCTGCGGTGAAGAAATATCTGTAGTTTTCTTCTTAAGAGAGTTGAGACCTTTCTGAAGAGCAGGAGCAGTTGACTTTTTCTCAAGAGTCTGCCTGCCCTTTCTTACTAACTGATTAAATGTTGGCATTAAGTGCACCTCCTCACAAAATTAATACATTCTGCCTACGCAATAAAATCTTCTTTGTTATAAGACATAACAAGAATGCCTGATTTCAGACACCGTAAAAGTTTATCATTTTACAAATTAAATGTCAAGCCAATTTATAAATATTTTACCTTTATCAGTCAGTAACATATTATAGCCAGATTCTTCATTATTTATATGTATTTTCAGGCTCTGCAATTTTTAATGGTTGAAAAATATTTTTACCCCATGAACGGCCTGAAAGCTTTTATTAAAAACCTTTGTTTATAATTTCTCATACAAAAAGCGATTTTAAAATACAAATTCAAAGCCTTGAGCCAATGAACCCTAATGTCCGCCCAACGGAAACATAAACAGAAAATGTTTATGTCTTGATTTTGATAAGCATTTTTTGTTTATATACAAAACATCTAATTTATACTCACATAATTTCACTTTTTTATCAATATTATATCAATTATTATAAAAAGACCGCCAATTTTTTAATGTTAATGTCCTTTTGTCAGAACAATATAGTTAATTTAGCTATAAATGATAAAAAAGTGTTATCTTAAATTATAAAGGTTTATGACATTTTTCATAAAATGTGTTGAACAAGAAATAATGTCCTTGTATTAAATACAAAATGCTTTATTTTAGCCAAATTAGTTCTTCTGAGAAAAACTTTTAGCAAAAAAGTCCATTTACTAAAAAAAATAAACGTTGTATAATTTAACTAAATCAAAAGTCTGCTGTAACAATATGGTTTACACCGTATGAATACACAGCTCAAATACATATTTTCAGCAGATATGAAAAGTTTATACCTATTATAATATCATAACAGGAGGGGTTTAAAGTGATTTCACTTGAAATGCTTTACGATGCAAAACGTGTGCTCAAAGACGTGGCAAGAACCACACCGCTTTCACCGGCACCAAAAATCGGCGAAGGTATTTATATCAAATCCGAAAATCTGCAGCTTACCGGTTCTTTCAAGCTCAGAGGCGCTTATTACAAAATCCACAGCCTTACACCTGAGGAGAAAGCAAAAGGCGTTATAGCCTGCTCGGCCGGAAACCATGCTCAGGGAGTTGCCCTTTCGGCTACAAAGAGCGGAATCAAGTCAATTATATGTATGCCTGCCGGAGCTCCTCTTGCAAAGGTAGAAGCTACAAAGGGCTATGGAGCCGAGGTTGTGCTCGTTCCCGGAGTATACGACGATGCTTTCAACAAAGCTGTTGAGCTTACAAATGAGCACGGTTATACTTTCGCCCATCCATTTAATGATGAGAGGGTAATAGCCGGACAGGGAACAATAGGCCTTGAGATTCTTGAGCAGCTTGAAGACGTTGACACAGTTGTTGTGCCTATCGGAGGCGGCGGACTTATAAGCGGAATCTCCTACGCTGTCAAATCAATCAAACCTGAATGCAGGGTTATCGGAGTACAGGCTGCTGGCGCAGCAAGCATGTATGTGTCAAGAAAAAACGGCGCTCCTACAGAGCTTGCCTCAGTTTCAACTATAGCAGACGGAATAGCTGTTAAAAAGCCTGGCGACCTTACATATGAGCTTTGCAGCAAATATGTTGACGACATAGTAACCGTTACTGAAGATGAAATTGCTTCAGCAATACTTAAACTTATGGAATGCCAGAAAACCGTTTCTGAAGGCGCCGGTGCCGTATCTGTTGCAGCGGTAATGTTTGGAAAGGTTCCTACTGAAGGCAAAAAGACAGTCTGTGTGGTATCTGGAGGAAACATTGACGTTACAATGCTTTCAAGGATAATCACAAAAGGCCTCTCAAAATCCGGAAGGATGTGCGAGATAACAACAAAGGTTATGGATAAACCGGGACAGCTCATCAACCTTCTTCAGGTAGTAGCTGATACTGGAGCCAACATAATAAGGGTTAACCATTCCAGGGAAGCAAAACTTTCAGATGTTACAAACTGTGTTGTAACAATGGTACTTGAAACAAGAAACACAGAGCATGTTGATGAAATAGAAAAAGCTCTCAAAGTTAAGGGGTATGAGCTTTTGGAAATCTGATAATCAAATTGCTGCTGCCGGGTTGAGCTCCTTTGAACCCTGCCCGGCTCGTTAATATTATATTAGAATAAGGGAGGGAAAGCTTTAAGTCTTGTAAGACTGAAAGCAGACAAATATGGATAACGAGAAGAAAAAATTTAAAATAGGTTTACTTCCACGACTTATAATCGCAATTATATTGGGTCTTATAGTAGGTAGCATAGCCAAATCGGCTGACTTTCCTATAATCATTCAAATCGGTGCAACATTCAACAGTATATTCGGCAACTTCCTCAACTTCGCAATACCTCTTATCATCATCGGCTTTGTAGTGCCTGGTGTTGCTGACCTTGGAGAAGGCGCAGGCAAAACACTTGCCCTTACTGCATTGGTGGCATATGTTTCTACCATAATAGCAGGCTCATTTGCATTTGTTGTAGACAGAACCATATTCCCATCGTTCCTTAAAGTTGGCTCTATAGTTCTTGAAAACGCAACAAACGCTGAGGAAACAATGCTTCCTGGCCTTTTCACAATAGAGATGCCTCCTATTATTGGTGTTATGAGCGCACTGCTTATATCATTTATACTTGGCTTGGGAATCTCCGTTACAAGAAGCAAAGCACTTAAAGACGTATTCCACGGTTTCCAGGATATTATTGTTGGACTTGTTACAAACATCATAATTCCTCTCCTTCCATTCCATGTTTACGGTATATTTGCAAACATGACATTTGCAGGAACAGTTATGGAAATTATGTCTGTATTTATCAAGGTATTCGCAATAATTATTATAATGCACATTATCATTATAATATTCCAGTACACAGTTGCCGGAACATTTGCAAAAAAGAATCCGTTCAGCCTTATTAAGAACATGATTCCTGCTTACTTTACAGCTATAGGAACACAGTCTTCAGCCGCTACAATACCTGTAACAGTAGCACAGACAAAAAAGAATGGCGTAAGCGACATGATAGCCGAGTTTGTATGCCCTCTTTGCGCTACAATACATCTTTCAGGCTCCACAATTACACTTACAAGCTGTTCTATAGCAATAATGATGCTTAACGGCTGGGATGTAACATTTGCCAAGATGTTCCCATTCATACTTATGCTTGGTGTAACAATGGTTGCAGCTCCTGGCGTACCTGGCGGTGCTGTCATGGCTGCTCTTGGAATACTTGACTCAATGCTTGGATTCAACGAGGCTATGCTCGCTCTTATGATAGCCCTCTATATTGCTCAGGACAGCTTTGGAACAGCCTGCAACGTAACAGGCGACGGCGCTATAGCAGTTTTCATGGACGCTATAACAGGCAAGAAAAACAAGGCCGCCGGCACTGCCCCTGAAATGAACTGATTAACGCCCCCAACTTATTCCCAACTCTGTCGTACCTTAAAAGGGCGGCAGGGTTCGGAACTGGTATAACTGTTAACAGGCTTTTCCGTTTAAGCCGGAAAGGCTCAAATATATTAAAACAAAAGATGAAAGGATGATACCAATGCTTAAATTCACATCTACAGAAAACGCACCTGCCGCTATCGGCCCATACTCACAGGCTGTTGAGGTAAACGGACTGCTTTTTGCTTCAGGACAGGTTCCTCTTATGCCTGGAACAGGCGAGGTTGTAGGAACAACTATTGAGGAGCAGACAGAAAGGGTATGCCAGAACATTAAAGGTATCCTTGAGGCTAACGGCCTTACATTTGAGAATGTTGTTAAAACAACCTGTTTCCTTGCTGATATCAACGACTTCGCGGCATTCAACGCTGTTTACGGAAAATATTTTGTAAGCAAACCGGCAAGAAGCTGTGTAGCTGTAAAATCAATACCTAAGGGACTTCTCTGTGAGGTAGAGATTATAGCTGACATGAACAAATAATTATACATAACCTTAAGGCCCGTTTCGTATGAGACGGGCCTTTTTTATAAGAATTTTAAACATGATTATAATACTGAAAACAATCCCGATAATCATGCTTTATTTTTTGCAGCAAAAAGCCCCGCGTTTTGTACACGGGGCTTAAGTTATTACATGCTTTCAAGCTCACTTATATATCTTTCAGACTGGTCAGTTGGCTCAATGCCTATATTGCGGTATCTTGGCATACCTGTTCCGGCTGGAATAAGCTTACCAAGTATAACATTTTCCTTAAGACCAATAAGCGGGTCAATCTTTCCTTTTATAGCTGCCTCTGTGAGTACTCTTGTTGTCTCCTGGAACGAAGCCGCTGAAAGGAATGAGTCTGTAGCAAGTGACGCCTTTGTGATACCAAGGAGCACTCTGCTTCCTTTGGCAGGCTCAAGGCCCTGCGCTTCCATATCAGCATTGGTATTCTCAAAGGTAAGCCAGTCAACAAGGCTTCCCGGAAGGAATTCCGTATTGCCATTGTCCTCAATCTTAACCCTTTTAAGCATCTGGCGCACAATAACCTCAATATGCTTGTCGTTAATCTCAACACCCTGAAGGCGGTAAACCCTCTGTACCTCCTGAATCATATAATCCTGTACTCCCCTCAAGCCTTTAATCTTAAGGATATCGTGAGGATTAACACTTCCTTCGGTAATCTCGTCGCCGGCTTCAATATAGTCGCCGTCAAACACTTTCAAACGTGAACCGTAAGGTATAAGATAATCCTTTGTCTCGCCTGTCTCAGGGTTTGAAACAGTAACCTCACGCTTTTTCTTAGTATCAGTATATGCTACAGTTCCGGCAAACTCAGAAATAATAGCGAGTCCTTTTGGCTTTCTGGCCTCAAAAAGCTCCTCAACTCGAGGAAGACCCTGTGTTATATCGTCTCCGGCTATACCGCCTGTATGGAATGTACGCATTGTAAGCTGTGTACCAGGCTCACCAATTGACTGCGCGGCTATGATTCCGACAGACTCTCCGATACGAACCGTACGTCCGCTTGCCATGTTGGCTCCGTAACACTTGGCGCATATGCCGACCGTTGAGCGGCAGGTAAGTACGGTACGTATAAGAACCTTCTTGATTCCCGCCTTTTCAACCTTTTCCGCCATATCCATTGTAATCTGAGTATCAGCCGGTACAATAATCTCGTCAGTTTCAGGGTCTCTGATTTCATTAACTGACCAGCGCCCCCTAATCCTGTCCTGAAGGCTTTCTATAAGCTCATTTCCATCTGTAAAGGCTGAAACCCAAAGTCCCGGAACCTCCTGCTCTTCATCATGGCAGCAGTCCGCCTCACGTATAATAATATCCTGAGAAACGTCAACAAGCCTTCTTGTGAGGTATCCTGAGTCGGCTGTTCTGAGAGCCGTATCTGTAAGTCCTTTACGCGCTCCATGAGCTGATATGAAATACTCAAGAACAGAGAGGCCCTCACGGAAATTAGACTTGATAGGAAGCTCTATTATACCTCCCGATGGGTTAGCCATAAGTCCTCGCATACCTGCAAGCTGCTTAATCTGCGCGTTGGAACCACGGGCTCCTGAGTTGGCCATCATGAATATGTTGTTGTATTTTCCAAGACCAGCAAGAAGCGCTTCTGTAATCTTGTCATTGGCAATATTCCATGCCTCAATTACCTTATTATGGCGTTCCTCATCGGTCATAAGGCCTCGCCTGAATTTCTTTGTTATCAAATCAACTGCTGATTCCGCTTCTGCAAGGAATTCAGGTTTCTTTTCAGGTATAACCATATCGGATACTGAAACCGTAAGAGCTCCCCTTGTTGAGAATTTATAGCCGAGGGCCTTAATTTTGTCAATAACAACGGCTGTCTTGGTTGAGCCGCAGCGGTTTATGCAGCGGTAAATGATTTTTCCAATGGCCTTTTTGTCACAGAGGAAATCAATCTCATACCTGAATTTGTTTTCGTCCTTTGTTCTGTCCACATATCCAAGATTCTGAGGTATAGCCTCATTAAATATGATACAGCCGACAGTTGTTTCAACCATTCTGGACTCTTTCACACCGTCAAACTCAAGTGTCCGTCTTACATCTATAATCTCCTGAAGCTTAATTTCGTGGTTATCATAAGCCAGTATTGCCTCAAGCTCATCTTTAAACCTCTTTTTAATCAAATCTCCTGCATGCTTAATTACCGTACCGTTTTCATCCACTACATCCTGCTCATACCTGTCATTAAAGTCATCGCGTCTGAGTGTAAGGTAATACATACCAAGAATCATGTCCTGTGTAGGAACCGTAACAGGCGCTCCGTCTGAAGGTTTGAGGAGGTTGTTTGGAGAAAGCATAAGGAATCTGCACTCCGCCTGTGCCTCAACAGAAAGAGGAACATGGACAGCCATCTGGTCACCGTCAAAGTCGGCATTATATGCTGTACATACAAGAGGATGGAGCTTAATAGCCCTTCCCTCTACAAGCACAGGCTCAAATGCCTGTATTCCAAGCCTGTGGAGTGTCGGGGCACGGTTAAGCATAACCGGATGCTCCTTAATAACACTCTCAAGCACATCCCATACCTCGCTCTGAAGCCTCTCAACCATTCTCTTTGCAGATTTTATGTTATGAGCTATTCCGTCTTCAACAAGCTTTTTCATAACAAAAGGCTTAAAGAGCTCTATTGCCATTTCCTTAGGAAGTCCGCACTGGTAAATCTTAAGGTCAGGTCCTACTACAATAACCGAACGGCCTGAATAGTCAACACGCTTTCCAAGAAGGTTCTGCCTGAAACGTCCCTGTTTACCCTTAAGCATGTCTGAAAGCGACTTAAGGGCACGGTTTCCAGGGCCTGTAACAGGTCTGCCCCTTCTGCCGTTGTCTATAAGTGCGTCAACAGCCTCCTGTAGCATCCTCTTTTCATTTCTTACAATAATATCAGGAGCGCCTAAATCAAGAAGCTTTTTAAGTCGGTTATTCCTGTTTATAACCCTTCTGTAAAGGTCATTGAGGTCGCTTGTGGCAAACCTTCCACCGTCAAGCTGTACCATAGGCCTAAGGTCAGGCGGTATAACAGGTATTACATCAAGAATCATCCACTCAGGCCTGTTGTTTGACATTTTGAACGACTCAAGCACCTCAAGCTTTTTGATTATCCTTATACGCTTCTGGCCTGTTGTTTCTGCAAACTGTTTTTTAAGCTCAGCGCTTTCTTTTTCAATATCAATATCCTGAAGGAGCTTCTTTATAGCCTCCGCGCCCATCTGGGCCTCAAAAGCGCCATAACCGAACTTATCGCAGGCTTCCCTGTATTCCTTTTCTGTAAGAAGCTGTTTGTACTGAAGCGATGTCTCCTTAGGGTCTATAACAATATAAGACGCAAAGTAGAGTACCTTTTCAAGCGCCCTTGGGCTCATTGAAAGTATAAGCCCCATTCTGGAAGGTATCCCCTTGAAGTACCATATGTGTGATACAGGGCACGCAAGCTCAATATGCCCCATTCTTTCACGCCTTACTTTCGACTTTGTAACCTCAACACCGCAGCGGTCACAGACAATACCCTTATATCTTATTCTCTTGTACTTTCCGCAGTGGCACTCCCAGTCCTTTGTAGGTCCAAAAATCCTTTCACAGAAAAGTCCGTCTCTTTCAGGCTTAAGAGTCCTGTAGTTTATTGTTTCAGGCTTTTTAACCTCGCCCCTTGACCATTCGCGAATCTTCTCAGGAGATGCCAAGCCGATTTTAATAGAATCAAAAACTATTCCCTGTTCTTGAACTGCCATTACCTAAAGCTCCCCTCTCTTAGTCCTCATCTTCAAAATCTTCATCATCAAGAAGCTCCTCATCGAGGATAGCGTCGTCGTATTCTTCTTCCTCAGCTTCGCCTTCTTCTTCCCCGCCAAAAAGGATATCAGTAAGTGCCTCATCCGGCGCTTCCTCAGTTACATGGAAATCCTTTCTCTTGCGGAAATATTCCTCCTCGTCATCTGCGCCTCTCTCAAAGCCGTCTATATTTACATTGAGGTCGTCTATATCGTCTATAGATTCCTTAATCTCAACCTCAGTCTTATCCGCCCTCAGTACACGTATGTCAAGCGCAAGCGACTGAAGCTCCTTAAGGAGAACCTTAAATGATTCAGGAACGCCAGGTTCAGGTATATTCTCACCCTTTACTATAGCCTCATAGGTCTTTACACGTCCTACTATATCGTCAGACTTAACGGTAAGTATTTCCTGAAGTGTGTAAGCCGCGCCGTAAGCCTCAAGAGCCCAAACCTCCATCTCTCCGAATCTCTGTCCTCCAAACTGTGCTTTTCCTCCGAGAGGCTGCTGGGTAACAAGTGAGTATGGGCCTGTTGAACGCGCGTGAATCTTGTCGTCAACAAGGTGGTGGAGCTTAAGATAATGCATGAATCCGATTGTAACTCTGTTGTCAAAGAGCTCTCCTGTTCTTCCGTCTCTAAGCTCAACCTTGCCGTCACGGCTCAGCTTAACGCCTTTCCAATCTTCCCTGTGGTCACGGTTTTCATAAAGCTCATCATATATTTCACCCTCAAGGAGAGGCTGCCATTTTTGAGAAAATTCTTCCCAAGGAGTATTGGCGTAATCATTTGCCATCTCAAGAGTATCCATAATATCAATCTCGTTTGCCCCGTCAAATACCGGAGTGGCCACCTTCCAGCCCAGAACATTGGCTGCAAGGCTGAGATGTATCTCCAATACCTGGCCTATATTCATACGTGAAGGTATACCAAGAGGGTTAAGAACTATATCAAGAGGCCTTCCGTTTGGAAGAAACGGCATATCCTCTTTAGGCAGTACCCTTGAAACAACACCCTTGTTTCCGTGTCGTCCTGCCATTTTATCACCAACAGAAATTTTACGTTTCTGGGCAATATAAACTCTGACAAGCTGATTTACGCCAGGCCCAACATCATCGCCGTTTTCTCTGGTATAAATCTTAACATCTACAATTATTCCGCTTGCTCCGTGAGGAACCCTGAGTGAAGTATCCCTTACTTCTCTGGCCTTCTCGCCGAAAATAGCTCTGAGAAGCCTTTCCTCAGCTGTAAGCTCAGTTTCACCCTTAGGTGTAACCTTTCCAACAAGTATATCGTTAGGGCGAACCTCAGCTCCTATGCGGATAATTCCCCTCTCGTCGAGGTCTCTTAACGCATCGTCACCGACATTAGGGATATCCCTTGTTATTTCCTCAGGCCCAAGCTTTGTGTCCCTTGCTTCAGCCTCATACTCATCTATATGGACCGATGTATAAACGTCTTCCTGAACAAGCCTTTCACTCAAAAGGACTGCGTCCTCGTAGTTATAGCCTTCCCATGTCATAAAACCTATAAGAGGGTTCTTTCCAAGGGCAAGCTCACCTTTTGATGTAGAAGCTCCGTCTGCTATAATCTGGCCTTCCACAACCTCATCTCCAAGGTTTACAATAGGTCTCTGGTTAAGGCAGGTCGACTGGTTGCTTCTCTGATATTTGATAAGCTTGTAAACATCTCTGCCGGTTTTTGTCTTAATATCTATCTCGTTTGCAGAAACTCTTTCAACAACACCGTCGCGTTTTGCAACAACACAGATTCCGGAGTCCTTTGCAGTCTTGTATTCCATTCCTGTACCTACAATAGGAGACTCAGTAACAAGGAGCGGCACCGCCTGCCTCTGCATGTTGGAACCCATGAGGGCACGGTTGGCGTCGTCATTTTCGAGGAAAGGAATGAGCGCTGTAGCTACTGAAACCATCTGCCTAGGCGAAACGTCCATAAGGTCAATCTGGTTTCTGTCTACCTCAATAATGTCCTCTCTGTGACGGCCTGTTATCTTTTTATGGAGGAAATATCCATGTTCGTCAAGAGGCTCATTTGCCTGTGCAACATTGTAGTTTTCCTCCTCATCAGCAGTTACATATACATACTTCTCTGTAACTCTCGGCTGGTCGCCTGTTTTGTCAACAAGTCTGTATGGAGCCTCAATAAACCCATACTCATTTATTCTGGCAAATGTGGCAAGAGAGTTGATAAGTCCGATATTAGGACCCTCAGGCGTCTCTATAGGGCACATTCTTCCGTAGTGTGAATGGTGAACATCTCGAACCTCGAATCCGGCCCTTTCCCTTGAAAGTCCGCCAGGACCAAGCGCAGAAAGTCTTCTTTTATGAGTCAGCTCAGAGAGCGGGTTATTCTGGTCCATAAACTGTGAAAGCTGTGAGCTTCCGAAGAACTCTTTAATAGCCGCTGTAACAGGACGCACATTTATAAGTGCCTGAGGCGTAACAATGTCAAGGTCCTGAATTGTCATTCTCTCACGTACAACCCTCTCCATCCTGGAAAGGCCGATTCTAAACTGGTTCTGGAGAAGCTCTCCTACAGAACGGATACGCCTGTTTCCAAGGTGGTCTATATCGTCAACATTGCCAAAACCTGAATCAAGATGAATAACATAATTAATTGAGGCCATTATATCCTCAAATGTTATATGCTTAGGTATAAGGATATGCTTTCTGTCCTTGATTGCCGCCTCAATTTCCTCTTTTGTGCTGAATTCATCAAGTATATTTTTAAGCTCAGGGTAATAAACCTTCTCCTTTATACCAAGCTCAGCTGATGTAAGGCCGTATTCTGCAACAAACGGGTCAAGCGATACTGCAAGGTTTGTGAGCACCTTTTTAGGCTTTTCATCTTCTGTGCTGTTAGACTCAATATATACATACCCAGCTCCGCTGTCCTGTATTTCATCGCAGAGCCCCATATCAAGCTTCTGGCCTTTCTGTGCTATAATCTCACCTGTCATTGGGTCAATAACGTCCTCAGAAAGGACAGCGCCGTTGATTCTGTTTCTCAAAGCGAGCTTTTTATTGAATTTATAGCGGCCAACCTTAGCCAAGTCGTATCTTTTAGGGTCAAAGAACATACCATTTAAAAGGGAGCTGGAGCTGTCAACCGTAGGCGGCTCTCCCGGGCGGAGCTTCTTATATATTTCTATAAGGCCCTCTTCCCTGGACTTACTCGGGTCCTTTTCTATAGTTGCCATAATTTTAGGCTCATCGCCGAAAAGCTCAACAATCTCGCTGTCGCTTCCCACACCAAGCGCCCTTATAAGAACTGTAACAGGAACCTTTCTTGTTCTGTCAACACGTACATAAAATACATCGTTGGAGTCTGTTTCATATTCAAGCCACGCGCCCCTGTTAGGTATAACAGTGGCAGATAAAAGTTTTTTTCCTACCTTATCAAAATCTGAAGCGTAGTAAATACCCGGTGAACGCACAAGCTGACTTACTATTACTCGCTCTGCTCCGTTTATAACAAACGTACCTGTGTCTGTCATAAGCGGGAAGTCACCCATAAAGAGCTCCTGCTCCTTAATCTCATCAAGCTCCCTGTTGTTAAGCCTTGCCTTGATTTTGAGCGGAGCCGCATAAGTTGCGTCTCTTTCCTTGCACTCCTCTATAGAATACTTAGGCTCGTCGTCAAGAGAAAAGTCAGTGAACTCAAGAACAAGGTTTCCGCTGAAATCGGTGATAGGGGAAATGTCCTCAAAAGCTTCCTTCAGGCCTTCTTCAAGAAACCACTTGTAGCTGTCTTTCTGCACTTCAATCAAATTAGGCATTTCAAGCACTTCTTTGATTGTAGAGTAGCTTTTTCTCACACTGTCGCCCATTTTGACAGTATGAATCCTGTTTTTCTTCATGGCTTTACTCACTCCTTGATTTATTTGAAAAACTATGATAAAAACAAAATTACTCCCACAAACAAATTGAGACCTTTGTTTATACCGCCTTTGATCAGCGATAAAACAAAAGTCGTCGTTTTTGGGGGAATTATTTAAATTTTCCAGAAACTTTGTAAAAACTGCACCAAATATTTTTTGTTTCAGCCTGCAATTTCTGCAATAATTTCAGCACTTTTTACATTAAAAATTTTTCTGTTGTATTTCAAGGGGCTCTGTGCTATACTAACAGCATAGCTATTGTGCCCATTTTCTATTTGGTGCTTGGCTGACTTCTCATAAGCATATCATTATATGGCCTTGTTGTCAAGGCTTTTTTTCTTATTATGAAGCGTGGTTTTCTAAATTAATGTTTGGAGGTTAAACAATGTTAAGTGAAGAACTCAAGCAGAAATTGTACGACACAGGTTTTAACAACGAAGGCACTTACGGCGGATGTTCACAGGGTGTTTTGGGCTCTGTAAAAACAAATCTCGGCCATGTGACAGAAGAAACATTTACAGCGGCTACGGCTCTTGCCGGCGGTGTTGCCGCAAGCGGCAATACCTGCGGCGCCTGCACAGGCGGAATACTTGCCCTCGGCTCATTTTTGGGCAGGGATTTTGAAAATTTCGGCACGCCTGAAGGTCTTGCCAACAAAGAAAGGGCTACAGCAATAGGCCGAAAGCTACTTGAAAGGTTTGAGAAGGAATACGGTTCCTTTACCTGTGCTGAAATACAGAAAAAGCTTTTTGGCAAGAGCTACAAAATGTATATTCCGGAAGAAAAGGCTGAATTTATCGCCTGCGGCGGCCATGGCCCTAACGGATGTACAAAGACAGTTGCAAACGCCGCAGTATGGGTTGCTGAAATCCTTGAGGAAGAAGGCCTCCTCGACTGATACAACTAACTACATAAGTACAAAAATGTCCGGCAGCTGAACTCTGCCGGACATTTTTTTAACCAGTAGATTTATGAATTATTTTTTAAAAGTGCCATACATACCACATGAAGTATAAATATTATTACCCCCAGAGGTGTAACAGAGCTGAACATAAACCACGACACAAGCGAAAGGTTAATAGCTATTACAAACAGTATCATGGCCTGTTTTGATAAGTCCTTTTTTAAGTTCACAACAGTCAGTATAAACGCCGCAATTGCTACAATACCCGTTATCATCGGTAAAAAATTACCATAGCCCAATGGCATCATGCTGAAATAGCTGTATTTTGCCGAATCTGCCGAAAATTCCATATTTACGCCATACGGCAAAGCCATAAGCAGCACCGATATGCCGGAATATAAAATACAAGCCGTTTTTCTATTCATACCAAAACCTCATTTTCTGTTAGTCAAAAGCTCACATTGCTCATATAGTTTATAACCGGCATAAGGAACAAAAACTGCTCCAGACAAAAATCAAAAATTTCTCTGGTCAGCACAGCTTCGTTTACAGGTGATGTATACTGAAGGTAAATATTTTTACGCATATACCAGTTGTCTATTACTTCGCTTCTCTCTCCCGGAAACCTTTTTTTGTATTTTTCTCCGCAAAGCTTAAATATACTTTCATCATACCTTTTAACAAGCCTCTCAAACTCAGCAGTATTAGAGTCTATCTTTTTTCTGAGAGCCTGCATATAAGCCGGCTTAGCGTCATATGTACCCATGCCTATTGTAAAATAGTCCGCTCCTATCTCAAAATAATGCACAGGCTTATGCTTCCATTCTCCTGTGTCTCTTTTAAATACAACCCACCGGTGGTCACGGTATGGCTCCTTGTTTTTAGAAAACCGAATGTCACGGTTTATTCTTGACACGGAAGGTATTGTTTTTATTCCTGTTCTCCTGCACAGCTCCGCATTCATTTCCCGGGCAAAACTATCCATTGGCTCCTTTAACAGGCTGAAATACCGCTCCCTGTTATTGTCAAACCACTCCCTGTTGTTATTAAATCTCAGCTCAACAAGAAAATCGCTCATCTCCCTGCTGAATCCGTTAAATATATCACCTGAGTTTTTAGACATTTTTATCACCTTAAATTTTAAATTTATACCCCCAAAATCTGCATGCGGCAGAAAAAATAAACCCGGAAACAATATTCCGGGCTAAGACCAGCCGCATTATATGCACTACATACACTGGTGCACAAACTCAAAATGCCTTTCAACCGCCTGCTGGGCAAGGACAGTATCCCTTTTTAATATCGCATCGTATATGTTCATATGGCATTTGAGAATATCCCTCGCCTTATCGTGCTTCTGCAAAATAACAGAACGGTTAAATTTTACAGTCCTTTCAAGTATAAACCCAACATACTCAAGGACCTTTATCAGAACAGTGTTGTTTGACATAGAAAACAGTATGCTGTGGAATTTTACATCAAGGCGCGCTCCCGCGTCTGCGTCCTCAATTTTTTCTTCCATCTCAAGCAGTATCTCGTGCAGCTCGTTTAACTGGTCAAGATTGCTGTCAGCATTTTTTATCACAAGCTGTATGCCGGCAATTTCAAGAAGCATACGGAACTCAATAAGGTCATCCTCAGTGTTGCCTTCCTTGAGCAGCAGAGGAAGCACAAGACTTAAAAAAGGCTGTACGTTTAAGTCAGACACAAAGGAGCCTTCACCGGGCCTTATATCTACAATGCCCATAATTTCCATTACACTGAGAGCCTCCCTGAGTGACGCCCTGCTTACATCAAGCATTTCAGCCAGCGTTCTTTCCGGCGGAAGCTTGTCGCCGCACTTAAGGCTTCCCTCACGGATGAGATAGACAATCTGCTCGACGATATTCTTATAGATTTTCTTTGTTTGTATAGATTTAATTTCCATATCTTATTCCCCTTAAAACCGACATAAAAACATCCCTTTATTTAATTATTATAAAACTATCAAAAATTTTGTCAATGTTTTATCCAACTTAAAACAAACTTTACTGCATTTCACACACACAAGTACAGTCTTAACATATAGTTGACACTGTGTTTTATTGATTAAACTAGAAAAAAATGTTATACTAAATAAATAAATTCAATTCTATTGTTTTAGAGCCACTGTCAATTAAACAGCAGCCAAGAATTTGTGCCGGCTGTTTACCATAATATTTTAAAGGAAGGTGTTTAAAATGTTTATACGCGGAAATCAGGCTGAAAAAAATTTACTTCTCTCAGCTGCAGAAAAAATGTGCCTTGCGGCAAGAACAGCTCCCAAAGCAAAGGGTGTTGATAAAATAGTCACAGGTATAGTAACAAGCGATGAAAAAGATGCTCTGGCAAATGAAATGTTAAGGCTTTTTGAAGAAACCGGTGCACCGTTTTATAAAAGGGATTCGCAGAATGTAATGGACAGCGAGGCTGTGGTGCTAATAGGCACAACAGGCGGCGCCAAAGGCCTGAACTGCGGCTTCTGCGGCTATTGTTCCTGCAAGGAAATGGCTCAGTCAGGCGGTCATTGCGCATTTGATGATATTGACCTGGGCATAGCAATAGGCTCAGCAGTATCTATAGCAGCAAATGACCGTGTTGATAACCGTGTTATGCTTTCGGCAGGCGTAGCCGCTCAGAACCTCAAAATACTTGGTGACAAAACCTTAAAGATACTTGCCATACCTCTTTCGGCTACAGGAAAAAGCCCTTATTTTGACAGATAATTAACATTAAAAAAAGCTCCCGTTAAGCTTACGGGAGCTTTTTCTTTTATTCCTGTTTCTTTCATGCTATCCACTTTTTCAGCACTTTATTAAAATTGTCATTAATTCCGGCTTTTTCAGCCCCTTGGGCAGCCACAATATCAGTCCTTCCAACCTCGTTGCCGTCTGTATCAACAAATATAATCTCACCGGCTTTTTCACCTGTGTCAAAAGGCGCTTTAAGGCTTTCATAAACCTGTTTCTGCTCGGTTATATCAACCTGACTTCCTTTTTTCAGTAGTGCCGATACATCCTGCGCTGTCTTTACAGGCACACAATCTATGTTTCCTTTTAAAACATGTATTTCACCGCAGTCGGAGCCTTCATCGCACAGCTTTTTAACCTCATAGTTGCCAAACCCGTAATCCAGCAGCTTCATCGCTTCCTGAAACCTCGCTTTATTGTCAGGCGCCGCCATTATTACAGCTATAAGCTCCATTCCGTCACGCTCAGCAGTTGCGCTCAGGCAGTATTTTGCAAGCCCGGTTGAACCTGTTTTAAGCCCTGTGGCTCCGTTATACCATTTAATCAGCTTATTAGTGTTTGTAAGGCCAAATTCTGTTTCGCCCTTTCTCGTTTTGTGTGTTATTGTATCCATCCATGTTGTGGTATATTCCCTTACCTCCGGAAATTCAGTTATAAGCGCCCTGCTCATAAGGGCCACATCATTTGCGCTTGAAACATGGCCGTCAGTATCCAGCCCGCAGGCGTTTACAAACACTGTATCACTCATGCCAAGCTGCTGTGCCCTCTCGTTCATCATTTTTACAAAGCCTTCCTCACTGCCGCCTATAAACTCAGCCATAGAAACAGCGGCATCATTTGCCGATGCGATTACAATACATTTTGTAAGCTCTGATGCCTTCTGCTGTTCATTGGGCTCAAGAAAAACCTGACTTCCTCCCATAGATGACGCATGCTCGCTTACAGTTACCATATCATCCCATTTGAATTTACCGGCTTTCTGGTTTTCGTATATCAGCAGTATAGTCATAATTTTTGTAATACTTGCAGGAGGAAGCTTAGTATGGCTTTCCTTCTCATACAATACCTGTCCTGTAGACGCCTCCATAAGCACTACACTTGGCGAAGTCAAATCCGGCGCTCCAGCATCTACCTCACCAGCCCTCGCCGCTACTGAGCTATGTACTATAAAAAAAGATACCAGAAACAGGCTAACGGTTTTTTTGAATCCTCTGATAAACAATATAAAATCCCGTTCCTCTCATAGATTATTAATACAATCTATGTACTGAAAAATCATATTATTACTGGGACGCTGCTATTAAGCACCATGCTTTTTTCAGATACAATACACTCATAAGCCATTATGCCCACACCGCTTCTGGCCGCTGCGGCCAAAGCCTGTGAAAATTTTATGTCTGTAGCACTGTTTGGGGTAAAAACTTTGGCGCCTTTGAACTGTATAACAAAAAGTATTCCAGCCTCATACCCTTCTTTTTTAGCCTTTATCAGCTCTCTGATATGGCGCGTGCCTCTTTCTGTAGGAGCATCAGGAAACATGGCTGTACCGTCCTGCTCCAAAGTGACGCCTTTTATCTCTATAAACCCCTTTTTTCCCGCCTTTTCGTAATACAAATCAAACCGTGACTCAGAATATTTTACTTCGCGTTTTATATAATCCACTTTGCCTATCTCTTTTATATACCCGTTATTCAGGGCTTCATATGCCGCGGCGTTTGGCGCCTGCGAGTCCATGTTTATGAGCAAATCGCCTTTGAACACCGCTATAACCGAATATCTTGTCTTTCTATGTAAGTTTTCGCTTTCTTCAAGAACAACCCTGCATCCGCTTACCAAAAGCTCCCTGCATCTTCCAGTATTTTTTACATGTACCTTTTCTTCTGCTCCATCCAAAAGTACATACGCTACAAATCGGTTAGGGCGGCTTATAAATATTGCATGCCTTATTTTTTTATATTCCATTTTAACTCCTTTATAAATTTACATATTAATTCCCCTGCCGGAATAATACCGGCAGGGACAGATTTATAATTATTTAGAGGACTCTTTTTTGCGTTCAAAATATCCTCTCGGAAACTTGCATACATCACATACCTCAGGAGGCTGCTCCCCTATATATACATGTCCGCAGTTCCTGCAAATCCATACTGTCTTTGAGTTCCCATTAAACATTGTATTATCCTTGAGCATCTTTTGTAAAGACAAAAAGCGCTCCTCATGGTCCTTTTCGATTTTGGCCACTTCTGTAAAATAATCCCCTATTTCCTTAAAGCCTTCTTCATATGCGTCCTGTGCCGCCTGTTTATAAATCACAGCCCATTCCTCATGCTCACCCTGAGCCGCAGCGCCAAGGTTTTCCTCAGTTGTTCCAATCCCGTCTAAAAACTGTAAAACCCTTTTGGCGTGAGCGTACTCATTGTGGGCTGTCTCCAAAAGGATATCGGACACATGTTCACAGTTCTGGTCTCTTGCCTGCTCAGCATAAATTGTATATCTGTTCCTTGCCATACTTTCCCCGGCAAAAGATGCCAATAAATTCTTCTCTGTCTTACTTCCCTTAAATTCCATAGTTATCCTCCCTTAAAATAAAAGTCTCCAGACCAGACATACTTTCTGTACTGTTAAAGCCTGTCCGGCTGCTGAACGTTAAACATAATATTCCACATAAAAAAATACATATTCATCCTTTTTCAAATTTCAATATTGTTAATAATATTATTCTGAATTATAATAGCTTTAACTAAGCTGAAAGGAGCAGATAACCCTAATGGAAACAGAAAACAGGATTTCCGCTTTATCCGAGAAATATATATTTAACGAAACAGTAGGAAGCTTTCTTCTTTTGCTTTTAAGCCATGTTGAGGAGAGAACTAACGAAAGGACTTTTACATCTATCTATCAACCCGAAGGCACGCTTAAAGAATTAAAAGAAAAAATAAAAGGCTATACAGTAGGCCTTGACACTGTACTTCTTGATGACTCACAAAAAAAAGAGGCGCTCGAAAGCTGCCTTGAAATGAAAAACAGCATAATAACTGTATATCGCATAATATACCGGTATTTTGCTAAATTCAATGTGATATCAAACATGATAAGCGATGAAATAGCAGTAAGAAAGTACCACGACGATCCGGCAAATAAGGATAAAAAAATTGAGCTTTCGCTCTTTTATACCGACTGTATTGAGTTTATACAGAGCGCCGAAAGCCCTTCACAGCTCAAACACTATATAGGCGAGCTTTTTGAATGCGTTCCACTCAATATGACAAGGGAAAAGTATTTTTCTCTTATTGAAAAAAGCCTTGCGGAAGCCTTTTTAAACGCTCCAAAAACCGAGCTCGATTTTTCTCTGCAATCATTCAAAGATGCCTGCGCACCTGAGATTTCTGAAGGATATGGAAAATACTTTCCAGAAATAGCCGATTTTTTAAAGAGCAGAAACAATCTTAAGCCGTCCTCTCTTTCTGACGAGGACCTTGAAAACGAATTTGATAAGCTTAATACAGTGCTTGACTCGTTAAACGAGATAGAGGACTACTGTCAGGAAATACTCAACGATATAAATTCACTTATTATTTTATTCTATATGGGCTATACAATAGACGAGCTGAGCGAGGATAACTACGCATACTCAGACACATATTACAAGGTGTGCGAAATGCTTCAAAGTGAAAACGAGACAGCCTTTGACGACACCGTAAAGGAGTTGCTTGAGGGCTATGTTGAGCCGGTTATAGACGGGGCCAATGAACTTAACGGGGATATAATGGAAACATTAAAGAAAATTGATGATTTTTCTCAATTTTCTGATGAAACAATTAAAACCCTCACCACAGAGGGATTTATACGCTCGTGCTTCTACGATGATTTGAATGAAGAGATATTCGACTTTGCCGCAGATGAAAACGAGCCTCCGGCAGGAAATGATTATCTGAATAAAAGCATTGGTGATTTTATAGAATATATCAGGCAATACACAGCCACACTGCCAAACACAACAAGGAAGGCTGCCATGCAGAAGCTCCTTGGCTCCCTTCCGCTTTCACTTGACATACATGGACTAATGGATTATATAAAGGACGGTATTGATAATTCTGCGGGCTTTGAGCAGAGCCTTCTTATAATTGACAAAGCCGGCGCGGTATTTGCAAGAAACGGGTTCAGCTACCGTACTGGACAAGAGGAGGACAATAAGAACTGTTCCTGCGGTCATGAACACCATCATCACGAAGGATGTTCCTGTGGGCATGACCATGAACACCACCACCATTGATAAAAGGAGGAAAAATATGTTCGCATTCAACCATTTCAATTACAATGTACTTGATTTAAACAAAAGCATGGATTTTTACAGCAGAGCTCTCGGTCTTAAAGAGGTACGCCGCAAGGAGGCGCCTGACGGCAGCTGGATACTTGTATATCTTGGCGACTCAAAAACCGGATTTACACTTGAGCTTACATGGTTAAGAGACAGGTCCGAAAAATATAATCTGGGCGAAAATGAGTTTCATCTGGCTCTTGAGGCTGAGGATTATGATTCCGCTTATAATATGCACAAACAAATGGGCTGTATAATATTTGAAAACCCGCAAATGGGAATATATTTTATAGCGGACCCGGACGGATATTGGATTGAGATAATACCGCCTAAGAAATAATTAAAACTGTCGGCTTATTTGCGGTTGGGGGGAATCACATATGGAAAGAACACCGTCATTTCTGGCGTTTGAAAGCCTTTTGGATTTGTCAAAAAAGGCAAGCATTAAAAAAAACCGTGAGTATGAAGAAAACGATAAATTCTGTTTTTACAGGAATTTCACATCACTTAGCTGGTACAGCAGGCTTAACATTAACAGCCTGCCTGAACGTGATGAAAAAATCCTGGAACGCATAAAGACACTGTGTACAGAATCAACAAGCCCAAAATATATAAGCTTTGCCGCCGAGGATGTATACAATGACTTGAACAATGATTTGGAGCGTATAGGCTTTAAGCCTGTCAAATCCCAGAAAGGCATGATACTTGACCTTGAAGGCTCAAAAGAATACGATAAAAACGACAGTATTGTACGTATTGACAAAAAAAGGCTGCCTGAATGGGTTGATACATGCGAGAGAGGTTTTAATAAATCAGTCAACTGCCCAATATTTGATATTCTTATAAATGATAAAAACTGCATGTTTTTTGGCTATATAGCTGACGGCAGAATTGTATCAACTGCCCTCCTCAACATTTGCGGCGCAAACGGAGGCATACACGAGGTTGCCACACTGGAAAGCCACAGGAACAGGGGCTGTGCCACTGAGCTTATAAAGCATATAATAAATGAGGGCAAAAAATCCGGCTGTGAAATACTCACACTCCAGGCGTCAGTATACGGCGAGCCGGTTTACAAAAAACTCGGTTTTAAGCCTGTCAGCCAAATTTATAACTATATGCCGTAATAAAAACCCCCATGTCTTTAAAAGTCATGGGAGTTTTTATTAACTAAATATTTTTATTTTTAAAATTCCAGAAATTAAAACCGTATTTGTGACTTTTATCACAGATTTATTTTTCAATCCGGATATAATATAAATCAGAAGATAAAAATATAATATACTTGTTAATACGAAAGGAGAATTATTATGGCAGTTATGAACGTTACAAATACAAATTTCAATAGCTTAATAAATTCCGGAAAGCCTGTTCTTGTGGAGTTTTCAGCTCCTTGGTGTGTTTATTGCAGAAGGCTTGCTCCTGCGGTTGAGCGTACCTCTGAAAAAATGTCGGATAAGATAACTGTAGCACAGGTAAATATCGACGATGTCCCTGAGCTTGCTGAAAAATACGGCATTGACACAATACCGGCTCTTATGCTGTTTAAGAACGGTTCACATGGAGAAAAGCTTGTAGGCCCACCTTCCCAGAATGCCGTTGAGGATTGGGTAAAAAGACAGCTTTAATTAAAAGAGCGGGGAGGCCTGTAATGAATAATAAAATATATCAATCCGTAATAATAGGCGGAGGCCCGTCAGGCTACACAGCCGCTATGTACTGCGCAAGGGCAGGAATTAAAACACTTGTAATAGAGATGCTCTCTGCCGGAGGCCAGATGGCAACAACAAGCAATGTTGAAAACTACCCCGGGTTTGACGAGGGTATAGATGGCTTTGAGCTTGGAGAAAAAATGCAGAAAAACGCTGAAAAATTCGGTGCTGAAACCCTTTACAGCGAGGTTATATCCCTTGACCTTGAAAGCAGGCCTAAAAAGGTTGAAACAGCCGATGGAGAAATTATTGCAGATTCAATAATTATAGCAACAGGCGCCAACCCGAGAAAGCTCGGGCTTGAAGGCGAGGAAAGCCTTGTGGGTAAGGGTATAGGCTACTGCGCCTACTGTGACGGCATGTACTACAAGGACAGAACTGTTGCTGTTGTTGGCGGAGGCGATTCTGCAGCGGAGGATGCGCTGTACCTCTCAAAAATATGCAGAAAAGTTTTTCTGATTCACAGAAGAAATGAGCTCAGGGCAGTCAAAAGCTATGTATCACTCCTGAGCAATACTGAAAATATTGAGCTTATATTAAATGCAAAGCCTTCCAGACTTATGTACGATGAAAAACTTCACGGAATTGAGCTTGAGGACACATCAGACGGCCATATATTTGATATCAGCTGTGACGCTGTATTTGTAGCAGTAGGCAGAATACCAAACACGAGCCTTGTTGCCGGCAAGCTTGATATGGATAAAGGCGGGTATATAATTGCAGATGAAACAGGAAGAACCAATATCCCGGGTGTTTTTGCAGTTGGTGATGTCAGGACAAAACATCTGAGACAGATTATAACCGCCGCCTCTGACGGAGCCAATGCTTCAAAGTTTGTACAGGAGTATCTGGACAGTTTAAATTAATTTATATACCGGCCGTGCCCAAGGGCACGGCTTTTGGATTAAGTTAAAAATCCGGAGCTTAAGCTCCGGATTTTTGTGTATACATATATTTATTTGTTCATCTGAGCAATTCTTTCTTCTATCTGGCTCAACATAGCTTTATATTTTTCGCCCTTGGCCTTCTCCTCATCCACAACATTTTGAGGCGCTTTTGCCAGGAATCCCTGGTTTGAAAGCTTTTTTTCAACCCTTTCAATTTCCTTAAGCATTTTAGCTTTCTCGCCATTAAGCCTTTCAAGCTCTTTTGCTATATCCACAAGTTCGGCAAAAGGCATATAGATTGTAGCGTTATGAATAACGCAGGATACCGCATCATCTTCAATGCCGTTTTTGCCATCCTGAACAAATATCTCGCTGGCATACGCAAGTGTTTTAAGGAACACCTCGCTTCTTGAAAATACAGCCTTTGTATATTCATCATCAGATACAACAAATACCTTTGACTTCTTTGAAGGCACAACATTCATCTCAGCGCGCACATTCCTTATTGCCCTTACAGCCTCTTTTACAGCATCAATTTCCTTTTCCTCGTCCTTAAAATTCCATTCCTCACGGTATTCAGGCCATTTTGAGAGCATAATTGTCTCTTCATCATTTTGAAGGTTTGTAAAAAGCTCCTCTGTAATAAAAGGCATGAAAGGATGAAGCAGCTTAAGCGAGTTTATAAGTACCTGCTTAAGTGTCCAGAGAGCCGCCTTTCTGGTTTTGTCTTCTTTGTTATAAAGCCTTGGCTTAACCATCTCTATATACCAGTCGCAGTATTCATCCCAGAGGAAATCCTGTATCTTGGAAGCTGCAAGGCCCAAATCATAGTTCTCAAGATTTTCCTGTACCTCTTTTGCAAGTGTATTCACCTTTGATATAATCCACTTGTCGGCAGGAGTCAGCATAATCAGTGTGTCTTTATCCTCGTCATCAAGGTTCATAAGTATAAACCTCGATGCGTTCCAGAGCTTGTTGAGGAAATTCCTGCAATTTTCAAGCCTCTCATAGAAGAAACGCATATCGTTTCCAGCTGAGTTTCCTGTAATCAGCATCAGTCTGAGAGGGTCGGCGCCGTACTTTTCTATTACCTCAAGAGGGTCTATTCCGTTGCCAAGGGATTTAGAAAATTTTCTGCCCTGCTCGTCTCTTATAAGTCCATGTATATATACATCCTTAAAAGGAACCTCTCCCATCTGCTCAATACCGGAAAATACCATTCTTATTACCCAGAAGAATATTATGTCATAGCCTGTTACCATTGTGCTTGTAGGGTAAAAATGCTCAAGCTCCTCAGTTTTTTCAGGCCAGCCAAGTGTTGAAAAAGGCCACAGCGCCGAAGAAAACCATGTATCAAGCGTATCCTCATCCTGCTTAAAATCAGTACAGCCGCATTCCGGGCATTTTTCAGGCATTGCTTTTGCTACAACAACATGTCCGCAATTCTGGCAGTAGTATGCCGGAATCCTATGCCCCCACCAGAGCTGCCTTGAAATGCACCAGTCATGAATATTATTAAGCCAATGGAGATAAACCTTGCCAAACCTCTCAGGTATAAACCTGAGCTCGCCTTTTTCAAAACAGTCTATTGCAGGCTTTGCAAGCTCGTCCATTTTTACAAACCACTGTTTTTTAATAAGCGGCTCCACAACAGTACCGCAGCGCTCATGTACGCCTACTGCGTGGGTTATATTCTCAATCCGCACAAGAAGGCCCTCGTTTTTAAGCTCCTCTACAATCTGCCTTCTTGCCTCGTACCTGTCCAGACCTTCATATTTTCCGGCTTTTTCGTTCATTGTGCCGTCGTCGTTCATTACATTTACAACAGGCAGGCTGTGCCTCAACCCCATTTCATAGTCATTAGGGTCGTGTGCAGGCGTAATCTTTACAACTCCTGTTCCAAACTCACGGTCAACATAGCTGTCGGCTATTATTGGTATCTCCCTGTTAACAATAGGCAAAACAGCCATTTTGCCTATCAGGTCACTGTACCTGTCATCCTCAGGGTGTACCGCCACGGCAGTATCTCCAATCATTGTTTCAGGTCTTGTTGTGGCAAGCTCCACAAACTTTCCGGCTTCACCTGCTATAGGATATTTAATATGCCAGAAACAGCCATCCTTATCCTCATGGTTGACCTCAGCGTCAGATATTGTTGTCATACACTTAGGGCACCAGTTTATAAGCTTTTCTCCCTTATAGATATACCCTTTGCTGTAAAGCCTTGTAAATGTCTCAAGCACAGCCTCCGAACAGCCCTCATCCATTGTAAACCTTACCCTGTCCCAGTCGCAGCTTGAGCCTAATTTTCTGAGCTGGTTAAGTATAATGTTTCCATACTGCTCTTTCCATGCCCAGCACCTTTCAAGGAATCCTTCACGGCCGACATCCTCCTTTTTAAGGCCTTCATTTGCCATCTGGGCAACTACCTTAACCTCTGTGGATATGCTTGCGTGGTCTATGCCTGGAACCCAAAGCGCGTTGTAGCCCGACATTCTTTTCCACCTGATTAAAATATCCTGTATAGTATTGTCCAATGCGTGTCCCATATGGAGCTGGCCGGTTATATTTGGCGGCGGCATCACTATAGAATACGGCTTTTTATTCCTGTCAATCTCGGCATGAAAATATTTCTTCTCAAGCCATTTGTTATAAAGCCTTTCCTCAACCACAGACGGGTCGTAAACCTTAGCGAGTTCTTTAATCATTATTCAACCTCCTGACAATAAAAAAGGCCTTCCTCCCGGCAAAATATACTTTTGCTCTAAGGACGAAAACCCGCGGTACCACCTTAATTTCTGCCAAAGCAGACACTTTTAAGTCTTTAACGGAACCAAACCGTCCGAACCTACTATTATTTCAGTCCGGAAGCTCATAAGCTACCTTCTGCGGTTTAACCATAAAAAACCTTACAGCCACGGGTTTTTCTCTCTTAAGGGCTCTGCCGCATACTCCTCTTAATCACAGCTTTTATCAAGCTTAAATGAATTTATATAATACTATTAAATATTTTTATTTTTGTCAAGGGCTTTTTACCTTCTGGTTCTTTGATATTTGGATATATTCAAGAGTACACCCATAGATGAAAGCGTAAACAAAAGCCCCGAACCGCCATAGCTTATAAACGGAAGCGCCATACCGGTATTAGGCATGGAATTAGTGGAAACAGCTATGTTTATAATTACCTGTATTCCTATGAGCGCTACAATTCCAACCGCTACAAGACAGCCGTAAAGGTCATCTGAATTCATGGCTATCCTGATTCCACGCCATATAAGCACAACAAAAAGTATAATAACTATAGCGGCGCCGACCATACCAAGTTCTTCACAGATAATAGCAAAGATAATATCATTGTACGGCTCCGGCACATACGTCTTCTGCCTGCTTTGACCAAGGCCGAGGCCAAACAGTCCTCCGCTTGCCACAGCATAAAGCGACTGTATTATCTGGTAACCCTTATCACTTGGGTCAAGAAACGGATTTAGCCAGTATTTAACCCTGTCAAACCTGTAAGCAAACTGTGGAAGCATAATGGCCAGAGCACCGCCTCCGGCGCCGGCTGCGATAGCCAGAACGAAATACCAGATTTTTGGGCTTGCCACAAACAGTATTGCCCCTCCAATACCTGCTATAACTATAGCCGTGCTCAGGTTCTCTATAGCTACCAGCACTACCGGCAACGCCAGTATCATACAACAGCGCAGAAAGCCCTTTGTAGTATTAAGTATGCCCTTATGTGTAACTATGTAATGCGAAAGATACATTATAACAGCAATCTTGGCAACTTCTGAAGGCTGAAAGCCAATTGGCCCAACTCCAAGCCACCTTTTTGAACCGTTCATATCCTGACCTATAATAAGCACCAGCACAAGGCAGATGTTTGTAAACACGTACAGCGGCAGCGTAAACCGCCTTAGAAATTTATATGGGAAATTTACAAAAAATGTCATGGCTATAAGGCCCAGAACAACCCATACTGCCTGCCGCTTTACAAAATAATACATATCGTTATTAAATTTCGCTCTTGTAAGGGTATAGTAATAGCTTGAGCTGAATACCATTACAAGCCCAAAAAGGATAAGAAGCACTATAACAAAAAGAAGTGTAAAATCAACAGTCTGATTTTTCTTCTTTCGCTTTGGCCTGCTGTCATTATGCTTTTTGACCGAACGTATATTTCTTACATTATCTGTCCTCAAGCCTTGTTTCCCCCATTACTTAAACTGAATTTTAAAACACCGCCGCACAAAGCCTGCGTGTCAGAAATTATTGACAAGCTCCTTAAACATTTCGCCCCTCTGCTCGTAGCTTTTAAACATATCCCAGCTGGCACAGGCAGGAGAGAGGAGCACGCACTCTCCGCTTACAGCTTCATTTCTGCATATGTTTACCGCTTCCTCAAGACTTTTTGCAAAGCAGTATTCCTTAAAACCATGCCTGTCGCAGCATTCGGCTATTTTCTGTGCAGTCTCGCCTATCAGCACAAGCTTTTTTACTCTGCCGGCAAATTTTTCTGCCCAGTCATCATACTCCGAGCCTTTATCATAGCCTCCGCCAATTAAAACGCATGGTTTGACCATCGCCATAATTCCCCTTATAGCGGCGTCAGTGTTTGTTCCCTTGGAATCGTTATAATAATCAACTCCGTTTACAGTCCTCACAAACTCAATCCTGTGCTCAACACCCGCAAAATTTTTCAACACTTCAACAATATTATCCAACGGTATTCCCGCGCATATGGCTATACCAGATGCAGCCATTACATTTTCGTAGTTATGAACTCCAAGTATTTTAAGCTCATCAACCGATATAAGTCTGCTGTCTATATTGCCCCATTTTACAAAAATATTGTTTCCTTCTATATAAATGCCTTCATCAAGCCTTCTGGCGCTAGAAAAGAACATTACTCTGGCTTTTGTCTTGCCTGCCATGCTTCTTGTCACACAATCCTCATAGTTAAGCACACAGAAATCGTGTTCACTTTGGTTTGCGAATACTCTTTCTTTCATGCTTATGTAGTTTTCGAGGGTTTTATGCCTGTTCAAATGGTCCGGCGTTATATTCAGCACAGCGCTGATATGCGGACTGAAATCTACAGCAGTCTCTAACTGGAAACTGCTTATCTCCGCCACTACATAATCATTTTCCGTAAGCCTCATTACCTCTCCGGAATATGGAACGCCTATATTTCCCACAACAGCGGCGTTTTTATAAACCATTTTAAACATTTCCCCAGCAAGGGTAGTTGTGGTGGTTTTTCCGTTTGTTCCGGTTATGGCCGCAACAGGACACGGCGTAAGCCTGTATGATAGCTCAACCTCGCTTATAACAGGCACACCCAGTTTTTTTGCCTTATCCATAAACGGCAGGTCGCATGGTATTCCGGGGCTTAAGACAACAAAATCAAAATCACCTATTATATCATCCGGGTTTTTACCAAGATAAAACATTATACCTTTATTTTCCAATTCAGCGATACCGGAAAGCTCGTTTCTTTCTTTTAAATCCTGTATAGTTACAGCACAGCCAAGGCTGTTTAAAAGCTCTGCCGCTGATATGCCGCTTTTGGCCATACCGCATACAAGCGCCTTTTTCCCTCTGATTTCCATAGAATAAATCTTCCTTCCGTTTTACATAAATATAAATGAACTGCCCAAAAATGCAATAAGGCACATAAGGGCTGTAATTATATAAAACACAAAAACTATTTTAGTCTCGCTCCAGCCGCACAGCTCAAAATGATGGTGTACAGGAGCCATTTTAAAGAACCTCTTTCCGCCGGTAGCCTTGAAATAAAAGACCTGTATTATAACAGATACAGACTCGCACAAATATATAAGTCCAACTATAACAATAAACACAGGCATTTTAAGGAGCAGTGCAGAAGCCGCCACATAGCCTCCCAAAGCCAGTGAGCCAGTGTCTCCCATAAATACCTTTGCAGGATAGGCGTTGAATATAAGGAAAGCAAAGAGGCTTCCTATAACAGCTCCGGAAATCATCGATATTCCGTTTCTCATAGCCCATGCCTCCACAAGAAAGAATGCGGCTACTATCATAGTAACTCCTCCGGCAAGCCCGTCCAGTCCGTCCGTAAGGTTTACGCCATTTACTGTTCCCAGCAGCACAAACAGCATAAACGGCCAGTACACTATATTAAGGTCAAGCATATATCCGTTTGTAAAAGGTATATATATCTTTGTGCCCACACCTGTTGTATGTATATACCATGCAAAAAATACAAACACAATTAGCTGGAGCACAATCTTTTGATATGCCCTTAGCCCCAATGAACGCTTCTTTACAACCTTTATATAATCGTCAATAAAGCCTATAGCGCCAAAAGCAACAGTGACAACAAGCACAACAAGGCCGTCGTTATTGCCCCTGACAAAAAACAGACTTGATATCAAAAGCGCGCCAAGTATAGCGATTCCTCCCATTGTCGGCGTTCCGCTCTTTTTTAAATGGCTTTGAGGCCCGTCGCTTCTTTCTGTCTGGCCATATTTAAGCCTGTGAAGTACCGGTATTAGGGCCGGACACAATATTACACCCGCTATAAAGGCTATTATAACCGCGTATATGGAATACTGCATAAATTCCATTTTATTTCACTCCCCGTAATCTGACGGCTATTTTTTCAAAGGCCATGCTGTGCGAAGCCTTAATTAGAACCGTAGAGTTTTTAATAAGTATTTTGTCAAGTCCGGACTGCAAAAACTCATCCAGAGTACTGAAATAATATACCCCTTCAGTTTTTACAGACCTGGCGCCGTCATACATGTTTATTGATATATCCCCAATACACACGATATTGTCTATGCCCTTTTGAGCTGTGTATTTGCCTACATCGTAATGGAGAGACGCCGCAAAATCACCAAGCTCAAGCATATCGCCGAGAACAGCGGTTTTTATTCCGCCGCTTTTTGACAGCACATCCACTGCCGCCTTAGCAGAAACAGGGTTGGCATTGTATGAGTCATTTATAAGAGTAAAGCCAAAAGGCACAGTTGACACTTCCATTCTCATGCCGGTTGGTTTAAAATTTTCAATTCCCTTTTTAATCTCATTGGCATTAAGACCAAAAGCCTTTCCCACTGCCGCGGCTGCTAAGGCGTTAAGCACCATATGCCTTCCGGGAACACCGATAAATACATCAAATACGTCATTTCCTGCGTGTATTGTGCACCTCACGCCTTCAATTCCCATTTCCTCAATATTATCCGCGTAAAACCCGCTTTTATCCTCAATGCCAAACCATATGGTATTGAATCTTTCCTTTCCCTTAAGCGTTGAGAGCATGTCATTATCAGCATTAAGCACTGCTGTGCCGTTTTCTGAAAGACCCTCAAATATCTCACACTTGGCTTTCAGTATGCCCTCGCGGCTTCCCAGGTTTTCAATATGAGACACCCCTACATTGGTTATTACCGCTACATCCGGTTTTCCAACAGAGGTAAGACGGCTTATTTCGCCAAAGCTGTTCATGCCCATTTCCAATACAGCGGCTTCGTGACTGTCCTCAATATTAAATATTGTAAGCGGAAGCCCAATCTCGTTGTTAAAATTCCCATAGGTTTTAAGCGTGCTGTACTTCTGTTCCAATACCGAGGCTATCATGTCTTTGGTTGTTGTCTTACCTACACTTCCAGTAACAGCGCAGACCTTTAAATCAAAAAGTCCTCTGTAGTACCTTGCCATATCCAGAAGCGCTTTTTTTGTATCCTTTACATATATCACTGTTTTGTCAGTTTCAACAGGCTTTTGCGAAAGGCAGCACTGCGCGCCCTTTTCAAAGGCCTGCTTTATAAAATCATGCCCGTCAAACCTGTCGCCTGTAAGAGGGATAAACAGACACCCTTCTTCAATTTTTCTTGAGTCAGTTGTGATGGAGGAGATAATATTTTCCTCATAGCCACACCTTGAAAGTTCCCCCTCAACAGCACAGCACACTTCTCCTATGTTGATATTTCTCATTTTTCAATCTCCTTAAAAGCTTCCCTTAAGACCTCCGCATCATCAAAATGTATTGTCCTGTCAGCGAAAATCTGATAGTCCTCATGGCCCTTTCCAGCTACGGCTATAAAGTCATCTGGCTGAGCCATTTTTACAGCATGGAAAATGGCTTCCCTGCGGTCACATATTTTTATATAGTCACAGCCGGCTTTAGCTGTACCCGGCTCAATTTCGTCAAGTATCGTCTGCGGGTCCTCACTTCTCGGATTATCGCTTGTTATTATGCAGAAGTCAGAAAGCCTTCCGGCAATCTCCCCCATAATCGGCCTTTTAAGCTTATCCCTGTCGCCGCCGCAGCCAAAGACAGTTATTATCCTGCCTTTAACAAACTCCCTTGCGGTATTGAGCATATTTTCCAGACTGTCCGGTGTGTGAGAATAATCAACAATGGCAGTAATGCCGTTATACGTTTTTACGGGTTCAAAACGGCCCTTAACTCCCTTAACGCTTTCTATGCCCTTAATTATGCTTTCCATAGGAACATCAAGCAATATACCAGCGGCTACAGCAGCCAGAGCGTTGTACACGCTGAATTTTCCAGGTACATTATACACTATATGGTGTGTCTTATTTTCAAAAACAATGTCGAACTCAACTCCATTTGGCTTCATAACCAAATTTACAGCCTTAATGTCGGCTCTGTTATTATTAATTCCTGTTTTCAGAACCTTTCCAACAGCCCTTGATACCATAAATTCCCCGCATGGGTCATCTATATTTATAATGGAAGCTTTGCACATGCCGAACAACAGCGCCTTTGCATCTCTGTAATTTTCCATTGTTTTATGATAATCAAGGTGGTCCTCTGTGAGGTTTGTAAACATGCCAATATCAAATTCACAGCAGTCAACCCTGTGAAGGTCAAGCGAGTGCGATGAAACTTCCATAATAACATCGTCCACACCCTCGTTGAGCATCTCCCTGAAAAGCTCCTGAAGCTCAAGGCTTTCAGGCGTAGTCCTGTCTGTGTGGAGCACCCTGTTTCCTATACAGTTCTGTATTGTACCTATAATTCCGGTTTTTCTGCCATGTGTCTCCAGTATGTTTTTAATAAGGTAAGTAGTTGTCGTTTTTCCATTTGTTCCTGTAACACCTATAAGCCGCATTTTTTCAGAAGGCCTTCCAAATAAGCTGGCCGCCATAACCGCAAGGGTATGCCTTGTGTTTTGTACCTTCACACAGGTTATGCCTTTTGGTACAGCAATGTCCTTTTCAGTTACTACCGCCTTAGCGCCATTGTTTACAGCCGATTCCACAAACCTATGTCCATCAGCTTTAAAGCCGGAAATACAGACAAAAACAGAGCCTTCTTTAACACGCCTTGAGTCGTACTCAACTGATGTCAAATCTATATTGATATCTCCCGACAACACTTCATATTTTTCATTTTCAAGCATATCCAAAAGCTTCAAGCATATCGCCTCCAGTTATATATTTAAAAGCATTCAAGCTGTCAGTGCGAATTGATTTTCCAAAAAGAAATACTACAACATATTTTTCCTCAATACAACATTAATGTCAGTAAAAATTAAATTTAATTGTTTCATTCACCAACTGTCAGTATAATACTGCTTTTATAATTTACCTCAGTGCCCGTAAGCGGAAACTGCCCCAGTACAGTATTGCCCTCTCCATTTATAAAATATGTAAGGCCGCAGTCCTCAATGGCCTTTTTGGCTTCTTTAATGTCAAGCCCTGTAATATCCGGCACAACAGAAGTTTTTGTTTCATCCATTTCCTGCTCCTGTTCATTATAAACCGGTTCCACGCCAAAATACGGAAGTATGTTTTCCATAAGCTCCTTCATCACAGGCCCCGCCACAGTTCCGCCGTAATAAACCCCTTTCGGCTCATCAATAAGCACTATAGCCATAACCTGAGGATTTTCAGCCGGAGCAAACGACATGAAAGAAGCGATATATTTTCCGCTTTTTCTTGGAAGCTTCTCGCTTGTGGCAGTCTTTCCGCCAAGCCTGTAGCCCGGGATATATGCCTTCTTGCCGGAACCTACCGATACAACGCTTTCAAGAATCATCCTCATTGTGTCCGATGTTTCTTTAGATATAACCTGCTCGCCCTTTTCATATTCAAACTCATGGATTATCTCCCCATCTTCGCCGGTTACATATTTGGCAAAGTGTGGTGTAACAAGGTTTCCTCCGTTTACTATGGCTGAAGCCGCCCTTAAAAGCTGAAGCGGTGTAATCTGAAACGACTGGCCAAACGACATTGTGGCAAGCTCAACCGGCCCTATGTTTTCCAGCTTATGGACAATTCCCACAGCTTCTCCCGGAAGGTCAACGCCAGTCTTTGACATAAAACCGAATTTTATCATATATTCGTAGAAAGTTTCCGCGCCAATACGCTGGGCCACAGCCATAAATACCGGGTTGCAGCTGTTCTGAACACCCTGCACAAAAGTCTCATGTCCATGCGTCCTTGGATACCTCCAGCATTTTATCATCCTGTCGCCAACTGTATAGTAGCCGTTGCAGGTGAATGTATCGTCTACCTTAACCGCCTTTGTCTCAAGGCCTGTAGCCGAAGTAACAATTTTGAATGTGCTTCCCGGCTCATATGTATCATTTATAGCTGTGTTTCTCCACATCTGGTTGAGCGCGTCGTTTTTCTCCTTTTCAGTCATTGTATCCCACGCCGCCTCAAGCTCAGGGCTGTTAATTTTAAAAGGCTCATTCAAATCAAAATCCGGATAATTGGCCATGGCATAAATCTCGCCGTTCTGAGGGTTAAGCACTATTATAATACCGCGCTTTGCCTCTTTGGCCTCCACCGCCTTTGATATTGTCTGCTCGGCATAACGCTGTACAGACGCGTCTATGGTTGTAACAATATTATAACCGTTTTCCGGCGGTATCCGCCTTTGCTCGTCGCTTATCTTTACTCCCCTTGAGTCAGTAACTGTCAGTATCTTTCCCGGCTTTCCGGCAAGATATGAGTCATACTTGGCTTCAAGGCCGGTTACACCCTGATTGTCCTTGCCCGAAAAACCTATTACCTGCGCCGCCAGGTTTTTAAACGGGTAAACACGTTTAACATCTTCGTCAACATTTATTCCCGGAAGCATTTTTTCCCTTATCTGCTGTGCCGTATCCATATCAACCTTGGATTTGAGGCGTACAAGCGCTACATTTTTTGAAAGCTTTTCCATTGTGTCGTCATATTCCAAATCCAAAACACCGCATAAATATGTGGCTGTTTCCTCCTTGTCTATAACCTGCACAGGAACCGCACTTACAGAACACACAGATTCTGTAACAGCTATGCCAACATTATTACGGTCAAGTATACTGCCTCTTACCGGAGATATAAGCCTATCTCTTGACTGCTGCTCATAAGCCAGAGGCTGAAGAAATCCAGCATCAAAAATTTCTATGTATATCAGCCGCCCAATCAGAAATACTCCAAGCAGGAGTGTGGCTATAAGGCAGAAAGCAAGCTTCTTTTTAATCTTTACAGAAATCTTTTCCATATATAAATCATCCGCTCCATAAAAGTCTTTTATAAATTTTATTGGAGCGGTGTATTTTTTATGTTCTTTTTGTCACAGTAAAATATTATTTAACTTTCTTCGCCTTCTTCTTTTTCCGTCATTATAAGCTTAACTTCAGTGCCTTCCTCAGCCGAAACGCCATAAGCAGGTGTTGTTTTTTGCACCACACCGTCCTCAGGCCCCTCAGCCAGCACAACAAAGCCGGAGCTTTCAAGAGTATTCTTTGCTTCCTCAAAGTTCTTTCCCTTTAAGTCAGGTACAGTGACAGTTGTCTGCTCACCTTCGCCCTTTTCAACATATATAAGCACCTTAGAGCCGACATTTACTTCTGTGTCGCCGTGAGGCGCCTGGTTGACAACATTGCTTCCGCTTCCAACAACCTCATAGCTCAGCCCCTTGCTGTCAAGGTCAGAAAGCGTGTCAAAAAGCGCACTGCCTGTATAGTCAGGCACAACTACCTTTTCCTCATCATCGGTATGTATATTTTCAGTCTCATAGCTCGGCTCAATATTCGCATATTTTATGATTTTTTCCATAAGGCTTTTCATTATAGGCGCCACTGTTGTCACGCCGTCGGCATAAAATTCCGGCTTATGTATAAGGGTAATTGCCATATACTGAGGATTTTCAGCTGGAATAAAGCTTATAAACGAAACTGTGTATTTTTCCTCGCTTCTTGGAGCCTGCTGTGCAGTGCCGGTTTTTCCGCCGAATGTATAGCCCTCAATCTTGGCCTTCTTTCCCGTACCGTACTCGACTGTGGCAATCATATCCCTGCGCATTATGTCGGAAGTTTCCTGAGACAGCACTTTTCTGATAACCTCAGGCTTTGTCTCCTTAACCACATTTCCGTCCGGGTCAACTATCTGTGAAACAATGTAAGGCCTCATAAGGTTTCCGCCGTTAATAACAGCCGCAACAGAATTCAGTATCTGTAATGTGTTGGTGTTGAACGACTGGCCAAATGACATTGTGGCAAGCTCCGTACTCCTTATGGCGTCCTCGCTGTACATAAGACTTGAAGCGTCAATCTCATCTGGAAGGTCAATTCCGGTTTTTTCACCTATGCCAAAATTCTTCTGGTATTTATAAAAAATACCGACACCCATTTTTTCAGCTATATCCATCATTCCCACGTTGCAGGAATTGGCTATTATCCCCTCAATGGAAAGTGTGCCGTGACCTGACCTTAAATGGCATGATATGTCAGTGCCGGCTACATTCTTTTTTCCGCCGCAGTAAAATGTATCAGAATTTTTAATTATGCCTTCTTCAATGGCCGCAGCAGCAACACATGGCTTGAATATTGAGCCCGGCTCATAAGTGCTTGATATACAGAAGTTTTTCCAGATATTTGCCATTACTTTGTTTCTTTCTTCACTCGGCATCGCATTCCACTGCGCCTCATCGTACCCTTCCGGCACAGCCATTGGGTCGTTAGGGTCAAACTTGAGCCCCGAAGCCATAGCCAGCACCTCTCCGGTCTGCGGGTTCATAACAATAGCCGCGGCGTTTTCGGGGTTGTAGTCAGCCATAGCCTGCTTTACCGCCTCCTCGGCGTAGGTCTGTATTGTGTAATCAAGTGTGGTGACTATAGTGTTTCCATCCTGAGCCGGCACTTCCTGCTGTATAGCTCCGCTCGTACCGTCATATGTAATAAACGACCTGCCCGGAACGCCGCTCATCTCTGTGTCATACTGTTTTTCCAGTCCGTAATTTATGTTTCCTGTAAACCCTATCACCTGTGCGGCAAGGCTTCCCGCCGGATACCTGCGCTTGGTGTCGTTTTCAAATACAATGCCCTTTACGTCTTTTTCCTCAAGCTTTGTCTTAACCTCAGGAGGCTGTTTTTTAGCCAATACCTTCCAGTTTGTATCAAGGGCAGGCTTTCCTGTAGCCGGGTCCTTAGCAAGATATCCTCTAAGCTCCCCTCCGTCAAGGCCCAGAACCTCGCTCAGGGCATTTACAGTCTTTTCCTGTTCCTCCGCTTTAAATTCAGACAGAACCCGTACATCCATAATTACATTATATACCCTTGTGCTTATAGCCAGCGGCTGACTGTTTCTGTCAACAATAGCCCCTCTGTTGGGAGAGATTATTGAGTCGTAACGGCTTACCTGCTGCTGCTTTGCCGCAGTCTCATATTCCTCTCCGTGTACGCTCTTTAAGTAAAACACCCTTGCTCCCAACGCCGCAAATAACGCTATTAACACAAAAAGGATAAAAATTAGTCTACTTTTTATCCTTTTCCTCTTATCCATATAATCATTCCTTTACTTCTTTGCAGACTGAATTATTCAGGTTTTACCATATCTTTTACAACGCCAAAAAACTTTGTTACTCCGAACTCCTCTTTCTTTTCCTCGCCCTCAGCTTCATACTGCACTGTATAGCTTTGCTTAGGCACATCTATATAATAAATCTGGTATGGCTGAGGCTCTGTCATTCCAAGCCTTGTTTTGGCCTGCTCCTCTATATATGACAAATCTGTGTTTTCTGTAATTTTTGACTGGAGTATTATATTCTCATTTTTAATCTGGCTCAGCTCGTCCTTAAGGCTGTTGTTTGTCACCCTCTGCTTGTCCACCGCAGCGTTTGACGCCATAGTTACAATACAGCAGCCAAATACAAAAAATATAGACACAACAAATTTGGCCCTGTGAACAAAGCTTTTTTTCCTTAACGCTTCCGCCTCGCGTTCCGCCTTAAGCCTTTCAGCAAGGCGTCTGTCATCCTCCTCATAAATCTCATGGTCGTAAGCATAGGCGTTGCTTGAAGTATTATACTCCGCAGAAGAATATGTATTTCTGTATCTTTTAGCCATATAAATCCCCGCCTTTTATTGTAGTTTATCTTCTTTCAAAAATCCTCAATTTTGCGCTTCTCGACCTGTGGTTTTCTTTTAATTCCTCAGAAGACGGCAGCACTGGCTTTCTTGTTATTATTCTTCCCTTCGGCTTTTTACCGCAGACACATACCGGAAACTCCGGAGGGCATGTGCATGGGTTTTCCTGTTTTCTGAAAGCGTTTTTGACTATCCGGTCCTCAAGGGAGTGAAATGTTATGACACACAGCCTGCCTTCAGTATTAAGCAGGTCTGTCATATCATCAATTGTCTTTTCCAATATCTCAAGCTCCCTGTTTACCTCAATCCTTATAGCCTGAAATGTCCTTTTTGCCGGGTGAGGCCCGTCCTTTCTTGCTCCCTTTGGTATAGCCTTTTTTATAATATCCACAAGCTCAAACGTAGTCTCAATCGGCTTGTTTTCTCTTTCCTTAACAATAAACTGTGCTATTCTCTTTGCCCAGCGTTCCTCGCCGTACTTAAAAATAACGTTGTCAAGCGCCTCCTCAGAATAGCTGTTTACCACATCATAGGCAGACAGCTCGCTTTCACTGTTCATGCGCATATCAAGCGGTGCGTCCTGCATGTACGAAAAACCTCTTTCGGCCTCGTCAAGCTGAAACGATGAAACTCCTATGTCAATCAAAAACCCGTCGGCCTTCTCAAGTCCGAGATTTTTAAATATTTCCTTTACATTCTCAAAATTGTCATGGACAAAAGTAATTTTATCCCCAAACTCACTCAATCTTTCTCTGGCGGCATTAATGGCGTCTGTATCCTGGTCTATGCCTATAAGCCTTCCGCCCTTTCCAAGCCTTCGGGCTATCTCAAACGAATGCCCGCCTCCGCCAAGAGTGCCGTCAACATATACCCCGTCTTCTTTTATATTAAGCCCTTCTATGCACTCATTGAGCAGCACAGAAACGTGACGAAACTCCATTTAAACACTTCCTTATATACCGAGCTCGGCCATTTTTTCAGCGAGGCCGTTGTCAACAAAGTTTTCCTCGTTGTTGTAGCTTTCCCATTTTTCCTTATTCCATATTTCAACCCTGTCAACAACACCAATAGATACTATCTGTTTTTCAAGGCTTGCGTACTCCCTTAGGTTAGGCGGAATAAGTATCCTTCCCTGTCCGTCTATCTCACATTCAGCGGCGCTGGAGGTAAAAAACCTGGCAAACCGCCTTACGTCATTGTTTGTCCAGGGCAGAGACTTTAATTTTTCCACCAGGGCTTCCCATCTCTCCATGGGATACACAAAAAGGCAGTTATCAAGGCCCTTTGTAGCCACAAATTTTTCACCCAGTGATTCCCTGAGCTTTGAAGGCACAATTATTCTGCCCTTGGCATCTATATTATGCTGGTATTCACCTATAAGCATCGGAAATCACCACCGTTCATTCTGCAAAAACAACACCGGCAAAATGGGATTTTGTAATTCATTTATCCACTTAAACCCACTTCGCTCCACTTTTATCCACATTGTAATATAAATGTAATAAAAATACAAGCGTTCATACACAATTTAGGATTTTTTTTGATGCGTTAAGCACCGATTATTCAGTGTTTAACCGCCTTTTATCCACCAATATCCATAAAAACGATTTTTATATCCATATTACCGCACATTGATAATACAGTTATTCACATCACAAATCCGTAAATAAAAAGCCCAGCTTTCATTTAAAACGAAAGTTGGGCCTGATGAAAAAGCATAATAAAAAATATTCGATTTATATATTGTATCTCTTTACAAGCATTTCGGCAGTACATATTCCGTCAACGGCAGCTGAAATAATACCTCCCGCATATCCGGCACCCTCGCCGCAAGGATAAAGCCCAGCTGCTGAAACGCTCTGTCCTGTCTTTATATCACGCTCCACCCTTACAGGCGATGAGCTGCGGCTTTCAGGTGCTATAAGAAGTGTCTTTTCATTATCAAACCCCTTAAGCCTACGCCCCATAGCCGGTATGGCTTCCCGCATGGCTTCAGAGACAAAGTCTGGAAACAGCTCATTTAAGTCGCACATTTTTATTCCAGGGCGGTATGTTGTTAAAATGCTGTTTATATTCGCACTTTTATTGCCGCTTAAAAAATCACCTGCAAATTGCGCAGGGGCAAAATACCCGCCACCTGCCATATCAAAGGCACGTTTTTCCAATTCCCTTTGAAAATACATTCCTCCAAGCGGGTGGTCTGTACCAAAATCTTCCGGGTTTACCTGCACCAGAAGCGCGCTGTTGGCACTTTTTCCATTACGGCTGTAATAGCTCATGCCATTTACAGCAAGCAGCCCCTTTTCGCTGGCGGCCGGAACAACATAACCTCCGGGACACATACAGAACGTATAAACTCCCCTTCCGTCAGAAGCGGTATATGTAAGTTTATACTCGGCAGGCCCAAAATAATCCGCCATTTTTTCATCGCCATACTGGGCTTTATTTATCAGCTCCTGACTGTGCTCAATACGTGCGCCAACAGCAAATGGCTTCTGTCTCATAACTACGCCTTTTGAATAAAGCATCTCAAACGTATCCCTGGCACTGTGGCCAACAGACAGTATAATGTCATTGCAGATAATCCTGTCCTTTTCGTTTACCTCAACGGAGCGTACAGCCCCGTTTTCAATCTCTATACCTGTTGCAAGGCTCGAAAATCTTACTTCCCCTCCAAGCCTTATAATCTCATTTCTTATATTTTTCACAACCCCCACAAGCCTGTCTGTGCCTATATGAGGATTATGTGAATATAATATCTCATCAGGCGCCCCAAAGCGCACAAGCTCCTCAAGCACATGGCGGCTTCTTGGGTTTTTTATACGAGATGTGAGCTTTCCGTCAGAAAACGTTCCTGCCCCGCCCTCGCCAAACTGTATATTGCTGTTTATATTGAGTACCCCATTTTTCATGAGGTTTTCGATATCCTTCAGCCGTGTGTCTGCGTCATTGCCACGCTCAAGCACCAGCGGCCTTAGACCCATTTTGGCAAGCGAGAGCGCCGCAAACATTCCGCACGGGCCAAACCCCACCACAACCGGCCTTTCTTTAATGCTGAAGTCAACTTTCGGGTATTCATATCGTATATATTCCGCCTCAGAGATGTCAGCGTCACGGTTATTCTTCAGTATCCAGCTTTCGTTTTTTACCTTAATGTCAACAGTATATATGTAAAATATATCGCTTTTTTTTCTCACATCAAGCGATTCCTTATATATACTGTAATCAAGTACACTTTCGGGCTTAAGCCTGAGCTTTCTGCAAGCCTTAATCAATATATTTTCCTTTTTTTCACCGTAATGCAGCTTTATGTTCTTTACCCTTATCATTTATCCACCAACCTGTTTTCTCTCCTGATGCGCCCACTAAATGCAGTCAGCATTTGTTATACCTGCAAAATAACCCGCCAATTGCCAGCCAAAAGCATGCAATCCAATAAACTGATAAATCATTATAACCAATCTTGCTTAAATATTCAACCGGACCTTATTAAAGCCCGGTCCGCTTAAATTCATATATTAATTCTTTTGTTGTATTCCTCTATGCCCCTGTCAGTTATCTTTGAGCCTCCCCTGCCTGTTTCAGACACGATAAACCCCATGTCCTTAAGCTCTCTGAGCTTTCCCCTGAGTTGTCCTTCTGTAACAGTTATGCCATATTTTAAAAGTTCTTCCCTTAAAAGCTTCCGACCGCAGGAATTTTCTGCAAGCACAGCCAGTATCTGTGTTTCAATACTGTGTACCCTGCCGCATTCAGCCCTTTTTCCGGAGGTTTCTCCCCGTATAGTAAAAGGCAGGTTTTCAGCCTCAATAACAGGAACACTGTGGCAGCCAAGGTATTCAACACAGTTTCTCAGTTCCCTTATATTGCCCGGCCATCTGTAATTTATAAGCATTGTTTTTGCTTCCTCAGTAAGTGTAAAAACAATATTCAAGTCCTTTTTAAACTCCTCTATTAAAATAAGTATGTCCTCCTTGCGCCTTCTAAGCGGCGGCAGGTCAAGCGGCAGAGTGCTAACACGGTAAAACAAATCATGCCTGAATCCACCGGTTTCTATAAGCGGCAGAAGCTCCTGGTTTGAGGCGCTTATAATGCGTACATTGATAGGTATAATACGGTCGCCGCCTATACGCATTATCTCCCTTTCCTGTATTACCCTCAGGAGCTTAAGCTGAGTGCTTGGCGCCATTCCCTCAATCTCGTCAAGAAAAACCGAGCCGTTGTTTGCAAGCTCCAAAAGACCTGTTTTGCCGCCTTTTCTTGCACCTGTAAATGCGCCGTCATCATACCCAAAGAGCTCGCTTTCAAGCAGATTTTCCGGAAGTGCGGCACAGTTTATGGCTATAAAAGGGCCCTCGGCTCTGGCAGAGTTATTGTGTATGGCATGGGCAAAGAGTTCCTTACCCGTACCGCTTTCGCCTGTTATAAGCACAGACGAGTCAGTACGTGCCATTTTTTTAGCCAGCTCTATAGTCTGTTTAATCTCCCTGCTGTTTCCGCATATATCCGAAAACCTGTATTTTGCCACATGCCCCTTTCTGTCAAAGGAACATGCTTCTTTAGATTTTTTTTCATCTGTAGAATACGCTATTGCGGCATAGGCGCCAAAATATCTCATTCCTCTGATTATGGGAATAAGCGTTACATCAAGCTGCCTTTCATTTTCAGCTTTTGTTTTTGTCTTGACAGCTACCTGCTGGGTACGGCATTTTTCAAGTGCAGACATTGAAAAAAACAGAGAAGCATTGGTTGATAATATATCTGAACGCTTTTTGCCCAGCATAGACGCAGCCGTATAGTTGCAGTCAAAAACCTCATACGACGGATTTATGCCGATTATCCCCCCGTTAAACATCTGAATTATAGTTGACAGCTTCTGGTTAAAGGTCTGGTTTTGCTCCATAAGTATCGAAAAACCGGTTGATGTGCTCATCTGCCTTTCGAAAAAAGAAAAAAACCTGTTTGTCTCCAATATATATTCACAGTTAAGCTTGGCGGCAAGCTCCACAATAGTCATTATATCTATCTGCCTTGGCCCTATATCTATTACCTCAGCCACACCTTCCGGCACATACTCAGCCTCGTCTGGCGTTACCGCAAGCTCTACCGGCTCCCTTAGCTCACAGCCGGGATAATAGGCAATAAACTCTATATTGCTGTAGCCTGCCTGATAAAGCTGGGTTATTGTTTCCTCGGCCATCAATTTTGACACATTCACCAGCAGGGCCTTAGTGCCCTTGGAATACGTGTTAAGTCTTAACAGCGGCTTTCTTTTAAGCGACAGGTTGATTGGTATAATTGTTTTTCCTTTGAAAAAGTGCGTTTTCTTCAGCTCAAAAAAGTCCGCCGATGAGTACGCTGACGTAAGGAGTATTGTTTCTTTTTTAAAGTCGTACGATATGCACTCATCCACAACCGACGCTGAAACAGATACAGTGTCACCAAAAACACTGTTGAGCTGCATTACATATTCTTTAATAGCACTTTTGTTTTCTGTAATCAAACCTATATGCTTCTTCAAGCCCCAATCCCCAATCCAGTATTAAAACCCCAAATTACAAGCACTTAAATTAACTATTCTGTTTTTATAATATCATACCGTCAGTTAAGTTTCAAACATATCAGCATAAAAACAGGCAAAAACAGGTTAATTCCATTCTTTTCCCATTTATTTTTTGCCTGATTAAACTGTCATGTTCAGATATTGCCGAATTTACAGGCATTCAGCTTTTGGCACGTATATTGCTTATATAAATTGCAGGACAGTTCCTATATAATAAATTATAAATAAAAGGAGAGAAACACTATGAGCAAAATTAATCTTGACAATTCACAGTTTGATACACAGGCAATCCACGCCGGCTACCGCAGGGATTCGGACTATGGCGCTTTGGCGACACCTATTTATCAGACCTCGACTTTCACATTCAGCGATACTGAGCATGCCATGAAGGTATTCAGCGGAGAAATGGCAGGCTATGACTACACAAGAGCCGGAAATCCCACAGTGCGTGTGTTTGAAGAAAAAATAGCCCTCCTTGAAGGCGCTGAGGACGCAGTATCAGCTTCATCAGGTATGGGAGCCATAAGCTCAGCCATACTTGGCCTTCTTAAATCCGGAGACCATATAGTATGCGGAGACACTGTATATGGCTGTACAGACGTTGTTATGCGTGAGATTCTGCCGTCGTTAGGCATTACCACTACATTTGTTGACACTTCTGATTTGGCTGCCGTTGAGGCTGCCGTGCAGGAAAACACAAAAATGATTTATTTTGAGACTCCGGCAAACCCTACAATGCACGTTACAGACATTGCCGCCATAAGCGCCCTTAAGGCTAAATATAATGATATCCGTATAGTAGTAGACAACACCTTTGCCCCTCCTCCAATACAGTACCCAATCAGGCTTGGCGCAGACATAGTGGTTCATTCCGTAACAAAGTACATAAACGGCCACGGCGATGTAATAGGCGGCGTTGTATGCGGCAGCAAAGACGACATTTCACTTGTACGCAGCCGCGCTATGGGCAAAATTACCGGCACACCTCTTACACCATTCTGCGCTTATCTCATAATCAGGGGAATGAAAACCCTTGGCCTGCGGGTAAGAAAGCATTGCCAGAGCGCTATGGCTCTTGCCGAGTATCTGGAAAAGTCACCATACATAGAAAAGGTATACTATCCTGGATTAAAATCAATGGGCGCGGATTATGATATTGCAGCAAAACAGATGAACGGGCTGTACACAGGCATTATCTCATTTGTAGTAAAGGACGGAATAAACGGCATGTCCTCATTTGATGCCGCTAAAAAGCTCATGGATAATCTTACAATACCGGCAATAGCAGTGTCTCTTGGTGACCCCGATTCGCTTATACAGCACCCGGCATCAATGACACACATTAAGGTTCCAAAGGAAGCAAGGGAAAAGGTTGGAATAACCGACGGCATGCTCAGGTTTTCAGTTGGTCTTGAGGATACACAAGATTTGATAGCCGACTTTGAACAGGCTCTCAAAGCTCTGTAAAACCATACGAACGCTCGGCAGAAGGCTCTTTGGGCCCTGTGCGCTTTTAATAAATTGTATTGACTGTCACATTAAATTCCCGGATTATATTCTGAAAGGAGCATAAATATGTCCGAACAAAAAAAACCAGAAAACAATGCCCCTGTTAAGCAGTATGGGGCTCTTGCGTTTACTCCGCTGGTTGTATTTCTTGTATTATTCCTGGGCAGCGGTCTGTTTTTCACATTTCAGGGAGCAGAAAAGCCCTTTGGACAGGTTCCCATACTGGCATGCCTGCTTGTAGGAATGGTTGTGGCATTTGCCATGAACCCCGGCGTAAAGCTTGATGAAAAGATTTCCGCATTCTCAAAAGGTGCATCTGAAAGCGGAGTCCTCCTGATGATTTTAATATTCATGTTCGCCGGCTCCTTTTCATCAGTATCACGTGCCATGGGAGGCGTTGATTCTGTGGTTAACCTTGGACTTTCGCTCATACCAACACATTTTCTTGTTCCCGGTATATTTATTATAGGCGCGTTTATATCAACCGCAACAGGCACATGTGTTGGCACAGTCGTTACAATGGCGCCTATAGCACAGGGCATAGCCATGTCCGCTGCTATCAATCCGGCTCTCACAATGGGCGCCGTACTCGGCGGCGCCATGTTCGGCGACAACCTGTCCGTAATTTCTGACACAACAATAGCGGCTACAAAGGGTGTAGGCGCCGAAATGAAGGATAAAATGAAAATGAATTTCCTTATAGCACTTCCTGCCGCCATAGCGGCGATAATAGCATTTTCATTTGCCGGAGGAAGCGTAACAAATGCTGTGGACGTGGCCGAATACAGTTTAATCAAAGTAATACCTTATATCGCCGTACTTGCAGGCGCCATTTCCGGCCTTAATGTAATGGTTGTTCTTATATGCGGGATAATACTTTCCGGAGTTATCGGCTTTGCCACATCAAGCCTTACAGCCGCCACATTTATGCAGGCAATAAGCTCAGGCATGACAGGCATGGCTGAGGTAGCATTCCTTGCCCTCTTTGTAAGAGGTATTATAGGCCTTGTACAGATGAACGGCGGAATAAGCTGGCTTGTAGGCGCCATATCCGGCCATGTAAAAACCAGAAAAGGCGCAGAATACTCTATAGCCGTACTTGTAGGCGCTCTGGCATTTTCGCTGCTTGACAACACAGTTGCTATACTTACTGCCGCGCCTATAGCCAAAACAATAGGCGACCAGTACAAAATAGCACCAAAACGCATGGCAAGCCTGCTTGATATTTTCGCCTGTGTGTCTCTCTGTGTAGCCCCGCACACAAGCATGATTGTCCTTTTAAGCTCCACTGTAGGCGTATCGCCTCTGCATGTGCTGCGCTATGCGTTCTACCAGATGTTTCTCGCCCTGGCGGCTATTATTACAATACAGCTTGGTCTTTTGAGGACACCTGAGGAAAAGGCCTATGAAAAGTCCTTACAAAAATAACAGGCCATAGCCTGTAAACAAAAGCCGGTTCCATTTAAGCATATGGAACCGGCTTATTATTATACTTTAACCTTGTCCTGTCAGGTAGTCGGCAAAGTCATCTAGGCTTTTAAACACTCCGTCAGCACCAGATGCCATAAATTTTTCTGATACCGCTGCACAGGCTTTTATTTTGCTCTCCTCAGAAAGGGATTCATACTCCTCTTCTGCAAGGCCCATTTCGGAGCTACCTACCACAACGCCGAAAGAAAGCATACCGGCGTTTTTGCCTTCCTTTATGTCAGAAACCGTATCGCCGATTTTTACTGCCTCCTTAACGCTTTTAAGGCCAAGCGCCTCAATATTTCTGAACGCCATATATGGGTATGGCCTGCCCTTATGTCCTGTAGAGTCCGGGCTGAACCATGTATCCGGATAATATCCAAGCTTTTTTGCTTCCGGCACAACTATTTCCATCATTTTATCGGTATAGCCTGTTGTGGAGCCTATTAAAAACCCATTGGCCCTGAGCCTTTCCACCGCTTCTGCAACACTTTTCTTAGGTGTCGCATACAGACTGAGTATGTCAAGCAGCTTTTCCTCAAAAATTTCATACAGCTGCCGTACATTTCCCTCATCAGGTTCATATTTATTATCTTTTCCTTTCTTTGGCTTTTTTCCGCCAGTATTTTGAATTTATATCTGCTGATTATATTGTTTTTCCACAGCCTGACGGCCCCAATATTGATACAATTTCCCCCTTTTCTATCTCAAAGCTTATATTGTCCAGCACAGTTTTACCGTCGTATACCTTCTTAACGGATTCAAGTTTTAACATTTTCTGCTCCTTTCGTTCTTATGCGTTATTTAATTTTTGATTTCCCTGCCATTTTAGCACTCTTAAAAAAAGCCTTCTACCGCACATTGTTTAAAACTAAGTAAAAGTCTGGTAAATAAAATTTACGCAAAAAATCGGCAGGATTTTTATCCTGCCGATTTGCTGCTGCACCACGTATTAAAACAAAAAATAATCTTAATTGCTTTTAAAGTTTATCATAAACCCCTGCCAAGTCATTTGACGGAGGCAGACACATATGGTTTTTACAGATATAATAGGTAGTTTTATTATTAATATACCGGTATTGGTCTGTCTGTCCGTACAATACCTTAACAGCACATTCAGGAGGCACAATAAAAGGAATATTTTTTATATCGTCCTTTTCTCTGCATACCACTGTGACCTCCGCCGGAGGCTCCACATAATCGTAAAGAGCACAAACAAACATTGAATATCCTGCCGGATAAGCCGCGGCCTCACCGGACATAAAATCAAGCTGTTTTTTCAAAACCGGTTCCAGTGACTTATCGCCTGTGAGCTGATAAAGCCTCACAATATTATAAGCCATAACGGAGTTTCCGCTTGGCACAGCGCCGTCGTAGCATTCCTTAGGGCGCATAATCAGTGTCTCGTTGTCTTTGCCGCTGAGGTAAAATCCTCCATTTTTTTGGTCAAAAAAATCCGATATGGCCTTTTGCAGAAATTTTTCAGCCTTATTTAAATACTCCTGCTCAAGGCTTGCGCCGTAGAGTTCAATCAGGGCAAAAACATAATTGGCGTAATCGTCAAGGAATCCTCTCTGGCCGTGTTTACCGTTTCTGAAGCTTACAAAAAGAGTATTGCCATGGCAGAGATTATTTTCAATAAACTTCTGTGCCATCACAGCTGCGGACAAAAACTTATCCCCTCTGGCGGCTCGCCCAAGCCAGCACATGGCGGCAATCATAAGCGAATTCCACGAGGTCAGTATCTTGTCATCCAGATGAAGCGTGTATCTGTTTTTTCGGTATTCATAAATTTCAGGCAGATATGCTTCAAATCCTCCATGATAATCGACACTGTTTAAAAGATTTGGTATGCTTTTGCCCTCAAAGTTCCCATCTCGGGTTATAGAATAATGCCTGTTAAACTCCTGAGCCTCTTTTTTTCCAATTACAGCTTCTATTTCCTCCGGCTCAAAGACATAATATTTTCCCTCGCTGCCCTCACTGTCCGCGTCCTGAGCACTGTAAAAACCGCCCTCCGGAGAAGTCATTTCACGAAGTATAAACCGAGCCGTCTTTTCAGCGATTTCTCTATAAAATTCTTTTTCAGTAAGCCAAAAGGCTTTACAGTAAGCCATTATCAGCAGAGCGTTGTCATAGAGCATTTTTTCAAAATGCGGCACAAGATAATATCTGTCAGTGGAATATCTGCTGAAGCCATAACCGATATGGTCAAAAATTCCTCCCCTATACAGCTGGATAAGGGTATGTTCAGCCATTTTTAACGACTGCCTGTCTCCGCTTTTTTCATAGTGCTTCATCAGAAAGAGCAGATTATGCGCCGCCGGAAATTTAGGCGCCTTTCCAAAGCCCCCGAATTTACTGTCATAACTTTGTCTGTATAATTCGATGGCCTCTGATATAATGCCAGCGTCAGCTTTTACCTGTTCAGATTTTTCTCTGTTAAAGGCTTCGGCAATTGAATCTGATGACCGAAGCAGTTCCTCCCGGCTATTCTGCCATTTCTCATTTATTTTTAACAGAAGCTCCTTAAAACCAATCACCCCATAGCGCGTCTCCTTAGGGAAATATGTGCCGGCAAAAAACGGCTTCTGTTCAGGAGTCATAAATATGCTTGTTGGCCAGCCGCCGCTTCCCGTCAATGCCTGACATACCGCCATATAAACGCTGTCTATATCCGGCCGCTCCTCTTTGTCTACTTTTATTGATATAAAATATTTATTCAGTATTTCCGCCGTTTCATAATCCTCGAAACTTTCATGTGCCATAACATGGCACCAGTGACACGTACTGTATCCAATACTTAAAAATACCGGCTTGTTTTCTTCTTTTGCCCTCTCAAAAGCTTCTTCGCACCAAGGATACCAGTTAACCGGATTTTCCGCATGCTGCAAAAGATACGGACTTGTCTGCCCTTTTAAATAATTGCTCATATATACACCCCATTGGCTATTCAAAAGTAATTGCTCTAAATGTATTATTACTTTATGCAACAGGCATTATACAACAGCTTAAAACGCAAGTACCTGCCATTTATAAAACAATAGTAAAATCTTACCTGCGCCTTAAAAATCACTTTTCAAAACGAATAGCAGACATGCTCTCAGCTCTTGTCAGTCTGTTAAAAACAGGGTTACACGCTGTTTCCCCTCTCAAGTGTCATTGACAATGATAATAAAACTATGATACCATTGATTTATTATACTGCTAAATTAAACACCACAGAAAGGGGTATGAAAATGGCCCAAAACAGCCGAAACAGCTTGTCAAAACAAGATGTTTTGGATAATATTCTTGACAAAATACTGTATCTGGAGCTTAAGCCAGGCGATTCTATACTTGATACGGAGCTGGCCAAAGAGCTCAATGTAAGCCGCACGCCAATCCGCGAAGCCCTTTTGTTTCTTAAGCAGTCCAGCCTTATTGATATATATCCTCAAAGCGGCACATTTGTTGCACTTATTGATATTGATTTAATACGTGAAATAGTTTATGTACGGCATATTATTGAACGTGAAATTTTATTAAGCCTATTTGAGAAAAACGAAAATATCAGCAGCAGAGTCGAAAGGTATATTTTACTTCAGGAACTGGCAGTTAAAGAAAACAGCCAAAAGGATTATGTGAAAAACGACCATCTCTTTCACAAGGAGCTGTTTGCAATAGCAGGGCATAAACGTTCGTGGGAATTAATCCAAAACCAGTACATACACACTACAAGATTCCATATGCTTGACTTTTATAACTCAAAGACTGTACTTGCAACTTCACTGCAAGAACACAAAGAAATGGTCAGCTGCTTTAAAAACGGTGATAAAGAAGAACTGCTAAGGCTCATTGACATTCACCATGACTGCAACCTGCGCACAGCTGAAACACTGAAAGAGAAATACCCGGATTACTTTCTTTAACATAAACTTTAAATATAAAACAGCAATTATTATTTTAAATAAGAGACAGCACAGCGGAATTAATCCCTGCACTGTCTCTTATTTTTAATTAATCAGCTGTTAAACCTATATATCCAGAAACCTTAGTACGCCTTTATGCGTAAATGTCTTATGCTGCCTTGTGCCGCGCCTTTTTGCAAATTCTTCCTCAACTTCCTTTTGTGTACACTTATTGCCGTTAATGCCGACAATGTTTACACTTTTACTGTTAATATCTATTTCTACAATATCATTATCATCTATATAAGCTATAGAGCCGCCCTCCGCCGCTTCCGGAAGAAGATATCCAACAGATGGCCCTCTTGTTGCGCCCGAAAACCTTCCGTCCGTTATAAGGGCACAGCTGTTATTAAGCTCCTCTTTATTGCATATGGCATCTGTAGCCTTAAGCATTTCGGGCATACCGGCGGCTTTTTTCCCTACATACCTTACCACAACAACCTCACCATGTCTGATATCACCATTATATATGGCCTCCTCAGCGTCTTCTTCATTGTCGAACACTCTTGCCGGTCCCTCAAAGTGATACATAGACTTGTCTACAGCACAGTGCTTTATAACAGCGCCTTCTGTTGCTATATTGCCTTTTAATATTGTTATTCCGCTGTCAGTGTCTTCTGGGTCGCCAAAGCTTTTGATTATATCAGACGGCTTCATTCCATAGTTTCCCAAATACTGCGCACTGCGGCGGAAGAAGCCTGTTTTTTCAAGATACTCAAGATTCTCGCCAACAGTCCTGCCTGTAACAGTAGGAAGGCTAAGGTCAAGCATATCCTTAAGCTCCATCATTATCCTTGGCACACCGCCGGCATACCAGAAAAATTGTGTAGGCCATTTGCCGGCCGTCAATATACTTGTAAGAAGCGGTATACCCTTTGTAAGCCGTTCAAAATCACCGAGAGAAATGTCTATGCCAAGCTCTTTTGCTATTGTCGGGATATGCAGTACAGCATTTGTGGAGCCCCCTATGGCCGCAAACACCTTTATGGCGTTTTCAAATGCCTGTCTTGTAAGTATTTTGCTCGGCCTTAAGTCCTCCTTTACCATCTGTACTACCCTTTCACCGGCATCGGAGGCAATCTGCATAATTAAATTACTGTTTGCAGGAATAACGGCGCTGCCCGGCAAAGCAATGCCAAGAGCCTCACTGAGACACTGCATAGTGCTGGCTGTTCCCATATACTGGCACGCCCCACAGCTTGGACAGGCATTTTTTTTGTAATACAACTCCTCTTCAGAAGACATTTTCCCTTCCGCAACCCTCAGATTGGTTTCATAGCAGGTGTCCGCAGAAATGAGTGCCGGACCAGGCGCCATTGAACCGCCGCAAATATGGATTGCCGGCAAATCCAGTCTCGCAAGCGCCATCAGATGCCCTGGTGTTGCCTTATCGCATGTAGAAATAGTTACAAGTCCATCAAATCCGGAAGCTCTTGCATGAATTTCCACCATTCCAGCAATTACTTCCCTTGAAACAAGCGAATAATTCATGCCCTGATGCCCCGTTGCCACCCCGTCGCACATATCTGTAACTGTATACACTGCTGGCATTGCCTGTGCGGAGTATACAGCGTTTTTCGCTGCCTCTGCCACGGACAATAAATGCCTGCTTCCGGGGTGACTGTCTCCCGCTGTAGATTCAATAAGTATCTGTGGTTTGGAAAGGTCCTTTTCCGTTCTGCCTGAACCAATCCAAAGCGGGTCTACCTCTGGTCCCGCTTTCCTGATTTTTTGACTGTTAAGCATATTCTTTTACAACCCCTTTTTAAAATCAATAATAAACTATATAAGGCCAACGTTTGATATAAATATATTAATATATTAATTATTCCGTGTCAATATGCTACTTTTACAATATAAATAAGTTGTTTTACGATAAATTCACCAAAAGACCGACTGTCTCTAACAGAAATAAATGCTTTTTATAAGTAAGCATAATTGTCTTTTGCTGTATATTACATAAGTATAGCATGGTCTATGCTTAACCTGCCTATAAATTACCAGACGCCACTCCTTAAAAACACACATGGGAGGACGCCCCCATACACCTTTTAGCCTGTTTGTTTAATGCGGATAACAGGACTTGAACCTGCACCCTCTCGGACTGGAACCTAAATCCAGCGCGTCTGCCAATTCCGCCATATCCGCCTGCAACGTTTATATTTTACATTCTATATGAGTATTTGTCAATTTAATATTTTACCTCAGCATACCCTTCGGGGTGACACTTATGCCATTGCCACGCTGTTTTAATTATGGTATCTATATTGTCAAACTCCGGCTTCCAGCCAAGAACCGTTTTTGCTTTTTCGCTTGAAGCTACCAGTTTAGCAGGGTCCCCTGCCCGCCTTGGGCCGGTTTTTGACGGTATATCAAATCCAGTGGCTTTTCTGGCAGCCGCAGCTATTTCAGATACCGAAAACCCAAACCCGCTGCCAAGATTAAATACATCGCTTTTTCCGCCGTTAAGCAGATACTCAAAGGCCAGTATATGTGCTCTTGCCAAATCTGTCACATGCACATAGTCCCTGATACATGTTCCGTCATGAGTATCATAATCACTGCCAAAGACAGTTATAAACTCTCTTTTCTTATTTGGTACCTGTAGTATAATTGGAATCAGGTGAGTTTCTGGCGAATGGTCCTCACCAATTTTGCCGCTTGCATGCGCTCCGCAGGCATTAAAATACCTTAAAGCAACAAAATTAAGACCTTTTGCCTGTGACTGCCATTTCATCATTTTTTCCATTGAAAGCTTTGTCTCACCATATGTGTTTGTTGGATTTGCAGCATCGCTTTCAAGTATAGGAATATTTTCCGGCTCACCATAAACCGCAGCTGTTGAAGAAAAGACGATATTTTTAACGCCGTACCTTTCCATACACTCCAAAAGCACTATAGTACCATAAAGATTATTGTCATAATACTTCATCGGCTCCTGCATGCTTTCCCCAACCAGTGAATACGCCGCAAAATGAATAACACCTTCAATATTCTCATTGTCAAAAATACTGTTCAGAAAATTTCTGTCTCTTATATCGCCTCTATAAAACTTTGCCTTTTCATGAACAGCTTCTATATGGCCTGTTGAAAGGTTATCCGCCACTATAACATCATATCCGTTATCCACAAGCTCATAAACAGTATGTGAACCTATATATCCTGCTCCGCCTAAAACCAGCACTGACATTTTATCATCTCCTGAATTTTTCTATTGATATTTTACAACATTACGCATTTTAATTCAAGAAATGAATACATGTACTGAAATAATAAAATATAATAAATTATATTATTGGATAAAATCATGTTAAAAGTCAAGAATATTTTTAAGGCATACCCAGCTTAAATTAGAAAGGAGCAACTATGGAAAAAATATTTTATAACGGAAAAATCCTCACAATGGCTGAAAACATTTATACACAGGCAGTCTTAGTCAGCGGAGGAAAAATAACTGAAACCGGCATGTTTGAAAAGCTGTCAACCGCTCATCCAGAAGCCGAGAAGGTGAACCTTGGCGGAAAGACAATGATGCCTGCGTTTATTGATTCTCACAGCCATTTTGCTTCCTGCGCCGTATCATTCTTGCAGCCCTCACTTGAGGAATGCAAATCAATTGACGACATATTAAACAAAATCAAAGAGCACATCACTAAAAATAATCCTTCACACGGAAAGTGGATTAGCCTCCGCGGCTATGACCAGAACAGTTTAGCTGAAAAAAGCCACCCTGACAAAAAATTAATTGATTCTGTTTCACCACATAATCCTGTAGTAATACAGCACAAATCCGGACACAGCGGCATATTCAACTCATTTGCATTAAAAGAGCTTGGGCTGACAGAAGCCACTGAGAACGGTTATATGGCTGAGAATGAGTTTATAAATGCTGTAATGAACATACCTTTGCCTGATGAACAGGAAATACTTGAATCCTTTAAAAGGACACAGGAACTTTATCTGTCTTACGGAATCACAACAGCACAGGAAGGAATGTTTGTAAAAGAACTTATACCGCTCTACCAGCTGCTTTTAAAAAGCAAAATACTAAAAATAGATATAGTCGGCTACGCTTCTTTAAAAGACCTGTCTGACATTGAAAAAGCCTTTGAATGTCATATTAAAAATTACAAAGGACATTTCAAGCTTGGCGGAATAAAGGTTTTCCTTGACGGTTCGCCCCAGATTAAAACAGCCTATATGAATAAACCATACACAGGCACATCTGAACGTGGGATGTGCACTATGTCAAATGAGGAGCTTTCCAGAGCTGTTGAAACGGCGGTAAGCAAAGAGACACAGATTATCTGCCATGCCAACGGTGATGCAGCCTGCGACATGTTTATCAATGCCATAAAGGAGTCAGCATCACACAGTACGGTTATAACCAAACTCAATCCTGTTATAATTCATGCTCAGTTTATTAATCCCTGCCGTCTGCTTACAGCCGGAAGTCTTGGCATGACAGCGTCGTTTTTTGTATCGCATATACTTCACTATGGTGAGACACACATACAAAATCTTGGCCTTAACCGTGCCTCACAGATGAGCCCTTTAAATTCTGCCCAGCACAGCCTTAATTTTACACTGCACCGCGACTCTCCAGTTATGAGCCCGGACATGTTTGAGAGCGTTTACTGCGCAGTTTCCAGAAGAACAAGTACCGGCCGCGTTTTGGGAGAAAACCAGAAAATATCAATAATAAACGCCCTCAGAGCAGTTACTGTAAATGCCGCAAAACAATACTCCGAAGAAAACCTCAAAGGAAGCATAGCTGAAGGAAAAGCCGCCGATTTTATAATATTGGATAAAAACCCTCTTGATGTGAGCGTTGACGACCTGCTAAACATAAAAATCCTTGAAACAATAAAAGACGGTTCTGTAGTCTGGCAGAATAATAAAAGCAAATAAAAAATAAGCGCTGAGATTTCATTAAAGAAATCCAGCGCCTTTTGTTTTAAATAAATATAATGAATCAGAAGGGACTCGAACCCCCGACCCACGGCTTAGAAGGCCGTTGCTCTATCCAGCTGAGCTACTGATCCACAAAAAAAAGCGGGTGATGAGAATCGAACTCACGTGTTCAGCTTGGAAGGCTGACGTTCTACCATTGAACTACACCCGCAACCAACAAAATATATTATAGCGATACAAGCATATTTTGTCAACACTTTTTTATAAATTTTTTCATCTTTTTTGTTTTTTTATCCAGCCCATATTTTAAATCATCTTTAATGGGCTGGATTGTTTTTAGAAAAAATCAAGTCTTTTTACATTTCCGTTACCGCTGTATTCCATTACGGTAAAATCCATACTACCGTCTATACCAATGTCGAGTATGCCGAATGTCGGATTATCCGTGCTTCTGGGAAGCGAAAGGCTTCCCGGGTTACAGATAAGCACACTGTTGAAATACTCCCTCACAGGGCTGTGTATATGACCAAACAGTACGGCGTCAGCCTCCTTTTCTTCAGCCCACAGACCAAGAGAAAGAAGTCCGTAATTAACCCGCTGTCTGTGGCCGTGCGTCAGCAGTATACGTTTACCGCCTAATGTCACTAACATCTCAAATGGGGCTTCAGAATCATAATCGTTGTTACCGGCTACATTATAAAATTTTATATTCCTGTATTTAATTTCAAGCCGTTTAACATCGTTTACCATGTCGCCAAGATGTATGACTGTATCTATACTCCCTCTGTACGTTTTTAAAAGCTCTTCAGCGTTTTTGATATACCTGTGTGTATCGCTTATTACAAGTACTTTCATTTCATAATATCTCCATAACCATTTCCCGCATTTTAGCCATGGCTTTCCCCCGGTGACTTATGGCATTTTTTTCCTCTGTAGAAATATCTGCCAGATATCTGCCTATTTCAGGTTTATAAAATATAGGGTCATATCCAAAGCCGTTTTCGCCTTTTATCTCATACCCGATGATTCCCTCTATTGTGCCCCTTGTCTCAAAAATACGCCCATCAGGCATAGCCAGACAAACTGCACTTACAAACCTTGCTGTACGCTTATCCTCAGGTACTCCTCTAAGCATTTCAAGTATTTTGTTATTCTTTATGTCATACGGCGTGTCATGCCCCATAAATCTGGCTGACTGCACTCCGGGCTGTCCATTCAGAAAGTCTATCTCAAGGCCTGAATCATCTGCAATAGCCGGAAATCCTGAAGCCTTCATTATCTCAACAGCCTTTTTTCTGGCATTTTCCTCAAATGTCTCGCCGTCTTCCACCACATCAATGTCTATCCCAGCCTGAGCCATTGTTATAACTTCTATTTTATCTGAATCAAATATTTTTATTACCTCTTTAACCTTGCCTTCGTTTTTTGTGGCAAAAATTAATTTCATACCGCAGCCTCCGTTCATCTTACATCGTAATCGGTAAACATTATATTGATAGCCTTATATATATTTTCTGCCAGATTATCAATAATCTCATCATTTTTAATCAGTGAGTTGTCAGCTTCATTAGAAATAAAGCAGGTCTCAATAAGTATTGCCGGCACTGTTGTCTGGTTAAGAACAATAAGGTCCGGCCTTTCCTTAACCCCTCTGTTTGTTGTGCCCAGTGTATTGATAACCCATGTGAGTGCTATCTGTGCCGCCGTTTTGCTTGTAAGCCTTGAAGACGACAGTCCTGTTTCATTGGCATGATTCATATACAGAACCTCTGTACCGTGAGGTGTAGATGAGGTATTTGAGTTCTGGTGTATTGATACAAAAATATCTGCAACCTCGTTTGCCATTTGCGCTCTGCTGGCATTTGTAGGGTAGCTGTCATCAAGCCTTGTAGCATATACCTTTATATCAGGGTCATTGTCAAGAAGCTTAAATAGCCTTTGTACAATGGCAAGATTAACGTCCTTTTCCAGAAGTCCAAAGCCGCTGGCCCCATTATCAGACTTTCCATGGCCCGCGTCAATCACAACAATTTTATTATAAACTTCTTTAGGGTTTACAAACTTAATTTCAATTGTGCTTGAAAAATCCGAAGTTTTAACCGCCACTATCCTGTTTTCAGCGGCTTCAAAATAAGTGTTGCCGTTATTGTCAAGCCCCACTTTAATTGTGCTCAGATAATCGTCATTACACTTAATTGTGCCGGTACCGTAAAGCTCACTGTAGTCACCATTTAATGTGAGCCTGTATGTTTTTCCCATATAATTGTCCGTATGGCTTATTCCCCTGTCATCAAGTTCTTCTGCGTTAAGCAGTGTAAGGGTATGCGACACTGAATTATATGACACATTGTCAAGTGTTGACCTTGTTATGCACACAGATGTATAGCCGCCGTTATTTATAACTTCAGCCTCCACAGTGCGGCTTACATCAACAGTTATTCTTACTGTTTTTGCATCAGGCTGCGAAGTCTTAATATTCTGAGCAAAATTAAGTCCTGAGGCATCATAATCACTGTTTAAAAGTGATACGGCGTTATGAATATCTATTACAACCCTGTTAGGGTTAGCCTCAACATAAGCCTCAGCAGAAAGGCTCGTATCACCGTAGATATTGATATAATCAGCCCCACCTCTTGAGGAGGTATTTATATTCGATACCTGCGAAATTCCAAATGACACAGCTATGCTCTTTTTATCGTCAGAAAGCTTTACTTCATAATCTCCAAGTGAACTCAAATCAAATACTACCCTTGCTATTTTTACAGGCTGAGTCTGGTTCTGCGCACTCCTTACAGATGTAACAACAGACGAATTTGTATTTTTAATCTCTGTATTTGATACTTTCATATCGGCATTTGTAATGTCAACCACAAGTCTGTTGTTTTCGAGTATAAAGCTGCTGTAGTTTGCAATCTCACCATCTGCCCTGATATAAAACTTTTGCTCTGAAGCTATTGATTCCGGCACAGATATGCCTGTAATGCCTATGGTTTTAGAGCTTACATTTGTATTGCTGTTTGTGTTTGAACCGCCACTTGAACTGCTGCCCGATGAGGAGCTGTTTCCTTCTTCCGGGTCAAGTATAGTACCGTTTCCCTCGCCTGAACTCTGGCCGCCGCCATTATTTTCACTGTTTGAATCCGGAGGCGCAGTTTCTTTTACAGATGAAACTATAACTGTCCTTGTGCCGTCATCCCACTTTACATCACAACCTATAGCCTCTGACACTGCCCTTATCGGTATAAGCGTTCTGTCATTTACTATCTTGGCAGGCGTATCCATTGTAAAGCTCTCACCATTTTTTGTGCCTGTCTGGCTGTCAATTTTAAGTATCACAAGGTCTGTGTTATGCATTACATATACTTCCTGCATTTCTTCATTCCATGCGATATCACAGCCCAGCTTTTCAAAAACCGCTCTCGCTGGAACCATAGTGCGGTCGTTAATAATAATAGGCGGCACATCCAACCCTGTTATACCTTCACCATCAACCTGAATTTTAACTTCCTCGGCACTGTAATTATGGCTTTTGCCATCGTAAAAAAGCTTCATACTAACCGTTTGCGCATATATATTACTGCCTGAGGCAAAAACAAAGCTTGCCGCAATAAAAGCAGCTATAAACCTTTTAATACATGAATACATCAACTGGCCCCCTCCTTAAAAACATGAAAATTATATCAGAAAATCGGTCACTTGTGTTAATTTTGCCGCAAATAGAAACAAAAAATTAACATTTGTAATAATACCGCCTGTTAAACAGCAGATAATAATTGATATTACTGGATTATGTCGAAAAATTGAGTTTTGACTGTTATGATTAAATTGTTTTTCTGTATATTGTCTGTTTCTCAGCTCATTAAAATATGCAAAGACTAACAAAAAACAAGGTAAATATATATTATTTACCTTGTCTGAAAAACTTTGAATTATTTTTCTCTTAATGAGAATAATTAGTCATGAGGTGATAAATATGATACCAAATAAAAGGTGTATAAATAAATGCCGCTACAATAAAAACGGCATTTGCAGAAATAAATGTTTAAACAGCTTTTACACTTCCAGTGAATACATCGAGTGTTGGGCATTAAAAACAGATAACCCTGCCCGAAGCAAGAAAATTATTTAAAACTCAATATCCATTCCTGCGCCGACTTCCTGAACCGGAAAAGCAGAATTAACTGCACACTTGGCTTTAAATGAAACACAGTGGCATGGATATAATCTTTTTATTTTTCTGCTTTTAAAATATTCTATTGTCTGGAAAAGCCTGTCGTTTTCCTCAAACAGATGGAAACCGCCTATTACTCCCGCTATGCGTTCATCACCGCATACCTTCACAGCATGTTCAATTATATTGCATATGCCGCTGTGAGAACAGCCAGTTACAATAAATATGCCCTCATCGGTCTTGCAGGCCAGCGCGGAATCATCAAATATAAAATCTCTTTCTGTATTGTTTTTTACTCCTATGCAATATCGCTTCTCAAAGGCAAAGTACTCTGGTATCCTGCCAAGAAACATTATATTCTCACTTATTTCTACAGGTGCCTTCAACATGTGGAGACTGCAAATACGCTTCATGTCCTCCAATAATACCGGAGAGCCAATATAGCCCAAGTCAGACTCTTTAGGGTCAAAACAGCCGTCACACGCAAATACATCTGTATCTTTCAAATCCATTTTCTTAATTAAAAATTTCAGCCCTCCAGTGTGGTCACTGTGACCATGGGAAAAAACTATTTTTTTAACCTTAGTCAAATCTATGTTCATTTTATCAGCATTCTGAATAAAAGCGTCTGAATAGCCTGTATCAAAAAGTATTTTGTCATTTTTATTCTCAATATAAAAGCTAAGCGCCGGTTCACCCAAAAAATACCTGTCTATATATGTATTATTATCAACAAGAACTCTTAATCTCATAAAAGCACCTCTTATATTGTCCATTAAAGATATTCTATATTCTAACAAAGCGTTACAACAAAATTATAACATAAAGCAATAAAAAAGTCGATATTTGTATTGTCAGTCTTTAAGGCAAACAAAAAACCTTGAAACCCAGCTTCTGCTGAAATTTCAAGGTTTTTTAAAGGCGTCGGCCGGATTTGAACCGGCGGATAGAGGTGTTGCAGACCTTTGCCTTACCACTTGGCTACGACGCCATATAAGCTCCCCGAGTAGGATTCGAACCTACGACCCACCGGTTAACAGCCGGTTGCTCTACCGCTGAGCTATCGAGGATTATCTTTGAATCCGGCGGCCACCTACTTTCCCGGGTCGTCTCCAACCAAGTATCATCGGCCGATTGTGTCTTAACCTTCGTGTTCGGTATGGGTACGGGTGTGCCCCACAATCGCATCGCTACCGGAAATCTTATTACAGTATTTCCTGATATTTTTCTTTCTATTCCTTATATCTTATACTGTACACTCAAAACTGAACAAAGAGATAATCAAGTCTTAAAATCGTTTCTATTTTCTTTGGTCAAGCCCTCGGCCTATTAGTACCAGTCAGCTTAACACATTACTGCGCTTACAC
>JALIFM010000005.1 GCA_022867625.1 Lachnospiraceae bacterium NSJ-143
GACCGCAAGGGAGGAGTCGCCGAAGGTGAAGCCAGTGACTGGGGTGAAGTCGTAACAAGGTAGCCGTATCGGAAGGTGCGGCTGGATCACCTCCTTTCTATGGAGTACTTGGTTTTGGATATGTTATTCTTTTTTAAGTGTTCACAGGAGTGATAAATATTTATGGATGGGTTCCCGAGTGGCCAAAGGGGTCGGACTGTAAATCCGCTGTCTCAGACTTCGAAGGTTCGAATCCTTCCCCATCCACTTTAACCGGTTGTATTTGCAGCCGGTTTTTTTGTGTTCAAAACCAAAACTGAAGTTTTGATATTTATTTAAACATTAAAAGATTATAAATAAAATAAGCTCTTGAAATAAAACTGTAGTAATGTTATAATTAAGCAAAGAAAATTCATGGCTTTATTGGAATTATGGAGAGGGGGATAATTATGGTTTTTTTTAATATGTCCGAGCCTGATTTGACGCCGGAAGGGTTTGCAGAATTGTATGAGTTAATGTGTACGGGTCTGCCGGACAGGGAATTCAGGGCCGATGAGATTCAGGCTTACCTGAGCGATAAGTATAATTTCTCCAGTGGAAAAGTTACAGGCATTATCAAGCGAGCTAAGGATAAGAAAATGATTGTGCAGAAAAGGCGTGGGGTTTATTCACTTAACAATGATAAAAATGGTTTAAACAGGAACACCGGAATAGTTGAAAGCATAAATGACGAGCTTGAGAAGGCACTTAAAAACATTGAGCTTACAGTTGCCAAGTCGCTTGAAGATATAACTGATGACGACTTTGTAAAAATACGGAATAAAATAAAGCAGATAAAAAGTATTATAGATGAATAGTCGGCAATTATTATAATGGTATGATATAATTTCATGCCGGACAGGGGGACGCAAATGTTGGAATTTGCTTTGGAAAATTCTTTATACTGTCTCAGGATTTCTTCTGACAATATGTATATGCTTATTGGGGCGTCAATCAGCGGTATAGCGCTGATGATTTTTGGTGTTCTTGCAAAACATGTTATAGCGTATAAGAGAATAAGATTTGAGATAATACAGGATTTAAACTTTACATCCGAGTGCTACAGCAACCCTATTGATATAGAAAAATGCGGCGGAAAGCTTCCGGAAAGCTATACAAAGGCTCAGGAATTTCTAAAGCAGGACGCTTCCAAGCTTGCGGCATTTGCCGATACTGTGCCGAAAGCAGGCATAAGGAGAATAGGTGTGCCAAATCCGGTAAAGCTAAGAGAAACTGCCGAAGAGCTTATGAAACTTTCTGATTCACTGACTGTAGAAAGCGGCGAAAAAGAAACGGCAGAACCAGTGCGCGAGCTTAACTCAATTAGAGTCAGGGGAATACGCAAAAATTTAGGTGTAAAGTAAATCAAGCAGGTGATTTTCAAGTGAGCCTGTATTTGACCAGCTCACTTTTTTAGATTTCTATTTAAGGGCTTTTCATAAAATGAATGTTGCAATAAGAATGAAAACCAACAGAAGCGCAGTTTTGTAAGTATATTCTTTATAGATTAGTTGTCATTGAAAATGCAGTTTACAGAAGTTGAATGTAACGCGCAGGAGATTTACTACTCATAGATTTTCTGCGTTATGAAGAATTTAATGTTGACAACATTTATTCTTTTTGCTATTATAATTAAGCAGTCACAAAATAAGACTGCAATGTGCTGCGCCCGAGTGGCGGAACTGGCAGACGCACAGGACTTAAAATCCTGCGGGGTAACACTCGTACCGGTTCGATTCCGGTCTCGGGCACATTCCATAATTTATATGCCCAGATAGCTCAGTTGGTAGAGCAGAGGACTGAAAATCCTCGTGTCCTTGGTTCGATTCCGAGTCTGGGCATATTTTAAACCATGCGCGAATGGCTCAGTGGTAGAGCATCGCCTTGCCAAGGCGAGGGCCGCGAGTTCGAATCTCGTTTCGCGCTTTGCCTCTGTTTGGATACAGAGGCTTTATTTTTCGAGGATGGGTTCCCGAGTGGCCAAAGGGGTCGGACTGTAAATCCGCTGTCTCAGACTTCGAAGGTTCGAATCCTTCCCCATCCATTATAAAAGAGGAGTGAATAATTTCATTCCTCTTTTTTGTTATATAAAAACAGCGTTAATTTTTTCTTCATAAATTTTTGGCAGAATAATTAAACCTTTTCGGGTGAAAATCTGCTCTTATATACAGACGCGTCGGAAAGGAGCAGATAAATGACTGATGATGAACTTGTAAATATGTTTATAAACGGAAATAAAAGCGCATTTAACGAGCTCTATGAAAAATATATAAATCAGGCTGTGCGCACAGCCTTTCTGATAACAAAGGACAGGGCACTGAGTGACGATGTGGCGCAGGAAACCTTTGTAAAATGTTATCTGGGACTGAAGAAACTTAAGGACCCGAAGCTTTTCCGTTCATGGTTTTTCAAAATTCTTGTTAGAACCGCATGGGAGCTTGGCAAAAAGAAGGCAAATGATGTGCCTATAGAGGAAATATTCGATAAGGCTGAGGCAGCATTTGAGAAAGACGAGGAAACATCCGATTTCAGACTGCTTTATGAGGCTGTAAATTCGCTCAGTAAAAAGCAGAGAACAGCTGTTGTACTGTTTTACTTTAATGATATGCCTGTAAATGAAATTTCCAAAATAACGGGTTGCCTTACATCAACTGTAAAATCCCAACTTTTTCTGGCAAGAAAGCGTATGAGAAAGTACATTGAAAATGCTGAAAGGAAAGGCGGGCTGATTGCTAATGAAGCGTGAAGATTTGGACTTGAAACTTAAAGAAGCGTTGAACACTGCGGCGGAAAATATTGTGCCGCCTGAGGATATGTTTGACAGAATAGAAAAAAGAATAGAGTCGTGTGAATATAAGGAGGAAAAAAATATGAAAATGAATTTTAAATTTAAAGTTGCTGTTGTTGCTGCCGCTATATGCGCGTTTTCTGTTACCGGGTTTGCCCTTGGCAGGATAAATTCGTGGACATCACACTCATCAAATGAGGAAATACCTTATGAGCAGCTTGTGGATATGGAAAAAGAATCCGGTATCAATATCAAGAGTGTTGAAAAATTCAGCAATGGCTTTGAGTTTGTTTCTGCCGGAACCGGTGAGACACAGGCAGCCGATGCAGACGGCAATACTGTAGGCAAGAGCAATCAAATCAGCGTTTCATACAGAGACAAGGAAGGAAAGGCTGTTGTGCTCAGCGCAAGGAATATTATAAACGGCGAGGATTTGAGCTCGGTAGACAAGTATGATTTCCATAAAATGGTAACGTTCCCTGGTGACAAAGAAGAAGAAACGGACAAAAATGAGATAGCTGAATACGAGGCTAAGGGTTACTGGGTAAGCTACGGCTCAGTTGACGAGAAGGTTGAAAGCGCATTTGAGAGCCTTTGCTGGACAGATGGTAATATTATTTATAACCTTGGCGGAATTGACACTGAAATAGGCGAGGACGGAATGAAAGCCATGAAAAACGAAATAATGAAAGCGGAATAAATAACTGCAAAAAGCATAATATTAAAAAGGCGGCTTATAACCGCCTTTTTTATTTTTTATTATCAGCCTGGCTGTAAGACAAACAAAGACTTAAAATTTGCTTAAAATAGCATTGGATTTATGCTATTGGATTTAATTATGTGCTATAATGACAAAAATAAATAATAGAACAGGAAACCTTATAGCTTACAGCCTTTGGTGTTTTTTCGGATTTGCCGCAAGCGAGGCGGAACAGATAAAAACATATAAAATTAAGGCATTTTTCTTCAGGTTTCCATTATTCAGTTTTATAGCTTAGGTTTTGCATTATTTTATAGAAAAGAGTGGGCTTAATTGATTAACAGGAATATTATTAAAAGCGCTTTGTTTGCTGTAGCTGTGTATCTTTTTGTTCTGTTTGAGAATAAAGGGCTTATGGTATCTGAGTATGAGATAAAGTCGGACAAGATTAGTGACAGATACGACGGGCTGAATATAGTGCAGATATCCGACCTGCAAAACTGTGAGTTTGGTCATAAAAACAAATATCTGCTCAGAAAGATTAAAAAGCTTTCCCCTGATGCGGCAGTTATTACTGGCGATATTATAGACTGCCACAAAACAGATGTATACTCTGCTCTTGATTTTGTAAAACAGCTCAGGCGCATATGTCCGGTTTACTATGTATGCGGAAATCACGAGGGGGTGCTTGGAAATTATGAAAGGCTCTGCGGTGATTTGACGGAAAACGGTGCCGTGGTATTGAATAACGAGAGTGTTTATTTGAATAATGACAGTAAAATAAGGATTACAGGGCTGAAGGACCCGTATTTTGGAGAGTCGGATAATTTTGGAGAATTTCTGAGCGAAAGAATAAATGAGGACAAAGACGTCTTTAATATAGTGCTTAGCCACCGACCGGAACTGTTTGAAGCGTATGTTGAGTCTGGGTGTGATTTGGTTTTTGCAGGCCACGCGCACGGCGGGCAGATAAGGCTGCCATTTACAGGCGGGCTGTTTTCGCCCAACCAGGGGATTTTTCCGAAATATACCAGCGGCGTCCACTCAAAAGACGGCACTGAAATGGTTGTAAGCAGAGGCCTTGGAAACAGCGTTTTCCCGCTCAGGGTTTTTAACAGACCTGAGATTGTATCTGTAATACTCAAAAAAAGATGAGGGTGTTTTTATGATAATTGGTACCTGTATTGTATATCTTGAGGCCCCATGGGTGGAGTCGCTCAAGGAAAAAAGAATGGTTGTAAAAAGCATAATCGACAAATCAAAGCATAAGTTCAATATCTCAATAGCCGAGGTTGAAAACCAGGATATGCACAAGTCCATAGCCGTAGGCTTTGCTTGTGTTACAAATGAGGTAAGTCACGCCAACTCCATTATTGATAATGTAATTAATTTTATCGGAAAAAACACCGATGCAGACATACTTGATACAGTGATTGAAATATTGTAATGTTGTGATTTTTTTCTGGATTTTATATACTTAATATGTTATAATGCAATTTAGCTATGCAGTCATATAACCGCAATTTGTGGATATTTCAATTGAGACGGTCATATTTTTCGGTGAGAACGGCGGTTATTTAATGATATCACTAAGGAGGATTTTGAGAAATGAACGCAAAGTTGGTCAGCAAAGAAGGAAACATAGTAAAATTCACTTTTGAGGTTGGTCCTGAAAAGCTTGAGGAAGGCATGGTTTACGCTTATAACAAAAATAAAAACAAGCTCTCTCTCCCTGGATTCAGAAAGGGCAAAGCGCCAAGAAAGCTTATAGAGGCTGAGTATGGCCCTGAGGTTTTTTATGATGACGCCGTAAATTTTGTGCTTAATACAGAATACGAGGTGGCTGTTAAGGAATTGGAGCTTGATGTTGTTTCAAGGCCTGACATTGACGCACCGGTTATTGATAAAAAAGAGGGAATTAAATTTGAGGTTGAGGTCACTGTAAAGCCAGAGGTTAAGCTTGGGCAGTACAAGGGTGTTGAGATAGAAAAGGTTGAAACAGCCATTCCTGAGGACGGCGTAGAAAACGAGCTTAAGAGGGTGCAGGAGCAGAACTCAAGGCTTATAGCTGTTGAGGACAGGGCCGCTCAGATGGGCGATATTGTAAATATCAGCTTTGACGGAAAGGTTGACGGAGTGGCATTTGAGGGAGGACAGAGCGACAGCTATGACCTTACTCTTGGTTCACATTCGTTTATTGATACATTTGAGGACCAGATTGCCGGCCACAGCATAGGGGATACATTTGATGTTAATGTTACATTCCCTGAAAAATATCAGGCTGAGGACCTTGCAGGAAAGGCCGCGGTGTTTACTGTTGAGCTTAAGGGCATTAATGTTAAGGAGCTTCCTGAAATTAACGATGAGTTTGCACAGGATGTATCAGAGTTTGAAACCCTTGATGAATATAAAGCAAGCATTGAGGGTAAACTTAAAGAGACTGCCGAAGCTAACGCAAAGCAGATTAAAAGCGACAGGGTTATCGACAAGGTAATTGAAAATACTGAAATGGATATCCCTGAGGTAATGTACGAGAACAAAATCGACCAGATGATTAACGATTTCAAGAACAATATAGCTTCACAGGGACTTTCAATTGATGTTTACTGCCAGTACCTTGGCACTACTGTGGAGGGTCTCAGAAGCTCATTCCGCGAGTCAGCTGAAAAGAGCGTAAAGGCAAGACTTGTGCTTGAGGCTGTTGCTGCGGCTGAGAATATTGACGCTACGGAAGAAGAAATCGATGAGCAGATTGAAAAAATCGCATCCTCATACGGCATTGAAAAAGAAAAAGCACTTGAGATATTCAAGGAGGATGACAGAAGAAATGTGAAGGGCGACCTTCTTGTACAGAAAGCGGCTAAGGTATTGGAGGACTCATCAGTTGAGGTTCAGGCCGATAAAAAAGAGGCTTAATTGACTGATAATTGATGTCCTCACAGATTAGGAGGAATTAAAATTATGAGCCTTGTACCATATGTTATTGAACAGAGCAGCAGGGGAGAGCGGTCTTATGACATTTTCTCAAGACTGCTTAAAGACAGGATTATATTCTTGGGTGAGGAAGTAAACGACACTACGGCAAGCCTTGTTGTGGCACAGCTTCTATTCCTTGCGGCTGAAGACCCTGATAAGGACATTAATTTATACATAAATAGCCCGGGAGGCTCCGTTACAGCGGGTCTGGCTATTTATGACACAATGCAGTATATAAAACCTGATGTGTCAACAATCTGCATAGGAATGGCAGCAAGCATGGGCGCATTCCTGCTTTCGGGAGGTACAAAAGGCAAGAGGTACGCTCTGCCAAACTCCGAAATTATGATTCATCAGCCTTCCGGCGGAGCCAGAGGACAGGCTACAGAAATAAGGATTGTAGCTGAAAATATACTTAAGACACGCAAAAGACTCAACGAGATTCTTGCCGCTAACACCGGAAGAAGCTATGAGGAGATAGAAAGAGATACAGAGCGGGATAATTTTATGTCCGCGCCTGAAGCTAAGGAATACGGCCTGATTGATGCTGTAATCACTAAGCCGGTTTAAGGAGAGGAATTATATGGCATCAAAAACAGATGAGAAAAGACAGCTTAAATGCTCATTCTGCGGCAAGCCGCAGGACCAGGTTAAAAAGCTTATAGCGGGGCCGGATGTATATATCTGCGACGAATGCGTTGCTCTCTGTGCCGATATAGTTGACGAGGATATTGATAATTCTCCTCTTATAGGCAACGGTTCACTGCCTAAGCCTAAGGAAATAAAAAAGATTCTTGACGATTATGTTATAGGCCAGGACGATGCTAAAAAGGTGCTTTCGGTAGCCGTATACAACCACTACAAAAGAGTGCTGGAAAGGCGCAAAAAAGATGATGTTGAGTTGCAGAAAAGCAATATACTGATTCTTGGGCCTACAGGTGTTGGAAAAACACTTCTTGCGCAGACACTTGCAAGGCTGCTCAATGTTCCTTTTGCCATAGCTGACGCCACAACGCTTACAGAAGCGGGATATGTAGGCGAGGATGTTGAGAATATACTCCTAAAGCTTATACAGGCTGCTGACTATGACATAGAACGTGCTGAAAAAGGCATAATTTATATTGATGAGATAGATAAAATCACCAAAAAGAGCGAGAACCTTTCTATTACAAGAGATGTAAGCGGTGAGGGAGTACAGCAGGCGCTTTTGAAAATTCTTGAGGGAACGCTTGCCTCAGTTCCTCCTCAGGGCGGAAGAAAACATCCTCATCAGGAGCTTATACAGATAGACACCACAAATATACTCTTTATCTGCGGAGGCGCCTTTGGCGGGCTTGATAAAATAATCGAGAACCGTTTGGGCGGAAAAACCATAGGTTTTGGCGCTGAGGTAAAGAGCAAGAAGGATACGTCTCCTGACGAGCTTTTAAAGAGCGTTCAGCCTCAGGACCTTATAAAATATGGCCTTATAGCGGAATTTGTAGGAAGACTTCCGGTTGTGGTATCGCTTGAGAACCTTTCTCAGGGCGACCTTGTAAAGATTTTGAAGGAGCCTAAAAACGCTATAACAAAACAGTTTGAATATCTGTTTGAGCTTGACAATGTACAGCTTGAGTTCCAGGAAGGAGCACTTGAAGAAATAGCTAATCTGGCTATAGAAAGAGGCACCGGCGCAAGAGGGATAAGAGCCATTGTGGAGGGCTTTATAAACAAGATTATGTATGATGTGCCAAGCGACCCTAATGTGGAAAAGGTGATTATAACTCCTGAATGCGTACAGGGTACAGCAGACGCGCAGTTTGTGCTTAAAGACAACCGAATACCTCTTAAAAAGGAAAAGGACGATAAAAGCAGCAAAATATCATAAAAATATCAGCAAAAGCGTATGGATTATCCATGCGCTTTTTGTTTTTATATTGTTTAGTCAACTAAAATATAAACTGGCTGAATTAAGCTTTAAACAATAGGCAGATATGAGCAGTGGTATTTATTTGCATATGCAAAAGACAGGCAGTGACATTATTTTTTAAATCCATAATATACTTAAATGCTTACATAAATATGGCTCCTGCGGCAGATAATAAGCCTAAATGAAAGGAGTGCGCACAAATGGAGATTTTAACAATAATATTAATCACTGCACAGCTTGTATTTACTGTTACGGCGTTTTTATATTTTTTTAACGGCGTAAAAACCCAGAGCACCGCAAAGACAAGTGTTGTAATCGATTCTAAAAAGGAGTCAAGCAGGCTTGAGAGCCTTAAAAAGGTTTCTCTTACATTGCCGCTTTCTGAAAAAACACGTCCTTCAGCTATGGAAGATGTAATAGGTCAGGAGGAAGGGATAAAGGCCTTAAGGGCTGTTTTCTGCGGAAAGAATCCTCAGCATGTTTTGATTTATGGCCCGGCTGGAGTAGGAAAAACTGCCGCTGCAAGGCTCGTGCTTGAGGAGGCAAAGATGAATCCGGATTCACCCTTCGGCAAAGAAGCAAAATTTATTGAGATTGACGCGACTACACTGAGGTTTGATGAGAGAAGCATAGCCGACCCGCTTATAGGCTCTGTACACGACCCTATTTATCAGGGCGCCGGTGCGCTGGGAAACGCCGGCATACCGCAGCCCAAGGAAGGCGCTGTGACAAAGGCCCATGGTGGTGCGCTGTTTATAGATGAGATTGGTGAGCTTAACCCTATACAGATGAATAAGCTGTTAAAGGTTCTTGAGGACAGGAAGGTGTTCTTAAACAGTGCCTATTACAGCAGTGAGAACACCCAGATTCCGGAATATATACATGATATTTTTGATAACGGTCTTCCGGCGGACTTCCGGCTTATAGGGGCCACTACACGCTCACCGGAGGATATACCTCAGGCACTCAGAAGCAGGTGCTGCGAGATATTTTTTGACAAGCTCAAGACAAATGACATCAAAAAAATAGCTAAGGGAGCGGCTGTAAATACTGGAATGGAATGTGACGAGAATGCTTTTGATATTGTTGCGCAGTTTTCCGGAAACGGCAGGGATACGGTGAATATTATGCAGACTGCCGCTTCTCTTGCGCTGTATGAAAAGAGGAAGAATATAACCTGCTCTGACATACAATGGGTTGTAAAATCCGGAAGGTACAACAAGCTTATTAAAAATAAGGTCTGTGATAAGGCAAAATGCGGAGCTGTAAACGGTCTTGCTGTGCTTCCTGATGGAACGGGAATGCTTTTAAAGATTGAGGCTTCAGCTGTAAAGAGCATCAGCGGCGGCAAAATCACTGCCGCAGGCATAATAGAAAACGAGGATATTAAGCGTGGTTCAGTTACTATGAAACGTACAAGCTGCGCCAAATCCTCAGTTGAAAACGCAGCAGCGGCAATTAAATACCTTACAGGCATAGACACAGCTGAGTATGATATTCATATCAATTTTCCGGGAGGAGTGCCTGTGGACGGACCTTCTGCGGGGGCAGCCATATTCTGTGCCATGTATTCTGCTATGACCGGAAAGGAGATTGACCCGCACACAGCACTTACCGGAGAAATCTCAATATTTGGTGAGGTACTGCCTGTAGGCGGCGTTGAAGAAAAGGTGCAGGCGGCTGTTGAGGCGGGCGCGGAGCTTGTGTTTGTGCCGGATCAGAATTTTAACAGCTCTCTTTTGAATTTTGGGGCTGAGGTGGTTGCGGCAAATAACATAAATCAGGTGCTTGAAAGAATATTTGCAGAGGAAATAAAAGAATCAGAAGAAAATATACTTACAGCCAAAGGCGCTGTTTAAGAATATATATTTAAAAATGCCCGTACGGCAGCAGTGCGGGCATTTTTTGCAGTATGCAGGACAGGGGTTTTAATTCTAAAGAGCCGGAGTAAACCTGTCACTTGTTTGATTATGGCTTTTAGTGTATAATAAACTGATTATAATGGGTTTTTTGAGGTGATATGATGAATTTACATAATATGCCGGTTGTCCCGCTTAAGGGGCTTACGGTTTTTCCTAATATGGTAATAAGCTTTCCAGTGGGGCGAAAAATATCGCTGGATGCAATAGAAGCGGCACAGGAAGCCGATGAGATGGTTTTTCTTGTAACACAGAAAAAAACTGATGATGAACCTGATGTTGATAATCTGTCCAGTATAGGTACTGTGTGCAGAATAAAGCAGGTTCTCAGGCTTCCTGCCAATGTTACACATGTTATAGTTGAGGGCATTGAGAGGGCGTATGTTGTAGGGATTAATACAAACGACGGGTTTTACAAATCCGACGCTGATGTAATAAAAGAAGGCAGTGCTGAAGACTATTTTGGCGATATAAATGTTCAGGCACTTATGAGGCTTGCCAATGAAAAGTTTGAGGCGTACACAAGGCTTAACAGCGCCATGCCGCCAAACGAGGTAATGCTTACTCTTGTGTCAAGCAAAACTCCGGGGCAGCTTGCCGATGCTGTTACGGCTGGAATGAATATAGATAACAGCATAAAGCTGAAGGCTCTTGAGACTATAGACCCTGTGGAAAGGCTGAAATATATAATTGATATACTGACAAGGGAGATAGATATACTTGGCCTTAAAAATGAGATTGACCAGAAGGTAAGGGCCAGCATGGAGGAGAGTCAAAGGGAGTATTACCTTAGGGAGCAGCTTAAGGTCATAAGCACACAGCTTGGAGACAAGGACGGGGTACAGGCAATAAAAGACGGCCTTATGAAAAAGGCAGATGAAAAAAAGCTGCCTGAATATGTATATAAGGCTGTTGCTGAGGAATGTGACAGAATGATAAAAATACCGGTATCTTCGCCTGAGTTTAACGTTTCAAGGACATATATAGAAAGTATTCTTAAACTGCCATGGAGCGAGAGGACGGAGGAAAACAGGGATTTAAAAGCTGCCGGAAAGATTCTTGACGAGGACCACTATGGCCTAAAGGACGTTAAGGAACGAATTTTGCAGTTTATAGCAGTCAGGATGAACACTGATAAACCAGGCGCGTCAATAATATGCCTTGCAGGGCCTCCGGGGGTAGGAAAAACATCTGTGGCAAAATCAATAGCAAGGGCAGCCGGAAGGAAATATGTGAGAATGTCTCTTGGAGGCGTTCGCGATGAGGCTGAAATAAGGGGCCACAGAAGGACATATGTGGGCGCCATGTGGGGAAGAATATTAAATGCCATGAAAGAGGCCGCCACAGTAAACCCGCTTATGCTTCTTGATGAGGTCGATAAGCTTGGGGTGTCGTTTAACGGCGACCCTTCTTCTGCCCTTCTTGAGGTGCTTGACCCAGAACAGAACAGTACTTTTGTAGACCATTATCTGGATATGCCATATGACCTTTCAGATGTGCTCTTTATATGTACCGCAAACGACGTGAGCAAAATACCCGGACCTCTGCGAGACAGAATGGAAATAATACAAATACCCGGCTATACTCCTGATGAGAAGAAAAACATAGCTGAAAAATACTTATACCCTAAACAGCTTGAAAAAAGCGGGCTCACAGGGCGGCAGCTTTCTGTAAGCTCAAGAGCTGTGGAAAGGATTATTGAAAGATACACAAGGGAAGCTGGAGTGCGCCAGCTTGAAAGGACAATAGGAAAGCTTTGCAGGATAGCTGTTGTAGACATATTATCTGAAAAATACAGCCATGCTGCTGTTACGGAAAGGAATTTAAGCAGGTTTCTGGGGCCTGAGAAATTCACAGATTTCAAGGCCAACGACAAGCCTATGGTGGGTGTAGTAAGGGGACTGGCATGGACAAGCGTAGGCGGTGAAACCCTGGAAATTGAAGCCAACGCCATGAGGGGAAGCGGAAAAACGGAGCTTACCGGAAACATGGGCAATGTAATGAAGGAATCCGCAAGGGCCGCTATAGCGTATATACGTTCTGCAAGCGGAAGGTTCAGCCTTGATGAGGATTTTTATAAAAATACTGATATCCATATCCATATTCCGGAAGGGGCAGTGCCTAAAGACGGGCCTTCAGCCGGAATTACAATGGCTCTTGCTGTACTTTCTGCGCTTACTGGGGCCGCAGTTAAAAACAATGTAGCTATGACAGGAGAGATTACAATAACAGGACGTGTGCTTCCTATAGGCGGGCTGAAGGAAAAGGTGCTTGCGGCAAAACAGGCGGGAATAGACACAATAATAATTCCAAAGGATAATGAGGCAAGCCTTAAGGAACTGCCTGATAATATAAAGCGTGGGATTAAGTTTATATTTGCGTCATGTATGGAAGATGTGATAACAAACGCCGTGGCGGAAGGAGAAAAGGTATGGAAGTAAAAAAAGCGGAGCTGTCCTGTGTGGGTGCCAGTTTCAGCCAGTATCCAAGTGACGGCAGGCCGGAAATAGCCTTTGTGGGCAAATCCAATGTTGGAAAATCCACGCTTATTAACGCTATGGTAGGCAGAAACAGGCTGGCAAGAACCAGCTCTCAGCCGGGAAAAACAAGGACAATAAATTTTTATGGTGTAAATGACCTGTTTTATATAGTTGATGTGCCGGGATACGGTTACGCTAAGGCGCCTAAGACCGAGATTGACCGATGGAGTAAAATGACTGAGGAATACATGCAAAAGCGCCAGGAGCTTGCCGGTGTTGTAATGCTTATAGACATACGCCATGAGCCGGGGGCAAATGACAGGGTAATGTATGACTGGCTTAAGCATTACGGCTATAAAATAATTATAGCGGCAACTAAGCTTGACAAGATAAAGAGGAGCCAGATACAAAAGCAGGTGTCTGTAATAAAGAAAACCCTTGGCCTTGGAGCAGGTGATTTTGTAATTCCATTTTCAGGTGTGGAAAAAACAGGAAAAGATGAGCTCTGGCAGGTAATAGAAAGAGAGCTTCTGGAAAACCCGGAAGAATAACGCAGAAATAAAAAGGGCGCGGAAGAAATTATCCGCGCCCTTTAAATTATTCCTTTGTGATAGCTGAAAATATTGTACTGCAAATTGAGTTGACATTTTTTTTCCAATTGGAACATATCTGCAAAGCCTGTGATTTTGTTGGAACTACAACATCAAGCTCCATTATCCTGCCGCCGTCAAGACCGCATACCTCACATTTTACCAGATACTCGCCGTTTATTTCAGGGAAGTAATTGGCGGATACCTCGTACTCGCTCTTTATTCTCTGACGGTTGTTGAGTATATACTCATTGGCGGCACTAAGTAGCCATTCTGTAATCCTGTTCTGGAAAAAGCCAAGAACATCATTGCCATCATGGGTTATTGTGTAGCGGGTTGAGCCGCCATCTGCCACAGATTCAAGGTACTCTGAGCTTGTAAGCTCAGAAAGACACTGCTGAACACTGATATAATCCATTATATTCCTTTCCATGGCAAACTGACATATATCGTTGTTGGAAAGTGACACGCCCATTTTGCTTAAAAGGTAAAGTATTATTAATTTGTTTTCGGCCAGTTTGTTTTCTTCCGACAACGAATATTCCCCCTAAAAAAATATAAAGATACTTTAACATATCTTAAATAAAAAACGGCTGTGCGTTGAGAAACGCAGAAAAAGAGAGCGTTTCGGGCAGAACAAAGCACAGTGCTTAAACAAGTGCATATTGAAAAACCGCATTCGACCGTTCCATAATAAATATTATATAATATTTTTCGACAATCCACAACTGCAAATAGGCCGTATTTTTAATTGTGCAGATTTTGTCGGTTTAAGGCTGCTTTGACAGGCGTCCCTGTACAATATTGTAAAGCCTTATTTTTTTTGAAATTGTATTGAGTACAAGCCTTTTGTCAAATACCCACTTTGGCTCTATAACAAGGTCTCTTGGCCCATCGCCTGTAAGACGGTGTATTACAATATCCTCAGGGATATATTCCAGTAATCTGGCAACAATATCAGTGTACTGGTCAAGGGATAATATATCGAATGGGTGAATTTTGTAATACTCTCCAAGGTCAGTACCCTCAAGTACATTGAGCATCTGAAGCTTTATGCCATTTATGCCAAGCGAGCACGCATATCTTACAGAATTGAGCATGTCCTCATGGCTTTCTCCGGGAAGCCCTATTATTATGTGGCATACTGTATCTATGCCGAAGCCGGAAAGCAGCTTTACAGCGTTTTCAAAAACGCTGTTTGGATATCCGCGGTTTATAAATTCTGCTGTATTTTCATTTGATGTCTGTAGGCCAAGCTCAACCATAACATATGTTTTTCTGGAAAATTCTTTAAGAAGCTCTGCAATTTTTTTATCTATGCAGTCAGGGCGGGTAGCTATTGCCAACCCAATGATTCCGGGCTGCGATATGGCCTGACTGTATCTCTGCCTTAAAACCTCAACAGGAGCGTAGGTGTTTGTAAAAGCCTGAAAATAGGCTATATACATTGTTCCAGGCCATTTTTGCGAAAGCCTGCGTTTTTGTTCTTCTATCTGTTCGGCTATACTCATCACACGGCCCGGGGTAAAATCACCGCTGCCTTTTTCACTGCAAAATATACAGCCTTTTGTGCTGATTTTTCCATCGCGGTTAGGACATGTAAAGCCGCCGTCTATTGAAAGCTTTACTGTTTTGCCACCAAATTTTTCTTTAAAAAATGTGTTCAGAGAGTAGTAGGAAAGGCCGTTTTGAGGCATTTTTATTCCCCTTTCCGTATCTTATGGATACATGAGATAATGTAAAAATAAGATTATAATTTTACAAATAAACTGGCTGCTGGTAAATTTTAATATGTAAAATATATCAGAAATTTTAGAAAATTGCAAAAATACTATTGTTATTTAAATTGAAAGTGCTTATAATTTACCTAACACAAAAACAAGTGATTATTTTAGAAGGAATATATAAATTAAGGGGGATTCAAAATGTCTTATGTAGACAGAGTACTTGAAAACTTAAAAGCTAAAAATGAGGCGCAGCCTGAGTTTATACAGGCGGCAACAGAGGTTCTTAATTCCTTAAGGCCTCTCCTTGACAAAGATGACAAATATGAGAAAAACGCTGTCCTTGAGAGGATAACAGAGCCTGAAAGGCAGATTATGTTCCGCGTTCCATGGGTTGACGACAATGGCAGGGTACAGGTAAACAGGGGCTTCAGGGTTCAGTTTAACAGTGCCATAGGACCTTATAAGGGCGGCCTCAGATTTCACCCTTCAGTTAACCTTGGCATAATAAAATTCCTCGGGTTTGAGCAGATATTTAAAAACTCACTTACAACACTGCCTATAGGCGGAGGAAAGGGCGGCTCAGACTTTGACCCTAAGGGAAAGAGCGAAAGAGAGGTAATGGCTTTCTGTCAGAGCTTTATGACAGAACTTTACAGGCATATAGGACAGGATACAGATGTTCCTGCTGGAGATATAGGCGTTGGCGGACGTGAGGTTGGTTATCTTTATGGACAGTACAAAAGGATAACAGGCCTTTATGAGGGTGTACTTACAGGAAAGGGCCTTACATTCGGCGGTTCTCTGGCGCGTACAGAAGCAACAGGCTACGGTCTTGTATACCTTACAAATGCTATGCTTAAAGCCGCAGGCAAGAGCCTTGAGGGCAAAACAGTGGCAATTTCCGGTTCAGGAAACGTTGCTATTTACGCCTGCCAGAAAGCACAGCAGTACGGCGCAAAGGTAATTACAATGAGCGACTCAACAGGCTGGATTTATGACAAAAACGGTATAGACCTTGACACTGTGCGTGAGATTAAGGAAGTAAAGAGGGGCCGTTGCAGGGATTACATTGAAAAGCACCCTGAGGCTGAGTACCATGAGGGAAGAGGAGTTTGGTCAGTTAAGTGCGATATAGCTCTTCCATGCGCTACACAGAATGAGCTTAATGAGGAGGATGCGAAGGCCCTTGTTGCAAACGGCTGTTTTGCTGTGGGTGAGGGCGCAAATATGCCTTCAACACTTGAGGCTATAGATGTGTTCCTCAAGGCGGGCATACTTTTTGCTCCTGCCAAGGCTGCAAATGCCGGTGGCGTTGCTACATCTGCTCTTGAAATGAGCCAGAACAGCGAAAGACTCAGCTGGTCATTTGAGGAGGTAGACGCTAAGCTTAAATCAATAATGGAAGGCATTTACGAAAACATGGCTTCAGCAGCCAGGGAATTTGGCTGTGAAGGCAATTTTGTGGTAGGCGCCAATATTGCAGGTTTCCGCAAGGTTGCCGACGCGATGATTGCTCAGGGCGTATGCTGATATAAATATTTCCGGGGGCGTATAAATTTTGTACGCTCCCTTTTTACTGCGACAAATTAAAAAGCCTCCGGAAAAACCGGAGGCATCTGTATCAGAAAAGCAGGCCCAGTGCCTGCTTTCAGCTTACATAGAAGGGTTAACGTGAATCATGATATGCTTAATATTTGGGAAGTTGCTTTCAACGTTGTTGTGCACGCGGTCTGCTACAGCGTGGGCATCATTTAATGACTTGGTTCCGTCTACTGAGATTTCCAAATCAATATAAACCTTGTTACCAAACATTCTGGAATGAAGGGTATCCACACATACTACATCTTCCTGAGTAGCTATATAATCCATAAGCTGTTTTTCGTACTCATCTCCGCAAGATGTGTCAAGCATTTTTCTTATAGCGTCTCTGAGTATATCGTAAGCTACTTTAAGAATGCAGAGGCAAATTACTACACTGGCAACTGAATCCAATACAGGAAAACCGAGCATAGCGCCGCCTATACCTATAAGGGAGCCAATAGATGAAAATGCGTCTGACCTGTGGTGCCAAGCATCAGCCATAAAGGCTGTGGAATTAAGTATTTTAGCATAATGGCGTGTGTACCAGAACATAGCCTCTTTTACCACTATAGACACAACTGCGGCCACAAGAGCTATAGCGGTTGGTATTGTAAGGCTCTGGTAGTTGCCGGCCAGTATTTTTTCAAATCCGGACTTTCCTATTGCAAGGCCTGTTATAAGAAGAATCATGCCGAGTATTAGTGATGCAACACACTCAAACCTCTCGTGGCCATATGGGTGGGCCTTGTCTGCCTCTGTTTTTGACATCTTGACTCCGAGAAAAGCGATAAATGTGGCGAAAACATCTGAAAGGGAATGAATCGCGTCTGATACCATCGCTCCGGAGTTTCCTACAATTCCGGCAAAAAGCTTAAAAGCTGATAAAACAATGTTTCCTATGATACCTACTGTTGAAATCTGCCGTACAATGGCGTTTTCATTGATGGCTGGCCCTGCACAGTTGTTTGCGGCCTGGTTTTTTTTGTTGATTGTCATAAAAGAATTCCCCCAATTCTGTCATAAAAATGACTGATAATGATTTCTCTTATTGGCATTCTGTTGAGTCACTTTGTTCCTTTAAGGGTATAAAAAAACACACCTATGGAACATACAACTGTCCCACAGATGTGCATAAGTCGCAAATCTGCTGCTGCCTGTAAGCAGCCCGGCCCCATGACCAAAACGGTTCATCGCCTGCTCAGTTTGTACTGTTGATCTCGCACTCCTTAAAAGGAATGTAATGCAGCGCAAAGAGTATGATATTTATACCATATAATATGCGATGTGTCAATAGTTTGCTACAAAAAAATTGAAAATATTTTTGATTGCAGAGCAGGCGGCTGTTAGAGCTCTTTTGCCGGGATTTATTCAGTTCAAGTAAAAAATTTTAAGTGAAAAAGAAGCCGCTAAAGGCTTCTTTTTTTTAATCCTCAACTATTTTTTTAAGCTCCTGAATCAGCATTCTGTTGTGCTCAGGAGACAGTATGCAGAACCTGAGATATGATTCGTCGAGGAATGTAAAGCTTGCGGCGTCTCGAATAAGCATTTTTTTCATAATCATTTTCTCAAATATCTCAGAAGCGTTTGTTTTATCTGTAAGGAGTCTGAGCAGAATAAAATTGGCGCTGGAGTTGTAGGCTTTTATGTTTTTCCATGTTTTAAACTCGTCAAGGGCCTTTTTCCTTTCAGAGGTTATAAGTTTCCATGTTCTCTCGTTAAATTCACGGTCAGAAAACATTCTTTCTCCGGCAAATGCCGCCAGTATATTGACAGACCATGGATTCTGATTCTTTTCAAGCATCTCATGAAAAGCTCTGCTGCTTGATATTCCGTACCCAAGACGAAGCCCCGGAGCTGCAAAAAATTTGGCAGTGCCCCTGATAACAAAAAGGTTGTCGTATTTTTCGGTTAAAGGTATGGCGCATATCTCATTTAAGTTGTCGCTGAACTCAATATATGTTTCGTCGACCATAACTGATATTTTGGCGGATTTGCAGTGCGCGAGTATTTTATCAAGCTGTGAGGCAGTAATGGCCGTACCGGTTGGATTATTAGGGTTGCACATTATAAAAAGGTCTATATCCGGCGTTAAAAATTCTATAAGCTTATTTATATCAGCTTCAAAGCTGTTTTCTTCCAAAAGCGGGAAATATTCAAAAGAGCTGCCTGAAACCGTAAGCTCATGCTCGTATTCTGAATAGGCAGGCCCAAGTATTACTGATTTTTTAGCATTTACCGATTTTATAAAAACTGAAATAAGCTCAGTTGAACCGTTGCCGACTTTTATGTTTTTATAATCGGCGCCGGTATATGATGCTATGCTCTTTCTTAGCTGCGTATAATTCTTGTCAGGGTAGACAGAAACTATGTCAAGGTTTTTGGCCAAAGCATCTTTTACGCTTTCCGGAAAGCCGAGAGGGTTAATGTTTCCGCTGAAATCGATAATCTCTGATTTTGGTATACCGTACTTTTTTTCAATGGCGTCTAAATCGCCGCCGTGCATATGAACCAGTTTTTCCATTTGAAATCCTCCTCTTTAGTTGAATGACAGCTTAAAACTCGTCGCTGCGCTCCCTTTCGGTTATGCGCCTGCTTTGCCTGAAAAGCCTTGGATAGATGGCATTTTTCTCAGCCGGCACTGCTTCTGATGACACTATCCTCAAATCAAGACATCGGTCAAGACCGTCGGTAAATGTAAGCACGCTTCCGTCTGAAAGACCCAGCGAGGCAAGTGTGATGTTTTCTGCTGAATTAAGATTGCCAAGTTTTTTTGGAGCTTTAAAGCTCCTGCCGTTGTAGTCAAAGCAGTACTTTGGCGAGCCGGAAAAGCCGAAATACATATTGATTTCATCCTTAAGTTCAGACAAAGTGCTGTTAGCCGGTATCTCAATTATTTTCCACATATCGCTGTCGTTTTTAAAGCTTATTTTAAGGCTGTATATGTCTCCTGTCATGGATTTTTTTCTTACTGAAGAATTAATCATAGACGTAAACATATTGTATGCCTGTATTATCTCATTGAGGTCATGGCCTGTCATTTTGCCTTTTATGGTATAGCTTTCACTGTCAGACTGTACTCCGCCCAAAACACAGGAGCCCTTTTCGGTAAGTACGTAATAGTTTGATGGTGAAAAAAGCTCAACTGACAAGTCACAGCCGGTTGCAAGAACCGGTCTTATATAATCAAAATCCTCGGCAAAGCAATAGGGTGAGGAATAGGCAGGTGAAAGCAGGCCCATATAGTACCCCAAAGGTGCTATAAGCCATTTGTCAATAAGAATGCCCAGATACAGTACCGACGAAACAAGAGCCTCATCTTCCTCGCTGAGCACCGGATTTTGACCAATATCAGCAATCTTCTCAAAATCAAAGCCCATGGAACTGTATATATATTCAAATATAGAGTCAGTTATGCAGCTTTCAGTAAGTATGCTGATTATATGAGGTATGTCCGCAGCAGTCAGCGGAGCCTGCATCTGAAGAGCTGTTTTTTCTATAAAAATGGAGATGGCCTCTTTTAATATTATATCATGCTGCTTTTTGGCAGACATTGAAAAAAATTCAGTACAGTATTGTCCGGTCTGATACTTAACTGTGTTTATAGCCGGCATTTTTGCGATAAGGCCAAGCCTCTGAGCAATGATGGCCAGATATGATACATAATATCCGTCCTGAAGTTTCAGCTCAGGGAATTTTCCGCAGAAATCATACGCGGTTTCAGACGAAAAAAAGTCGTATTCGCCTACAGGCGTGCACCTGAGACAAAGAGCTTTAAGGTCCGATAAAAAAACGCTGTTTTCAAGAGTATCTTCAGCAGTGCAAAGTGTGCAGACAAAGCCGGATTTGTCTAATGATGTTTTTACAGAAAAGGATTCCGCTCTGCCTGACAGGTTTAAAAATATATTTGCCGGCGTAAGGGGCGTATCTTCTATTAAAGCAGAAAAAAGCCATTTCCGAAACAGGGAAGGACATATTTTTACAAGCGTTTCCAATTCATCATCACGGGCTGAATTGAGAAGGCTTTTAAATCCGCAGGTGAAAACCTCAAAAAGCTGAAGTATTAGTTTATCATTAGAAATTAATGTTTCATTATTCATATTTTTCTCCTTTAATCAGCAATAAATATATTTTATCAGATAATATAGAATTTACAAGTTATAAAGGCACATTGTAAGAAATGCTTATAAATATTTTGTCTTGATATTAGAACAATAAACGATATCTATTAAAAAAATATGTGATATTTGCATAAATTTTAAGAGTCATTTTTAAACAATTTTTTTGACAAATTTTTATGTTTTTCTGTATTTTTGAAAATCAAATGTATATGATATAAAAATTTATGAGAAAAATTTGTATAGTTTTAACTTGCAAAGTAGAGTCAATTAGTGTAAAATATGAATAAATTTGTGAGACAGGCATATATTTAATAGCTGTAACCAAGGCGGCTGGAGAGATTTGCTCTGGGGAAGCGCTCACACAAATTAAGCTGTTTAATATTAATGATAAACGTTGGTTGGCGTTTGATGATGCAAATTTTTGAGGGTTTTGCATGGTTGTTAGTTTTGAACAGTCTTTTTTTTGCCATAAAGCGGTACGGGTGTGGTGCCTGAACTGCCTATTGCTTCCAAAAAAATAAGGGTAAAAAATTTTAGGAGGTTTTTAAATGAAAAAGAGAGTTTTAGCAATTGCAATGGCTACACTTCTTTGTGCAGGTGTATTTGCTGGTTGCGGTTCTGACAAAGGTTCTGCATCAAAATCAGCAGCAGCTTCAGGTTCAGCGGCAGCTTCCGGAAGTGCAGCGGCTTCAGGCTCAGCGGCAGCTTCTGGCGAGGCTACAGGCGAGGCTGAATATGCTATGATAGCTGGTACATCTGTTCCTGACTCACACCCATACATGCTGGGTATGAACAAAATCGGCGAACTTGTAAAGGAAAAAACAAACGGAGCTGTTACTCTTGACGCATTCGGCAACTCACAGCTTGGTAGTGAGCGTGACCTCATTGAAGGACTCCAGCTTGGCTCCCTTCAGATGACATGCGTTTCCACAGCACCTCTTGCAGGCTTTACTGATTCTTTCCTTGTTTTTGACCTTCCATTCATCTTTGAGACAACTGAGCAGGCCAGAACAGTTCTTGACAGCGAGATTGGTATGGAGATTCTCCATTCTGTAGACGACCAGGGTCTTAAAGGACTCTGCTGGTTTGAGAATGGCTTCAGAAACGTTACAAACAACGTAAAACCAATCACAGTACCAGATGACCTTAAGGGTATCAAGATAAGAACAATGGAAAATCAGATGCATATGGCTGCATTCCAGATTATGGGCGCTGACCCTACACCAATGGCAATGGGCGACGTATTCACAGCTCTTCAGCAGGGAACAATCGACGCACAGGAGAACCCTGTTCCAATCATTGCTACAAACAAGTTCCAGGAAGTTCAGAAATACATCTCTATGACAGGACATCTTTTCAGCCCGACACCTGTATTCATAGCTTCTGATTACTATGATGCACTTCCAGCTGAGTACCAGACAGCTGTACAGGAGGCTGCTGATGAGGCTGCACCTTACCAGAGACAGCAGATTGATGAGCAGAACGTATCAGGTCTTGAGGAACTTACAGGCGACGGTATGGAGGCTAACGAGCCAGAGAAAGCTCCATTCCAGGAAGCTACCGCTCCTATCTATGACCAGTATATCAAAGATGGCGCAGGCATGGTTTCACCTGACATCTACCAGAGAGTTGAGGACGTTTTGGCATCTATGAAATAATCCGTTGAATAACTGGATTGATTGAACAAATGATTTTATCTATTACATACAATTTTGGTATTAAACGCTGAAATGTTTGTAATGTAAGCTGCCCTGAAAGCTTATTACTTTCGGGCAGCTTTTTAAAAGAGTATCGTTTTTTAATCTTATTTTAACCTGTGTGTGGTTTTTCTGCATTTTATATGTGCCGTTTTTCCAGATTAAGAAGTGTGCATCTTTTGTGCTTATTATGGGTTTTGAAGTCCTGTTCAGGACAAAGTCATTTTTTTGACACGCAATTATTTTAAAGCAATACTAATTTGTTTTATATGAATTCTTTTTAATGTGCCGGTTACACATTAAAAAGGTTAGGAGGGGCATTTTGAACGGTTTAAAGAAATTTTTAAACAATTTTGAAGGTTATGTTTGTGTTGTAACACTTTCGGTAATGTCAGTGGTAATTTTCTGGCAGGTTGTATGCCGTTATGTATTAAAGGCTTCTCTGCCATGGTCAGAGGAGCTGTCAAGATATCTTCTTGTATGGACAGCATTTATTGGCGGAGCTTATGGTGTAAGGCTTGGAGCACATATCGGTGTAGAGGCTTTCACACTCCTTTTGCCTAAAAAGGTTCAGAAGGTTCTTGCCATACTTGTTATGATTGCAAGTATCGTGCTCTGTGCCGTTATCTGCAAGTACGGGTTTTCAATTGTTCAGACTCAGCTTGCTAAAAAACAGCTTTCACCTGCTATGCGTATACCAATGGGATACATGTACGCAGCTATTCCAATCGGTATGATCCTTTTTATAATCAGATACATTCAGGATATTATTGAGGCAGTTAAGAACTTCAATAAAGATGATAAAGAGGAGGTTGCTGAATAATGGCTACGTATATATTTGTGACTTTCGCTATTACAGCGATACTCGGCTTCCCGATTTGGGCGGTTCTTTCGATTTCTTCATTTGTTGCTCTTACATTAGGCAGCAATACACCAATTATAGTTGTTGTACAGAGAATGTTCACCGCAACTGACTCGTTCCCGCTGCTTGCGGTTCCACTTTTCATGGTTGCTGGTAACCTTATGGAAACAGGCGGTATATCAAGACGTCTTATAAACTTCTGTAACTCGGTTCTTGGCTGGATGCCAGGAGGCCTTGGAATGGCTGCTATACTTACATGTATGTTCTTTGCAGCTATATCAGGTTCAGGCCCTGCTACAGTTGCCGCTATCGGCGGTATCATGATTCCGGAAATGGAAAAGGCCGGTTATGACAAGGCATTCTCAGCTGCCCTTATGGCGGTTGCCGGAGCTATCGGTGTTATTATACCTCCTTCCATACCTATGGTTAACTTCGGTGTTGTTGGTTCGGTATCTATAGCTACATTGTTCGCAGCCGGTTTTGGACCTGGTATACTTGTAGGTCTTGCGCTTATGTTCGTTACATTTGTAACAGCTAAGAAACATGGCTATGGCCTTGCTGTTCAGCAGAAATTCTCAATAATAAACGTGCTTAAAGAGCTTAAAAGCGCTTTCTGGGCTTTGTTAATGCCTGTAATTATCCTTGGCGGTATTTACGGCGGTATATTCACACCTACAGAAGCTGCTGCGGTTGCGGTTATTTATGGTTTCCTTGTAGGACTTGTAATACATAGAGAGCTTGATATAAAAAGAATTCCTGAACTCTTTATGTCAGCCGGCAAGTCAACAGCTATGGTTATGATGATTATAGCTGCAGCCTCAGGTTTCGGCTGGATTCTTACATCTGCACGTATACCTGATGTTATAGCAGCTGCTATGCTCAGCATAAGCTCAAGCAAGATTGTTATTCTTCTCCTTATCAACATTATGCTTCTTATTGTTGGATGTCTTATGGAGACAACAGCGGCTATTATCATACTTACACCTATATTCCTGCCAATTGTTACGCAGCTTGGTGTAGACCCTGTTCACTTTGGTATTATCATGGTAGTTAACCTTGCTATCGGTATGTCAACACCACCACTTGGTGTTAACCTCTTTGTTGGCTGTGGTATTGCCAAGATTTCAATTGAGCAGATTACAAAGGCTATTATATGGCTTCTTATTGCAAACATCATAGCTCTGTTTGTAATCACTTACATACCTGCAATTTCAATGTTCATTCCAAGAATGATGGGACTTGCGGCATAATTAAAAATAATTTTTAAGCCTGTGGTTTACCACAGGCTTTTTTATTTGCCATAATGCCTTATTATGACTTTTTTGATGAAATTTTATTATTTAATTTGATATTATGCCAACAGTTTATTATAATAAAAAAGATAGATTGTTTTCAGTATGCGGACAGAGGTGACTTATGAGCGTTTTATTTATTGAATATCCTAAATGCGGAACGTGCCAGAAGGCAAAAAAATGGCTTTTACAAAATAATATAGAGTTTATTGACAGACATATACTGGAAGATACTCCAACTGCCGATGAGCTGAGGGAGTATATAAAAAAGAGCGGTATGCCTGTTAAGAAGTTTTTTAACACAAGTGGACTTTTATATAAATCAATGGGGCTGAAGGACAGGCTGGCAGATATGTCAGAAGATGAGATGATTGAGCTCCTGTCTGAAAACGGAATGCTTATTAAACGTCCGGTAATCGCAGGGGATAATTTTGCTTATGCCGGATTTAAAGATGATGTATACAAAGAGCTGTTTTTGGGTTAAAATTGCTGCTTTGAATAGTTTTTCTTCCGAAACACTTGAATTTGTAATAAAATAATGATATATTCTACCACGAACATACAGATGTTTTTATAGGAGAGAACCGGAGGGTAAAATGAAAGAAGATAAAAAGTTTTACATTGTTGACAAAAGCGTTCTGCCTGAAATTTTCTTAAAGGTTATGGATGTCAAAAACCTTCTGGCAAGTGGAAGGGAAAAAACTGTACAGGATGCGGTAAGCAGTGTGGGCATAAGCCGCAGTGCCTTTTATAAGTACCGCGATGCGGTTTTTCCACTTTACGAGAATACCAGAGGGAAAACAGTGACTTTCGGTATAAATCTGGACGACACCAAAGGCGTGCTTTCAGCAGTGCTCAATTCTGTAGCGGCAGCTGGAGCCAATATATTGACTATAAATCAGAATATACCAATCAACGGTATTGCCAATGTAACAGTTACTATTGAGACAAACGCGATGGACAGCGATATTGGACATCTTATGGATACTTTGGAGAGCCTTCCAGGGGTAATCTCCTTAAATATAATCGCGAGGGAGTAAGTCAGAATGGCTGGAATAGGAATTTTGGGCTACGGTACTGTAGGCTCAGGAGTATATGAGGTTTTGAAGGTAAACAGCGAAATAATAAGCCGCAGAGCGGGAGAAAAAATTGAGGTTAAGCGTATTTTTGATTTAAGGGATTTTGCTGATGATGAGGTGCAGAAAATACTTACGCACGACTTTGAGGACATATTGAATGACAAAGATATAGATATTGTTGCTGAGGTAATGGGTGGTGTGGAGCCGGCTTTTACATACAGTATTAAGGCTATGGAAATGGGTAAGAGTGTTGTTACAAGCAACAAAGCCCTTGTGGCAGAAAAAGGCCCTGAATTGCTTAAATCAGCAAGTAAAAACGGTGTGAATTTTATGTTTGAGGCCAGCTGCGGAGGAACAATACCGGTTATAAGGCCTTTGAATGAAGCGCTGACTGCTGATGAGATACTGAAAATAGAAGGGATACTCAATGGCACAACAAACTTTATACTGTCAAAAATGACAGCCGAGGGGAAAGGCTTTGCCGAGGTGCTCAAGCTTGCGCAGTCCCTTGGGTATGCTGAAGCTGACCCAACGGCTGATGTGGAAGGGTATGATGCCTGCCGTAAAATAGCCATACTTTCGTCAGTGGCTTTTGGCGGTACAGTTGAATATAAGAAAATACTTACAGAGGGGATTACTAAAATAACAAAAACCGATATTGCTTATGCCAAAGCTGTTGGCAGTGTTATAAAGCTTGTTGCTTCAAGCGAGATTACTGAAAATGGCGTTTCGGCTAAGGTGACACCTCTGATTATAAGACAGAGCCATCCTTTGGCCTGTGTAAACGATGCTTACAACGCTATATTTGTAAGAGGAAATATGTCTGGAGAGACTATGTATTACGGAAGCGGGGCAGGAAAGCTACCTACAGCTGCGGCTGTGGTTGGGGATATAATTGATGAGGTCAAGCATAAAAACTGCCATAAGCCTATAGACTGGGATACTGACAGAAACCTTACTGTACTGAGCACAGATGAGCTTACCGTTAAGGGGCTTATAAGGGTTGCCTTTGCAGATGATGCTGATGCGAGAAGGGCTGTCAGCTGTTTATTCGGTACAAAAGATTTTGTACAGCTGGCTGATACCGCGGGTGAGTTTGCCTTTTTAACAGACATGGAAACGGAAAAGTCACTGAAGGATAAAGTATTTGAGCTGTCAAATAACGTTTCTGTAAAAGAAATACTTAACGTTATTCGTGTGGAGGAATAGGAAATGAAGCATATAATAGTACCGGCGACATCGGCGAACATGGGTTCAGGCTTTGACAGTGTCGGAATCGCTTTTCAGAAATACAACCACCTCTGGTATGTTGAAATTGAGGAAGGGCTTCAGATATTGGTGAACAAAAAACAGGACCTCAAAATACCTACCGATGAGAGCAACCTTATATATAAAACAATAAAGGATTTTTTCCAGATGGTAGGAAAGCCCATGCCCGGGATAAGGCTTATACAGGAAGATTACATACCACATACAAGGGGCCTTGGGAGTTCGGCTGCATGTATAGTGGCAGGGCTTATAGCCGCAAATGACCTTTCCGGCTGCCATTACAGTACAGATGACCTTTCGCAGATAGCGGCGCAGATAGAGGGGCATCCTGACAACTCGAACCCTGCCCTGCTTGGGGGAATGGTAATAGGCGCTATGAGCCAGGACGAAATGCGCCATGTAAAGGTAAGTATGCCTGGAAACCTTTCCTTTGCGGTGATGATACCGGATTTTCCCGTTTCAACAGAAAAATCAAGGGATATACTGCCGCATACTGTTTTGAGAAAAGACGCCATATTCAACTCATCAAGAGCCGCGCTCCTTGTGGCTTCAATGATTACGGGAAATATTGATAACCTGAGAATGGCTATGGACGACAGGCTCCACCAGCCTTACAGAATGCAGCTTGTGCCCGGAATGGACGGTATATTTACAGCTGCTGAAAGGTATGGTGCAAAAGGCTCATACCTGAGCGGAGCAGGCCCTACCCTTGTCAGCGTATTGACCGATGATATGGCAGATGAGTTTGCTGTGAACATGAATGCGTATCTCTCATCAATAAAGGACCATAAGTGGGAGCTTGAAATATTAAAGCCGGACCTTTTGGGAGCCAGAATAATTGAGGGATAATATATAGAACAGGGGGAAAAAACTTGTTAGTAGTTCAGAAATTCGGAGGAAGTTCCGTAGCTAATGCTGAAAGAATATTCAATGTAGCCGCAAGAATAGCTGAAACATATGACAACGGAAACGAAGTTGTTGTTATACTTTCCGCCCAAGGCGATACCACAGACGAGCTTATTGAAAAAGCCCGCGAAATAAATCCTAAGCCTTCAAAACGCGAGATGGATATGCTCCTTTCAACAGGCGAACAGCAGTCAGTAGCGCTTATGGCCATAGCGCTGGAAAAGATGGGCTATAAGGCCATATCCCTTAACGCAATGCAGGTGGGGATAGCGACAACGTCTGTTTATTCAAACGCCAAGATTAAGACGATAGGCAGGGAAAGAATACGCCAGGAGCTCGACCGGAAGAACATAGTGCTTGTCACCGGATTCCAGGGAGTTAACAAATACGATGATATCACAACCCTTGGCAGAGGCGGCTCAGATACATCAGCTGTTGCCATAGCGGCAATACTTGGGGCTGATATGTGTGAGATTTACACTGATGTTGACGGAGTATATACAGCGGACCCTAGGATTGTAAAGGACGCAAGAAAATTAAATGAGATTGGGTATAACGAAATGGCCGAGCTTGCATCTTTGGGAGCAAAGGTACTTCACACACGCTCTGTTGAGCTGGCTCAGAAATACGGTGTCGAAATTGTTGTGCGCTCAAGCCTTACAAGAGAAGAAGGAACAATAGTTAAGGAGGATTCTAAAGTGGAAAAAATGCTCATAAGCGGAGTCGCTTCGGATAAAGACCAGGCTATAATAACAATAAGGGGTATTGACGACCAGCCGGGAAGGGCTTTTGAGGTATTTTCAATACTTGAAAAGCATAATATTTCAGTAGATATTATAGTACAGTCAAACGGTGCGGACAATATGACAAATATCTCATTTACAGTTGAGGCAGCCGACAAAAAGGACGCACTTGATATACTGACAAAGCACCGCCATTTGATACGCGCTGAGGAAATAACATCTACAGACGGAGTGGCAAAGGTATCTATTGTGGGAGCTGGAATGGCTACTCACCCGGGTGTTGCAAGCCTTATGTTTGAGGCTCTGTACGACGCCGGCGCAAATATAAAGATGATTTCTACATCTGAAATAAAGATAAGTGTTGTTGTGGAAGAAAAAGACGTGGAAAATTCTATTATAGCTATACATGACAAATTTAATCTCGCGTCAGCATCAATGAGGAAAAACTGATTTTAAATACAGCTATAAGACCAGAGGCGTTTTTATTCATATAGAGTAAAAACGCCTTTTAGATTGCAAAACCTTAGTATGAAACACTTTTTTGGCACCCAATAAGACATATTAAAGGGGATATTGGACGCCCTTGTGATATTGTGACAAAAATTGTAAAGCTGTTTATGTAATTTCCCTGTGATTTAAAAATATAATTTGATAGAAGAAGCAGGCACAGGGAGGGTTAATAAATGGATAAGAAACTACTTAAAACAGAGTTCGCTAAAGACAGCAAGTCAATGCAGATAACAGTTGAAGGCGAAATTATAATATCCGACGCCCAGCCGGATATTAAAGAGATAATATGTGAGAATGTTAAACCAGCTATAACATTTTACAGTGTATCCGACGGAAGGATAAGCTATAAAGGGGCCTTGAGGGCATCTGCAATCTATGTATCCAAGGACAGCGAGGAACCGGTAAGCGCGGCTTCTACGGTTATAAACTTTGAGGATATAATGAATATAGACGGCATAATGAAAGAAAATTGTGTCAGGGTGTCGGTCTGCACTGACAGGTATGAGTTCAGAAAAATAAACGAAAGAAAGGTATCGGTAAAGGCCGTACTTACAATTGGTGTTAAGATATTTGTTACGTCGGAGTGTTCCTGTATTACAGCTGATGAAAATGAGGACGGTATGCAGTACCAGGTACAAAGCGACATTGTGAGAAACCATGTGTCACAGGATAAAACGGATTTTGACATACACGAAACTTTTTCTATACCGGCAGTAAAACCTGAGGCAGGCGAGGTGCTTACGGAATTTTATTCTGTAGCGGATGTTGACACAAAGGCTATGCGCGGCGGCTACAGGATTACAGGTGTTTTGAAGGTTGATATGGTTTATCTGACAAAAGACAGCGCTTCAGCTGACTCAGTCCATTTTGAGGCGCCTTTTGAGCAGACAGTGGACAACGATTTTGTCACAGAGGATATGCACGCCGTAAGCAATGTAAGTGTTACAGGGCTTAAGGCCGGAGCGTTTGAGGACAGCGGCGGTGAAAACCGGATTGTTGATATAGACGCTGTGTTTAATGAGGTAACAGATGTCTTTGATGATGAGAAAATTACATTTGTAAAAGATGCGTATTCTGTTAAATATCCATGCACAGCTGAGACGCAGGAAATAATAATGCCTGAATTTATAGGCAGGAACAAGGCCCGGTTTAATTTAAAGTCAAGCGCTACCCAGAATAATGGGGCTGATATATTGCAGGTAATAGGTGCGGAAGGAAATATCTCACTTGAAGACGTTTATGCCCAGAATGGCTCGGCGGCGGCTGAGGGTGTGGCCGAGGTAACGGTATTGTACATAGCATCTGATGATTCGCGGCCAGTTTATTCCCTGAAGGCTTATATTCCATTCCATCAGGAGATAGATGTTCCTGGCTCACAGGACGGTGATTTGGTAACTGCTGATGTATATGTGGATTCGGTATCGTTTAATATTATGAACAGCAGCGAGATAGAGGCCGCTGTTAATATTGTAATTGATGCAGAGGTAATGAGGCTTGTGGAAAAAAGGGCTGTTTCAGGAGTTGAAAAAAATGAGACTGCGTCTCAAAAGCCTATGCCTGCCGCTGTTATTTATACAGTGCAGAAGGAGGACTCTCTGTGGGATATAGCTAAAAAATACGGAGCTGTCAAGGAAGATATAATGGCACTTAACTCCATGGAAACAGAGGATTCGCTTAATGATAAGAACAAAATATTAATTATGCGCAGAGTATAATAAATCCCCTGTTCGGCTTATATGCGCTGAACAGGGGATTTTGTTATGCAATAATGCTGTCAGCGCAATTGGCATGGCAGCCGGCAAACAATTTACATAGATGATATTCCGTAATATAAGAATACGGCTGTAAAAGCCAGAAGAGGCCAGTTAAAAAAGCTGTCTTTTTTGAAAAGGTCATCATTAGCTGCGCTTTCTGCGGGGGTTACAAGTATGTTCCGGCTGTTTGTGTTGTATTTGTGAAATACGAAAAACATACCGATTAACGGTATAAGACTGAGTACAGAAAAATATATAAAAGGCATTATATCTGCAAAGGTAACCTGCTGGCTTTGTGCCTGAAGCTGTTCGGCAGGAAGCGCCTTCATGGCAAAAGCCGACAGTATTGTCTGTATTGAGTTTATAAGAAAGTGAGACAGCGCTGAGGAGAATATTGAGCCTGTCATATAGACAAAATAGCAGAATATTATTCCCATTATAAAAGCGTAAGAAAACTGCTGGAAGTTTAAATGGGCCATTCCAAAGAGCAGTCCTCCAAGTACACATGCTTTTACGGCACCCATAGACTTAAAGTTTGAAAAAACTATACCTCTGAAATACATCTCCTCAAACACCGCCGGCATAAGGGATGTTATTATAAGGGTAGACAGCGCCGGCACATCTGCCATGGACTGCAAAAAGTCTGACGCGCGGTTAGGGAAAAACAGTGACGATACCGCTGATACCGACATGAGAAATGGCTGTATCATTATAGAGATAAGTACAATCAAAAATATATTGGCGGCGCTTAAATTTTTAAGGCTGAAGGTCTGCTTTATATCTGGTCTGGCAAGCAGAAAATATACTGTAACAGGCGGAACGAATAAGAGCAGTTCATTGACTGTATATACCAAAAGCAGGTTATCAGGAAGGGCGCTTATAATCGGCCCGGCGTAGATATCAGAAAAGAGCATATTGAGTACAAGTATAAATGCCGCCAGATTGCCGGCCTTAGATGAGTTTTTCATAATTCAGTCTCCCGGTTTTATAAAAATATTTATTTACAAGTATAACATAAATATGCAGAAAAAAAATAAAAAAACTGGACTGAACAGGTATTTGTTTGGCAGTGTATATAGCATCATGGTTAAAAGCCATTACAAAACAATTGTTATTATTTTGTTTATATGATAAAATGTCAGGAAAGTGTGGGGAAAAATAAAGGCAAAAGCCAAAGCTGCTTTTTTGCAGAGTTGTATTATCTCCGCCGCAATTATATTTATAATATTTAATGATAGGGGTAATATACATGAAGATAGGCTATTTGGGGCCGGAAGGCACTTTTTCCCAGCTTGCCGCCCAAAAATACGCTGACTCGGTAACAGGCTGTGAGTGTGAACTTGTGCCTTTTGCAAAAATTGCCGACGTACTTAAGGCTGTTGACTGTGGTGAAATTGACGAAGGGGTTGTGCCTTTTGAAAATTCAATTGAGGGAACAGTTAATTTTACTATAGATTCGCTTATATTTGATGTTAACCTGTTTATAAAAAGCGAGATTGTAATCCCTATTACACATAACCTTATGACAAGGCCGGAATCTACGGGAAAAAGGCCGGCTAAGATATTTTCTCACCCTCAGTCATTGGGGCAGTGCAGAAAATACCTTGAGGAAAAATTCCCGGATGTAGAAACTGTACAGGTGCTTTCAAATTCTGAGGCAGCAAGGATTGTGAAAGAAAGTGATGAGGACTATTTTGCCGTATCCACAGAAAGCGCCGCAAAGATTTATGGCCTCAGCATAGTTGAAAAGGGAATACAGGATAAAAGACATAATGAAACAAGGTTTCTTGCCGTTACAAAGGAAGACACAGGCACAATGAAGCAGGGAAAAACAAGTGTTGTGTTTTCTATTGACCACAAGCCGGGAGCTCTCTACAGGGCTCTTGACATACTGTCGATATGGGATATAAACCTTTCCAAAATAGAATCAAGGCCTATGAAGGACCATCTAGGCACCTACATATTTTATATTGACCTTGAGTGCGACAATGTCTATGACAGGCGCGACGCTCTGAAAATGCTTGAAAGAAAAACCAGCTTTTATAAGCACCTTGGGACATATAATATTTTAAAATAACACCGGAGGCAGAGTGATTTTGAAAGGTACTGATAAAAATATCCTTCAGGGTTTTAAACCTTTATGGCTAATAGGGTCGGCGGCTGTTTTGGCACTTGCTGCGGCTGTGGTATACTTTATGCCGATTATATTTGTATTTATTATGCTGTCATGCGGCATAGCGGCTATTGCAGCTGCCGCTGTTATGAGGTTTTTCGGCGGTTCCTGCGGTGATGAAGATGAAAAAGAAATGATTGGCGCTGTAAAAAAAGCTGTTGAAAACAGCAGTGTTGTATATCTTATGGGCCACAGAAGGGCGGACTTTGACAGCTTTGGCGCCTGTGCAGGCATGGGAGCCCTCTGCCGCAGATACGGCAAGCCATACCATTTGGTGGTTGGAGACGACATATTCGCTATTAAGGACATATATGATAAGTTCCTGACAGGCGGGGATTATTCCGGAGTGTTTGTAAAAGCTTCTCAGGCGGAAAAATATATAAATGAAAGCTCACTGCTTATAGTATGTGATACACATGTATCAAGGCTTGTAGAAAGTTATGAGCTTATAAAAAAAGCCGGAAACACGATAGTATTGGACCACCACAATGAAAACGGGGATTGTATACAGGACGCGGACAGGCTTTTTGTAAAACCGTACTACTCATCTACATGTGAGCTTGTGGCGGCTCTGCTTAAAAATACATGCTCTGAGCCAAACCAGCTTGAAGCTGAGGCGCTGCTTGCCGGCATTATGGTTGATACAAGAAACTTTGGCATGAATACAGGTGAGCATGTGTTTTCTACGGCGGCGTACCTGTGCCGGTGCGGCGCTGACAGCGCGTCGGCAAGAATGCTCTTTAAAAGCACTATGAATCTGGAACGCGCCAAAGCAAACGCTGTTGAAAGCTCTAAAATGTATAAGAAAGGCATTATATTTTCGATATGCGACGGCAGCCACAGAAATATATACCTTGCCTGTGCAAGGGCCGCAGACGAGCTGCTGGACATAAAAGGTGTAGAGGCTTCTATAGTATTATGCAGATATGCCGGCACAGTTTTTGTAAGCGCCAGAAGCAACGGCAGAATTGATGTGGACAGCATATTGAAAAAGGTTGGCGGCGGCGGCCATTTAAATATGGCCGGGGTACAGTTTGAGGGAAAAGACATTCAGAGTGTTGACAAAATGCTTAAGGATGCTGTTGATAAATATTTAATGGAGGTAAAGTAATATGAAAGTGATACTTCTTGAAGATGTAAAGGGAACAGGAAAAAAGGGACAGCTTGTAAACGCAAGCGACGGATATGCTAATAATTTCCTTCTGCCTAAAAAGCTTGCTGTTGCGGCTACTAATGAGAACATAAACAGCCTTAAGCTCCAGAAAAAGGCGGAGGAAAAAAAGAAAGCCGAGGAGCTTGCGGCGGCAAAGGAGCTTGCTCAGAAGCTTGAAAAGACAGATGTTAAAATAGCTGTTAAATCAGGAGACAACGGCAAGCTTTTCGGCTCCGTAACAAACAAGGAGATTGCGGCTGCTATAGAGGCGCAGACAGGGCTTGTAATAGACAAAAAGAAAATTGTGCTTAACGACCAGATAAAAATGGTGGGGACAAGGCATGTAAATGTTAAGCTCCACCCTGAGGTTACAGTAGAGGTTAAGGTTATCATTTCCGAAGCTTAAAGCGGGCGGTGCAGTATATGGAGCAGAACGAAAACTCAATTTCATATTTTCAGAAGGTTCCGCCGCATGACGCGGAAGCTGAGCAGGCGGTATTGAGCTCCATGTTTATAGACAGGGAAGCTGTTTCTGCGGCTATGGAAACACTTAAGGCCGACGATTTTTACCGGCCTGACAACAGGCTTATTTTTGAGGCGGCCCTTGAGCTTTTTTCAAAGGGAGAGCCTATAGATATTATAACTGTAAAAAACCGTCTGGAGGAGAAGGGCGTATTTGAGCAGGTCGGCGGAATTGCCTATATCGGCCAAGTGGCTTCTTCTGTGGGAAGCTCTGTAAACATAAGAAATTACGCTAAGATTGTAAAAGATAAATCTGTACTTAGAAGCCTTATAAAAACTACAGGCGATATTACACAGCAGTGCTTTGACGGAAAAGACAGTATAAACAACATACTTGACCAGGCCGAACAGGGGATATTCAATATAATGGAAGGCCGCGGCTCAAGCGGTATATTCCATATAAAAGATGTAGCAGTTTCGGCTTTTGAGAGAATTGAGGATATATATAAAAACAAAGGAAAGCTTACAGGTGTTCCTTCAGGCTTTGCAGACTTTGACTTAAAGACAGCTGGGCTTCAGCCGTCTGACCTGATACTGATAGCAGCAAGGCCGTCTATGGGAAAGACGGCGTTTGCCCTTAATGTGGCACAGAATGCCGCTATAAGGGGAAATGTGCCTGTAGCCATATTTTCACTGGAAATGTCAAAGGAACAGCTTGTAAACCGTATGCTGTGTTCAGAAGCAATGATTGACGCTCAGAAACTGAGGACAGGGGAGCTTGCAGATGACGACTGGCCAAAGCTCATACAGGCTATAGGGCCGCTTTCTCAGGCCGATATCTACATTGACGATACACCCGGCGTTTCTCCTATGGACATAAGGGCGAAGTGCAGAAAGCTGAAGCTTGAAAAGGGACTGGGGCTTATATTGATAGACTACCTTCAGCTTATGAGCTCCGATTCAAAAACCGACTCAAGGCAGCAGGAAATATCCGAGATATCAAGAGCCCTTAAGGCTATAGCAAGGGAGATGAACGCTCCTGTAATAGCGCTTTCGCAGCTGAGCCGCGCCTGCGAGTCAAGGACTGACCACAGGCCTATGCTTTCTGACCTCAGGGAGTCCGGCGCTATTGAGCAGGACGCTGATGTGGTGGCGTTCCTTTACAGGGACGAGTATTATTTTCCTGATACTGAAAAGAAAAACCAGGCTGAGCTTATTATAGCCAAGCAGAGGAACGGCCCTACGGGTACTGTTGACCTTATGTGGCTTGGGCAGTATACAAAGTTTGCCAATATGATGAGGAATTTTTGAAAAAAGCGCGTTTTAAACGCGCTTTTTTAAATAAAAAAGAGGGGCGCTTTATCCTAAAGGAAAGGCCCTCTTTTTATGTATTGTTATTATACTGTTAACTGGAATTCCAATTAAGCCTGCTTTGGAGCACCTACTGGACAAGCGCCAGCGCATGCGCCGCAGTCAATACATGTGTTAGCGTCGATTGTGAAAACACCGCCATTGTCCTTGATTGCGTCTACTGGACATTCGCCAGTACAAGCGCCACATCCGATGCAGCTGCTGTCAATCTGATATGCCATTGGAATTACACCTCCCGTTGAATTATTATTTTCTATTCTATATCAAAACTGCCCGTTATGCAAGGTATATTTATGGAATTTGGTTAAAATTTTTACAGATATACAAATTGATAGTTTATTATCATTTTGTTATCAGCAGAATATATAAATCTCGTACAGTAGTGGTGAATTTTGCTGATTTAAAATATATTAAGTTGTTTTTAAGGAGCTGGAATGGCTTTAAATGTATTGTGAAAAATGGTATAATATTTATATAAAGCGGAGCTGTTATATACATATATGAATGGTATATGGTATTGGTTTTGTATAATTAATATTAATATTTGTATCTGGCAGATAGCTTTAAGAGAAAAGCGCGATTTTGCAAAGGCTTTATTTTAACAGCAATGCGGGTAAACAGAAAGAATGAAGCGGGTTCAAGAACACAGTTATGCCGCTTTATAGGAAATACAAAGGAGAGTGGTTTTATGGTTTCACGTCTTGCGGCTTATGCCATTACGGCGGCTGTAACAGTATCTCAGTCGCTTACATACCAGCCGTCATACGCGGAGGAAACAGCAGGGGAAACTGCTGCAACAGAGGTTTTGCAGCCTGAGTTTGATTATGAGGCCATAAAGGCCATGATGCCTCCGCAGCCTGAGGAAAACAGCCCGCTTGTGGGCTATAATGACAAAAAAAGCTGGTGGTTTTCGAGAAATACCACAAAAACACCGCCGAGCGCCCAGCATGATATAAATATCAGCCAGTATGACTCCTATTATCTTGGAGATGTCAGCCGTAAGGTAATATATCTCACATTTGATGAGGGCTACGAAAACGGGTGTACATCGCAGATACTTGATGTGCTGAAAGAAAATGATGTAAAAGCGGCGTTTTTTGTAACAAAAAGCTATATAAAAAGTGAGCCGGAGCTTGTAAAAAGAATGGTGGCCGAAGGCCATGTGGTAGGAAACCATTCGGTTACACACCCGGATTTGACAGCTGTTTCTGACGAGCAGATAGCCAGTGAGCTAAATGGCTGCGCCGACTATTTTAAAGAGGTTACCGGTCAGGACATGCCTCCGTTTTTCCGTCCGCCGGAGGGAGCGTACAGTATAAGGACACTTGAAAAAACAAAGGAGCTTGGATATAAAACAATATTCTGGAGTTTCGCATACAGGGACTGGCTTGTTGATGACCAGCCGAGTGTACAGGAAGCGCACGATTATGTTTTGGACTACAGCCACAATGGCTGTATAATGCTGCTTCACGCTGTGTCAGAGGCCAACACCGGTGCGCTTGACAGCATAATAAAGGATTTGAAATCACAGGGTTATGAATTTGAAAGCCTTTACAGGCTTCCATAATATAAGGGGGAATCCGGAATGGAGAATTTAAGGTTAAGATTTGATTTCAACAATATGATGTCGGACTTTATAGGAGACAGGGGAATAAAAGAAAGCGACATAGAAAAGCTTATGCCGCGTATTGAATCGGCACACAGGGCTATGGCTGAAAAGCGCCTGTCCGGCGGTATGGACTGGCGTGACCTGCCGTATAACCAGAGCCGGACTGTTGATGAGATTATTGATTATGTAAATGAGGTTAAGGACGATTTTGAGGCGTTTGTTGTGCTTGGAATAGGCGGTTCGGCCCTTGGGCCCATGGCGGTACAGCAGGCTATAAAAAGCCCTTATTATAACGAGCTTGACAGGGAAAAAAGGGGCGGTTTCCCTAAGCTTTATGTTATGGATAATGTTGACCCTGAAAGGCTTGCTTATTTCTTTGACATGATTGATGTCACAAAATGCCTTTTCAACTGTATTTCAAAGAGCGGAAGCACATCTGAGACAATGAGCCAGTTTATGATTATTAAGGAAATGCTTTCGCAGAAACTGACAAAAGAGGAAGCCTCTAAGCATATTGTGTGTACTACAGACAGGTCAAACGGCAATCTTATAAAAATAGCCGGACAGGAGGGGTATAAGACTTTTATTATCCCGTCTGGAGTGGGCGGAAGGTTTTCTGAGCTTACGCCGGTAGGGCTGCTGCCGGCTGCCATGTGCGGTATTGACATTAAAAAAATGCTCGAAGGCGCGGCTTTTATGGATGAAATCTGTAAGGACGGCGATATATACAAAAATCCGGCGTATATGTACGCTGTGCTAAGCTTTGCAGCTATGAAGCAGGGAAAAAATATAGCTGTTATGATGCCATACGCAGACTCACTGAGGCTTGTTTCAGACTGGTTTGCCCAGCTCTGGGCGGAATCCCTTGGCAAAAGGACTGATAAATACGGAAATGAGGTGTTCGCTGGGCAGACTCCTGTAAAGGCTCTTGGCGTTACAGACCAGCATTCACAGGTACAACTTTACACAGAGGGTCCTTTTGATAAAATGATTGTACTTATTGGTGTGGATAATTTCAGGCGGGAAACCATTATACCAGAGCTTTACGGCGATATACCAAGCCTTGGGTTCCTTGGCGGCATAACGCAGAACAAGCTTATACAGACAGAACAGATGGCTACTGAGTACGCTCTATATAAGGCTGGTAAGATGAACCTTACAATAACGCTTCCTGAGGTAAACGAGTTTACACTTGGGCAGCTGCTGTATATGTTTGAGGTAGCCACAGGGTTTGCAGGTGAGCTTCTGGAAATTAACGCTTTTGACCAGCCGGGAGTTGAGGAGGGCAAAAACGCAACATATGCTATGTTTGGCAGGCCGGGATATGAGGATAAGAAAAAGGAGCTTGATTCACGCCCAGAGAAGAAGGAGAAATATATTATTAAGTAGTGGTGCTGTATATGCCGGCGGTAAACACGCCGGCTTTTTTTATTGAAAAAATGATGATTATTGTGAAGGCGCTGCGGTTTTTGCCGTAATTTGCGTTGGAAAAAACACCAATGACTACAGTTTTCTACAAAATCTCTCCGGCACAGGTGGTATATTTTCTTTAAGACAAATTAAATGACTTTTGCTGTATAAGACAGCTGTAACTAAATGGCACAAATGTTTTTATGCAGGCGAAATTTTAAATATACCGGTGAAAAGGGGAGGAAGCAACATGGAACACGGTTTGGAAGAAAAGGTCGGCACATCGGGCCAGAAGGAATTTTCGTTTCCTGCCAATGTCAAGCAGATGGGAAATATTGATAAAAGACTGAAAATATATATTGAGGATTATGTATATACATATATATATCAGTACGCTAAAACAGGCGGCTCCAAGGAAAAGCTTATGGTGCTTGTTGGCAACCATACATATATCAACGACTGCGATGTAGTTATAGTAAGCGGTGCAATACAGGGCAAATATTCTGTTGAGGAAAACGGCACTCAGGTATTTACAGATGAGTCATGGCTTTATATTAATGAGCAGATGAGAAAATACTTTGACGGCATGGTGATAATAGGCTGGTGTCATGTTCAGCCGGAGTTTGGAATATTTATGATGGCCCGGGACGAGGTTTTCCACAAAAAATGCTTTAAAAACAGCTATCAGGTATTCTGCACACTGGACCCTATGGAAAGGCAGGAATGTTTTTATACCTATAATGAGGACATGTCATCGCTGAGGCCGGTAAAGGGGTATTTTATTTACTATGACAAAAATGAGCAGATGCAGGACTATATGCTCGAAAACAGCATATCAAAGCCTAAAGAGCCTGTGGAGGAAGATGTGGACGCCGAAACTATGGAGGTTTTGGGAGAAAAGCCTGAGCAGAGCCCTGACAGGATAGACGCGGCTACAAGAATCAGGAAGGTTCTCAACAGCAAAGAGGAAATAAAGCAGAAATCCAAAAGCGGCAGAAACGCGGCAATAGCAACAGTGACAGGCGCGATGTGCGCTGCGTTCCTTTTTATGAGTGTCAGCATGATAAAAAATATGGACAGGATACAGACTCTTGAAAAGGAGCTGGGTGATGTTAAATATTCATATGAAAACCTGAATTCCCAGATAGAAAACACCGCTGCACAGGTTTTTGCTGTTAAGGTACAGGAGGAAAAGGCGGCGGAGGAAGAAAAGAAAAAGAATGAGGAGACTGAAAAGCCGGCTGATGAACAGGACAGGCAGCTTAAGCCGGATTATGAGATTGGCGGTATTTACACTATAAAATATGGCGACACCCTCTGGGGCATATGCAACGATTTTTATGGTTCTCCGGAGATGCTCACCTCGGTTATGGAGATTAATGGCATAACTGATGTGGACATGCTCTTTGCAGGAGAAAGGATAGTGCTTCCACAAAAGGCAGAAGAAAACTAAATATATATGAAAAATCCACTTAAAAAATATGACGTATTATGTTAGAATATGCGTATAAGGCGGAGGAAGCATAAACAACAGAAAAAAACGAAACCTTAGTTTCGTTTTTTTCTGTTGTTTATGCTTAATATAACATTACAGGCTTTAAACTCCGCAGCTGAAATATATGACTGATTTGTTTAGGTTTTGTATTGACTTTTGGAGGGATATTATGCGTGCTGGCTGGGATGAATATTTTATGGAAATAGCAGAGATTGTAAAAAGCAGAGCCACATGTCTGAGAAGGCAGGTAGGCGCAGTTATAGTTAAGGATAACCGTATAATTACCACAGGCTACAACGGCGCGCCGGCCGGAATAAACCACTGCTGCGACATTGGCTCATGTTTGAGAAGTGAAATGGGCATACCGTCTGGGGAAAGGCATGAGCTTTGCAGGGCGCTTCACGCAGAGCAGAACGCAATTATACAGGCTGCGAAAATAGGTGTAAGCACTGAGGGCGCTACAATGTACGTTACACTACAGCCATGTGTGATATGCGCTAAAATGGCTATAAACGCCGGAATTAAGAAAATAGTGTATAAGGGAAATTACCCGGATGAGCTTTCACTGAGCATGCTCAATGAAGCCAATGTCGAGCTGATTAAAATGGAGGGAGAAAATTTATGAAACTGATTTCTTGGAACGTAAACGGGCTTAGGGCTGCCGTTGGAAAGGGCTTTATGGATTATTTCAAGTCCGCTGACGCCGATATATTTTCGCTTCAGGAGACAAAGCTTCAGGAAGGACAGATTGATTTGCAGACCGAGGGGTATTACCAGTACTGGAATTATGCTGAAAGGAAGGGGTATTCGGGGACAGCGGTTTTTACTAAAGTTAAACCTGTTTCTGTGTCATACGGCATTGGCATAGAGGAGCATGATAAGGAAGGCAGAGTCATAACCCTTGAGTTTGATAATTTTTACCATGTTACAGCGTATGTGCCTAACTCACAGGCAGAAAACGCGCGTCTTGACTACAGGGTTAAATGGGAGGACGCTATGAGGGAGTATCTGCTTGGGCTTGACAGCAAAAAGCCTGTAATTTTCTGCGGAGACCTCAATGTGGCGCATGAGGAGATTGACCTTAAAAACCCTAAGCCGAATGTTGGCAGCGCCGGTTTTACATATGAGGAGAGAGGAAAATTTTCGCAGCTGCTTGAAAGTGGTTTTGTTGATTCGTTCAGGTATTTTTATCCTGATACTGTTGGCGCGTACTCATGGTGGAGCTACAGGTTTAATGCCAGAAAGAATAACGCCGGTTGGCGGATTGACTATTTTGTAGTATCTGAGCGGATTGCCGGAAAAATGAAAGATGCGCTGATACACAGTGATATTTTAGGGTCAGACCATTGTCCGGTTGAGCTTTTGATAGAAATCTAAAAAATATACAAAACACGGATATTGTATACAAAAAAATGCAACAATACTTATCCCTGATATGATATAGTTAAGCTGTAATATTAGCTGACAGTATAAGTAAGGAGGTATTTTTTTGGGTAAATTCGACGTTTTGTACAAAGAAAAGCTGACTACCGCTGAGGAAATAGCGCAGATGATAAAGTCAGGCTATAACTGTGCCTCGCCTATATGTATGGGGGAGCCTGTTGACGTGGTAAACTCCATAGCGGACAGAGTAGCCAGAGGCGAAATACAGAATATAAGGACAAACGGAACGCTCACATTTGGCGGCAGAGACTATTTAAAAGAGGAGTTTGCCGGAAAATTTGATTTCCAGTCATGGTTTTTTGGGGCCGGCTCAAGAAAAGGCGGTCAGGACGGACGTTTTGACTATTTCAGCTACAATTATTCCGATTACCCTCTTATTTATGATTTGAGAAATGACCTTGACGCACTTCTGATGGTGGTTTCACCGATGGATGAGCACGGTTATTTTTCAACAGGACCTTATTTTGGTGAAACTCTGGGCATGTTAAGGAACGCCAAGCATGTTTTTGTTGAGGTAAACAGGTTCATGCCGCGTACATTTGGAGAAAACTTTATACATATATCTCAGGTTGAGGCGATATGCGAAAAAGATGAGCCTATTTTTGAGCTGCCAGTAGGTGAGCCAAGTGAGAATGATTACAAAATTGGAAACATAATTGCTGAAATGGTACCTGACGAGGCCACAATACAGATTGGCATAGGCGGGGTTTCGGGAGCGCTTGGAAAGGCACTGGCCGGAAAAAAGGATTTGGGAATACATACTGAAATGTTTTCTGACGCAATGGTTGAGCTTATCGAGTGCGGTGCGGTTACAAACGAGAAAAAAACATTTCATAAGAGGCAGTCTGTAAGCACATTCTGCTTTGGCAGCAAAAAAGTATATGACTATATAGACAATAACCCGTCACTTGTGATGCTACCTGTTGAATATGTGAATGACCCGTATAATATTGCCAGAAACGATAAGTTTATTTCTGTAAATGCGGGGCTTGAGGTTGACTTTTTTGGGCAGGTATGCTCAGAAACAATAGGGCCAGTGCCGTTTAGCGGCCCGGGAGGACAGTTTGACTATGTAAAAGGCGCTAAAATGAGCAAAGGCGGAAGAAGCTTTATAGCTATGACTTCCACTGCCAAGGGCGGCACAATATCAAGAATAAAGCCTATGCTTACTTATGGCGCTGCTGTCACATCACATAAAAATGAGGTGGACTGCATAGTGACCGAGTATGGCGCTGCCGAGCTTTTTGGAAAGACAATGCGCGAAAGGACAAGAGCCCTTATCAACATAGCGCACCCTAAGTTCAGGCAGGAGCTTGAGTTTGAGGCGAAAAAAATGAATATACTTATTTAAGACATTTTAAATTCTATTGCCGTACTGTAATATAGACAGGCGTGAGCTCTTATCCGTCGGTTTATAGCAACAGTGCGGTTTTTTATTAATTATTCCTTTATTGTCATTTAATGTAAAGTTTTGGCTTCTCTTTTGGTTTAAAATGAGTTATACTTTAAACAGCAAGGCTAATATTTTATTGACATAATGGGGAGGGGTATCTATGAAAAAAAGAATGCTCGCGGTATGTATGGCTGTAGTGTGTGTAATGGCGTTTTCCGGTTGCGGAAAGGAGCCTGCTAAGAGTGGTGGCTCATCATCAGGACCGGCTGCATCATCGTCAGGTGACAAGTCACAGGACCAGTCGTCGGCTTCTGCTGCGGCAAGCTATGACGATGTTGATTTGTACAACAAGTATGTTGGTGTCTATAACATGATAACAGGGGACATGTATGACGCTATAGACGGATACTTTACCCATGTTCCTTATCAGGAGGAATTTGCCGCTCCTGAGGAGAGTGACTACTGGTGCTACAGTATAAGCGAGTATAATATAAGCTACCTTGACGATGCGTATGACGCGGTAAACGGCAAAAAGGAAAAAGATGAATTGGACAACGCTCTGATTGCCCTTTATCCGGTTATGAAGGACTTGGCTCTGGCTATAAATGATGTTGAGGAATACACCGACATGAAGTCATTTGCTGATGACAATTATGCTAAGGGCGCTGAGCTTCATACAAGGATATATAACGACTACCAGCAGTACGCTGACCTTTCGCAGGCATATCTGGATGCTGCCGACCCTGTATTTGAAAAGGTGCAGGAGGAGGACCTTAAGAGGTTTAAGGACGAAGGCATGGATATGTCATACACTATGAATATGGTTATGGACTGTGCTCAGGATATTCAGGAGGCCATATATTTGCAGGATATTTATGACGACAATATACTTGAGCTTGACACCGAGGCGATAAAACCGCTTTATGACCAGTACGTAGCGACTGTTGAGGAATGTCTTAACGCATACAAAAACCCTGCGTGGGAAGATGCAGAGGGTTTTGCTGGTGATAATATTTACCTTGAGGATTTTATATCAGATATGAAGGAATCAAAGGTGGCACTTACTGATTTATTCAAGCGTGTGGCTGACCAGAAACCGCTTGAGGAGTATGAGCTTAATTCAGCTTTCGCAGCGGACGGAACAGTTGGCAAATTTGATGAGACAGTTTCCGATTTGATTGACGACTATAACAGGCTTATAGGCATGTAACTGACTGATTTAAACAGCTTAAATTAAAAAAAGCCCCTTATGGGGGCTTTTTATATTGATTTGTCTGAAAATATAAATTATTATATAACAAAAAACCGTTATCCTTATGGATACGGTTTAATGTCTGCGGCAGTTAAGATTTAGACGCACAGTCTTGGCATATGCCATAAAAAACAATCTGTTCATCGTTAATTTTGAAGCCGCTTTGTTTTTCAACTGTCTCACGCATAGAGCTGTCCGGTTTATAATAAACATCAAATACATGGCAGCATTTTGTACAGACTATATGCTGGTGGTCAGACATGTCGGCATCGTAGTTTGAATGCTCAAAACAGAAGTTAAGCTCTTTGATAAGGCCGGCTGACTTAAAGCTGTCAAGTGTTTTATAGACAGTTGCAAGACTGATTGAAGGGTTGTCGGCAATCAGCATCTTGTGAATCGCTTCTGCTGAAGGGTGTGATTTGGTATTTATGAGCGCAGAATACACCGCAAGACGCTGAGGTGTTACTTTTAATCCTTTTTCTTTTAAAATTTCTGCAAACTGCTTCATAGACATGCTCCTTAGTAATAATTATTCTTACTTAATAATAATAACTTTTTTGTTATTTGTCAACATAATAAATTTAATCTGAAAAAAATACTTATTGGAGGTTTCAAATCATGAATATAGTGCTTCACGAACCGGAAATACCGCAGAATGCAGGCAATATAGCCCGCACATGCTCAGTTACAAACACAGTCCTTCACCTTATAAAGCCGCTTGGGTTTTCTGTTGAAGATAAATATTTAAAAAGAGCGGGGCTTGACTATTGGAAGGAACTGGATATAAGGTATTATGAAAATTTCAGCGATTTTGCTGAAAAGAATCCGGAGGCCAAAATATGGATGGCCACAACAAAGGCCAAAAAGATTTATACAGAGGCTGACTATAATGAAAACGATTATATTATGTTCGGAAAGGAATCTGCCGGCATACCTGAAGAAATACTTCTTGATTACAGGGACACTGCTGTGAGGATACCTATGTATGGGGAGGCCAGAAGCCTCAATCTTTCAAACTCTGTGGCTATAATACTTTATGAAGCTCTTAGGCAGCAAAGCTTTGACGGGCTTAAGCTTCACGGGCAGCTGCACAGACATGAATGGTAAGTAATGAAAAAACGGCGCATATTTTTGCCGTTTTTTTATTTTTACTAGTATATATTTCATTATGATGCTTTAAACGCAGACAAAAACTGATATTTTTTGCAAATTGACGGAATTTTTAACAATTTCATACATAAATATTTGTAAATTACTAAAAATATGTGAGTAAAAGCTTTTTGAATACCTTATGAAAGAAAGATATACCGAATTTTTAAATATGGGTTATTTTAATTTGGAAAAGTTTGATAAAAGTATTGCAGGAACCCGCGAATTGACAAATTATTGATATGTAAATATTATGTATTAGGCATTAAGGTAGTAATAAGACTATGTGTATTTTTATCTGGTAATAATTTTGCTGCGCGGCTTTTTTATTAATAAAACCATCTTTTTTATAGTCTGTAAAATTCAAGTGGGGAGAACATTAAGGTTTTTGCGGGCTATTCAATTTTAAACACATTAAGGAGTTTATGATTATGTTATTGGCGATTTTTTTAATTGGCATTATTCTTTTAATGCTTTTGATTATCAAGTTTAAGGTAAATCCGTTTCTTGCTCTTTTATTTATTTCAGTTTTAATTGGATTTGGAACACTCATGAATCCGAAGGATATCTCAGCCAATATTGCCAGTGGATTTGGCAATACAATGACAAGTATTGGTATAGTTATAGCGCTCGGCATTATCCTCGGCCAGCTCCTCTACGAGACAGGCGGTACGGAGGAGATTGCAAACCTTGTACTCAAAAAGGTAGGCATGAAAAACTCGCCATTGGCCTTGGCCATAACAGGCGTTATTGTAGCTATACCGGTTTATTTTGACGCTGCTTTTGTTATACTTATCACAATTGCCAAGCAGCTTTCCAAAAAGACAGGCATACCGTTGGCAAGATTTGTGACTGCCCTTGCAGTTGGCCTTATTGTAGGGCATTGTGTAATTATACCTACACCGGGACCTATGGCAGTATGCGGAAATGTAAACGCTTCTGTAGCATCATTTGTATTTTACGGCCTCATTGTTGGATTTATAGCGGCTCTTGTGGGCGGCGTGCTTTTTTCCAGGCTTACAGTAAAGAGCTTTTTCCCTGAGCAGTGCGGAATGGAGGCTGAGGAGGTATCAATGGAGGAGTCAAAGCCTGGTGAGAGGGCTTCAGGCGTGCTTGCCATTGGCCTTATACTCCTTCCTATCGCGCTTATACTTATTGGTACTGTTGTAAGCACAATAGTAGGCGACAGCAACCCTGCGCTTACAGCGGCATGCAGTTTTATAGGCGACAAAAACATAGCGCTTTTTATTGGTGTAGTTGTTGCCATATTTGCCCTTAAGAAATATTTCAAGCGTCCTCTTGACGATATACTTACAGAGGCTGCCGGACAGGCAGGCATGGTGCTGCTTATAACCGGAGCCGGCGGAAGTTTTGGGGCTATAATCAACGCCACAGGAATTGGCGAGTATATTGTTAATATGATGAGCAATTTCAATGTTCCTCTTATAATACTTGGATTTGTGCTTTCACAGATTCTCAGGGCGGCACAGGGCTCGGCCACAGTAGCGCTTGTGACGACATCGGCAATAGTCGCCCCGTCAATTTCATCAATGGGAGCATCACCTGTACTTGTTGGCCTTGCCATATGTTTTGGCTCTGTTGGCCTTTCACTTCCGAACGATTCAGGGTTCTGGGTTATAAACAGGTTCTCAGGCTTTACTTTCCCTGAGACTATAAAGGGCTGGACTTTAACAGGCTTTGTATCAGGCCTTACAGGGCTTGTGGTTGTGCTTATACTGAGCATGTTTACAGGGGTTCTTCCCGGACTTATGTGATTTGAATTTATTTGAGATGCGGTATGCCTGTGGGCATGCCGTTTTTTTTTGCAATTAGACACAAAAACAATGTGTGCTGTAAAAAATACCTGTTTAAGCTTGAGTAATCTATTTATAAGGAATATAATAAAGAAATTGGTTAATACTCCCGGCAGATTTTTAAAGCAGGTGTAAAATAAACATATGGAGGTGATTGTGCTGAAACAGGAGCAGTTATATTTAAATATCATAAATAATATAAACGATGGAGTTTATTATGTTGACAATAACCGCACAATCCTTTTCTGGAATAAAGCCGCCGAGGAGATAACGGGTTATACTGCCGACGAGATAATCGGAAAGAAATGTCAGGATACAAAGCTGAACCATATTGATAAGGAAGGACACCCTTTATGCCTTTTAAGCTGTCCTCTGTACAAAACCATAATAGACGGCGTCTGCCGTCAGGACAATGTATTTGTCCGTCACAAAAACGGCTACAGGATACCTGTTACGGTAAATATACTGCCGGTGATAAAGGACGGAGAAACAACAGGTGCTATTGAGGTGTTTACTAAAAGCTCCCCAAGGGTGTATGATGACAATCTGGTGGAGAATTTGACAAATGCAGCTATGCATGACGCTATTACAGGGCTTCCCAACAGACAGTATCTGGAAAGCTTCCTTGAGTATAAGCTCAGCCAGTATAAAAGGTTTGGGGAATGCTTTGCTGTGATGTTTGCTGACATTGACGATTTTAAGAATTTCAACAATGAGCACGGGCATAACGCCGGAGACACTGTCCTTGTAAATATAGCAGAAAGTATTTTGAACAATACCAGAAGCACTGACCTGATTGGGCGCTGGGGCGGCGAGGAGTTTGTTGGAATATTTGCTGCAAAGGAGAATAGTGACGCAAAGGTGATAGGCGAAAAATTCCACCGGCTAATTGGCAGCACTGAGATACAGTATGGCAACAAGCTGCTGAGTGTGACAGTTTCTGTAGGTATAACAACTGCCTGCACCGACGATACTATTGAGTCTATAGTGGAACGCGCGGACAGGATGATGTACATAAGCAAGCGGAAAGGGAAAAACTGTATTACTCTTGGCTGATACTGAAAAGTTCATGTTTTAAAGGGGAATAGAAATGCCGCAATTAAAAAACTGATAAAACATCTCTGTTTTACCAGTTTTTTTGAATTAAATTTATTTTGCCTGAGTCTTTTTGTATTCCTCAAGAGCTTTGGCAAGCTGGTCAGGACATGAAGACATGCGGTTTCCGCATCTTATGCCTTTGAGCCTTTCTATTACAAAGTCTACAGGCATGCCATTTACAAGGTTTTGTATACCTATATGGTTTCCCGGACAGCCTCCGTAAAACCTTACGTCCTCAACCTTACCGTCTTTTACATCAAAATCAATCTGACCGGCACATATACCGCTTGGTTTGTATGTATAAGCCATTTTAAAATCCTCCTGTTTATATATTTTATTTTTCAAAGTAATCTGAGGCCAGCTGTGTGTATTCTTCTATGGTGTCATCCATATCCTTAAGCTCGGCGCTGTTTACATCCCTTCGGACTTTGGCCGGAACGCCTACGGCAAGCTTGCCCTCTGGTATAACGCTGTTTTGGGTGACAAGGGCACCCGCAGATACCATAGCGCATTTTTCTACCTTCGCACCGTTAAGTACAATGGCACCCATGCCTATAAGCGCCCCATCTTCTACAGTGCAGGCATGGAGCAGCGCCCTGTGGCCGACAGTAACATTGGAACCTATTATTACATCGGCACCTTCATATGTGTCTGTGTGTATACAGCACATATCCTGAATATTTGTGTTCTCACCTATTATTACACTGCCTGATTCAGCGCGGATTACCGTTCCGGGCATTATAACACAGTTTTCGCCCAGTATTACATTGCCGTATATTGAGCAGTTTTCAAAAACTGTGCAGCTTTTGGGGATTACAGGGCTTTTGCCTTTAAAGCTTCTGACTGTATAGGTTTCTGACACTCGCACGCACTCCTTTTATGGTTAATCGGAATTTAGAAAACACACATAACTTATTTATACCATATTATTAAATTTACCACAATAATTTATTTGTTGACAACAAAAAGAAATAAACATAAAATCAAAATGACAATAACAAAAATGTATAATAATGTAGCTTCTGGTTTAGGAGGCACAGATGAAAAGTATAATTAATAAAATAACAGCGGCTCTGCTGCCGCTTATTTTGGTTTTCGGCCTTGCGGCATGTTCAGATGTAAAGACCGCCGATAAAGCTGTTCTGACATCGTTTTACCCGGTATACCTGATTGCCGAAAGGCTTGTGGAGGGCACTGATATCAGTTTGATGAATATGGCAAGGCCTCAGACAGGCTGCCTGCATGATTATCAGCTGACATCGCTTGATATGAGGCTTTTGTCCAAATCAAAGGCGGTTATTATAAATGGTGCCGGCATGGAGCACAGCTTTATTGAAAGGGCAGTGGAAAACACCGGAATAAAGGTAATCGACTCATCAGATGGGCTGTTTGGTACTGAAGGGGAAGCTGTTGGGCATGAGGAGGCTTTCCATTCGCATGACGGGCATGACCATGAGCTTAACAGCCATATCTGGATGAGCTTGAAAATGGCTAAAGCTCAGGCAGAAAATATTTGTGCCGGACTTATTGGGCTTTATCCTCAGTACAAAAAGGAGCTTGAAAGCAATAAAGAGCTTTTTCTGGCTGACATAGCTTCGCTTGAGAAACTTGAGGATAGTGAAAATGAAGGCGGAGAGTTTAATGTTATTTCTTTTAATGAGGCGTTCCATTACCTGCTTGAGGAAAACGGAGCCTTTATAACAGCTGAAATTGAGATAGATGAAAATGTGACACCTACGGCAAGAGAACTCGCCGAGATGACTGATTCGGCTGGAAGCCTTAATGTAAAAGCTGTATTTTGCGCAGACGACAATGGGCGCGTTTTTGCCGAGACTGTAGGGCGTGAGCTGGATATACCGGTATATATACTTGACCCTCTCACATATACGGTTTCATCAGATGATTATATAAAAGCCATGGAGAGGAACATTCTTACAGTAAGTGAGGCGAAAAACAGATGAAAAGCCATAATAACTGCGGGCTTTGCCGTGTGGATATAGAAGGCCTTGGAGTTAAAAGCCATGGGGATATAATAATACAGGACATAAATATTGCACTGCACTGCGGAGAGCTGACTGCCGTAATAGGGCGCAACGGCGCCGGAAAAACAACGCTTTTGCAGGCGATTATAAATGAGCGCCCGTATTCCGGCAGCATAACATTCAAAAGCCATGATGATACAGAAATTAAAAAACCGAAAATAGGGTATGTGCCTCAGCAGCTGTTTTTTGATAAGAGTACACCTGTAAGCGTTTCGGATTTTATGCTTTCTGCCGGAGGAAGCAGACCGCTGTGGCTGGGAGCTGACAGGACAAGGCGCAGAGAGGTTGAAAAAAGGCTTGAAAGCCTTGAATGCGGATACCTGTGTGACAGGCCGCTGGGAAACCTTTCCGGAGGCGAGATACAGAAAGTGCTGCTGCTGACAGCATTGGACCCAATGCCGGATTTGCTTATACTGGACGAGCCGGTATCAGGTGTGGACGCCGCGGGACTTGACATGTTCTATAAAAAGATTACAGCCATAAGAGATGAATATCACATAGCGATTATACTTGTATCGCATGACCTGGAGCTGATAAGGAAGTATGCAGACAGGGCTGTGCTTATAGACAGGACTGTGACAGCCTATGGCGATGTGGAGGAGGTATTCGCCTCTCAGGCATTCCGAAACGCATTTGGATACACGGGGGAGGAGTAAATAATATGGAATTTATATACAATATATTAAATATGCTCCCTTTCGAGTTTATAAAATACGACTTTATGAAAAATGCCCTTATAGCGGTTATAGTAATAACACCGCTTTTTGCCATGCTTGGCACAATGGCGGTAAATAATAAAATGGCCTTTTTTTCAGATGCCCTTGGTCACAGCGCCTTTACAGGCATAGCCATAGGTATTCTTCTCGGGCTTGAAAATCCGGTTTTAAGCATGGTCGCTTTTGGAATACTCCTGGGTCTTGTTATAAGCCGTGTCAAATCTTACAGGACAGCCTCTGCCGACACGATAATCAGTGTTTTCTCGTCTGTATCGGTAGCCCTTGGAATTGTGATACTTTCAAAAAACGGGGGATTTTCTAAATATTCCTCGTATCTGATTGGGGACATACTGATTGTAACTCCCGGGGAAACAGCTGTAATGCTTGCTGTGCTTGCTGTATGCTACGCTGTATGGTTTAAGATTTACAACCGGCTGCTGCTGATAAGCATTAACCAGTCTCTGGCCTCCAGCCGGGGTATAACCTGTGCTGTAATTGAAAATATATTTGTAGTGATGCTTTCGGTATCTGTAATGCTTTCTGTTAAGTGGATAGGGATACTTACAATAAACTCTTTTCTTATACTGCCTCCTGCTGCGGCAAGAAATATTGCCGTAAACTCAAGGCAGTACCATTTTTATTCACTTGCTGTGGGTATGCTCTGCGGCATAGCGGGACTTATAATATCTTTTTATGCCGATACATCAGCGGGAGCCACAATGGTACTGGTTTCGGCGGCTGTTTATTTTGTGACACTGGTGTTTAAAAAAGGTGTAAGGAAATAGATTGAAAATAAGAAGCATGTAATTTTTATGCAGTATACAAAAAGGCTCAGACAAGTGAAAACAGAAGGATTTTGACCGCTCAGGACACAATTCTATTTTGCTATATGAGAGCAGCAAAGCCGGTGAAACCGAATTTTATGAGGTTATTTAATGCGATTATGGTATAATAAAAATTGATATATATTACGTACAGTTAATCAAAATTTTGAGAGGGAGGCTGTCTATGCCTGAAAGGGATTTATCGTTGGCTGAAAAGCAGGTTAGGCTTGTTACGGCGTCACAGGATATACTTTCTCTTGTTAGGAGCCGTCTTTTTATTGATTTCAGGTTCCTTGATGCGGCTATTGGCAGGCTTACAGCCCTTAATGATGAGCTTGTTGGCACTACGGCTACCGAGGGGACGATTCTTTACTACAATGCCAAATATATAATAAACACATATAAAAATGAGCCGGAGGCTCTCAACAGGTCGTTTATGCACAGTGTACTGCACTGTATATTCAGGCATCCTTTTGTGTCTGAGCGGATTAACCGGAGGCTTTGGAATCTGTCATGCGACATAGCTGTTGAAAATATTATAACTGAGATGGATTCTGAGCTTTTAAAGTGCAGGGGGGAGCAGTTCCAGGAAGAGGCGCTCCACAGGCTTAAGGGTAAGCTCAAGTCTATGACGGCCGAGCGGATTTTTAAGTATCTGAAAGAACAGGATATGTCTGAGGAGGAGCTTAAAAGGATTGAGGATATATTTGTGAGGGATAACCATCTGCTCTGGTATCCTGAAAAGCGTGATGAGACAGATGAAAGTGACAAAATGGATTCCTCCGGCGGGGACGATATGCTTGACAGGTATAAGGAGCTGGAAAAGGAATGGGAGGATATCTCAAGCCGCATAGACGTGGATTTGGAGACATTGAGCCGTGAAAACGGCGGTACCAAGGCGCTTATACAGGCGCTTAAGGAAATAAACCGTGACAGATATGACTACAGGGAGTTTTTGCGTAAGTTTGCTGTTTCCGGTGAGGATATAATGGTAAACGATGATGAGTTTGATTATATTTATTATACATATGGACTGAGCAAATACGGCAACATGCCTCTTGTGGAGCCGCTGGAATACAGGGAGACACAAAAAATAAATGATTTTGTTATAGCTATTGACACATCGGGAAGCTGTCAGGGTGAAATTGTTCAGAGTTTTCTTGAAAAGACATATGCTATTCTCACCCAGCAGGAGAGCTTTTTTAAGAAAATAAATGTCCGTATTATACAGTGCGACGACAAGATTGAGGAAGAAGCTGTTATAAAAAGCAAAGAGGATTTTGATTTATACACGAAATTTATGAGCATAAAAGGTTTTGGCGGCACTGACTTCAGGCCGGTGTTTGAGAGGGTTGACGAGCTTGTGGCTAAAAAGGAGTTTAAAAAGCTCAGGGGAGTTATTTATTTCACCGACGGTTACGGTCACTATCCGGAAAAAATGCCAAATTATGACGCTGCTTTTATTTTTCTCGGATACGATTCACAGAGGCCTGCGCCGCCAAGCTGGGCGATAAGGCTTGTGCTTGACGAGACGGAGCTTAACGATTAAAAAGGTTGTTTGGGAGGTATAAAATGAACATAAAGGATGCTAAGACTGAGGTTGAAAACGCTGTAAGGGCTTATCTTATAAAAGACAGATACGGCAAGTACAAAATTGACAGGGTGCACCAGAGGCCTGTGCTTGTAATAGGCGCTCCGGGAATAGGCAAAACCGCTATAATGGAGCAGATTTCAAAGGAAATGGGAATAGGCCTTGTCTCATATTCTATGACGCACCATACAAGGCAGAGCGCCATAGGTCTGCCGTTTATTGAGAAAAAAACCTTTGAGGGCAGAGAGTACAGCGTTTCTGAATATACAATGAGCGAGATTATATCTTCTATATATAAATATATGGAGGACACCGGTGTAAAGGAGGGCATACTGTTCCTTGATGAAATAAACTGCGTTTCTGAAACGTTATCACCGGCTATGCTCCAGTTTTTGCAGTACAAGACATTTGGAAACACTCCTGTGCCTGAGGGCTGGGTAATAGTTACCGCCGGAAACCCTCCGGAATTTAACAAGTCTGTGCGCGAGTTTGACGTGGTTACTCTGGACAGGGTAAAGAAAATTGAAGTTGAGCCGGATTTTGATGTATGGAAAGAGTACGCCCTTAAAAAGGGTATTCACAGCTCGATTATTACATATCTGGAAATCAAAAAAAGCAATTTCTATTTTATAGAATCTACAGTGGACGGAAAGGCCTTTGTTACCGCAAGGGGCTGGGAGGATTTGTCTGACATGATTTACCTTTACGAGGAGACGGGCGTTAAGGTAAATGAAAGGCTTTGCAGGCAGTACATACAGCACAAGATTATTTCCAAGGATTTTGCTGTGTACTATGATTTGTTCAACAAGTACCGTTCGGATTACAAGGTAATTGATATACTTAACGGCAAGTATGACGACATTGTAAAGGACAGGGCGCAGAGCGCAAAGTTTGACGAGAGGCTTACCCTTATGGGGCTTCTGCTGGATTCTGTAACGGCATCAATGAAAAATGTGCTGAGGAATGAGAAATTTACAGCGGCTCTTCTTGAGTCGCTTAAAGAGGTTAAGGAAAAATGCGCCGTAAATAACGCCGCAGACAGCTCGGAGAGCATAATAGATATACTTGGCGCAGTGCTTGCACAGAGGAAGGCGATACTTGAAAAAGAACTCAGCAAGGGGCTTTTGAGGCGTGAGGACGAATATATTATGAGGGATATAATAGCCTCTTTTGAGGGGTATATATCAGCCCTTGCCGAGAAGGGGATTACAGACAAAAAGAAAGGCTTTGCAGCTGTTAAAAAGTCATTTGACGCCGGAGTGAAGAAATTTGAGGAGTCTATTGAGCTGACAAAAACCCAGCTTGACAATATGTTCGTTTTTGTTGAGGAGGTATTTGGAAGGGACAAGGAGATGCTTGTTATAGTTACGGATTTGACAGCTAACTTTAACAGCGCGGAGTTTATAGGCAAATACGGCTGTGACAAATACTTTGAGAACAACAAGGAAATGCTCTTTTATGAGAGGCAGCAGGATATAGTGAAACAAGTGAATATTTTAAGCTCAATGATGTGATTATGTAAGGCGGCGGAATATGGACTTTTTGTATGATATTAATAATGGAGCGGCTGAGATTACCGGCTTTAAGGGCGGGGAGCAGGTTTTTGAGATTCCGGAACGATTGGGTGGCGCACCCGTCAGGAGTATTGGAAACGAGGCCTTTTTATCATGTACAGCCAGAAAAATCAAGCTGAATACGGGACTGAGCAAGATAGGAAATTCGGCTTTTGCAAGGTGCCCTCACCTTGAGGAAATAAATCTGCCTGAGGGCCTTGAAGATATAGGCGATTCGGCTTTTGACAGCTGCGGCGCGCTTAAGAGGATTTATATACCTTCGTCTGTAAGAAGGATAGGCGACAAGGCATTTTCGTGGTGCAACAAAATGGGGGAGCTTGAGTTTGCCGGCGGGGACTTGACAATAGGGTTTAATTCATTCTCGTTTTGTACCGGCATTGAGAAAATTGAGTTTAAGGAGGGGCTAAAATATATAGGAAAAGCCGCCTTTTCTGTATGCGGCGGACTAAAAAGCGTAATGTTTCCTGAAAGCCTGAAGGAAATAGGAAGTCAGGCCTTTGAGGCCTGCTCCATGCTTGAATATATCGGTTTTAAGAAAGGGCTTAAAAAAATAGGCAGCTGGGCTTTCAGGGAATGCAAAAGCCTGATGGCTGTAGATATACCGGAAACCGTAACTGAGATAGGCGACGGAGCTTTTTTGTCCTGTATACTGATAAAAAGTGTTAAGGTGCCGGAAGGGGTCAAGCGTATTAACGACTGGGTATTCGGCAAGTGCAGGGGCATAGAGAGAATGGAGCTGCCGGAGGGTGTTGAGGAGCTGAGCAGCTTTTCGTTTTCACGCTGCCGGAGGATTAAATATTTCCATATGCCGAAAACAGTTAAAATCGTGAGGCGAGGCGCGTTTTCGGTCTGCTCTGAGCTTGAGAGGGTGGAATTTTCTGAAAACCTTGAGCTTATTGAGGAGAGGGCATTTGAGATATGCTCGGGACTGAGGGTTATAACGGTTCCTTATACTCTTAAGGGATTATCAAAAAAGATGTTTTATGAGTGCGGCGGGCTTTACGGCATAGAGCTTATAACCGGCGACAGCAGGGCTTTGAGGGTTTTTGTGCCTTATGAACCAAGGGGAATAAGGTTTATAAAGGATTACAGAGGCGGAAATATCGACTTTGAAAGATATGATTTTATGTTTGCAGGCCTTAAAAGGTTTGAGTGCAAGAGGGATATGGCATTTTTCAGACTGAAAAATAAAACCGACCTGACTGATAAGGCCGAGAAAATGTATACGGATTACCTGAGACGGTTCTCAAAAAGGATAATTGACGAAGCCATAAAAAACGGGGATATAGAGACAATAGGCATTATGGGACTGAGAAAGCTCATTATAAAAAAGCATATTGAGGAATATATAAAAGCCTCAAGTGAGCATGGAGGCTTATGCACAGGATTTTTTATCGACTACAGGAATAAAAATTTTGGCCAGATAAGAAAAAGGTTTGTGCTGTAATTAAAATATGACGCTGCTGTAAAGCGGCATTTTTACACAAATATGGATTGTGGGAGGGGTAAAAAAACAGAAGATGAAAACAGGTGACATAATTAATGAACATATTAAAGAGTATTAGAAAAAATATAAAAAGCAGGATAATACCGGCGGCCGCGGCAGCAAGTGTTTTAATGTGTACAGTTTCTTACGCCGGCTCGGCAGTCCAGCTGGACTATGTTGTGCATGCAGGAGGGCAGGCTGGGTATGAGACCGGCACAAACTCTCTGGAGGCAATAAACAGTTCCTTTGATTGCGGATACAGGTACATAGAGATGGATTTAAATTTTACATCTGACGGAAGGCTTGTATGTGTGCATGACTGGGACACGGATTATTTTAAGATGGGGAAGCCGGCAGGAGTTGCGCTGAGCCTTGAAGAGTTTAAGAACGAAAAAATACTTGGAAAATTTACGCCAATGACTGTTGAGGAGCTGGCCAAGTGGCTGTATGAAAGGCCAGACACATATGTAATTACTGATATTAAAGAAAATAATATCGCCGGACTCAAGTACATAGCCGAAAACTGCGCATACATAAAGGAACGTATAATGCCGCAGATTTACAGCGAGGGCGAATACGCGGCAGTAAAAGATATGGGGTACACAAATATTATATATACCCTTTATAAATTAAGCTACAGCGATAAGATGAATACGGATAAAATAGCAGGCTTTGCTAAAAGCCATGAGCTTGCCGCCATTGTTTTTTCTTCGGAGCTTGCCAGTGATAGCTATGTAAAAAAGCTTAAAGCATGCCAGACGAAGCTTATGACACATACAGTAAACAGCCGTACTGAGGCGGAAAGGCTTAAGAATATGGGTATTGACGGTATATACTCGGATTATCTGAAGGAAAATCTTAAATGATGCAATAAAAGCCGGATTGATGAATCCGGCTTTTGTGCGCAATTAATTGATTTCTAATGGTTAAGGAAGCCAATTAATGGGAAATATATATACATGCGGAATAATATGTGGTATCATTATATGGTTATAGAACTTATTTAACTTTCGGAACTTCTGGAGATTATCTTTTTAACGCTTTTTTCAAATTTAGTCCTTGGCAGCATTACCATATGGCCGCAGGTTGTGCATTTGATTCTGAAATCAATTCCGGTTCGCAGTATTTCCCACTGTGTACCGCCGCAGGGGTGAGTTTTTTTCATCTGAACAATATCTCCAACTGAAAAATTCATGTGCATTGCCTCCATCGGTAAATAAAATTTACAGCTTATAATTGTTTGTCAGCTTACGCTTATTGTATGATAACATAAAAATGTGATAATATACAGATAATTTAAATTAAACTTTATCAGAAATTTAAACTGCGTTTAAAACAGGCGCTGCCGCGGTTTTAAACGCGAAGCCAATATTACAATGTATGACAGAGGAGATGAATCTGAATGAAAACTATAGGTGTTATTGGTGCGATGGATGAGGAAATCGCATTCATTAAGGGCATTTCAGAAATAATTTCTGCCAAGAACATATTGGGGCTTGACTTTTTTGTGGGAAAATTCGGGACCAACAGTGTTGTAATTGTTAAAAGCGGCATAGGAAAAGTAAACGCCGCCGCATGCACACAGGTGCTTATAGACCATTTTGCAGTTGACTGTGTAATTAACCTTGGCGTTGCCGGAGCGATTTTTAACGAGCTTAAAATAGGCGATGTTGTTATATCAACCGACACTGTACAGCACGATATGGACGTATCGGCTCTTGGGGATACTGTTGGCACGATACCGAGGATGGAGGAGAGCTTTTTCAGAGCCGATGATGAGCTTATAGCTCTTTCTGAAAAGGCCGGCGAAGCGCTTGAGGGACACAGCATATATAAGGGCAGGATTGCCAGCGGAGATAAGTTTATAAGCTCACAGGAGCAGAAGAATTTTATATGGAACAATTTTAAGGCCTACTGTGCCGAGATGGAAGGCGCGGCTATAGCTCATGTATGTTACTTAAACAGGATACCGTTTGTTATTATACGCTCAATTTCTGACAACGCCGACGGTGAGGCGGGAATAAGCTATAAGGAATTTACAGCCGTAGCTGTTAAAAACTCAAGCGTTATACTGGAGGGGCTTTTAAACAGCATTAATTAAACATGGGAGGTGTTTGTTATGGCCACAAAAGCAAAGTTTGGCTGGGGTGAGTTAAAAAAGACAAACCCGATGTTCTCTATGGCGAGGACTACCATTGAGACAGCGTTTTATGGTAATAATGTAGAGAATATAAAGTCACTGGCAGAGTGCTACAAGCTGGCAAAGCACGCTCCCGGAACAGTTGTGACAGATATTCCTGTTGAAAGGCCGGAGGAGATAGGCCTTGAGCAGGGAGCAAAGGTGCTGCTATTTAACGACGGGGCGGTTACAGGCAGAACGGCGGCGGCAAGGCGTATTGCCGGAGAGCCCGGAGTGGATATAAATAAAATATGCGCTGAGATAAGGGACGCAGTATACAACACAAGGAGCAGGAAACTGTATAACGCAAGAGCGTATATTGGACTTCACCATGATTTTATGGTAAGGGCTAACCTGCTTATACCCGAGAGCCATGAAATGCTTATGTACAACTGGCTTTTGAATTTTCAGTACATAACAAACGAATATACAAAAATGTACCGTATGTCGAACCAGATGAATAATGAGGGTGATATTTACATATTTGCTGACCCTGACTGGTCGCATCCTGATTATCCGCTTGGTCTGGCGTTTTTTGACCCTCTTCACAACTGCGCCGCCATACTTGGAATGAAATACTTCGGCGAGCTTAAAAAGGGTACGCTGACATTGGCCTGGGGAATAGCAAACAGGAACGGCTACGCTTCCTGCCATGGAGGGCAGAAGCGGTATAACCTGCCAAACGGTAAAAGCTTTGTGGCAGGGGTATTCGGCTTATCCGGTTCCGGCAAATCTACAATAACACACGCAAAACACGGCGGAAAGTATGACATAACCGTGCTTCATGACGATGCGTTTATAATATCCACAAAGGACGGCTCGTCAGTGGCTCTTGAGCCTTCATACTTTGACAAAACACAGGATTACCCTATGGACAGCCCTGACAACAAGTATCTGCTTTCTGTACAGAATGTAGGTGCAACACTTGATGATGACGGCCGTGTTGTGCTTGTAACTGAGGATATAAGAAACGGAAACGGCAGGGCGATTAAAAGCAGGCTCTGGTCACCAAACAGGGTGGATAAGATTGACGAGCCTGTAAATGCCATATTCTATTTGATGAAGGACCCTTCGCTGCCTCCGATACTTAAAATCAAAGGCTCAGCTCTTTCATCTGTTATGGGCGCCGCACTGGCAACAAAGAGGACAAGCGCCGAGAGGCTTGCGCCGGGGGTTGACCCTGATGCACTTGTGTTTGAGTCCTACGCGAACCCTTTCAGGACGTATCCTCTGAAAGATGATTATGAAAAGTTTAAATATCTGTTTGAGCACAGGGGTGTGGACTGCTACATACTTAATACCGGATTTATGCTGGAGAGAAAAATCCCAAAGGAGATTACTCTGGGCTGCCTTGAGGCTGTTGTTGAGGGGACAGCAGACTTCAGACAGTGGGGCAATTTCAGCGAGATTGAGATAATGGAAGTGGAAGGCTTTATACCTGATTTAAGTGATGAGGCATATAAAGATATGCTTAACGCAAGGCTTAAGGACCGGTATGATTTTATAAAGAGCCGCGATAAGGAAAAGGGCGGATACGATATGCTTCCTGAGGAGGCATCAATGGCTATAAAACAGCTTATTGATGAAATGGATTAAATTGAATTGAGTGTTAAAAGCCTGTTTTTCCGGTTGGGGAACAGGCTTTTTTGGATAAGCAGGAATGGGGTATGAATGTGCTGTATGAAGATTTTATTGAAATGGCAGATAAAAATGCCGATGAAAAATACAGAGAGTTTTCAATTAAGCTTACTCCGGGGATAGGTAAGAATGCCGGTGTAAGGACGCCGGTTTTAAAGAAATTTGCCAGAGAGGCCGCCAAAGGAGACTGGGAAAGCTTTTTTTCCGAGTGCAGAAACGAGCTGTATGAGGAGAGGCTTGTGCGGGGGCTTATCATATGCTATATTAAAGCGGATATTGAAAAAAGGCTTGGGCTGCTGAGGGAATTTATTCCACTGATTGACAACTGGGCACTGTGCGATATAGTATGCTGTGCCTTTAAATTCAAAAATGGTGAGAGCGGCAGAGTATTTGAGTTTGTAAAGCAATACATGGAAAAAAACGGAGAGTTTGAAAAAAGGTTTGCTGTTGTTATGCTTCTGTCGCATTTTATTGATGATGAGCATATTGATGAAGTGCTTGAATTGCTGAACAATATAGATGACAGCAGGTTTTATGTGAGCATGGCAGCCGCATGGGCGTTGAGTATGTGTTATATTAAGTATGAGGACAGGACAGCTGAGCTGCTTAAAAACGGAAAACCTGACAGGGAAACGGTAAATAGGGCTATACTTAAGATAATACAGTCAAGACGTGCCGCTGATGACGCTAAGAACAGGGCGAGAAGCTATAGAATTGGATAACGGAGGGAAAAAAATGGATTTTTTAGAGGTATTTGTACAGACAAGCGAAACAGGGCTTGAGCTTGCTTCGGGTGTTGCATACGCAAACGGAGTGACAGGAATAATGGTAGAGGATGAGAGGGACTTTGAGGATTTTATGAAAGACCCGAACAGGCAGTGGGACTATATTGATAACGAGCTTTTGGAGCAAAAGAAAAGGCAGAAAAACGGTATTACGTTTTTTGTGACCGACAACGCTTCTGGAATTGAGACACTCAACGCTATAAAAGCCGGGCTTATGCGTGTTAAGGAGGAGGAAAAGGAGCTTGAGCCGGGAAGCCTTGATATTACTGTAAAAAATGTCAAGGAGGAGGACTGGGCAAACAACTGGAAGAAGTATTTCAAGCCTTTTCCTGTTGGGGATAGGATTGTGATAAAGCCGTCGTGGGAGGAATACGAGGACACAGACGGAAAGAAAGTGCTTAATATTGACCCCGGCCATATATTTGGCACAGGCTCACATGAGACAACACAGGGGTGCATTGAGTTTATAGAAAAATATATAAAAGAAGGAGACAGGGCTGCGGATATAGGCTGCGGAAGCGGTATACTGGCAATAGCGGCAATACTTATGGGCGCAGATTTTGCTTCTGCGGTGGATATAGACCCAAACGCTGTTGAGATTGTAAAGCAGAACGCCGACCTGAATAATATTCCTGCGGAAAAATATGAGGTGTTTGCCGGTGATATACTGAATGACGACGGTTTGAGGAAGGCCTTTGGCGGCAAAAGTTATGACGCGGCGTTTGCAAATATTGTAGCTGATATTGTTATACCGCTTTCTGACATGATTCCTGAGTTTATAAAGGATAATGGAATGTTTATCTGCTCTGGAATTATAGCGGACAGGCTTGATGATGTTACAGAGGCCCTTGGAAGAAACGGCTTTGAGGTGCTTGAGGTTACCAGAAGAAAAGACTGGTGCGCTATAGCAAGCAGACTGAAATAAGAGGTGGATTATGCCTAAATATTTTACTGGCACAGAGAATATTGACAATGAGTTTGCGGTTATATCGGGAGACGAGGCCAAGCATATACTGAATGTTATGCGAATGGGAACAGGCGACAGCCTTGTAATATGTGACGGACAGAGGAACGACTATTGCTGTACAATATGTGAAACAGGTAAAAATTACCTTAAAGCCAAGATTAACGAAAAAAGTATCTGTGGCACTGAGCCGGAAACGGATATAACAATATTTCAGGGGCTTCCCAAAAGCGACAAGATGGAGCTGATTATACAGAAATGCGTTGAGACAGGTGTATGCCGTATAGTGCCGGTTGTTACTGAGAGGGCTGTTGTGAAAATAGAAAAAGGCCCGAGGGAAGAAAAGAAGCTTGAGCGCTGGAGGAAAATATCGGAATCGGCGGCAAAGCAGAGCGGAAGAGGAATAATACCTGAGGTACTGAAGCCTGTTAGCTTTCTGGAGGCCGTAAAAATGGCCCGAGGTCTTGACAGGGCTGTGATACCGTATGAAAATGAGTATAAGACAGGGCTTAAGGAGTTTTTGAAGCAGGCCAAATCCGGTGAAACTGTGGCTGTGTTTATAGGGCCTGAGGGCGGATTTGCCGAAAGTGAGATAGAGGAAGCCGTTAAGAATGGTGTTGTGCCTGTTACGCTCGGAAAAAGGATACTGAGGACTGAAACCGCAGGTATTGTGACAGCCGCTATAATATTATATGAGTTGGGTTAAGGAAGGATAAAAATGCAGGTATATTTTGATAACGCCGCCACAACAAAAATTCTGCCGGAGGCCGCAAAGCTTATGGTAAATGTTATGGCCGAGAAATATGGAAACCCAAGTTCTGCAAGCGTTCTGGGTATAGAGGCTGACAATGTGCTTAAGGACGCCGCGAAAACTGTAGCGGGACTTATAAACGCAAAACCCGAGGAGGTTTATTTTACATCAGGCGGTACGGAAAGCGATAACTGGGCTGTTTTTGGCTCGGCCAGAGGGTACGCAAAGAGCGGGAGACATATGCTTTATACTTCTGTTGAGCACCCGGCTGTAAACAGACCCTTTGAGGTCTTGAAAGACGAGGGCTATGATATAGAAAGCATTGGTGTAGACAGTAAAGGATACATTGATATTGAGGAATTAAAGGCCAAAATAAGGAAGGATACCATATTTGCAGGCGTTATACTGATAAACAATGAGACGGGAACAATACAGGATATTGAAAAAATAGGAAAAGCTGTAAAGGAAGCAAACCCCAATACGCTCTTTTTTGTGGACGCAGTGCAGGCGTTTGGAAAATATAAAATAGATGTGAAAAAATGTGGGATAGATATGCTTTCTGCAAGCGGACATAAGTTTAACGGCCCAAGAGGGACCGGAATATTTTATATGAGGAAAGGGCTTAAGGTTAAACCTCTCATGTACGGAGGAGGACAGCAGTCAAACCAGAGGCCGGGAACAGAAAATGTGGCTGGAGCCGCCGCCGCTGCTTTTGCCGCCGCTGAAAGCTACAGGGATATAAAAGGCAATACCGAGCGGGTGCGTGAGATTAAAAGGTATCTGGCGGAAAAAATATTAAGCGAGATACCGGATACATTTATAAATGGCGACAGTATTGAAAAAGCAAGTCCATATGTACTGAATATAGGCTTTTTGGGGCTTAGGAGCGAGGTGCTTCTGCACGCACTGGAAAGTGAAGGCATATTTGTATCTGCCGGTAGCGCCTGCAACAGCAAAAAAAAGGTGCGAAGCGGTGTGTTGTCCGCAATGGGAAAGACAGACAGTGAGATTGAAGGCTCAATACGTATCAGCTTTTCCAGGTTCAGCACAATGGAGGAAGCGGAGTACTGTTTTGAAAAGCTTAAAAGTCAGGTTTCGGTATTGAGGCGTTTTAACAGAAAGAGGTAGGAAATGGAAGAAAGGGTACTGCTGGTAAAATACGGCGAAATAGCCATGAGGGGAAATAACCGTCAGCTTTTTGTAAAAAGGCTTGTTGACACAATAAGAAAAAATATCGACTCCGACGGAGATTTCTATGTTGTAAGAGAGCAGGGGCGGCTTATTGTGGAAAGCCGCGGAAGTGAAATAAACTTTGATACAATGATTCCAAAAATAAACAGGATTTTCGGCATATTGGGAGTCTGTCCCGGAATAAAGGTTAAAGACCAAGATATCGAAAACCTGAAAAGAGTTTCACTGGAATTTCTGAAGGAGAATTTAAACGGGAAAGCTGATACATTTAAGGTTGTGACTAAAAGAAGCAATAAAAAATATCCGCTGACATCAAATGAGATTTCAGCCGAGGTGGGCGGATATATATTTGATAATTATGAGGGCATGAAGGTTGATTTGCACAGCCCTAATACAACTTTATATATAGAGATAAGAAACGATGCGTATATATACACTGACTTTATAGAGGGCTGCGGAGGACTTCCTTACGGTTCGTCGGGAAAGGCCGTATCCCTTATAAGCGGAGGTATAGACAGCCCTGTTGCCACATGGATGATGGCCAAAAGGGGCGTTGAGGTAAGCGGGGTTTATTTTCATTCGCCACCGTACACCGGCGAGAGGGCAAAGGAAAAGGTGAAGGATTTAGCCGGTATTATATCCATGTACACAGGAGGCTTTAAGCTGTATGTAGTAAAATTTACTGAGGTACAGTTGTATCTGCTTGAGAATGTGCCCGAGGATAAGCTTACCATATTCTTAAAGCGGGCCATGATGAGGACGGCGGAGAAAATAGCCGCAAAGGAGCACGCTGACGGCCTTATAACAGGAGAGAGCGCAGGGCAGGTGGCAAGCCAGACTATGCAGGGAATAAACGCTATAAACGCCGTGTGCACAATACCTGTAATGAGGCCTCTGTGCGGTATGGATAAACAGGAGATAGTTGACAAGGCCAGAAAAATAGGGACATTTGAAACGTCAATTCTGCCTTATGAGGACTGCTGTACAATTTTTGTGGCCAAGCATCCGGAGACAAGGCCGAAAACAAGCGTTATAAACAAAATTGAGTCGAAGCTTGAAAAGCTGGATGAGCTTATAGAGAAGGCCTTTGAGGAGATGGAGCTTTATGAGCTGTGATAACGTGAAAAAGAGGACAGTTACAATATGTTTTGACGCTGAGAGCACCAGAATGGTAAATTTCGGCGTAGTTTCAGGCAATCCTGATATAGAGTTAAAAATTCTGAGTTCGGGCTGTACTGTGTTTTATGAGCCGGTGCCTAAAACGGATAAGGATATTGAGTTTTTCAGGAGGCTTTTGGAAGAACGGGATATAAGATTTATATTTGATGGCGACAGTATAAAGCCGGATTTTTACACTGTTCCGGCCGTGAGCATAATAGCTTATGACAGCAGGCAAGGCTTTTACGCTGAGACCGAAACCGGTGAAATTATATACATTGACGGCAAAATGCAGGCGTATTATGTTGCTGAAAGTGCTGAGAAATTTGTTTATGAATATGAAACGACTGGAAACTTGAATGACAGACTGTTTGATAAAATAAGCGTTTACAGCTCAAGGGCAGAAGCCGAAAAGTACTGCAACATATTCGATTTTGACGATGACGAAGGACTGGACAGGTTTCTGGATGAAATAGATAATGGGAATATATAAAGGGCAGAGAAATATAATTTTATTAAAATGTATTTTAAGGTGATTTATATGTTTGCCGTTATATCTGTTAAAAAGCTTAAGAAGGCGGCTGTGATAACAATGGCTGCGGCAGCGGTTGTTTTCTGCGCAAGAGGAGTATTTAACAAAAAAAGCATACTTACAATGGCCGATGGAGGGCAGAAGGGTTATCTTGCGATAGTTATAGACGATTTTGGATATACGGGCGAGGGAACGCCTGAAATGCTTGCGCTTGATATACCGCTGACGGCGGCTATAATGCCGTTTTCAGACCATACGGCTGAGGATTTGCAGAGTGTAAAGGACGCCGGCAAGGATTATATAATACATATGCCTATGGAAAGCCTGACAGGCAAAAAATCATGGGTTGGGGACAAGGGCATTTTTACAAGCATGCAAAGTGAGGAGATAGCCAACAGGGTTGACGAGGCATTCAGCATACTTGAGGGCGCCTCCGGCATGAACAACCACATGGGTTCTGCTGTTATGGAGAGTGAAAAAACACTTTCGGCTGTGCTTGATGAGGCAAAAAAATACAACAGTGTTTTTATTGACAGCGTTACATCTGGTAAAAGCACTGGGCAGAGGCTTTGTGAGGAAAAGGAGATACCTTTCCTTAAAAGGGATGTGTTTCTGGACAGCACTGACGACATTAACGTGGTTATTAAACGGCTTGAGGAGGCTGGGGATAAGGCCCTTAAAAACGGAAAAGCCGTAGCTATAGGTCATGTTGGCCCCGAAGGCGGGAAAATTACGGCTAAAGCCATAGAAAAAATGTACCCTGAACTTATGGCCAAAGGTGTGGAGTTTGTTACAATAAGCCGGATGAGGGAATTGATTGAAAATGAAAGCGGAGCAGCTGATTAAAAAATACGCCGGAGAAAACAGCATAAGCGATATAGGCATATGTTCGGCAGAGGACTTTGAGGGGATAAGAGCAGAGCTTGAAAAAAGTGCGGATATTCTGAAGGGCTTTGTGGAAAAGGATATTCAAAAGAGGATAAGCCCCCGTATGTCTATGGAAGGCGCGAAAAGTATTATAGCTGCCGCTGTAAGCTATAACAGAGACTGTTGTTTTGAGATTGATGATGAAATACGGGGCTATATCTCAATGGGGGCCGCAGGTGAGGATTATCATTTGTATATGATGCGGCTTTTAAACGGCCTTGCTGAAATTTTGAGGCAAAAGTATGGTGCAGAGTGCAGATGCTTTACTGATACCGGCCCGCTTTGTGACAGGGCAGTCGCTTTGAGGGCCGGAATAGGCTATATTGGCAAAAATGGCTGTGTTATAGCCAAAAACGGCGGAGCGGCAGTGTTTTTGGGATATATAATAACTGATATGGAGCTTGAAAAAAGCTCGAAAAGCAAAGACACATGCGGCAGCTGCAAAAACTGCTTAAAAAGCTGTCCAACAGGCGCCATAAGCGATAAAGGGTTCAAAACAGAGAAATGTATTTCGTTTCTGACACAGATTAAAAGGCCTTTGACAGACAGGGAGATACTGAGTATAGGACTTAACTTATACGGCTGTGATAAGTGCCAGAGGGCGTGTATGAAAAATATGCCTGCCGAAAATGAAGTTGAGGACATAGATGCAGCTATGCCTAAAATCAAGGATATAATTGAGATGTCAAACAGGGAATTTAAGGAAACATACGGTAAAACAGCTATCGGCTGGAGGGGCGCTGCCGTTATAAAGCGTAACGCCTTATGCGCTCTTTTGAGATACAGAGGAGAGAAAGCCATGGAGATTGCCTGCGGCGCACTTAAAAGTGAAAATAAGCTTGTAAGGCAGACTGCGGCGCAGGTTATAGGGCTTATGGGCGGCGGTAAAAATGGACTTGACGCCTTGATTAATGCTGAAAAAAATGAAAAAGATACCGATATTATTTTAGTATACAGAGATATTATTGAAAGGCTCAAAGGGGCCGGGAGCTGAGTGAAAAATGGGATATTGGAACACAAGAGGTCTCAGAGGAAACTCCTTTGAGGAGATTATAAATTTTACAAACGAAAAATACAGAGCAATGGGACTTGCTGTTGTGCAGAAAATTCCAACGCCCATTACCCCGGTTGAGCTTGATACGAAAAGAAGGGTTATAACTCTTGCGTATTTTGACAAGCAGTCCACAGTGGACTATGTGGGAGCCGCACAGGGACATGCCATATGCTTTGACGCCAAGGAAAGCTCTCAAAAAAGCCTTCCAATACAGAATATCCATGAGCACCAGATTGAATTTATGAGGGATTTTAACAGTCAGGGCGGTGTGGCGTTTCTGCTTGTGCACATGGCGGCGTTTTCAAAATACTATTTTCTTCCTATTGAGATATTGGAAAAATACTGGCTTGCCGCTTTAAACGGAGGGAGAAAGTCAATACCAATAGCCGCTTTTGAGGAGAAATACGAGATTAAGCTCAGAGGGGCGGCTATGCTGGACTATCTTGACGCTGTAAACACATATCTTGTTGAGAGGAAAAAAAAAGAATAGGGCTTTAAAATTGTATGGTCGTTTGACAATCTCGAACGGCTATGTAATACTGTATACATTTGATGGAAAAATTTTAATATAAGTCTATTGTTAAGCATAGGATTTTTTTGAGGACGCAAAAATTCCTTTATTTTAAAGGGTTTTGCCGCATATTATACTGATTTGGAGATTTTTACCGGTTTGTGAAAACTATACAAATTTGGTATTTGTACTATTTTCCTCTTGACAATTTTATAACAAGATTATAAAGTAATGCTGTAGGTATTTATATCTGGCGGTTAATGCTATGGAGGCGGTTGGTATAGTTAAGATATAAATCTGATTAGGCACACGTGGTTTTTTGAGTGTGTTTATTTTTAGGATAGATATTTAGCATGCCAACTATTTTGAATAGGTAATTTATTGAAGCTTTCATTGTATTATGCTGTCATGATTTAAACAGGCGTTTGCCTGGGACGTTAATTTTTCAAATAGGAGGATTTGAAGATGGAAGGTTTTAAATTAACAAAAACACAGGAACTTCAGCGCACATTATTCCACAATTTCGCAGAAAACGAAATAAGGGACATCGCAAGGGACATGGACGAGTCAGAGGAATACTCAATGGAACTTGTACAGAAAATGCAGAAATGCCATTTCTTTGGTATTCCTTACAGCAAAGAGTACGGCGGAGCCGGAGCTGACGTTCTTACATATACTCTTGCAATGGAGGAGCTCTCTAAAGTAGACGCCTCCACAGGCATCACACTTTCTGTTCACACATCACTTTGCTGCTCATGCATCAACGAGTTTGGTACAGAAGAGCAGAAACAGAAATATTTAAGGCCGCTTGTTGACGGAAGCAAAATCGGCTGCTTCGCTCTTACAGAGCCTAACGCAGGTACAGATGCTTCAGGCGTTCAGAAGGAAGCTAAAAAAGAGGGAGACCATTACATACTTAACGGAACAAGTATCTTTACAACAAACTCAGGATTTGCTGATACATTTATTGTTTTTGCCCTTACAGACAAGTCAAAGGGTCCTAAGGGAATGTCTGCTTTTATAGTTGACAGAACAATGCCTGGCGTTTCAGTTGGAGCTAACATACCTCGTATGGGTATCAGGGCAGCTTCAAACTGTGAGGTTGCTTATGAGGACGTTGTGGTTCCTGCCGACAGACTCCTTGGACAGGAAGGAAAGGGCTACAAAATCGCTATGCAGGCACTTGCAGGCGGACGTATCGGTATCGGCGCACAGAGTGTCGGTATAGCTCAGGGAGCTATCAACGAGGCTATCAAGTACGTTAAGGAGAGAAAGCAGTTTGGAAAGCCTATCTCAAAATTCCAGAACACACAGTTTAAGCTCGCTGAGATGCAGACAAAGGTTGACGCTGCAAGGCTTATGGTATGGAGAGCGGCTATCGCTAAGGACAATCACGAAAACTACGCCCCTTATGCTGCTATGTGCAAGCTTTTCGCTTCAGATGTAGCTAATGAGGTAACACGTACATGCGTACAGCTCTTTGGCGGATACGGCTATTCAAGAGAATATCCTGTAGAGAGAATGATGAGAGACGCTAAGATTACAGAAATCTACGAGGGTACATCAGAAGCCATGAAGATGGTTATTTCCGGTTCAATGAAGCTTTGATAAAAACCATTAACTAAAATTTCGGAAGGAGATAAAAAGATGAAAATCGTTGTATGCATTAAGCAGGTTCCAGATACTGTAGAAGTTAAAATAGACCCTAAAACAGGCACACTTATAAGAGACGGCGTTCCAAGTATCATTAACCCTGATGACAAGACAGGTATTGAGGCTGCTCTGGAGTTAAGAGATAAAGTAGGCGGCACAGTTACTGTTATTTCCATGGGACCTCCTCAGGCAGATGTTGCTTTAAGAGAGGCTCTTGCCATGGGCTGTGACGAGGCTTACCTTGTTTCTGCAAGGGAGTTCGGCGGTTCAGATACATACGCAACAAGCGGTATACTTGCTGCTGCTTTAAGAAAAATCGGCTACGATATTATAATGACAGGACGTCAGGCTATTGACGGTGACACAGCTCAGGTTGGACCTCAGATTGGTGAGAAGCTTGGTATCCCTCAGGTTTCTTATGTTGAGGAAATACGTGAGGCTGCTGACGACCACCTTATTGTTAAGAGGTATTTTGAGGACGGATACCATATTATCAAGATTAAAACACCTTGCCTCCTTACAGCTATAGCTGAGCTTGCTAAACCAAGATATATGTCAGTAAGCGGTATTGTTGACGCATATGAGAAAGAAATCAAGATTATTGGTTTTGAAGACCTTAAAGATGACCTTGAGCTTGACATGATAGGTTTAAAGGGTTCACCGACAAATGTATATAAGTCATTTACTAAAGAAGTTAAGGGCGCAGGCACAATACTTAAGGACGTATCAGCTGAGGAAGCTGTTTCGGCTATTATGGAGAAGCTTGAGGCTAAGCACATTATCTAATTTATTTAGTTGATTATAAAACGAGGAGGAGAACCCTACAATGAGTAAAGGAATTTATGTAGTAGTTGAACAGAGAAACGGTAAAGTTCAGAATGTTGGTCTTGAGCTTATTGGAGAAGCTACAAGATTAAAAGCTGACCTTCAGGAAGATGTTGTAGCTATTCTTTTAGGCAGTGATATAAAGGGAGAAGTAAGCAAATTATATGAGTTTGGCGCTGACAAGGTAATTTTAGTTGACAGCCCATACTTAAAAGAATATGCTACAGAGCCTTACACAAAGGCACTTACACAGGTATGCAAAGAGTGTGAGCCACACATCATGCTTTTTGGCGCTTCATCAATCGGCCGTGACGTTGCTCCAAGGCTTGCAAGCCGTATTAAAACAGGACTTACAGCTGACTGCACAGGCTTAAGAATGGCTAAGACTGACGAGGAGCTTGAAAAAGAGGCAGCTCTTGGCAACAGCGACCCTAAGAGAGGACTTCTTATGACTCGTCCTGCTTTCGGCGGAAATATCATGGCTACTCTTATGTGCCCAAGAACAACACCTCAGATGGCTACAGTTCGTCCTGGTGTTATGAAGAAAATCGACAGAATCGCCGGCAGAACAGGCGAGCTTGTTGAGATGAATGTTGATTTCAGCGATGCTGATATGAATATCGAGATTCTTGAGGTTGTTAAGACAGAGAAGAAGTCTGTTGATATCACAGAGGCTAAGGTACTTGTATCTGGCGGACGTGGTGTTGGCAAGAATGGTTATGACATGCTTAGGGCATGCGCAAACGAGCTTGGCGGTGAGGTTGCATCATCAAGAGCTAACGTTGACGACCCTACAGTTGAATGGGCTACACATGACATGCAGGTTGGCCAGACAGGAAAGACAGTTAGACCTGACCTCTACCTTGCATGCGGTATTTCAGGAGCTATTCAGCACGTTGCAGGTATGGAAAACTCAGACCTTGTTATTTCTATCAACAAGAATGACACAGCACCTATATTCCAGGTATCAGACCTTGGTATAGTAGGAGATGTTAAGGTTATTCTTCCTAAGCTTACAGACGCACTTAAGAAATACAATGCTGACAAAGTAGTTAAATAATTGAATCAGCTGTTAATCCCCCATCTTTAAGATGGGGGATTTTTTATTATATTGATAAACTTAATAATTGTAGCCAAACCTTCATGAAACTGTAATGTATTTGTATAGGTACAATATGGCATAAAGTGGTAGAATGCTTATATGGCGGAGATACGTAATAATTGAAATGTTAAATGTTATTTTTAATGAATTTGGTTATTACGGATAAAGAAGCTGAGCGGTTGAAAAATGCAGAGTATTTTGAGGTTTTATAAAGACAATTAGATTTTAATCAGGAGGGGTAGATATGAAGGGAGTTTTATTGGCGGCTACAGCATGTGTCTGTGCAGGAATGGCTCTTAACGCATATGCGTCGGAGGGTATAAGCCTGAAACTTAACGGGGAAAAATGGGAAATGGAAGGTGAGATTGAAAACAGAGACGGAAGGATTATGATTCCCGTCAATGAGGTTGAAAGGATTATCGGGAGGAAAACCGGAGATTCGGCTGATAAAAACGAATGTCTGATTATATATGGAGACAGGCACATAAATTTTGAGGTCGGAAACAGGGAGGCCATGTATTATTATTATGTGCCTGAGAGAGATGAATCTGAGGTGGTACACACTGTTTTAAGTGTGGCGCCGGAACTGAAGGACGGGAATATAATGATTCCATTGAGGGATACTGTTGAAGGAATAATGGAAAGGGAGGTGGAATGGAACGGGGAGGAAAGGAGTATAAACATAAAGCTTCCTGTTAATGAAGATGTAATATCCGCTGAGGATTATGAAAAGATTAAGGACAAGCCGATAAAAAGCTTGGATATTTGGTATGGTTATGACCCACAGTATAATGAGGACAGCAGGAGCTTTACACTCAAAAATACTAAGAATATAAAAAAGGCAGTGCAGGCAGCTCGTGTTATGAGTTGTATAACTCAGGAGTCAGGCAGCAGAGGAGTTTCGTACAATGTTAGATACAATATAGAATATGAAGATGGGCAAAAGGCTGAGATATTGTTTAATGGTCTGGACTATTTTGAGGATATTGAGAGTATGTATTTTATTACCGAGGAGGCGCTTTTGCAGACAGGCAACTAGACGGAAGAAATGTGGATATGAAGGGCTACCTTGAAAAGGGCAGTGTTCCTGATGAGATAAGAAAGCTGTACAGCAATTAATACTGTATAAATAACCCCTGTATTTTTATAGGGGTTATTTTTTATTTAATTTATACCAGTCAGTAAGGATACGGATATTGGTATTTTTTTGTTTCAAAGATTTATAAAAAGCGGATAAATTTTATATTGGGGATAAAGCTTATATTTAATGAAATGTAAGTTTTTGTGGAGTTAATATATGCCATGTAATATAATATAAAGTCACAAAATATAAATATACAACACAGTTTTTCGGCTGTTTTGAATGCTGAAAAGTAAAAAAATAAGAAGTGAAAAAAATACGCATATATGCATAAATATACAGTGAAATTACCGGTAAATTGCAATCAGCATAATTATGTAAATTTGGATATCCTCTCAAAATTCGACAATACTCTACATAAAGCATAAAAAAATGGGGTTGTCATTACTATTTTTAATAATGAAATGTGTAGTTTTTAACAAAATCACATGAATCGTGTTGACAGCTGTCTGCTATTATGATAAGTTTAAGGAGTTTTAGGAGGCGGTTTATATTGAAAAAAAGAAAGTATACTGAGCTTAGTGAACTGAAAGAATTTCTGAAAAAAAAGAACTGTTCTTACAAAAAACTCTCTGATGAACTGGGGATAAGCATTGATGCAGTTAACAACAAACTGAATGGTTATACCCTGCTTAACATTAACGAAATGAAACGAATGGTGATGTTATTTGACATGAACCCGGGAGACATTAACAGGTTATTTATTACTAACGAGACCATAACTGTAAAAAAAGAAAAAAGTATAAATTGATTGGTTGCAATTAATTTTATTGCAGAGAGTTTGGCATAACAGAAAGAGGTTTAAAAGAGGGAGGTTTCAGAGTGCAAACCGGCTGATATTCAGCTGATTTAAGCGGGTTTGGAGTTATTGAAAAAAGGACAAAGTTTATTTTGGGGGCGATAGGTTGGCAGATAGAAGAAAGCTGGATATGAGTATGTTTGATATATCTGAGTATGCTTATAAGGAGCTTCAGTATTTTTGCATGCAGTACAGGGAGAAGAAAAAAGCGATAGAGGACGGCTATGGAGTACAGGCGGTACGGTATGATAATTTACCACATTCATCGGGGAATATAAGCGATCCAACATATGCAAATGCCAGCAGAATGATAAAGATGAAAGAAGATGTGGAAATAATAGAAAGAGCGGCAAAAGAGACTGACAGGGAACTTTACAGGTACATAATACGGAATGTGTCTGATGGGATACCTTTTGAATATTTGAATGTTCCATGCGGAAGGCGGCAGTTTTATAACAAAAGGCGGCTGTTCTTTTATAAGCTGTATTGTTTGAAGAATAAAAATGCCCTATGAAAAAGGGACACACAGGTGACGTACTTGTGTGATATTATATTAGCATGAGAAAATAAAAAATAAAACAGGTTTTTATTATGTTGACAGTTTAAATGGTTTTGTGCATAAGCACTGACGGTTTTAAATTAAAATGTATATAAGGCCTGTTTTTTGGTTGCCGGAATTGATATTTAAATTTACGAAACGGCAGAAGATTTTGATATATGGGTATTTGGGGGCGATATAATTACAGGCAGAAAATTGACAAAAAAGCAGAAGCTGGCCGCTGACGCCTTGACTAATATAGGTTATGAAGGGACTCTTGAGGACATATGCCTTGAATTTGACATAGCCAAAGAGACTTTATACGGCTGGCTTTCTGACGAGAGGTTCAGAGAATATATGGATATGGTATTAAACGGCAGGACATTCAGCGCTATGACAGGTGTATGGAAAAGCCTGCTTGACCAATGCGGAGAAGGCAATATACAGGCTATAAAGCTGTATTTTGAGCTGAAGGGCAAATACAGAGGTGAAAAGACGGCGGTATCGGATACGGCGATACAGATTATAGATGATATACCGAAGGTGAAAGATAATGCCTAGGCTCAGCGAATTGATAGCGCCATCGTTTTATGAGGCGCACAGGGATATTGATGAGGGAAGATATACGCATTACTGGTTTAAAGGCGGACGAGGCAGCTGTAAATCATCTTTTATTTCGATTGAGATTATATTGGGAATTATGAGAGATAAAAACGCAAACGCCATTGTTTTAAGAAAAGTGCACAACAGTATAAGAGACAGTGTTTTTGAGCAGATGCTGTGGGCTGTGGAAGCAGTGGGGGCAGACTCGCTTTGGGAAAAGAAATTGTCGGCTCCATATACTCTGGTTTTAAAAAACACTGGACAAAAGGTTATTTTTAAAGGCTGCGATGACCCTGGGAAAATTAAATCAACTAAGTTTAAGAAGGGGTACGCAAAGTACATTTGGTTTGAAGAAGCTGACGAGTTCAGCTCTATGGAAGAAATAAGGAATATTAACCAGTCGCTGCTGAGGGGTGGAGAGCGGTTCTGTGTTTTTTACTCATATAATCCGCCTCAGAGCACAGCTAACTGGATAAACCGGGAGTCCGTTAAAAGAAGGGAAGGAAAAAAGACATATTCAAGCACATATAAAACTGTTCCCACAAATTGGCTTGGGGAACAGTTTTTTATTGAGGCGGATTATCTGCGGCGGACTGACAAGAGAGCCTATGAACACGAGTATCTTGGAAAGGCAACCGGAACAGGCGCGGAGGTTTTTCAAAATATTGAGCTCAGAGAGATAACAGATGAGGAAATAAACTGCTTTGATAAAATATCAAGAGGTCTTGACTGGGGCTACGCAACAGACCCGCTTCATTATACAGTTAACTATTACGATAAAACCAGAAGAAAGCTATATATATTTTATGAGATACATATGACTGGACTCAGCAATATAAAGGCAGGGGAGATGATAAAAAAAGAAAACAAAAGAAACGGCACTGTTATATGCGACAGTGCCGAGCCTAAGAGCATAGCAGAGCTTAATTATTTTGGAATAAACGCAATAGGCGCGAAAAAGGGCCCCGGCAGCATAGAATATGGCATAAAGTGGCTTCAAAACATGGAAAAGATTGTTATTGACCCTGAAAGATGCCCGTACACAGCCAAAGAGTTTACTGAATACGAGCTTGAAAGAGACAACGGCGGCAACCTGAGGGCGCATTTTCCTGATAAAAATAACCACGCTATAGATGCGGTGAGATATTCAAGGCAGTTTGACATGAGCATGGTGAAAGTGAGGTAATTATGTTTTTAACTGAGACTGATTTGATAAACGCAAAATTGACGGCAGACAGCCGTTTAGACGAAAATGATATTTTAAAGTACATAATAAAAGAAGATGAAAACAGCGACAGAAAACGCAAAATGGCAGATGGGGAGAGGTACTATGCCTATGAGCATGACATACTTAAAAAGGATTTCAGGCAGAGCAATATTTCTGAAAACGGCGATAACGGTGATGGGCAGGAAAAAATAACTAGGTTTGTAAACCCCAACAGAAGCAACCACCACAATATTAACTGCTTTCACAGGATTCTTGTAGACCAGAAGGTTGCCTACCTGATTGGCAGAGAGCCGGTTATTAAAATAAACTACAGGAACGGCACTGAAAGAGACAGGGATTTTGAGAGGGCTGTTGATGATTTTACCGGCGAAGAGTTCAACGGGGTTTTGCAGGAGCTTTTGACAGGGGCCAGCAACAAAGGAAGCGAGGCCCTGCATGTATATTATGATAGAAACGGTGCACTCAGGTACTGTGTTGTGCCGGCTGATGAGATTATACCCGTTTATGACAGCGAATATGAAAAGGAGCTTCAGCAGCTTATAAGATATTACGATACGGTTGTAATAAGGAATGGCAACAAGTATGTAAGAAAACGGGTGGAGTGGTGGACGAAGGAAGATGTAACATATTTTATTGAGGATGACAGCAGAAATTATATTCTTGACAATACGGTAAAGCATAATCCGTCGCCTCACTGGTGGGGAGTAATTGCGGAGGAGGGATATGAAAAGAGCCGCAAGGCACACAGCTGGGGACGTGTGCCTTTTATAATACTTAAAAACAACCACAAAGAAACAACTGACCTGGAGGCGGTAAAAGGGCTTATTGACGCATATGACCTTATATCAAGTGAAGGCACAAATAACCTTCTTGACCTAGTTGAGCTATACTGGGTAATACAGGGTTACGGCGGAGATACAGCGTCTGCCATATCCAGAAAATTGCAGATTAACAAGGCCGTAAACATTACCGACAGCAGCGGCAATGTGGAGGCAAGACAGATTGAGCTTTCTATGGACGGAAGGCTTAATTTTTTGAAACGGCTCAGAAAGGATATATTTGAGTTCGGACAGGGTGTTGACACTGACCCGGAGATGCTTGGAAACTCTCCAAGCGGAGTTTCGCTTAAATTCCAGTATACTTTACTGGAGCTTAAGGCAAGCGGGATTGCGGTAAAACTGAAACAATGTATAAAAGAGCTTATCGGGTACATGATTGAGGACTATAACATGAGGTTTGGCACAGAGTATGACAGCGGAATGATAAAGGTGGCTTTAAAGAGGAATGCTGTAACAAACGACTATGAAACTGTACAGATGATTCAGATGTCCAAGGAGATTTTAAGCGATGAAACACTTTTGAGCATGCACCCGTTTGTGGAGGAGATATCAATGGAAAAGGACGCTGTAAAGGAAGATGAAGTTGTGAAAAACAGAGAAAAATCAGTTTGATTTTTTGGGCGGAGGGAGGGAAAAGCTGAGAGGAGGTGAATTTTATGGAAAAAACAGAATGGCTTGATGAGCTCTTTAATGGCTGTGAAAGCAGGGAAGAGCTCTATGAAATGATTAAGGAATACATAGAGGAAAACTGTATTACAGCCGATGAAGACAGTGAGACTGTTACAAAAGCAGAGTATGACGCTTTGGAAGAGAGCTACAAAAAGGAATTAAATGAGCTGAAGGAAAGCTTTGAGAAAGAAAGGACGAGCTCTTTGATTGAAAGCGAGATTTTATCCCAGGGTGGGAAAAATCCAAAGGCAATACTGGCTATTATAAGTGACAAGGACATGCTTAGAGATGAAAGCGGTAAAATAGTTGGCATTGAGCTTTCGGCTGTGAAGGAGAGCGCACCCTACCTTTTTAAAAATGATGAGGAGAAGGTTGAGGGAACCGGCGCAGTGATAAAAACAAAAAAGAGAAATGGTCAAACAAGGTTTATGGAAAGTGCAAGGCGCGCTGCCGGGCTTGACAAATAAGAGGGGAGAAAATAAATGGCAAATTCTATTGAATACGCATCAAAATTTTTACCGGTAATTGATGACATATATAAGGCAGAGTCAGTGACAGAATGCCTTGACACAAGTTCTATGGCAGACTTTTCGGGAGCCAATGAGATAAAAATACTTAAGGTATCAACTACTGGCCTTGGAACATATTCCAGAACAGGAGGCTATCCAAAAGGCGATATTACAGCTGTGTGGGAAACAATGAAGCTTACCCAAGAAAGAGGAAAGGAAATTTCAATTGACCGCATGGATGACGAGGAAACACTGGGAATGGTGTTTGGCACAGTCACAGGAAATTTTATGAGGGAATGGGTTATACCAGAGCTTGACGCTTACAGGTTTTCCAAGTACGCTTCTTCAACAGGAATTACAACTAAGGAGGAGACTCTTACAAAGGATACAATACTTTCGGCTATTGACAGCGCTTCTTTGGCCCTTGACGAAAGCGAGGTGCCTTTGGAGGGCAGAGTGCTTTTTGTAAACAGCGATTTAAAGCCGGTTTTAAATTCGGCGCTCACAAGACAGTGGACAAACGAGGAGGAAGCCAGTACTGTTGTTAACAAATACAACAACATGAATGTTATATATGTGCCAAAGACAAGGTTCTACACAAAGATAAGCCTTAACGACGGTACGGGTACGTGGGGATATACAAAAGATGCTACAGGAAAGTCAATAAACTTTATGATGCTTTACCCACAGGCCCTTGTGCAGGCAAAGAAATTTGTTATGCCTAAAATATTTTCTCCGGATGAAAACCAGAAGCTTGATGCATGGCTTTTCCAGTTCAGGCTTTATCATGACGCGTTTGTATATGAAAATAAAGCAAAGGGAATTTATATGAGTGACAGAGCGGGTGATTAAGCATTGGACAAGGCGGCGATGCTGGAGAAAGTAAGGGAAATTTGCGGTGAGAGCGCCATAAGCCCTGTAATGGAATATGTTTTTGAGAACGCCATATGGATTGTGAAAAACTATTGCCATATATACGATATACCTGAAGGGCTTGAGACGGTGGTTATTGATATGGTATCGGATATGCTGATGAGCGGGGAATATGCTGACGAGTACGGAACGGGAAAGCTTAAAAGCATTACAGAGGGAGACATTGCCATGACCTTTGACCAGAATTTTGGAGAGAAATATGGGTTAAAGGATATTAAAAGTTATGAAAACAGGATGAGAAATTTCAGGAGAATTAAATGGTGATGAAAAAATATGAAACTGGCAAAATGGCCGAAATGCTTTTCAGCGACAGATGCAGCGTAATGAGATATGAATTTGAAGCTGATGAAAGCGGTGTAAGTATTCCAAGGCTAACTGATGTATATGAAAATATTAAATGCAGAATAAGCTACAGCCTTGATGGACCTAACAGGGAAACCAAGACTGTATCGGAAATAAAGCATAAAATCAAGGTATATTTTCCGAGCAGGTATGAGATAAAAAGCGGAGATGTTTTGACTGTAGTACGTGGTACGGTACAGGAATGCTGTAAGGCATGTTCCAAAAGCAGAAGATATTTGTCACACCAGGAAATTGAAGCCGAAATTATGGACAAAAATCCCTGAAGGAGGACTGTTTTGGAGGAGGATTTAAGAAACGGAATAGCAAAAGCGCTTTCAGCTGAGTTTGGAGACAGGTATAAAATATACGCGCAGAGTATTGAGCAGGGTTTAAGAAAACCTTGCTTTTTTATAATCCATAAAGGAACGGAATATGCTTATCTGCCGATGAACAGGTGCCTTGTTTCTTTTAGCTTTGAGGTGCAGGCGGTACTTTCGGAAAAGAAAAACGGCGGTATAAGCCAGGAGGCCGAAAGGGTGCTGTGTGCTTTAAAGCGGATTGACTGCGGTGATGGGAATTTAAACGCCTTTGACTTGAAACTGAGCACGGTGGACGGCGGCTTTAAGGCCGGTGTTATATACCAGATGAGCGCCAGATTTAAGGAAGAAGCGGGAGAATTGATGGAAAAATTGGAAATAAATGAAGGAGAGTGAGAATATTGGCATTAGGAGGCGGAAATTTTTTAACACAGAACAAGGTGCTTCCGGGAAGCTATATAAATTTTGTCAGTGCCACAAGCTCAAACGCGAGCATAAGCGACAGAGGTTACGCCGCCGCTGCCTGTGAGATGAGCTGGGGTAAGGAAGGGCAGATATTTGCAGTTACAGCTGATGAATTTATGACAGAAAGTATGAGTATATTCGGTTATGCCTATACTGACGGCAGGCTTAAGGGTATAAGGGATATATTCTTAAATGCGAGCACAGTGTATTTTTACAGGCTGAACAATGGTACAAAGGCGAGCTGTGACATAGCAAGTGCAAGATACTCCGGGGAAAGGGGAAATGATATTGTAATAACAATAGAAAGCGGTGAAAGCGGGTATATTATATCTACATATTTGGACGGTACGTGTGTTGATACTCAGAATGTATTTAATGCCGGAGAGCTTGCTGATAACGACTATGTTGTGTTTAATAAATCGGCGGAAATGACCCTTTCGGCCGGCATGAATCTGGCAGGAGGAACTGACGGAAGTACAGCTGACAGTGCACACCAGAAGTTTCTTGACAGCCTTGAGAGCATAAGTATAAACACCCTTGCTTGCCTGAGTGATAATGAGGCGGTTAAAAAGCTGTATGCGCAGTACACAAAAACAATGCGTGATACTTATGGTGTGAAATTCCAGACAGTTGTACATGATTATGAGGCCGAATATGAGGGCGTAATAAATGTGGATAACTGCACCGCAGATAAAGGTGAGGAGATATATGGACTTGTATGGTGGACCGCAGGAGCTTCAGCGGGGTGCGCTATAAACGAGAGCCTTACAAATAAGCTCTACGACGGCGAGTACAGTGTAAATACAGCTTATAAGCAAAGCGAGCTTGAGGAAGGAATAAAGGCCGGAAAGCTTATGTTTCACCGAAATGGGGAGGATATAAGGGTTCTTGATGATATAAACTCATATACGGAATTTAAAGACGGCAAGGACAGGAACTTTGCAGAAAACCAGGTTATAAGGCTGCTTGACCAGATAGGCAATGATATAGCTGTTATGTTCAACACATATTACCTTGGAAAGGTGCAGAACAATACCGCCGGCAGAATGGCTTTCTGGAATGATATTGTTACATACAACAGAGAGCTTGAAAAGCTAAGCGTAATTGAAGGATTTGAGGCTGATGATGTGGCTGTGGAGATTGGAAACGACAAAAAGACAGTATCGGTTACAAACCCTATTACTCCTGTCTGCACTATGGCTAAGCTTTACATGACGGTAATTGTACGGTAAAAAGGGGGAAACGATATTTGAGCCAGATTATGAATGCCAAGGACGTGCTGTGCGCATCAATGGCCGAATGCTATGTTACCATAGACAAGAAAAGGTATAATTTTATGCAGGCTATTAACCTTGAAGCGACTATGAAGAAAACTAAAAGCGAGGTGCCAATACTTGGAAAGACCGGAAAGGGTAACAGGTCTACCGGCTGGAACGGAACGGGCAAGGCTACATTCCATTACAACAGCTCTGTTTTCAGGGAGCTGCTTTATAAGTTCAAGGAAAAGGGCGAGGACATGTATTTTGACATACAGATAACCAATGAAGACACTACAAGTGCTGTTGGAAGGCAGACAATAATATTGAAGGACTGTAACCTTGACGGAGGGACGATAGCCAAATTTGATGCCACATCAAAATTTCTTGATGAGGATTACAGCTTTACATTTGAGGATTGGGAGATGCCGGAAAAATTTAAAATGCTTTCCGGCATGTAATATTAAAAAAGCCGGATTATCTTAAATAAGGTTTAAGCAAAGCTTTCTTAGAAAATAAAAATCAATAAGCCCTGCTGTTAATTGTTTGCTGCGCGGCAAAGCATGCAGCGGGGCTTAAATTGTTTTGAGGCCTATGAAAGTGCCTTAATGGAGGAATTGATATGGATTTGGGTATATTTTTAAGAAAAAACAGGGAAAACACGTCAAATACTTTTTACGCGGCAAGCAAGGGTTTTGTTGCTGATGGGGAACCGGTTAAATGGGAAATAAGGCCGCTTAGCGGCAGTGAGGAAGAAAAAATAAGGGATATGTGCATAAAAAGGTCTGCGAAGAAAAACGGCGGATACACAGAGGAGCTTGATTACAGCAGATACCTTGGAAAAATAGCCGCAGCTTCAACAGTATACCCTGATTTGTTTGATGAGGAGCTGCAAAACAGCTACGGTGTATGGGGAGAGGATTTACTGCTGAAGGAAATGCTGACCAGCGGGGAATATATTGCTTACATTAAAAAGGTCAAAGAGGTAAATGGATTTGACATTACCGACAGGGAGCTTGTGGACGAAGCAAAAAACTGATTGCGGAGGGCAGCTTTGACGCTGTATGCGCATATTTTGCCCTCCGGAGGTTTGGGAGGTTTCCATCGGAGTTTATGGCGCTGCCAAGGAATGAGAAGGCTTTTGTAGCGGCATGTATAGAGCTTGAAACAGAAGAAAGGGAAGAATAAAGGAGGGTCGACGTGTATTCGGTATATATAGGAGATATTTTACTGCCAGTGACGCCTGAAAAGATAACTTGGACATATAAAGGGCAAAACGATACGGTAAATCTTATTAACATGGAGGAAATAAACAGAGTACGCGTACCAGGGCTGCTGGAGTACAGCTTCAGCGCGGTTATTCCTGGAACGAAGGTGCCTTATGCCAGATATGTAAGCAGTTTTAAGGAGCCTTTTACATACATAAATGAGTTTGAAACAATTCTGAAAGAGTGCAAGCCTGTAATGTTTAATATAATAAGGGAAAAGCTGCCTTATGGAAGGTCTGGGTTTACTACAAAAAAGCTTGTTACAATAGAATCACTTATTGTAAATGAGTCTGTACAGAATGGACTTGATGTAATGCTTTCTATAAGGCTTAAAGAATTTAAAGAGCAGAAAAGCGTGAAGATGGCGGGATTTAATAATGGCAGCCAAAATAAAAGTGTGAGAAACAGCACAAAGGAAGTGTCAAAAAGCTATACAGTAAAAAAAGGAGATAATTTGTGGAGCATATGCAAAAGCATGTTAAATGACGGCTCAAAGTTTTCAGAGGTTGCAAGAATAAACGGCATAACAAACCCGTCTAGGATATATCCAGGGCAGGTGATACGGTTTGAATGAAGTCTATATAGAAATTATAAACAGCAATGACAGCAATTTATATATTCCCGTAGCTGCGGGAGAAATAAGCATTGAGTCATACAGAAGCTCCATGCCATCAAAGGCAGTATTTAACATATTGAAGGATGAAGAAATAAATGTCGGCGAGGGCTCGGAAGTAAGAATTTATGTGGACAGCAATCCATTGTTTAAGGGATATGTGTTTACAAAAAAACGAGACAAGGACGGAATTATAGCTATAACAGCTTATGACCAGCTGAGATATTTAAAAAATAAAGGAACGTATAATTTCAGCGGATACACACTGTCTGATGTTATAAGGCAGATAGCCATGGATTATAAAATACAGTGCAGGGATATAGAAAACAGCGGATTTATACTGAGTGATTTTATCAAAGATGACAAAACGCTGATTGACATAATACAGGACGCTATAGATATTACATATGAGAATACAGGTGTTTTATATGTACTATTTGATGATTTTGGAGGTTTAAGCCTTAAAAGGGCTGAGAAGATGATTGCTGAATATTTGGCAGAGGACGCGACGGCAGAAAATTTCAGTTACCAATCCACCATAGATTCAGGTACATATAATCAGATAAGGCTGACCTTAAAGGGGAAAAAAGGGATAATACAGGAGTATTTTAAAAATGACAGCAGTTCAATAGCCAAATGGGGAGTGCTTCAGTATACAGGAAATATAGACGATGGTGAAGACGGAAACGCCAAGGCGGATAAGCTTTTGGGGATACACAACAGCATACAGAGAAAGCTTTCGGTTTCAGGGGCGTTCGGCGATTTAAAGGTAAGAGCAGGTTCTGTTATATATGTAAGAACAAATAAAACCGGCGATATAGAGCTTGATGAAAAGATGACGGTTGAGTCATGCAGACACAGGTTTAAGGGAGGCGTACATACTATGGACCTTTCTCTTAAAGGCGGACTGATAAATTCTGTTTAATCAGACTGAAAAGGGAGGTGGGAGCATTGACACAGAGCAGTACATTGTTGGACATTTTTAGTGAAATATACAGGTTAAGAGAAATGATGAGTGAGGTTATTAAGGATATGAACAGCTGTTCATGGCTTTATCTGCTCAGCAAAGAAAAACAGCAGGACATCTCAGCGGAAAACAGTGCAAAAAGTTTGACTGACGCTGTATTTGGTTATGGTGGCGATGGGCATACAGGGAGTTTTTATGGATACAAAACATTTTATGACCTGTTAATACCAAGTAGCCAATACACAGATGTGTACAGTGACAACAGTAAAGCTGTTTACAGACCGTACGCAGGTGCGAATGAAATGGAGCTCTGTTTATCGGAGGTGTTTTTGAATAAAAAGGATTTTCTGATGACCGATGATTCAGGTGTAAATGCTGATTTTGAAGTGTCTGCTGATGACAATACAGCAGAAAGCTTTTACGGCAGCTATGGTTTTGGGTCAAGCTGTGACAAATACGATGGTACAAGTTGTTTGGCTATTAATCCGGTATTGCAGTATAAAAAAATTGATGATTTTATTATCAGCGATTGCGCAGCAAGTGCTAAAAGGTATGGATTGTTTAACAGTTTGCAGGAGGGATACAAAAACGAGCGTGTATTTGAAAGGAACACTGAAAAATTCAATTTTAATAGTGTTCCTTTGATATATCCTGAAAAATATAATTATGGCCGTAATGAGTATTACGACTTGGGCAATGCCGGAAAAATGAGTTTCAGTCCGTTTGAGACAGAGGATAAGAAAATAAACATAACACTTAACAATTATTCAGGCTCCGGAAATGACGCTGATGAAATGAAAATTATAGATTCAATAGCGCAGAAAATTATTGAGTATGCCGGCTGCGGAGCTGAGGGTACACATTTATAGCTGGAGGCGGTTTTTATCACCGGAGAATTAATAAACGCGATTAAAAAAATTTCAGTTGAGGCAAATGAGGCAGCAGACCCGGTTAAGCTTATGTTCGGTGTGGTGACTGCTGAGAAGCCGCTTACGATAATGGCTGACCAAAGACTTATGATTGAAGGGAAAAAAATATTGTTATGTTCAAGTGTTGTGGAAAAGGAAGCTGAAGAAACTTATGATATGTATACTGAAAATTCAGGCGGAGGTACAACTTATCACAGCCACAGGATATTGGGCAGAAAAAAGGTAGTATTAAATAATGGGTTAAAAAAGGGCGAAAAGGTACTTGTTTTGAGGATGCAGGGTGGACAAAGTTTTCTGGTTTTGGACAGGGTGGTGAATTGATGGTACCTGACAACAGTGTTAAGGAAGAATACAGCTTTAATACCATGGACACGAAAACATATAATCTGGATTTTGACAGAAAACGTATTTGTGGGTATGTGTATGGTAATGATGCAATAAAGCAGGCTATAAGAAAAGCGATTGAGACAAAAAGGTATGCTTTTGAGATATACGACTGGGATTACGGCTCACAGCTGCACGAGCTTATAGGCAGAAAAATAAATTGGGCCGAAGCACTGGCGGAGGCTTATATAGAGGATTCATTAATACCCGACAGCAGGATAGACGGGATTAGAAATTTCAGCTGTATAAGGGACGGAAGTTCATTAAGGGTGAACTTTGACGCTGTAACAAACAATGGTGTTATTGGTATTGAAATGGAGGCAGAAGCCTGATGTATGAGAATTTAACTTACGAGCAGCTGTTAAAAGAAAAACTGAAGCTTATTGACAGTTCTTTTGATAAAAGGCAGGGCAGCGTGATATATGATACATTGGCCCCAAACAGTGCCGAAAGTATACAGATGTATATGAGTATGGATATGCTTATGGACCGGACATTTGCTGATACAGCAACTGGCGAGGACCTTGACAAAAGAGCGTGGGAAAGAAATATAAGCAGGAAGGCAGCTACAAATTCTGTAGTAAAAGCTGTTTTTACAGACGAAAGTGGCGAAGCTTTTGATGTTGAAACAGGAGCAAGGTTCAGCGGGGGCGGAAATGATTACTGTATAATTGAGAGGATAGAAAAGGGTTGTTTTAAACTTGCATGTGAGACTGCCGGAGAGGGCGGCAACGGGTATACCGGAAAAATAATACCTGTAGGATATGTAGATGGTCTTTACAGTGCTGAGATTACTGAGATAATTATTTACGGAGAGAACAGGGAAAGTGACGACAGCCTGAGGAAAAGGTATTTTGAAAGCTTTCAGACTAAGGCGTTTGGCGGCAATATTGAGGATTACAAGAGAATTTTCAGTGGGATAAGAGGTGTAGGAGCATGCAAGGTTTATCCTGCCTATTATGGCGGCGGTACTGTGAGGGTTGTAATATTGAATAATGATTACGGTGTGCCTGACACCCAGCTTATAAATGACGTTCAGGCTTATGTTGACCCGCAGCCAAAGGGAGCAGGAGCAGGAGCTGTACCAATTGGGCATAATGTGACAGTTGAGGCGGCAGCAGAGCACAGGATAAATATTATGTTCAGCCTTACATTCAGTGATGGATATGAAAATGAGTTTTTATTATCGGAGGCGAAAAATAATATTGAGGAATATTTTTCTGAGCTGAGGAAGAGCTGGAGCGCTGAGGAAGGCATAACAGTAAGAAGCAGTCATATTGAAATGAGGATACTTGATGTTTTGGGCGTAATTGATGTTGAAAATATAAAGCTCAATGGAACGGCCGGAAATGTTGTTTTGGATTCTGGCAGTATACCTGTTTTGGGGACGGTGGAAAGCGTATGAAAAAATATTTGGAATACCTGCCGGAATTTATTCGTGAGTTTAAAGAAATAGAGGCTATAGCAAAGGCTGAGGATACTGTTATAGCTGACGAGTGGAGCCGCCTTAATGAGGTTGAAAACAGCCAATGGATACAGACAGCAGGAGAAGAGGGCCTGAGCAGATATGAGAAAATGCTGGGCATAACAGGTGGTGGAAACAGCATTGATGTGAGACGGTCAGCTATAATTGTTAAATATAACAATAATTTTGCTTATACATATTATATGTTTGTAAAATACCTGGATAATATATGTGGGCGTGGAAACTATGACCTTGAAATACGGTACTCTGAGTATGCTGTTGACATAAGCCTTGGGCTGAACAGAAAGCTGCTGTACAATACTGTCAGGGATTATGTCAGGCATATGATTCCGGCTAACATGGCATTAAATATAAAGATTAAATATAATAAGCACATCACATTTGTGGAAAAAACACACAGTAAACTGCGGCTGTACACGCACGACTCCCTGAGGAACACAGAGATTGCGTAAATAAAAACACTGTATGTAAACATACAGTGTTTTGAATGTGCGCGACATGATTCGAACACGCGGCCTTCTGATCCGTAGTCAGACGCTCTATCCAGCTGAGCTACGCGCACAAATAATTTCCAAAGCATTATCTATTATAATAATAAAGGTCAATTTTGTCAATAGAAATTTGGTTTTACTATGCAGTTTATGACTGTATAATTATTGCATTGGTTTTGATTGTTGCTTTGCCAAGTAATAAATGGTAATATGAAGCAAATGGTATTAGTGCCGCCGGGCTTTTAAGCTGATTATTTTAATCAGGCTGGCTTTATTAGGGATATATATTTTAAAATGCAGGATTTTTGGGCAGTACTAATAAAAAGACAGAAATAGGACTTGAAATATGAAAAGTTGAATGTTAAAAATTTTCTGGGAGATGAGACTATGCAGGAGATTAATGTGCCGACACCTCATATTGAGGCTAAGCTGGGAGAAATAGCTGAAACAGTGCTTTTGCCGGGAGACCCCCTGAGGGCTAAATTTATAGCTGAAAAATATTTTGAGGACATAAAGCAGTTTAATTCTACAAGGAATATGCTTGGGTTTACCGGATATTACAGAAGCAAGAGGGTTTCGGTAATGGGAAGCGGTATGGGCTGTCCGTCAATGGGCATTTATTCATATGAGCTTATGAATATTTATGGCTGTAAAAACATTATAAGGATTGGTACAGCCGGTGCCTTGAGCAAAGATGTACACATAAGGGATATTGTTATAGGTATGGGTGCCTGCACAAATTCAAATTATGTCAGGCTGTTTGGACTGCCAGGGGATTATTCGTGCATATGCAGTTTTGAGCTGCTGAAAAAAGCTGTTCAGGCATCTGAGAGTAAAAAGGTGCGCTATCATGTAGGAAACATACTCAGCTCTGATATGTTTTATTCTCAGGATTTAAATAACGGCGGCAAAACGTGGAGTGAAATGGGTGTTTTGGCTGTGGAGATGGAATCAGCTGCGCTGTATTCCAACGCAGCGGCTGCGGGCGCAAACGCAATAAGCATATTCACCATATCGGATTCACTGATAAGCGGGGAGGAAACAACAGCCGAAGAAAGAGAAAAATCATTTACAGATATGATGGAAATAGCATTGGATATGGTATAAAGCAAACGCTTTCCGCAGGATTTGCGGAAAGCGTTTTATGTTATATGAATAAATAAGTGTTAAAAAATTGTCTTATATGTTGGATAATTCATTATAAAATATATATAGTGCAGTGTGATTTATTATTAATAAGGGTTAATTATATTAATTTTTGTTTATAATTCCTCAAAAAAGTCAATTTTATTTAAAAAAGCTGATTTTATGTATATATCAAAAAATGACGTTTAAATTATGTTAAAAAATAGACAGTATTGTTGACTTGTTTTAGTTTTATGATATAATATTTGTGACAGTGGATAATATTAAGTAAATATTTCCGCGATATAGCTTTTTATACAAGATAGCTGCTTAAGGAGGAATTTAAATGGCAAGATTTACATTACCACGTGATATTTATTATGGAAAAGGGGCAATTGAATCTTTAAAAACACTTATAGGAAAAAAGGCAATTGTAGTAGTCGGCGGCGGTTCAATGAAGAGATTTGGTTTCCTTGACAAGGTTGTTGAATACTTGAAGGAAGCAGGAATGGAAGTAAAATTATTTGAGGGCGTAGAACCGGACCCTTCTGTTGAGACAGTTATGAAGGGTGCAGAGATGATGAGGCAGTTTGAGCCGGACTGGATTGTTGCTATGGGCGGCGGTTCACCTATAGATGCAGCAAAAGCTATGTGGGCTTTTTATGAGTATCCTGAAACTACATTTGAGGACTTAATTACACCGTTCAGTTTTCCTGCACTTCGTACTAAGGCCAAGTTCTGCGCTATTTCCTCAACATCGGGAACGGCTACAGAGGTTACAGCTTTTGCTGTAATTACAGACTATGACAAGGGAATAAAGTACCCTCTTGCTGATTTTAACATTACTCCGGATGTGGCTATTGTAGACCCTGAGCTTGCGGAGACTATGCCTAAAAAGCTTACTGCACATACGGGAATGGACGCTATGACACATGCTGTTGAGGCTTATGTTTCTACACTCCATACTGATTTTACAGACCCTCTCGCGCTTCATGCAATCAAAATGGTTCACAGAGACCTGAAAAAGTCATTTGATGGAGATAAAGAAGCAAGGGAGAGCATGCATAATGCCCAGTGCTTGGCGGGCATGGCGTTTTCTAACGCACTTTTGGGAATAGTTCACTCAATGGCGCATAAGACAGGCGCGGCTTACAGCGGAGGACATATCGTTCACGGCTGTGCAAACGCTATGTATCTTCCTAAAGTAATTAAATTCAACAGCAAAAATGAGGAAGCGGCTAAACGTTATGCTGAAATAGCCGAGTTTATTGGGCTTAAGGGAAGTACTACAGATGAGCTTGTTGACGCACTTATCTCTGAGCTTAAAGCAATGAATAAGGTTCTTGAGATACCGTCATGCATTAAAGAATATGAGGGCGGAATTATTGATGAGGCGGAGTTTAACAGCAAGTTAAAAGATGTTGCTGCTCTTGCTATTGCAGACGCATGTACAGGCTCGAATCCTCGCATACCAACACAGGAGGAGATGGAAAAGCTCCTTACAGCATGCTACTATGATAAGGAAATAGACTTTTAATTAAAGGTAATATAAAAACCCCCACCGGATTTAATTGTCCGGCGGGGGTTTTGTTTATTATTTTACCAAGCCCTCTGATTCCATAAAGTTTTCAAAGCTCTTATAGCATACGTTTGTGTTGATTCTGTCCTTATAAAGCGGGGCGGTTTCAACTGGTTTCAGTTCAGGGGTTATGCTTGTCTGGGCAAATGCGCCAGTTTCTATAATCTCCCTCATTATATCTTTTTCATCTGAATAGGTAAAGTTGACTTTCATGGCGTTTGCAACAGCAGCTATAGCTTCTGTATTTGTTTTCGCCAATGGTTTAACAGCAGGGTTTACTGTATTGATTTTTCCGTCCATGCTTATAACTGTTCCGCTGGATTCAACAAGTGAAACAAGTGGAAGCACAACATCTGCCTTTCTTGCAGTTTCTGTGAGATAAATGTCTGCAACTGCAAGGAATTCAAGGTCTTTTCTTTCAAAGCTGTCAGGGTCTTCTCCAATTATAAACATGGCTTTAATTTCTCCACTTTCCAGCTTATCCCTGACAAGGCATATCGGTGTTATTCCAAGGTCAGCAAGGCCCTGTGAGTTTACATTTGACTTAATCTGAATAATACCGTTTCTAGGAGAGCCAATGTGGCCGCTGAGTACTGCAATATCCGCGGCTGCCTTTGCAGCCTCAAATGTTGTATTAAACTGGTCTGTTATTATAACAGCTTTTTTGTTCTTTGAATCCAAAAGCATTGAGGCAGCTTTTTCAGCTTCTTCAGTCACTGTTATATCTGTAAGTGAAGCGCTGATGTTTTCAATTCCGGAAGCCTTGGCACCCTTTTCAATGAGGGCCTTGAGTATCGCTTTAAGGCTTTCTGTTGAGTCGGAGTTTATATATAAATCCGCTTCCTGAGCTTCCTGTGATTCTGGCTTATCGTTTATTACAATAAGCTTGGCACCGCGTTTTGCAGCCTGACGAACCTTTACGCCAAATGAAGCATGGTCGTTCATGAGGTCTGTTCCGACAAGCATTATTATGTTTGTGGAGAGTATCTCATCATTAGCGCATGTTGAGCAGTCTGAGCCTATGACTTCCTTTACACCGTTTTTGTAATAGTTAAAACTGAAAACGATTCCTGCTTTAGCTATTGTATCGGCATATTTCTTTGCGGCGTATATTTCCTCATTGGTAAGCTTGTCTGAAACTGATACAGCGGCGGCACCGTTTCCAAACCTGACAGAAGCACTCTGCATTTTCTTTGCTATAAGCATAGCGGCTTCTTCATAGCTAACAGGAACCAGCTCGCCATCTTTGCGCACAAGAGGTGTTGTGAGCCTTCCGGACCTTGTCATTTCGCCAAAACCGAAGCGGCCTTTTGAACAAAGCACCTTATCTTCAGCAGGAGTTGATTTTACTATAATATTTTCGTTTGTGTGCAATACAGTAGGACAGCCAACAGAACAGAAGGAACAGGTTGTTTCTGTACATTCTGTATTGGAAGGCACACGCTTTCCGTATGTGAATTTTTCACCAAGTGCACCTGTAGGGCAGAGGTTTATACACTGTCCGCATGAAATACAGTCGGTCTCTTTAAGCGGCTGGTTTAATGAAGGGCAGACAATAGTGTCAAATCCACGGCTCACAAGGCCAAGGGCGGTTCTTCCCATTACCTCATCGCACACCCTTACGCAAAGGCCGCAAAGTATACATTTATCAGGATTGCGGTCAATAAACGGATGTGTGTTGTCTATTGTTCTGTTGTGGCTTTCGCCTTCGTATTTTTCAGGTTTTACATCATAGTCGTTTGCCTGTTTAACAAGCTTGCACTCATAGTAGTCATGGCAGCCGCATTCCAGACATCTTGAAGCCTCAAAAACAGCCTCTTTTTCTGTAAAGCCATTGTTTACCTCATGGAAGTTGTCGCGTCTCTGTGAAGGTGAGAGGTGACTCATCTCTACCCTAGGTACTTTTGGCTTGCCAGAGAGTGTTTCTTCGGTTACATCTTTCCTTTCGCATACATATGGCTTTTTGTAAGGAACAATGCTGCCTTTGAGGAAGCTGTCTATGACATGTGATGCTTTTTCAGCTTCGCCTATAGCTTCTATGGCGATACCGGCACCTTTGTTTGTGGCGTCTCCCACAGCAAATACATTTTCAATATTTGTTCTGAAGGTTGTTTCGTCTGCTGAAATTGTACCTTTCTTTGTGAGCTCAATTCCGTCAAGTCCAACAGGGTCAAGAATTTGTCCAAGTGCCATTATAAGGCTGGAAACCTTGATTTCTTCAGTTGCACCTTCTACAGGCACAGGCCTTCTTCTGCCGCTTGAGTCAGGCTCTCCAAGCTCCATTTTCTGTAGAAGTACATGGTCTATGCTTCCGTCAGGGGCAGATACGATTTCTTCAGGGTTTGTGAGGAATTTGAATATTACGCCTTCCTCCTCGGCCTCCTTTATCTCTATATCTTCGGCCGGCATTTCAGCTTTTGTCCTTCTGTATATACAGTAAACGTGCTCAGCGCCAAGGCGTACTGCTGTACGGCATGCGTCCATAGCAGTATTTCCGCCGCCCACTATGGCGATATCTTTTCCGGCAACAATTTCTTCACCTAAAGCTACTTTTCTGAGGAAGTCAATTCCTCCAAAGACGTTTTTGTTGTCCTCGCCTTTAACTCCCATTTTTGTGCTGGTCCATGCGCCTGTTGCAAGAAGCACAGCATCGTAGCTTGATTTTATGTGTTCAAATGTAATATCGCGTCCAAGCTTAATATTGTTTATCATTTTAACGCCCATTGAGGCAATTAATTCTATTTCTTTATCAAGAACAGCTTTTGGAAGCCTGTACTCAGGTATTCCATAGCGGAGCATTCCTCCCATTTTAGGCATGGCGTCATAAACTGTAACATCATGGCCTTTTGCCCTCAAATGGTAAGCTGTTGTAAGGCCCGCAGGGCCGCCTCCAATTACAGCTACTGTATGACCTGTTGAAGGTGCACACTCGGGAACATATGGATTTCCGCTTTCAAGGTCCTTATCGCCTATAAAAGCCTTTATGTATGCTATGGATACCGGCTCGTCTACAAGTTTTCTACGGCATGCGGTCTCACATGGGTGAGGGCATACACGGCCGATTGAGGAAGGAAGAGGGAATATGCCTTTAATTATCTTTACAGCTTCCTTATATTGTCCGTTAGCCACCATACCTACATAGCCCTGGCAGTCAGTACCAGCAGGGCAGTTTAAAGCGCATGGCGGACGGCAGTCGCCTGTATGGTCGCTTAAAAGAAGCTCCAATGCTGCTTTTCTAGAATCGATAACTCTTTTTGTGTTTGTATTTATTACCATGCCGTCGGATATTGTTGTAGCGCATGCGCGCAGAAGCTTAGGATTTCCTTCAGCTTCAACAACACAAAGGCCGCATGCTCCATAAACCTCAACTCTTTTATCATAGCAGAGGGTAGGAATATCAATGCCGTTTTCTTTGGCGACCTCAAGAACAGTCTGTCCCGGAAAACCTGTAACCTCTCTGCCGTTTATATTAAGTCTTAACTTTTCAGCCACGAATTGTACCCTCCCTTAATCTACTTTTACTGCGCCAAAACGGCATACAGTCCTGCATTTGCCGCACTTAATGCATTTTGCCGGGTCTATAATATGAGGCTCTTTAACACTGCCGCTTATAGCATCGGCAGGGCAGTTTTTAGCGCAGAGTGTACAGCCCTTGCATTTATCGGCTTCTACAGAATATGTGACAAGTGCCTGACACTGGTGTGCGGTACATTTATGATTATAAATATGGTCCTCATATTCATTCCTGAAATACTTGATTGTTGTAAGAACCGGGTTAGGAGCTGTCTGTCCAAGTCCGCAGAGCGCTGAGGATTTAATCTGATTTGCCAAATCCTCAAGAAGCTCGATATCTCCGTCTTTACCATTTCCTTCAGTTATTCTGGTGAGTATTTCAAGCATACGTTTTGTACCAACGCGGCAGTGTATACATTTTCCGCAGGATTCCTTGCAGGTAAAGTCGAGGAAGAATCTTGCCATATCAACCATACAGGTTGTTTCATCCATTACTACCATACCGCCGGAGCCCATTATAGCGCCTGTAGCCGCCAGTGTTTTGTAATCTATAAGTGTATCAATAAGTTCAGCCGGTATGCATCCTCCGGAAGGGCCGCCCATCTGCACAGCCTTAAACTTTTTATCCTCTTTTATTCCGCCGCCAACGCCGTATATGACATCGCGTATTTTAGCTCCCATAGGTATTTCAACAAGCCCGCCGTTTTTAATTTTTCCTGTGAGCGCGAACACCTTGGTACCTTTGCTGTTAGGAGTACCCATAGCAGCAAATTTCTCTCCGCCGTTAGCTATTATCCAAGCTACATTGGCGTAAGTTTCAACATTGTTTATGTTGGAAGGCTTCTGCCAGTAACCCTTCTGAGCAGGAAAAGGAGGCTTGAGCCTTGGCATTCCGCGTTCACCCTCAAGAGAAGCAATAAGGGCAGTTTCCTCGCCGCATACAAAAGCTCCTGCTCCGGCCTTTATTCTGATATCGAATGAGAAATCGCTTCCAAAAATGTTTTTGCCTAAAAATCCCTTTTCCTTTGCCTGATTTATTGCGTTTGTAAGCCTTACTATTGCCAGCGGGTACTCAGCGCGCACATACACTATACCTTCGTCTGAGCCCATAGCGTAAGCTGCTATAAGCATACCCTCTATTACGGAGTTAGGGTCGCCTTCTATTACAGCTCTGTCCATAAATGCGCCCGGGTCGCCTTCGTCAGCATTGCAGATTGTATATTTCTTTACTCCCTGAGCGCTCCTTGCAGCGTTCCATTTAAACCATGTAGGGAAACCGGCGCCGCCACGGCCGGCAAGGCCTGAAACTTTTATAATATCAATAACCTGTTCCGGTTTAAGCTCTTTAACACATTTTTCTATAGCTTTGTAGCCGCCTCTTGCTATGTAGTCGTTTATATCATCTGGATTAATAATACCGCAGTTTCTAAGCGCTATTCTTGTCTGGCTTTCAAGCCGGCTTTTATCCTCGGCAGGGATAAGATATTTTTCGCATGCAACACCAGCTGTCTCGCAGTCAATAATTTCCTTTACAGCTTCAGGTGTTACCTTAACATATGTGGTCTTTTCGCCGTTGTCCTTGAAAATATCAACTATAGGCTCAAGATAGCACATTCCTATACAACCTGTAACGCCGACTTCTATATTAAGGCTCCTAGAGGAAATATATTCCAGAGCGGCGTCAGATACCTTATCGGCTCCTGCGGCTATACCGCAGCTTCCTTTTCCTATGACTAATCTCATTTATTCTGTGCCTCCTTTGCCCTGATATCCGCAATTATGCCTCTTGCTTTGTCCGGAGTGAGTGTTCCGTAGGCTTCTCCATTAATCATCATGACAGGAGACAGTGAACAGCAGCCAAGACAGGCAACACTTTTTATTGAAAACAGACCGTCAGATGTTGTCTGTCCGTCTCTGATTCCAAGCTCCTCCTCCAAAGCCTGCTGAACGGCCTCTGAACCGTTAACATGGCAGGCTGTGCCCTGACAAACCATTATAAGGTACTTTCCGATAGGCTCAAGCCTGAACTGTGCGTAAAATGTAGCAACGCCCAAAACTTTGGCGGCCTTTATACCGGTTCTGAGAGCTATGTAGTTTAAAAGCTCCACAGGCAGATAACCGTATATGTCCTGTGCGTGCTGCAAAATTGTTATAAGGCTGCCTTTGACAGCGGAGTATTCCTTGAGTGTAGGCTCAAGAAGGTCGGTGTCAATGCCGTCTTTTTTGAGTACCTCGGCTTCGGCCATGGCACATTTGCAGATTTCACTCATTCTTTAACATCTCCTTAATGATAGTATAGTAGTATTCGCATTGGCAGATACAGAGGGGATAGAGTGTATAGCTAATCCCTATATCACAATGTGAATGTAAAAATACAGCTTTGCTGTTGATTAAAGATTTTCAGCATGGGGTATTTTACAGCATAATTGTAATTGCCAGAATACACAAAAGTAATTTAATTACGGTAATAAAAAAATAGCGTATACTCAAAAGTCCGCCTTATAATTCTATCATATGGAACGCAGCTAATCAATTACAATAATTACAATATTCTGTATAATTTTTAATGCAACTGCGTTAAAAATGTATATATAAACGCATGTAATTTTTGTAGCTAAATTACATGCGTTATACGGCAATATAGGATATTATGAAATAAATAACTAAAAACCATGTTTTTTAATAAGTACCTTTATGTGGGGTTTTTATTCACACAGAATAAACTTTGTGTTTATTTAAGCCTTAATTCAAAATGGTTTTATATTAATTAAGCTGATGTATACAGCAAACAACAGGGGCAGTTTTTAATGGAAAAAATTATTTATCTGTAATAAAGCAATTTTACTCCTGCAGCTCGCCCCACTGGTTATAAAGGGTGTTCAGGTATTCCTCGGCAGAGGTCTTTTCATCAAACAGTTCCCTTGCTTTATCGGCGTTGGTGGCTATTTCGTCAAGGAGCAGCTGGCTTTCGAGGAAAGAAATTTTCTCCTCAGTTTTTTCTATTTCCTCCTCAAGCCTCTTAATCTGGTTTTTGAGCTTTCTTTCCTTAGCCTGCTGCTCTTTCTGAGCCTGATAGCTGAGCTTGGATTCTGAAACCGGTTTTTCAAAATCCTGCTGTTCTTTGCTGCCAAATAGCAGTTCCTCACGCTGGGCGAGGGTTTTCTTTTCTATATAATAGTCATAATTGCCCAAATATTCTTTAACTCCGTTTCTGGAAAGCTCCAGTATCTTGCCGGCAGTCTTGTTTATAAAATATCTGTCATGAGATACATAAAGGACAGTTCCCTCGTAGTTGTTTATGGCGCTTTCTAGTATCTCCTTTGAGAATATGTCAAGATGGTTTGTAGGCTCGTCCAGTATAAGAAAATTAGCCTTGGAAAGCATTATCTTGGCCAGTGAGACGCGTCCCTTTTCACCCCCGCTTAAAGAGGAAATAACCTTAAACACATCATCACCTTCAAATACAAAAGCCGCTAATATATTCCTTATCTCACCGTTTGTCATATCCGGATATGTGTCGGAAATTTCCTGAAAAATTGTTTTGCTCTCGTCAAAATTGTGCTGTTCCTGGTCGTAATAGCCTATATGGACATTTGTGCCAAGACGTATATCGCCTGAGCTTTTTTCAGCCTTTCCAAGCAGGATTTTTAGAAGGGTGCTCTTTCCTATGCCGTTTGGCCCTACAATAGCCGTTTTTTCACCTCGTTTTATGTCTATATCAAGGTTTTCAAAGAGTGTACGGCTGTCGAATGATTTGCTGAGGCCCTCAGCGTGGAGTACATCGTTTCCGCTCGTTATTTTAGGAGTAAGCTTAAGGCGCATTTTTTCCGGAAGGTTTTCAGGCTTCTGCACAAGCTCAATTTTTTCAAGCTGCTTCTGCCTGCTCTCGGCCCTTTTAACAGATTTTTCCCTGTTAAATGATTTAAGCTTGGCTATTACCTCCTCCTGCCTTTTAATTTCCCTTTGCTGCTGTGTGTAGTGGTGCTGTTCTATCTGGCGGTTTGTTTCCTTTGTTTTGGCGTAAAACGAATAATTTCCATCGTAAACATGGGATTTCTTATTCTCAATTTCTATTGTTTTTGTGACTATTTTATCAAGAAAGTACCTGTCATGTGAGATAATTAACACTGCTCCTGAATATCCCTTTAAGAAGTCCTCAAGCCAGCCTATGGACTCAATATCAAGGTGGTTTGTAGGCTCGTCCAAAAGCAGTATGTCAGGGTTTGAAAGAAGCAGGCTTCCAAGATATACTCGGGTTTTCTGCCCGCCTGAAAGGGAGCTTACAGGTCTGTCAAAATCGCCCTCATTAAAGCCGAGACCCTTAAGCACGCCCTTGATTCTGCTCTTGTAGCTGTAGCCGTCCATCATTTCAAACTGATACTGAAGGTTTGAGTATTTTTTCATGTGCTCATCAAGCTCGGTTCCGCATAGCGAGCTCATATCATGTTCCATCTGCCTCAGCTCGTTTTCTGTCTGTATCACTCCGCTGAATACTGAGAGCATCTCGGTGTATATTGTTTTGCTGGTGTCAGGAACAGAATTCTGTTTGAGATAGCCCATGGAAATGTCTTTTTTTATATATACCTCTCCGCTGTCGCAGGTGTTTTCGCCTGTAATTATTTTGAACAGCGTGGTTTTTCCGGCGCCGTTAACACCGACAACAGCAGCTTTTTCTTTTTCCTCAATATTAAATGAAATTTTTTCCAGTATTGCGTCTGTTCCATAGCTTTTTGAAACGCCGCTTAATGAAAGTATCATAATATATAACCTCTCCGCATGTTTTAATTATATTTTTAAGTAAGATATCTTTATATTTTTGTAAATATAGTATAATATTTTCATGATACCAGAATTTGTTGACAAATAAAAGACTAAACATTGACAATAAAATAACTTAGGTGGTATACTTTTACTTAATCAAGGGGTGGTTAAAATATGAATAGTGAGAGAAAAATTTCCAGTGCTGTTATCAACAGGCTGCCAAGATACTATAGATACTTAGGGGATTTGCTTGAAAGCGATATAACAAGGATTTCCTCAAAAGAGCTGAGCACAAAAATGAATATAACCGCTTCGCAGATAAGGCAGGACCTTAACAATTTTGGAGGTTTTGGCCAGCAGGGGTATGGTTATAACGTTGAATATCTTTATAATGAGATTAAAAAAATACTGGGACTTGACAGGGTATATAATTTAATAGTTGTAGGCGGAGGAAATATAGGGCAGGCGCTTGTAAACTATACTAATTTTGAGAAACGCGGTTTTGTCATTACCGCAGTTTTTGATGTAAATCCTAGGCTTATAGGAATGACAATAAGAGGCGTAGAGGTCTACGATGTTGACAAAATGGAAGATTTTGTTAAAAACAATAAAGTTGATGTAGCTATTCTTACCCTGCCAAGGTCACAGGCAAGCAAGGTTGCAAACGACCTTGCAGCATGGGGAGTAAAGGGCATGTGGAATTTTTCCCATGTTGACCTTGCTATGCCGGAAGACGTAATAGTTGAGAATGTGCATCTTACAGACAGCCTTATGACACTGCTTTACAAGATTAATGAGGTTGAGACAGAGGAAGGGCAAACCCCTAACAGCTGATATTAGTATATTTAAGACCTGTAAACTTACAGGTCTTTTTTGTAGTTGTAAAAGATTTGCGGCGGGGTAAGCTTGAAAGGAAGGATATAAATTGGTTGCTTCTATATTAATAAGCCCGTTTGCCGGAGCTGTGATAGGCTGTTTTACTAATTATATAGCCATTAAAATGCTGTTCAGGCCATATAAAGAAATTAAAATTGGCAATATAAGGCTTCCTTTCACGCCGGGTCTTATACCAAAGGAAAAACAGCGTATAGCCATGGCAATAGGAAGTGCTGTGGGAGATAAAATCCTTACTGGAGAGGCGGTTGGAAAGTCGCTTGTTAAGGAGGATATAATTAATTATATAACCAATGCCGTATCTGAAGCTTATGATTGTGCCGAGGAGAATGGCATTACAATAAATGATGTGGGCAAAAACTTTAAAGTGGGAATCTGGGAGGAGTTTTCCCAAAAAATGTCAGACAGAATAAGTGTTTTGCTGGGCGAAGCATTTTCATCTGATGGATTTAAAGAGGCTTTTTCTGATTTGCTCTACAGGTATATCAGCATAGGGCTTAATAAAAAGATATCTGAAATCGGCTGTGAAGGCATATTGAACGCAGTGACAGGAGCAGTTTCAAACTCGGTTTCTGAAGCCTTTGAAAACGGCAGTATAAATGCGGCGGCAGAGAAAGCGGTATGGGATTTTCTGTTATCTATGCAGGACGACCAGAGGAAAATATGTAATGCAGTATCGTTTTCGGCGGTTGCGGAATTTAAGGATTATGCAGCGGTAAAGGTTCCGGACTTGGTAAATGCTGTTTTGTCAATTACGGATAACCCGGATATAGAATTGATATTGAAGGAAAGGCTTTCAGATATACTTCATGGCATAGCGGGGCCGTTTATGGGAATGTTTATAAATACAGATGATATCTACTGTAAAATTATAACGGATTTGACGGAATACTTTAATAATCCTGAAAACTCAGGTGAAATAGAACAGATAGTTGAAAGCACTGTTGACAATTTTGCAGAAAAGACTGTGGGGGAAGCGGTACAGGTATTTGTAAGCCAGATAAGGGAAAACTCGGTTAACAGGCTTGTATCGTTTGTGCTTGATGAAGCAGAAAAAAACGGGGCGGCTGAAAATATTGGGAATGCCATTAAAGGCTTTGTTGAAAGGAACAGCCAGATGACTGTGTATGAGCTCCTTGTGGGTGCAAACAAAAATTTTGGATATGACATTGAAAAATATTTACATGCTGCTGTAGGGTTCATATCAGAAAACATAGGCAGCGTAATTGATAGAAATATGGTTAAGGCAGCGGTTGACGGATTTATGAATATGGGTGTTACAGATATACTTAAAAGCATATGCGGAGGCAGAAAAGAAGCTGTAGTTGAACTTGTGGCGAAGGTATACAAGGGTGCAGTGCTTAATCTGGCCCCGGGATTTATACAGAGCCTTGACTTGTCAAAAATTGTGGAGGAAAGAATTAACAGCTTCGACATGGAATATACAGAAGAAATTATTTTGTCTGTAGCAAGGAAGGAGCTTTCGGCTATAACCGCACTGGGAGGGGTTTTGGGTTTTGTCATAGGGCTTATGCCTGTAGTGCTGAGTTTTATCTGAACAGGTGAATTATAACTGATAATTATATGGATTTTTATATACTGCCGTTTAAAAGGCCCGCCTGCTGGTGGGTCTTTTCTTATGAAAAAAGTGATTTTTATGTAATTTTACATAGAATATTATATTTTACTGATAGGACTTGTGCAGATTGGCAGATAGTATAGAAAGATGAAAATCAAAGCTTAATAATGTATGTTTTTGTATAAATCATACTTTAAAATTCGGACAGTAAACGGCTGATTTATGTGATTGTTAATTAATGAACATGAATTGATTGCAAAGTGCAAATATAGATATAGAAATTAATGGTTTTTAATTCAATTAAATAGTACTGTGGCTATATTTTATTTTTTTACTAAAAGATAAATATAAAACCTTATATCTTATGAATTAATGAAATAATCAAATAATAAATGCCATTTAAGTTATTTGGTAGTTAAATAACTAATATATGGATTCATTGGTGTCAAAACTACTAAAAAATAATGTTTATGAACATATATTTTTATGACAATGTATAAGATAAATTTTTAACGAATTTATTGACACATTATCATGTTTTTGATAAAATTGAATAGAATTCAGGAACAACGTACTGTATTGCCGTATAAGTTGACTGACGAGGTAATTATGGGAAAAACAAAAAACATCCAATCGCTTGAGAGGGCATTTTCAATACTGGAGCTTTTTGAGGAAAACAACAGGAAAATGAGCGTTAAAGAGATTTCTCTAGCTCTTGGACTGAGCAAAAGCACGGTTTTTGGCCTTATCAACACTCTTTCAAATTTAGGTTATCTTATGCAGGACAGCGAAACTCTTAAATATAATCTTGGTTTTAAGGTTCTTGCCCTTGGAAACGCTGTTTCCAGAAACGATATGCTCTCTAAGGTTGCTGATAAGTGCCTTCAGCCTGTTTCCGACAAATTTCAGGAAACTTCACTATGTGTTATCGAGGAAAACGGCTATGTCGTTTATATTGCAAAAGCAGAGTCTTCCAGCTCAATAGTTTTAAAAACAAGAATAGGAACAAAAAAAGAGCTTTACTGTACTGGTGTAGGCAAATGCTATCTTGCCTTTATGCCTCAGGAAAAGTCTGAGGAAATATTGTCCAGAGGGCTTGAGACAAAAACGGAAAATACTATTACAAGCATTGAAAAAATGCGTGTAGAATTGGATTTTATCAGAAAAAACGGCTATGCCGTTGACAACGAGGAATATGAAACGGGAATCAGCTGTGTGGCAGTACCTGTGTTTGGCAGAGGCAGAGAGATAATATCGGCTATAAGTCTTACTGGTCCTGTTTTTAGAATAAAGGAGCTTGATTTGGATATTGTTGTGGATTCTTTAAAAGAAGCCGCTGATAATATAAGGAAAAAACTTATGGTTTAACCAGACATTGGCAGAAGGCAGATAAAATGGTTAATGTCTTTTGTATGTTTAGTACGGCGGCAAAACTGTTGTACAGTAAGTTTTTATATAACAGGTGTGTGTGTATTTCAAATGGTTTTATTAAAGGAGGAAATATCAATGGAAAAATTCCGCAGTGAAGAAATCATGAATTTATCCTGTAAGGGATACTTTAAGTCAATGGGCTATTCTGAGGATGAGCTTGGCCATAAGCCGAGAATCGGTATAGCAAACTCATGGAATCAGCTTGTTCCTGGACATTATAATCTTAGACAGGTTGCGGAGTATGTAAAAAGGGGTATCTACGCAGCAGGCGGAGTTGCATGCGAGTTTGGTGTTATGGCTGCCTGCGATGGTATAGCTCAGGGTCATGTTGGAATGAAATATATCCTTCCTTCAAGGGAAATTATATGTAACTCAGTTGAGATAATGGTTCAGGCACATCAGCTTGACGCGGTTGTGCTTCTTGCTTCCTGCGATAAGATTGTGCCTGGTATGCTTATGGCTGCCGCAAGGCTTAATATTCCGGCTATACTTGTAAACGGAGGCCCTATGCTTGGCGGTATATCGTTTGATGGAAGAAAATCAGACGGAACATCTCCTGACGAGGCAAAGGGCATGCTTGAGGCTGGCAAGATTACAGACGCTCAGCTTGATAACCTTATTGACGCCTGCAACCCGGGCTGCGGTTCATGTTCATTCTTTGGAACAGCAAACACAATGGGCTGCGCTGCTGAGGCACTTGGAATGTCGCTTACAGGCTGTGCTGTTATACCTGCTGTATATGCTGAAAGGCTCAGATGCGCTTATAATTCCGGCATGAAGATTGTAGAGCTTACAAAGAGAGATATCAGGCCAAGGGATATAATAACAGAAGCTTCAATAAGAAACGCAATAAAATGTGTAATGGCAGAGTGCGGTTCAACAAACGCTGTTCTTCACCTCAGCGCCATAGCTCTTGAGGCCGGCATTGATATGAATGTAATGGACGCTTTTGATGAGCTTAACAAAACAACACCTCAGCTTGCAAAAATCAACCCTGCTTCTAACTGGAGTCTTGAGGATTTCTACTTTGCGGGCGGAGTGCCAAGGGTAATGCAGAAACTTGGAGACCTTCTTGATACATCTGTTATGACTGTTAACGGCTGTACACTTAAAGAGGCTCTTGAAAATTATAAATACACATATCCTGAGAATCCTGAGCTTATAAGAGACAGAGAAAACGCTTACAGCGAAACAGGCGGAATCGCTGTGCTCAGAGGAAACCTTGCTCCTGACACAGCTGTTACAAAGCCTGGCGCATTTGCTCCTGAGCTCAGAAGGTTTACAGGAACAGCCAAGGTATTTGACTGTGAGGAGGATGCTGAAAAAGCCATACTTGCAGGTGAAATTAAACCTGGAAACGTTGTTGTTATCCGTTACGAGGGACCTAAGGGCGGCCCTGGTATGAGGGAGATGTACAAGGCTATGAAATACCTTTACGGTATGGGCCTTAACCTTTCAACAGCGCTTATCACAGACGGACGTTTCTCAGGCACAAACAACGGCTGCTTTGTTGGACATATATCACCGGAAGCTGCTGAGGGCGGCCCTCTTGCTATTGTTAAAGACGGAGATGAAATATACATTGACTGCATCGACGGTATCCTTGAGCTTAAAGTAAGCGATGAGGAAATAGCTGAGAGAATGAAGAGCTGGAAAAGGCCTGAAAAGGAGATTCCACAGGGCTACCTTAAACTTTACTCAAAGGTTGCAGCTTCAGCTCATAAGGGAGCTATAATAGATTTCTGATATTGAAACTGAAAATTATCAGTGTCGGGCGCGGGAAAATTTCCCGCGCCTTGCCTTTTATATTGTTTTTTGACAGTCATGATACTATAATATGACTTGATTCTGTTTTTGGTTTTTTGCTCGAAAAGGCAGTATTTTAATGGAGGTTTTATGGATAATAAAAAACTGGACAGGCAATTTTATCAGACAGACGCTGTGGAGGCTGCAAAAAGGCTTATAGGTAAAATACTTGTGCATAAAACATGCGAAGGTGTTTTAAAAGGCCGTATTGTAGAGGCAGAGGCCTACAAAGGGCCTTTTGACAAGGCGGCACATGCATACAACCATAAAGGGCGTGAAGGACGTACCGCTGTGTTGTACAGGCAGGGCGGTTTTGCCTATGTTTTTCTTATTTATGGAATGTACAACTGTTTTAATGTTTCTGTAGCTGGCGAGGGCAGCCCGGAATGTGTGCTTATAAGGGCTCTTGAGCCTGTTGAGGGGCTTGAGCAGATGAAAAAAAACAGAAACACAGATAAGGTCAGAAATCTGTGCAGTGGACCGGGTAAATTATGCTTGGCCATGAAAATTAATAAAAATTGCTATGGCTTGGATTTATGCGGTGACGAGCTTTATCTGGAAACAGATGGAATTGATTATTCTGATATGGTTGAGGTGTCAAAAAGGATAAATATAGATTATGCTGAGGAAGCGGCAGATTATTTATGGCGTTTTACCTTAAAGGGGAATGGTTTTATATCTGTAAAAAATAATAAAAAAAGATAAATTTTGAAAAATATATATTGACTTTTTGTACCGTACTGGCTAAAATATATAAGGTATCAGTTTCCGTAGCTCAGCTGGATAGAGCGACCGCCTCCTAAGCGGTAGGTCGGGTGTTCGAATCACCTCGGGAACATCATTAAACCGGCTGTCTGTATGACAGGCCGGTTTTTTATTGTGTTTTTAACCTTCATATATATACATATCCTGCATAAAATGACTACCTGCATTCTTCCATATGCAGCTGGTTTAATTTTCCAAGGCTCCAACTTGTGTTCAACATGGCGTTATAACTCCATAATTTCCATTGCAATTCGGCTATAAATTCCAACCGTTGCAGGACACAAACTGATTCCAGGTCAACAAGCTTGCGGCGGCAGTGTGGTGGCACAGGCCACACTTTGGCAATATTATTAGCCCTGTAAATATGTAAGCTTCTGGATTTATATTCATATCATGTGTTTTTCATTTTTCTGCTCTTTAACTATACATACTCAACACTTTTTGAAATTTAATGTTCATTTACGGATTTAAATATAATAAATATCAGATAAGAATTATTTTCCTTTATTTGCCGGAAATTGTTGACTAGAACATACTTACTTGGTATAATTTGAAGAGTATTGCAGATGATTCTGCGGTTAATTAATTTTATACCAGCCGCATATTTTTCATTAAATTACAGAAACTATTTTAGGCTTTGCAAACAATGAGCTTGCATAGCCATTACTTGTACATAACACAGGAGGAAGTTAAATGCTTGAACTTAAGAACATTTCCTATACTGTCGATGATGGCAAGGGGATAATAAAAAACCTGGACCTTACCATAGACGACAACAAATTTATTGTAATTACAGGACCGAATGGGGGAGGAAAGTCCACTCTTGCAAAAATTATAGCCGGCATAGTAAAGCCGACTTCAGGGCAAATACTCCTTGACGGAACTGATATCACAGGTAAGAGCATTACCGAAAGGGCGAACATGGGTATAAGCTTTGCATTCCAGCAGCCGGTAAGGTTTAAGGGTGTTACAGTGCGCGACCTGATTAATCTTGCAGCTGGCAAGAGCCTTACCACATCAGACGCCTGTACTTATCTGTCTGAGGTTGGGCTATGCGCTAAGGATTATATTAACAGGGAAGTAAACGCCAGCCTTTCCGGGGGAGAATTAAAAAGGATAGAAATTGCTACAGTTATGGCAAGAAAGACAAGGCTTTCCATATTTGACGAGCCTGAGGCCGGTATTGATTTGTGGTCATTTAAAAACCTTATAGATGTTTTTGAGAGAATGCATGATGAAATAAAGGGCTCGATAATTATAATTTCACATCAGGAGCGTATACTTAATATTGCTGACGAGATTATTGTTATCGCAAACGGTGAGCTTGTTAACAGGGGAAGCAGGCAGGAAATACTTCCTACACTGCTTGACGATACTGCAAGCGCTTCATCGGGGTGCAGTGTTTTGAGGGGGGAAAATTAAAAATGGACGATAAGATAATGGAGATGCTTCTTGAGGAGGTGGCGGACCTTCACGGTGTGCCTCAGGGGGCTTATAATATAAGGCTTAACAGCCAGAGCGCCGGCAGGCATTCGTCGGCCAATATTGATATTGTGCCAAAAACCGATAAGCCGGGTATTGACATAATAATAAAGGCTGGAACAAAGAATGAAAGTGTCCATATACCTGCCCTTGTAACCCATGAGGGAATACACGACCTTGTTTATAACGACTTTTATGTAGGCGACAATGCAGATATAGTTATTGTAGCCGGCTGCGGAATTCATAATTCGGGCAGTGAAATGAGCGAGCACAACGGTATACACAGGTTTGTGCTTGGCAAAAATTCAAGAGTGAAATATATAGAAAAGCATATCGGCGTGGGCGAGGGCACAGGCGAGAGGATTATAAACCCTCAGACAATAATCGAGGCTGGTGAAAACAGCTATATTGAGCTTGAAACAACACAGCTTAAAGGTGTTGATTCCACAATAAGGACAACAAAGGCTACGGCTGAGGCGGGAGCTACAGTAGTTGTTAAGGAAAAGATACTTACGCATGGAAAGCAGTATGCGGAAACACAGTTTGAGATTGACCTCAACGGCGAAGGCTCAAGCACAAACCTTGTATCCCGTTCTGTTGCAAAAGAAAACTCAAAGCAGAAATTTGTGTCAATAATAAACGGAAACGCGAAATGTATGGGACATTCGGAATGCGATTCAATCATAATGGATAACGGTGTGGTAACAGCACTTCCGCAGATTACAGCAAACAATGTGGAAGCGTCGCTTATCCATGAGGCAGCTATAGGAAAAATAGCCGGAGAGCAGATAACAAAGCTTATGACTCTTGGGCTTACCGAGTCAGAGGCCGAGGCTCAGATTGTAAACGGATTCCTTAAATAAACGGTATTTTACCGTAAGGAAGGCGGTGTGGCTGGATGTTTGTAGTGGATGGTTTTTCAATTGGTTTTCCAATGTTTTGGATAGGGCTTTTTATAATATTTGTAATAGCTGAGGCCGCTACAGCAGGGCTTGTGTCTATTTGGTTTTGCGGAGGTGCGCTGTGCGCGTTTGCCGCGGCTAAGGCAGGAGCGCCGTTATATGTACAGATTATAGTTTTCTTTATAGTGTCAGTAGCGCTTTTTGTATTTACAAGGCCATTTGTAAAAAAAGTGCTCAAGCAGAAAAGCGAGCCTACAAACCTTGACAGGATTTTGACACAGAGTGTAATTGTAACTGAAAAAATTGACAATTATGCAGAGACAGGCGCAATTAAGTATGACGGAAAGATATGGACAGCCAGGAGCGCTGACCCAAGTGTTACATTTGAAAAGGGAGATTTTGTTACAGTTGAGAGAATTGAGGGAGTCAAGGTTATTGTAAAATAAAGGAGTGAAATGTATGATAGTACTCATAATTTTTGTGGTAATTATTCTTATTCTGCTTGTAAGATGCTTGAGAATTGTGCCGCAGGCATATGTTTATGTTGTTGAGAGGCTTGGCGCGTACCATGCTTCATGGGGAACAGGTCTTCATATCGCTATACCTATTATAGACAGGGTTTCAAAAAAGGTTAATTTAAAAGAGCTTGTTGCGGATTTTCCGCCTCAGCCGGTTATAACAAAGGATAACGTAACAATGCAGATAGATACTGTAATTTATCTGCAAATAACAGACCCTAAACTTTATGTTTACGGCGTTGACAACCCAATCAGGGCTATTGAAAACCTTACAGCCACAACACTGAGAAATATCATAGGTGACCTTGAGCTTGACCAGACTCTTACATCCAGGGATATAATAAACAGCAAAATGCGCATTATACTTGATGAGGCCACAGACCCATGGGGAATAAAGATAAACCGTGTTGAGCTTAAAAACATTATGCCGCCGAAGGAAATCCAGGATTCCATGGAAAAGCAGATGAAGGCAGAGCGTGAGAGGCGTGAAAAAATCCTTCAGGCAGAGGGTGAAAAGAGAAGCGCTGTTCTTGTGGCAGAGGGCGAAAAGCAGAGCACAATACTTCGTGCCGAAGCTGATAAGGAATCTGCAATACTCCGCGCCGAGGCTGATAAAGAAGCCACAATAAGAAGGGCCGAAGGTGAGGCTGAGGCTATATTGAAGGTTCAGCAGGCTACGGCTGAAGGACTTAAAATGCTTAACGCAGCTTCTCCGGAAGCCAGCGTAATAGCTATTAAAAGCCTTGAGGCTTTTGAAAAAGCTGCCGACGGCAAGGCTACAAAAATTATTATACCTTCGGAAATTCAGTCGCTTGCAGGTCTTGCTTCTGGACTTAAGGAAATCATGGTTGACGACAAAAAGTAAGAATTTAAAACAAAGGGCGCCTTTTAAGGCGCTTTTTTTGCTGCCGAAACGACAAATTGGAACATTTTACTGCGAGTATTCGACATTTTTATCGGTTTTTACGTTCTTTATCGGTTGACATGCCCCAGACTAGAATATAAAATGATAAGATAAGTTAATTATGCTGACAGGAGTATGATTTGTGTCATATTTTTAAATACAGGAGGATAGTATGGAAAAGGATATGTTTGAGGATGACAACATTCTGGACATCAAAAATGATAATGCCGGCAGTGAGCAGAGCGGTAAAGAAAATGTTTCAGATGATATTTACAGTGATTATCCAAAAGAGGTTGTACAGATTCTTATGAGCAGCAATCCCATAAGAAAAAGGAATGACGAAGTTGGAACTTTCAAGGCGGAAAGTGAGAGACAGGAACGTCTGGGCAGGACAAGGGTAGAAAAAAGGGATTCAGGCTTTAATGACAGTCTGCCCAAAGAAGCTGAGAGGATTTACGAAAAGGCTGTCAGTGAGCCGGAGAATAAAAATGCTTCAGAAGGTGCATATAAAGATGAGGAGAATGAGATATTTGTTCCCGACATTGACGATGACTTTGACGATATTGCCCAGACTGTGAGAAAAGAAGCTAAAAAGCCTAGGGAAAGAGATATTGATGAAGACCTGATGTATGATGAAGACGAGCCGGTACAGGTTATAAGGCATAAGCCTAAAAAGAAAGAATACAGCAGGACATTTCAGCCAATAAATAAGGAAGCCGATTACTCAGCGACAAAAAGCAGAGAAGCCTTGGCGGATAAAAAGAGGCCGGCAAGGCAAAGCACAGAACAAACTGAATTTGATGAGCTTAAAAGCAAGCTTTCAGATGAAAAAACTGACAGAAAGAAACAGGCGGTTTTAAATTCCAGAAAGCAGTCGCATCAACGCTCTGGAGAGCTTGAGATGCGTAAGAAATCATATAAAAATAAAGCTGACCTCCATGACTTTTTTGAATCGCCAAAAAAGGGCTCTGGAAGGCCGGCAGAAAAGAAGGCAAAGCTTGACAAAGGTATTATCGCTGTATGCGGAGTGGCGGTTTTAATATTTGTAATACTATTTGTAAGAAACCTTACAATATCGGCTAAGCTTGAGGCTGCCAACCAGAAAATTGCGGATTACACTGAGCTTCAGGAAAAAAATGAGGAACTGAAGCTTAATATTGTAGCGCTTGAGGAAAAGCTTACAAGCCATGGTATATCATTGACCGATGATGAGCCGGCTGATACTCCAGATGATGGCCAGACTCCTGAAAATGGTGAAAATACTCAAAGCGGCGAGTCCGGAAATTCCGGTCAGGCTGAAGCGGGATTTGATACATACACTGTTCAGGCTGGGGATACGCTTGGAGGCATAAGTGATAAAGTTTATGGTAATTTCTCAGGATATAAAAAGATTCTTGAGGCAAACGGCTTAACTGAAAACAGCAGTCTTCAGATTGGCCAGGTTTTAAAAATACCTAAAAATTAATTTTGGAGGCTTATATGCAGGAAGTATCGGAAAAAAATACTCTTGTTCAGCTTAGGGAAACGGCAAAACAATTGAATATAAAGGGCATTGGCTCCATGAAAAAGATTGAGCTTATAGAAAAAATAAACTCTGTACTGCTTGCGGAGAGCCATAAGAATGAAAAATTGCCTGAAAAATCGACTGTAGAAACTGTTATAAAAAGGGCCGAACCTGAAAAAAAGGCTTCTGAAAATGCTGATACACAGAAAAAATATGATAATAAAGAAAAATATGTTGGACACCAAGAAATAGAAGATTTAAAGGAGCCGGCTGTTTACAGGGAGCCGCACCAGCTTTATCAGCCAGTACAAAACAGCCAGAGGGAAAGAGAACAAAGAGAACCTTCTGAAAACGAGGTTGTGCAGCAGGGTGTGCTCGAGGTAATGGCTGACGGCTATGGTTTTTTAAGGACAGAAAACTATCTTCCGGGTACAGGGGATATTTATATTTCGCAGTCGCAGATAAGAAGGTTTAATGTAAAAACAGGTGACCTTGTAACAGGCTATGTCAGGGCATCAAAGGATAATGAGAAATTCAATGCTCTGCTTTATGTCAAAAACGTAAACGGCGATACTCCGGATAAATCTATAAAACGCCCAAACTTTGAGGATTTAACCCCGATTTATCCTACAGAGAGACTGTCTCTTGAAACGAGCAGGGATGAGATTTCCGGAAGGATAATAGATTTAATGGCGCCTATAGGCAAGGGGCAGAGGGGTATGATTGTTGCCCAGCCGAAGGTTGGAAAAACAACTCTCCTTAAGCAGATGGCAAACTCTATTGTTAAAAATCACCAGGATATAAACCTCATAGTGCTTTTGATTGACGAAAGGCCTGAGGAGGTAACGGACATACAGCGCTCAATACAGGGCGATAAGGTTGAGATTGTTTACTCCACATTTGACGAGCAGCCGGAGCACCACAAGAGGGTTGCTGAAATGGTCCTTGAGCGTGGAAAGAGGCTTGTAGAACAGGGGAAGGATATAGTTATACTGCTTGACAGTATAACAAGGCTTGCAAGGGCATATAACCTTACCACTACCCCAAGCGGAAGGACTCTTTCTGGCGGACTTGACCCGGCGGCTCTTTATATGCCTAAAAAGTTTTTTGGCGCAGCCAGAAATATTGAAAACGGAGGAAGCCTTACTATACTTGCCACTGCCCTTATAGAGACGGGAAGCAAAATGGACGATGTGGTTTTTGAGGAATTTAAGGGAACCGGAAACATGGAGCTTGTACTTGACAGAAAGCTGGCCGAAAGGCGCATATTCCCTGCCATAGACATAAATAAATCAGGAACAAGACGCGATGACAAACTACTTTCCAAAGAGGAAATGGAGGCTGTTTATAAGGTACGAAGGCTTACATCACCTCTTAATGTTACTGAGAGCACAGAGTACCTGATTGAGCTGATGAAAAAGACCAGAAATAATGATGAATTTGTAAAAGCTGTGCCTATGATTAAAAACTGAGATACCAGTTTATAAGTAATTCGGGAAATTTGTTATTGCATGTTGATAAGCGCTGTGATATAATACTTTCGTTGTCTATAAATAATGCGCGGGATTATTGATCAACGTAAATTAAGGAGTGAAAAAAATGAAAAAGGATATACATCCAGAATACCATCAGTGCAAAGTAAAATGCAACTGTGGAAACGAGTTTGTTACAGGCTCAACAAAAGAAGAAATAAGAGTCGAGGTTTGCTCAAAGTGCCATCCATTCTACACAGGCAGCCAGAAGCTTCTTCTTGAGGCAGGCGGAAGGGTAGAAAAATTCAACAAAAAGTACGGCAGAAATTAATTTTGAAGCTGAAGGGGGAGGAGAAAGGTTCCGCCCCTTTTTTTATATTTTCAATTGATAATTTTTCATTTATTGTAAATTTAGCTATGGCAAAAGGTTGGTGATTATTAAATGAGAATGACAAATATCGGCGGTCAGGCGGTAATAGAAGGGGTTATGATGCGCGGAAGAAAGATGTACGCGATGGCAGTGAGAACTCCTGAGGGAAGCCTGTGTGTTGAAAAGGAACCGATTGATGATGTTTTTAATAAAAGCAAGGTGTTTAAGTTTCCTGTATTCAGAGGCATTGCGGCGTTTGTGCAGTCACTTATTATAGGAGTAAAAATAATAATGCGCTCGGCAAAGCTTGCCGGTATGGAGGACGATGAGGATATAAAACCGGGCCGATTTGAGATGTACCTGCAAAATAAATTTGGGGATAAGTTTGCTGATATACTTATTTATTTTAGTGTGGCGGTTTCGCTTGTATTTTCTATAGGACTGTTTTTTGTGCTTCCGGTTTTTTTGGGCAGTCTTTTCAGGCCTGTGCTGCCGGGAACATGGGCATTAAGTATTGTGGAAGGGCTTATAAGGATAGGCATATTCCTGCTTTATCTGTTCCTCATTTCACGTATGAAGGAAATACAGAGGGTTTTCCAGTACCATGGCGCTGAACACAAGACAATAAACTGCTTTGAGCATGATGAGGAGCTCACTGTTGAAAATGTTAAAAAGCATACAAGGCTTCACAAGAGGTGTGGTACAAGCTTTCTGCTTATTGTAATGATAATAAGCATGGTGGTATTCTTTTTTATAAGGACTGATACATTGTGGCTCAGGCTTATAAGCAGGATAGTGCTTGTGCCTTTTGTAGCAGGTATATCGTATGAGGTTATAAAATGGGCCGGAAGAAGCGAGTCGCCTATAGTAAAAATAGTGAGCGCTCCCGGGCTGTGCCTTCAGAAGATTACAACAGCTGAGCCGGACGCTGGCCAGATTGAGGCGGCCATAGCGGCTATGAAGGGAGTTCTGGAAGATGAGCCGGAATAAGACTATCCGGAAAGCTCTTTTGGAGGCCAAGGAAAGGCTGAAAGCTAAAGGCGTTGGGGAGTACGGCTTAGACGCTGAAATATTTATGATGAAAGCCGTAAATATGGATAAAACCGGAATACTGATAAACGGCAGCTATGAGCTGTCTGACAATGAATACAAGAATTTTAACTCTATGGTTATGCTGAGGCAAAACGGTATGCCAAGCCAGTACATACTGGGTAAATGTGAGTTTATGGGGCATGATTTTTTTGTTGATAAAAATGTGCTTATTCCAAGACCGGACACGGAAGTGCTTGTGGAAACGGTTTTAGAGTATGCTTTTAAATGCGGCTTTAAAAGCATACTGGATATTGGCACAGGAAGCGGCTGTATAGCTATAAGCCTGCTCCTTGGGGGAATTGAAAGGGCAGCGGCAGTTGACATAAGCAAAGACGCTTTAAACATAGCGGCTAAGAATGCTGAATATAATAAGGTTGCTGACAGAATTAAATTTTTAAACGGGAATTTATTTGAACCTGTTGATAAATATGAGAAATTTGATGCTGTTGTATCAAACCCGCCATATATACCTTCTGGCGATATTGACCTGCTGATGCGGGAAGTGCGGGATTATGAGCCTTATGGTGCTCTTGACGGAGGCAAAGACGGGCTTGATTTTTACAGAAAGATTATAGCCGGCGGAGCTGACCGCCTTAAAGACAATGGATACATGTTTTTTGAGATTGGCTTTGACCAGGGAGAAAGTGTCAGCGAGCTTATGAAGGAAGCCGGTTTTGAGAGGGTATCTGTTATTAAGGATTACTCTGGAATGGATAGAGTTGTGTTTGGATTTAGACGGAGAGATTTTAATGTTTGACCATATTGAGGAACTTGAAAGAACATATATTGAACTGGGAGAGCAGGTAAACGACCCGGATATAATAGCTGACCAGGAAAAATGGCAGAGGCTTATGAAAGAATACGGCGCCATAGGACCGGTTGTTGAAAAATACAGGGAATACAAAAGGGCGCAGGATTCGGTTGACGAGGCCAATGAGCTTTTAAAGGAAACAAACGACGATGACTTCAGGGAGCTTCTTAAGGAGGAGCTTTCAAGCGGACGTGAAGCATGTGAAAGGCTTAAAGATGAGCTTAAGATTCTATTGCTTCCTAAGGACCCAAATGACAGCAAGAATGTAATTGTTGAGATACGGGCGGGGGCCGGCGGTGACGAGGCGGCTCTTTTTGCCGGTGATTTGTTTAGGATGTATGTAAGATATGCCGAAAACAGAAAATGGAAAACAGAGATAATGTCGGCCAGTGAAAGCGACCTTGGCGGATTTAAAGAGATTATATTTATGGTTACCGGTCAGGGCGCCTATTCAAGATTGAAGTTTGAAAGCGGCGTCCACCGGGTACAGAGGGTTCCGTCTACAGAATCCGGAGGCAGGATTCATACATCAACAGCCACGGTGGCTGTGCTTCCGGAAGCCGGCAAGGTTGATGTAAATATTGATATGAATGATGTGCGTATTGATGTTTTCAGAGCCTCCGGCAACGGCGGACAGTGTGTTAACACTACGGATTCTGCCGTTAGGGTAACGCATATCCCAACGGGGATAGTTGTGTCCTGTCAGGACGAAAAGAGCCAGCTTAAAAACAAGGATAAGGCCCTGAAGGTTTTGTACGCCAGACTCTATAAGCTGGAACAGGAAAAGCATAACAGCGCAATTTCTGAAAAAAGGCGCTCGCAGGTGGGTACAGGTGACAGAAGCGAAAAAATAAGGACTTACAATTTCCCACAGGGGCGCGTTACAGACCACAGGGCAGGGCTTACTCTCCACAAGATAGACGCCGTTATAGATGGGGATTTGGACGATATTATTGATGTTCTTACAGCAAACGACCAGGCGGATAAGCTTAAAGCCGTAGGGGAAAAATAACCGGATTACAGTAAGTACCGGTTTGCCTGTGTTTTAATTTATAACGTGATATTGAAGATTTTTAGTAGCTAAGGGAGCGGATATATTGAACTGTTTAAATATCTCGAAAGAGCGGTTTAAAGAAATGATTACAGATAACCTCAGGACAATAACAAGAAAGACTGTAGAGACTGCTACACCTGAGGAAATTTATCAGTCGGTGGTATACGCTGTAAAGGATATAGTAAACGATATCTGGATGAAGACCCACGATATGTATTATGACAAGGATGTAAAAATGGTTTATTACCTCTCCATGGAATTCCTTATGGGGAGGTTTCTTGGCAACAGCATAATAAACCTTTCGGTTTACGATTCAATAAAAGAGGCTCTTGAGGAGCTTGGAGTGGACTACAATGTTATAGAGGAGACAGAGCCGGACCCGGGCCTTGGAAACGGTGGTCTTGGACGCCTTGCCGCCTGCTTTCTTGATTCACTCTCTACTATGTCGCTGCCTGCGTATGGCTGCGGTATCAGGTACCATTACGGCATTTTTGAGCAGGCGATTGAAAACGGGTATCAGGTTGAAAGGCCTGATAACTGGCTTGAAAACGGAGACCCATGGGGCCTTAAAAGGAACGAGTACGCTGTTGAGGTTAAATTCGGCGGCAATGTAAGGGCAGTGCCTAAAGGTAATGGTGAGTACAGGTTTGTGCAGGAAAATTACCATTCTATAATGGCAGTGCCTTACGATTATCCGGTTGTTGGGTATGGCACCAATACAGTGAACACCTTAAGACTGTGGGATGCAAGGCCAAAAAACAAATTTGACCTTAAATCATTTAATGAGGGCAATTACCAGAAGGCCCTTGAGGAACAGAATATAGCACACACAATAACTGAGGTGCTTTATCCTGCCGATGAACACTATTCCGGCAAGGAGTTAAGGCTTAGACAGCAGTACTTCTTTATTTCAGCTACCGTGCAGAGAGTCATTGAAAGATTTAAAAGGCGGCACAGCGACTTTTCAATTCTTCCGGAGAAGGTGGCTTTTCAGCTGAATGACACGCACCCGACAGTGGCCGTTGCCGAGCTTATGAGAGTGCTTGTGGATGAAAACGATGTGCCATGGAATAACGCGTGGGAGATTACAAAAAAGGTATGCGGCTATACAAACCATACTATTATGAGCGAAGCGCTTGAAAAATGGCCTATGGAGCTTTTCAGCAGGCTTCTTCCAAGAATCTACCAGATAGTTGAGGAGATAAACAGAAGGTTCTGCCTTGAACTGATTGAAAAGTATGGCAAGGACAGCAACAAAATCCGTAATATGGCTATAATAGCGGACGGACAGGTGAGGATGGCATATCTTGCCATTGTTGGAAGCCATAGTGTTAACGGAGTTGCAAAGCTCCATACTGAGATACTTAAAACAAAGGAGCTTAAGGATTTTTACCAGCTTTATCCTGAGAAATTCAATAACAAGACAAACGGCATTACACAAAGGCGCTGGCTTCTGCACGCAAACCCAAGGCTTGCCGCCCTTGTAACTGAAAAAATAGGTGATGGCTGGATAACTGACCTCTCAAAGCTTTCAGGGCTTATGGAATACACTGAAGACGAGGATTTTCTGGGAAGGCTCATGGAAGTTAAAAGGGAAAACAAGAGGGCGCTTGCAGATTATATTAAGCTGACCAAGGGAATAGACATAAACCCTGACTCTATATTCGATATACAGGTTAAAAGACTGCATGAATATAAAAGGCAGCTTCTGAATGTCCTCCATATAATATATCTTTACAACTGCCTTAAAATGAACCCGGGCCTTGATATAGCACCAAGGACTTATATATTTGGGGCTAAAAGCTCGGCTAATTATTATATGGCGAAAAAAATAATAAAGCTTATTAACAGTGTTGCTGATGTTGTAAACAGCGATACGTCCATAAACGATAAAATTAAGGTTGTGTTTATGGAAAACTACAGGGTATCCCTTGCCGAAAAGCTCATACCTGCGGCGGATATAAGCGAGCAGATATCGACAGCGGGAAAAGAAGCGTCAGGAACAGGCAACATGAAATTTATGCTCAATGGCGCTGTGACTCTGGGAACAATGGACGGGGCCAATGTTGAGATATTTGACGAGGTTGGGGCGGACAATATATTTATTTTTGGACTTTCAGCACAGGAGGCTATGGAAAAATATACCAGTAATTCCTACGACCCGTGGTCGGTATACAACATGAATCAGGGAGCCAGAATGGCCCTTACTTGCCTTATTAACGGTACATTTGACAGCAATACTGAGCTTTTCAGGGATATATATGATTCTCTGCTCAATGGTGTCAATGGTTCCAGAGCAGATGAATACTTTGTACTGGCGGATTTTGAGGCATACTGCAAAGCGCATGACCTTATTGAGGAAGCATACAGCGACAAAAAGCGCTGGGCCAAAATGGCGGCTGCCAATATTGCCAAAAGCGGTAAATTCAGCTCAGACAGGACAATAAGGGAATATGCAGATGAAATATGGGATATAAAACCGGTTGATTTCGGTTTATAAGTTGATTTAAAAAGAGCGGGGGTTAACTCCCGCTCTTTTAATAGTTTTATTAAGACGAAACTTCAGCTTTAATCAATTATTTTGGCTGGGTAAACTCAACATCGGTCATTGAGGCGCGCCCTTCAGTGCCGAGGAGTGTTTCTGCACTGGTTCCTGCGCTTACTATGGCGTCCTCCATGGCATTAACTGCCATGACTCCAAGGAGGTTCATATTTACAGAAGGCATATTCCATGTGGAGGATTCTGTATTTACAGTGTCAAGGGCTATAGCAAATATTGTATCTCCGTCAGATGCGGTATGTACAGGCCTTATTGCTCTTGCGTATGCGTCCTGAGCCATCTCTGCAAGCTTTTTGGCTTCCGCCTGTGTAAGCTTTGCGTTTGTCACTATACAGCCGATAGTCGTGTTTTCTACAGCTTTAGGTGCCTGATAGCGCCCGTCCATTGTATATTCCTCAAGGTCTATAAACTGGTTGTCAGCTGTATGTGAGCCGGCTATTATCTCATTTGTGTCAGGGTCAACTATGTTTCCGGCGGCATTTACTGCAACTATGGCGCCAACATACAAATCACCGTATTTGTAAGCGCATGAACCAAGGCCGCCCTTCATGGCTTCTGCGCCTATTGCTGAGGCACTTTTTCCTACTGTAGCTCCGGTTCCGGCGCCAGTATTGCCGTCTGTCCATGGAACCTTCTTGAATGCGTTGTCAGTGGCTTCATAGCCCATTTTCTTGTCCGGCCGTACAAAGGCGTTGCCAAAGCCAAGGTCAAAGAGTATAGCGGAAGGAACTATAGGCACAACTGTAGGCCCAACATCAACACCCATATTCTTTTCCTCAAGGTATTTCATAACACCGTCGGCAGCTTCAAGCCCAAAGGCGCTGCCGCCTGAAAGGCAAATGGCATTGACAGTCTGTACTGTCTTTGTTGGGTCCAGAAGGTCAGTCTCTCGTGTACCGGGAGAGCCGCCTCTTACATCTACAGAGCCGATAGCCCCGTCCGGGTTCTGTACTACAATTACCGTACAGCCCGTGCCGTTTTCAAGGTCTGTTGCGTTACCCACCAATATGCCCGGTATGCTTGAAAATGGCACTTCCTGCATTTTGTCTTCTGCGTAGCCGGCACATGAGAGTGAAAATGTCATGGCCCCAGCCAGCATAAATGAAATCAGTTTCTTTGTGTGCTTCATATAAAACCCCTCCTTATATGCTTGTCCATCAATAATGCATAGTTATTGACAGGCAAATAATGAATATATAACCAATATACCATTTAGGGTTTTATAAAGCAATAAAATATACATGAAAAATAAAAATATATTACACATTTTTAGTCAATATATGACAAAAATCAGAGCTGAATTATATAATATGCGGTTATAATATAAAAAAGCCGTAAGCATTTAATAATGCTTACGGCTTAAATAGCCAATCAGTGCAGATTATTTTGTCTGAGCGAAAACCCAGTCTCTCATTTCCTGGTTTGCATAGCATGCATCCCATGAGAAGTGAGCTGATGGAGCAAATACTGCGCCTTCAGGATAGATTGTTGATTTATACTCAACGCCGGCTTTGTCAAGAGCCTCAAGTGTCGGGTAAAGGTATTCGTCAGGATTTACTGTAGGGTCATCAGCAGCGTGGAATATCCACATAGGTATGCCCTTGAGAGCCTCAACCTTTGCAGGGTCAGCGCCGCCAGCGTCTGGAACAAGAGCGGCAAAGGTATCAGGGTGCTCTATAGCAAGTGCGTATGTAGCGAATCCTCCGGCTGAAAGGCCAGTCATATATACTTTGTTTGCATCTACAGAATAGTCTTTCATAACCTTTTCAAGAAGGTTATAAGCTGCTACAGAATATTTTGAAAGTGCAAATGAGTTGTCAGCTTTGCCGCTTCTGTATTCCATAAGGCTTGTCCAGTTGTCATTGTCGTCTTCTGAAGCGCACTGAGGTGCTAAAACGATACACTCGTTGTGGCCTTTTTCAGAATCCTTAGCCCAGACTGTAGCCATCTGGTATCTCTTAAGTATCATATCTGTGCTCTGAGCCCTCTGTCCTGAACCGTGAAGGGCAAATACAAGAGGATATTCCTTGTCAGGGTCATAGTTTGAAGGTACATATATGGCGTAAGGCATATCAACTCCTGTAGCTTCATCTTTGTATGACTCAATCTTAAATAAATTGTATGTATCAGTGTCACATGCCCTTACAACTGTAACCTTGTATGTGTTGGTTTCTTCTCCGGCTGTAACGGTAATTTCTACATCTGTAACAAGCTCTACATCATAGTCGGCGTATTCCTGGCTGAGCTTGACAACAGCGCTGTCTCCAGCTTTTACTTCCTCTCCGGCTACTGTTACAGTTACGCCTTCCGGAGCTTCAGGAGTGATTTTAACAGCATAAATATCACTCTGAACATTCATAGTGTATTCTTTTGTTTCCGGTGCAAACTCAGGTGTAATTGCGTTTTCTGTAAGTGTGATGTCATCAACCTTAAGTCCTGTAAGCTCCGCCTTTACTTCCTTTGCCTCTGTTGTCTCTGCTGGAGTAATTACCTCAGCTGGAACAGTTTCCTTCTTTTCCTCCTCAGCAGGCTTCACTGTCTCGGCAGGTTTAGCCGCCTCCTTTGAGCCTGTGTCAGGAACCTGAAGAACCTGGTCCGGGAAAATGAGGTTAGGGTTTGCAAGCTTGTTCATATCAGCTAAAACCCTCCATGTTGTGTCGTACTTAGGAGCGATTTTTGATAAACAATCACCCTTCTGTACTACGTACTGTCCAGCCATTGCCAGCGGTGCGCTGCCGAGAACCATTACCGCTGATAATGTGCCGGCAGCAATTCTTGAAACTGTTGACTTTTTCATTTGCAATCTCCCCTTAAAATATAGTTAAAAAACATACAATTAAATTTTAACACTAATTAATATTTCAGTCAAATGTATATTTCGTATGCGACATTGCAAAACAGCTATTTTGGCGTTATGTTAAAAGGAAAGAGCGATTTTGTCATAAAAAATTAAGGATTTTTTTGGACAATATAAGTTGACTTTAAAATATATGTACAATTTATATAAGAAAAAATGCAGATAATAAAAATCAGCAGACCATAATATGTGTGTTTTTACTGAAATATTTTTTGTCTGTAATGTTTGAAAAAAATTATAACAGCTATAGGTACAGAAATGAGTATTGCGGTGAATTTTGTTGACCTGCAATAATAATATTGATATAATTTTTAAAATGATAAGGAGAGATGATATGCTGGAACGTTTTTTCCCGGATTTATATGTGAAATCGATATTTGATATTCCAACAGAGGAACTGAAAAAAAGGGGAATTAAAGCACTTGTTTTTGATATAGACAATACTGTGGCGCCGTTTGATGTGGCTGAGCCGGATGACAGAACAGCAGGGCTTTTTAAATCATTTGCCAGTGAGGGTTTTTCTCTCTGCCTGCTTTCAAACAATAATAAGGAAAGAGTGGAGCTGTTTAACAGAAAGCTCGGGGCGATTGCGGTTTTTAAAGCGGGAAAGCCGGGAATTAAAAAGCTGAATGAAGCCATGAAGAATATGGGGTCGGATAAAAGCTCTACAGCCGTAATAGGCGACCAGGTTTTTACAGATATGTACTGTGCGCACAGGGCTGGGGTGTTGGCTATTTATACCGAGCCCATATGCAGCAGAGACCAGCTTATTACAAAAGTAAAAAGGGGCGCAGAAAGGTTTGTGCTTAATATTTACAAAAGGAGAAAGGGTAATGGAGGTATTTGACTTTTATAATGGCGAGACAAAACCGTTCGGTATAATCGGAAACCCGATAGGCCACAGCTTTTCGCCGGTTCTTCAAAATACAGTGCTTAAAGAGCTTGGCTCTAACGGTGTGTATGTGCCGTTCAGGGTTGAGGACAGCGAGCTTAAAAAGGCGGTCGAAGGTCTTTACGCACTTGGCTTTGAGGGCATAAATGTGACTGTTCCGCACAAAAAGTCCGTTATGCAATACCTGTGCGGTATAGATGAAACAGCAGAGCTTGTTGGAGCTGTTAATACACTCAAGCGTACAGAAAACGGCTTTAAAGGGTACAACACAGATATACTTGGACTTAAAAAAAGCTTTGAGCTTAACAATATAAACGTAAAAGGCAAGCGTGCATTGCTTCTTGGTGCAGGAGGCGCAGCCAATTCAGCCGCTGTGCTGTTGGCTAAGCTTGGGGCTTCAGAAATTATATTTGTAAACCGCACTTTGGATAAAGCGGAGGCTTTAAAAAAGCATGTTGATAAATTCTACTCCGGAAAGACTTCGGTTATGGGCTTTGGCGATATATATGATTCTGGTAAGCCGGATATTGTTGTAAACGCTACATCTGTTGGTATGGGCGAGGGAGTTTGGGAATCGCCTGTGGCAAAGCCTGAGCTCTTTGAGGGAATAGCGGCGGTTTTTGACATTGTTTATATACCGTGGAAGACAAAGCTCCTGTCGGATGCGGAAAAATATGGGTGCAAATGTGTAAACGGCTTTGACATGCTTATTTATCAGGGGCTTGCGTCGTATGAAATATGGCATGAAACAGAAATTGAGGATTTAAAAGCTATAGAAATCAGGGATACCCTGTCGGAGTATTTTTTAAAGAGGCGGTAAATAATGAATATAGACAGAAACATTGTCCTTATAGGCTTTATGGGCTGTGGAAAGACAACATTTGGAAAAAAGCTGTCAAAGAAGCTCAGGTGCGGTTTTATAGATACTGACCGTTACATTGAGTTAAAAGAGGGAATGAGCATACCGCAGATATTTGCAGAAAAGGGCGAGAAGGTTTTCAGACAGATTGAGTCGCAGGTATGCGAGGAAGCAGCGGCAAAAAACGGCGTTGTGGTAGCTACAGGAGGTGGGATAATAAAAAATCCCGAAAACATGAGACTGCTTAAAAAAAATGGAGTTGTGGTTTACCTTAAAGCTACTCCGGAACATATATACAGAAATATAGGAAATGATAACGGAAGGCCGCTTTTGAGGGGCGGCGACAAGATGGAAAAAATAACTTCACTTTTAAGTGAAAGGGTACCTGTTTACGAAAAATACGCCGATATCACGGTTTCAGTTACCGGAGGCACTGTAAATCAGGTGACCGACAGAATAGCCAATAGTCTGGAGGGGATATTTATGAAGAAAATCTGTGTTATCCATGGGCCTAACCTTAATTTCACAGGAATACGTGAAAAGGGCATATACGGTACAAAAAACCTTGATGAGATTAACTCTTATATTATAGAAGAAGGTACAAGACTCGGGTTTGAGGTAGAGGTGTTCCAGTCTAATTTTGAGGGCGCAATAATAGACCGTCTTCAGAAATGCTATTATGACAACGTGGACGGGATAGTAATAAATCCGGGCGCCTATACCCATTACAGCTATGCCATAAGGGATGCGATAGCATCAGTCCAGATACCTGCGGTTGAGGTCCATCTTTCAAATATACATACGCGTGACGAGTTCAGACACAAGTCGGTAACTGCACCTGCCTGCATTGGACAGATGTGCGGATTTGGCGAGTATGGGTATGTATTGGCCATGTCGGCTTTGAAAATGCGTATATAACAGGAAATTTTTAAATTTTCTATTGCGAAATGGCATGATTTATTTTAAACTATATAAAACAGACACGTAATATACTAAGGAGGATTTTTAATGATATCTGCAAGTGAATTTAGAAACGGCGCTACTATAGAGTTTGAGGGCGAAATATTTGTTGTACTTGAGTTCCAGCATGTAAAACCTGGAAAGGGTGCCGCTTTCGTTCGTACCAAAATCAAAAACCTTAAGACTGGAAGCGTTGTTGAGAGAACTTTCAGACCTACAGAGAAGATGCCAAGGGCACATATTGACAGGCTTGATATGCAGTACCTTTACAATGACGGCGACCTTTACCACTTTATGAATACTGAGACATTTGAGCAGATAGCCGTAAACGCTGAACAGATTGGCGACACGCTTAAATTTGTTAAAGAAAACGAAATGGTTAAAATACTTTCACATGAGGGAGCTGTATTCGGTATTGAGCCTCCACTTTTTGTAGAGCTTGAAATTACAGAGACAGAGCCTGGATTTGCAGGAAACACTGCTCAGGGAGCTACAAAGCCAGCTGTTGTTGAAACAGGGGCTACAGTAAACGTACCTCTTTTCATCAATCAGGGCGAAATTATTAAAATTGATACAAGAACAGGCGAGTACCTTGGCCGTGTGAATAGCTGATTAAACACATAAATGATTTAATCATAAAAAGCTGCAGGATGGTTTAATCCTGTAGCTTTTCGTTTTTAATTGATACAGATAATTATAAAGAGGTTTGTTAAAATGGGGAAAAACTATTTAAAATACATATTGTCGCTGCTTATATTTGGCTCTAACGGTATTATAGCAAGCGGCATAGGCTTGAGCAGCACAAGAATTGTGCTTTTCAGGACAATTACCGGAAGCCTGTTTTTGAGTGCTGTTTTACTGGCTGGTAAAGACAAGCCGCGGCTTGGAGAAATTAAAAGGCAGTTAATACCGTCGGCTGTATCTGGAATTTCAATGGGGCTGAGCTGGATATTCCTTTTTGAAGCATACAGGCAAAGCGGTGTGAGCACAGCTACGCTGATGTATTACTGCGGACCGGTTATAGTAATGGCTTTGTCGCCGTTTGTTTTTAAGGAAAGGCTTGAAGGCGGAAAAATTTTTGGCATAGTGATTGTGCTTGTTGGAATGGTGCTTGTAAACGGTGCAGATTTTTTAAATAGTGGTCTGTCGTTTGGAATGGCATGCGGTTTGCTTTCTGCGGTTTTGTATGCCCTTATGATTATATCCAATAAAAAAATAAAGGGCATATCCGGTATTGAGATAACATGGATGCAGCTGATAACAGCCTTTGTGGTAGTGTTTTTGTGTTCAGTTTTTACCGACCGCAGTCCGGTAATAATAAGCACAGAGGGGTTTATCAGGCTTTTAATACTCGGCATAGTAAATACCGGGTTAGGGTGTTTCTTATATTTTTCATCTATAAATGTAATGCCTGCTGGCTCTGTAGCAATACTGAGCTATATTGACCCGTTGTCTGCCCTTGTTTTTTCATCTGTATTCCTTTCAGAACATCTGAGTCTGCAACAGGCTGTAGGCGCGGGTTTAATACTTTGTGGAGCGGCGGCAGGTGAGCTTTTGTTTTCTCACAGGAGAAAAAACAGGGAGACGGTAAAAAATACCGTGTAAAAATATTTTTATATTGATTTTACTTCATTTATATGCTAAAATAATTCTGTTATGCGGACATGGCGGAACTGGCAGACGCGCCAGACTCAAAATCTGGTTATGGTGACATAGTGTGGGTTCGATTCCCACTGTCCGCATGCAGAACCCCTTGAATATCAAGGGGTTTTATTTTTTGTGTTGCTCAGCAGCCTAGAATGGTGTTATCTGGACTATTGTTAATGGCAGTCTGGTATTGAATAATCAAATAATACAGTAAATTCAAGGCTTGGGCGAAAACGGCGTAAATTCATGCAATTATAAAAATTAGCTGTTGCAGCTTAGACTCCGAGTGTCAGCATTCTTTTCATGATTAGTCATGCCGATTTTTATTTGTTGAACAGCCACGCTGAGAAAGTAAATATAGACAGCAAAAATGACGCTCACAGAGCGTCATTTTTTTGTTCTTTCACTTTATGCTTCGTCAGAGCTTTAATATCGGTTTCACTTGCTGCCATGGCTCCTATAACCATAACCGCGCCTATGACCTGAGGAACGGATATGCCTTCATTAAGGAAGAAATAGGAAATGAACACGGCTGAGGCGGGTTCTGTATAGCTTAAAAGTGCGGCCTCGTGTCCGGGAATGTTTTTTATGGCTGAAAAATAAACAAGAAAAGCCAGCCCGGTATAAACTATACCTATTATAAAAAGGTTAAATACATTCTCAAAATCCAATGCGCTCATGCTGATTCCTCCTGAAAAGGCGGCATATATGCTTGCAGTTAAAAATCCTATTAAAAACTGAACTACAGTAAGGTCTATACCCGAAATGGATTTTACTGATTTGCTTCCCACAGTAACTATAGCGTAAAAAACAGCAGCCAGAAGCGCACAGCCAATGCCCAGCATTGGGTTTGATTCGGTTGCCGCACTTTTTGAGTATGCGGTAAGTATTATTCCTGCAAATGTAATTATAAGGCAGATTATTTTCTTCAGGCCAATATGTTCCTTAAAAAAGATTTTGGAAAGTACTGTCACTATCACTGGGGCTACATAATAACACACAGTGGCTTTTGATATTGTTGTGTATTTATATGACTCAATAAGCATCATTGAATTAAGAGCAAGGGCGGCTCCAGATATGATTAGTATTTTTATATCAGGCCGGATTTTACTGAAGTTTAGCTTTCGCCGCTGGATTTTGAAAACAAGGAACATAAACGACAGGGCGATAAGGTACCTGAAAAAAGTTATCTGGTATGACGGAAGTGTTACTTTTCTTGAGAACACCCCGGTGGTACTCCAGACAATCATTGTTAAAATAATCATAATCCTATTCTTCATTTTATTCCCCTCCAAAAGTCAACAGCAATACAATTTATAAGTTATGTATAAAAAAGGCATGTTCAAGTTATCGAATATTGAAAATATATTCTGCTAAAAGGAATTATATATCAATATGTACATAATATCAACGCATAATTTTGTATAGTTTATTTTGAAAAACATTTACCAAACTTATTGACATTTTCGGACAACATAATTATAATCATAATTGTAAGATTTAAAGGAATATAATTCCGTATAACAGAATGAATGGTAGCAAAAATCTCTTATTTGGAATTATGTGGATTCTAGGGTATCTTGCGAAAATGTTGATTAATTATTAAATAATTTAATTTTAAAATCTTTGAAAGGGTGGTTTAAATGAAAACTTTGTATTTTTCTAATGAAGAGTACATGGAAAGACTTGCCAACACAAAAAAGAGCATGGAGGAAAAGGGTATTGACGTGCTCATAGTTACAGACCCTGCTAACATGAATTACCTTACAGGATTTGACGGATGGTCATTTTATGTACATCAGGGTGTAATAGTAGCTCTTGATGAGGAACAGCCAATCTGGTTCGGACGCGGACAGGATGGAAACGCTGCAAGGCTTACTACATATCTTGATGAGAAAAATATTTTTCCATACACAGACGACTATGTAAATTCAACTGTAAAGCACCCATACGAATTTGTAGCTGACATACTCAAGGAGAGAGGCCTTGACAAAAAGAATATTGCTACAGAGACAGATGCTTATTATTACTCGGCAAAATGCCAGCAGACTATTGAAAGATGCCTTCCGGACGCTACATTTAAAGACGGCTACAATATTGTAAACTGGGTTAAGATTGTAAAGAGCCCTGCTGAGATAGAGTTCATAAAGAAGGCTTCTGTTATTGTACAGAATGCTATGGATGTAGCTTACAACATGATTGATATAGGAGTACGCCAGTGCGATGTTGCCGCTGCGGTATACCATGCTCAAATCAGCGGAACAAAGGAATACGGCGGAGAGTATTCTGCAATCGCTCCTCTTATGCCTGCCGGCATAAGAACATCAACACCTCACCTCAGCTGGACTGACGGACCTTACAATGACGGAGATACAGTAATACTTGAGCTCAGCGGTAACTACCGTCATTATCACTGCCCGCTTGCAAGGACAATGATTCTTGGAAACGCATCACAGAAGGTACGTGACCTTGGCGCAACAGTATCTGAAGGACTTACAGCGGCTCTCGAGGGAATTAAGCCTGGTATGCTCTGTGAGGATGTAGAAAGAATCTGGGCTAAGACAATAGCTAAGAGCGGATTTGTAAAGGATTCACGTATTGGATACTCAATGGGTCTCAACTTCCCTCCAGACTGGGGCGAGCACACAGCAAGCCTTCGTCCTGGGGACAAGACAGTGCTTAAGCCTGGCATGACATTCCATATGATACCTGGTATCTGGCTTGATGACTGCGGCGTTGATACAAGTGAGCCTTTTGTAGTAACAGAGACAGGCGCTGAGCCTTTCTGCCATTACAGACGTGAGCTTCTTGTTAAATAATTCCGTCCTCGGTTTAAGGTAAAAGTAAATGGCCGTATTCAACTGAAAACGTTTCTGTAGAATACGGCCATTATTACAGAACTTTAAAAGGAATACTCAGAAGGAGGAAATTTGATGAAAAAAATCGACGCGGTTTTAACAAAAATCGAGGAAGCGGTTTTGAGTTTTTCAATACTGATAATGGCAATAATACTTATCGGCGGTGTAATAAGCAGGACAGTTTTTAACTCAAGCTGGACATTTACAGAAGAAGTAGGCATATTCCTTAACTGTGTAGTTACATTCTTTGGAATAGGCTACTGTGCAAGGGAAGCAAGGCATATAAGCATGTCAGTTGTTTATGACCTTACAAGCTCTAAAATAAAAAAATTATTTGCTTATATTATAACTATTTTAACTGCTCTCATAATGGTTTATGTTGCATATCTTGGATTCAGGTACACAATGAGTGTTTACAATCTTGGAAGGGTTACTGCGGCACTGCGCATACCTTCATGGATAACGGTTGTTTGTCTCCCTATAGGATTCGCCCTTGGAGCAATAGAATATTTCCGTACATTTTTGCTTAATGTACTGGACCGAAAAAACGTACACATTTCAAGCAAATTCAAGCTTGGTGAAAATATGGAAAACTATGATGACGAGAAAGGGGGAATTGAATAATGGTAGCCTTATTACTCGGCTTAATGGTATTCTTCCTTATATTTAACTTCCCTATGGTTATAGCAATGGTTGCGGCTCCTCTGGCCGTAATGTACAACTATATGCTCAATATGGATATGGCTATGGCCAGCCAGCAGCTTATAGCCGGCGTTTCATCAACTGTTCTGCTTTCAGTTCCCATGTTTGTACTTGCCGCCGACATTATGTGCGCCGGACAGACAACAAACAGGCTTCTTGACCTTGTTGAAACATTTGTAGGGCATATCCATGGCGGTATGGCTATAACTACAGCGGCTACATGTACAATTTTCGGAGCTATTTCAGGTTCTACACAGGCTACTGTTGTAGCTATAGGCAAGCCTATGAGAAACAAGCTCCTGACTCTCGGCTATAAGGACAGTGCAAGCTCGGCTCTTATTATCTGTTCGGCCATAATAGCGCTTCTTATACCACCGAGCATATCTATGATTATGTATGCCGTAGTTACTGGCTCGTCAGTAGGCGATTTGTTTGTAGCAGGCGTTGGCCCCGGCATATTCATGCTTGTTGTGTTTTCGATTTACAGCTTCTTTTATGCCAAATCAGCCAAGATTCCACAGCTTAAAAAAGCTACATGGGGCGACAGGCTTGCGGCGTTTAAAAAGGCCATACTTCCTCTTGGTTTCCCTGTAATTATATTTGCCGGAATCTATTCGGGAAAATTTTCTCCTACAGAGGCAGCGGCAATTTCGGTACTGTACGCGTTTATACTGGAATTTTTCATATTCAGGACAATAAAAATTAAGGACCTTTACAGAATATGCCTCAGCACAGCGGTTACAACAAGCGTTGTATTTATACTTGTGGCTGGCGGACAGCTTTTCTCATGGGTAATATCATATGCACAGATACCTCAGATGCTCACTTCTGTAATACTTGGCACAGACCCATCGGCAATAAGGATTCTTATCACTGTTACAGTATTCTTCTTTATAGGCTGTATGTTTGTTGACTCACTTGTTGTTATAATCATACTTTCGCCTATATTCTTCCCAATAGCTATGCAGGCGGGAATAAACCCTATACATCTGGGTATCATTGTAACACTTCAGGCGGCAATAGGTTCAGTATCCCCGCCATTTGGCTGCAACATATTTACTGGCTGTGCTATATTCAACAAGCCATATGCGGAGATTGTAAGAGGCCTTCCTCCATATCTTATAATGCTTGTTATAGTTTCAATAGTAGTTATACTGTTCCCACAGCTTTCACTGTTCCTTCTGTAAGAAAGGCGGGATAAAATGTTTGACATAAAAAAAGAAATTTTGAATTACGAGAGCGAGCTTATAGCTTTAAGGCGTGACTTTCATGAAAACCCTGAGCTGGGCTACCACGAGTTCCGTACTTCAAAAATAGTTTCGGATTACCTTAAAAACCTTGGCATGGAAGTTAAGAATGTTGCAAAGACAGGAGTTGTAGGGCTTCTGAGAGGTACAGGAGGTCCTGGAAAGACACTGCTTATGAGAGCGGATATGGACGCTCTGCCTGTTGAGGAAAAAACCGGACTTCCATACAGCTCAAAAACACCCAATGTGATGCATGCCTGCGGGCATGACGGACATACGGCTATTCAGCTTATTGTGGCTAAAATACTTGCAAACCACAGAGATGAGTTCAAAGGCGCAATCAAGTTTATATTCCAGCCGAATGAGGAAGAAGCAGGGGCTCTTGACATGATAAACGAAGGTATATTGCAGTCGCCTAAGGTAGACGGGGCCTGTGCCCTTCATCTGTGGAGTCCTGTAAAAACTGGAAGGATTGGCTTGAGCAGCGGCCCTGTGCTTGGAACAACTGAGGAGTTTGAGCTTAAGATACTCGGCAAAGCCGGCCATACATCAACTCCGCATACTGCAAAAGACGCGCTTTTGGGTGCCGCAAAAGTAGTTGACGCTGTACAGAGCCTTGGTACAAGAGAATTTGACCCATTATGGCCTATAGCTATAATGTTTGGCAAAATACACGGCGGCAGCGCCAGAAACGTGATTACAGACTGCGTTGAGCTTGGGGGCACTATAAGATTTCTGTTTCCAGATGAGAATGTGAATAAGCCGAAAGTGCTTGAGGCGTTTGAAAAATCAATAAGGGGAACATGCGAATCCCTTGGACTCGGGTACGAGCTTAAATACATACCAAGCAACCCGTCTCTTATTAACGACCCGTCTATGGTGTCATTAATCAGACAATGCGCTGAGGAGACCTACGGTGTAAAGGACAATATTGACGAGTTTAAGAGCCTTGCGGGAGAGGACTTTGCAGAAATCAGCCAGAGAGTGCCTTCAGTAATGACATTCATAGGTATTTACAATGAGGCCGCAAAGAGCTGCTATCCGCACCACCATTCAAATTTTGATATTGACGAGGATATGATGAAGTACGGCGCTGAGCTTCATATAAGAGCTGCGCTTAAGTTTTTAAACAATTAAAAACCAACATTAATCATTTTTAGGGAGGGCAATATTTATGAAGAAAAAACTTTTATGTATGGCTTTGGCGGTAGTAGTGTTTGCGGGGCTTACAACAGGCTGCGGCAGAAGGGGCTCAGGCGCGCAGGCAACAGGCGGAGCTGCAGCCTCAGGCTCGGCACAGTCTTCTGCAACAGGTGAGGAAACATACACATGGCGTATGGCACATGAGGAATACAACGGGGATATGCAGGACGTTTACTGTCAGGAATTTGCAAAGAAGCTCAATGAGAATTCCGATGGAAGAATCAACCTTCAGATTTATGGTGTAGGCCAGATTGGCGATGCTCTCCAGCAGTGCGAGCTCCTTCAGAACAACGGACTTGAGTTTGCTATGATTTCTCCGGGAAACACAGGCACTATCGTTCCTGAAAATCAGCTTTTCTCACTTCATTATCTTTTCCCAAATGATTTGGAAAAGGCTCAGGAGGTTCTCAACACAAGCAAAGCTCTTAACGAAAAGCTCGTTGCCAAGTATGTGGAAAAGAATATCCTTCCTCTCTCATTCTGGACAGAGGGCGCTATGTGGTGGACAAGCAATAAGCCTATCCACACACCAGCAGATTTTAAGGGACTTAAATTCAGAACAATGCAGTCACCTGTAATCGTTGCAGCTTATGAGGCTTACGGTGCAAACCCTACACCTATGAGCTATACAGAGGTTTATTCAGGTCTTCAGCTCAACATGATTGACGGACAGGAAAACCCTATCAGCGCAATCCAGAGCTCTAAATTCTATGAGGTACAGAAATACCTTACAGAGGCCAACTCAAATATCTATGTAACAGCAACATGCGTTAACCCTACATTCTTCAACAGCCTTCCAGAGGATATTCAGCAGATTGTACTTGACACTGTTGAGCAGATGAAGGGACGTTCATATGAGATTCAGGATGAGCTTAATGGCGGAGCGCTGGAAAAAATCCAGGAAGCAAGCGATATCGCTGTTGAAAAGCTTACTGATGAAGAAAGAGAAGCTTTTGCTGAGGCTGCTCAGTCTGCTTACGGAAAATATAAAGAATTAGTAGGCGAGGACGGTTCAGCTATACTTGACGAGCTTATGGCTGAGGTTGCAGCAGCAGAAGGAAAATAAAAACACAAAATGATTATTATGCGGGAGATTTCTGTTTCCCGCATATATTAACTAAATTTGCGAAAGAAGAGTGAGTGGTAATGGAAATTAAAGGTATTACTTCGAGAGATATCTGGAAAGCAAAAAAAAGAATATCATCATACATAACAAGAACACCGCTTGTATATTCACCAGAACTTTCCGAAAAAACCGGAGCGAATATCTACCTTAAGCTTGAAAACCTTCAGGCTATAGGAGCGTTTAAGGTAAGGGGAGCAGCGAATAAGATACTCAGCCTTACAGAAGATGAGAGGAAAAAAGGCGTTTCCACATTCTCTACAGGAAACCATGGCATGGCTGTAGCGCATATAGCAAACCGCCTTGGGATTAAGGCTGTTGTGTGTATGTCAAAGCATGTTCCTGCAAACAAAGTAAAAGCTATAGGACGCTGGAAACCGGAAATCAAACAGGACTGGGACAGCCAGGACGCTGCCGGAGTATACTGCTATGAGCTTGAAGAAAAAGAGGGCGTAAAGGTAATACCTCCTTTTGACGATAAAGAGATAATATGCGGACAGGGCACAATGAGTCTTGAAATAGTTGAGGACCTTCCGGAAGTAGACACAGCCATTGTGCCGCTTTCAGGCGGAGGGCTTATATCAGGCGTGACACTTGGACTTAAGCTTACAGTGCCTGATGTAAAGGTTATAGGCGTGTGCATGGAAAAGGGCGCCGCCATGATAGAAAGCCTTAAGGCAGGACATCCGGTGGAAATACCTGAGGAGCCTACACTGGCCGACAGTCTCCTTGGAGGAATCGGTCTTGACAACAAATATACTTATGATATTGTCAAGGACTATGTTGACGAAAAGATACAGGTAAGCGAGGAAGAAATATCAAAGGGAATTGCTTATGTAATGGAAAACCACAAGGTAATTGCAGAAGGCGCAAGCTGCGTAGGTATTGCTTACGCTATGAGAGAAGGAGCTGTTAAGCCTGGAAGCAATGTTGTAATTGTTGTTACAGGAAACGGCATTGGTATGGATATTGTTAAGCAGGTTATAAATGATAACTTCTGATAAAAGGGGAGGCATTTACATATGAAGAAGGAAATAATTTTTACAGAGAAGGCTACTAAGCCTACCGCTCCATATTCTCAGGCGGTTAAGGTCGGAAACATTGTTTATCTTGCTGGAGCGTGCGGAGACGACCCTGAGACAGACCAGATTGTTGGAAACGGCGATATAAAGATAGAAACAAAATACGCTCTTGAGAATATAAAAGCAGCCGTTGAGGCTGCCGGCGGAACACTTGAAAACATTGTGAAAATGAATGTGTTCGTAAAAGATATTAAAATGATGAAAGATTTCAATGAGGTTTATAAGACTTACTTCCCGGTTGACCCTCCTGCAAGGATTGCCATGCAGATTACAGACCTTGCCGGCGGAGCAAATCTTGAAATCGACGGAGTCGCTATACTCTGATATTAAATGGCAATGCCATTGATATAAAAATATAAACCAGAATTTAAAACGATAAAACCAACCACACACTTGGCAGTATTAAACTGGTTTAAAACTCTTTTTTTCAGAGTTTTCCCCTAAAATAACTCTAAAAAACAAGGCGCTTTAACAAGCGCCTTGTTTTTATATTATTAAACACAAACAAAAAACAGGCCATTGGCCTGTTTATATATTAAGCGTTTGCACCGAGAAAATCGGATATTGTGCTGCATGCGTCACTTAAAAGCGGCTTTATTGTTTCTATCTTTGCTTCAGTCATGTCCTCAGCGCTTCCGCTTATGCTGATTGTAGCTATTATTTTCTTTGTGTAATCCCTTACCGGCATGGCGATGCACACGGTGTTTTCCTCATATTCACAGTTATCTATAGAGTAATCATTTTTTTTGATTTTGCTAAGTTCATCAAGAAAGTCGATGTAGTTGAGTATAGTGTTTGCAGTATATTTTTTTATTGAGATGTTTTTAAAATACATGCGTATGTCTTCCTCACTGAACTGCATCATAAAAAGCTTTCCTACAGCAGTGGCGTAAAGGGGCTTCCTCTCGCCTATAGGCGCTGTGTTAACAACATTGCTGGACGGGTTGACACTGCACATAACAATTGTTTCATATTCGTTAAGTACACAGAGGCTTGAAAGCTCTTTTGTCTGATTTGACAGCCTTTCTAGTATATGAACATAGTTTGAACTGTTAAGCGTATGGTATTTGGGAACTGAGTTTCCGACCTTAAAGGCGCCCCAGCTGAGACGGTATGTAGTCTGTACGCCGGCTGTCTTTTCGACAAAATTATACGCAAGAAGCGTGTCAAGTATTCTGTGTGCGCTGCTTTTGCCTATCTTCATGTCGGTGCTCAAATCCATAAGTGTGACACCCTCGCTAGATGGGCAGTCCTTAATATAGTTTAATATTTCCAAAGCGTTGCTCAATGTCTGTAAAGGGTATTTAGGTACGTGTTCATTATTTTCCACTGTTCCACCTCTGAGATATAAAAATAATAAAATACGGAATAAGATTCTTAATAACGGAATAGCAATAATAGTATTATACATTATTTTGTGAAATATGTAAAGAAAAGTTTTCAAAAAACTTCAAGTGTTTGGCTTTATGTGATAAAATAGATAATGATTTAAAATTTGTATTCTGATATTGGAATTTGTCTTAATACTGTGTTTAAAGAGGTGCTTTTATGTTTAATGTAAAGGAAGAAATTTCGGCATACGAAAGCGAGCTTATAGCATTAAGGCGTGACTTTCATGAAAATCCTGAGCTGGGCTACAGGGAATACCGTACCTCAAAAATGGTCTATGATTACCTCAAGAAGCTTGGGCTTGAAGTATCAAATATTTCGATTACGGGTGTTGTGGGGCTTTTGCGCGGCGAAGCCGGACCGGGAAATACTATTCTGATAAGGGCTAATATGGACGCTTCCCCTGTGGAGGAAAAAACCGGCTGCTCATACAGCTCAAAAATTGACGGGGTTATGCATGCCAGCGGTCATGACGGACATTTGGCGATACTTATGGTTGCGGCCAAAATACTCTCAAGGCATAAGAAAGACATATATGGAAATATAAAATTTGTGTTCCAGCCCAACGAGGAGGAGGCTGGTGCTCTGGATATGATAAATGACGGGGTTCTTGAAAACCCAAAAGTTGACGCGGCACTTGCTGTGCATTTGTGGAGTCCGATAAAATCAGGAAGAGTTGGTCTGAGTGCTGGGCCTATACTTGGAACAACTGAGGAGTTTGAGCTGAAAATAATAGGGCGTTCCGGTCATACATCTACACCGCATACAGGGCGTGATGCAGTTCTTGGCGCAGCTAAGGTAATAGATGCTGTACAGGTGCTTGAGACAAGGGAGTTTGACCCGCTTTACCCCATTACTATAATGTTTGGAAGGTTAAAGGGAGGAAACGCCAGAAATGTTATTGCCGACTGTGTTGAGCTTGGTGGAACCATACGCTTTCTGTTCCCGGATGAGAAGGACGGCAAAAAGGAAGTGCTTACACGCTTTGAGCGTATTATAAGCGGTGTATGCGCGGCTATGGATTTGGAATATAAGCTTGAGTTTATACCAAGCAACCCTTCACTTATAAATGACCAGAGCCTTGTTTCAGTTATGAAGGACTCTGTTGAAAAGGCTTTTGAGACAGATGACAATATAGAGGAATTTAAGAGTCTTACAGGTGAAGACTTTGCTGAGTTCAGCCAAAGGGTTCCTTCTGTCATGGTTTTTCTAGGCATTAATAACCCTGAATCCCAGAGTATATACCCTCACCACCATCCTATGTTTAATATTGATGAGGACATGCTTAAATATGGTGTGGAGCTTGAGATAAGGACTGCCGTAAGCTACCTTGAAAACACGCATATAAAAAACGTCGGTACGTTATAATTACGTTATAATATTGTCGTTAAAATTAAAGGGCAGAGCTTTTGGAGAATTTCTTTATAGAATTTTTAACAAAGCCGGTTTTAAGCTGATGTCTTTAATTGCATATTACGTTTGCATGTATTGCAGATAAGCGGCTTTGCTTTTAAAAGCATTCAAAGCATAATTTGTAATGATAAGCGTATATATTAGTTGATGGGAGGTACAGTAAAAACTCATGGGTTTTAACAGGTTGAATTTAAATGACAGCGAGAAATTGTATATTTTGTCGTACATTAGATAAAATATTAACAATAATTGGCTGACATACACTCAATTATTCAGCTTTGGTCAGTTTTTTATTAAGCCAATGTCCATAACAGTAAAAAAAATACTGTATTGGCATTAATTAATTGTAAAATTTATTTTACCGCAGCATTTATTTCAAATATTATATGCTTTTTTTATGCATCTTAAATAATAAAAGTATTATTTTATCGTGTTTAGTGATTTAAAATATGATATATTCCTTATAATGTGAAGTGATTATATATTCTGTCTAAAAATTATACAATAACAACACTATTTATTAAAAAATTTCTGAAATTATTGTTGTAATAAGTGGATATGGTATTAAATAAACTTGTTCAGCAGGCTTGAAGCCGGAGATTTAAATGCCGGAATGGGACTTACTGAAAATTTCATTGAAAGTAAATATTTATGGTTTAGTATTGATTTTTTCTGTGTCAGAGGATATAATAATGTCGTGTGAAAGTTATTTTATTTTTTAGTTAAATTGATGACAAACATATAATCTGTCATCAGTTTGATACTATTAAAGGAGGAGCTTATAAATGTACGTGTTAGGTTTGGATGTTGGCTCTGCTTCATCTAAGGTTGTAATACTTGATGAAGATAAAAACATCGTATCTTCCAGCGTAGTACAGGTTGGAACCGGATCATCAGGTCCGACAAGGGCGCTTGACGAGGCTTTGGGAAAAATCAACCTTACACTTGATGATATGGACAAAATTGTGGCGACAGGCTACGGCAGATATGCCTTTGAAAGGGCTGACAAGCAGATAAGCGAAATAAGCTGTCACGCCAAGGGAATTTTCCACCTTATCCCTACTGCCAGAACAATTATTGATATCGGCGGACAGGACGCAAAGGCGATACGCCTTGATTCAAGAGGTACTGTAAGCCAGTTTTTTATGAATGACAAATGTGCTGCTGGAACAGGAAGGTTCCTTGAAGTAATGGCAAGGGTTCTTGAAATCAAGCTGGAGGAACTGGCTGATTATGACAGCAGGGCAACAGAAGTGGTAAATGTAAGCAGCACCTGCACTGTTTTTGCTGAGTCAGAGGTAATTTCACACCTCTCAAACAATATACCAAAGGAAAACATTATTGCAGGTATCCACGCATCAGTAGCCAGCAAGGCCTGCGGTCTGGCCTACAGGACAGGTCTTGAGGACGATATAGTTATGGGCGGAGGAGTTGCACAGAACGCCGGAGTTGTACGAGCTATCAGCAGAGAGCTCAGGAGGCCTGTAATTGTGGCTCCTAACCCTCAGATAACTGGTGCCCTTGGCGCTGCGCTGTTCGCTTATGATGAAGCTAAAAAACACTAATCTAAGGAAAGAGGGATTTAAATGACTGAAACTGAAGGTATGAACGCAAAACAAAAATTAGCCTATTATACAAACAAATTTTACGCTGACGCGATGGCTGCGCATGACAAGGGAGAACTTGTATGCTGGTCAGGGTCAGTTACGCCTCCTGAGTTTCTTGTAGCGGCTGGTATACATATTGTTTATCCTGAAAACCATGCTGCAGCTGTAGGCGCAAAACACGGAGCTATAGAAATTCTTGAGCTTGCCGAAAGAAAAGGCTATACAATGGACAACTGTTCATACTCAAGAATCAACTTGGCTTATATGGACCTCCTTGTAGAGGAAAAGAAAACAGGCGTAACACCTGAGGCTCTTAAGAAGCTTGATGAGCTTTCAATTCCTAGAATTCCGCTTCCAGATATTATAATACTCTGCAACAATATTTGTGAAGTACTCCTTAAATGGTACGAGAATATTGCTGTAAGCCTTAATGTACCATGTATTATTATCGATGTTCCTTTCATACATCATATGCCTATTCCTCAGCGTTCCGTAGATTATGTTGTTGCTCAGTTCAAGAGGGCAATAGAGCAGATTGAGGACCTTACAGGAAAGCCATTTGATTATGATAACCTCATAAAGGTTCAGGAGCAGACACAGCGCTCAATTGCCGCATGGGATAAAGCTATGGGAATGGCTTCTGTTGTTCCTTCTCCTCTCAGCGGATTTGATATGTTCAATTTCATGGCCCTTATAGTATGTGCACGTTCACATTTTGCAGCAGAAGATACATTCAATACCCTTGCTGAGGAGCTTCAGGCTAAGGCTGACGCTGGAATCGACGCTTTCAAGGGCGGAGAGAGAACACGTATTGCATGGGAAGGAATTGCTGTTTGGCCATACCTTTCACATACATACAAGGCGCTTAAGGCTCTCGGCATGAACATGGTTGGTTCCACATACCCTAGTGCATGGTCAACTCATTATGAAGTAGGAAACCTTGAGGAAATGGCTAAGGGCTATATGAAGTGTATTTATAACAATGGTATTGAGGAAAGAGCTAATATCATAGCAACAATAATGGAAAATACAAACTGCAACGGTATCCTTTACCATAACAACAGAAGCTGCAAAAACATGGACTGCATGACAGTGGAGGTTCAGGAGCTGGTTAAAGAAAGAACGAAGACTCCTTACGCTATGTTCGATGGTGACCAGACTGACCCTCGTAACTTCTCTGAGGCTCAGTATGACACGCGTGTAGAGGCACTTTCGGAGATTATGGAACAGATGAAGGCTGAAAAGGAACAGGCTTGATTAATGTATAAGGAGGCGTTATTAATGAATAAAGTTGAAACAATATTAGCTGAGCTGGAGGCTATATCCAAAAATCCTAAAAAGGCTATGGAAGACCATAAAGCAAAAACAGGAAAGGGTGCAGTAGGTGTTCTTCCTCTGTATGCGCCTGAAGAAATGATTTATGCTACAGGATACCTTCCAATGGGAATCTGGGGAGCTACAAAAAAACAGATTTTAAAAGCTCCTACATACCTTCCGGCATTTGCCTGTTCAATAATGCAGTCTATTATGGAAATGGAAATGGAAGGCGTATATGATGACTTGGCTGCAGTTGTAATTTCTTCACCTTGTGATACGCTTAAAGCATTTGGACAGAAATGGAAAGGCAAATCACCTGTAATACAGTTTGTTCATTCCCAGAACAGGGATATGGAGGCTTCAAACGTATTTATGGTTGAGGAATATAAATATGTAAGAAAGAGCCTTGAGGATATACTTAATGTTACAATCACTGACGAAGCTATTAATGAAGCCATAGAGGTTTACAATGAAAACAGAGCTGTTATGAGAATGTTCTGTGATGTTGCGGCTATGTATCCACAGGTTATCACTCCTGTTAAACGCCACGCTGTAATTAAAGCAAGACAGTTTATGGATAAAGCTGAGAACACAAAGATGGTTAAAGAGCTTATAACAGAGCTTTTGGCACAGCCTGTAGTACCATTTAAGGGCAAAAAGGTTGTACTCACCGGCATTCAGGCTGAGCCTGACGAGGTCCTTAGAATATTTGAGGAGTTCGGTATTGCTGTGGTAGCTGACGACCTTGCTCAGGAGTCAAGACAGTTCCGTACAGATGTACCTTCCGGAAAAGACCCTCTGTACAGGCTTGCTAGGCAGTGGCAGAACATAACAGCATGTTCACTTGCTATAGACCGTGACAAACCAAGAGGAAAATATATTGTTGACCTTGTAAAGAAATACGGCGCTGACGCTGTAATCATCTGCATGATGAAATTCTGTGACCCTGAAGAGTATGACTATCCAATACTCCTTGAGGACTTTGAAAAATCAAATATCAGAAACCTCAAGATTGAAATTGACCAGCAGTCCGAATCTTTTGAGCAGATAAGGACCAGAGTTCAGTCATTTGTAGAAATGATGTAATTAAATACATATACTGCGGCCGCTGAAAAGCGGCCGTTTTTATGTTTACAATATCAAAATATTAAAAAGGGAAAGAATATGAAAAATTTAAAGAACATTTGTAAAATTGCCGTTGTACAGGCGGCACCGGTTTTGTTTGATAAAACAGAGTGTGTAAAAAAAGCAGTTTCATACATAAGGGAAGCAGCCGAAAAAAATACCGAGCTGATTGTGTTTCCCGAACTGTTTGTACCGGGTTACCCTTATGGTATGACATTCGGCTTTACCGTGGGCAGCCGTGACAGAGAGGGCCGCGAGGACTGGAAAAGGTACTATGACAACTCAATATTGGTACCGGGTGAGGAAACTGATATATTATGCAAGGCGGCAAGGGAGGCAAGGGCTTATGTAAGCATTGGTGTTTCTGAGAGAGATATGGTTTCAGCAACACTGTATAATACAAACCTGATTTTTTCACCTGAGGGAGAAATTATAAGCATACACCGAAAGCTGAAGCCAACAGGCACAGAGAGGGTAGTATGGGGAGACGCGGACAGGCACTATTTTCCTGTTGCAGATACTCCATGGGGGCCTGTGGGCAGCCTTATATGCTGGGAGAGCTACATGCCGCTGGCACGTGTGGCGCTTTACCAGAAGGGAATTACGATTTATATTGCACCTAACACCAATGACAATGAAGAGTGGCAGGCGACAATACGCCATATAGCCATAGAAGGCCACTGTTACTTTATTAACAGCAACATGTTTTTTACAAAGGACACATATCCTCAAAACCTGAATTGTCAGAAAGAGCTTAACATTCTGCCTGATATTGTGTGCCGTGGAGGAAGCTGTATTGTAGACCCATACGGCCACTATTTAACAGAGCCGCTATGGGACAGGGAAGGTGTAATTTATGCGGATTTGGATATGGAAAAGGTGCCTATGAGCAGAATGGAGTTTGATGTATGCGGCCATTACTCAAGACCGGATATTCTCAAGCTTGATGTTAATGAATAAGTGCTTCATGGCTTTAAGTATTTTGCTCTTGACATAAAATGATTTATATAATAAAATTTTTATTGGCTCAAACATATATAAATTCATATTATGGATGAATGTTTCTACCAACTGCCGTATCAGTTGACTATAGGTTTGCCGTTAGGGGCATCTTATACGAATTTTACAGGTAAGTTGGTTTTTTATTTGCGCAGAAATGTTGGAGGGATTTTTATGTATGATGTTGTTATTGTAGGTGCTGGACCGGCAGGAATATTTACGGCTCTTGAATTAATAAAAAATGACAGCAAAAAGAGTATACTAATGGTTGAAAAGGGAAACTCAATAGAGAAAAGACGCTGCCCTAAAGATATTACCCATAAGTGTGTAAAGTGTAATCCTTGTAATATAACAACCGGTTTTTCAGGGGCGGGAGCGTTTTCTGACGGAAAGCTGTCTCTTAGCTATGAGGTTGGAGGGGATTTGCCCGAGCTTATAGGCGCAGACTTTGCACAGGAGCTTATAGATTACACTGATAAGATTTATCTTGAGTTCGGGGCTGATGTGCATGTTGAGGGTATTGGCCGAAACAAAGAGGTTAAGGATATTAGAAAACGCGCTATTCAGGCGGGACTTAAGCTTGTTGACTGCCCTATTAGACATTTGGGAACAGAAAAAGCACAGGAGATATATCTTTCTATTGAAAAATACCTTATAGAAAAAGGCGTTGAGATAAGGTTCGGGTATCAGTGCCATGACATTATACTTGACGGGTCATACTGCAAGGGGGTAAGGATAGAAAAGACAGACGGTACGGGAAGCGAGGAAATACCTGCGCTCAGCACTATAATAGCTACAGGCAGGCGTGGGGCTGACTGGCTCGAAAGGCTCTGTGCCAAATATGATGTAGCACATAAGCCGGGAACGGTTGATATAGGTGTCAGGGTTGAAGTCAGAAACGAGGTTATGGAGGAGGTAAATAACGTACTTTACGAATCCAAGCTTATTGGTTATCCTAAGCCGTTTAAAAACAAGGTGCGCACATTCTGCCAGAATCCTGGAGGGTTTGTAAGCCAGGAAAATTATGACAATGATTTGGCCGTTGTAAACGGGCACTCATATAAGGAGCTTAAATCCAACAACACAAACCTTGCCATACTCTGCTCACATAATTTTACAGAGCCATTCAACCAGCCTATTGAGTACGCGCGCAAGGTTGGGGAGCTTACAAATATGCTGGGTTCAGGTCGTATACTTGTACAGAGGTACGGAGATATACTCGACGGCAAAAGGACATGGGAAAAGGAGTTATCCCATTCTAATGTAAAACCTACACTTGCAGACGCCGTTGCCGGTGATATAACTGCTGCTATGCCTTACAGAGCCATGCTCAATATAATAAACTTTATACAGGCGGTTGACCATGTTGTACCAGGATTTGCCTCAACTGAAACATTACTGTATTCTCCTGAGCTTAAATTCTACAGCAACAAGGTTAAAATGGACGAGTCTCTCAACACAAATATCAAAAACCTCCATTGCCTTGGGGATTCAAGCGGGTGGACAAGAGGACTGATGATGGCGTCTGTTATGGGTGTGCTTATGGCTAGAAAGCTCTGCGAAATGTAAATATAGTTAAATATACAGTATATTGTAAACAATAACGCCGGAATATATATTCCGGCGTATACTTTTATAAAATAATTTTATACTATTACTGAGGCAGGCGCTTTAACAGCTTGACATCCTTCTGTGAGATTTCTATTATGCCGTCATCCTTTAATTTTTTTATCTCGCGCATCATTGCGCTTCTGTCAACTGATATATAGTCAGCAAGAGAAGAAAGGGTAAAGGGCAGGCTGAAGGACGGACTGTCATTTTTGGAGCTTTGAATCATAAAATATGCCATAAGTTTTTCACGTATTGTACGGTGGCTCAGTACATCTATATGCTCGCTCAATTCTGAGGCCTTGCAGGAAACAATGGAAAAAAGGTTCTGAATAAGCTGAGTGTGGTGGGCGCATGCATTATGGCAGCTTTTAAGCAGGTGGTCATAGTCCAGAAACCTGATTACCGAGTCCTCAGCGGCAATAACTGAAATGCTTTCCATATTGGCGTGAAAATAAAATATCTCGCCGAATATGCTGCCGCAGGTCAAGTATTCAAGTATTGTCTGAGAGCCGCTTATAAATGTGTTTACAACAACAGCTTTGCCTGACTCAACTATGCCGACATTCCTTTTTCTTGAATCGTAAAAGCATATGGTTTCGCCTCGGGAGTATTTTCTGGTTTCTGTCTTAAAGCATGCCATCATTTTTTTGTAGCTATCCTGCGAAATATCTGAAAATAATTGTGAACAGCTTACCGGACAAAGCATAGTGCAAAACCCCTTTCTGAAACCATAATTAAGAATGAATTGTAACAAATATTTACTATTATAATATTTTAATTTATATTTGTTGCTTATGCAACAGTATTTTTCAGTTCTCAACTGTATAATAGTCTCATAAGTTAAGAATTAAATTACAAATTAGGAGGAAATTAAAATGAAAAAATATGTATGTGACCCTTGCGGATATGTTTATGACCCAGCTGTCGGCGACCCTGACAGCGGAATAGCACCGGGAACACCTTTTGAAAATATTCCTGATTCATGGGTTTGCCCTATATGCGGAGTAGGCAAGGATATGTTTACACCTGAACAATAAAATAATTTGCTGTTGACCTGTATATGTTGATTTGGAATTGGAGGCGCATAGTTATGAAGGAATTAAAGCTGTTTTACTGTGAACACTGCAAGAAGATTGTTGAGGTTGTGCATGATACACAGGTACCGTTAATCTGCTGTGGACAGCCAATGACAGAGGTTAAGCCAAACTCTACAGAAGCCGCTGTTGAAAAGCATTATCCTGTTATAAGCAGAGACGGGGAAAAGGTGACAGTTACCGTAAGCACTGTTGAGCATCCAATGATTGACACACATTATATCACAAATATCTGGCTTGAGACAGATAAAGCCATGTATAAAAAATCGCTTATACCTGGCGAAAAGCCAGAAGCTGTATTTTATGTTCCGGAAGGAGAAAACATAATAGCGGCGTTTGAGTACTGTAATTTGCATGGACTCTGGAAGACAGAAGCATAATTAAAAAAACCCGCCATAAGGCGGGTTTTTATTATATTAATTACCTTACAGGAGTATAGTCAATAAAGGCTTCATCGTCTGTTGACTCAAGCTTAAATATTACAGGCCGCAGCCCGTCGTTGCAGCAGCATATGGCGACACCCGGCTTTTTAATCCAGTCACCGTAGTAAAACAGACCGTTGCCAGCGCCATGAGCAAGAGCGAACACATACTGGTAAACAGCCTTCCACGCTTCGTCGCAGAATCCGTCGGGTTTAGCGTAGTCGGCATAAAATATCTGCCCTTCTGTAAGCATTGGGCAGGCGGAAAGGTTATCAACGCCGTATTCGTCTGCAAGTTCTTTATTTAGAGTTGTTTTTAACACGGTAATTTTTACTTTTTTCATATTATCATCCTCCCAGTGATTATACTGTTAAGAAAGTTTACAATACTATAGAGTTTATTATTTCAGCAGAAAACCTCATAAGCTTATCTGAAGTTTCGTACAGGTCAACAGCTCCTGTGCCTTCTGCCCGGCTTAAAATATAGATCTCCATAATTTCCCTGTCAAGGCCATCAAGAGTTTCTGCAAGCTCATACTTGTCCTTTATATACTCTCCTGATTTACAGTAATGTTTTGCCTGAATAACAATTGAGGCCGATTTAAGGAGGGACAGGAGTATTCCCTTATCCTTTTCGTGTATAAAATTATGGCAGCACATGTGGTATATGGCGCATGCCCCTGTAAGCATTGACCTTTTTATATCCTTTGATTTAATCAGTACAAGTATAAAATTCATGTTGCCGTAATATGGCACAGTATCGTGATAAAACTGAAACAGCTCGGATTTTTCCCAGTTTATAAGCTCTTTTCTGCCGGATATAAAACCGCAGGCTTTATCACGGTGCATAAGTGAGGATATAACACGGTCATATATTATGAGGTCGTCTATATTGAGTCTGTCAAGTATAACAACTGTATCTATATCGCTTTCTGGTGTATGCTCATTTCTTGACCTGCTTCCCTGAAGGCCAATAAACTCTACCCGGTTGTGGAAGGCTTCTTTTATGCCTTTTACAAACTTATCCATATAGTCATCTATATCAACTGATAAATCGGTTTCCATTTTATCACCTCATTCCTATTATGGGCATTTACTTGAAATTACATTTATTATCTTATAATAATGTTACCATAAGTGAAGATATAAAGACAGCCAATATCCAAAAATTCAGAATACTGGCTGGTTTTTTATCTATGCTCAGGCATTAAGATAGTTTTTTACATGCTCAATAAGTATATCCATCTGTTCGTCTGTGCCTATTGTTATCCTTAAGTGATTGTCAATACGGGGAAGGTTAAAGTATCGTATAAATATATTGTCTCTTTTTAAGGCTTCAAACAAATCTCTGGCATTAATGTCTGGCTTTGTAACAAATATAAAGTTTGAATGCGAAGGGTATACAGTAAAGCCCAGCTTTTTAAATTCCTCAGATGAGCGCTCACGTGTAGAGATAATTCTGTTTAAAATATCTCTGAAATACCGGTCGTCCTTTACTGAAGCTGTTCCGCAGGCGATTGCCGCAGAATCCATAGTGTATGAATTATAGCAGTTTTTGACAGAATTTAAAACGCTTATAAGCTCAGAGTTTCCTATTGCGGCACCTATCCTCATGCCGGCAAGGGAACGGGATTTTGAAAAGGTCTGTACAATGAGCAGATTATCATATTCATTTATAAGCTCAACACTGCTTGAACCGCCAAAGTCAACGTAGGCCTCGTCTATAATTACTATTGAATCCCTGTTATGCTCAAGTATATCCCTTATAAATTCCCTGCCCTCACTTATGCCGGTAGGCGCGTTAGGGTTTGGAATAATAACACCTCCGTTTGGCTTGTAGTAGTCCGAAGGGTCAATGCGAAAGTTATCGCTTATTTCAGGCGTTTCATACGGAATATTAAAAAGCCTGCACCAGACAGGATAAAATGAGTATGTAATATCAGGAAACAGTATCGGCTTGTCAGAATTGAAAAAGGACATAAAGCTCAGTGCCAATACATCGTCACTGCCGTTTCCGGCAAATATCTGGTTTCTTTCAACACCATAATATTCAGCCAGAGCGCTCACAAGCGGCTCAGCGCTTGAATCAGGGTACATTGAGAGGCTTTTTGGAGCTATATTGCGCAGAGCCTCAAGTACTGCGGGTGATGGAGGATATGGGTTTTCGTTGGCGTTGAGTTTGATTATATTCTTGTTTTTTGACTGCTCTCCGGGAATATATGGGTCAACATTCCTCAGCTTGTCAGACCATGGTTTAATCATGCTTTTACCTCTTTATCTCGAAAATTTTTCTTTTAACGCTTTAAAGCTTTCATATGAGTTTATTACCGTGTCGTGGGATACGCAGTAGGATATACGGCAGAAGCCCGGACACCCAAATGATGAACCCGGAACAATGAGCAGTCTGAATTCCTTGGCGGCGTTGCAGAACTCCTTGTCGTCGGGTATGAGTGTTTTTGGGAACATATAGAATGCGCCCTGCGGTTTTACACACTCGTAGCCAAGCCCGCAAAGCTGGCTGTAAAGGTCCTTCCTGTTAAGCTCGTAGACCGATTTGTCTACACTGAGGTCGGAGCAGTATGGTATAACCTTCTGCCATATTGTAGGGGCATTTACAAAGCCCAGTATACGGTTTGCCACATTAAGGCAGGATACAATCTCATCAAAGCCGTCGGCGGCTGAATTGACGCATACATAACCGATACGTTCACCCGGTATGGAAAGGGATTTGCTGTATGAATACGCCACAAAAGTATTGTTATAGTAATCCGGTACAAACGGAACCTTGATGTTATCATATACAAGCTCTCTGTATGGTTCATCGCTTATAAGGTAAACCGGTTTGCCGGTCTGTCTGGATTTATTGTCAAGTATAAGCGATATTGCCTTTATAGTTTCCTCTGAATATACAACGCCTGTGGGGTTGTTTGGAGTGTTGATTATGACAGCCCGCGTTTTGTCTGAAAGCTTTTGCTCAAAAGACGAAAGGTCCGGCTGAAATGTGCTGAGGTCCGCCATTACCGGCACAACAATGCCGTCGTAGTTTTTTACATAATTGTTGTATTCGCCAAAATATGGGGCGAATACTATGACCTCATCGCCCGGGTCAAGTATAACTTTCAGTATTATATTTAAAGCGGCCGCTGCGCCGGTGGTTATCACATAATTCTTTTCGCTGTAGTCTGTGCCATGAATTGAATTTGACCTCAGGGCAAGATGAAGCCTTACATCCTCATATCCGGAATTATTCGGGTAGCCGTGCAGGGAGTTCGGGTTTGCTGTCCTGAGTATGTTTATGGCCGCCTCGTTCACCTCTTTGGGAGGCTCAACACTAGGGTTTCCAAGGCTGAAATCATATACATTTTCGCTTCCGTATACCTTAGCCATTTTTTTGCCTTCCTCAAACATAGCCCTTATGGCCGAGTTGCCAGTCATAAAGGTCTTCATTTTTTCTGAAACCATTATAAATCACCCCATTTGTTTTAAACCGGCAATTCTGGCCGGAATTTATCTTTCATGAATCTTTATATATCGCTTTACTATATTTGCCGGTTTGCTGGCAATCCTTTTAATCCTTTTCTTTGCGCCGTTTATCACGCGTATCCTTTTAGGAAGGATAACAGTGGAAGTATTAATCTGACTGTCCGGCCTGAAGCATTCAGGATATTTGATTACAGTTTTGTATAAGGCCTCAATTCTTTCACCAAATGTATGTGAGGAAAACTGCTGAGCGGATTTGTATGCCGCCTGTGTGAGTTCACACAGCTTGTCACTGTTTTCAAGTACATAAACTGTTTTTTCTATAAATTCCTCTTTTGTGTCAAAAAGGAAACCGGTTTTTCCGTCCTCTATAAGGCCTTCAATACATTTGTCGTTTCTTGCCACAACAGGTATTGATGCCGACATCGCTTCAGCGAATGTAAGGCCCTGTGTTTCTGATGCGGAAGCGCTGACAAATACATCGCCAAGCTGATAATAAAGGCCTATTTCATTCCATGGCTTTGCTCCGGCAAATACAGTTCTGTCGGATATGCCTTTTTCGGCTGCTATGTTTTCAAGCGTGCGCTTATATGGGCCGTCACCTACAACCAGTATTCTGGCTTCAGGTATTCTGTCAAATATTTCTCCTGCGGCATCGAATATAAAGTCTATGCTTTTTTCCATAGCTATTCTGCCAAGTATAAGCATAACAGGGGTTTTATTGTCAAACCCATAGCTCTTTTTAAGGGCGGAAACGCTCTCATGGCTGTAGTTGGAGCTTAAAAACCTGTCGGTGTTTATGCCTGTTGGTATTACAAACATGTTTTTGCATACACCATATGACCTGAGTGAATCATACACCTTTTGGGTAGGGGCAACTACAGCGTCTGCTCTGTTGCAGAAAAACCGGCTCAAGCTGTGGCTCATTGAAGGCGTTATTATTATACCCTTTGCTATATAGTGCACATAGTCCTCATACATTGTATGGTAAGTGTGGACAATGGGTATATTCAGAGCCTTGCTTATTATTTTTCCGAATGTGCCAAGCGAAAATTCTGTCTGTGTATGGATAATATCCAGATTAAGGCGTTTTATCTTCCAAAGGTCATGCGGCGAATACAGCAGGCCTATGCGGAATGATTTTATTATAAAACAGGGCATGCTCCTCATGGATATTATATTTTCATCGGAGGATACCCTTCTTGGGTCAGAAGGCGTGAATATATATACATTATGGCCTAATGCCGTTAATTCCTCATAAAGCATATGCACTGAAGTGCCTACGCCATTAATCTGAGGAAAGTATGTGTCGGTAAACAGCCCTATGTTCATTTTTGCTTCTCCCTTCTGTGAAGCTTTGATTAGTTTTTGTATATCATTGTTTATTACAAGTAATTTTAATACAATTCTTTTATTTTAGCAATATAAAGTGTGGTATACTGTTGGGTATTAATACAATTTTAAAGAATATAAAACAGTAAACCGGCACGGCGGGTAAAACCGACAGGGCCGGAATTTGATTCAGACGGAGGTTTATATGAGAAACAGAAACAACAGACGCAGGATTGCTGTATCTGCCATATCGCTGTTTATAGCGGCACTTATGGTACTTAGTATAGCTGCACCGTTTTTTGCCAGATAATGGTATAACTCAAGCCCGGAATTGGCAGTAAAAAATATTTATTATTTAGAACGGTTTTTCTTGTAAAACATAGCTATAAAATATATAATAAAAACCGGGTGATATTTGAATATGGCTAATAATAAGAGCAAAAGCAGCAACAGTATTTTTAAAGTAATTGTGATAGTAATTCTTTGCGCCGCTGCCGTAGGTGTGGGGGGATATTTAGCTTACAGAGCGCATGTAAAGAAAATGGTCGAGGCAATAGAGGTTGAAACATTTTACGATGGGGTATCAGTAAATAATGTACCGCTTGGCGGCCTTACACCAGACGAGGCGGCTGAGGAGCTCAACACAAATATAAACAGCCTTATAAGTGAAAAATCGGTCAGCCTTATAAACGGGGAACAGGTTTATACCATAAAATACGGCGATATAGGCGCTGAATACGATATAGAAGAAACACTGCGTGAGGCCTATGACTATGGACGTGTGGGAACGGTTAAGGAACGTTACAAGATAGTTTCTGACCTTAAAACCAATCCTAAGGACTTTGAGGCGAAGTTTACATATGACAGTGAAGCTGTAAGGGAAAGGCTTTTAAAGATAGCTGAGGAGCTTAATCAGGAGCCTGTAAATTCAACAATGAAGCGTGAAAACGGAAGGTTTGTAATCACTGACGAAAAGTCGGGTTACGAGATGGATGTGGAGACCACATTAACTGAGCTCACAGGCCTTATAGACAATATGGAAGAAGGCTCAGTTGAAATTACAGGAAGGGAAACAGAGCCTGAAGTTACAAGACAAGACAATGAAAAGGCCACATCGCTTATAGGTACCTACTACACTACATTTACGGGCAGTGAAACTTTGGGGAGGAATATTAACCTTAAGGTAGGCTGTGAGAATATAAACGGAACAATGCTGGCTCCCGGAGAAACATTTTCGATGAATGAAGCTCTTGGACCGCAGACTTATGCAAACGGCTACAGAAACGCAGCTGTTATTGTAAACGGAAAAATTGAGGACGGTCTGGCAGGAGGAGTATGTCAGGTTACAACGACGCTGTATAATGCGGTTATTCTGTCTGAGCTTAATGTAGTTGAAAGGTCTAACCACTCTCTGGCTGTTGCGTATGTTCCTCTTGGGCAGGACGCGGCTGTGGCTGGGGATTATAAAGACCTTAAATTCCAGAATAATACGGAGTATCCGATTTATATTGAGGCTTATCTTTCTGGAAACAAGCTTGTAACCAATATTTATGGGTATGAGGAGCATTCCTCCGGAAGAGAGATTAAATTTGAAAATGTAGTTGATTCCATAATACCAAAGCCTGCGGAAAAGATAACCGAGGATCCGGAAAAGCCTAAGGACTACAGGGAGGTTACATATCACGGCAAGCAGGGCAAGAAGGTTTCGACCTATAAGGTGGTTTATGAAAACGGCAAGGAAGTCAGCAGGGAATTCTTCTCAAGCTCTGTGTACAGGGCTACACCAGATGAAGTTACAGTCGGCACCGGAGAGAATACAGAAGAAACCAAGTCACCGGAGGAAAACGGGGCTAAGGAGGCAATACCGCCTGAAGGCAGTGCTGATGGCACAGAAAATGAAGTAAACGCCAATGAAAGCGGAACAGTATTTGGCGGCTGACAAACAGCGGTTTAATATTAGGAGGATAAGTTATGAGGGAAGAAATTCTTAAGCTTATTAGCAAAAACAGCAGGCTATCGGTAAAGGATATCGCCGATGAGCTTAACGCAGATGAAAGCAAAATTTCAGAAGAAATTAAGGAAATGGAAGAAGAACAGATAATCTGCGGTTACAATACACTTATAAACTGGGAAAAGACTGACCGTGAGGTTGTAACGGCACTTATTGAGGTAAAGGTTACACCGCAGAGGGGTAACGGATTTGATAAGATAGCTGAAAGGATATGCGGCTTTGATGAGGTCAAGGCGTGCTATCTCATGTCCGGGGGTTTTGATTTTACAGTAATACTTGAAGAAAAGAGCCTTAAGGAAATAGCGTTTTTTGTTTCAGACAAGCTTTCGCCTATAGATGCGGTTATAGGTACGGCAACCCATTTTGTGCTCAAAAATTATAAGGACCACGGTATCAGAATGGAAAAAAACGGAAGGTCTGACAGAAGGATGCTTGTATCCCCATAATTTCACTGAATAATTCAGGCGTGCCAATGTATACTGGCACGCCTTTTACTTTTTGTATACTGATATGCCTGACTTGTTGATAAGAGAGGCGAATAATGATATACTCTTTAATATAATTAAAAAAATTATCGCCGTTTACGGCATACTATAATTTTAGAAGGAAGTGCTGTCTGTGAGGTTTTTCGCAAATGATACGGCTGTTTTAGACAGCAAAAACAAGAAAATCAGAAATATTATAGTGGCAGCTGGCTGTTTATTTGTAGCTGTTATTTTGGCGCTTAACATATTTTTAGGCTTTGGCAGAGTAAGCCGGCCTGTAATATACTATAATGATGAAAAAACTATGATTTATGACATAAATGGGGAAAGCAGTGTACTTGACAGTTATTCAAGCTTTGCCAATGGTTTTATTGATTTGAGCAAAACCGGCGGAGGGGAGTTTAAAGCGCATTTTGATTCAAAAACATATTATAAAGCGGAAAAACATGATGACAGGTTCAGCATAAGCTATTTTAACGGCAAGAAGTGGCTGTTTGTGTCAGAAGGCATAACAGCTATGCGTTTTGCCCAGAATGGGAAAGACGCTTTGATTTTTGAGCCTGACACAAAAGGTACATACACATTGTATTTTGTATCAGGCGGGAAATTGAAGAAAATGTTTGAAGGCTGTTCAGACGCTGCTGCAGTGGGAAGAAAAAGCAGTGAGTATTTAGTATATGAACAGGTGAATAACAGCAAAAGCGTCACAATGTTTTCCAATTTCAAGGACAAGCCTTTTGAGCTTGGAGTAAGTCAAATGGACGCTGATACGGCGGCTCTTTCAGCTGACGGCAGAAAGCTGATGCTGGTGTCGGGAGATGAAAGAAAGCTTTATGTATTTAATATGAATGTATCCGGAGGCAATACAGCCGATGGAATTGAGGTCGGCAAAAGTGTAATAAAAGCTTCGTTTACGGGGCTTAAAAATGACTTTGCTTTTCTTGACTCGTCAGGTGACTTTTATTACTCATCCTCCGGCTATACATTTAAGGAAGATGAGGATGTTAAAAAATTTGAGGCTGGATATGATGTGATGACTGTTTATTACCTTAAAAACAACGGTGATTATTACAGCTTTTATGTTGGTGATGAAAAAAAGCTTTCTGGCGATGTAAAGGATTTCTATTATGCAGGCTCTGACAATTCGGCAGTTATAATGGAATTTAACAAATATCTTAAAAAAGGGAAACTGTGTGTTATAAGCAGAAAGAACATAACTGAAACGGACAATGAGATTGAAGCGTTTTACAGATATTGAAAGGAGAGGCTTTGATGTTAATGGAATCATTCAGCCCTGAGGAGACAGAAAAAATAGGTTTTGATATTGGCAGTAAGGCAAATTCCGGGGATATATTCTGTCTGAGCGGAGATTTGGGAGCGGGGAAGACGGTTTTTACGCGCGGCTTTGCCAGAGGTCTTGGAGTTGAGGATGAATATATAACAAGCCCAACATTCACTATAATAAATGAATATGAAGGAAGGCTGAAGCTTTATCATTTTGATGTTTACAGGATAGCAAGCCTTGAGGAGATGGACGATACAGGATATGAGGACTATTTTTTTTCAGATGGGGTTTGCCTTATTGAGTGGGCAGAGCTGGTCAGAGAGATAATACCGGAAAACGCGGTTTGGATTGATATAGAAAAAGATTTAAAAAAGGGCACGGATTACAGAAAAATAACTGTCGGAGGTAGGACTTATGAAAATACTGGCAATTGATTCTTCCGGCTCGGCGGTATCGGCCGCTATAGCTGATGACGACAAAATAATAGCAGAATATATACTGAATTTTAAAATGACGCATTCTCAGACACTGATGCCTTCTGTTGACGAAATAGTGCTTTCTTCGGGATTTAATATTCATGAGCTTGACTATATTGCAGTTACAGCCGGGCCGGGCTCGTTTACAGGCCTCAGAATAGGTGCCGCGGCAGCAAAAGGCCTTGCACACGGCTTGGGAATTGACATTATCCCTGTGCCAACATTAGAAGCGCTGGCATACAATATATTTGAAACGGATAGGATAATTTGTCCGATTATGGATGCCAGAAGGTCACAGGTATACAATGCCTTTTATGAGTTTAAAGATGGAAGCCTTTTGGAGGTTTATCCTCAGGAGGCTAGGAGCATAGAAGACGTAATTGAAAAAGCTGCTAAAGCGGGAAAAAAGGTTATATTTCTGGGTGATGCTGTGCCGGTGTATAAAGAAAGGCTGGCGGCTGAAGAAAACTTTATACTTGCGCCGCAAAACTGCAATATGCAGAGAGCTTCATCGGTAGCGGCTTTGGCGTTTAAATATGCAGAGGAAAGCCGGACGGTAAAGTACAGTGATTTTGCGCCGTTTTACCTTAGAAAGCCTCAGGCTGAAAGGGAGCTTGAGGAGAAGAAGGCAATGGGGAGTGCAGAAAATGATTGATATTATGCCAATGACAGTTGAGGATATAGACGGTGTGCTAGAGGTGGAGGAATCATGCTTTGCCATAGCATGGACACGTGAGGATTTTGTAAGGGAAATGACACAGAATAAGCTGGCGGTTTATTTTGTGGCAAAAGACGGGGAAAGGATTGTGGGTTATGCTGGAATGTGGCATGTAGTGACTGAGGGACAGATTACAAATGTTGCTGTCATGGATGAGTACAGAAACAGGAAAGTAGGCTCTGCCCTTATGGAGGCGTTGATAAAGACCGCTGAGGAGCGGGAAATGATAGGTATCACCCTTGAGGTGAAAATAAGCAATTATCCGGCTCAGAAGCTTTACTCCAAGTACGGCTTTAAACCGGAAGGATTCAGAAAGAACTACTATAAGGATACAAATGAGGACGCCATTGTTATGTGGAAGTATTTTGAAAGCTTTATGTCTGAATGAGGAGTCTGCCTTATTGCGGCGGAGTTATTTTAAATTAAAGGAGGGGATAATTTGAGTATAAATGAGCTTAAATATTGTGAACTCAACAGCAAGTGCCCTTTGGAGGAGCTTAATTTTAAAACTACAGATGAGCTGGAGCCTATTGATGGAATAATTGGCCAGAAAAAGGCTGAAAGAGCTATGGAGCTTGGGCTAAGGATAAAGGCTTCTGGCTACAACATATATATGTGCGGCTCGTCGGGGCTTGGCAAAACAACCTATGCCAAAATGTGCGCCCAAAAGGCGGCTGAGAATGAACCAAGGCCGAAGGACTACTGTTATGTATACAATTTTGATGAGCCGAAATGCCCCAGGGCTATCAGCTTTGAAGCTGGAAAGGGAAGACAGTTCAGGGACGACATGAATGAGCTGACAGAGTTCTTCAATTCTGAGCTGAGCAAGGTTTTTTCCTCCGATGAGTATGATGAGCAGAAAAATGAGATAATAAGAAGCTATGATGACAGAAGAAACAAGCTGATGAGACGCATGAGCCATCTTGCGTCGGAATATGGCTTTACTGTAAAAAGCTCAAGTTCCGGCGTATTTTTTATGCCTGTTATAGACGGGGAGGAAATAAGCGAGGAAAAGTATGAAGAGCTTGACGATGAGGAAAAGGAACGCATAAATACTGCCACAGGCGAGCTTACTATGAAGGCATCCTCGGTACTCAGGGAGATTCACGAATGCGAGAAGGACTGCCGGCAGGAGGTAAGCGACCTTGATTATAAAACAGGCATGTTCGCTGTAGGCTATAATATTAATATGCTTCAGGAAAAGTATGGCGACAGCGAGGAGGTAATTAAGTATATAGCAGATGTACAGGAGGATTTGCTGGATAATATTTCAAAATTTATACCTTCATATGTTGATGACGAAGACGGGGCGGCAGGGCTGTTGCCGCTTCTTGGCAAAAAAAATCCTGATGACACTGTGTCAAAATATAAAGTGAACCTTATTGTTGACAATTCCAAAAACATGGGAGCGCCGGTTGTGGTGGACTACAGTCCTACAGGTGCTACACTTGCTGGAGAAATGGAATATGACAATGAGTTTGGAAACCTTATAACGGATTTTATGAAAATAAAGCCGGGGCTGTTCCACAAGGCAAACGGAGGCTATCTTATACTACAGGCCAGAGATGTCATTTCAAACTATCAGGCGTGGGAGGCTATAAGGCGTGTAATGCGCACGGGCAAAATAAAGATAGACGGTCTTAGGGACCAGTTTCAGACTGTGCCGGTACCAACACTTAATCCGGAACCAATAGACGCAAGCTTTAAAATAATACTTGTGGGCAGCAGCTATTATTTTGAAGTCCTAAGCGAGTATGAGGAGGATTTTGAAAAATATTTCAAGATACTTGCGGACTTCGACTACGAAATGGAAAGAAGCCCTGAAAATGTGTTTAATACAGCAAGGTTTATTAAATCATATTCAATTAAAGAAAAGCTCATGCCGTTTAATGCAAAAGCTGTGGCAGAGGTTATAGAATGCGCGTCAAGAATGGCAGATAAGAACAGCAAGCTTTCAACAAGGTTTAACAAAATATGCGAGATACTCTGTGAGGCCGATGCCTGGGCAAAAATTGACGGGGCGGAAGTTGTGACAGATAAATATGTAAAGCAGGCCAGAGATGAGCGTAAAAAGCGGCTTATGCTTTATGAGGAAAAAATATTTGAGATGATTGACAGCGGAGTAATAATGCTGGACACAAAAGGCAGGCGTGTAGGGCAGATTAACGGCCTTTCGGTTATTGACATGGGCGGGTACTCGTTTGGCAATGTGAGCAGAATAACAGCGGTTTCGTATATGGGTAAAAGCGGAATAATAAATATCGAAAAGGAAGCCGAAATGAGCGGCAGCACCCATACCAAAGGCATGAATATTATAGCCGGATACATGGGGGGAAAATATGCTCAGGATTTCCCTATATCCCTTTCATGCCGCGTATGCTTTGAGCAGAATTATGGCGGCATAGACGGAGACAGCGCCTCAAGCACAGAGCTGTACTGTATACTTTCAAGCCTGTCTGGGATACCGGTTAACCAGCAGATTGCAGTTACAGGTTCTGTAAACCAGTTTGGCGATATTCAGGCTATTGGCGGTGTAAATGAGAAGATAGAAGCCTTTTATGACCTGTGCGAAAGAAGGGGCTTTACAGGAAGCCAAGGGGTTATGATACCGGAGACAAATGCCGGAGACCTTATGCTTAAAGATGAGGTAGTTGAGGCTGTGAGGGAAGGAAAATTCCATATATACACAGTTTCATCAATAGACGATGGTATTGAGCTTATGCTGGAGTTTCCTGCCGGAAGCCCTGACAAGGACGGGAAATATCCTAAAGACTCTGTACATGGCAGGGTTTATGAAAAGCTTAAGGAGTACTATATAAAATCATTTGAAGAACCGGATACAGACGGACCGGCCGAAAATGAAAAGGAAGAAATCAAAACCAGAGAAAAATAATTATGCACATTCTGTAAACTATGCGGCGAGCTATTGTGTTTATAAATGCCGTGATAAACAATGAGAATGTGGAAAAACACAAAAACACAAAAACACAAAAACACAAAAACACAAAAACACAAAAACACAAAAACACAAAAACACAAAAACACAAAAACACAAAAACACAAAACCCTCTGGCTGAATAAATCAGCTCGGAGGGTTTTGTTTAATGTTTTCAAGTTTAATTGTGTCCCTTTGCAATACTTACATAAGGCAGTTTAATTGTAACATAACCAAGGCGCACCTTTCTGCCGCTTAACAGCTCACCAGCAGCTGCTCCGGAAAGTATAAGCGCCGCGCCTGTAATTTGCGGTGCGGTAAGATGCTCACTTAAGAATACTACAGAAAATATCAGGGCTGAAAGTGGTTCAATGTATCCGCAAACTGCAATTGTCTGCACCGGAAGCGCTTTCATTCCTGAAAAATAAAGAGCTGTGCCTATACCTGTGTTTACTATACCTATTATAAGCACCGGAATTATGCTTTGACGTGGAAGTGATGTTGGAAGGCCGCCATTTAAAATAAGGAAAAAAGCTGTCACAGCAAAGGCCCCAAAGAGCTGTATTGCCGAATTTTCGAGCCCGGTTATACCTGTGGCTTTCTTATTGAATACCATCATCAATGCAAAGAAAATGGCTCCGGCAAAGGCGTAGAGTATTCCTGATGAGAAGCCTCCTCCTGATAACGAGTTTGAATTGACAAGAAACATTCCAACAAGTACTGCTGCAAATCCCATAAGCTTTGGCAGTGTCAGCTTTTCTTTAAAAATAAAAGGCGAAAGCGCCATAACAATAACGGGGCCGCAGTAATAAATAAGGGTGGCCATGCTTACCCCAACAAGATTGTAGGCCTCATATAAAAACATCCAGCTGGCGCCCATAGATACACCTGCGGCAGCAAGATATAAAAAATGACGTCTGTTTTTAAGCAGGGCAGGGCGATGTTTTCTGACAGAAAGCAGAGCAATCAAAAACACGCTTCCTATAAGTGACCTGTAAAAGACTATCTCTGTGCTTTTAAGAGCGATAAAGCCTGCCACTATTCCGTTTGAACCAAAAATCAGCAGTGATGATATAAATTTGATGTATGACTTTGACGAACACATTTTATCCTCCGTATGACAATATATATTTATGTCTTGTTTAACTCCGGAATAGAGTATATCATATAATTATATATTACAAAAACGAATGTTTATCATAGTTATAATGATAAAACAGCATGGAGGAAACATGAGCATTCAAAAATATAAGGCGTTATTAAAAACTATAGAATATGGGAGCTTTACTGAAGCTGCAAGGGTGCTTGACTACTCACAGTCCGGTATAAGCCGTATGATTAATGACCTTGAAACCGAATGGAATGTTACTTTGCTTGAAAGAGGTCATTCCGGCGTTAAGCTTACATCAGATGGAATCAAGCTTCTGCCGTTTATCAAGAATGTGTGTGATGAACACAGCAGGCTTGTGGAGCAGATTGACGACATGCATGGCATACAGTCAGGGCTTATAAGAATCGGTACGTTTTCAAGTGTTGCCGCCCATTGGCTTCCGCATATAATTAAGCATTTCCAGCAGAGATATCCAAACATTGACTATGAGCTGTTAGTTGGCGATTACGCAGAAATTGAGGAGTGGACGGTTAAGGGGCGTGTTGACTGCGGGTTTCTTATACTGCCGGTAGACAGCTGTCTGGATACTGTTTTTCTGGAACAGGACAGGCTTCTTGCGGTGCTTCCTGCTAACCACCCTATGGCGGGGTGCGGAAAATTTCCTCTCAAAGCCTTTGAGGATTATCCGTTTATGCTGCTTGAAAAGGCCGGTAAGGCTGAAATTTCAGAGATTTTTGAGAGAAACAATGTAAGGCCTAATATACATTTTAAGACTATAGATGATTACGCCATAATGTCTATGGTGGAAAGCGGTCTGGGAATAAGCATACTTCCAGAGCTGATATTAAAGCGAATACCCTATAATATTGTTGTAAAGGAGCTGGAGTTTCCTGTATACAGAAATATAGTGCTGGCTCTCAAAAGCAGGAAAAACGCTTCTCCGGCGGTTAAAAGATTCTTGGATTATCTGGAATACAGAAATAGAATATAATAAAAAATAGTAAAAGTTTGTGTTCTTCTCGAAGCGTTCTATAAAGACGCGCACAGGCTTGAAAGCCTTATAAATAGGGCGTTTAAGAGTTTTTTCTGCCCGTGATATTCGCGGGTTTTTAAAGGTGAGATTTTCAAAATCCCGCCCAAATCCCGCCCAACTTGTATAAACATATATAAGAAGTGGTAAGGGGCGATAAGCATTAACGTGATTATCGCCCCATTTCCGCGCTTCTTTTCTGCTTCTCCCGTGACGCCCGACGCCCCGGCTTTTGTCGTTCGGGCTGTTTGGGCTGGGGATGGATTGCTGCATGGTAGGCGTCCAGCACTTCCTTTTTGCGTTCCAGACGCACATCGACGTACCGGGCCGTGACAGCTTCAAAGTTCATTGACATTCCCAATGACGCGCCAATACCGGCGAGCGTGTGCCCTAGCACTTCCCCGACCGTGTAAAAGTCGCCGGTCAGTTGGTGCATGTTGGTGGCTGCCGTGTGGCGCAGATCGTGGAAACGGATATGCGGCATATCAAGGCTTTCCAATAACTTGCCGAAACCGCTTGAAATCCATGTGGCAGCTTGTGGCGCGCCGTTAGGCTTGCAGACCACCAGATTATTATCATAGTATGGTTTACCTGCATTTTGCGCAGCCTCTTTTTGGGCCGCTAGAAAAGCCATTTGTTTTTCAAAGAACGGTCGCGCAAGCTCGGTAATCGGCAGCGTCCGGCCATTGGATTTTGGCGGGGCCATTTCTTCTATGACCATCGTTTTCGGCGGCACATGAAAAGGCAGCTGTTCCACCACGTCAAAGGTTCCTTTTTCCAAATCGACGTTGCGCCATCGCAGCCCCAATATTTCAGAGCGGCGCATACCATACAGACCGCCCAGCATAACGGGCATTTCCCACTCTGTTCCTGCTACACGCTTTAACAGGTCAGCCATTTGTACCGGCGTGTAAGGATCGGGAGTTTTGTCTGCCTTTCCTAGTTTGGTTAATGTGTCGCGGGCCGGGTTACTCTCCATATACCGATATTTCCGGGCATGATTGAGCGCCACGCTTAAAACGCGCTTTGCTCCGGCCACGGTTCCCGGCTTTAGGCCCTTATCCAGCATTTCCTGAAATGCCTTGTCAATCATAGAGGGGGAAAGCTGATTCAGGGCCACATGGCCGATATATGGCACAATATAGTTATGAATGGTTCGCTTGTACCCGTAATAGGTGGCGGGCCGTAAATTTACCCGCGCATAGCTTTCTACCCATTCTTCCAGATAGTCCTTGACGGTCTGCTTGCGCTGGGCCTTGACAGTGGCGGCAAAGGTGGGGGCTTGCAGTTTGGTTTTCATTTCAGCCTCATGCTGCAAAGCCTCTTTGCGGGTGAGAAAGCCGCCTTTTTCATAGGTGGCCTTTTTTCCGTCCGGCGTTGTGTATTTGATATTCACATCATACACAGTTCCGGCCCTGCCGGTCAATACGCCGTTAGCGTCGCGCTTGTTCTTAACCTGTCTTGTCCTTACCGCCATAAGCTATGCCTCCACAGCGACGCGGACGGGGACCTTATGACGGTTATACCAGTCCCATATCGCCGCTTCACAAAGCAGGCGACGGTTGCCATTCTGGACATACTCAATTTCTCCATTGTCCATAAGCTCCCGCAACTTGTTTTCACCAATGCCGCTTATTTTGCTCATTTGCTCCACAGTTTTTAACAGTGGAAAAATCTCAACATGCGGTGCAGTTTGCTTTTTTACAGCCATAGCGCCGCGCCTCCTTTCCTTAAAATGAAAGCCGCGCCCCTGTAAACGTGTCCGCATAGTCTAAAAGGCGAACGGCGCAAAAGGGCGCGACTTCCCGTGTTTGTTTCGTTTCGATTTTCTAATGTTTTATGGAGTTGCCCGGACGGACAAACGGCGTGTTTGCCCTCATTGGAGTTTCACCACGGCCCATGCTGATGGGTGCGCCGTCCCTTACAGTGACGTTAGCCAGACGGAAGTATCATTTACATACAGCTCATTGCCACGGGGCCGCCTTGCCCCGCTTGCGGCGTTGGTAGTGTTCGCTCCCTTTTCCACAGCTTCTAAAATTATCGCCCCCTTACCAGCTGGAAAAAGATTATGGCGTACCCGCCGCCCGGCTCCCTGTACCCTGCCCGCGCAGGTATGTATCCGGGTTTTCCTATTCAGTTTTCAAGGTTCCAGTGAGGGGCGGGGGATATATGCCCCTCTTAATAACCAGCGGAAAAATACGCCTCTTTTGAACTCGGAAAACTAAACTTTTTCAATATTTTTTTTCAGCGTTTCCAGCCCCCGGACAATGGCATTACATACGGCCTTTACGCTGATTTTTTCGGCCCGTGCGATCTCGGTTTTGCTCATGCCCAAAAAGAAAAAGGCGTACAGGCGCTTGGCCTGCTTGTCCGGCAGCTGGGCAAAAGCAGCGTATAGCTGGGCCTTGTCCCATTTATCAAATACAATTTCTTCCGGCGTCGGCGGCTGCTTCATCGTTTCGTTCTCTATGCCATCGCCCCGGTCAAGGGAGTAATAGGCTTTATGGTAGGAAAGGCGGTCTATGTAATTCTTTTCCTCGCGCTTGCTTTCCAACAGCACAGCGCCGATCTCGTCAGATACTTCAATGATAGTGTCACAATGATAGAAAGGGTAAAAATCCCTAAGATTAATGGTCATATATCTTCCTCCGTTTCTTTTTTTGATTTTGGTTTAAAAAATCGAAACGGAGGGGTGGTGACCTGCAATTAATTTGTGTAAATTGTAAAATTGGATTGAAATTTGTCGAAAGAAAATACGCCGCAAATCTGGTATGATTTGCGGCGTATTTTATGAAATTTATTTTATTAATACAATCTAGTAATTCATAAGCAGTACCTTTTCTAAAGAAAAAGAATGATTTTTGCTACAATAATTACATAAAAGTTGTATAATAAAGAAAATATACGGCTTTATTTGTTGTTTATTGACTTTTTGTTGTGTAATTGAGTGAAAAGATGTAATATATTATTTGGAATAGCGTTAATTTATATTTATTTGTAAAGGAGTGGTTTACATAAACTTTGATAAAAATATTAAATGAATATTATATTTACATAAAGGAGGATTATATGATAACAAAAAGAAAAAGTGTTAAGACACTGAAAGTAAATGACAAAACTGTTCCAAAAATAAATTTACAAGGTTCTTTGTTAGAAGATTGTGGCTTCACTCCCGGCACCGTAATATATATAAGATATTATAGAGGAAGAATTACAATCACCAGTGACAAATATAATATAAAAACCGAAAAAATAGTTGAACTATATCGTATAGCAGATATTAAAGAAATATGGAATAATATAAATAAGCATTATGCGGATAACGCAAAATATAACGAATCTTTATGCGCCATGTTTACACAAAATCTTTCACAAGAGCAAAAGACTATGTTCGATAAAATAATAAATAATATTTATAGGAGTAAAAATTGCGAATATGAGGCTGTATTTGTGCAGGGATATAAAACAGGTGCCAATATTACACTAGAAACATTGTTTTCTTAATTTTCGTGATTGGTTGCTGCCAACCACGAAAAATGCAATTCGCTAAATATAGATAATTATTTCAAAATTAAAATGTAATTGAGCCGCCTGTTATGCTAATAGTATTGCTACCGATGTTAGTTACATAAAATTGATAATAGCCGGTATTATCGATTGATATGCTACAAGAATTACTTCGTCCTTCTCCATCATACAATTGATGTTTTGTACCATCGCTATCTTTGTATCCCATTGCTACATGCGCGCTTTCACTGGTTTTAACAACAAATTTAACAGTCGTTCCACCCTTAATATAAAATTTACTACCATCACTGTCACTATAAGTCATCGTGTAACCATTTTTTAAAGATCCTTTGCCTATATTTATCAAAGGCGCTATTCCATCTTGTGTCTCTGTAACTGATGATAAATTATCAAGGTCAATCTCAATAGTAGTAGTTGCCTCAGGTTCTGCTGCAAATGTAGAAACTGGTGTTGCCATTAAAGTTAATGCACAAATAAGCCCTGTACAAAGTTTAAAAATTTTCTTTTTCATGTTGATTACCCCCTATATGATTATCTATATGTAAATTTAACGAATTGCCCACTTTCAAGCTGACTTGTTTTACTTGCACCGCATCTGACGATATACCTAACAAATAAAAAGCATAATTTCCATCGTCAGGTGCAATTAATTCAACCGTTTGAGTACTTTTTGGCAAACCTGAAAATAGTAAATTCATATTGCCATTGTCTTTTATGTATCCTACTTCAATATTAAATTCTGTATTAGCGAGTGCAATTTCTAATGCTGCTTTTTCCCCTTTCTCAAGTTTCCATTTTTCCTCTTTTGTAAAGATAAGAGCGCAACCGTTCTTTAAAATAAAATTCTTGTTTTGGTCATTAATTATATATGTTTCTTCACTTTTTAAGCCATGCTCTGTTAAATTTGTAGAGATAATAGCTTCATCAGAATAAACCACTTCTTGAGATGCTACTTTAGAAGTACCACAAGCTGTAGCCACAAACGTTATTAAAATACATGCTGATAATGTGGATAATATAGATTTTTTCTTATAATTCATAATTTTGTTTAACCTTTCATTTAATGTTTTTGCAGATGTAAAGTTGCTAAAGACATTGTATTGCGATTGGGCAAGTTTAGCAGTCGAAATTAATAGGCTGGCATATAAATATGGTTCAACTTTTGTTGTATTAATTACTTTATAGTCCACACATATTTCCATATCTTTAAAAAACAATTTTATTCCAAGCCAAACTATAGGGTTATACCAAAACTTAGCTATTGTAATAAAAGAGAGTAATTTCCAAAAGTTGTCAGCGCGTCTAATATGTATAATTTCGTGTAAGAGTACTAGCCTAAATTCATTTTCTCCAATATTTTTAATATAGTATGGAAAAATAATGTACTGCTTAATTATGCCTATCGTTACAGGAGTTTTAACATTTCCATATCCCAATTTAGCAATTCCTTCAACTTTTGTCAGTTCAGTTGTATGCACCAGCTTATAAGCTTTTATGTAGTCAAAAATAATAATTAATATTATTAAAAAAAATACACACCAATATAATAATAATTTAATATTCAAATTATTTACATTTACAATAGTGTTAGGCGTGATTTCCACTTGTGATATATATAAATTTTGATTTGAATTGTGAAAGTAATTATATATACTTAATTTTGATTTTAGTTCTGGCAATAAAGCTTTCAAAATCGCTATTTTCCATAAGGTATCATAAGTATTACAAGGTATCGGCGTTTTAAATAGAAAAACTCTTAATAAAATTACTAAGAGAAAAAATATACCAGTTGTTAATATACCGCTATTTGTCATTCTCCCTTTTCTCCTTAGATTTATCTAAAAGTAGTTGCATATAATCAAGTTCAGCCATAGATAAATTTTCTAAGTTTAACAAGCTACTTAAAAGGATACTAGGGGAACCACCAAACATTTTGTTTTTTATATCTTCCAATGCACAAGTCTGTACCTGTTGTCTAGTTATTAGTGGTATACATTTAAATTGAGGTTCTTCTCGCAATATATAGGATTTGTTTATAAGTTTATTTAAAATGGTATATGTTGTGTTTTTACTCCAACCAATCTCGTCCATTAATATTAAGCTAATATCCTTAGCATACTGTGGACCTTTCTTCCAGAGGACTTCCATAACTTTAAATTCACTGTCATATAGTTTTATCATAGGTATACCATTCCTTTCTGTACTATTGCTATAGTATATATCTTTATTTCAATATACCATTATCGCCATAAAATGTCAAGATAAACATACTATTGCTATAGAATATAATTTTCTATTTCCGCTAAAACAATAGCGGCAAGCAGGGCGCAACGGTACACACCGTTGCGCGTTTGCCCATTTTCCGCTATGCGAAAACTGTTCAAACCGCTTGTTGGGGGCCGCCCCCAATCCCCCGGCAAGGGCCGCTTTCGCTGCCTTGCGAACGCTCCACAAGTGGAGCGGCCACGCACCCTTACGGGCGCTGAAAACACGAACGGCCCGGCGCTATCGCTGGGCCTGTTCTTTTTCCTTTTCCGGCTTCTCCGGTTCGCTGCCCAGCAGCTTATCCACGTTGGCCTTAGCGGTTAAAACCTCCTGCATTTCTTTCTTAGCAGCGGCGTACTCCGCATAGGCTTTTTTCTTTTCAGCCAGCAGTTCGGCATACTCCGCTTGCAGCATTTTTATAGTGGGGAGCTTTTGCAGGCCCAGCTTGTCAAACGCGGCCTTGGCCGCCTTGTGCAGCAGGATTTCCGTTTCATGGACGGCCAGAAACTTCTTGCTGTACCCGGTCTTGCGGTAGGCCGCGTAAACCTCCCGCGTCTTGGAATAGTTGGCTATCTGCTTTTGTAGCGCGGCGATCTCGGCCATGCGCCCCTCGGCCCGCTTGATTATGCCGGACAGCTCGTTAAACCGGGCCGTGCTATCCTTGGCCCGTGTTTCCAGCTGGGCATATTCCAGCAGCCCGTTTTCCTCCAAAAAAGAAAGCGTTTGGGCCATCTGCTTTAGGTTGAATACCTTAGCCCATTGTTCATAGCCCCGGTCCTTTCCAGCCTGCAATTTGCTTTGAATGTCAATGAGCAGATTCACCTTGCGGGCCGGTTTCTGCTTGGGAGCTTTAGACCGGCTGGAAGAAACAACACGCCTGCCCGCGATACGTTCCTTTATAGCGTCCTCGGTATAGTCGGCCCCTAACGATTTTTCACGCAGCCGGGTATACTTTTCCTGTCCCGGTGCAAGGAAAGAAAGGCTGTTCCCCCGGCGTTTGGATTGAAAGCCCGCCGCCTCCATGAGCCGCACGAACGAGGCAAAGTCGGCGGGGTGCTGGGCAAGGGCGGCGTCGATAGCGGCCCGGATTTTTTCTTGTGCGGACAGCGGCTTCTTATCCCCTAACCACTTGCCGTAATCTTTCTTGCCCCGTTTGGGATTCTCTATGACGGAAAGGCCGTTTTCCAGACACAGCCGGTCGCTGATTTTGCGGACGGCTTTTGCAGAGCCTAAGAAGTCCCGGAACCGCCGCCCCGCGTCCTCCGACACAGCGGAAAAAATCACATGGTTATGGATATGGTTTTTGTCTATATGAGTAGCAACGACGAATTGATACCGGCCTTTTGTCATGCGCTGGGCCAGTTCATAGCCTATCCGGTTGGCGTCCTCCGGGGTGATCTCGCCGGGTTTGAACGCCTGCCGGATATGATAGGCCAGCACTTCCTTGTCGCGGCCCGGCTGCCGTACTCCGTTGTTCCGGTAAATCTGCCGGGCCAGCAACATTTCAGAGGTGGCGGTGGCCGGGTCGCACTTGTAGGAGCTTACCCACAGGCCGCCGTCCGTCTTGGCCGGGTTCAGAATATAGTCAATACGTTCTGTCAAGGAAACGGCGGGGGTTTTGCCCTTCCCGGTGTGCATGGAAATAAAACGGGTAGCGGCCATACGTCAAGCCTCCTTTCTTTCACAGAAAAAGTCGAGGACAACGGACAGAAACGCCCGCTGTCCCCGGTCTTGTTTAACTGATTTGCGCCAGTTCTAACAGTATCTTGTTGGCCGCCTCCCACAACTCGGCATACCGCTTTTGCATATCCTCCACATCGGTAGCGTAAACGCTCCGGGTTTCGTTGGCTCGGCGGGCAATCTGGTTTAAGTTGTTGGTCGCGCCTCGCAGAAGCGCCACAAGCTCCCGGACGCTCCCTAAATCCAGCTGAACGATATAGCCGTCAACGGCCTGTTTACGCAGGTACGCGCCAATGTTGCGCGTTCCCAGCAGGGACATTTTCTCCGCGATCAGCTGCCTTTCCCTCGGCGTCACCATGAAATGCAGCTGGATATTTCTTTCTCTATTTGCCATACGCAAAGTCCTCCGTTTCCCCCTCGTCGTACAGAACCGGATAGGCCGGGACAAAGGCAGTTTCCAGAAAATCGGCGTCGGTCATAGCCGCCAGTTTCCGGGCGGCGCTGTCAACCACGGCCAGCAGTTCGGCGTCGTTCTCATACAGAGGTCGGACGGCTCGCAGCTGGGCCAGCTGCCCGGCCCGCGTGTCGGCCTTGTAAATGTCAATCAGGTTCATTTCTTCCACGGTAAAGTTCATCATAGCTCAATCTCCTTTTCTTTTTTCTTGGCGGTCTTGGCCTCCTGTTTGGGAGCCGGGGCGCTTTTGGCCGCGTCCAGCTGTTCCCGGATAGAGGGCTTTTCCCTCCGCGCCTTGCGTTGTAGTTCGGTAGGCTTTTCGCCGGTCAGGGGCGCTATGGCCTTGATGGAATCGGCGGCCCGAAACGCATTATCGGTCAGCTGCCTTTGCCATGCTTTCGCGTTTGGCGACCAGCGAAATCCGCCTCCTTTCAGCTCGGCGCGGGTGTCCGCGTCGGGCTTTCCGTCAAAGAAAACTTGCAGCCGGTTTTCTTCCCGGTTGATCTCCACCTTGCCGCCGTCAAACTCCCAGCCCACAAAGGGGGTCTGCTCCTTGCGCGTCAAGCTCTCAATCCGGGCCTTTACCCGGTGAATCTCCGCGTTATTGTTGGAGAGCGCCCACGAAGCAAAGGGCTTATCCTCTAAATGCCAGCCTTGGGCCATGTCCGCTTTCAGCTTTTCAAGGGTTTGCGGGGGCAAATGGGGGCAGCCGTCCAGCGTCTTATGCTTGCGGTAATAGGCATTGACGGCTTTCATGGTTTCTTGTGATTCAACCAGATTGTCAAGTTTGGCTTGCAGCTTGGCAACGGCCTCCGGGTCGTCCGCGCTGATTCCTCCCATGCCGGTACTTCTGATTTTGTCAAGCAAGCCCTGTATGTCCCGCCATTCTCGCATATTACTATCCATTGCGGCGTTCTGCTTTTCCTTTTTCCGCACGGGGAAGTTGGACGGCCCGGCGATCATCACAGAGGGAACGCGGCCCAAAATCTCGTTGTGGTGGTTCATGTTCGCGGCCAGCTTTCGGCAATACGTATCAAGCAGCCGGTCGATCTTTTCATGGTGCATGGGATCAATACGCTTTTTCTGCCGTTCGGCTATTTGCGCGGCCTCGTCCACCATCTGCCGGTATTCCGACGTTGCGCTGCCGGGCCTGTAATCGGAAAAGCTGATTGCCTCCTTTGCGCGGCGGGCCGTCGTTTCGTTGATTGCGTAATAGGTCGGGGCGGTCGTCTTGTCGTCCCCGGTGGCAGAAGCCTCCGGCGCTTCTTTCGTTGGCGCGGGTGTTTCCACAGTGACCGCAGCCGGGGCGTCAGTCTGTTCCTGTATCAGCTGGGAAAAAGAGAGCTGTTCATAACCGCCCTCCGGTTGTTCCTCCGTTGGCGTTTCCACGGCCTCCGCAGCCGGGGCGTTAGCCTGTTCCTGTACCGGCTGGGAAGAAAAGAGAGGATCGAACGGCTGCCCGTCAAAAAGCAGTTCCCGGCGCTGTTCAAACCGGCTTAAAATCCCTTGTTGTAGTTCGGCAAACTCTTTGTATTCGTCCAGCGTTAGGCCATTATCCAGCATTTCCGCTTGTGACTTTACCCAGCCCTCCCCATAAAGAAACGGATAAATGCCGGTGTTTTCAGAGATAAAGCAAAGAGAGGAATCCCGGTTGTCATAGTGGCCCTTGTTGTCGTAATTTTCCGCTTTGCCCATATAAACCTTGTCGTCCGCGCCCACCATAGCCACCATGCCGGTGTAATTGCTATGACACGCAGAGCGCATTTCCACCACAGGACGCGGCATGTAGTCATTCGCCGCATATTCCTCCACAGTCATACCGGCGTCGCGGGCCTCCTGTTCGACTTCCTCCCGCGCCTGCTTCTGATAGGCCCGCAGCTCCGGGTCGATAAAATCCTCTTTTTTTGGGGCCTCTGGCATCTCATAATTACCGCTGTTCAGCTGTCCCCGGCACTCGGTCACATAGGATTGCCGCGCCGCGTAATAGGCGGCGTTGGTGCGGTCTATGCCGTCCGGTTCTTCAATTTTGACAACGGCGGCCAGTGCGTCGGTCGCGGCCCGTTCCATTTCCGACAGGTTACAATGCAGCCGCAGGTAGGGGACAAACTCGGTCAGAATCATTTCCCTATGGGCCGTGTCCTGTTCCAATGCCTCCGGGCCGTCGTTGTGTAAAATGTGATTTTTCCAGCTTTCATCATGGGCGTAATATTCTTGATAGGAATTGATATGGTCGATCAGGCCGCCGTCGCCGTCCCCGAAGTCCTGCCGTCCCTCGTAGCTGTCAAGCTCCCCCTGAAAGGTGAAATCAATGCGAAACTCGGTCTTGTCATAGCCCGGCCCATGCGCGGCGTCCAGCTGCTTAAACAAGTCGTCGGCCTCGGCCAGCGTCATTTGTTGGCCGTCCCGCAGCTTGTCGCTTTCACTCCAAATGATTGTGACAATCGGCTGAATTGACGGGTCAAGCGGCCCGCCGATCATGGCCCGCGCCTTGGCAGCGGCGATCTCGGCGTCCGTGCGTTCCACGATAGCAGGATTGACATAGTGATTTTTCTGTTCAAAGCCCTGTTCGGCCAGCTCGTTCACAAGGGCAAACAGTTTTTCGTTGTCCTGCACCTGTTCGGCATACTCCACAATCAACCGGCGTTCCCCGTCCCCGAACCGCTGCCCGTCCTGCTCTACAAGGTCAATTAAGGCGTTGGCCCGTTCGTTCATGGTGGCGTCCGGCATAAACGGCTGATTGTTGATAATACCGTCAATCATGTTATAATTCTGTTCGCTGCTCATTTCAGCGGCGGCAAGGGGATTTTCCTTTTCGGCGGCCCGCTGCTGCTCTAAAAATTGCGGAACCTCGGAAAAACCGAAGCTATCCACATAGAAAGCCCGGTCGCTGCCGTTCTGATGAAGCACCACCACGTCCGACACGGAAAGGGAATGGCCCTTGAAGTCCTCCGGGCGGTCGATATTGAACCGTGTATAAATCCCCTCCAATGTATCGGATTTTTGCAGCGGCGCGGTATAAATCAAGTCGTAGTTGACCGATTCCACGGAAAGGCCCGCAGCTTGCAGCCGTTCCAGTGGTTCAAAGCGGTGGTAGTGCAGATCGTCGCCGTGTTTGAGCTGATAGATGGTAAACGTGTCCGGTTCCGTCAGTCCCGGCGCGTCCTGCTCCGGGGCCTCCATTGCGGGGGCGGCTTGTTCCTGCTCCTGTTCCTTGGCCTTGACGATCTCCTGATACTTTTCATCAATGGCGGTAATCAGGGCCGCCGCCGTGTTACGTATGGTTCCCAGCGACGCCTTTAATTCCTTTGTCTGTTTGTCGCTGCTCCAACCGGCGATATAGCCGAATGAATAATCGGACGTGTCGATCCCGTAGTGTTGGCATACGGTATAGGCCACGCTTTCGGCCTCCACCTCACGGGTACGCTGATCTTTGCGCTGCTCCGGCGGCACTTCCTTTTCTTTCTCGGCGTAGTAGTTGTGCAGGGTGGCATGGGTAATCTCATGGATAGCCGTCTTGACGTTCTGCACCTCGGCCATGCCCTCGTGAATGGCTATCCGCTGTTCCGCATAGTTGCAATAGCCTTTTGCGCCGCTGGTAATTGCCTCAAAGCCCACAGGAAACGGGGCTACCTGCTTTAGCGCCTCGAAAAAATCCGGGTAATGCTCCACGTCGCCGGTCAGCTCGTTCACGCCCAGCGTTGGGAGGGGTTCCCCCTCCGTTTGGGACACATCGAACACGGTCACGGGCTTAAAGGCCGCCCGCGTCACTTCCTCGGTTACGGTGACAGTTTTTCCGTCCGGTCTGGTCTGTTCCCGTTCCACCTGCTGCTTGTAAGGGCAGGGGGCCAGTATCTTGATACCATGTTCTCCGCGCTTGACATGCCGGTGAAAGTTTTTCTGCCAATCCCCATAGCCTGCCACACGGGAGGCGTCGGGCCGCTGCATGTAAATCAAAAGGGTATTGCTTGCCGAATAGCCGTAAAACTTAGACATGGTTTTCAGATAGTCGGCGTACTTCTCGCTGGAAAACAGGTCTTGCAGCCCTTTTTCCAGCTGGTCGGTAATCTCTTTTAGCCGGTCGCCCGGCGGTTGCTTCTGATATGCCATAGAAAAATGCTCCTTTCCTTGATTTTGCCTAAAAAAATAGCCCCGGCACGGTGGGCAAATCCCGTGCCGGGGTGGTGGTGCGGAATGATAGAAAGCTCTTTTCAGGGGTATGGGATAAAAGATACAGGCCCCCACGGTTCCGCGCCCGCAAAGGCCCATTCTGTCAGGTCTTGCAAGGCCCTATTTGTCCGCAGTACACCCCTTTTTTGGGGTCTGATTCCCGCTGGCATAGAGAAAGCGCCCCGGACGGTAGTTGATACCTCCGGGGCGCTCCCCATTGTCCCGTGTGGGAATCCTATCCCTGTTTCGGGGGTGAAAAACGCCCCTGAATGGCCCGCTGTCTTGCGGCCTCCCGCCGTTCGTCGCTGTACGGTTCCTGAACGACAATAGACTTCTTGGGGACGGTGTAGCTGACGGCCCCGCCCGGCTGCCCGCTCTTAAACGCGATTTTGTCCGGGTGTTTTTGGGATAGGCGTTCCAATTTTTTTCGCAGCTTTTTGTTGTGGGTATAGATTTCAGCGGTCGGCTCGGCCTCGTTAAACAGGATTATGGTTTCCTGTTCCAGACGTGAAAGCTCCATAGGCGGCCCTCCTTATCGCTTGGCGGGAAAGTCCATCTTGAAGCCTACAAACTTCCCGCCCGTGTCGTCCAGAATCACAATGGCGTCATAGGTCTTGCCTGTCTTTTCAGAGTGGCAGCCTTTCAGCTCGGTCCGGCCCTCTTTCAGTAGAGCAGCGGCGATCTTGGCCGTCAGCTCCTTTTTCTTGGCGGAAAAAAAGCGGTTTTCTTTCCAGAGGGCAAAGCCGCAGGCCCGGTTTTCGCATACAAAGCCCTTTTTGTTCTCCACCACGCGCCCGCCACAGCGGGGACAGGTTCCCACGGCCTTTCTTACCGGCTGGAAAAGGGATAGGTCGGCCCCGTCCGGCAGCTTGCCGTAGTCCTGCACCAGTTGGGAAGTGAGGGCGGCAATCCCGGCCATGAAGTCGGCGGCGTCCAACTCCCCGCGCTCCACCTGCTTTAATTTGTGTTCCCATTCGGCGGTCAGCTGGGGGGACTTGATAAGCTCCGGCAGCACACCGATCAGCGCCGCACCCTTGGGGGTGGGAATCAGATTCTTTTGCTTACGCTCCACAAAGCCGGTATGTACCAGCTTTTCAATGATACCGGCACGGGTGGCGGGCGTCCCCAGCCCTTTACGCTCGGCGTCCTCCGGCATATCCTCCGTACCCGCCGTTTCCATGCTGGAAAGCAGCGTGTCCTCGGTGTAGTGGCGGGGCGGGGCCGTTGTCCCCTCCCGGACAGAGGCATTGACGCGGGGAAGTTCCTGCCCCTCGGTAAGCTCCGGCAGCGGGGTCGGTTCCTTGCCCTCGTCCGGCTTTTCTTTCAGGGTAGCCCGGAAAGCGTTGTCAATGGCTTTCCAGCCGTAAGCCGTCACTGTCCGGCCCTTGGCCGTGAACGTGTGGCCGCCGCAGGAGAGGGCCGCCACGGTTTCGGCGGTAATGTGCTTTTCCCCCACGGCGCACAGCAGCCGGGCGGCGATCAGGTGCAGCACCGCCTTTTCCCCGGCAGGCAGGCCGGACAGATCGGCCCCCGGCATAGTAGAGGTGGGGATAATGGCGTGATGGTCTGACACCTTGGAGCCGTCCACCACGCGCCCGGCGTTGACGGTTTTTTCCAGCCCTGCCATGAACGGCAGCGCTCCGGCCACGGCCTCCACCAGAGAGGGCAGCCCCGCCGCCATGTCCTCGGTAAGATACCGGGAATCCGTGCGGGGATAGGTGACAAGGCGCTTTTCATAGAGCGATTGCGTGTAGTCAAGGGTTTGTTGCGCCGTGAAGCCGTAAAGCCGGTTGGCGTCCCGCTGCAAGGTGGTAAGGTCGTACAGCTTGGGCGGCAGCTCGGCCCGTTCTTTTTTCTCCACGGCCTCAACGGTGGCCGTCTTGCCGCCGCAGGCCGCCCGCAGTTCCTCGGCGGCCTTTTTGCTTTCCAGCCGGTCGCCCTCGGCGGTCAGTTCACCGGCGCAGAGCAATACCGTGTAAAACTTCTGTTTCTTAAATCCGGCGATCTCGTTTTCCCGGTTCACCAGCAGGGCCAGTGTGGGCGACTGGACGCGGCCCACGTTCAGGGTAACTCCATACAGCACAGAGAAAAGCCGGGTGGCGTTAATGCCGATCAGCCAGTCCGCTTGTGCGCGGCACAGGGCCGAATGATACAGGCTATCATAATCAGCCCCATCTTTCAGGGCCGCAAAGCCGTCCCGGATTGCCGTTTCTTCCATGCTGGAAATCCACAGCCGCAGGGTGGGCTTTTGACAGCCGCAGTAGTTATAGACCAGCTGGAAAATGAACTGTCCCTCCCGTCCAGCGTCGGTGGCGCACACCACGGCGTCCACGTCCTCCCGGCCCATGAGCGCCCGCAGGACGGCCAGCTGCTTTTCTTTTTCCCGGTCGGCGGCGTACTGCCAGCACTCCGGCACGATGGGCAGATCGTCATAGGCCCACTTTGCGTATTTCTCGTTGTAAGCGTCGGCGGGGGCCAGCCCGACAAGGTGGCCCACACACCACGATACCAGCCAGCCGCCGCCCTCGGTGTACCCGTCTTTCCGGGCCGTCGCTCCCAACACATGCGCGATTGCTTGCGCGACGCTGGGTTTTTCCGCAATCACAAGTTTCATTCTTTCGGCTCCTCCTTTTTCGTTGTGAGCTTTTTCAGGCAGACGCCCACGCAGGGCTTACCGTCCCCATAAGGACAGCCACGGCAGCCGGTGGGCTTTTTCACAGGCGATGGCCCCGGACTATGCCGGGGCCGCTGCACCATCATTCTTTCAAAGGGCGAATCCGTGAAATAGGTCATACGTCGTCCTCCTTGTCCTCCGTGCCGTCATAGTCGCCGGTCAGCTCGTCGGGGTCGTATTCGTCGGGGTCGTCGGCATAGTCCTCCGGTTCGGGCAGGGCGTCGTCCTCCCCATCGGCGGGGCCGTCCTCAAACTGAATATCCTCAAAGTCGTCCGCGTCGTCCAAATCCTTTTTTGGTTTCATAACCTTGAAATAGTAACCGGCCCCGCCAGCGCCCAGCACCACCAGCAGAACAATCACGATTGCGCCGGTGTTATTTTTCTTGGGTTCCGAATTGGCCGGTTTCTCCGCGTCCGGGGCCTCCGGCTCCACGCCCTCACAGCCGGACAAATCCAGCTTGCAGATCGGGCATTTCTGATTGACGGCCCCCGGTTCGCATTTTTCTTTACAGGTGCATTTCTCCGGGGCCGGGGTGACAGGCTCCGGGGCGCTGTCCTCGCTCTTTTCAGCCAGCGCCAGTAAATCGGCCTCGGTAACGGCGTTCAGGAAATAGACGTTTTCCGTTTCCCGCTGCTTGTCAATTATCAGGTAAAAGACGTTTTCAGCAGGGGTGACAATGGTGTAAAATTCTTTGCCGTCCTCGCCGGTGGCAGTGTCAACAACGGTCGCCTGTCCGTCTGGTGTCAAGGGCTTTTCCTCCCTGTCCTGTACCTGCTGGGAAGAAGAAACGCCAGCGTTTCCCGTCTTGCCGGTGGAAGTGGAGGCCGTACCGCTTGTACCGGTGGGCTTGGCCGTTGTTGTGGGGGTGGTCGTAGTGGCCGGTGGCGTCGTTGTCGCGGGCGGCGTAGGCGTCGGGACCGGTGTGGTGGTCGGCTTGGTGGTGTCCGGGCAGCTTGTGGACGTATCTTTCTTGCCGTCTTTGTCAGTGCTTTCTTTTTTGCTGCTTGGTTCCTCATAGTTGGGATTGTTCAACTGGACAGTCTTTGACTTGTTGCCCGCGTTATCCACGGCCTGAACGGATATTTGTTTATACTCGTCGTCCAAATCCCGTAGCCGAACGTCCAGCGTTCCATTTGTCAGATCGTCATAACGGTCGCCGTCAATGTAAATCGCCTCCACGCCGGAAAGCTCGTCGCTTGCCTCCACGCGCAGCAGCTTTCCGTCGATACCGGCCCGCAGCGTTGGGGCTGTCCGGTCGAAGCACTCAATATAGCGGCTTTTGGTATGGGCCTTGCCGTCCTTGTCGGTGACAGTGACGTACAAGGTGCAGTTCTCGGTGATCTCCACCTTGGCCCGGTTCCGGTCGGTCAGGTCGTCGGTCAGGTCAATCCAACTGCCGCCGCGCTCAATCTTGGCCTCCACCTTTTGCCAGCCCGTGCCGTTTACGTCCTCAATGCGGATTTCCACGTCGGCGGCCTTGGTGTACCAGCCGGACGGGGAAATGATGGTGATGGTATAGGACGGCGCGGGGGCAGGCGTCGGCTCCGGGGCCTTTCCGGTGCAGCCGGTCAGGTCGGCTTTACATACCGGGCAATCAGCGTTTACCGCGCCCAGCGCACATTTGACGGAACAGGAGCAGACGGGCGGGGCCGGTTCCGGCTCCTTGCCCTCGCACTTGGAAACATCTGCCTTGCAAACCGGGCAAGCCTCGTTTGCCGCACCCTCGGCGCACTTCACGTCACAGGCGCATTTCTCCGGTTCCTTGCCCTTGCAGCCTGTAACGTCGGCCACACAAGCCGGGCAATCGGCGTTTAAGGTGGTGGCCGTACACTTCACGTCGCAGAAGCAGGCCGGAAGTTCCGGGGCCTCCGTTTCCGGGGTAGAGCTTTCCCCCACAGTGGGGGATTCCTCCGGGGCCTCGTTGCCGGAAACAGAGTTGTCAAGCGCCCCGGCCTCCGCAGCCGGGGCAGCCAGTCCCAGCAGGGGGACGCACATTAGAACACAGCAGAGCAGCAATGCCGCTGCCCGTTTAATCGTTGTCAGTTTCTTCATGTTCGGGTTCCTCCTTTCCCAAAGAAACAGGCGTCCCGGATTTATCCCGAAACGCCTTGATGAACGCCGCAAGCTCGGCGGGCGACGCCTCCACGCCGCGCACCAGCTCCACGATCTCCGTATTTTCCAGCTCGGTTTTCTGCTTTTCCAGCTCCCGCAGCCTTGCGTTATACTCGCTGATTTTCGCCTTGGTCTTGTCAATCTCGGCGCAAACCTTTTCAATTTTTTTGTTCACGTTTTGCCTCCTTTTTTCAATAGGGCAGCCGCCCAAACGCATAGAAATGTTCCTGCCAGTATGGGGTATTGATATTTGCGTATTTGATCGGATCGCCCGCGTGAATCATCATGCCGTTTCCAACGTAAATCCCGATGTGCGACACAGGCCCCGTGCTGTCATATGTCCTTGTAAAGAAAATGCAATCGCCCGGCCTTGCCTCGTCCGGGGTGATAATGGCGCATTGGTTATAAATGCCGGTGGCCGTCGTCCGGGGCAGGTTATAAACGCCGGAATGGGTGTATACCCAACAGACAAAGCCGCTGCAATCAAAGGACGTGCTGGGAGAGGAACCGCCCCAAACGTAAGGATAACCTAAATACTTTTCAGCCTCCCCAATCAGGGCCGCAAAGTCCGGGTCGGAAAGCGCCTCACCCGGTATTTCATAGTCAATGCCGGGATCGGCTGTCCCGCCTCCGGTATAAATGCCGTCCCACAGATACGGCTTGTTCCCCTTGGTTATCAGGGTAGCCGCGTAAATTGTTTTTTGGTCGTCTGTCAATAGGGCGTCAGCCACGGCGGGCAGCGTCTTGTTTGTCAGCGTTACGGTCAGAATGTGCCATTCGTATTCATGCTCGTTTCCGTCCTCGTCGGTGTAAGTGCGTATTTCCACACTTTCCGTCAGGGTTAATGTATACTGCTCATCAAAAATGGCTTGCAGCTCGGCCCGTGCGCTTTCACGGGTATATTCTTGGAGCTTGGCCGTCAGGTAGGAAGTCAACTCATAGGGGTTATGGCCGATCTCGTCCAGCTCGTACCTGTATTCGTCATAGCCGGGATAGTCGCTTTCGATATTGTCTATCCGTTCTTGCAGTTCCTTTTCCAGCTGGGTGTAATCGTCCTCGGCCCCGTGTATGTCGGTATCTTCAGAACCATAAGACGTTCCCAAAATGGAGGCAAAGCCGCCCGCCAGCATGGAGGAACAGGACGATGTACAGGAGGCGAAGAAAAAAACAATAAACGCGATTAGCGCCCCGATTGCCACAAGTTTTTTGTGGCCTCCCACAAAGGACGCCACGGCGCGGACGGCATTGCCCACAAGCCCCGCCGTTTCCTTGGCGGCCTCCGCGCCCCGTTTGGCCTCCCGCGCTGCCTTGGCATAGTTCTTTTTAATCTGCCGTTTTTGCTGCATACGGGAAAACAGGCTTTTCTTTAGATCCGGGTTATCCTGCAATGTCCGTTGATACAGATAATTGACGTTGGCTTTAGCCGCCTTTTTCTCCCATTTCCGCAGCTTGTTATAGGGCGCGTGTTTGTGGTGGCGGTAAGCAAAGCGGACAGTGGTTGACGCCAGATTTTCGACGGTCAGCTCGGTTTTATGGGCGGCCTCCACGCCTACATTTTCCTGTTCCACCTGATGGATTTTCTGGTGTACTTTCAAATCAACGGCCCGGCCAGCGGCGAGAGCGCCACGGGCCAGCAGGTTCCGCTTGCCCTCCGGCTTGACTTCTGTTTCAAACCGCAGACGGCGACGGGGCCGCCCGGCGTCCTCGTCAAACTCCTTTCGCAGCCGGATTTTCCGCTGGGTGGGCAGGTTGTCGCGGGCCTGTTTCGCCTTTCCGGTGGCCCGGTCAAACCGCTTCTTGGCCCTGTCGGTCTTTTTCTGTTGCCGCTGGTTGCCGGTGGGGGCCTCCCCGGTGGCGTCGCCGCCTGAATCGCCGGTCGGCTCCGGCCCGGCCTCCGGTGCATCCGGTTCCGGTGGCCGTTCCTCCTTGGTAAAGTGCAGGCGGGATTTTTTGCCCTCCGGCGGCCTGTCGTCCGTAGAACGCCGGTCTTGTTCGCTGCCCTCCGGGGACTTGCCCTTGTCAGCAAAACGCCGGGCCTGTTTCAGCTCGTCGCTGGGGGTGAAGCGCAGCCTCCCCGGTTCCTCCGTGAAGTCGGGCCGGTTCTCCGGGGCAGCGTCTTGACGCCCGCCATAACTCGGTTCCGGCCTTGGGATTTTTTCGTCAGGCCGTGCGGGATCGGAAAAGGATAACCGGCTGGAAGAAGAAAACGCCTCCGGTTGGGTGGCCGGGGCGTCCTCCGTGTTCCTGCTCATTTTCTGGTAATAGCCGGTCTTTTTCTTGTGTTCCGGCGGGGCCGGGCCGGGAATGTCGCGGCCTCGTGTGGGTTGTTTTCCCCTGTCCGGTTCTGCCCGTTCTCTCATAGCGCGGTCTCCGGTTCTGCTTTCACCTTGGCAGGCCCGGCCTTATCCGGCTTTTCCGCATTTTTCAGGGCTTGCAGGTTATCCCGCACAGACGGCTTTTTCTCGGTGGCCCGTTCCAGCTTTTCCAGCTGCCCCACGGCGGCCCCGGCTGTCTTTTCAATGCTTGTCATAACGTCCCGGACAGTACGCAGCGGGGCCAGCAATCCGGCCTGAAAACGTCCCTCCTTGGAGGCGTCCACTTCCTGCCGCTCCTTGCCGATGGTGGCCCGGCCCGCCTGTTTCAAATGGCCGCCCGCGCTCCGCAGTTCTTCCCCGATGGCCTCCACCTTGGAAATGGTCGCCTTAGCGTCGGTTATAGAGCTGTTCAAATCAGCCCGCAGCAGGTTCAGCGTCTTTTTTACGCCTAAAAAGGACACGGCCTTATTCAGCCCCGTAAGCCCGGCATGTTTTACGTTCTCCACGGCGCGGGCCGCCCCCTCGATAATCTGTTCCTTGACAGCGGCCAGCCGCCCCCGTGCCGTTTGAACGCCATTTTCAAGCCCTGTCACAGCCGCCGCAAGCGCCTTTTTCACAGGGCCTTGCTGCATATCGTTCAGCTGTCCCCGTACCTGCAAAAGCTCCGCAGACACTTGATCGAACCGTTTTTCCATGCTGTCAACATACCGGATCAGCTGGGAAAATTCCTTGGCCCGGTCGCCCTCCACCTTGGAGAGCAGGGCAAGCAGTTTTTTCACGTCGTCATTGTCCTTTAACGGCGCGGCCCGTTGCAGGTCGGGATTGCCCGGCGCGGGTTTCAGCTCATAGTCGGCCATCTGCTTTTTTGTCAGAGGCTTTGTATAGGTCAGATCGCCCCACGCTTGCAGCTTTCCGCCCTCCACAGGTTCGCGCTTGTCGTAGTTGTTGATTTCCAGCGGCTTATTCTCCGGCTGGTTGGGGAATGTCCCCAAATCAACGGGCCGCTGGGTGGAATAATACTTGTATTGCTCCATTCACAAAACCTCCTTACTCATTGTTGGTCACTGTCTGTTCCTCCGGCTTGGTCGTCATAATACGGTAAAGCTCGGTGTCCTTGGGGAAATGGTCTACAAACGGAATGATGGTGTTGCCGTAGAATAGCAAGCCCTCCCCGGCGTTGCTATGGGTTACATAGGAAAGCTGGGTCGGGGAGATACCCAGCTGTTTAGCGAGGATTTGCCGGTCGCCCGCCGCTTGGGAAAGCATATAAATGAAGTCGGAATTTTCAAAGATATTTTCGATTTCCCTTGACGCCAGCAAATCCTTAACATTTTGAGTTAAGGCGCTGGGTATGCCGCCCCACTTCCTGAACCGTTTCCAAATCTCCACGGAATAGGCCGCCGTCTGCTCGTCTTTTAACAATAAATGGAACTCGTCACAGTAGAACCAAGTTGTTTTATGGGCGGCCCGGTTGACCGTGACGCGGTTCCAAACTTGGTCTTGCAGAATCAGCATGGCAATCTTTTTCAGGCCCTTGCCCAGCTGCTTTATGTCGTAGCACACAAGCCGGTTTGTAAGGTCAACATTTGTTCGGTGGTTAAAGACGTTCAGGGAGCCGGAAACGTAGATTTCAAGCGTCGTCGCAAGCCGTTTCGCCTCTGGTTCCTCCTGCTTCAAAAGCAGCTCGTACAGGTCGCCCAGCACGGGCATTTTCTCCGGGCGCGGGTCGGCCAGATAGTCCCGGTAGACAAGGCGGGTGCAGCGGTCTATGATGGTCTTTTCCACGGGCTGCAAGCCGTCCTTGCTTGCCACAATCAATTCACACAGGGACAGGATAAAGTCGCTTTTTAAGGTCAGCGGGTTTTCCTCGTCCGAATAGTCCGGGTTAATATCCATCGGGTTCACATATTGCGTAGACACGGGGGAGAGCTGAACCACCTGCCCGCCCAGCCGGTTTACAAGGGGCGCGTATTCGGCCTCCGGGTCTGTTATGATAATATCGTCCTTGGTCGTCAGGAAAGCATTGGCGATTTCCCGCTTGGCGCTGAAACTCTTGCCACTTCCCGGCACTCCTAAGAAAAGCCCGTTCGGGTTTTTCAGGCGCTTTCTATCGGCCATAATCAGGTTGCTTGACAGGGCGTTAATGCCGTAATAAAGCGCCTCGCCGCTCATAAATAATTCCTCGGTGGTGAACGGCACAAAGATAGCAAGGGACGATGTTGTAAGGCCCCGTTGAATTTCTATCTGGTTCAGGCCCAGCGGTAAGCTGCTCATTAGCCCCTGTTCCTGTTGCCAGTCCAGACGCTTCAAGGTGCAGTTATGTTTTTGCGCCACACTCGCCGCTTGGAAAATGTCGTTTTCCAGCTGCCCGCGTGTCGGCGCAAGGTTCAGCACAAGGACAGTCGCTAAAAACATGCGCTCGTCCCGGCTTTGCAGGCTGTTTAAGAGGGTTTGCGCTTCACCGGCGTAGGTGATAAGGTCGGGCGGCAGCACGTCCATGTCGTAACCGCTCCGCACAGCTTTTTTCTGTTCCTCGATCTTGGTTTTCTCAATGTCCGTCAGCTTGCGCTTGATGGTCTTGATTGCCTCCTGTTGGTTGACCGCCTTGATATGGATATTGACGATCAGGGAGCAATCCAGATTGAGAAAGTCTGACAGTACGCGGTCGTTAAGCTGGGACGCGCCAATCTGTAAAAAGGACGCCGCGCCCCACATGCCGCCGATCTTGAACGTGCGCCCGCCCCGGAAGTCAAAGGAGCTGGGCGCGATAAAGGGCTTGGTCGTCAGGCCCGTATTTACGATAGCGTCCCAATTAAACCGCAGCTTTTCCTTGCCGTCCGGGTGGAAAATACCGTGCAGCACTTCCAGCCGTTCATAGCCGGTCAGCGGTTCCGAACGGACGCCCATGTTTTTTAAGTGGTTGCGTAAATCGGCCTCGATTCGTTCCACACGGGGCCGGGCCGTCTGCCCGTTCTCGGCCTCGATTCCAAACGTGAAATACTTGCGCTTTATCAGGCCGTTGTTACCCTTGGCAAGCTGGGCTTTCAGAATCCCGGCCAACTCCCGGCGAACGTCGTCGTATTCGTCCCCAGCCTCCGGGATTGTGACGGATTTCTGGTAGTCAATCAGGTTGGCCCGCAGGTTGATGAAACTCATTTGCGCCCACATGGAGGAATCCAGCGCATTGTAGAAGTCGCACAGGCCGTCAAAGGTCTGTTCCTTGTCCTCCGGCTGGGCCAGCTCATAGTTAATATCCGAAAAATGCAGCGTCTTTGTATAGAGCTTGTCGTTTACCTGCATAAGTCCGTCAGGGAACAGTTCGCGGTAGGGGATTGTCTGCACGGCGTCCCTCGGTATTTTGCCGTCCCGCTGGGCTTTTTGGATTGCCCGCTTGACGCGCCGACGCTCCGCAGCGGAAAGTTTCGCGTCAGGCCCGCCGATTTTCAGCGGCTTTTTGGGCGGGGCGGGTTTTGCCGCCCTTGACGGTCTGCCCGGTTTTTTTGCCTTTTTCAAGCTCCTGCACCTCCTTGTCAATTTGTGCCTGCCGCATGAGTGCGGCGTACAGGTTATTGGTTTTATAGGGCCGCACGCCCGGCCAGAGGAACCGGGTGCGGATATAGTGGAACACGATTTTTTCAAGCGGCTGCCCGTCCTTTTCGTACATGCCGACAGCGAAGAACGGGAGCATAAGGCCAATCATGCACAGGGCGGCAACGTCCGTCCCGATTGCCGACCGGCTGGAAAGATAAAAGGGGATTCCCACGGCCCCGGCCAGCGCAAAACAAATCAGCTGCCTTTTTGTCAGGTTAAAGGCAATCTTGTTTTTGACACGGCTAAGGTCTTTGGGAACAGGTACATAAGGCATTTGTCAGCCTCCTTTCGTTTCGAGCTGCAAGGTGCTTTCCACCTCATTTCCCCATACGTCCCAGCCCTCCGTTTTTTGGCGGGCAAACAGTTCCACACGGGGAAGATTGCCTAACAGCTCCACAATTTTTTCACGGGTTATATCCGGCTTTTTGCTATGGGCCTCCACCGGGGAAATAATTAACTGATGGACGCCCGCGCTTTTGCGTTTTGGGTGGCCTCTTGTCGCCAGCAGACAGATTTCCGCGTTTCCCCGCGTCCAGAAGCCCAGCCCGTAGAACCAGCCGGGAGATTTCCGGTTTTGTTTCAGCCACACAAAGGCCACGGATTTATAAGTAAAGCCCCACGCTTTTATCAGGCGTAGGGCCTCCGGGAGCTGGGGGAAAGTCGCCCACAGAAACAGGGCGCAGTCCTTGGCTGCCAGCTCCCTTACAGGGAGGGCGCACAGTTCGTCAGGCCCCAGTGTGAAATAGTGGTGTTCCGCAGCGCCATTTATATTCTTTTGCCGGTAACGCCACGGGGGATCGGCGTAGATAATGCCGTATTGCTTTTCCGTCATAAACTCCTTTCTGCCTTTAATGGGCGTTGAATACAGATTTTGCAAGGCTGCCGGTTTTGAACAGGGCGAAGCATAACAGCAGCGTATACCCGGCACAGCCCCAAATTGCGGCGTGTATGTCCTGCCCGGTGCTGATGGTCTGCACCAGTACGGCGTAAATGCCCACGCACACCATGATAAGAAAGCCTTGGAAGCCCAGCGCGAACAGGCTTTTTAAGTAGTTTTGTCCCATCTGCCCCCATTCCCGGTTAGCCATTGTTGACAGTGGGATAGGGCCTAATGAAGTCACAAGATAGATTTCCAGCATACGGCCATAGGTGATGATAAAAATACACAGGGACAGGGCTTTCATTGTCAGGCCGATCAACATGCTTTCGATCAGCAGCCCGAACAGTTCCGGGATTTCCATTGCTTGCAGCGTCGTTTCGAGGTCTGCCGTCACAGACGAAATATCTATGTTGGCGCTCCCTGATATGACGCCCGCGCTGGATTGTATTACATGCTGGGCCACGTCAAACACGGCCATCACGATAGTAAAGGTGTTTGTCACGATATAGACGGCAACGGCGGTTTTGAAAATCCACTTAAAAAACATAAACGTGTCTACATCGTGCATGTTGTTCTTTTCGATAATCATTTGTATCAACTCATAGCAGCATACAAAGGTCAGTATCATTCCGGCGATTGGGATAATCACCGTTTCGGAGATATTCTGAACCATAGAGAAAACGCCGCCGTTCCAGCCCGACGGCGTTTGCCCTACATCGTTTGCTATCTCACCGACCCTTGTATTGACTTCCTCAAACATGTTTCCGAGGTTGCCGGTTATGCAGCCGATCAGGAAGTCTTTTATCCATTGTTCGATTTGGTCGATGATAGCCTGCATAGCTTATCCCCGCGATTAACCGAACAGGTCGGACAGCAGCGGTACAAGGTTCAAGCCGATCAGGATAACACCGCCCCCGGCCATCAACTGCTTGACGCCCTGACTTTTTGCGCCCGGATTATCCGACCCGTACCCCTCCAGAAGATTCACGACGCCCCACACGCCAAGGCCAGCGCCAAGCGCGATAACAAGGATAGAAAGAGTGTTGATTGCTTCACCAAAAAATGCCATATAGTCCTCACTTTCTGCCGCTTTGCGGCTACATATAGATTGATGGTTGTTTATATAAAACGGAGCCTTGCGGCCCGTGCTGGACGGTAACAGCGCCCGTAGACGCAAAAAAGCCCCGCCGTTTCGGGATTTCCTTAAACGGCGGGGCCGGGTGGATTGCTGGGCGGCGGTTCGGTGTCGTCGTCCACTTCGTAAACGTCAAACACGTCCCCCGGCTTGATTTTCAGTTGTGATTTTAATAACGCCTCCACATCAAAGGTCAGTTTCTTGTCATAGTCGGCGGTATATTTGTAGTTCGGGTGTTTGGTTAAATCGTACTTGCTGGAAAAGAAAGGCCGGACGCCGCGCAGCTGCAAAATGCACTTGCTCCCGTCCATCGTCGCCAGTTCGTCCATTGTCATAAGCTCCCGGCCCAGCTTTTGGTAGTTGGTTCCATAGCTCCGTTGCGTCCCTCTGGTGTCGCTGGTGGTGTAGGTGTCGATACTTTCTTTTCCCAGCACTTCCGTTAAATCTTTCAGGGTGGTTTTCTCCCGGCCTCCTAAAAAGATCACGGAATCCATGTTGCCAATAATGGTTTCGGCGTTGTCCTTGTAGAGTGCCTTTAGCTGGGATTGCGCCTGCAAAAACAGGCACATGCTGATTTCCCGCGAACGAATGACGGCGCACAGCTTTTCCAGCTGGGGAACCTGCCCCGTGTTGGCTGCCTCGTCCCACAGACAGCGCACATGAACCGGCAGCCGCCCGCCGTACACGTCGTCGGCCTTTTCACACAGAAGATTGAAAAGCTGGGTAAAGGCCATAGCGATTAAAAAGTTAAAGGTGCTATCCGTATCGGAAATGATGAAGAACAGCGCCGTTTTCTCGTCGCCCAGCGTGTCAAGGCCCAGCTCGTCGTAGCTCATAATCTCCCGAACCTCCGCAATGTCAAAGGGCGCTAATCTTGCGCCGCAGGAAATAAGTATGCTCTTAGCTGTCTTGCCCGCCGCCAGCTTGTACTTCTTGTATTGCCTCACGGCGAAGTGTTGCGGTTCCACGGCCTCCAATGCCTCAAACATGAGATCGACGGGATTTTTATAGTCCTCGTCGTCCTCCCGCACGTCCATAGCGTTAATAAGCTCCACAAGAGTATTCATGTTCTGCTCGTCCTCCGGGGCCTCGTAGTGGATATACCCGATCAGGGCGCAGTACAGCAGCGTTTCCGCTTTTTCCCAAAAGGCGTCCCCGCCTTTCTGGTCGCCCTTGGTGTTGGCGATCAGGACGTTTACCAGCTTCAAAATGTCTTTTTCCGAATGAATGTAGGCGAACGGGTTATAGTGAAAGCTCTTACTGAAATTGATGGTATTAAATACCCGTATCTTGTATTTGCCCCGTTTCAGGGCATTGCCACATTCATATAAGACGCTGCCTTTCGGATCGACGACCACGTATGAGCTATGCAGTTGTAACAGGTTGGGCTTTAACCAAAACCGGGTTTTGCCGCTGCCGGAACCGCCCACAATCAGGCAGTTTTTATTTCTTGCCGTCGCCGGATTCTTGGGGCGGCTGTTCATGGTTAGAAACTCCGTTTGTGTCAGAATTACGTTGTTTTCCAGCTTGGGATCTACAAACGGCTTTATATCGTCCGGGCCGCCCCAACGAGCCGATCCGTACTCAATGTTTTTGCGCCACTTTTTCGCGTTTTTCTTTTTGAAATACACCACCAGCCAGATCACGGCGGCCCCGGCTATCCCGGCCAGCAGGTCGCGGGGGTGGAGGCTGGGCAGCGGGTCACGGCTTAAAAGAGCAAGGCCGTTTACCGCGTCAATGAGCTTTACACCCACGTTCGCTCCGTCAGAGAGCCGGAACGCCTGCCCCAGCTTATCCGCAAGCCAGAAGATAAAGAGATAGGGGAGGTTTGGAAGAATGTACTTTTTCACTTTGTCGTTCATAGCGCCCGTTCCCCCTTATCCAGATGTTTTTCCTTGCTGATGGTTCCCTTGGACAGCTCCTTAAACTTGGCCAGCTGGGCCAGCAGGGACGGTTTGCTTTTCTGCCGTACCCGTTTTTGGGTGTACTCGGTAAAGGCGGCAGTCAGGGCGTCCGCGTCCTTGCCCTTGAAAAAGACGTAATACTTGCCGTCGCCCGCCTTTTTTGGCGCAAAGTCCACGCCGTACTTGCGGGCCACACGGTTAAAGGTGCGAATCCCGCTTTTATCCACGTCAATCCGCGTCATGCCCTTGTCTTGCGCCGCCAGCTGTTTCACAGTCTGCTTACCCTTGTGGAGCTTTTGCGGGTCGCGGTGTTCTTTCCAGACTTTCAGCAGCTTACTCATAGCTGCTTGCAGCGCCCGCCCGGACAGCTTGGTTACTTTCACGGCCACTTGCACCGTTTTGTCGTTGACTTCCTCCTGCATGAATCAGCCTCCTTTCTCACAGGCGGGATAGATGGCCCGTTTATTCCTCCGGGCCGTTGGTTGAATCCTCCTTTTCCCCCTGTCCTTTGACGGCCAGAATCCCGTCAAGCGTCGTCGCCGTGATGTTCAGGCGTTGGGCGGTGGCGATCTCGTTTTTCACACCCTCGTCCACCACGCCGCCGCAGACGATCAGAACATGGGAGCGCCGCAGCATATCGCGGGCCATGTCGATTCCGTCCTTATGTTCACGGGGGATAGCGTCGTCAATGTAAAGGGGAAGATACAGGCGCGGGCAGATCGGGGAAAAGCCCGCCTCATATACGGCCCGGCAATAGGAACGGGCCGCCTCGTTGATCTCGGTTTCCGTGCCGCTCCATGCGGCGCTGATATATGCTAATGGTCGTTTCATCGTTCAAAACTCCTTTCTTTGGTGCCACGGGCGGGGGCCGGTTGCTCGTCCAGCTTTGCCCGCAGCAGTTCGTTGTAGTCCTTGCCATGCGTTGCAGGGGGCGGCTTTCTCTCCACGGTCAGGGCGCGGCCTTTTAATTCCGGGTCGCCCTGTATGGACGCCTCTATGCGGGCCATGCCGTCCAGCCCGGCCTTGTCGTTATCCAAACACAAATACACCCGTTTAATCTCCGGGTGGTCTTTTAGGAATTGCAGCAGCGCCAGCGGAGCCGTGCCGCCTAACGACAGGTAATTGCATTTGTCCCATGCCGTGTGCTTTGCTTTCCGCAGCGTCGCCAGCGATAGGGCGTCTATCGGGCTTTCAAATACGGCCAGCAGGCCGCTTGACGGGTCAGAGGACGGCAAGCAGAAGTTAAACCGCTTATCGCTCCCCGGCGCGTCGGCCTTATAGTCGCCCATCGTCCCGCGCATACAGGCAAAGCGGGCTTTTCCCTCCTTGTCCTTACCCACAAACACACAGTTGTGATATTTCTTGCTTTCATAGAAGATACCGGCTTTCATGCACCGGCTGATGATCTCCGAATCAATCCCCCGGTATTGCAAGTACGACACGGCGGCGGTGGCACAGCGGGCCGTTTCCGGCAGGACAAAAGCTCTTGGCGGCTCCGGGGGCCTTGTTACCGGCTGGGAAAGAACAGGGGCGCTTTCTCCGCACAATGTCCGCACGGCCTCTACAAAGGGCATATCCCGCACCTTGATAAGATAATCAAGCGCCGTCCTGCCGCCAAAGCCCCGCGTCGTCCAATGCCATTTCCCGTTGCTGATTTTCAGGCTGTCATGGGTGACGGTGCAAAACTCACGCGGCCCGGTCTTTTTCAGCTCTCCCGGCTCGTAGGTTTGCAGATACGAAAGCAAATCCCACTGTTTCGCCCGGTCTATCTGTTCCCTTGTCACTCCGGGCATAGGCAAAACCTCCTTTTACCGGCTGGAAGAAAGAAGCGGGGCGCTCCTGTTCAGCCGTTGATAGATACAAAAAAAGGACGGCCTTTTCTCGGTCGTCCCATAAGTACAGCGTATTAAATTAACCTTTTCCCAGCCGGTAGGTTCTTACCAGCTGGTAGAAAGAGGGGGTGCAGGGGGAGAAAACACAGACTTTTCCCGTCTGCTTATAAATGGGCGCACTTCCCCCTATAATGAAACTATCGGTTTTCAACTCCGTTCCGCTCGGCCTTGTAGTCCTCTATGATGTCCTCATAGTCCAGCAGGAACGAAAAAAGGAAGTAGCCCCGCGCCTCCGGGTGTTCGGCCAACAGTTCCACGTCAGAGGGAAACATGAGGCCCAGCACGCCGTACAGCGTTCGCAGCACTTCCAGCAGTTCCGTTTCCCGGCCATCTTGATACAGGCCGGTCAACAGGGTATAAATGCGGTCGGTTGTGTCCGTGTCGCCGTTTGTGACCGCCCACAGCGTTTCCATAAACGGCTGGGTATATGCCCCGGAAATCAGGTTGATTTTGTCCTTGACGATCTCCCCGGACGGGCGCAATATCCCCTTGTCTATCAGAGCTTTTTGCATGGTGTCCTCCTTGTTTTTCGGTGGGCAAAATCCCGCCCTTTTCCCGCCCTACCTTACAAAAACACCTTACAAGAAGTTTTAACACAAAAATGAGCCGATTCCCGCAAAGCCCCATTCTATCAGGGTTTTTAGGCATTGGCTCATAAAAAGATATAAGAGATTTTAAGCCGTTTTACGGTCAAAAATCAATAAAAAATAGTATTAGTTTTTTGTTATCTAACAGTCTTGAGCTGTGAAAGCCATTGTAAATACAGGGTTTTCCGTTCATTAGGACACTTATAAAATCAATGATTTTTGCCACTTTGGTGCCCAAATGGTGCCCAGATTTTCTATGACGATATAAAATGATACGGGCAGATATAAGAAAAACCATACTATACGAGAGCGAAAGCACTCGTTGCTTTCGCTCTCTTGTCTGCCATATAAGCAGGGACGGACAGACTTGTCAGCGGCGGGCAAAGCCCGTTCATCTCGACCGTTGACGAGTGTGGATGGCTCTGCTATTTCGTACAAATGAGGAATGTAATAGAAAAATTTATATATGGTTGCTATAATATTTCTATACAAAGCGACAACTTTGAATTTGTGAGGAGAAGTTTGTATTGTGAAGAATGACATTTTACAACTTGATAAAAAGTTTGCAGATGATTTTTGGCTTTTGAGAAAAGAGCTGTTTAAAGAATTAGGTGAAATTTCTGAATACATGGACGCTTCTGAACTTGAATTGGCAACGAAACAATATTTTTTGTCGCATATAAATAGGGATTTAATCAGTTGGGGAATATTCCAACAGGGAAAACTGGTTGCAATCGGTTCTTTATGTCTGTTTACCCGTATTCCGTATCAGGAAAATTTAAGCGGGTTGGAGGGTTATATATTGAATATATATACTTCTCCGCAATTCAGAAAATATGGTTATGCAAATCAAATTTTAGATACCATCATTGAGTACAGTCATAAAAATAATATAAGGAGGCTATGGCTCAATTACAGTGAACAAGGGAAATACCTATATACAAAAAAAGGTTTTATCAAAAAGGATAATGAAATGGAACTGTTTCTGTGATAACAAATTTCAGCTTGGTGTGGGTTTGGGATATTCCCAACAATCAAAAATCTCTCTTTCTGTCATAGACGAAAACGAGTGATTTTTACGGAAAGGGTACCCCTTTCCTATGCTTGCTACGGAACTTTTCACAAAGGAATGGAAGGAAAAAGATAATCTGAACAGGTAGCAACTTGCTTTGAAATGTTACGCAGATAAAGAGCGTTTTTGAGAGAAAAGATATAAACAGATTACCCTATCATTTTTAGCGCCTGTAATGCCTTTCCTATAAGGATTATTAAAACTCTAATGGGTAACATAAAAGTGTAAAACGATGTTGTCCTAAATTGCCTTTGTAGGTACGATAACATCACCCTGCTTCTGTGTATCGCCTTATTTGTGGTGCTAAAATGGTGCCCAACTCTACAAAACCAACTTATACGGCGATATGAGAAGATACAGGCAAAAATGGGGAAAACGTTGCTAATACAGGCTTTTTCCCCGATTCAATAAACACTTGCAAGAAGTCATAATACGATTTCCGTCTATAAAATCAATAAAAAATCCCGTATTATAAATACGGGATTTTTGTATAATTAAAACTCGTTTTCCATCATATCAAGAAGTGATGAAAATACCGACATGGCTTTGTCAAAAGGCTCAGGTGAAGTCATGTCGACTCCTGCGCCCTTTAAAAGCTCTATTGAATACTCACTGTTGCCCTTTGAGAGAAAATCAATGTATTTGTCAACAGCAGGCTTGCCTTCACTGAGTATTTTTCTGGAAAGGGCTATAGCGGCAGTATAGCCTGTAGCGTACTGGTAGACATAAAAGGCGTTGTAGAAATGAGGTATTCTTGCCCATTCCAAATCAAGGTTGTTGTCAATAACAAGCTCATCTCCAAAATACTGCTCATTTAACTTATGATATATGCCGCATAGAATATCACAGGTCAAAGGCTGGCCGTTTTCAACCATATCATGTGTCTGTTTTTCAAACTCGGCGAACATGGCCTGCCGGAAGAAGGTGCCCTTAAACTGCTCAAGGAAATAGTTGATAAGGTATTTCCTTGAGTTTTTGTCTGTGGTTATGCCAAGCATGTGTTCCATAAGCAGTGCTTCATTGCAGGTTGATGCCACCTCGGCCACAAAGATTTTATGGCCTGAATAAATATATGGCTGCCTCTGCCATGTGAAAAAGCTGTGGAGTGCGTGACCCATCTCATGAGCAAGTGTGAACATTGAATTGAGGTTGTCATTGTGGTTTAAAAGGACATAAGGGTGGCAGGAATATGTTCCCCAAGAGTAGGCGCCGCCGCGTTTTCCGCTGTTTTCATAAACGTCTATCCAGCCTCCGTCAAGGCCTGCCTTAAGGGCTTTTATATATTCCTCTCCCATAGGTGAGAGGGCTTCTGTTACGGTCTGCTTTGCCTTTTCGTATGTTATTTTCATATCTGAATCCTTTGCGAGAGGTGCGTAAAGGTCATAAGGGTGAAGCTCGTCGACTCCAAGTATTTTTTTGCGTATTTTAACATATCTGTGCATAAGCGGAAGATATTTATGAACAGCCGTTATAAGGTTTTCGTAAACGCCCTGAGGGATATTGTCATCGTCAAGGGCTGCCTCAATAGATGAGGAGTATTTTCTTACATCGGCGTAAAATGCGTCTTTTTTCACGCTTGAATAGTAGGTTGTTGCCAGTGTGTTTTTCTGTTTCCTGTAGGTATCGTACAGTGCGTCAAAAGCGGCTCTCCTTACATCGCGGTTTTCGCTTTCCATAAATCTGGCATAGCGCCCCTTGGTGAGAGTTACAGTATTGCCTTCATTATCCCTTATGTCGGGGAATATAATGTCGGCGTCGTTTATCATAGCGAAAATATCTTCTGCGGTGTTTGAAAACGTACCTGTCTTTGCAAGTATTGCTTCTTCATCCGGTGAGAGCACATGCTTTTTGCGGCGCATTATTGACTCAAGATAATGCCTGTATTCCATAAGCTCGGGGAGTGAGGCTTCAAATTCCTCAAGCTTTGCGCTGCCTATGGATGTTATTTCAGGCGTGGCAAATGAGGAGTCGTTCATAAGCTTTACCATGAGCATCTCTGCCCTGTTCGACAGCTCCTGACTTTCGGATAACCTGCTGTCCTCATGAAGCTTCATGTTTGCGTAGACATACAGCTTTTCGGTTTCCATGGAAATTTTATCGCTGAATCTGAGAAAATCAAACAGGTTTTGAGCGCTTTTGCCGAGAGTGCCCTCAAACTTTTTAAATTCATCAGACAGACTGCTTATATTATCATAGGATTTTTCCCATTCGCCTGCTGATTGGTAAAGGTCCTTAAGATTCCACTTATATTTATCGTCAATTTCGTTTCTATCAGGTATTTTTGATTTTTCGGCCATTTGACCACTCCTTTTTATTATAGATTTTGGAATATATTTTTAGTATACCATAATATGGATATAAATAAAGGCATCAATTTAAAACACGTATTAGGGTATTATTCCGATGCCGGCAAAAAATATGTAACAGAGGTCGGGTTTATAATTACTTTATTGAGTCAAAACTTGAAATAATGTTTTAAGTGTGGGCTAAAATACAGAGCGCTGTGGATTTAACTTGAAAAGGGAACTTTTTCATAGTAAAATCTATATTAAGGCTGTGTTATATTTTGGATTGGAGGTTTCGATATGAAAAACGCAAAGCCTCTTAAAGTACTCTTTGTTTCATCGGAATGCGCGCCTTTTGCAAAATCCGGCGGACTTGGAGACGTTATAGGTTCACTTCCAAAGGTCCTTAGGGACAATGGGGTTGACGCGAGGGTTGTACTGCCTAAATACAGGAATATAAGAAATGAGCATTTTATCGGTATAAATTACCTTGGTAGCTTTGAGACGCACCTTTCATGGAGAAGGCAGCCTGCGGGAGTGCTTCTCAAGGACGATTATGTAAAGACATATTTTATAGAAAACGACTATTATTTTGGCAGGGACGGATTTTATGGCTATGGCGACGACAACGAGAGGTTTGCTTTCTTCTGTCGCGCTGTGCTTGAAATGCTACCATTTATTGACTTTTTCCCTGACATAATACACTGCAATGACTGGCAGACAGGACCGATATGTATACTGCTTAAGGAGAGCTACAGTAAATTTACAGCTTACAAAAATATTAAGACGCTTTATACAATCCATAATCTCCAGTATCAGGGAACATTTCCGAGAGAAACTATGGAAATGCTTGAGATACCTGACTACTGCTACAACAGCATGGAATATTACGGTCAGATAAGCTTTATGAAATCAGGACTTATGTATGCAGATGCCATAAGTACCGTAAGCGAAGCCTACGCTCAGGAAATAAAGACGTTCCAGTATGGATATGGTCTTGACGGAGTAATGCGCCTCAGGCAGGACAGGCTGTTTGGTATATTGAACGGAATTGACTACGAAAAAAATAACCCTGAAACCGACAGCAGACTGTACGCAAATTACGGTATTGATTCTATAGACAATAAAAAACTTAACAAGGAAAGGCTTCAAAAGCAGCTTGGACTTGACGAGAGGCAAGTACCTGTAATAGGCGTTGTATCACGTCTTGCCGACCAAAAGGGCTTTGACCTTATAGCGTGGGTAGCAGAGGAAATGCTCAACAGGGATGTCCAGTTTGTAATACTTGGCACAGGTGAAAGGCGGCTGGAGGACTTTTTCAGAGGACTTGAGTGGAGGCATAAAGGAAGGGTGAGTGCCAACATACTTTTTGATGACACTCTGGCTCAGAGAATTTATGCAGGCTGCGACATGTTTTTAATGCCTTCTCTTTTTGAGCCATGCGGACTTGGACAGATGTTTTCTTTGAGGTATGGAACTATACCTATAGTGAGAAAGACAGGCGGACTTTCGGATACTGTAAAGCATTACGACAGGGAAAGCAAAACAGGCAACGGCTTTGTGTTTGAGCATTATACGGCTGACGGACTTATGTGGGCTCTGAACCAGGCACTTGAGGTATATTACAGCGGTGACTGGGAAAATGTAGTGAAAAACGCGATGGAGTGCAATTTTTCCTGGAAGGCATCAGCTGAAAAGTATATTAGTCTGTACAATAAAATTATAAAAGAATACTGATAATTTGTAGAAACCCCTCATACAGTTGGTATGGGGGATTTTTTTGAGAGACGGAAAAATTAAAACTACATTTTTATATACAGGAACAATGATTGGGGCAGGCTTCGCCTCCGGCAGTGAAATAGCCATATATTTTTTGAGGCATGGCGGCAATTTTGTAATACCGCTTTTGCTGAGCTGTATGATATTTGCTGTGTTCGGAAAGCTGACAATGAATATTGCCATAAAAAGCAGGAAATTTTCTTATGAAAGTTTTATGGATTTGGTTGTAGGCAAATGGGCGTCAAAAGCGATATGCTTCTTTACGGGGATATTCTTTTTCATACTCTTTACCGCTATGATTTCGGCTTTTGGAACAATGATGAGGGGTGTTTTTGGTATAAATAAAAATTTAGGCGGGATTTTGTTTTTGTTCATCTGTGTGCCGGTATTACTTAAGGGGGCAGACGGAGTAATCAAGGCAAACTGTGTACTTGTGCCTGTACTTGTGGCGGGAATTATAATCTGTTCAGCGGTATCATTTGGCGCTGGGCAGGGCTCGCCGGATTGTTTAAGTCTGGCTATGCCTAAAAGAGGGGCTTTGTTAAGCGGAGCAAGTTTTGCGTTTTATAATATGGTTTCCTGTGTGCCGGTGCTGATAGAGTGCGCGGGGGATATGAGGGAAGGAAAAAATATATCGTCAGGCTGTGTCATAGCCGCGGCACTTATTTTCTGCCTTGGCGTAATGATGGGTACGGCCATTCTGTTTTCTCAGACAGCGCTGTCAAGCGAGATACCTATGCTCAGTGCTGTAAGGGATTTGTCAAAGGTGATATATCTGGTCTATGCATTGTCATTTACGGCGTCTGTATATACTACTGCGGCCGGAAATGGGTTCTGCGCTTTTGAGTGGTTTCTGGCCGGCAAAAAATCCACGCTTTTGAGGATATGTATATTTTTGTCTGCGGCATATGTTTTGTCATTTCTCAGCTTTTCGATATTTGTTGAAAATATGTATTCGGTTTTTTCGCTGGTTGGCTTGGCAGAGTTTATATCATTGCTCTTTTATTGTGGAAAACAGAAATTATGAATAATTCTGAAGTACTGTGTTTATGCCGAAATGTGCCTGCAAAAGGGTTAGACTTTGGCACATGTTTATAGTATAATTACAGTAATTTCAGGAGGTTATGCCATGAAAAATGAATACAATGACAATAATTCATCTAATGATGATTATGATGACGATTATGAGAGATATGAGTATGACAACGATGATTATGAATATGACAGTGACGGCTATGATGATGATTCCGACGACGATGGAAAAAGGGGCGGTGGAAGCAGGCTTATTTTTATTATTGTGATACTGCTTATGGCGGCCTGCGGCGGAATTTATTTCGGGCTTAATTATATGGATGGGAATATTGTGCAAAAGACAGGCATTTCAAACTTTCTGGAAAAGGTTGGCTTGTCAGGAGAAAAAACAACTGTTGACCAGCCGGAAGGCAGTCCAAAAAGCACTGAAGAAGACAGTACAGACAGTAACAACAGCGCTGAAAGTCAGGAAGGAAACGTGGACAAAGCGAAAAATGAAGCTGATAGCTCAAAAGGTCCGACCAGTGAGATTAAGCAGGAGGAAACAAAGATAACATTTGAAAATGACAGCCGCTCGAAATTTGTTCCGCTTGAGGGAGGATACCTTTACCTTACAAAGGACGGAGCGAAGTTTTACCAGTCACTGGACGGGCAGAAGTGGAATGACACATACACAATGACATCTGTAAACGCTGTATCAAGTGGAAAGTACGCTATTGTAAGCGATGTGCAGGGAAGGAATATAAGGCTTTACAGTGTGGACGGGCTGTCTTTTTCAGCACAGACAGACGGGAATATTGTACAGTGCTCTGTAAACAGCCAGGGTACATGCGCAGTAATACAAAAGTATGAGGAAGATTATAAAATACAGGTTTTCAGAAACGATGGCTCTCTGCTTATGGAAAGGTTTGACCAGGACAGCGGCGTTTTTCCGCTCAGTGCGGCGCTTAGCCCTGACAGCAGGATACTGGCGGTTTCCTATGCGGATACTTCCGGTATTGAAATAAAAACTAAAATACTTTTGTTCTATGTCAACAAAGAGGAATCCAAAAATACTGTAACTGGGGATTTTTTCGGCGGCGTTGAAAAGAATGATATTATAGCTCCATATATTTTCTCGCTTAAAAGCGGGGAGTTTGTGGTAGTGTCTGACAGCGGTGTTTTTGCGGTGGATGAAAGCGGTAATGAAATTTGGAATACTGAAATACCTAACAGGATTGAGGCAGTTTCTTTTACTAAAAGCGGAAGAATTGTGCTTGCCCTTGGAGAGGAACTGATGGGTAAAGACGGATATGAGGAGGGCACTGTCTATATACTTGACTCAGACGGTAAAGAAACGGCGCAATACTGTATGGACGACAGCATATCTTACCTTAAAACTGTTGATAAAAGTATTGTAATAGGGAGCGGAAAAAACTTTGTTTGCATAAACGATTCGGCAAAAGAAAGATGGAAATACACGGCTACTCAGGATATAAAGGATTTGTTTGCTTTTGACAGCGGCAATAAGGCTCTTATGGTAACAGGCACAGAGGCTAAAGTTGTTGAAATAAAGAAAAACAGTTAAAATAACACGGCCGGCCTATGCCGGCCTCATGTGATTTTGGAGGCAGAGATGAATGGAATAGATATATTTGTAATAGCGGTAATAGCAGTGTTTGCGGTTGTGGGCCTTGTACGCGGATTTGTAAAAACATGCTTTTCATTTGTGCCGGGGGTGGTTTCTTTGATTCTTACAAACAAAATTTACCCGGTTTTCAGCAAGTTTTTAAGGACAACACCATTGTACGGCTATATTGTAAACGGTGTAGATAAGGCGCTGAATCTTGACAGCATATCTCAGGGGGTATCAGCTCAGGGAAATGATATAATCAACAGTCTTTCCATACCGGAGTTTCTTAAAAAATCGCTTTTGGAAAACAATAATCCGGTGGTGTATAAAATACTTGACGCATCAGGCATGAAAGAGTATATTTCGGGATATGTGGCGAATATGTTCCTTAATATAATATCAATGATTGCTGTTGCTGTGGGGCTTGTTATTCTGTTTAAGCTTGTTTTGATGCTTCTGGATGTTGTGACAAAGCTTCCGCTTATACACGGTGCAAACTCAATAGGTGGACTTGCGGTAGGTTTTATGCAGGGGATACTGGTAATATGGATTGTGTTTGTGGTTGCTGTGCTGTTTGTAAGCGGAGACAGGCTTGCGTGGTTTTATTCATCGCTTGAGGAATCGAAAATAGCTCTTACGGTTTTTAACAGCAATATATTGCTTAAGATGATACTGAGAATATTTGCTTAGCAATGAGTTAAAAAACTTAAAAAAAATAAAAAAAGTTGTTGACAGAACAATGCAGAAGTGCTATTATATACAAGCGGCTGTGAAATGGAAAGAAAAAACAGCCAAAACAGAAGCTGTAAATTAAAACAGCTTGCCTGCACATTGAAAACTGAATAAAGAGAAAGAAAGAGTCAAGAAAATCGAGAAAGCAAGAAGCAAGAAGAAGAAAGAGATGTAGTAACGCTACTACATTCCGAAGGTCAAGCGAAAAAGA
>JALIFM010000006.1 GCA_022867625.1 Lachnospiraceae bacterium NSJ-143
ATGCTTTTTGCTTAAGCATGAATCTCACCCGCATAGCGCGCGGTTTTTTGTTTCGTACACCTTCGTTTCTCTGCAGAGAAACTCTTGTGTACTCAACTTGCTTAAGCCATAATAAAAAACAGGCCATCAATTAATTGATGGCCTGTTAAAACTATTTAAAAATCAAATAAATCATTAAGAGCTTCTGTCATTGTTGGATGTGTAAAAATCTGGTCTCTTAAAACAGTATAATCCGCACCCATATCAATAGCTAACTTAACAACATTAATAGTCTCAAATGATTCACTGCAAATAAGCATAGCGCCAAGTATTTTTCCATTGTCAGCATCAATAACCGCTTTAAGCATACCCTCAGTTCCGTTAAGTACCTGAGCTTTAGGTATAGCAGCCGCTGGCAGTTTTTTAACTTTAATATTGTATCCTGCTGATATTGCCTCCCTCTCATTCATGCCCACACGAGAATACGGTGTGGAAAGAAACACACTGTATGGCACATTTTTTCTTTGGGAAGCATTATATACTTTTTCGCCAAAAAGCTGTGATGCCACTATCCTGTAATCATCAAGGGATACATATGTATGCTGAAGGCCGCCCTTTACATCTCCTAAAGCCCATATATTTTCGGCTGTAGTGCGCAGCATGCTGTCAGTCTCTACAACACCTCTGTCAGTGACATTTACACCTGCCGCTGCGCAGTTTAAGTTTTCAGTATTAGGAATACGTCCTGTTGCTACAAGTACAGCATCAGCATTAATAACCTTGTCCTCACCGCCAAGCTTAAAAGAAACTGACGGCCTGTTATTTTCCTCATAAACCCTTTCAATTTTTAAACCTGTACAAAACTCTATGCCCTGTGCTTCAAGAATTGATTTTATTTCCTGAGCTACATCATCATCTTCCTTAGGCAAAAACTTTTCGCCGTCCTGAAGCACTGTTACCTTGCTTCCAAATGACGCAAACATTGATGCAAACTCCAGACCTATATATCCGCCGCCTATTATAACAAGTCTCTCCGGAAAAACATCCAAATCCATAATTTCAGCGCTTGTATATATACCTTTAGTGTTTTCTATACCTTCAATATTTGGAATTCTTGGCGTTGAACCCGTATTAATAAAAATTTTGTCTGCTGTAATTCTGTAAATCTCATCTTCCGTTTGTATATCCGCCTGTCTGACTCCTGAAAAAACTGCCGTGCCATTATAAATATCCACATTTTCAAGCTGATTGAGCTTATCAAAATTTTTTTTGCGGAGCATTTCTACAACCCGCCTTTTTTCTTTAACCGCTTTGCTGTACAATACTGACTGTTTTTCTCTGCCAGCCATACATTTTACTTTTGACGCACTGTTTATCAGAGATTTAGACGGTATACAGCCTACATTTATGCAAGTTCCTCCATACATTGTGCTGTCCTTTTCAGCCAGCGCTACCTTTTCACCCTCTTTTGCAAGCCTCCCGGCTAACGTTTTTCCACCTTTTCCAAAACCTATTATCAACGAATCATAATGTAAATTTTTCATACGTTCCCTCTTTTCCGGCACAGGCCTATTCAATCACCCAAAAATCCGCTTATCAATATCCTTAATTGTAATTCCCGTAAGCCTTTTTTTACACAAAGCGTCCAATTCATCGTAAATGCTGTCCATAATTCCTGCCATTCCCGAAGCGACAAGGCACTTCATATCACTGTTTCCCGGCTGCCATGCAGAAGAAACAAAATTTGCGTCAACAGCTTCAGCTACTGTGTACAATGTTACATCTTCTGGTTTCAGCTCAAATCTGTACCCACCGTCTACTCCCTCTTTAGTCACTACCAGTCCTGCCTTTTTAAGCTGGGACATTACTTTTCTGACACGCGCGGGGTTAGTGCATATGTTCTCCGCCAGCTCCTCACTTGAAAGTGTGGAATTTTTATGATTTAAATAGACAAGTGCATGAACCGCCATAGCAAACATTCCTGTCATTTCTTTTTTTCACCTCTGCTTTTGCTGAAATTTAAGCCGATAGCATTGTGAGGGCATGCCTTTTTACATTCACCGCATCGTATACATTCCGGGCTGTTAGGGCTTTTGTAAACCGGTATATCTATTTTGCATATCCTTTGGCACTTACCGCATTTTGTACATTTCTTATCGTCAATATTATATCTGTAAACAGATATGCCATTGAACATTCCGTATACCGCTCCAAGCGGGCAAATATATCTGCAAAAAGGCCGGTATATTATAACCGAAGCAACAATAAGCACTGTAAGTATCGCTATTTTAAGTGCAAAAAGCCCACCAAGTGAGGCTTGAAGCGACGGATTTAATGTTATGAGAGGTACTCCCGCAAATAATGTACCAGAAGGACAGATATATTTGCAAAACCATGGCTGGCCCTGACCTACTATATCAAGTACAGTGAGAGGAAGTATTATTACAAAACCAGCCAGTATAAAATATTTGAAATACTTAAGATATTTATCAAAAGGTACATGTCTGATTTTTTTGATAAACGGAATCTTATACAGCAAATCCTGCACAAGTCCAAACGGGCACATCCAGCCGCAGACAAGCCTGCCAAACACAGCTCCAAAGAACATTAAAAATCCCGCAACATAAAACGCGAACCTGTAATCCCTGCTGCCTATTACAGCCTGAAACGAACCTATAGGACAGGCACCAAGCGCTCCCGGACAAGAATAGCAGTTAAGCCCCGGCAGGCATAAAGCTTTTGATGGACCTTTATAAATATTGCCCTTCAAAAATCCGGCTGCATATCCGTTTGTAAAAGCCGCAAAACAAAATTGAAATACTGTTCGTACATTGTTTTTTAAAGTATAAAATAAATCAGCCAAGTCCAATACACTCCATACATATATTAACGGCCTTGCGGTATACAGTATCGGCTTCTCCGCGAACTGTTCCGGCAGCCACAAAAATAACAGCAGTCACCAATATTATCACAGCAATACTGTACTTCCTCAAAAAAGTCATTTCTTTACCTCCAAAAGGAGCTCATCTATTATATCTGACCATCCGTCCTTATCGTTTGGCCCTGTATACAGATAGCCAACCTGATTTCCGCTGCTGTCGACAAAAAATGTTGCCGGCACAGATGAAATTTGATAAAGTATCCCCATCAAATCATCTGAAGGGACAATATGAAGATAATTGGCACCTGTTTTTTCAATAATCTCGTTGGCAAGCTCCAGCTGACCGCTGTTCAGACTTCCGTCCATATCAATAACATCTGACACAAGTCCGACAACCCTCACTCCCTTATCGGCGTATTCTTTGTTAACCTCTGCCAAATCAGGCATTTCTTCAAGGCAATAGCCGCAGTATGTTGTCCAGACATTTACCATTGTCAAATCATAGTCTGAAAAAATACTCTGGTCGACTTTATTGCCATTAGTGTCTGTCGTCTCAAAGCTGCTCATAAGGCCTCCCTGATTTTCATCGCCCGACTCAGAAGCTTTTTCTTCAGCAGAGCCTTCTTCTCCAGTTATTCTTTCTCCCGGCTCACTTCCGCTTACCGTTTCATAAGGCCAGTCAGCAATACCTCCCATATCACTTACATCTGTATAACCAATATCTATGAGCTTTTGAGCTGCTTCTTTGCTCCTAACACCTGTACGACAGTAAACTATAATCGGTGTATCCAAGTCAGGCAGTTCTTCTGGCTGTTTATCCGATATATCCTCGTTTGGTATATTAACCGCACCTGGTATATGTCCTGCCTCATATTCATCCTGTCTTCTGACATCTGCAATTATCACTGAATCGCTGCCTGCAATTATCTTATTCGCTTCATCTGCCGTAATTTTTTTATAAGCTGAAGTATCCTGGTTTTCTTTTGATAAAGAACCGGTATTTGAAGCCGAACATGCTGAAAGCAGTAACGCTAGTGCCGCAATAATTATAAAGCCACATTTTTTCAGTTTTGCCATAAAACTCCTCCTAACTGTATTCTTTTTAGTTTCAGTTATATTGTAATTATAAATGTTACAGTTACTGTTGTCAAGAAGTTTCTCAATTTTTACATACATCATATTTATTAAAAGCTGAATATAAAAAGCCGGATAAAACATTTTAGTCTTATCCGGCTTATAGCCACTGTTATTTCCTTGCAGCATATGCGGCTTTCAGCCTTGTAACTTTTTTCACTGTTTCAATTCCATCGAAAAACTCCGCCATAGCGCAGAACTTATCCGCAAATGAAACTATATAGCTTTCTCTGTATTTAGGAAAATTAATTATACACGGCCACATATGTTTTTTAATGGCGTCAGCCTCAATATCGTTAATACCAAATTCCTTTTTAGCATTGTCACACGCTACAAGTGCATGCCATAAAGGATGGTAGCCCCTCAACGAACTGGGCCTTCTCCAGTCATAAAAATACATGTCATGCATAAGTCCAGCCCTTGCCGCACTGCGGTAATCAAGCCCAAGCCTTCTGCTCCATAAAAAGCTGTAGTATGAAACATTTATACTGTGCTGAAGCCTAGAAGTATGGTTATGCTGTTCGTAATTATCTAATTTTTTGATTTTGTCTGAATAAAATATATCCCTTACACAATCCATATATTCTGCAACAGCTGTGTTATTTATGTTCTCAAGGTCAACAGCAGATAAAATGGCTTTTCCCATATTCAAATCTCCTCAAATTTATATTTAAACGCATCTGGTGTCATATCAATACTTAAAGTCATTTTACCATAGAGTTTACATAAAATCAATAAATTAATTTTTTTCCTTTGGGCGGAAAATTATAGAAGCAATCAGTGAGAAAATCACTGCGACAGATACCCCTCCCGCCGCTGATTTAAGCCCGCCGGTAAAAATACCCAGAAAACCTATTTTATCCACTTCCTCAACCACTCCCTTTGAAAGAAGATATCCAAAGCCGGTAAGAGGAACCGTTGCTCCTGCGCCGCCAAAGTTATATATATATTCATATATTCCAAGTCCGCCCAGTATGCAGCCGGTAACAACAAAGAGTACAAGTATCCTGGCTGATGTAAGCTTTGTCTTGTCTATTAAAATCTGTCCTATTATACATATTATTCCGCCAGTTATATAAGCCTTGAGATAATCCAAAAAAATCACTCCATTTCTATCGCTACGGCATGCGCTATTGAAGGTATTGTCTCACCCTGCTGTGATATATCAGTATTCATTAGCGCCCCTGTTGGCACAAGAAGAATGTTTTTAATCTTTTTATTCATAAGAAGATTATAAAAATATCCGCTGAAGGTTACCGCCGAACATGCGCAGCCGCTGCCGCCACAGTGTGTATCCTGCTTTTCCCCGTCAAATATCTCAATTCCGCAGTCGGTAAGGTTATTGTTAAATACTATATTTTCCTCTGCAAGGTATTTTTTAACCAAAGCCTTTCCGACATTGCCCAAATCCCCTGTAGCTATTACATCGTAATAGTCAGGCTTTCTTCCGGTCTCATTAAAATGTGCAGAAAGCACATCGCAGGCCGCGCCGGCCATGGCGGCGCCCATATTGGCCGCGTCTTTTATTCCCATATCTATTATCTTGCCTGTAGTAACATATGTCACACGCGGACCCTTCTTTTCGGTCGACAGCACTACGGCACCCGCACCCGTTACTGTCCATGTAGCTGTAGGAGGACGCTGTGTTCCAAGCTCAAGCGGAAACCTGAACTGCTTTTCTGCTGAACAGAAATGGCTTCCCGCACCGCAGAGTATATTTTCAGCAAACCCGCCGTCCATTAACATGGAGCCAAGGCTTATGGCTTCGCCAAATGTTGAACATGCACCGTATATGCCGAAAAACGGAATTTTGAAATCCCTGAGGCCAAATGTTGAACCTCCGCACTGGTTTAGCAAATCTCCGGCCAGCATATAATCAATGTCTTCAAATTTTTTCCCCGATTTTTCAAGAGCTGTCTCAAAGGCCTTTTTAAAAAATTTGCTCTCAGCCTTCTCCCAGCTTTTCTCACCGAACATCATGTCATCTATAATATAATCAAAGTAATCCTTTATTGGGCCTTCCCCTTCTTTTTTGCCTACGTATGACGCTGTTGACACTATATGCACTGGCTTTTCAATTTTTACTGTATGCCTACCAACTCTTGTACCCATATTTTCACCCCGCTAAAAAGTAATGCCCTAATCCTACCAGTATAGAAGCTGTTATTCCATAAACTATAACCGGGCCAGCTACAGTAAACATTTTCGCGCCTACTCCAAGTATAAGGCCCTGAGCTTTAAATTCTATAGACGGGGATACCATAGAATTGGCAAACCCCGTAATCGGCACAATAGTTCCAGCGCCGCAGCGCTTTCCCATTTTACTGTATAGCCCAAATCCGGTAAGTATAGCTGACGCTCCAATAAGCACAATATTTACAAGCAGTGACGTGCTGTCCTTTCCAAGAGAAAATGTCTCAAAATATTTTGTCAGGGCTTCTCCAATTGTACAGATTGCACCGCCTGAAAAAAATGCCCAGATACAGTCCTTTATTATATGACTGTTGGGAGAAAGCGCCTCAGCCGCTTTTTGATATTCCTTTTTCTTTTTATCAGATGTATCCAAAACGCCACTTCCTTTACTTATAAAAATTTGGAATAATAAAATAAATTAAAGAACCAAACATCTTTCCAAAAGCTATTGACGCCACAAAAAGCCCAAGACCTGTTTTAAGTGATGCCCTCCTCATAAAAACCGGCACAACATTAAGCACCTCGGCTATGGAGACAGCCAGAGAACCGACAAATATGCCTATTGCAAAAGCAGGAATAATAGAAAAATAGCCTATTGGAATATTAAAATCAAACACCATAGTAAGGCAGCCGAATACTCCGCCGGTGATAATCGCGTTTTCGTACAGAACAATTTTATTTTCTGTATGTGTTCTTTGTGCCATTCTCGGCACAATGCCAATTACAGCTATAAAAGCAAAAACACCGCCGGCTATTACAACTCCTGACGAAAATGCTATTACTATCAGAATTAATGTCTTGAGAAACCAAACCATTTATTCCTCTCCTTTTTTGGATGCAATACTCAGCTGATTTTTAATTACTTCTTCCTCATAAGTCGTCATCTGTACCTCTATAGGCGTAGGGTCTGTTGTGAGCATTTTCTTTCCAAAATGGTTAAAGAAAATGACAATGCCTACAGCAAGGCCAATTGAATAAGGTATTTCCATTACATATGGCTTTTCATTCTCTTCATCGAAGAACATCTTATAATAGCCCTTCATTATTTTCGGCACTTCACCGTCTGCGTGAAAGCTCATTATTGCTGTAGATGTTCCAAAAAACAGCACAACTACAATAGCGGCCACTTTAATTGTTGTAAGCAGCCTGTTTTCCTTTTTAACCTCGGTATCGAACTGAATCAGTACTTCCTGCTCACCTAAATTTGTAACATTGGCGTCCGGAAATTCGGCTATTATGGCTTTAATAATATCTATAGCCGATATTTTATAAATACCGTATGTTCCATCAGGTATTTTAAATATTTGTATGTTTTTTACCTTCTCAGCTGAAACTCCAGTACAGAAAACATCCGCTATATCTTTAAGAAGTATTAATTTTCTCCTGTTTGAAGAAAACTTTTTAATCGGCTCTATAAAAATATCCATACTCAACATTCCTTTCCTGATGATATTATTACCTGTTTAAAAAATACTATTCTATCTGAGCAATAAAAAAAGAACCGTTAAACGGTCCTTTTATTTTCCCCTGCGGTTTATAAGTGATTCCCGAATCCTTTTTTCAACGCCATTTTCAGTAGGCTCATAATACACAGTGCCTATAAGCTCATCTGGCAGATACTGTTGTTTTACATAGTGCCCCTTGTAGTCATGGGCATACTTATAGCCTGTTCCATGTCCTAAATCCTTAGCTCCGCCATAGTGGCTGTCCTTAAGGTGATTCGGCACAGATTTAATTTTTTTAGTACGCACATCTTCAAGAGCCTTTTCAATCCCCATATAAGACGCATTGCTTTTAGGTGCACAGGATATATACGTCACAGCCTGTGCCAGTATTATCCGGCTTTCCGGCATACCTATAAAATCAACCGCCTGAGCGGCTGAAACGGCAACCTGAAGCGCATGAGGGTCAGCGTTTCCCACATCTTCAGATGCACATATTACAATTCTTCTTGCTATAAACTTCGGGTCCTCTCCGGCATAAATCATTTTAGCCAGATAGTACAATGCAGCATCAGGGTCTGAACCTCTCATGCTCTTTATAAACGCCGATATTGTGTCATAGTGGTTGTCTCCGTCCTTCTCATAATTAAGAGCACGCTTTTGTATACATTCCTGTGCCGTATCAATATCAATATTTATAGCTCCTTCTTTATCCTTTGGTGTTGAAAGCACCGCAAGCTCTATGGCGTTGAGAGCTGTTCTGGCGTCTCCGTTTGCGGTATCGGCTATAAATTTAACAGCCTCATCGGCTATATTTATATTAAAATCACCATACCCTTTTTTCTTATCAGTTACAGCCCGCATAATAAGCTGTTCTATGTCCTCATTTTTAAGCTGTTCAAGCTCAAAAATAATACTGCGGCTCACAAGGGCTTTATTAACCTCAAAATACGGATTTTCAGTTGTTGCCCCAATCAGTACAATTGTCCCATCTTCTACATGCGGCAGCAAAGCGTCCTGCTGTGTTTTGTTAAATCTGTGTATCTCATCTATAAACAGAATTGTCTTGCTCTCTGACATGGCAAGCCTGTCCTTGGCCTCAGCCACGACCTCTTTTATATCCTTTATGCCCGCTGTAGTTGCATTTATCTGTACAAACGAGCGTTTTGTGGTATTTGCTATAATCCTTGCAAGTGTAGTTTTTCCTGTTCCCGGAGGTCCATAAAATATAACAGAGCTCAGGTTATCTGCCATAATAGCCCTGTAAAGCATTTTCCCTTTGCCTACTATATGTTTTTGCCCAACAAAATCGTCCAGAGTCTCCGGCCTCATTCTGGCCGCAAGAGGCGCTGTTTTATTCGCATTCATTTGTCTTGTATATTCAAATAAATCCATAAGCTGTTCTCCATTCAAATTTCAAAGAAATGTCTGCATGCAAAGGCAAAACCGCCTTCGTTATTTCCTTTTGTAATAAAGCTGGCGGCATCTTTGACCTTTTGCGGGGAATTTCCCATAGCAACACCAGTTCCGCAAAATTTAAGCATGCCCAAATCGTTAAGGTCATCGCCTATTGACACAATATCAGATGGTGAGACACAATATTTCTCACATAAAATACCAATTCCCCTTGATTTATCAATGCCTTTTCTGTTAACAAAAATATATCCGTCCCACAGATTATTTCTTACATCTATGTCTTCAAAGCCAAGCTTAAGTATTTCCTGCGATACAGATTCGAAATGTTCGCTTCCGCAGGCAATAGTAACCTGATAAAAATCCCCTTTAACTCTCTTAAGCTTATCATAAGACGCCAAGTATCTTACCCCGCCAAAATAGCTTTTTAAAATTCCAAAGGGTGAGTGGCTGTTAAAAAAATCGTATTTCAGCTGTTCCCTGCTGTGGATATGCTTATAATAGCAGTATCCATTTGAGACTTCCGCAAACAGTTTGTGCCTTTTGGCTATTTCTATTATTTTTTCAGCCTGTTTATCTGTCATTGATAAATCATATATAGGTGTTTGTTCCTTCTGGTCATAGAGCAGTATTCCATCTATACATATTATTGGCGCAACAATCCCCAGCTCTTTTGCCACAGGCTTTGCTTTGGTTATGTTTCTGCCTGTGCAAAGCACAACATGTATGCCCCTGCCAATAAGAGACTGAATTACCGCTTTATTTTCTTTTGGAATTTTTCCCGTTCCGTCAGTCAATGTACCGTCTATATCTGTAACCAGCATCTTTTTCATTCTTATACCGTCCTCAAACCCTTGTCAAGCCGTTTTAAATTATTAATTTTAAAAGCGGAGAAGAAGCCTGCCTTCTCCTCTCCTCCGCAGTTTAAAATATTATAACACATCCCGTACAATCATATCAAACCGTAAATTTACACACTTTAAATCAGCATTTTACCATCTGCTCTGCCAGCCTTAATATAAGGCTGTCGGAGTATTTATACATACTTAAAAACAGCATTGTATTGTCATCAAATCCGCATTTATCCTGAATTACTCTTTTAGCCTCCTGTAATGTTAATCCTTTGTCCAAATTATTCCATCCCCCATCTTTTATTATTGCTTTATAATCCCTGTACGAAATATCGCAGTCAGCATATCCGTTTATCCCAGAAACTTTACAGGTATCAGTATACTGCCAAATTCCAACGTTTCCGGTATACGTATAACTGTCTGTGCCGTATTCAGCCAGCCATTTATCAAAGCGTTTTAAATCATCACTGTCAAGCAAATTTTCAAGCCAGTATCTATCGGCATACAGCATAGGATAATACCCCGCATTTTCTACTTCATTGAGAAAGCTAACGGTTATATTGTTTAATAAAGGCCTTGAAAGCCCTGTAAGCCCACGGTATTCCATGTCAAGAACAGCCGGATATTCAATATGGCTTTTGCCTATTACATTTATAAAGTGCTTTGCTTCAGCAACAGATTCATCTTCGGAGGACGCCAAACAGTAATGGTATGCCCCAGTAGGGATTCCATACTTCTGCGATTCCTCCATATTCCTGTAAAAATATGGGTCAACGTATTCTCTTCCCACTGTGGCCCTTACAATGGCAAACCTTTGGCCGGATTTATCAACAGTTTCCCAGTCAATTACACCCTGCCAGCTGGAAACATCAATCCCTTTTATTTCCATTTACATCACCTCACTTATTATATATATTATTATAATATTCGTCATAATCAGAATTGTTTCTGTTTTTTCAGACAAAATAAAAAGGGATATATAATATCCCTTTTTTGTACTTCCGGCACAAATCATAGTTATTAAATTTGAGCCCAAGCATCAGCTATTTTCAATCCGTCCGCCAGTAATTTTATACAATCATCATAGCATCACCAAATGAGAAAAACCTGTATCTTTCACTTACCGCTGTTTCATAAGCATTAAGCACATTCTCTTTTCCGGCAAGTGCGGAAACAAGCATTATAAGAGTAGACTCCGGTAAATGGAAGTTGGTAATAAGGCAGTCTATTGCTTTAAATTTATACCCCGGATATATAAATATTTTAGTCCAGCCGCTGCCTTCATGTATAATTCCGCTTTCATCAGCTACAGACTCCAGAGTCCTTGTACTTGTTGTACCTACGGCCACTATCTTTCCGCCGTTTTTTCGTGCGTTATTCATTATATCGGCCTGGCTTTTTTCAACTACATAATACTCAGAATGCATTTCATGTTCAAGCACATCGTCAACTTTAACCGGCCTGAATGTGCCAAGCCCAACATGAAGCGTTACATGGGCAATCTCCACTCCCATTTCTCTTATTTCTTCCAACAGTTCTTCTGTAAAATGCAGACCTGCTGTAGGCGCCGCCGCTGAACCGTCGTTTTTAGCGTACACTGTCTGATACCTGTTTTTGTCTTCAAGCTTATGTGTAATATAAGGCGGCAGAGGCATCTCTCCCAATTCATTCAAAACGTTTTCAAAAATGCCGTCAAAATAAAATTTAACTATCCTGTTGCCGCCCTCTATAATATCTGTTATCTCACACTCAAGCTTTCCACCGCCAAAAACAATCCTGTCTCCTATTTTGGCTTTCTTTCCCGGGTATGTAAGGACCTCCCATGAGTCAATACCCTTTCTGGTAAGCAGCAGTACTTCTACCCTTGCTCCGGTATTTTTTCTTTCCCCTATTAATCTTGCAGGAAGCACCCTTGTATCGTTTATAACAAGGCAGTCTCCTCTTTTAAGGTAGCATTTTACGTCTCTGAATGCCCTGTGCTCTATAGAGCCGGTATGTTTATCAAGCACCATAAGCCTTGATGAGGCTCTATCTTTGAGAGGTTCCTGAGCAATAAGCTCCTCCGGCAGAAAATAATTAAAATCAGATGTCTTCATTTTTCGTATACCCGCTTTCAAAATATCTTATCTCAATACAAAAATAAAACCGGCTTCTCCGGTTTTTAAGCAGTTTTGCACTCAAATCATTCTTTTTTATTTATTCTACCATACCATTAATTTTTTGGAAACCGGTAAATAAAAAAAGATTGGCATAAAATTTAAAATGTTGTTGTTAATACCATAAAAATATTATAGAATATGTATTTAGTAATATAATTAGAGAGGAGATAAATACAATGGCAAATGATAAAAAAATGGTTGCCGCCATTACAGATATGGAAAAGGATTTTCCACAGTGGTATACAGATGTTGTAAAAAAAGCCGAGCTGACTGATTACTCAAGCGTAAAAGGCTGCATGATTATAAAGCCTTATGGTTTTGCGATTTGGGAGCTTATTCAAAGGCAGCTTGACGATAGATTTAAAGAGACAGGGCACGAGAATGTATACATGCCTATGTTTATACCGGAAAGCCTTCTCCAGAAAGAAAAGGACCATGTTGAGGGCTTTGCGCCTGAGGTTGCGTGGGTAACACAGGGAGGAGATAATGTCCTACAGGAAAGGCTTGTTGTTCGGCCTACTTCTGAAACCCTTTTCTGCGACCATTATCACAACATTATACAATCCTACAGAGATTTGCCAAAACTCTATAATCAGTGGTGTTCAGTTGTAAGATGGGAAAAGACAACAAGACCTTTCCTTCGCACTACTGAATTTTTATGGCAGGAAGGCCACACAGCTCACGCTACAGCTGAAGAGTCCGCAGAGGAAACAATAAAAATGCTTAATGTTTACGCAGATTTCTGTGAAGACGTACTTGCAATACCTGTAATAAAAGGTGAAAAAACAGCAAAAGAGCGTTTTGCCGGAGCTAAAAACACATACACAATAGAAAGCCTTATGCACGACGGAAAGGCTCTCCAGTCCGGAACAAGCCACAACTTTGATGATATTTTCGCTAAATCTTTTGATATACAGTATACTGATAAAGATAACCAGTTGCAGTATGTACATCAGACATCTTGGGGCTTATCTACACGTCTTATGGGAGCTATTATAATGGTTCACGGAGATAACAACGGACTTGTGCTCCCTCCTCGTATTGCTCCTACCCAGGTTATAGTTATACCTATAGCAATGCAGAAGGAAGGCGTTATTGAAAAAGCTCAGGAAATTACAGACAGGCTTAAAAAATCCTTTAGGGTTAAAAACGACCTTACGGATAAATCCCCTGGCTGGAAGTTCAGTGAATACGAGATGAAAGGCGTTCCTGTAAGATTAGAAATTGGTCCAAAGGATATTGAGAAAAACCAGTGTGTACTTGTAAGAAGGGATACAGGAGAAAAGACAATAGCTTCTCTTGACAATATTGAGGAAACTATTGCCCTGTTGCTTGATGATGTTCAGGCCAACCTTTACAAAAAGGCTCTCGACAACCGAAACAGCAAAACCTATTCTGCTAAAAACATGGACGAGTTTCAGGATATACTTAACTCACATCAGGGCTTTATTAAAGCTATGTGGTGCGGCGACCGTGCCTGTGAAGATAAGATTAAAGACCTTACAGCGGCTACCTCAAGATGTATTCCTTTTGAACAGGAGGAAATATCAGATACCTGCGTATGCTGTGGCAAAAAGGCAAAGAACATGGTTATCTGGGGACGCGCATATTAAAACCTGCAAAATAAAAATCAGGCAATTGAGCCTGATTTTTATTTTTATTTATTTAAAACAGAAGCTGACAAACGGCAATTTTGTAAGACAACTGTAACTTAAAAAGGCATATGTGTAAAACATATGCCCTGTAAAATGCAATAATATTTGAATATTCTAAATTACGCCCAAAACAAACCTGCACGCCACTTCCATGCCTCCGCACAATACCATAACCTTTACCGGGTCAAGCTTAAATTTTCTCAGCATTACCATAGCCGCCACAAAATAGACAAAAGCCCTTACCTGAAAATTAGACTCACCAAAGGCTATACTTCCATTTAAAAAGAATGCCGGCAGAAGTATTGAAATTCCAGCAGTGGCTATCATAGCTACTACAGCCGGCCTTAAAGACTCAAGTATTCCCTGCATCACAGTTATATCTTTATATTTTGTGTATATATAAGCTAAAGTGGTAACAAAAATGCATGACGGGAATATGCACCCTAACGTAGCCGCTGCTGCCCCGGGTATTCCGGCTATTTGATTGCCCACAAATGTAGCTGAATTTATCGCAATAGGCCCAGGTGTCATCTGTGATATAGTAATCAAGTCGGTAAAATCAGACATAGTAAGCCACCCATATTTGTCAATTACCTGTTCCTGAATAAGAGGTATAGCCGCATATCCCCCGCCAAAGCTGAATGCACCAATCTGCAAGAAAGCCAAAAACAGTTTTATATATATCATACCGATTTCCTCCTGCCGCGCTCATTTAGTACAGTCCGTACAGCACCAATTACTATAATTACAAGAATTATAAACACTACATTAACTCCAAAGCAGTAGTTGGCTATAAACGATAAAACCATAACGGCTATAAGAAAAATATCTCTGGTTTTGGCAATACTGCTTCCCATATCATACACAACCGAAATAATAACAGCACCAATGCCTGATTTCATTCCCTGAAGCATTGACTGTATAATAAAATTCTCTTTAAAAGCGGCGTAAAAAAATGAAACAAGTGTTAATATTATAAACGGCGGCAAAACAGCACCCAGTATTGAAAATATAACACCCCAAAGCCCTGCAAGCTTATAACCAACTACTATAGCTCCGTTAACGGCGATAGGCCCCGGTGCCGATTGGGCTATCGCTACCAAATCCAGCATCTCTTCCTCACTAATCCACTTTAGCTCATCCACAAACTTGTTTTTCATAAGCGTTACAATTACATATCCACCGCCAAATGTGAATGCGCTGAGATAAAATGTAGAAAAAAACAATTTTTTTAATATAGTTTTATCCATACCAAACTACTCCCCATATAAGAATTTAAATATTAAGCCTTACAGCTGATAAACCTATTATATTTTCTGTTAACAAATAACGAATTTGTCTTTAATATTAATTTTATATAATAAATATATCACTTGACTTTCAATAATAAAAATACTATATTTTTATTAAAACAATAGTTTTTTAGCTATGATATGAGGTGTGATAATTGACTGTTCGCCATATGCAAATCTTTCTTACAGTCTGCGAATGCGGAAACAATATAACAAAAGCCGCTGAAAAGCTTTTTATAACACAGCCTTCGGTTACTTTGGCAATCAAAGAAATAGAAAAGCATTACGGCATTCTTCTCTTCGACAGGATATCAAGAAGGCTGTACTTAACCGAGGCCGGAAACCAGTTGAGAGAATATGCTTTAAGGATTACATCTCTTTTTGATGATATGGAAAAGAGCCTGCGCAACTGGAATTTATCCGGAACAATACGTGTTGGCGCCAGCATTACTATAGGCTCACAATTTATGCCATATTATGTTCAGGAGTTTTCAAAGACGCATAACAGCGCTGACATTCGCGTTATAATCGGTCCATCATACCAGATTGAAAAAAAACTTCTTAAAAACGAGCTGGATATAGCGTTGGTTGAAACCCCCACCCATGAGGACAATCTTATTGCTCAGCCCTATATGGAGGACTCCCTTGCAGTAATTGCTCCGGCTAAGTCTCCTTTTTACTCCGGTCAGGTTCTTTCCAAAAACGAATTTATAAAGCAGCATTTTCTGCTCAGGGAACCGGAAAGCGGAGTGCGTGAGGTTTTTGACCGTGTAATGAGAAAAGAGGACATTAATATCACCCCAATATGGGAAGGCATGAGTACTATGGCTCTTGTTAATGCGGTTATCAACGGAATAGGTATTTCAGTTGTACCTAAGCGTATGATATACGGGCCTCTTAAAAGAGGCCTGATTCATGTAATTTCTGTTGAGAATATAGACTTTAACCGGTATTTTTATATTGTCCACCACAAGGACAAGCTTTTGACAGCTATGCTTAAAGACTTTGTAAACCTGTGTAAAACTTATCAGATGCCATCGCAAATTCACGACAACGCTGATTTGTTATGTCATGAATAAACAGTATTTTTAGATATGACCTTATTGCTTATTACAAAACAGTTTTGGGGAACAGCTGTACAGCTGTTCCCCAACTAAATTAAGTTTATAAGTTTTCCTGTTATTTCAGTGATTTCCTCAATTCATCATAAAGCCTCATCAAATCTATCGGCTTTGGTATAAAACCTGTCATTCCATATGCTTTTGCCGCTGTCTCATCTTCTTTAAAGGCGTTGGCAGTCATTGCAATTATAGGTATACTTTCGCTGTCTTTACGCTTAAGTCCCCTTATGGCCCTTGATGCCTCCAGCCCATTCATTTCCGGCATCATTATATCCATCAGTATTGCCTGAAATGTCCCAGGAGGGTTATTCTCAAAAAGCTCCAGAGCTATTTTTCCATTCTCTGCCCTTACAACATCAGCTCCCTGCATACCAAGCAGCTCTATAGCTATTTCAGCGTTTAAATCGTTATCTTCTGCCAATAGTATATTAATCCCCTTAAACAGCTGTTCATCCTGAACAATTACTTTCTCCTCAGGAGCTTTTTTCTGTTCGTCTAAAAGCTCTCCTTTTGGCATAGTAATGGTAAAATAAAACTCGCTGCCCTCACCTAATTTGCTTTTAAGTCTCAATGTTCCGCCCATAAGGCGCACAATACGGCTGCTTATTGAAAGCCCCAGTCCAGTACCCTGACTTTTGGTAATATTCGGCCCTACCTGTTCAAAACTTTGGAATATTCGCTTCTGGTCCTCCTCAGCTATTCCTATTCCATTGTCAGTAATACATATCTTAAAATCTGCTGAGTTTTCAGTCGAAGTTTCTTCCTTCAGCGACACAGTCACAGTGCCTCCCGCAGGTGTGAATTTAAACGCGTTTGATAAAAGATTTATTATAACCTGCCTCAGCCTTACAGCATCACCTATCACTATATTGTCCGATGTTTCCTTTATAAGTACAAATTTAAGCCCTCTGTTTCCAGCTTCAGCCCGCATAATGCTTTCAATATCATTCAGCATAGTGTCCAGAGAAAATGTATCCTCTGCAATCTCCATTTTTCCAGATTCTATACGGCTCATATCAAGAATATCGCTTATTAAGCTCATAAGATATTTGGATGAGGTTTTGATTTTTTTCAGATTTTCTGCTGCCTTTTCTGGTACATCATCCATCATTTCAGTCAAATCAGCAAGACCAACAATTGCATTCATAGGCGTTCTAATCTCATGGCTCATCCTTGAAAGGAATTCACTTTTTGCTCTGTTTTCAGATTCCGCCTTCTGCAGTTCATTAAGCATAACCGCAGCCCTCAGCCTTGAGTGATATATCATAACCACAAAAATCAATATAAGCAGAAGAAACGCTCCCACAATTTCAACAGCCAGAGTTGGGTTGGCATATACAATATTGCTTAAGCTCATTTTGGTATTAGCCATAGAAACCGTATTCCGCCCGGCTATATTGTCCCTCTGGACATCTGAAAGATTATTGATTGATTTATTTAATATGGTAAGCAGTTCCGGTTCAGCCGGGCTTTTAAGTGCAAAACCTATATCCATACTGTTGTTAACCAAATTAACCTGTACCAGATTTGTAAAATTCCTTTGCTGTATCATATTTTCCAGATTAGTAGAGATTCCATAGAAATAATCTATTTTACCGCTGTTTACCTCCTCAAGCGCATCAATAATTTCAGAATAAAACTTTATATTTTCAGCTATAAGCTCATCAGGTATTGACCTGCCGTTCAATAAGCCGCCGGTTAAGCCTTCGGCAGGATAGCTTGATTTTTTGTTTCGCACTAAAATAGAATCCAGCTCAACATAAGGCGCAGTCAATGCCAATCCGTTTTCCGCAGCATCATCTTCTGTTCCAAGGTAAAACCCAAGCATTTCAGCTTCGTTATTCTTCACTTTTTCAAGTGCCTCAACATAGCTTTTGCAGTAAACATACTCAAATTCCAGACCGCTGTACTCAGTAATTATTTTCAACATATCCGGTACTATGCCGCTGTGGTTTTCTGCGTTGCTAACACACATCATAGGGTGCCAGTTTTCCGGCACAGCAACTGTCATAGTGCCCCTGCTGTTGATATAGTTTCTTTCTTCCCTGCTAAGTACAGGCGCATCATTTCCTTTTTGTCCAAAATTTTTCTCATAGAGTTTTTCTGCAAAATTCGGGTCACCCTCATATATGTGCATAAGGGCCATATTCAGTCCATCTAATATTTCTTTATTTTCCGGCTGCGTAACCAGATAATGAGGCTGTGAATCATAAGACGCCGCAATATAAAACTCATCTCCAGCATCTGAACTGTTTCCCAAAAGCAGGTCAACATCACCATTTTCAAGAAATCTGTTAAGGTTTCCTGTCACTAATAAATCATCATATGTATAATATTTGAAATTGCAGTATATTCCGTTTACAGACATATATTCCTTAAGACGGCGAATATTTTCTTTATTGTTTTCAAATACGCCTATTGTTTTTCCATTAAATGTCCTGTAATCATATGCCTTAATTGTACTGTCATCTCTGCGGGCAAGCAGTGTCAATTTAGAATAGCCGCAGTTATAATCAGGGTAGGCAAAGTATTTTTCCAATCCTTCTGAATAATAGGTTCCACCCATAAGGTCAAATTTCCCGTCAATAAAATCATCTACTATCCTGTCATTTTCTGTCTCAATATACTCATATGTCCATCCCGTATATTTGGAAATCTCATTCAAAAAATCAACAATAAGGCCAGAATGTTTGCCATTTGAATCTGTATAGCTGTATCCATAGGCCTGTGGGAAGGCCACCCTTAAAACTGTCTCTCCTTCAGATGATTCAGCCAAAGTTTTATATGGTACTAAAAATGATAATATCAGCAGCACAACAACCAATGCTGTGGCACTGACACTCAGAGCACGATTTCTTAAACGAGCCATAAACAAAACCTCCGGAATATGAGAATTAAGCAAAATACATTCTTTTATAATACCATAGTTTTTGCTTTTTTACCAAAAATCTTTTTTATATTGATTTTTCTTTACTCAATATAAAATACTTAATAACTCCCCACACCAAGACAGCAAAAAAGCAGGTTGGAATAATTCCAAAACCTGCTTTGTATATCATATATCCATCTCAGTTATATACTTTCTCAGACCCAGTATATATACCGGAGATACTGACAATTCGTCAATTCCCCATTTTATAAATCTTTCTGTAAGCCTTTTATCGGCGCCCAGTTCTCCGCATATGCCTATCCAGATTCCCTCTTTTTTTGCGTTTTGTGCTGTAAAACGGATAAGCCTCAGTATAGATTCATGGTCTGTATCAAATTTTGAGTTTACCATGCTGTTCTGTCTGTCTACAGCCAGCGTATACTGTGTAAGGTCATTGGTACCTATGCTGAAAAAGTCACATTCCCTTGCAAGTGTCTCGCTAATCAGTGCAGCTGCCGGTGTCTCAATCATAATGCCTACTTCAATATTTCTGTCATACCTTACTCCCTCAAAATCAAGCTCAAGCTTAACCTCATTGAGTATCTCCTTTGCCTTTCGCAGTTCCTCAAGAGTGCATATCATAGGGAACATTATTGCTGTCTTACCATAGACTGACGCTTTTAGTATAGCTCTCAACTGGACCTTAAAAATATTTGTCCTGTCAAGGCATATTCTTATGGCCCTGTATCCCAGAGCCGGATTTTCCTCATCAGGCAGATTAAAATAATCTACTTTTTTATCGGCGCCTATGTCAAGGGTTCTTATAATAACCCTTTTTCCCTCCATCTTTTCCACAGCCTTTTTATATATATCAAACTGTTCAGCCTCAGAAGGGAAAGTGCTTCGCCCCATAAATATAAATTCCGACCTGAAAAGACCTATGCCTTCTGCATCGTTTGCCAAAACCATGTCCATATCAGTCATATTGGATATGTTGGCGTAGAGCATAACATTCCTGCCGCCCCTTGTTACAGTCTTTACACCCTTGTAGCGCTGCAAAAGCTGAATCTCATTATCTGATTTTTCCTTTTTATCCTTTAACCTTTTTATTGTTGTTGCATTAGGCTCAATATATATTGTTCCGCTTGAGCTGTCCACAGCGGCAAAACGTCCGTCATATGCCTCATCAAGTATGCCCTTTACGCCTATAACCGCAGGTATATTCATAGTCCTTGCAAGTATTGCCGTATGGGAATTTCCTGAACCGCCTTCAGTTATAAATCCAGATATGTTCTGGTCACGCAGCTGTACAGTCTGGCTTGGTGTAAGGTCGTAGGCAACAATTATTGACTTTTCTTCATGGCTGTCCTTTTTAATATCAGTATCGCCAAAAGCGTTTACAACTCTTTCGGCCACATCAATCACATCTGCCGCCCTCTGTTTCATATAGCTGTCATTGAGCGATGAAAACTGTTCCGCCATCTGTTCGCCGGCCTCATGAACTGCGGCCTCAGCGTTTATACCGCCCTCTATTTTAGATACAACCGCAGACACAAAGTCATCATCATTAATCATCATAGAATGAATCTCAAAAATTGCGGCTTCCTTTTCACCGACTTCATCTCTGGTTTTTTCCATTAAACGCACTGTTTCATCATAGGCCTTGTTTCTGGCATTTTCAAAACGCGCTTTTTCGCCTACTGTATCTGTTGTAAAATACTTTTTTATTGTCTTATGCTCATTAAAAATTTTTATATTGCCAAATGCCACACCGCCAAATACGCCTTTTCCATTTTTTGTAATCATGTTATAGCCGCCCCCTATAAATTCTTTTCAAAAGCGGAGCTTAATGCTTCAACTGCCTCTTTTTCATCGTTCCCCTCTGCGCTTATTATAACCTTTTCACCGCATTTTGCCGCAAGGCTCATAACGGCAAATATTCCCTTGCAGTTTACCTTCTTGCCCTTATTTTCTATAGTTATATCACTTTCAAACTCTTTTGCCGTCTTAACAATTACCCCAGCCGGCCTTGCGTGTATACCTTCCCTGTCTTTTAATACATACTCAAAGCTTACCATTTTGTCATTCCTCCATAGGTTTTTTTAGAAGCGCAAGCATCAGCATTCCCACAACCGAACCGATAGCAAGCGAAATAAGGAACCCAATCCAGTTTCCTATTACCGGTATAACAAATATTCCTCCATGCGGCGCCCTAAGAGTGCAGTTAAAAAACATAGACAGCCCACCGGCAACCGCAGCCCCAACGGCACATGATGGTATAACCCTCAGCGGGTCTGCCGCAGCAAACGGTATGGCACCTTCTGTTATAAAAGACAGCCCCATTACATAGTTTACAGCCGCACTTTTTCTTTCTCTTGATGAGAACCTGCTCTTAAAGAATGTTGAACAAAGGGCTATAGCTATAGGAGGAACCATTCCGCCAATCATAACAGCAGCCATAATATCAAATCTGTTTTCTGCAATAGAAGCAGTTCCAAACACATAAGCAGCCTTATTGATAGGGCCTCCCATATCAACTGCCATCATACCGGCAAGCACTATTCCCAAAAGCACACGGCTCGAATTGCCCATGTTGTCAAGAAGCCTGTATAGCATTGCATTTAACGCACTGACAGGAGGGTTCAGTATAAACTGTATTACTGCAGCGGTAATTAATATACTTAAGAGCGGATAAAGCAATACGCTTTTTATACCAGCAAGGCTTTCCGGAAGCTTATCAAGAGCCTTTTTTAGCCCCACAAGCACATATCCGGCAATAAATCCGGCAAGTAGAGCTCCAAGGAATCCGCTTCCTCCCTGTTCTGCAAGGTATCCGCCTGCAAAACCGGCGGCAAGGGCAGGTCTGTCAGCAATACTCATAGCTATATAGCCTGCAAGCACAGGGAGCATGAACCCGAACGCCGCACCGCCGACAGTCTTGAAAAAGGCGGCAAGAGGTGTATTCATACCAAAATTTGCCGGGTCTATTGAGTAGTCATCCAACAAAAACGCTATGGCAATCAATATTCCCCCGCCTATTACAAACGGCAGCATATACGATACGCCATTCATTAAATCTGTATAAACACTGTGAAGGCCTTTGCCCTGAGTTGCTCCGGAGAGCCCTTCAGAGACTGAATCGTTATGCCTGTAGATTTCAGTGTTTTTATCCATCGCCTTTTCGATAAGCTTTTCTGCATTATTTATACCGTCCGAAACCTTAGTCATTATCATAGGCTTACCGTCAAAGCGTGCCATCTCAACTTTTCTGTCGGCAGCAACTATTACACTTGAAGCATACTCTATGTCTTCCTTAGTAAGTCTGTCTTTTACACCTGATGCGCCGTTTTTTTCTACTTTAATTTTGACGCCGAGCTTTTTGGCAGCATTTTCCAACCCCTCAGCAGCCATAAATGTATGGGCTATTCCTGTTGGACAGGCTGTAACAGCCACAATATCATATCTGTCCGTTGACTCTGAATTTTCTGCGGCAGTATTTTTTGCAGTTTCTTCATCTTTTTCAGCACTTTTTATTATTTTAAGAAACTCATCTTTATTTTTAGCCGCCATAAGGGCTTTTGTAAATTCCTCATTCATAAGCATTGTAGAAAGCCTTCCAAGGGCGTCAAGGTGTATGTTTTCTCCGCCGTCAGGAGCCGCTATAACAAAGAAAAGCCTGCTTTTATCTCCGTCCTCCGCACCATAGTCAATGCCGTTTTTAAGCAAAACAGCACCTATTCCGGCTTTTGCCACTGACCCATTTTTTGCGTGCGGAACAGCTATACCGTCTCCAACAGCAGTTGTTGACTGCTCCTCCCTTTTATTGAGGGCTTCCTCAAATTTATTTCTGTCCGTAACTATTTTCGCGTTGAACATCAGCTCTGAAAGGTATGAAAGCATTTCCTTTTTATTTTTCACCTGTACGCCGATTCTTACGCTTTCAGGGCTTATCAGCTCGGTAATTTTCATTATAACCACTCCTTAAATAGATATTTTCTTATACAGCTCCAATACTTTTTCGCCTGAAGCTATATTTTCTGAAAACGCACTGGCAGAACCAGCCGCAACAGAAAGCATGAACGCCTTTTTATAATCCTTATACCAGATATATCCGGCGGTCCAGCCCGCAACCATTGAATCGCCTGAACCAACAGTATTGATTTTTTTACCCTCCGGTGCCCTGCACTTTTCAACACAGTGGTCAGCGCTTACCAGCAGTGCGCCGTCTTTTCCCAGTGATACAAGGACATTTTCTGCCCCATTAGACTGTAGCTTAAGCGCAAGCTCAATCAGTTCCTGCTCTGATTCGGCCTTTTTCCCGAAGAATTCCTCAAGCTCGGCTTTATTAGGCTTTACCAAAAGTGGATTGAACGGCAAAACATCTCTAAGGCTTTTGCCTGTGGTATCAGCTATAAAACCAATACCTTCTTTGTTAAGACCTTCTGCCAGCATTTTGTAAATACTGCCATGTTCAGATTTAGGTTCAGAACCTGATATTATAACAATGTCACCGGTATTAAAGCTTTTAAAGCGTTCAAGAAGCTCATTTGTACCGTCATTTTTAATAAAAGGCCCTATGCCGTTTATTTCTGTCTCTACAGGTCCTTTTATTTTCACATTAATTCTGGTGTTTCCCTCACTTAAAAATATAAATTCGTTTTTTATTCTTTTTGACTCAAGAACGTTTAAAATCTCTTTTCCGGTAAATCCGGCCAGAAAACCCATAGCGGTATTTTCAATGCCAAGATTGTTTAGCATGACTGACACGTTAATACCTTTGCCGCCGGCAAAATAGCTTTCACTGCCACTCCTGTTAAGAGAGCCGACTTTGAGGTTTTCGCATTCCATTACGTAATCGACCGAAGGATTAAGCGTAATTGTATATACCATATAGAATCACCTCGTGAATTTATATTCTCCAAATTAACTCAAACTATCCAGTTTGCTTAATGTATAAATTTGTAAGACTTTAAATGTTTAAGTTTAAAAATCACTTACCTTTAGATTGAAAAAAATAATATATATGTTATAATCTTTGTTGTTTTAATATTTTAATTTAGGGGTAATTATATGAATGAAAAAAGTGTAAAATTAAAGGGTACTGTTTTTGCCTTAATAGGCGGAGCCTGCTGGGGGTTTTCCGGGACATGCGGACAATTCCTTTTCAGCATCAAGTCAATCAATACTGAATGGCTTACTGCTGTACGAATGCTTTCTGCCGGTATAATAATGGTCATAATGGCTCTATTTACCCAGAGGGATAATATCAAAGGCATATTGAGCAGTAAAATTGACAGACTTGCTCTGCTTGTATTCGGCATAATGGGGCTTATGCTGTGCCAGTATACATACTTTGCGGCAATCGCCAATTCAAACGCGGCTACGGCTACTGTTCTTCAGTATCTCGGCCCTGCGCTTATTATGGTTTATGTATGCCTTCGCTCGCTCAGACTCCCTAATATAAAGGAAATAACAGCTATTATTCTGGCTGTAACAGGAACATTCCTTCTTGCCACACACGGAAACATCAGCAGTCTGACCATTTCTCCGGCCGGCCTTTCATTCGGGCTGCTCTCTGCTGTAACTTTAGCCGTGTATACCCTTATGCCCGGCAAGCTTATAGCCAGATGGGGCAGCCTTACAGTAACCGGTCTTGGTATGCTTGTAGCCGGCGTAGCCTTCACATTGTTTTCGAGGGCATGGACAATACATCAAAATATTGATATCCAGTCAGCGTTTATTGTAATACTTATTATAATGATAGGAACTGTACTTCCATTTACGCTATACCTGAAAGGAGTAAGCTACATAGGCGCGTCCAAAGCCAGTGTGTTTGCCTGTATTGAACCTGTATCTGCAACATTTTTTTCAGCTGTATGGCTAAAAAGCAAGTTTACACCAATGGATTTGCTTGGTTTTTCATTTATTATAGCCACTGTGCTGATGCTGTCTCTCAAAGACTTCAGTTCGGAAAAATTATTAAAACGGAAACAAATTTCTAAAATTTTAAATTAATTGAGGTGGGATAAAATGACCTCTGAAAACTACATATTATTAAACAAATATATAAAGAACCACCCAAAAATTGAAAAAGCGGTCATATTTGTGGATATGCAGTTTCCAAAGCCTGTAATGTGGATTTTTTACGGTACTCTTTTACTCTTGGCAGTCAGGCTTGACAAGCGGGTTTTCGCATTCGGCGCTGTGCCGTGGATTGATTTTTTTATAGTCACAAAAATCAGGAACAGAATAAACCGCAGGCGGCCTTTTGAAAAATACGGTTTTGAGCCTGTTGTTCCACACTCTCCCGGCAAATCATGCCCCAGCCGGCACGCTTCAAGTTCAGTTATAATAACAATAGCTGTTTTTTTCACATCGCCTGTTCTTGGTGTAATTACAGGCATAATAAGCCTGTTTGTTTGTGTTTCAAGAATTCTGACAGGTGTGCATTATATAAGTGATGTGATTTTTGGTGCTGTAATAAGCTTTATTATCGGCGCAGCTGCGTTTTTAACACCTTTTAAACTATAAAACAACAAAGAAAGCGGTTAATATAATGAACAGAGATTTGACTGACGGAAACATAACTAAGACTATGCTGCTTTTCGCCCTGCCAATGATAGCCGGCAACCTTTTGCAGCAATTTTATAATATAGCCGATACCCTGATAGTAGGACGCTTTATCGGGCCTAACGCCTTGGCGGCTGTTGGGTCGGCTTATTCACTTATGACATTTTTGACTTCAATAATAATAGGCCTGTGTATGGGAAGCGGAGCACTGTTTTCTATCTTTTTTGGAAGAAAGGATATGGATAAGCTTAAAAACAGCATATTTGTATCTTTTATAATAATAACCGCTACAACCCTTGTTTTGAATATCGCAGTATTTATACTCATTGACAATATACTGGTATTTCTAAGAGTTCCGGCTGAGGTTTACAGTATAATGAGGGATTACATATTTGTTATATTTATAGGGCTTGGAGCATCTTTTTTATATAACTTTTTTGCCTCTTTGCTGAGGTCCATAGGTAATTCTGTAGTTCCCCTTCTGTTTCTTGCAGTATCCGCCGTTATGAATATTGTGCTTGACCTTGTTTTTGTAATAACCTTTGACTGGGGAGTTTCCGGTGCTGCGGCAGCCACTGTAATTTCGCAGTTCGTATCCGGAATAGGAATTTTTATATACACTCTGATAAAGTTCCCTGAATGCAAAGTTTCTAAAAAGCATATGAATATAAAACTCAGCATGGTTGCGGAGCTTTCCCAGTTTTCATTTTTAACCTGTGTGCAGCAGTCGGTTATGAATTTTGGAATACTCATGATACAGGGGCTTGTAAACAGCTTTGGCACAACTATAATGGCAGCCTTTGCCGCGGCTGTTAAAATTGACTCATTTGCCTATATGCCTGTACAGGACTTTGGAAATGCCTTTTCAACATTTACAGCGCAGAATTATGGAGCCGGAAAGCCGGAAAGAATACGAAAAGGTATCAGGAGCGCTGTAATAGCAACACTTATATTCTGCACTGTAATATCGCTTATAGTATTTCTTTCTGCTGATAAGCTTATGCTGATATTTATAAAACCTGAAGAAAAAGAGATTATATCAGCTGGAGCCCATTATTTAAGGATAGAAGGTGCCTGTTATATAGGAATTGGAATCTTATTTCTGTTTTATGGTTTTTACCGCGCTGTTAAAATACCGTCTATGTCAGTTGTGCTCACTGTTATTTCACTTGGAACACGTGTAGCCCTTGCTTACCTGCTTTCACCTGTAAAATTCATAGGCGTTACAGGCATTTGGGCCGCCATACCTGTAGGCTGGCTGCTTGCTGATATAACAGGCTTTATTTATTACAGGGCTAAAAAAGATAAAATAGAAAAAAGCATATATTGAAAATAAAATAAACAAAATAAAAAGCCGTGCGAACGTAATCCGCATGGCTTTATTCATATCCGTTTGGGTTAAGCTTTTGCCATCTCCACTCATCAGCACACATTTTGTCAATACTGCACTCAGCCTTCCAGTCAAGCTCCTTTTCTGCAAGCGAAGAATCTGCATAGCACATATCCACATCCCCCGGCCTTCTCTCCGCAAGCTCAAAAGCTATTTTCCTGCCGGAGGCTTTTTCAAAGCTCTTTATCATATCCAAAACACTGTGCCCTCTGCCGCTTCCTATATTGTAAGTAAAAACACCTGTATTATTCTCAAGCTTTATAAGGGCCTGCAAATGTCCTCTCGCCAAGTCGGAAACATGGATATAGTCCCTAACACCTGTTCCGTCAGGCGTTTTGTAATCACTTCCAAAAACAAAGAGTTTCTCAAGCCTGCCTGCCGCCACCTGAGATATATACGGCATAAGGTTTGAAGGCTTGCCTTTTGGGTTTTCTCCAATTAATCCGCTTTCATGCGCCCCTATTGGATTAAAATACCTCAATATAACAGCCCCAAATGATTCTGACTCAGCAAAATCCGATACAATATGCTCCTGAATCATTTTAGTCCTGCCATATGGGTTATACGGAAAAAGCGGCGCTTCCTCTTTAAGCGGGTTGTTTCCCGTAAGACCATAAACAGCGGCTGAAGAGCTGAGTACAATTTTTTTTACATTAAACCTTTTCATGGCTTCGCACACATTCATTGTGCCGGTTACATTGTTTTCATAATAAAGCAGAGGCTTTTCAACCGACTCGCTTATAGACTTTAATGCCGCAAAATGTATAACAGAATCTATCTTTTCATTTTCAAATACCCTAAACAGCTCACTTCTGCTGCATATATCAGTTTTATAGAAAGCTGGCCGAACGCCCGTAATCCTCTCAATACGGTTTACAACTTCAAAATCCGAATTTGAAAGGTTGTCTACAATTACAACATCTATTCCTTTGTTTATGAGCTCTACACTTGTATGGCTTCCTATATAGCCTGTACCTCCGGTAATCAAAACCTTCATATTAAGTCCTCCGGTAGCTTTTCAATTTATTGTCCAACATTTATGATAACTCATATAATGCCATATTACAATTTAATTTTACATTTTAAAGCATATATTCCGTACAAAAGAGTAATAAGCTCAGCAGCCGGCATTACATACCATACTGAAGAAACTCCAAAAAGCGCCGGAAAAAGGAACACAAAGATTCCTGAAAGAATCAGCCCTCTCAAAACACATATAATCATAGAATACCTGCTCATCATAACAGCCTGAAAATATCCGCTCAGATATATACTGCTTACCGCCATTAAAAACGATACAAAATATATCCGTATAGCTGGCACAGCAATATCCTTAAGGCTTTCATCAGCATTTACAAATAAATTAAGGATATATTCCGGGTGAATTTCACCAATTAAAGTTACAATAACTGATATAATGAGAGCTGTTAAAAAACCGGCTTTAAAAAAGCTTTTCACCCTTTTTTTATTTTCCGCTCCATAGTTGGCGGCTATAAGTGGCTGTACAGTCTGGGCCACACCGTTTGAGAGTGAATTGACAACAAGATACGAGTTTTCTATAACCCCAAAAGCGGTAATACCCTCAAAACCGATTAGTCTGCCAAGCTGTATATTAAAAAGACTTATCAAAACGGCGTTTGAAATCTCAATAAAAAAATTAGGGAATCCGCTTTTAAATATCCTTCTCATTTTTCCAAACGAAAATTCTTTAAACTTAATTTTAAGCCTGTTGGATTTTGACAAAAAATGCACACCATACAATCCAAGAGAAAGCACGCAGCCAATTAAGGTTGCCAGAGCCCCTCCCGCTATGCCCATATCAAATCCAACAATAAAAAGATAATCCAAAATTACATTGGCTATACCTCCAGCCATTACACCAGCCATAGCAATTTTAGGTGACATATCGTTTCTTACAAACACCTGCAACATAGATGAGAATATAAATAACGGCGCACCACTTGCAAGTATATAACCGTACTGCCTTACATAGTCAATTATATCGTCTGTAGCGCCTATAAGCCTGACTATAAAATTAAAGCCTAATAGCAGCACAATCATGTAAAAAACCGAAAAGACAACGGCGCAGGCAACAGAAACAGTAAAAAATCCCTGCCCTTTTTCTATTCTTTTTTCACCAAATGAAGCCGACATAAGCACTGAGCCGCCAACGCCCAGCAGATACCCCGTTCCGTTAAACAGAGAAAATATAGGCGTAAGTACATTAAGTGCCGCCATAGCTCTTTCATTAATAAACCTGCCTATAATAATGGCATCTGCAAGAATATATATTGAAGTAATCAATGTTGCACCAATAGTTGGTATAAGGAACCTGAAAAAAAGCCTGTTTTCATTATCATTTAAAATATCCATAAAACACTCCATATTATAATAAAATTAAAACTATATTTTATCACAAAATTTATTAAAATACACTAAAAATATTATATACAAAAAACCGCCGTTTCTTTTTCAGAAACGGCGGAACACTAATTTTTACGCTTCAACAACAAGACGGTCTCCAGATACTCCTACCCTTAGAACAGTACCCGGGGCAACATCATCGCCAATGATTTTTTTGGCGATAAGCGTTTCAACATGCTGTTGAATATATCTCTTTAACGGCCTTGCACCATAAATCATATCATATCCGTTATCTACAATAAACTTTTCAGCTTCATCACTTACAGTACATGTAAGCTGTTTGTCTTTAAGTCTTCTGTTAAGGTCAGCTATGAGAAGGTCTACAATAGCTGTTACATTGTCCTTTGTGAGAGGCTTAAACATTACAATCTCATCCAGACGGTTAAGGAATTCCGGCCTGAATGAATGTTTAAGGAGATTATCAACTCTTTCTCTTGCCTCAAGGCTTATATTGCCGTCCGGCTCTATGCCATCCAGCAAATCCTGAGAACCAAGGTTAGATGTTAATATTATAATGGTGTTCTTAAAATCTACAGTCCTTCCCTGCGAGTCGGTAATCCTTCCGTCATCAAGAACCTGAAGCAGAATATTGAATACATCAGGATGGGCTTTTTCAACCTCATCAAAAAGCACTACCGAATATGGCCTTCTGGCAACAGCCTCTGTAAGCTGTCCGCCTTCCTCATATCCTACATATCCCGGAGGCGCTCCAATAAGCCTTGATACTGAGAATTTCTCCATATACTCTGTCATATCTATACGTATTATATTTTTTTCGTCGTCAAAAAGGCTTTCTGCAAGAGCTTTGGCAAGTTCAGTTTTACCTACTCCTGTAGGCCCCAGGAACATAAACGAACCTATAGGCCTGTTAGGGTTTTGTATTCCTGCACGACTCCTGAGTATTGCCTCCGACACCTTAGTAACGGCTTCGTCCTGCCCTACAACCCTTTCATGCAGTACATCTTCCATATGGATAAGCTTATCTCTTTCCCCTTCAACAAGCTTGGCAACAGGAATTCCGGTCCAGCGTTCTATTATCTTGGCTATTTCCTCGTCTGTAACCTTGTTTCTCAAAAGGGTGTTCTTATTTTCTTCTCCGCCTTCCTCCTCAGCGGCTTTAAGCTCCTTCTGAAGCTGAGGAAGCCTTCCATATTTAAGTTCTGCCGCTTTGTTAAGGTCATATTTTCTTTCCGCCATTTCAATATCAGCGTTAACCTGTTCAATCTGGCCTTTTAACTGCTGAACCTTATCTATTGAGTTTTTCTCATTATCCCATTTTGCCTTCAGTGCATTGAAGTTTTCCCTGAGTTCAGCAAGCTCTTTCTGTATTTCTGCAAGGTGTTCGGCTGAAATTTTATCATTTTCTTTTTTCAAAGCCGCTTCCTCAATCTCATGCTGTATAATTTTTCTTCTTATTACATCCAGTTCAGTAGGCATTGAGTCTATTTCTGTCCTTATCATAGCGCAAGCCTCGTCTATAAGGTCTATAGCCTTGTCAGGAAGGAACCTGTCTGTTATATATCTGTTTGAAAGCGTAGCTGCTGCTATTATTGCCTGGTCCTGAATTTTAACTCCGTGAAAAACCTCATATTTTTCTTTAAGCCCACGAAGTATGGCAACAGTATCCTCTACTGTAGGCTCGGCAACCATTACAGGCTGAAAACGTCTCTCAAGGGCCGCGTCCTTTTCGATATACTGTTTGTACTCGTTAAGTGTTGTAGCTCCTATACAATGAAGCTCCCCTCTTGCCAGCATAGGCTTAAGCAGGTTTCCGGCGTCCATGGCTCCGTCTGTTTTGCCGGCGCCGACTATTGTGTGAAGCTCATCAATAAAGAGAATTATTTTCCCTTCGCTCTTTTTAACCTCGTTTAAAACAGCTTTAAGCCTTTCCTCAAATTCGCCCCTGTATTTAGCTCCGGCTATAAGAGAACCCATGTCAAGAGCAAATATAGTTTTGTCCTTAAGGGTATTTGGAACATCTTCACTTACAATTCTTTGGGCAAGACCTTCAGCTATTGCTGTCTTTCCTACTCCCGGCTCACCAATAAGAACCGGGTTGTTTTTGGTCTTTCTTGAAAGTATCCTTATTACGTTTCTTATCTCATCGTCACGGCCTATTACCGGGTCAAGCTTTTTGCTTCTTGCCCTTTCCACAAGGTCATAGCCGTATTTATTAAGGACATCGTAGGTATTTTCAGGGTTCTCGCTTGTAACCCTTGCGTTTCCTCTTACAGCCTTAAGCTGTTTCATAAATTCGACCTTTGTTATATTATACTTCTGCATAAGACGTTTTACAGCCGCGTTTGGGCTGTTAACAAGCGCCATAAATATATGCTCTACAGAAACAAAGTCGTCTTTCATATTTTCGGCAAGCCTTTCTGCCTCCTCAAGCACAAGGTTCAAATCTCCTGAAAGATATACCTGACCTGACCCGGAACCATATGGCAGGGCTTTAATTTCATTTTCTGTGTCATTTAAAAGACCATTCACGCTTACATTCATTTTAACAAGCATCTGTGGTATCAGTCCGTCAGGCTGTGACAAAAGGCCGTAAAGAAGATGCTGCTGGTCAATCTGTGTGTTTTTGTGCTGTAAAGCAGCGCTCTGAGCGTTCTGAACAGCCTCAAGTGATTTCTGTGTAAATTTCTGTGTATTCATAAACACGCACCATTCCTTTCTAATAGGGAGCATGATTAACATATCAAAAGAACATTAACCATTTCTTTTTAACTTTATAAGTGAATTATATCACTGTTAGCACTCAATGTCAACGAGTGCTAACAAAAAATTTGTTTACATAAAACTATAAAATCACAGCATATTTTAAAGTTTGTATTGAGTCTCAGTGATTTTTTTATTAATTTATCCAAATAACTGTCAGTTTACACATATAATTCTGGACACGCTCATTTGAAATAATTTAATCTAAAACACAAGGTACTTCACAGAGAATTCAATTTTTTCTCTCAGCTCTGGGCCTTGAATATTAAATAAGACGGTTTTTCTCCCAAAGCTTGCTTTTAAAAAACACCAGGCCCAATATTGAAGGTATAACAGGAGAAACTGCCTGACCTGCATATATTCCATAAAACCCCAAATTAAACACAAATGCCAGCAGCCAGCTTACAATAATCCTTACAACTACAGCCTCCAGCAAAGAATTCACCATAGCAGCATCAGCAGCGCCAACCCCAACAGCAAATGAATCAAACGTGTACATAGCTGCATAAAACAGGCTGTTTATACCACAGCATATTCTCAAATAGAGTATGCCACATTCAATAACCTCCTTATTTGATGTTTCAAACAGCATAATAATCTTCCCTGCAAAAACCTGTACAAATATTACCGCCACCAGTGTTATTGCTATATTAATCTTTAGGCCGGCCTTTACAGTTTTTCTAACCCGTATGATATCATTTTTGCCTATATTTTGACTCACCATAGCCGTAACAGCCTGCCCAACAGCCCAGCACGGCATTCCAGCAAAAGTATTTACTTTTAATCCCACACCGGAGGCGGCAGCAACAGCTACTCCAAAATTATTGAGCATACCGGTAATTAAAAGAAAAGATACATTAACCACAGCCATTTGAACAGCCGCAGGAATCCCAACTTTTAGAATAACAATAAGTTTGTCAGCTTTAATAGCAAAGCTTTTTGGCTTAAAGTCAAAAATATCATATTTATTCTTTAAATGAAAAACAGAAATTACAAATGAGATAAATTGCGATAACGCTGTTGCATATGCAGCGCCCTTTGTTCCCATTTTAAAAATGCCAACAAAAACCATATCCAATACTATATTTATCATGGCCGCGATAAATACAAAAAACAGTGGACTTTTGGAGTCTCCAAGCCCTTTTATAATTGAACTGACAGCATTATAGCCAAATACAAATACAGTTGCAAAACAAATTATTTGCATATATTCGCATGCATCCTTCATAGATTCAAAAGGTACATTAAGCATATCAAAAAGCCGTTTATACAATGTCAATCCCAAAACAGTAAAAATCACAGCAAATACGGCTGTAATTGAAAACAGTGTCCCAACAGTTTCATTCTGTCCAAACTTATCTTCTCTGCCTTTATATTGAGCAGTTAAAACCATGCCTCCCATTGTAATTCCTATACAAATTGAGTTGATTATAAAACTTATCATAGACGCGTTGCTTATTGCCGCAAGGCCAGTTTCGCCAACAAATCTTCCCACAAATATCATATCAACTACGCTATATAGACCCTGTAGCAGGTTTGCCAATAGCAGCGGAAAAGCAAAAATAATTAATTTATTGTTTATACTTCCTGTTGTCAGGTTCTGTTTGTCATACATTCTCAATCTTCCTTCCGCAAAACAAAAAGCGGAGGCACTGCATAATATAATGCGCCCTCCGCTTTTAAAAAATTATTTTCAATCTAAAATCAAAAGGCAGCAGACAAAACAATGTCCGCCGCCCAAATATCAGATATTATAAACACAAAAACAAAGCCCAAAGCATTTACTTTGGAATACAGAAGCAGTTTACAGTTGTTTTCGTATTTTCTGGCCCCGTACAATGTTTTTAATATCAAATTGTCCGGAGCTTAAACCAATGCAGAATTTTCCTGATAACACTAAACTCATACCCTTCTCAGAATATTTACAAATAATTATAACAGTCAATGCGGCTTATGTCAAATTACCGGCGAACTGAAAATATACCTTCATTATCAATAAAACATAAGGCTATAACAGGCTCACATTATATTTGTTTCAGCAGCACTCATTTTCTGCCTCAAAAGCTGTAATATCTATTACAAGACGCTGAATATTTAAATCTGTGACCATAATTAATATTATGTTTAGCATAAAAACAAACAGATAAACAAAAAAGGCCGCCATTTTGACAGCCTTTTTATTTACAGTAAAACTCACTCTGATATAGTCCTGCACTCGCCATAACAAGACTTAAATAATTATATCCGGTTCTTATGTCTCAGCCTGATTAATAAACTTTTCGGTTTTCTTTTTTACCCTTTGCAGAGCATTGTCTATAGATTTTTCAGGTTTTCCCGTGATTTCAGCAATTTTGCTGTAACTTTTCCCCTGAAGATACAGGTTAAGAACCTTTGACTCAAAACCGCTCAGTACCTTTGAGAAATGTTCAACTATAAAGTTTTTATTCTCAATACCTATAAATATTGCCTCAGGGCTTGTTGTCTCTTCAGTCTTTAAAAAATCCATATACGTTTCTTCCTCATCGCTTCCATAAACCTGCCTGTTAAGCGAAACAGATGAATTTAAAGGTATATGCTTTTGTCTGCTGGCAGTTTTTATAGCCGTTATAATCTGTCTGTTAATACATAGGTCGGCAAAGCTTTTAAAAGCAGTGTTTTTACCTGGCTGGTAATCACGAACAGCCTTATAAAGGCCAATCATTCCCTCCTGAATAATATCCTCACGGTCAGCACCCATTAAAAAATAAGCCCTTGCTTTACTTTTTACCATTGTCTTATACTTATTTAAAATATAATCCTGAGCTTCCTGGTCACCAGTTCTGACAAGGACTATTATCTCCTCATCATTAAGCTTTTCAAACTCGTCTTCAGTCATTATTGCTCCTCATTTTTTCTGCCTTCTCATCGCCTCAAGAATACTGCGTGTATGCTCATCAAGGTTATCCATAAGAAGATTATTCTTTGGAGGCTTATTATTTATAAATTCCTCACGCATAGTATTCTGCGCGTCCTCCACCTCCAGTTTAAGCTCCCTCGCAGACATTCTTATAGCGCCGTTTCCAAGTATTATCAGCTGCTCTAAGCCGTCAGAGGTAGCGACCCTGATTTTACATTCCCTTGGCATTTTGTTTACAGTTTTTTCTATATAATGGTCAGCTGTTTCCGCTTCCTTTGTAAATACCATAAATATATTGTTGTATTCAAGAATTGCGCCTAAGCTTCCCTTTACCAGATAACCGTCAAATACAACTATAACTGTCAGGCCGTTATTTAGCCCCTGATAATTGCTCATAATATCCATAAGCCTGTATCTGGCGCTTTCAAGGCTTACCTCAGACAGCTCCATAAGTTCAGGCCATGCATGGATAATGTTATATCCGTCTACAAGGAGATATTCCCTTTTCAAACAAACCCCTCATTTCAGGATATTCCCCTCTGCCTTACCACCTCGTACATAAATAAGGCAGCAGCTACAGAAGCGTTAAGTGAAGAAATATTACCATACATCGGTATGGATACTGTAAAGTCGCACTTTTCTTTAATCAGCCTGCCAACACCCTCTCCTTCGCTTCCTATAACAAGCGCCAGAGGACCTTTTAAGTCAGATTCAAAATAGCTTTTGCCGTCCATATCAGTACACGCTATCCAAAGTCCGGCCTTTTTTAAGTCCTCGATAGTATTGGCTATATTTGTCACCTTGGCGACTGGCACATATTCTATTGCGCCTGCTGATGTTTTGGCCACTGTTGCCGTAAGCCCTACCGAACGCCTTTTTGATATAATTACCCCGTCTGCACCTGCTGCGTCGGCAGTCCTTAAAATAGCGCCAAAATTATGAGGGTCCGTAATCTCATCAAGTATTATTATAAACGGTTCTTTGCCCTTTTCTTCAGCCTTTTTTAAAATATCTTCCACAGAGACATAGCTGTGTGATGATACAATAGCTATAACTCCCTGATGGTTTTTTGTCTGGCTCATTTCGTCCAGACGCTTTCTTTCAACCTGCTGTACAACAACACCCTTTTCGGCAGCCATTGACATTATCCTTCTTATTGTACCTTCTGTATTTCCCTTGGCAACAATAATCTTTTCTATATCGCGCCCGCTCTTAAAGACCTCAAGTATGGCGTTTCTGCCCTCAACCTGATTCTCATTAAGCTTTCTTTCCTCTGCGTTTCTTTCCAATTTCATTCTCCTTTGTTAATATCAAAGCCCGCACTGAACAGTTCCATAGCCCTGTCAAGCCTGTTTATAAGGTAAAGATACCCAAACAAAGCCTCTACACCGGTAGCATGCCTGTAATCCGAAACATCTGCATTTTTCGGCATTGTAAAGCTCTTGGCATTTCTCCCTTTTTTCAATACCGCGTACTCTTCCTCAGAAAGCATTCCTTCTATATTAAAATAAATCTGTGCCTGTGTTTTGGCTTTTACTACAGCGCTGGCCTTTTTATGAAGTATATTCACAGGGGCATTTCCTTCTGAAACAACCATCGTCCTTACTATAATCTCAAAAACCGCATCCCCTATATACGCAAGCACAAGCGGTGAAAGCTGTTTTGCCGGAATATCCTTAAACCTATTTAAAATTTCATTAGTCACATTCAAATGCTTCAACCCCTGAACCACTGTACACCCTGGCGGGTGTCTTTAATTGTTACTCCCATCTCAGTCAGCTTATCCCTTATGGCGTCTGCCTCCGCAAAGTTTTTGTTCTTCTTTGCTTCAGTCCTTTTAGCTAACAATTCCTCAATAACGGCTGTATCCTCATCGTTTGCTTTTTCTTTCTCCTTGTTAATTCCGAGTACTCCGCAAAGTTTCCCTAAAAGTTCCATTTCCCTTTCAGCAAATTCCTTTGAGATATTTTCCTTGAGGTTTTTATTTATAAACCTCACAAGCTCATATATAGCTGAAACAGCGTCAGCTGTATTGAAGTCGTCATCCATTGCAGTTTCAAACTGTGTCCTGTATTTTTCAAGCTCATCCAGAAGTTTAGTCTCTGCTTGGCTGAGCTTTGAGTCATGGCAGTTATCAATATAGTGCTGTAAATCCGTATTGCAGTTTTTAATTCTTTCAAGCCCATTCTGGCAGGCCTGCATAAGCTCACGGCTGAAATTAAGCGGGCTTCTGTAGTGTCCGTTTAATATAAAGAACCTTATTACCTCATATGGAAACTGCTCTGAAATTTCCCTTACAGTAAAAAAGTTTCCGGCGGATTTTGACATCTTCTCATTGTCAATCATTATAAACCCATTATGGAGCCAATACTTAGAAAACGGTTTTCCATTAGCCGCCTCACTCTGGGCAATCTCATTTTCGTGGTGAGGGAATATCAAATCCTCACCTCCAGCATGGATATCTATTGTATCGCCAAGATATTTTTTAGCCATAACCGAGCATTCAATATGCCAGCCCGGACGTCCTTCCCCCCATGGAGATGACCATTTAGGCTCGCCCGGCTTATAAGGCTTCCAAAGCACAAAGTCTGTAGGGTTTTTCTTGGCGTCGTCCTTATCAACCCTTTCGCTTGCGCCTTCTATAAGCTCGTCAAGATTTTTCTTTGAAAGCTTGCCATATTCCGGAAACTGCTTTGTGTTATAGTAAACAGTACCATCGTTTTCGTATGCATAGCCGTTTTCTACAAGAGTTTTAATCATTTCTATTATATTATCCATTTCTTCCGTAACCCTTGGGTGGTGTGTGGCACGCTTTACATTAAGGCCGTCGGCGTCGGTAAAAGCCTCCTTAATAAACCTGTTTGAGACTTCCTCCATGCTGGAGTGCTCCTCGTTTGCCTTTTTTATTATTTTGTCGTCAACATCAGTAAAATTCTGGATATAGGTTACATCATAGCCTTTATACTCAAGATATCGGCGTACAGTATCAAACACAACATATGGCCTTGCGTTGCCTATATGGATATAGTTGTACACGGTTGGCCCGCATACATACATCTTAACCTTTCCTTCTTCCTGTGGAATAAAATCCTCTTTTGTTCTGGTAAGTGTATTATAAACCTTCAAACTAAACATCTCCTTTAATATTAAATTATTCTGCCTTTTTAAGCTCCACAGAAGTATTGTCAAATTCCCTGTCTGTTATTTTCTGTTCAAGCTCATCGACCTTTTTCTTGAGTGCGTCTATTTCATCCTGTAAAATATCCGGAACCTTAAGCTGGTCTATCGTATCCGAAGGGTGGGCCATACTGGAATTTTTCTCATATTTATTGCTCCACCTTGCCGGAACCCCCACTGCGGTTACATTATCCGGCACATCTTTTAACACTACTGAGCCGGAACCTATTTTAACATTATTTCCAACCTTTATAGGACCAAGCACCTTTGCACCCGAGCCTATCATTACATTGTTTCCTATTGTAGGATGACGTTTTCCGGTGTCCTTTCCAGTGCCTCCAAGTGTTACACCCTGATAAAGGAGTACATTGTTTCCTATCTCACAGGTTTCACCTATTACCACTCCCATTCCATGGTCAATAAAAAACCCTCTGCCTATTTTAGCCCCGGGGTGTATTTCTATGCCGGTAAGTGAGCGTGAGAGCTGTGAAATAAGTCTGGCCAGAAAATATTTTTTCTTCTTATAAAGCCTGTGGGCAATCCTATGGTTTAATACAGCCCAAAAACATGGGTAAAGCAGTACTTCAATTGAGCTTTTTATAGCCGGGTCCTTTTGTTTTATAACCTTTATTTCTTCCTTTAAAAATGACATTATTCAACCTCCTGAAAATAAAAAAGCTCCGTCTCCCTACACAGAGACGAAGCCTTATGCTCCGCGGTTCCACTCCAATTACAGTAAAACTGTCACTTGATGTTTTTAACGGAACTACCCGCACTTTCGTGAGACTCCAAAACGCACTTCGTCAGAACATCCTACAGGCTGCTTCCAGCTCCTCACAGCCCTCTCTGGGAAGGATATTAAAACTACTCTTTTTCTTCAACGTCCAAATCAGTTTTCAATTAGGCAAACACAGTTTGCCGCTATGCCAAGCTCTTTACCCGTAAAGCCAAGCCCTTCCTCAGTTGTTGCCTTTATATTGACACAGTCAAGAGAAATTTCCAGGGCATCTGCAATATTTCTGCGCATAGCCTCAATATATGGACTCATCTTCGGTTTCTGGGCTATTATAGTCGCATCAAGATTTATTATACAATAATTATTATTTTTAATCAAGGATAAAACTTTTTTAAGAAGCTTAATGGAGGAAATATCTTTAAATTCGCTGTCCGTATCCGGAAAATGCCTGCCTATATCCCCAAGGGCCGCCGCTCCAAGTATCGAATCCATTACAGCGTGAATAAGCACATCTGCATCCGAATGCCCCAAAAGACCCTTTTCGTAAGGGATTTCAACTCCTCCTATAATAAGCTTTCTTCCCTCAGCAAGTCTGTGAACATCATATCCAGAACCTATCCTCAAAACAACACCCCTTTTAATTCCAGTTTTATATATAATAAATCATGCCATGTGTATATGTCAACAATACATTTATATTAAACAGATACTTATTTTGTTAAATAAAACTGGCGAATCTTTTCCTGCTGGCTTTTAAAACTGCTGAGAAGGTTCGGATTAAACTGGCCGCATTCACCGTTTAAAATCATTTTCATCGCTTCCTCATGTGTATATGCCGGCTTATACACTCTCTCACTCCTCAGCGCGTCATAGCAGTCGGCAATTGATACAACCTGAGACCAGATAGAAATTTCATCTCCCTTTAAGCCGTCAGGATAGCCTTTGCCATCCCACTTCTCATGGTGATGCCGGCATATATCAAAAGCGTACTCATACATAGCTGTGTCAGTACTGTTTGGTATACGATTCAACAGCTCACAGCCAACCACAGTATGTGTTTTCATAAGCTCAAATTCCTCATATGTAAGCTTTCCAGGCTTATTTAATATACTGTCAGGTATGGCAATTTTTCCTACATCATGCATAATAGCCGCCGTGGCAATCTGTTCTATCTGTTCGTCTGTAAAATCACAGCCGCTGTAGCCTTCTTCTTTCATATTTGTCAAAAGAAGCCTTGTTAAATCATGAATCCTCTGTACATGCTCCCCAGATTCGCAGTCTCTAAACTCAATAGCCGCCGAAAGGGATACTATTATTGAATTATTAAGTGACTGTATTTCTGATGCCTTTTCCTCAAGAGCCTTTTCCTGAAGCTTTACAACCTCTGCAAGCTGTTCCCTTGTCCTGTAAAGCTCCACAACGCTGTTAACACGTCTCTGAAGAAAGTATGTTATAAACGGCTTGCCGATTATATCCATAACTCCCAGCGAAAAACCCTTAAGCATGCTCTCCTCACTGTCGTCTGCGGTTATCAAAAATACAGGTATACTTTCCAGATAGCCTTTGGTTTTCATATATTCCAAAACTGAAAAGCCGTTCATAACCGGCATCTGTATGTCTAAAAGCACAGCCGCTATTCTGTCATATGAGCTGTCTATTATATCAACAGCCTGCCTCCCGTTTTCGGCCTCCAATATGTTGTAATCACAGCAAAAGGCCTCACACAAAATAGCCCTGTTTATTTCAACATCATCTACTATCAATATAATATTTCTTTTACACACTGGGGAATACCCCCCCCCCCCTAAAAAAGTTTATGTTATATGACATATGCCTTCTGCCTTTCTAAAACGAATATAACATTTCCAACTTTCCCTAAGGTAACGATATGTATTGCTTAAACAAAAAATATACAGTTAGAAAACTTCTTAAACACTGTTTTTATTAGTAAAATTTTTCCAGTTTTATAAAAAACCATAATTACAATATCACATATACGAAATTTTGTCAATTTCATGCCTTAACACTGCTAAAATTCATTTCTTCTTAAAAATATTTCTTTAAGCATTAAGTAAAAAAACTACCATTATAAATATAAGAAAGCCGGAAAAAGACATGGCTTTCTCCGGCTGTTATGTATTTAAATTATTTCATTCTCATATGGCTTCTAAGCTCAGCCCCTACGCTTTCTGAAAGGTGCTCTTTCTGAATCCTTCTCATGGCGTTGAAGTGAGGGCGGTTAGCCTGGTTTTCAAGTATCCAGTCTTTAGCAAAATTACCCTGCTGTATATCAGCAAGTATTCCCCTCATAGCTTTCCTTGTCTCCTCTGTTACAATTTTTGGACCAGCTGAATAATCACCATACTCTGCTGTATCACTTATGGAATTTCTCATAAATGACATTCCTTCTTTAACAACAAGGTCAATTATAAGCTTCATTTCGTGCATACACTCAAAGTAAGCGCTTTCCGGCTGATACCCGGCCTCAACAAGTGTATCAAAGCCGGCCTTCATAAGAGCGCATACGCCTCCGCACAAAACTGCCTGCTCGCCAAAGAGGTCTGTCTCTGTTTCTTCCTTAAATGTAGTTTCAAGCACACCGGCCCTTGTTCCGCCTATTGCGTCTGCATACGCAAGAGCTGTCTCTTTTGCTGTTCCGCTTACATCCTGATATACAGCTATAAGCATTGGAACACCAAAATCCTCAAGGAACTGGCTTCTTACTGTATGGCCAGGCGCCTTTGGCGCTACCATTACAACATCAACATTTTTTGGAGGCACAATCTGACCAAAATGGATATTAAATCCATGTGCAAAAGCAAGTGTGGCTCCTTCCTTAAGGTTTGGTTCTATCTCTGTCTTGTAAAGCTTTGCCTGAATCTCGTCGTTTACAAGAATCATAACAAAATCTGCGTCTTTAACAGCTTCTGCGGTGTTTTTAACTTTTAAGCCTGCCTCTTCAGCTGTTTTTTTACTTTTAGAGCCTTCATAAAGACCAACTGTTACATCAACACCGTTATCCTTTAAGTTAAGGGCATGCGCATGTCCCTGGCTTCCGTATCCGATTATTGTCACCTTTTTGTTAGCTATAAGCTCTCTCCTTGCGTCTTCAACATAATACATTCTTGCCATAATTGATAATCCCCTTTTCATTTTAGTTTTATATATGTAATCCGGAACAGAATTCCGGCCGCATACCGATTTTAATATTGTTCTTCTATATATTAAGCAGTTTTCACGTGCTCAAAAAGGCATTCTTTTCCTCTCTGCACAGCTATAAGACCTGTACGGCAGTACTCAAGTATGCCGTAATCCTTTATGTAATTTAAAAACGCATCTATCTTGCTTGTCTCTCCAGTTATTTCTATACAAACAGAACCCGGAGACATATCCACCACCTTGCTTCTGAAAACTGAGGCTGCATCAAGTATTTCCCTCAGTTTTTCACCGCTGGCGCTGACCTTCACTATCAGCAGTTCCCTGAGTATTGTGTTTTCCGGCTGCATAACCTCTACTTTTCTCACATCGTATAGCTTTGATATCTGTTTAATCATCTGGTCTTTTTTTCTGCTGTCGCCGCTTGCTGTGATAGTAATTCTGGCATAATCCTCATCCTCTGTTTTGCCCGATGTAAATGTATCAATATTAAAATCCCTCTGGCTGAAAAGTGAGGATATTCTTGTAAGCACTCCCGGCTGGTTTGTAACTACTATTGATAAAGAAAATTTCTCATTCATAATTAAATCCCCCTTTATTTAACTATCATATTGTCAAGCGAGCCGTTTGGCGGAACCATAGGAAGCACATTCTCATCGCTCGGTATTATACATTCTATAACACATGGAGTTTCCATGCTGAAGGCTTTATCAAGAGCAGTATTCAGCTCATCCATATTTTCCGCTCTGTACCCCTCTGCTCCAAACGCATCGGCAAGCTTTACAAAGTCTGTAGCCCTGTCAAGCACTGTAGCCATAAAATGGTTTTCAAAAAACAGGCTCTGCCACTGTCTAATCATACCAAGACGTTTATTATTGAGTACCACCACAGTAAGAGGCAGCTTTTCTGAAACAGCGGTAGCCAGTTCATTAAGGTTCATTCCAAAGCTTCCGTCACCAGTAAACAGCACTGTTCTGCGCTTGGTGGCCATGCATGCCCCTATAGCGGCGCCCATTCCATAACCCATAGTGCCTAAGCCTCCGCTTGTCAAATGTGTTCTTGGCATTTTAAACTTATAATACTGTGCCACCCACATCTGGTGCTGGCCTACATCAGTGGCTATATTGGTTTCAGGCGATGCCTTTTTATTTACAGCCTCAATAACATTCCATGGCATAAGGCTGTCTGTAATTTTCATATTTTTTCTTTCAGCCTCTTTAAAACCATTTACTTCTCTATCCCATTCGGGATTCTCTTTCTTTTCTATATTGTCAAGCAAATATTCAAGAGATTCCCTCAGGCTACCCTGTATTTTAAGATGCGCATCTATATTTTTGCCATGCTCCGCAGGGTCTATATCAAGGTGTATTATTTTGGCATGCTCCGCAAATTTCGCCTTGTTTCCAGTAGCTCTTTCAGTAAACCTTACTCCCGCTGCAATAACCAAATCAGCCTCAGTAAGAGTTTTTGTTGCGGCGTACCTTCCGTGCATGCCGCTCATACCCAAATGTCTTGGATTCTCACAATCCATAGCTGTAAGGCCCATCATAGAAAACACACCGTAAGCTCCGCTTTTTTCGGCCAAAGGCTCTATAAACTCTGAGCAGTTTGCGTTTATTATTCCGCCGCCGCAGTATATAACAGGCTTTCTGCACTCGTTAATAAGCTTTGCCGCTTCTTGCAGAAGCTCTTTATCCGGACTTGGGTCAGGAGTTTTTTCAACCTCGGCGCACGGTGTAAACTCAGCCTTATCCAGCTGTACATTTTTTGGAATATCAACCAAAACCGGCCCCGGCCTTCCGCTCTTTGCAAACCTGAACGCTTCTCTGAGCGTAAATGCCAATGTGTCTGTCGATTTTACAAGGAAGCTGTGCTTTGTTACCGGAATTGAAAGGCCTATTGTATCTACCTCCTGAAAGCTGTCTGTGCCTATAAGTTCCATAGGCACGTTTCCGGTTATCGCAACCATGGGTATTGAGTCTGCATGTGCCGTTGCCAAACCAGTTATAAGATTTGTTGCCCCCGGGCCGCTGGTTGCTATGCACACTCCAACTTTTCCGCTTGAGCGGCTGTATCCATCAGCTGCGTGGCTTGCACCCTGCTCATGTGCTGTCAGCACATGCTTAATCCTATATCTGTTTTTATACAGAGCGTCATATATGTTAAGCACCTGACCTCCTGGATAGCCAAATACTGTGTCAACCCCCTGCTCAGCCAAAACCTCCATTATTATTTCACAACCTGTTAACAGCATATAAAAATCCCCTTTCCGAATCCCTGATTTTTCTAAACAAAAAAGCCATATCAGCGTTTGGCTGATATGGCTTAGTTTAAATCTATCTCACTTAAACCCATGCTTGCTTTAATCTGCCAAAACGCTTTTTATCAACACAAATAGCCTCATCAATGATGAGGTTAATAATGCTAATAATGACGATGGCAGCATTAAAATTAAACATCGGTCTTTCTCCTTTCAGAAGAATGAATAGATAAGTCATGCTTAAATTTACAAATACAAGTTAGGTGAAAGTATAAACCTTTAAAAAACTTTTGTCAATACATTTTCATAAAATTTTACACTGTATTTTTCATTCAAATAAAAACATCATATCCTCAGCATCCTGTAGCCCACGCCCACATGGGTCTGTATATACTGCGGCTCAGATGTATCTTTCTCTATTTTTTTCCTCAATGTGGCCATAAATACCCTCAGAGACGCCACATCATTATCCCACGAGCTTCCCCAAACCTCACGTGTAATGTACGAATGTGTGAGCACCTTGCCTGCATTTTTGGCCAAAAGGCAGAGAAGCTTGTACTCTATCGGTGTCAGGTGCAGTTCCTCACCCTTCATATAAACACAGCCTGCGGCATAGTCAATGCTCAGGTCGCCGTTTTCAAAAACCGCGTTTTCCCTTCCGGTGTTTGCCGCAGAATAGTTAAGCCTCCTGAACGTAACCCTAAGCCTTGCCAGAAGCTCCTCCACCGAAAATGGCTTTGTCAGATAATCGTCCGCACCGGCATCGAGAGCCTCAATTTTATCACTCTCCTCACTCCTTGCGCTTATCACTATAATAGGCATGTTAGACCATGAACGTATTTTTTTGATTACGTTAACTCCGTCAGTATCAGGAAGCCCCAAGTCCAGCAGAACGACCTCCGGATTATGAGATACGGCCTCAAGCAGGGCAGTTTCACCGCTTGAAGCGGTGATATGCTTATAATTATGCGTTTCAAGTGTTGTAGTAATCAGATTGCGGATAGCCGAATCATCTTCCACAACCAGAACAAGTGGTTTATTCACGAAGCTTTACCTCCTCTTTAGGCAGCGTAAAACGGAAAACCGTTCCCTTTGGCTTATTGTCAAAAACAAAAATCTCACCGTTGTGCGCTGTTATGATTGATTTGCAGAGAGCAAGCCCAAGACCAAGGCTTCTGCGGCTATCTGCTATACCTTTGTTTGCTGTGTAAAACATTTCAAATATTCTTTTCTTTGATTCGTCATCTATGCCGTTTCCATTGTCGGCTATGTCAACAACAACCCAATTGTTTTTCTCGTAGGAGCTTATGGCTATTGTTGAACCTGACGGTGTGTATTTTACAGCATTGTCCACAATATTTATTATAACCTGTATTATAAGCCTTGCATCCATTCTGGCAAGTATAAATTCATCTGACTGGCTTACAGTAATTTTGTACTCAGAGCTTCTCCTGTTAATATGCTTAAGAGCCTCATTTATCACTTCATCTATAAGTTCCGCTGACAAATGCAGCTTCATTCTGCCGTCCTCAATCCTTGTAACTGAAAGCAGGTTTTCAACAAGGTTTATAAGCCACATTGAATCATCGTATATATCAGCATACAGCTTACCACGGCTTTTTTCATCCATGTCATTGGCATTTGCCATCAATATCCCGGCATTACCGGAAATCGAAGTGAGAGGCGTCCTTAAATCGTGAGATATGCTTCTAAGCAGATTTGCCCTCAGCTGTTCGTTTTTAGCCAGTACGGCAGCCTTTTCCCTTTCCCTTATGATATCCTCGTTTTGAAGTGCCATGGCGCACTCACCAAGAATGGACAGCAGTATACTGTTTTCAAATGTACCAAGAGGTTCTTTGTCTATAACAACACCTATTACGCCATATACATTATCTCCAGCCCTAATAGCCAAATAAATACATTTCGCGTTTGAAAGCGTACCTGTAGTCGCTCCGGCTCGCTTGTTATTTTTGTATACCCAGAAAGCCACTGCACGCTCATTTGATGATGTATATTCGGCTTTATGTTCTTCCGAATTATGTGAAAACATCATAGGTTCTGCCAAAGAATTGTCTTTTGCCGGATAAGCTATTATGTCTCTCCTCAAAAGCTTCACAAGCTGATTTGACACAACAAGCAAAATTTCTTCAGAGCTCTGCCCCTTTTGAATCAGCTGGTTAGTCTCAAGCAGTATTTTTGTCCTGTAGGCCGCCTCAGAAGCCTGCTTGGCCTGACTTTTCATTCTTACTGCAAGTGTGCTTGTCAAAAACGCAGAAACAAACATTACAAAAAAGGTCACAGGATAGCTTTTATCGTACGCTTTAAGTGTATAATACGGCACAGTAAAAAAATAGTTAAAAGCCAGCACACTGATAAACGATATCAATATGCTGTAAAACTTATTCATAGTTACAACTGCGGTAATAAGCACACCAAGTATATATATAGTTATAATGTTAGCTTCGGAATATCCAAGGGCTTTAAACATAAGACCTATAGCAGTGACACCAGCCAGAATAGAAAAGCTTTTAATTGTATCAGACATACTGAATACCGGCTTTTTGTCATGATTAAACTTATTGGCTTTGTATACCGGCGTATTTCGGTCCGGTATTATATATACATCTAGGTTTGGAGCAAGAATTATAAGCTTTTCCGTAAGTGTCGGCTTGCTCCAGATATATTTCCTCTGCATGCTGCTTCTGCCCATTACAACCTTTGATACACCCGAAAGTCTTGCAAATTCTGCTATTTGATACGGTATATCATCTCCATATACTGTCTCAACAGATGCTCCAAGCTGTTCAGCAAGATGGATATTTTCACGCAGACGCCTCTTGTTTTCCCCACTCATATCCTTTGTGTCTGACGACTCAACAAAAAGTGCTGTAAAGCTTCCCCTAAAGGCATTGGCCATTCTGGACGCTGTTCTTATAATTTTAGGATTTGTGGGAGATGAAGAAATGCATACAAGTATATGCTCATCTGTATAATAGTCATTTCTCTGCAACAGCTTAACTTTCTCGGACATCCTATTTATCCTGTCCGCACATCGCCTTAAAGCTATTTCTTTAAGGGCTGTAAGATTTTTAATATCAAAAAAATTACTCATAGCCTTCTGCGCATTGGATTTGATGTATATTTTACCATCTTTCAGTCTTTCGAGCAGTTCGTCAGGCTCAATATCCACAAGCTCAACCTGGTCTGCACTGTCAAAAACAAAATCAGGTATCCTCTCTTTGACCTCAACACCTGTTATAGAAGCTATCATATCGTTAAGGCTTTCTATATGCTGAACATTGACAGTGGTATAAACATTGATTCCAGCCTTCAGAAGCTCCTCAATATCCTGATAACGCTTTAAATGACGGCATGCCGGCGCATTTGTGTGCGCAAGCTCGTCAACAAGTATGAGCTGTGGCTTTCTTGCAATAGCAGCGTCCAGGTCAAACTCATGAAGCACTATATTCCTGTAGGAAATATCCATGGCCGGCAGTTTTTCCAGGCCTTCCAATAAGGCCATTGTTTCAGGCCGAGCATGCGGCTCAATATAGCCTGCAACAACATCAATTCCCCTGCTTTTAACTGCATGGGCAGCTTTTAGCATTGAGTATGTCTTTCCAACACCTGCTGCATAGCCAAAAAATATTTTCAAATGCCCCTTAGAATGGGCGCTTTCTTCTGTTTTGATTATATCCAGAATCTCATCGGGGTTAACCCTGTAATCCTCCATAAAACACCACCTGAAACCAGCATACAATAGTTTTTTATTAATTCACTCGCGGGCTTATTATTATAGCTGCATAAAACCTGGGTTTTCGCCCGAGTTTTGATAACATTATACCACAAACACCCCTAATCCGGCATAATGCCGGTGTTAAGGGTGTTAATGCTGCATTAAGAAAGTATAAAGATTTACAATATTCCATCAAGCATAAGGTTTACTTCCAGTACATTCACAGTTTCACTTCCAAATATACCAAGGAATTTTTCGTCTGTGCATTTCTCAATTATGGATATAACCTCTTCTTCCGGCATTCCATTAGCCTTAGCAATCCTTTTAACCTGGTACATTGCCGCCGCAGGTGAGATATGAGGGTCAAGTCCGCTGCCTGAACACGTTACAAGCTCTACAGGCACAGGTGTATTTTCCATATCGGGATTATAAGCTTTCATCATCTCCACACGCTCAGCAATAAGCGATTCAAGTTCTTCTCCAGCAGGAGTTTTGTTAGACGGCCCTGCGTACATTACAGCTTTGCCGTCCTTGTCAGTATATGTAGATACATCAATATTCATTATTCTTCCCCACATATGTGACTCATCGGTATACTGCTGGCCTAAAAGCTCACACCCATACTTTTTACCGCCAATCTCAATAATGCTGCCGTTGGCCTGCCTTGGAAAAGCAATCTGCGCCACAGCGGTTACAGCCCCTGTATATATAAAGCCGCATACAATAGAAAATACTATAAAAAACAGTACAGCACGCGGCATGTCATTTCTAAATGACTTCATAATCTGTTCCTCCTTTAACTATACCAATCCCATAACAGTAAGAAGCACATCTATTATCTTAATACAGACAAACGGAGTAACGATACCGCCCAGTCCATAAATCAGCAAATTTTGAGTGAGGAGCTTTCCTGATGACACTTCCCTGTATTTTACCCCCTTAAGCGCAAGTGGTATAAGGGCTACTATTATGAGTGCATTGTAAATTATGGCAGAAAGCACAGCGCTCTGAGGTGAGTGCAGACCCATTATGTTCAATGCCTGAAGCCCCGGATAAAGCCCAATAAACAACGCAGGTATTATAGCAAAGTATTTTGCCACATCGTTTGCAATAGAAAACGTGGTGAGGCTTCCCCTGGTCATAAGCAGCTGTTTTCCAATACGCACAATCTCAATAAGCTTTGTCGGCGATGAATCCAGGTCAACCATGTTTCCTGCTTCCTTAGCGGCCTGAGTGCCCGAATTCATAGCTACTGCCACATCGGCCTGAGCGAGTGCCGGAGCATCGTTTGTGCCGTCTCCGGTCATAGCTACCATATGTCCTCCGGCCTGAAAATCGCGAATCATTTTAAGCTTTCCCTCAGGAGTCGCCTCCGCCAGAAAATCATCCACACCTGCCTCTGCCGCTATAGCCGCTGCTGTAAGCGGATTATCGCCGGTTATCATTATAGTCTTAATACCCATTTTTCTTAAATCGGCAAACTTCTCCTTTACACCATCTTTAATAATGTCTTTTAAATGAATTACACCAAGTATTTTATTGTTTTTAGCCACTACAAGCGGAGTTCCGCCCTGCTCAGCAATCTTTCTTACTGTTTCCTCACACTGTCTGCTGTATGTGCCTCCGTTTGAAATCACGTATTCCTTTACTGCGTCAGCCGCTCCTTTTCTTATCTCAATACCATCATAGTTCACTCCGCTCATACGTGTCTTAGCCGTAAAAGGAATAAATTCAACATCTTTTCCACTCAGGCTCCTTGCCCTTATACCAAACCTGTCCTTAGCCAGTACCACAATACTTCTGCCCTCCGGTGTCTCATCTGCAAGTGATGACAGCTGTGCGGCGTCTGCAAGCTCTTCAGCAGAAACGCCGTCTACTGGTACAAAGGCGCTTGCCTGTCGGTTTCCAAGTGTAATAGTGCCTGTTTTATCAAGCATCAGCACATCCACATCGCCGGCGGCTTCTATTGCCCTTCCGCTCATGGCAAGGACATTTGCCTGATTAAGCCTGCTCATTCCCGCTATGCCTATTGATGAAAGCAGAGCGCCAATTGTTGTAGGGGCAAGGCACACCAGAAGCGCAATAAGTGTTGTAACAGATGTAGGGTTTTCAACTCCCGCCAATTTTGCAGAAAACAGAGAGTAAGTATAAAGTGACATCGTAACCAGTATAAATATTATTGATAGCGCTATTAAAAATATCTGAAGCGCTATTTCATTAGGTGTCTTTTTTCTGGTTGCGCCTTCAACCATGGCAATCATTTTATCAAGGAAACTTTCTCCCGCTTCACTTGTAACCTTTACCACAATCCAGTCAGAAAGTACAGTTGTACCGCCTGTAACAGCACTTCTGTCTCCTCCGCTCTCCCGTATAACAGGCGCCGACTCTCCAGTTATTGCGCTTTCGTCAACGGACGCCGCCCCATCTATTACTTCACCGTCAGCAGGTATCTGTTCTCCTGCTTTTACTATAACTATATCGCCTTTTTTAAGTGACGATGAAGGCACTGCAGTAATTGATTCTTTTTTTTCTGCGGATTCAATTTTGTATGCCTCCACATCCTTTTTGGAAGCTCTCAGGGAATCCGCTTGGGCTTTTCCTCTGCCTTCGGCTATCGCTTCCGCAAAATTTGCAAATAATACAGTAAACCACAATATAACTGCTATTGAAAACGTATAGCCCACACTAGAATCCCTTATTCCAAACAGAGCCGCTATCCACAGCAAAGTTGTCATTACTGCTGATACGTAAACTAGAAACATTACCGGGTTTTGAGATTGAGTTCTTGGCGAAAGTTTTATAAATGAATCTTTAAGAGCTCTTGACAGTATTTTTTTATCTGTAAAGGCACTTTTAGTTTTTTCCGACATTTTTATTTAACCCCCTTTAGAAAGTGCAGCTGAAAAATTCAGCCAGCGGTCCGAGAGAAAGCGCAGGAAAGAAGCTTAACGCTCCAACCAGAAGTACAATTACTATCAGAAGGAATACAAACATTGCGTTTGTTGTAGAAAGCGTACCTGCTGTTACAGCAACCTTTTTCTTTGCCGCAAGACTTCCTGCCACCGCAAGTATACCTGCTATTGGAAGGAACCTGACAAAAAGCATAACCAGACCTATAGAAATATTGAGAAAAGGCGTATTTGCATTAAACCCGGCAAATGCGGAACCATTGTTTCCTCCAGCTGATGAATATGTATAGAGAAGCTCAGAAAATCCATGTGCTCCGGGATTGTTAAGACTTTCCAATACAGCCGGCACAGCCGCCGCTATTCCGCTGCCAACCAATATGCCTATTGGGGTGGCCAGACACACAAGCACAGACCATTTCATCTCGTATGGCTCAATCTTCTTTCCTAAAAATTCTGGTGTACGGCCTACCATGAGACCTGCAATAAACACTGTAAGTATAGCAAACGCAAGCATTCCGTAAAGCCCGCAGCCAACACCGCCAAATATTACCTCTCCAAGCTGCATCTGGAGCATTGTTATCATGCCGCCAATAGGAGTATAGCTGTCATGCATTGAGTTGACAGAGCCATTAGACGCCGCTGTTGTATAGGCCGCCCATGTGGACGATGCCGTAATTCCAAATCTGGTTTCCTTTCCCTCCATATTTCCGCCAGGCTGCATAGTTGCGGATATATCAACAGCACCGTTTTGTGATAGCTGCGGCGTTGCCGACTGTTCGCTTACTGCTATAACTCCCAGCGATACAACAAGCATTAAAAACATCGCCATAAATATAGCTGTTCCCTGTTTTTTGTTCCTGATATTTCTGCCAAATGTAAAGCAAAGGGCAGCAGGTATAAGAAGCAGGCCTGTCATTTCAATTATATTGGTGAAATTGTTTGGGTTTTCAAGCGGGTGGGCTGAATTTACACCAAAATATCCGCCTCCATTTGTACCGGTCTGCTTAATTGCTATCTGGCTTGCCGCAGGCCCTAAAGGCACTATCTGTTCTGTAACAATTTCGGCGTTATCAATAATTTCACCATTGACTGTTACTGTTTCAGTATCCATGTCGATAACGGCGTCCTCAATAATATTGCCTTCAGACGATACCGCTATAGGCTCTACAAGAGATACGGTTTCAGCAGGCTTAAAATTTTGAACAACTCCTCCCGCCACAAGGCAGATAGCTATGACAAAATTTAAAGGAATAAGTAAATGTATTAAAATCCTTGTCATATCAACCCAGAAATTTCCAATCACTTTGGACTTCACTTTATTAAAGGCTCTTATAAGTGCAAAAAGTACTGCAATACCTGTAGCTGCTGAAACAAAGTTCTGCACCGTAAGCCCTAACGACTGGGTAAGGTAGCTCAATGTAGCCTCACCGGTATATGCCTGCCAGTTAGTATTGGTTACAAAGCTTGCTGCGGTATTAAATGATAAATCCCATGGTACATTCGGAAGCCTCTGCGGATTACCAGGAAGATATGCCTGAAGCATCTGCAACGCTGTAAGGAAAACAAGCCCCGCCGCAGAAAATAAAAACGTACAGGAAAGGTATTTTTTCCATGACATTTCCTCATCTGCTTTGACTTTGATTATCTTGTATACAGCCTTCTCAAAAGGCAAAAATACTGGCGACAGCATTGTTTTTTCGCCATTCATTACTTTTCCTATGTACAATCCCAGTGGAAATGCAAGTATCACAAGTATTGCCAGATAAAGTATATAGGGCAAAACCATTTTAATCATTATTTATCGCCTCCCATTAAAATTACAGTATAGTAAATTAAAAGCAGTACACCGGCTGTGCCAGCCACACAGGTTATTATTTGCATATTTTTTCTCCTCCTTATTCATTGAGTTTATAGCAACAAAGCTTAAATCTGTATTAGGAGCCTTAACAGAGCAATTAAGATTTTATAAATACCCTATAAAGGCCAGCCAAACAGACAGGCGGCTGGAAACAGGATTATAGCCGTTGCGGCTGTAACACCAGCTAAAACCGCAGCCGGCATGCCAACAACAGCCACGGCTGTCCACAAATATGGATGCCTTGCAGCCAATTCTCTGAGGCATACTTTTTTGTTTGATTGCTTAATCCTGTACATATAATCCGACCTTTCAAAAGCAGCAGCGTTAATCATACTGTGTCCTCCTCCCTTTTAAATAAAATTATAGATTGAATTATATAAAAACGGTTTTAGAAAACAGTATAATGAAATAAAGGGTGCGTTAAGAAAATCTATCTGTGCTGCAACGGTATTTAACAAAATAAAAAAAGCCCTTTCATAAGAAAAGGCTTTTTTTATTATACTCCGCAGTATGCTGCTATTACACAGTCCTCCGGTATACTATAATTTCTGTTTATATCCCCCATCTGCCATTTTACAACAAACAGCCTTTCGCTTACAACAGCCGCGAAATTAAACATGGCTGCTCCAGCGGCTATTTTAGCCTCATATATGTTTGTGTACTCGTCCTTCTTAATAACAAGCACCACAACATCTCTGTCCAGTATAAAACGCCATGGCTGTCTGTTAAGCGCGGAAGGCGCCCTCCTTGCTGCGTAAAACGCCTCTGCTATTCCGCTGTTTATCAAATCATCAATCTCAGCCTTATTGCCGTAATCGCCTATAAATACCATGTCAAGCAAATCCATTCTTACTTCGTTATCAGTCTCAAGCTTCTGTATTTTAAGGTTATCATACCCATTTCCCCAAATCATTTTGTTAATCAGTTTTGGATTTCTGTATTTTCCTCCATATCCTGCGGCAATCAGACCCGTAACTCTCATTTCAGCTTCCGGTTTTTCCAGCACTTTTTCTTCCTTAAGCGTAATCCAGCAGCTGTCTATACCCATATCTGTCATTTTAAGGATTATATCCTCACCAATATAGCCGGCGTTTTCAATAAAATGTGACTTCCTTTCTGAAAAAATCAGAATATAATATGGTGCTTCAATCAAAAATCCATTGTATCCGCCAATATCTTTAATCTCATCTGGTAAATCGTCTTTTTTTACAATTACTGTTTTGGTTTTTATATCATCTTTAAGCTTTTTACAAGTTTCAAAATAGTCTGTCAACTCCTGAATACTTTTTTCATCTATCGGTGTATCAGTAAAATTCCGGACAGATTTCCTCAAATCTGCGAGAGTTGCCATATCCATATAACCAATTCCTCCTCTTTTCTGCTATACTGTCATTATTCCTTAAACAGTCAAAAATAATTCCATAAAAAAGCCTCCGAATGTATTCGGAGGCTTTTTGTTCCGGCTTTATTGCCTAGAGCATTTTATATAATTTTTCTAGCAGAAAATCTGAAAACAGTTCTCCTTTTTCAGACCTGTATAAACAGCCATTGTTTATTAAAGACTCTTCAAGTCCCCAAGGTACAAATGACACATCCGCCTCATTAAGCATAGGAATATCAAAAAGACTGTCTCCGGCCGAAAACACATGGCTTATATCAAGATATTCACGTACTCTCCTAACAGCCATTCCCTTATCCAAAAGCTTTGGAAGGACATACACCTTTTCGCCGTTACTAAACACCTCAGCTTTTGATAAATCCAGGCTATTTCTCAGTTTATCAAGAGTGGCACCTGAGTTTTTTGATTTTGTAAATACAAATAAATCGTCTACCAACCTTATTTCAAAAAATACATCTTTATCCTTGCTGAGCACATATTTTGCATTTTCCAATTCTGAATATGAGTTCTTTATAATTTTAATGGTGTCATTTTTAAACTTTTCATCAATCTTTCCATCTTTCAGGAGTATTCCACCGTTAGATACCAGAGCAAATTCAGGAGTACAGCTTCTACCAAAGTTTATCCTTTTATACTGTTCTACAGAGCGTGTAGATAAAGGTATAAAAGTCACTTTTTCCAGAATTTTTTTCAGCGCCTCAAATGATTTTTCAGACATAAACGATATATGTCTTCCATTATAAAGCTCAACAGGCTTTTTTCTTTCTCCAATATCTCTTTTATATGAGTAAATAAGTGTATTATCCAAATCTGAAACAAAAGCTCTCACTGCATACCTCATCTCCAGCGAACAGAATTTAAAAAGGCAGTATAAAATATATACTGCCCTTCTTTTTAACGCCTTCCTACTATCGCTTTCCTTATAATGTCAACAGGGTACATTGTAAGTGCGAGCAATATTATAACAATCCAGCCCTGAATACCGAACCTCTCACAGCTGAACACTTCACCGACAACACCGCCTACACAGGCAAGTGCTATCTGGACAAATATTATAACAAACCAAATTTTAATAAACATAGGGTTCTCTTTTATATTCTCAAAAATATTGAAACCGTCACTTCTCACATTTAAAGCATTGACCATGAAGCTGAATATAAACAGGCAGAAATATGCTGTGTAAAACTGGCCTGTAGTGTCAAAAAGCGTAGCAAAATATGGAATCTTAAACCATGCGATACTCATTGCTGTAAGCCACAGGCTCATAACAAGTATCTGTACAGACATAGGCCTGCTTATAATGCTTTCATCCCTGCGCCTAGGTCTGTCCTTCATATATTTCTTTAATGCCGGCTCACCGGCAAACATAATTGAGGCGAGACTGTCCATACACAGGTTAATCCACAGCAGATGTGTAACCTTGAGCGGTTCCTCTATGCCTATAAATGGGCTGATTGCTGATACAAGCACAGCAGCCACATTTATAACTAGCTGCATTTTACAGAATTTAAGTATATTTATATATAATGTCCTTCCATACCAGACAGCGTTTTTAATAGAATTAAAGTTGTCATCAAGAATAACAAGCTTTCCAGCCTCTTTTGCCACGTCTGTACCACTTCCCATAGCAAAGCCCACATCTGCCCTCTTAAGGGCCGGACTGTCATTAACTCCATCGCCGGTCATTCCAACTACCAGATTCATTTCCTGACAAAGCTTAACCATACGGCTCTTGTCTGTAGGCAGTGCCCTGGCAATTACACGGATATTTTTAAGCTTTGCCTTTACCTCATTATCGCTCATAGCATTAAGCTCTGACGATGTGATTGCTATATCGTCGCTGTTTGTAAAAAGCCCGGCTTCCTTAGCTATGGCAACAGCAGTTTCCTTTCTGTCTCCGGTAATCATAACTACCTGTATTCCAGCTTCCTGCACTTCGTTTATGGCAGTCTTTACCTCAGGCCTTACATCATCCCTTATTCCAACAAAACCAATAATAACTATGTCATCATTAATTTTATCTGATACAAGCGGCTTTTTGCTGTAGCCAAATGCCAGAACACGCATAGCCCTGTTGGCAAGGTCATCGATTTTAAGATTGATTTTGTTTAAGTCAATCTGCGCTTCTCTTCCGTCTGAGCCAAGGTATTTTTTTGCCCCGACAAGAAGCTTTTCGGGAGCACCCTTATAAAAAGTAAGACCTTCCGACTTTATATATATCTGGCTGAATTTATTGGCGCTGTTAAAATCCTGCTGCTCAGTCACATTATATTTTTTGTTTTCAAGGAGAGCATTATATGTATCCTCCCCAATGAAATTCAAAAGCGCCCTGTCGGTCATGTTTCCACCTACTACAGTGTGCGTATTATCAAACATGGAGCCTGTATTTTTTCCTATGCACACTTCAAGCATATTCTTTATTGCAGGACATTTTGCGCCTGATACAGAATCCATTATATTTATGCTTTCAGCGGAGCCGTCAAAAAACTCAACAACCTCAAGCTGCCCTTTGGTTATAGTCCCTGTTTTGTCACTAAACAGTATATTGAGCGAGCCCGCTGTCTCAATTCCTATGGACTTCCTTACAAGCACATTTAACTTGTAAAGCTTTCCGGTATTCTGCATAAGCACAAGCGCTATAACAAGCGGCAGTCCTTCCGGCACTGCACAGACAATAATTGTTATAGCTACAGATACCGCGTTCATAAAATCTTTTAGTATATTTAGCCAGCCTGTGGCCACATAAGCGTTTAACCCTCCGGCAAGTATAATATAGTGTATAAAATATGCCACAGCTATTACTATGCCGCCTATATATCCAAAAACTGAAATTTGGCTTGCCAGCCTGCTCAGCTTTACCTTCAGGGGCGAATCAGGCTCCTTGTCCGCCATATCATCAGCCATTTTGCCCATCATAGTATTTTCGCCTACTTTTTGGACACGCATATAGCCTTCACCGTCAAGCACCGTTGCTCCCCTGAAAAGGCTGTGCTTATCCACAAAAGTATCACCGGTTATACTGTCAGGTATGCGGAAACTATTGTCAGCAGCGGTCTTTTTACATTCCTCTGCCTCGCCGTTAAGGGCGCTGTTATCAACCGAAAGCCTTCCGTCTGTCAATATTCCATCTGCCAGTATTTTATCTCCAGACTGAAGAACAATAATATCCCCTACAACTATATCGTCAACATCTATAACAGTTAAAGCGCCGTTTCTGATAGCTTTTGCTGTATCCTTCTTCTGAGACTGCTTAAGCTTTCTGTAGGCGTCATCGTTTGCGACTCCGGTTTTAGCTGATACAAAGTTAACCAGAAGTACGGCTATAATTGTTCCCACAGGTTCATACCACTCGGTCTGGCCAAGTGCAAACATTATAAGCATTACAACAGCTATAAAACAAAGTATCCTTATCATCGGGTCCTGAAAGCCCTCTAAAAACTGCTGCCAGAATGTTTCCGGCTCTGATTCCTTAATGGCGTTTGAACCAAAATTCTTCCTGCTTTCGGCAACCTGCGAATCTGTTAATCCAGTATATTTTTTGTCCATTTTCTACCTCTGACATAAACTTATTAAAAACCAATGGGGCAGCATTCAGCCGCCCCGTACAGCGATTAAATATAACGTTTGGCAAGCTCTCCCAGATTTCCATCGGCAGTAGCCTGTCCAATAGGATTGAATTTCCACTCATTGTTATAGCGGTATACTTCTCCAAAAATCATAGCAGTCATTCCGTTATAGCTTTCAGAAAGGTTATACCTGCACAGTTCAGCATTGTTTCTTCCGTCAACAATTCGTATAAAACAGTTTTTAATCATGCCAAAATCCTGTTTTCTTTTGTAAGCGTCATAAATATTTACAACAAACACTATCTTATCGTAGCTCTGAGGAAGTGATGCAAGGTCAACTGCAATCTGCTCGTCATCTCCATCTCCAGCACCGGTAAGGTTATCTCCCATATGGATTACACAGCCGGAATCATGCCTTAAATTTCCAAAGTACACTATATCCTTTTTATTCATAAGCTTACCGCCTGTAAGCACAAGAGCAGAAGCGTCACAGTCTATCGCCTGAGGCTTTGGAGCGAAAAATCCTCTTTTTCTCTCAACCTCATCCCAGCCAAGACCGATTAATATCTTGCTTAATCCTGCATTATCCTTAGTAAGGCTGATTTTTTGGCCTTTTTGCAAACTTATCGCCATAGTTTTCTTCCTCCGTTTATTCTACATCCACACCAAAACTGGAGCATAAAGCTGCAAGGCCGCCCTGGTATCCGCTGCCGATAGCATTAAATTTCCATTCGCCGTTGTTCCTGTACAGCTCACCAAATACAACAGCTGTTTCTATAGAAAAATCCTCGCCAAGGTCATACCTTAACATTTCCTCGCCGCTCTTGTCGTCACATATCCTGATAAAAGCATTGCTTACCTGCCCAAAGTTCTGTCGGCGTTCCTCCGCCTCATATATAGTTACCGCAAAAACAACCTTGTTTATGTTTCCAGGCACTTTGCTCAAATCAATCTTAATCTGTTCATCATCGCCTTCGCCCTCACCTGTACGGTTGTCTCCCATATGCTCCACAGAGCCGCTTGGGTGCTTGAGGTTTCCATAAAAAACAAAGTCCTCCTGGCAAGAGATTTTCCCTGTTTCAGTCACCATAAACGCTTCTGTATCAAGGTCAAAGCCTCCGCCTGTATCAAACTGGTTTACATCCCAGCCAAGACCTACTGTTATATTTTTTAATCCCGGATTATCCTTTGTAAGGCTTACCTTCTGACCTTTTTTTAAATTTACTGGCATATAATCAACCTCCTTATTCTACCTCTACACCATAATTATTGCACAAAGCCGCAAGACCTCCCTGGAATCCGCTGCCTACAGCGTTGAATTTCCACTCGCCATTATATCTGTAAATTTCACCAACTACAACAGCTGTCTCTATAGAAAAATCCTCGCCAAGGTCATAACGGATAAGCTCCTGTCCATTAGACTCGTCTACAACACGTATAAAAGCATTGCTTACCTGACCAAAGTTCTGACGTCGTACATCTGCCTCATAAATTGTACAGGTAAATACAATTCTCGCTATGTCTTCTGGAACTTTGCCTAAATCAACCTCTATCTGCTCATCATCGCCTTCACCTTCACCTGTAAGGTTATCCCCCATGTGTTCTACAGAGCCGCTTTTATGCTTAAGGTTTCCATAAAAAACAAAATCCTCGGAAGTATGCACCTTTCCATTTTCTCCAACAAGAAATGCCGCGGCATCAAGGTCAAAGTCCGCCCCTCCGTCAAACTGGTTTACATCCCAGCCAAGACCTATCATTATTTTCTTTAAGCCCGGATTCCCCTTTGTTAAACTTACTTTCTGTCCTTTTTGAAGATTAATCGGCATATCACTACCTCCTTATTATGTTAAAATAAATTTAAAAGCTCTGGCAATTTAATATATTTTAAAGCTTTCCAAACCTTTTGTTAAAGTCTTCCTTTATAGCATTGAGTCTTATTTTATCTTCCTCTCGCTGTTTCCTTGCATTTTCCTGAATCTGTTTTGTCTCCTCAATACCACTGCAAATAGTACGCCATGTTGTCTCAAGAGTTTCTATCTTAACAGAGCTTCCCGAAGCCAGCTGGGCTGTAAGCTTTGACTGTTCAGATGTGTTCTGAGCATTTTTAATGAGCATTTCATTTGTCTTTTTGTCAAGGGCTGACATTGCTTCCGCCTGTATTCTCTGGCGTTTTAGCAGAATAGCCTGTGACAAGGCCTGCTTAAATACAGGCAGAGTTATTATAAAGGCTGAATTGATTTTTCTTATAAGGTTCATGTTGCTGAATTCCATAGTTTTTATCATAGGAACCGACTGCATAGCCACACTTTCAGCTGTCCTTAAATCCTGAACCCTCTGTTCAAGCATCATTCTTGCCTGGTCAAGGCTTGTAATTTCAAACTGTATTGAATTGTCGCCAGTGTTCTGAAAATCCCTTGTCCTCTGTTCTATATAGTTTGCTATTTCATTTATTCCCTGCTCACCTGCAAGTATATATTTTTCCAGCTCATGAAAATAATCAACATTGGCCTTGAACATTCCGTCAAGCTTTTTGTTGGACTGTTTGATTTCAGACTCGTACTGTTTAAGCTGGACATAGATTTTATCTACCTCTTCGCCCATTGTATGATACTTATTCAGAATTTTATCAATCTGCTTTCTGGCATTGCCAAAGAGCTTGTCAAAAATGCCCTCTTTTTCTTTTATTTCCTCAATATCAAATCTATCCATGATTTTTCCAAGCGTGGTCAACATCTTGCCTGAATCATCAATCTGGTTCATATTCATGCTGTTTAACACTACATCGGCGGCTTTGGATATATTCTCTGTTACCTCAGCACCAAATGATACTATAGTGTCAAGGTCGTCAACATATATTGTGCTTGCTATATCATCAACCTCTTTGGAGCCCTCCATTTTGGCGGCAAGCTGTTTTTTATCATCCATTATGTCAAACGGCTGAACGTCAACCGGTTCAGTGGCGGCTGTTGCAGCCGGTGCGCTTTGTGTGCCGGATTCCTTTGAACTGAAATTTAATCCCATAATTATCTTTCCCTCCCAAATAACTTTCCTAATATGCTTACTTTTCTTTTTGCAGGCTCCCCGCAGCCGTCAAGTACTGGCGGCACAAGGTCATACATAAATTCACCTGTCTGGTACTCGTTAAACATTGGCTTTGTATAATAATTTTCTATTACCCTGTATCCAGTAGGTACAAACATGGCTATATCAAAACCGGCCATACTTAGATACAGAACAAATATACTGTCCTCAATGCTCATCACTTTATCACTTACAGCCAGAATAACAACCTTTGGGCTGACCTTTGTAAAATCAAAATTCTGAATAAGCCGTGTTATCTTGACATCAAGATTTAAAACAATATCCATGATTGTATACTCAATCCCGTTTGTAAACGTACCTTTAATAGCCTCGCTGTCTATAAGGGCCTGAAGCTTATCAAGCATATACTCCTGGGTTTCTTCCCTGAATATGCCGTATTTGTACGCAGAGCTGCTTTTAAGCTTGTCTCTCTGCAATTTTGCGTTCTTTAAAAATGGTACATATGTCTGGCCGCCCCTTCTTTCAAAACAGTTTATAAAAGGAACTTTATCAATAACTATTGTATCTTTTGTACAGAGCTTTTTAACATCAGACCAGTAACCGGCAATATCTCCATCTTTGACACCAGATACTTTGCAAAACAGCGAAGGCATTACCACCTCATCATTAATTATGTCAAAGCCGGGGCGGTACTTTAATTCCTGGTCCCACAATATATAAAGCTCCTCATACATGGCGTGCACCGGTATTGATACAGCTTTTTTATACTGCCTGTCACGATAAAGTCCGGAATTTTCATACAACATAGAGTCCAAATCCCTTTCGGCGTTATATGCCGCTGTGGAATATTTTATATCACTGAGACTTTCAGGAAACTTCTCCGTTTCCGCCGAATATTCATATACCTTTTCAAAGAGCCTTTTATCCTCAAGCATACAGTTTCTTGACAAGTCAGTATTGATTATAAATACATCGACCGGCAGATACGACAAAAGCCTGATAAAAAGAGCTTCAAACTTATTTAAGCATACCCCAAAATAAATGAACACCGGTATGTTTCCCCATTTAAATCCCTTAAATATTTCACGGCTGTACCTTTGAAAATATGCTATCATGTATACCGCTTTATTTTTTAAACGGTTAAGGTTATCCCCGTCAGCCCTGCTCTGCTCAAGCATTATATCCACAAAAGCTTTTCTTGCCTGATTAGTCAAGTCCTCTATACCTGAGCAATCCAGCTTTGCCGCAAAAGCTTCCAGTAGAGCCGACCTGCTGGAAAATACCCCATTAAGCCCTGATAACTCTACTGTATTTGGCTGTGGAATTTCATTCAAAACAAATACTTTCCGTCCAGAATCCTGAATTTTCATTTTCCAGCGAAAAAGCTCATTCATATATGAGGCTTTATCATTTATGCCCTTAACCCTTACAAACATATTGTAAATTATATTATCATCGTTTCCTCGTTCTGAATAAGGCTTAAGACAGTCCTCAAACACATCTCCGCTAATCCATGTGTTTGTGCTGCAAATTCTGGCCTTTTCCGAGTTATATGTTAAAGCCACCCTATTGTATTCATCAGCCCTTTTTAAAACGCCCTCAATGCTGTACCCGGCCGGAAACGCTCCGCCGTTACTCTTATATAGAACAGATTCTTCAGAGTCCTTGTCCACCTTAAGATAGCCGGAATCTCCATTTTTTTCAAGCAGAACGACATCGCAGCCAGCCTTTGAAATTACTGAAAGCATTTTCAGCTCATATTGGCTTATATCGCCTTCATATAAAATCTTAGGAATATCATCGTCACCCAAAAAGTTTAGTATTCTCTCAAATTTATAGTAAAGCCAGCACATAAACTTAATATATGCGTTTTTGAGTATATTTTCGTTTTTGCCAAGCTTTGACATCTCACTTAAAGTATCATAAATGGCGCAGGTGATATTTTCCCTCTGAATATTATTAATCCTTGGCAGCCACTTTGACATTGCACTATTCAAAAAACCAGCATCAAGCTTAAAGCCAAGCCCCATAATCTCCTCATAGTAACTTAGCTGCTTTTCATCAGGATTCGGAATTTTGCCTATAACAATAACGCCTCTGCGTCTTGCCGCTTCAGCGTAGCCTGCCAGAAACTCATCAATTTTCTCATTATAATCAGCAATTCTGTAAAAATACACACAATTATTTTTCCTCTCGCTTAGCCTATGGAAAAAATCGTCCAATGTATTTATTTCAGATTTTATAAACATATCATCACAGCCCGCTGTATAATTTTTGTCCTGCTCCAATGCTCTACCTGCGGCAGTTTATAATAAAACCAAACATACCGCCAATTATTCCTCCTGCAATATGTGTTATGTTAGATATATTGTCTTTAAGGAATATGCCGTCATAAACCTGAGAGGAAATATAAATAACAAATATAAGAATAAACGTGAGAGGAATCCTGCCGTTTTTTGTGCCAGTAAATGACGAAAGCATAATGAACGCGAATACTACCCCGCTGCTGCCTAAAAGAGCGGTATCAGGAAAAAATACAAAATTAATGATACCTGTCACTATCGCCGTAATCACAATTATAACTATTATGTCTGCCTTGCCGTATTTTTCTTCCAGCAGCGGTCCTGTCAACAGCAGCATTGTCATATTGGCGCTGATATGTCCCCAGTCAGCATGACCAAATATATGTCCGACAAACCTGACATATGTAAGAGGGTCGCTTAAAGGCGCCCTGTATACAGAAAACAGCAGTCTGTTTGAGTATCCACCTGTCAAATAATTCAGCGCGAATGCCGCAAGACATATTATCGCAAATATCAGTATAACCGGAGAGTTAAATGAAATTTTATTTATTTTAGGTTTCATATTACCCTGCTTTCAGTCGTCAAATTAATTTTATATAAAAATTTAAGCCGCTTAATAAATTTATTTTTAGTATATCACACTCATTTGGCTAAGTCTATTGATTAACAATAAATTTAAAAAACCATAGATTATTTTATACATCATTAAGTTGTTTTATTATTCCGCAGGCTTTGTAATTAATCAGAGCGTATTCCTCAACAGATACATTTTTTTCTCTGGCAAGAGAAATTATATGTCTTAGCTCATGGCTTTCCATATCCTCACTCCTTACCAGTATTTTCCATGGAACACGCCTTAACAGCACTCTTGTGGTCTCCCCTATTCCGGGTTTTATAAGATTAATATCCTTTATGCCGTAATGCCCCGCTATATCCATTACCTCATCAATTCCATTTATTTCCTTGCCTTTGTAATTGTCATGAGGCTTATCAAAACAGGAGAATTTATTCTCTATCTCCTTGAGAAAGCTTTCAGAAAGGTCCTCATCCTTGAGCTCTCCATAATATACGGCCCCATGAAAATCATTCTCTCCTATAATATCGCTTCTTAAAAACGTTCTGCTTACCAAACCGGATACTGTACTGTTAAGACAGGAGCTTGGTATAAGTATATCTTCATGAGTACCGCATAAATCCGTTACGCCGGCAGGGTCCGAAAGCACCGCAAGTTCTGGCGAGACGCCTTTAAATTCAAGCAAATCCTTTTTAAGCTCGTTTAATATCGCACCTTTTCCTATCCAGCCGTCAACAAACTGAATATCTTCTGCCCTATGTCTGTTAAGTATATAATTTAAAGCGTTCTTATCTATTCCTCTGCCCCTGATTATTGATATGGAATAATGCGGAGCCGTTATCCGGTATCTGCTGTAAATATACCTTTTAATAAGTATTCCTACAGGAGTACCTGCTCTTGCAAGGGATACAAGTACAACATTTTTACCCTTCTTATTTATAATCTTTTCAGAAACTGAACATACAGCCTGCGCTGTCTGTGCTGAATAATTTTTAAGGGCATGAGTGTAAGCCTTCATATATTCTTCTGAAGGAGAGTATTCAAGAGGTATCATTTCACTGTAATGTCTGCCGCTCTGAATCAGCCTCTCCCTCTCTTCGGTAGTCTGAGGAACAACCATGCCTGATATATCTTTCAAAAGCAATATAACATCTTCTTTTTTGTAAGAGCTGTTCACAATCAACACCACCTGCACACTGTGATTTCTTTATTCCCCACGCTTTTAAGCGCATTTATAACAGAATTAATCCCCGGGTTTTCCTTTATTGGCGCATCTGTCAAAACAAAAACCCTGTCGTATTTCTCAATGTTATACACATATGTTGTCCTTTCGTTTTCATAAGGGCTTATCAGCCTGTACCTTGAACGCAAAGGATACCCCTTGTCTGAGCTTACAAGTATTGGGCTCCTTGTTGTAGCGTGGAATTTTATGTCGCATGAAGCGTATTTTTTTTCAAGCTCCAGAGCTGCCATAAGAGCCGGATACATAAACTCCTCTGTACCAAGAACAAGCACACTTGAATTATCTTCAATTATATTATCTGATACAAAGCTTTCTGCAAACTTACAGCAGGAGTATTTATATTCACTGCTTTTTACTGCAATTCTTGGATTTATAAAACCTCTGTAATACTTTTCGTCATACCCACAAACCGTTTTTTCAGTACAATCAACATAATTTGCATTATTGTAATTATATTTATCTACCTCGTTTATATATTTTTCATTTTGTGATTTAGAGATATAAAGTACATCAATATTGTTTTTCTTAAACCTTTCAAGACTTTGTTCAGACATGCCGTTTAAAATTGAAACCGCAGTAAATCTGATATCATGAGAGTATTTTTTTAGTTCCTCAACAAGGCCAAGTATAGTGTTTCCTGTTGTAATCTCATCCTCTATAAAAACGACTTCATCTGCCCTGTTAAGGCTTTCTAATAACCCGTTTTTTACAAGCTTCTGAACAGAAGCGTGGCTGTGACTTTCTGAGAAGAATATATAATCAGCTCCATTTATTTCCTCTCTTGTTGTCTGTATATATACTGGACTTTTTTCCATAAAGCAGGCAGCAAAAGCGCCTATGGCAGTAGCCGTTTCAGCAAAAGAAATTACAATTAAGTTCTCGCCCTTTACGTTTTTATCTATTTTATCAGTTATGGCCTTAAACAGGGCAAAAGCCTCTGAAGGCCTTACCGGAATATGCTTGCCCTGTTTTGGATTAACTATTAAATACGGCCTTTTGTTATTATTATCCCGCTTGGCTACAGTTATAAGGCTGTCTAAATTATTAATGGGTTCACACATTTTTTTCAACTCCATAAATATCAGCTAATATTATTGTTTTTTCAGCCCACAGCACATGTGTTTTATACTCATTCATACGCTCTCCGGCATCGCTTTTTTCCACAAGCAGTTCGGTATTGTCAGACATTGACAGTATACTCTTAGCGTCTCTGTAATCGGACTCGGCTATTTTGAATGACTTATTGGCTACAGAAATCTGGTTTGGATGTATAACTGTTTTTCCAACAAAACCGTTAAGCCTGTCAAGCCTTATTTCCCTTTCCATGCCGCTCTTCCAAAGCTCTGTATCTCCTGAAAAATACTCCCATACAGGTCCTGATACAATATAATCTCCAGAAAAGCACGATATGATGTCACCCAGCAGATGATTAACAGAGGATATATCATAAATTGTCTGGTCTGCATGACGCCTTACACCCAGATATTTGCAGAAATCGTTACCGCCTACTCTCACATTAAGCACATACTGCCGGACAGTATCAATTTTTTCTTTTATATTGTAAAGGAGATTGTACCTGTTTCTTAAGTCAAACAGCTCATGGCTTTCTATAATAGGCATCATATATACAGGTTTCTTTGAAATTTCATTTACATTTATTATAGACTCAATATAGCCGTCAGCATTATCAATGAAAAATTTTGGCAGTATAAATCCCGTCAAAATTTCAACGCTTTCACCAAGTGACACAAAAAGCCTTTCTATCTGTTCAGGCCTTCTGACCCTTATAAATATATTTGGCATATAAAACTGTTTTTTTCTATAGCTCATACAAATCTTTTTAACAGAATTTACCGCTACATCTTCTGCATACTGTACAGCCATATCGCTTATTGAGTCTTCCAGACAAAGTGAAAGAGAGTATGGACAGCCGAATCTCCCATTAATAACAGAATCAGCAATATCGCTATTGTTTGCCGGTGTATACAACAGAGCTCCTACAGCATATGGCATGTATTTAACCGGTATTATAAAGTCCGCCATTTAATTACTCCTTTAATCCAGTTCAACTAATTATAAATTTATATAATAAACAATGTAATTTTAAACACAAACTTATTTATATGTACCTGTACAATTATAACATAAACATGTGTAAATTTCATTAATTTAAGATAATCGTAATAATACAGCTTTTTAATACAAAACTATATTAATATATGGTAAAATATTGTTCAGGCAGTTAAAAGCCTCAGGCGTTCCGGCTTTAAGCCGGCTGTTCTGTTGCGGCTTTTATTAATATATTTTGTCAGGTGGTGGCATATTTGATAGATAAATTCACAGTAAACATAAACAAAACCAGGCTTAATTCCCTGTCCATGTTTTTCAGCATAAACGGGCGGTGTACAGATACCTGTAAGGATACATATTTTTTAAGATATATAGGCTTTGACAATAAAAATAATTATTTAGAACAGATAAATGCTGCCGATACACTGGCTCAGAATAACAATTACGGTTATTTTAGAGTTAAAAACTCACTGTGCCTGCCTGCCCAGACTGATACGGAACTTTATATACTCAGGTTTGAAAAGTTTTTACTTTATCCGGACCAGCTTGATTTTGGCTTTAAGTTTTTAAATAACAGCTTAAATACACTTTTAAAAGACAATTTCAGTATGGCTCTTGAACTTTTTAAAAAAACAAAAAATGGGGTTACCGACTCTATTGTCAAAAATTTCGGCATTAAGCTTTTGTTCTGGATTGACAAGTATTTTCCCATTCTGTTCTCAAATGAATCTCTGCCTCTCCGCTCGCCGAAGTTTATATATTCAGGCAATATAAAAGAACAGGAATATATTTTCCTTTACCTGCTGGCCTGCACAGGGTGCGATGTTCTTTACCTCAATCCTACGACAGATGCATCAGTTAACCAGAATTTATTAAAGCTTTCGCAGATTTTGATATGTTCAAACAAACAGGCTGTTGAAATCCCCAATATTAAGCAGCCAAATCCAAATTCTGTAAGCAAAAGCAGACCGGCAGAGTCCAATAAATCTAAAAATTCCATGGATTTACATATTATGCAGTCCGGCGAAAATACTTCAAATAAGATTCGTATACCTCCAAAACTGAATGTATCAAAACCCACACGACAGCGTTTCATTCTTGAGTATGAGGAGCTTGCAAAAATCGCCTCTTCGGTTGTAATGATAAGCGTTTATAACAACAAAAAAGAATGTTTTAAAACAGGCTCCGGAGTTATGATAGGCTCAGAAGGCTACATACTGACTAACTTCCATGTTGTAAGTGGCGGCTCATACTACGGGATAAATGTTGAAAACGATGAAAACTCATATTTTACAGACGAACTGCTAAAGTATAACCAAGATATAGACCTGGCCTTAATAAGAATTGACAAACGGCTTATACCTGTAAACATATACACCGGAGAGGCTGAAATAGCAAGAGGCCAGAAAGTAGTGGCTATAGGCAGCCCTCTTGGGCTTTTTAACTCTGTATCAGACGGCATAGTCTCAGGCTTCAGAAACATAAACAACATACCAATGATTCAATACACAGCACCAACATCACACGGCAGCTCGGGAGGAGCTGTTTTAAACATGTATGGCGAACTTATAGGTATAAGCACAGCCGGTATTGATGAGGGACAGAATATTAATTTAGCAGTAAGCTACAAAAATATTATTCCGTTTATAAAAGGCTTTATCAAACAGCGCTGAAACAAAATAAGCGGAGCATCTTTAATCAGATGCTTCCGCTTTTTTAAACTTTAATTTATATTTCAAACAGCGTGGTATTTTTTAAGCAGCTCCCCTATCATAGTTTTATCAAGCATTTTGAGGGCAGGCTTTACAAATATACCCATAGGGAAAGGCAGCTTTAAGTCAGTGAGCTTCCTTCCGTCCATCATTTTGACAGTAGATTCAATAAGTACTCTCATATCAAAGCATGAATTAAAGACTTCCGGCACACCCCTGTCAATATTAAGCAGTGTATAAACAGCTTCCATACCTGTCCTGACTGAGTACTCAGTTGTAAACACTGTATCCCTTTCAGTATCAGCAAATTGTCCAAGGAAAGCAAAATTCACACAGCCTTCAGGCACAATTGCCGGACGGTCGCCTGGCTTTCTCGGCATAAAAAACGCCGTCACATACGGCATCATGCAAGGAATACATTTAGCCGAATTTCTTGCAATTTCCGGTATGTCACTTACAGGAACGCCAATATGATAAAGCCATTCCTGCGTTATCTCATATCCGGTACAGTCACGCATTGGTTTTTTTATAAAATCCCCGGGTCTGTCAGTATACAGCCCGTATACCCACACCACAAGCTGGTCCTTAGGCTGTGACTTAAAATGCGGCTGTCTGTTTAATGTGTAGCTCATAAGCCAGCCGGAATCCTTTACTGTCACTATTCCCCCTGTTACAACTTTTCCGCTGAATGGGTCGCGTCTGCATATTTTTTCTATATAAGGCGGAATTTTATTGTCGAGTGTTGTTATTGTGGCGGACTCCCAGTTGGTCTCCTCTATATGTCCGCAGAAAGCATCAGGGTTTCCGAACACCTTGTGCTGCTTTGCAATATTCTTCCACAGTTTCCAGCAGCCACCTTCGCTCCTGTTTATTTCAGGAACATGGTCATGGTCTCCAAGTGTCGCGTCTTCAGTTCCGCTGGCGTTTGTAACAAATACCAAATCATCTTCTGTAAGATGAATTGAGTCCTTTTTGCCACCCCGTTCAAAAATAAGCTCTTTTGCAATTTTCTTTTCATTATTTATGTCAAACACAACATTTGTTACCATTGTACCATACTGAAAATCAACTCCGGCTTTTTCCAAGTATTTTACCAGAGGAAGTATGAGAGATTCATACTGGTTATATTTTGTAAATTTAAGTGCACTGAAATCAGGAAGACCGCCTATATGGTGTATAAATCTCTGCATATACTTTTTCATTTCAAGGGCCGCGTGCCAGTCCTCAAAGGCAAACATGGTGCGCCAGTAAAGCCAGAAATTAGATTCAAAAAAATCCCTTCCCAATACATCAGTTATTTTTTTCCCATACAGGTCCTCATCCCTCATCATAAACAGCTTTAGCAAATCGATAACAGCTTTGTCAGTGAGGCCAAATTTACCGTCAGTGTGCGCGTCCATTCCGCAGTCTACAGTAGCCCTCATGAGGGAATAGTTAGGGTCATGCTTATTAAGCCAATAGTATTCATCAAGCACCGATGCCCCTTCTGTTTCAAGCGAAGGTATTGAGCGGAACAAATCCCAAAGACACTCAAAGTGGTTCTCCATTTCCCTGCCGCCGCGTATTATAAATCCCCTGTCAGCATCATTTATACCATCGCACGCTCCTCCTGCTATATCCATTTCCTCTAAAATATGGATATTTTCCCCTTTAAGCTGGCCGTCACGCACCAAAAAGCAGGCAGCCGAAAGTGACGCAAGCCCCGCACCTACAAGATATGCGCTCTTTTTATCAGCGTTTTCAGGCTTTTCAGGCTTTGCAAAGGCTTCATAATTACCATTGCTATAATACATTTTATCTCCCCCTTATCATACGGTTTTAAATACTATATAATAAAAGTATAATACTATTTGAACATAAGTCAACTGTAATCAATGCTTCTTTTAACTGATAAAATAAGCTCCATACCTTTCGGTATGAAGCTTGTTTTTTATTTATCCCATTTTAAATTTCCGGTCTTTTCAGCTTCCTCATATTTGGCTATTTTATAATTGAGCCTATCCAGAGATGCCTGCATATCCTTCATTTTTATAAGTATCTTTTCTCGCTCCTCCATCAGCACCTCTTTTCGTGCTGTGATTGTAGAATCACCCTTAACCCATAAAGAACAGTACTCAATAAGAGCCTCTATTGAAACCCCCGCAGACCTCATACATTTTGCAAGCTCTACCCATGAACACGAAACCTCGTCGTAATCCCTGACACCGCCTTTTGTCCTTTTAACTCTGGGTATCAGGCCTATCCGTTCATAGTAGCGCAGCGTGTCCTGAGATATTCCATATTTTTCACTAACTTCTTTTATTGTCATGCTAACGCCTCCAAATACTGAACTTTTGAAAGTATCATACCATATGGAGCCGACTCAAAGTCAATAGTTTAAAGCTTTCAAATATACTTTTTTAAAATATTTAATCAACCTTTGAAATAAACCCTGCAAAAATTTCAGGCTCGCCCTCAGCGTCTCTCATCATTTTTCCTCTGCATCTGAGCTTAACCCAATTCCCATCTGTATTTCTCGCCCTGTACTCTACAATATGCTGTTCCAGCCTTCCATCTGCTATTTCCTGATTGCTCCTGAGGAACGTCATTTCATCTTCTGGGTGGATTAGCTCTGACCATACTGCGGCTGCGTTTGAAATAATCTTACTAGGCAGCCCAAACTCCGTAACAAGGCGTTCCGGGTACATAAATTCTCCTGTTTTCATATTTCCAATAAATAAAAAATCATCAGTACTGTCTACAAGTATTTTATAGAGCTTGTCCTTATCATACTCAAAACAGCAGTCCTCCACATTAGACATGCTGTTGTTTTCGTGCAGTCTAAGCTTGGCCTTTCTTATATGGTAATCACGCTTTTGAATATACATCCTCGCATCTGCAATAGACAATATATCAGAAACTGAATATTTATTGTCACTATAAATTTCTGCCATACCGTAGCTGAATGATACGTTGTATGAAATGTCGTTCTTTTCCCTTTCATCATCAAGCTGCTTAAGTACAGACTTCATACACTCATCAGCCGCACTAATCTTAGAATCACAAAATACCACGACAAATTCGTCTCCGCTGAGCCTGAATGCGAAATTTTCACCAGTAAGATTCCTTTCAGTAATCTTTACAATATAATTAAGCATAATATCGCCTTCTGAATGGCCATACATATCATTTATTGTCTTAAGCTCATTTACATCAAACAAAGCAACCGTAATCATACGGTCTCCACTAAGATTTTCAATAAGCTCAGAAAGCCGCTCCTTACCTGCGCGGCGGTTTAATATGCCTGTAAGCTCGTCTATTGTCGCATTATGCGATATTTCAGCCTGCTCAGTTATATCTATTGAATTTTGTATATGGTATGTTTTGCCATTCCACAGTATCATACTATCAAAATTCCTGTAAATCCTTCCTGTTATAGAGCTTTTTCCTTCCCAGCAATAGCTGCCATCTCCGCCGCTTTTAATAAGGTCATCAATCTTGCAAAAGTCGCACCTTTTTTCGAGTCCTGTTTCAAGTACTTTCCAGCATATTTTACCTTCTGGCTTCTCAATTTTGAGTAGCCTTTTTAAAGCATCGTTCATATAAATTATCTCATCCGTGTTTATGTCTGTAACATAAATATATGACTTTATCTTATTAAGAACATGCGCGTAAAAATCACTGTCAAAATTTCGCTCCATTAATTTAGTACCCCTTTACACTTACCCTCTATTGAAACAATTAAAAGTTAACAATATTAATACACAGAAGCTGCTTTTAAAGCTTCCCAGTTCCTGCTCTTTAGCATTTATGTATATTTTAATTGTGAATTATAAATATAATTCTGTCAAGTTAAATTATAAAAATGGTTAATTTTGTTGAAAAAATATTTAATTTTAACCAAATGAAAGATTAAGAAAGGCAGTACTGGTTTAAACCAGTACTGCCTTTTATTATTTTATATCTGTTTTCCAGAACCCATGAAGATTGCAGAAAGCATAAGCCGCAACCGGCCTGTCTCCTTCTGCAACAATAAATTCAGCTACAGGTTCGTCTGAAGGCTTTAAGTTTACCCTCTGGCCTCCCCTTTCAGTCTTAAGGTAAACCCATTCAATACTGTGCTCGTCACTCATTGGATGGAATACACTTCCTACCTTTACAGTTATTCTGTTTCCATTTTTCTCAATTACCGGCAAGTGCTTTTCATGTGCTCCTTCGGACGTATTCGGTACCATTTCTTTCATAGGTGTGCCGCAGCACTCAAACTTGTCGTTATCCTCGCAGCAGATTACTTCTACCATTACTTTACAGTTATCGCATTGGCAAAATTTCGGTTCACAACAGCTCATTATTATTTTCCTCCTTTTTATTCACCGCACTCAAACGGCGCAAGTTCAAGTCTTATAAAAAATCCCTGGTCATGCTCACATACAGGACACACGCTTGGCGCCTGCCTGCCGGTATAAACATAACCGCAGTTAAGGCACATCCAGCCGCATTCAATATCATTTACAAAAAGCTGGTCCTGTTCCATCAAATCAGCAAATTTGCCGAATCGGTCGCCATGTGTTTTTTCAATTTCAGCAATTTTATGGAATGAGTTGGCGATTTTTGGAAATCCCTCTTCAAGCGCCTTGTCTCCAAAAGCTTTGTATACGGGGTCGAACTCCTCATATTCATTGTGCTGAGCCGCACGTAGTATCTGTATAATAGAGTCGTTAATATCAACAGGATATCCCCCGTCAATTTTTATTGTTTCTCCCGCCATATCCTTTAAATGGTTATAAAATATCTCGGCATGCTCCTTTTCCTGATTAGCAGTGAAGGTGAATATTGCCTCAATAACATGGAGCTTCTGCCCTCTGGCCTGAGAAGCCCCGAAGGTGTACCTGTTTCTCGCCTGGCTTTCGCCGGCGAATGCCCTCATAAGGTTAACTTTTGTTTCACTCATTTTAAAATCAACAGCCATTTAAATTCCTCCTGTTCAGTTAATGCCTAATTGCTTTTGCAGTCTAAAATACCTTAAAGCAGAGGATTTTCTGCCCTCGCTTTTAATCTTTCCCATCTTCTGTCTATTTCATTCTGTATAATTTCGACTACATCTGAATACTTTTCTGTTGTAAGATGTTTTGTACGCCCCATCATTTTCAGCCAGTCAGATACAGGTATCTTTTTATTAAAGCTTTCGGGGTTATAGCTGAGTGTTGTTATGCCATTTTCTATCTCATAAAGAGGAAAATAGCAGCAGTCTACGCCATTGGCAATAACCTTTCTCTCAGTATTAGGTTTATCGGACCAGTTAAGCGGACATGCGGAAATTGTTTTGACATACGCCGTTCCAAATTCTTTTGAGTATGCCTGTGCTTTAGCCGCTTTTTTTATAAAATCCGCCGGATTGGATTCGGCAACAGTAGCTACATAAGGAATATTTGTGGCAGCCATTATCATAGGCGTATCTTTGTTAAAGAACCCTTTTCCAAACTGTTCTCTGCCGACATGCGATGTTGAGCTTTTGGCCCCCATTGGCGTAGAGTAGGACAGCTGGTAACCGGTATTCATATATCCCCCATTGTCATACTCGAATATTATAAGATGGTTGTTTCTCAAAGCAGTGCCCAGAGCTGAACCCATGCCTATATCCATACCGCCGTCGCCGCTGACCATTATAAAAGTAATCTCACCTTGTGGATACTCGCCGCGCTTTTGCCTCTGTCTGAACATCTCTGCAAGTCCTGTAAGTGTAGCCGCCCCGTTTTGGAACAAATTATGGATATACGGTATTTTGAACGAAGTTTTCGGGTAAGCCGTTGTTACCACCATACCGCAGCCGGTTTGAAACAGCAGTACAACATTTCCTTCTATACCCTTCAAAAGCAGGTTTATATTCACAGGTATGCCGCAGCCCGGACACGCTCCATGACCGGGAGCCAGCCTTTTAGGCATGGCTGTTGTTTCATTCACTTTGCCTCCTGTTACAGAAATTTTTCCTGTTCCGCTTTCAAAAACACATTTTGTCAGCCCCGGCGACGCTTCACTTTCAGTTATCGGCTTAAAGTACTGTGTCTCTTTAAGGCTTTTATCACCTGGATATACACCAAAATAGTCAAATTTCTTTATGCCGCTTTCATAACAGGAAAGCAGCATTTCCTCTGCCTCCGCCTCATAGAAATCTCTTCCGCCAAGTCCATATATCCTGGAAACAACTCTGGCCTGAGATTTATGCCCCTGAAGCATTGACTTAAGCTCTATAGATAAATTTCCGCCTTCGGCTCCATAGCTGTCCTGCCTGTCGCCAACTAAAATAGTTTCTGCGCTTTTGCAAAGCCTGTACAGGCTTTCGGCAGGGTAAGGACGCAAAACATTGGTTGTAAATACCCCTACCTTTTTCCCTTTTTCGCGCAGCTTATCCACAGCTACCTTTGCAGTATGGTAGCTTGAGCCAAGAAGGTGCAAAACCACCTCGGCATCATCAGTTCTGTAGCCCTCAGCCACATTTATTTTTCTTCCGGATAATTTCTCAAATTCATCAAAAATCTCAGGTATAATATCCGCAGCAGACTCCATAGCTCTATGAAGCTGGTATTTATTATTCATTATATCCGGCTCATTCATATAAGAGCCAATGGATACAGGGTTTTCAAAGTCAAGAGCTGAATACTCGGCATTATATGTTCCTATAAAATCCTGTACTGTTCTGTCGTCTTCAAACACATAACACTTACGTTTCTGATGACTTGTAAAAAATCCGTCAAATGCTACAATTACAGGAAGCTTTGCCTCTTCTGCTATTTTGAGAGCACATATATTCATGTCATAAACCATTTGAGGTGAGCTTGCAAATAGTATTATCCAGCCGGTATTGAGTGCGTACATAATATCACTGTGGTCGCCCTTTATGCACAATGGCCCCGAAACAGTACGGCATGCAACATTCATAACCATCGGAAACCTTGTCCCTGACTGCACAGGAAGCTGCTCAAGCGCATATAAAAGTCCGTTGGCGCTTGTGGCGTTAAACACCCTGCCCCCTCCTGTTGAAGCCCCATAGCATATTCCCGCAGCACTGTGTTCGCCTTCAGCCGCTATCAGCGATATATCATGCTCCCCGTCCGCTTTCATCTGGTCAAGAAATTCAGCTATTTGTGTTGACGGGGTTATAGGGTAGTATCCCATAACATGGTAATTTATCTGTTTAGCGGCATATGCCGCCAGTTCGTTTCCGCTCTCAAACAGAATTTTTTGTTTTTCCATCAGACAATACCTCCGTCAATGCGTCTTTCATCCATATACGAATCGCTGGTTACCCATGAGTTAGCACCGGTATCCTCAAACTCCATATGCTCTGCAATAAGGTCCTTATTTCTCACAAACCATTTAGGGTTACTATGTTCCCTTTCGTTTCCGGCAACCAACGCTTTTGTAGGGCATACCTCAACACATCTCAAGCACCCTTTGCAATGGTGGTAATCAAGGCCGGAATTTACCATAGCCGGCTTTCCTTTATATTCCCCGGGCTTGAACTGAAACACCATATCAGGGCATGTTGTATCGCACAATCCGCAGTTTATACATTTTTCCTGTATAAATAACGGTATATATCCTTCCCTTGAAGCAGAAAGGTCATTTGAAACAGTGCTTCCAAACCGTGTATTAATACCTCCAACAGGCGCATTGTCATAACCCCAGCGGTTTTTCACTTCCTCATAATCAACCTTTTCGTACTTTCCGTCAGCTTCAAAAAACTTTGAAACCGTTTCATTGTATCCCCTTTTAACACCTTCTATATTGTTTTTAATAAGCTCGGGGTATTTTTTTCCTATAGTATTTGCAACCATATCTACAGTCATGTCAAGCGGAATAAACCCGCTTGCCTTTGCTATGGCTCCCAAAATAACCATATTTATTCTTGTTTTTGATTCCATGGCTATTTTTAAAGCATCCACACAAAATATTTCCCCGCCGTAAAGTTTAAGCCTTTGCCTCATGTCATCTGGCGATGAAGCAGTATTTATAATTACCTTTGTGTCTTCTGTCACTCCGGCAGTCACCGACATCTTTCCTATCATGGCCTCATGGAACAGTCCAAGTATATGCGGGTTTTCTACAGGGCTGTTTATGCCTATGTCTATTGAGTCGCTGCACCAGCGAATATAGGCTTTTACCGGAGAACCTCTTTTTTCAGAGCCATAACTGGAAAAACTGGCTGAGTTTAGTCCCATATACACAGCACCCAGCTCACCAAGCATCTTTCCACAGAGGTTTGCCCCAAGGCCTCCTATGCTTTCCAACCGTATTTCGTAGTATCCGTTTTCATTTACCATTGGCAAATTCATAAACAATCTCCTTTGATAAAAAATATTTACAATCCCTTTTTATGAAAATATTATTTACCAAAATTCCTTCTTTATTTAACCTTTATTGTTTTTTTGAAATAAATATATAAACCGCCGTTTAAAACAGCGGTTTTATAAAGCTCCATATTGATTTACGGCAAATTCACCTCAGCTGGTTTTAGTACTGTTACTGGAATCATATTTCCTTTCTTCCCTTGTCCTGAGCAGACCAAACTGTATGGTTATAACTGCGCACACTCCCAATGCCATTGCGTAATACGCATTTTTAAATATATCTATCGGTGAGCATTCTGCCAATGTTGTCAAAAGTACCATGCCGCCCGTGTGCGGGGCAAATTCCAAAAGCACACATCCAAATATATCCAGAAGGCTAGCTGTCCTCTTAGGGGCTATATGGTATGTTTTTCCAATCTCACCTGCCAATGGCGCAGAAATTATTATTGCCAATGTGTTGTTTGCTAAAGCAATAGATAAAACCGCCGAAAGAAACGCTATACAGTACTCAGCTGTTCTTCTTGATTTGGCAAACCTGAGTGTTGTTTTTATCAGCCAGTCAATTCCGCCGTATTCATGGGTAACTCCTATCAGCCCTCTGATAAGTATACAGGCTATGGCAATTGAAAGCATATCGTTAATGCCTCCTCCGGCACCCTGAAAAATTCCCGCAACAGTAACTGTTCCCATACATAGGCCTATTGTTCCCGCCACAGCAGTGCCCATAAACAAGACCGTCAGCACATTCATTCCAATAAGCGCGGAGGCTAAAACCACCATGTATGGTACAAAGTATATTAAATTATAGTTGCCTGTCCTCCCTATATTGTCAGGTGCTACAGGAACCATGGAATATGCGGCGATGGCTGTTATGGCAGCTGGTATGGCTATAAGCAGGTTCATTTTAAATTTATCTTTCATTTCTGCACCAACACCCTTTGTCGCAGCAATTGTTGTGTCGGATATAACTGAAAGGTTATCGCCGAACATTGAGCCTCCGCTCATAGCCGCAAGGGCAATAGCGGGTGAAATGCCTGACGCGTCTGAAACAGCCACAGCTATCGGCGCAAGAGCCACAACTGTACCTGTAGATGTACCCATTGCTGTTGAAAGAAATGACGATACAATAAATATTCCAGATACAAGAAACCTTTTAGGTATAAATGCAAGTCCCATATTAACAACAGAATCAACAGCACCTGTAGCCGAGCATACTCCCGAAAACGCTCCGGCTGCCAGAAAAATAAGCATCATCGACATAACGCTTGTCTGGCCTGAATTTCTTGCAATCATTTCCACCTTGTCTTCAATATTCATTTTTCTGTTCATAAGCAGAGCAGCCAAAATACCAATCAGAAGCGAAGCCTCCCTTGGAATCTGTTTAAACGGCTTTTCAACGCCCATAAATGTAAAAACAATACCGCTTCCAATATAGACCGACAAAAATACTAAAAGAGGCGTAAACGCCCAAAACCCATACGTATTGCAACTGTCATTTATTTTTGATTCTGCTTTGGCTTTGCCCATTTTGTTACCTCTCTCAGACACAATATCTTATTTCAACATTTTTATATTTCCCACGTTTTACTGCGCAATTCATGTTTTGGGTAATATATCCCTTTTGCTTTAAGCAATATGGTAAATATTGAATGATAAATTAGACTTTACAAACTAAATATTTTTTGTATTTAAATGTGTATAAAAAAAGGGCCTCTATCAAAGAAGGCCCTTTTTTGTACTATTTTTTAAGTATTCTCTTTAAGTATGCGGCATCTAACAAATTAACTGTCTCAAATTTCCCCTTGTAAAAAACGCCCCAATTGTTAAAAACGCATGGCAGTTCCTTAGCCTTTTGCAGCGTATCAACCTCAATTAAAGAAAGAGGAACCGCATTTGTTTCACAATACTGTTTTACTATCTCAATTTTTTGACATACATACGGACACTGCATATCATAATAAATTGTCAGTTCTTTTGCTTCAATCTCCTGTGTTTTCACATTTTCGGCAAACTTAGGCTTTGTTCCGTCGAAAGAAAGAGCAAGCAGTTCATACCCGCTGTCAGTAGTGTCTACAACCTCAAAACCATATTTTTTAGCGAATGACTGGTCAGAAAGCCAAGACTTCTGCTTTTTGGCGCCAAGCATGCAGACACCGGACTTATTATTCTTTTTGGCGTCGGCCAGACAATATTCCATAAGCGACTTACCATAACCCTTTCCTTTGTGGCTGCCGGTAACCCATAAGCAGTATATATAATAATAATTGTCTCCAGTTACAGGCACCCAAGCTTTTTCCAAAGGAGCGTATTCAATGAAAACTACTGCTTTTTCATTTAACTTTCTAAATACATGTCCTTCATTTAACCTGTCAGAAAGCCACTTTTTCTTTGCCTCAATACCCTGATTAGGCTTTTTACTGCGTATAATACAGCATATATGCTCATCTGCAAGGTTTTCTGCTGTTAAGTTAACAAAATCAGTGGTCATTAAACCGCCCTCTTTCTGAAAATATAGTTTCTGTTTTATAATCTGTTTTATAAGTATAAACCATAAGCACATATTTTGTAAAATTATCTTATGAAAATAATTTCTCTGAACAGCAAATTTTAGAACTTCACTTTATCAAAATTCCATCTTGCTTTACTTTTATCCATTAAAGTGGTATACTGTATAATGTTATTAACAGTATATAAATTTTCTGCTTAGGAATTTAAAAATGTGTATATATAAAACTATTACAAACTATGGTGAAAACCGAAGTCTTGAACCAAAGGGGGCTTTCCCTGCTACAGCATGGAAGCTTGATACAAAACTTCCGATAATGAAAAATGAGATACTTATGAGGGTAAGCATAATAAATGTTAACGTTGCCAGCTTCAAGCAGCTTAGGAATGAGACTTATGACAACCCGTTAAGTATAGCAAACAAAATAATGAGTATTGTCAAAATGCGTGGAAAGTTACACAACCCTGTTACTGGTACAGGCGGTACTTTGTATGGAATAATCGATGAAATCGGTACCGCTCACCCTGCTTACGGCAAACTTCATTCAGGTACCAGTATTTCAACTCTTATATCAACCAAATTCACTCCCCTTGTAATTAACAGCATCAGAAGCATTAACATGAAAACCGGACAGCTGGAAGTAGACGGCTATGCTATACTTTCTGAGAAATGTTTATTTACAACTGCTCCAGATGACATATCGCCAAATATATACCAGGCAGTAATAACAGAAGCCGGGCAGTGCTATGAATCAGCGCTCAACTGCAAAAACGACATAACTGCGCTTGTTATTGGGGCCGCATCAAATACAGGCCTTATTACATTATTTGCCGTTAAGGAAAAACTTGGAGCCAAAGGCAAGCTCATAGCAGTAACCGACAGAGAAAATGATGCCGATATTGTAAAAAGGCTTAATATTACAGATGAGTGCTACGTAATTGATTTGCAAAACCCTCTTGCGGCTTACTATAAATTATCAGAATCACTTAAAGGTCAGCCTATAGACTACACTATAGACTGCGAGAGCCTTCCCGGACACGAGGTTTTAAGCGTACTTGTAACCCGTGAATATGGAACTATTTATTTTACAGACCCTGCTGTTTCTGTGTCAGAAGCAGGCCTTGGCGCAGAAGGTATTGGCAAAGATGTCAATCTGCTTTATTATCATGGGTATATTAACGGCCATGTAGATTTCTGTGAGGATTTAATACGCAAATACCCTTTGCTTAAAGAGGCCTTTGCCGTAAGATACAGCGATAATAATGAAATCTGCATTCTTTCTGATATCCATGATTCCAGCAGCACAGTATATAAGCATCTTGTTATAAACAGCCCGTCAATGAAAGAAATAGGCAATATCGTACAGCATATAGCGCCATATGACACCACAGTGTTGATAACTGGAAGCTCCGGAAGCGGAAAGGAAGTAATTTCCAATTTAATTCAGCAGCTTTCAGCAAGAAAATCCGGAAAATTTATAAAAATCAACTGTGCGGCCATATCAGACTCTTTGTTTGAATCAGAATTTTTCGGTTACGAACATGGGGCTTTTACCGGTGCCCTTAAGGGCGGCAAGGCAGGCTATTTTGAATCAGCTAACAACGGAACCTTGTTTCTTGATGAAGTTGGCGAGCTTTCCCTTAAAAATCAGGTGAAGCTGCTTCGTGTGCTTCAAAGCAACGAAGTCCTGCGTGTAGGTGGCAACACCCCTATAAAAGTAAATGTAAGAGTTATAGCCGCAACTAATAAGGATTTATCGGACATGGTCAATCAGGGAACATTCAGAGAAGACCTGTTCTACAGGTTAAACGTTATAAATATCCATATTCCCGCGCTTAAAAACCGAAGGGAGGATATACGCCCATTCATTGAGCATTTTGTAGATATATATAACAATCAGTTTAATATGAATAAACGGTTTTCAGAAAGCGCTGTTGACCTTCTCACCCAATATGAATGGCCCGGAAACGTACGTGAGCTTGAGAACATGGTTCAGAGGCTTATGCTTTATACAGAGAGTCAAATTATTACAGAAATGACTGTTTTAAGTATTTGTCCATATGTTAAAAACCAGCTTAAAAATAACAGCGATACCGTATCATATGCAGAAAAAGCATTGAATGCTGATAACGAATATACCGAATCACCTGAAGAAGCGGCCTACAGAGAAGCCGCCCTTCACTGTAAGACAACCAGAGAAATGGCCAGATATCTTAATACCAGCCAGCCCACTGTTGTAAGAAAATTAAAAAAATACAATATAAAACTAAAATAAAAATTTATCCACAACAAAATCAGCTGTTGGCATCAACAGCTGATTTTTATAATGCCTGTTACTATAAATTAAATGACTATACGATATTAAATAACACCTTTTTCCCTTAACGCATCGATATCCTCCGCTGAATATCCAAGCGAGCTAAGAATCATTTTATTATCCTCGCCCAGCAACGGGGCCGCCTTAATAAGTTTGTCCTCCTCGTATGACATTTTAATTGGAGTACCTGTTACAACCACCTTGCCCATTCCCGGCTGTTCAACCTCCCAGAGCATATTTCGTGCCTTAGTCTGCGGGTTATTTGCAAGCTGTTCCATATTCTGAATGTTGCCAAACGGAATACCATTACTTACCATCACTTTTTCAATTTCAGCTTCAGTCCTTACGGAAGTCCATGCCTCAAGCTCAGGCTTGAGCGCATTATAGTATATGCAGCGGTTTACATTTGTGGCAAACCTTTCATCTTCAGGGAGCTCCGGACGTCCAATTAAATCACAAAGCTTTTCAAACATAGAATCTGTTCCACAGGCAATAACGCACATACCGTCCTTTGCCTTAAATGAATCAAAAGGCGCAATAGCCTGGTCATTGTTTCCGCTTCTTGAATTCACTTCACCATTAATCGTGTAGTCAATTAGGAAGTGGTCCAGAACTGACATCATAGTGTCTACCATAGCTACATCCAAATGGCAGCCCTCACCTGTTTTTTCTCTCCTGTAAAGCGCCATAAGTATGCCAATACAGAGCATGGCTCCCGTATAGCTGTCAGCCACTGCCGGACCAATCTTTGTAGGCACTCCGTCTGCGTGGCCTGTTACCTCCATCATGCCGCCCATTGCCTGCGCTACAATATCATAGCACGGCCTGTTTGCGAGTGGGCCATTTATGCCGAAGCCGGTAACATTAGCGTAAATTATCCCGGGATTAATCTTTTTCATTTCCTCGTAAGAAAAACCAAGGCGGTCCATAACCCCAAGCTTATAATTTTCTACAATAACATCTGCGTCCTTAAGAAGCCTGCGGAGAATTTTTTTTCCTTCCTCCTGCTTCAAATCAAGTGTCATACCTTTTTTGTTTCTGTTCAGCATTACATGAAATCCGCTCTCGCCATTTTTCATCGGTTTCCATGTACGTACCTGGTCGCCAAGGCCCGGCCTCTCAATCTTAATAACTTCCGCGCCATGGTCCGCCAGATTTTGTGTAGCAAAAGGTCCGGCATATGCCTGACTCAAATCTATGATTTTAATTCCCTCTAACGGTCTCATAAAATAACTCCTAACATAAACATTACAGTCTGCAGTTTTCAACAATCATGGCAATACCCTGGCCTCCGCCTATGCACATGGTAACAAGGCCATTTTTCTTTCCTCTGTCTCTCAGCTCGTCCAGAGCTTTAATTGTAAGTATAGCACCGGTTCCGCCCATAGGGTGGCCAAGGGCTATAGCACCGCCATTGACATTAACAATATCCATATTAAAGCCCAGCTCACGGCAGCATGGAACTGCCTGAGCGGCAAAAGCTTCATTTATCTCTATAATATCAATATCTTTTAACGTTTTTCCTGTCTTATTAAGAACCTTAGGTACTGCCGCCATAGGCCCCATACCCATGTAATGAGGGTGTACGCCCGCAACCGCGTATCCTGTGATTTTTCCTATCGGTTTAAGTCCAAGCTTTACTGCAAGCTCTTTTTCCATAACTACAAGGGCCGCCGCTCCGTCACAGAGAGGCGAGCTGTTGCCAGCGGTTACAAGATTTCCCCTGTAAGCAACCGGTTTAAGTCTTTCAAGTGATTCCATTGTGGTGTCAGGCCTTATAGTTTCATCTTTCTTAACTCTTACCGGCTCTCCCTTACGCTGAGGTATTTCCATTTCAATAACACTCTCGTCAAAAAATCCTCTTTTCCAGGCAGCCTCCGCAAGCTCATGAGACCTGAGAGCAAACTCATCGCACTCTGTTCTTGACATGCTGAACTTTTCCCCAACATTCTGGGCAGTATCAACCATAGGGCATTCGCCAATCTCGTCTGTCACACTTGGCGGGTCATAAAACATTTCAGGGCATGGAACCTGAAAGGCCTTCTTTGGCTTTGCCATTACCCAAGGTCTGGTGGAATCGCTTTCAACTCCTCCGGCTACAACAACATCATAAAATCCTGACTGAACCGCCATGGCGGCAAACGCAATCGCATTTGCGCCCGAACCGCATTCTCTGTCCACCTTTATTGCAGGAACCTCTATAGGCAGCCCTGCCGCAAGGGATACTGCACGGGCAATATTCTGCCAGTCATTGTTCAAAATATTTCCGAATATTACATCATCTATTATATGCGGGTCCAATCCCGACCGCTTTACAGCTTCCTTTACGGCAACAGCGCCAAGCTCGGCAGCGTTTATAGAAGAAAGCGCACCTCCTACCCTGCCAACCGGCGTTCTTGCCATTGATACAATTACAGCTTCTTTCATTTTTTTCTCCTTATGTAATGCTGTTTTTCAGCTTATAAGAAGCACACCCTGTACAGCATTAATTTTATACAAGGTATGCACATTTTGACATCTGAACAGTTATCACAAATTTTTAAATTGCCTTTATATGGTTTTTCATGGTACCTATATGTTCAATGTATGACTCCATAATCTTTCCGTCATATGACCTTAAATCAGCATTGTCAAATTCCTTTTCATTAAATGAAATAACTGTACCGCAGGAGCAAAGGTCGCCTGCCTTTAAAGTATGTGCCTGACTAAGGTATGGAATCATATAATCCACTCCAAAAAGCATTTCATTAGTAGAACCTTCCTGCATTTTCTTATCGTCTAAATATGCCTCCATGCGCTGATTAAACGCGTCGTCTATAGAAAGTTCATCAACTGTAACAAGCCATGGCCCCATTGGCGCAAATGTGTCAAAGCATTTATAACGGCCCGGATACATAACCTTTTCCTGTTTTCCCTCACCATTTACACATATAAGCCACTCACGGTCCATACGGAGTGTGAAAGCTGTTATATCGTTGTGGCATGTAAAGCCGTATATGTAATCACGCGCTTTCGATTCTGGAATGTTTTTTCCTCCCTTGCTGATAACAAATACCATCTCGACTTCTGTTCCAACAATTCCTATATCTGGAATCTCAATATCGTCATATGCCCCGCAAAGGCATGAGTTATATTTGCTGAAATACAGCGGATGTGCAGGGCCTTCAGGTTTGATACAGCGTTCAAACTCAAACTTATTGTTTATTGCCATAGAGAAAATTTTCTCAGGATTTGGCACTGGCGCGCGGAAATGGATATCCTCGCAGTTATACAGTATGCGTTCTCCACATGGCCCTGTAACCTCGGGATTCGCCTCAACATATGCCATAGCGAGCCTGAGTTCGTTTTTGCCGTCCTCGCCGCATTCTATCATCGGAATCATTTCCGAAGGAACAATTATGTCCGCGCGCTTCTGCGGATTGGATACACCCCTGTTTACAAGGTACGCCGCATATGCATAATTACAGTCAGCTACCTGTCCATTTGGCATTAATACACCTATACGTTTAATTTCTCCTACATTAAAACTGCATAATTTCATAATTAATCTCTCCTCTATTATTTATTCTGTTTTAAAAACAGTTATTTATCATTTAATCCAAGCAGCCATCCGGGATTAACAACACCCATCTGGTGAATATCGTCCTCGCTGACTCCATATTTATCAGCAAGAAATTCTGTAAAGTGGATTAATCCTTCAACAGGCTTAATATTTCCGTTCTGACCATAGTCAGAATCTATGACTATCTGATTTGCTGCAATATTATCAAGTATTTCTCCCACAAGACTCAAGTCTCCGTCTGCAAAACTTGATACCGGGTCAATATCACATGCGTTCAGCTCAATCATTGCCCCCATTTTGGCCCATTTAATCATTTGCTCAAGGGTTGCCTCAACAAGACAGAATGGGTGATTTACTAAAATCCTCTTGATGCCTTTAGATACCGCCTTATCAATAAGTGCGTCTATTTCAGCCGGCGAGCCATGCCCTGTTGCAAGAATAACATCAGGCTTATCTGAAAGATAATCAATAACTTTCATAACTTCCGGCTTAAGCTCTCCATTTTCATTCAGGTAGTAAACGGGGCTTTCCGGCACACTCTCCTTACCACCGCCAACAAATGCACGCCCTTCATATTGTTTTATATGGTGTCTGGCTGATACTGTAGGCATGCAGACGATTTTAACATTCATGCCGCAGGCCGCATCTACAGCCTTAAGGTTTATTCCGCCCTGAGCATTGTTAAGTACAATCTCTCCATAAATTTTAAGACTGTCATTACCCAAATGCCTCTGAACAATCTCAGAGCTCATCATCGTAGGAAAATAATGGTCCTTAATTACAAGCCCTCTGAAGCCACGCTTTACCGCATCTTCATATACCTCCCATGAATCTACAGCCCTCTTTGAAATTGAAGGCCCAGCATGTATATGGAGGTCGCACAATCCCTGTATAGCTGTCTCTAAACTCATTTTTTGCCTCCCTTTTTCATTGCATATTAAATTTATATTTACATAGGGCCATACAGCAGATTTGGAAGGAACGTAGTTATAACCGGCGTATATGCCAAAATCAAAGTTCCAATAATCGCCGCCAATACAAATGGCCATATGCATTTATTAAGCTTTCCAAGTTCTATATCCGCCACCTTTGATGTAGTAAAGAGAAGCATTCCAACCGGCGGAGTCGCAAGAGCGATAGTCAGCATTATAATAATGATAAGTCCGAAATGTATCGGGTCATACCCCATAGCCTCTCCAAGTGGCGCAAGCACAGGAATCAATATCAGCTCCGCGGCAAACGCCTCCATTACACACCCAATAACAAACAGAAGCAGTATAATGAGAAGCATTACAATATTTCCGTTTGTAGTAATTGACAGTATTCCGCTTACCAGCCTTTCCGGTACATTGTCATATGCCAGTGACCAGCCGATTATATTTCCCATAGAGATAATCAGCATTATTCCAGCGGTTACTATGCCACTGTTTGCGAATATTTCAACAAAATCTTTCAGTTTGAGCTTTTTGTTGATAAATCCAAGAACAGTAGCCGCAAGGCAGGCAATCGCTCCGGACTCTGTAGCCGTAAATATTCCGCCCATTACTCCTCCTACAATAATTATAGGAACCATAAGTGATGGAATTCCCTTCACAAGTGCACGGAAAGCATCCTTGCCGGAAAAGTGCTCACGGTATTTTGGATAATTCCGTTTCTTTGCCGTAAAATATACAACTACCATAAAACACAGTCCCAGCAATATTCCAGGAACAATACCGGCTACAAACATTCTTTTTACCGATATGCCTGTAAGAACAGAATAGATAACAAAGTCTATACTCGGCGGAATAATAACTCCCAATATAGCCGAGCTTGCCACTGTACAGCCTGCAAACTCCTTATCATATCCACTTGATACCATTGCCGGAATCATAACTGAACACAAAATTACAGCAACGGCATTTGACGAACCAAGTATTGCAGCCAGCACCATTCCCACAATTATTACGGCATAGGCAAGCCCGCCCTTTTTAAACCCTATTAACTCCTGTGCCACATCAACAATAGACTGCGTAACACCGCCCTTGTTCATTATCTGTCCGGCGCAGACAAAAAACGCGATGCAGGTATAACTGAAGGTATTTATTCCGTAAAACATTTTTTGAGACAGTATATCCGCTATTCCCTCAAAGCCAATAGAAAACAGATGTGACACACCTGTAAGCCCCATTACAAATGCAAACGGACACCCTGCAACTATAAGGACTACAAACATTATTATCGGTAAAGCCACCATAACTGTCACACCTCCCCTTGCCTGCCGCTTGCAAAGCATGATTTAAAAAGCTTCGGAAGCAGTTCAAAATTAAAAAGTATCATCAGCAGTGTGCTAAGCGGAATGACCGCAAACGGCACAAACATTGAGCATCTCAATGTAGTTGACTTTCTGTTGAAAATCGCAGGCGACATTCCATATTGCAAAGATGTAAAAAATATGTACACAATAAATGCCAGACACACCATATGTATAATAAACGCTACAATATTCTTGGCTTTTTCAGGCAGCATTTTAACAAAGATATCAAGGAATACAAGGTCTGCATGCCTATAGCTGACTGCTACTCCCAAAAAGGTACACCATACAAGAATGTAGCTGTCCAGCTCCTCTGTCCAGTTGAATGCACTGCCTACTATGTATCTCTGCCCTACAGCAATAATAGTAGTAACAATCATAATCCCCATCAGAACTACAATCAGGTATTTTATAGCTTTTTCAAGGATATCTCCGATTTTTTCCATACTGACAGCCTCCTCACTTCTTTATTTATCAAGATAATCACAGGCTCCTTACATAATCAACATACGCCTTGACATTCTCATTTCTTGAAGTGTACTTTTCATAAACCTTGTCACAGGCATCAATAAATCTCTGTTTTTCAGCATCATCTATATAGTTTATCTCAAGCCCCCTGTCAATACATGTTTGCAGGGAATCATCAGCTATCTTCTCACACTGGTCCATCGCATAATTCATAGCCTCAGCTGAACATTCGGATATAAGAGCCTGGTCCTCGGCACTTAAGCTGTTATACCAGTCAAGGTTAAATGAAAGCGCTGATGTAAATGAATAAAAATCTATTATAGACACATATTTAAGCACCTCATCATGACTGTTTGATACAATAGATATAAGATTAATTTCTTCTCCGTCAATAACGCCTGATTGCAGACTTGAATAAATCTCACTGTACGCAACAGGTGTGCTTGTCATTCCAATTGCCGCCGCAACATCAGAAAGCAGCGTGGAAGGAACAATACGCATTTTGATACCTTTAAGGTCTTCCATACATGTTATCGGCCGAACCTTATTTGCAAACTGGCGGCTTCCAATTTCCACAACGTCTGTAATCTTAACCCCCAAATCTTCAATGTTGGCATACAGCGCCCTTGCCTCATCACTTTGGAAAGCAATTCTTTCCTGCTCATAATCTTTATATAAGAAAGGCATCTGAAGTGCGTCAAGCTCATCTGTATAATTGGAAAACGTACTTGTTGATATACATGCCGCCTGAATAGACCCCTTCATTACCTGCTGTAAAAGCTCGTCCTCATCTCCAAGCGTTCCGTTTGACTTATAATCAACTTTGATTCTCCCGCCGCTCTTTTCTTCTATAAGCTCATTAAATTTTAACGAAAGAATTCCGTCCGGCAAATCATCATTTCCCTCATGTCCCATGATAATCTTGATTTCCGCTTCGGAGCCGCTGTCATCTGTTGACGATGCTTCTGTTTTTTTCGGCTCCGGGTTTGCCGCAGCCGGTTTGTTTGATACAGCGCCGCAGCCCATAACAGAAACAGAAATTGCAGCTACAGAAACAAACGCCATTATTTTTTGAAATCTTTTCATTAGTCCTTCCTCCTATTAATTTTTCAAATAAGTGACATATCCAACCGAAACAAAGAATTAATACATCTTATCAAAGCTTTCTATTTCTTTAACCTCTAACCTCCCTCTTTTATTTTCAACTTAAATATAGAGCAAGAACCGTGCCAAAACTGCCACCATACAATTATTGGTATATATCGACAAAAACTTAGTTGTTCTTTTATTATATTTGCATATAAAACAGCAGTCTTTCAAAAAATAGTATTTTTGTTTTGATTCATCGTGTGAATCATTGAATCTTAATGAATCAAAACCTTTATTAACGCGATACTTTGCTGTAAAATCAAAGAAATCCGGATTTAAACAGTCCGGATTTCTTCTTAAGTTTAATTACGCAGCAAAAAACAGAATTAAAACCTCTGCCGTAATATAATAAATAACTGCAAACAAAAGATTTACCTTAAAACAGATATGTGCCGGCTTTTCCTTTAACCCGTTTGACAAAGTAAGTATCAGCCCGGCAAACGGCGAAACCATATACGATACACAGCAGCCAAGGCTCATGGCCAGCCCCATCTGAAGATTAGAATATGGCAGCTCCATACCTGCCATAATAGGGCCAACCATAAGAACAGACACAAATGGATGTATTCCTATCAAAGATAAAACAACAATTATCAAAGGAAGTGTCCACAGAGCGCCCAACTGGAATAAAAGCGGGTATTGGCTTGCCAGCCTCACCATAACATTTTCAATGCCAGAATATGATATGGCAGCAGAAAACACTCCCATGGACAGAAAAAAAGCAGACAGGTCTCCATTTTTTGGCAGCTTGCTATTCCACCACTCAGCGGGAACTTCTTTAAAAAACCTTCTGCCAGTCTGCATGAGCAGCCATACAAACGCAACCAGCAAAGTTACTATCAATAATCTTCCTACAGATGTACTGAATTTAAGCTTCTCCAGTACACCTATGCCAACAATTATTATTGCCATAACAAGTACAAGCCCACCCAGCTTTTTCAGTGAATCTATGTTTACTTTTTTGTTTGCTTCCTCAGATTTAAGCTTTTTTCCGCCATATGAAAACCATGATACAACAGCCCCAAGTATTATACCGAAAACAGCAAGCGCAAAAGCCGGCATAAAATATTCCTGCCAGCCAATATCGAACACCTGCATGCTCATCAAAACCGTAACTGTTCCCGGTGCCCACAAAAACAAAGTGCAGTACCCACAGGTAACAGCGCTTACCACAAAATCGTTTTCATTGTCCATTTTTTTATGAATTGCAGGCATAATTGCCACAAGTATAATTATCACAGAACCAAGACTCATTACACTGGCAAGTATATGAGAAATAACCATAAGCAAACAGTAAAGAAACCAGATATTGCTTATTCCTGAGCCAAGACAGTCTGACACAGCCTTTTCATATCCGCCCCTTCCTATTGCTAACGATAAAGTCTGCACAGATATAAGTATGACCACAGTTTTTAGCATCGAATTCATTCCATATATCCATTGACTTAGCGGAGCACCTGAGGCAATAAGAATGACAGAACCAAGAATAAAAAATATCCATGCCGGAGCTCTGAATGTTTTGCCTATGTACGGCAGATTAAACACAAGAACAATAGCCGCAGCTGCCGCTGTGACCCAAGATACGGAGTATCCCATAAGAGCTTCTGCCAAAAACAATACTAAAAGCAAAATCATAGCTGTGTTAGAAATTATTTTTCTCATTACAAATTTTCCTTTCCATTAACTAATAATTACACTTACAATGCTTACATATTCCGTTAAAAGCCACCTTCGGATTATATTTAAGTCCAAGTAATGCAGATTTAAATTATGAATCAATCAAATTACCTGAATCAACATTACTTTTACCTGCAAAAGCCAGCGGTGACCACTCCTCCTGATACTTCTGCTTATTAAAGCCTTGTCAAGCTTTTGTACTACAAAAGTATCCTGAATTCCTCCGGTATAAATAACGGACTTACACTCTTATACAGCAATAATTGTGCCAAATTGATTTTTCAGGCTTTGAAAGTACCACTATAAATCCGCCGCCGTACGCAAGTCCCATAAGAAATATCCTATCCCCGGCAAAGTTAATAAAAAACGGAGATATTTCCGCTTAGCGAAATTATCTCCGTTTTTTATTTCTCTACTATATTTAGCTTTAAATACATTATTCGTTAAAATTAAACACATTTATTTTTTCCATATTCTCTTTTATTTTTTGAGCTGTAGGTGTTGCACATGTCCCAGAACACTGGCAGCGCAGATAAGGAGGCATCTGTGCACCGACATCTCTCATTGCTACAATTATTTCATCCAGAGGTACAAAAGGATTGTAGTCACATAAAGCAAGGTTAGTCATTGTAAATGCAACTGAACAACCCATAGGATTACGAAGTATACAAGGTACTTCCGGATAAACTGCTATAGGGTCACATATAAGTCCCATTAGTGCTTCAAAGCATAAAACAGCCGCGTTTTCTATCTGTTTTGTTGTGCCTCCCATTATATAACATGCCGCAGCCGCACCCATTGCGCAGCCCGATGCAACTTCAGCCTGACAAGCACCGTCTGAACCGTCAAAATTTGCAAGAGCTGCTACAAACATACCTATCAGACCGCCAACCAAAAATCCTTCTGTAGCCTTTTCAAGACTTATTCCACAGTCTTCTATCATAGCAAGAAGTATTCCCGGCATTATTCCTGATGAACCCGCTGTTGGACATGTTACTATTCTTCCCATACCGCTGTTAAGCTCCATTACCGCCATGGCATAATATGCCGCTTTGTCGGCAACTCCCAGTGGAATAAGCTTTTTAGTATTATTATAAGTATCCCTTATTTTTCCTGAGTACGGAATAGAATAGCCTGACATTTTATAGTCGCCCTCAAGGCCCTCTTCCACTGATATTTTCATTGATTTTACAAGATATTGGGCATAGTCAAATACCTCTTTTTCTGACCAGCCGCTTCTGTTTGTTTCATAATCCACAGCTGCCTCAAACATGGTTTTGCCTGTGTCAGCCAGATATTTATCCAGCTCAGCAGTCGTAGTAAATGGCAATCTGGCTTCCTGTTTTTTTTCACTTACGGTTAGTATGGCATCAAACACAAAAAGCTTGTTTCCTGCATTTTCAGCGGCAATTTTTAATTCATTTTCCAATTCTTTGCTGATTTTCTTTTCAACTTTAATTTCATATATCTCACCATTTTTGTCTGATATAAATTTATCCTCTATTATAACAGTCTTAGAACTGATTCTATCATAAACAGCTCTCTTTAATTTTTCACATATTCTGGTTTTTGAATATATCATTATTTCATAAGCTGAACCTCTAATATCAACAGGTATTCCATTTACTTCCAGAAGCTTTGCCATACCGCCTCCAATTGAAGCTCCAACGGCACTTATTACTTCTCCTACGGAGTTTTCCATAACCGTTTCCACTAACTCGGCATATCCAAAATCTTTAAAATGTTTAATTTCAAAACGTATTGATAACCCCATTTCCTTTGCTATTTTTCTCGCGTCAGCTATCCGTAAATCATTTACCTCAAAATCAAGAAGTCCAGCTGCAAACGCAACACCGCTTTTAAGTCCCTGCAACGCGGGCGCAAATGCCCCTGGTATATCATCAACATAAATCACTGCCTTTTTAAAATCAGGCATAAGAGCCCTCATCATTCTTGTAACTCTTAAGGCCCCTGCTGTATTCGAGCTTGAAGGTCCAGTAATCACAGGACCAAGAACATCATTAAATATACTTACATTTTTTTCCGCCATCTGTTTTTTCTCTCCCTTTATGTAAAATATCGACCTGCAATAAAGTTTGATAAAGTAAATCAGTTTTTTAATTATAAATCTCTTTTAATTTGTTAATTATGCGCGCATGTTTATAAATTTATTTCTACAATTTAATTCTAATATATTGACCAAAAAAAACAAGTAAGCACAATTTTATCATATAGTTACTTAAAAGTAATCTGCGACAAATTTATGCTTACTTACCAGATGAAAATATTAAATATCAAAAATTTCACGATAAAGTTTAATTGCTTTCTTTAGATATAATATACCGTTTTCTGCAAAAAACAGTGTACAGCCTCTGTCCAAAACATATCCCACAAAGGCTGAGTATTTTTCATAATAATCATTGTCAATTGACAGTGAATCTGTAAAATTACAAAAGCTTGTACAATTTTGGTTAAGATGAATCCTCTTTAATATTGCCTGTATATTTTTAAGGCTTTTATATTCCCCTTTTTTTCCGACAGACATTCCAAGTATTAAATCACGATAAATTAAATGTTTCTTTAATCTCCATATATCACTCATCATTCCTGCAATATAATAATTTTTTCTGTAGTTATTATATTCTGATTCATTTGGATTGTCACCAGAAATACTGATAAATAACGCAGCTCCAAACCGTTGTACCAAATCAATTAATTCCTTTATACTGTTAATGTCTTTGCAGTTAACGTGCAGTCCAAGCTTTCCGTCATAAATCCGCATAGCGCTTTCTGCCAGACATATATCCTGGGTATCAATTATCAAAGGCATATCCACATAAATTTTCAGTGTCTCTATTGTTTCTTTCAATTCATCTTCTGTTTTAATAAAGAGCTTTTCTGTAGAAACATAAAACATGTCCGCCCCCTCATTTAAAAGCCTTAATGCCTCAGAAACAATTTCATTTGCAGAAAAAACCCCACTGTTTATTTTGGGGATTCCTACAATCTTATAATCATTCAGATTAACTGCTCTCGAAGAAGTAGATATACTACTCACGCTTATGCCGCCAAAATTTAAATTTTGTATTGCTGAAAATGACTTATTTAACGCGTTAATATATTCTGAACCGTAATTGGAATTAATTCCTATTACTGATACGCCGTAGTTTTCTACAATTTCATTAAAAATCCTCATCATGTCTTTTTTTGAATTGTTATTTTCAGAAATATTTTTATCAATGTAAATCATAAATGGTACTTTTGTAAATATTCTGCATTCACCCAAAGTTCTGCATAGTTTTTCATATTCATCATTAACGCTGAAACCAATAATGTCAGCACCTAAAGATGATGAACACACGACCATTGCTTTTACAGCTTCTTCACCCTTTTCACTGGACAGCATGACTGCTGTTGGAATAGTTGTATTTTCTTTAACTGCAATAAGTGCTGCCTTAAGATTAAGTATACTGATAAAACCATCTAAAATTATCAAATCAAAACCATTGTTTTCAGCAGCAATTGCAATATCAGCATAAACATCATATATATCATCAAAGCTTTCAGAAATTTCTTCGGGCGGGTTTGGCAAAACCAGTGCAGCAGCTATATTTTCGTTTTTAATCACAATATTTATTTTATCAGCTATATTTTCAACTAAATTGAATGTGTTATTTTTATTAATTATTACTTCTGAAATTATGTCTTTCCTATAAATGCTTAAAATATTGTTTTCCAGAAGTATATACTGTTTTTGCAAACTTTCATTGTTCGACTCAAAATCCTCAAACAAACCACCAATAACAAAATAATGTTTATTTAAAAAATTTAATTCCATACTCCAGCCTCCCAGCAACAGAAATATTTTATTACTGTAATTTAATGATACAGCTAAGGTTAATAAAACAAATCAGCCAAGCTTGTTTAATCTAATGATAAATGATAAAATATTATTTAAAGGTGGTGTTTAGAATGGCTGAATATGATGTAAGCAATTACGCCAGAAAAACAATAATCGAATTAGATGAATCATATCTCATGCAGACTCTTAATTTAATCAGCGGCAAATGGAAGATGAACGTTCTGATGCTTCTTGATTTTGCGCCAAGCGGTTCATTGAGGTATGGTGATATAAAATATATACTTAGGGATGTTATAGCTCCAAGAGTGCTGGTACAGCAATTACGCGAACTTGAATGCAGCGGTCTTGTTAACCGTGTCGTATATCCAACCTCCCCCATTAAGGTCGAATACTCACTTTCAGAGCTTGGAAAAGCAATTATTCCTGTAATGGATGAAATGTACCATTTTGGCTTTATATATAAAGAATCTCAAAAAAAGGCCAGCTCTCAAAGCAGCTCAGATATTGATATTTTTAAATAAGACCTTTACGCAAATAAGACCCCGCATGCCTTTTACAGCAAGCGGGATTTTTAAATGTACTTAAAATCAAATGCCTTTCAGCCAGTCTTTTATTCGTACCATAAACAGCTTTAAAATAAAGTTTTGTTATTTTACATAACCCAGCATGGTTGGAAGCCACATTGAAAAATCCGGAAAATAAGTAACTATAATCAGAGTTGGAAGCCATGCAAAAATAATAAGAAAAAGTGTCGGCTTCAATACTTTAGCTACGTCAACTCCAACTACCCTTGAACTAAGATATATCATAGGTGCGCATGGCGGTGTAACATTTCCCATACCAAGGTTTACTCCTACAATAGCAGCAAATTGTATAGGGCTTACTCCAATCTCCTTCGCAATAGGAAGCAATATAGGTGTTGACAGAAGAAGTGCTGAAGCGTCATCCATTAGCATACCCATAATTATCATAAAAACGTTCATCATCAATAAGATTAAATTTCTGTCTGTTGTAAACTTATAGATGAACTGTACCATCATGCCCGGCAAATCCTCATAGATAAAATACCTGCTTAATATACTGACAAAAAACAGCATCAGCATAATTACACCCGTTGTTACACCTGTTTTGAAAAAAACAGTAGGAACATCTTTCCACTTAATTCCACGATAAACATACAACGCAACTGGAATGCAATATAGAGTAGAAATACAGGCTGCCTCTGTAGGCGTCATTATACCTCCGTATATTCCTCCCAGAATAATAAGCGGCATTATAAGAGCCGGTACTGCAGTTCTGGTTTTTTTCAGTCCTGCCTTTGAATAGACGGGAACCCAGTTTTCAGAAACTTGTACATTTTTCTTTCTGGCCATAATAATGCCAACAATACCAAGCAGCGTTGCTAAACAGATACCAGGTATAACCGTACACAGAAAGCAGGCCAGTACAGATTCTCCAGAAACCCACGCATACATTATCATAAGTGAACTTGGAGGAATCAGTAATCCCAGCGGTGCAGAGGAAGCCACCAATGCCGCAGACAATCCTTCATCATATCCTGCTTTCTTTAAACGCGGCGCCATAACTGAACCTATACAGCTGCATGTAGCAGAGCCGGAACCACAAATGGCTCCAAATACTGCTGAGCTGTATGATACTACAAGCATTAGACCGCCACGAATTTTGCCTACAAGCATATCCAAAAATCCAACCAGCTGGTCACCTATGTTTCCATGCTCTATAAATCCGCCGGCCATGATAAAAGTTGGAATTGCCAACAAAACCATGGAATTGATGCCATTAAACCCTACAGGTAACCCTGTTGCAAACGACCCACCAAGAGTATAATACAGATATATTGTTCCGGCGCCAAATGCGAACGGTATAGCAACACCTATTAAAAGTGAGACCATTAAAACAACAATAGCAATTAGAACATGAATCATCTCTGTGTCCCTCCTTTGATTGAATCAATGGTTATACAGCACTGCCTTATAAACCACGCCATGCTGAATAAAAACATCAATAAAAAACCAATGAGGAAAGTTAAATGTGTAACAACAAGAGGAATTTTTAAAACCAGACTATACGGCATTACTTGAAAATCTTTTAAAATATATGTTACTGACCAGCAGAAGCATATGCCAATTACTATCGCTTCTATAAGTCTGGCAGCGCAGTGACACAGATTTATCACAAGCTTATTATGTACGAGAGTTCCTATCATGTCAGCTCTTATTTGCGAGTCTTCCAGACTCCCCTGGGCAGCACCGAAAAAGTAAACATAAAATATAACTACCATAACAACTTCATCTAATCCAAAAATGCTAATCTTAAATATATATCTCATAACAACCGTAACAATTGTCAGCACAAAAACCACTACACTGGCCAAAATAATAATCCCTCTGTTTACGTTTTCAAAAAAGCGATATGACCTCCATTCTTTAAAATTAATCATCTTATCTATGAAATTATTCATCTATGAATCATCCCCCATTTAAGCGGATTTCTCTATACCGTTTTTAGAGTATAGTCTTATCTTCTGAAACTTTTTGACAGTATTATTTGCATATCATTTTTTACACGCTTCCAAGTCCTCATAAATTGAATTTAGTATATCTTTGCCAAATACTTCTTCCTGTGAAGGCCATACAGTCTCACGTACTTGTTCAGCAATCTCGTTTCTTTCATCATCTGTAAGCGGAAGGACTTCGATTCCTGCATCTTCAAGCTGTTTCAAGCTCTCATTTTCCATATTCTCAAGATTTTCATATACTTTTGAAATAGTGGTTTCAGCAGCATTTTGTATAATATCCTGTTGTTCTTGTGACAAATTATTAAATGTTTTCTGGCTTATAACAAGATGAACATAATCCGGACCATACATATATGGAATATAATAGTTTACAACATCACGCACAAAAGTATACACACCTGTGGCAGTCTGTCCGGTAGTTCCATCAACTATGCCAGTCTGTATTGAAGTATATGTATCAGACCAGTCAATGGCAACACAGTTATAGCCCATAGCCTCATACGCCTCTATAGCCGGATTTGAGTTCCATACTCGGATTGGCTTGCTCTTTGGTGAACATGTGTTATAGTTTTCCGGAATACTCTTTGTAGCTAATCCACTGAAACCAGGGACATATATTCCAAGAAGATTAATCCCTACCTCATCAAACGAATTTTTAATGGTAGAATACATATTTGAACCCGGTGAAAAAAGATACTGTAATTCATCATAATTAGATACGATAAAAGGAAGGGCAGCAATATCAGAAACCGGGGCGTAAGAGGCATCCAGATATTCAAACGACAAATCTACAGAACCGTCCATTAATCCATTTACAATAACATCCTGCGAACCCAAGCTATTAGAATAATAAATCTTTATTTTTATTGAACCATTGCTGTCCTTTTCTACTTTATCAACAAACTCCCTAACAGTTTCAGACGCTACATGTTCTTCTGGGTGCCCTGTTGACATACGCAGTGTAACCGCCTTTTCCTCCCCTTCTTCAGCACTGCCAGCTGCTGAATTTGCACTTTTGTCAGCAGCTGAGCCTGAATTTCCGCCGCATCCAGCTAAGGATACTATAAGAGCTATAACCAGTAAAAAACACAATCCATGTCTTTTCATTTTAATTCCTCCCCAATTCCAAAATTTTTATTGTTATTAATAAAGTGGTCTCATTAAATTTCTTAGAATACACTTTCTCTGTTTTACATATAACCGTAATATGGTTTTTGACATACAGTACTGTGAATATAATTAATCAATGTAATTGCGTCAAATACTGGAAGATTAAATTCACTCTGAAGCCATGCGGCATATGGCGGAAGGTCTGTGCATTCCAGCAAAAGAGCGCCTACATCTGGGTTTTCCTCAAGCATTTTCCTTGTTTTTTCAACAACTTCTTTTCCAATCGCGGTACAATTCATAGCTCCTGTGTCATCCAAAATATTTCTAAACTCTTTACAGTCTTCCATTCCTACAACAACACATCTGTCAAACTGTTCTTTTGTACAGCCACAAGCCTCAAATAAATCCCACTTTAGATTTGGTGCATCTCCGCATAAAACACCAATTTTCTGATTTTTCTTGAGACCGGCAAAAATCCATGGAATCTGAACACATGCCGATAAATAAACCGGAACATCAACCGCCTCAGAGACATCCTTTTGAAAATGTCCGTAATATCCACAATTTGCAAATATCGCGCGGCATCCGTCAACCTCAAGCTGCTTTGCCGCTTTAATAAGTAATGGAACAAGATTCCTGTCTCCAGCGTGAATGTTTACTTGGTCTGTACCATCTACAGGAAGAAACCTCACCGGGAAATCATATGTCGTAGCATTAGATACATTACCTGGAAAAAACAGTACTCTGCAAGTAAGCTGCATTATTCCTATGGAAGCACCTGCCATATACTGACCTTCTGTATTGTGATAAATACGGTCAGCATCATACGGATTGAAAAAACCATAATTTCTTTCCACTTTCGACATTTTTAATTCCTCCTTTTCAAAAAATACATTTTCGACTTTTAAAACCTCTTAGATAAGTTAGCCTAAAAAAACTATTCTGGTGTTTCTCTTTTATAAAAATCATAATTGAAAGATATAGAAAAAACAAGTAAGCACAAATTTATCATATGGTTACTTAAAAGTAATCATCCAATATGAATTAACTTTGCAAAACCACAATCTTTTCTAATTTCTATTAATTACCTTCTATTTCTCTACTTTTACTTTGAACTCCTTCAAACTTCATAGATTTGATATACATTCTCAGAAACCTCAAAATTAATTATATTCTATTACAGCTTTTATTTGTGAAACCAGATTCATAATTTAAAAACATTAAAATATCAATACTAAAAGATTATAAACATAAAAAAAAGCATATTTTACTATGCTTTTAAATAAAAAAATCTTTATTTTATGCTATATTATATTAACGTTCAAATTATGTTAAACGCTATAATCAGTTATTTTAAATTAATGCATGGTATGTCCAGTATATTTTAATAACATTAAACGCCGTACATAAACTGTGTTTTTAACACAGCATTAATACGCTCTGCCGAGCACTTATGGCCAACAGCGATACTTAATACAAACATTTCGTATGCAAATATTATTACTCACTGTGAGAACTTTATATTTTAATATTTGAATATATAAAACTTCAACTCCAAAGAATCTCACAAAACACTTGACATATTCATCTTTATTCTGTTCATAATATAATTTTTTTATCCTTATTTGCCTATAGGTTCGAAACTCATATTCCTCGCAAAATGACTAAAATCAGGACTGCTATGAATTCACTCAATGTAGACAACATACAACTTCAACGTGCGTTGTAGTTACAAAACTGATATGCACTAAATCCAGTACCCCCTTGGGGTAACCATATTTTTGTTTAAAATAACTTAAACAAAAAATTTAGAAATCACTACATACATTTTCACTTCTAAATTTTTTCTTTAAACTATTTACTGGTCACTCCATATAAAATGATGAATGGCTATAGTTGTCATTCCCAATTTTGTCTGAACATACAGTTATTATTTAATCTTTAATATATCCTTTCGCCGCTTCTATTGAAATATTGTATTTCTCAGCAACCTTTCAATAATTTTATTCTCAGGTATATCCATTTCTTTTAGTGTTTCTACCAGTGCCTGTATTCCTTTTTCAAGTCCTTTTTCGATACTTTTTCTTTCAATTCCTTCACTAAGATTACACATGACACTTACCTCCTTCTCCAACTCTCTTGTTGGTTTTATGTCAAATTCATTTTCCAATATCGTAAGCTTTTCTTCCTTCGGTACTTCATTGGATAATAAAATACTAAGCAGTCTGATAATTCCTTCTGTACTTTTATCTGATGAATTGCTTAAATACAGTAGATATACTGAAATCAAATCAAAATCTTCTTTTTTCTGTGTGTTATTTCCTTTTAAAAGGCTCTCATCTATCGAATATTTCGATATGCTGTCAGCATTATAATTAGTTGTATTCATCAGAATCCATATTGAGTACACCTTTTCAATTTTTTCGTAATGCTCACCTGTAAAAACCGTTCCCTTTTGTGTTGATATTAATCTGCTGCCATAGTATAATCCTCTTTTTATTATAGGATATCCATGAGAGAGATTATTCTGTGCTTCAACATTTATATAAGATTAATTCTTTCATCTTCAAGTGTATTTGCATCAAATTTTATATCGAAATACACAACACCTTCTATTGTAGTTGCATCATCTGTTGAAGTCCCTTTGATTACTTCCTTATCGGCAGTGTTTTTGTCTAATGCTACGCCTGAAACAATAGGTGTTCCTTCTATGCAGGAATTTGCTATTGTTTCAATGTCATAATCCTTAAATTCATCCAGACAGCTTTTCATTATCCATGCCAGTATTTTCTTATTTGATAGTATTCTTTTTGTTGAACTGTCATATGTTATTATATCATTTGTAAGTTCTGTATTCTTCGGCACACTCTGTCACCTTCTTCCTTGTTTTTTGAATTCAGATGTATGTTGTAAAGGGTGAGGTTAACCAACCCACCAAATACAACATAGCGGCGGCTCATTTGTGGTGAATGGAAGCGGTGCGGAAGGACGGTGACAGAGAACACATTGAATTAAGTCAGCTGCAAAATTAACGACATATGAAAGCGAGGAAACAAGATGGAACTGAGCTATACGAAATGCGGAGATTATGAAATTCCCAACATTGCCCTGAAAGATACGACGGACTACCAGATCGGCAGATATGGCCGGATGCGGCAAAAGTTCTTGAAAGAGTACCGCCCCGGCACCTACTCCCATATGCTCCTGTCGGAAACGCTCTGGGAACACTTGGCGGAAATTGACGCCGCCTGCAACGACCGGCTGGATTACCTAATTCCGGCTATGGCGGCGCGGGAGGGCGTGACGGAGGTCCTGAAAGCGTCCGACCAGATGGAATGGGTGGGACGCATGAACAACATCCGGCAGCGCGCCGAAGAAACGGTGCTGTATGAGTTGGTCTATGCAAGGTAACAAATCCATAAAAACAGGCGCGGTTTCCATGCGGGACGGTACGGTTCATGTACTAAATCAAAAGCTTCCCGGCCTGCTCCCCAGTGACCGGACGCTCCTGGCACTCATTGCCGGGGGGACAGGCACAGCCCGCAAACCTCGGCGCGTGGAAGAGGCAGACTGTCACGGAGGCCGTTCAGTCGGGCAATTTGAAATACAGGGACGCACGGCAAAATATAAATTCCGCCTCCCGCTCCTGTCTCACGGGATGCCTCGGCGGGTGTCTGCTCCCGATTTTCATATTCCTCGGAATGGGTATCACAGCCGTTGAGATTAACAACAGCGGCTGGCTTGAAAGGATAGAGGGCTTTCTTGCGGCGGCTCCACAGTCTTTCGGTGTCAAGCAATTAGAATACCTATTGTCGTCGCCGGATATGGTGATTGCGACCGCCCTGACCGCTTTTTTTGTTCTGTCATTTCTGGCAATGTTTCTATTGCCGATTGCCGCTGTTCTGCGCACGGCATTGTCCGCATCCGGCACGGGAATACGGCTCAAGAGGACGGAGGCGGGCGAGATTTTAACGGCGCAGATTTGGGGGCTTAAAAATTTTATCCGGGACTTCTCCAATCTGGCTGAAGCGGAGAAAGAGCAGCTTGTCCTTTGGGACGATTTTCTAATTTATGCCGTGGTGTTGGAGGAGAACGAACGCATTATCGAGGACATTTTTCGTTTGAAGAATTTGAGGTATCGGGATTTTATAGTTTTCTGAGAAATGAGAGGAACAAAAAATGGGAGACATAGGAAAATACATTGTCATCGGAGCCGCCGTTCTGATTGTCGCGGCGATCCTCATTGCAATCATCAAGACCAGAAACGGATTTGTCGTACTGCAAAACCGGGTCAAAAACCAGTCGGCGCCGATTGATGTTCAGCTGGGGCGCCGCTACGACCTGATTCCCAATCTGCTGGAAACAGCCAAAGGCTACGCCAATTTTGAACGGAGCATACTGGAGGCCGTGGTAAAGGCCCGCCAGGGCGCGATGGCTGCTGCGGACTTCGATCAAGCGGCTGCCGCGAACGGGAAGCTCTCGGCGGCGCTCCGGCGGCTTTTCGCGGTGAGCGAAGCATACCCGGAGCTGAAGGCAAACGCTAATTTTATGCAGCTTCAAAATGAACTGGCGGAAACGGAGAACAAAATCGCCGTGTCCAGGCAGTTCTATAACGATACTGTGATGAAATACAACAACGCCATCCAGATGTTCCCGGCCAGTATCATTGCGAGTCTGTGTGGTTTTCACTCGCTCTCCTTTTGGGAGGCAGAGGAAGCAGAACGTAAAAATATCTCAATTAACGCGGAGAGTATGAAATTTCGGTAAATCAATCAGTGAATAAGCCAACCGTTTGGCCGTACATCTTATTAGCGAATATCGCTTTTGTGTGCTTTGGGTATACTACAAAAACGGCCGGAATCTCACCGGCTGGAATCAGATCAACGGCAAGTGGTACGATCTCTATGCGAAAGGCTCTATGGCTGTCAACACAAAATTTGACGGCTACAAAATCAAGGTAGACGGCACGAGGATAGAATCATAATCGGTAGAGGCGGGATAGCTGTAACGGTATCCCGTTTCTGTCCGTCCATCAAGAAGAAAGAAGGTGAACGTCAATGTACCTGCAAATTCTGATTATTGATCCTGACTTGGAAAGCGCCAAAAGGCTGAAGTATTTTCTGCAAAACGATGCTGTCAGGGTTTATTATACCGTTGATGTGCTAGATGGCATCAGACATTTAGCACATTATCATCACCAACTTGTTATCATGGACGTTCCCGGCGACGGAATGGACGGTTTTCAGTCCTTGCGTTTGATTCAGGAGCTGGCACTGGCCCCAATTCTGGTCATCTCTGCAGATCACGAACCAGAGCATATTGTCCGCATTCTCTCTATCGCAGATAACTTTACCGTAAAACCACTGGATTTGAAAATATGTGAAGTAAAGATACAGGCTTTGATACGTCGCAGCCAAAACCGTGAAACCGCTTGGGACGCACCTCCTGTCTTGTCTGCGGACAATAAACTATTGATTGATCCTTTAAGAAGAAAAGTGCAGCTTATGAATGTCGAGATCCATTTATCCAAAATACCGTTTGACCTTTTATATTTTCTGGCGTCCAACCCCGGCCGGGTATTTACCCGCGAACAGCTTTGCGAAAGATTTTGGGACGGAGACTGCGATATTAACCACAATACCCTATGCTGCCAGATTAACCATGTTCGCCGCGCCTTGAGAGCTGTGCAGGGCGCACCGGACATATACACGTCATGCGGGGTGTAGGATATTACTTCGATATCAAACAGAGATAAAAAACAAGGTGTTGTGGAATTAACTTTCACATCACCTTGTTTTTTAGGCGGTAGAAATGAAACAAAAATAGAAGATTTGAGAAATGGTAAAAATCACCCTTGACAAAAGCTCTCTTCATATAACTTTCCAAATATATTATACCATATCTAAGCTTAAATTTCTATTGCTGACGATTCTATTAATGATAAATTTTCTGAATTTTAATATCAAAACTATTTGTACCTTTGCATATTCAGCAATTTAATTTTTCAATTTCTTTACTTTAAATAATAAATTTAATAAGATTTATTATTTAATAGCAACAACATAATAATAATGTCCACTTAGCTTCGTATAGTTACATCTTAATACATTTCAGCGTCAAACAAAATGGTTGACATTATGTCATTAGCCGACCATAGAGTATATTGTTGACCATACGTAACTGTTCCATACACTGATATTACAACACTGTTTACTTCCATACTTAATGAAGACATAAGTGTCATATTTGTTACTTTTATATTGCTATTGCCTGTAGATAAATTCCATTCACCTGTGTATATTAAAGTCGGAGTTGTTCTCAATGACACAGGCAACGCAATATTTAGACCGTTAACACATGTTCCCAAATAGTTTCCATAACCTATATCGCCATATTTGGTATTAATCTTCCCTTTTGGGTTAAGATTTATAAAATATCGTTGGCAAAGTGATAATTCCTCACCATACAATTTTGGTACATATTGTGTTGCTACACTTCCGTATTCCAATTTTATCCATTTAATTGTTTTGGCATCATCGTATACAACAATTTAAGCATCAATTGTTTTACTGTTTTCTGTATAAACTCTAACTTCTAAACTATTTGTAAGATCCTTTGCTGTTATGAATTCCCCATTCGTTGTCCCACCTGTTGCACTGTATTTATTTATTCCATCACTAAACGAAATAGTCAGCTCTGTTCCGATAGGTACTTTGTTTTCTATAGGCTGTATTAACTGCAAATATCATATGGACTTCCTGTTTTGTCAAGCTCAAGTCCATTTGCAGAATGTGAAACAATTCCTCCTGTGAGGCATTTCCATCTATCTATTGTATACTCTGAACCAGTATAATAAGCTTTACCCCTCTGATTTACTGCATTAATAAAATTTGTATTTATTAATAGATTCAGATTACTAAAATTAGATACTTTGTCTTCCAAAGACTTTAATTTACTGTCTATTAAATCTGCATTTTCATTAAAATCATCAACATTGTAGTAATTTGTTTGTTTTGGTTTTTTTAGACCATAGTTTTTTGTATAATCTGGCACTATAATACCACCTTTCTAATTTTTATCTAATTATATAATAAAACAACATTCCATATGTGTCCTTTTTTTAGACAAGTCAGAACTATCTGCTTAGTGAGTAGTTTGCTCAGCCCTATAACGGCATGATACTCCATGAAGCCTTAAATCTGCTTAAAAGTTAGCAACCCACTTAAGCGTTTTTTCTATTCTTTTTCACCTGCTCTCCAATAAACAGGTATGCATATTCCTGTAAACTGATTTGGTAATTTAGTATATCGTTCTACAAAGTTTTTTTATATTCTCACCTCGCCTTTTCATTCATTCCTTTTAACTGTGTCTGCATAGTATCTTATACAAAAAAATACCAGTTTACATATTTGTAATTTAGATTTAAACTTCTAAAGTCATTAATTAACCTCTTTTATATAAATATCTCATTAAGCTTTACGCACTATATTTGATCAGTACATCTATTACTATATGTATATGACCTCTATAAGCATTTGCATCTATTATTGTTATCAATTTTTGTTCACAAAGTTTTATTAATATTTTTCCTATATCAACTTTTATTTTTCCATTCTTATGTGTTTAGGTACAAACATTATATTGTACTTGCAATTATAAATTATATGTTAAAAAGTATTTTTATCCATTTTGGGACTTATTCTTTTTGTATCTATGCGGTTGTCGAACTTATTTTTATTATAATAAAAGTAAGATATTTTTTCTGTTCATAGTTAAAGCTTTTTTAAACCGCCATTATGATGCTTTTCTTTATATAAAGAGCCTCCTAAAGCAGTTTATTTAATTCTACCGTAGGAGACTCTCTTTTTCATTGTTCGTTTTTACTATACTTATTTAAATTTCAATATGTATTTTTTATTTGCTATTTAATTCAGATATACATTTATAAAATTTATTCATACTACTATTCATTGTAAAATTTTCCAAAACTCGTTTTTTCGCAGCCTTTCCAAATTGCTCTCGTTCTGCTGTATTGTCAGTAAGCCTTTGAATTGCATCTGCCAACTGCTGCTGATTTTTTGGTTCAACAGTAATTCCTGTTAAATCATCAATACTAACATATGGCACACCACTTTTTAACCTTGTATTAATTACAGGCTTTCCGTAGCACATTGCTTCAAGTTGCACAAGTCCAAAAGCTTCGCTTTTTTCTGTAGATGGTAGTACGAAAACGTCACATTTCCTATACAGTTCCATTATCTGATTGTCAGTAGGTAAGATAACAAACTCTACTCTATCCTCAATGTTTAACTCTTTACACAATTTTCTCAGTTCATTTTCAAGTATACCGCTTCCAGCCATTATCAACTTTGAAGAATGTGTATTTGCAAATGCTTTTATTAGAACATCACATCCCTTGTAGTAAACAAACCTGCCAACAAAAAGAAAAACTATTTCCTCATTTTCTTTTTTTCTCTTAAAGCAGTATGCCTTTGAATCCTCTACAAATTTTTGCTCCACACCATAAGGAATAACAACACATTTGTTTTTATATGGAGTAAGGTATGTGGAATATTCAATATGTCCTTCTGTAGCCGCAATAATAACATCTGCACGTTTCAAAAATATTTCCATAATTGGCTTATAAAACAGCATGAGTTTTTTTTGTCTTACTATATCACTATGCCACCAAACAACAACCTTCTTTTTTGTTCTGCTTAAAAGACAACCCAAATCACCAAGCGGAAAAGGCATATGACAGACAACTATATCTGCTTCTCTCGCAGCTTTATGCATTTTAACTAAAAAATCTAACGAAATCGGCATAGAATAAAAAGTACCAAATGATGTAGCTCTTGTGACCTTCACACCACTTACCACATCCATAGATGCCTTACCACTTTTTTGACAAACAAGTACTTTCATATCTGTACAACCGTTTAAGTTTTCGGCAATATTCTTAACAACCGTTTCTATACCACCAATAGCAGGATAATACAATTTATTCACTTGAAGAATTTTTATTCTTTTCATCTACCTCATATCCCCAAATACTTACAATGTAGTCTTATAATTTTTCACTATTAGATTATTTACCTAATAACAAAAAATTTGCTTATTATGTAATTTAAAATAAATATAATAATTTGAACCAACATTATCTTTTATAGATAAAATGTTACGAAAATAAACATAGCTGCCATAACAACAAACAGTGTCGTTATATGTCCGCTACAAAATTTTATAAACTCATTCTTTATATTATTTGTACTGTTAAAGACATACTTTCTATTGGTTATAAACGAAAACTAATTTCTGATAATTCCTGGAATTGAGAGAAAACAAGGTAATAAAGTTTTGGCTATAATATACTCTTTTTTCTTAATATTACAATCATTTTTTTGAAACATAATTACAATTTCAAATAAAGCTATAATCCATATTAAAGCATTTCCAAAAAAATATAAAATTTTATCCGCAAATAGATTATAAATATAAATTTAGTCTCGAAATAGAGTGATATGCTCATAAAATACCAAAAATAAATACGCAAAATTTTAAATGAAACTTCAAATATAAATATATAATTAATTATACTAATAACAAGTATTTATTGAGGTTGGAAATGTTTCTATAAATAATATAGATTTTGGATGGATGCTATAAAACTTAAGAAAGCACTATTTTTAAAGCAAGTAGTTACATTCATTAATCTTCTTTTTTCCCTGTCTTTCAAAACCATAACAATAGCAAATCCAAGTGCAATAAAACTAATTACTGCCCCAGCATAAAAATATTTTGGAACATATTCAAAACGAACTGTATGATTTCCTTCTGTCACAAAAATACCTTGAATTATGCCGTTTACAGTATAAATTTCTTTTTCTTCTCCATCTATATATTCCTTCTAACCCGGAAAATAATTCTGGCTAAAAATTTATATATTAATTCTCATCACGAGTCGTTATTTTTATTTTACCTTCACCCAAGTTCTCTCTTGTCTCTATTCCTTCAATATATCTTGTATTAAGCATATAATAAGCAAATAAATTGCTGAAAAATTCATCTTCCGATTCTATATTTTCAACTCTTAGCGAAAAATAAAAAATATTCTTATTGTTATTATTTGATAACATATATACTCTTCATCTTTCACGACGGGATTATACACATTTTATTATAAATTTGTATTTATGCAGTATACATTTTTAGTACTTTTTAGTCCCATAATATAACTCCTTTCTTTTTATCGCACAAATCATTCAAAATTAATTCTCTCTTCTTCAATAACAAGCGGTCTGTTCATAATCCTTGTATTCATACTCATGATATATTCGCCTAATAAACCGGTAAAAAAGAGCTGTAATCCACCTAAAAAAAAGACACCAATTAAAATAGGCGCATTTCCTGCTGTAAATGTATCCCAATGTGTTAGCTTAAAAATAAAATAGAATATTGCAACTATAAAACTAAATCCTCCTACAAAAAATCCTCCAAAAGTCGCCATACGCAAACCACCTTTTGTATAGCTTGTAAAACTAAGCATTGCAATATCAAATAAAGAAAAGAAATTATTAGATGTTTTTCCGGCACGCCTTTTTTGCTGTTCGTATTCAATTTCAACATGATCAGGAGCAAACTCCGCTACCATTCCACGCAAAAATGGTGTAGAATCGTTCATTTCACGCATAATATCAATAAAGCTTCTGTCATACAATCCAAATCCAGTAAAATGCTCAATCTGCTGAATATCACTCATTGACTTCAAAGTTTTATAATATATACTTCTAAACAGATACATAATCTTGTTTTCTTTGCTTGATGTTTTAACCATACAAACAACACGATTTCCTTCTTCCCACTTATTTACCATTGTAGGAATCAATTCTATCGGGTCTTGAAAGTCTGCACATAACAAAATAGCACAATCTCCAGTAGTTTGACAAAGACCATAATACGGACTGTTGTTTTGTCCAAAATTTTTCATGTTAAAAATAGCTTTAGCATGATTATCTTTTAAGCAGAGTTCTCTCAATAGTTTGCGTGTATTATCAGTTGACTTATTATCAATAAACACGACTTCAAAATCATATTCTGGTAAATTTTTCTGAAAGAGATCCCTTACTGCATTGAAAATCTGATGTACATTGTCTTGCTCATTGTAGCATGGAATCATTATTGAAACTTTTTTCATTTTTCTATCTCCTATAAAATTAGGTGTTTATATAAATTTTGCTCAATTAATCAAAAATCTTCTAATTGTACGCTCAAATCCATCTGATAAATCGTGCAACGGTTTCCAACCGAGCTGATTCAATTTTTCTGTACTGACAACTGGTATGGTTTTTACAGGACTCTCCAAATAAACAGCATCTTTTTTACGCAACTCATGCTTAACCTTCAAACCTTTTTTAGGAAATAGGTCAACCAATAAGTCCGCAAGTTCACTAATAGAAACACGACAATCATTGTTTGCCATATTATACGCTTCGCCTGATTGTCCATCTTTTAAAATTCGGAAAAATGCATCAGTTGCATCTGCAAGATAACAAAACGAACGAACTGATTTTCCATCACTCTTCAATACAATATCTTGTTCATTCACAATATTTGCAACAAACTCAGAAAAAACTCTCTGGTCATTTTTGATATCTATTGTTGGTCCATATGTATGAAATATTCGCACTATTTTAGCCGGAACATCATGTTGTACTGACCAAGTTTTGCACATAACCTCAGCCATTCGCTTGCTCTCACTATAGCAACTCCTTATATTCAGTAAATCAATATAACCATAATCACTTTCTGTAATTGTACTGCAATTCTGTGCCTCTTTTCCATAAACATCCCCGGTGCTAAAAAGCAGAAACCCCTTGGATTTTTTATTTCTTGCTAATTCCAATAAATAATATGTTCCCAACATATTCGGAAGTATTGTGCCTACAGGATTTGTGCCATAATATTGCGGGCTGGCAATACTTGCCGCATGGATAATATAATCAACCGCACCATCAATTTTTATTTCTTCACAGATATTCATTTCTGTTTCGTGAAAATAATAACGGCTACAATACTCACCAAAACACTTGTACATTTTTTCATGATTGCGTCCAACTGCAATAATTTGCGTATGTTGCTCCGGATTGGTTTCGTTCAAGTATATCAGAAAATACACTAAATATGATGCCAGCATTCCATAGGCACCTGTAATCAAAACTGTTTTGTTTTGAAGCCAGCCCCAATTAACACCTCTATCATAAATTTCTTCCATGTCACTCCATATTACTGAATTCAAAATAATACCTCCCTTAAATACAAGTTAAAATTACTGTAAAAGAGTAAACACTGTTATTTATAATAACTACAATACGCATATAAATTCTCAGCAATAATATATACTATTATCGCCTTTTTAACTTATGCCGATATCAAAAATTTTTAAAATTTCTACGTATTGAGTCAATACTATTTATACATATAATTGAGGTTGCAGACAATACCAGAAAATCCTGAACCAATCAACCTTGTCATCCATATAATAAATTTTTCGTATTTGTTATTCTTCCTCCACAGGCTTAACTATCATATTTTGAAGAAATTCTTTTCTGTCAAGGAATGGATACATATCCTCTATAGGCGTTGAAACCATACGTCCGTCAGGCAGTCTTTTTGAACTTACCATAGGTACAATAGGCTGATCTCTTATGCACATTACTTCACATATAACAGGCTCATTATATGAAAGAACCTCTGTTATTTTTTCTTTTAATTCATGTGGATTATTTATTCTTATATATTTAAGTCCATAGGCATAGCTTATTTTTTCAAGATCAGGGAATGATACGCCATTTGTACTGTCTGTTCCTATCTTCCTGCCTTCAAAAAGCTTGTCTTGTGATGATCGTATAGAAAGATATCCATCATTATTCCACACAAAAAGCTTAACTGGTATATTGTAATGCTTTAATGTCTGAAGTTCCTGTATATTCATCTGTAAACTTCCGTCACCAGTTATGCCTATAGCTTCTGTTTGATTTTTTGCAAAACAAACACCTATTACAGCAGGCAGTGTAAAACCCATTTCTGCCTGACCACCACTTGTAACGTATCTTTGAGCCTTTGTTGTAGTCTTTATACCCTGAGCAGTAACATATACTGCAGAGCCTGCATCAGAAACAACAACTGAATCCTCTTTTAAACATCCTGAAAGTTCATTTATAAATGTAAAAAGATTAACTCTTTCCTCTTTTTTATATTCTTCAAGCGCAACAGGATACTTATTTTTCCAATTAAGACATATTTTTGCCCATTCAGAATATTTTATATCTTCTTTAATATCAAAGTTCTTTAAAAATTCTTTAATATCACAGTTAATTTCCTTATCAATTCTTACAGTACCTTTTTTGTGTTCTTTTGTGTCTATGTCAACTGCAAATATTTTTGCTTCTCTTGCAAAATATTCATATTCGTGTCCTGTACTGCTTACACTAAGTCTGCTGCCAAGTGCAAGCACAAAATCTGCATTCTGTACAGCAAAATTTCCTGCCCTTGTGCCCTTATTTCCTATTCTACCTATAAACAAAGGATTTTCTGTTGGAAGTACATCTGTACCAAGTCTTGATGCAACAAAAGGAATCTCATATCTTTCAACAAATTTCTGAAATTCATCTATTGCTTTTGAAAGCCTTACTCCTTGACCTGCAACAATAATGGGTCTTTTTGCATGTTCAAAGGCAGATTTAAGAATTGAAATTTCTTCTTCGGTTGCACATATTTTTATTTTGTCCTCTGGCACAAAGTGCCTTAATTTTGTTTCGTCTACAACTGCACCCTGTACATCCATAGGCACATCAATCCATACAGGTCCAGGTCTGCCGCTTATAGCTGTATGATATGCTTTTTCAAGCTCATAATAAACATCCTCTGCTTCTGTAAGCATAACTGCATATTTTGTAATATGTTCAACTATAGATACTATGTCTGCTTCCTGTACACCAAGCTGTCTTATATCAAGATTCCTGTATCTTGTGCTTTCTTTTCTTTTAACCTGTCCTGAAATAAAAATACAAGGAGTATTATCTTGATATGCGTTTAATAAGCCAGTCATAGCATTTGTACCACCACAGCCTGTTGTAATATACGCACAGCCTATACCTTTGTATTTTGCATAGCCTACGGCTGCCATTGCCGCTGCCTGTTCATGGTGACAGCATACCTTATTAAGCTTTTCATTTTTGTAAAGACCATCTGTTAAAAAAAGCAGTCCGCCTCCAGAAACCATAAATACATCTTCTATTCCTTTTGCTGATATAAATTCTGAAATAATGTCAGTTACTCTTTTCAATTCCAGTTCCTCCTCATTTTAACGCCCAAAACTTATTAAGCAGAAAATTAAACGGAATAGTAAATATCAAGTTAATAAGCGGAGCTAGTTTTTCAGAAATTCCAAAAATTCCAACCATTACATAAAGCATTACTGTGCTCAATATAAATGTACTTCCGTATGCTGTAAAAGTCTTGAGAAGTGGTTTTAAAATTCCCCTCTGTGACTTTTTAAAAACATATCTGCTGTTCCAGTAATATGCGTTAAACACACTTACAACAAATCCAGTAGTATTTCCAATTATATATAAATCTCTGTTTATAAAAATAAATATATAATATATCACAAGTGAAATTGCCGTATTTGAAAGACCAACAATTCCAAATTTTATAAACTGCAGAACTAAATTTATAAAATCCTCCCTGCTTTTTATTCCAATCTTTTCAAACAACATTACTGCTGCACCGCTTCCTTAATTGTCTTTGCCATGTAATCAATCATTTCGTCATTCATGCCAGGATATACTCCTACCCAGAATGTATCGTTCATTATGCGGTCTGTATTTTTAAGCTCACCAACTGTTCTGTAGCCTTCTCCTGTTTTTCTCATCACATCAAAGCATGGGTGCTTAATAAGGTTTCCTGCAAAAAGCATTCTTGTCTGTATGCCTTGTTTTTCAATGTAGTCAACTACTGTATTTCTATTTACTCCTTCTTTGCATGTAATAATGAAACCAAACCAACTTGGATCAGAATTTTCACATGCAACAGGAAATATAAACTTGTCACTTGCTTCTTCAAGCGCAGCTTTTAGTCTGTTAAAGTTAACCTTTCTCTTTTCAACAAATGAAGGGAATTTTTCAAGTTGAGCACAGCCAATTGCAGCCTGCATATCAGTGGCTTTAAGGTTGTATCCAAAGTGTGAATATACATACTTGTGATCATAGCCTAAAGGAAGTTCGCCGTACTGTCTGTCAAAACGATGTCCGCAAAGGTTATCCATACCTGAAGGACATGAGCAATCACGTCCCCAATCTCTGAATGAACGTATAATTTTATTTAAAAGCGGGTTGTCTGTATAAACAGCGCCGCCTTCACCCATCGTCATATGATGTGGAGGATAGAAGCTTGATGTACCTATATCACCTATTGTACCTGTAAATTTAGTTACACCGTCAATAGTATACTGACTTCCAAGTGCATCACAGTTGTCCTCAACAAGCCATAAATTATGCTTATCACAAAATTCTTTAACAGCTTTAAGGTCAAAAGGATTGCCAAGTGTATGTGCAATCATAACTGCCTTAGTTTTTTCTGAAAGAGCTTTTTCAAGCATTGCAACATTAATGTTGTATTGTGGAATTGTAACATCAACAAAAACAGGTACAGAACCGTACTGAATCATAGGCGTAACTGTTGTAGGAAAGCCTGCTGCAACTGTTATAACCTCGTCACCCTTTTTAATTGCTCTTTCACCAAGAAGCGGTGATGTAAGAGCCATAAATGCATTAAGATTTGCACTTGATCCTGAGTTTACAAGAGCACAGTATCTTACGCCAAGATATTTTGCAAGCTTATTTTCAAATTCATCTGTATACCTACCTGATGTAAGCCAGAATTCAAGAGAACTATCTACAAGATTTACCATTTCGCTGCGATCGTAAACTCTTGAAGCGTATGGAATTCTGTCGCCTTCTTCATAAGGCTTTTTTGTATGGAATTTATCGCAGTATTCTGCTACAAGCTTTAAAATTTCGCTTTTTGCTGCTTTTTCATTCATATTTTCAAACATTATTTGTGTCCTCCAAAAAACTCATTTATCTGTTTTTCCATTATTTCGTTTATATCACTGTATTTATAGTATTCCTTGCTCCATTCAACAGTTTTTTCTACTGCATCGTTAATATTCCAATGTGGTCTCCAACCGAATACCTTTTTAAGTCTTGAACAATCAAGCTTCAGGAAATTAGCTTCGTGAGGCCCCCCCCACCCATAAATTTGTTTTCCCACTTAGCATCTTCGCCCCAGGCATTGCAGAAAATGTCTGCAAGTTCACCTGTCTGAACACAATCTGTTTCATTAGGACCTACGTTGTAGTACCCTGAATATTTTTTATCCTCATATTGCTTTTGTGCAATCATAAGATAAGCATATAACGGTTCAAGAACATGCTGATATGGTCTTGTTGAATATGGATTTCTTACAATAATTGTTTCGCCATTTGCTGATGCTCTTATACAATCAGGAATAATTCTGTCCCTTGCAAAATCGCCACCACCTATAACGTTTCCGGCTCTTGCAGTCGAAACTGGTATTCCTTCTTCCTTGAAAAATGAATTTACATAGCTGTGTGTAACAAGCTCACTGCATGATTTGCTGTTTGAATATGGATCAAAGCCGTCAAGAGGCTCGTCCTCTCTAAAGCCCCACTCCCACTCTCTGTTAAGATATACCTTGTCAGTTGTAACATTAAGAATAGATTTTGCACCATATAATCTTGCACATTCAAGAATGTTTACTGTGCCCATAACATTTGTTGCATATGTATATCGTGGTTGTTCATAGCCAGTTCTTACTATTGGCTGTGCTGCAAGATGAAAAACTATTTCAGGTTGTGCTTCTTCATAAGCAGCCTTTAGTTTTTCAAAATCACAAATGTCACCAATTACAGAATCAATAGTTTTTCCAATTTGTGCAATTTCAAAAAGACTTGGATTTGTAGGAGGTTCAAGAGAATATCCTGTAACAACCGCCCCAGCCATAGAAAGTGTTTTGCAAAGCCAGCTTCCTTTAAAACCAGTATGTCCTGTTATAAAAATTTTTTTGCCTTTATAAAACTTCAAATCCATTACCATTTTTTCCATGGTGCCTGTCCACTCTCCCATAGTTTTTCAAGCTGTTGCTTGTCCCTTTGTGTATCCATGCACTGCCAGAAACCTTCGTGCTTATATGCCATAAGTTCACCCATGTTTGCAACTGCTTCAAGAGGTTCTTTTTCAAATACTGTGCTGTCACCTGCAATAAAATCAAATACCTTAGGTTCAAGTACCATAAAACCTGCATTTATCATGCTGCCGTCAATGTCATTTTTTTCTCTGAAAGATTTTATCTTATTATTATCATCTATATCAAGCACACCAAATCTCTGACCAACATTTATGGCTGTCATTGTAGCAAGTTTTCCATGACTTTTGTGGAATTTCATAAGTTCTTCAATATTCACATCAGAAACACCGTCACCGTATGTAAGCATAAATGGTTCATTACCAATATATTTCTGAATACGCTTTACACGCCCGCCTGTCATGGTGTTAAGACCTGTGTCAACAAGTGTTACCTTCCATGGTTCAGAAAAGTTATTATGCACAGTCATTTTGTTTTCTAATGTAAAATCAAATGTAACATCGCTTGTGTGAAGATAATAGTCAGCAAACCATTCCTTAATCATATGTGCTTTGTAACCACAACAGATTACAAATTCATTGTATCCATAATGAGAATACATTTTCATTATGTGCCATAAAATAGGTTTTTCACCTATCTCAATCATTGGCTTTGGTCTTAAATGACTTTCCTCTGATATTCTTGTACCAAAGCCACCTGCTAATAATACAACCTTCATATCATTTCCTCCATTTTCCTGATTTGCATACACTGTTTTTATTAATTGACCTCTTTCATTTCAGTAACCTTTATGTCTTTAACAATAATTTGTTCTCTGCTTTTACTTATTAACCTAACATACACATTTTTTTCACCCTCAAAAGCTGCTCCTGAATTAATAAATAAAGTATAATTTACTTTTTCATTTTTAACAAAACTCTGTATTTCCTGTTCTGCTGTATCATACCCATCACCATATAAATCAACTGCAAAAAAATCACTTGATTTTGGTGAATATTTTTCATCAAATAAAATATCAATTTTATACCACAGGTTTGGCTTAATTGTTATATCATTACCATATACTTCAATATCATTTGTTCCATTAAATAAAAACTCATGTTCATTATCAAAAAGCTGTTTATTAGAAACTAAAAGCCCTTTTTCTTCCATATTTTTTTCATATAAAATATATTCTTCATTTGGAGAAATATTTATGTAATGATATTTATTATCATTTTTTATTTTGTCCAATCTATTTTTAAGGTATTCCATTGATTTTTCATCGCCTGTATAGTTATTTAATGCTGTCGCTTTATTCTCTTCATTTGAAAGTAATATAAGCTTTCTCAAACATTCACTTTTTGAATCTGTATAACCTACTGGTTCTGTAAACCAATATGCTCCGTCTACATGTAATACTCGACAATAAAACGTACTATATAACGGGTTATATAAACTCGGGGCATGATCTAAGATGAATTTTGATACTTCGTTCATCTGATGTGGATAACTCCTTACACTTTTATTTACAACCATACAAAATGTTGAACTAATAATACAAATAACAATTATGATATACTGAATTATTTTTTTCTCAATAATATGAATATTTAAAGCAACTGCAACTGCAATAATAGGATATGACCATATTACATACCTAGCACAATATATCATACCGCAATTAATATGTTCCATAACAGAAAACATCATAACTACACACATCAGTTCTGTTAAATATATAATTGCTGATGTATTTTTTTTCTTCAATCCATAAATACTTAAACCAATAAGCAAAAGTAGTGCTAATAAAGCAAATGAAGCATATCCTAAATTTATATCAAAAAAATACATTGCAACTCTGCCCCAATAATGCTGTAATGTTTTTGCTACGTCACTTACCATATATTTGCTTTGAATAGCTATATTGTAATACACTGTAATTAGAGATATTAAATACGTACAGGCATATACTACTGTAGGTTTAAAATTTTCCTTTATTGTACTGATAAAATTATTTTTACGGTTATTCCAGAAAATATCAAAAAGATATTTTGCAATCATAACAACCCCTACGCCCAAAACGCCAATATTATTTAAACTGGCTATTGATAAAAATACTGCTGCTCTGTAATTTTGTTTGTTGTAATAAGAAACTAATGCCATTGTCATAAAAGAAAATATGCAGATTTCATATCCTATGTATTGTATATAAAATAATGCCGGAGAAAAAAGTAGTAATAAAATTAAAAACAGTTTTTCTCTATTATCACTTTTTAAATTTCGGTATACATATAATAAAGCAGATAGATATAATAGTAAATTTGTTATTTCAAAGGTTTTATACTGCGGTAAATTCAGTACACTTAAAACTATGTTCATAGGTATACACAAAATTGAATAAATCGGAATATACCAAGGAAGCCATTTACCATCCTCATACACAATTAACTTACTGCTTCTTAAATCATCAAATGTATATATATTTCCTTGAATTTCCGGAAAAATTTCTCGTGCCTTATCAATATCCTGCTGTGTAACAAACAGCGACCCTCTATACTCAACAGATGCAACTGGCAATGTAAATGAATCTATTTCTGCATAAATAGGTTCCCTTAAACATGTCAGAAGCGTTAATATAAGTCCTACAAAAATAATGATGATTTTGGCAATCTTAAGGCTATCGATTTTTTCTTTTAAATACATACTAATCTTATACCATCCTTTTGTATTATTAAAAATAAGTAATAATTATCCTCTATACAATATAATCTTTTCTATATTTTATGATTATCAATACCACTATCCCTATAGCACAAATATTAAAAAACAGCCTGATTTTCTGTTTTTTAATTATTTCTCTCCAATTATTAAAAAACTCATTTTTTAAATCTGTATGGTATGTTATTTCACAAAACTCATACTGTATATTTTCCGCTTTAGAAAACCAAAACATATTCTGTTCATCAACTAAATCAAACTTTAATTGAAAATCTTTTAACCCAGAAATTGAAGATATTTTGGTTTTGTCTAATTCAAATGGTATTACAACACTGTTTCCCTCAGATATAACAACCGGTGTTCTTTCATTTTCATAAGCTATTTCTTCACCGTCTTTGCCGTAAATATGGTATGAAAGCTTAATGCCTTCATTGTAATATGCCATATTTTCAAACGTAACCATAACATTTCCGCTAATAACATTTGTTGTCTGCATGCTGTCAATATCGGTTTTAATCGTAACCGCATTACCTAAAACTACATTTTCTCCAACAATATTTTCACACTCTATTACTGCACCTTTATAAGAAATATAGCTGTTAAGAGAAAACCAAAAAATATTTTCCTCATCTACCATATCCAGTTTTATTATAAATTTGTCATGCTGTGCAATTTCTGGTATTGTCAATTTGTCAATTTCGAAAGGAATTACCGCACTGTTTCCATCAAGCACTACAGGCACTCTTGGGTTCTCAAACAGCACATCATTTCCACTTTCATCGTAGATATGGTACGAAAATTTAATGTTTTCGTTGTACAGCGACATATCATTAAATGTTATTTCTGCATTTCCTTTTATTAGAGCGTCTGTTTGAATTCCCTCTAAATCCGTTGTTATTTCCACATCTGCCGTTTGGTCATCTGCAAAAACATTAGTTGCTGCCAAGCATATTAAAAATACAGATACTAAACATATAAAAAGTTTATTTTTCATGGCTTATTTCTCCGTTTTTTCAAATAGTATATTGTAATACTCTTTTGCAGCATCTTTCCAGCTCCAACTTAAAAGTGACTTTGCAAATTTCTGCTGTCTTTCAAGGTAATCTTTTTTGTTTTCAATAGCAAGTGAAATACCTTCTGCAAGTTTTATATAATCGTTTACATCAAAAAGATAAATGCCACAATTTTCTTTTGTAAAACCACAGGATTTAATTCTTTCCTCAACAACATCAATGCAGCTTAAAACAAGAGGAACTTCCATAAAAAGTGCTTCACATGCCTGCCACGAAAATCCGCCTTCAAATTTTGAAGTAACAGGAACAACCGCAGCATATTTATATACACTATAGAGCTCTGTTTCGGATAAATTTTTAAGCAGAACTATTCTGTCCCACAAATCATATTTGTTTATAAGCCGCTCTACTTCTGGCATATCTTTAGGATTTCCTGTAAGAACAAGCTTTAAATCTGAATATTTGTTTTTAATTTCATTAAATGCCTTTATCAATAAACTAATATTTTTATATGGTCTAACCTGTGTTGGATAAAACATATATCTTCCTTCTATTGAAAAAGTTTCTCTTATTTCCTTTTCTTCCATAATGTTTTTTTCTATTCCCTCCGGAATATTTACAGGAAGATATACAAAATGTGCTTTTTCCGGTTTTAAATTTTTAACATACTTCAAAACCTGTTTTTCCATTATTGTTTTACAGTTTGACGAAAATTCCGCACCATTTCTTGCAAGATTTTCTGCCCTATATAAAATATCAAGGCGTCTTGCCTTGTATAAACAATCTTTTTCAAGAAAGTCTGAATATTGTTCTTCAATAGCCATATCGTGTGCAGGCACAACTATTCTTTTTTCTGTCGAAAGAACAGCATCAAGGTATACTATCAGCGGCATAAAAGTATCTGCTTTTGAATATCGTGCCGCAACAAGAGCAAGATTATCTTTATCTGCATTTATAGTGCCAATAGCGTCTACATCTTTTGGTAGTGGATTAAAAATGCTAATCCAGTTTTTTTCGTTTACAATTTTAATTTTATCTCTATATTTTTTATCTTTTAAAATTGAAGAAAAACAAATTTCCATTTCTTCTGCATTAAACGAATATGACCATATTTCAACACTAACACCATATATTTTTACAAGGTTTTCACACAAAAATGACATAAATCTCGAAATGCCTTCTCTATGCAGTCCCGGAATATGATATAAAAATCCAGCCCAAACTCCAAGTGTTTTATTTTTTGCTTGTAATGAACAAGCAGTATCTGAAAACATTTCTGTAACAGCATTAACTATATTATCAGTTGTAGTTAATAATGTATCTTCATTAATTCCACACTTTTGAAGCGTATATGACAACTCATCTATAAACCTATTCTCAAATGCAGCTATCTTAGATGAATATTCAGCTTTTTTTGCAAAATCCATTATCCTTTTTGCATATTCTTCTGCCGTACATTTTTCTTTTATAAAATTTTCGGCATTTATTCCCTTTTGCTTGTATTCTTTTAAGTTTTTATCCAAATCTTCAAGAATATTTTTTAACTGCTCATACGCACTTTCATATTCAATTTTTATTACACACTTTTCAGGAATTTCTCCGTATATTCCACTGTTTAATACAATTACAGGTCTTTTATGTGACATCTGTTCCAAAAGAGAAAGTGAACATACCTCTGAATTAGGATATCTCATATTAATGCACAAATCAGCATTTTCAAGAGCATATTCCATAACAGAATATGGCTGATAGCCCATCGTATAAAGGCAGTCTTTAAGCTTTCCTTTGCTGATTTTTTTCAGTTTTTCACCGTACTCCCCACCATAAGAGCCTATTACTATATAGCATACTTTATCTGCAATAGAGTCATTATCACACAGTACATCAACAACCTTATCTATCTGCTTTACAGGATGTACTATTCCATTTGAAACAAGTATTTTTTTGCCTAACTTTTTAGCCTTATCTATAATCTCAATTATTTTTTCATCTTTACATTCAGTTATTTCAGGTTTTTTACAAGGAAGATAAGAAAATCCTATTTCTCCGTTAAAAATATCCTTTAATTTTTCTGCAAAAAATTCAGCATGGGTAAATACTCCAAGAGCATTTTCCATAAACGGCTCAAGCAGCTTGTATTCTTCCATGTGTTTATAACTGTATATAGGGTATACATCTGCCTGTTGTGCTTCTATACACAGTTTTTCAGCATCAGCACCATAGTATTTTTTGAACATTTCTTTGTACGGTTTAAGCCCTGTTTGTGCATTTCCACCAAATTCCGGAAAAAGGTAGTATTGTCCCCAAAATCCTGCCATTGTTTGGTCGTGAAGAATAACATATCCCTTTTTCTTTAAAAACATGTCGTAAATTTCTCTGTGGTTGCCTGCAAAATTGCCAAAATTATAAAAAACACAGTCATACTTATCAAGCTTTTCCGGCTCTGTGTTACTGTCAAAATTTATAACCTTCAATTTTGTTTCAATTAAATTCCCTTTATGCTGAGTCCATATATCAACTTCATTATCTAAAGCCAATACATCGCATACTTCTTTTCCAACTCTGCCTATAGCACTTGTACTTGAAAATGGAGTAAACCAGGCTATTTTCATAACAATAACCTCCTAACTGTTTCGTCCCACGTTATATTTCTGTCCATAATTTCTTTTCTTGCAGCTTGTCCCATCTTTATTGTATTTTCTCTATTGGTATACAGCTTATCCATAGCCTCTGCCAATGCCTGCGGTGTTGGGTCTGTAAAATATCCTGTTTTATTATTTGTAATAAGTTCTACTGTACCACCTGAATCTGAAAATGTTATGACAGGTTTTGAAGAATAAAAGCTTTCCATTGAAACAAAGCCATAAGAATCTTCTTTATATGCAATGTATAAACAGCCTAAACATTTAGACATTTTATCTATCTTTTCTTCATCTGTAACCCATCTGTTTTCCATTATTATTTTATCTTCAAGCTTATATTTTTTTATAATATAATATATTTTTTCAAGATAATCAGATTCGCTACATACTCCATCAATTACAAGTTTTACATCACTTTTTACATATTTCATAGCTTCCACTGCTAAATGCTGTCTTTTTAAATTGGTAATTCTGCTTGGATAATATATAAAGTTGCCGTATTCTTTATAATTATATTTTTCCCACTCTTTAAGCGGAGGAGGCAAAATGACTGAAGCCAAATCGTTATATTTTTTTAATCTGTTAGTAACCTCATGAGCATTTGTATATACAATATGAGCATTACCAATTTCTTTCGTATCATTATGCTTTATAATTTCTTTCAAAGACAGACCTATATCATCGCTTTTAAGCCCATACTCTTTGTCAAACAATTCATATACCTGCCTAAATTGATGAAAAAACCACAAAACTTTTTTAGAGTGAACTGCATAAAAAGCTGGAAATTTAAAAGCGATTACTCTGTCATATTCGCTAAAGTCCATAAGTTTAACCGCCAGTATTAGATTCATAAGCGGTATTTCATAATTGTTCGGAAAAGGTACTCTAAACAGTGTAACCGTATGTCCCCTTTTAATAAGCTCATCATAAAGGTCATCAACAAGAATTTCCGCTCCGCCTCGTATAAAAGGTGATACAGTATTAAAAAGTGCTATTTTCATACCTCCACCAACCTTTCTGCAAAGCTTGAAATATTCTCTAATTTTACCGTTCTAGCATTATTTTTATTCATATCTGCAATATTTTTGTCATTTATATTTTCACAGTTATCCACACTAAACAGCTTTTTATTGTTGTACTTGTTTAATATTTCTTCTTCAGCACCGCAATCTTTTGCAGCAAAAATAGGCAAACCTGCCTTAACAGCTTTAATTAAATAATTTGGTATTCTTCTTACATTATAATCGGCACAAATAAATGCTGATGCCATTTTGTAGTCATCATTTCCAGCAGGATTGTTTATAATTTCTATTCTTTCATTTAAATTTTCTTTCTCTATCCATTTTTTTAAAGTTTCCATATAAACTATATCAGTATTTGGAATAAATAATTTCATTTTATATTCATTTATATTTTTAGCGACTTTAATAAGTGTCTCAGGTCGCTGATATGGCAATAAAGATGTTTCCGCCATAATGTATTTTTCCGTTTCGTCAGCAGCAATACTGCTGTTTTCAAACTCAAGTGCAGGACAATATACCGTTTCTGCTTTTATACCAAGTCTTTTGCTTAAATCTTTTGCCAGCAAATTAGAGCTGCAAACAACCTTTTTGGCTGTAGATAAAATTTTCTTGTCAATATTATGTACAGTATCCCTTATATTAAGATACTGGTTATTGCATAACACACCATACTGACTGTCCCAATATTCCCAAAAATGAGGAGCTGCATCAAACAAGTATACCACTTTGTTACTGTGTTCTATCATACAAGCAGGATATCCAACAGTAATAAGCATGTCGCAGTCACTTGCATCTAAAAGCTGATACACTAAAATCTGGTCTGGAAGTGTAAGAAAATTTCTTGTAAACGGCAGAAGAAAAGTATCTACTGTATGCTCTTTTTTAAGCTCTTTTTCAAGGGCTTTTACAAGCTGCTCCTCCTCATATCCTTCCTGCGCCATAACTATTCCCGCAATTAAAATTTTCATATATGCTTACACCTCTTTTCTTGTAAGAAGCAAGTTTATAGAAAATGCTTTTTCAAGCTCACTTCTTGAAATATCTTTTAGCGTTCCATCATTCTCGCTTATTTCTTTGAATTCAAGCCCATACTCTTCAATTAAATCAATCAAATCTATTGGTTTTACATCTGCTCTTTTTAAATGTCCTGGTGCAAATTCCATAATAATTTTAATCTGCGGATTTTTTTCTATGGTTTTTCTCATACCTTTAAGAGCAAAATATTCAGAACCCTCTATATCCATTTTTATAATGTCTATTTTTTCAACATGTTTTAAATGTTCATCAATTACAACTGTTTTCACCATAACGGAACCAAGTGTACCTTCTTTTGAAAACAAGTTATTGCTTTGTCCGCAAGTTCCTTCAGTAATAGAAAATTCTATTGTTTTTTCTTCATTAAACACTGCATTATTAAATAATGCAACTTTGCTATTAAATCCATTGTTCTTTATGTTTTGTTCAAGTATTTTAAATATTGACGGTGTAGGTTCATAAGCATACACAACAGCACCTTTTCTTAATGCTCTTAAAGTAAACATACCCAAGTTTGCACCAATATCTAAAACTGACATTCCTTCTTCTACAATACTTTCAAATAATGTTTCTGTACCATATTCAAAATGCCCATATGTTGACAAAAACATTGCAAGTCCCCATTCTTCAGATGGTACACCAAAAATAAAATCATCTGCATTAACGGCAATTACACCGCCATTTACACTTGTAACCATGCTCTTATTTTTAAGACCTATACCTGCAATAAACTGCGGCAAGTTATCTAATTTTTGTGACAATTCAGTTTGAATATTTAATGACAAATCAGATTTTTCAGATAATCCCGTCTGTATCTGCATCATCAAGTCTGACTTCTCAGATATTCCAGTCTGTATATCCAGTGTTTTGTCAATTTTTTCTTCAACATTTTTAATATTAATCAAAGTTTCATTGTTGTTAAGTATTTCAACAGTTCTTGACAAATCATCTAACAAAGAATGACTTTTATTAATATGTTCTTCCAACACCAAATTGTGGTCGTTAATTTTTTCGTAAATATAGTCAGTCATTAATTTTTCATGTGACGCTAACTTTTGTTCCAAATAGTCTGTTAAAAATTCAGCAGAATCTTCTGACTTTTTATCAATATATTCTTTTAATAAAACATTATAAACATCTATTTTATAATTAATATCTGCAAATCCTTTTTCTATTTTTTCAATAATCAGACCGTTACTATAATTCGAAACCGCTTCTGCCCTCTCTAAACGGTCGTATAATTCTCCAATCTGTCCTTTAAGAGTATATACGGATAAAGCTCTTCCGAATACAGGAATTCTGTTTATTCTTGTTTTATTTACATATTTCTTATATTCTTTTTTGTACTGTTCAATGTTAAGCACCTTAAATCTTTTTGCAAATTCCTGAGAAGTATATACTATATAAACTATAGCCCCCTTGCTTGCACCGTTTCTCATAGCAGCAAGGCAACTGTTCATTCCGTCATCATCAACCTGTCTTTGAAGGAGTACTTCGTAAATTTTAGCAATAAAATCAGTTTTATATAAACCAAAATATGGACTTATGTCAACTGCCTCGTTCACTACAGAAACAGAACTTTTAAGCATTTTATTTTTTATTCCTATAATACGTTTTCCAAAATACGGTATACTCTTTATAGTTTCCTTATGTCTAAAAGCAAACCTAATAAGTTTTCCTTTTATACCGTAATTTTCAATAACAATATATTTTTCCGCATCTTCCGAAGACAGTCCTCTTACATCAATATACCTTTTAACAGGCATATTTTCCCCTTCTCCGGTATCATTATTAATATAAGCACGCCCTACTTTAAGCCTGTTTCTGATATACTTTTTACTTAAATTATTTTCCATTTCTTCACCTACACTTCCATTGCTTTAAGGTACTCGTTAATAACAGTTTCCACATCTCCGTCCATTTTAACCTCTCCGTGGTCAAGCCATATAGCTCTGTTGCAAAGCTCTCTTACAGCATTAAAATCGTGAGAAACAAAAACAAGTATTTTTGCCGTTTCAATAAGTCCCATTATTCTTTTTTTAGCCTTCTGCATAAATTTTGCATCCCCTGCGCCAAACACTTCATCAAGCAACAAAATATCTCCTTTAATCATTGTCGAAATAGCAAAAGCAAGCCTTACTATCATACCCGACGAATAAGATTTTACTGGATAATCAATAAATTCACCAAGTTCTGCAAATTCTATTATCTCTTGTGTTTTTTCTTTTATGCTTTTAGGCGATTCACCAAGCAAAAGCCCTCTGTATGCAATATTTTCTCTTCCGGTAGCATCTATTTCAAAACCAACAGCAAGGTCAAAAAGGCTTTGCAACTGACCTTTTATCTCTATTTCTCCGCCGGTTATCGGATAAATACCGGCAAGTGCTTTTAACAGCGTACTCTTTCCCGCACCATTGTGTCCTATAACACCAACTCTGTTGCCTTCAACCATTTCAAAGCTTACACCCTTCAGTGCATGAACATCATGCAACACCGTTTTAGGCTTTTGCAGCTTTGCTAACTCAAAAACTGTTTGTTTAAGTGTTTTTCTATTATATATTGTTGAAGGATAATCAAGATAAATATCCCTTACCGATATACTGCTTTTTTCCATATATACCATCCTTAAATTATAAGTAATAAATCACAGTTTTTTCGCATCTTTTATTTACTTCCCACGCCAAAAGCAGCATTATAGCAGCAATACACAAGGAATAAATATAACTTACAGTATCTGCAAAGCAGCCATATAAAAATGGCTGCCTAATAAGCATAAGTATGTGCGTTATAGGATTAAGAATAAACAAACCATGAAGCATAGGATTGCTTAAAAACATTTCTTCCTTAAAAAACACCGGTGACAAATACCATAAAAGCTGCATTACAAGTGCCATTACAAATGGATAATCTCTGTATCTTACGTACATATGGCTTGATATAACAGAAATTGACCATGCTATTATAAAGTATATAATAGCTGTAAGCGGCAACGAAATTAATGCTGTTAAAAGATTTTGTGGATATACAAACAAAATCCATATAAACAATCCTATCGTTGCAAGCATAAAGTTAATTATAGACACAAGAGAGGCTCTAATGGGATAAATCATAACAGGGTGCGACACCTGCCTTATATACGATTCCGCCTGAATAAACGAGCTTCCGTTACCTATTACTGCCGCAGAAATAACATCCCATACAAGTATACCAGAAAGTATGTATGGTGCGTATGTTCCTATCGGCTGTTTAAATACAAAACCAAATACAACCGCTATTATTGCCGTAAGCAGCATAGGCTGCAAGACAGTCCATAAAAGTCCAAGCTTTGAACGTCTAAATTTAAATTTAATATCCCATCTTACAAGGTGAATAAGAAAAAACCTTGTGTTATATATTTTTTTAAAATAAGAAATTACATTCTCCATAAATAACCTGTCCTATCTCAACCAAGTATACAGCTTTTTAATGTGTCACATATAAACTTAATATCTTCTCTTGAAAGAAGTGCGTGTGTAGGAAGATTTATACCTCTTGAAGAAACATATTCACTTACAGGGCACTGTGCATTTTTATCCTCATAAACAGGCATTACATGCATAGGGTAAAATACAGGTCTTGTTTCAATGCCTTTTTCGTCCATAATACGCATTATCTCATCTCTCGAAATTTTAACATTGTCTTTAATAAGAACAGAGAACATCCACCACACAGATTCTGCCCCCTCTGTCACTTTCTGGAACTCAATATACTCTGTAAAGTCCTTTAATTCTTCAAAATACCAATCTGCTACTCTTCTTCTTTCTGCAATATGCTCGTCAATATGTTCTAACTGACCAAGACCTATAGCAGCAGCAACATTAGTCATTCTATAATTATAACCAACCTCTGTAAACCAATATCTTCTGTTAGGATCCTGACCCTGTCCTTTAAGCTGACGCATAGCTGCATCAAGCTTTTCATCATTACATACAATCATACCGCCTTCGCCGCAGGTGATAATTTTGTTTCCAAAAAAGCTGAAAATACCGGCATCTCCCATTGACCCTGCCATTTTACCTTTGTAGGATGCTCCGTGGCATTCTGCTGCATCTTCGAGCACAAAAAGGTTATGTCTTTTTGCAATATCCATAACAGCGTCCATATCGCTTGGATTGCCGTATAAATGAACAGGCATAATACCTTTTGTATTTTTTGTTATTTTTCTTTCTGCATCTACAGGATCCATGTTCCACGTATCTCTTAAACAATCAACAAAAACCGGTGTTGCTCCACAATATCTTACAGCGTTAGCTGTTGCAATGTATGTAAGAGAAGGAACAAGCACCTCATCTCCACTCTTTAACCCAAGTGCAATAAGAGGAACATGCAGTGCTACTGTTCCGTTGCAGCATGAAATAGCTTTTTTTGCGTTTAAATATTGAGCAAAACTTTCCTCAAACTGTTTTACATATTTTCCATTAGAAGAAATCCATGTGGTATCAAGACAATCATCTACATATTTTTTTTCATTTCCAGATAAATTAGGAACTGCGACCTGTATTCTTTTCACATTTTATCACCTTTCATTTGTTATATTTAATAATTTTTGCAGGTACTCCAACTGCTGTACAGTTGTCGGGTAAATTCTTATTTACTACCGCTCCCGCTCCTACAACCACGCTATTTCCCACTGATTTTCCTGGAAGAATCTGAACACCTGTTCCTATTTCAGTATAACTACCTACTGTTACAAATCCAAGAAGATTTGAATTAGGATCTAATGTAACATAATCTCCAATTATATCATCGTGAGATACTACACAAGACATATTGCAAAGCAAAAAATCGCCAATTTCAACATCTACATTTATAACTGTTCCTGCACAAACAATACATCCTTTTCCAAACTTTGTATCTTTGTTTACTGTGGCACACTTTGAAATTAGATTAGGAAATATTATATTTTTCTTATCTTTAAATTTTTCTGTTATTTTTTTTCTAAGATATGGATTTCCAACTCCGCATGCCGCATATATTGTCTGTTCATAATTCAAAAGCCAATTATCATCACCAAGAATAGGATATTTTAATTTCGTATCCACGACAGGTTCTGAAATATACCCTAATATATTCCATTCCAAACACTCTTTGTTATTTTCTTCAATTAACCAAGTCAACTCTCTTGCAAAGCCGCTTCCACCTATAATAACAAGATTCTTCATTTTTTATCTCCTTTTTTACTAAATTATGCTTTAAAGAATTAAAATGAATCTCTTGTTTTATTGTGAACTAAAATAATTTCTGCTGCCAAACAAATACTGTTTTTTCAAAATACTAAATGTTAGCTTAATTAATGCGCTTAACCTTTGCAGGATTACCAAAAACAACAACATTGTTTTGGATATTATTGATGACAACCCCCCCCCACCTACAAAGGTATTTTCACCAATAACAATATTATCTATTACAACAGCACCTGTGCCAATTTGTGTCAGCTTTCCAACAACAACCGTTCCCGACATTGCAACTCCGGGAGCAATATGAACGCTTTTTCCTATTATGCAGTCATGATCTATGGAACAGTTTGTATTAATAATGCAGTTATCATCAATTTTAACATTAGCGTTTATAACAGCCCCAGCCATCACACATATTCCTTTTTTTAGCACTGCTTTTTCTGAAATAAAAGCATTTTTACTTATAACATTGACAGGCTCAAAACCAATATCTACTACTTTATCAAAAATTTTATTTCTAAGCCTGTTTTCACCAATAGCAATAAATACTTTCCTGTATCCCTTATTGAAAAATTCTTCAAACATTTCGTCATTTCCAATAATTTCTATACCGTCCATTCCTTCAACAAACTGCTGTTTTCCATAGAGATTATCAATACAGCCAGCTATTTCATACTCATTATTTTGAATTATAATGTCCATTACACTTCTTGCATGACCGCCAGCACCTATAATTAAAAGTTTTTTGTTCATACATTGTTTGCCTTTCTAAAACTATTAAGAACATCTTCAAGCGTTTTTTGAATATTATATTCCGGCTTCCAACCTGTATCATTAACAAGCCTTTCATTATTACATCTTATTATATGCATATCCGATTTTCTCATTCTTGACATATCTTTTTCTACTGTTATTTTACATTTCGCCATTGAAATAAGGCTGTTCATAAGAGTTTCAATACAATATGTATTTCCACTGCCAACATTATAAACTGTACCCGGGTTTCCTTTTTCAACTATCATTCTATAGGCTCTTACAACATCTCTTACATCCAAAAAATCTCTTAATACCGATAAATTTCCAACCAATAACTTATCAGATTTTTTATTTTCAACATCTGCAATTCCGCTGGCAATATCAGATATTACAAAACCTTTTTTCTGTCCTACTCCTATATGATTAAAACTTCTTGTAAGATATATATTCATATTATAAATTTTAGAGTATAATAAAGCCGTCTGTTCTTGAGTACATTTTGATATACCATAAGGCGTATATGGGTTTAACGGCACGTTTTCATCAACAAAGCTGTTACTTTCTGTAATATTTCCATACTGGTCTGACGAACCTATAATAAGCAACCGTATATCTTTATTAATATTTTTTACAGCCTCTAATATATTAATAGTACCAACTACGTTAATTTCAAATGTAAGCTGCGGTTTTTGCCACGACAACGATACTGATGATTGACCTGCCACATGGAATATTACATCAGGCTTTACTCTTTCTATAACTTCAAAAACAGATTTGTAATCAAGTATATCCATTTTCAAAATATTCTTGCTGCTATGTCTTAAAGAAGTTCCTATAATATCATATTCATTTGAAATAAGCTCTTTTTTTAAATGCCCACCAACAAAACCGTCTATTCCAACAATTAGGGCCCTCATTAAACCTCTCCTCTTGTTATACAAATTACTTCAAATGATTTTTTTCTTTAATTAATTTAATATCATTTTCAACCATCATCTCAACAAGCTGTTCAAAAGAAACCTCTCTTTTCCATCCAAGCTTTGTTTCTGCTTTTGTAGGGTCGCCAATAAGAATATCTACCTCTGCTGGTCTAAAGAATTTTTTATTTACCTTAACAACTGTTTTTCCTGTTTCAGAATCTATACCTATTTCGTCAACGCCACTGCCATGCCACTTTATATCAATTTTTACCTGTTTAAAAGCTGTTTCAACAAACTCTCTTACTGTTCTTGTTTCGTTTGTTGCTATTACGTAATCGTCAGGTGTTTCCTGCTGAAGCATAAGCCACATTGCTTTTATATAATCTTTAGAATGTCCCCAATCACGTTTAGAATCCATATTTCCAAGCTCAACAAAATCACGAAGTCCGCATTTAATTTCTGCCACTGCATTTGTAATTTTTCTTGTAACAAATTCCTTTCCTCTTCTTTCACTTTCGTGGTTAAAGAGAATACCCGAGCATGCAAAAAGGTTATAGCTTTCTCTATAATTTCTTGTTATCCAATGACCATAAAGCTTTGCAACGCCATATGGACTTCTTGGATAAAACGGTGTTGTTTCTTTCTGAGGAATTTCCTGAACGAGTCCAAACATTTCACTTGTAGAAGCTTGATAAAATCTTGCCGAAGGCCTTACTGTTCTTATTGCTTCAAGCATGTTTGTAACACCAAGTGCGTCAATATCAGCTGTAGCAATAGGCTGTTCCCAGCTTGTAGCAACAAAAGACTGTGCTGCAAGATTATAAACCTCGTCAGCCTGTGAAATTTTCATTGCATTTATAAGAGATATAATATCTGTCATATCTGCATATATAAAATTTATTTTGTCTTTAATATGCTCAACATTGCCATAGTCTACAACACTTTTCCTTCTCATTATTCCATAAACATTATAGCCTTTTTCAAGCAAAAGCTCTGCAAGATAGCTACCGTCCTGACCTGTAATACCTGTTATTAATGCGTTTTTCATAATTCATACTCCTTTATTTTATATATACTCGTTTCTATTACATATTTTAAGATTTTCAAGTACCTTTTTTATATCAGCAGCACTGTCCTTACTGCAAATAAGAGTAGCATCTGTTGTGTCTACAACAATTATATTTTCCAGTCCGACTGCTGCAATAAGCTTGTCCGTACCTTGTATAATAGAATTTTTTGTATTTACTGTTATAATATTTCCCTTGACAGCATTGCCAAACTCGTTCGTTTTTGTTATTCTCTCTACCGCAAGCCAACTACCAACGTCGTCCCAACCAAAAGTACCAGGAATAATATATATTTTTTTTGATTTTTCCATTATCCCATAGTCTATAGACTCAGATTTAAAGTTTAAAAATTCTTTTGTCAAAATTTCGTCATACTTTTCAGTTCTCAAAACTGCTTTAATTTTCATAAGTCCCGTGTAAGTTTCAGGCATATAATTTTCAATATTTTTCAATATCGATGACGTTTTCCACACAAACATACCACTGTTCCAAAGATACTGTTCTGACGCAAGATATTCCTTCGCAGTTTCAAGATTTGGTTTTTCTACAAATTTATCTACACAAAAAGCTCTTCCAGTAGAAGAATCTGTTACTTCCGGATTAAACTTTATATATCCATAACCTGTTTCTGGAAAATCCGGTGTGATACCTATTGTAACAAGATTTTCTCCACTTTCTGCTATTGAGCAGCTATCTTTGATAGTCGAAATAAACATTGAATTATATTTAATCAAGTGATCACTTGGAAGAACTATCATTACAGCATCATCATATTTCTCGCTGATATGGACAGCACCAAGACCAATACAAGGAGCTGTATTCTTTCCAACAGGCTCACAAATTATATTTTTAACCGGCAACTCAGGCAGTTGTTTAATAACAAGAGACTTGTAATCCTTATTTGTAGATATGTATATATCCTCAATATCCACTATAGGAAGTATTCTCTCAACTGTGAGCTGTATCATTGTTTTTCCGTCATCAGTCAGGGAGAGAAACTGTTTTGGCATATTCTTTCTGCTCTTAGGCCAAAATCTTTCTCCTCTTCCACCCGCCATAATAAGAGCCGTTAACTTCATATCTTTCCTCCTGAGTTTTACATATTTGTTAATAATAAAGTATATTTTCCTTCAATATTGTAGTTTCCCATTCCAGCCGGAATAAAAAAGCTGTCGCCTTTATTGAATGCATATTGATTTTTATCAAAAACTATTTTTCCGCTGCCTTCTATAAATAATAAAGCCTGAAAAGATTTCTCTGAACAGTTAAGTGTTATATTACTTTTACATGTAATTTTTGCTACCTTAAAATATTTACATTCAAATATATTAGATAAGCAAAAATCCTTTGTAGAAATCATATCGTTATTATGTGAAACATCCGGAATAACAGGTGTGTAATCTATTACCTCTGCAGCACGTTCAAGGTGTAACTGCCTTTTGTTACCCTTATCATCAGTTCTGTTGTAATCAAACACTCTAAAAGTGGTGTTTGAACTTTGTTGTATTTCAGCTATCAAGCAACCATTGCCTATTGCATGAATAGTACCCGGAAGAATAAAGAACACATCTCCCTCGTTTACGTATACTTTGTTAAGTACATTACAAACTGTGCCTTCTTCAGCCATTTTAATAAATTCACTTTTTGTAACCCTTCTATTTAAACCATAATATATGTAACTGTTTACGTCAGCCTTTACAACATACCACATCTCAGCCTTACCACTTTCTCCTTTTGTGGTGTCAGCTGTAATATCTGAGGGATGTACTTGTATAGAAAGATTATCTGCTGCATCAATAAGTTTTGTCAGTATAGGAAATTTTCCATTATAATTACAACTTCTTGTAACAAATTCCGGATTTTTTTCAATAATTTCTAAAAGCGTTTTACCTGAAAACTCTCCGTTTTCTATTATACTTAAACCATCTTTATGACAACTCAGCTCCCAGCTTTCAGCTGTTTTTCTATATCCGCTATGTTTACCAAATACAGCTTCAAGCCTATTTCCACCCCATATATAATCTTTGTATGCAGGTATAAGTTTCAATGGATACATTAAATTATTCCTCACTAATTATAAACTATCTATTGCTGAAAATATCGCCTTTGCTGATTTATCCCAAGTAAACTCTTCAGCACGTTTAAGACCTTTTTGGGATAAACTGCTTCTCAATTCTTTATCATTATATATTTTCTCCATTGCTTCTGTTATTTCCTCAGGCGAATACGGATTTACTAATAAAGCAATGTTACCAACCACCTCAGGCAACGAAGATACTTTAGATGTAATTACAGGTGTTCCACACGCCATAGCTTCAAGTGGCGGCATACCAAATCCCTCATAAAGAGAAACAAACAAAAAAGCCAAAGCACCATTTAAAAGCAATGGCGCTTCATGCTCCTCAACATAACCTGTAAAAATCACACTGTCCTCAATTCCATACTGCTTTACTCTTTCGAATATGGACTCATAAAGCCAGCCCTTTCTTCCCGCCAAAACAAATTTGGGAGCATTTTTATTTTTCTTTTTAAAAGCTAAATAGGCATCAATCATGCCTTCAATGTTTTTTCTCGGTTCTAATGTGCCAAGATATAAAAAATATGAACAGTCGATATTGTATTTATCGAGCACCTTTTGTATTTTGTTCTTGTCACTACATACTTTAAACTTGTCATGGTTTACACCTACAGGCACAACATCTATTTTTTTTGCATCAATATTCATATATTTTACAATTTCACTTTTAGAAAACTCAGAAATTGTAAGTATTTTATCTGCTCTAAGACAGGATTTTTTCATATTCATATTAAGCATATATAAGGTCCTTTTATTTACAGTTTCTGGAAAAGCCTTATATGTCATATCGTGTACAAATGTTAATTTTTTACCCTTTACTCCTGGTGGAATATAGTAATTAAAAAATATAGTAACATCATCACTTTTGCCAAAAAAACAACTGTAATTTATAGGAATAAAATTCCACAACAGTTTATAGATTACATAGTTAAACCAATTACAGCATTTTGTGTTAAATCCTTCATTTTTATAACTTTCTATTAATCTTAAATGCTTCTCCTTTTTCTTCGATAGTAAAAAAAAATTCATAGAATAACTGTTGTCTGATCTTAATCTCTTCATACTGTAAATAGTATTATAAGCAAGCCAACCTATTCCCGTTTTATTTTCATCAAGTAAAAGCTGTGACTCAAAGGCTATCTTCAAGCGTATACCTCCATTCAAACCACATAATGTTACTTTTGCAATTATATCACTTAAATGTACTTAAATCAATTCATTTGTTGACATCTAAACTTAGCCGTTATTAGGTTATAATGTGTATGATAAACTCAAAACTATGTCCGCACCCTGTAATTTCTTCCAAGCCTGTCTATTGATTTGATATACAAAACAGATTTGTTATCCAGTTTTCTCAATAATCTTTTGTACTGCTATCTTTCAAAGTCCTTGCCCGACTGTTTGTCCATGAAAATATTTTTCTCATTCCCCCATTTCCAACAATGCAACTTTTTGTCTGTCCTCATTTTGTTCTTTTGTGGATACTCGCATATACCCGTATACCTTTGTATTTTCCATAAGCATCTCCAAAAAGTGTCAGCTTTCGCCTTTCGGTTAGTCAGGTGGATTCCCGTGTTATCTTACGGGGTAGTACCTTCAATCTATCCCCCTTTCGTCTACTTCTACTTCCGTCCTATCTGGACGCACATCGCCGCAATGAAGCATTTGATTTTCTCCAACTTAAATACCAATGTGCGTTACCAGATTGCTGCTTTGATATTTTCCTGTAAAGAACACCAGATCTCTAGGCTTTGCTTCGCTTTTTGATATTGGAACACACTTGTTATAAACCCCCTGTGCCGTTGTTCTCGGAAGGTTATAAACTCCGCTTTTGGTATAGCTCCAGCACACAAAGCCTGAACAGTCAAAGCTGGTGCTTGGCGAGCTGCCTCCCCATACATAAGGAAAACTGATGTATTTCGTTGCTTCACCCATAAGCAGTGCGAAGGTTTCATCACTGAACGCCCCTCCCAGGCAGTTCCGTGCGTTTCTGTCACCCAGCTCTGCATGAATTTTGTTATGACAGGAACGGCAAAGGCTCATCAGATTGCTTCGCTCATGTGTTCCGCCTTTGGATACAGGCACCTTGTGATGCACCTCTGCTACGGGGACTAAAATTCCACGCTCAAAGCACTGTTCGCAGAAGGGAGGTTCCTTAACATAGCTGTCGCGGATGCGTTTCCACGCTCTGCCATACTTGCGGTGTACTGACGGGTCACGGCTGTACATCTCGTAGCGTTTGGCTTCTAGCTTTCGGTGTTCCTCACAATACCTGCCGTCACACAACCTCGGACATCCAGGGTAGCCACACGGCTGTTTCGGTTTCCTTGGCACTTGGTGCCACCTCCTTTTGGACATAAAAAAAGCCCTGCAGGTCGGTGTGACCCACAGGGCTCTCTGTTACAGTCTTTCATGCTATTAGTATAACACGTCCTGCCGGGGAATGCGTCCGCTGTATTACTCATGGCGGTTGCTCCCTTTGCAGTTTTTCATACTATCATTATAACAGGCCAGACCGCACAATGCGTCCACGGTATTACTCATCACTTGCCGTACAGCAGAACCGCCAGCTTTGCCAAGGCACGGTTCTTTCTGTTGTAAGCAGAAGAACGCTCAATGTGGAAGTGGTCGCAAATTTCGTAAACGGCTCCTGTCTGACTGCCTTCCTCATCATAAAAGGTTCCCAGCACATAGCGTTCATCCGCACTCAGCTGTTCCCACGCTGGCTTGAACCATTCCATGTACTCCACCGCCTGTCGGTAATGCTCCTGAAGGATGTCTATTTCCTCGATGCCCTTTAAGATGCGTTCTGCGGCGGCAGATGCACTGAATGATTACAGCAGTATGGAATTTATCATTGCCAATACGAGCAGTGAGATTACAGACACCCGTGACACAATGTGCGGTGTCCGCAGTCCACAGTTTGACGGGATGCCGAGGACACACAATTCGCAGGCAGGAGAAGAACGCTTGTCTAAATACTTCCAGATAATGCTCATATCCTTACCTCCGAAATTTTATAGTCCGCTCGGATTGGCTTGGATTGTCATAGGTTGACTCTGATTTTCATAGATTGACTTTTACGGCATCTATCAAGGCGGACTGTGAAGTATCCTTCATTTTCAAAGCCTTGACTATCCGTTCATCAATGGTCCCTTTGGCAATGATGTGCGTAATGACCACCGTTTCTGCCGTCTGTCCCTGCCGCCACAGTCTGGCATTGGTCTGCTGATATAATTCCAGTGACTATGTGATGCCAAACCACACCAAGGCAGAACCACAACTTTGCAGGTTCAGTCCGTGACCTGCCGATGCCGGATGAATGACTGCCACGTGGATGCTGCCGTTATTCCAATCGGCAATATCACGGCTTGTCTTGATTTCTCTCACAGCAAAGTGTTTCTTGATGCGTTCCAGATCATGGCGAAACCAATATGCCACAAGGACAGGCTTTCCATTTGCCGATTCGATAATATCCTCCAGTGCATCCAGCTTTCTGTCATGAATCTGAAGTATCGACTCATCATCGGAATAAACCGCACCATTTGCCATCTGCTACAGCTTTCCTGTCAGTGATGCGGCATTGGCGGCTGTGATTTCTCCGTCCGGAAGTTGCAGTATGAGGTCCTTTTTCAGTTCCTCATATTTCTTCTTTTCTTCCTACGACAATTCCACTTCATACTGTGTGCTGATAAGTTCCGGCATCTTTAGGTGGTCAGTGGATTTCATAGAAATCGTAATATCGGAGATTTTCTCATAAATCTGCTGTTCGGCATTCGGCAGCGGCTTATAGCTGTAAACAATCTGACCGTTACGCTTATCCGTGGAGAAGTATGCGGTTCGGTACTGCCCGATGAACCTTCCAAGCCTTGTTCCAATATCCAGCAGTTTAAATTCTGCAAATAAATCCATAAGACCGTTACTGCTTGGTGTTCCTGTCAGACCAACCACTCTTTTTACGGTCGGTCTGACTTTCATCAGTGCTTTGAACCGTTTTGCTTGGTGATTCTTGAAGGAGGACAACTCATCGATTACCACCATGTCAAAATCAAAGGGGATGTGGCCGATCAGCCACTGCACATTTTCTCGGTTGATGATGTAAACGTCCGCTTGTTTTTCAAATGCTGTCTGCCTTTCCTTTTCCGTACTAACTGCCACGGAATACTTCAGGTCACTTAAATGCTCCCACTTGTGTATCTCATCACGCCATGTTGTCTTGGCCACACGAAGGGGTGCGATGACCAGTATCTTATGCACCTCGAAATAATCAAACAGCAGATCATTCAGTGCAGTGAGGGTAATGCTCGTCTTGCCAAGTCCCATATCCAAAAGGACGGCAGCGATTGGGTGAGACTCAATATATCCGATGGCATATTTCTGATAATCATGTGGTTCGTATTTCATCAAGCTTCCTTCCAATCTGTTCTTCATTATCCAAGACATACACCTTAAAGCCTAACTCTCGAAGCATTCTGTGCCTTGCAAGCTACAGGGGACGTGGCTTTTCACCCGGTGCTTTTACCTCCACAAATCCCATCATTCCAACAGGGAGGAGTACCAATCTGTCAGGCATTCCGTCCAAACCCGGACTTACGAACTTTGGTGCGGCACCTCCTGAATTTTTTACTGCCTTTACCAGCTTTTGTTCTAATACTTTTTCTCGCATTTTATCTCCTCTTTTTTCAAAGGGTGGCACCACCGACAGTTCCTCCTTAAACTCCTCTATATAAAGATTTTTTCTTGAAAAAACACCCTATAAGAGACTTTTTGTAAAGAGGTGTCTCCCTTTTATGCTTCTTCCTCATTTTCAAACGGTGATTTTAATCTCAAACCCCTGATATATCTTGCTTTTTTTGTTCTGAACTTGTGAAATCCACCGTTCTCAAGTGCCGCATAAAAATCTGCAGAGTTACGGATATATTCACCCATGCGTACACAGTAGGCACGGTATTCATCATAGAGTTCGCCGGACTTTTCCTGAAATGACTCATCCACGTCACAGCATTCTTCCATAAAATTCTCAAACAAGTTATTCCTCTTACGGTATTCTCCGATTGCCTCGCTTACACATGACGGCACGGACAACTTGAAGTTCTGCCTGATTACCTTCTGTGCCCCTTCTATGATCCAAGTCATGATATACGGTCCGGCATTCTGATACAGGTAATCCGCATAATTCTTAATATCACTGCGTCCCTCGATTTTCGCATTAAAGGGAATAACAATGAGTCTGCGCCAGGTACCTTCATCGTTAGCACCCACTCTTGGCAGGTGATTGGTGTAAAGTACAATGGTATGGCTCGGTGTGAATTTGGACGGATCCTTATATTTCTTTTCCGCATAGATATCATCCGTGGAACAAAGCTGTTTGATGACGTAAGTATTGAGCCTCATTCCTTCTTCCAGTTCTGCGGCAATGACCAGACGCTTTCCCTTAAGTTCCGCCATCTCTGGTTTCACATTTCGCTTGCAACCGACCGTCAGTGTATCTGCAGACATATTTCCCGCATAGGTGCCAAGCACTCTGGCTATGGTGTTCCAGAAGGTAGACTTTCCGTTTCGCCCCTCGCCATAGGCTATGATGAGTGCTTCCACATACACCTTGCCGACCGATGCCATGCCCACAATCTGCTGCACATAATCAATCAGCGCCTGGTCTTTGCAGAAGAAGGTATCAAGGGCATCCAGTCACAGCTGCTTTCCGACATCACCCGGCGCACAGGTAGTCTGCTTTGTGATATAATCCTCCGATTCCGGTTCTCTTGCTCCTTCCAAACCGTTCATCAGATTATAGGTTGCTGCAGGAACATTCAAAAGATAATCATCTTTGTCCAGGTCACTGACTTCAATGGCAAGCATCGGCTTTGCCGCCTGCAGAGCAGACACCACATATTTCATATCCCGGCGTTTCATCACAAATCCCAAATACTGCTTTGCTGCCAGATATTTTCCGTACAACTCCAGTTGTTCTCCCTCCAGCGTCTTTTCAAAACGCTTACCTCCTGCAGTTACATCATTCTCATTTGCACCGCTTGCAGTCATGGCATCAAGTGCCTGCTTGACCTCATCCAAGGCATCCTGAAGCTATAAATCCAAAAACTCCTCCATCGCACCAACGGCTCTCTGCTTGGATTCCACCCAATACTCTACGTTGTATCTGAGATAGTCCGTGGCATCGGTAAAACGCAGTTCATTGCCATATTCATGAACCACCATCTTTGCCTGTCCAATGTCTGAGTAATCTGAAAGCTTTAAGGATTCGTGAGCAAAATCATCGTTGTAGTTCTCCGGCGCAACATATCCTTCCTGGCTCTGCACCTTTGCTGCGAATTTATCGGCACTGCCCCAGATCAGCTGCAGTTCTTCCTTCTCAAGAAGCGGGTCACATTTCGCTGCCTCTTCCATAAAAATCTTATAGGCATGGTCGGTTGCCCCATAACGCTTGACCACCCTTCCTGCAAAACGGGACATGGTGCTGTTTCTCTGTCCCTGGGGAATGGCAGACATGGATGGTTTCAGCAGGCAGTCAATCGTAATTTCGCCCTCATGCCATACAATATCTTCACAGGCAGAACCATAAATAAAACGGGCAGCGTCCAGTGCATTTCCATCAAAAAACGAGAACTTATGATGGATGACTGCTTTCAAAGCTGCACAGGCATCTGCCGTGTCAATGGGCTCATGGGGAAAATATACATGATGTCTCGGCCTTGCTGATTTACCGTCTTTCGGTTTCATATTGTTGCGGCTCGGCACCACAATATAACTGACATTAGGGAACAGCTTTTCATAATTCTCCGGATATATCCAATCATCTGGATTGTCGGAATGGTCATTGTCGCAGTCCATTACATCCACATCCGATGTGCGGAAATTATCGGTACTGCGGTAGCTTTTATCAAACCAAGCACACACATGGTCGTAACCCACTGCCGCCACGAAATCAACTTCATCTTCAATCATGCACCGATTGGGATAGATGCAGTTTTTCTTATTGCCCTTACAGTTAGCGGTATACAGCGTTACTCTCATTGTCTGACCTCCTTACATTCGTCCGAAAATATCTGATTTTCTGTCTGCGCTTCTTTGCGATGCCGATTTCATGTGCCATTCCATCAGAAATGGTTTCCCCAAACACCCACAGTTCTTCACATTTACCAAGGAGTACATAATTAAAATGCATCGCCGCCTGACGCTCTGTTGGATTGTCATCATCCATAAACTGCGGAAACAACAGATGCGCCGCAATGGGAATGGTATTCTGTTCAAAAGCGAAACGGCTGTATTTCCTTGCGTTTGCCACATTTCTTACCGTATCTCCCGCATAAGGGCTGCAAATATATACCAACGGACGATAGGCAGCCTTTTTATCGGCTGCCATCACATCACGATGGATATTGGTAAGTGCGTTATAAGTAGTCGGGTCATAATGTCTCGCCTCTCGGCTCGGTCCGTGCTTAACACTCCCCGCTGGGGAGCAGCACCCTTCGGCATTATACTTATCAATTCCCATCGATTACACCTCCTGTTCGATCAGCGGAACAATGCCATCCGTTTTCAGCATTTCATAAATAAATAACCTGCCCGCCTGCGTCCAGTAGGTATGAACATGATTATGCAGTTCTCCGTCACCGTTTGGGGTACTGAAGGTCTTTGTGCTGGTGTATCCTTTTTCCTGCCCCTCTGTCTATAAGCCAAAAGGATCAGGAAATCGAACCCTTGATTTTAAATTTTCTTTGCGAGGTTTGTATAAATCTTTTTCAGACGATTACGAATGGCGGCTTCGGTGACACCTTCCTCTGCCGCAATATCCACGTTGGTGCGGCCGTCATAAAAGACCTTTTGAATAAGAGCCTGCTGTTGTGGCTGTAAGGTTTTGATTGCTGCTTTCAGCTTCTGCAGCTTGTCCTCATGCTCCGCCGCATCCATAGACTGAATCAGCTGTTCAAATGGATTGAATGTATCATCCTCCAGATAGGAATTACGATCTGCGGCATCATCGCCCTCTCCATCAGAGTAGGCATCATAATGAACGGGAACGTGATAATCCTCTCTGCGGTCTGCATCTACAGACTCATCGTCCTCATCATGCAGCAATGCAATCCAGGTGCTGTCCACATCATTCGATGTGAGAACAATTTTCTTGCCCTCTGCGGTGTAATAGACATAGTTGGTGCGGTTTTTCTCCGCTGTCTTGAACTTTCTCATAAAGTCCCTGCCTTTCCGCCCGGATAGTGGCGGCAGGAACATAAAAGGAGTCGATGGATTTATGTGTCCACCGACTCCTGTACCTAAAAATGGCATGACAAGACACGGTGGGTACATCATCGGCTTGTCCACAGAAAAAATCTGTGCTCAAACCTACTATGTATCCCGCCGCCTTAATGCGCATCTCAGGCTGTGAGATTATGTTGTATCTACAGTCTAACAAAACGATCTTGTTTGCCCGTTGAACAAATATCAATGAAAACGATGTATTACTTTTTCATTAATGAGAGCAAAAAAATAAAAGGTGCCCTACTCTGGATACCTTCTAGAAAACACTGTGAAAAAAGCTATTGAACAAAATTCAAAAAAATTTATTTTTGAAATTTTAGACATAAAAAAAGAGGTTAGATTTTACTCCAACCTCTAATGATGTAAAACAGTTTGTTAAATTGGTGGTTGCTTAATTAACCTCTCCATACCCTCCATTTTTAAACCATCATAAATATCTCCATAATCAGAAGCCCATCTCAAAGATAACAAACTCTGATATGTTCTATTCTCTGATTTAACATCGGGAGAACCCATAAACATATTAAGAGTTATGGCAGCCACCTCTACCATTGTATTAGACACAGGAAACGGCAAATGAAGTCCTAAACAGGCAGATATTACATTAACCTTTGTAAGGCTCTTGCCTTTCCACATTTTGTCTATTGTGTTATTGTCAAGTCCTGTCGTACTTCTTAATAAGCCAACACTGTAATTACAAATTCTCTTACTCATCAATTCTCGCAACGCATCTCCGAATGCCATATCCTTTATTGCTTCCAACATTCTTTCTGCTATCTCATTTACTAACCCGAATTTCTTCAATATGTCTTCTGAAATATAATCTGTATAGCGGAATTCTTTATCAGCAACACATTCTGGTAACTTAACATAATGAAGTTCTCCATCAGAATCAATCTTGAACTGCAGGAAGCATTCTTCTTCATGGTCTTTTGCATACTGAGTCAATCTCATCTTACCGGATTCTTGACGTTCAACATATTTAGGCTCATCTAAACAAATCTTATCCTCAATATACGCAAAACAACCCGTATCCATCATGCATGCAACAGCTTTACTTGTACTATACCAATTAGAAAGTTGCTTGGCACCAACGGTCGTTCTCGTAACAACTTCATCACATGATTTTTCATCAGGTTCACTGACATCTTCAAAGTCAAATGTATCACCCGACTGATGTCTATTCGTTTCTTGCCCAACGTCCTGTTCCGAAGCTTTTGACGCCTTTCTTCCTCCATCGATGATATCTGCGTAAGAATCAATTCCACCACTAATCACAAAATTCTTCAGATACTTTGTGATTAACATTTGTAACCGAAATGGTTTGTATTTTTCCTTCTCAACAGCAATAAAGAATCTTTCTGCCTTTGACTTATCAACAGATAAAACAAGTTCATCAAAATAGCCAAATTCTTTATAATTCGAATCGTTGACCTTTCGATCAATGAGTTTTCTCAATAAATCCTCATAGCAACCAAGTCTGCGTACAATACGGGCAATTCGTGCATCTTCTGCTTTCCGCATATACTTGGCAATATAATCACGGAATGTCATAGTTGGATCAAATATGACTTCTCCTGACTGTATATATCCAATGAACAGGTTTGCATATCTCTGTTCTATCTGGGACAGCATTGCAAAAGACTTGTGCAAATCTTTCATAGCCAAGTCCATTGCTGCTTGATCATATTCGCCCTGTTGCCACAGTTTGAAAAACTTATCAAAGCGGGAATTCATATAATCGGCATCGATGGCATCGGTATTTATTTCCGTGATATGAGTATCAATTTCAAATGGCGGTTCGCCGCCCATGCCACCTCCACCACCAGACGGAAGTTCCTTATATCTTTGTAACAGTGCAACGTAAGCATCATTATCAAAATGTAGAACAATATAGGATTCCGACCCATCCTGCTCTGTGACTGTGTAAGTATCTTTACTCCAGTTAAAACCTTGTATCTGAGCCGCTTCTAATCGCTGATTGAATAATTTAAACAATTTTGCAAATTTACGTCTTTCTGCATTTTCATCTGGCAGTTTTTCAAAGTTGGATATCCCAGCATTTTTGAAAAGGTCAAATATTTCATCATAAAAACGATTCATACTGTTCAGATTTTCCGGTAATTTGTCCACAAATAGTCCTGTTGGAATATCTCCAGAATATGCTTTCACCGCAGCATCAATATTACGTTTCATTGTATGTGGACGGCGATAATACTTAATGATGCCAAATGGTTTCTCATCACCATACAATCTGTTGGTCCTCGAAAAAGCCTGAATGAGATTCTCATATTCAAGTATCTTGTCAAGATAAAGCGTATTTATCCATTTCGAATCGTACCCAGTAAGCATTTGATTAACAACAATCAAAAGATTTATTTGTTTTTCTTTACCTACATGATTATATGGCTTCTTATGGGCAAGACGTAATTGAACATCTTCTCTAAACTCATCATATGTAGCAATAGAAAAAGACGATCCAAAATTAGCCTCGTAATCATCTAGTATTTCGACAATTCCATCCTCTTTTTCTAAAGAACCTCCGCCCTCATTATCAATATTCGGATCAAACACCGCAGTCACTCTTAGATGTGGTACTTGATCTTTGAACATTCTATAATAAGCCACAGCCTCTGGGATGCTGTGCGTAGCAAGAATAGCATGGAACAGACCGCCCCTGCTGAACACATTCCAGTATTTGGTGATATTATCAACAACCGCTTCTTTGTGTTCATCTCGAACATACTGTGAATTGGGGATATAATCTTCAATGCCCTTGATATATTTTGTTCCGCGCCATTCTCCAACCATTTTTACCTTGGTCTGATCCATGAACTTATAGTATATCTTTTCTTTTTGTAGATTGCCCAACACTTCGCTTATACTTCCGGCTTTTGCCTTCATCAGAGCCACTTGCTCTCGCAGCTCCATATCGGTGTATGTCATTTCCATGTATGGATCAAACCCCAGTACATTTTTATCCCGAATGCCATCAGCTAGTGTATACCTATGCAATTCATCCCCGAATACGGTAGTAGTGGTATTATCCTTCTTGCTGTTAACATCCTGAATTGGTGTCCCTGTAAAACCAAAAATAATTGCATGGGTAAATGTAGTCTTTATATTGGTTAGCATATCACCGAATGTTGAACGGTGTGCCTCGTCGATTATGATAACAATTCTCTTAGAAACAATCTTGTCTAAGTCCGCACTCTTAACATTTTCAGCATCGCGTGTGACCTTACTCAGCTTCTGAATAGACGTTATTATTAACGAGTCGCTATAATCATCGCTTCTCATTTTGTCCACAAGAACATCTGTATCGGCTGTGTCTTGAATTTCCTCTGTTGCACTGGCAAAAGCACTATAGTCATCAAACGATTGTTTTCCAAGGGCCTTTCTATCAACTAAAAAAACCACCTTGTCAGCAGTCCTTGCACTGACAATTAGTTGAGCCGACTTAAAACTGGTTAGAGTTTTGCCCGATCCCGTGGTATGCCAAATATGCCCACCCAGATTATTGGTGTCATTCCAATCCTTACTCATAACCGCGTCAGATATTTCTTTTGCTGCACGATACTGATAACTGCGCATTACTTTAAGTGTATCATCTTTAGCATCTGGAATCGTGTAATAGCCAATTAATTCGTGTGCCATGGGAATATTCAGAAGATATTTCACCACGTCCTGCCAATCTGAATATGGCACATTATCAAAATCAGCCCAATGAAAATAAAATGATTTGTTGAATACACCATCGGGCCCTGGGTTTGCGAAATAAACCGTCTCAGCAGGTTCCATTGCTACAAATACTTGTACAAGTGAATACAACCCAGTGAAAACACCTTCATGGGCATATTTTTCAATTTGATTATATGCATTGCTAACCGGAATGCCGCTTTTTTTTAACTCTATATGGATAACAGGCATACCATTGATGAGCAACATTAAATCACCACGCCTATCATTTAGCCGTGGTGCCGTCTTGAATTGAGGTTGTTGCACTATTTGATATCGGCTCTGCCCATATGCAATTTCCCGCCTATCATAAATCTTGAGACTCACTTCTTTTCCGAAGTTCTGTTTGTCATCCGGATTGTCGCGTTTAATGCCCACACTTTTTCCATTGATAAAATCATTCAATTTAACAGGCGTATGCAATCGAACAATTTGCTCCATAATCTGTGCCATTTCACCATCAGTCAATGGACAATCATTCAAAACATCCTGTTGACGATTGTTATTAAAGAGAATCTCCGCCCAGTTGCGAATCAACTCCTTCTCCGTGGGATAGTGAAGAACACGTTTCTCCCAGCCATATTCTATAAGCTGTTCTATGACGGCTGCTTCAAATTTCTTTTCGTCATCGAAAGTCATCTATTCCACCTCCTACACAAACATTTTTTGAAGAAACGCTGTCTTTATGTTTTTCAACATTTCCACACGTACCTTGTACAATTCAATCAATTCATCTAATGAATTTAAATAACCTGCAATTTCTTTCTGTTCTTCAATCTCTGGAATCATCATTTCATACTCAAACATTTCAGGAACTTTGAGTACACGATTTCGCCCGGCACCACCAGGAGATGAAAGCAGAAGATGGTGTCGAAATTTCGTATCCAAGATTAAATATTTCAAGAACTGGTCATAAATATCATCCGTCATAGAAAACTGTGGAAAACGGTGGGATACCAGTTTTCCATCGTCATCATCACAGGTAATAGCAACAGCGTGTTCCCACGCAAATGTAATATTCACAATTAAATTATGTGCAGCAACCCTGTGCATCTGTGCTGTACCAAGTTCATTTCCCGCTTCAACATAATCATGAAATACACCCTTTCCATGGCTGCGAATACCCAATCGCTCATATCCATCATGTGGAGTTTCTACTGGATTCGAATAGGGAACAACAATTTCACCCAATCTCACTTTTCTCCAAGGCTTTGTGTATTCTCCAAATCGGATTTTTGGAGTGATTTCTGCTTCTTGTACAAATAGTTTATCCAACATGGATGCTTTAGCAGCAACAAGCCTATCACATTTACACTGATGAAGAATTATACAATTGTCGAATTCCTGAAGAAACCCTACAATCGTATCTTGTTCTGTACTGCTTGGTAGCACTAATGGCATACTTAAAAATGTATCAACATGAATTCTTTTTGCTTTTCGAGTACCATCAGCAACTATTCCGTTTTTGACATAAAAACTTGGTTGTATTGCTCTGTAGTACATGAAATATGGATTAACTCCATTACAATCGAAAGCGGGCAAATCAGCGGTAGATTCAAAAAAATCAAGTTCCTTGGGTATAACCCCAAATGCAGAATTTAAAAAATCCAACTTGCTATAGATAAACTGCCCAGCATGACGAACATAGTACTGTGTTGCAATACTTCCTTTATCATCTTTTGCATATACGCCTTTTCCCCAAAGCTTCACCGTTAGTTTTTTTGCAATATCTCCAGAATGTCCCACTTCGCGACTCTCTGAAAGCACATCTCCACATTTATGTTGTTCCCAATCTTCCGAAAATTTGCCAAATTGTATCGGCGGAGACAATTTTCTAGTCATATTATTCACCCCCCAACAAATGCTTCAACTCTGCCAATCCTTTTGTGTCATAAGCATCACCAGTCAATCGAGATAGGTAGCCTGATACATTGGTTTCCACTGTATCGATTTTTGTACCAACTTCTGAAAAAGTTACAGCATACTTCTTAGACAAATCAACAAGTTCGATTATCAGATTTCGAATGAGGTTTTCAGGCAATTCCATAATACCTTGTATGATAGGAGCATTCCATTTTTCTTCCAGAAGCTGTAGTGCTTGCTCTATTTCCATATTCTCTATCAATAACTTTGTTTTCTCATGAAGTGCGCTTGCCTTTTCTCTGATTTTCTTGCGAAGTTCACTCTCCAAATCCATGTTGATCACAATACTCTTCAATTTTGATTCATAAGTTTCTTCCGGGAAGTTGTACTGTTGCTTCAATTTATTGATTCTCTCAGTAATTACTGCCTTTGTATATAACCCACTCTTATTTGGCTCCATAGCAGCCCAATCTACAGTTTTAGTTCTTTCTACAAAACCACTCTTATCTTTCTTTGGCAAAGCGAGATACTCTTGTAATGCAAGGATTTCATCGTTCTCAATGTCATCAAGAACCTCAGCAACCTTTGCTTTCACTTCTTTAGTGACAAAAGCCGTAGCGGTATCATTAAGAATTCCTGTGTCTTTTTCTTCATCAGAAAGTGTGTCTATAAGGTCATTATAGGTAGCACAAACTGATGCCAGTTTTCTTTCCAATGTTCGCAGTTCATGTGTTTCGTCTGTTAACAGCATTTCCTGTACTAACTCGAATGGCAGAATGTGTCCTTCCCATCCATCCTGAACTTCAATCTCTTTGTCATCCTTCTTTTTTGTAACCAAATGAGGATCCACTTGTGTAATGGAGGCATCTCCCTCTGTCTGAATTATCTCCAAATCAGTAGCTATCTGTCCCCACGCATCGTCAAGCGCTTGAAATGCTTCATATTTATCGATAGATACAGCTGTTTCCAAACGTCTAAAGATATCTGTTGAAATCATATCTTCTTCTGTCAATGGTGATACACTCTGATAATTCCCTATAAGAGTTTGTTTCAGCTGTTCTCGCAAATCAGAAAAAGCGGCGATATAACTTTCTCTATAACGGATAACAGACGCATGATTTCTAACAACCTTGTCAATATCCGCAGACACAAATTGTACATATTTATCAGATAATGGCTTGCAAATATCCGTGCGAAGTCCTGGGAAGGCTGTCCAGTACATCTCCAATTGATCGAGTTCTGTGTTAGGGATACCTCCAAACATGATTGAATGCAGATCCCACGGCTCTGGCTGTTCAAAAGAATCTACATAACGAGGAATATTTAGATTATAATCATTCTCCCGAACCGTCTCTTTGCTAACCCGTTCAGAAAACCCTGGTATAACCGCACGGTCACAGATGCAGTCAACAATTCGCTTGATGTCGGATGAGCGTAGTTTATTGCTTTTTCCAGCCTTCTCAAAGCCTTTGGATGCATCAATTATTAGAATATCGGTATCCTTTCTTTGCCTCTTTAAAACCATAACCAATGTTTGAATAGGTGTTCCGAAAAAGATATTTGCAGGCAGACCTATAATTGCATCGATATTGTTCTTTTCCACAAGATTCTTTCTGATGGTATATTCTTCATTTCCGCGGAAAAGGACACCATGTGGAAGAACTATCGTCATGATTCCGTCTTCTTCCAAATGGTAGAGCTCATGCAAAAGAAATGCAAAATCAGCTTTTCCCTTCGGTGCAACTCCGTAATCAGAGAAGCGAGGGTCATGCTTCTTACCTTTTGGATCCCACTTTTGTGAATAAGGTGGATTTGAAACTAACGCATCCACACGAACTAGCTGATAATGCTCAATATCCTCTCCATCAAAAAATGGCCAATCCTCCTCCAACGTGTCTCCGTTTCTGACATAAATATTAGCAGGGTCAATTCCACGCATAACAAGATTCATTCTTGTCAGATTGAATGTGTTTTCTTTCAGCTCCTGCGCATAGTATGTGATTCTGTTATTTCCATCAAGATATTTTGCAACCGATGACCCAATATTTATGAGCAAGGATCCCGAGCCTGAGGTCGGGTCATAGATACGGATTTCCTTTCTGCCCTTCAAATGATTTGCTACAATTTCAGACATTAATACTGATACTTCATGTGGAGTATAGAATTCACCCGCCTTTTTACCTGCGTTTGCTGCAAATTGGCTGATAAGATATTCATAGATAAATCCCAAAATATCGTAATCCTGTTTGCCGTCCATCGGAATCTTCTTAATCAACTTAATTAAATTATTAATCGATTTAGTTTGCGTGGATGCTGTTTCACCCAATTTAGACAATCCTGTCTGAAGGGTGTTGAAAATCTTCTCAAATACTTTTTTATGTGAATCGCTAATCAGTCGATTGAACGCAGACAAAGCGGTCCGCACATCAGACACATCAAAATCGTCACTCTTATCAATCCATGTGGAAAAAAGATTCTCATAAGAAATAAAGTAACCGATAGTGTCTTTTGTGTAATTCACAAAATCTTCATCAGACTCATCCATCTTCCTGATTTCGTCTTCAGACATTCCTTGATCCACGAAGAATCGCATTTCTTTCTCCGAAAGGTATTTATAAAATATAAAGCCAAGGATATAATCCTTATATTCATTCGCTTCAATTTTTGAACGCATCTCATTAGCTGACTTCCAAATAGTTGCCGCGAGTTGTTTCTTATTCATGTTATATTCCTCCGTGTTCTTCAGTTATCAGCCTTTTTAGTATTCATTAATGTCAATACCCTCTTTTAAAAGGCGTTCATATCGCTCATTTGAAATAATTACTGCCATCGGTTTGCCATGCTTTAATACAAAACCAGCCTTATCTTCTTCGGAAACTGACGTAAATATTTTAGACGCCTGTCCTTTCAAAAAGTCCGACATATTATAATGTTCCATTGGTATAATACTTTTTCTTTTTTCCGACATAACTATCCTCCTTAGACGCACTTTGCCGTGATTAAAGCATACCAAAAAGTAATTATTTTTTCAATTACTTTCACACTGACTTTCCTTTGCATTTAAAAGAGCAGCAAGAGAACGTGTGCCCTCATTGCCGCTCTTTGTTATTTCATTATGTAATCATTCCGCTTCAATTTCTTTCAGCGTTCTGCCACTCTTATCCTTCCAAGTTGCCGGACCGCTAACACTATATCCTAAAACAAAATCTGCTGCTGCCGAAGAGCTGGAAAAGAGGATATCCTCTGTTGTTTTCCAGTCTTTCACCTTTCCAGATTCCAAGTGCTTATTTCTTAGCTTTATCATTCCTGCACTCAGGGATTTCATAGTGGTTTTCTCATTCACAGATGAGCCTGCAATTAACACAAAACCCTCTGTCGTAACCATTGCTGTTGCTGAAGCATTTCCAACATTCAGATAAAGCATCTGATTATCATGCTTGGAGATGCTGTCATTTTGAATCATCGGTTCAAGCACCTTGTACCCTAATGCATTGATGAGTATTTTGATGTTTTCTACAAATTCCTCCATTGCAGCAACCTGTGATTCCTTCATTACAGTATTGCGGTATGTATTCTTCGTTAAAACAAGATATCTTTTACTCGCCCTTGCCATCTCAACTAAACGATTTTCAAGGTATCTGATAAGTGCTTTATTCAGGTCTCTGCCTACAAACAAAACCGCCGTATTCCAATAGTATTTTTCTTTTTCAGCTGAGTAATCGCGCAAATGCTGAATGAGCCGTTCTTGTATATTTTCGGCTTCACCGATATATACAGAATCCGAGTCATCATCTTCCTTACAAAACAGAAAATAAATCCCTGCGCCTTTTATATCATCACGCTTACAGTCATTGACTTCTATTCTTGGAATCTTAATTGCTTTACCATTCCAGTTAGAAAGTTCTGCTGTTATAAGGCTGTCAGCTGTGCCATTCGCTAAAAATAATTCTATTGATTTTCCATAAGCCATCTGCTCGTCCTCCTGTACCATAATAATGTTATCTTCTCAACCTACCCTCATAACAATCCTATCTCTACAACCTACCCCTGTTTTCATCCTGTCAATTCAACCCTACACATTTTAGAGCCTTTTTCATTATGCCCCAAAGAAAAAATCCGAGAACCGGAATTGCTGCATCACACTCCCAATCCTCGGAAATCCCTTATTTTAAGCCATTCTTCGGCTTTTATTTCTGTACCCTTGACATCAATACTACCGTCTCAACGTGTGTCGTATGGCAAAACTGGTCAACCGGCTCAGCTTCACCTATCGAGTATCCGTTATCGCTAAGAATTTTTAAATCTCTCGCTAAAGTCGAAGGGTCGCATGATACATAAACAACCCTCTTTGGCATCATTTCAATTATTGTGTTTATTACGTTAATATCACAGCCTTTTCTTGGAGGGTCAACTATAACAACATCCGCCATAAAACCGTTACTATATACTTCAGATATTATTTTTTCAGCTGGGCCCGCAATAAACTCGGCATTATTTATGTTATTCAGCTTGGCATTACGTTTGGCATCTTCTATCGCTTTCTCAACAATTTCAACACCTATGACTTTTTTAGCTTTCCGGGCTAAAAACAGAGAAATTGTTCCAATACCACAATATATATCAAGTACGTTTTCGTTTCCGGTCAGTCCGGCAAGTTCCATAGCTCTGCTGTAGAGGAAATTGGTTTGTACAGGATTAACCTGATAAAAGCTGTTTATTGAAATCTGAAATTTAATGTCACCAATATAATCAATTATATAATCCCTGCCCCAAAGCACTTTTGTAATATCACTTAGTATAACATTTGTATTCTTTTTATTTACATTCAGTAAAATTCCTTTAATTCCATCAATGCACAAAAGCTTTTCAACCAGCTTGTTCTTTTTAGGTATTGAGCTGCCATTAACAACAATACATACAATGACCTCACCTGTTACATGGCCAATTCTTGTAACAATATGCCGTATCAAGCCCTTGCCCGAAATCTCATCATAAGGCTCAATATTTTCCTCTGTTATATATTCTCTTACAATCTTTATTACCTTGTCATTTATACTATTTTGAATCATACAGGAGTCTATATTCACAATATCATGGCTCCGCTTTGCATAAAATCCTATATCAACACCTTGATTTCCCTTTCTGACTGGAAACTGCGCTTTGTTTCTATAAAAGTATGGTTTATCCATACCAAACGCGTCTTTTACCTGTGGATTTTTAAAACCGCCTATCCTCATAAGAGCGTCTTTAACTTTTTTTGTCTTAAAATCCAGTTGGGCCTCATAAGATAAATGCTGCAGACTGCACCCGCCGCAACGTTTAAAAACAGGACATTCCGGTTCTGTCCTGTATTCTGAATGTTCAATAATTTCCATAAGTCTTCCGTATGCGAGCTTTTTATTTGCCTTTGTTATTTTAACCCTTATCTTTTCCCCTGGCAGGGCGTCCTTGACAAAAACAGCAAACCCTTCTATATGCCCTATTCCCTCACCATCGTTTCCGATGTCTGTAACACTCATTATATATTCTTTGTTCTTTTCAACAGGACATAAGTCAGCCATAATTAACCTCACTTCTCATAAAACTCACAAACCGTCATTTTACATAAACAGTGCCGGCATTTTATAAATTCCGACTGTGTTTCGTATCGCTCACCGTCAAGCATTAACCTCATACTGTCCAAGGTTCTGATAAGCTCTTTTCTGAGGAACGGAGTATTGTATACAGTAAACATATAATCTTTGTACATAATTTTTCCAAACCTGATTTTTCTGCCATACTCCTCCTCAACTATGGCAAAATAAGCCGCAAGCTGCATTAAATCGCCTTTATGAGGTAATGAGTCGTCTTTTATTAAACCGCTTTTTATTTCTACAGGAACAAGCAGCTTTTTGAATTTATTTTCAAATATAAAATCCGGCTTCCCCTGAATATCATATTTATCTGATTTTAAAAGGGTACTGTACTCTATATTTTGGTCTTTTTTTTCAGGCCTCGTATCAGAATAGATTACTCTACAGCCTTTAATATTAAAAGAGACCCGTTCTTTTTTTATCCGTACCGCCTTTTTATTAAACAGCGAAAATAATAATATTATTATAACTAAAGCCGCAAAAGCTATTGAAACATTTACCAAGTTAAACAAAGTTTTTCACCTTTAGAACAAATAAAACAAACAATATAAAAACCACTAAAACTATTGCTGCCCCGATACCCAAGCCGCGTCTGAATCTTATTCCACTGTGGTATTCAAGGCCAGAATTAAAATTGCTGAGCCTTTTGTCTGTAAGTCCAAGCTCCGCGTTTCTTTCAGCTGCAAGCCTTGACAGCTCTTTTCTGCCATACAGCCTCTCATAATACCACTGGTACGGGCAGTAACAAAACTTATTTATCTCATTTGCTGTAATAGTTCTTTTATCATTAAATAAGTCCATCAATAATCAGTCTTTCTTATATTCCTCTGCATCATTTTATTAAAGCCTATCCAGTGCCCCTGTGTGCTGTCATTATCTATAGCTTCCTCAATAGCCTTGACTTTAGCGTCCATATTGTCCGCACAATGCAGTATAAAAGCCTCCATTGTTTTAGGCAACTCAGGAGAACCGTATTCATACTCGCCATGATGTGCCAATATACAGTGCTTGATAATGCTTTCAAGCTCCTTTGGAAAACCGTCAATTTTTGACGCTGCGTCATGTATCATTTCCGCGCCTATAAAAATATGGCCCAAAAGCTGGCCGTCATCAGTATATTCATTTACAGGAAACTGTGACAGCTCATATATTTTTCCTATATCATGAAGCATCGCGCAGCACAAAAGTATGTCTCTGTTTACCCTTTTATAACGCCCGCTCATAAAATCACATATTTCAGTTACAGAAAGGGTATGCTCAAGGAGTCCTCCAAGGTAGCCATGGTGCAGTGTACGTGCCGCTGAATGCATTTTTAAATTTGCCGAAACATCACTGTTCTTAACAATAATCTCATCCAGCAGCTTTTTAACATATTTGTCGCCTATTGTGTTTATATATCCAACAAGTGACTTATACATCTCATCTGTGTTCTTTTCAGTGCTTGGTATATAGTCCATCGGGTCATACTCGCCGTCCATACTTTTCCTTATGCGCCTGATGTTTATCTGCGGCTCGTTGTTATATATAAGCACTGTACCATCTATCTTAATAAAATCATTCTCGTCAAAACTTTTTATCTCGTTATTCAGCTCCCAAACCTTTCCGTCCAGAAGCCCTGTTTTATCCTGCAACTTTAAAGAATAGTAGCTTTTACCAGCCCTTGATTTTAAAGTCTGCTTTGATTTGCATAGATAGTGCCCAACAATATTTTCTCCCTCACGCAATTCATTTATATATCTCAAAAACCCACCGCTTTCATTTTTATATAATATTACAACACTAAAATCAATGTTTTAATTATACAGTATTTGTTTGCATTAAACAAATAAATATTTCCAAATAGACCAAAAGCACTGCAAAAAAACAAGCTATTTAATTTCTTCCGCCCTCTTTATAGCGTCATCTATGCACCTGCATATATTATTTTTCCCTATTTCATTAACAAACCCTGACTTTTCCAGAACCTTCATGGGCTGCTCGTTTACATGTGACAATATAAGCGTTATATTATTTTTTTTGCAGTCCGAATAAAGACTTTTAAGGCTTCTCAAAGCGCTGATATCCATAGCTGGAACACCACGCATCCTCAATATAAGCACATCTTTTGTTTTATCAAACATCAGCCTTGAAATTTTATCGGCTACACCAAAAAACATCGGTCCGTTCAGTTCAAAAACAAGTGTGCCTTCAGGTACAGCCTTAAGGTTTATATTATCGGCATCAACACCATTTTCACCTATGTATTTCCAGCTCTCAACCTCAGTAACATCGGCCATACGTTTCATAAACAATATAGCCGCCAACAGCAGCCCGGCAATTATAGCTACAACAAGGTCAAACACAACTGTAAGCACAAGTGTAACCAGCAGTATCGCCACATCACTCTTTGGAGAAGTTTTTAAAAGGCTGACACACTCTCTCCAGCCGCTCATATTGTACGCCACAATAAAAAGTATAGCGGCAATTGCCGGCATTGGAATAAGCGCCGCATATGGCATGAGAACAACAAGTATTATAAGCAGTACAGCCGAATGCACCATTCCCGCTATAGGTGAACGTCCGCCGTTTTTAATATTAGCCGCTGTTCTTGCTATGGCTCCGGTTGCCGGTATTCCTCCAAACAATGCCGAACCTATATTGCCAGCCCCCTGAGCTATAAGCTCCATATTTGAATTATGCCTGTCGCCAATCATTCCATCTGACACAACACATGAAAGCAAAGATTCCACAGCCGCAAGCACCGCTATAGTAAAAGCGTCCGGTATAGATGACTTTATAACATCAAATGAAATATCCGGTATTGCTATAGACGGAAGTCTGGAGGAAATAGTATATAAGTCTCCAATAGTATTGACATTCAAATCAAAAACCTTAACTATGGCGGCTGAAAGTATAACCGCTATAAGAGAAGGCGGAATTTTATCCAGAGCTTTTATTTTAGGCATTATTATAAGAACTGCCAATGAAATAACGCCAACTGCCAAAGCAACATAATTTATAGTGCTTATACTGCTGAAAATTGCTGAAAGCTTTTCCATTGTTGTTATTGGAGATGATGAAAATTTTAGACCAGTAAAATCTTTTACCTGCCCCACAGCGATTGTTACGGCAATTCCAAAAGTAAATCCTGTAGTTATAGTATATGGTATAAATTTGATAAGGCTGCCGAATTTAAACACACCCATAATAATAAGAAACAAACCGGCAAGCACTGTAGCTACCATAAGGCCCTCCATGCCCTTTGTAGCCACAATGCCTGCTACTATCGACGCAAAAGCCGCCGTTGGCCCCGATATCTGCACCCTGCTGCCGCCTAAAAACGAAATAATAAAGCCTGCCACAATAGCTGTATACAGCCCCTGCTCCGGCCCCACTCCAGAAGCAAGAGCAAGTGCAATAGAAAGCGGCAGTGCAATAATTGCCACTATAATACCTGCTACAACGTCCTGTGCAAACTGTTCTTTATTATAAGTTTTCAGGACTGTAAAAAGTTTAGGCTTAAAACTATTCATAACACTCAAATCCCCCTAAATTATAATTACATTAAATTATACAGACATTTAATAATAATACCAATATAATGAATTTTTCAAGACTTTTTGACAAATTTTTTAAGCCAAAATAAAACCATAAATCCGGTGCCTAAAACCGGACTTATGGTTTAAATTTAACTTAATGACCCTTATGTTTCTTTTTACGCTTTTCCTGTTTTTGAGTAAAAATATAATCTCTGTCCAGCTCTTTCAGCCTGCGATTATATTTTTTTCTCTCAGCTTTAGCATTTTCCTGTTGTGCTTTAAGCGCCTGCTGTGCTTTTGTCCCTATTCCCGTGTTTTGAAGCTCCTTTTTTACACTTCTCTGCATCCGTTTGGGATTAATGTACTTCTGTACAGCAATATCAGCTTGCGCATATGGACTGAACCTCAGCCTTTTCCAATTTTCAAGCAGAAATGAATAAATTTCATAATCCTTTGGTTCAGGGCCAAATACAAACTTGCTGACAGAATATATATTTCCATCCTGCCTTTCATATACCCCAGACCAAAACTGCCCGTCAAAAAAAACTGTCATAGCAAACATAGTCTTATCCATATTCAATTCCTCCTTAAAAGCCTAAGCAAAGACCGGACAACCAAGGAGGCAGGTTACTGACACCGATATACGGCGTGCCCGGACTACCAACCGGACAGTGTTTTTGTCTTTGCAGTCAATAAACTCAAGCGGTTTTAAATCCGCTTTAAATTATTTATAGATTGGGTATTTGTCACATATCTTTGTAACCTCAGCCCGTATATAGTCTGCTTTTGCTTCAAAGTCTGTAACAGCATAGTTTATAAGCTCAGCGACCTTTGCCATATCTTCTTCAACAAGCCCTCTTGATGTAACGGCAGGTGTTCCTATCCTCACACCTGATGTTACAAATGGGCTTCTTGGGTCATTTGGCACAGCATTCTTGTTAAGTGTGATATAAACTTCATCGCATTTGTTCTGAAGCTCTTTGCCAGTTACATCTGTACCTCTCAAGTCAAGGAGCATAAGGTGATTGTCTGTGCCGCCTGTAAGGAGCTTTAACCCATGACTCATAAGACCGTCGGCAAGAGCTTTGGCATTTTTAACAACCTGACTCTGATATTCCTTAAATTCCGGCTTAAGCGCTTCTCCAAAGCATACTGCCTTTCCAGCTATAACATGCATAAGCGGTCCGCCCTGAATGCCAGGGAAAATAGCTTTGTTAAAATTGAATTTTTCCTCTGCCGCTTTATTCGCAAGTATAAGTCCGCCTCTAGGGCCTCTGAGAGTTTTATGTGTTGTTGTTGTAATAACATCAGCGTATGGTACAGGGCTTTCGTGAAGGCCTGCTGCTATAAGGCCTGCGATATGCGCCATGTCTACCATTAAATATGCGCCGCACTCGTCTGCAACCTCTCTGAATTTTTTGAAATCTATTTTTCTGGCATAAGCTGAAGCGCCGGCTACAATAAGCTTTGGCTTGGTCTCAAGAGCAATCCTCCTAAGCTCGTCATAGTCTATAAATCCATCGTCATCAACACCGTAAGGAACAATATTGAAATACTTGCCCGACATATTTACAGGACTTCCATGTGTAAGGTGACCGCCATGAGCAAGGTTCATGCCCATAACAGTGTCTCCCGGCTCAAGCATGGCAAAGAATACTGCCATATTGGCCTGTGCTCCAGAGTGCGGCTGAACATTGGCATAATCACAGCCAAAAAGCTCCTTAGCCCTGTCAATAGCTATCTGTTCAATAATATCTACATTTTCACAGCCGCCGTAATATCTTTTTCCAGGATATCCTTCAGCGTACTTATTTGTAAGTATGCTCCCCATAGCCATCATTACAGGCTCCGAAACAATGTTTTCTGAAGCTATAAGCTCAAGGTTTCTGTTCTGACGTTTAAATTCGAGCTCAAGAGCCTCTCCAACCTCTTTATCGTAAGCTGTTAAAGCTTTCATAGTATCTTTTATCATTTTTACACTCCTTTTCTGTTTTTGCCTGAATATGTTAAAAATAAAACATTCCAGATTAATTATACTTTATACCTATTAAATCTTCAATATCAAATTCCAAAATCACACCTTGGCTTCTGTAAATATGTCATTTTCAGGGTTCGCACGTATAAGCTTTCTGTATCCATACACAAATAAAACCATCTCCACCGCAAAAGCGGCAATCCACGAAAGCGGGTAAGACAAAAACAATGTAAAATATGTCCTATGTGTCTGAAAATACGTAAATACAAACAAAAGACGTATACCGCATACACATATAAGCGAAATACACATTGAAAAGAACGAGTATCCCATTCCTCTCAGCACTCCTGTTGTTGTGTCCATAGCTCCGCAGATAAAATATGTTGCGCACATCAGCGTAAACCTCATTGACGCATACCTCATTACCTCAGGGTCCTTTGAGTAAATACCCAACAGGAAATCAGACGTTATATACATACCGCCACCAACTATTATTCCAACAATAATAACCAGCAATACACAGTCAATAAGCACTTTTTTAATCCTTTTAATTTTCTTTGCGCCAAGATTCTGACTTGTAAAAGTAAGGCCCGCCTGGTTAAACGAGTTCATGGCAGTAAACAATATACCCTCTATGCTTGTAGCCGAAGCATTGCCGGCCATTACAACAGCGCCAAAAGAATTTACAGACGACTGTATTATTACATTGGCGATATTAAAAACAACACTCTGCAGTCCTGCCGGCACCCCTACTCTGAACATCTGCAAAAGCCTGTGCTTGTTTATTTTAAGCTTTGTTCTGTCAAGCCTGTAAAGCTCATCTGTGCTCAAAAACCTGCGTAGCACAAGCACTGCGGCTATACACTGAGCCACAACTGTGGCTATGCCTACACCAGCTACATCCATCTTAAACACAATTACTAAAAACAGGTTAAGTACTACGTTTATTACACCACCTATAGACAAATAAATAAGCGGCCTTTTTGTGTCTCCAAAAGCCCTGAGTATGGCGCTGCCAAAGTTATAAAGCATTGTGGCAGGCATTCCTGCAAAATATATCCTTAAATAAAGCGCCGATTTATTCAGTACGTTTTCCGGAGAACCCATAGCCACCAGCAGAGGCCTTGTAAAAATAAATCCCACAAACACCAGTATAAGTCCGCTTATAACACTTGTGACCATAGCCGTATGTACAGTTTCCTCAATTCCGCTTTTGCTACCCACACCTATCAGCCGCGCTGTTACGGCATTTGCCCCTATAGAAATGCCGATAAAAAAATTAACCAGCAGATTTACAATGGAGGTAGTGCTTCCTACTGCTGCTAGTGAATCACTTCCCGCATACCTGCCCACAACAACAATGTCGGCCGCATTAAATAAAAGCTGCAGTACACCGGAAAGTATAACCGGTATAACAAAAACTATTATTTTGCCCATAAGCGGCCCATTAATCATATCAACTTCATTTTTCTTCCCCAAAAAAACACCCCCTGTTGCTTTATCCCCTTTTTTATTTAAAGTCATGACCACGCCTAAAAGACGTGGCATGACCCAGCCCTATAAGGGCTTATTACTGCCAGCGCCTTAATGACGCTGGCTTTCACTTTGTTCAAGCCTTTGTGGACTGATTATCTGC
>JALIFM010000007.1 GCA_022867625.1 Lachnospiraceae bacterium NSJ-143
TGATGCTTTTTGCTTAAGCATGAATCTCACCCGCATAGCGCGCGGTTTTTTGTTTCGTACACCTTCGTTTCTCTGCAGAGAAACTCTTGTGTACTCAACTTGCTTAAGCCATAATTAAAACGCCGGATTAATCCGGCGCATTAAGCGTCAAAGAGATTCATGTCCCTTCTGCCTGATAATGTCTAGTACATAATCAGTATACTTTTCACATATTTCTTTTGTCTCGGCTTCAACCATTACCCTTACAAGCGGTTCTGTACCGCTCTCCCTTACGAGTATGCGTCCGTCCACACCAAGGCTCTGTGCTACCTTCTCAACAGCGCCTTTAACATCTGGGTCAGACTGCGCTTTGGCTTTATCCATGACCTTTATATTTTTAAGAACCTGAGGATAAATCTTTACCGGCTCGGCCAGTTTACTCATAGGTTCTTTTGATTCAATCATAACCTCCATTAACTTAATTGCCGTAAGAATACCATCCCCGGTTGTAGCGTATTTTCTGAATATAATATGCCCGCTCTGTTCTCCGCCAATACGGTGACCGTTTTTGACCATATTCTCATATACATACTTATCCCCTACTGCTGTCTTTTCATAGAGTATGCCTTCAGCGTCAAAAGCCTTATACAGGCCAAGGTTAGACATAACAGTTGTAACAACTGTATTGTTGATAAGCTTACCCCTTCGTTTCATATAACAGCCGTATATATACAATATCAGGTCGCCGTTTATAATATTTCCCTTTTCATCAACAGCAAGGCATCTGTCAGCATCGCCGTCAAAAGCAAAGCCTATATCAAGGCCCTTTTCAAGTACAAATTTTTGGAGCCCTTCTATATGAGTTGAACCACAGTTCATGTTTATATTGGTGCCGTCCGGTTCAGCATTAATAACATAGGTTTTTGCTCCAAGAGCGTCAAACACACTTTTTGCAATCATCCATGCGCTTCCGTTAGCACAGTCAAGCCCAACCTTAATATCTTGATATGACCTTGTGGCAAGTGAAATAAGATATCCTATGTATCTGTTTCGCCCTGCCGAATAATCAATTGTACGACCTATATTCTCTCTGTGTGCATTTGGCAGCGGACCTGTCTTGCCGTCAAGATAATCCTCAATCTTTAATATGGTTTCCTCGTCCATTTTTTCACCACGGCAGTTTATCAATTTAATGCCGTTATCATAAAACGGGTTATGGCTGGCAGAAATCATAATGCCGCAGTCAAAATCTTCTGTTCTGGCAACATAAGCCACACTGGGTGTGGTTGTAACATGCAGAAGATACGCGTCTGCACCTGTAGATGTTATTCCGGCGCCAAGTGCATACTCAAACATATAGCTCGAACGTCTTGTGTCCTTTCCTATAACAATTTTGCATTTCTCGCTCTTGTCATTTCCATAATACCACCCAAGAAACCTGCCAACCTCAAACGCATGGTTAACTGTAAGGTTTACGTTTGCCTCTCCCCTAAAACCGTCAGTACCAAAGTATTTACCCATTAAATATATCTTCCTTCCATTTTATGCTGCTTTTGATTCAAAACATATGCAGATTTTAACATAAACCCGGCTAATAATCCATACTTCCTTGAAATTTCAAGGGTTTTACTGCTTAATAGCCAATTTTTACACCATTTACTACACCATTTTAAGAGATGTCTCAATATTTTCTATTTCTTTAACCTTTTCTTCTTCCGTAACATGTACGTACAAATCCATTGTTATGCTAATGTTAGAATGCCCTAAAATCACTTGCAGAGTTTTAGGTTTCATTCCAGATTCTATACATCTTGTGGCGAATGTATGCCTTAAAGTGTGCATTGTAAAATTTTTAATACCTATCATCTTACAATAATAGTTTAACAAATTATTATATTCAGAGTTTGTTTTGGGAGTTCCCTTTGAAGAAAGGAAAACTATATCCGAAAATTCAATAGGAATAATTTTATTCTTTTTCACTTTATCCTTTTGGTCTTTTAATATTCTTATAGCTTCTTCTGTTAGCGGTATATTCCTATACCCATGCTTAGTTTTAGGCTCACCAACCACCCATTGTTTAAGAGGACGATTATACCACATACTTCTTTGAACACATAATATCTTTTTTTCAAAGTCAATATCAGACCATTTAAGACCAATTATTTCGCCAGTTCTTAACCCTGTCTGTAATATTAATCCCCATTGATTGTAATTGCAACTCTTTTTTACGCCATTCAGGAATGCAGTCTGCTCACTCACAGTTAAAACTCTCCTTTGCTTAGGTATACTGTTTAATTTACATTTTACACTTTTTTTAACTGGATTTTTAAAAATCAGGTCATTTTCTAAAGCCCCTTCAAACAAATTGTGCATAAAAGATCTTACTAATTTAATCGTACCAACACTATAGCTTAAATCCATTTGATTTAAAATGTTTTGACAGTGCATAGGTTTTACTTCATTTAATGGCATTTTGCCAATATATTTTTTTATAACATTCTTATAAATCTTTATATAATTTATAATTGTATGTTGTCTAAGACTGTTCCCTTTTATTTCCGTCAACCAATAATCAAACCATGCGTCTACAGACATATTGCCTGAAGCCGCCAAATCCGTAGATTCTTCATTAAACAAAGCTTCTGCATACCAATTCCTACACTCCTGCAACTTTTTAAAATATTTCTGTACACGTTTTCCACGTTTATCAATAATTCTTGCTGTATATAATCCATCTTTTCTTTGACTAATACCAACGCCTAACTCCCTTCCTCTCAAATTCTTTCCCATAATAACGCCCCTTTCTTTGTATAAGAAATGCCTCATACAGTATGACTACCATAATGAGGCAAGGTTAATATATTACAATGCTGTATAATGCTACAATTCAATACTTTGACTTATGTACTTATCAAACTCTTTTCTCTTGATTAACTTTTTTCTTCCAATATACAAAACGAAACTGCACTTTGGTCTTTTTGCTAATTCCTCTATTTTATTTATTCCAATACTGCTGTAACTGGCAGCTTCTTCAATAGTCATACAGACTTTCTCCCATACAGGCACTTTATCTCTCATTCCTAAGTCACCTCCTATTATTTTACTTATCTGTACTTCCAATACCTCCGTCTCTTGTACTGTCAGCGTTATCATCAATGCTTGTAAAATACTGCTGAATTATTCCCTGAGCAAAGCCTGAGCCTATTTCTATATTCATTTTTGTTCCCGGTGTTTTACTATCACATGTTATCTTCAGGAGAATATGGCCCTCGTTACTACTGTAATAGTAGTCACTGTCTATAATTCCTACGGTATTATCTAACTGCGAACGGTATTTAAATCCATGCCCACTGCGAGGATAAATTGCAAGAAACTTATTTTTATCAAGTCTTGCCCTTATTCCCGTAGGAATAATAATTGATTCATCTTTATTTAAGATAAATGCAAATGGGGAATAAAAATCATATCCGGCAGAGCCTTTTGTGGCTCTTTGTGGCAGCTTTATTTTTTCATATATACTTTTTACAAATGTTTCTGCATCTTCAATAGTTGGGCTATTTTTTATCACCTCCATTGTATCTTTCTTAAACTGCTCAAGGCTTACCTTTTCAAACTTATTCATACTATTTCTCCTTTGAGTTTTAATTAAGTAGCTAAAGTTTTAAGTTATGGTTTAGGTTTATAGTTGCGGCACACATATAACGCATACCGCAACTTGAGTTTTAACCATTATATAGAACTGTTTTCTGTTGTTTTAAAGTTTCCTGAACATTAATGACTCTTTGATTTGTTGAGCCTGCCCATGGATAAGTAATATCTTTAAGTGACTCTACATACTGTCCGTCAACGAGAACATCTATATATCTTAATAGGTTAAATCTTGATACCTTAAATATGTTAAGCTCATCCAAAGTGACCTTATCATCGTTTTTTATATCCTCAAGAGTATATCCGGTGTACAGCCATATTTTCTTTTCTGGGAAATTTTCTTTTAACTTAACACATAAGTCACCTACAGCCAGAATATTTTTATCATGTAATGGCTCACCGCCTAATATACTGATTCTTGTAACATATGTACGATTAGCTAAATCGAAAAATACTCGCCCTTTAGCAATATCCCAATCCTTACCGCCATCAAAATCCCATGTCTCGCTATTGAAACAGCCTTTACAATGGAAGTCGCAGCCTTGAACAAACAAAGCAATTCCGACTCCTTCACCATTACTTATATCCATACTTCTTATTGACGCATACTTAATGCGAATCACCCTCTTTCCTTATACTCTATATCATCTAAATGATAGACTCTATCGTGAACGTCACCGTATCTTCCTTGATTACCGCCATTTTTAGCTGTTCCTATATACCCACAAACTCTAAACGCTATATCCATTGTGGTGTTATCATCGTTTCCACAGTTAGGGCATATCCACTTTAGTACGCTATTTTCATCTACCAGAGGTATATCACCGTCATAGCCACATTTTTCACAGTAACAGCTTTTAGTATTAATTTCGGCGTACATAATATTCTCGTACATATACTTAATTACTTCCAACAAAGCCGGTACATTATTAGACATACTAGGTGTTTCTATATAGCTTATAGCCCCGCCCGGACTTAAGTTTTGGAACTTAGACTCAATTCTAAGCTTTTCAAATGCGTTTATAGGTTCAAAGACAGGTATATGGTAGCTGTTTGTAATATAGTTTCTGTCAGATCCGTCTAACTTAACAAAGACATCATTACCAAATCTATTTTTCAAGCACTTTGCAAACTTATATGTAGTGGACTCTAACGGCGTTCCATACAGACTGTAATCAATATTTTCTGCTGCTTTCCACTCAGCACATTTATTGTTAAGTGCCCGCATAACTTTTAAGCCAAATTTCTCTCCAATTCCTTCATCACTATGGCTATATCCGGTCATATACTTTACACATTCATAAAGGCCAGCGTAGCCAAGAGATATTGTAGAGTAGCCGCCATAAAGGAGCTTATCAATAGTTTCGCCCTTATTAAGTCTTGCCAGAGCACCATTCTGCCAAAGTATAGGTGCCACGTCTGAAACTGTGCCCTTGAGCCTGTTGTGTCTTGCCCTTAGAGCCTTATGGCACAATTCGCTTCTTTCTTCAAACAGTTCCCAAAACTTATCAAAATCCCCCTCAGATGACAGAGCAATATCTGGCAGAGATATAGTTACAACGCCCTGATTAAACCTTCCATAATACTTATGTGTATTTGGTTTATAGTTTTTATCATTTGCAATATTTCCAGTACCATTATCTGTAAACAAGTAAGATTAGCGGAGAACAATACCTCCTTAGAGATGTGGTTAGAGTTATTGACCAGAAACAGCAGAAGCTATATATAAAGCATAACGTATACCCAATAGATATGTACACAACTACAGATATTGATACCAGCGAGGACAAGCTTGTAATGCTTTTTTCAAGACAGAAAAGCAGGCCCTTGTATGTGTTATGGAAGAATCGTGAGCTTAAATGAAAAGATATAAAGAAAAAGAAATTAGAAAATATGTTATTGCAGATTTATCTCAGCCGACTAACTATTTGATGTCAAATAGAAACGGTAATTATTGTTTTATAGATAATATTATTTCGGCTACTAAATTTTTATCTCGACAATTGGCTGAGGATATATGTGGCGAATGTATAAGAAATTCAAGGATTAACTTAGTTGTTGTGCCTATAAGCATAACCTACGAGATATTGGAGGAAACGGGATACTAACCAAATATATTTGGCTAAATTTAAGATTCAAGCGAGGTGATATAAATGTTAATACCAGCAATTTTGAGGAAAGAGGAAATTTTACATGAATTTCAAAAATTGCAATATACTGACGATTTGATGTATGAAGTCGGTTGTTGTGATAACTATATGCCAAACATAGTAGAAGAACCAGACAAAGAAACATATCAGTTTGCGATTGTGGATAGTAAAGATAAGTTAATTGGTTATGTTAGTTATCAAATAGATTGGTATTCTTCACAAGCACATAGATTTGGGCTAATGTCTTTTGATAGAGGAAATCCCTTAATCGGAAAAGCAATATGGAAAATAATGGAAAAATTAATTGCTAATCTCAAACTTCATAGAATTGAATGGGACATGATTAGCGGTAATCCGGCAGAGAAGCATTATGATAAATTTTGCGAAAAGTACAATGGCAGAAAGCTTGTGTTAAGAGATGTTTTCAAAGACAGGCATGGAAAATATCACGACAGTATTATTTATGAAATCATCAGTGAACTAAAATCTAAGGAGGAATTACCTATTCTTGTGGAATGAGTTACTAAATGGCGTTCCCCAATATTCATAGACCAGATTACAGGTAGAAAAATGTATGATTGTGCTTTCTTATGGAAGGAATTTTGAAAATGTATCTTGATTATGCAGCGACTACTCCCCTCTCTTTAAAGGTGAAGGAATACATAATTGAAATTTTAGATATTTACTACAATCCATCTTCAATTTATCAGAAAGGGTTAGACGCTAAGAAAATAATTTCTAACGCTAGAAACAATGTAGCGGCCTTTATAAACGGCAACCCACAAAACATTATATTTACAAGCTCCGGCTCTGCTGCCAACACTTTGGCAATTAAGGGGCTTACAAGCGAGAATCCTTTGAAAAATGAGTATATAGTGTTTTACTCACCGACAGCTCACAAATCAATACTTAAAGCAAGTAAGTCCTGCCGGTACAGTTTACCTTTGAAAGTTGACAGTGTTGGCAAGATTGATTTGGATTATTTAGACTACATTCTTATGGAGCATAGGGAGTTAAAGCCATTAGTTTGTGTTGAGATGGGAAACAGCGAAATTGGCACAATAAACGATATTCAAAATATTTGTAAAATTGTACATAAATATAACGGAATTATTGTTGCCGATGCAACTGGTTATATCCCCTATTATAAGGTAGATATGCAGTTATTTAATGGTATAGACTTTCTAACATTTAGCGGACATAAGCTTAATGCCTTAAAGGGTGTAGGTGTATTGTACAACAGCCGGAACATAGATATAGAGCCTTTAGTATATGGAAGTCAGGAAAACGGAAAGTTTGCCGGTACTGAAAATATTATTGGGATAGCTTCATTAGGGAAAGCCGTTGAAGTATATGATTATTTCTTTGTAACGCCTTATATTAGGGGTTATGTTTACAATTACATTATTAAAAACATTCCAGACAGCCGCTTAGTTGGCGCTTCATTTAATAACAGACTTCCACACAATTTAAACATGTGTTTTAAGGGTATTAAGGGCGAAGCTTTAATGCTGTTGCTTGATATGAATGGTTTTCAGGTTTCAAACGGATCTGCTTGTAGTGCTGGCTCTCCCCTTCCCTCTGAGACTCTGTTGGCTATTGGAATGGATGAGCCTGATATACACAGTTGCATAAGAATGAGCTTTTCCGGTAAGGAAACTCAACAGGAGTTGGATAATTTTTGCAATAGTTTAGATATGTGTGTAAAGCATTTAAGGAAGTGTTTTTGATAAAAAAAATTAAATTAACATTTGACAACAATACGCTTAAGGAATATGAAAAGTATTATTTTGCCCAGCACCCAAGGGCAAGAAAGCCGCCTATAAAAAATCCGTATCACCCTTCAATAAATGAATGGATGATTTTAAAGCGGCTAATGATGAACGCACTTAAACAGAAATGGAAGGATTTTATATGCTGGTTTATTGAAAATGTTGGCTACTCTAATTTGAATATAGAAAAATGTAAAATGAAATTTACTACCTATTATAAGAGTAACCACCGACATGATATTGACAACAGTTGCCCTAAATTTATTTTAGACGGTCTGTCTGAAAGCGGATTTATTATTGATGACGATAGTAAACATGTAACCTCTTTAACCATGGAGTGCGAGGTAGACAAGGATAACCCAAGAACTGAAATAGAAATTTATGTGTATGAGTAAGAGCGTAGGAATAAACAGGAGGAAAAAGTATGACAGTTAAAGAATTTTGCAGCAAATACAACAACATCGTGTCAAGTAAATTAAAGGAAAGCTTTGTAAAGGACAATCTGGAAATAACTACATATCTGCCTGTTATCAATAAGATGACGTTGGCAGAAAGTCTTGCAAAAATATCAGCGTTAGACCACAATACCGGCAATATTAATCTTAAATCTGATATAAATTACTTATTTTTCTGTCGTGCCATTATTGAAAATTATACAAACTTAAAAATTGAGACAGAGGGGTTTTTTGAAGAATACGATGAGTTAAACAAGAGTGGCATTATTGACAAAATTATGGCTGCAATTCCAGAAAACGAGGTTAAGGAATTTAAGCTTTTATGTGATATGAAAAAAAATGATTTGATTTTTAATATGGGTACACCAAAGGCATACATCAACCAGCAAATAGAAAGAGTTACAGATATTGCTTCTATTACGTTAAAGCCTGTGTTAGAAAAACTTGCTACAGAAATGGAAAATATGGACGATACAAAAATAGATAAACTCGTTAAAGCAATAGGTAATGTATTCGGTAAAGTTAAACAGCCTCCAAAGCAGTCGTAATATATTCAGTATAATGGAAGTGTAAAAATGAGTGTAAAGGTAAATACGAAAGGATTAGAGGACGATTTATTAAGGTATATGAAAACCTTCTCAAAAGCATATGCACAGGAAAGCTGTAAGCAGATAACCCAAAAGGCGCAGTCTTGTATTGAAATGTTTTATAACGATTATAGGCCAAAGTATTATGATAGAACATTTGACCTGCTTCGTAATTCTTATATCCCCTATCTTCACAATAACGGCACTACATATTATGGCGGCGTAAGGATTACCTCTGACCTCATGAGTCCATATATCTCTGGTAGCTATATGGGCCATGCGTCTACAGACCCGTATATTATTGCTCAATTAGGTTGGCATGGATGGCATGGTGATCCAACTGGGTATAATGGAAGGTTTGATCCTATTAGGACAACCTCTCCTTTAGATGTACTTACAAATTTTGTATATAGCGGAAACCTTGTAGACACAATAAGTAAATATGCCGACAAAAAAGCAAGAGAGGAAACTTACCAATACTTAGACGATTTTTTTACAAGATAAGGAGGCATATTTATGGCTAAAAAAACAGTTGCTTTATTATCATTAGAGTCTTACTTTGATGAAAAAAGCGCACAAGAGGCCGCAAAGAAAGCGGATAAAACATACAAAAAAGCTTTAAGTGATATTGCAAATATAAAATTTGACGAAAATATTGTTAAAAATTTTGATGAAGCTATTAAAGTATTAAAAAGTAAGTTTAAAAAAGTAAACTTATCATCATACACCAATAAATTGCTCAGCTCATTATTTGATGACAATATAAAAATTGAAGAAAAAGCTAAAGCCATTGAGGACTTTACCAATAAGATAAACATACTTAAAAAGGCAGCTTCAGGACAGGATGTAAATGTATTCAATACCCTTTCGTCAAGGCAAATAGATTCTGTAATTTCACAGACTGAAAAACTCTTACAGTTAGAGGAAAAAGTAAACGCAGAAAGAAATAAACAACAGCGTGAGGCTTCTAAAATTGCAAAAAATACTCGCAGTATTAACATAATAAGCAGAAACTATGGCGGTCAAGACTACGGCGAAATAGCAGATTCCTTAAGAAAAACTTTGGGAACAGAAAAAGAGTTTAACGCCGAGCAGAATCAGAGTATAGAAAATCTCGCAAAAATGATAAATCTGTACCAGTCCATGGAAAAAGCTGCGCCACAAAAAGGTACAGAAGCCGCTATTAGGTACAGTAAGGATTTATTGACCGTTACCCAACAAATTACAGAGGAACAGAAAAAGGTAGACTCGTTTACTAAAAATGGGGCTACCTCTTTTATAGAAAAAAACGGGTATGGTTCAATAAGTAAGGTAAATGATTATACTGTAAATAGAGCGAAAGAGGAATTTTTAGATGCGAATCTAGCTACATACAATAAACAGGTAACAGAGGCAAAAAGTAAGCTTGCTACATATATAAGTGAGTCTGTAACAAAAAATTCAGAACAGATTGCTAAGGAAACTGAAGGAGTTACGAAAAAGGCAGAGGAACGAGTTAAGAATCTGCAACAAGAAATTGCGAAAATTCAGACTGTTGCTAATAAGCCTATTGCTCCTAACAACTTCCTTGAAAGTATTGAAAATAGTACAGCTCCAAAGACTTTGAAAGAAGTCAAGGAGAGCTTGTATAAAATATACAATTCCGAAGCAGAGGATACAAAGGGAAATGAGTGGAAAACTAGAACAGAACAGCAAAAAGCGTATATTCAAGCATACAAACAGTATGAAAGTATAGCGGCAAATGACAGCTCTGTAAAAATCAATTCAGACTTAAAAGACCAATATGACTATCTTGTTCAAAATTCTAAGACTTTAAGGGATTACGCTAACCAATTAGACGAAGCCAACTCCAAACAAAAGGAATTAAATAATACTACTTCTGAATCCCTTGTTAATCAGAACATTACTGCCGCGCCTACGGAACAGCTTGCACAGCAGGAACAACAGGTAAAGGCTGTTGAACAAGAAACTAATGCTCTTAAAGAGGCTGCTGAACAGACAAATGTTTTAACCGAGGAAAGAAGGAAGCTACAACAGCAAAATAAGGAAGCTGCTCAAAGTGCTGAGGAATATGCGGCGGTAGAGGAGAAAATAAAACAACGTCAACAAAGCGGAAATACCACTCAAACTTCTGCAAATACTACATCAACAGCAGAAGAAAAAAGGAATCAAAACCAGCGAAACAAGGACACTATTCAAAGCTCTGTGAATAAAGCCTTAGATGACCAGATCAAAGCTTGGAAGCAAATTCAAAGTATTAGAGAGAAAATATCTAAAACAGACTCGTCTGAAGAAATTACAACCTTAAATCGTATTAAAAAAGAGTATCAAGAGAGATATCTTGCGGCCAATAAGATTTTAAAGGCCAACTCTGATTGTTATGACAAAGAGCTTCAAATGGCAAGGATTAGCCAAATAAGGTTGGAAACTGATAAGAAAATCTTTAAGTACAAATATCCGCAAGTTGCCTCAATGGAATCAGAAATAGAAGATTTTTATAAGATATTAGATGCTAAGACTTCTATTCCAAAAAAATTTGAGCAAAGCGATGTTTACAAAAATGCTGTTGATAACCTGCGTGTGTCTATTTCAGATTTAAAAAAGGAGTATGCAAAAATACCTAAGACGGGAATTGTTGATGATACGACTCTTAACAATTTAGAAGAACTTAGGGGGAAGGTGCTTGCTAATGTAGAAGCTTTTAAGCAGTTCTCTAATTCTGAAAAAAGTTCTTCAAAATCAGCTAAATGGAAAGAAATAGACAAAATCAGTAAATATCTCAATAAGAATACCCTTATCTCCAAAGAAGCAAAAAAGCAGCTCAGGGATTACATTGATCTGCTAAGAAGTGGAAATTATGTAAATGTAGAGGATATACACAGCAAGTTTAATCAAATTGCTGAAGCCGAGAGAACAGCCGGTCGAGAAGGGAAAAGCTTTTTTGATATATTTAAGGACAAGGTATTATACGGTGCAGCTGCTAAATTATCTTTGTACTATTTAAGCATTTATGACTTTGTAAGATACATAAGGAATGGTGTAACTGCTATAAAGGAGCTTGACACCGCCTTAATAGATTTAAAAAAGACAACCTCTATGACCTCCACTCAGTTGGAGGATTTTTATTATTCATCTAATGATATTGCCAAACAGATGGGTGTGACGACTAAAGAAATCATAGACCAAGCAAGTGCATGGTCTAGGTTAGGTTACAGTTCAAACGAAGCGGCTACTAAGATGGCACAATTAAGCTCACAGTTTGCTTCTGTTTCTCCCGGCATGGAGGTTGACCAAGCACAAGAAGGCTTAGTCAGCATAATGAAAGCATGGGGTCTTAACGAAAATCAGGTTGAATCTGAGATAATGGATCCTATCAATACATTAGGAAATAAATTTGCAGAAACAAATGCAGACCTTGTTGAAGGTATGAAACGGTCTGCCGCCGCTCTTTCGGCTGTTGGCACTTCATACAAAGACGCTTTTGCCCTCTTTACCGGCGCACAGGAAGTTATGCAAAATGCAGAGGTTGTAGGCAGAGCTTTACGAAGCATATCCTTGCGTGTGCGTGGTTATTCAGAAGAATCCGAAGGCAGTTTGTTAGAGGCTGACGATGAACTTAAAACTATTAAGGGTGACTTAATTGATTTAACAAAGACAGCTCAAAACACTCAAGGTATATCTATTTTTAAAGAAGGGTCTGTTACCGAATTTAAAAGTCTGGTAGATTACTTTGGAGAAATTAATGCTATTTGGGATGACCTTAGCGAAAAGCAACAAAACGATTATCTACAGAAAGCTTTTGGAAAAACTCAGGCACAAGCCGGCGCTGCTTTGATAAAGAACTATCAGGCTGTAAAAGACAGTTTAGCTGCTATGGAACAGGCTGCTGGAAGCACTGACAGGGAAATGGGTATTATAGAGCAGAGTATTGACTTTAAAATCAATAAGCTCAAGGAGACATGGGTAGGAACTGCTCAGTCAATGATAGATCGTGGAAATCTCGGTACAATTATTGACGCACTTACTAAATTATCAGAAGCCATTAGTTGGGTAATAGACAATGCAAAGCTGCTTGGCACCATTGGACTCGGTGCTGGTTTATTTGCAGGACTTAAAAACGTTGGTAGAACATTCGTGTTTTCATTTTAATAACATTGAATATGCCCTCTGCTATACTATCACGTAGCAGATGAAAGATAACAAACTTTAACGTAGGGAATATGCTGGGAACTCCCCCACACACCAATATACCAAAACGGAGCTATGGAAACATGCAAACGGCGAAGGTAAGATGAAAAGTCTAAAAAAACATATTGGGTTTGTATAGGTTCAAAAGACGTATACATACAGCAGTCCATATACAACACTGCATAAGGGAGGGTCTATAGGTAGTTTTCTTGATACAAGAAAATGAAAGCAGGCGTAGCTACAACTCATTATATTTGAACGGATTATATTGAATGGATTTACGCCCCAGAGACTGACAACCTCAAGTCAGAAATGGCTTGCAACATACAGTCCAAAAATACAAGGAAATATGGATATTACTTGTATATAGGTTCGTTGCCTATTTGCTTGGCGGCAAAAATTAAATAACTCCGATGCGGTGAAAATATTTGGCTGATTATAATACAATGTATCAAATTTAATGTACTGGAAGGATTTTGTCATGAGAAACCCATATAAGTCAGATACCGGGACATCGCAGGAATATTTAGCAGGAAAAAATAAACTTTTAGACAACGCAAACGATATTTTTTCTTAATTGTTAATCGGAGGTATGTCCACACACAGTTTATTATGGTATCAAAGGTGTAGGCAAAACTGTGTCTTTATCAAAAATATAAGAAATGGCCTCATCTCATGGATACCTTAATAAACGCATATCATCAAATTTTGGTTGGAGGCAACATTATGGCAAGAGGTAGAAAAAATTATACTTTAGACGAACAAATTGATTTAACAGAAAAACAAATTGCTGAGACAAAAGAAATGTTAATACAGCTGGAGTCTAAGAAAAAAGATCTTTTAAGAGAAAAGGAATCCAAGGACTTAAAGGATTTATATAATTTAATCACTGAGAGCGGACATTCAATTGACGATATTAAAGAATTACTGAGCAGTACAGGTAACTAGTTAAAACATTAGGGCACCCTTATCAAGGTGCCCTGTTTTATTGCGGTTTTACTTAATTATTGATTTGACAAAATGTGTTTGCAGACAGTTTTGAATGTCTTTTGAAAAAAATGCTTTTTCTATCACATTGACTTAATATAATGGCTATTTCATCGTCAAATAAAAGCAGAACGGCATAGCCTTTCGACTATGCCGCCCTGCTATAATAAATTCACTTCATTATGGGTGCGCCATTTTCGTTGCCTCCCCTTTTATATTACTTTCTGTCAGTCCGCCTGGCTTCATAACCGGCTTTGTACCCTGCCTCCAATCTTGATGATAACTCTTTGTTTATACGACTCTCCACCTCATCCAGCGTTTCAAAATCAAGACACATTGATAGAATATCCAGTAAAATTATGTAATTCTCGTTTATTTCCAGTTTCCTAAACTCGTTTGAACCTATAAATTTTTCATAACTCTTTCTGTACATTTTATTCATCCCTTCATTATATAATAAATAATTTAGCTCTGACTCGCACTTTAACTTAGAAGATAAGGGATAATTCAATTATACATTTTCTTTGTAAATAATGTCATTATAAATGGTATTACCTTAACAAAACTATTTTTATAAGCATAAGAAAAATTGTTGTAAAATTTTCAAGGTATATAATTTATAAAGTGGCAGTTTGATTTGTCAAAAAAGAGAAATATTCAAGATGCTAATTAAAAATAATGAAAGCAGTGATTCAAGATAGAAGAAATAAAAATTGTAGAAAATAAAAAGACTGTGAGACAACTAATCACAGCCTTTTTTGTTAATTTACCCGTAAAGAAAAATTCTATTTATTTACCGTTTCAGTTTTGATTATACGCACCTTTGCTCCTTCCCTTCTTGCTGTGCTGACAGTTACTATAGTTTTAAAGATTAAACAGAATTTATATAAATAGTTAAACTTATATATTGACAGTTTATTATAACAGCTGATGTTATAAAAAGTTTATCAGAGGACAGTATTTTAAGCTATAATAAATTACAGTTTACAATGGACTACCTAGAGTAACGGTCTGACGGGAGGTGTGCTGTCTGGCCTGCGCTCTAACGGCGGTAGGCGTTTATATGAATTTTATATCATGCGTCCCTCCATTTGTTCTCCGTTGCCGTTCTTCCCCCAAAAGGCTTCCTGCCCCATTCCAGTGGCGTGTTCCGGCGTTGGCACGCTCCCCGTAGCTTCGGGCCACAATGTCCAGAAGTCGGCTCCCTGCGTGCTTCCCACGTCGGATATTCCCTGTCGGACGGTAATTCTGTTTTCAAGGTGCTGTCCATCGATGAACTACTCTAAGTCTACACGAAAAAAATGCAATTACCGGAATTTTGCGAGAATTGCATTTTGATGAAGTTTACACTTTGAAAATTGTATTTTTGCAATTTTGCTGTATAATGGAAGTATGCGGAGGAGGTGCGTGTCTATGGCTTTACCCGAAACACCCGGACAACGGATTTCCGATTTATGTAACGGAAACCACATCACACAAAAGGAACTTGCGGAAAAGATAGGCGTTTCCGCTTCTCAGTTGAGCCGGATTGTCAGCGGCGAAACAAGAACGGTCAGCAGTGATATTCTCATAGGTGTGGCAAAGGAATTTAAGGTATCAACGGACTACATACTGGGCTTGTCCACCGTGAGCGTCAGCAAAAGCTATGATATTTCTGAATTGGGCTTATCCGAGGGAGTCGTGAGGGGGCTTGTGACGGGCGCAGTCGATGCGCAAATCCTCAATCGCTTACTGGAACACAGGAACTTTCCGAAACTGATAGATTTGATACGGATTTATTTTCAAGATACGGCGGCAAAGGAGATAACAGCAAGAAACCAGTTTATCGAGATTGCAACGGCTTCCCTGTCCGACCTGATGAAAGAACACCCGGAATACAGGACAGAAGCAAGACAGGATTTACATCTTTTGAACGCCCAAAAGATAGGGGAACATGAAGTAGAGATTGATAAAATCAAGAGTGTGTTCCTTGCTATCCTGCGGGATATTAAGAAAGACATGGAAAGCGGAGAACAGCCGGTAGAAGCTGTGACCGCCGCCATGTTTCAGACCATGCTGGACGCATTGGCAGAGCAGAAGCAAAACCCGATTTCCATTGACGATGTGGCGGCGATGGTTGCCGGACAGATTGGACAGCTTGCGTCGATGGACAAAGAAACTGCCGATCTGTTCCAGAAGTTGACTAATAAAATGTTAGAGCAATCGGGAAAATAAAAAATTCAAAGTAGAAGATATTTTCGAGTTTAATCAGAAGATAGCATTGGAAGGAAAATAATATGAATATTTGTAGCGAAGGACAACTGACATTGACAGTTGGTAATGATATATCTATTTCAAAGCCAACTAAGAAAACATATCCAGAGATAGTCTTTGATTTTAATTCATTGTTTGATATTAAGTTAACAGAAGAAAATATGAATAACAATAATTCAATGGCCATTCTCGGCGATAGTCTCTCTGTTCTAAAAAAAATGAAAGACAAGTCCGTGCAGCTTATTTTTGCTGATGCCCCATATAACATTGGCAAGGATTTTGGTAACAACAATGACAAATGGGAAAGTGTTCATGCTTACATAGAATGGTGTAAAACGTGGATTGATGAATGTATCCGTGTTCTCTCAGATAATGGAACAATGTACTTTATGACAGCGACACAACATATGCCGTATTTGGATGTGTTTGTATCGGAAAAATATAACGTATTATGTCGAATAATTTGGTCATACGATAGTTCCGGAGTACAGTCAAAGAAAATATATGGTTCTCTTTATGAACCTATCCTAATGCTCTCAAAAACGAGTAAGTCTTCCTACACTTTCAATTACGAAGATATTCTTATCGAGGCAAAAACAGGTGCCAAACGAAAATTGATTGATTACAGAAAAAATCCGCCTCAGCCATACAGTTCTCAAAAAGTTCCCGGAAATGTTTGGGATTTTAGTAGAGTGAGGTTCAAGATGGATGAGTACGAAAATCATCCAACACAAAAACCAGAAGTTCTATTAGAACGTATAATCAAAGCATCGTCCAATCCTGGTGATGTTGTTCTTGACCCATTTTCAGGCTCATTTACCACTTCGGCTGTGGCAGTTCGTCTCGGACGAGTAGGCATCGGCATTGATATGAATGAGGAATATTATGAGATGGGACTAAGACGTACCGGCATTACCATGACAAGGAACGGAAAAAGTCTTGAAAAAGTAAAAATACGCAAGACAAATGCTAAATCAAAATATGTAAGAGGTGAGTGACATGAAGATTACAGAAACTTTTGTTGCAGATATTCTCAAAGCAGAGTATCCTACGGATTATCAAAAGATTTATGATAAAAGTCCTATGCTTCAGTATTTAGACAAGAAAATGAAAGCGGTTCACGGTAATAGCAAAACTCGTAGAAGTTTGGCAAACATTTATGCGATTTATTCTATCCTATTCTTCTATCAAAAGGATTTTTATAACAAAAAAGAAGCATATCGCCAATTTGAGGGATATGATTATATGCGACTGTTCAATTTCTATCGTAGTCTCTATGGTGGGAGTAAATTACAGAATCATGCGTTAAACTCCCGTGTGAATGGCGAATTTCACAACAAAATTAAGGATATTGTCAACGACCTAATTATCGTTAATAACGGAAAGTATCTTATCCATATTGACTACATCTATGTCGAGGGACATGACATAAGCCTCGTTTCCTGTAAAATCATTAAAAAGTATATCGACCTTTTGATTGCAAAAGACCATGCCTTAATAAGTATCTTGGAAGAATTGAGAAGTCTGACAGACTATTCTGAGAAAAAAGCTAAAATCAATGCTTTACTTACAGAAGATGCCGAAGCTCGTATATTTGAGATTATCAGCTATGCCATTCTGAAAAACCACTATAAAAATATTACCGTGTTCTTCGGGTATACAAGAGATACTATTGATGAAGTGGCCCTTGAATTGTTCAAAACTGGAAGGACTAATGCGAATGACGGTGGTATCGATTTTGTCATGAGGCCAGTAGGTAGATTCTTCCAAGTGACTGAGGTAGACAACTACGATAAGTATCTGCTGGATATTGATAAAGTCATGCACTTCCCGATTAGCTTTGTAATTAAAACTAAGCAGAGCAAGAAAAATGTTTTGGGTGAATTAGAAACATACATTGAACAGCGTTCAAGTGGTATGACTGTTTTGGAAGAAAGATACCATAAAGCGATTGAAGAAATTATTACCATCAATGAACTTCAAATGTGGACTTCAGAGCTTAATAATAATGATATTGACGGAATTATTCGTGATATCGACATTTATTATAAACTTGAAATGAATATGGATGCAGAGGATGAAGAAGATTAAATATATTTTCTGAATATCTATTTGAGAAAAAAAACGTTCCAAAATCAGAGAGAAAGCGGCCAATCCCTCAAAGTGCTTGGCCGTCTTGTCTACCCATTTAGCGTGATAGGGAGGAGTGAGCAATATTAATAAACCTGAAGATTTAATAAGAAATATTAAAGATAATTGTGGGAAGCTGATATGGCAGGTCATATCAAAACCGTTTCATATCAGTGAATTCACCATTAGAAAACATGACAAAAAAGGATTGAATTATTATACATTTTGTATAAGCATTGTAAAATTTATAATCTGTATTATGTTTACTGCCGCAATACTTTTAATCAGTGATACTGAAATTTTTAAACAAAATTATACCGAAAACATACTTGCTATATCTAATTATTCACTAACAACCTTTCTCTCTGTTTTTGGCGGTTGTATGACTGCTTTTTCTATCTTTATTGCATTTATAAATAAAGCAGCTATACTAAAAATAAATTCAATGCAAAATGGAATTAATGGCTTGTCCCGATTTGAAAACATTGTATTATATTTTATAAGTATTATTCTCTGGAGTATATTTATAATATTGGCCAATTTTATGATAAGGATTATATTTGTTTATATACCTGTCATTAACATTTATTGTTCTTTACTGTTTGCAGTTTTTATTTTTATAAATATTAATATTTTATTAGAACTCTGTGCGTTTTTACTGAACCTGTACTTGACAATTATGATTATAATATACTCTAAAATTACAGAAAACTAGGAATAAAATTATTAAATGAGAAGGATGAGGTAAAAATATGAATAAAACTCAAATAAAGATAAACAGTTTTCTTTTTTCATTACTTGACTCCACATTGCCAATACCTAAAATATCAGACACATATACTGAATTTGATGAAGAAACAGAAGATTATTTAAAGTCATTGATAACAAAAATTTCGGCTGACACCAGATTAAGGAATGGACTTGTTCCACATACTCATAAATATTTTGATCTTTTAGTAAATCAAAATGAAAAATTTGAACAATTCGCATCGAAAATTACAAATTCAATACACTTTTTAATGCAAAATAATAATATAATCTCTTCTGGTGACGGTATTTTTATAAATGCCTCCATAGACAATGTTGATTATTTCTATTTTTTTAAACTTAACTACATAAAAAGATTTATGCACCTTTTGAAAGATGATTCTCTGAAACTTATAGAAAATAAAGTATTATTACCTTCATCTAACCAAAAATGTGACGAATGTTTTTACATTAATCTTTTCGATAAAGAAATATTCATAGTTGACAAAAAATATACAATTGATGGAGAGCCTATAGACTATCTATCTAATTTTATACTTGGGCTTGTATTAAATAAATCTGAGGATGAATTAATTAAAATAATCAACGAAGTTACTACAAACACAATTGAAAAACATTACACGCTTACGGCAAAAAAAATAATAGAATATAAAAATACACTTGCTGAAACTGCTGAAGCAACTGGTACAATTAATACTGAAGATATAAATATTAACGTATTTAATGACAACAAAGAAGCTGAAAACGAATATAAAGAAGCATTGTATAACAACGGGATTAAAGCAAAAGAAATAACTATAAGTAAAAAATTAGAGAAAAGGCTAACCAGAAAGCAAAAAATCTTAACAAGCACTGGAATAGAAATTTTAATACCGATTGAATATCTCAATCAGCCTGATTTATTTGAGTATAGACAAGAAGAAGATGGTAAAATGACAATATTGATTAAAGATATTGATAAAATTGAGAATAAATAATCATGCCTAATTAAAGTACATAAAAAAGAGCAGTTAGCCAATTTGATTAATTGCTCCTTTTCTATGTACTTTAATTAGATTCAATATAAACATTAGTGTTCATTTATTAATAATTGTAAAGGAGTTGAAGTTTATGATTTAGTACATACTTTATTACCATTTAAAGTTATTTCCCCGGCTTCCATTTATATCCACAGTTCTGGCATACATTTCTAGGAGCGCCTGAACCTATGAATCCAGTTACAATAGAGAATCCTCTGTTAACTGTAGCTATGTTTGTTGAGCCACATTTAGGGCATTTAGGCAAATTGGGAGCAGAGGCTATTGGCTCTGGTTCTCTTTTATTGTATGTAGCAGGAACTCTTTTTCGTTTTATCATTTTTCTACATAATCTATAGGCATTTTCCGAGTCAAGACCACATTTATTAATAAGTTGCTGTTGAGCTTGAGATAAGTCATGATTATTCTTAATGGATTCAAATTCTTCGGTAAGGTCATAACGTACACCATCTATACAGCAGACATTTTCTTCATTAACGATAGTTAATTTTAATGGAAATCCACAATGTATACATACTTCTGATTTATCTGATATCTCTTTTCCACATTCAGGACATTTTATAAGCATTTAATACCACCCTTTTTATTCTTAATAATAGTTATTATATAACTACATATTGGAACAGGCAAGATGATTCTGATATGACAAGCCGGGCAAATCAGTATCTTTCTCTATATTAAATATAAATTTATGCCGTCAACCAAATTTTATATTTCAAACTATAAAAAAGAGGCTGATAACGCCAGTGCTTCGATTACAATACTGGGAAAATCATTTTCAAATATACGGACAGATTAAAAAAATAATCAGGGTATACTTTACAGCGTTTTGGGTAGGGAATCATTAAAAAGCTCAGATACTTGATATAAAAGATATAAAGTACACATCAAAAGGGCAATTAACTTTTAAAACAGTTAGCTGCCCTTTCTGTGTGTACTTTATTAAGATAAGTATACGCTTTGGTGCTTATTAGTTTGGGTTAAAAGGAGTTGAGGCTTAGTTTGTGATTTAATTTAGTATTATTTTCTCTTTGGATCCCATTTATACCCGCACCTTTGGCATACATTCCGGGGAGCGCCGGAGCCTATGAATCCAGTTACAATAGAGAATCCTCTGTTGACTGTAGCTATGTTGGTAGAGCCGCATTTAGGGCATTTTACAGGAGTTGGCTTTCCATAGGCATGTTCGTGCTGAAATTTTACAAGCCTATATTTCATTTCTTCAGTAAAAGTACCATTTATATGTTCTTTAACGTAATTGTCTCTTTCCTCGTCTGACATTTTTCTAAATTCTTCTTCGGTTATATCAGGCCAATCAATCAAACTGCCGCAAACAGGACAATATTTATCCATTTCATTCTCTAGCTTTCCAATTTTAAAAAACCCACAGTTTTTACAAAACTCAACTTTCCATTCACTTCCCATGGTGACACACTCCCTTCTTATTAGATTATTTTACCATACTTTATGTAGAATAACAACAACCCCTTTAGCCGTTTCAACTAAATATTAAGCCGCCAAGCAATTAGATATTCAGAACATTTGACAACGGTTTAAAGGGGCTTACTAATAGTTTAGGGTTTAGCCAGAGAACTTTTGCTGAGTGGAATAGAGATGTATCCGCAGCTTTTAACTCCGGCGAAACAGGTGCGAAAAGATTTTTCAACACATTGGCGACAGCATTTAACATAAAGCTTAACCCACCTACTGTTGAGGAATTAACTACACAGTTTAGTAATTTTCATAGAGAGTTTTCGGCCTTAGATCCTAGTAAGCCATACATGGACAGAGTTAATCGGGCCGCCGAAGTTGTAGGGGGCTTAAACTCAAAGGTAAGGTATTACGCAGAGCTATGCGAAGTTGGAACAATGACCCAAGAAGGGTTTGTACATATGTTAGAGTCTGCTACGTTAGCAAGCAGAGCCGCCGCTGTTGGGTTTAAGGTATTAAGCACAGCCGCAAACATGGCGTTCAGTATGGTTATGGTCAAATTAGTTTCGCTTGCAGTGTCTAAGGTTATGGAGTATGTTCAGGCAGCGGAAAAAGCACGGCAAAAATCCTATGAGCTTACAAATTCATATAAAGACCAACAGGCTTCTCTTGATTCACAGATTAAGAAATACAAAGAATTAAAAGACACTCTTGACAGCGGCAACCTTTCTGTTGACGAAACACGCTCCATTAAAAGCCAGCTGTTAGAGATTCAGAAGTCTTTAATTGAGTCATACGGCAACGAGGTATCCAACATTGACCTTGTTAATGGTAAATACAAAGAGCAGATTGGGTTACTAAGTGAAATATCCAAAGGAAAGGCTGAAAGTTATGTTGCTGAAAATCGTGACGTTTTTGAAGCCGCTAAGAAAAGCCTTGAAAAAGAAAGAGAATATAATATTGGGAAAATAAGCTGGGAAGGCGTTTCTACTGCGCCGGAAGAAAAGCAAAAGCTTATTGATTATATAAGGTCTTACAGTAATTTGTTCAAGGCAACTCAATCTGACTATACCAGAGCAGGCACTAAAACTGATGTAGAAATAAAGGTAAAAGCTACAGCCGAAAATGCCGATGAGGTAATGCACAAGTTTTACATGGATTTGGAGCAATACGGAAAAGACAATGATATTGATGTCTCTGACCTGCTAAAGGGAGTCTCCGGCCAGTTAAAAAACTTATGGACAGATGAGCTAACGGAGTATAAGTCTGTTTATGAGGAGTTTATGAAAGCAGAGGTTGTACGTAACGACAGTCTCCGCCCTTTATATGAAGATTCCATTAAGGCAGTTGAAGATTACAATACAGCCCTCTCTAAGGGTGAAGGTGTTGACAAGGCAAAGGCAAATCTGAACTCTATACAGCAGGCTGTGAGTGATACCAGTGGTGAGTTGGAAGGTTCACAGGCAGTATTTGACGACATTTATGATGGAATCAACAAAGACGCAGAGGCCGCTTATAAACTAAGTCAAGCCTTCCAAACTAATGCAACGGTACAAAGCTATGCCGAGCGACTTCGTGGATTAACAGATATTGACCTACAGGCAATTAACACTAAGGATAACAAGGAACAGCATGGCGAAGAAGCCTTTACAGCCTTGATGGAATATCTTGAGCTTACCGAAGAACAGGCGCAAAGCTTAATAGATAAGCTTGTAGAGCTGGAATATATACAAGGCGAGATTAAAGAGCAGGATATAGATGAAAACGCACCTGATTTTACCGATTCAATTTCTCAGATTCAGGCTCTTTCTAAGGGGTTAGAACAGTTAGACTCTATTTACGCTGATGTTTCAGATGGCAAAAGCTTTGACTGGTCATCTATTTTAAACAATGAGAATTTTAAGGAAACCTTTGGCAGTCTTGAGGGAGTATATGACAACTTTATAAAGGTAATAAGCAACTCTCCTTCTGACATAAATGCCTGTCAGGAAGCTTTTAATGAGCTTGCTACTGCTTATATTAATAACAGTGACGCACTAAGCAATCTTACAGAGGAAAACGCCAATGCGGTTATTAACATGCTAAACGAATATGGTGTGGCAAATTCAGCGGAGCTTGTTCACAACAGACTTGCCGCCGCAAAAACATATGCCGCATATGCCGCTAAAGGACATGGCGAGGCTTTATATGGAGAAATAAACGCTTTAATCACCGAGGACGGACAAATTTCAGAATCGGAAAAAACAATTATTTCCTACACTCTGGAAAAAGAAATTGCCAACAACACAGTGTTAAGCACCGAAGGCGATATTACAAATCTTCTTGCATTAGTAGAAGCGTTAGGCGGTGCTACAACAGCCTTAAGCAGCTATTACAGTATGAAGGCCCATATGGACAAGATGGTTAAGGAAGGCAGTTTTGACGCTTTAGAGGATAAATCAAAAAATTTCTTAACCGACAAGCTTCAAGCCAGTCAAAAAGCAGCAATAGAAGAAATCAAAGGTGCTTTAAATAACGCAAAGGGAAATGCAAACTTTACCGGCGGTGAAAAAACAAAATCGGCTAAGAGCGATTCAGGCGGAGGCGGTTCATCAGGTTCAAAACCGGACTTTACAAACTGGTTCGACCTATTCATTCAAGACAAAGAGGAACGCCTTGAGCAGTTGACAAATGAGAACAGCAGGCTTGACAAAGAGTATAAAAGAGCTTTAAGCCTAGGTGATGAACAAGCCATAGTCTCATTGAAGGATGAGCTTATTCTTAATTCTAAGAAAATACAGGAGCTTTACGCTTCTTCTGCCAATGAGCTGAGGTCTAAGATTGAGAATGACCAACACGCCCTTCCCCTTCTATATGAAATAGCCCCTAAGTTAAAGGGCGTAGATATAGAGGATTGGACACCAACCTTAATTCAGGAAATAAAGGAAGGCCTAAGCGAGGATAATAAGACTGTCCTTGATTCCCTTGTTCCTAGTATTCAAAAGGCTTTTAAGCTTGTAGGAGAAAAGGAAGGCAAAGGCGATTGGGCACAGAGCTTCGCAGATGTTTGGGAGCAGCTTGACGGTATTACGCAGGAGTATTACAACAACAGAATTGAGGCAACACAGAAAGTCCTTGACGCACAGGACGAAGAAATAAAAAAGACAGATGAAATCATCTCCGGCTACGAAGATGAGATTGACACCATTGAGACTATGGAGGAGCTTTACGGCAGCTCTACAGAGAACCGTATTAAATGGGCCGAAACAGCTCTCAAGAAGGTTGAGACATATGACAAAAAGGAACAGCAGCTTAGTAAAAAGAAGCTTGAGCTGCAAAAGGCCCTTCTTGACAACAAAAAGGCTCAGGCAGATTTGGAGGGCAGCTCACCTAACAATCTATCCAGCCTAAAGTCTCTTGAAGCCTTAACTAATGCGGAGAAGGAATATTGTAAATCTCTTGAGGAAACGGACAAGCAGCTTAAAGAGAACCAAAAAAGCAAGCTTGAATATTACAGTAAATTACATAGTGAGATTGTAAGCAAGCTTAAGGAAATACGGGAGCTTCAAAAGGAACGTGCCGAGGACAAGCTTGACAAAGACCATGAGAAACGTCAAAATGCCCTTGAGGAACAGCAGGAAGCGGCGTTAAAGGCGTTGGAGGACGAAAGAGACGCAGCTATTGAAGCGTCTGAGGCCAAGAGTGACAGCCTTGAAGATGAACTTGAACTTCTACAAAAGAGGAACGAGGAATTAAAGGATACAACAGAATACTATGATAAGCTTTTAAATCTTCAAAAATTAAAACGTGATAACACACATGTTGTTATAGACGAAGCCACAGGCAAAGAGGTTTACACCTATGACAGGCAGGCTGTTAAAGAGGCTGAGGGCGAGCTTGAACAATGGTGGGCTGACAAAGCTTATGACAACCAAGTTGACGCATTACAAGACCAGATTGACAAGCAGAAGGAATACACTGACCAGATTAAGGATGAGTATGATAAACGTATTGACAGCCTTAAAGAGGCACAGGAAAAGGAAAAGAATGCTCTGGCAGATGCACTCCAGAAAGAAAAGGAAGCTTTTAATATCTACTGGGAAAAAGTCCTCAGTGATGAACAGCTCAATATTGAAGCGAGAACTTTAGAGCAGGAACACGGATATGAGAATGCCCTAAATGGTCTTAACGGTTTCTTTGACAACATGAAGGAACAATTAGACGCTGAAAACGCTGAAATGTTAATTAAGGGTCAGGCTCTTTCAAACAGTTTCCTATCAGGGTTCTTCTCTACACTTGAAGAAGGAGTTAGCCAATGGCTTGACAGCAACGGCAGAGTATTTGGAGAAATGGGTATTAATATCACTCCGGATATTGTCAGAAAAGATATCAACAATATTATCGCAGAAATGTTCAGAAACTCTCAGGGCTGGGCTTCTGCAAAGGACGAAAGTACAAGAAATGTATTTGCCGATAACAATCGCAATCTCGGCGGCTTAATCGGCGCTAATTATGACAGCAGCTCCGGTATCTGGTCTGTCAACGGGAAAAACATTTACGACATACTTCCCGACAGTTTAAAGAAAAGCATTAAGGCAACTGTAGACAATACAGGCTCCAACGAATTAATACAGGAGTCCAATGAAAAAGTCGCCTCTGTCGCAAAAACCGTAAAAGAAAGCCTTGTCGCCAACAGCAGCAATGTCGAAGCCTTAACTGACAGGAGTGATGATTTGCTTGATGCCTGCAATGCGCTTATTAAAACTTATAGCGGCATTGACAACAGCATTTCAGCTCCGGTCAATCATACATCATCATCTGGAAATACAAATAACAGCTCACAGGAAACATCTCCGCCACCGCCAAAAGAAGATAAGGAGAATGTGGAACCGAAGTATCAGAACTACACATCTACGTATCAGGGTTCCGGACAGAATGTCAAGACAGAAATACAGGGCGATCAGACATACAGATATATTGACAATGGTGATGGAACACAGGATATCGAAATTTACAGCTCCACTACCGGTAATCTTCTCTCTATGAAGAAGAATGTCAAGAAAAAACATACCGGCATCAAGACCGGTCTGGTCGGCAGCTTAAAAGAGAATGACAAGATAGCCTTCCTGAAAAGGATTGCTATTGACGGGCTAAAATCAGATGAAGTACCAACTATACTACAGGAGGGTGAAGGAGTATTTACAGAAAAACAGATGGACAATATCTCTAATGCGCTTATGGCGGGAGAAATATCCAGTAATGTTTTGAAGGTATACGAGAGCACATTGAAAGTTCCTGTGACAAACAGTACACCTACAACTGTTGAAAAAGGAGATACAATAGTAATTCAAAACATGACTGTAAAGGCTGATAACGCAGAGACATTTATGAGACAGCTTAAGTTAAAGGCTGGGAGAGTTTAATTGTGACGGGCAGTGTGAAAACTGCCCGCCTTTTACTGTTTTTGCAGTTATTTTTTTGTTCTAAACCATAGAATTGAGGTGATTAATTGATTTACAGACCACTTAATGTTCTGCCTGACAATGAATTTTTTGCATATGGCAAGACTATAAGGATAACATGGAAAAATTCCGGCGACACAATGAAAGCCTACAGAATTTACATATACAATAACAGCACAGACAAGCTGGTATATGATTCAGCAGAAATAACAAATTACATACCTTCTCACACGCTATCACAGGTGCTAGGCATAGGAATATACAAATACAAGATAGTAGTGTACAATGATACATCCGGCAACAGTAAGAGAAATTCGGCTGAGAGTACATTGAAGATTTTTACTGTCTCCCCTATTCCTACAGTAACTTTAAATTTGCAGGACGGAGACACAATTTCGACTCAGCAGCTCTCTATTTCTGCGGAATACTCTCATCCTTCAGGAACGAAAAACAAAAATTATAAATTCCTGCTATACGATGAATACAAAAACGTATTGGAAGAAAGTCCATATTTTACAGATGACAAATTTGAGTACACATACAGTATTCTTCTTGAAAACAAAGGAACGTACTATGCTCAGTGTATGGTTATAACATATGACAACATTGAAGCCGCCAGTGACATGGTTAGATTTACGGCAGAATATATTAAGCCTAACCTGAGCTTTAAACTTATCCCTACTACATTTAACTGCAAGCCGTATGTACAGCTTGACTGGACTATAAGCAGAATCATAGGAACGATAGAAGGAAACGGATATTATATTGATATAAACAACAATGCCCTTTCAGGTGATGATGAGGATTTTTACAATAAAGCCGTCAAACTGAATCTGACTGCAAACGGTTCAAAAGCTTTGTTTGAAAACGGATTTATCATAGAGAATGATTTTACCATAAACCTCTGGGTAGAAGAATTTCCTGTTGACGGTACTGTGTTTTTCAAATTGACAAATGAAGATAACGGCATGTTGTATTTGAATTTTTATCAGAATAAAGTCCATTGCTGGAAAGAAAACGGATTAATAAGAGTGCATACCGCCAGTGAGGAGCTTAATTTAAAAACCAAAGATAAGGTTATGATAAGGATTCAGCAAAAGAATAATTTGATTGATGTTTATGCTCAGGTGGTAGGAGAATAACGATTAGGGAGGTTGTGGTTCGATGGCTAAAATAAAGAGATTTGACATACTGACTGTGCCTATAAAGGTTGAATGTAAAAGCTCTCTTATAGGGTGAATACTTGGAGTATTTAAATGTCTTACACAGATTAGAGTAAGGATGTTTACATTAACAATAGGCGGTAAGTCAATTAGCCGCCTTTGTGGTAGAAAACCACTTCCTCGCTTTTATCGCTTAATTGTTCCTTATATATCTGGTGTTAGTAAAAAAATTTCAACATAAATCCCCTCCTCCTTTCCTTTTTTATCTAAAAGTGATATCATTAATTAGATAAAACAACTTTGGGGAGGAGATTTTTAATGAAAAAGAAGGTATTATGTTCAATTTTATCAGGGGCTTTTGTATTAGCGTCACTTACTCCTTTGTATGCCGCAACAAATGACATAAGTGTTTTTATTAACAACAGTCAGGTTACATTTGATACTCAGCCACAAATTATCAATGACTCTACCTTTGTTCCAATGAGAAAAATTTTTGAGGAATTAGGTGCAAGTGTTGAGTGGAATGACAGTGATAAAAGTATCAAGGCAACGAAGGACAGCAAAGTAGTAACCTTATATATTGACAAAACTTACTGCGAAGTAGATGGCAAAAAACAGGAAACAGGAATAGCACCTCAGATTATTGACAGCCGTACCCTCGTTCCGTTGAGAATGGTTTCAGAGCTTCTTGACTGTGATGTTAATTGGAACGGAGAAACGAGAAAAATTGATATAACAAGTAAAGAGCCTGAAAATAAAATCTCAGAACCTTTGCCTCAGGAAAATGTATCAAATAAAGAAAACAGCGAACCGGAAATTACAGATAACAGAGAAATATCTAATGCAGACTATATATCAATATCGGATAATACATACATCATGCTCGGTCAGAGAATTGACTTGAATGTAAAATCAAAACCAAGCGGCATAAGTGCAAAAAATTTGAAACTCACATCTTCTGACGAAAATATAATAAAAGTTTATGATGATGGCACAGTTGAAGGAGTTGCTCTTGGCACAGCCACTGTAACCGCAACCGCAGGAAATGGCAAGTTTTCTAATGCAGACATAGAAGTTACCGAATTTCACTTTACCGATATTAAAGATACAATAAGTTTTAAAGATGAAGCATACTTGGCTCCTGTGTTACAAATAACAGGAACAAAATCAGAATATAAAAAATCGGCAGATTCTTATATTCTGTCAATAGCATTTCAATGTTATCTCAGTAGAAGTACTGATGCAGATGCCACTTTAAAATGGGATTTATGCGATAAAGACGGGTTTGTATTTGAAAGCAAAGAAACCAAGATAGAATCATCAGAACATATCTCTGGTGAAAAATTTGAGAAAAAAGTAACCGTCAGCAATTTACCAGCGGGAGAATACTATCTTGATGTAAGATAATACAGTTTATAAAACAGAGCAGGCTAACCCCCTGCTCTATTTTATTGCAAAAATGAAAGGAGTAACTATGGCTGGAATATTAGACAGTGCAACGCACTACAGCGATTTTTATGAAGAAAATAATTTTACCCTTGACAACATTGAGGAAATGACAGACTTTACCCATAAAGATGTTCCATATATACAGGAATACCAGTCGCTTAAGGGTAAGTCTACGGCACTTACGACAGCCGAGCAGTCAAGGTTAATTGAATTAGTTAAAATACTCAAAGGCAAGCTGATATCTATTGAGACTTTTAACAAAACAAATCAGTCTGTTGCCTATATGCAGAAGTATTTTAAAAATAATACCGTTGACCTTCTGGCTAACCACAAGGCTGCTGTTGACAGTAAGGTTGCTGAGGCCAACAGCGCCATAACTGAAAAGGTATCTGAGGCCACAACGGATATTGAAAATAAAGTTACTGACGCAAAAAATACCATAACCGAAAAAGTAACCGCCACTACAACCAGCATAGATAATAAGCTGGCTGACACCTCTACTAAGATAGATAGCACTGTCTCTGAGGGTATTTCAGATATTAACACACTCATAAGCAGGCTTACAATAAAGTACGCTTACAGCGAGGCTCAGAAGTATTATCCATGCAATATAATAACATACAACAACGGAACATCAACCGATGTATATATCTGCAACAGGGAATGTAAAGGTATTGCCCCGGACGTTATTATGACTGACGGTTCAACTAACCCATGGACTAAGCTGTCTTTAAAGGGTGAACAAGGTGAGCCGGGTGCAAACTTCAGCTATCAGAAAGATTGGGATGCTTACAAGAAATACAGCGAGACAAATCTTGTATGGTTTAATAATACACTTTACTTTTCTCTGCAAAACGAAAATATAGGCCATGCACCTAACGAGGCTGACAGCCAGTATTGGAAAGCATGGGTGTACGCTATGCCTGACGGTAGTGTATCAGCAGAAAAGCTAAGCGAGAATGTATTAGCACTTATTACAAGTGCCACTGTAATGACAGACAAAACTACAAGCCTTAAGTATCGTTTTGAGATTGACAATGGCAATCTCTATGTTGTTGAGCTTTGACAGGCGGTGAGTAAATGATACTTGGATATGATACGTTCACCGGAAACATAGTTGATACACCACAGATTCCCTTACAGCGCATAAATAGCATTGAGGCTTCAAACTGCATAATTGATGAGCTTCACGTAAGAAACGCTGTTATGGACATAATTGAAAAAGGCTCATACGATGATATGACCATACTAAAGGCAGAATTTAATGGGGATATGGAAGCCGGAAGCATTACCATGAGAGAAAATCAAATTGTAAAGCTGAGAGTAAAACGTCGGGAAGCCGGAAACACATATTTCAGGACTGTTGCCGAGTTTGAGCTGGATAATGATGAACAGATACTTACAAAGGCTTTCACATTTAAGGATTATGAGCCACGAAGTAATGTAACCTATGAATGGGCCGTAACGCCTGTTGACTCTTCCGGCATAGAGGGAAATTTAACCTCAACTACATCTAAAATTAAGTTTGACGGCTGGTGGGTCATTGATTTAGATAATCCAGAGGAATACTCTCTACAGTTTGTTTTCAACATGGATTCTGTCAATATATCCACAGAAGAAGATAGAGAGGTATTATCTACATTTGCAAGATACGGCTTTGTTCGGTACGGAGCAAAGTATGCAAAAAGCATGACCTTAAAGTGGCTGTTTATGGAAAACGATGGCTTCTACCCTACCGAGACATGGAGGCAGGTGGAAAGGCTGGACAAGATGAAGCTTATGCACAAGTCATTCTTAGTAAAGTCAGGAAACGGCAAAAGGTTTATTGGTGATATCCATTCTCCACAGGAAACCACCTACGAGGCAATAAGACAGATAGAGGATATCCAGATCGAGGTATACGAGGTTGGTGAGATAAATGATTAACGCAAGTGATTCTTTTAAAGAAGCAATGAAATGTCAGGTTACCGAAGTTTACTGGAAGTTTGAGCTGCTTGACAGGGATTTGAATGTAATTGACACAATCACAACAGATGTGTCCTATGACGATATTGGGGATATAAGCATTGACTCGACAAGAGATATTCACAGACAGATAACTATAACGCTGAACAATTACAGCGGCAAATTTATATGGAATGAGAATGCCCTTCTATGGATTGACTTGAAGCGAGTTAAAATTTACGTAGGGCTTAAAACTCCTGTAGGCATAGAGTATGTCTGTTTAGGCGTTTATATTTTATCTGCGCCTGTAGGCAATTCTACCCCTCTTGAAAATTCCACAACCATTGTCGGCTCTGACCTATGGTATTTACTGAGTGACAAATTTGGAAGATATACAAATATTACTACATATGACGCATTTGAAAAGGACGAAAACGGCGATTATATTGTTGATGAAAATAATAATACAAAGCTGAAAACTGAAAAAGACGCCAATGGCAACACCATTTACAACAAAGACGGTACGCCTAAGTATTACAGAATTACAAACTACATTAAAAGTATTTTGGAGAATGTTGGCATAACAAAGTACATTATAGACGAGTGTGATTCTTATTTAGTGTCTGACTTAAAATATCAGATAGGTGACAATCGTGGACAGGCAATAAAGGATTTAGTGGGAAAGTGCTACAGTACCTTTGACAACTATTTTTACGAAGCCTATTTTGATGTAAATGGATATTTCAGGTTTCAGAAATACATGAAGCCTACAGAGATTGCGCCTGTTGAAGTCTACAGAATTGAAGATGGAACCGGTTATGCCGGAAGTATAAGAAGTCTGGATGACAGCGAACTGTTTAACGACATTATTGTCATTGGAGGCTCTGGTGACTCTGCCGAATTCAGAACACAGCTTACAGTTGACGAAGAAGCTTATGAAACACACACATTTGGAGATTCTGCCAGAGAAGAGTTTAACAGGGGAACACATAACGGTACAGAAGCAACGGCATTGGGCAGGCTTGGGCTGGAGGAAGAAAAGGAATGGACAGTACTTGATGACGGAACAAAACAGCTTGGAGGCAAAGGAAGATATGCTTCAGGCGGTATTTTTACTTCCCGCTGGTTTGACATTCATTCTGACTTCAAGTACAGAAATTCTGAAATTTCATGGTTGGAAGCAAGCACAAATGAGGACAGCCACCCGGAAATAATCAAAAAGACCTGTACTGTATGCGGATATACATACGGCGGCGCAGGCAGCAATCACATACATGAAGCATCTTCCGTTTTTACCCATAATTCCAGACAGCATGGGTATAAATGCAGATATTGTAACGAGATAGTTGATGGTGAGAACCATACTTATGGAGCATGGATAATTGATAACCCGGGAACGGTCAATGTCGCCAATGGCAAAAAGCATAGAGTCTGTTCAGTATGCGGCTATACTCAGGAAGAAATTATTGTTGTAGACCATGAACCTGTTTATGATGGCAAAATGCGCCCTGCCCCATCTGTTCCTCATCAGTGTCATGGCTATTACTGTGCGTGGGAAAGCTGTACAAATGAAGACCATGTTCAGAAAATGAGATATGAAAACTCTGATGACGAAGTTATGTGGTATCCGGATGTACCGCATCTTTATTCAGACCCGTGGATGTATCATCAACATTTAAAGAACAAGCCTCGCATAAAGGAAATCACTAAAATTCCTACCATTTCAAATCCAACCGGTACGGCAATAACAATGTGCGGAATATGCGGTTATGAATATGGGACTCAGACTGTTTCGTTGAATTTTATTAATCATAATACAAGGGAACATCATATAGCTGAAAATATATGGGAATATGACAAAGACTATCACTGGAACCCATGTATGGGCAGGATAGAATCAGAAGATGGTTTTAAAGAGTATATAAAGACGACAGGCCTGAACCGCTGTAGTCATTACGAAAACAAATCTCTGCACACTTATAATGAAGGAACTGCAATCAAAGAGCCGACAGTAACGGAAGACGGCATTACCCGGTACACATGTACGGTATGCGGCTATACATATGACGAAATCGTTAACTGTACAGGACATACCCATGTTCCAGGTGAAAACTGGCTTTATGATGAAAATTATCACTGGCACCAGTGTAATTATATAGATCCGGACAACAGGAGATGTGAAAATAAGACGGACAGGTGTACTCATAACTGGGGAGAAACAAAAACAATTTCCGAGCCGTTTCCGGGAGTTTCACAGTCAGTAAAAGTTCAGGTTCAGTTTGCAGACAAAGACCATAATGTAATTAAAACCGCAGATGTCAAAAATGGCAGAGATTTAAAACTGGCTACCGGCAGCGCTGTACCCTGTTACATGAGATATATAGTAAAGTTTACAAGCAGCAATACCGACTACCCCTGCTATATAGCAAACTTGCAGATAAGCATTACAGTTGACAATAAACCATGGAAAGGACACCCCTATTCCATTCAGAAAATAGGCAGAAGAACGTATCTGTATAATGACGGAATTGACAGCAACATTGATACACTGGAACAGTGCAACGCTCGTGCGGAATATGAGCTTAGAAAGAATCTGGCATATACGGAAAATGTAAATGTAAGTATACTGCCTAACTATTTACTGGAAGAAAATGACGTAATCTGTATTGAGGACAGCAACAACGGCTGTATAGACAACTATCAGATAGAAAGTTTTACAATTCCTGTAAAACCAAAACTTATGGAATTGACATGCAAAAAGATAAGGCGGGTGATTGAGTAATTGAATACCGAAAACTTTATAGAACAGATCAAAGTAATTATTTATCAGGTTATGAATGAAAACGCCATGTTCGCCGGTCAGTTTACTTACGGCACTATTGAAAAAGCAAACGGAGATGGAACGGCTGACGTTTTTATTGAAGGCAACACCGAGCCTGTTAGATATATGCGCTGTAACCCTGATGTGAGCTTTAATACCGCAGACAGGGTTATTATTTTATACGTTAATAACAATAAGAAAAATGCTTTTGTGTTATGCAAAAGAGAATAATGGAGGGATTTAAATGGCAAGCGGAGACAGAATACAGATTGCCGACCAGAAAACTTCTGAGTTGATTAATTCAAAGGTTGATGGGATAACAGGATATATCGGTGAGGATATATCGGAAATCACAGGTGAGAAAACAGGAGAATCTTCTACCAGAATTAATATTGCATCTCAAAACACTTCTGATGAAATAATCAATAAATTGAATAATCTTTCAAAGCTTACAGATAAAAGAAACATGACTGTTGTTGGAGCATATAATGCTTCTGAAGCTGATGATATAGGTGTCGAGGCACATGCTGATGGAGGTGACTGCCTGACTGTTCATACAAGACCAAGGGAATCCGGTTATATGACATCGGACACATTGATCACGACATGGATTCAAGGACTTACAGCAGATAAAGTTCAGGCTGGCGTTACGTTTGGAAGTGCGCTTACCTTAAACGGAACATATACATCAGATGCAACAGCAATATCCGGACATATATTAAAAGATTATACAGCATATTCAAAGGGGAAAAAAATTGCAGGCGATATGCCGGACAACGGGGCGGTAAACAATGTACTTTCCGCTAACGGTTCTGTATATACAGTGCCAAAGGGCTATCACAACGGTTCAGGAAAGGTTACAGCCAGTATATCCAATTTAACTGCCGCCAATATTAAAGGCGGTGTCAATGTAGGCGGCATTGTGGGTACCGCTCCTGTGCCTTCAGGAACAGCTGGGGCTGCGCAGGTATTGACAGGGTACTCCTTCTCAAACGCCTCAGGTGTGGGCATAAGCGGCAGTATGGCAAACCGTGGGAATGTGACGCAGAATCTGGCCACAAACGGTGCAAGCTATACAATCCCTGTAGGGTATCATGCCGGAGGGGGCAAAATAACAGCCAATATAACGAATCTGAGTGCTGGGAATATAAAAAGTGGTGTCAGTGTAGGCGGAATAGCCGGAACATTTACAAATGACGCTACAGCCACAGCGGCCCAGATAGTGAGTGGGTATACGGCTTATGTTAATGGGAGCAAAGTGACAGGTGCGGCAAAGGAAGCAAAATCAAGAACACTGACGATTACGACAATTCAAGACTTTACCACACACGATTTTTACTATTATGATAACACCGGAAGACACATTTTAAAAATTAATCCCGGTAGTACATCTACAACAATTTATGGTGATACGCTTATAATAATAGGTATAACAACAAGATACTCGACACAGCTTCTCTACCTTTATAAGGAAGAAATACCTTCCGGAGTCGAAATTTTAACACCGAAACCATCTGTATATAGTGGAAACGGACGTGAGTACTATTCATTATGGAATGAAAATTTGATTCGTAATAACTACATAGTGTGGTTTCACTTTGCAGAAGGAACAACTTCAATTTCACTAATCCCACATGGTGATTATAAATAAATCACAGCTTGTTAGTATTTATCTTAATGTCACAAGTACAACTAATTTATGGACTTACGACAACGAATGGTAGTGTATTTTAATTGATGATTTAATTAATTACTATATATTTAAAAACCAGTCAGTGCCTTATTATAAATTATTTTGCAATATTATATTCAAATTAAATTAATGAAGTGACTTGAATTCATCCAAATTGAAATTAATAATAACACCCTTTCAGACTGCTGAGCAACACAGATTTATCCCCTTTTGGTCTGTGATGTACCAGATTAAAACAATATAAAAACGCTATTTATTGTTCTTTAAACACGTTAATCACAGGACACTCCCCTGCTGTATAATTCAAATAACTTATATAAGTTGACTTCGGCGGCCGCTGAATATTAAATTACTAAAATTTAAGAGGAGTGATTATAATGAATACAAATATAAATGCAACTACAGCAACAGACAGTACAGCACAGGAAATACTTGATAAGCTTAAAACTGTAGACGGAGCAGGAAGTGGCTTAGATGCTGATTTGGTGCAAGGTAAAGATGTATATAGTACAATAAGCAATCCAAATCTTCTTATAAATGGAGATTTTCAGGTATGGCAGAGAGGAGAAAGTTTTACCGCAACTTCTAAGGTTTTCAATTTTTATACTGCGGACAGATGGATATTAAGATATCCTAATGGCAGGATAGAAAAAGTATTATCTGGCCTGCCATTATTTAAGTACGCTGCAAGGTTTACAAATACCGGAACAACCAATGATTATAATGTTTTGCATTATAATATGGAAAACACAGCAGAACTTGCCGGAAGTCCTCTGACTCTTAGTTTTTATATTCGTGGTACTGATGGTAAAACAGTTATAACAACACTTGGTTCAGCTAATTACAGTATTAATATCACAAAACAATGGACAAAACACGTATGCAGTATCGGAAGTGTAGCCTTTGGTGAACATTTCCGTAGAGGAGTCGCTTTTAATACTCTCAATCAAAACTTTGCTGCTAACGAATATTTTGAAATAGCTGCTGTTAAAATTGAGTTAGGCAACACTGCCACTCCATATGTACCAAGGTCTTATGGAGAAGAACTGGCACTTTGCAAAAGATACTATGAAAAAATTGACAGGTATGATGGTCTTTTCTGTGAAATGGCCGGAATGATTATTTCAAATATGAGGTTCAGTGATAAAAGAACTGTGCCTAAAATAAGTTTCACTGATTCTGACGGCAAACAGAGATACATAGACTATTACCCTTCTGACGGAAATTGGCTTAAACTTAAAACCTCAGATTCTGACGCAAGAACAGACGCTTTTCAGTTTCAGCTTTTAAACAGGTCTGATATCAGCGCCAAGCCTGCTGTAGGGCATATTGTAGCCCGCAATCTTGAGTTTGATGCAGAAATTTATTAAAACTAAGTATATAGAAAATTATATATGAGCAACACGGTAAAGCCAGAGATACTTCTGGCTTTATTTTTATAAGTTTTTGTATTCATATAGCTTATTGATATCTTCAAACAGCGTTAATCACGGGACAGAAATCCATACTATACTCCTTATAAAAGAAAACACATTAATTTTAAAGGAGAGTGAACTTATTGAGTACAAACACAAAATGGTATGGACTTAAAAAACCTGAACAGGAGGACTTTTATGATATTGATGACTTTAATGAAAATGCTGACATAATTGATGAACAGTTAAAGGTCATTTCAGAAGCAGCAGGTTCAGCCCTTCCGGCCTCAAGCTATACGGCTGCTGATGTGCTGGCAAAAATAAAGACAGTGGACGGCAGTGGTAGCGGACTTGACGCTGATTTGTTTAAAGGCAAATCCGTTATACCTGTCGCAAACGGCGGTACAGGGGCAGCAACAGCGGCGGCGGCTAATCTTGCAATATTTGGCGGACACACCACGATATCCGGTAATGGAGATTTAAACAATTATGTGTCACCCGGTCTTTATTGTTGCAACACTGACGCAACGGCTAAAACTGTAAAAAACACGCCATTTTCGATAGGCAAAGAACATGGATTTAGCTTAATGGTAACAAGGAGCGGTGGTGGAGTTATGCAAATTTTAACAACCTATACGGATAATCATGGCTATTTTTCGGAAATGTATATCCGCTCACAATACCCAAATAATTTTATCGGTAATACATGGGTTAAGGTTATAGGAAACAATAATTTAAGCAGAGAAGTTCAATCACTTTTAACGAATGGGAGTGTAAGCATGGTAAGACAGGTTTTAAACGGTATAGCTACCGCAGACCGTGATACTATTAGGACCTCAGGAACGACAGTATCAATTTCACTTGCAAATTACAAAAAAGCAGCTATAACTATAAACGGTGATGGTTCCGTATCCGGCATAGGAGGAAGTCAACCTTACGTTGCTTCACTATCAAATACATCAATGACAATTAAATGTAATTATTCGATTTCTGGCGAGTTTAGTTATTGCATTGTAGAATACTACTAATTTAAGGGGGTGGATTGAAATAAATGTTTTATGCGGAGATTAACCAAGATAATATATGTTTTGCTTTACTTGAAACTGACAATGAAATTAACAAACCTACCATGATACAGATTGAGAATATGGACACAAATGTATTAGGCAGGAAATTTGAAAATGGCGAATGGATAGAAGTTGAACCGGAGCCGGTAACTGCTGAACCGAGCGAACAGCAAATTATGCAGGCTGAAATACTTCTCAGCCAGCAGGAAATACTAACCAGATTAAACAGTAAAAGAAAGTTTTGGCAGTAATAAATACTTTAAATTAAATATCAGGAGGAATTTTATGTTTAAGATAGTAAAGGATTTTTACGATAAAGGTATATATTCCGATAAAGATGTTGCAAAATTTGTTATCAGCGGAAAGATTAACCTAGATGAATATAAGGAAATTACCGGAAACGAATACAAAAGTTAATAATTACTGATTAAAAAAAATAACATGGGTACAAATACAAAACGATACAGGTTGAAAATACTTTTATTATATTAATATTAGAGCATTAATTGGAGGTGTACAATGGCTGAATATACAGCAAACTACAGGCTTAAAAAGCCGGACAGAACAGACTATTATAATGTAGCCGATTTCAATTCAAATTCGGATATCATTGATAAGTATGTTAAACAGAATTTTGATGAAAGCAAAAGCTATACAGACAGTAAAAAAGCCGAGGCAGTAGCAGAAACAAAAGACTGGGCAATAAATACCTTCAGCAATCCGAATTTGCTGAGAAATGGAGATTCGCAAGTATGGCAAAGAGGGACTGATATAGAAATATCAGGAGCTACAAGAAAATACACGGCTGATGGTTGGGGAGTTATATGTTTTCCGGGCGCAAGAGTCAAAAAAGGCACAAAGGGGTTTATGGAAGCTATAATTGGCAGTACTGTTGGTGATTTTTCAATGCAGCAAATTATAGAAATCAACAGTAATTTGTGGGGTAAAAAACTCACATTATCATACGACTGTGGTCCTGAATATATATATGCCCGATTGACGTATTCATTAGACGGAAAGAATTACAGCGATTTAATCGGTTACAAAAAATCAATTCCAAATACCAGAAACTATATCACAACAAACCCAATTCCAGAAAATTCCACAATGGTAGCAGTTTATATATACAAAAGCACTAATCATGATATGGCGGCTAATATGGTTATTCCGCTTGGCAACTTTAAACTCGAACTTGGCGAGACGGCAACCCCTTTTGTACCTCGGCCATACGGTGAGGAACTGGCATTGTGCCAGAGATATTTTTATCGAATAGCAGTACATGGTTCAGAAACGTTGCATATAGGACAGGGATATGCTAAAAGTCAAACAGAGGCTTTTGTAGATGTTACTTTGCCAACAATAATGAGAATACCCCCGACTGTCACTGTTAGCGACCCAACACTTGCGTATTTATATGATACGGCTGCAAGAAAACCGATAAAATCAATAGTAAAAGATTCTTCAGGTGAGATGTTGCAGACATTGAAAGTTACTATGGAATCAAATGTTTTGACGACAGGAAATGGGGTTATGTTCAACTCATACACAACAGGATTTTTTATTGATTTTGACGCTGAAATATACTAATGGAGGTGACTAAATGGAAGAAGAAAACAGAATAAAGGTATAACGCTGGTGGCGTAGTTTCTGAAAAGACTGCCAACAGCGAAAGCTGAAATATATATTAACCTGAAGGATACTATTTTAGTATCCTTTTTGGTTTCAGATGAGGTGATTATAATAAGCAGAAACATTAAAAAATGCCATCCTGAGCTTCAGATTAAAGCTGAAAAGCTTGTTTCAGCCTGCAAGGTAAATGGGTTAACAATAGGCATTGGCGAATGTTACCGTACCGTCGAGGAACAGGACGCTTTATACGCCAAAGGAAGGACAGCACCGGGAAGTATTGTTACATACGCAAATGGAATCTCCTACAGTTCTCACCATCAGTGGGGAACGGCCTTCGACTTCTACAGGAACGACGGCAAAGGTGCGTATAACGATTCAGACGGATTTTTCTCAAAGGTGGGGGAAATAGGAAGAAAGCTTGGCCTTGAATGGGGTGGTGACTGGACAAGCCCTGTTGACAAGCCGCATTTCCAGCTTCCCTACTGGGGAAGCACAACAGTCAGGCTTAAAAAGCTGTATGGAACACCGGAAAAATTCAAAGAGACATGGAAAGAAGTTGAGGTAATGGCAGAAAAGATTTATAACTGGACTGTTGAATGTCCAACATGGGCAATTCCAACTGTGCAGAAACTTTTAAATAAAAAGTATTTAGTGGGCAACGAAAAAGGTGAGCTTGGACTTACAGATACAATGCTGAAACTTTTAGTTATTAATGACAGAGCCGGATTATATGACTGAATATAATATACGTAAGAAGAATCAGGGCTTATATTTTGCGTTGTAATGGCCTTAAGGCACATAGCCTATGCTATAAACTGACAGAACCAATCAAGTCTCTCATAGACGTTCAAACCGATTGGATTTTTTAGGAGAGATAGTTTTGCGAGTTTCCCTTATCGGAAAAATCAGATTTTAATTTGACCGGAGAGATAGTCTCTCCGGTTTTTCATTTTTATTTGAATACCAAATCGTGTTTTGATATATCATTCGGCATTTCAAATGTGTAAATTATCAGAATTACATTTCCGTCTATATGAGAATATTTATGTTCCTTTTCAAATACATATATCTTTTGGATTAGTTGCTTTAAAATTTGTGGGGTTATTTGGGTTATATCAGTATATTCCTTTGCTTTATTTATAAAGTCTGTCACATACTTTTCTTTGAGCTTTGTTTTATCCATTTCAGATTTAAGAGCTTCAAGAGCGGTTTTAATATTCTCTTGCTCATCTTCGTACTTTAATGAAAGTTTTTCATATCTTTCGGCGGATATCCTTCCGCACGCTCTGTATTCATAAAGGTACATTAAATTTAAATCATCGGACTCACCTTCTCGAAATAGATTTATAGAATTTATATAATAAATAAGTCTATAAAATTATTCTAACAACGTATTGTATATCTGTCAAGACTAATATATAATAATAATTATATTAGTCTGAATCTTGAGAGGAAGTTTTTCATGCCACATAAATTTAAGGTTTATATACAAAACGATAACGAATATTTTGAGTATGGAACTGAGGACTATCCTTTAAGAAAAGAATTTCTTTTTGGAGAGACATTGATAAATTTTTTATATTTTGACATCACTGAATTTGAGGATATATACATGGAGTTAGGCGAAAAGCTGAAAAGTCTGCGAACAGAAAAGAAACCGGATTATTACGGCAGCTTGCTTGCGGAACTTGGTAAAATGGCTGAAAAGCATATATATCTTGAACTTACCTACGGCGTATGGGCTGACAGACTGGAGGAAGCTCTTGAAAAGGAATTTAATAATGTTGAAGGTCTTTTGCCTGAGAATGAGCTTATTAAGCTTCCTTATAAAGTTTCTCTGCTGCAAAAACAGATTAAAGAGCTGTTTGCCCGGGTTTTGGATATAGACAGCGGCCGAGAGCCTATGGGGAAAAAATTAGCGGCTTATTATAATGCTCATACAGCGGAGCCTTCTGATATATTCCAATTTAAAAAACTGCAAATATGTTTTGAGCCTGTTAGACATGAAGATTTTGCTGAGGTGCTTTACCCAAATGATATTTATGACATAATCGGATTTTTTGTTAAAGAGCTTATAAGACGTGAGCAAAGATTAAGGGTATGCAAGAACTGCGGAAAATATTTTGTGCTTAGAGGAAGAAGCAATGTGGAATACTGTGACCGACTTATTGACGGCAGCGAAAAATCATGCAGGGATATGGGCGCTATAAATATCTGGAACAGAAAGAAAAACGATGACGAGGTATTTAAGCTGTACAGGCGTGAGTATAAGAGGCGTTTTGGCTGGATTAGAGCCGGAAAAATCAGTCCCGATGAGTTTTACAAATGGTCTGAAATAGCAAGAGAACAGAAGACAAGGTGCGACAATGGTGAAATTAGTCTTGATGAATTTAATGCTTGGCTGAAAAAGTAAGGTTTGATAGTTTTTAAACAGATAACACAGGAGGAAATATAATGGCGAATAAACTGGAATTAACATGGTATGGAAAGGACAAGCCGATTAAGGTTGAGCCGCGGCTATTGATTGAGAATGCGGCTCTGTCAAACACCGCCGGCGACCTAGATACAGAAAATATGCTGATACACGGCGACAATCTTCTTGCCCTGAAAGCCTTAGAAAGCAAATACGCTGGACAAGTGAAATGTATCTATATAGACCCGCCGTATAACACAGGCTCGGCTTTCGAGCACTATGATGATAATTTGGAACATTCAATATGGCTAAACTTGATGTATGAACGTATAAAAATATTGAATCGTTTGTTATCAGAGGATGGATGCTTATGGATTAGCATTGATAATACCGAAGGGCATTATTTAAAGGTACTCTGCGATGAAATATTTACTCGCAAAAATTTTGTAGCAGATATAACATATGAAAAATCAAATGTTTCAGGACTTGGACAAGGTGGTGTAATCGTTAATACAGGTGAAAAGCTCCTTGTATATAAAAAGGGAAATCTGGTATTTAATGAAGTTTTAGGTGTAGAAAGATTGGCATTTAAAACAATGAAACGTTACAATAAAATGTTGCTTGATAAAGGTGAGAAGGTATTGATTGAGGAGTTTCCTGCTCCCTCAAATGGAAAACCGGTGAAAGTATATAAACATTCAAACTGTAAAGTGGAGAGTATCTCTTTGCGAGATTTTACTAACCGAGAAAATGAGATACGTCAACAATTTTATGAACATTTTAAGCAAATGTTCCGTACATATGTAATTCAACAAGAAAATGAATTTCAAAATTTACTTATGGATAAAATGGAAAAAGGCACATTATATTCTGTAGAATATACCCCAAACAGAGGAAAAAATAAGGATAAATATACAACATTGTATTATTATAATGCTGAATTATGTGCATGGTTAAGTGATACAGCATTTATTAAAGATAAAGAGATTGTTAAAACTACACGCCTTTCAAATGTTTGGAAAAATGATGATATTCCTAAAGCCGATTTAGGTAATGAAGGTAGTGTAACTTTTCCGCGTTCAAAAAAACCTGAGCGGCTTATTGAACGCATATTATTGCTTTCTACTAATCATGGCGATCTTGTTCTTGATTCATTCCTTGGTTCAGGCACAACGGCGGCGGTTGCCCACAAAATGGGTCGCCGGTATATTGGCATTGAAATGGGAGGACACGCTTATACCCATTGCAAGGCTCGTTTGGATAAGGTTATTTCCGGTAAGGATAAGGGCGGAATTTCAAAGTCAGTCAATTGGCTGGGAGGCGGAGGCTATCGTTTCTACGAGCTTGCTCCTACCCTCATCAACAAAGACGATTTTGGAGAGTATGTTATAAACAGGGAATATGATGCCGATTTGCTTGCGGCGGCGGTGGCTCTGCACGAAGGCTTTAAGTATCAGCCGAACGACGGTCTTTTCTGGAAACAGTCCGTAGGAAACGAGGACAGCTTTTTGTTTGTTACCACAAGACATTTAAACAGAGCCTATATTGATTCCATTAAAAACACAATGGAGGAAAACGAGTACCTGATTATCGCCTGCCGTTCCTTCGACAGCGGTCTGGATAAGGCTTACGGCAATATCACAATAAAAAAGATACCGCAAATGCTTTTGGAGCACTGCGAGTTTGGAAAAACGGATTACAAGCTGAATATTGTGCACCCTCCAGTGTATGAGGAAGATGAGGAGGATTGTGATGAGTAATTATTTCCCTCAATATACAACAGACTACATAAGCGGTGTCATGTCCCTGCGCAAGCCGCAGAAAGAATCACTTAAAATTCTTGAGAAAATAACAAACAGTGTAAATATTCGTAAAGATATGAATATTAAAGCTGCGCTTGAGGCTGTAAACGCTATGTATCCTATTTGCTCTGATTTTGAGCGTGATTTTATGTCGCTGACATTCGCCATTGCCACAGGCGTTGGCAAAACAAGACTTATGGGAGCGTTTATCGCTTATCTGTATACACAAAAAGGCATTAAAAACTTTTTTGTTGTAGCTCCGAATACCACCATATATGATAAGCTGAAAAAAGACCTGAGTGATAACAACGGTGAAAAATATGTGTTCAAAGGCTTAGGCTGTTTCAGCGCACCCCCGCAGATTATAACCGACGACGATTATAAAGAAAAAAACATTTCTCTTTTTGATTCGGATATTCATATATTCGTTTACAACATTGATAAATTTAATAAGGAAGGCGCTAATATGAAAAAGGTAAACGAGGTTATTGGAGACTCGTTTTACCAGTATTTATCAAACTTGACTGACCTTGTGCTTATCATGGACGAATCTCATCATTACAGGGCTGAAAGAGGAGCGCAGGCGTTAAATGAGCTGAAACCTATTCTCGGCTTGGAGCTTACCGCCACACCGCTTGTTACAAAGGGTACAAAGCAGGTTCCGTTCAAAAATGTTGTGTATGAATATCCGCTTTCCAAAGCCATTGAGGACGGTTATACCCGTACTCCCTTTGCTGTGACTCGTTCTGACATTAATTTTTATAATTTCGGCGATGAACAGTTGGATAAACTCATGCTTTCAGACGGGATTGCCTGCCATGAAAACGCCAAGAGTAAGCTTGAGGTCTATGCGGCTAATCATGGAAAACATGTTGTAAAACCGTTTATGCTGGTAGTTTGTAAGGACACAAATCACGCTGCTTGGGTTGAGAATTTTGTAAAATCGGATGAATTTAGAAACGGAGCGTATAAAAATAAAACCATTGTAGTGCATTCCAAACAAAAAGGGGCGGAAACCGAAGCAAACACACGCCTCTTGCTCGGTGTTGAAAAGCCGGATAATCCTGTGGAAATCGTTATTCATGTGAATATGCTTAAGGAGGGCTGGGATGTAAATAACCTTTATACTATTGTACCTCTTCGTACGGCTGCCTCAAAAATTCTTCGTGAGCAAATGGTTGGCAGAGGGCTTCGCCTGCCTTACGGTGAGCGTACCGGCAACAAGGATGTTGACGCTGTTATGCTTACAGCCCATGATAAATTCAATGATATTATAGCGGAAGCACAAAAGGGAGATTCCATTTTTAAAGCAGGTAACGTGATTAAGGCTGAAGAAATAAGACCTGAAACAGTAACCTACACACAGATTGCCATTGATACTGAGCCGGATAAAGAGCTGGAAAACGCCTACATACATACAAGCATAGAAAAAAGCAAATCGGCGGACAATATGATTAAAAAAGCCATTGAAATCATCAACGCAGAGGTTTCAAATCATATTCAGCATACGCCGCTGCATACTGTAACAACCGCACAGGCACAGGCTGTGGTGGAAAAAGTAAAGCAGGAATTTTCAGGGGATAAAGACCTTGGCGATATTTTTAGAGAGAATGAGAATCCTCTTTCCTCATGGATAATACATAAAACGGAAGAAGCCTGCCGCGCAGCCATAAGTAAATTTATTCCAATCCCGCATCTTAAAGTTACAGACGCGGGCGTTGAGGAATATGTATTTGTGGACTTTGGCATCAATCTGTCTGATTTTAAACACGCTCCTATAAAAAATGAGCTTCTTATACAAAATTTAGAGGACATAAGCGACATACAGCGTATAAAAGGAGAAGCTATCGAGTTTGACGGGTATAATCCTAAAAAGGTTATTCTTGAACAGCTTAGGATGAAACCGGAGATTGACTATGAGAAATGCTCAAGCCTATTGTTTAAGCTGATTACTCAGGTTTGTGAGCATTATGAAAACCAGTATGGCATAAATGGAATGCGGAACATTGTCATGATGTATAAACGCGATATCGCTAACAACATATACAAGCAGATGCTTCAGTATTTTTATTGTGAAAATGGATTTTTAAAGGAAGAAGTTATTGGTGCGAGAAATTATAACATTTCGCATTCATATAGCTATACTGAACGAGTTAATCTTTTTTCGGACTACAAAGAAAAGATACAGTCAGTTCTTTTTGATGGGATTAAAAAAGGTGTATTTGATACTGCTAAGTTTGACAGCAATCCTGAATTGATATTGGCAAGAATCCTTGAGCATGATACAGATGTTATAAATTGGCTCCGTCCAGCTCCTCAAGAATTTAATATCACATATAATCATGGTCACAATTATGAACCTGACTTTGTTGTTGAAACACAAAACACTATTTATCTGGTTGAGGTAAAGGGCGAGGATAAGCTCAATGAGCCTGACGTAATAGCCAAAAAAGAGCGGAGTATTAAATATTGCGATATAGCTTCCCGCTGGGGTAAGGCCAATGGATATAAGGAGTGGAAATATCTGTTTATTCCATCTAAGCAGATTCTTCCCAATTCCTCATTTATGCACTTGGCTGAAAAATTTTGTATAATATAATTAAAAATGCCAAAAGGTCTCAAAAAGTCATTATGAGACCTTTTATAAATATACCACACGGATGGGAGTTAATTAGATGTATGAAAAATATACTGAAAAAATAAATTTTTATAACAGTAATGAATATGAAAATTTTCTTAAAGAGAAGAGTGTTTTAGACGCAAAACAATTTTTAAATTCTGCTGTTATATATTTGAACTATGCTATAAATACAGAAACTTTATATAAAGATATAGGAAAAAAGACAGTATCTGAGGCCAATCAAAATCCTTTTTATAATTGTGTTAATATTTTAGAAAGTAAATATAACGCTCATACTATTTTAAATAAATGCGCATTGGAATGGTTTTTTCATGTTTCCAATGCTATGGATTGCCTGTTACAATATACAAATAGCGCTTTAAATTTACAAATTCCTATTAAAAAAGTCAAAAAAGAAATCGTTTCTGATAAGTTAAACTCATATCCTGAAATATCGCAGGCTTTAGAAACCCTATGGAGTGATTCGGTGATAGAGCATATCCGCAACATATATAATTACAGTAAACATACTCTTGACTTGTATGGCAATTCAGATTTCTTTGATGTATTTAATGGAAAAAGGGATATTATTATTCCTAAATTTATATACCGTAAAAAATTTAATAATAAGAAACCGGTTAGCGAATTCTTTGAATATTTCAAAGAGTTTCTCAATTTGTATTCAGATGTTTTAAATCATATAGATAAATATCTTCAATCAGCCAAGCCTATTCCAAATAGGTGGTATATTGATAACATGAGAATTAACGGTCATTTATTTGAAAACCCAAACACAAATTTTAACAGTATTACTTTAAACGCTAATTTTGCTGACGACGGAGAACATGCAGGCAATTATTATATAAAAAATCCATTGTTTAATCTGAACGACACAATATATATTATGCCTATACATAGTAAAAACATAGGTCAGCATTTAGGAAAACTGAACCGCATAGAAATCAAACAATCCGGAAAAACAATTGGTTATATAGAATTAGATGATAAAGAAATTACTACTTCCGCATTGACATATCAAAAATATAAATATATAGCAAAAAAGCCTTAAGCTTTAAAATCTTAAGGCTTTCACTTTTATAAAAAGTTAATTATTGCTTCCTATTCGGTTTTAATTCTCCGATAAGGATAACGTGTATTCTTATCTCTCCTTTTTTTACTATTTTAACTAGCCACCATAGCGGCTGTTGTATGGTATTTCTACCCTCCCCTTACTACACTATTACAGAACAATCTTTTTTATAGATTATTTTACAGGTCATTTCTGTATTCCCTTAAGGTAGAATACCAGTTGCTGCTTTCCTTATGACTCTAAAGTAAATTATTTCCATTAAGATAACAAACTATATTCCTATTTTATCATAGTTGAAATTAAAAGAATAAGGGCAGAAATTGTATTTAAGATTTTGCCCTTATCAATCCTTGTTAAACTGACGTTCTGTACATGAGCTACAATATATCTGCTTAACAGCTTATTCCTGTATGTGTACTTCAGCTAATATCCAACCAAATTGAGGCTACTCATCTACACCACGTCTACACCATTTACACCACTACTACACCATTTTGTCATTGGTTTTCATTAGTAAACATAGGTTTATATCTCGTTTTTCTTCAAATTGTAGTGCAATATGAACTAAAAAAACGCCGATTTTTTAATGAAAATGGCAAATTTTTAGTGAAATTGCTTTGGCAGATTTTAACATAAAACCTGCTAATATTCCATACAAATTAATTAATACTGCTATTAAACATTTTATACACAAAAAATCATTTACATTTTTGTGGTATGAATACTGTTTAAATACTCATATTCTTCTTTTATTTTACGGTACTTTTCAAGTACAGGCTGGCAGACCAGCTGAGTAGAATTCATAATATCATCATAATTCATGTTTATTATATCTACGATACTTCCGTCAATTTTATTCTCATCACGCATTCCGTTAATAATGGACTGAACCCTTTCTTTTGAATATGCGTCCTTATAGCTTCGTGTTCCGGAAAGTGCGCTTACAATATCAGCTACAGCCACGACCCTTTCGCCTATCGCAAGGTCATTGGCACTGAGCCCTAAAGGGTATCCCGAGCCGTCCAGCTTTTCGTGATGTCTTAAAGCTATTTTCTGTATGCCTTCTTCAATCTCTCCTCCAAAAATCCGCTCCGTTATATCTACATGGCTCCTCATTATCTGCATAGCCTGAGGACTTAATTTGCCCGGATATTCAAGTATTTCAACAGGTATACCTATTTTTCCAATGTCATGAAGAAGTGCGCCGCATACTATCTTATCAAGATATTCCTTTTCAAGGTTAAGCCTTTTTCCTATTTCATAGCTAATACTTGTTGTTGTGACTGTATGAGTAACAGTATGCCTGCTTCTGAAATCAATTATAAAAATAAGCATTTTAAGATAATCCGTTATTTCTTCCTGTGTAAGCTGGTTTCCCCATTCTGCAAATCCAAACGCGCCGTTATCCGCAATTTCACTCTGCATAGACTGGAAGAATCCGTCTTCAAGCACTAAATCAACAAGCCATGGTGCAAAACGAGACTCTCGTCCATTTTTCAGCTTAGCGGCACAGGCTTTCCATGAGTTCTTTTTATTGGCCATATAAACGTCTATTCTGTCAGAAATATGTATTATCTGTGAGATATTTTTAATTTCTTCGTTTACAGTGTGTTTTTGCGCCAGTTCATTCCATGGCGTATGGTGGTATAGTACAGCAGGCGCAAGATAATTTAAAGGAGAAAAATATTTTAAAAACAGGTATCCATATATAGAATGTTCCCACATGTTTTGTGTTTCAAATGTAAACATCCTTGTTATTTCCTCTGTCTTATATGCGCCAATATCATGCAGCATAGTTAAAAAACAAATATCTCTGAGCTTTGACATATCCTGCCGGCCCATTTTTCTCATAATTCCAGACACAATATAAGCTACCCTCAAGCCATGGTCCATCAGCTTATTGTCCACACAGTTGCACGTTCGCCTTATAATTTCAAACAGACTTCTGTTATTCATAAATTTTGTGTACTGTAGCATAATTTCCTCCCCACGGCTTTTTTACTACTAATTCTACCATATTTAAAAAATATTAAAAGGGGTATATTTCAAATTACGTCCGGTTCAAATTTTCATGGCCTCAAAATAAAAAGACGGGGAGCTCCCGTCTTTTTATTCAAGCTGTCAACAATCAATATACCTCATTAACCTGATAGGATATCTTATCATCACCTATTCTAAGCCTGAGAACCCTGAAATCATTGTTTATGCTTCCGTCTGCAAGCCATAGTGAAGGCAGGTTGATATATTGTATCCCATCTTTAACACTTGTCCAATATGATGCAGCCGATGATGAAACAACAAGTACTTCTCTGCCCGCATCCTCAATTTCTTTAAGAGCGCTCTTAAACAGGTCCCCCTCCATTAAATCACTGAAATTAGATGGAGCCACATCCATAATAAAGACAACAAACTTGTTTGGCGACATCATAACATCATTTTTAAATCTCTGCCACTGTCCGGCGTTTGTATTTTTAAAGCCACCGTTTGCGGCAGTCATATTAACAAATGTAACATTGTCCTTATAATATACTGCATAGTCATTGTTCCATCTTAAAACCTCAGTGCTGTCACCAAAGGAAATATCATTTTTTCCACCATATATTGCCGTATCAGCGTCTTGCTGCAAAATACTGTGAATTTTCTTTCTCTCGCTGTCATAAATGGCACTGTCGCTTACGTTTCCGCTGGAAACAGTTCCAGTAATATTTACATAATAGTATCCGTCCTCTTTAGCAGCAAAGTCTGCATCAGACACTGACTGAGCCTTCGGTGTTTCAACATTTACTGCTGTTGAATAAACGCCTCTGAGGTCATCAAAATACATTACCTGCTGGTCAGTATTCTCATTTGAAATAGCCGCAACATAAATAGTCTTTAATGTTATAGGATAGCTTACACCAGCTGGAATTTCTGCCGTCAAATCCTGCCATCCCTCAAAATTAACATCTCTTGAAAAATCAATAACGCTCTCATTTCCCTTTGAATCAGCTATTTTAGCTCGCACCCACTGGCCTGTGCCGTTTCCATATACTTTAAGTTTAAGCTTTGAAGGTGTTCCCGCTATAGGCTTAGGGTCAGCAAAGTCAAGGTAGGCCGCCTGGGTTGAATCTGATTTTTTAAAATAATAGCTCAAACCAAGCGCCGCGTTTCCGTCTGAAACATATTTTTTTGATATTCCGGCGATACCTTTTATATCAGCCGGGTAAGCCGAAAATTTAAGATAATCAACATTTTCAAAAGAGTCAATCTGTTTATCCTCGCTGCCTACGCCAACCTTTATATAGCATGTATTGCCAGCGTAAGTACATGTTATATACCCGCTCCCCTTTTCACCGGCTGTATATGTACTGCCGCTTAAGGAACCAAATCCTGTCTCAAACTGGACCATATCAGTTATATCCACAAGCTCGCCTGAAGAAGTGTTGGCGTTTATTTTAAGCGTTCTGCTCTCTCCCGGCTCAAGGGTTATCTCTGACTGGTCAGGCGATATGCTTGTTACTGTATCAAGGCTTAATTCCAGATTGGCGCTTATGCCGTTGTACGATACAGTTATATTTGTTCTGTCTGCCGCGCCATATGTATATATATTCCCGTTAAACATGCCGGAAGTATCATCAGAAGAAAACTGAACCTGTTCAGCCGGAACAGAAAGCTTATGCATGTTATCATCATAACCTTCAACCTTAAATGTAATCCGTCCGCCCGGAACAGACACATTTGATGACGGTACTACATTAAGCGAGGATACGCTTCCAACCTCACTGTTGTCAACAACACCAACAGCGGTCATAACTGCACGCGCGCTTCCCTCAGCAGGAGAATTTACTATCTCAACGCTGTTTGTATCAGGGTTTTTCACAGCCATGGTAGACGAACCACCTCCGTCAAGGTTAAGTCCGTAATAACAGCCCTCGTCCTTCAATATCTGTATCGACTCATCAATACTTGCACCAATGCTTACATTGTTTCCGTTGCTCCTCTTGCCGTCAACAACAATCAGCTTCAGAGTATTCTTGTCCTGAGAAACGCCTAAAAGAGTCCTTGGCTGACGGCCCGTAGCCATTTCTCCAATGTCAGCCGGTTTTGCTCCGTCTTTAAGTATAACTCCTCCGCCGGATATGGCAGTCTCAATATTATTCAGGTCAAAGGACGATGTGATATTGACCTTTACACTTTGCCCCACAGCAAGATACTGTAAATATGCGTCTGCATATTCTGAGCTTAAAACAACAAGGTATCCATCGTCAGGAACATTTACTGTCTCACCCTTCTGCGATATATATGTTATATGGTCATTTTCAACCTTTAGTTTAACAAGTCCGCTGAATCTTGAGTCCAGCTGTGACGTATTTTCGCAGGCGTTCTTGTCAAGGTAAACCGGATAAACCATCTGTGTGATTTTGTTTATGCTGGCAAATTCAAAATAATCCTTGCCTTCAACATTAAACATCATTGTAGTTTTAAAATAGTCAAAAAACGTGTTTCCGTCCTTATCAACAAAATATGTACCAAACTGGTTTGCGTTTAAGTTTTTATCTGTATCAACAGATACTATATCTCCTCTTGAGATTTCCGGCCCAAAAGAAGCTGAGTATTTGCTTGTCATTCCAAAATAAGCGGAATTGACACCAGCCACAGCTGAATTGTCAGTTATGAGCTTATCAACAGTTTCTCTCAGTCCAAGCTCCTTTTTTGAGTTGACAGGTATAACCTCTATGTTCGGGTTAGTCAAATCAGCAGTAAGCACATATATATCAAGCCACCCATCAGTAGTAAGCCTGTGTTTAACCTTATAGTCAATACCCTTTGCCAGTACTTCCTGTGTAACCTGCTCATAAAGGCTTTCAGCCGCAAAAGACGGCACTGCTGAAAATACCATAGCAGATAACAGTCCGGCAAAAATAAATTTCTTTAAATAAACTAGTTTCTTCAATTTGTATACCACTCCTATTGCCTTAGTTTGTGTCGCTTACTTTATTGTGTAGCCGCCCTTTACTATAAACCATGCGCCATCGTCAGATGAAACAGCAGCGCCTCGTCCGTCGTCACGCGATACTATAAGCAGATGGTTCGCTTCCAGCGTATCTCCGTTATGGTACTCAATCCCAAGGGTAGTATCTATTATTCCGTCCGAGCTTTCTGAATAGGACAGTGCCGAACCACTCCTCAGTATAATTTCCGCGCCGCCTTTTCCTATAAGAATCTGCCCCTTATCCACATGCACCGGCTCAAACCCGCCTTCTGATGATGGAAGTGCGGACTCCTGCCCGCCGCTGTTTAAAATGCTTATTACATTTGCCATTGATGAATCCACATAGCTTTTTGTCACCAGTGGGTCCGAGCTTGACCCGGCCGTATCAGATGAAGCGCTTGCTGTATACATTAACGAGCTTACGCAAACAACTGTCGCGGCAGCTAAAATAGCTGTTTTTAACTTCTTAGTCATTATTTACCTCCCATCTAAAACCGCGGGCAAACCAAGTTTACCATAAATGACTGTATTTTTCGATAAAGTTTACTGTTTGTTAATAATTCCGTAATCAAAGTGTAACCTGTCAGTTTTTAAAAAATCTCCTTACAGCGCTTCCACCCGCATAATTAAAAAGCTCACCTTGGAAAAACCCATTCATTCTCATTTTATTTTCTATGTAATCCCTCACAAACCAAGTGCTCCTGCTCCAGTTGGCAAAGAGCGTATTTTCCTTTGGCGCCCTTGAGACAATCCTCTCAATACAGATATCCGGCGAAAGATATCTTAAAAACTCAATTACCCTGTCGGCGTACTCGTCAAGCGAGCATATTTCAAAAGCGCCGGAGCTGTATTCTCGCGCCATTACAGTGTTTTCAGCAATATAAAGTGAATGCAACTTTGCAAAGTCAACCCCAATTACAGAAATAATCTTTGCCGCCTCTATGCAATCGTCAATATCATCCCATGGCAGGTTAAGTATAAGGTGTGTACACACCTTAAAACCATATTTTTTAATTTCCAGTGCCGCATCTATAAATTCCGCAAGAGTGTGCCCCCTGTTTATTTTCTTTAATGTATGAGGGTTTATGCTTTGAAGCCCAAGCTCAACTGTTATTTCAACATTATATTTGTCGGAAATATCCTTCATGGCATTCAGGTACTCACTTCTTATACAGTCCGGTCTTGTAGATATATCAATCTCGACAATTCCGTTAATACATGCCTCTTCAATATATTTTTTAAACTCGTCAACCGGCAGGAATGTGTTTGTAAAATTTTGAAAATACGCGGTAAATTTCTCAGCTTTATATTTTTTCCCAATATAATCTATGTTCTTTGAAAGCTGTTCTGCAACAGAAAAAATGCCGGATAGACTATCAAATCCGGCACCTTTCTCATCACAATAAGTACAACCACTCAAACCGCCTGTCCTGTTCGGACATGAAACAGGGATATTAACCGGGAGCTTATAGACTCTGCATCCATAGTGTTCCTTTAGGTATTCTGAGTATCTGTTGTAAATATCCTTCATAATTAAATTACATACTTTTTGATTTCTTCAGGAAGAGTTTCTGGTTTTGAACTGATTATGAATGCAAAATCCACGCTGTTTTCAGCTGAAAGCTTTTCAATTTCGCTAATAAAGTCGATAATAGCTTCATTGGTAAGATTCTCAATAATATTGTGCAGACCATCAATATAAATCTGCTCAATATCGCTGTCCTGTGAAAGTATTCCGCATATAAAGCCAAAGAAAATTTTCTGGTCACTCATTACAAAATTTGTTTTAACAAAACGGATATTGTAATGCAGGTCATACATATGTCTGTTGTCATCATCAATGAACACGACGTGGCCCTTCGAAGCTTTGCCGGCTTCATTAGCCATTTCCAAAAGCCTTTTTGTCTTGCCCTCACCTTTTTCGCCTGCAAGTATCTGTATCATAATAAACTCCCCCTTATCTGGATATAGTCTTATTGTTATATTATACAACATAAAAACTTTTTACTCAACCAGAAAAGTAAATAGCTTCTATAATATATTTTATTCTGCAAATCATCAAAAAATCCTTCCTAAACTATCATAATTTTAATAATTTCATCAAAAATAAAATTTTCGCTATTAAATCTGTTATTGACCAGTAATTTGCCAAAACTGCTCTTTTGCTCCGCTTGTTTCAGAGCATAATTTAAAACAAAAAGCGGCCCTAAGGCATAAGACAATGCCAAGGGCTGCTTTTTATATTATTCTTAAAATTTTAAACGCTGGCTCCTGTAGTATTCCTCTTATCGTTCTTTATGGCAGAAAGCGTATTTATATTAACAACCGCGGTAGTTCCGTCTTTGCGTCTTATTCTCACAAGATTTTCGTATCCCGGCGTATTTTCCTCCTCATCCTCACTGTATTCGGCAAGAGAATACGGAAGGTCGCTCCACAACACAAGCACAGCTACCTTTTCACCAGTCGAGTTTTCAATCATCTCATCAATTATGAAAGCATTCCAGTCGTCATTCCAGTAAAAGTTTCTCTCTATATCCCTTTCCCTCACAAGCGTATATGTATTGTCAAGCGGTATATTCAAGGCGTTTGTATCTGACGATGTTAGGTATTCCTGGTGAAATCTGCTCCTGATTACAGGATTGTTTCCATTTTCAAGTATGCTCTTTGTAGTCTGTGTTACTCTTTCCCATTGGCTGGGTGCTTCAGTGCTGCTTGTGCTCCATGTCATATTCCAATCCGCTCTTATCCTTACAGGATAGTTGAAAATATTCACAAACTTCTGTGATTCGTCAGCCCAGATATATCCTTTGTCATATTCCAGCTTCTCAAATGCTCCTATCTTCTCATTTAGTATCTCATTTATAAATATGGCATCCCTGTTTTTATTCTGAAGGCTTACAACCCTCAGGTCAGCTGTATCAGTAAAAACTCCAACCTCACCCACAAATCTGTACTTTCCATTGTTATCCTCGTATACTGACACAATAGTGTATCTTGGGCCGAAATCCGCACTTATAACAGCTTGTTTTTTCCCCTCACCAGTAAAATCACCGTATAATACATCAATTTTCACCACATCCTCGGGCGACACATCTCCCTCCCTGCCGGCATCTTTGAGCATTACATCAGCTATTTTTTCCATTACCTCTCTATTTGTTATATTGTTTAAATCGTCCTGAGTTATTGTAGGCGCCTCCCCAAATATAGTTACACAAATTAAAAAAACCATTGCGGCGGCAGCGCATAAAGATGCCGCTATCTTATGTTTCATTAATATCATTCCCCACGTTTTTAATATAATATATGATGATACAACTGCATGTATGAAATTAATATAAAATATAAATAAAAAAACACCCGACTATACATTTACAGTGTCAGGTGTTTAAATTATATGATTAAAGAACTCTGGAAAGGAAATCCTTGAGCCTCTGGTTTTTAGGATTGCTGAAAAACTCATCAGGCTCATTTTGTTCTGCTATCAATCCATCATCCATAAAAAGTACCCTTGTGGCTACTTCCCTTGCAAAACCCATCTCATGTGTTACAACAACCATTGTCATACCCTCTTCAGCCAGCTGTTTCATAAGCTGCAGCACTTCTCCTACCATTTCAGGGTCAAGAGCAGATGTTGGCTCGTCAAAAAGCATTACATCGGGATTCATAGCAAGAGCCCTTGCTATCGCTATCCTCTGCTGTTGTCCGCCCGAAAGCTGTTTTGGAAATGAATCCGCCTTATCAGGAAGACCTACCCTCTGCAAAAGCTCAACAGCTCTTTTGTCTGCCTCCGCATTTGTCATAATACCCAGCTTAACAGGCGCAAGCTTTATGTTCTCTTTAACTGACAGGTGAGGAAAAAGGTTAAACTGCTGAAAAACCATTCCCATTTTACGCCTGATAGAGTCAATGTTAGCCTTTGGGTCAGTTATGTCCATTCCCTCAAATGTTATTGTGCCTCCTGTAGGCTCCTCAAGAAGGTTGAGACAGCGCAGAAATGTAGACTTGCCTGAACCTGAAGGGCCAATTACTACAACCTTTTCGCCTTTATATATGTGCTCGTCAATTCCTTTGAGCACATGATGGTCTCCAAAGCTTTTTTCCAACCCCTTAACGTCTATCACTTTCACGCATCCTCCTTTCAAACATACTGAGCAGTTTAGACAGTATAACCACAAGTACAAGATAAATTATGGCAACCGTCACAAGCGGCATAAAAGCCTGATATGTACGCCCCTGTATTATAAGCGCTCCTTTAACCATATCCTTAAGGCCTATTACGGTTACAAGAGATGTGTCTTTAAGAAGCGTAATCATCTCGTTTCCCAAGGCCGGAAGGATATTTTTTATGGCCTGAGGTATAATTATATACCTCATTGTCTTAACATAATTAAGGCCCAATGACCTTCCAGCTTCCATCTGCCCTGCATCTATAGACATTATGCCGCCTCTTATAATCTCTGCAACATACGCTCCAGAATTTATTCCAAATGCCATAATAGCCACAAGCTCTGTATTTGTAGTTGAAGCGAATATGACAAAATACATAATAAGGAGCTGAACCATCATTGGCGTACCCCTTATAACTGTAAGATATACCCTGCAAATAAAATCAAACAAGCCCAGTATTACCGAGCCAAATCCCTTTTTTCCGCTTCTCTTTTGGTCATGGGCGGAACGGATAACAGCAACTATAATTCCAATTATTACACCAAGTATAAGGGCGCAAACAGCTACAGTAACAGTTACCCTCAGTCCTTTTACAATATACAGCCATCTGCTGTCTTCAATGAAGCTTTGACTGAAATCAGATATAAATTTCTGATAATGAGCTGAAAACCACTCAGACATAAAACTCCCCTTTTCTCACCAAAAGCCAAAACTGCTATAAAAACAGGGGCGGTATATGCCGTCCCCTGCTTAAACCAAAATAAAATTACTCTGCCTTGATATATTCTCCTATAATTTCATCAAGACTTCCGTCTTCTTTGAGCTCCTTAAGAGCATTGTTTATCTTATCAAGAAGCTCTGTATTGTCCTTTGCTATAGCTATAGCATAGTCCTCTGTAACATATTCTGTATCAAGGAGTTTAAGTCCCTCATTTGCGGCAACAAAAGCCTTAGCCGGCTCGTTGTCTATAACAACCGCGTCAACCTTGCCTGTTTTAAGAGCCTCAACAGCGTTAGCTCCTGTTGTGTAAGCTACAACACTGTCCTCGCCATAATCATCAGAGCAGTAAATATGTCCTGTTGTAGACTCCTGAACACCAATCATATGTCCCTGAAGGTCATCAGGTGAAGCAATCTCGGAATCCTCTGCAACAATTATTGACTGAATGCCTGTTGCGTAGCTGTCTGAAAAGCTGACGTTTTTAAGCCTGTCCTCAGTAACTGTCATACCTGCAAGAACCATATCAATTTTTCCAGTCTGAACAGCAGTAATCAAAGATGAGAAATCCATATCCTCAATTTTAAGCTCCATTCCAAGTTTTTCGGCTACCGCCTGAGCTATTTCAGCGTCAATGCCTACAACATGGTCATTTTCATAATACTCATACGGAGGGAAAGCTGCGTTTGTTCCCATAGTAAGAGTTCCACCATCTGTTGTTGAAGGTTCGTCAGCTTCTGTTGAACCACTAGCTGAGGCCGATGCGCCTGCTGATGCCGAGCCTGAAGCCGCAGCTGAAGATGATGAATTTGACGAGCTGCCGCAGGCCGCAAGAGATGCGCACATAAAAGCTGCCGCAACTAAAAGTACTAATTTTTTCATAAAATAACCTCTCCTTAGAAATAAAGTTTGTTTTAGCCTAATGGCACAAACTGTAGTATATACTTTTTACATAAATTTTGCAATAATTACTACAAATCTAATTAAAAAAGCCTGTGCAGCAATCACAGGCTTTCATATCGCTAAATCACCTATTATTCGGCTGGAGTTTCTTCTGCCGCTGCTTCCTCTGCAGCAACACCGTCCGCCTCTTTTTTGCTGAGACTGATTTTTTTAGATTCAGTGTTTACTTCAAGAACCTTAACCTTGATTATATCGCCGATTTTAAGCTCGTCTTCCGGCTTAACAACATGCTTGTTGGCAATCTGTGAAATGTGAACAAGTCCGTCTACGCCAACCTCAAGCTCAACAAACGCACCGAAAGGCACCATACGTACTACCTTTCCTTCTACTATTGAGCCGGCAGGATATTTTTCAGCTGCTGACAACCATGGGTTTGGTGTGACATTCTTAAGTGAAAGTGAAATTTTGCCTTTCTCTTTGTTAATGTCAAGAACAACAACCTCAACCTCGTCGCCTTCCTTGAGAACCTCTCTAGGGTTTGTAATTCTTCCCCAGCTCATCTCAGAAATATGGATAAGACCGTCAATTCCGCCAAGGTTTACAAAAGCGCCGAAATCTGTCAATCTGCTGACAGTACCTGTAATTTTCTTTCCAACCTCAAGTGTAGCAAATACAGCTTCCCTCTTAGCCTGAGCCTCTTTTTCAATAAGCGCCTTGCGTCCGCCTATAATACGGCGTTTGCTCTTGTCAAGCTCAATGATATTGAATGATATTGTCTGGCCTTTAAATACATTAAGGTCATCAACAAATCTGTTTGAAACCTGCGACGAAGGAATAAATACTCTTACGCCGTTAACAACAGCAATTATGCCGCCCTTAACAACCTCAGTAACCTTGCCCTCAACAGGTGTTTTTTCGTCATAAGCCTTCTGTATATCGTCAAATCCCTTCATAGACTCAATACGTTTTCTAGAAAGGAGAACATTTCCGTCGCCGTCATTAACTCTTACAACAAAAACCTCAATTTTATCTCCAACTTTAAGCTCTTTGCTAGGAAGAGCGTTTACATCACTGCTGTACTCGCCTCTAGTAATAATACCATCAGACTTATATCCAAGATTTACAGAAACCTCTTCATTTGATATCTGAATTACTGTTCCAGTAACAATATCTCCTGTATGTAATGTAACCAGATGCTCATCAAGAAGCTGCTGGAAAGAAAGCTCTCCGTCCTCACTAGTATTTTTCACTGCATCATTTAAAGCCTCGCTCATAGTACCAATAACCTCCTTTATTATTGCCGGTGGTGTCGATGCACCAGCAGTTATACCGATTTTATCATTTTTATCGAAATTATTCAACAATAAATCTGAAATTGTTTCAATATTAATAGTGTTTTTACAATTTTTTTTGCAGATTTCAAAAAGTTTCTGAGTATTGGAACTTTTTTTGTCACCAATTACAATCATTTTGTCAGCTTTTGTTGATATTTCAACAGCCTCCTTCTGCCTTTCGCTTGTGGCTGAGCATATTGTATTAAACAGAGAAATATCAGCGCCTTTGCCTTCCAGCACCTTAACTATATCATCAAGGAGGCTTTTTCTAAATGTTGTCTGTACAACCATACAGTATTTTTCACCGGCTTCAGGCACAAAACCCGCTGCCTCGTCCGTATTTTTAGCTATAAACGCACTGTTAGAACACCACCCGTTTATACCAATCACCTCAGGGTGGCTGCTGTCTCCAGCTATTATAATCCTGTAGCCCTCATTAAATTTTTCATGAACGATATTGTGTATCTTTTTTACAAAAGGGCATGTGCCGTCTATAATTTTAAGTCCTTTTTTATTTATATTGTCATACACTTGCCGGCCCACTCCGTGTGAGCGCAGCACAATAGTCCCGCTTTTAATTTCTTCTATATTCTCAACACATTTTACGCCCTGCTTTTCAAGACTTTCTGTAACTGTCTTATTGTGGATTATTGGACCGTATGTGTAAATATCGTCTGTACCCAAAACATCGTACACAGCCTCTATCGCCCTGTTTACACCAAAACAGAAGCCGGCCGATTTGGCAAGTAAAATTTCCATTATCCGATTCCAGCCTTTTCTTTGATTATTTTAATAATAGTGTCCTTCACTTCGTCAATATTCATACTTGTCGTATCAACCTCTATGGCATCTTCGGCCTTTCTGAGAGGATTTAAGGCGCGCTCTGAATCATTCTTATCCCTCTGTATAATCTGGCTTTTGACCAATTCAAAATCATATTCAAGCCCAAGCTTTTTTAACTCGCCGCAGCGGCGCTTTGCTCTCTCGTCAGCGCTTGCTGAAAGATATATCTTTACATCGGCATCAGTCAGCACATTTGTGCCTATATCCCTGCCGTCCATAATAACAGACATTCCCTTTGCCAGACTTCTCTGTATATTTACAAGCTTTTGCCTTACACTGCCGATAACAGCCACATCTGAAGCTCCCGCCCCTGCTTTCTGGCTTCTCACATCGTCTGTAACATCAATACCGGAAAGGTATATCCTCTGGCCTCCGTTTTCAGCCTTTATATCCATATCTATGCTGTCAAGAATACCCGAGACCGCTTCCTCATTTTTTGTGTCTATCCCGTTATTAATGCAATACAGCGCAACAGCACGGTACATGGCGCCTGTATCAATATATACTATCCCCAGCTCCTTGGCAATAAGCTTTGCCACAGTACTTTTACCACTTCCAGCCGGACCGTCGACAGCTACAGAATAAATGCCCATTCAAATACCTTCTTCCAAAATCAATTTATGTCAGGCCGCAAAACCTTAGCGCCCCCCAAGTATACATGCTTAGCGTCTTTCTGCTTAATGCCATTATCGACTGTAACCATTACGCGTATGCACATTTCAAGGCTGCCCTCCACATACATTTCCTGTACACACATAAGCGCCGCCTCGGTTATTCCAAGCTGCCTTGCCGCTACCGCCGGATAAGCTTTGTCCAAATCCCTTGTAGCCGTAAATACAATTGACACTATATCATCTATTTTAAGACTGTTTTTTTCTATTATGCTCTTAATAAGCTCCCTGCTGCTTTCAAGTATGCACTCTCTGCTGTTTTCAGCAGCGGTTACAGCTCCCCTTATGCTCGCTGACATTTTCATTCCTCCATACAAACACTGTTTCCGGCCGCAAAACCTGTTGAAAAGGCAATCTGAAGATTATACCCTCCCGTATAGGCATCGCAGTCTATCACTTCTCCTGCAAAATACAGACCACTGATTATTTTTGACTCCATTGTAGACGGATTAAGCTCATCAACATTTATTCCTCCACGGGTTATCACTGCTTCCCCAAAGCCATGGTCTCCAGTTATCGTAAGCGGAAGTGCCTTTATAAGCGAACAAAGGCTTTTCCTTTCCTCTTTAGTTACCTCATTTACCTTTTTATCTCCGTCTATGCCTGAAAGCCTCACAATAACCGGTATAAGTTTTTTAGGCAGAAGCTCGTCCAGAGCGTTTATAAAGTTTTTATTTTTAAATTTGTCAAAATCCCTGAGTATTCTCAAATCAAGAGTTTTCATATCAAGGGCCGGCTTAAGGTCTATAAACAGCCTTGCCTTTTTACCTTTCATATCTGTTATATGGCAGCTTGCGCTCAATATAACTGGCCCTGACACTCCAAAATGTGTAAAAAGCATTTCGCCAAAGTCTTCATAAAGCTTTTTTCCATCTGTGTTTTTAACTGTAATTGAAATATTTTTAAGACTAAGGCCCATAAGCTCTGCACACCATTTTTCCTCAGTGCACAGCGGTACAAGTGACGGCATAAGCTTTGTAACATTGTGGCCGCAGTCTTTCGCAAATTTATATCCGTCTCCTGTAGAACCTGTACCGGGGTACGACAGGCCACCTGTAGTAACAATTACCGCATCGGAGTAATATTGCCTACCGTTTAAAAGCTTTATGCCTTTAACTGAACTGTTGGACACTATAAGCTTTTCTACTCTTGAGTCAAGATGGATATTCACTTTGTTTTTCTTCATATATCTTTCAAGCGCATGGGCTATATCCCCCGCTTTATCAGATACCGGAAACACCCTGTTGCCTCGCTCTACTTTAGTTTTTACACCAAGCCTATCAAAAAATTCAACAGTATCCTCACTTGTAAACCCATATAAAGCACTGTACAAAAAATAAGGATTGTTTGGTATATTGTTTATAAAATTGTCAACATCGCTGGCATTTGTTACATTACAACGCCCTTTGCCGGTAATGTATATCTTTTTGCCCACTATATTGTTACGCTCAAATATATGAACCTCATGACCGTTTTCAGCCGCACGCCCCGCCGCTATCATACCCGCCGGCCCAGCTCCTACCACAATTACCCTGCCCATACAAACACCTCCGGTCAGATAAGCCCATTATCCGGTATATGGGAAGTATCATTAAGTATCCTTAAAACCGCTCCGCCCTTTTTTAACTCAAGCAGCGAAATTGATGTGTTGTCTATCCACGTGCTGTTATACAAATCCTCTTTTATGCCAAGCAGATATTTTATCATAAGACGTATTATACCGCCGTGTGACACAATTACAATATTTGTATTGTCTTTTCCATCAAGCACCATATCAAGGCCTTTTTTAATTCTTTCTGTCACGGCGTCAAAGCTTCCGTCTCCCGGAAATGTATGCTCCTGAGGGTGAAGCAGAAACTCGTCAAATTCCTTTCCGTAGAGTGCTGAAAGCTCATCCCTTGTCCTGCCTTCCCAAATTCCAAAATTTATTTCTTTAAAATATTCAGATGTTTTTATTTCAAGGCCTTTAGCGCTGGCTATTGGTTCAGCTGTTTTAACAGCCCTTTTAAGAGGCGATGCATAAAGCTCGTCAACAGCAATCCCCTTAAACCTCTCGCCAAGGCGTCTCGCCTGTTCAATTCCTTTATCGCTCAGCTCAATATCAGTCCAGCCCTGGAAACGTTTAACTGTATTCCACTCTGTTTCGCCATGTCTTACCAAATATAATCTTATCATATTTAAACCACCTGTAAACTTCTGTATTTAAAAACCGTACACAGTATTCTGCCTCGGATTTTGTCTGACCTTACAATACCAAAATAAAGTGCCCCATAAAGAGGCACATTATTTATAAACTTTTAAGATACGCCACTTCTCTGTCTGTAAGGTAGCGGTACGCTCCCTTTTTAAGGTCTCCAAGCTCTATATTGCCTGTTCCAACCCTTTTAAGCGTTGCAACAGGGTGCTTTATGGCATCGCACATCTTTCTTACCTGCCTGTTTTTTCCTTCTGTTATAGTAATTTTGCAGACACAGTATTTCCCCAGGTCTTCTAAGATTTCAAGCTTTGCTGGCTGTGTCAAACCAGTATCTATTTTGACCCCATAACTGAATTCGCGTATATTATTTTCGTCCGGCCTGCCAAAAAGCTTCGCTATATAAGTTTTTTCCACCTGCTTACTTGGGTGAGTAAGTTTATAGGTAAGCTCCCCATCGTTTGTAAGCAGCAGCAGCCCTGATGTATCATAATCAAGCCGCCCTACAGGAACTACCCTCTCTTTAACCCCTTTTATTAAATCCATTACTGTCGGCCTGTCAAACTGGTCTTTTACTGTTGTAACAAAACCCTCAGGCTTATTGAGCATTATGTAAACATGCTTGCCGGCACCCTTAACACGCTTGCCATTGTAGTAAACCTCGTCAGTTTCATTGTCAACCTTCGTTCCCAATTCAGTGACTGTTACACCGTTTACCTGTATTTTTCCTGCCAGTATCAGCTCCTCGGCCTTCCTTCTTGACGCTACGCCGGCATCGGCAAGAAATTTCTGCAACCTAACTTCCATATTTTTTCCTCCTGAGTATATATCACTGCTTTAGTATAAACTTAAAATCAATATTTAGCCAGAGGTTTATTACTTTTTTAAGGCAGGAATCAAAATCATGCCTTTTAATATTTTCACAGGCTACTATATCAGTCTCAAAAAGCTTTTCTCCCTGAGCTGTATATACTTCAGCCTTACCCAAAACATCATTTATATTCACAGGCGCCTCAACAGACTCTTTTAAATCGTAAACAGTTTTCAGACCTTTAATTTCTTCATCTGACAGATAGGCATAGCCTTCTCCGGCTGTTTTTGTATTTACAAAGCCCTCCTTTGAATAAAGCACCTGAACTTTTCCCATATCCATACCGGCGTCCATAATCTTAACCTTTTTAAAATTATCAAAGCCGTAATTAAGCATAGCCTTTGTGTCACTCCATTTTCTTTCCTTGCCGGCACTGCCCCAGCCGCTTGCCAGAACGACCGTTATAAGCTCCATTCCATCTCTCTTGGCGGCGCCTACAAAACAGTTGCCAGCCTTTCCGGTAAACCCTGTTTTAACACCGATAGCACCATCGTATTCATTAAGCAGGCGGTTTTTGTTATAAAGGCTATAGCTCTTTTCATCCCCGTTTTTAAGTGGAATAGTTATTGACGGGGTGTTTATTATTTTTACAAATTCATCATTACCCAAAGCATATCTTGATATAAGTGCCATATCGTAAGCGGTCGAGTGGTGATTATCCTTATCAAGTCCATTAGGAGTTACAAATTCAGTGTGCACAGCACCAATCTCCCTAGCTTTGCTGTTCATCATGTCTGCAAAACCTTCCACAGAACCGCCTATATGTTCAGCTATAACAACAGCTGAGTCATTGGCTGACATAAGCATAAGAGGATAAAGCAAGTCATAAAGCCTGTGTTTTTCACCTTTGGATAATCCCATATGTACCTTTGGCGCAGCTGCCGCCTTTGCAGAAGCCTCCGTCACATCATCAAGCTTTCCGCTTTCAAGGGCAAGTATGGCTGTCATAATTTTTGTGGTGCTTGCCATAGGAAGCTCCTCGTTCATATTTTTCTGCCACAGTACACGCCCTGTTTCATATTCCATAAGTACCGCCCCCTGAGCATATACCTCGGGCTGATTTTCAGAAGCAAGCACGTTGAACGGAAAGCAAAATAGTATAATTAAAATTAAAATAATCCTTCTCACAAAACCACCTCATAATATTTTATAAAAAATACCGCGGTGTATTCTGCTTTTATTTAAATTCTCTAAAGCTTCTGTATTTATTTTTTCTCAATCTCATTTCTTATATCCTGCATGCGCCTGTCAAGCTCATCACACAAAAGAGCGCATTCTTTTAGTCTGCCAGCTATGCCTTCAGGATTTTCCAAGTCCTGCTTATATCTGAGCTTGTGGTCAAGGCTGGCCCATGAGTCCATAGCTATAGTCCTCAGCTGTACCTCTGATTTCATATATTTTTTTTCGTTTGAAAGGAATATAGGCACCTCAATAATTAAATGCAGGCTTCTATAACCGTTCTCCTTGGGATTCTTTATGTAATCCTTCATTCTTAAAAGCTTTATATCGTCCTGATTAATCAGCAGATTCGCCACAGTATAGATATCGTCCACAAATGAACATATTACCCTTATGCCAGCTATGTCAAACAGATTTTCCTCTATGCTTTCAACTGTAAGCTCAAATCCCCTGCGCTTCATTTTTTCTATTATGCTCATCGGCTTTTTTAACCTTGTTTTGATTGACTCAATAGGATTTCGGTTATGGTTAAGTGAAAACTCGGCGTTAAGCACATTGAGCTTTGTCTCAACTTCCATTATCGCGCACTCGTATCTCATCATAAGATTTAAAAACGGTTCTGCGTTTTTTCGTAAAATTTCGGGCCCGTTCGGCAAAAGTATATCTTTAAAATCATCATCTCTCATTACCATGCCTCCAAAAATTTATTTTGCTGTGTCCGATAACCCCCAGTTTTAAAATATTCGTTCAAAAGGCGGAATACAATGTATTCCGCCAAGCCTGCCGAAAAAAGCATTCTGATATTTACAAGCCGCCAGTGTATAAAAATCTTAAAACACACTGTCCACTCAGAAAATATTTAACAGAAATTACATTTCCTAGCCATAGACATATCGTTAAAACCAAGTGACTCAGCCTTGCTCTTTCGTCCGTTAACCACTTTCATCAGAATATCAAAAAGCTCTTTGCCATTTTCCTCAATTGTCTTTTCACCTGATATAATTCCGCTGGCATCAAAGTCAATATTATCAGCCATAAGCTTTGCCGTCTCGGCGTTTCCAGTAATTTTTATAACAGGCACAATGCCGTTTCCTGTAGGTGTTCCTCTGCCGGTTGTAAAAATTACAACCTGAGCACCTCCTGCAACCATAGCTGCGATAGAAGCTATGTCCTGCCCTGGGGTATCCATTACAACAAGGCCTTTTTTGTCTACCATTTCGCCGTAATTATACACTTCTGTTATAGGCGAATAGCCGGCCTTATGTATACAGCCAAGCGATTTTTCCTCAAGTGTTGTAAGTCCGCCTTCCTTGTTGCCGGCTGAAGGGTTTCCGTCTCTGAGGCTTTCGCCGAGCTTTTCAAAATATTCCTCATTATTTTTAATTATATCAAGAAGCTTTTTGGACACTTCTTCATTTACACACCTTGGGGCAAGAATGTCTTCTGTGCCAACAAGTTCGCTTGTCTCTGAAAGTATTGAGGTCGCGCCAAGTGAAACTATTTTGTCACTTACCTCGCCAAGCGTAGGGTTTGCTGCAAGGCCGCTTGTCGGGTCGCTTCCCCCACACTCTGTAGCCAGTATAAGCTCCGATATATCCGCGTCTTCCTTTACAAGCTCAGATGCCTCTCTGCTCATCTCCGATGCATACTTTACTCCAATCTCAGCAGCTTTTATTGTGCCTCCGGCATCTCTTATAACAACACTTTTGACAGGCTTATTGGTTTTCTCCTGTATTCTTTTAACAAGCTCGTCCGGCTTAACATTCTCACATGTATTGGCAACAACAACAGTTCCGTAAACGTTTGGGTTTGCGGCAAAGCCAGACAAAACCCTGTATGTTATCTCAAGGTCAGCGGCTGAAAGTGCGCAGCCCCCCTGGTTTGGAATATATACCGAGCCAGGAACCTGACTTGATATAAACCTTGCTGTCTCGCTTGCACAAAGTGAACAAGGCAGAACAAGCACATGGTTTCTTATTCCAACTTTGCCGTCAGGCCTTCTGTATCCCTTAAAATTCATTATAAGCACCTCCGAATATGTATAAAATCAGTTAACAATAGTCAAAAACAATTAAATTAATGAAATTTACTGTCAAGATTCCATGTATGTACATGTTCACCTGCTTTAATATCTGCTAAAGCATAGCCTATCTTACATCCGTACTTGTATATGACCTCACCTTTTTTTATATCCTTCAGTGCTGTTTTATGATATACCGGAATGTCTGTAACAGCTTTTATACAGTAATCTGTTCCATTTATTCTGTATCTAATTTCATCTCCGTCCTTTACAGGGGAAGTCACTGTAGCAACAGTATCCTTTTCATTGATTACAACGCATGTATACATATTAAACCTCCTTATACTCCTCACCGGCTAAGCCGGCATTAATATTATCCAGATTTTCCAAAGACGGCAAATCCTTTGCCGATGATAAACCAAAATACCTCAAAAATTCATTTGTTGTGCCAAAAAGTATTGGTTTTCCAGGCGCGTCAAGCCTTCCTGCCTCCATAATGAGACCTTTTTCAAGAAGCCTGTTTACAGCATGCTCAGCGCTTACTCCACGAATTTCTTCTATCTGAGATTTTGTAACCGGCTGTCTGTAAGCAATAATTGACAGCGTCTCCAGCAGCGGCTGTGTCATAAACTGCTGCTTAGGAAGCTTGCACAATGTGCTGACATACTCAAAACACTCAGGAGCTGAGCACATCTGAAAGCTGTTTTCCAACTCAACTATCCTTATGCCCCTTTTCTGCTGTATATATTTTTCTGAAAGCGCCTTGACAACAGCTTTCGTTGTAGCCTTGTCCATATTTAAAGCATTGGCAATATCGCCTAAAGCCACCTCTTTTCCGGATACAAAAAGCATGGCCTCAACAACTGATTCCATTTCCTCAATTTTCATTACAACACTTCCTGTTTTTTGGTAATTATTATTTCACCAAAATTCTGTTCCTGACTTATTGTCATAAAGCCTGCTTTTATAAGCTCCAGCAGCGCCAGAAACGTAACCGCCACTTCAGACCGTTTTGAGCTTTGTGAAAATATTTCCCTGAATTTAAGCTTTGGCGTAAGGTATAAAAGCTCCCTGAGGTGTTCAATTTTTTCCTCTATCGTAAACTCATCTCTCTCAACAGAGTCAAATCCTCCCCTAACCTTATCGGCCTTAAAATCCATTCGCCTCATAACAGTCTTATAAGCGTTTACCAAATCATCAAATGTAACACCATTCATAAAACTTTCAATATCATCGTTATAGTCAAACTTAAGCTTCTCAAGGAAGGTGTCCGGCTTTTTATACAGCATTTGTGAATAAACAGCCTCTTTATCTTTAAGCGCCTTTGCGGCCTCGCAGTACTTCCTGTATTCTATAAGCCTGTTTACAAGCTCCTCCCTTGGGTCCGGCTCATCCTCATTGTCCTTAGGGGTTTTTGGAAGCAGCATCTTTGATTTTATCTCCATAAGCGTAGCAGCCATAACAAGAAAGCTGCTCATGATATCCATATCCATACTGCCGGCGTTATATATTACTTCCATATATTGTTCCGTGACCTCTGCTATTGGTATATCATAAATATCTATCTTGTTTTTTTCAATTAAATGATATAGAAGGCTGAGCGGCCCATGGAAATTTTCGAGCCTTAAAGTTATATTCTCCATATCTTTCCACAGCCTTAAATTATATTCATTACAAAACTGATTATAGGCCCCATAATAATATCTACATAACCCATAAACAGGAATAAAAGAAACGCCATCTGTATAATTTTTTCGTACTGCAAATATTTAAAGTACGAATTGGCAGGCATAACGCATGAAAGTACTTTTACACAGTCCATAGGCGCAACCGGCAGCAAGTTATACACAGCTATGCATATACTGTATTTTTTAAGGTTTGCAAGGAATATAAAAAACAGAAAGCTTCCTGAACCTCCCGTTTTTTTAGCTGCCATACCGTATACAAACGATATTATAATGGCACAGATAATATTTGCAACAGAAGGCGCAACAGCAGTAATAAGTGTATCCCGCTTTCTGTCCTTATAAAACATGGCGCTTGTCTCAACCGGCTTTCCCCAGCCAAACCCTGTAGCCCATGCAAGTATAAACCCCACCGGTTCAAAATGTTTGACAGGATTCAGTGTAAGCCTGCCCTCGTTTTTAGGTTTCTTATCTCCAAGCATGGTTGAAACTGCCGCTCTGACAAATTCATGAATAGTAGTTGCAAACAAAACAGCAGGTATTTCAAGAGCTAAAATTAACAAACTGGCTATCGGTGTCATAAATATTAAAATGTCCTTTCCCAATAAATTTTGTAACGCCAGTAACTAATCAAAAACGTATCTGGCGTAAACCAACCATTTTTAATGATAACAAATTTTTTATTCTTAGTCTATACGTATACAATTATTTGTTAAAAAATCAGCAAATTGTACATATTCCAAAACTTCATAAAAGTACAATGGATTTTAAACCTTATTTATCATTAGTAACATTGCCGTTTCCGCTTACCGGGACAGCATCACCCATATAAGTTGGCTCTGGTTTAAAAATAACACTGAAAAAATCTTTGTTTCTTGCCGCTATCTCACGCAAATCCCGATACCTCTGACCTCTGTATTCCATAACATCCGCTGCAACGCCATAGGCGTCAAGCCCAAGCTTTTCTGCTATAAATACTGCTCTGTACAGGTGATATTTCTGAGATACAATTATTATTTTCTCTGCTTTAAATATCTCCTTTGCCCTGTAAATGCTTTCATATGTTGAAAATCCAGCATGGTCCATAAATACATCTTCAGATGGCACATCATTATCAACTGCATACTGCTTCATTACATTGACCTCGTCATATTCTTTCCTTCCGTGGTCGCCGCTCATTATTATTTTGGGCGCAGCCCCGCTTTTAAAAAGCTCTGTTCCTGTCTGTAGCCTGTCACTCAGCATGCTGCTTGGGCGGTTTCCGTCCTTAACCGCAGCTCCAAGCACAACTATGCAGTCCACATTGTCAAGTGCGCTGGCTTCATCTTTTGTTATTATCCTGTCTTCTGAGCATTTTTTAACATAGTAATTTATTATAAATGCGACTCCAATAAACAGTAAAACAGCGTAAACTGAAACTTTTATACATATTTTAAGTATTTTCGGCAATTTTATCATATGCACTCCACCCGTATATTAGTATTTGCAGCTGATATTATTTTACTATATTTTATTATTAATATCAAATCATTAGGAATGACAAAACAAAACCGGCTCATGCTGATATAACAGCATGAGCCGCCTTGGCTATATTACCATGTTTTAATTAACTTCTCCCTTTATAACTTCCAGTGCCTTTGAAAGCTGTACATCGTCCTTGTGTTCAAGCAGCAGTACGCTTGCCAGATTATCATTTCTCTCAACTACATAGTCCGGTGTAATTCCAACTCCTTGTATACATACACCCTTAGGTGTATAATATTTTTCGATTGTTATTTTAACCGCTGAACCATCTGGTATACTGTACAAATTCTGTACAAGGCCTTTTCCAAATGTCTGTGTTCCCACCAGTTTACCGCGCCCTCTGTCCTGAACAGCTCCAGCCAGTATCTCAGAAGCACTGGCGCTGTTGCCGTTTACAAGCATAACAAGCGGTATATCTATGTAATTTGAATCCGCATTAAAATCCTTTCTGTTGCCATGCTTATCAACAGTGTATACAACACTTCCCTCCGGCACAAGTTCGTCAGCTATTTTCTCAACTATATTGAGCAGTCCTCCCGGATTATCTCTTACATCTATAATAAGCCCCTTTATCCCCTGTTCCTTCAGCTTACTATAATTGCTCATAAACTGGTCATACGTGTTATTCTTAAACCCGCTTAAATATATATAGCCTATATCACCATCAAGCACTTCACCTTTAACACTTTGTATATCAATTATATCCCTGGTAATCTTAAACGTGTATTCCTTATTGTCGCTGCTTCTATAAATACCAAGCTCAACAGTAGTACCCTTAGGCCCTCTTACCATGCTTACAATTGAGTCTGAATCCATGCCCGATATGCTTTTTCCGTTTACTTTTATAAGTTTGTCTCCCGGCATAACCCCAGCAGCACCAGCCGGACTGTTGTCCATCAGGTAAGAAACAACTGTACTCCCGTCTTCTGAATTAAACAGCAGACCTACGCCAATCCCATAAAACTCGCCATTTGTAGCGCTCATAAAGTTTTCTACGGTTTCTTTAGACATATAGGTTGTATAAGGGTCTCCAACACCGGCTACAAGGCCTTCACAGGCTCCCTCCAAAAGCTTGTCACTGTCAATATCATCTACATAATAAGTGTTTAAAAGCGCCGATATGTAACCAAGTTTGTCTTCCTTGGAAAATGAGTTTCGTCCTCCCGCCATAATACCAACACTTGCAAAACTTAAAACGCTGAATGCTACGGCGGCTGACACAACACCAGTTACAACACCGCCACAGAAACTTTTTTTATTCATCACAGCAGCTCCCTTTATCATTGATAAATAAATCTTATTGCTTTTTGTTTCATTTTATTACATAACACAGTAAAAATAACAAAGCAGGAGTAACAACTGCGTTTTTGAGCATTTATAAATCCAGTGGAAACTTCCGCTCCACTGGATTTATATAATAATCTAAAGTTATACCTGAAGATGCTTACGTATTGACGTTACACTTCCAAGAACTCCAAGCAGTATCCCCGAAAACATACATAAAGGAATAAGCTTTGAGAATATCTCATAGCCTCCAAGGAACGAGGCTATATTGGTCACTATGGAAAAATGCTCATTGGCAAGCGCCACACATTTATCATATGCAGGCCATGAGATTATAAGCGGTATAGCCGCACCTATAAGCCCTATTATCACTCCCTCAACAATAAACGGCCAGCGTATGAACCAGTCAGTAGCACCTACATATTTCATTATGTTAATTTCAGTCCTTCTGTTATAAACAGAGATTTTAATTGTATTTGTTATTATCACAACAGAAATTACGCCAAGTATCAATATACCAAGCACACCGACAATGCTTAACACCTTATTGAGCTTCAGAAGCATATCCGTAGCATTCTGTGCGTTTCGTATATTCTGTATTCCGTCAATTTTCTTAAGCTCATCAATCACTGCCGACTGGTTTTCTATACTGTCTATAGAAATCTCAAACGAATGTGAAAGAGGGTTGTTCTCACCGTCAAAGCCGCTCAATATCTCGTCTGAATCCCATTCCTTTTTAAGCTCGTCCAGACCTTCCTGAGGAGATATGTAAGTTACAAGAGTGACATGTTCTATCTTGTTTATTTTGTCGCTTACCTCAGTTATTTTTTCAGAATCAACATCATCTTTAAGAAAAACTACAATGCCTATATCGCTTTCAAGCTGTTTGAGCATTGAGTGCAGATTTCCAATAAGGCAAAATGAAACCGTTACTATAAATATGCACGCGGCAACGGTAGCAATTGATGCTACCGTCATAAGGCTGTTTCTCAGCAGGCCCGAAAATCCCTCCCGTATGTAGTATCTTACAGAACTAAGCTTCATCGAAATATCCACCTCTTTCCACATCTCTTACGATATTTCCATGATTGAGCATAACAACCCGTTTTTGCATCTCATCAACTATATCGCTGGCGTGTGTCGCAACAACAACGGTTGTGCCCCGCTTATTTATTTCATCTAAAAGGTACATTATATCCCATGCTGTTTCCGGGTCAAGGTTTCCTGTAGGCTCGTCAGCAATCAATATGGGCGGATTATTGACAATAGCCCTTGCAAGCGCTGTCCTTTGCTGCTCTCCGCCTGAAAGCTCATTGGGATAAGCCCTTGACTTATTCTGAAGCCCTACAAGCGACAATACCGTAGGTACGTTTCTGGCTATATGCCTTGATGAGGCTTCTGTAACCCTCATAGCAAAAGCGACATTTTCGTAAACGGTTTTTTTAGGAAGCAGCCTGAAATCCTGGAAAACTATCCCCAGATTCCTTCTAAGAAATGGTATCTGGCTTCTGCTCATCTTTGTTGTATTGATACCATTTATTATTATCTGACCGCTTGACGGGTCAAGCTCCTTCATAAGCATTTTTATCAGTGTGGATTTACCTGAGCCGCTTGAGCCGATAATAAAGACAAACTCACCCTTATCTATCTGGAGAGAAATGTCCTTAACAGCCTGTGAACCGTTAGGGTAAACCTTTGATACGTTTTTAATGGTAATCATCAAATACTTCCTTTCCTGCCCTGTAAAACTTAATAGGACATTTTTTCCATGAAAAGCATATACCTGCTTACCATAAGTGTAATCTTAAATATTATAGCATCGTCAAAATTCCTTAAATCAAGGCCTGTCATCTTCTGGAGCTTGTCAAGCCTGTAAACCAGTGTGTTTCTGTGGATATAGAGCTGTCTTGACGTCTCTGAAACATTAAGATTGTTTTCAAAGAACTTTCCTACAGTTGTAAGGGTTTCCTCGTCAAAATCGTCTATAGTCAGTCCGTGGAGCACTTCCCTTATAAACATCTTGCAGAGAGGAAGCGGAAGCTGATAAATAAGCCTGCCTATTCCAAGCTGCTCATAGTTTACAATATTCTTTTCGGAATCAAAAATCCTGCCTACCTCAAGGGCCATTTTGGCCTCCTTGTAGGAACGTGATACATCCTTAAGGTCGTTTACCGCTGTTCCAATTGATATAAATGCCTTGCTGCCTGTTTCTGCACTTATGGTATCGGATATTGTCTTTGCTGTTTTTACAATTTCCTCAGTTGTTTCCTTTTCACGTATTTCCTTAACAAGTATTATACAATGCTCGTCAACAGCCGTAACAAAATCTTTTGTTTTGGCAGGAAATATGTTTCTAACCATCTCAACAATGTTCATTTCCTTGTCGATATTAGTTTCAATAAGGAATACTATTCTTTTAACATTGTTTTCAATATGAAGCTTTTTCGCCCTGCTGTAAATGTCTACCAGAAGGAGATTGTCAAGAAGAAGGTTTTTAATAAAGTTGTCCTTATCATACCTTTCTTTATATGCCACAAGCAGGCTTTGAATCTGGAAAGTGGTAATTTTACCTATTCTGTAGCTTTCCTCATCATCGCCCTTAACCTGCACAACATATTCAGGCACACCGTTATCATATACCTTAAAATACTGATACCCTGATACCATTTGGCTTTCAGCCGCCGAGCCCACAAAATCGTTTATGCCCTCAAGCTGTTCACCCGTCATTTCCTCCTCAGTTGTGGCTATTACCTTTCCCTCTTTTTCAATTACACTCAGTTCTTTTCTAGTAATATTTTTGAGTCCGTCAATAGTGCTTTGTAAAATCTGATTGGAAATCATAAATTTCACCCCGTCCTTGATATTAAGTACACACACATACACAAATTAAAAATCACCCGGAAATATAATTCCGAATTAATTCGCATTGCAAAGTTCTTTGTTTAATTTTAACAACTGATGCAGATTTTTAAACAAAAAAAATTACTTTAGCCAATTTAACCATAATAAAACACTACTTTATAACATAATACCAAAAACTTCGAAAATAATCTATAAAAAAAAGACATTTTTTTATATTTTTTTAAAATTAATATTTTTTTTAATAAAAAACCCTATTGCTAATTGTTCAAATAGCATGAGTAAAAATTTATGCACTGAATTATACTGTCTAAAAAAATCACCAATTTATCCTTCTGAGCCAATATCCTTAAAGCCCTCACCCATTACCTCCGTGACATCAGTTACAATTACAAAAGCATTTTCATCAAAATTTCTGACTATTTCTTTAATTACAGCTGTTTCTTTATGCCCGAAAACGCAAAGCAGCACATTTTTTTCGGTGCCCGTAAACATGCCCTTTCCTCTGAATTCTGTAACGCCCCGGTCCAGCCTTTTTAGTATTTCCTCAGCTATACAATCGCTGTTGTCCGATATAATAAGGGCAGCCTTTGAAAATGAAAGCCCGTCCAAAACAATATCCACAATTTTGCCCGAAATAAAAGCCGATATAACAGCGTAAAGCGCCCTCTCCGCTCCAAAAACAAAAAGCCCAAGCAGTATTATAACAGCGTTTACCGCAAACATTATTGATGCCAGCGACAGATATGGCCTCTTTTTATGCACAACTGCCGCCAGCAAATCAACACCGCCAGTGCTTGACATGGCACGCAGTATCAAGCCTGTTCCAAAACCGTCAAACAGCGCCCCATAAACGGAAATAAGCGTTATATCGCCCTTGAAAGCCGGCAGAAATGTTGCCGCCTGAAATGCGGCCGAAAGCCCAAATGCGCATATGCCACTTTTTAATATATATTTTTTTCCGAATACTTTATACGCTATTATAAACAAAGGTATGTTCAGTATTATGTTGGATACTGAAACAGGTATGCCAATAAGCCGGTTAATTATTATTCCGAACCCCGAAAACCCTCCAACCACGATATTATTAGGCTCAAAAAACACACTTACCGACACCGCTATTGACAGTATGCCGGCAATCAGGTAAACAAGGTTCCTTTGTTTGACAGAAGTACTGTAAGAAAAAAGCATTAAACCATCCCTTTAAAAAACAAAGGATACCAATAAGCTAATTCCATTTAAACTGTGGATTAAGCAAAAATACGGTATCCCCCTGTCAATTATTTATTTTACATTTCTTTTTATTAAAATCAGCATAGCAAATTCAGGCAGTTTAAGCATTCGTTTAAACCTTGAAGGCTGCTTTATAAGCCTGTAAAGCCACTCAATTCCAAATTTTCTGTAAAAAGCCGGCGCACGTTTTACATTTCCAGCCATTACATCAAAACTGCCCCCAACGCCTATAGCTGTTTTTGCCCCTGTAAACCTCAGGTTATCATATATCCATTTTTCCTGCTTAGGCGACCCCAGCCCCACAAGAAGCAGGTCAGGAGATACGTCTTTTATATCGGCTATTATTTTCCTTTCATCCTTGGCTGAAAAATATCCATTCCTGTAGCCAACAACATTTATTCCTTTATATTTCAGCGAAATCCTTTTAGCCGCTTCAGCCGCAACACCCGGCGCACCGCCGAAAAGATATACAGTCTTGTTGCTTTCTTTCATTTTTTCAAACAGCTTCAGACAAAGGTCATATCCTGATACACGTTCCTTCAGCACATTTTTAGAAAATTTAGATGCCCATACTATACCTACACCGTCAGGCACAACAAGGTCCGCAGCTTTCAAAATTCCAAAAAGCACCTTGTCCTTCTGGGCTTCCATGACAATCTCTGGATTTGGAGTACAGACAATATGCTCTCCTCCGTCTTCAAAAAACCCCATTATTTTATTTACCGCCCCGCTCATACCCGTTGTGTCAAAGGGCACATTCATAATCTCAACTGTTTCTTTCATACCACTACCCCTTTATCTGTCAAGCAGTTTTATAAGGTACCTTACATTATCCTCAGAGCGTTTCTTCATAATTTCAGATACACGTTTTAGATTATCACAGTAGTTTTGTCTGTTGTCAATAAGATTTTTAACATTTTCAAACGCTTTTTCCATATCATAGTTCTTTGTGTCACCGCCGGAAGGCATATTAAAGAGACTCAGATAATACTCAATTTTAGGGTCATATATAAACCCAAGCATAGGCACTGACCTGTTTGCGGCAAAAATTAGCGTGTGAAGCCTCATACTGATTACTGTTTCCATCAAGCCTATTGTACCCATAATTTCGCGCGGCGAGCATGCTTCTGATAAAATATAAGATTTATTTTTCATCATTTTTCTTACATTTTCGCTAACCGTTGTATCAGAAGGCATCTGCATAGGTATAAATACTATATTCCTTCCCAATTCATCATATAACCTGTCACAAAGACCAGCCATATCTTTAAGGAATCTCTCGATATTTTTCCAGTTTCTGACCGAAACCCCAATAATAGGTTTGTCAAGAGGTATGCCGGAAAGCTCAAAAGCTTTTTTTGCCTCATCTTCCGATATACAATCCATAGAAAACACAGGGTCAGCAGTTACAATGGCGTTCTTGTTTGCCACACCGATTTTTCTTAGCTCCGCCAGAGAATTTTCTTCCCTTAAAGTTATCAGGTCGGCTTTGTTCACAACCTTTTTAACAAGGCTGCGGTTCCTTTCCTTTTCCACAGGGCCAATTCCATTTGCATAGAGCATAACCTTTTTTCGGAATATTTTGGCCATCTTGATAATCGAAAGATAATAAAGCAGCGACCTTGTGCTTGTCCTGTCCTGAAGAAGACTTCCCCCGCCGCTTATAAGCAAATCGCATTTCATTATAGCACTGGCAACCTTAAACACGTTATATCTGTATATTACTTTAACTCCGTATTTTTTTGCTGTCTGTTCAGGCTTATTGGCAAAAACCGTAACATCTATGTTTCTTCCGGACTTCATTATGTTTGAATATATAGAAATCAGTATGGCATCATCTCCGGAGTTATCAAACCCATAGTAGCCGCTCATAAGAACTTTATATCTTTTTTCACGCTTTACAGCCATAGCCGCAGTGTATGCCTCAATACAGTCCTGAGCCATTTTGTTTACAGAATAGTATTTGAATATAACCTTTCTTCCATATTTTCCAAGGTCATTTCTTTCCTCTCCGCTAAGTGAATTAAAACAATATACAATGTCACTGCAAAGTGTTTTTTCATCCGGCATCTCGCACCCGCGGCAGCAGAAATTGTTTTCCATAGCCAAGTCGAGCCTGCTTTTATCAAACAGTCCAATATATCCCTCATTGCCGGCCAGAATAACCGGTTTTTCGGCTGCCATAGCCTCAAGTGCAGCCCGGCTGACTCCGACAAACACATTAGCGCAGGCGACTATTTTATTTATATCAGTCCTGGCTCCTGTCATTATTATACATTTTCTTCCCAGTTTCTTATTGATATCATCAGCCTTTGCTTTAAGGGAATCAAATACGTTTCCCCCTCCTGCTATTATTATTCTGAGATTAGGTATTTCATTATTCAGTTTTTCAGCGATATTTATCAAAATAGATGCGGCATAAGCTCTGTCCTCGTCCATTCTGCTTACATATACAAGCCTGTTCTCGTTTTCCTCAAGGCCAAACTCATGCATAAGTCCTGAGCAATCCTGTTCAGGTGAAAATTTATCCGTATCTATACCATTTATTGTGACGTATATGTCTTTTTCATTTACATCATAGTTTTCAATAAGGTAATCCTTTATGTCATCGCTTACTGCAACAGTCTTTTGGCCCCAGTTTGTAAGATATTTAAGCCAGCCATGTGTATCAAAAACCCAATGCGCAGTTGATACAAAAGTAAACTTCATATTTTTTCTTAACAGGCCGCATAAAAATCCCGGAATCCTCGCGTGGGCATGCACAATATCTATCTTTTCTTTCTTAATAATCTTTTTCAATTTAAAATATGAGCGGAGCATGCTTGTAAAATTCCGCTTATTCATAGGCACCTTATAGTGCTTTATGCCGCTTGAGAGCAGTTCTCTTTCATACACTCCCCCATTTGAAGCCACAACGACCCTATAGCCAAGCCTTGCAAGCTCTTTGCTGAGTTCAACCACATGGGTTTCCGCCCCTCCTATGTCAAGGCCATTAAGTGCCATTAAAACAGAATACCGCTTTTTCATTTTACCCACCTTACTCTTCAATAGAGTTTATATATCCATCACACTCAAAGTATTTTGTCATAAACTTCCTCTGTGAGCCGACAAGAAGCTCATATGTCCTGTTGACAAAACAGCCCGAGCTGTTTTGTACGGCATCGGCCTCAACAGTAAATATTACATTTATCCTGTTTTCAACATTGCCTTTAACAACCGTACCATCGCTCATGCTTATAAACTCTGTGGCCGGCTCGCTCTCAACCTTTGTTATCTTTCCTATATCGTTTCCAGACGTTTTGTCATACAAAATGTCGCCTTCAAGAACATTATCCAGTACATAACTCCTTATCTTTTCAACCTTAACTGTGTAGGTCACAGGCTGCATAGCGGCAGTATTGCTTGTTTTGTCCATAACCTTAAATTTATAAAACGTGCCGGCAGCTATTATAACAACTATCAGTATAACACACAAATCTATAATGTTTATAATTCCAAAAAGCTTTCCTTTTCTGTCCAGTAATTTCATTTCCGGCCCTCCCTTATCTCTCTATGTCAAGTATATAGCCTCTGCCTGCATAACCATTACCTTTTACAGCAACCTCAAGGCCTACCTTTACAGTATAATAGCCGTTAACTTTAAGGTCAGAACCGCCTTCTGTAACCTCTGCCTCAACAGTAATAATATCCCTTTCTCTGCCTGGCACAGCTGATTCTTTAACACTTCCTGTTACCGTGTCGTTTACAAGCTTCTTATAAGGCTCTGCCTTAACTTCAACCACCTTGCCCATATAGTAGTTCTTGACATTGTCAGTTATATCATCGCCCACATTTATAAGCTCAGAAAATCCTTCATAATTGTCAATAAGCTCAAATGTATACCTTATAGTCTTTGTCTCGCCTATTTTTTCCCTGTGCAAATATTTGTATCCAACAAACGCAACCGCCAAAATAATAATAACTATAACTATATCAAAAACATTTATCCTGCGCCTTTTATTTTCCACTTTTTCTGCCTCCCTCAAAAACGGATTCGTATTCATTTTCTATATTCCGGGCATATATTTCCGCCGTAAATTTCTCATTGAATATTTCCTTTGAACGTCTGCTCATTAAACTGTAAAGGTTAGTGTCCTCATAAAGCTCTTTTATAAACAAAGCCAGTTTTGTACTGTTTTTCTGCGGGAATACAAAGCCGTTGACACCGTCTGCTATAACACCCGGGTTTCCCCCAAAATCACTTACAACCGCCGGTATACCAAGGCTCATGCCCTCAAGCAAAGAAAGGCTTGTGGCTTCTGTTCCAAACGATGCGTTAGCCTGTATATCCATTATAGACAGCAGCCCTGCAATATTTGTCACAAATCCCGCCATTATAACTGTATCCTCAAGGCCTTTTTCTGATATAAGCTTTTTAAGCTCCTCCTCACAGCTGCCGGTTCCGGCTATAATAACCTTAATGGGTATATTTTTAGCCTTAAGCATCTCAGCCGCTTCAATTAAGTAAATATGCCCTTTATAAGGCTCCAGCCGCGCCAATATTCCAACAACAAAGTCGTTCTGTGAAATTCTGTACTCTTTCCTCAGTTCCTGTACAATATCATCAGAAACAGAGGTTAACGGTTCCACACCGTTAAGTATAACATCTATTCTGTCAGGGTTTATTCCGCTGTCTGTCAGATTCTTTTTGGCCGCCTCCGCCACAGCAATTATCCTGTCAGAAAAAAATTCATTTACAGCCTTGTTTACGCTCTTACCTACACCTCTGCTTATGCTTTCACTTACCGGAAAAACTGAATGTCTGGTATATATTATTTTTTTGCCGCAGAGCTTTGCCGCTATTCTTCCACTCAATGTGCCATGGGTATGGACAATATCCGGATTAAGCCGCTTTATAATTTTCTTAAGACTTTTAACAGCCTTTATGTCAAAAGACTTATCTGTTATGCCGTCCGCCTCAATAACATCTGTTTTAAGCTTTTCAATCTCCGGCTTTAAAAGGCTCCCTCTTGGAACAATTACCTTAACAGAGAATTTTTTTCTGTCATAATATTTCAGGAAATTTAAAACACATTTTCCTGCTCCGCCTATATTGCTGTCGCTTATAATATTAAGTACCTTTATCAAATTCAGTCCTCCTTAAGTGACGCGTAGCCTGTGGCAACAACGCCAAGAGCAATATAAATCCAAAAGAAAATCATTACCCTGTAATTATAAAATGTATAGTCAAAAAGGCTCTGTACTAAAAACCCTGATATTGATGACATAAACGAAATTACAAGTATTTTAGCTGTTTTATCCTTCACTGCAAGATAAGACCTGAAAAGCTGTTTATAAAACTGATAAATAACAGCCACAAAAACAATTATTCCGGCTATTCCCGTATCGCACATTACCTGAAGGAATGTATTGTGTGAATGAGGAGCGCTTATACCATTATAGCCATAGTAAGGATAAACCTTGTTAAACGCGCTCTGCCCTGGGCCTATGCCGCTCAGCCAATAGTCCTTAAGCATATTTATCGTTCCCATATAAATATAAAACCTGTAAGATGTAGAGCTGTCTTCCATATTGCCTATGCTCATAAACCTGTTTATAATCGATTCCGGCAATACAAACGGCATAATCATAAGACCTGCAAGCCCGAGAAGTATAAACCTCCTGTCAAGCAGAACCAGAAACACACCGGCTGAAACAATAATGCCTATATAGCAGCCTCTTGAATACGTCAGAATAAGGCATATCATCATTACAGCTGAGGCAAAAAAATAGAATAATCTCAGAGGATTGCTTTTGCTTACAAAAATCCCCGCCGCCGCTGTAGGTATCAGCAGCAGAAAATATTCCCCCAGAACATTAGGGTTTCCAAGTGTTGAGTAGACCCTGAAGCTCAGGGATTCAAACATCTCGGTGTCAACCCATACCCCTCCGAACTTGCTCTGGTTCATGTACTGATAAAACCCATAAAAAGATACGAGTATGCCAACCGAAACCATCATGAATATAAGGGCTTTAAACTGTATTTTCTTTTTTACAGCATTAACTACAACCACATAAAACATTATAAAAAGCACTGTCAGCATTCCGCCGTACAGACTGCCCTTTATGTCAACTGAAGTAAAGACCGAAACAAGATAAATTCCTGCAAATGCATAAATATACTTGTTGATAGGATAATATTTAAACTCAGCCTTTGCGCTGCACAGAATATGGAGTACAAGAGAGCCAAAGCCTGCCATGGCGAATAATATTATAACCATTGTAGGTGCAACAGGAGCCAGAACCACAGCAAATGTCGCCCATAAAAATACCATTTTAAAAATACTTCCCTCTAAAATCCTGTTGATTTTAAGCGCCCTGAAAATACGCCATAAAATAAGCCTTATGAGCCTGTAAATTTTAAAGAACACGCTGCTTCTTGTCTCAGCGATATTCTCATTAGGCGAAAGAAAAAATCCCGCCGCTGCGCTGTTTTGAATTAAATTAAGCAAACCAGCGCCTGTCTTTGATAAAAAGCTGTATATAATACTGTTTTCTATCAAGGATTATCACTCCTTTTCAATGTTTTAAATATTATGTCCAAAGACAGCTTCATAGCGTTTACTTTTAAAATATATGATACCAACGCATAAACAACGATTCCTGCCATAGCCGACACCGCTGTGACAATTACGTTTGATACAAAGCCCCCGCTCAAATATGACAAAGCCGCGTTTCTGGCAAGCACTGCTGACAAAGCCATTATTACAGATGCCAGCACCATTTTTATAACCTCATTAATAAGGAATTTATCCACTATTCTGTTTTCCTTCTGCATAGGAATAAAAAGTATAGCGGCGGCTACAGTCTGTGATACAGCCGATGCCAAAGCCAGTCCGCCTATATCCAGCTTTCCAATAAGGAGGTTGCAGAGCACAATATTGACAGCTATTGAAACAAGCCCGCTGATTAAAGGTATTCTACCATTCTGTCTGGCATAAAACGCCCTACTCAGTATATTGTGTATACCAAAACCGGGCATGCCTATTGAAAAATAGAAAAGCGCCTTTGCTGTAATATCAACCGCAAAATTGCTGAAATTTCCTCTCTGATATATCAGCCTTATAACAGGCTCGCTTAATACCATAAGGCCAAGGGTCATAGGTATAATCAAAAACGCCATAGCCTCCAGCGTGGAAGATATTGTCCTGCTGAAGTTTTCATGGTCCTTATCCACAGACATTCTGGAAAGCCTTGGAAAAATAACATTTGCTATTGAGAGTACAAAAACACCAATTATTATTGAGTAGACAGTATTGGCGTAGTTGACAGCCGAAACTCCTGAGCCTTCAAAAAGCTTTGATGCGAATTTTGTATTTACAGCCAGATTGACCGGCTGCACCCATGTGCCGACCATTACAGGAAGCATCAGTATTATTATCTTTTTTATTCCGCTGTCTTTTATATTCAGATAAAATCTATATTTATATCCCTTTTTCAGCAGAGAAGGAATCTGTATAACCGCCTGCATGGCCCAGCCTATAAGAAACGCTACAGTAAGGCCGTACACCCCAAACCTGTCATTAAAAAATATAAAATAGATTATTATTATCAAATTGGAAACTATGCTCATAGCAGCCGGTATGTTAAATTCATCCATCGACTGGAGCACACCTACAAATGAAAACGCTATACCTGTAAAAATAGTCGTAGGAAACAGTATTCTCAAAAGCCTTGTACATAAATCAATAGTCTGCTGGTCAAATCCGTCGGCAAAAAGCACAGACAGATATGGAGCGAAAACAATGCCCAATACAGTAATGGCCATAGAAAGTATGCCAACCAGAGTAATGAAATTACTTGAAAGAAGAAAGGCTTCTTTTTTACCGCGTTTTTTCATATACTCATTAAAAACAGGTATAAAGCTGGCAGAAATTGCAGAGGCGAAAACTATATCAAAAAAAACACGCGGTATCTGGCTTGCCGCAACAAATGCATTGGCTTCCTCACTGATAGAAAAGCTGCTTGCCAAAAACATTTCCCTGACAAGGCCAAGTACCTTTCCAATCAGAGTTATCGCCATCATAAGTCCGGCGGCTTTAACTGCGCTGTTACTTTTACTTTCCATTATAAGTCCTCTCTTATATATCAAGTTTCAGTAGAACCCGCCAGACCCAAAATCGCCTTTAAACAGGTTTTGTCTCAAAACGTGTTGATTTTTTTAATAAACATATTATACAACATAATATACCAAAAAACACTGTTTGTAAAATAAATTCATTTAAGTTAAGCAAAATATAAGCGTGCCGCAAAAACGGCACGCCTGTTCCTTTAGAATAAACTGTATGGCTGGCATTAATAACGCTTTCAATACCAGCGTGCATTCAGCAGAATGCTGTGCACAGCTAAATATTATGATTTCTTACGAAGAAATGATGGAATATGTATTTCTCCCTCATCCTCAAAACTATAAGCCGGCCTTCTCTTTGGCTCAGTTTCCTGCTCTTTTGAAGGCTCGTCCTTTGGCGCTCCGGTATCTGCCCCGCCTTCCGACGGCTGCTCAGCACCGCCGTTCTGGTCATATCTTGAGAATCGGTCAGCACCGCCGTCTCTCATACTCCTGTCAGAGCCTGCAAAATCAAACGCTTCCCTTAAGCTCTTTGGCGGAAGCCCTTTTATATCGTCTTCAAAACCTGTAGCTATTACAGTAACAACAACCTCATCTTTAAGGTTCTCATTTATAGTAGTACCAAATATAATCTCAGCATCCGGGTCAATGGCGTCCTTAATAAGGTTAGCCGCCTCATCAGCCTCAAGAAGCCCAAGGTTGGCGTCGCCGGCAAAATTGATAAGAACATACTTCGCCCCGTTGATTTTAGTTTCAAGAAGCGGGCTCTGGATAGCGGCTTTAACAGCAATCTCCGCCTTATCCTCACCTGTTCCATGTCCTATTCCCATATGGGCAACACCTTTTCCGGACATAACTGTCTTAACATCTGCAAAGTCAAGGTTGATAACACCCGGCTTTGAGATAAGGTCTGCAATACCCTGCACGCCCTGTCTGAGTATTTCGTCAGCCTTCCTGAACGAGTCAATGATACTTGTCTTTTTATCTATAATAGCAAGAAGCCTCTGGTTAGGTATAATGACAAGGGTGTCCACGTTTTTCCTAAGCTCAGCAAGCCCTCTTTCAGCATTGGCCATTCTCTTTTTTCCTTCAAAATTAAAAGGCTTTGTGACAACCGCTACTGTGAGCACTCCCATTGATTTTGAAATTTCAGCTATTTTAGGGGCAGCTCCTGTTCCCGTTCCTCCGCCCATGCCAGCTGTTATAAATACCATGTCAGCTCCGCTCAGTGATTTTGAAACCTCTTCTTTTGTTTCCTCAGCAGATTTCTCACCGATTTCAGGGTTTCCTCCAGCACCCAGACCTTTTGTAAGCTTTTCACCAATCTGTATTTTTGTCGGAGATTTAGATTTCGATAAATCCTGAACATCAGTATTTACCGCTATAAACTCAACTCCGTCCATATTATCCTCAATCATTCTGTCAACAGCATTGTTACCGCCGCCGCCGACACCTACTACCTTTATTACTGCCGCATTGCCCTGGCTTACAAATTCGAGCACAGCCATTACCTCCCCATATATTCTAAAGAAGAACTTATTTTTAGTTTTACATAAATTTATAAATCACTTATAAATAATCATACCAGACAAACTAAATTCATACAATATAAAAACTGAATTTACCTTATATAAGCCAAATTCTGAATAAAGCCTGATAATAATTATTAAAAATACAAAAACCACATTATCTATTCTATCCTTTTTTTTACCGTAATTCAACTAAAATCTTATAATATAAAAATTTTTTTGTGACAATAAATACAAAAATAATACATTTTACACAATAATTAAAAAAATATGTAAATAATTACTCATTTGCTGTCCAATTATTTCATTCGTTGCTTGAATGCTCATAAATAATCGGCTGACTGTATGGTCCAATTACAATATTTTCCTCATGGCTTATTTCAACTGTAAATCCCCATGGCTTAAGTGAATCAATAACCCCTCCCTTAAACCTGAGAGCGGCTTCCATTACTTCCGGGTCGCCTATAGCCTTAATTATAAAGGGAGCAGAAACCCGTACTCCATTTACATTTATAATTGAACCGGCACATTTGACAGAGCTCCTGGATACTATCCTCTGGCCATTTATAGATATGGCTTCTGCTCCGGCGCTGTTGAGCTCATTTATAAATAAAAGCAAATCCTCATCGTGTATAACAAGCGATGACGAGGCAACATTTCCGGATTCAGCTTTGCTGTCATTGAGCGTTATAATAATACCTTCTCCAGCCAGCTCAGATGTTCCAGCCAGTTTTCTTGCGTTTTCCAGCTCTTCTTTCATAAGTTTAAGAGCCGCGCTGTCATTTGATACCGCATCCTCATATTCAGATATAGACTTGTTCTTATTTTCAAGCTCGTCCAATAATTTCCTGTTTTCTTCATACGACTGTGAAAGCAGGTCTGTGAGTTTTCTTATATTCTCATTACTGCCATTGTTAGCGTCATTGTATGCATTTACGAGCAGGCTGCATGAGAAAAACCCAAGACAGATACATACCGCTGAAGATATAACCACATTACGGTTAAACTTTATCAAATTATGCATCTCCTATCAAGTAAGATATTTGAATACTATAGGCTTTGACAAATCACTTAAATCAAGTGTTCCCCTGTCGTTTGAAGCTATATTTTTCACAACCTCAGCCATAGTCCTTATCTTCTGGTCCCCATTAGACATATCTCCAAGGTTTATTTCTATTTTGTTGACAAATGCCATAATCTTATCGGTATCGCTTACATCAATCTTAACAACAATATCAAGAAGCTCATATTTATTCATCAGCTGTGCAACATCAACCATTATATCAAAAGCCTTTTTGTTGTCCGCATCAATAGTCTCACCGACTACGAAACTGTCGAACTGAAGACCTGTAACAACCGGAAGCGCTTTTGCCATTTCCTTATTTATTTCCAGAACCCTGCCGTATTCATCTATGTACAGGTACGAGCCCATATAAGGCACATACCCCCTTACCTTTCTTTCATCTATATCAACTTCAACAGTATCAGGAAATTTATACTTTATCTTTGCATTTTTAATATATGTGTCATTTTTAAGGAGCTTAGCGGCAGAAAATCTGTTAAAAAGAAAAAGGTTACCGCCTTCCTTAAGGTTTATCATTTCACACAGTTCTTCCTTGGAATATTTATCCATAGGGGTAATTTCTATGTTTTTTATGGTAAATACCGGTGAAAGCATAAACAGCGCCGCACAGAATAAAACGCCTGCTGCTGCCTTTATGTGTTTTCCTTTGAACAGCCTGTTTTTTCGTTTTCTCTCGGCCTTGGGCTCCCTATGGTTTCTGCTCATAAAAACCACCTACTCTTCGTATCTAATCATCGCGCCTAAATCAGTTAAGCTTTTTTCTATAGACTCATAGCCCCTTTTTACATACTGCGAGCCATTTATAACCGACATTTCTCCACACGACAGTGCGGCTGCTATCAGTCCCGCTCCAGCCCTAAGGTCAAAAGCGTTAACCTCCGCGCCCTTTAAGGCATTTACTCCTTTTATGGTTGCTTTCAGACTGTCTATTTCTATATTGGCACCCATTTTATTCAGTTCCAAAGCATGGCTGAACCTATTCTCAAATACCGACTCAATAATAATACTTGTTCCCTCAGCCAATGTCAATACACTCATTATCTGTGGCTGCATGTCTGTTGGAAACCCCGGATATACAGATGTTTTTATATTCAGAGGGCTTATTCCATTTTCTGATGATTTCATATATATTCCACCATCACAATAGCTTACTTTGCTTCCCGCTTTTACAAAAACATCTATTATTTCTGACATTTGCGAGGCTTCTGCGTTTCTCAAAAATATTTCGCCTCCGGCACAGGCACAGGCTGACATATATGTCCCTGCCTCAATTCTGTCTGCAATAATTCTAAACTCACCGTCTGAAAAGCTGTCAGTACCATTTACAGTAATTACGCCCGAGCTGTCAAAATTTGTTTCGATACCTATACATTTCATAAATTCGGCGAGAGCTGAAATTTCCGGTTCTCTGGCCGCATTTTTAATTACTGTTCTGCCTTCAGCAAAGGCAGCGGCAAGCAGAATATTTTCTGTAGCTCCCACACTTGGCAGCCTTAATTCTATTTCCGAGCCTTTAAGTTTTTCCACGCTGCACACGAAGCATCTTCCATTATCTGTTATCACCGCTCCCATACGTTCAAGAGCCTCAAAATGTATATCCAGCGGCCGTCTGCCTATTCGGCAGCCTCCCGGCTTTGCGATTACCGCTTTTTTGAACCTTCCAAGAAAGGCTCCCAAAAATATGATTGAAGAACGCATTTTGCCAATGATTTCATCATCAAGCACAATAAAATGGGCTTTTGCAGAATCAACTATAACTGTTGATTTATCCCACTTTACCGAACAGCCGGCCTTTGACAAAATCTCAAGCGTATTAAAGACGTCTGTAATTTTTGGGCAGTTGTGAATAACATTCAGCCCCGAATTAACCAGACAAGCGCACAGTATAGGAAGGGCGGCGTTTTTGCTTCCATGAATATCAGTAGCACCAATAAGCTTTTTACCACCAAATACAATATATCTGCCCATTTTTTTCATTCCCGGCTTATATGTTTACTACTATTATAACAAATAATCAGGAATTAGTGTCTGTACCTGGTCTATCTAAATAATTTTTGACATAGGCCGAATCTTTTTCACTAAGGCTGAGTTTCTCAAATATATCTGGTCTTTTATTTAATGTTCTTATAAGTGCCTGTTCATGTCTCCACCTGTCAACACGTCCATGGTCTCCGCTCAGGAGCACCTCCGGCACATTCCGTCCCATAAATTCCGGAGGTCGTGTGTACTGAGGATATTCCAAAAGCCCATTTGAAAAGCTCTCATCCAAAAACGACTCCTCTTTGCCAAGCACTCCCGGCACAAGCCTTGACACGGCATCAATAACAGCCATAGCCGCAAGCTCTCCGCCTGTAAGGACAAAGTCGCCCATCGATATCTCATCAGTCACTATTTCTTCAATTACCCTCTCGTCTATCCCCTCATAATGTCCGCAAAGTATAACTATATTTTCTTCTTCTGAAAGCTCCTGAGCAATCTTCTGGCTGAACGGCCTTCCCTGTGGAGTCATATATATAACCCGCTCTCCGCCGTTAAGCCCAAGGCTTTTATAAGCATCGTAAACCGGCTGAGGCTTCATAACCATTCCGGCTCCGCCTCCATAAGGGTAATCATCCACATGCCTGTGCTTATCATTAGAAAAGTCTCTGATATCCACAGTTGAAACATTAATAATTTTTTCTTTCCGTGCTCTCCCTATTATGCTGTGTCCCAAACAGTCATCTATCATCTGGGTAAAAAGTGTCAGAACATAAAAATTCATTTAAACCATTCCTTCTAAGAGGTTAACCGTCATTTTATTCTCTTTTATATCAACGTCAGCTATACATTCCTTAATGGCAGGGATAAGTATTTCACTTTTAGTATCCTCACCGTTTTTTACACAGTATACATCGTTTGCGGCAGTAAAATAAATATCGTAAATTTTACCCAGATACTTTCCGTCTGACGTATAAACATCCATGTCATAAAGGTCTCTTGTATAATATTCATCTTCCTCAAGCGGAATTGCTTCCTCATCCGGTATCAAAATACTTGCGCCACGGTATTTCTCAGCTATATTTATATCGCTTATCTCCTTAACTGTCAGCAGAACCATATTTTTCTGATAAGCGGCCTTTTCCACAGAGAATGTTTCTCTTTTACCGTTTAGCTCAAATATGACTTCTTTCAAAAGTGAAAACCTCCTGCTGTCATCAGTTGTAGGAAAAACCCTTAAAGTACCTTTAATCCCGTGAGTAGAAGTTATCTTTCCTATGCAAAAGTAACCCAATTCCAATCCTCCTTAAAAACAAACCTGTTTATTACATGCCAATATATTAAAAACGCGGGCAGCACAAGCCCGCAGTTTAAATTTTATAATAATAAAAGCCTCGATTAATAACCGGGGCTTTTCATTAAACAGTTACTGTACTATTTCAACAACGATATGCTTATCTTCATGGATAGCCGCTGCTTTGACAACTGTTCGGATGGCTTTTGCAATTCTTCCCTGCTTTCCAATCACTTTGCCCATATCGTCAGGAGCTACCTTGAGTTCAAGGACCAGTGACCTTTCACCCTGGACCTCTGTAACACAGACATCATCCGGGTTGTCAACAAGATTTCTTGCAATAACTTCCAATAATTCTTTCATAAGTATCCTCCCGAGGAAGAACAATATCAATCCTTGATAACGCCGGCCTTCTTTAATAAAGCCTTAACAGTATCAGATGGCTGTGCGCCGTTTGCAATCCATTTAGCTGCCGCATCAGCGTCCACCTTTAAATCAACTGGCTCTGTTGTAGGATTATAGTATCCAATCTCATCAATTGACTTGCCGTTTCTTGCTGTTCTTGAATCAGCAACTACGATTCTATAGAATGGGGCTTTTTTTGCGCCTAATCTTTTTAACCTGATTCTTACTGACATTTAAATTCACCTCCTGTAATATTTATACCTTAATTTTATCTAAAAGGAAGTTTAAACTTTCCTTTTTTACCTTTTGTCATAGCGGACATCTGCTTAACCATTTTTTTCATTTCTTCAAACTGTTTTAAAAGACGGTTAACTTCTGCTATGCTTCTGCCGCTTCCCAAAGCTATTCTTTTTTTCCTTGGGCCGTTTAAAACTGAAGGATTGGAGCGTTCCTCCTTTGTCATTGACTGTATAATCGCTTCAACATGGCCCATTTCCTTTTCAGCGTCTACATTGTCAAGGGCGTCCATATTGAGGGCTCCCATACCCGGCATCATACCAAGCAAATCCTTTAAAGGACCCATTTTACGTATTTTCTGCATCTGCAAAAGGAAATCCTCAAGGGTAAAATCATTTTCTCTCAGCTTTCTTTCCATATCAGCCGCTTCTTTGGCATCTATGTTCTGCTGGGCCTTTTCTATAAGAGAAAGCACATCTCCCATACCAAGTATGCGTGAAGCCATGCGCTCAGGATAAAACGGCTCCAAATCCTCAAGCTTTTCACCCATACCGATATACTTAATCGGTTTGTTAGTTACGCTCCTTACCGAAAGTGCAGCTCCGCCTCTGGCATCACCGTCAAGCTTGGTAAGAATTATACCGTCAATTCCAAGCTGACCGTCAAAGCCTTCTGCAACTGTAACCGCGTCCTGTCCTGTCATGGCGTCTACCACAAGCAGTATCTCCTGAGGCTTTACAGTTTCTTTTATATCCTTCAGCTCGTCCATCAATTCTTCATTTATATGAAGGCGTCCGGCTGTATCTATCAATATTACATCATTTCTGTTTTCCCGTGCATACTCAATAGCCTTTTGTGAAATTTCTACAGGGCTTACCTTATCTCCCATTTCAAAAACCGGTATATCGTATGTCTTTCCAACTACCTGAAGCTGCCTTATAGCCGCAGGCCTGTAAATATCACAGGCAACAAGCAGAGGCTTTTTTCCCTGCTTTCTCAAAAGACCGGCAAGCTTTCCGCTTGTAGTTGTTTTTCCGGCTCCCTGCAAACCTACCATCATATATATTGTAGGTGGGTGGTTTGCGAATGTGAGCTTGCTCTGGGTGCTTCCCATAAGCTCAATAAGCTCCTCATTTACTATCTTTATAACCTGCTGTCCCGGCGTAAGGCTTTCCATAACCTCAATGCCAACAGCTCTTTCGGTCACTTTATTAATAAACTGCTTTACTATTTTAAAGTTAACATCTGCTTCAAGGAGGGCTATCTTAACCTCACGCATGGCCGCCTTAACGTCAGCCTCTGTAAGCTTTCCCTTTCCTCTGAGCTGCTTGAAAACTTCCTGAAGTTTATTGGAAAGATTTTCAAATGCCATCAGGAAACCTCCTAATCCAAAATTTCGTCAGCAATTTCTTTTATCTTATCGATTTTTTCAATTGCCACAGTGCTTATTCCGCCTGTCTGTTCTATCTCCTGAGCAAGATTTTTAATACGGCGAACAGATTCCTTCTGTATACCAAACCTTTCAACGAGCCTCAGCTTTTCCTCGTATCCTGCAAGCAGGGTTTCAGTCCTTTTCAGCAAATCCCTTACCGCCTGCCGGCTTATCCCAAGCTCCTCACCGATTTCTGTAAGTGAGCAGTCATTAAGGTGGTAATACTCAAAGACAGTTTTCTGCCTTTCGGTTAGCAGTTCACCATAAAAATCATATAAAAGCGTGGCCTTCAAAATATCATCCATATACGTGACCCCTAATTGTAATGTAAAGCAAATTTGCTTTACAAGTTGATATGATACAATATTTAAAAGGCTTTGTCAAGTATTTTTACTTTACATTATATTATTCTGCGTCAAACAAAGCTTTTGCAAAGTTTTCAGCGTCAAATTTCTGCAAATCCTCTATTCCTTCACCTACTCCTATATAACGCACAGGTATTTTAAGCTCGCTTTTAATCGCAACAACTATTCCGCCTTTTGCCGTTCCGTCAAGCTTTGTTAGTATTATGCCTGTAATATCCGCCGCTTCCTTAAACAGCTTTGCCTGCTGGAGAGCATTTTGTCCTGTTGTGGCATCAAGCACAAGAAACACTTCTTTATGTGCCTGAGGATATTCCCTTTCAAGAACTTTAGATATTTTTTTCAGCTCCTCCATAAGATTCTTTTTGTTATGCAGCCTGCCGGCTGTGTCGCAAATAAGCAAATCTGCCTTTCTGTTCTTTGCAGCGTTTGCGGCGTCAAACACAACCGCTGCCGGGTCGGAGTTTTCCTCATGCTTTATAACATCAGCTCCGCATCTGTCACCCCAAACCATAAGCTGGTCTATAGCCGCTGCCCTGAATGTGTCAGCAGCCGCAAGAAGCACATTTTTGCCTTCTTTTTTGTATGATGACGCAAGCTTGCCTATTGTTGTTGTCTTACCAACTCCGTTAACGCCTATAACAAGCATAACTGTAGGCGAAGGAAGTGTAAAATCACCGTCAACACCGTCTAAGAGTATACCGCTTATCTCCTCAGAAAGCATTGTTTTAATCAACGCCGGGTCTGTAACCCCCTCTTTTTTAACACGCTTCCTCAGAGTTTCACAAACATCCATTGTCGTCTGTACTCCCAAGTCCGCCATAATAAGGGCTTCTTCAAGTTCCTCAAACAAATCTTCATCAATTTTTGTAAAAGCTCCCAGTACGCTGTCAACACTTCCAAGTATATTTTTCCTTGTCTTTCCCAGCCCCTCTTTAAGTCTGGCAAAAAAGCCTTTCTTTGATTCCTCGCCGTTTGGCTGGACTTCATTATTGACAGTTTCACTTTCTGCTGTTTCATAATATTTATCTTCATTACTATCCGTTTCGTTTACTTCATCAAAACCGCTTTCCTGACTTTCCACATCTTCGTCCGCTGCCTTTGCTGTAGTATCTTCATCAACAGCTTCGTCAGTGCTATCATCTGCCGTTTCCGGTTCCGATTCCTCTTTTGCATACTGTTCAGACTGTTCTGGAGTATTTTCTTCCGCCTCTTTATTTTCTTCCATAATATCCGTATTTACGGCCTGTTCTTCTTCTGTCTTTTTTTTGCCTTTTAAAAAATCAAAAATTCCCATTTTATTCCTCCCCATCCTTTAAGTCCTCAAACTTAACAGACAAAACCTTTGAAATACCTTTTTCCTGCATAGTAACGCCATACAGTGCATCGGCTGCCTCCATAGTGCCCTTTCTGTGGCTTATCACTATAAACTGTGTTGTAGATGAAAACCTTTTAAGATAATTGGCAAACCTTTTTACATTGGCGTCATCAAGTGCCGCCTCAATTTCATCGAGTATACAAAACGGAGACGGCTTCATTTTTAATATAGCAAACAGTATAGCTATGGCAGTAAGTGCTCTCTCCCCGCCGGAAAGCAAAAGCATATTCTGCATTGTTTTGCCAGGCGGCTGAGCAATAATTTCTATACCGCTTTCAAGTATGTCGGCTGAATCAGAAAGCCTGAGGCATGCTCTGCCGCCTCCAAACATTTCTTTAAAAACATCATTAAAATTTTCAGAAATTGTATTAAACTGCGATGCAAACTGTTCTCTCATCAAAATTTCCAAATCATCTATTATTTTCATGAGATTGTCTTCTGCTTTTCTTATGTCATCTCTCTGTGATGTAAGAAAATCATATCTTTCTTTTGTCTTAGAGTATTCCTCTATAGCGTTAACATTCACATTTCCGAGATTTTTAATTTGTGAGCGCAGCTCTCGAGCAGCTTTTTCAAAATCACATTTCTCGTCAGCACTGTCTCTCAAATCCTTAGCCTGGTGATATGTAACCTCATACTCCTCCCACATAGATGAGTACAGCTTTTCCTTTTCATCATTAAGGGTTTCAAGTCTTGTCTGGTATTTGTAAACCATATTCTTCAAGTTTAAAACAATTTCGTATGTTTCATGTATAACCGGCAGTATTTCTTCCAGTTTTTCCTTTTTCTTATCCAGAACAGAAATCAATTCCTTTAATTTTTGTTCGTTTTCCTCTTTGCAGGCACGGCAGTTTTTCACTATATCTTCAGACTTGAAAAGCTCGGCCTTTTTTTCTTCAATCGCCGTAAGATATTCATTCTTAAGCTCCGAAAAATCTTTGTTTTCATTTTCCGCTTCTTTCAGCTCATTTTCAAGCCTAAGTATATTTTCTGATATTCCTGTCCTTTCCTGTTCAGCAGAAGATATTGATACCTTAATGGCTGTAACATCGGCAATAATCTTGTCTCTGTCTCCCTTTCCGCTGTCCACAAATATTTTAATCTTCTCAAGCTGGCTGTCGGTGTTTTCTATTTCATTTTCAATTCGCCTGACCTCAGATTCGAGTTCAGCAATCTTTTTATCAGTCTCAGCTATACTGCTTTCTATATACACAGATTCGCCTTCGCTGTTTTTTCTGCCCTGCTCAATTTCCGCCAATGATTCAACGGCCTTTTTTAATTCCTCATCATATGAATTTTTCTCAAGCTCCAGTTTGTGAAGCAAAACTGTTGTATCATTTATATCCGAATTAATCTCGTTTCTGCTGTTGTTTAAGTCAGCTGTTTCACTCTTCAATTCCTCAATTTTAACCTTAAGAGCTCTGCATAGCCTTTCCAGCTCGTCTATTTCTCTGCTCCGGCTGAATATTCCTGATGATTTTTTTGATATGCTACCGCCGGTCATAGCTCCGCCGGGGTTAATTACATCTCCTCCAAGTGTGACAATCCTGTACTTTCTGCCTGTATAAGAAGAAAGCTTTATCGCGCAGTCCATATTTTCAACTACTATCACTCTTCCAAGAAGGCTTGACACTATGCCAGAATAATCTCTGCTGTATGAAACAATATCACTGGCTATTCCACAGACGCCTGCAAAATTAAGGATTTTTTCTCTTTCCTCTATTACCCTGCCTCTTATAACACTGACAGGCATAAAAGTCGCACGTCCAAGGTTCTCTCTCTTTAAATATTCTATAGCCGCCTTAGCGGTATACTCATCTTCAGTAACTATATTTTGTATAGCCGAACCAAGTGCTGTCTCTATTGCAACTTCATATCTGCTGTCAGACTTTATAAGCTCTCCAACAGCGCCGTGTATGCCTTTTAGCTTTCCGCTTATTCCTTCCTTTAAAATACATTTGACGCTTTTATAATATCCCTCAAAATCATTTTTCATATCCGAAAGCACACGGTATTTTGACACTGACTCCGAAAATTCAGAAGAAACGGCCCTATAGTCTGTTTCTGCTTTCAAAAGTTTTTCATTGACTGAAGCCTGTTCATTTTTAAGGCTGACCAGTATATCCTTATACTTTTTTGTACTGCTGACAGACTCATCAAGCTTTTTTCTGAGTGAAAGGACATGAACCTCCGCCTGTCGGTATTTGCCCTGAGAAACGCTTATTGTATTTTCTAAGTTTCCTTTTTTATCAGTCAGCTGTTTAAGCTGAATTTTGCGGTTTTCTATCTCTGTTTTAGTATTGGCAAGAGAACGCATTTTTTCAAAAATATTATTTTTAAACAGATTAAGCTTCTCCTCACCCTTATCCAAAGCCCTGTTAAACTCATCAAACTCGCTCTCTTTTTTATCAAGGTCGCTGTAAAGGTGGGCAAGCAAAACATCTGACGCTGATTTTTTTGCCTGACAAATGCCAATTTCATTTTTCAGCCTTTCGGCCTTGAGGCCTCCTGCTTTAAAATCACTTTCTGTTCTTTTAATCTTATCTTCATAATTGGAAATCTGCTCCTGAATGAGCCTTATATTTCCTGACTGTATCTGGAGCTTTTCGTTATCCGCACTTATATCATTTCCCAGCGCCGTTATTTTTTCAGAAAGCTCTCTTTCATCATTCTTCAGAGCTTCTGAAATGGAATCAAGCTCAGAATGTCTTTTTTCATTTTCCAGTATATCTCTTTTGGCAAAATCCAAATTGCTGCTTGTCTTTAATATTTCAGTCTCTATTTTGTCAGCTCTGGCAAGAAAAAGTGTGATTTCACATTTTTTAAGCTTTTCCTTTAAACCTAGGTATTGTCTTGCGTTTTCATTTTGAATCCTCAAAGGTTCAAGCCCAGCTTCAATTTCAGTAATTATATCATCTATACGCACAAGATTATCATGCTCTTTTTCAAGCTTGCCCATAGCTTCTATACGCCTTGTCCTGTATTTGGCTATTCCGGCAGCCTCCTCAAACAGCCTGCGCCTGTCCTCACTTTTGGTACTCAATATCTCATCTATTCTGCCCTGGCCTATTATTGAGTATCCCTCGCGTCCAACTCCTGTATCCATAAACAGCTCATTTATGTCTTTGAGTCGGCATGGAGTGCCGTTTATTGTATATTTGCTCTCACCGGAACGGAAAACAGTCCTTTTAACTGTAATTTCCGAAAAATTAAGCGGTATCATCTCATCTTCATTGTCAAGTGTAAGAGATACCTCAGCAAAGCTGATTGGCTTTCTTGTGTCCGTTCCCGCAAATATTACATCTTCCATTCTGTCGCCACGGAGGTTTTTAACTCTCTGCTCACCCAAGACCCATCTTACAGCGTCTGAAATATTGCTTTTTCCACTTCCGTTAGGACCTACTACTGCAGTTATTCCTTTATTAAACTCAAGTTTGACTTTATCGGGAAAAGATTTAAACCCATGAAGTCCAAGCTCTTTTAAGTACATAAATACACCTCAAAACTGATTTTGTCTGAACCTGCCAAGGAGTTTTTCAAAATATTCAGGAATGTCAGAGACAAATTCAATATACTTTCCTGTCGACGGGTGTATAAACCCAAGAAGCCCTGCATGAAGCACCTGCCCCGAAAGCCTGTATGGCTGTTTAGCGCCCGAATACACATCATCACCCAAAAGCGGGTGTCCAACAGAAGCCATATGCACCCTAATCTGGTGTGTACGCCCAGTCTCAAGCTCAGCTTCAATATATGTATATTTTCCAAACCTTTCAAGTACGGTATAATGGGTGACCGCATTCCGCCCGCCGGCCACTACTGCCATTTTTTTCCTGTCCTTGGGATTTCTTCCTATTGGCTTATCAATTGTCCCTGTATCTTCCTTTATATTACCTGTCACAATGGCCTTGTATTTTCTGCTTATGCTGTGCTCCGCAAACTGAAGTGCAAGTGATTTGTGGGCACTGTCGCTTTTAGCCGCAACAATAATTCCAGAAGTATTCATATCTATCCTGTGTACTATTCCCGGGCGCATGCATCCATTTATACCGCTCAGGCTGTCCTTGCAGTGATACATAAGCGCGTTGACTACTGTGCCGCTGTAATGTCCCGGCGCCGGGTGGACTACCATTCCCTGCGGCTTGTTTATAACTATAACATCCTTGTCCTCATAAATTATATCCAAATAAATATCCTCAGCCACAATATCCAACGGCTCAGGATCAGGAATTTCAATATCAATAATATCGTTTTTCCTAAGACGGTAATTGTTTTTCACAGCCTTTGAGTTTACTGTCACTTTTCCGTCTTCAACAAGCTTTTGTACCTGACTCCTTGACAAATCATCGCGATACTGAGAAACATATACATCTATACGTTTTCCGGCGTCGTCACTTTCAGGCGCCGCTGTAAAATATTCCATAACTTCTCCGTCTTTCAAGTATTTTTTATGTTTCTTTTAATAAAGCGGTATTGTTATTTTTTGGGCTCATCATTTATAACAAATATAAACATGAAAGCCAAAAGTACTGTACCTGCAACAACATATATGTCCGCTACATTAAAAACAGGCCACTTTATAAACACTGACTCAAAATAGTCTACAACATAACCTCTGAAAAGCCTGTCTATTGCGTTTCCCCATGCTCCGGCAAGTATAAGTATAACAGACAGCTTGACATACCTGTACTCACGCCCAGATGGAATATACTTTTTAATATATATTACCGCCGCTATTGTTACAGCAACTGTAATTATAACAAAAAACCATCTTGCACCCTCAAGCATTCCAAAAGCTGCGCCGCGGTTTTCAACAAATGTAAGGTTCATTAACCCTTTTATAAACTCAATGCTGCCCACCGGCTTAAGATATTTCAGCGCAGCAATCTTGCTCAGCTGGTCTATTATTGTAAGCCCTAAGGCAGATAATAAAAAGATAATCATACACTATCACCCGATATTGTGTTTATAGCGTCAAATATTTCCTCTCTGCTTACAGCTGATGTACTGTATGGCTTTCCATAGCCCTTAAGCAATACAAAGCTGAGCTTATTGCTTTTGACCTTCTTGTCAAGGAACATCTGGCTGTATACTTCCTCAGGCTGTATTTCCTCCGCCTTTAACGGAAGTCCAAAATATGCCAGCAGGCTTAAAAACTCATTATACTCATTGAGTGTTATGTCTCCTCTTTTAAAGCATATGTCAAATGCTGCTTTCATGCCCATGGCAACACATTCCCCGTGTAGAAGTGAAAACCCTTTAATTGTCTCAACTGCATGGCCTATAGTATGGCCAAAGTTAAGTATCTCCCTTAAACCGCTTTCTTTTTCATCCTCAGCCACAACCTCAGCTTTAATCTTACAGCAGGTTTCAATTATATGCTGCATACAGTTTTTATCACGTTGTTTAACAGCTTCTTTATTATCCATAATATATTTAAAAAAGTCATATGAATGTATAGGTCCATATTTTATCACTTCCGCCATTCCAGCTGCAAACTCGCGCTCAGAAAGTGTATCCAGAGTCTCCATATTTACAAATACAAATTCCGGCTGGTAAAACGCTCCGACTATGTTCTTGCTCCCTTTAAAATCAACACCGACCTTTCCGCCAACTGAGCTGTCAACCTGCGCAAGAAGGCTTGTGGGAATCTGGATAAACTTTATTCCTCTCAGGTAAGTCGCAGCCGCAAAGCCTGCCATATCGCCGCATACGCCGCCGCCAAGACCTGCAACAACAGTTTTTCTGTCTATATGGTTTTCCAGAAAAAAGCTGTAAAAATCAGATATAGTATCAAGGTTCTTGCTTTTCTCCCCGGCTTTAAAGCTATATAAATAAATGCTTTCAAAGCAGCCTTCAAGTGCGTTTTTTACTTTTTGAGCATATATGCTGCCTACATTACTGTCAGTTATTATGCAAAGCTTTCTTCCAACAAGTCCGCATTCATTTACCGCTTCTTTTATTGAATCAAAGCCACTGCTGAAATATATATTATACTTTTTGTCATTTGTATCTACACTGATTTTTTTCAAACATACCGCCTCCGTCTCATATATATTTAAGTACGGTAATACTTATCCTGTCCTTTTTTGTCCGCCCGTTTACTGACAAGACCTTTACTCTGCCAAATCCTCGAACTGAAATCATGTCGTTTTCTGAAACATTTTTAGAAGGCGAGCTTTGTGTCATAAAATTAACAAAAACCTTCTCACCTTCAATCAAATCTTGGATTTTGCCCCGTGCCATATTAAAGGCACCACCGGCAACCGCGTCTAGCCTGAGCGATGACACAGTAAAGCTCTTTTCTTCAGTTTTTGCCTCTGGTATACAAACTTTGTCCAGTGACAGAACCTCAGCTTCAACGCTGTTTTTTCCAACTTTAAACAGATTAGCCGCCACGTATCCGGAAATCTCACTTTTAACATAACAAAGGGCACTGCCGTCAAAAATAAGTATATCACCTGTCTTTGAACGGTCAATGCCCAGACCAAGAATAGAGCCAAGGTAGTCCCTGTGGCTCATCTTAGCTGAAAATTTTTTATTAGAACTAATCCTCACTATATCAATAGGAAAATCGCTGTCCGATATCTCCATATAATCCGGACAAAAACCTATAACCCGCCTTTCAGACTTATTGTTACCGCCAAACAACATGAACTTAAGCTCACGAAAGCTTTCCGCTGTCTTAAGCGTATCCTCTGCCTGAGCAGGAGTCAAAAAGTCTGAAAACACATAAACGTGCTTTTGAAGCGTCTGTTTTGCCAAGTCATTAATTCTTGATATCAACACTTTGTTTTCAGGCTTAATATTTAAACTGTCAGCCGTTTTTTTCAAATCGCAGCACCTGCCCGGTTAAAGTACAGCCAAAATAATGGCTTTAATTATACTACAAACAATTTTCATAACAAACAGGGCTATTACAGGCGAAAAATCCAGCATCATACCCCCACCAATAGGCGAGGCGTCTATCATTGAGCGTATAGGTCCCAGTATTGGTTCTGTAAGCTGGTATATAATTGCTCCCAGACCCGTATTTCTAACAGCGGGAAGCCATGAAAGTATTATTCTTATTAATATAAGAAAATACAGTACCTCAAAAAACTTGTCCACTGTCTGAAGCAACAAATTCTGCATAGCACTCTCCAGTCAATATCTTATTTTCCCTGGCTTACCCAGGGAAGTATAATTCCTTTTGTTTTAAGCTCCTCTTTAAAGTCGCCGGAAACATCTACGTTTTCGGGAGCTATTATAAATATATTGTTAGCTACCCTTTGAATAGAGCCGTTTAAAGAATAGCATGTACCGCTTAAGAAATCCATTATCCTCTGGGCAATAGGGTATTCCACCTTCTCAAGGTTTACAACAACAGGCTTTCTGGCCTTAACCTGGTCACATATTTCCTGAGCGTCCTCATAGCATTCCGGTTTGATAATGCATACCTGCATCTGAACATTAGTATGTATGCTTACTACCTGCGATGTATTTCGCCTTGACTGAACAGACGATAAATTCCTTGGCTGCTGTGATGATTGTCTTATTGGGGAATAATCCATGTCCCTGTCACTTTTGGAAGGAGCATCGTACTCATCTTCATACTCGTCGTCATAATCCTCGTCGTCGTACTCACCGCCGAAAATATTTCTTACTTTATCAAATAAACCTGCCACTTTGTTTTCCCCCTAGATCAATTTTTATTTGGATATACTCTAGCGCCGAAAACGCCTGTTCCAATTCTAACTATTGTAGCGCCTTCCTCAATGGCAACCTCGTAATCACCCGTCATTCCCATTGAAAGCTCGGTCATATTAACATTATCAATTTTTTTGCTGTTAATGTCAACAAGTAATTGCTTCATTTGTCTGAAATATTTCCTGTTTTCTTCTGAATTTTCGACAAAAGGCGCTACAGTCATCAGTCCTTTAATTGAAATATTAGGCAAAACGCTTATTTCACGGACCATCTGCTCACATTCTTCCGGCCTAATACCGAATTTTGATTCTTCACCGGCTATATTTATCTCCAATAAAATATTAGCTGTTATACCCTTTGCCGCGGCTCTTTTGTTTATTTCCTCCGCAAGCTTTACACTTTCCACAGAATGGATAAGCTCAACTTTATCAATTATGTATTTTACCTTGTTTGTCTGGAGGTGTCCTATAAGATGCCATTTTATGCCTTCACCCATAGGTTCATACTTGTCCATTATTTCCTGAACTTTGTTTTCACCAAGACTGTTCATTCCGCAGTCAACAGCTTCCTTTATTCTTGGCACATCAATAGTTTTGCTCACAACAAGAAAAAGTACATCTTCCCTTTTTCTTCCGCTCTTCTGGCAGGCCGCCTTAATTTTCATTTCAATATTTTCAATGTTTTCCTTTATTAATGACATGATTGTCTCCCCTTTCAGTTTAACGCCTCATCATTTTCCACAGATTTTGCGTCTGACACTATCTTATCATATACTTTAAGCCCATGGCTTGTTGAAGATGGCTTTACAATGGAATACTCGGAATTTTGCCCTACAATTTCGATAACTGCATAATCTGCCATTGAGCTGTTGGCAACATAAACGCATTTATAGTTTTCAACCTCACTTATTTTAAAATCAGAAGCGCTTTCGCCGCTCCCCATAAGGAGTGTATCTCCAATTTTAAGGGTTTTATAATCCTGAAGCACATACGCAAACTGTTCATCAGAAGTAAATACATCTATATTAACTGTCTGGTCTGACGAACCGTTACGCAGTATCACTGTCTTCTGCCCAAGATTATCCACAACACACGCCAGCGGTATCTTTAAGAATGTTTTTTCTATTATAGCCGTATTAGGTATTTTTAGACCTGTGTAAGCGTTTTGCCTTATATTAAACGTAAGTGACCTGAGCTGTAAAAATTCAATCATATTTTCATCTGAGCTTAAAACCACATATGTCTCCGTATCTCCCAGACGCGTGCTTTCAATCTTCATTTCCGCGCTCAGCTCAGTGTCGTCATACATTGTATATATCTCAAGTGTATCGCCGTTTTCCCATTTGGCCGCCATCTCGTTTGGCACATATGATACAAGATACCATTTGTTGCTTTCTACTACCTTAAACAAAGGGCTGCCTTCCTTTGCCGCCACACCCTTAGATATATACTCAGGCTTAATTTCCTCATTTATCTGCTCTTTTGTTATTGTCTCCACGGTTTCCGGCGTAAATTTATCCTCAAAACCGTCAACCATAAAAGACAGCACACCGCTTTTTTCAGCTGTATATCTTGATACGCTTCCAGAAAGCTCCTTTTCGTATTCCTTTCGCTGCTGTGTCAGCTCGGCTGTACTGCTTGTTATCTCGCTTATAAAAATCTCATTTCTCATATCTATGTAATTCTGTATATTTGTCTTTAAAGAATACACATCTGAAATATTTCCAGAAGAAAATTTATAAGCCGTATTATCAACATCGTTAGCTATGCCGTTTTCTATACGGTCTATTTCATCTTTGTTTTTTGATATATCTTTACGCGACTCCTGCGCGCTTAAAATATCCTTATCAATCTTTTTAATTTGGCTTTCAATATCGTTTGAAGTACCTGTATCCTTTACTGTACATACTACAGCATTTTTTGGCACCTTTGAATTTTCAGCGTAATTGTACGATGTTTCACCAGTCATGCTGCTGTTTACAACATATTCATCCCTTATTATCAGTCCGTTTAATGTCTTTGGATTGTCGATAGTACCATAATTTACAGTCTCTGTAGGTACTGATGGCCTGCTCATAAAGACAACTATGTATCCAAGCAGATAAAACAGGAGCATCGCAAACACAGCAACCGTGAGGGCTTTATATCTGGTCCCCGGCTTTGCACTGCTTCTTTTGCGTGGTTTTTCATGTGATTTTACCGGCCGCGGCCTGTAGCGTGCTTTTGGCCTTGCTGTACTTCTTCTTCTTTTGCTCAAAGCACTACCTCCGGAATATTGTAATTAGCACTGCTGTCTTGCACTGCTGAATTAGTACTGTATTCTGCCATCATAAATTCTATTTTATATAATACCATAAAATTTACAATACTGGTCAAAATTCTTATAATTATGTTAACGCAAATTATTGCAAAAAACCCATGCCTTTCCCAAAATCCATCTTTTCCGTATCGAAAAAAGCCCTGACCCGGATTAACACTCTGGATCAGGACATTTGCATATATTATCTATCATTCTCAATTCCTCTGAGCTCCTGTCGGTTTTCGTATATAATATCAAGACTATGGTTAAAGAAATTGTCAATTTCAATGCTCTCATTACGAAGCTCTTCCATCATTTTTTTAAGCCTGCTTTCAGCAAGGGCAAGAACCTCATCAGCATATTCTGTTGCACCTATGCGCATTTCCTTAGCCGTTTTTTTCGCATTGTCCACTATCTGAGCTGAGTGCTCATAAGCCTGTTTTGTTATTTCATGGTCATCTACAAGCTTGGCAATCTTATCTTTTGTTGATTCAAGCAGCTCGTCAGCTTCCTTCTGTGCGTCCAGAAGTATTTTATTTCTCTCAGAAACGATAAATTTGCTCTGTTTTATATCATTTGGAAGCCTGAGCCTGATTTCAGCGATAATGTCATATATCTCGTCTTTATCAATAGCTACCTTGTTTGAAAAAGGCACCGCCCTGCTCTGGTCAAGTATATCCTCAAGTTCTTCCAATAATTTCAACACTGCATCCATTTACAAACCCCTCACTTTGTGAATTTATCTAAAACTTCCTGTTTTATTTCACACGGTATCATTGAGCATATATTCCCGCCGAACATTGCAATTTCCTTAAGCGTACTTGAGCTGAGATAAAGATATTCAACGCTTGTAGGTATAAAAAATGTTTCCAAGTCTGGCATAAGGCTTCTGTTTGTAAGCGCCATCTGAAACTCACTTTCAAAATCCGTTACAGCTCTAAGTCCTCTTATAACAACCTGCGCATCTATCTGCTTGGCATAATCGACAAGCAGCCCTTTAAATGATGAAACCTCAACATTTTTAATACCGGCTGTAACAAGCTTCAGCTGGTTTATTCTTTCCTCTATGGTAAAAAGAGATGATGACTTGTGCGGATTTTCAAGAACGCTCACAACGAGCTTGTCCACAAGTTTAGCAGCCCTTTTAATAATATCAAGATGTCCGTTAGTTACCGGGTCAAAGCTGCCCGGATAAATTGCCTTAATCATTATTATCCTCCAAAGCATAGAAGGCCATTTTCGTAGTTTTATAGTCCTTTACCCTGTAGTTGACAAGCCCTTTTATATTAATTATTTCCTCTTTAGAAGACTGTTCAGCAATTATTATTCCATATTTATCCAATATGCCAAGCTTAACTACGGTTTCAAGAACATCGGAATATAATCCCGAAGCATACGGCGGGTCCATAAATATAATGTCAAACTTTCTTTGGGCCGAGCTCAGCTGTTTTAAAGCTGAAACAGCATCTGTTTTTATAACTTCAGCCTTTTTATCAAGCTTTGTGTGTTCAAGGTTTTCTTTTATAATCTCTAATGCATGAGGTGAATTATCCACAAGCACAGCTTCACATGCTCCTCTGCTGAGAGCCTCTATGGCTATGGAACCGCTTCCGCTGAACAAATCAAGAAACCGGCAGTCGTATAAATCCGGAGCCACTATGTTAAAGAGCGATTCTTTAATACGGTCTGTAGTAGGCCTTGTTGAAACGCCTTCCGGAGATTTCAGCCTGCTTCCCCTTGCTGTACCTGATATTACCCTCATTTTTTCCTCCAAAACCTTGATATGCACATAAATATACTAAATTATATCAGAACACATTATAAAAAACAATACTTCTGTTATTCCCTGACGTATTTTTTCACAAAATTGATTGCCCGTGAATAAAATAGTCTCGATTAAGTTTATACACAGAGCAAATTTATATCCCAATACGGCCGCCCTGAAGAAATAATTCCCTGACTCTGCGAAAAAGAGGTTCATAATCAATATTTTCTCTCCACACATTATCTTTATTGAGTTTTTTTGCCGCTTCCTGCGCTTCCTTCAGTATTTCGGAATCCTTATAGAGGTTTGCTATCTTAAGCTGCGGAACCCCATGCTGCCTTGTACCAAAAAACTCACCCGGCCCTCTCAGTTTCAGGTCGGTTTCTGATATCTCAAAGCCGTCATTGGTTTTTTTCATTACTTTCATGCGTTCCCTTGTCTGTTCACTCTTTGAGTCAGTTACAAGTATACAGTAGGACTGGTGTTTGCCCCTGCCCACCCTTCCCCGAAGCTGGTGCAGCTGTGAAAGGCCAAACCTTTCAGCGTTTTCTATAAGCATAATAGTCGCGTTCGGCACATTTATGCCAACCTCAATTACCGTTGTAGAAATCAGTATCTGAATCCTGCCCTCCGCAAAATCCCTCATAACAGATTCTTTCTCATCAGGCTTCATCTTTCCGTGCAGAACCGAAACATTCAACCCCTCAAATTCTGTCTGAGAAACTTCTTTTATCATTGTATCAACAGCCTTTGCCTCTATAGTGTCGCTCTCCTCAATCATAGGGCAGACCATATATGCCTGACGTCCCTTTTCGACTTCTTTTCTCACAAAAGCATAGGCCCTGCTGTGATAAGAGCTGTTTACAGCATAGGTTTGTATGTGCTGGCGCCCCGGAGGAAGCTCATCAATAACAGAAATATCCAAATCGCCATAAAGAATCAGCGCCAAAGTCCTTGGTATTGGCGTTGCTGTCATTACAATTACATGTGCATTTTCTGCCTTTTGTGAAAGGATATTCCTTTGATTAACGCCAAACCTGTGCTGTTCATCGGTAATAACAAGCCCAAGATTATCAAATTCCACATCTTTTTGAATAATTGCATGCGTACCTATTACCATTTTTACTTTTCCGTCTGCAATATCAGCTTTAACCATATCTTTTTCTCTTTTTTTCAAAGACCCTTTTAAAAGGTATACCTCAATGCCAAAATTCTCAAAAAACTGTTTAAACGACTCATAGTGCTGGCTTGCAAGTACCTCAGTAGGCGCCATAAGGGCAGCCTGAAAACCGCTTTCCACAGCCATAAGCGCTGCCGCCATAGCTACAGCCGTTTTTCCGCTTCCTACATCGCCCTGTATGAGCCTGTTCATAAGGTTTTTAGATGATGTGTCATTGATTATTTCTTTTACAACCTTTTTCTGCGCCGCAGTGAAATCAAACCCCAATGCTTTTTGGGTTCTTGCCAGAATATTATTATTTTTAAAAACCGGTCCGCCGCTTCTCTCGCTTAGGCCCTTTATTTCAAAAAGTGCCAGCTGGAGTACAAACAGCTCCTCAAAAACAAGCCTTCTTCTGGCCATAAAAAAGCTTTCGCTGTTCTCAGGAAAATGTATATTGCTTACAGCAAAATTCCTTTCACATAAGCAATATTTCTTTCTTATCGAAAGCGGCATAAAATCCGGCAGCTGTGCTTTAACTTCGGTCAGCGTCATTTTTATAAGCGACCTGAGAACCTTCTGGCTTATACCGCTTGTCAAATGGTAAACCGGCACAATACGCCCGCCGCCAAGCACTTCACGCCCATCGGCACGCTCAAACTCCGGCGAAATTATTTCCCTTCGTCCGTTACGCTTTCTGTACTCTCCGGTAAATATGTATTCCTCATCTTTTTTTACAGCGTTTTTAATATATGGCTGGTTATACCATACAGCATTGATACTGCCAGTATCATCTTTAAGCTTTACTTTTGTTATAGCCATTTTTCCGATATGGACATTTTCAGGAACAGCATCTACCCATGCAAAAAATGTGTTTTCCTCATCCTCAACAAAGTCAGATATCTTTCTGACCTCGCTTCGGTCATCATACTCCCTTGGAAAATGTTCTATAAGGCCGCCTACAGTAAATATGCCCAGATGGTTTAAAAGCTGCGCCTTTTTTTCACCCACACCTTTTATAGAAGTTACAGGGTCACTCAGCAGCATTCTGATTCCTCCAAAACTAATATACAGAAATTAACCGTTTTACAGTGCTATCCTGCAAAACGGTTATCATACTATTAATACCAGTAAATATAATTTGCTGAAATTATTCTACAGAAATAAGATAGTAGTACAGCGGCTGTCCACCGTAGTGCATCTCAACCTCACAGTCAGTAAAAGTTTCACAAGCAAAGTCCTTCAGCTTTTGAGCCTCTTCCTTAGATATTTCCTCTCCGTAATAAACAGTAATAACTTCTGAGCTGTCATCAACAGAATTTTCAAGAAGGCTTTTTGCACACTCAAGCACGTCCTTTTTAACAACTGATATGCTGCCGCCTGACATTCCTATAAAGTCTCCTTTAGAAATCTCACTGCCGTTAATTACAGTATCCCTAACGGCAAATGTAACACTCAGCGTTTTAACAAACTCCATGCCTTCTTCCATAGATTCAACTACTTCCTCGTCTGTCATTGAGTCGTCGTAATTAATCATGGCTGAAATACCTTCAGGTATCGATGTTGTTTTAATAACAACTATCTTTTTGTCTTTGCTTAGCTTTGCTGCCTGTTCAGACGCAAGTATTATATTTTTGTTGTTTGGAAGGACAAAAACAGTCTTTGCGTTTACCTTTTCCACAGCTTCCAATATGTCCTCTGTGCTCGGGTTCATTGTCTGCCCGCCTGTTATTATCTCATCAACACCTATATTTCTGAATATCTCCGAAAAACCGTCTCCAGATGAAACACTGATAAATCCACGGTTTTTAGGTTTTAAATCACGCTCTTCATTTTTATTGCCGCTGGCCGTATTTGAAAAATCAATTTTATTGCTGTGCTGAATACGCATATTATCTATTTTCAATCCATTCAGCGCTCCAAGCCTGAGCGCTTTTTCAATTACAAGCCCCGGGTGGTTTGTATGTACATGCACCTTAACAACATCGTCATCGGCAACAAGCACAAGGGAATCTCCAATAGAAAGCATATACTGTCTTATATCATTTATTTCCTTTTCAGAAGCGCCATTTTTCAATATAAAAAATTCAGTGCAGTATCCGAATTTTATATCCTCAGCCTTTACAGACGATATAGCGCTGAAGTCAGGCTTAGCAGCCTCCTGAGCCTGTCCAATAGGTTTAAGCTCAACCTCCGCACCTGTCTTAAGGTTATCAAGAGCTCCCTTTAAAATAAATATAAGGCCCTTGCCTCCAGCGTCCACAACTCCGGCTTCCTTCAGAGCAGGGAGCATATCGGTTGTTTTAAGAAGCACGCCATCAGCCTCATTTATAATATATTCCAAAAATTCCTCCACATCATCGGTTTCCAGACAGGCCTTCTGAGCAGCATCAGCACAGGCTGCGGCAACTGTAAGTATTGTCCCTTCTTTAGGCTTCATTACGGCTTTATATGCAGTATCAGCCGCTTTTTGAAACGCCTGCGACAAAGCCAGTACGTCTGCTTCGCTTTGGCCGCCTATTGACTTGGAAAAACCTCTGATAAGCTGTGAAAGTATAACTCCGGAGTTTCCTCTCGCCCCTCTTAAAGCCCCTCCGGCACAGACATTAAGTATATCCGAAACACTTTCAGACATACTTTTTTCAGCCTCTCTTGCAGCTGAAACAATAGTAAGAGACATATTTGTTCCCGTATCCCCGTCAGGCACCGGAAAGACATTAAGAGCATCGACAATCTGTTTATTTTTGCTCAGCTCATTTGCGCCGGCTATAACAAGCCCGCGCATAATATGTCCGTTAATGCTTTTAAGCCCCACTTGAATTTCCTCCTCAGTTAACTGTCAACTCTTACGCCTTCTACAAAGACGTTTATTTTGTCTGTCTTTACCTCAAAACAGTCCTCTAATTGAAATTTCACTGTGTTGATTATGTTATCAGCTATAGCTGAAATATTAGTGCCATATTCTACTATAATATGAAAATCAAGGCTTATAGTGTTTTCTTCCTCATCAACATAAACCTTTATTCCCTTGGTAAGGCTTTCGACCTTGAGAAGCTGAAAGAATCCGTCCTTCATGTTTTTAGCCGCCATACCCACAATACCATAACAGTCCAGTGCCGCACAGCCAGCTACCCTGGCAATTACTTCCTCATCAATAGAAATTACGCCTAAATTTGTTTCTATTTTGGCTGACATATAAAATCCCTCCTGCAAATATTATTGCGGTGCTGTTAATATTTAAGTTAAAATGTAAAATAAAGCATTTATAAACCGATATTTATATTTATCCATGCTTTTGATTAGTTTATCACAAAACACATGAAATTAAAAGAGCAGGCACACAAAGTTATAAAAATAATAATTATCCAATTTAATTCCGTGATAACAGCGGCCAAAAGCGTAATTTGCAAAAAAATAAAAAAATTAGTTTTTTATACTTGCAATATCCATTTCTTTCTGCTAAAATAATATCGTTATGTCATGGATACAATTTAAGGAGGTGCAGGTAATGGCAAAGTGTGAAATCTGCGAAAAAACAATGCAGACTGGTCATAGAATCAGCATTAACCGTAGCCAGGTCAGCAGACGTGCTAACAAGACTTGGAAAGCTAATGTCAAGAAAGTAAAAATCAATGACAACGGTACTATCAGATCTATATACATTTGTACAAGATGTCTTCGTTCAGGTAAAGTTACTCGCGCCATCTGATTTATACAGACAACTCCCTTTGCTGAGGGAGTTTTAGTTTGCCCAAAAACAGCCCCCTAAGCGGGGATTTTTTTATTTCAGCATTTTCTTATTATCAAAAATATACCGGCGGCTACCATAGTAACAGCCGCAAAAAATCCCCACCAAGGCAAAAATGTCACTACCAGCATACCTGCGCCAAAAGATGTCAAAATTATTCCCAATATTTTAAATTCCATATTCATACCCGCCTATTGCTATATGTATTTATTATATTCCGCCAAACTTTTTTGAACACAAAAAAAGCCGTACTGATTTACAGATACGGCCTATTTTAATTATTCAGTCCCGACATTTCATCATATATAGCAGTCCTGACTTTATCTCAACCTCAGCTGTATTGCCAAGCATAACATTGCTTACCGCTATAAGCCTGCTTCCAAAAAACAGTGTGGCATTATTCAACGGATACTCAAGCCCCTTTGTTGTAACCCCTGTGACCTCCTGAGTCATGGGAATCAGAGATATTATATCCCCTTTTACACCGTTAATAATAATTTTATCAGTTACCAGCCTTATCTCATTATTTTCATTTACGAGCAAAGCTTCTATCCCGTCTTTTTTTAATGCATACAGGAGCTGCATGTTTGCAAGGGTATGGTCCATTCTGCTGCCGATGCCTGCCGCTATAACAATTTCTCTGCATCCAGCTTCAATGGCAGCATCTATCCCCAGCTCCATATCAGTCTCATCTTTCTTACATGGGTATTTTTTAAATACAACTCCCATATTTCTGAAATAAGATATTGTTTCTTTGTCTGCCGAGTCAAAATCTCCAACTATAACATCAGGCTTAAGTCCTAAATTTTTGGCGTGGTTCATACCCGCGTCACAGCACACAATATAGCTTTTGTCGATATAATTTCTGCAAAACGAATAATCCTTAATATCAGCTCCGCCAAAAATCAGCGCTTTCATTATTTATCATACTCCCTGATTACACTCATAAATTCTTCCGCAGCTTTTTTTGGGTTTTCAGCTCCAAATACAGCTGAGCCGGCTACTATACTGTCAGCACCGGCTTCCAGAACCTGTCTGAGATTTAATAAACTTACACCGCCGTCTATCTGTATATCAAAATTAAGCTTCCTTTCCCTGCGTGCTTTTACAAGCGCAGGTATTTTGTCAAGCGCCTCAGGTATAAATTTCTGCCCGCTGAAACCGGGATAAACTGTCATTACAAGTACCATTTCAACCCTGTCCAGAACTGACGCAACAGCCTCTATAGGTGTATCCGGTTTTACGGTAACGCCTGCCTTACAGCCAAGAGAGTGAATCATATCAACAATTTTGCCCAAATCAGTGCAAGCCTCAACATGCACATTCAGTATATCAGCTCCCGCCTTAGCAAAATCCAAAAGGTACCTTTCAGGGTTTTCAATCATGAGATGAACATCAAACACCAAATCTGTAACCGGCCTGAGGCTCTTTAAAACCGGTGCGCCAAATGTAATATTCGGCACAAAATGCCCGTCCATTATGTCCAGATGGATATACTGCGCCCCGGCTTCAGCTATAGCGTTAAGCTCCTCTGAAAGCTTTGAAAAATCAGCCGATAAAAGTGACGGTGAAAGTGTTTTCATTTATTGTCGCTTCCTTTCCTCATAAATCTCACAAATCTCATCATAAAGTATTTTATATCTCTCATAGCGCATACTGCTGATTTCAGCTCCAACATGCTCCTTAACACAGCAGTCAGGCTCATTTATATGCCTGCACGAAGCAAAACGGCACTGACCATAAAACGGCCTGAACTCGGGAAAATAGCTCTTAAGCTCCTCCGGGTTTATATTGTTAAGGTAAAGTGAGGTAAACCCTGGGGAATCGACTATAAAGCTGCCGGCAAATATTTCCATAAGCTCAGCGTGTCTTGTTGTATGCTTTCCCCTTTCAATCTTGCGGCTTATCTCACCTGTTTCCAGTGAAAATTTTGGATTAAGGCAGTTAATAAGGCTGCTTTTTCCCGCTCCCGAAGGTCCGGCTACTACAGATATCTTACCCTCAACACATCGTTTGAGTCTGTCAATATTGATATTTTTTTCGGCGGATACAGGTATAACCCTGTACCCCGCCTTAGCATAAATATCTTCAAAAATCCTGTATCTCTCCTCAGTGTCAAGGTCAATTTTATTTATACATATTGTTATATCAAGCCTCTGCTCCTCAGCCAGAATTAAAAATCTATCCAGCAAGTCAGGATTAAACTGCGGGCTTACAGCCGCAAATATTATTAGAGCCTGGTCAACATTTGCCACCTTGGGGCGTATAAGCTCATTTTTTCTTGGCAGTATTGCATCAAGACTTCCCTTTTTTTTAATTTTGTCCAAAACACTGATTTCAGCAAAATCCCCAACTGTAGGGGTTACTTTCTCTTTTCTGAATTTTCCCCTTGCCCTGCATTCGTATACCCCGTCGTCAGTATCAACATAATAAAAACCGCCTATGCCTTTAATTATAGTACCGCTCAGCATTAATTGCCCTCCGAGAAATTAACCGTCTGGCTCCACTGGTATACATTGTCAATATAAAGCTGAATCTCAGCCTGACCTGAACCTGTAATATTAACTGAGAATGGGAATTCAGAAAGTGGCTTTTTATCATCGTAAGCTACCTCTACAGAACTTCCGTTTACTATTTTAAGAAGCTTTACTGGTATGCTGTTTATATCTGTGTATGCAGAAGGCGCCTCAATAGTAAAAGAAAGTGTTCCCTGTTTTTCATCAGGTGTCTCCGTATTTTGTGTATCATCAGGAGGCGTCTGAGTGTCATCCGGCGTTTCCGGCTCCTGCTCAACAACACCTTTGCTGACCTCGAAATTTATAGTTGTGTCCTTCTTAACCTCACTGCCTGCGTCAAGAGACTGTGATATAACCTCGTCCTTTGGTTTATCAGAATCGCTTGAGCTTATTGAGCCAAGCTGCAGTCCGGCAGCCGCAAGCTCGTTTTTGACAGCTGAAATGTCTTTTCCGATAAATTTAGGCACAATAACATTTACATCCTCAGGCCCTTTGCTTACAGTCAATACTATCTTTTTTGTGGAATCTATCTCTGTCTGGGCAGCCGGTGACTGCTCCATAACAAGCCCTTCCTTGATTGTATCACTGAATTCATACTCAATTTCAGGCTTCTGCCCTCCAAGCGATGTTATTTCATCAATAGCCTTATCCTTTTCTTCATAAACTACGTTAGGCATTGTAAAAGATTTCTGCCCAAGGCTCACAGCCACATCAATTGTTGTGCCCTCAGCAACCATAGTGCCTTCCTCAGGCGACTGAGTTATAATAGTGTTTTCATCATAGTCGCTGTAGTCCTTTTCAGCCACATTAATTTTAAGCCCGAGGTTTTCAGCCTCCACCTCAGCCTTTGTAAGCGTGTAGCCCCTAAAATCCGGAACTTCTATATCGCCTGTGTTTTCTTCAGAACCTGCGGAACTGCTTCCCTTGTGTATAACACCCTGTCCGGCAAGGAATTTCGCTCCAAAAAAGCTTATTATCGCTATAATCACCAGTGCCGTTATAACCGCAGCTATTATTGTCTTTTTCTCTTTTTGGCGATAATACTCATCGTCCTGCTCATTGTAGTAATCGTCCTCATCATTAATCCTTGAGGCCTTTCTTGAAGGCCTGCGGTTTGAAGCTGTTCGTTTAGACTTTGATTTCAATGAATAATCAATCTCCTCGTCATAATCCGGTTCATCGTCACTGTAGTCGTCATCCTCATAATCGTCGTCCTTGGATATTACAATCTTTCGATTATATTCCTCAAACTTTTCAGAAGCCTCATGTGCTATGCTTTTCTTTTTATTCCCATTAATCTCAACTTTAATTCCGTCATCGTCATTAGCGGCTTCTGTATCCTCACTGCTGCTTATATTATCCTGATTTTTCTGGCCAAATTTAATTTCACTTGCGGCTACTATTCCTCCCGCCTTTTCTTCAAGCGTAGTTTCCTCGTTATGGCTTTCAGCAGACACACTGTCTGCATTTTTCTTAAGCGATGTCTTTTCAGCAAGAGCAAGCTTAAGGTCCGAAAGCAGGTCGTCACTTGAATTATACCTGTCATCCTTCTTTTTGGCCGACGCTTTTTTGATAATCGAAATTATTGCATCACTTACATCAGGGTTAAACTGGCGTATATCGGGCATCTCGCTGTTGAGATGCTTGAGCGCTATTGCAACAGAATTGTTGCCGTCAAACGGAACATGCCCTGTAAGCATTTCATACATTGTAATGCCTATTGAGTATATATCACTCTTTTCGTCAACATATCCGCCTCTGGCCTGCTCCGGCGAAAAATAATACACAGACCCAACTGCGTTTGTAGTCATGGTTACCGTTGACACATCAGCCGCCCTTGCTATGCCAAAGTCTGTTATCTTTATAGTTCCGTCAACGCTTATAAGTATGTTTTCGGGCTTTATATCCCTGTGAACAACGCCGTTTTTGTGTGCGTTGGCCAGAGCCGCAGCCATCTGAATAGCTATGCTCAGTGTCACAACCTCATCCAGAGGAGCATTTTCCCTTATCACCTTTTTAAGAGTGTCGCCATGAATATATTCCATAACTATGTAATATATTCCATTATCCTCTCCTACATCATAAACATTTACAATATTAGGGTGTGAAAGTCTGGCGGCAGAGCGCGCCTCAGTTGTGAATCTTGATTTAAAGTCTTCCTCATGCGTAAATTCTTCTTTAAGAACCTTTACGGTAACATTCCTTTCAAGCTTAAGGTCTCTGGCTCTGTAAACTACAGCCATTCCGCCGGTTCCTATCTTCTCGTGTATCTCATAGCGTCCGCTAAGGACAGTACCTGCGCTAAGAATCATTCATTTCACCTCATGTCTATTATAACAGCGGAAATATTATCGTTGCCGCCCATATCATTGGCGGCGTCTATAAGCCTGTCAAGCATATCTTCAGCGCTGCCACCTGTATTAAGTATATCAGCAATACTGCTGTCACAAACCATATTGGTCAGTCCGTCTGAGCATAGCAGGATAATATCGTTTTCTTTAAGCTTCTCAATTACGGTATCCGCAAGTACGCTTTTTTCACTTCCCACTGCCCTTGTTATTACATTTCTGTTTGGGTGCCTTTCGGCCTCCTCAATAGTGAGCTTTCCGTGCTTTACCATTTCCATTACAAACGAATGGTCTCTTGTTACCTGCCTGATTTCTCCGTCGTTAAAAATATATGCCCGACTGTCACCTACGTGTACAATATATAATGTTCTGTCCATAATTACTGCGCAGGTAAATGTTGTACCCATGCCTTCAAGCGAATCATACTCATGTGACTTTTCAAACAGCTTACAGTTGCATCTGGATACTCCCTCTATCATTGTATCCAGTATATTGTCACTTTCCAATTCCGCGTCATTGCACGAATTTATAAAATCAGTAAATATCTGAATTGAGTACCGGCTGGCAACCTCGCCGGCTTTGTGCCCTCCCATTCCGTCAGCTACAATATACAGATGCTCGAGCTTACAGTTCCCGTCAGATATATATATGGAGTCCTCGTTGTTTTTCCTCAGTAACCCTGTCACGCTTTTACCATGAGCGTCCATATTTCCGGTCACCTCCTGTTATTTAGATACCCTCTCCTAAGCTGTCCGCAGGCGGCATTAATGTCGCTGCCAAGCTTTCTTCTTACTGTCGTTTCTATTCCCTTTGAGTTCAAAACAGAAGCAAATTCCTGAATAGCCGCTTCACTGCTTTTAATAAAATTGCGCTCCTTTACATCGTTAACTGGTATCAGGTTTACATGGCATAGCATATTTTTAAGCTTTGGAGCCAGTTCCAGAGCGCACTCCCTGCTGTCATTTACTCCCTTTATCATAGCGTATTCAAACGTTATACGTCTTTTTGTATAATCCGAGTAATTTTTGCAGGCTGTCAAAAGCCTGTTCATATCGTATTTTTTTGACACCGGCATAATTTTGTTTCTTATCTCATCATTAGGCGCATGGAGCGATACAGCAAGGGTAATCTGAAGGTCTTCCTCCCTAAGTCTGTCTATTCCGTCTGCAAGCCCGCAGGTTGAAAGCGTTATATGTCTCTGACCAAGGCCAAGCCCCAAATCCGAATTAGCTATTTTAATAAACTTAAGCACATTCGAGTAATTATCAAGAGGCTCGCCGCTTCCCATAAGCACAACGCTTGAAATTCTCTCTCCAATGTCCTCCTGTATCATATAGACCTGTGACAGTATCTCTCCGGCAAGGAGATTATACTCCAATCCATTTATTGTGGAAGCGCAGAACCCGCAGCCCATGCGGCACCCAGCCTGTGATGAAACACATACAGCGTTTCCATAAGAGTATTTCATAAGTACGCTTTCAATGACATTGTCATTATCAAGGGCGAAAAGATATTTTACCGTACCGTCCTTAGATGACTCATGTTTTTCTATTATCTTTAAACCGCTTATTTTTGCCTCCTCAGCAAGCTTGGCCCTCAGGCTTTTGGAAAGGTTTGTCATCTCATCAAAAGAACTGACTCGCTTTTCGTGAAGCCACTGGTAAATCTGTTTTGCCCTGAATTTCGGCTCACCAAGGCTTATAATAAAATCCTCAAGCTCATTAATAGTCAGAGATTTTAAATCGGTCTTTGCCATTTTATTTCTCCTTTCTTCTAAGTCTGGCTATAAAAAAGCCATCCGTATGATGTATATTCGTAAAAAGCTGTATATATCCCTCATCAGCATTTGGCGCGGACATATTGTCCGGCAGAAGGCCGCTTATATCCTCCGTCTCAAATGGAAAGTTTTCAGTAAACCATTTTATATTTCCCTCATTCTCCTTTTTAGAGACAGTACAGGTGCTGTAAACAAGTATTCCGCCTTTTTTTACATATTTTCCAACTACCGAAAGCATTTGCCTTTGAAGCTTTATAAGCGAGTCTATGTCGTTTCCGTTTTTCGTAAGGCGGATATCCGCCTTTTTTCTTAAAAGTCCAAAGCCTGAACACGGCGCGTCAAGCAAAACCCTGTCGTACTTTTCAGTATCTTCCGTATAAAATTCAGCCGCGTCACGATTTTCTGTTCTTATTATGCTTATTCCAAGCCTTCTGGCGTTTTCCTCAATCAGTTCCAGCCGGTGGTCAAATATGTCTCTGGCTGTTATGCTGCCCCTGTTGTTCATCATTTCAGCTGCGAGGACTGTTTTTCCACCCGGAGATGCACAGGCGTCAAGTATTGTTTCCCCCTCCTCTGGAGAAAGTATACCTACAGCAAGAGATGAGCTTTCATCCTGCACATGGAAGTATCCATTTTTAAACGCCTCCAAATATGAGATATCGCTCACCCGGGTTATAGAAAGGCTGTTTTTCAGGAAGCCGCTGTCTTCAAATACAGCTCCGTCACTTTTAAGGCTGCGCTTTAAGCCTTCCATATCAGTTTTAAGGGTATTAAGGCATACAGTTACAGGCGGCTTTTGAGAGTTTGCCCTGCAAAGCTCCTCGGTAAAATCCTCTCCGTAATAGCTTATCCACATTTTTACAAGCCACAGCGGGTGAGAATATTTTACACTGATTAACTCAGCCTTAGTTTGAGGCAAGACTATATTGCTGTACTGAGCACTTATTTTTCTCAGAACAGCATTTGAAAACCCCGCAAGCCCTCCAAGCCCTCTTAGCTTTACAAGCTTTACTGCCTCATTTATGGCTGCACTTTCCGGCACATTCATAAATATTATCTGATAAACAGCGCTTCTGAAAACTGCCAGCACCCATGGCTTCATCTTTTCTGTTTTTGTTCTGGAAAAGCTGTTTATCACATAATCAATATAAATTATATTTCTAAGTGTACCGTTCACATTTTCCGTAACAAAGGCCTTGTCTCTTTGGGGCATAGCCCCGTTTGCCTTAAGCGCTTTTCTCAGGGCAATATTGCTGTAGCTTCCGTCTGTCTGTATTTCTTCCAAAACCGAGGCGCATACCTCTCTTGGATTAATGGCAATCATAACATCTTCCTTCCAAAATCAACTTAATATATTATTTTACAGCAAACAGTCTCAATGGGCAATTACTTTTTCCATAAAGTAATATTATATGATACTCAGCGCCTTAAAACAACAAAATAAAAATAAATCTTAGACAAAGCACAGGGCCCAGCCGTATGATAAACGGCAAAGGCCCTTTTTTCAAATTATATAAAATCATTTCTCATTGGCGAAAATACATCGACACATACACTGTCCTCAAGCGCCTCAACGCTGTGCGGTGTGTTGCCCGGAGATAATACCGTATCTCCTTTTGAGAGCACTCGGCACTCATTTTTCAAGGTGAATGATATGCTCCCTGACACAACATATGTCACCTGTATGTTTTTATGGGCATGTGAAGGAATGGCGGCCCCTTTTTCGAGTGTAACCTCACAAAGCATAAGGTCATCAGCATACGAAAGTACTTTTCTTAAAACGCCGTCTCCCGCAATATCTCCCGATACATTACAGTTTTTCACAAATATTTTTTCCATTTCAAAAACCCCTTTGTCACCTGTCATTTCTTCTTCCGAATATTAAAATAAGCCTTAAAAGAGAAGCTATGGCACTTATTGCCGCCGCTACATATGTCAGCGCCGCCGCACTTAAAACCTGCCTGACCGGCGTAAGCTCCTCACTTGAGAGTATACCATAGTTTCCAAGCATTTGAACAGCCCTTTTGGAAGCGTTAAACTCAACAGGAAGTGTCACAATTGAAAACACAACTGCCATAGCAAACAAAACTATTCCAGCCTGTATAAAAAGATACCCAAAGTCCGAGCCTCTGGACGAACCAAAGAGTATACCTATTAAAATCAACGGCATAGCAAGCCTTGAACTGATATTTGTAAGTGGAACCATAGCGCTCCTTAAAGAAAGCGGAGCATAGCCTACACTGTGCTGCACAGCATGGCCTGTCTCATGTGCCGCAACGCCTATAGCCGCAAGAGATGGACTGGAATAAACGGAGTCAGAAAGCCTGAGCACCTTGTGGGCCGGGTCATAATGGTCTGTCAGGTTACCCGCTACCCTCTCAACCCTTACATCATATATGCCTGACCTGTGCATAAGCTCTTCAGCGACCTGAGCGCCTGTCATACCGCTTATGCTTCTTACTCTTGAATATTTCGCGAATGTGCTGTTTACCTTTGACTGGGCGTATAAAGCCAGTATAAAGGCAGGTATAAGCAGGTAAATGTACTGAAAATTGAAGTAAAACATTCTTATCACTCCTTATTATTGTAAAACAGTTCCTGTTTCCACACTATGCCCCCTCATATACGAGCCGGTGTCCATTTCCTTTCCGCCTTTTGCCTGTACTGAAAGAATTTTAACACTTCCCGAGCCGCATTTTACAATAAACCCTTTTTTGTCAATACCACATATCTGGCCGCATTCACCGGCATAGTCTATATCAACCGCCTGAACCTTCCATATTTTGAGTATATCGCCATTTAGTATTGTGTATGCTCCCATATTAGGGCTTAATCCCCTTACAAAACATGATATCTCAAAAGCAGTCCTTTTCCAGTCAATATGAGTTTCCTCCCTGCTAATCATATGAGCATAGGTTGCCAAAGAGTCATCCTGCTTTTCCCTTGCTGCCGTTCCGTTTTCAATTTGAACCAGCGTTTGCTCAAGCAGCTCTGCTCCGGCAGAGGCAAGCTTTTCTCCCAGACTGCCATAAGTGTCATCATCTGACACAGCCACCTCTTTTTTTGATATCATATCCCCGCAGTCAAGCCCTTTGGCCATGTGCATTATTGTAACTCCTGTAACTTTGCACCCGTCCATTACAGCTCTCTGCATTGGCGCGGCGCCTCTGTATTTTGGCAGAAGCGAGCCATGGACATTCACCGAACCGTATTCAGGTATATTCAATACATTTTCCGGAAGAATCTGACCATAAGCCGCCACTACAAAAATATCGGCGTTATACCCTTTCAGCCTTTCCGCAAACTCAGGGTCTTTAGCACTTACAGGCTGCAAAACCTCTATGCCGTTTTGCAGAGCTATTTCCTTTACAACAGGAAAAACAAGTTTTTTTCCTCTTCCCTTGGGCTTATCAGGCTGAGTTACCACCGCCAAAACATTATGCTTTTTTATAAGCATCTCAAGCGTTTTAACAGCAAAGTCCGGCGTTCCCATAAAGACAACATTCATCAGCCTTCCTGCCTTTCCTCAACCGGAGTGGCCTCCTCAACAGCCTTGTCTATATAAAGAATACCGTCAAGATGGTCTGTCTCATGACACAGTGCCACAGCCAGCAGGTCAGTGCCTTCAACAATAATTTCCTCGCCATTGCGGTTTAAAGCTTTTACCTTTACATACTGCGGCCTTTCAACAGGGGCACTGTAGCCCGGTATGCTGAGGCAGCCTTCGTCTCCAGTCTGTGAACCGCTGGTTTCAATTATTTCCGGATTTATAAGCTCAAGCAGGCCTTTACCTATATCTATAACCACAATCCTTTTAAGTATACCAACCTGAGGAGCCGCAAGCCCCACGCCATTGGCGTCATACATTGTTTCAGCCATATCATCAAGCAAGGTAAGCACTCCCGGTGTTATAGAAGAGACAGGCTTGCATTTTTTTCTCAATATCTCATCAGTACTTATTCTGATACTTCTTTTTGCCATTTAAATACCTCCAAAACCTAAAATATATTCTGCGCCGATAAATATAAATTAACCATTACATCAGTTTTTTTATTTTTCTGCCTGTATTCCTCAAGGCACTTGCCTGTCAAATCCCTAAGTACATTTTCATCTGCACACTTTAAAACAAGCAGCATACGGTATTCGTTTTTCACCTTATAAACAGAAGCCTCGGAAGGTCCGATTACAGATATATTATCATAAATTCCGTTGTTTTTCTTTAATTTATATAAAATACTGCAAAAGTCAGTTGTTTTTTCAGAAACCTTATTTTCATCCTTTCCTGTAAAAATGACTGTGAATACAGTTGAAAACGGCGGATAACCCATTGTTTTCCTTATACTGCACTCATTCTTATAAAACTCCTCGTAATTCTGTCTGGCAGCGCATTTTACAGCGTAATTTTCGGGCTGATATGTCTGTATTATAACATTTCCCACTGTTGTGCCGCGTCCTGCTCTGCCGGCCGCCTGTGTTATAAGCTCAAATGTAGTCTCACCGCCTCTGTAGTCTCCTGTGTTAAGCGATACATCCGCCGCCATTATTCCCACAAGGGATACATTCTGAAAGTCATGCCCCTTCGCTATCATCTGTGTGCCTATTAGTATGTCAGCCTCGCCCTTAGCAAAGGCGTTCAGTATCCTGCTGTGACTTCCCTTTTGCGAAGTTGTGTCAAAATCCATTCTTAAAACTCTTGACTGAGGGAAAAGCTTTTTAACCTCCTCCTCAATCTTCTGTGTGCCTGTGCCAAAATATTTTATATACTTTGAACCGCACGAAGGGCATACCTTAGGCACTTCAGCCTTTTGGCCGCAGTAATGACACATAAGAAAATTGCCTTTGTAGTGGTACTTATAGGCCACAGAACAGTTTGAGCATGTGGCGACATAGCCGCATTTGCGGCATGAAACGAATGTTGAGTACCCTCTGCGGTTTAAAAAAAGCATTATCTGCTCGTTTTTTGCAAGCTTCTCCTTTACAGCACTGTAAAGCCTGCGGCTGAATATTGACCTGTTGCCTGAAGAAAGCTCAAGTCTCATATCAACAATCTCGGCCTCCGGAAGCTTAGCGTTTCCGGCCCTTTCGTATAGCCTCAAAAGCCTGTACTCACCGTTTTGGGCTTTATAAAAGCTTTCTACAGACGGTGTGGCTGAGCCAAGCAGCAGTGATGCGCCACTCAAATTACAGCGTTTTTGGGCAACCTCAACCGCGTTATATCTTGGTGAGCTGTCAGAATGATATGATGCTTCATGTTCTTCATCAATTATTATTATTCCAAGGCTTTTAAATGGCATAAACAAAGCGCTTCTTGGGCCTATCACAACAGAAATCTCTCCGCTTTCAGCTCTTTTCCATACTTCATTTCTTTCACCGGCGCTCATGCGGCTGTGTGTTACTCCCACTAAATCTCCAAACCGGCTTTTAAAACGACCCACTATAAGAGGAGTAAGCGAAATTTCCGGCACAAGGACAATTGCCTGCTTGCCGTCTGACAATACACGTTCTATTATCTTAAGGTAAACCTCTGTCTTTCCGCTGCCTGTTATGCCAAAAAGCAAAAAAGGCTTAATATTTTTGCCAAAGCTTTCAGTCACAGTGTCAACCGCAATTTTCTGGCTGCTGTTAAGAACCGGAACAGTCTCTCTCTGGTCAATAGAGATATCTTTAAACTCATGCCTTATCAGTTTATGCTCAATTCCTATAACGCCGCGTTTTTGAAGCGTACTCAAAGGTGAGAGGCTGATATTCAATTCCTTTATAATTTTTGATACCGGTGCGCTTCCATTTTCCAGAATATAATTTAAAGCAAGAGCCTGTGCCGAGAGGGATTTTTTAGAGCTTAAACGCTTCGCCTCCTCCTCTGCTTCTGCTCTTTCAAACTTCAAAAAAGCTGTCTTTTCGCTGTTTTTAATATCTATTCCTGCCGGAAGCATTATTCTGAGACACTGTGAAAGTGTTGTGAAATACCTTTCCTTCATCCATTTTGCAAGCAAAAGCATATCCTTTCCCAGAACAGGCTCTTTGTCCGGCGCTTCCCTTATCATCTTTATTTTACCAGCCGGAATATCAGAATTTTCCTTAACCTCAAGACAATAACCTTTTACAATATTATTTCTTCCGCCAAACGGAACTCTGACCCTTGCCCCAGAAAAAACACGGTCCAACAGCTCAAATGGGATTTCATAATCAAAAATTCTGTCAATTTCAGGGCTGGGGTTATCAAGTATAATACTTGCGTAAAGAGCCAAAGCTGCACCTCCGCTTACAACTAATAAATAGCACAAAGGCCGCATTTTCAGGGTAGAGCTGATTTGAAAACACGGCCTTAATATTTTAATTATCCCTCAAAATTCTCATCGTAAACTGTGTTCTCAGAGCTTTCAGCCTTTTCTTCCATACTGCCGCTCTGTTCCTGCATATCCCCAAACTCATCACCGCAGACAATATCACCGTTTTCAATAATGCCAAGCTTGCCCTGATAAAGCTCATTAACCGCTATGGAAACAGGCTTGCTATCCCTTGTTACGCTTACCAGAGGTTCAGCATGGTCTACCAGCTGCCTTGCCCTTTTAGATGCAGCTATAACTATTGAATACCTGCTGGCCGCAACTGCACTGTCATCTCCGTCTTTATTTATTACGCCTAAAAGGTCCGTGTATGAAGGTCTTAACATTAATAAATCTCCCCTTGTCTGCTCTTATTTGAAATTATTTATAATATCTATGTACCTGAAACTTGCCATCTTGCTGACACGCACAATCTCCTTAATTCGCTCAGCGGCTTTTTCAACCTCGTCATTTACAACAACATAATCATATTTAGGCAGAAGCTCTATCTCCTCGCTCGCCCTTTTAAGGCGTTTTTCTATAGTTGCGCTGTCCTCTGTGCCGCGCCCGGAAAGTCTCTTTTTAAGCTCCTGTCTGTCAGGAGGAATAAGGAATACCGCAACGGCTTCCGGAAACATCTTTTTAACCTGAAAAGCCCCCTGAACCTCTATCTCCAGTATAACATTACAGCCCGAGTCAAGCTTTCCCATAACATAATCTTTAGGTGTACCGTAGAAATTTCCACAGAACTCGGCCCATTCCAAAAGCTTTTGGCTGTTTATCATCTCTTTAAATTCTTCCTCTGATTTAAAAAAATAATGTGTTCCTTCCTGTTCATATGGCCTTGGAGGCCTTGTTGTAGCCGAAATTGAAAGGGCATAGCCGCTATCACCCTTCAGTTTTTCCACAACCGTACCCTTGCCTGAACCAGAAGGTCCTGAAATAATAATAAGTATACCTTTTTCAGTCATTTTTTATTACTCCTCACACTGGCCAGTTTCACTGAGCCTGCTGCCAATGGTTTCTGTGCCAATAAGACTCAGCACAACATGGCGGCTGTCCATAATAATAACGCTTCTTGTTTTTCTGCCATAGGTAGCGTCAATCAGCATGCCGTTTTGCCTTGCGTCGGTAATTATCCTTTTTACCGGAGCCGAGTCGGGGCTTACAACAGCAACTATTCTGTTTGAGTTAATAAGGCTTTTAAAACCAATCCCCACAAACTTATTATCCAATTTTGAACCACCTTATTCAATATTCTGTATCTGTTCGCGGATTTTCTCAATTTCGCTTTTAAGCTCAATAGCCGACTGCGTTATAGCTATATCACCAGATTTTGAAGCAGATGTATTTGCCTCACGGTTTAATTCCTGTACAAGAAAATCAAGCTTCCTTCCAACTGCCCCATCGCTCTCAAGTATATCCTCAAGCTGCGATATATGGCTATAAAGCCTTGTTATCTCTTCGTCAATACAGCACCTGTCGGCAAAAACCAGCACTTCCTGACTGAGCCTCTGCTCGTCCACCGGAACTTCCCCAAGAAGCTCATCTATTCTTGACCTGAGCTTCTGCCTGTATTCCTCAGGAACAACGGCAGACCTTTCAGAAATGTTTCCGGTTATCTCCTTAAGCTTAGCGCATTTTTTAAGTATGTCAGCTTTAAGTGCCGCCCCCTCGCGTTCCCTCATGTCAACAAACTGCTTAAGGGCGCTGTCAAGTGCCGGCAAAAGGATATTATACATTATTTCTTCATTTTCCTCAACATTCTCTATTGTAAGTACATCAGGAAACCGCGCCACAAGGTCAAGAGTATTTTCGCTCTTAAGAGAGTATGTATCCCTGAGATGGTTTATTTTTTCTACAATAACCTTTGCAAGCTCCTCATTAAGCCTTACAGATACATCCTGCTGTGAAAAAGTTTCAAAATTAATATATACATCTGTTTTGCCTCTGGAAATTTTCTGTGACAAATGTTTCCTTATTCTGTCCTCAAGACTATTCATAAATCTTGGCAGTTTAATGTTAATATCATTATACCTGTGATTAACAGATTTGATTTCAACAGTAAATCTGCGGCCGTCAGCCTCATTTTCACCTTTGCCAAAGCCTGTCATACTTTTTATCATAATTATTCAGTCCTTTTTTATTCATATACACTTGATTATAAAACAATTTACGTAATATAATCAAGTGATATTAAAAAAATTTATACCCCGCTCACCGCGGGTATAAGGAGGTTTTTAAAATGGCACTTGACGGTATAGCCGTTTCCAATATTATCTATGAGCTTAACGGGCTCTTTACAGGCGGCAGGATTGACAAGATTTACCAGCCGCAAAAAGATGAGATAGTCATGTCTGTAAGAAACATCGGGCAGGTATCAAAACTGCTCTTATCCGCTAATCCAAGCCACCCAAGGCTGCATGTAACAGCAGTACAGAGGGATAACCCCATTACAGCTCCAATGTTTTGCATGGTGCTCAGAAAGCATATTGCCGGCAGCCGTATAATCAGCATATCCCAGCCCGGGCTTGAGAGGATAGCCCGTATTGAGCTTGAAGCTATGAATGAGCTTGGCGACATGGTAAGCCGCTTTTTGATTATTGAAATAATGGGAAAGCACTCAAATATAATTCTTACAGATGAGAATATGAAAATCCTTGACTCTATAAAGCATATCACACATGAGACAAGCTCCGTAAGGGAAGTTCTCCCCGGCAAAGCATATACCCTCCCGCCTTCTCAGGGAAAGCTCAATCCACTGGAAGCTGATTTGGATACATTCGCTGAACTTTTTAAAAAAAATGATGGCCTCAAAATACACCAGTTTATATACAAGACCTATACCGGCATAAGCCCTGCCACAGCAAGCGAGATATCATATGAGGCTGGAATTGACCCGGAAAAATATACGGCTCAGGCGGATTTGGCAGAAATAACAAAGCTGTTTTTGTCGTTTAAAGATACAATGGATAATATAAAGTCCGGTAATTTCAAACCGGAAATAATATCAGAGCCAAAAACAGGAAAAGTAATAGACTTTTATCCTTTTGAGTCAAAACAGTTTGAGGGATTTGATAAAGAACGTTTCTTATCCATTTCGGAGCTTCTTGAAAGCTTCTATTATCAGAAAGATAATTTATACCATATCCAGCAAAAGGCCCATGACATGCGCCGTATAGTTTTAAATAATATTGAACGCTGTGCCAAGAAAAAGGACATACAGCTTAAAACCATAAAGGATACAGCACCTATGGAAACATGGTGTCTTAAAGGTGAGCTGATAACAGCCAATATTTTTGCTCTTGAAAAGGGAATGACAAAATTTAAAGCTGTAAACTACTATGATGAGTCAATGCCTGAAATTGAAATTAACCTTGATGAAAACCTGACGCCTTCAGAAAACGCGCAGAGATATTACAACAAATACAACAAGGCAAAAAGAACATTGGCGGCGCTTGAAATCCAGATAAAACAAAACGACGAAGAAATGAAATATCTTGAAAGTGTGCTGGCCTGCATTGATTCCGCAGCTGAAGAAGCCGATTTGAATGAAATCAGGTCAGAGCTTGCAGCTGAAGGCTTTATGAAAGCCAAAACCACAGCCAGAAACCGCGGACAAAAAACTAAAAAGTCAAAACCAATCCACTATGTTTCATCGGACGGCTATGATATACTGGTAGGAAAAAGCAACACACAAAACGATGAGCTTACACTCCGCACGGCAAAGGCTACTGATATATGGCTGCATACTAAAAACATACCCGGTTCACATGTAATTATATTTACAAACGGTTCCGGCACAGCCCCTGACAGAACTCTGCTTGAAGCCGCCAACCTTTCCGCCTTTTACAGCAAGGCCAAAACCGGCGCCAACGTTCCTGTCGATTACACGGTGAGGAAAAATGTTAAAAAGCCTTCAGGCGCAAAACCCGGTATGGTAATTTATGAGAAGAACAACACAATTTACGTTACTCCTGATGAAAAACTTGTTAACAGCATGAATAAAGGCGACTAAAATATTTGCCAAATTAAAACCCCTGTAATATATACAGGGGTTTTAATTTTATTTCTCGCCGTTTTTCTCCGCCATCATTTTATTCAGTTCTGTCATAAATGTATTTATATCCTTAAATTGACGGTAAACAGAAGCAAACCTCACATAAGCCACCTCGTCGATATCCTTGAGCCTGTCCATAACAAGGTTTCCAATACTTTTACTCTCAATTTCCTTGTCCATTGAGCTCATTACAGCGTTTTCAACATCATCGGCTATTTCCTGAATCTGTTTTACTGTAATTGGCCTTTTATTGCAGCTTTTCATAATTCCGCTTATAAGTTTATTCTTGTCAAAGGTTTCTCTGGTTCCATTATTTTTAATAACGGTCATAGGTATTGTGTCTATTCTTTCATATGTTGTAAAGCGTTTTCCACACCTTTCACAATATCTTCTGCGCCGAATTGCCGTATTATCATCCTGACTTCTTGAATCTATAACTTTGGTATCTTCATTGTTACAAAAAGGGCATTTCATTTAAACTACCTCCCTGTTGCGGATATAACATGCCTTAATATGACACACATAAAAAGAGTATACATAAAAAATAACATATGGTCAATATTTTCCATAAAAATTGACAGGTTAATAATTTATAATATTTTAAACAGCAGTTTCTGTCAATAAAATTATATTATTTTAACAGTCTCTCTCATAGTTTGCAAGGCATACATCTATAAGTATAATATCATCTCCTATCCTGACTATCTTTTCCCAAGGTATTACATATACAGAATTGACACACAGAAAGCTCAGGCATCTGTTGCCTGCCGGTATTATAATGCTGCATATTCTGCCGGTGCGGGTGTCAATCTCAAGGTCATATACATACCCAACCTTCATACCGTCGCATATATTTATTACTTCTTTCTTCCTAAAGGTACAAAATCTCTCCATGGCATACCTACCAAAAATGATTGTCATTTTAATTTTATGTCAGCTATTATAATATAATTACAAGTTAATGCGTCTTATCAAATTTTGTCTGTATAAATTGAACATGCAAAAAGCCGGTAAATACCGGCTCTTTTATATGTGGTTATATGGAGCAATAATACTCTGCTGATATAAATATATTATTTTGTATAACACTGCCATATGCGCATAAAGGCTTTGAAGTATTTGTAAGAACAGGCTTCTGGTTCAAAAGCACAGTATGGCTACCCGGAATTGATATTTATTTAAAAAACTCAAATTCCGTTCCAATTCCCTTTTCCATAGCCGCTTTATAAAGCTTATATGCCTGCATATTGTCCTGTATGGCCATTCCTGTTGAATCGAATATGGTAATTTCTTCGTCATTTGTTCTGCCAGGCTTTCTGCCAAGGGCAATTTCTCCTATTTCAGCGTAAATATCCTCTTTTTTAATTATCCCTTTGTCAATAGGGTGCCACGTCTCACCTTTGCTTGTACACTGGTCTATAGAATCATTTACAATCTTGGCTCCTCTGAATACTTCAGGGTCAAACTCCTGCTTTCCCCTCATGTCTGTGCCGATAGCCACAATATGTGTTCCGGGCTTTACCCACGCCGCTTCTACAACCGGTCCTTTGCCCCTTGTTGTTGTAACAAGTATATCCGCCTTTTCTACCGCCTCTTGTTTTGTGTTTTCCAGTATTACAGGTATTCCAAGCTCATTTTCAATGTCAGCCTTAAAACCTGCCATAGAATCCTTAAAAGCGTCAAAAGCATGGATTTCTTTGATTTTAATTATCTGGCTTATGGCTCTTATCTGATTTCTCGCCTGATTTCCTGTTCCTATAGATGTTACAACATCAGCATTTTTTCTTGCAAGATATTTTACTGACACTGCTCCGGCCGCACCTGTCCTGTATCCTGTAATATAACCGCCTTCCATAATGCACAAAAGCGCGCAGTTTCTCGCATCCCAAAGAAGTACAGTATTCATTCCGGCAGGAAGTCCATACTCCGACGGGTTATTTACATATCCCCCTGCCGAAGCCTTCAAAGAAATTATTTCATTTCCGGAATAATAGCCCGCCTTAAAATCAAGCTCACCCCTTGGAGCGTCAAAAGGCATGGCTATGTAGTCCGGCTGCATTACCTGTCCGCTGCAAAATGCCTTGTAACCTTCTTCAACAGCCTCTATAGCGTCCTTCATGCTTACAATTTTTTCCACATCTTCCTTTTTTAACAGCAGTGTTTTCATAAATTCATTCCCCTTCTCTTTTAATAATCAATTAACAGCGTTTTTTGAAAATATTTCCGCCATAATTTTCAAGTCAGCATTTCCGCCTGAAAGCAGGCATACATTTTTCTTGCCCACATATGCCCGGCAGCTCATTAATCCCGCCAGTGTAACTGCGGAAGATGGCTCTATAAACATTTTTGTACGATATATGATAAGTGTCAGAGCCTTTTCAATTTCCTCCTCAGAAACCGTAATCATTTCATCAACATTTTTCATCACGCCTTCAAAAGCCTTTTCTCCCGGAGCATCTCCCGCAAGGCCGTCTGCTATGGAATACCTTCTTTCAATTTTAGTTATTTTTTTAGCGGCAAAAGAGGCACCTACACAATTCATATTCTCAGGCTCAACACCTATTACCTTTACATTAGGCGAAACAGCCTTGACAGCTGTTGAAACGCCAGTCATAAGACCGCCTCCGCCAACAGGCACATAAACTGCGTCTGTATCCGGCAAATCCTCCATTATCTCAAGGCCCGCTGTCCCTTGTCCGGACATTATTCCGTAATCCTCAACAGGGTCTATATACACGAGATTTTTTTCTTTCATGCATTCAATCGCCTTTGGATAAGCGTCAGCTCCTGTTTTTCCATAAAGCACAACCTCAGCGCCATAGCCCCTGCACGCTGCAATCTTTGCCGGCACTGCGGTCTCCGGCATAAAAACCCATGCTTTTATACCCAGAACAGATGCGGCATAGCTTACTGCCTGCGCATGGTTTCCGGAAGAATAACAGACAACGCCCCTTGACTTTTCCTCATCAGTCAGTGAGAGCATTCGGTTAAAAGCCCCTCTCGCTTTAAAAGAACCTGTCTTCTGGAGATTTTCACACTTAAAATATATATCCGCTCCTGCCATTCTGCTTAAACCGGCAGAAAACACAAGTGGCGTTCTATGTACATAACCTCCAATCCTTTCCTCAGCCTGTTTAATATCATTTAAATTAATCATAACTTCCTCCTTATGCTTAATTAATACTGGAATATTTAAAAACGTTTAGCTGCTATACTCTATTGGCGCAGATATCCTAAGCTCATCAGCAGACAGAAGTATTTACTTATTTTGCTATTGCACAGCAATCTGTATAGTTACTATACACTTTGATTAAAAAAACATTTAATTTATGTGGATTTTTAATATTTTCGTCTCCACAGCATCCAAAAAGCTTTTAAGAAAAACCTTGTTTTCATCTGAACAGTTTTTAAGCGTATCGCTAATCAAATCGTTAAGCTCAGCATGAAAAGCTTCGTGCACATCGTAGAGCTGTTCGCCTTTTGGTGTAAGCCTGAGAATGAGCCTTGACAGATTATTTTCATCCTTCTCCTTTACTATGACTCCCTTTTTTTCAAGCTTGTTGGTCACCTGCGAAACAGCGCCCTTTGTAACTCCAAGCAATTCTGCAATACCAGTTACATGAATACCTTCGTGTTCCTTAATTAGTTTCACTATATTCATTTCAGTATTTACAAAATTCTCGTCTTCAACTGTACATTTTAAATTTTCATCAAATTCTGAAAGTTTAGAGGCTACTCTAAAAAACGTATCGCTAATCTTTATATCATTTTTATCCATGAGAATATGATATAGCTTCTAAACACTTTTGTAAACAGTTCTTTTTCTCAAAAACTCACAAAATATACCTGTCTGTTTTATGGCTTATGGACAAAAATCATTTTTGGTTTTCTGAAATTTCATCAACCCATTTTTCTATCGCCTGCGATAATATTAACTGCTGCCTCAATACGGCCATGCCTGTTTCCGGAATTTGCGGAATACTCTCCTTAACACGTATATTATCCTCCAAATACGAAATCAGAGTTTTTACGTTGTTTTTAATATTTTCCAGACAAAGCTTTTGACCCTCAGGTGAAAGGCTTGTCAAATTCACCACCACAGCGTTAAAGTCCAGAAAAATATTTATGGGCTTTGAAGCTATCTCATACATAAGCCTTTCAAACTGCATTTCACCCTGAGATGTAAGAGAATAGACAGCTTTTTCAGCCATTTTTCCCTCTTTAACATTTTTGCTTTCAATATACCCCTTTTCCTCAAGCTGTATCACCTTTTTATATATTGACGGAGTGCTTATTTTCACCCATTTTGATATATTTCTGTACTCCACAAGCTTTTGAATGTCATAAGCGCTTAGAGATTCATTTTTAAGCATGCCCAATACAATTAAATCAATAGTAGCCATATTATTCTCCTTTTTCTCTTGACATGTACTATAAATTATAGTACTATTTGTTTCACAGCCAAATTACTATATTTTATAGTACTATATTTTATATGTTTTGTCAACGGAAAGGAGAATTGTAAATGGATAAACGCAATAAAAAATCAGAGCTGCTTGGAAGCTTGCCTGTACCAAAAGCCCTTTTAGCAATGGGCCTGCCAGCAATGATTGGCATGATGATTAACGCAGTGTATAACCTTGCAGACGCTTATTTTGTGGGAGGTCTTGGAACCAGCCAGATGGCCGCTATAGCTGTCGCTTTTCCATTGGGTCAGGTTATTGTAGGATTAGGTCTGCTGTTCGGAAACGGTGCCGCTTCTTATATTTCCAGACTGCTGGGAAACAATGATAATGAGACCGCAGACAAAACCGCAAGTACAGCTTTGTACAGCAGCGTTTTTGTTGGAGCGGCAATTATAATTGTGGTGGTTATTTTTCTGAAGCCAGTTTTAAAAGTATTGGGCGCAACCGAAAGCATAATGCCATACGCACTGACATATACAGGCATTTACATTGTTTCATCTATATTCAATGTATTTAATGTCACAATGAACAATATTGTTACAAGCGAAGGCGCTGCCAAAACTACAATGTGTGCATTGCTTGCCGGTGCTGTGCTCAATATAATTCTTGACCCGATATTTATTTACTGCTTTAAGCTTGGCGTAGCCGGAGCGGCTGTCGCTACAGGCATATCACAGCTTGTTTCAACTATGGTGTATCTACGGTATATACACAGCAAAAAAAGCATATTCAGCTTCAGTATTAAAAAATGCTGTTTTTCAAATGAGATAATATATGAGATACTTAAAATAGGTATCCCAACACTTACGTTTCAGCTTTTAACCAGCGTTTCAATTTCTCTTACAAATATGCAGGCCAAACTGTATGGAGATTACGCAATCGCCGCTATGGGCGCAGCCGCAAGAATAATATCCATGGGAAGCCTTGTAGTATTTGGCTTTACAAAAGGTTTCCAGCCAATAGCCGGCTACAGCTACGGCGCAAAAAAATATGAACGTTTAAACGAAGCCGTGAAAGTATCTATCATTTTGACAACTCTTTTCTGCACACTTTATGGTTCGGCTGCTGCAATATTTTCTGAAGAAATTATATCCCAGTTTACAAAAGGAGATATACAAATGATTGCAGTTGGACAAAGAGCTTTGCTTTTCAATGGAATTTCTTTTATACTCTTTGGATTTTATACCGTATATTCATCACTTTTCCTCGCCTTAGGCAAAGCTGGAGATGGATTTATACTTGGCTCTTGCAGACAGGGAATTTGTTTTATTCCCATTATTTTTATTCTTCCCGAAATATTCGGCATAAACGGCATTATTTATGCACAGCCTGTGTCTGATATTTTATCGGCTGTTTTGGCTGCAATAATGGCTTTGAATCTCCACAAAAATATAATGACAGAAAAATCGTCATTTAGTTTATGACAGTGACATAAAAAACTCCTATAGGCTATGTTCATGAATTCTGGACAGCTAATTATTTTTAAAAGAGGCAGTAAAAAATGTCTGACTTAAAAAAATACCCAAACAAGACATAAGATTTCTTTCTATCATTTACTGCCTTTTGTCACTCTTATTCCACCTGAGCAGAATAGCATAGTTTATAATAACGATTACCGAGCCGGCCTTATGGACCTACAGGATTTAAAATGCCTGACACTGCAATGGTATTATAAGCCGCATCACAGCTGTATCCCTGCCGGAATAAACCGTTGTCAGAACAATAAAAATATTTGGCAAAGTGAATATCACCTCCAAATTCAGGCCACAAAACGTAAATATTTTATATGATTTCAGCAATATATTATACAATATTTTCAAACATCAAAATTTCAAGCAGATTAACCTCAACAAAACAAAGCCCCGTGTAAAACCACAGGGCTTCATTTATAATAATTAAATTTCAGGCATTTATCAAATCCGGCATGGCCTTTGACACATTTTCCGGTGTTATTTCAAGTATACCTGTCACAGGTATTGCCCCTTTAAGCATTTTATCAGCTACCGATTTCCATTTGTCAACATGCGGCCCCTCCTTAACAAATCTCGCTGTGCCTGTTATATTATAGCCATATACAAAATAAGCGCTGTCCGCCATAAACTTTGCATGGTTCTTTATGCAGAAGCCGCTTTTTACATTGCCGCTGCAGGCCGTAACTGTAATACAGTTATTCTTTTCTATATTTGCAATAGTATTGTTCAAGTGCAAAACACCAACAATGAGTTTTCCCTCCGGCGTTACTTCCTTAAAACCCACCGGTACTATGTTTGGCTCATCTCCGCATGTTCCAATATACCACAATCCCGTTTTAAGTACTCTCATAATACTATCATTTAATTTTATCATTATTATTTCCTCCTGCCGAAAATTTATATTCCAGACTTACATTATAAAAACAACCTCAAATTTCTTCGTTATTATGTTTTCCAGGTGTTGTTATGATAACCCTATCCGGTATAACCTCAACAATGCCTTTAAATTTAAAATCCACTCCAAACATCTTTTGCATTGACTCCTTCCACTTATCTGCCAGCAGCCCATCTGTCAGAAGTTCGGCTCTGCCTTTTACTTGGTAACCAGACATTGTTCTGCTGTCGGCCGCAGAAACGGCAATCTTATTACTTTCAGACATATTCGATATTACACCTTCACACCCAAACACAGGAAAAACAAGCCTTCCGTCAGTTGTCACTTCCTTAAACAGCACAACCGAGGATTCCGGCTTTTTCCCCGCGCAGATATACCACATTTCATTGTCAAATATTTTGGCGGCTTTTTCATTTAAATTTCTCATTATTTATACCTCCTTAAATTTCTTGTTGATTTATCTATGTTTTATGGGATTATTATAACTGCGTTTAATTTTTATTTAAATAAATTAAGAAATTAGTGAGAAGCTAATAATTTTATTAGCAGATATCAAAAGCATCATCAGGGAAATTAAAAGGCATAAAAAATCCGCCGGTTTTACGGCGGAAAAAAAATTATTATGTTTTGTCTTGCTTGTCTAAATTACCAAGTATACCGTATCTTTTAATCATGCTTATCATTAATCTTAATAAATAGCCACATTTTTTCATATTAAAAAGCCTCCTTAATATAGTTTTTCATAACATGATAAATTTAATTTATGAGAAAATTATATCAATACAGCTTTTTAAATTAAATATTTTAACAAATTTGTTAGCATCTAATTAATTTGTTAGTTTGTCTGCCTTTCCTTTTCTGTATAATCGCACCTGTTGCATATCAGCGGACCATTCGTTTCCCTCTGCCGTATATCTGCCCACTGGCAAATGTTCCAAAGCAAAGGGATTATTGATTTCCCTGTAGCAGTCAGAGAGTATTCCACTCTCATAGGCACTTCATTGTACTGTACCCTTATAACAAGGTTATCAGTTACAAGCTCTTTTAAAGCTGCGGCAAGTACTGTATCCGTCACACCAGCCAATTCATTTTTAAGCTCGCTGTACCTTACAGTCTCTTTAGAGTTTATAACACACAGTATGCGTGACTTCCATTTGCCTCCGAACAAACCCATAGCGTATTCGAGTGGGCAGCGTATATCTTTTTCTGTCTTAGGTTCATACATTTTATCACCTGCTCTCATAGCTTAATTTTAATTTGTTTAACATATATTATCATAAATAAACATTAAAATAAACAGCCATATGTATATGCCCGGACCGGAGTCATTTATTTCAAAAGCTCTTTTTCTACAAGTTCCAGTTTTTCGCGTATATTTATATGCTGAGGGCATGCTTCCTCGCATTTTCCGCACTTAATACATTCTGTGGCACGCGCTTTTCCATGCTTTCCTACCAGCCAGTTTTCCTGACTTAAAGCTATTTCCTTGTTTCCAAATAACGTAAGATAGTTCAAAGCCGTAAATGAACCCGAAATTCCTATATTCTTAGGGCATACCTTTGAACAGTAATTGCAGGAGGTACATTGAATAAGCGGTATTTTGTCCAAAGCCTCCCTTGCACTTTTTAATGCCTCCCTTTCTGAATCTTTAAGCCCTGAGAAATCTTTCATATATGATATATTGTCTTTTACCTGCTCTACGCTGCTCATACCAGAAAGGACTGTTATAACCCCGTCTAAATCCGCTGCAAACCTCACTCCCCACGAAGCCACAGATAAATCAGGTTCAGCAGTTTTAAGAATACTTCTAACCTCATCAGGCGGTGTTGCAAGCATTCCGCCCTTTACCGGTTCCATAACAATAATCGGTTTGCCATGCTTTCTTGCCACTTCATAGCACCTTCTTGACTGTACAGCAGGATTCTCCCAGTCAGCGTAATTGATTTGCAGCTGAACAAACTCCATTTCCGGATGTGCCGTTAGAATTTCGTCCAGCTCCTCCGGAGTTGAATGGAATGAAAAGCCCGCGTGCTTAATCAGCCCTTCCTGTTTTTTCTCCTGTATCCAGTCCCACATTCCAAAATCATCAAAATAATGACTTCTGCCTTCACCAAGATTATGGAGAAGATAAAAATCAAAATATCCCGCTCCAGTCTGTTTAAGGGATATATCAAACTGTGACACAGCATCTTCACGCGTTTTGCAGTCAATCCAAGCCGCATTTTTTGTGGCAAGCTGATATTTATCACGCGGATAACGCTCAACAAGGGCTTTTCTTATAGCGTCCTCGCTTCCGGCATAGGCCCATGCAGTATCAAAATAAGTAAAGCCCGACTCCAAAAACAAATCCACCATTTCCTTTACCTGTTCAATATCTATAGCATTATCCTTCTGCGGCAGCCTCATAAGGCCAAAACCAAGCTTTTTAATATTTTTACCAATATAATCCATTTCGCATTCTCCTTTTACTAATAATTATTTTATAAACCATATCAGTTTGGCTTCTTAAAACATATTACCTCCTGGAGTTAACTACAAGTCAATACTTTTTAAAAATAATTTTAAAAAACCGGAAGCTTAAGGCCTCCGGTTTTTTATTAGGCTTCTGTCAGTTCACTGTCCTCAGCGACTTCTTCCATAAGGCGCATACCCGCTGTACTTGTAACAGGCAGTGAAAACATTATGGATTGTGCCTTGCTTTTAAGCCCTGCTTTATCCATTATTGCTTTCATTATTCTGTTTTTCATGCCGCTTTTGACTACAATAAAAACCATTTCTTTTTCATTAACAAGTGAGACACCAAGAAATTTTTCGGCCTTTTCCATTCCAGTGCCTTTGGCATGTATTACCGTTCCTCCTCCGGCATTTTCCTCTCTTGCAGCATCCATTATAATATCAGTATATCCCTGATTAGCGATAACAACCAGAAGCTCATACTTTGTATCCTTCAACGAACTTTCCTCCCCTTTCTCAAAATTCTGATTTTCAGTCAGAAAGAATAAAGGCTTTTTTCCGCCAATACTGCTTATAGGAATTATAAATGCAATTCCGGTTCCCGGAACATCAATCTTAAGCTTATTCTGAAGGCTGGTTTTAATTGCCTTCCAAACAGTACCTGTCACCACTGAAATAATTATAATCTTTTCGGTCTTTTCAAGCCCCAGATAGTCCAGAGTCTCGCTTACCGCTGTACCCAAACCAACAGCACTCAATGTTACATCTGCACCATAGCTGCTGTATAAAGAAACAAATTTCTTTGCAGTGTTTCTTTCTGTAATTGTAACCATCATATACAGTTCACTCATTGTCTGCTCCCTTCCGCTGCATAATTTAAAGCTCAATTATTGCATCATCATCAAGCATGTCAAACGCACGCACAGGCTCCGGTATAAGCTGTTCCTTTGGAGCGCGTCTTTTGCGAAGCTGATAAACCATTCCAAGTATCTGTATTGTTATAAGCGGAGTCATAGCAACCATAGCGACAACTCCAAAAGCATCGGTAACTATATTGCCGCCTACCGCAATACACGCGCCCTGCGCAAACGGCAGAAGAAATGTGGCTGTCATAGGGCCGGAGGCTACTCCTCCTGAGTCAAAAGCTATCGCAGTAAAAATTTTAGGAACAAAAAACGATAGTCCCAGCGCAATCGCGTATCCCGGTATTATAAACCACAGTATTGAAACCCCTGTAAGTACCCTGAGCATGGCTATGCCTATTGAAACAGCCACTCCTATAGAAAGGCTCATTCCCATGGCGCTTGCCGGTATAGCGCCGTCTGTTATTTCCTCAACCTGTTTATTCAAAACATATACAGCCGGCTCTGCTTTTACTATAAAGAAGCCTATAAGCATACCGACAGGAACAATAACCCATCTGTAATCCAGGGTTGCCATTACCTGACCTAAAAAATTACCAGCCGGTATAAACCCGACATTTGCCCCTGTCAGGAACAGTACAAGGCCTATATATGTATATATAAGTCCAACAATTATTTTTCTGAGATTTCTTTTTGAGAGCTTAAGGACCGATATTTGAAATATACCGAAAAACAGTATTATTGGAAAGAGTGATACAGCTATCTCTTTAAAATAAGTAGGAAGACCAACACGGAACAAATCCCACAGTTCAACAGAATTGCTTATATCCGGCAGCACAGGCGGGGCATATGCGCTCTCGCTTGGATTATAAATCATGCCAAGTATCAATACAGCAAGTATTGGACCAATAGAGCAGAGTGCTACAAGTCCAAAACTGTCGTCAGACGCATGTCTGTCATTACGCACGGCGGATATACCAATGCCAAGGGCCATAATAAACGGCACTGTCATTGGGCCTGTAGTTACGCCGCCCGAATCAAAAGCTACCGCCAGAAAACTTGACGGAACAAAAAATGTGAGTCCGAATACAAAAATATAAAATATAATCAGCATATGTCCAAGTGCTATGCTGAAAAGCATACGCAAAAGGGCAACCACAAGAAAAACACCTACGCCAACTGCAACCGATAATATAAGCGTCATATTAGGTATAGAAGGCACCTGCTGGGCCAACACCTGTAAATCAGGTTCAGAAATAGTAATAATAAAGCCGAGTATAAAACCAAGTATAATTATAACAAAAAGACTTTTGCTTTTGGTTATTGCAGTACCAACACGCTCCCCCATAGGTGTCATGCTTATCTCAGCACCAAGCGTAAAAAACATAGTTCCCACAACAATCATCGCCGCGCCCATAAGGAAACACAGCAGAATACTCGTTGAAATCGGCGCTATAGTAAAACTGAGAACCATTACTATGCCAATTACAGGAAGAACGGAATTGAGGGCTTCCAAAAGCTTTTCTTTTAATTTAAGCCAAGAATTTTTCAATGTATAAACCTCAGTCCTTTCAATTATAAATTTATAAAATGTTTAACGGCAAAAGTTTTAAAACCGCATAAAATAAACTCTATTCAATATTGAGATTTTACCGTTAACTTTGACCAGAAGCATATCGCAGTTCGGCAAAAGGCCGTATTATGCTTGCTAAATCCGTTTTTTATTATAACATAAAAACAAGTATACTGAAACCTTACATGGCTTTTATTAGGAAAAATTAATGTTGACTAATAGCTTTTAACTGTGCATAATATTTCAACTCAATTAATATTATGCACAGTTTTTAATTTAAATCTCAGGTTATCTGTTTACAAGGCCGTTCCCCTTTTAGGAATAAAAAGCTTTGACATATCCACTCCCTCATGCTCAAGGAGTTTTACTTTAATATCAATGCCACCGGCGTATCCTGTAAGGCTTCCGCCGGTACCTACAACACGGTGGCAAGGTATAATTATAGAAACAGGATTGTGGCCAACTGCTCCTCCAACCGCCTGACCTGACATATTATTCAGACCTCTTTTTGCTGCTATCTTCTCTGCTATCTCCCCATAAGTAATTATCTTTCCGTACGGTATATCACATAGCATATTCCAAACTTCCTGCCTGAAACTGCTGCCCATAGGCCTGAGCGGCAGTTCCGCTGCCTCTGGCCTTTCGCCGTTAAAATACCTGTCCAGCCAGTTTCTTGCACTGTCAAACACAGGAAGGTCATCTTTTTTAACCATGTTTTCCGGTATGCTTTCTCCAAAATATTTTTGGCCGTCAATCCAAAGCCCTACAATATTTTTTCCATCGCTTGCAATAGTCAGCATTCCTACCGGAGATGAATATTTTGTTGAACAGTACATAAGGATACCCCCTATAAATTTTATGATTTCATTCAGCCATATATCTATTAAAATATTATAGCATGCTTTTTATAAAAGTTCTTTAGATTAATAATATAAAACAGCTTAAAAGCTTCTTGCAGATAATATTCTTTACAGCATAAAAAAGAGCAGGCCTATAAGCCCGCCCTTTTGATTATATCAAACTTAAAACAACTTATTTTTGTAATGCTAAAAATATTATTTTATCATATTTTTTAATATTACCGATACTTGAGCTCTGGTAGCATTTCCCTTTGGGTCAATCTTTCCGTCTCCACTGCCATTCATAATTCCATTTTCAACAGCCCAGTCTACTGCATTGACAGCATAGTCAGATATTTGTTCTTTATCTGAAAATCCATTTAAATTGTTTATTGAGCTTACCGGACTTCCTTTATACTGGGCATAACGATAAAGAATAGCCGCCATCTGTTCACGTGTTACAGCAGCATTTGGCATAAACACCCCATTTTCATAACCAACTGCAATACCATTTTCATTGGCCCAAAGTACAGCAGTATAATAATAATCATCACCTGTTATATCAGCAAATATATTATCTTCATTCGCTTCCGGCTTTCCCTCAAGCCTCCACAAAACAGTTACTATCATCGCACGGCTTACATCTTCATAAGGCGAAAAATACGCTTCAGATGTTCCAAACATCAGACCATTTTCGTATACAAACTTAACGCCTTCACAGAACCAGTCCGTTTGACTTATATCGATAAAGCCTTTCCATTCAAGTTTATCCTTTGTGTCTGTCTTTTTCTGCTCTTCCTGTTTGTTTTGTTTCTGTTCTTCCTTGTCTGGTTTTTCAGTGGCCTTTTTAAACACAGCCTCAATAGAGCCATTTACTACAATGTTTTTGAAAGTATATGAATCCAAAATTCCCAGACTTTTTCCATTTACAATAATATCAGATATTTCATAGCCTTTATAAGGCTCTATTATAAATGTTCTGCTGCTGTTTTTGGAAACAAATACTTTTCCCTTAGGGCTGATTGTACCGCCTGCGCCTGCCATGGCGTCAATTAAAAAACCATCTTCCTGTGATGAGTCTTCCCCTGAGCCATTCTGCCCGTTATCAACCATTTCATCTTTGTAAACAAGTGTGTAAACGGAAAATAAACTGCTTGAAACCGTTACAGTACTGTCATCATTATCCTCATCGTTCAGTACTTTAATTGAAGTACTTTCCCCAGCCCCATGGATATTTACGGCTGACCATTCCCTTTTATATCCCTTTTCAGGCTGATTGTCAGAAACATCAAATACAAGAGTGACAGGTTTTGTCAGCTCATTTATAGTCTGAATATTTTTATCACCTGACTTACTGATAACATGCTTTTGAATAGATATATCAAACTGACTGCCTGCTTTGCTACGTTTATCCAACACACTGTTTAAAGCTTCCTGCTGTTCTTTTGTCAATTCTTCAGCCTCATCAACCCTCATCTTAAGCACGTATTTTGAAATATCTCCTGATTTTAGTTTTTCAGCCTCATCATAAGTCATTGACTGAAGCATCATATGAGCATCAGGTATATTGGCGGCAGTTTCGTTTTTAGTATTTACTTCAACATTTAACTCAATTTCTTCAAGTTTCAGCAAAGCTTTATTTAACTCTGATACGCCTTCCTTGGATATCTGTCCCTTTCCCTCATCTGGAAGCGCCTCATAATCAAGCTTTATATCCAGAATACTCTTTTTATCCTCCTCTGTAGGCTTATCAGCAATATCCGGCAGATTATCAATTCCATTATTGACATCTTCGGCAGCCATATATTCAAAATTAAATATAACATCACAGTCTGACTCTACATTGCCCAGCGTAAATACGTTGTCTATAAGGTTTTCTGTTTTGTCCTGTCCATCAACTGTTACTAACGCCACCTTGTAGCCCGGGTATCTTGTAACCTCAAACACCGCGATACTGCCTTCCTCTACCGTTACCGACTCCGGCTTTACTTCTCCTCCATTGCCTGTTACAACAGCATTGATTGTATATGTCTCTGGTATGTTTTCAGCTTCAAAATTGAATACAACATCACATTCTGATTCCACATTATTCAACGTAAATACGTTGTCTATAAGGTTTTCTGTTTTGTCCTGTCCATTAACTGTTACTGATGACACCTTGTAGCCCGGGTATCTTGTAACCTCAAACACTGCGGCACTGCCTTCCTCTACCGTTACCGACTCCGGCTTTACTTCTCCTCCATTGCCTGTTACAACAGCATTGACTGTATATGTCTCTGGTATGTTTTCAGCTTCAAAATTGAATACAACATCACAGTCTGACTCCACATTATTCAACGTAAATACATTGTCTATAAGGTTTTCTGTTTTGTCCTGTCCATTAACTGTTACTGACGCCACCTTGTAGCCCGGGTATACAGTAACCTCAAACACCGCGTCACTGCCTTCCTCTACCTCAACCGACTCCGGCTTTACTTCCCCTCCATTACCTGTTACAACAGCGTTGACTGTGAATGTCTCTGGTATATTCAATACCCATCTGTCCCATACATCGCTGCTGTTTTCTTTTTTCAAAATCAGACCTTCCCCTGAATAGGTGAAAATCCCTGTAGATGAAGGGCTTGTAAAGGCAGGCACATCACCAGCCTGCGCCGTTCCGGAAGAAGTCTCAAGACTTATGTTTCCTGTAAAACTGCCGCTTACATTGATATTTTTGCCTGCTGGCAGGGCAATTACGCCTTCCCCTGACAAATCTGTTAACCCTTGGTCATGTGCCAGAATCAACTTTCCGTTCTGCGATATATCGACGCTCTTTGCGTATATAAGCTGGTTTCCAGTACTGTCAAGGCCTTCAAGAACTGCTTTGTCATAAATTGATATACTGCCGATTCCAACTCCGGAATCAAACAGAAAGTAATTTACTTTGGCATATGTATCGTTTGTACCGTCTCCAACCTTTATGTCAAATTTATTTGACACACTTCCCTTTGGGTTACTGATATACCCTATTGTAGTGTTTCCCAGTAATATAAGCTCGGCATTTTCCATTGCGCAGTTGTCCGTACCAGCGGTAAGTGGATTCGACATGTAAAACTTGCCTGCAAATTCAAAATCCTCCAGAATAAGGCGTGCTGTCCCGTTAACTTTCAAAAACGCAGTGTCTGCTATTGTTTGGCCTGTGCCATAAAGCGCGGTTTTAACAGTGCAGTTTTTAAGCTTGGTATTTACATCGCCTTTTATTTTGATATCTATATTTTTTGGCGTAGCACTGGCGCCTGAATCAGTAAATGTGGCGCCATGTACCTCAGAGATTACAAGTCCGTCAGCCTCGGTTGAAATATTTCCTTCTACAGTGCCTTTAGCCGCGTAAAATGCGTAAAACCCTCCGGATATTCGCACTGTATTTGAAGAACCCGCATCTATATTCTTAAGCGACATACCGATATTACCGCCTATTGTTGAAGCATTAGTTTTATCAATATTTTCAGTTAGCGCCGATATTCTTCCTGCTCCAAAAAAATCCACTTTCTTAGACGAAGCAGTCTCAACTGTATATCCGTCAACAACTATATTTACGTCTCTGTCAACGGAATAGTCAGCATAATTTCCGCTGGCATATCCTCCGCCGTATACAGAGCTGGACAAGTTATATGTATGCTTTAAATTATTAATATTTAATTCTACACTGCCAACGCCAGCATGAGCGCGTTTGCCTTCAATTGAATACTTTTCAGGAGAACCTGAAGATGTTTCAACATATCCGCCGCCAATCACCCATGTATTGATAGTTCCGCTCAAATTTGTTATACAGTCACCTTCTACATTGGCCTCCACAATGCAGTTGATTTTTTCTCCTCCAAAATAGACATGACCTCCTCCTGTAATAGGCGCGCCTGTGCCAGTAGCTGTAATTGTTCCCTTAAGGTTAAGCTTCACATCGCCTTTTACATTGGCCTCAGCATATACAGTGTTTGCTGGTGGATTATATACAAAACAGTTTGCAAAACCTCCGCCAGTTACAGAATATACAGAGCTGTTTTCTTCTGCATTTACATAAACATCTCCATATACATTTGCTTTTGATACAATCCCTTTATCCGCTTCGCCCGGGTCAGGTTCCGCACAGCCTCCTCCAATAACAATACCAGTTACAACAGCGTCATTCATAATATTAATTGTTGTATTTTGGGTTACATCCGCTGTTGCGTTATAGCCATATCCGCCGCCGTAAACCGAATTTACTGTGCCTCCGATATTGACTTTTGTGCTGCCGTTTAATGAACCATTATAACCGCCGCCATATATATTTAAATTTTTACCAGTGTTTGTTCCATAAAAAGTGATTACAGGGTTTCCGTCCGTATCTATACTGTCGGCGCCGCCGAATATATTTGCCATTCTATAATTTCCAGTATAAAACTCAATATCACTGCTTATTGACAAATCAGCACCGTTACAGAAAATCGAATTTTCAGACTGAACATATTCTGAATCATACAGTATAATTTTGCGTTTTGTTCCCTGCTCACTGGACTGTATAGTCAGTGAGGTCACTCTCTTTGGTATTGAAATTCCACCCAAATCCGAAATGTCACTTGTAAGCTCAATCACAATATCTCCAGTTAAATTGTTGTCTTTAAGCAAACCCGCTATATTGCTGTAAGCCTCCCCAGTGCCCACTGCTATTGTGCTGCTGTTACTGCTGACTTTTGACAAACGAGAGTTATTATAAACCTGCTTATTTTCTATTATCTGCTCATTATCGAAATTTCCAGTCAAGTCATCATCATTAACCGTGGTATACTTTGGGCAACTCTCCAAATGTATTTCAGCTTCACATTCGTTATCTTCTGTACAATTATTATTGCTGTCTTCTTTATTATCCTCAAAATATGGACAGCCTTCCAGATGTATATCGGCTTCGCAGCCATTATCCTGTGTACACTCATTCACACTATCTTTTTTATCAATTTCATAATACGGGCAGTCCTCCAAATGTGTAACTGCCTCACACATTTCGCTCTGTGCGCACCTTATTTCATTCTCAGTGCTTTCGTCTGCCAACAGTACCGCAGGCTGCACAGCAAATAAGATACAAATAATCATCACAACACAAGTCAGCTTTCTTTTCATTCCCCAATCCCCCATTATTAAATACTCAACTGTGTTTTATAACTAGTCCATATTTTACAATAATATTAAAGACGCTGAAAAAACAAACAAAACCATTTTATCACGACCCTATTAAAGTAATTAATTATATTAATATTAACACATATATGCAAAAAAATAAAGCCTCCGGTTATAAATTCATAAATCGAAGTATTATTTTCCAATTTTTAACACTAAGCACCATTTTTTATACTTGCCATATTAATTGCAGAAAACAAAAGCCGCCTCCGTATAAATATGCGAAAGCAGCTTCTGAATTATTATTTATGCTAAAGTTTTTATATTTTACAGTGCCATTATATCATTTACAAGCTCGTCTATTTCCTCATCGGTTGTAGCCCAGCTTGTACAGAAACGGACATTACTATGTGTTTCGTCTACCCTTGACTCATACTCATAATAATACTTCTTTCCGAGCTTTTCCAAATCGGTATCTTTCATTATCACAAACTGCTGGTTTGTAGGGCTGTCACTTGCAAGCGGTATTCCCTTTTCCACAAAAGCCTTCTTTATCCTCAGCGCCAGTTCAACAGCCTTCTTACCTATTTCAAAATAAAGACCGTCCTTAAACATTTCATTAAACTGTATGCCAAGAAGCCAGCCCTTTGCAAGCATAGCGCCTTTTTGTTTCATATAATGTCTGAAACATGTTTTAAGCTCCGTGTTTGTTATCACAACCGCTTCACCAAAAAACAGCCCGCATTTTGTTCCGCCAATAAAAAATACATCAGACAAAGAAGCTATATCCTGTATTGTTACATCATTGTTTTCTCCAGCCAGACCATAGCTCAGCCTTGCCCCGTCTACAAAAAGGTATAAGCCATGTCTGTGGCAGGTTTCACTTATATCTGTCAATTCCTTTTTTGAATAAAGTGTTCCAAGCTCAGTTGGAAACGATATGTATACAAGCTTTGGTTCAGTAATATGCTCCTGCACAACGCTTGATTCATAGTCCGATGCAATTTTTTCTATTTCAGATGCTTTTATCTTTCCGTCCTCACCCGGGGCAGTTAATATCTTAAAACCGCAGTTTTCAACAGCGCCTGTCTCATGCTCATTAATATGTCCAGACTTAACACAAACAGCCCCCTGATATGACCTTAAAGCAGCAGCAATAACCAGCAGGTTAGTCTGAGTGCCACCTACTACAAAATGTACATCTGCTGTTTGTGCGCCGCAGGCTGCTTTAATATTTTCAGCGGCCTCCATACAGTGGCTGTCAAGACCGTACCCGGGATTAGCCTCGGTGTTGAACCTTGTAACAGCATCTAAAACCCTTTCATGAGCGCCAAAGCAGTAATCATTGTTGAGCCTTATCATTAAAATCTCTCCTTTAGGTGTATTATATTAGCTACCATAAATTATATCCAGCCTCTTTGTGCGAGACCTCTGTATAAATCATATAATGTAAAAATAGCTTAGTCAACTAAAACTGTAATTGCAGTTGCGCAATTATCAGAAAAGGCCGTTAAAACCAGTTATTCTGGCTGTAACGGCCTTCTTTTAATTAATCATTTACTTAATTCTTCCCATATGTCCATTCCTGTATCTTTATCTTCCGGAATCAGTCCTAAGCGCCATACAGAAACGCCAGTTACCCCAAGCATTTTTGCGAGGTTAATCTTATCCTTAACGCTTTGCGCATTTTCAAACCATATAACAGTGTTTCCTGTATCATCTGTAATATTCATATATGGATTCCTGTACTTTTCTGAATATTTTACCTCAGCGCCGCTTTTAATATCATTAATTATAGTGCTCTGGCTTAAAGACATGGCCTGCCCGTTTACAATCTGCCCCCGTTCAACTCTCCAGCCGGCACTGGATATACTTATGCCCAGCACAATTTTACTCTTATCCTCTATGGCTGAACACACATTTTTTAATCCATGATACACCTGGTCAAACGGACTTACAGGTGTCGTTGTAAAGCCGCTGTCCATAACTTCCTGTGAGATATTTTTTGGATAATAGTCATAGGCCATAATTATTATTTTATCAGCGGTTTCGCCTATTGACTTAAAATCATAGCCGTCAAAGTATGAACCGTCCTTCAGTGCAGGCTGAACAGCCACATACAGGCTTTTTCCCGCTTTTGACAGTTCAGACTTCAAATCCGCAAGAAACAGGTTGAAATTTTCCCTGATATTGCTTCCCTTCAGGTTCTCAAAATCTATTGTTACACCGTCATAAGGGTTATAGCCCAGTTTTTTGTATGTAAGGTTCATTTCCTCCATAATAGCCTCAATCGCTTTTGCCCTATTGTCTGAGCTGTTAAGTATCCTCTCACATACATGGCTGTCGGCGTTTGACATATAAACATTTAGATGTGTCTTTACGCCGCTTTCCTTGAGGTATTTTACTATTTCCTCATAGCCCTGCGGAACCACCCACTCGTTTCCGTCCTTAGAGAGGGTATCCAGCACAACTCCATTTTCATTGGTATACTCCATGCGGCTCCAGCCGAATGAAACCGCATCCATCTGAGAAGCCATTTCTTTCTGGTTATATGAAGAAAACGCATAAAATCCATGCAAAAATTCCGTATCGGAGTTAAGCTTTTCAAAACATCTGACCATCATCGCTGCCGCTTCTTCCCTGCTGGCTTTTCCCTTTGGGTCAAATATATTTTGGCTCTTACCGCTGATAATTCCAAAATTATAAGCAAGGTCAATATATCCCCTGTTTTCCGTTACATCTGTAAACGGGAACGCTGCTTTTTCAGAATCGGAAACAAGGCTGTCATAGCCAAGCGCCTTTATAAGTATAACTGCCATTTCTTCCCTGGTTATAAAACTGTCAGGATTAAAATATCCGCTGTTTTCAATAGCCCCATGATATGCCGCAGTCTCAACAGCGCTATGGTACCATGCGGAGCTGTTTTGGTTGTCATTAATTGAGCTGAACTGATAATCAATTTCGTCCCACCCGAACAGCCTTGTAACCATTGACACAAACTGTGCCTTTGTTACACTCTGTCCAAGTCCAAAAACATCCTTTTCCATACCGCTCATAAAACCTTCCTCAGAAGCCTTCTGTATCTGTCCATATGCCCAATGACTGCTGCTCACGTCTGAATATTCAGCGCCAAAAGCAGATATTGCCACCGATACGCTTAAAGATACCGCCAAAGCCATGGCAATCAGTTTTTTCATATTAATCCCCCATTCGTCAATTTGAGAAAACTCCGTTTCTATAACCAATACTCATATAATACCTTCCGCCTTCAATATCCTCAGAGGTAATATATATTTTCTTTTCTGAATTATCGAGGCTTATATCAGCAAACATCAGATTTGCGTACTGGTCATTGAAGTTTCCGTACCTCACTGTATTATAAAATCCTTCTGAACCATAAAATACAAATTTATCCTTTATGCTGTCATCATAAGCAAACACACAGCCTGAAGGAAAAATGCCACCCTCCGCCTTTTTATATTTGCCGTTTTTTACAGTATAGCACATATTATTATTTTTTTCCTCAAAAACAGCAACATTTTCATCATCATGAAGTCTGAGCATATCAGCCATTTTTAAACTGTTACCGTTCCATTCCAAAGTACCCAAAAATCCCGAGTGAGGGTAATTTGCCCCATTGATACCTGAAATCACTATATATACACAATCCCTGCCATCAGCAGTTATAAAGCTGCTGAAATAATTGTTGCTTCTTTCTGAGACCTTCGCAAAATAAAATTCATTGTCGTTATATATCTGTACATAAATATTTTTATTTCCCACAGGTGAATTTACAAGTGATTTTGTATAAAAGAAATAATCCGCGTTATACCCTGTAATCCTTATCTTATAGCTCTTGCCATTAAGAACAAATTCTTTTTCATTTTCCATGATATCTATTCCATTAAGCTTATAAGAAAGCTCACCTACAGGAAAGGCCGTGTTTTCTCCGGTAGACAAATAATCTACAAACTCTATATAAAACTCAGAATCATAAAAAGCGTCCTCCGGATTTTCAAATTCATATTTTTCCTCCTGAAATTTTTCATACAGCTCGTTTATATGAGCTATTTTATCTTTATCTTCCTGTTTATTGTCTTTTTTACCTGTATCAGCAAAAAACTCCATGTTTTTTGGCGTTACTGTCAAACTGTCTGTTTTCAGTCCGCTGAACACAAAGCCTGCCATGGCAACCGCAAAAACAAATAAAACCGAAACAGTAAATTTTTTCAAATCAGTCACCTCGCAAGTACATTTTCATAAATCCCACCGTTTTTGTGTTCGTAATTAAACCCCATATATTCTAATATCGCTTCCTTACCCGTATTTATTGCCGGGGCTGATTTTCCTTCCCCAAACGGAATCAAGACAACAACGGCAATCTGAGGATTATCATAAGGCGCAAAACCAGCAAACCATGAATGCGAAGGCCGTTTTTTGTTCTCCTCAGCTGTGCCTGTCTTTGCCGCTGTTCTAACCGGAAAGCCCTTAAAATGGCTTCTCAAAGTTCCTTTATCCCCTTCTGTAACCATAAGCATACCCTCATGAACTACCTTTACCGTATTTTCAGAAACTCCAAGGCCTTCCTCAACTACTGGACTGTATGGCTCAAAGCTTCCGTTATCACCTATCCCCTCAATAAGTGTGGATTTATAACGTGACTCGCCATTTGCAAGTGTAGAAATATACTTTGCTATGCTTACCGCCGAGTAGTTATTGTTTGACTGGCCTATGGCGTTTCTTATAGAGTCTCCATCAGTCCATTTTTTCATATTGTCAGTGCTGTCAGCATAGTATTTTTCTACAAAATCGGTTTTTGACTCAACTGAGGCCATCTGCGGCGCGTATTCCTCAATTTCTATTCCGGAATAGTCACCAAGACCAAATTTCTCCATATATTTATTAAAAGTACGTATTGATTGCTCCTCAGTACCATTTTTCATATTCCCAAGCCTTAAAGCCATGTCATAGAAATAATAGTTGCAGGAAACCTCAATGGCCTTTCTCACATCTACCGCGCCATGGGTAATGCCGTAATTAGAGTATATAAGACATTTGGCATACGGCTTACCGGTATCCTTAAAAATCCCCTTGTCATATATTATTGTGTTTTCTGTAATAACTCCCTCCTCAAGCCCCACAGCGGCAGAGAGCATTTTAAACACAGAACCCGGGGCCTTTCTTTCCATAGCAGGGCGGTTTATCAGAGGCGATGTTTTATCGCTTAATATCAAATTGTAATAATCGCTGTCAAATTCGTTTGCAAGGCGGTTATTATCATATGACGGAAATGATACCATAGCCAGTATCTTTCCGGTATTTACATCCTCAACAACGGCTGAGCCTGTTGAAGGGTCCATGTTCACCCTGTTTATTCCTATTTCATCATTTAAAATACTGTTTAATATCAGCTCCGATGCGGCTATAGCTCCAGATTCATATTTATCAATGGCTGTTTTTTCTGGGGTTATGATTTTCTGCTCAATAAGACAGTCCACAAAATCCCTCTGAGATATAGCACCGCTTTTAATTTTTTCCGCGGCAATACTTCCGCAGCTATCTGTATTTTCCGAGCTTACACCCTCATTTAACAGAATGTTTTTGAATTTTAACTGCGCCCCATTTTGTGCCTCCAATATTGCGTTCCAATTAAATATATTGTTGTCTGCAAGGGATGCCATTATATCTGATACAGTTGTTCTGCCCGAATTGATATTATCAAACAGCGCTGATTTCAGGCTCTCTTTAAGCTTATCATAAATTTTTTTCTGAAGCTCTGCGTCTATTGACAAATATATATCCTTTCCCCTTTGAGCCGGACATGAGTCAAATTCACTTACCCGGGCACCAAATGCGTCAACCTCAACTGTTTTTTTGCCTTCTTTTCCTCTCAAAAAAAGCTCATGGGATTTTTCTATGCCTGTTTTTCCTATTTTGTCCGACTCTTTGTAGCCATAGCTTTCAAATTCCTCAAGCTCATCTTCATTTATATTGCCGGTATAACCTATAATATTGGCCATGCACTCACCATACGGATAGTATCTGTACCAGCTTTCACCTACATATATACCGGAAAATTCCGAGGAATGCTCTTCAATATACGATATAAAATTTCTGTCAATGTTTTCAGAGACTGTAACAGACTGATATTTTCTGTACCTTTGCAGATGTATTCTGCACATCACTGCCATCAATTTTATTTTAGTATCGCCGGCTAAATCATCATCAAAACCAAAGTAATCCGAAAGATATTCAACCGTTTTACCGGCAGTAAAATCCATTTGCTCTCCTCTAAAACCCATATCTGTTTTCCACTGTTTTTCCCTGCTCTGTCCTGTAAAATCAAACTGGTATGTTCCTCCGTAATTTTTAATTGGAAAGTCATTGATGTTTATTTCAATCCCGAATCTCTCCATAACCTCTATCAGAGCCAATATGTTCTCTGTTTCACCGCTACTTTTAACACTCAAATCCAGCATAAGGTTATATTCAACCTTGTTTTCAGCCAGTACCCTCCCGTATTTATCATAAATATTCCCTCTTATTGATGGAGTCTGTATTGTCCTCACCACTGTTGCTTTTGCGTTTTCAGCATAGCTTTGACCATTTTTTATCTGTATTGAATAAAGCCTTGCCGCCATAACTAAAAACATAGCCGCAAAAGCCAGCATTAAAATACAGATTCTGTTTTCAGATAATTTTTTTATCAGAGTCATATTCTCCTCCAAATATTACTTTTGTAATTTTTTATATATTACATCTGTAATATTAAAAAGTCAACCCTGTGACATTAAATACACAAAATAAAGCCTGTGTTTTGGCTTTTGCTGTTCCAAAACACAGGCTTATAAATTTGCTTTTTTATTATATGACACCTTTGCCTTTAAGTATCTGCAAGGCTATTTCTGACGCTTCAGCGCCTGTTGAACCCTCGGAGCTCAGATTAACTGCAAAATATATGTCCTTTCCGTTTCTGCTCACACACCCTACAAAAGAGCCGTTAATATTTTTGCCGTTTACGCTTCCTGTACCTGTTTTTCCATATACCGTTGTACCATTGTCACTGTATATTTCCATAGCGTTTTTTACAGCCCCGATATCCTCGGTATCAAGACCGAATTTGTTTGAAAATAGACTGTTCAGCAGCTCGGTCTGCTCAATTGCTGAAATTTTAAGCGACGATTCCAGCCAAAAATCATTTCCACCGCTTAAATCACAGTTTCCATAACCAATTTCTTTTAAATAGTGCTCAAGCTTGCTGTATCCCAGCTTTTTATTAAGCGTTTTAAAATACCAGTTCACTGAATTTTTCATAGCGCTTTCAAGATTCTGGTCACTGTTCCATGAATCAAAATAGTTATCCTGTCCGTCCCATTTGATTGTTGAGCTTTCTGGAGTTATAACCTTGTCCTTAAGAGCAAACGCCGCACTGTATATTTTAAATGTGGAATTTGGCGGAACACGCTTTTCAGCCAAATCCCTGTTATAAACCAGATACTCGCCTGTTTGGGAATCAAGCATTACAAAACAGCCATCATAGCCGTTAAAATAGCCTGAAAGGTCCTGATAAACTGTATTGCCTTCCCAATTACTGTAACGTCCGTCCATAAAATCAGACGCATTAACAATAGCCGGAAGCTGTGAAAGACAGATTCCCAAAACTGCCATAAACACAGCCGCACCTTTCAGCTTCTTTATAAATGAATCAGCAGAAAACGACGCTATGCTTTCAATACGTTTTTTAACGGCTCTTTTTGAGCTGCCAAAGCCCGCATATACTTTTACAGACGGCTCATTTACAAGGCTCTTGGCAAAACGTATTATTGTCATGCCATATTCAACCGCCATACCTTCACCTATACTTTTAATTACAAGCTTATCACACTTAACTTCCATTTCCGACTTCATGGCCTTTAATCCAAACCATACAATTGGGTTAAACCAATAAGCCGCCTGCAAAAAACACAAAAAACAGCATAGCAGCACGTCTCGGTTTTTATAGTGTCCCAGCTCATGCAGAACCATATATTTTATTTCCGCCTCTGTAAAACCCGACAAAGATTTTGGCAATACAATAACCGGCTTTTTGATTCCAGTTATAAGCGGGCTTTTTATCTTGTCTGACATTACAAGCCTTATATCCTTACTCACATTTAAGGTATGCTTACAGCTGCAAAGCATATCAGCTATAAAACTTTCCGGTTCATCAGAATTTTTAACTATGCAATTGAGCCTTACACAGCCCCTTGTAAATGATATTATAACTGCGGCAGCCCCAAACAGGTAGACCGCGCAGGCTGCATTAAACAACCAGTCTGGAAACAAACGGTTTACTGATATATAAAAGTCCTCAGCCTTTGCCATAGCTGAAAAATTTTCAATTGCGGACACAGCAATTAAGTCTTTGGCTGTACTTGCCGCATGTCCGAAACTTAAATCAGCAGAAAAATTAAATATCCCAAAAGGTATAACCGGTATAAGCATTACAGCAATAACTATATACCATATTCCAAAATTCCATGAGCATGAAATCCTTTCGCCAATGACCCGTTTAACCAGCAAAACCGATGCTGTTATAAGAGAAACAGCTATACTGCTCCTGAAAAAACTAATTAAAAAGCCCTCCATTACATCCTCCATTTAAAGCCTCTTATCGAGTATGCGTTTAAGCTCAGCTATATCATCATCTGTCAGCTTGTCTTCCTCCAAAAAATTCATAACCATTGAATTAAGAGTCCCATTGTAGAATTTTTTGAGAAAATTCTCACTTTCTCCTGAAACATAATCAGACTTTTTTATTTGTGGCGTATATACAAACTCCCTGCTCCTTTTGGTCACAGCAAGAGCGCCCTTTTTTACAAGCCTTGATAGAAGTGTCTGTATTGTTTTTGGACTCCAGTCGTTTTTGCCATCAAGCTTATCCACTACCTCATTTGTGCTGATAGGCGAAAACTCCCATATAACCATCATAATCTCATATTCAGCTTCTGAAATTTTAATTTCTGATTTCATAAGTACATCCCCTACATATGTAATATATAATACTATACCACAAACCGCATTTCAAAGCTACAGAAAAATCAGCTGTTGACTTTTTAAAATTACAGTTGTAATATTTAATAAATCTTACATTTGTAATTTTAAGTGGAGGCCTTTATGAAAACCAAAATAAATTTTCTTTTCTATATTTTCTTTTTTGTATTCACAGCACTCATATTCAGAATATCATACCTAAAAATAAGTTATGGCCGACAGTATACATCAATGTCTCTCAAACAGCAGGCAAGCTCAATAGACAAGGCTTATCACGCAAAACGCGGCAGCATAACAGACCGTAACGGCAGTGTTATCGCCGAAAGCATTCCCATATATGATATAGTACTTGAACCAAAAACGCTTACAGAGCTAAACAACAGCTCCAGACAGAAATCGACAGAAAGAACACTCTCATCACTAAGTGAAATACTCTCCATACCACAGAACAAACTTAATGAATATCTGTCTTTAAACCCTGACGGTTCACTAAAATACAGTCCTTATTATCAGGTAATATATAAAAATGCCGATTCAGCTACAGCCGATAAAATACGCTCACTTAAATTAAATGGTGTATACTTGGAGGAGAAAGAAAAACGAAGGTATCCTTTTTCAGACCTTGCGTCAAAGGTCATAGGTTTTGAACACGGAGGTACTTTATACGGTATAGAAAATACCTATAATTCTTACCTTACAGGTATTGATGGCAGGTCATTTTGCAGCATAACGGGTACAGAAACTGAGATAATCGATATTCCGGCCCAAAACGGCTATACAGTTATGTCAACAATAGATATGAATATTCAAAAAATAGCCGCTGATGTCATAAAAGAAGCCATGGAAAGCTACCCCTGCGAAACTGCTTCTATTATTATAATGAACCCGCAGACCGGCGAAATACTTGCTATGACTGACTCAATGGATTTTGATTTGAATAATCCGTCGAAACCGGTCAACATAACAGAAAGCGATTTTAATCGGCTCTCAACTGAAAAGCAGTCTGATTACCTAAATAATATGTGGAAGAATTTCAACATCTACAGTACATTTGAGCCCGGTTCAATATTTAAGCCCCTTATCGCCGGCGCTGCTCTTGACGAGGGAATTATTAATAAAAACACCTCTTTTTACTGCGCCGGTTTCAAACAGGTGAATGACAGAAAAATACATTGTATCAGGCGCACAGGCCATTTCAGCCAAACTCTGGAGCAGGCTATATCAAATTCCTGCAACTGTGTTATGATGGATATAGCAGAAAAAATGGGTAAAGAACTGTTTTATAAATACCAGAAAGATTTTGGTTTCGGCGAAAAAACAGGCATAGACCTTCCCAGTGAAACAGGCGCTTCCTCCCTGCTATATGGCCCAGACAGGCTTGGCCCTGTTGAGCTTGCCACAAGCTCCTTTGGACAATCATTTAATGCCACTGCGCTTCAGTCGCTTACAGCCCTCTGTTCAATTGCAAACGGAGGAAAGCTTATTAAGCCCCGTATTGTGTCAGGGATAATTGATACCAACGGGAATGTAATTAAAGAATTCGCTCCGGAAACAAAGCGCTGCGTATTGTCAGAAGATACCTGCCGCGAAATTTCAGATTTAATGGTATCTGTAGTTGAAAACGGCACAGGCAGAAAAGCCAAAATAGAAGGCTATACCATAGCCGCCAAATCCGGCACAGGCGAACAGGGAAACAGAAATGACGAGCTTTATACTATTACATTCGCCGGTTTCCTGCCGGCGGAAAATCCAGCTGTAGCGGCTATTGTTGTGATTGATAAACCTGCTGAATATGCCGACGGCGTGACAACGGCTGCTCCGGCCTTTAAAAGCTTAATGGAAAAAACTATAAAATATATGGGTATTGAACCCTCCTATAAACCAAAAAAACAGGTTAATGCCAGTCAGGCAGAAATCCCCGATTATACCGGTTTTTATGCTGAAGATGCGTTGGCCCTTATTACCGACAGCTGTATGGAATATAAAATTGTCGGCTGTGGCTCAAAAATAATAAACCAGTTTCCAAAGCCCGGCTCCTATGTTCCGGAAGGTGCTGATATAATACTTTATACTGATTAGACAGTCATGACCACGCCTAAAAGACGTGGCATGACCCAGCCCTATAAGGGCTTATTACTGCCAGCGCCTTAATGACGCTGGCTTTCACTTTGTTCAAGCCTTTGTGGACTGATTATCTGCT
>JALIFM010000008.1 GCA_022867625.1 Lachnospiraceae bacterium NSJ-143
TGATGCTTTTTGCTTAAGCATGAATCTCACCCGCATAGCGCGCGGTTTTTTGTTTCGTACACCTTCGTTTCTCTGCAGAGAAACTCTTGTGTACTCAACTTGCTTAAGCCATAATAAAATAAAAAAGCGCATATTGATTTGCGCTTTTTTATTATTCATTATGGAAATTATTGTTGGAAAATATAAACGCTGTCTTGACACAATCTATGGCAACTACCATAGTATATTGGTCAGCCTTATAAATCATGGCGTTTCCATTTTTCTTTACAACTACAGCCGATTTCATTTTCTCGTTTTCAGGCCAATAAACAAGAAAATGAAAGTCATCCTCGTTTCTTATCGCCCATTTTAAGCTTTCAAGGGGTTTAATAAAAAAGTCATCATCACATTTAAAATGCTCCATAAGCTCTTTTTTGGATGAAATATAGTTTTTTAAAAAATCCTTTTTATTAGACATTTTTCTGTCCTCCATTGTATATTAATTAAAAGCTTCAATGAGCTTACTTAAATATGGTACAATCTTAAACAGTTAATGTCAACATTTATTAATGTATTTTTTAAGGTATCTTCCAGTATATGAATTTTCATTGTCGCATATTTCCTCAGGTGTGCCTGTGCACACAACATTTCCGCCGCCGTCACCGCCCTCAGGACCTAAATCAATAATATAATCAGCAGTTTTTATTACATCAAGATTGTGTTCAATAATTACTACAGAGTTCCCTCCTTCTGCAAGCCTCTGTAAAATATCGCACAATTTATGGACATCGGCAGTATGCAGCCCTGTTGTAGGCTCATCAAGTATATACATTGTTTTTCCAGTTGATTTACGGCTTAATTCAGTGGCAAGCTTAACCCTCTGTGCTTCACCGCCAGAAAGAGTTGTCGATGACTGTCCAAGCTTTACATATGAAAGACCAACGTCATAAAGCGTCTGAAGCTTCTGGCGCAGTTTAGGAAGGTTGGCGAAAAATTCAAGCGCTTCCTCTACAGTCATATCCAATACGTCTGATATTGATTTTCCCTTGTATTTTACCTCAAGGGTCTCTCTGTTATAACGCTTTCCACCACATACCTCGCACGGAACAAATATATCAGGCAAAAAATGCATTTCGATTTTTATTATTCCGTCTCCGCAGCATGCCTCGCACCTTCCGCCTTTAACGTTAAAGCTGAATCTGCCCTTTTGATATCCGCGCATCTTAGCTTCGTTTGTCTGTGCGAATACATCACGTATAAGGTCGAACAGGCCCGTGTATGTGGCCGGATTGCTTCTTGGAGTCCTTCCTATAGGTGACTGGTCAATGTCTATAACTTTGTCAAGCTTTTCAGTTCCGGTGATGCCCTTATGCCTGCCCGGCTTTAATTTTGCCCTGTTCAAATCCCTTGCAAGGCTTTTATAAAGTATTTCATTAATTAGTGTACTCTTTCCTGAGCCGCTTACGCCTGTAACACATGTAATTATGCCTAGAGGTATTTTTACATCTATATCTTTAAGGTTGTTTTCACATGCGTTATGAATAGTAATAAACGAGCCGTCAGCTGGAATCCTTCTTGTTTCTGGAACAGGTATTGATTTTCTTCCGCTTAAATAGTCTCCTGTAAGGGAAGTTCTGCACTTAAGCAGTTTATCTACAGTACCGCTGAAAATTATATTTCCGCCCTTTTCTCCTGCGTAAGGACCTACATCGACAATATAGTCGCTTGCAAGCATTGTATCCTCATCATGCTCCACAACTATAAGGGAATTACCAAGGTCCCTAAGGTTCTTGAGGGTACCAATCAGCTTGTCATTATCCCTTTGATGGAGGCCGATGCTTGGCTCGTCAAGTATATATACAACACCTACAAGTCCGGAACCGATTTGGGTGGCAAGCCTTATTCTTTGAGCCTCACCTCCGGAAAGTGTTCCGGCAGAACGAGACAGTGTGATATAGTCAAGGCCAACATCAATCAAAAAGCCAATACGTGAATTAATTTCTTTCAGTATTTGGCCAGCTATCATCTGTTCCCTTTCAGTAAGGATAAGACCGTTAAAAAAGCTCTGAGCTTCTTTAATAGGCATCTCACTTACCTCGGCTATATTTTTTCCGTTTATTGTAACAGCAAGTATTTCAGGCTTAAGCCTCTTTCCGTGGCATACAGGACACACAGTGTTTGTCATATACTCCTCATAATCGGCACGCATTGTTTCTGAGGTTTCGCTGTATCGTCTTTGAAGATTGTTTATAATACCCTCAAAGCTGTATGAGTATTTTCCGGTACCGGAAGCGTTTTTATATTCAATTTCTATTTTTTCTCCATTTGTGCCATAAAAAATAATGTTTTTAATATTTTCAGGCAGTTCCGCAAAAGGCGTGTCAAGTGAAAAGCTGTATTTTTTTGCCAGAGCCTCAAACAAAACGCGGCTCATACTGCCAGCTGTGTTTATTGAATTGTAGCCAGGAGCACTTACCGCGCCCTGAAGAATGCTGAGAGAACCATTTGGCACAATCAGCTCAGGGTCAAATTTCATCTGCATGCCAAGACCGGTACATGCCGGGCAGGCTCCGCTTGGATTGTTGAAGGAAAAATTTCTTGGTTCTATTTCACTTATACTTATTCCGCAGTGAATACATGCAAAATTCTGGCTGAAAATCAAATCCTCATTGTTATCAGGCAGGTTTACATTAAGTATTCCTCCGGAAAGGGCCATAACAGTCTCTATTGATTCAGTTAGGCGCTTTTGTATTCCGTCGCGTATAACCAGTCTGTCTACAACTACCTCAATTGTATGCTTCTTATTTTTCTCAAGCTTTATTTCCTCGCTGAGGTCATATATTATTCCATCTATCCTGACACGTACATAGCCGCTCTTTTTGGTGTCCTCAAGGAGTTTTATATGTTCGCCTTTCCGGTCCTTTACAATAGGAGCAAACAGCTGAATTTTTGTCCTTTCAGGCAGCTCCATAATCTGGTCAACAATCTGGTCGAGAGTTTGTTTTTTAATCTCACGTCCGCATTTAGGACAATGTGGTATGCCTACTCTTGAAAAAAGCAGACGCATGTAATCATAAATTTCAGTAACCGTGCCGACAGTAGAACGTGGATTGTGGCTGGTTGTCTTCTGGTCTATTGATATTGCCGGTGAAAGCCCTTCTATATAGTCTACATCAGGCTTATCCATTTGACCAAGAAACTGCCGTGCGTATGATGACAGTGACTCAACATATCTTCTTTGCCCTTCGGCAAATATTGTGTCAAAGGCAAGAGATGACTTTCCTGAACCGCTTACACCGGTAAAAACTACAAGTTTGTTCCTTGGTATCTCAAGGTCTACATTTTTAAGATTGTGTTCCCTTGCACCTTTTATTATTATTTTGTCTTTTAACATATTCTGCAGCACCTCAAAATTACGAATTTAAATACTTTTTAAGCTCAAGTATTTTATCCCTGAGCTGAGCCGCCCGTTCAAACTGAAGGTCTCTTGCGGCTGCTTTCATCTCTTTGTCGAGCCTTTTGATATTATCTTTAAGCTCGTCTATATTCATGCTTTCAGGCTCTTTATTAAAGCCAAAACTGTTCTTTTCCTCGGTCGGTGTAGTTGCCTGTATGGAGTCGTAAATCTTTTTCTCAATTGTTTTAGGTATTATGCCGTGCTCGTCGTTATATTTCTGCTGAATTGCGCGCCTTCTTTCAGTTTCTTCTATTGCTATACGCATTGAACGTGTTATTACATCGGCATACATTACAACACGGCCTTCAGCGTTTCTTGCCGCTCGTCCTATTGTCTGTATAAGTGATGTGCTCGAACGCAGGAAACCCTCCTTATCAGCATCAAGTATAGCCACAAGTGAAACTTCAGGTATATCAAGCCCTTCTCTAAGGAGATTTATTCCTACAAGAACATCAAATACATCAAGCCTTAAATCCCTTATTATTTCAACACGTTCAAGAGTGTCTATATCTGAATGAAGATATCGTACCCTTACTCCGGATTCCTTTAAAAAGTCTGTAAGCCTTTCGGCCATTTTTTTAGTTAGTGTTGTCACAAGAACCTTATGGCCTTTATCCACAGTCAGGTTGATTTCGGTTAAAAGGTCATCTATCTGCCCGTTAACAGGACGTATTGTAATAGACGGGTCCAAAAGCCCTGTTGGCCTTATAATCTGTTCCGCAGACTGCTGGCTGTGTTCCGCCTCGTATTTGGAAGGTGTGGCTGAAACAAACAGTAACTGATTTATTTTTTTTTCAAACTCAGGGAATTTTAAAGGTCTGTTGTCAAGAGCAGATGGCAGACGAAATCCGAAATTGACCAGAGTTGTCTTTCTGGATTTATCCCCTTCATACATTCCGCCTATCTGGGGGATTGTAACATGGGACTCATCGACTATAATAAGAAAATCGTCAGGAAAAAAGTCTATAAGCGTATATGGAGTGCTTCCGGGTTCCCTTAATGACAAATGCCTTGAATAGTTTTCTATTCCGGAACAAAAACCCATTTCCTTCATCATCTCTATATCATAGTTTGTGCGCTGTTCTAGCCTCTGAGCTTCAAGCAGCTTGTCCTCACGCCTTAACTCGTCAAGGCGCTCCTCCAGCTCTTTTTCAATATTGCTTATGGCTATATTCATTTTTTCTGGCAAAGTAATGTAATGTGACGCAGGAAATATGCTCACATGCTTTCTTTCGCCTATTATTTCGCCTGTGAGCACGTCAATTTCTGTTATTCGGTCAATTTCATCACCGAAAAATTCAACACGTATGGCGCTCTCAGAATTGGCTACAGGGAATATCTCAACAACATCGCCACGTACTCTGAAAGTGCCTCTTTGAAAATCTATATCATTACGGTCATAGTGAATGTCAATAAGCTTTCTCAGTACCTCATCTCGGTCCTTTATCATTCCAGGACGCAGAGAAAGCATAAGCTCACGGTAATCACTTGGGTCTCCCAAGCCGTAAATACATGACACGCTGGCAACTATAAGAACGTCTTTTCTCTCTATCAGCGCCGCCGTTGCAGAATATCTGAGCTTGTCAATTTCGTCATTAACTGCGGAATCTTTTTCAATATAAGTATCAGTGCTTGGTACGTACGCCTCCGGCTGATAATAATCATAATAGGACACAAAATATTCAACCGCATTCTCAGGGAAAAATTCTCTGAACTCATTGTATAGCTGGGCCGCCAGTGTTTTATTGTGGGCTATGACAAGAGTTGGCTTCTGAAGCTTTTGTACAATGTTAGCCATTGTAAATGTTTTACCGGAACCTGTTACACCAACAAGTGTCTGAAACTTTTTTCCGTCTTTAAAACCCTGGGAAAGCTTTTCTATAGCCTGTGGCTGGTCTCCTGTAGGCTGATATTTTGAAACAAGTTTAAATTCAGGCAATAAAAAGCACCTCCGACAATAGTTATGTTCTCTAAAAACAATATTTTAAGAACTTTTGTTCTATTATAGCATACATATAATATTTTTACTACAAATAATTATTATTTTCAACTAAATATTTTTTCCTTAAAAAAACGGCCTGTAGTTATTATGATACACAGGGCCGCGTTTTTTATAATTATTATCAAGTTTTATGTATAGATTTAATTAGATTTCTCAAATTAACCCAATATCTTTCATTATAGTCTTAAGAAATTTTTCCTGTCTTTCGTTAATTGACATAAAAGGAGGCTTTACATATTCATTTATGTCAATTCCGCGTATTTTCAGCGCGCGTTTTATAGTAGGTATAAACGGCTTGTTTACAGAATATATATCCATAGCTCTGTTAACAGTCCTCTGTCCTTCGCATATACCGTTAAAATCCTTTTCGTTTACTGCCCTTACCCATTTTGAAAATATTTCGGGTATAAGGTTTGAGAGGCCGCCTATAACACCGGCTCCTCCAGAAAGGGCAACATGAGCAAAATTCTCATCAAATCCATTGTATATTTCAAAATACGGAAATTCAGGGAGTATATTGTTTATAAGGTCCCTCGTATGAGATATAAGTGCTGTTGTATCTTTTATCCCTTTTATGTTTTTATGCTTTCTAAGAAGCCTTAAAACAATGTCAGAGCTAAGCTCATGGCCTGTTATATCAGGATAGTTATAAAGATATATGTCACCTTTAATTCCGTTTGCGACTATGTCATAATAGTATTCAATACTTTCCTTTGAGAGCTGAAAGTAGTAAGGAGATATTATCATGACACCGTCAGCGCCCTTATCTACAGCGTAGTTGCCAAGCTCAATAGTTTCTTCGGGTATCATGCGGCTTGTGCCTATTAAAAGCCTTGTACGTCCCTTGCAGTATTCTGTTGAGATATCAATAAGAGTTTTGATTTCAGCCATCTCCATCTCAAAAAACTCACCTGTACTGCCCATAACAACAATTCCGTCAATTCCGCCTGATATCAAGTGCTCATAAAGCCTGCAGCAGCCATCTTTGTCAACCTTGCCTTTATCATCAAAAACTGTTATTGCCGGTGTTAGATACTGAGCTTTCATATTTGTACCTCCTGTCAAAACAATTAACTACAAAAATGAGCCAGATAAAATTCTGGCCCTGATGTAATGATATTATTTTTTCATTTTACTTAATGCGTCTTTAGCGGCATTTTGTTCCGCCTCTTTCTTGCTTTTACCCAAACCAGAACCAAGGATATTGGAACAGTGAGAAACCTCAGACTCAAAAAGCTTTCCATGGTCAGGCCCTGTTTCCTTAGTGATAACATAAGACACAGGTTCCTTGCTGAATTTCTGTATTTCTTCCTGGAGCCTTGTTTTGTAGTCCATTAACATAAAACTGTTTCTGACAGAATCAATTACATTTTTCATAAGCCCCATTACGTATTTTTCAGCACTGTCAATCCCGCCGTCAATTATAACAGCTCCAATTACAGCCTCAAAAGCATCTGCTAGAATGCTTTCTCTCTTTCTTCCTCCTGTAAGCTCCTCGCCCTTGCCCAAAAAGAGAAAATCTCCAAGCTGTATTTCAAGGGCCTTTTTGGCAAGAGAACCCTCGCATACAACACCAGCCCTCAGCTTTGTAAGCTCACCTTCAGGCAGCTCAGGATACTTTTCATATATATACCTGCTGACGAAAAATTCCAGAACAGCATCTCCCAAAAATTCCAGCCTTTCGTTATACTCAAACCGGCCGAGTTTATGTTCGTTGGCGTAGGAACTATGGGTTAAGGCTAATGAAAGTATATCTTTGTCATTAAATTTATAGCCTATTAAGTTTTCAAATTCTGTCAGATGTTTATCCATAATTGATTACTCCACTGTTGCTTTAATATAAGCCATAGCGTCACCTACGGTTTTGATTTTTTCAACCTGTTCGTTATCAAACTCAATGTTGAATTCTTCTTCAAGTGCAGAGATAATCTGGAATAAATCAAGAGAATCTGCGCCAAGGTCAGCAAATGCTGTTTCTTCTGTAATGTCAGCCTCTGAAATTCCTAACTGCTCAGCGATAATCGAAATAACTTGTGCCTTATCCATAACAAAACACCCTCCAAAAAAATAATATTGATATAAATTACTAATACATTATAGCTTTTCTTCTATTTTTAATACAATATCATTTTCAACAAAAATTTCACATTGTTTTATGGCATTTTTTATGCCTTTTGCCTTAGAACTTCCATGTGCCTTGACAACCAGAGATTTAAGGCCCAAAAATGGCGCCCCTCCAACCTCCTCAGAGTCAAACCGCTTCTTTATGTTTTTAAAAGGCTTGATAAGAAAAGCTGATGGTACTTTATAAAATCCGCTTGTAATTTCGTTTTTTATAATACCTAAGAGTGCAGAGCTTAACCCCTCTGCGAATTTAAGAACAGTATTTCCGGCAAAGCCGTCACATACAAGTATATCGGCCAAACCAAAAGGTATGTCTCTCGGTTCAATGTTTCCCACAAAATTGAGATTTGATTCTTCCAAAAGCTCATAAACCTCTTTTGTAAGGGAATTGCCCTTCTCTTTTTCAGCTCCGATATTTATAAGACCAACTCGGGGATTAACGATTCCCATAACATTTTCTACATAAACTGAAGCCATTTTAGCAAACTGTACAAGGTATGAAGCCTTGCAGTCCACATTTGCACCGCTGTCAATCAGGAATGTAAATCCATTTGTAGTAGGGAGACAGGTTCCAAGAGCAGGACGTTCGATACCCTTTATCCTGCCAATTATAAATGTTCCGCCTGTAAGTACAGCGCCTGTGCTTCCGGCAGATACAAACGCAGCCGCCTCACCGCTTTTTACCAGATTAAGCCCTACAACTATAGATGAGTCCTTTTTGCGCCTTATGGCGTTTGTAGGTGACTCATCAGTTGTAATAACTTCTGCGGCGTTTACAATGGATATTTTTGACTTATCATAGGCATACTTATTAAGCTCGGCTATAATCTTATCCTCTGGGCCTACAAGCGTTATATTAGAGCCAAATTCAGCTGATGCCTCTACCGCACCCTTTACTATTTCAAAAGGGGCGTTGTCCCCGCCCATTGCATCCACCGCTATTTTTATATTTTTCATATAATTATGCACCCTGCAATCTTATGCTATAAAAAAGACAGCTCTAAGATTAGGCAATCTCAAGGCTGTCCTTTTGATGATTAGATTATTCAACGTCTAAAACTACCTGCTTGTTGTAAGAACCGCAGTTCTTGCAAACTTTGTGAGGTACCATCAATTCACCGCACTTGCTGCATGCTACTAATGTAGGAGTAGCTATTTTCCAGCTCTGTGCCTTTCTTCTGTCTCTTCTTGCTTTTGATACTTTACCCTTTGGTACAGCCATTTCTACACCTCCTCATCACACTTGAATAGAGAACGCAGACTTTCAAACTTTGGATTTATATAAGAGGTATCGCAGCCGCATTCACCCTCGTTTAAATCCTTTCCGCATACAGGGCAGAGACCTTTACAGTCCTCGCTGCACACAACCTTCATAGGAAGGCTGAACAGAATGCTTCTTCTAACAACTGGTGAAATATCAATTATACTTCCAGTAAAAGTTTCCGCCTCGTCTTCACTGCCTGTATTAGTATAAACTTCTTCAATATCAAAGGCAATATCATATTTAACAGGCTTAAGACATCTGTTACAGCTTAATAGAGCTTTAACATTGCCTTTGGCAGTCAAACTGAATTTGCCGTCGGTATTGCTGACCGTTCCTTCAACCTTTACAGGCGACAGAAACTCATTTATATTGGGCTTATAGTCTTTCGGCAGAATATCAGCTGAAAGATTAAAAGAGGTCTGGCCTCCCTTTTGCATTAATATTTCAGAAATATCCACAAACATACTATCACCCCGAAAGTCACACTTTTATCATTATATACATATTGAATAATTTTGTCAAATATTTTTTTACAGTTTATTGCCCGTTTTTCCGCAATATTTTAGTTCTGAGTTTCAACTATTTCTTTTGTATCTCTGGCTATAACAAGCTCCTCGTTTGTAGGTATTACATATACCTGTACTCTTGACTGTTTTGTTGTAATCTCAATAGCTGTGCCTCTGAGTGAATTTTTGTAGCTGTCAAGCTCTATTCCAAGATATCCAAGGTAGTTGCAGATAAGCTGCCTTGTAGGTCCGCTGTTTTCGCCAAGTCCGGCAGTAAATACAATAGCGTCTACGCCATTCATTGTGGCTACATATTCGCCTATAGTCTTAGCTACCCTGTAAGCGAATGTCTCAAGCGCCATAGCAGCCCTCTGGTTTCCTTCGCTCTCAGCTTCTTCAATATCCCTGAAATCGCTTGATACGCCTGATATGCCATAAACGCCGGATTCCTTGTTAAGGATTCTGTCCATTTCGTCAACTGAAAGGTTCTCTTTTCTCATAAGGAAAAGAACAGCCGCAGGGTCAATGCTTCCGCTTCTTGTGCCCATAGCTATACCGTCAAGAGGAGTAAAGCCCATTGATGTGTCTATAGATATACCTCCCTGAACAGCAGTAACGCTTCCGCCGTTGCCAAGGTGGCATGTTATGATTTTGAGGTTCTCAATTGGAATATCCATCATTCTGGCACATTCCTGTGAAACATATTTATGGCTTGTACCATGGAAACCGTACTTTCTTACCTTGTACTGCTCATAGTATTTGTACGGTATTGCGTAAAGGTACGCCTTTTCAGGCATTGTCTGGTGGAATGCTGTATCAAATACGGCAACCATAGGAACACCCGGCATAAGCTTTTCACAGACCTCAATGCCTGTAAGGTTTGCAGGGTTGTGAAGAGGAGCAAGCTCAATATATTTTGTAATATATTCCTTAACCTCAGGAGTGATAAGTACTGAATTTTTGAAATGGTCACCACCATGAGCCACACGGTGGCCTACAGCGTCAATTTCCTTCATGCTCTTAATTACACCGTGCTCACTGTCAACAAGAGCCTCAAGTACAGCTTTGATAGCGTCATTATGGTCTTTTAATGGTGCGTCTGATATAAATTTGTCTTTTCCGGCAGCTTCATGCTTAAGCTTTCCGTCTATGCCTATTCTCTCGCAAAGTCCTTTTGCAAGGAGAGTTTCGGTTTCCATGTCCATAAGCTGGTATTTTAATGATGAGCTTCCGCAGTTTATAACAAGAACTTTCATTTTTATTCTCCTATTCTTATAAAACTAATTTTATATAAGGGCTGGATAATTCTAATCCGGCCTAATTCATTATAATCAGATAATCTGTGCCTCAAACGCTGTCATAGCGATAACAGCAACTATGTCATTTGCGTAACAGCCTCTTGAAAGGTCATTAACAGGCTTTGCAAGTCCCTGTATAATTGGTCCGTAAGCCTCTGCTCCGGCAAATCTCTGAACAAGTTTGTAACCAATATTTCCTGCGTCAATATCAGGGAATACAAGTACGTTTGCCTTTCCGGCAACATCGCTTCCCGGAGCCTTCTGAGCGCCGATTGAAGGAACGATTGCGCTGTCAAGCTGAAGCTCTCCGTCAAGCTTAACATCTGGACGAAGCTCACGAGCGATTTTTGTTGCCTCTACAACTTTGTCAACATCAGGATGTGAAGCTGAACCCTTTGTTGAGTGGCTGAGCATAGCTACCCTTGCCTCTCCGTCACAGAAAGCCGCATAGCTGTCAGCTGTTGTTACTGCTATTTCAGCAAGCTGCTGTGGGTCAGGCTGCTGGTTCAGTGTACAGTCTGCGAACATAAGGACTCCGTCATCGCCAAATTCCTTTTTGTCACAGCACATTACAAAGAAAGTAGATGCTGTCTTGATACCCGGTTTAGTCTTTATAATCTGAAGTGCAGGACGCATAACGTCTGCTGTAGCGTGTACAGCACCTGAAACCATACCGTCGGCAACTCCCATTTTAACAAGCATAACTCCGAAGTAAAGAGGGTCGGCAAGGACTTTTTTAGCCTGCTCAGGTGTAACTCCCTTGCTTTTTCTGAGCTCGCAGAAAAGGTTTATCATCTCGTCATATCTTTCATAGCTTTCAGGGTCGATTATTGTAGCGCCTGATACGTCGAATCCGCCAGCTTCCTGAGCCGCTTTAATAATTTCTTCCCTGTTGCCGATAAGAACGATGTCAGCAAATCCTTCTTTAAGGGTTACAGCTGCCGCCTCAAGGTTTCTCTTTTCTAAAGATTCAGGAAGAACAATAGTCTTTTTGCTTGCTCTTGCCTTTTCTTTAATGCTTGTTAAAAAATCCATTTTCAAATCCTCCTCATGAGATTGATAATTATATATTATTATCATTTAAATTTACTTACATATATGGCAGTCAAAACATTCTGCTTGTACACAAAATACTTAATTCCACCATAAATGTATGAATTGTCAAACATATTATATACAAATGCTATTTTGGTTACAATACTTTTATAAAATTTTTCTCCAAAAATTGCTTATTTTTTAAATTCTCTGCTATAATCGGATTAAATATACCAACAGGGAGGAATTTTATGCTGACAGCAGGTATTACAGCGGAATACAACCCTTTCCACAATGGGCATAAATATCACATAGAAAAAACAAGAGAAATAACCGGGGCCGAATATATTGTATCTGTTATGAGCGGCAACTTTGTTCAGAGGGGTGAACCGGCGCTGTTTGACAAATGGACAAGAACTCTTTTTGCCCTTAAAAACGGGGCTGATTTAGTTGTAGAACTCCCCTCTTTTTTTTCCTGCTCAAGCGCGGAATATTTTGCATCGGCTGCTGTGAGCATAATGGAAAGCTCAGGCATTATAGATTTTATATCCTTTGGCAGTGAGTCAAAAAATATTTCTGAGCTTACGGAATTTTCAAAAGCCGCCTCTACTGAAAACGAAGAATTTAAGCGTAATCTTAAGCTATACCTGTCCAAAGGGCTGAGCTATCCTCTCGCACGAGAAAATGCGCTGAAAAACAGCGGTATTAGTACGCCTGTTTTTTCAGCTAACAACATACTTGCCACCGAATATTTAAAAGCTGTTGCTAAGCTCGGCTCAAAAATCAAGCCTGTTTCAGTTACGCGTACCGATAATGGCTATAACAGCCTTGAAACCAAAGACACATTTGCTTCCGCCACATATTTAAGAAAAATTATAGCCGGCGGAGGAAGTATAGAAGAAATCATGCGTTTTGTTCCTGAAAATATTGCAAACGATATAAAAAACAGCATATTGTCCGAAAATACAGTTTTTCCAGATGATATGTCACACATACTTAATTTTGTACTGAGAAACAGCAGTTTGGAAACATTGAGAGGTATACTTGATGTACGAGAAGGCATTGAAAACAAAATATTTAAATCTCTTAACGATTTTTACAGCTTTTCTGACATAACAGCCCATGTAAAATCAAAAAGGTATTCCTTTACGGGCATACAGAGGATACTTCTTCATATTATGCTGAATATGATGTCAAAGGATATGCTTACGCTTAAAGAAAACGGGTACTGCCAGTATATAAGGGTTCTCGGCTTCAGAAAGGAGTCGGCGGCGCTTTTAGGCAGGCTTGCGGATAAATCTTCTGTTCCCTTGATTATAAACGTTAAAAAAGACGAGCTTAAGCTTGATGGTATGGCAAAATTCCTTTTCAACTTTGAAAAAAAATCTGACGATATATACTATATGTGCTCCCATAACAGCAAAAACCGATATCCAAATCATGACTATACAGTTCCTCCGGTAATAATTTAGCGTATATCCAAATATAAATTACAGAGTAACTTATTTGGATTGGTTTATATATGAGGAATGGTTTAAAAATACTTTTTGTAAATATAGCAGCAGGAATTATAATATTTTTTCTGCTGTTTTATCCGGAACAAATGATAGATGCTGCGGAAAGCGGGCTTCTTACATGGTTTAATAATGTAATACCATCACTGTTCCCTTTTATGGTTACAGTTAATATTATAACAGGCAACAGCTCAAGGCTAAACTTTCCGTCTTTTATGTCATCGGCTTTCGAGAAAGCATTTAAGGTTGACGGCGCCGGAATAATAGCCTATGTATTTGGCCTGCTGTCAGGTTATCCACTTGGCGCCAAGATATCCGCCGACCTGTATTTTAAAAACAAGATTGGCAAGGCAGATGTGCAAAAGCTTATTGCCTTTTGCTGTAACGCAGGTCCCATGTTTATAGTCGGCACACTTGCCTGCGAAATTTTAGACACGCCCTGGTTGGGGTATGTAATTTTAATTTCATCTCTAATTTCAAATACAATAACCGGAATGCTTCTCAACAGGACGGTTTTTGGTTTACATGATAAATTAAAGTATTCTCTCAACTCGTGCTCAAGGCCTGAAAACGGAAATTCCTCTGCTGTTCAAAATTCATGTGAGGCCGTAATACGTGTAGGCGGATACATAATATTGTTTTCTGTAATTAGCAGTATACTTGAAATACTTGGGATAATTGATGTTGCATCAGGTGTGGTATCAATTATAATACCGTTGGAATACACTGAAACCAAGGCTCTTTTAACAGGTTTTCTTGAAATGACCTGCGGCATTAATGTCCTTGCCGGAAGCACCGCATCTTTAGGCGTAAAGGCTGCTGTATCGTCTTTTCTGGTAAGCTTTGGCGGGATATCTGTAATAGCGCAGTCGGCTGATTTTCTTCGTGGTACAGGCGCTGATTTAAAACTGTTTGTATTAAGCAAATTTGTTAATGGAGCTTTGACATCTGTAATTACATATATTTCAGTAGTTATGATTTTAAAATAAAAACAGGCATAGTATAAGTCATGCCTGTCTGTTGTTTATTTAACTGTTATGTCTGTATAATAATGCTCAAGTATCTCTCTGTAAGAATACCCTGCTTTTGCCATGCCCTGAGCGCCGTATTGGCTCATCCCTACACCATGACCGTTGCCTCTGCCATAAAATACGAATTTTCCGTCTATAGGGTAGACAGTTCCGCCGCTGTATATCTCTGACGGAACAGTTGATTTTGGTTTTACAGATTTAGATTCTGTACTTAGCTTTTCTGTCCCGTTTGAGGAAACGGTGTAAAGCTCTCCTTTTGCCATGGAAACATTCTGAGAGCTGTCTACAGTATATGCCCCTTTTAATTCTGATTCTATTATTCCAGCTGCGGAAACAGCGAATATTGTTCCATTACCGCTTGTATCGTATTTTGTTTCTGTATCAATATCAGTTTCGCCCTTTTCGTAGGGTTTTTCAGTATTGATAGTATACATCCTGCTCAGCAAAGAGCCCTGTGCAGAGCCGCTGCAAAATGTTCTTGTCTCCTCCTTTGATAACGTGCAGCTTCCTGCATCTCCGTTTAATTTAAGCTCCTGTATCCTGCCATATTTTCCGGTGGATACGGCAATGCTTTCTATATTTCCTATATTTTTTCCTTTAGCCGCGACCATGTCAGAAAGCTCTCTCTGAGTAAATGTCCTTGTCCATGCAGGCGAATCTTCCGTTATCTCAGGTACAGCCCTCAAATAAGGAACAGCGTCACTCCATACATTTTCAGAATCATCAGTAGAACCTCCGCTGGATGAAAAGAACACAGCGTTAATTGGCATATCATTATAGTATGCTATCTCACCTCTGGTGCTGTCCACCGCGTCCCTTGCCTGCTGGCTTTCATTAGTATAGCCTATGTAAACCTGACAGTTTACTCCGTCACACAGCTCATATCCGTTTTGTAAATGTACATTCATATCACGTCTTGTAAGTGCATAGCTTCTTGCGGCTACAGCTTGGGCTTTTATAGCTTCCGATTCCCAAGATGAAGGCATCTCGCTCGGAACTACCCCATAAAGGTATTCTTCAAGACCCACAACGTTAACGGCGGTTATGCGGCTGCCGCTGTACCTGCCAAACTCAATTCTCCCTCTGTAGCTCCTGTCGGAAAGAGTCACAATTCCCCCGTTATCTAAAGCTTCTATCTGTGGATTAATTCCGTCAAAAAAAAGTACAGGTATCGCGGAATCTGTCAGAGACATTATATTAGAGCTGTTTACAGACTTTCCTGATAATGTGTCAACGGCATAAGACGTACTGTCAAGGCCTGTATCATAAACATAAATACCCCACAGTCCATCATCTACATATGCAGGAGCCGCACTGTATTCCCACATATCATTTAAATCGTCACATGCTGAAATCGCTCTGTTATATGAAGGGTAAAACTCATTTGCGTCTATAACAGCACCCTGAGGCAGCGTAACCTGAAGCGATGAACCGGTTATTTCAGTTTCGCCATTAAATTCCCCGTCATTCTCACAGCCTATAATTATACTTTTATTAGTTATCGGCACAGCAGTTGTTTCTTTATATTTATATTCAAGACCCACCCGAACAGTATCCGGTATGCTGTAAGAAAATGCTGTTGACCCAAACAGCAAAAGACCTCCAAGCAGCGTAAATGTGAATATGGTATGTCTAAGTTTCATTATGAATTTAACCTTTCTTGTTCATACTCATTTTACAAATTTTATCAAAATATGATTTTATTATTTTAACACTAATTTTTGTTATCTGCAATAAAATACCAAAACAAGCTTATCTATGGTTGAATTAATTTTTTGCAAAAAAAGAAGCGCCTTTAAACTTGGCGCTTCTTTTTTATATGTTTTACTTTTCGTTTATATCCTCGTCAGATGAGCTGCTTTTTTTCTTAAATCCTCCAAAAAGAGGCTTCTTTTCAGGAACAGGCTCCTCCTCAACCTTATTTGTAAGGTTTGGTTCCTTAACAGCGTAAACTGCGTTTTTAACAACAGGGATTCTTATACCCTTGTTTGTTCCAAACTCAATAATATAGCATTCAGCTGTAACATCAACAACCTTGCCATAAAAACCTGTGCTTAAAAGAACAGAGTCTCCCACCTTAATGGAATTTCTCATATCATTCTGCTCTTTTTCTTTCTTTTTCTGAGGCTTAATTGAGAAAATGTAAAAAACTGCGAATATAACAACACAGTATAAAGCCACCATTACAAACGGGTTCATTCCGCCGCCTGTGGCGCCTCCCGCCGACTTGCTTGCAGCACCGTTAACGACTGTGCTGGCGTCTAAAATAAAACTCGAAAACATTAACATACGCTCCTTTAACTGTTATTGAATGAAATAAAAACCATTCATTTTTTTAAGACATAAGCTCATTATATAAAATTTAGCAAATGCCGTCAATATTAATTAAGATTATTTTATATATTTTATTTAATCAGCGCTTTCTTTTAAATATAATTTTGTCATTCTCAGCAGTTTTAAAACCTTCGAGCCTCATGCTCTTATACTGGTTGAAAGTCTGATTTTCTATTGCGCTTCTTATTTCCTCCATCATATTGTTAAAGAAATAGAGGTTGTGAATTACACAGAGCCTCATAGCAAGCATTTCTTTTGCCTTAAACAGATGGCGTATATAAGCCTTGGAGTAGCGCCTGCATGTAGGACAATGGCACTCATCGTCAATAGGCGTGTCATCCAGCTCATAGCGCGCATTAAGAAGGTTAAGCTTTCCCTTATTTGTGTATACGTTTGCATGCCTCCCGTTTCTTGCCGGCAGCACACAGTCAAAAAAGTCGACTCCCCTTTCTACTGCCTCCAGTATATTTTCAGGTGTGCCTACGCCCATAAGGTAAGTAGGCTTTTCCTTAGGGAGAAAAGGAACTGTTTTTTCAAGTACATGATACATTTCCTCGTGGCTTTCGCCAACAGCAAGGCCGCCTATAGCATATCCGTCCAAATCCATGTCTGAAATCCTTTTGGCGTGTTCAATACGAATATCATCATATACGGCGCCCTGATTTATTCCAAAAAGCATCTGCTTTTTGTTTATTGTATCATCAAGGGAGTTAAGCCTGTCTATTTCGGCCTTACACCGTACAAGCCATCTGGTTGTCCTTGCCACAGAATTTTCAACATAGCTCCTTTCGGCCTTTGCAGGAGGGCATTCGTCAAAAGCCATAGCTATTGTGCTGGCAAGATTTGACTGTATGCGCATGCTTTCCTCCGGACCCATAAATATTTTTCTTCCGTCTATATGCGAGGAAAAATAAACGCCTTCCTCTTTAATTTTTCTGAGCTGGGCCAGAGAAAAAACCTGAAAACCGCCTGAATCTGTGAGTATTGGTTTTTCCCAAACCATAAATTTGTGGAGTCCGCCAAGCTTTTTTATTATTTCATCTCCGGGCCTGACATGCAGATGATATGTGTTTGAAAGCTCAACCTGACATTTTATATTTTCCAAATCTTCTGTAGAAAGCGCACCTTTTATAGCGGCGCATGTACCTACATTCATAAATACAGGCGTTTGTATTGTGCCGTGCGGGGTTATAAATTCTCCCCTTTTGGCCATGCCCTGAGTTTTTAAGAGTTTATACATACTTTTTCTCCTTAAATTGTTTATTCTGACTATTTGAATATACAATCATTTGAATAATATTTCAAGATAAATTCACAAAGAGGCTTTGTTGTGGTAAAATGTCTTAAGCGGTATTGTCAAATTAAATTATTTTTAGAGAAACGGTGGTTAAATGAAAAACATACGATTAATAGCGACATCTACTTTTGGCCTTGAGTCATGTATAAAAAGAGAGGCACAGCGCCTTGGGTTTGAAAACATAAAGGCTTACGACGGGCGAATAGAGTTTGACGGTGATGAAAGCGATATTGTAAAGGCCAATCTGTGGATGAGGTTTGCCAGTAAAATACTTATCAAAATAGGCGAGTTTAAGGCAGTTACATTTGACAGCCTCTTTGAGGGCACAAAAGCCCTTGACTGGGGTGAATGGATTACTGTTGACGGTAAATTTACAGTTACAGGAAAGTCCGTCAAGTCAGCTCTTTTCAGTGTTCCGGACTGTCAGGCTATAGTTAAAAAGGCGGTTGTTGATAAGCTTAAGCAGAAATACAAAGTTGACTGGTTTGATGAAACCGGTGCGGAATACACTATACAGGTTGCTCTGCTTAACGATACAGCTACACTCACAATAGATACCTCCGGAGGAAGCCTTCACAAAAGAGGCTACCGTGAAAACGCCATGGATGCTCCTTTAAAAGAAACTATGGCCGCAGCTATGATTGATTTAAGCTATTGGAGAAAAAACAGAATACTGTATGACCCCATGTGCGGTTCAGGTACAATACCAATAGAAGCGGCTATGATAGCCAGAAACATTGCCCCTGGACTTAACAGGAGTTTTGCGTGTGAGGAATGGGAGCGTATTGATAAATCCATATGGAAACAGGCGCGTGTTGAGGCGTATAAAGCTATTGACTACAATGTGTGTCCTCAAATATACGGAAGCGATATTGACGAGGAAGCTATAAGGGTAGCTAAGGAAAACGCGGAAAAAGCCGGTGTTGATGACTGCATAGAGTTTATGGTTAAGCCCCTTCAGGAAGCGGAGCTTATGGGAGATTACGGCTGTATGGTAACTAATCCGCCTTACGGCGAGCGTCTTGGGGAACTTAAAAAAGTTGAGGAGCTGTACAGGACTCTTGGAAAGCTTATGTCAACAAACCCTACATGGTCGTCATACGTAATTACGTCTATGGAATATTTTGAAAAACTCTTTGGAAAAAAGGCAGACGCTAAAAGGAAATTATTTAACGCCAGAATAAAGACTGACTACTATCAGTTTTATGGGCCAAGGCCTCCAAAAGGCTGGGGTGAATAAAATAAAAAACCGGAATATATATTCCGGTTTTTTATTTATTTATATAACCTTTGCCTTACAGCTTCGTACATTAAAACTGCCGCGGCCACAGATGCGTTAAGGCTTTCTGCCATGCCCGGCATAGGTATTTTAATAAGGCAGTCACATTTTGATGAGGTATTTTCTGTAAGCCCTCTTGCCTCGTTTCCAATAACAAAAGCCGAAGGCTCTTTTAGACTACATTCATACGGTGTCTTTGTGCCATGCAAATGCGCCGCATACAGGGTTATACCCGCTTTTTTAAATTTATCAATGCAATTTTCCATATCAATTTCAACTAACACAGGTACGTGAAACACCGAACCCATTGTTGAACGCAGGACTTTTCCATTGTATAAATCAACACTCCCCTTTGAGAGAAAAACCGCGTCAACTGCGCAAGCGTCGGCTGTTCTTATTATTGTACCAAGGTTTCCCGGGTCATTAAGCTCCTCTGCTATCACAAAAAGTCCGTTTTTGTTTTTTTCAATTATGTCCTCAAATATATGCTTTTTTTGTACGCAAACCGCTAAAATCCCCTGTGGACTGTTTGTTTCTGAAAATTCTTTAAAAAGCCTGTCCTCAAATATATATGAACCGCTTCTTTTTTCATACAGGGTTAAGTCGTTATATTCAGCGAAGCTTTCTGAAAAGGCGTAGTATTCAATATTCCAGTCGTAAGGTATCTCATTGACAAACCTTAAGCCCTCAGCTATAAATAAGCCCTCTTTATCCCTGTTTTTACGTTCCTTTAATGCTTTAATCTGTTTATAAATTTTGTTAGTGCCTTTTTGAGTCATTATCATTCACCAAAAAAATTCTAACACATAATAAGATTCTTTACAATCGTAATCTGTTTATTTTATACGTCCTTGCTAATATCCCGTTTAAATACTATAATGTCAGTATATTAAATATCAATTGTTTTTTGGGGGAAAAACATTATGTCTGATGTAACAGTATTAAATTTGGGGAAAACGCCGACGCGTACGGTTTTAATGCTTTCGTGGCCGGCAATAGTTGAACAGTTTTTAATTTCAATGGCAAGCCTTATAGATACAGCTATGGTTGGCTCCATAGGGCCTCAGGCCACAGCGGCTGTGGCTATAAACGTATCTACAATATGGCTTATAGAGGGCTTTTCAACGGCGCTCAGTGCCGGGTTTATGTATGTAATAGCCCACAGCCTTGGTGAGGGAAACGTAGTTTCAGCAAAGCGCGCTGTAAGGCAGTCAATAACATCATCTGTACTTTTAGGCACTTTGACGATGATAATTGTTGAGCTTATAGCGCCATTCCTTTGCATATGGCTCGGAGGTGCTGAAGAAATTTATCAGGCCTCAAGGAGTTATCTCTCAATAATAGGGTTTGGCATGATTTTTAAATCACTTACAATTATCCTTTCATCTTCACTCAGGGCGGCCGGCAATACCAAAACGCCTTTGCAGATAAATATAGCTGCAAACCTTATCAATATATTCGGCAACTTTATGCTTATTTACGGCACAAGGTCCTTGAGCTTCGGCAATTTCTCGTTTACTGTCTGGGGTGCAGGTCTTGGTGTATCAGGAGCGGCTTTATCAACTATGTTTTCTCAGATTGTATCTGGAGTGCTGCTGCTTTCGGCTTTATATATAGTCAAGACTCCGGTCAAATTGAAGATTAAGGGCGACTACAGGCTTACCAGAACTGTTGTGTCAAAGGTAATAAAAATAAGCATACCAGTAGCTATGGAAAGAACAACTCTGTGTTTGGGCCAGATTGTGCTTACAAAAATAATCTCAGGTGTAGGTACAATAGCCCTTGCGGTGCACCAGCTTGTAAACCAATGCGAAAGCATTATGTATCTGCCGGCATATGGATTCGCCGCCTCCGGTACAACCCTTATAGGCCAGTCTCTGGGAGCTAAAGACATGAAAAAAGCAGATGATTTCGCCAAAGTGCTTTTTGTCATTAATGCCGTATTTATAGCTTCGCTGTGTGTACCTATATTTATATTTGCCCGCCAGATTATGGCGATTTTTACACCAAGTGCGGAAACTATCAGGCTTGGGAACATAGCCCTTAAAATAACTGCGGCTACCGAAACTCTGTTTTCACTCACTGTAGTTATGGGCGGAATATGCAGGGGTTCAGGAGATGTCAATTTTCCGCTCTTTCTGTCTCTTGGCGGCATGTGGTTTATAAGGCTTTTTCCTGCATATTTATTTTCCCATGTTTTTGGGTTTGGCGTAATAGGCGTTGAGGCGGCCATAGGCCTTGATGTGTCAATAAGAGGCGCATTATGCCTGTGGAGGCTAAAGAGCGGCAAATGGAAGCCAAAGCAGGAACTGTAGTTTTTGGACAAAATAGTTTTGTTTTAAAAAGTTAATGTGTTATAATTATAGCTCTGGCACTGAGTACAAATCAGCGGCAGAGCTGTATTTTTATATCTAATAAGGGGGATTTTTGATGGGCACAAAACAAAAGGCTTTAAGAGCGGCTTTTCCGCATACGCTTCCTATATGTGCTGGATTTCTGTTTTTGGGAATTTCATATGGTTTTCTTATGGTAACCAAAGGGTTCAGTCCAGTGTACCCGATATTTATGAGCATGTTTATATTTGCCGGCTCAATGGAGTTTGTTACGGTAAACCTTCTGTTATCAGCGTTTAATCCCATATATGCGTTTTTTCTGACACTCATGGTAAATGCCAGACACATATTTTACGGAATATCAATGCTTGAGAAATATAAGGGCACAGGACTTAAAAAGCTTTACCTGATATTTGGCATGTGTGACGAATCTTTTTCTATCAACTGCTCAACACTTATACCTTCCAGCATAGATAAAGGCTGGTTTATGTTCTTTGTTACTCTTCTTAATCATATATACTGGGTTGCAGGCGCTACTCTTGGGGCGGTTATCGGAAGCTTTATTAAATTCAATACCGAAGGGATAGACTTTGTGCTTACATGCCTGTTTTTTGTTATATTTCTTGAACAGTGGCTTGGCTCAAAAAGGCATATTTCCGCTGTCATTGGGGTTTTGTCTACAGTTATATGCCTTTTTGTATTTGGGTCTGGAGGCTTTATAATACCGTCAATGGCTATGATACTTGTGCTGTTTACACTGCTCAGAAAGAAGGTTGAAAGGCAATGACAGTTTTGGAGAGAATAATAACAATTCTGGCAGTTGTAGCCGGTACCATGGTTACAAGGTTTTTGCCATTTATAGTGTTTCCTGCTGACAAAAAGCTGCCTGACTATATTAAGTATCTTGGCAATGTACTGCCAAACGCTGTAATAGGCTTTCTTGTTGTCTACAGTTTTAAGGGAGTAAGTTTTGTAAGTGGAACACATGGGGTTCCTGAAGTTTTATCACTGCTGATTGTGGCTGCGCTTCATTTATGGAAAAGAAGCATGCTTATAAGCATAGCTTCCGGAACAATTGCATACATGCTTATGGTTCAGGTTATTTTTTAAATACAAAAAAGAGGAATTGTCATTTGACAATTCCTCTTTTTATTTCAGGTAAATTTCATCATTTCTTTTTTCAGCCTGCTTATTATCCGTTTTTCAAGCCTTGAAATATAAGATTGGGATATTCCAAGCATATCCGCTACTTCTTTTTGTGTTTTTTCCTCTCCGTCTGAGCTTATGCCGAATCTAAGGCTTACTATTTTCTTTTCGCGTTTGTTCAGCCTTGATATGGCCTTTGACAATAAGCTTTTGTCTACTTCATCTTCTATTCCTCTGCATATTACATCGGAATCTGTTCCCAGAATATCGCTCAAAAGCAGTTCATTTCCTTCCCAGTCAACATTAAGCGGCTCATCAATAGAAACTTCCGTTTTTATTTTTGAGTTTCGCCTCAGATACATTAATATCTCATTTTCAATGCATCTGGAAGCGTATGTGGCAAGCTTAATCTTTTTTTCTGCTTTAAATGTGTTAATTGCCTTTATAAGCCCTATTGTTCCTATAGATATTAAATCCTCCACATTAATGCCTGTGTTTTCAAATTTTCTTGCAATATATACCACAAGCCTAAGATTCCGTTCGATTAATATGGATTTGGCGTTTTCCTCCTCATCAGTTCCAAGCATTTTAATCATGGCCTCTTCTTCCTGTGAATCGAGAGGCGGAGGAAAAATATCACTGCCTCCTATATAATAAATCTCCTGCGGCTTTTTCATAAGCCTGAGCTTTAAAGTCTCAAAATTATATTTTATTAGAAAATAGAAATACATTAAATTCATAGTTTTTCCTCCTTGTTGTTCGTAAACCATTGTCAGAAAAATGTAATTATGCTTATTTTTTAATCTGGCTTGAATTTACTAATTTTGAATAGTCGTCTCCGGAAATTATCGCACTGTAGCCCCCCTCTGATGATAATATACCGTTATAAAAAGCTATATCGGCTTCAGAATATATACTTTTATCTCTGGAAAATATAAATTCTGTTTTATCAGGCCGGAATGTTTTCATAGACGAGCATTTATTCCCCAGTGATGAATAATTTATGTATGAAAACCTTTCGCTGTTTTCACCATCGTAACCGGAATCAGTAACAGCGCTCAAATTATCCTTAAATAACGTAACTACAGCGCCGGTTTCTGCTACAACAAGAGGCCTTCCTTCTGCCCCTTTAAGAAAATTACCACTGTCTATAAGAGCGGTTACCTCAGCACACAAACCATTGTAAAAAAATCTCACCTGACAATATTTTTCCCTCTGGGAATAAGATTTATCAATCCATTTGCCTGACAGCCTGATAAAAAGGTAAGATACAGCTGAAGAAAGTACAAGCATCAAAGCAGTATATCTTCCATACCCCTTACCGAAATAATAGCCGACAGCCTGAGGAATCCCGGAAAAATATAACAACCATATTACAAACCCGCATACTGTAAACGCTGTAAGTACCATTATCAGAGCCAGCTCAAAGAACCTTTTGAGAGACTTCGGCATAAATATTATGTATAGAGCTGCAAGGTTAGCCGAAAGTGCAAATACTATACCTGATGCAGAGAAAATTAATCCCATTGCTGCAAAAACACAGTACAGCAGCGATTCTATAAGGCTTACAGCTAAAATCCTTTTTTTTGGAACACAGCTCTTTGATATAACAGAGGTTATAAAAAATATAGTTGCGTCCATAAAAAAGTTAATCATAAAACAAATATCAATGTATACAGACATGTTTCACTCACCTGATAAGATTATACATTCAGGAACGCAAAAAAAATGCCGAATTATGAATTCGGCATTGCTTTTTGTCTGTCAAATTTATTTAGTTAAACGCAAAAACATACTGTTTGCTACAAGTTTATATAAACAAGTTATTAAAATTCTTTATTTTACTTCGATAAGCTCATATTCAAGGGAGCCCATTCCGATATTTTCAGCGTGTTTAAGGCAACCAAGCCAGTCGGTTTCAGGGTGCATAGCCGCAAAATGGTCGTCAGCACATGAACTGTTTACGGCATCTATAGCACAGCCATGTACTACAGGCTGTTTATTTGCCATGTCAGCGCACGCTTTATCAAGCGCTACAGGGTCAAAAGAGGCGAACATGCCGACATTCGGTATAAGGGCTATATCGTTTTCTGCATGGCAGTCACAAAACGGAGAAACATCCATAACAAGGTTTATATGAAACGCCGGTCTGTCCTTGACAACAGCCAAAGCGTATTCGGCCATTTTTTTGTTAAATGAATCTACAGAAATATCATAAGTCGGCTTTATGGCGTTAAACGCGCAGACGCCAATACACCTGCCGCATCCAACGCATTTTTCCATGTTAATATGCGCCTTTTCGTTTTCGTATGATATAGCGCTGTGAGCGCATATTTTTGAACAGACTTTGCAGTTAACACATTTCCTTTCAGATATCTTTGGCTTTCCATCGCTGTGCATTTCCATTTTTCCTGCCCTGCTGCCGCAGCCCATTCCAAGATTTTTAATAGCTCCGCCAAAGCCTGCCTGCTCATGCCCTTTAAAATGGTTGAGAGATATTATTACATCGGCATCCATAATAGCGGCGCCGATTTTAGCTTCCTTAACAAGCTCCCCGTCAACAGGCACTATTACCTCGTCTGTACCCTTGAGTCCATCGGCTATAATAACGTGGCAACCTGTTGTCATAGGCGTAAATCCGTTTTCATAAGCCGCGCTTATATGTTCAAGAGCCTGCTTTCTGCGCCCAACATACAGCGTGTTGCAGTCTGTTAAAAACGGCTCTCCTCCAAGCTCCCTTACCATGTCGGCTACTGTTTTAGCGTAGTTTGGCCTGATATAAGACATGTTGCCAGGCTCTCCAAAATTAAGCTTTATGGCTGCAAATTTTTTCTTAAAATCTATTGTTTCAATACCAGCCTCTTTCATGAGCTTTGTGAGCTTTTGAAGAAGGTTGTTTCCCATTTTAGCATGCATATCCGTGAAATATACCTTTGATTTTTCCATATTTTCCTCCTTAGCACTAAAAGTCGTATTTTCATATTACGTTGTATAAAAATTTTCCAATATTGAACATCAGAATTTTAGTATACCTTTTTTAAATCTACACATAATAGTTTCATCATATTTGAGAGGAGGAATTCTAATGGCTTGTAACACAAGTATAAAATGTACAGTTCAGCAGTGCAAATATCATTGCAAAGGTGAAAACTACTGTTCACTTGACTGCATTACAGTAGGCACACATGAACTCAACCCAACAAAGGACGAATGTACAGACTGCAAATCATTCAAACTTGACTGCGGCTGCTAATTAATTTTAACTGTAAAACTCTGTAATTCAAAAGAGAACGCATTTTTATACCTGTTAAAAATACGTTCTCAGCCTGTTAATCAACTATGCGTAAGTCTGCCTGATTTGCCTCGGGCAGACTGTACATATTAAGCCTGAGCGGCTTATTTTTTTATGCTTTTTCAGGCTCAGGATAAACAGCGCCGAAAGTTTCAACTGTTACTTCTGTCATTATCTGTGGCTCGTCAGGCATATCGGACCTGTCTGTTTTAACACATGCAAGCTTATCAACTACATCCATGCCCTCAATTACCTTGCCAAAAGCGGCATATGCGCCGTTAAGATGAGGAGCGTCTTTGTGCATTATAAAAAACTGGCTTCCTGCGGAATCCGGCATCATGCTTCTTGCCATTGATATAACGCCTTCTGTATGATTAAGGTCGTTTTTAAATCCATTGCGGCTGAACTCTCCTTTAATTCCGTATCCAGGTCCACCCATGCCTGTTCCTTCAGGGTCTCCTCCCTGAATCATAAAGCCCTTTATTATTCTGTGGAAACTAAGCCCATTATAAAAGCCTTTGTTTACAAGCGAAATAAAGTTGTTTACAGTATTTGGTGCAGTCTCAGGATACAGCTCAAGCTTTATTGTATCCTCTCCATTAATTTTCATAGTTACGATTGGGTTTTGTGACATAGTTTTCATCCTTTCTTGTGTTTTGTAAATTAGAATACCATAAAAGTTTTATTTAAACAATAAAAATTATGTTTTGCTATAGTAATCATTATATACAATTCTGAAGTCCCTAATCATCCATTCCGGAAGTTTCCTTTCATTCATTTCATCAAGTGTAAGCCAGTAGTAGGCATCATGCTCACTTGAAAGAATAACCTCCCCCTCTTTATAAATACATACATAAGTAAGTATAAGCATATGTATGTTCGAACGTATAGCGTCATAAGCGTTCAATATTCTTTTAAGCGATATCTTGATTCCTGTTTCTTCATGAATTTCTCTGAAAAGCCCATGTTCAGCAGTCTCGTTAAATCTGACACCGCCTCCGGGAAGGTCCCATGCTTCTTTTCTGTTAAAAAGGCTTGAGTCGATTTCTTTTTTTGAACGTTTAAGTACAAGAAATTTGTCACCTTTCATTATAACAGCTTTTACAGTAAGGGCAAAGTCCTTTCTCATTTTCAGCACCTCTTTACCTGGAGCATGCTTCAACAAGAAGTTTTTTAAGCTCTGACTCATCAAAATTGTATACTTTATTGCAGAAATGACATGTAAGCTCTGCTTTTTTGTCCTCATCAATAATTTGAGACAGCTCTTTTTTTCCAAGGCTTATAAGGGCCTGTTCGACTCTTGCTCTGCTACAGTCGCATTTATAAGCCACAGGCACTCTGTCAAGTATTTCAAGTCCCATATCTCCAAGTATGGCCTGAAGGATTTTTTCCGCGTTGTAGCCGGAATCCAGCATATCCGTAATATACGGTATTGTAAGCAGCTTTTTTTCAAGCTTTTCCACAAGCTCATCGTCTGCTCCGGGCATAAGCTGAATAATAAAGCCTCCTGCGTGCTTTATGCTCAAATCAGTGTCAACCAGTACGCCAAGCCCAACCGATGACGGAATTTGCTCACTGGCAGCATAATAATATGTTATATCGTCAGCTATTTCGCCTGAAATAAGCTCTATTGAGCCTGAGTATGGCTCCTTTAAACCTATATCCTTTATAACCCTCAATGAGCCGTTTCCAACAGCTCCGCCGACATCCAGCTTTCCGTCTGGGCGCAGAGGCAGTTCGGTATACGGGTTAACAGCATAGCCCTTTACATTTGCGAATCTGTCTGATGTTACCAATATGCCTTTCAACGGTCCGTCACCGGTTATCTGCAATGTTAAACGGTCCTTTTCAGATTTAAGCATAATTCCCATAATCGCAGCAGCTGTAAGCATTCTGCCTAAAGCAGCCGACGCTACCGGCGATGTATTGTGTATCTGCCTTGCCTTTTCAACAGTATTGCTGCTTATTGCAGCAAATGCTCTTATACTGCCATTGGCTGCTGTAGCTCTTAATATATAATCTTCCATAGTTTCTTATTTTCCTCCTGTTTCCTTGCCATGCTCACGGGCTATAAAATAAATCCTCTGACTGGTTTCAGTTGGCGCATTAAATGTAAAAGCGTCAAATGAAGCCTCATAGACCATTCCGCCCTCTGTAATGGCTTTTTTTATTTCTTCCAGACTGTACGCCCTTTCATAATGAAATTCCTCTGTCCTTTCGTACAGGCCGTCATCGCTGCCTATAAAAAAATTAACATAGTATTCATTTATTTTTTTGTCTTCATCATAATAATTCTGCCAGATATATGCCGCATTATCCTCGGTGTCGGCAAATGTATTGTTTCCAAGCACATGCTTAAACTTGTATTCAGTATTAATATCAAATATAAACAGCCCGCCCGGCTCAAGGTAATTGTTGGCAAGTTTAATAACCTTTACAAGGTCGCTGTAGTCTGTAATATAGTTAATGCTGTCGCAAAGACACAACACAATATCAACAGTTCCGTAAAGCTCAAATTCTGTCATATCCTGTAAAAGATATAATATGCTGTTCAGCCCTTCTTCATAAGCTTTATTCCTTGCGACAGAAAGCATTTCTTCAGATATGTCAATGCCTATCATATCATATCCTTCTTTAGCAAGACGGGCAGTAATATTGCCCGTACCACAGCCAAGCTCAGCTATGAGATTAGGCGATATATTAAATTTCTGCCAGATTTTATGCAAATATTTTATCCACATGTCGTAATCTATATTATCCATGAATATATCATAGACTGATGCAAAGTCTTCATACGCAGCCATTATATTTATGCCACCCCTTATTAAAAATGCTGATATAAAATAATGATACTATAAAAACACATCAAGTACAATGAATAATTGATGTATTGACAATAAAAATAAGCCCGCATTATCTGCGGGCTTTATAAGTATTAATTTTCATCATATGGAGTAAAGCTGTCTATGTCGAGATTTAGCACCTTACATAAAGCGATAAACTCATTTCCGGAAAGCTTTCTTTTACCCAATAAAATCGAGCTTAATTTTGATGCTGTCATGTTTAACGAAGGATCCAAAAAGTTCATCGAATTAACAACATATATTTGAGAATATCCCCTTTTGCATATTTCATATTTTAGTATTTTGTAAGTTTCCATACTGTACTATCCCTCCGTTTTATTACTAAATATTAGTACTCATCGCCAGTATATTACTAATAATTAGTATTGTCAACAAAATTTTACTAAATTTTAGTACTTCTATATTGATTTTACTAAATTTTATGATATATTAGATGTGGAGGTGATTTTCGTGTCAGAAAATATAAAAGAGAACATTTCAAAGAATATAGCAAAATTCAGGAAAAAAAGAGGAATCTCTCAAAAAGAACTGGCAGAGGTTGTAGGAGCCAAAAATTTCACTACTGTCTCAAGCTGGGAACGGGGAATCAGTACTCCTGATGCTGATACTATATTGAAGCTCTGCAAATATTTTGAAATAAGCCTTTACGATTTATATGATGTTGAAAACAGCGATTCCGGAATGACACGGGAGCAGAGAGACCTGTTTAATTTATATAATCAGCTTGATGAGGAAGGCAAGGAGTTTATCAAAAAGCTTATTCGCCTTGAGCTTGAAAGGGTTAAGAACTTCCCCGACGGCCCATCCAAACATTCAAATTCAGTAAAATCACCTGTTACACCTTATAAAGTAGCATCTTACAAGGGCAAAGGTGTTGAAATTCTTGAAATTCCCAAAAGCAACAGGGAAATGGCGGAAGAGGCATATAAAAAAATACGGTTTAAATCGCATTCAAGCTATCTTCCATAAAACATCTCTCATATTTTATCATAAGCATGAAGGGGAAGGTTTTAATGGAAAATATAAAGGCAAAGGCATGGGAGTTTCTTGTTAAATGCAATATTAATAAGCTCCCTATCGACACAATAGAGTTCAATAATTTAAATGCAGGTTTTGGAATTGTGTCATATAGTGATTCAATCGAATATATTCAAAGCTTAGGCCTCACAGAGTATGCAAAAACACACTTAGCCTTTACAGCGTTTAACACAGAAAGGAAAACGCCAATAATTTTTTTCAGTGACAGCCTTTCATATTCTGAACGTAATTTTATTATAGCACACGAAATAGGACATATTGTATTAGGCCATACTGTTTACGAAAAGATAATTGGAAAATGTCCAAATCAAGATGAGGAAAACATGCAGGAAAAAGAAGCGGATGTTTTTGCTTACGCTTTTTTGGCGCCGGTACCGGTTCTTTTAAAAACAAAAGCTTTTTCTCCTGTCGCTATTTCCAGAAAGACAGGCCTTCCTTTGGATATCTGCAACAGCATAGCGCTTGAGGTTATCAATGAAAGCAAAATACCAAAGGGCGATATAGAAAAACGCCTTTTAATATGCTTTAGGGATTATATTAAAGATTGTGGGTGCCAAAATTTTTGGCGCTATGTAAAAAGACCAGCTGTTTTGATAATATTATCAGTTGTAATAATAGCTGCTGTGACTATCGCTGTTAAAATTTTCAGTGGGAGCATAAAATCTCAAAAAGCCAGTATCTCTGTTAATTCACTGCGTGCGCTGACTCCTGCCGCAGACTGTTCCATTTCCAAAAACAGCTATCCCGAAACTGAGCTGAAGGTTTATATTACACCGTCCGGTCAAAAATACCATGTTTCAGGGTGCCGCCATATAGATGGCAAGGACATAATGGAGCTGAGTATAGACGAAGCTGAAAAGCTTGGATATACACCATGCCTTGACTGTATCCATGAGGAATAAAAAAGAGTACGCGGTAATTAATATTAATTAAGCGTACTCTTATATTTATCCGTTTTGGGCAGAAAGCTCAGTGATTTTATTTTCAGATTGGCTAAATACATCTGAATTTGAATATTCATTTACTATACGGCTGTAATATTCCTTTGCCTGAGCGTTGTCACCTTCCTTTTCACTTATCTGGGCAAGTACAAAGAGTGCATTGTCGGAGAATGTTTCTTTTGGAGCCATTTCAAATGACTTTTGAAGAAGCGCTTTTGCCTCCTCATAGTTTCCGCTGTCAAAGGCCGATATGCCGGAATTAAATATAGTTTCTCCAGCCTGAGGGTAGCATTGTGCCTTCATATCATCTACATTGGCCTTTACCTCATCAGAAAGCGTATCAGCATTAAGGTTATACAGTATTTCAGCCGCTTCATCATACCTTTCAGAAGCAATATAGGCGGATGCTGTTTGAATATCCAGCTCCTGCTGTTTTATACTGTATTCCCCCTTGTATTTATTATTTTCTTCCTGAAGCTTTTTAAGTTCTTCCTCCAGATTCTTATATTTAACAGCAAAGGCTGAAGTACCGTTTAAATTTTCGTCTTCAAGCTCACTTATACGTTTTTGCATTTCGTCTATTTTATTTTTTTCCCCAGTAGTAACAGATGGCATAACAAGAGTAGCAAAAACCGCAGATGTCAGTATAATACCGGCAGCAAACAGGGCAATATCTGTACGAAGCACGGTTTTAAACTTGTTAAAAAAGCTGTCTGAACGGTCTTTCTGAATATTTTCACTGTAACCATAGTTTCTTTCAGAAATTGTTGAAACTGCTTTTGTACTGTCGGCATTTACTGTGGACTTTTCTGAGGAAGTAATTTCTGCAAGGTATTCAAGTGCTTTGGGGTTTCGTTTGTCAATTTTCAGGACTCTGTACACTGTTTTTTTTGCCTTTGCCTTATCCTTTATGCTTATATAATAGGCAGTAAGCAGATTGCTGGCATCAACCAGAGCCGGATTCATATCAACAGATTTTTTAAGCTGTATTACAGCCAAATCATCGTTTCCAAGGCGAAACTGCTCCAGAGCTTTATTATACATATTTATTCCATCGCTGTACTTTTCAAGAAGTCTGGCATTTTCCTGGAGCGAATCAATATATCTCTGAGCCGGGTTCTTATCTTTTTTAACTGAAGCGCTTATTATCCATTCTTTCAGGGCTTCTGTGACAAGCCCAATCTGGAAATATGAGATTCCCAGCAGGTTTCTGGCTACAAAATTATATTTGTCAAACAGTATGCACTCTTTAAGGGCATCAATAGCCGAGCTGTAGTCGCCTTCCTTTGCAAAAGCAACACCCTTGTTATACTGCCTTAACGAGGCCGTCCTTGCCTTTTGAAAAAGAATGTTGTCTGCACCGCAGTTAGGGCAGATATAGCCGTTTGATATTTTATGTCCGCACTTACTGCATACCATTAGCCTCTCCCCTTTTTCGTTTTAAGAAACCATTGCTTTGGCTTACAATATAATCAAGCATATCCATTATATCTTTTAATTCTGTCGAATGAACAGAATCTTCAATGTCATTGAGCTCAAGTATTTGCTCATACTTTTTTATTTCATCTTTAAAATTAATCATAAAGCGCTCCCTTCGGATTTTCTTGCGAGCTTATAAAGCTCACCTATAAGGTAAAGCGAGCCCGCACACACAACAACACCGTCATTATCTGTTATTTTTTTGGCAAGTGAGTACGCTTTTTCTATGTCTTTTTCTATATGGATTTCAGTATTATATTTCTTTACCAGCTTTGATACGTTTTCTACATTCCATTTTCTGTTGCTGTGCGGCTCTGTAAAGACAGCCTTGTCAGCTATTGGCATTATCAGTTCAAGCATTCTCTCATATTCCTTATCCCCAAGTATGCCTATGAGCATTGTTATTTTTTTGTCTGAAAAATACTTTTTAAGAGATTTGTAAAGCATAGATATACCGTCTATATTATGGGCTCCATCAAGCATAACCAGTGGATTGTACTCAACAATTTCCATTCTTCCGCTCCATGCAGCCTTTTTGATTCCTGCTTTAATTGTTTCTTCAGATATGCCCATTCCATTGTCATTCATGGCTTTGAATGCCATAAGGACCTCAGCCGCATTTAAAAGCTGGTATTCACCCAGAAGCCCAATCTGTATGTCTTTGTATGAAAACAGGCTGTTGTCAATGTCAAAAACTGTACCTGTTATATCCTGATTCAAAATATTTATACCTGGTTCAGACAAATAGTAAAGCTTGGAATTTTTCTGTATACATATATCATTTATTACGCTGTACACTTCTGAATTTGAAGTCAAAAGCACAGTAGGGCAGTTTTCTTTAATTATGCCACCCTTTTCATATGCTATTTTTCCAATAGTATCACCCAAATATTCCATATGGTCCATACTTATAGACGCAATTACAGCACATTCAGGTTTTTTAACTATATTTGTAGCGTCACACCTGCCGCCCATTCCAACCTCAAGCACAACATAATCCACTTTGTTGTCATAAAAATATTTGAAAGCCGCAGCTGTTACAACCTCAAACACTGTAGGCTGCCCTACTCCACTTTTCACTATAGTTTCGCAATGCTCTTTTGTATAAGACAGATACTCGGCAAAAGCTTCGTCTGTAATCTGAGTTTTATTGATTGTAATTCTTTCGTTATATTTTTCCAGATGCGGAGATGTATATACACCTACCTTGTAGCCTGCCTCTATCAGAACACTTGACAGCATAGAACAGATAGAGCCTTTGCCATTTGTTCCGGCAACATGAATTACTTTAAGACTGTCCTGTGGATTGGCCATGCTTTCCATAAGGGCTTCTACCCTGCCAAGTCCTAAATCATAACCAAGCATACCATATAATTCCTGAAGGTAATCCAAAGACTCATTGTAGTTCATTTATTATTCCCCATTTCTATATAATAACGGCACAAAAATACCAAAATAGACCGACTATAAAACTGCAATATAATAGTATCATAAAAACGACTAAATTCAACATCAAATTATTAATTTTTTATTTTTGATTAAAACAAAAAGGACTGAGGAAAATTTCCCCAATCCTTTATTTTAGTATTTAATAAATGAATATCTTATTTGGACTGCTCAAAAAGCCATGTTCTCATATCTTTATTTGCATAAGCAGGCGTCCATGAAAAATGAGCGTTTGGATAGAAAATATCGCCGGCATCGTATATAGTTGCCTTATAGTCCATGTCTGCCGCTTCCAGTGCAGCTATAGTTTTTTCTGTATACTCAAACGGTACAGCCGGGTCATCTTTTGCGTGGAAAAGCCAAACAGCTGTTTTATCTTTTAATGCTGAAATTGCCTCAGGGTCTCCTCCTCCGCATACAGGAACTATAGCGGCAAATTCGTCAGGATGAGCTATTGCTGTAGCATATGTGCCAAAACCTCCCATTGAAAGGCCGGTTGCATATATTTTATTCTCGTCAACGCTGTACTGGGATTTGATTTCCTGAAGAAGGTTGTATCCCGCAACTGCCCAGTCCTGCATTTCGTAAGGGTTAGCCTCTTTGGCAACTTTGTCGTATGTGAGCATAAATTTTGTCCAGCCATTACCATCAGCAGGCACAATCTGTGGAGATACTACAATGCATTCATTTATTCCTGCTTCAGAATCCTTAGCCCAAATTGTAGCTGACTGGTATCTTTTAAGTACCATATCAAGAGGCTGATTTCTCTGGCCTGCTCCATGCATTACATAAACAACAGGGTATTTTTTGGCTGAATCATAGTTTGTTGGAACATACAGTTCATAAGGCAGTGTTACGCCGGTTTCTTTGTCTACATATTCACCAGGTGTAAATAATGCATATGTGTCAGCAGCATTTTCTCTTATAATATGTATAGTATACTCTGTTTCACTTTCGCCGTCCGTAGCTTTAACCACAGCGTCAATAGAATAGTCTTTTCCGTATCCTTCTATGCTCTGGTCAAGCTCTACTATATAGCTTCCGTCCTCTGAAAGCTCGTTTCCATCAACAGTAATGACTATACCGTCCACTGCCTTAGGTGTAAGCTTAACTCCATAAATATCGTCTTGTACATTAACAGTATAATCTGTTATATCAGGTGCAAAACCCGGCTCAAGATGTGTTCCGGTCATTGAAATATCAGCTATATCCAGTGAAGAAAGTACGGCAGTGTCGGCAGATTTTTCTTCTGTTTTTTCAAGCACAACAGTATCCATATTTTCTGTTTTTTCAGGTTCTGCTTCTTTCTGAGGTACTGTACTGATATCAGGTACATTCAGTATCTGGTCAGGAAAAATAAGGTTAGGGTTTGAAAGCTTGTTCATATCAGCAAGTGTCTGCCATGTGATACTGTATTTAGGCGCGATTTTCCACAGGCAGTCTCCCTTTTGAACCTTATACTCTCCGGCAAAAGCCATAGATGCAGTACCAAGAACCATAGCTGTTGTCAGAACCAATGACGTTGCTTTAACCAATTTAGATTTCATTGTAAAAACCCCCTTGAAAATAATTGTACAAGTATTTAAAACATAGCTATTTTACCATATACTGATTAAAAGGTCAATCATATATAGTCAATTTGTTTAATATATTTTAAATATTAAGTATTTTTTTATAAATTTTATATAATATCGAATTTTTGGATTTAAAAAAGGGTGCATGCTCTGTTAATAAAAGCACACGCCCTTTAAAAGCTACAAATTAAATAAAGAAATCTGGTTCGTATCCGGTATGCCTTTTAAGACATTATTTTCTTTCAGCAGTTCAATAAGAGTTTTGCCAATACCGGTTCTTTCTTTAAAGTCCTCAACTGTAGTAAACTCCCCGCCATTTTTCCTTCCCTCAACAATTCCCTGAGCGGCAGTAAGCCCAAGCCCCTGAAGCGAGTTAAAAGGTGGGATAAGTCCGCCATCAGTGATAATAAAATTGCGGGCGTCCGATTTATACAGGTCTATAAGATAAAACTTGAATCCTCTTTCATAATACTCTATTACAGTCTCAAGTACTGTTAATTTGTTTTTGTCTTTAGTGGTAGCGTCGTTTCCCTTGTCATGTATTTCCTTTATTGCTTCCTTAGCCGTCTCCTCGCCAAGGCACATACATGAATAATCAAAGTCATCGCACGCCCTTATGGAAAAGAATGCAGAATAGTAGGCAAGCGGATAATTTATCTTAAAGTACGCTATTCTGAAAGCCATCATAACATAAGCCGCCGCATGAGCTTTAGGAAACATATACTTTATCTTAAGACACGAGTCAATATACCATTGAGGTACATTATGCTCCTTCATAAGCGCAATGTCTTCCTCGGTAAGGCCCTTGCCCTTCCTTACCTTTTCCATTATCTTAAATGAGGCTTTATTGGGAAGCCCTTTGTTTATAAGGTAAATCATAATACTGTCACGTGTAGAAATTGTTTCCTTAAGTGTGATAGTACCGTTTTCAATAAGCTCCTGGGCATTTCCAAGCCATACGTCCGTACCGTGCGAAAGCCCTGAAATCCTTAAAAGGTCAGAAAAATTCTTCGGTTTAGTGTCAAGCAGCATGCCTCGTACAAATTTTGTGCCGAATTCAGGTATTCCAAGCGTACCTGTTTCACAGTTTATCTGTTCGGGTGTAAGCCCAAGGGCCTTTGGAGATTCAAACAGCGACATTGTAGCCTCATCTCCCAGCTCAACAAGCTGAGGGTTAACACCTGTAAGGTCGTAAAGCATTCTTATAACCGTAGGGTCGTCGTGCCCGAGCAGGTCAAGCTTTAAAAGCCTTCCGCTTATGGAATGATAATCAAAATGTGTGGTTGTTATATTGCTTGTAACATCGTCAGCCGGTCTTTGCACAGGGCAGAACTCACATATATCATGGTCTGTAGGAACAATCATCAGCCCTCCCGGGTGCTGGCCTGTTGTTCGCTTTATTCCTGTACAGCCCTTGGCAAGACGGGAAATTTCAGCATTATGGGCTGTTTTGTCATGCTTTTCAAGATATTTTAAAACAAAGCCATAAGCAGTTTTATCCGCCAGTGTTCCTATGGTGCCCGCTTTAAATACCTTTCCCTTACCAAAAAGCTCCTCTGTATAGGCATGAGCCTGCTGCTGGTATTCACCGGAAAAATTAAGGTCAATATCCGGTTCCTTATCCCCTTCAAAGCCAAGAAACGTCTCAAATGGTATATTGTGCCCTTCTTTTCTGAGCTTATGTCCGCATACCGGACAGAAAGCATCAGGCATATCAAATCCACTTCCGCCCTCAAGTACGTATTTCTGCACAGTTTCACTGTCAAAATCAGAATATTTACATTCAGGACAAAGGTAATGCGGCTGAAGAGAGTTAACCTCAGTTATTCCGGCCATATTGGCTACAAACGAAGAGCCTACAGAACCTCTTGAACCTACAAGATACCCGTGCTCAACACTGTTCCACACCAGCTTTTGGGCTATTATGTAAAGAACTGCGTACCCATTTGATATAATTGAATTAAGCTCTCTGTTCAGTCTTTTTTCAACTATTTCAGGCAGAGGACTGCCATACAGCTCAACAGCCCTGTTTGTTGTTATACGCCTTAAATCATCGTCAGCTCCATCAAAGTGCGGCGGAAATGTTCCGTCCGGAATTGGCTTTATTTTTTCAATCATATCGGCAATAAGGTTAGTGTTTGTTACCACAACCTCATAAGCCTTTTCATTACCAAGATACTCAAACTCCTTCAGCATCTCGTCAGTGGTTCTCAAATAAAGCGGAGCCTGATTATCAGCATCAGAAAATCCTTCAGCCGTCATTATTATTTTTCTGTAGTCAGAATCCTGCGGGTCTATAAAATGTACATCACATGTGGCGATACAAGGCTTTTTGTGGCTGTCCGCAAGGTTTACAATTTTCCTGTTGAAGGCTATTATGTCGTCTACAGAATTTACGTTTTCGATTTTAGGCGAGTTTATCATAAACCTGTTGTTTCCAAGAGGCTGAATCTCAAGATAATCATAAAAATTGACAATTTCCTCAATTACACCCTTAGGCTTATCCTCAAGCAATGCCCTGTAAAGCTCACCGGCTTCGCAGGCGCTTCCAAGTATAAGCCCCTCACGGTATTTCATCAGCCGGCTTTTTGGAATCCTCGGGCGCTTGTGGAAAAATTCAAGGTGCGACATTGATATAAGCTCGTAAAGGTTTCTGAGTCCAGTATAGTTTTTAACAAGAATTATCGCATGGTATGCCTTAAGCTTGTTATAATTAACCACGCCAGAACATAAAACATTGATATCGTCAACATTTATTATATCCATGTCGGCCAGCATATTTACAAATTTTATAAAAATTTCAGCCGTTGCCTGCGCGTCATTGACAGCCCTGTGATGGCCGTTTAGACTTACGCCCAGCCTTTCACATACAATATCAAGCTTATGCTTTTTTAAATCCTTGAGAAGCGACCTGGAAAGCTCAAGAGTATCTATAATGGTATTTTCTATTTCACCCAAATTATAAATTTCAGCAGCTTTCCTTATAAAGCCTGTATCAAATGAAGCATTGTGCGCCACAAGAACGCCGTTGCCGAAAAACTTCATAAATTCCGGCAGAACCTCTTTTATTGCAGGCGCGTCTTTTACCATTTCGTCTGTTATGCCAGTAAGTTTAGTTATTTCTTCTGAAATTGGTATTCCTGGATTTACAAACGTACTGAATTTATCTATAATTCTTCCGTCTTTAACCTTTACAGCGCCGATTTCTGTAATTTTATCCCTCTCTCTTGAAAGGCCTGTAGTCTCTATATCAAAAACTGTAAACTCATCATCAAGCAGCTGTCCACGCGGACACATAACAGCGGAACCCAAATCATCAACCAGATAGGCTTCAACACCGTATATCACTTTAATATCCTTGCCGTTTGAGCTTTCCATAGCCTCAGGAAAGGCCTGCACAACACCATGGTCAGTGACAGCAATCGCGCTGTGCCCCCATTCCAAAGCCCTCCTGATATATTCCTTGGCTGGAGTTATTCCGTCCATACGGCTCATCTGCGTATGAAGATGAAGCTCAACCCGTTTAACCTCGGCATTATCCATTCTTTGCGGCGGCGGCTGGCCAATGGAGATATCCTTTGCCATAATATTTATCTCCTTGGCATATTTATCGTATTGTACATCTCCGCGTACCTTCAGGTATTTTCCGTCTTTAAAATTGCTTTTCATTTCATCAGTGAACTCTTTTTGACCTATAAAGAATTTGACTGTTGTTGAGTCTGTAAAATCTGTTATATCAAACGATACTATGTAGCGTCCGCCTTTAATTTCACGCGGCTCCATATTAAATATTGAGCCTTCAATTATTACCTTCTCCCCTTCGGATTTTGTTTCAGCAATCCTTGTAACGCTACCGGATATGTCTTTTCCAAGTATAATTCCTCCGGAAAGCTTCCGGTTAACCTTATCAGTAATCTCAGCCTGTTTTGAATTTTCACAGGCAGCCATATGCTCACTCATCTTTCTGAACATATCAGCCTCTATTGACTGTTTCTCTTTGATTCTTTCGTCTATTTCCTCATGTGAGAGCCTTTCATCTTTAAACATCACCCTTATATCAAGGCCACTCTCGTTTCGCAGCTTGTTTTCTATAAGTCTGTCGGATTTTTTAGCGTTCATATAAAACGACATGTTATTGCGGACTTTTATAATAAGGCTGTTGTTTTCAACTTCCCATTTTGAACTTGAAATAATACTGCGGCATACAGGGCCTATAGCCGATACACAGCGGACAATATTATCCCATGCCTTTTTTATTATAAGCCCTGTATCAGTGCAGTCATTACAGTATGTAAGCGAAACAATTATATCGTTTACTCCCGGAACCTGACTGAAAAGCTCATTTTTAAAATCATCAACAATAAGCTCATTAATAATATCAGGAAGCTTAAGCTTTATATCAAGAATCTTTTCTTTTTTGTATATTTTAAAGGATGTCACCTGCGCGTTTGAAAACGTATTTAAGACACCGTTTGACAATGAAATTTTTCCAAACACGCTGTTAAAATCTCTCTCAGCAAGCATTAAACATCAACCTCAAAGCTTTTCTATTTCCTCCATAAGTGTATCAAGGAGCATATTTTCAGGTACCTTTTTAAATATTTCGCCCTTTTTAAATATCAATCCTTCGCCTTTTCCTCCGGCAATACCAATATCTGCCTCTCTTGCCTCTCCCGGGCCGTTTACCGCACAGCCCATTACTGCTACCTTTATATTTTTATTTATACTTTCGCACCTTTTTTCAACCTTTTCTGCCAGACCAATTAAATCAATCTGGGTTCTGCCGCAGGTTGGGCAGCTTATCATTTCTATTCCGAATTTTCTAAGCTCAAGGCTCTTTAATATTTCTTTGGCGGCTTTTATTTCATCTACAGGGTTTCCTGTAAGCGAAACCCTTATTGTATCGCCTATGCCCATTGAAAGTATTGCCCCTATGCCCACAGCAGATTTGACTGTGCCGGAATAAACTGTGCCGGCTTCGGTTATTCCTATATGCAGCGGATAATCCACCGCCTGTGATAAAAGCCTGTAAGCCTCGATACTGAAAGGAACACCCGATGATTTTATTGATATAACTATGTCATTAAAACCGCAGTCCTCCAGTATCTTTACATGGCCAAGGGCGCTTTCAACCATGGCTTCGGGTGTTACACGCCCAAATTTTTTGAGCAGTTCCCTTTCTAATGAACCTGAGTTTACGCCTATCCTAATTGGTATATGCTTTTCCTTTGCCATGTCGGCCAATATCTGTACGTTTCTGTAACTGCCGATATTGCCGGGATTGATTCTGATTTTATCAATCCCCTGATTAATTGCCTCAACAGCCAGCCTGTAGTCAAAATGTATGTCGGCTACAAGTGGTACTGAGACACTTTTCTTAATTTTCCCTATTGAAAAGGCCGCCTGCATGTCAGGAACCGCAAGACGAACCATTTCACAGCCGGCATCTTCAAGCGCGTGTATCTGGTTAACTGTTGATTCTATGTTTCTTGTGTCAGTATTGCACATTGATTGTATAATTATTGGGTTTTCTCCGCCTATTAAAACATTGCCTGCAGCTACAACCCTCGTTTTTTTTCTTGTGTATGCCAAATTTTTCACCTGCCGCTGAATATTCTGAATATATCGTTGGAAGCAACTAGGAACATAAACATTATAAGAAGCACAAAGCCTATGAAGTGCACCATGCCTTCCTTTTCTCTGTCAAATGGTTTCCCTCTCAAAGCTTCTATAAACAAAAAGACAAGCCTTCCTCCGTCCATTGCCGGTATAGGAAAAAGATTTATCACTCCAAGGTTTACACTTAAAAGGGCTGACAGCGTGAGAAGGCTTTTTATAACAGACAGCAGGCTGTAAGTCATACCTGTCTCAACTGTATCACCTACTACCTGTACTATGCCAATAGGCCCGGCTACCTCAGACGGTGAAATTTTAAGGGTAAACAGCCTGACAAATCCCACAACAACCGATTTTACATAAAAAGTAAGAGTATAAAAACTGTCTTTAACCGTCTCTGCAAAAGATGTCTTTTCATATCCGTCAACCTCATCTGCAAAAAGCCCGGTTTTTACAACTGGCCTGAAGCCGATAATATAACCTGTTTTGTCTTCGTTTAAAACAGGAGTGATAGCAAGCTTGTATTTTTGTCCATCACGCTTTACAACAACTGACAATTCTTTGCCGTTTGTGCCGTCAAGCGTAAAGAAAAGGTCCTGATATGTGTGTATTGCCTCGTTGTTAATTTTTATTATCCTGTCGCCCTTTTCAAGTCCCTGATTATAAGCATTACTGTCTTCCAAAACTTCTCCTACAACAGGAACGGCTACAGCCTGAGCAGTTGCAGCTACAATAAAGACAGCAATAAAAGCAAATATGAAATTCATTAAAGGCCCAGTAAACACTACAGCTATCCTTGCAAAAACTCCTTTGTTGTTAAATGACCTGCTGTCGCTGCTGTCATCATCTTCACCAAGCATGCGGCAGAATCCGCCAAGCGGAAAGGCCCTCACAGAGTAAAGCGTATCGCCAATACTTTTAGAAAACACTATCGGACCCATTCCTACAGCAAATTCTTCTACAAGCACTCCATTAAGCTTTGCAACAGCAAAATGCCCGGCCTCGTGAACCACAACAAGTACGCTGAATATTAAAAGCGTAAGCAGTATATAAATTACTGACATAAAATATATTTCCTTTCCGGTCTTATTTTATTATAGTTCTGGCAAAGCTCCTTCCCCATTCATCAGCCTGAAGAAGCTCATCAATACTATAATTATGCTTTACAGTATATGCGTTCATTGTTTCCTTTATAATATTCGGTATATCCATAAAACCTATACGCCCATTTAAAAATTCAGCAACAGCCGTCTCGTTTGCCGCGTTTAGAACAGCCGGCATGGTCCCGCCAGTTTCAATAGCCCTATACGCAAGTGAAAGGCATTCAAATGTCTCAGCGTCAGGCTCTTCAAAAGTCAGAGTGCCAATTTTAGTCAAATCAAGCTTTTCAAAATTATTCGCGGCCCTGTTGGGATATGTTAAAGCGTAGGATATTGGCACCTTCATATCAGGTACACCCATCTGCCCGATAACGGCCCCATCATTATACTCAACAGCGGAATGGAGTATGCTCTGAGGATGCACAACTACATCTATTTTATTTACATCAACATTAAAGAGCCATTTAGCCTCAATAACCTCAAGGCCTTTATTCATCATTGTAGCGGAATCTATGGTTATTTTAGCGCCCATGTCCCAATTAGGGTGTTTGAGGGCGTCTTTAGCTGTTACATTAAACAGGTCTTTCCTTTTCATTCCTCTGAAAGGCCCGCCTGAGGCTGTAAGTATAATCCTTCGTATGCTGTTCATGCTGTTGCCCTGAAGGCTCTGAAAAATAGCCGAATGCTCACTGTCTACAGGAAGTATTCTTACCCCATTTTCTATGGCTTCATTGGTTATGAGGCTTCCTCCCGAAACCAGAACCTCTTTTGTAGCCAGAGCAATTTCCTTTCTGCATCGTATCGCCTCATAAGTTGGCCTGATACCTATGTTTCCCACAACTGATACAACTATAGTTTCAGCGCTTTTTATAGTTGCTGCCTCTATCAGGCCTTCCATTCCATAAAGGACTTTTACATTTGACGCGGCGGTTTTGGAAAGCCTTTCAGAAAGCTCCTCCGCCTTAGCTTTGTCCATAACAGAAACAAGCTTTGGATTAAATTCCATAACCTGCTTTTCAAGCAGGTCAATATTGCTGTTGGCTGTCAATGCTTCTATTTTTATATTTTTAAGGTTCCTGCACACATCTAAGGTCTGGATACCTATAGAGCCTGTAGAACCAAGTATGCTTATTTTTTTCATTTATAACTCCCGCTATGCAAAATTTAACTTTATTATAATACCTCAATCAGCGCAACCATAACATAATAAACAACAGGTGCTGTTATTATTACACTGTCAAAACGGTCAAGTATTCCTCCATGCCCCGGTATCAGGTTTCCGTAATCCTTTATACCAACCATTCTTTTAAATGATGAAGCCGCAAGGTCACCAATCTGCGACAGCATAGAGCCGGCTATACCTATTATTGTACACAAAAACACTGTCGCAACCTGGTCAAGCATAAATTTTCTTTCTATTACAATACCAAAAATAACAGAAGCGGCAGTGGCCCATACAACTCCGCCTATTGCACCTTCTATAGTCTTTTTAGGGCTTAAATCTGGTATGAGCCTGTGTTTTCCCAAAAGCATTCCTGTGAAATACGCTCCTGTATCACACACAAAAGAGGCTATAAATATAAGCCATACAAAATACTGCCCATAGGTATAGCTTCGCACAAGGTATATATGCGTGAGAAGGAAACATACATAATAAAACCCAAAAAAAGTTATAAATACATCCCTGTCATTGCATTTTTTGTGGAATAAGACCATATATGATAACAAAAGAACTATAAAACAAGCTGTAAAAGCGTTGAACATATTGCCTGTTGATACTATTTTTTCCGCAAACGGTACAAACACAGCGCATGCGGCAAACCCAAATAAATGCACAGGCAGTATTTTGCCGGATAACGCCTTATAAAACTCGTAAATACCTATTATTGAAATAACAAATATTGCAGCGTGAAGCGGTATTCCGCCAAATATAATTAAAAACAATAACAGCGGAAGCAGAACAGCACCGGAAATAATTCTGGTACGCATAAAATCACCTCCATGTTATTTTCTTCCGCCAAACCTTCTGTCCCTGTTCTGGTAATTATAAACAGCTTCTTTTAAATCATTCTCATTATAATCCGGCCATAGTTTGTCAGAAAATACAAATTCCGTATAGGCAAGCTGCCACAAAAGGAAGTTGCTTATTCTAAGCTCACCACTTGTCCTTATTAGCAGCTCCGGGTCAGGAATTCCGGCAGTATCAAGGTTTTCGGATATAATTTTATCGTCTATATCCTCAGCAGCCATGTCTCCTGCCGCCGCCATAGCCGCCACCTTTCTGACCATTCTTTCAATTTCATCTCTGCCGCCATAGTTAAGCGCTATATGAAGGTACAATCCTGTGTTATCCTTTGTAAGACTTGTAAGAGTATTTATTTTTTCCTGTATATCTCTGTCAAGCCTTGACGGGTCTCCTATCATGTTTACCCTGAAATTATCTTTTTTGCATTTTTTAATGTGCTCGTCAAGATACTTCCTGAGCAGGTCCATTATTGCTGATACTTCTTCCTCGCTCCTTTTCCAGTTTTCCGTAGAAAAAGCGTAAACTGTAAGATGTTTAACTCCTAAGTCCTGAGCGCAGCGTGAAATTTTTTCAAGTGTATCTGCCCCTGCCTTATGCCCCATTTTTCTTGACAGGCCTCGTTTTTTTGCCCATCTTCCGTTTCCGTCCATAATTATAGCAATATGCTTTGGAACCCTTTCGGCATCTATGGCAAGTTCTTCTTTGTCACCTTTAAAAAACATTTGTATCTCTCCTAAACAGAAATTATGAAAATGCCCCTCGCTGAGGGGCAAAGTTATAGCATAAGCTATTGATTTTCATTATTAAACTGACATAATATCCTTGCTCTTGGCTTCGCTCATCTTATCGATTGATGCTATACTCTTATCTGTAATTTTCTGCATTTCATCTGTAAGGTCAGCAAGCTCGTCCTCAGTAATTTCGTGAGCCTTCTCCTGCTTTTTAAACGTATCTAAAGCATCTCTCCTGATATTTCTGACTGCGATTTTCGCGTCCTCGCCTTTCTTTTTTACTTCCTTAGCCAAAGAAGCTCTTCTTTCTTCTGTAAGCTCAGGAAAAACAAGGCGAATTACCTTGCCGTCGCTGTTTGGGTTGATTCCTATATCAGATTTATTGATTGCCTTTTCAATAGCCTTAAGCATACTTGCATCCCATGGCTGAATCTGAAGAAGTCTGGCCTCAGGTACTGTTATGTTTCCGACCTGGTTTACAGGTGTAGGTGTACCGTAATAATCAACTGTTATTCTGTCAAGTACATGAGGATTTGCCCTTCCGGCCCTTATTGTAGCATATTCGCTTTCAAGGTTAGCTAAAGTTTTGCTCATTTTTTCCTGATACAGTGTTACTTTCTCTGACATATAAATTCCTCCTGTATTAAAATTAGTCAACTGTCACTATGGTTCCAATTTTTTCTCCGCCTACCGCGCGCACAATGCTGTTTTTTTCGTTCAGTCCAAAAATAACAACTGGTATTTTATTGTCGAAACAAAGCGTAGCCGCAGTTAAATCTATAACCCTTAAATTATGCTTGATTATATCTATGCACCTTATTTTGTCTATTTTTTCCGCGTCAGGGTTTTTAGCTGGGTCATCGCTGTATACGCCGTCAACATTTTTGGCAAAGAAAAGCCCGTCAGCCTCAAGTTCCGCACCTCTCAGGGCTGTTATTGTGTCTGTTGAAAACATAGGATGTCCAAGACCTCCGGCAAATATAACAACCTCGCCGCCTTCAATATGCTTAAGAGCCGAATCTTTTGAAAACTCCTCGGTCATAGTGCCGCACTTAAAAGGAGTCTGTACTACAGCGCCTATGCCTTCCTGCCTGAGAAAATCCGCCATATATATGGCATTCATAACTGTGGCAAGCATTCCTATCTGGTCAGCCTTTGTCCTGTCCATGGCATGGTCAGCACTTCTGCCTCTCCAAAAATTGCCTCCTCCTATAACAAGGGTTACCTGCGTGCCGTTTTTCATAATTTCCTTTATCTGCAGTACAATACCCCTTATTATATCGTTGTCAAACTTAACCTGCGGGTTTTCTCCGGCAAGGGCTTCTCCGCTGAGTTTAAGCACTATTCTTTTGTACATCAAAATGCCTCCCTGAATATTCTGAATCATACATTAATAATGTAACATATTTTGGTTTGAAATTCAATAGATTAAAGCACTTGCTTTTCTTCCTCTTTAGGCTTTACATAATCTGAGTTTAACTTTATAATATCTTTATATACATTATCTGGCAATATGAAATTTCTTAAATTGTGACTTAAAATTATATATATCCACAAAGCACAGTTGATTTTTGCATATTAATGCCCTTAATTCATTTTAATTGAATATGGGTATTTTTATATGTCTAAAATATAAATAACCAAAACTCAGGAGGACGAAACAATGGAAAACGACACAAATAATCTTGGGCAGGGCAGTATAGGGAAACTGATTTTCAGGCTTTCCATTCCGGCCATAGCCGCCCAGATAATAAATCTTCTGTACAACATAGTTGACAGAATGTACATCGGCCACATACCGGTAACAGGCAAAGCTGCCCTTACAGGTGTTGGCGTAACATTCCCAATTATTATGCTTATATCCGCCTTCAGTGCGCTTATAGGTATGGGCGGCGCTCCGCAGGCAGCAATTAAAATGGGCAAAGGTGACTATAAAAGCGCTGAAAAAACACTGGGCACATGCTTTGGAACACTTGTTATCATATCAGTTGTGCTTACAGCAGTCATACTTATTTCACAAAGGAGCATATTAATGCTTTTTGGAGGAAGCGAAAACACTATAGGCTATGCTACACAGTACCTCACTATATATACACTTGGCACTATATTTGTACAGCTTGTCCTCGGACTGAACATGTTTATTACCTGCCAGGGTTTTGCAGGCATTGGAATGGCTACAACTGTCATAGGCGCAATATTAAATATTGTTCTTGACCCTATTTTCATTTATGCCCTTGGTATGGGTGTTCGCGGCGCCGCGTTGGCAACTATAATATCGCAGGCTGTTTCATGTGTATGGGTGCTTAAATTTCTTACCGGCAAAAAAACAACACTCAAAATCAAGAAGGAATATATAATACCCGATATGAAAATAGCTCTGGCTGTTATTTCATTGGGAGTTTCCCCTTTTATTATGCAGTCCACAGAAAGCCTTATAACTGTATGCTTCAATTCATCTCTACAAACGTATGGCGGCGATATAGCAGTCGGGGCTATGACTATTTTGTCAAGCCTCATGCAATTTGCCATGATGCCTGTAATGGGGCTTACACAGGGATGCCAGCCTATAATCAGTTTTAATTTTGGCGCAGGAAACGATACAAGAGTAATCAGGGCTTTTAAAATACAGCTGTTGATGTGTTTCCTTTTCACATTTATAATCTGGGCTTTGGCCATGTTTGTGCCACAGATACTTATATCTGTTTTTACATCGGATACTGAATTTATTGAGGTTACTAAATGGGCTTTAAGGATTTATATGGGCACTACCCTGTTTTTTGGAATTCAGATGGCCTGCCAGCAAACTTTTATAGCCTTGGGTCAGGCAAAAATCTCAGTATTTTTGGCTGTTTTGAGAAAGATTATACTTCTTATACCGCTTATATTTATACTGCCATATATAATAAGTCCGGATTTTGCTCTTAATTTTGTTCCGAGTACAATATCTGTACTGTTTTCTGCTCCGCAGAAGGTTTTTGCAGTATTTTTATCAGAACCAATTGCAGACGCTGGAGCCGTGTTATGTACGGCTATAATGTTTAAGCTCAATTTTAAAAAGATACTTGCACATGGTGCAAAATAATAGCGAATCCGGCTTTTGCCGGATTTTTATATTTATGTCTCTACGGATAGTTTATTGTATTTTAATATAGCTTTGTATAAACTGTTTTCAGGAGGTGAATAAAATATGGACTGTGAAAAAACAGGGCTGTTGCTGCTTAGACTCAGGAAAGAGAACGGCATGACTCAAAAACAGCTTGCTGACAAAATGAATTTAAGTGATAAGACAATATCTAAATGGGAACGCGGAAAAGGCTGTCCTGATGTTTCACTGCTTAATGACCTGTCAGAAATTTTTGGTGTTAATATAGAAGAAATTTTAAAGGGAAATTTATCTGAAAATGATATTGATGGAGGCAATATGAAAAACTCTAAATACTATGTTTGTCCAAACTGCGGAAGCATTACTTTAAGTACAGGCAACGCTTCCGTATCGTGCTGCGGCAGAAAGCTCAGCCTGCTTAATGCCAAAAAGGCCGAAAAAGAAGAACAGCTCAATGTAGAGATTATAGAAGATGACTGGTATATATCAGCTTCTCACCCTATGACAAAGGAGCACTATATTTCATTTGTCGCATATGCTACCGGCGGCAGAATAGAAATATTGAAGCAGTACCCGGAATGGGATTTACAGACAAGAATACCAAAACGCGGGCATGGAATGCTCTTATGGTTTGATACACAAAAAGGTCTTATGTATCAGCTTATATAAAAAACAAACCCATGGTATTACATTAACCATGGGTTTGTTTTTTATCAGTATCCGAAATCCTCGCCTACAAGTATTATTTTTATTCTTCCGTCTATCTTGCAGTTCCTGAGTATATGTATGCAGCTGCATATACAGCCGGGAGCGTTGCAGTCGTGGCAGGTTCCGTCTACTTTACAAGGTGTTTTAATATCATCAAATCTGGCCGCGTTTATAGGTGCCGCAGTGCTTCTTGCCCTCTTTACCGCAGATTCAACATCTTGACAAACCTTGCTCATGCTTACAACAAACAAAACATTGGCCGGGCCAAATGTAATAGCCGCAACTCTGTTTCCAAGACCGTCAATATTTACGAGCTGCCCGTCTTCTGATACAGCATTCGCACTTGTAATAAACCAGTCCATAGAAAAAGCCCTTCTCATGGCCTTCTGGTTTTCCTCAGGGTCATGGCATATGTCACGGTCAAATATATCATAGTTTCCGTTATGTAATGCCTCTACAAGCCCCATATCTCTTATTGTCATGGAGCCGCCCCATGTCATGGAGCTGCCTTCCGGTATAAGTTCCAGAGCCTTTTTAACAGCTTCCTCTTTTGTAGGGCAGTAAAACGCCCTCATATGTCTTCTCTCGAAGTTTTTAATCAGCTTATCAGCCAAAAGCTTATTTCTTATTTCCATAGGTGTTTCCATTTTACATTCCTCCTTTTAAGACAGGTATATATATTACCGGGGAAATAGATTCCCCGGACAATATAACATCAATATTTTTTCAGAGAAATCATGTGCCTTTTAAGGTCTTTAAGCTCATCTCTTTCCCTAATCAAAACAACATCATTATTTTCTCGTATCAGAATTTCAGCTGGCCTTAATCGGTTGTTATAATTAGATGACATTGAAAATCCATACGCCCCTGTATCAAGCACGCATAAAGTGTCTCCGCTGAATATTTCAGGCAGTACCCTGTCCTTAGCTAATATGTCACCGCTTTCACAGATATTGCCGACCACTGTTACTGGCTCTGTTTTTTCAGATATTTTATCTGAGCTTCTGAATATTTCTATCCCATGGTATGAGTCATACATAATCGGCCTCTGAAGAACATTAAACCCTATATCAGTTCCGACAAATTTATGAGAATGGTTATACTTAACAGCATGAACAGTACCCAATATAACACTGCACTCGGCAGAAATATATCTGCCCGGCTCTATCCTGAATGTAATCTGCTTTCCGTATTCCTCGGCAAATTTAAAAAGCGCTTCATCAATTTTGCTTCCAAGGTCGTTGAGGTCAAGGCCCTTTTCGTCATCTTCTTTATTATAAGGTATACCAAAACCGCCGCCCATGTCAATAAATTTTAAATCATCAAACTGTTTTGCAATTTCAAGCAGGTTGCCAACGCTTTCAACAAACGCTTTTCCGTCCATAAAAAGCGAGCCTATATGCTGGTTTATGCCTATCAGCTTTAAGTTATACTTTTTGAGTATTTCCTTAACCTGCGGTATAAACTCAGGGTCAACGGCAAATTTCGTCTTTTTTCCTGCTGTTACAACCTTTTCGTGATGACCGGCACCAACTCCCGGGTTAAATCTGACAGCCACTTCCCCTCCCGGGTTTAACTGGCCGTACTGCTCAAGCTGCTCAAGCGAGTCCACGCTTGTAATTACACCAGCATCTATGGCATACTGCATTTCTTCTCTGGAAACATTATTGCATATATAAAATATCTCATCAGGCTCAAAGCCCGCAAGCTTTTCAATATAAATCTCTCCGGGACTCATGGCGTCAGCCTCAAGTCCTTCAGACTTTACTATCTCAAGAAATGCAAGGCTCGAATTTGCCTTAGCTGAGTAATCAACAACAAAGTTGGGGTATTTTACAAGGTTTTTAAGGTCGCGACATCTTTTGCGCAGTATTCTTTCGTTATAAACATATAACGGAGTACCATATTTTTCAGCCAGTTCAGTAGGGTTTATTCCCTGAAAAAAGTTTAGTTTATCAGTGACTTTAGTATAAATTTTCTGCATTCAAATTTCTCCAATCTGCTAGTCAGTATTACTTAAACATGTATAAATATGCATGTCTTGTTGAAACAAAATAAAATATACCATTAATCCGGCAAAAAATCAAATATCACTTTTACATGAGATATATTGCTTATAACACAGAATACCGGCCATTGTCTTGACATCCTCTATCTTTCTTTCAAATATCATTTTAACCGCTTCATCAATACTGTATTTTTCAATCTCAATAATCTCATCCGGGTCAGGATTAAGCATGCCGCAGGATAAATCCTCTGCAATATAAAAATAAACCTTTTCAGTACAAATCCCTATGGCCATGTAGGTATCACATATAAAGGTAAGCTTTCCAGCCTTAAGCCCTATCTCCTCCTCCAGCTCGCGGTATGCCGCCCTTTCAGGCTCCTCTCCATTTTCAATCATTCCTGCCGGAATTTCGAGAACAAGCTTTTTGGCTGCATGACGGTACTGCCTTACAAAATACATGTTTCCGTCTTTATCTACTGGTATCATGGCTACCGCGGAACCTCTCACAATATTTTCTCTTGTGGCGGTAGCTCCGTTAGGCAGGCGGACTTTGTCTCGATATACTTTTAGAACTTTTCCTTCATACTCAAGACTGCTTTCTATTGTTTCATAATCCATTTTTATCACCTCTTAATTAAAACTCAGCATTTTTTACTGTTCTTGGATACGGTATAACATCACGAATGTTTGTTATGCCTGTAACATACATAACAAGCCTTTCAAACCCTAACCCGAAGCCGGAGTGCCTTACACTTCCAAATCGTCTTAAATTAAGATACCACCAGTAATCTTCCTCGTTCATTCCAAGCTCTCTCATTCGGTTTAATAGCACCTCATAGCGCTCTTCCCTCTGGCTTCCGCCTATTATCTCGCCAATTCCCGGAACAAGAAGGTCGCACGCGGCAACGGTCTTTTGGTCATCGTTTATTCTCATATAAAAGGCCTTTATGTCCTTTGGGTAGTCGGTAACAAATACCGGTTTTTTAAATATTTTTTCTGTAATATATCTCTCGTGCTCAGTCTGAAGGTCTATACCCCACTCAACCGGAAATTCAAATTTTTCACCGCTGTCAATTAAAAGCTCTATTGCCTTAGTGTATGTTATTCGGGCAAAGTCAGAAGAAACAATATTTTTAAGCCTGTCGATAAGCCCGTCAGAAGCATATTTGTCAAGAAATTGCAGCTCATCCTGAGACTTTTCAATTACCGCTGTGATAATATATTTAAGCATTTCCTCTGCGATATCCATATTGTCATTAAGGTCGGCAAACGCCATTTCAGGCTCAATCATCCAAAACTCTGCCGCATGCCTCTGAGTATTAGAATTTTCAGCCCTGAATGTAGGGCCAAACGTATAGACATCTCTAAACGCAAGTGCCATTGTCTCTGCCGAAAGCTGGCCGCTTACAGAAAGGCTTACCCTTTTACCGAAAAAATCCTTTGAGTAATCAACATCACCTTTTTCTGTCAAGGGCACGTTTTTCATATCTATATTGGTAACTGTAAACATCTCACCCGCGCCCTCAGCATCGCTTCCTGTGAGTATTGGCGTATGGATATACATAAAACCTCTGGACTGGAAAAAACTATGGCAGGCCTCCGCTACAGTATTCCTTATTCTGAATACCGCGGAGAAAGTGTTTGTTCTTGGCCTGAGATATGCCTCGGACCTTAAAAATTCCATAGAATGGCGCTTTTTTTGCATAGGGTACTGGCTGTCGCATGTTCCCTCAACTGTTATTTTCTCAGCCTGTATTTCAAGAGGCTGTTTGTTTTCAGGGGTAAGCTTTAAAATACCGTCAACAATAACAGAGCAGCCAACAGTAAGCTGGGATAAATCATCAATGTCTGTATTATCAAAATACACAATCTGTATATTTTTAAAACATGAGCCGTCATTAAGCTCTATAAAACCGAAGTTTTTTGACTGCCTGTTAGTCCTTATCCAGCCGCCTACAGATACATGACTGTCGCTTAAGCTTTCCGGCTTATTAAATATATCCCTTACCCTTGCTAGTTTCAAAATAAAACTCCCCTTTGCTTTTAATTAAAAAGCCGTAGTTTCCTTAAAGAAAACACGGCCTTGTATTGTTTTAAGCTTCCTGACAAAAATCTTATTCAAGCTCGCTTATAAATTCGGCAATTCTGTCCATACCCTTCTTAATATCATCCAGAGATATGGCATACGAAAGACGTATATAGTTTTCCATGCCAAAATCAGCGCAAGGCACTACAGCTGTAAGCTTGTTCTCAAGAAGAACCGAGGCAAAATCAGCGGCATTTTTAATCTCCGCTCCATTATATTTTTTACCACAAGTGCCCGAAATATCCACGAAAAGATAAAATGCCCCTTCTGGCTTAAGAGCCTTAATAAAAGGTATTTCTTCTTCCCTTTCAAAAATATAGTCACAGCGCTTTTCAAACTGCTGCCTCATTTCTTCCACACTGTCCTGCGGTCCGCTGATAGCCTCCAGCGCCGCCATCTGGGCTATTGAGTTAGCGTTTGAAGCCATGTGTGACTGTATAGTATTAATACATTTGGCAACAGCAGGAGGAGCAGCTACATAGCCTATTCTCCAGCCTGTCATAGCATAGCTTTTGGATACGCCGTTTATTGTAATTGTCCTGTCAAATATTTCTTTATTAAGTGAACCTATACTGATATGCTTTTTATTTTTATTGTAGATAAGCTTTTCGTATATTTCATCAGCTATTACAAGTATATCTCTTTCAACAGCAAAATCAGCAATTTCCTGTAAATTTTCTCTTGAAGCAATCATTCCTGTAGGGTTTGAAGGACTTGTAAGCACAATAGCCTTTGTTTTGTCAGTATATACCGCTTCAAGGTCTTTTCTGGAAAGCATAAAATTATTCTCTGCTTTTGTATAAACTATTACAGGCTTTCCGCCGGCTATTTCAACCATGGCTGAATAGCTTACCCAGAAAGGTGCAGGAATTATAACCTCGTCTCCTTCATTGAGAATAGCCATAAACGAGTTGGCCAAAGCGTGCTTTGCTCCGTTGCAGACTATTATCTGGCTTGGGTCATACTCAAGCCCATTGTCGTTTTTTAGTTTCTGGCAGATTGCCTTTCTAAGCTCTATAATTCCAGGCGCGGCAGTATACCTTGTAAAACCTGCATTTATCGCTTCAATACCAGCCTGTCTTATATTTTCAGGAGTATCAAAATCAGGCTCGCCTGCGGCAAAAGCCACTACGTCTTTTCCGGCTGCCTTTAATTCCTTAGCCTTTGCTGTAACAGCAAGTGTGGCCGAAGGCTTAATACTCATTATTCTCCTTGATAATTCCATAGTCAGTATCACCTCTAAGTTTTTATTAAAAATATTTTATACCAATAATTTTCTATTTGCAACATTTAAACCCAATATTGTTAAAAACAGCAATAAAAACACTCAGATTCCAACATAAAATTAGGTGCGGAAATTTTTTCCGCACCTTTCAGTACAATACTGTCAGTCTATAAGAAGACCTTTTTTGCCATTCTTAAGGTCCTCAACATTCTTCTTGTGGCCTATTGTAAGGAATGGAATTACACAGATTACTATTGCAAGATATCCGCAGTACTTATATCCAATCTTAACAATATTTGTAAGGCCAAATGATGATATACCCATACATACTGCTATGCAAAGAACAGAAATGAGTATACGCCTTGACATAATGTTGCTCATTATTCCTGTAGAATTTTTAAAGAGGACATTCTCAAAACGAACAACAAGGCCGAATATACATGATACGCCTGTTGATATAAGACAGCAGAACAGGCAGATTTTATAAAAATAGAATAAAACAGGTATTCCAAGCTGCTCACAAACATAAAGGGTAGGAAGCTTTAACACACTTGCTCCGCCTGCCTCAAGCCCTTCTCTGAAACCAATAAGCATCCAAACTGTAAGCGCTACGCCAAATCCATTCATAAGGAAACCGAGGAAAGATGCCATATTAATGCTTGATTTGGTTTTAAGGTGCTCACAGCAGGCAACCATTGCAGGTATGGCAACGCACTGGAATCCACAGTAAACAATAGCCTGCCATAACGGGTATAACCAGCCGCTTGGAGCATAGCCAGAAGCTACAGTTTGACCAAGCACGTCAAGTTTTGTAACAAAACCTATTATGTAAATTGTAAAGCCGGATACTATAATTAATATACCAAGCACTGTAGCTACACGTCTTACAAGGTCGGCACCGAAAATTATAAGCACAAGCAGAACAATACCTACTATGACTGTAGCGATTGCTGTATTCATAGGTATTATTTCCTGTATCATACCGGCTGCTGATGATATAACTCCGCCTACTGCGGCAAGTACTATACAGTAATAGAAAACCTCAAAAGCTATGTAAAGCTTGTCATACGGTTTGTAAGCGTATTTCATTACATCTCCATATGACCTTGTTCCAAGCACCTGTGACATAATCATAATCTCTCTCAGTACAAGCGCCAGCAAACCCATAGATATAAGCGGGAATATCATGCCGGGTATACCGTATACAGCATAATATTGCCAAGCCTGATTACCTGTTGCAAAACCAGCGCCAGCATGTGTGGTAAACCAAACCGACGCAACAGAGAATGTGGCACCCAAGCCGATTGTTTGCTTTGTTGCATTTGTCATAAAAATTCTCCCTTTCATAAAAGATATTTATAAAACCAATATTAGCTGAATATAAATACAGCCCACCCACATTTATATTCAGTTTAAAATATAATACCAACTAAAATGATGTATGTCAATATTTTCAAAATATTAATTAACGTTTCATTGAGTAAATAAGATTTTGTTATATATCATAAAAAACCGCACGAACTGAAATAAATTCCAAAATCATGCGGTTTAATGTACTTAACTATTGCTCAATTTTTATAGTAATTAAGCTTCTTTCTCATTCTTTCTCTTTTCAATCACGGCTTGCTGTATTTCAGCAGGAGCTTCTTCATATCTTTCAAAATAGAAGCTGTATTCACCGCGGCTCTGTGTCATTGACCTGAGGTCTGTACAATATTTAAATACTTCAGATTCAGGAACTTCTGCGCTTATACGCATATTCTTTCCTTCAGGGTCCATTTTAAGTATACGGCCCCTTCTCTTGTTTATATCACCCATTATGTCGCCCATATATTTTTCTGGAGCAAGAACCTCCATGTGTACAATAGGCTCAAGTATAGTCGGCTTCGCCCTTGTAAGCCCTTCTTTAAACGCCATTGAGGTAGCCATTTTAAATGCCATTTCGCTTGAGTCAACAGGGTGGTAAGAACCGTCAAGAAGCGTAGCTTTAAGGCCCACAACAGGATATCCGGCAAGGACACCGCTCAGCACACATTCCTGTATCCCCTTTTCTACCGCAGGAAAATACTGCTTAGGAACAGAGCCACCGAAAACCTTTTCCTCAAATTCATAAGCTTTTCCAAGGTCTCCAAGAGGCTCAAATGACATAAGCACATCTCCATACTGCCCATGACCTCCGGACTGTTTTTTATATTTTCCGCGCACCTCAACTTTTGTCTTAATAGTTTCTCTGAATGGAATAATAGGCTCAGAAAGCTCAGCTTCTATTTTATATTTGTTTTTGAGCTTATTTATAAGTATATCCAGATGCTGCTCCCCTGTTCCGTATACAAGTGTCTGTTTGGTTTCAGGGTTTACCTCCACCTTAATTGTAGGGTCCTCCTCGCAGAGCTTTGAAAGCGCAGCCGATATTTTATCCTCGTCACCTTTTCCCTTAGGATTTATGGCCATTGCGTGAACAGGTGAAGGCAGTTCAGCCGTTTCAAGCTTAACAGCCTTATCCTTTACAGTAAGGGTATCATTTGTTGATGTATTTGAAAGCTTTGAAAGCGCACCTATATCGCCTGCCTGAATTTCCGGAACCTCAATAAGTTCCTTTCCCTTGCAGACATATACATGTGCAATCCTTTCTTCAGTATCCTTCTGCACATTGTAAATTGTCATATCCTTTTTGAGGCTTCCGCTCATAACTTTAAATATATTGAGGCGGCCGATATATGGGTCAGAAATTGTTTTAAAAACAATAGCCGAAAGAGGTTCAGAAGGGTCGCACTTTCTTTCTACTGTATCTCCTGTTTTTATGTCCTCACATTCAACAGAAGGCATACAGTCGTTTGACGCAGGAATATACTTTACAATAGAGTTCATAAGGACTTTGATTCCATATCCCAATGTGACCGCTCCGCACAGCACCGGAGCTACTGTACCTTCAAGTATACCTACATGCAGGCCTTTGTATATTTCTTCTTCTGTAAGCTCCTCATCATTAAAGTATTTTTCAAGAAGCTCGTCGTCGCTTTCAGCCGCAGCTTCAATAAGCATATTTCTCAGGCTTTCTACCTCGCCGCTCATAATCTCCGGCACTTCACTGTCAACAAGTATTTTTCCGTCTTTGCTGTCCTGAATTACCCTTGCATACCTCTCAATACAATTTATAAATCCAATAAACTTACCGTCTTCATCTCTCATAGGAATCTGGAAAGGAGCTATCGCCTTGCCGAACTTTTTTCTCATCTGACCAAGAGTCCTGTTAAAATCTGCATTCTCATCATCCATCTGGTTTACAAACACCATTCTAGGGAGCTTTAAATCCTCGCAGTAATCCCACGCTTTTTCAGTTCCTACTTCGGGTCCAGACTTGCCTGAAACCACAATAAGGGCTGCATCTGCCGCTAAAAGCGCCGACTTTACCTCACCTGCAAAGTCAAAATAACCAGGAGTATCTATAAAATTGATTTTTGAATCCATCCATTCTACTGGGACCACAGACGTCTGTATCGAAACACCTCTTTTTACTTCTTCAGGGTCGTAATCGCTTACTGTGTTTCCATCGCTTACCTTTCCAAATCTTTTGGTCGCTCCTGAATAAAAAAGCGCTGATTCAGTTACCGTTGTTTTGCCGCAGCCGCTGTGGCCCATAATGACAATGTTTCTAACTTCACCTGTTTGATAAGTTTTCATAATTCATCAGCTCCCAAATGTAATATTATATTAGAATATACGTGGCTATTCAGGTAAGTTTAAGCATATAATACATAAACAACCTTAATTATTAAATTCTATATATGTTATAAATATCCTTCTTTTTGCTTAAAATTTATAAAATTTCAGTTAAGTTTTACAATTTGTTTTAAATAACTGCAATTTCTGATACAGCAATATAGCTATAATTATGCTTTAGACAGTATTTGCCTGCATTATATAATATAAAGGCGGTCTGCCAAAATAAAAAAGTGTGCCTGCTAAAGACACACTTTTCCAATTTAAACTCTTGGCATAAATCCAATTTTCTTCTGAACCCTGCTCAATGTTCTGTCCGCCAGATGTCTGGCCTTTTCAGTATTGTTTTTAATTATTGAGTCAATATAATCCTTATTATTCTGAAGCTCCATAAATTTTTTCTGCACTGGCTCAAGCTTTGCTACAACCGCCTCGCCAACGGATTTTTTAAAATCTCCGTATCCAAAACCGTCAAACTCTCTTTCTGCCTCAGCCGTAGTGCTTCCAGTAACAGCGCAGTATATATTTAAAAGATTGCTTACCCCCGGTTTATCATCTGAGTAACGCACTTCGTTGTCAGAATCTGTAACAGCTTTTTTAAACTTGCTCATTATGACTTCTGGAGGGTCCATAATAGCTATGGTATTATTCTTATTTTCATCTGATTTTGACATCTTTTTTGAAGGGTCCTGAAGTGCCATTACCCTTGCCCCAACCTTGCTTATATATGCCTCCGGTATTTTAAATACATCACCATAGAGCTTATTAAACCTTGATGCAACCTCACGGGCAAGTTCAAGATGCTGCCTCTGGTCCTCGCCTACAGGTACAAGGTCTGTCTGATACAAAAGTATATCGGCAGCCATAAGAACAGGATAAGTAAAAAGCCCTGCGTTTATATTGTCGCTGTGCTTCTGACTCTTTTCTTTAAACTGGGTCATTCTCTGAAGCTCACCCATATAAATATAGCAGCCAAGTATCCACGAAAGTTCAGCATGCTGTGAAACATGTGACTGATAGTACATAATATTCTGTTCAGGGTCAAGTCCGGAAGCTATATACTGCATAATAAGCTCTCTTTCGGCTTTTCTGAATTTTGCCGGGTCCTGCCTGACTGTGATTGTATGGAGGTCCATTATACAATAAAGGCAGTTGTATTCGTCCTGAAGCTTTGTCCAGTTGTTAAGCGCACCAAGATAGTTGCCAAGCGTTAAAAAGCCTGATGGCTGGATACCGCTGAATATGACCTTTTTATCATCTGACATGTGTAATCTCTCCCTAGAAATTTAGTGTTGCAAATCTATTCAATATTTTATATAGTATACATTGAAGCTTGTACTTTTTCAATACAAAACAGGCTAATTGAGCAAAATAACCAAATTTGAAGGGGATGTAATTCGATGAGTTTTATAAATGTTCAGACCATTCCTTCACCTGAGGAATTTATGTCTGCTATTCCTATGAGCGAAGAACTAAAAGCCATCAAGGCTGAAAGAGATGAAGAATTAAAAAATATTTTTGAGGGAAAGGACGACAGATTTTTAGTTATAGTTGGACCCTGCTCGGCAAGCGATGAGGATGCGGTGCTTGACTATACATACCGTCTTGCAAAGCTTAATGACAAAGTAAAAGAAAAACTTTTTATAGTTCCAAGGATATACACAAATAAGCCGCGTACAACCGGAGACGGCTATAAAGGAATGCTCCACCAGCCCGACCCTACAAAAGGTCCTAACATTCTTGCCGGTCTTGAGGCCCTTAGAAAAATGCACATCAGGTCTATTTCAGAAACACACCTGACTGCCGCTGACGAAATGCTTTATCCTGAAAATTATGTATTTCTTCATGATATATTAAGCTATATAGCTATAGGCGCCCGCTCAGTTGAAAACCAGCAGCACAGGCTTGTCTCAAGCGGAATTGATTTTCCGGTTGGTATGAAAAACCCAACCAGCGGAGATTTTTCTGTAATGCTTAATGCCATTTATGCGGCACAGAGCAGTCACACATTCCTTTACAGAGACAGAGAGGTTTCAACTCACGGCAACCCTCTTGCACATGCAATACTCAGGGGCTATGTTAATAAACACGGTCAGAGTCTGCCTAACTACCATTACGAAGACCTTGAACTTTTAGCTGACATGTATTTTAAAAGAAATGTGCTCAACCCATTTGTTGTTGTTGATGTAAACCATGCAAATTCCGGAAAGATATATTCAGAGCAGCCTAGAATAGTCAAAGAGGTCCTTCACAGCAGAAGCATGAATCCTACCCTGTACTCTATGGTCAGAGGTGTAATGATTGAAAGCTTTATAGTTGAGGGCAGCCAAAAACCTGACGGAGGCGTATACGGTAAATCCATAACCGACGCCTGCATTGGCTGGGATGATACAGAAAAACTTCTTCTTTACATGGCTGACCATGTATAAATAACAAAAACCTTGCCTCCGTTTTTAAGCGGAGGTTTTTATTTTTACGTATTTTAGTAAATTCTCAAACGCTAAGAAAAATTAAAAAATTATGTCAATTATATAAATTATATAAAGAAAAATATGGATTGTTGACAAAAAGTCAAAATACTCTACAAATAAAACTCAATAAACTCTTCCAGTTAGTCTATTTTAATTAATTTTTTTTAATATTTTAATGTTTTTCTTTCAAAGCGCTATGGTTTTATGATAAAATTAAACTAGACTATAAGAAGAGGGAGTGATTTATATGGCATGGCTTGAAGAATTAAACAATAATGTGACAACCGCTGCCGGACTGGCCGAAATCTTTTCGGACATAGTTATAGACAAAAAGATTGAGGATGTCCTAGAAAAATACCCTATTTCAATTCCAAGATACTATCTGTCGCTCATAAACCGTGATGACCCAAATGACCCAATACGAAAAATGTGTGTTCCCTCTTTTGGGGAAATGGACATTGGCGGAAGCTTTGATACAAGCGGAGAAAATGACAATACTGTGATAACCGGAATGCAACATAAATACAGCCAGACAGCACTTATACTTTCAACATACTGCTGTGCCATGTACTGTAGACATTGTTTCAGAAAGCGTATGGTGGGAGCTGCATCTAATGAAGTAGCTATTGACTTCGACAAAATTTTTGAATATATAAAAGAGTACAACGAGATTACAAACGTTCTTGTCTCCGGCGGAGATGCCTTTTTGATTAATAATGCAGTCATAGAAAATTATCTGTCTGCGTTAAGCTCAATAGACCATTTGGACTACATACGTTTTGGTACAAGAACCCCTGTAGTACTCCCACAGAGAATTACCGAAGATACCGAATTGGTTGAAATATTAAGCAGATACAACGAAAAAAAGCAGATTTATATTGTAACACAGTTTAATCACCCAAATGAGATTACCGACCAGTCTAAGGAAGCTGTAAGACTTTTAAGAAAAGCCGGAATAGTAATTAAAAACCAGACAGTACTGCTAAAAGGTATAAATGACAAACCGGAAACTCTTGGCACTTTGTTTAGGGAGCTTACAAAGATTGGCGTCATACCATATTATGTTTTCCAGTGCAGGCCCGTTTCCGGAGTCAAAAACCAATTTCAGGTTCCTATACGAGATGGCTACGAAATAATTGAGCAGGCAAAGAATATGCAAAACGGCAACGGCAAATGTTTCCGCTATGCCATGTCCAATAAAAGAGGAAAAGTAGAAATTATAGGAAAGGGCCTGAATGAAGGAGAAATGATATTCAAGTTTCATCAGGCAAAGGATAAAGAAAACCGGGGAAAGATTTTTACAAAAGTGCTTTCCAAAAACGAGTGCTGGGTTGACTGATTTACTGCTGTTAATTTAATAAAAAGGCTGATGAATATGTCATCAGCCTTTTTCATTGATTTTAAAGCTCTTTAAACTCGCCGTCAATTGGTCCGTTTGGGGTTCCATCATACTCTGGCATTATAAAAGCACATATAATGTACAATAAAATACCCGGTATTATACTTGTAAAGAATGTAACCGCTGCCCATATAATACGAACCATTGTCACGTCCACATTAAGGTAATTGGCTATTCCAAGACAAACTCCGCATATTTTCTTGCCTTTTTCTACTCTGTAAAGCTTTTTGTTATCCATAAAACAACATCTCCTTTAAGTTTGCGCTTTCGCATTTTTAATAAGCCCTTTATCCGACATACTTGAGTATTTATCGCCAGATACAATAATATGGTCTGCTACATATACGTCTATCATATTGAGCATTTTTATTATACTCACTGTAGTTTCTATGTCGCTTACTGACGGCATAAGGCTTCCGCCCGGGTGATTGTGCGCGAGTATTATGCTTCTGGCATTAAACTTGATAACAGCCTCGCATACATTTCGTATGTATACCTGAGTTTCAGCAACAGTACCTTTGCTTATAAGCACAGAATTTATAAGCCTGCTCTGGGCATCAAGGCACATAACATAGAAACACTCTCTTTTTTCATGTGATAAGAGGTAAACGGCATAATTCCCAGCAAGGTCAGAGCTGTCAATAAGTGTCCTTTTTTTATACCTTTCAGCTGAATACCGCCTTAAAAGCTCCGCTATTATAGAAAAAAACATAGCGGTGTTTTCGTTAAGTCCGCATCTGAACATCAAATCTGCCGGGTCGGCTTCAATCAGCATACACAGGTTATTATCGTATTCATTTAAAATTTTATGCGCCAGCTCATTAGTATCCTGCCTTGGAAAGGTGTTGTACAGCAGCATTTCAATAAGCTCATGGTCGGCAAAATTAACTGCACCGCTTTTAAAAAACCGTTCCTTCATCCTTTTTCTGTGTCCCGAGTGCACAGCCGCAGGTTTTATGTCATTCTTATTATCAGTCATTGTTAACCCTTCTTTGGCAAGAGACAGTCCACACCGTTGTTATATAGAATCTTAAGCAGGCTGTCAAGCTGCCTTAAGGCTTTGTCAAGCTGTACAGCTGTAATCAGTCCGCTCTTAAATGCGTCAGCAAGCTCGTCAATATCAACAACTTCTATCCTTCCGTCAATATATATTCTTACATCGGCAAGCAAATCATTAAAAGTATATGAATTGTCTGCTTCATCATATACAGTTTCAACAATGTCACAGTAATAAAACACAGCTTTTCCGCTTATGTCTGTCATTCGGCTTACTTTGTAGCCTTCCTTAAGATAACAGACAGACATACCGCCGGCAAAATCGGACCTTGGCTTTAAGGCTTTCCATTTTGTCACTATCCTGTCATTATCAGCGTAAATAATTTCATCGTCCTTCAAAAACACAGTTTCATCAGGAATATATCTTCTTCTATATAATTTTATATTGTCCATAATCCGCCCCACCCAATATTTAGTATGTAAGTAGATTATAGTTTTCAATTCGTGGTTTTGTCAACAAGCCTTGGAATTTATTTTGACACCATGAGTTTTTTAATAGCCATGTCTAAAGACTGGATTGTAAGAGGATACATGTCAAATTCAGCTTTTATAGCGTCATAGGTCTGTCGCCAATAGCCTGACCTCCAGCCCAAATCAACTATCGGGTTAAGCCATACAAGATGCTTGTACTTTTCTTTAAACCTTTTTAAATACTCAATTCCTGGCGTTTCGTTCCTTGCCCCGTAATTGTAGTAGCTGCTTCCAAAAAGCTCACTTGGCTCCATAGAAGCGTCGCCAACAATTATAACTTTATAGTCCGAAGAAATATTTTTAAGCACCCACTCTGTCTCCACCCAGTTTCCATACATGCAGTAAGGGTCCTTGTAAAGCATGGAGTAAATGCAGTTGTGAAAATAGTAGACTTTTAAGTCTTTAAAATGGCTGCTTTTCTGAACAGCCTGAAAAAGCGCACTGCAAAGGTTATTGTAATAATCCATTGAACCTCCGCTGTCCATAAGCAGAAGGACTTTGACAGTATTCTTTCTTGGCCTTCCGTATACAACTTTAAGATTGCCGGCATTATTACATGTTTCCTCAATAGTTTCATCTACATCCAGCTCGGTTTTGGGTGCATCAATACGGCTTGAAAACTGCCTTAGTCTCCTGAATGCCATCTGAAACTGCCTTAAATCCAGAACAGTATCATTTCTGAAATCCCTGAACTGCCTTTCTCCGGCTACCTGCATGGCACTGTGACGTCTTGAAACGCCTCCTACACGTATACCGTTTGACGCATTTCCATTATTGCCGAAAACCGACATGCCGCCAGTACCAACCCAATAGTTTCCGCCGTTATGCTCACTGTCCTGTTCCTTCAGCCTTTCCAGCAGCATTTTTTGTATCTCATCAAGCTTAAGAGCCATATTTTTCTCGTCCTGAGCCTTGTCGTAATTATTCTTCTTTTCTTTAGGATTGTTAAGCCAGTCAATAAGCTCTTTAGGCAGCTCCTCATATGTTTTTATATCTTTAAAGTATTCAAGAAAAGTTCCGTCAAACTTATCAAAGTCGCTCTCGCTTTTTACCAGTATGCTTCTTGAAAGATAGTAAAACCCTGTAAGGCTGCTGTTGGCAAGTCCCTTGTCAAGAGCCTCCATAAGAGTCAGCCATTCATTAAGGGATACATCCATCCCTCTTGACCTCAGTAAATAAAAAAAGGTGGTAAACATTCAAACACTCCTTTTTGTCAGGCTCTGAATCTTCTGCGGCTTCTTTCAAGGGTGTCAAGGTCCTCGTTTTTCTTAAGGAGCACTCCGGCAAAAGGTATTTCAGCCTGTATTTTATCTGCCGGTATACCACCGATTTCAAGCGCCTGAATCCAGTCTATTACCTCAGATGTGCTTGGTTTCTTGTTTATGCTGCTCAGCTCTCTTATCCAGTAAAATACATCAAGAACATTTTTTAGAAGCTTGTCATCAAGGCTGTCAAAATGAACCCTTATAATATCTTCCATAAGCTCCTTATCCGGGAACTGAATATAATGGAATATGCACCTTCTCAAAAACGCGTCTGGAAGCTCCTTTTCAGCGTTAGAAGTGATAATCACAATAGGCCTTTGTTTAGCGGTTATTGTTTCTTTAGTTTCTGGAATATAAAATTCCATTTTATCAAGCTCCCATAAAAGGTCATTAGGAAACTCTAGGTCAGCTTTGTCAATTTCATCTATAAGCAGTATAACCTGCTCGTCCGATGAAAATGCCTCTCCAAGCTTACCCATTTTAACATATTTTTTGATATCATCTACACCGGCGTTTCCAAACTGGCTGTCATATAACCTCTGAACAACATCGTAAACATACAGCCCGTCCTGTGCCTTTGTTGTTGATTTAATATTCCAAATAATTAACTTCTTGTTAAGGGCTTTGGATATGGCCTGAGCCAGCATTGTTTTGCCTGTTCCCGGCTCCCCCTTAATCAAAAGCGGCTTTTCAAGAGCCATGGCAATATTGACTGCGTTCATAAGCTCACCTGATACTACATAGTCACTGCTTCCCTTAAATGTTTCCTTCTGATTCATACCTTTGTTAATCCTCCGTTTTGTGTGTATATTGTTTATTGCTCGTAGCCGGCTACAGTAAATATGCCTATTGAATTAAGCTCGTCATTCCATGAAATTCCAAAATCTATAGCCTTGGCAACGTCTCTCAGCTTGTAATAATTCATACCGTCTATATTATAGGCCTCAGCAGCGAGCTCAGTACCTGAAACATATACTTTTGCCGTGGATGTATATGCGTCTTTTGTTTTTCCATTTCCCGCTGTAAGCTCACCGCCGGCTTTATTGTATTCTTTTCCGATATCAAGTGTTATAGACTCATTTTGGCTGTTCCATACTGTATCAAACTGTTTTGAACTGCCAGACAGGGCGCAGGCTATATCCCTTAGCTTAAAATAATTAAAGCCGTCTATATTATAGGCCTCAAATTCGGTGTCAGTGCCGTCTATTTTTACATTTGAGCTTGTAGGCAGAGCTGTTTTTTTGACTACAGGCCTGTTTGATTTATCGACGGAGTTTTCATTCTTGTCTGCTGCATCAGGCAAATTCCCTTCCGCCTTTGAGTCTGCCTTATTATCTGCTGTATTCTGATTATTATCTGTGCCTGTAGAATTATATTTGTTTTTTACAGCCGCATAGGAAGGATTGGAGCTGTTAAGCAGGTATTTGGCCCTGAAAAACATGTTTCCTTCAACATTATTAAATTGCGAATCTATATCAAAATGATTCCCAATCTCATTGGCAACAACATCTTTATATATTCCCTCGCCAATATACAGTTTAACCCCAGTACCGTTTACAGCGTCGTTCCACCACTTGACAAGTTTGCTGTATGAGGCTGTCTGGTGAGAATCCTCCCAGTAAATCTGCGGAACAACATAGTCAATCCAGCCGTTTTTAATCCATGTCATGGTATCCCCAAATACAGTATAATATGACTGTGAGCCTTTAATCTGGTATCCGTCTATTTCAGCATTTTTCCAAATTCCCATGGGGCTTATCCCAAATTCAACATCAGAAGCGTATGTATTAATAATATCTGAAACCATTTTAACCATCTCATTCACATCTTCACGCCTTTTGCCGGCTTCTGTGCCGTCAGCGCTTTCCCCTTCTGCCAAAGGGTAATTTGCCGGGTAAAAATAATCATCAAAATGTATGGCGTCAATATCGTATTTTGTTACTATTTCCTTAACCGTATCACATATAAGCTGTTTTACACCGCTTTCAGCAGGATTAAATGTAAGCATATCATTATAATCAATAACCCAGTCCGGGTGAAGCCTTGCGGGATTGTCTTCTGACAGAAGGCTTATATCATTGCTTCCTTTCATGGTTATCCTGTATGGATTAAGCCATGCATGAAGCTCCATACCTCTCTTGTGGGCCTCATCAACCGCAAAAGCCAAAGGGTCATAGCCCGGGTCCTTTCCCTGTGTTCCCGTAAGATACTGTGACCATGGGTTTATATCTGATTTATACAGGGCGTCGCCGCATGGCCTGACCTGAAATACCACAGTATTTATGCCCATATCCTTAAGTTTATCAAGCATCTGTGTAAGTTCTGTCTTTTGTTCATCAGCGCTTAAATTCTGAGATGAAGGAAAATCGAGGTTTGTAACAGTTGAAATCCAAACTGCCCTCATTTGTGTACTGTTGGCAAACGATACTGCCGGCGATATGTTAAACATAAAAATCAGGCTGAAAAGTGCGGCCACTATTTTTCTCATAAAATACTCCCCTTTTAGTTAATAAAACATACGTTATAAAATTGTGCTGAAAATTCATCATATATAAACATAATACTGCTATTATATGAAAAAACCGGAATTATTTCAACCAAAGCTTCAATTAATTCACATTATAGTAACAATTTAAAACTGCTCTGCATTACTGTTACAGTTGACTTTATTGGACAATAATATATAATTTATTTTATATATCGTATTTTTAAATTATAATTGGGAGGTTCAGCATGTCAAAGTATTTTCACATATTTGTTCCTGTAATGGTTTTATGGATTGTAGGGTTTTTAATAGAAACTCTATGTTATAAAGCTGTTAAAAAGCTAATTGGAGTCAAAAGTGCACAGCCTGAGGAAAATGAAAGCGTTTCCGGCACAGTTACAGCAGACGCCGAAGCTATGCATAAGCATTTTAAAATTTCATTTATCTTTTATATGGTTACAATAATGACAAGCCTTATAATACCATTAACAGAACTGAGATGGCTTTTGTTTTTTGGCTGTGCCATGCTTTTATGCCCTGTCCTATATGATGTTTTGTATGTAACAGTTAAAAAGGCCTTTGAGTCTAAAGAACGCATGCTTATAGCCATTCCATCATTATATAATATTTTGATAATTATAATAACCCTGTTTCTTCATTATTTCGCGTATATGCAAAAGAAATTTTAACCAGAAAGGCCCAACGGAAAATAAATTTTTCCGCCTGGGCCTTTATTTTTACAGCAAAATACAGATTAAACCGCCGTTTCCCTCATTTATGATTTTTTCCATTGTCTCCTGAAGCTTATTCTGCGCGTCCTGAGGCATGGCATACAGTTTACCGTTTATCCCCTCGGTTAAAAGCGAGTCAAGAGTCCTTCCAAATATATTAAGCTGCCAGATGTTTTCAGGGTCATGCTTCATATCATCTTTAAGTTTGCTTATATATTCTTTTGTCTGCTCTTCACTGCCTATAACGGGGCTTACCTCAGAATCAATATCTGCCCTTATAAGGTGTATACTGCTACCTTTGGCTTTGAGCTTAACACCATACTGCGACCCCTGTTTATAAATCTGCGGCTCCATAAGTTTGATATCATCCATCTGAGGAAATACAATTCCGTATCCCTTATTTTGCGCCTCACTGAGAGCGGACTCAATTTTGGCGTAGCTTTTTTTCATGTCAGAAAGCTCTTTAAGCAGTGAAACAAGCTCATAATCATCTTTTATCTCACTTCCGGCAGTTTCACTTATTACATTGTAGAACAGTCCGTCATTGAGGGCTATATCTATATCAGCGCTTCCTGTGCCCATATCAATATTGCGTATGTAAGCGCTTCTTATGTAATCGCTCTGCTCAAGCCCTTTCGCGTTTGGCGTTATGTCTTTAATCTTGTCTGCGTTTTCCATAAAGCCCTTTATGGCGTTTACAACATCCTTTTTTATATCGTGCTCAAAACTGAGGGTATCAAGCCATTTTGGAAAATCAAGCCTTACTTCCTTTATTGGAAATTCCATAAGTATTTTTTCTATAATATCTGTTATATCGTCCTGCTTAAGCTGGGCACAGTTTACACTCAATACAGACACACCATGCTCATTTTCAAGGTTCTCCCGAAGCTCCTCAGTTTCCTGAGAATAAGGATGGACGGAATTCAACAATACTATAAACGGCTTTCCAAGCTCCTTAAGTTCATTTATAACCCTGTTTTCGGCGCTCACATAGCTGTCTCGGCCTATATCTGTTATGCTTCCATCAGTTGTTACAACAATGCCTATGGTTGAATGGTCTTTAATAACCTTTTGAGTACCCATTTCAGCCGCCTTTTCAAACGGCATTGGCGACGAGCTCCAAGGAGTATTTACCATTCTCGGCTCCTCGCCGTTCATATGTCCTTCCGCTCCCGGTATCACATATCCCACACAGTCAATCAGTCTTACATTAAGGCTTACATTGTCGCCCATATTTATTTTAACTGGCTCATTTGGAATAAATTTTGGCTCAGTAGTCATTATTGTCTTTCCAGACGCACTCTGCGGCAGTTCATCTTTGGCCCTTTCCTTTGTGTATTCGTCCTGTATATTCGGCAGGACAAGGGAATCCATAAACCTTTTAATAAAAGTGGACTTTCCGGTCCGTACAGCTCCTATTACTCCTATGTAGATATTGTTGTCAGTCCTTCTTGCTATGTCGTCATATATATCATATACACTCACTCTGATACCTCCCCTGTATAATACATGCTAATGAAGTATATGACATCTGTTTCCATTTTAGACATATAAAGGAGAATAAATTTGCTTTGCAAATAAAAAGACAGGTCTGTTATGCCCTTGTTGCATACAGCCTGTCCTGTAGAATCATTTGTTAACAGAAGCTATATAATATTTTGAAACTTCCTTTGACAATGCGCACCTTTTCATTACAGGGTCAAATTCCATATAATGAGCTGTATTCAAATGCTCGTTAAACGCCTCGTCAGACTTATATACTTCATAAAAAAGTACTGTACTTCCATTAACGCCAATATCAAAATACAGACAACCGTCCTCCTTAAGGGTATTGGCGGCATTCTCACTTGCAAGCGCGATAAACTCATCAATACACTCCTTTTTAATTTCAAGTTTTACTGCAACTGCCAATTCATTCATATCAATTCCTTCTTTCATGTTATATTTAATTTTCAATCTTAAAATTCTTTTTATTAAGTCTGGAGCTTACAAGTCCGGCAAAAACCGTATACAGTACAGAGCAAACCGGAACACTCAAAAGCATACCTAAAAACCCTAAAGCGCTTCCGCCCACTGTTACTGCCAATAATACCCATATTCCCGGAAGTCCTACTGATTTTCCAACAACCCTTGGATATATAAGGTCACCCTCAAGCTGCTGTAAAATTATAATAAAAATCACAAACCACAGGGCTTTTACAGGAGAAACCATCAATATAAGGAACACTCCTATTATTGTGCCTATAAATGCCCCAAAAACAGGTATCAGGGCAGTAAACCCAACCAGTATTGAAATCATTGCCGGATAAGGTATCCTTAAAAAGCTCATGCCAACAAAGCAAAGTATCCCTATTATTACGGCCTCAGTAAACTGCCCTGTTATAAAATTGGTAAAAACACGGTTTGAGAGCCTTAATATTCCCAACACATTTTCAGCTTTTCGTCTTGGCAAAAATGCGTATATCACTTTCACACATTGCCGTGCAAGCTTTTCTTTGCCAAGAAGTATATAAATTGAGAAAACAAGCCCAAGGATTATATTTACAACCAACGAAATAACTGATGCTGTAAACTCAAATGTCTTATTAATTAAATAATTACCGCTTTCGTTCAGAAAATCCCTTACAACATTCCCTATTTCCTGTGGATTAAGCTCAAACTGCGGCAGTACTATAGAATATGCTTTGAGTTCATCAGAAAGCTTCCCCCACCAGGATTCAATATGCCCCACGTATTCAGGCAGCATATCTATAGCAGAAGAAACTGTCCTGTTAAGCTCCGGTACGATTATAAAAAGTATAACAAATATAACGCCGATAATTATAATAAGGCTTATAATAAGGCAGAGCGGCCTTTTAAGTTTTGTATATATTCTGCCTCTGCGGTTTTTAAAAACATTTGACCATGTCTTTTCTGTAAGTCTTAAGAGTACATTTACAACAAATGCAAAACAAAGCCCCATAATAAATGGTGTGAAAAACGAAACTATGTTGCCAAATGACCCCAAAACAGTCTTATAATTATTAAGTGACCAGAAAAATAATATGCCTATAAGCACTATGACCGCCAGTTTTTTAAAATTATCCCTGATTAGCTCCAAATCAACACTCACCTGCCCAATCCACAATAATATGTAATTTATTATATTTAAAAACACAAAAAGGCACGCCTTTATTTTAATATAGACAATGCCTTTAAATACATTCTATTTTTTGTATCGAAATATATATTCAAACTTAATACCTCGCTGAATTTATAATGCTTGTTGGAAAAATATTATATCTTATTATAAACCGCAAGTCAACAGTGTATTATATCCAATACTTTGTATTTTTTTAAATTCACATGCTATAATAAGAATTAAACTGATTAATGGGAGGTCAATAATATGAACGGCAAAAAAATCGCACTGGTTACCGGTGCTAGCGGAGGCCTTGGAAGGGAATTTGCCGCAATACTGGCAAAAGACAGTAATATAGAAGAAATCTGGGCCATAGCGCGTAACCGTAAAAAGCTTGACATGCTTGAAAAGAAATTAGGCAATAAGATTAAAACTTTTTCTGTCGACCTGTCCGATATAAATGATATTAAAAGGTTTTCCGGCCAGTTGGAGGAGTCCAAGCCCGATATTTCATATCTGATAAATAACGCCGGCTATGCCAAGTTCTGCTCATACGATGAATTGAATATAGACGAATCAACAAATATGGTTAACCTTAATGTCAATGGTGTTATCTCTATGGGCCTTATATGTATACCATATATGAAAAAAGGAAGCCATATAATAAACATATCTTCTCAGGCAGCCTTTCAGCCCCTTCCATATCAAAATATATACAGTTCTACCAAAGCGTTTATAAGAAATTACTCAAGGGCACTGAATGTAGAATTAAGAGACCGCGGTATTTCAGTTACAGCTGTTTGCCCCGGGTGGATGGATACAGATTTATATAACCGTGCTGAAATCGGCGCCAGAAAAGCGACAAATAATTTCTGTGGAATGGTAAAACCTCGCAAAGTAGCATTAAAAGCACTCCGTGACGCATGCAAAGGCAGGGATATGTCAGTTTACAGCTTTTACGTAAAACTTGCTCATTTTACAGCAAAGGTACTGCCACAAAGAGCTATGATAAACCTGTGGATGCACCAGCAAAGATTTTAAAGAAAAGCCGGAATCGAACTATAAATATTACGATTCCGGCTTTGTTTTATTTATTTCAGCTTATCAGCCATTCTTCTGGATACTGAGTTATACTCGTCATCATATGAAATTCTATTTTTCGCCACACCGGACTTAACAGCCGCAACAGCTACAGAAGCCGCAACAGCAGGCCCAACACGGCTGTCAAACGCTTTTGGTATAATGTAGTCAGGGTTCAGCTCTTCCTCTTTTACAAGCTCAGCAAGCGCATATGCCGCCGCCAGCTTCATCTCATCATTTATATCAGAGGCATGTACATCAAAAGCTCCTCTGAATATTCCGGGAAATGCCAGAACATTATTAATCTGGTTGGGATAATCACTCCGCCCGGTCGCAATTACAGCTGCTCCGCCTTTTTTCGCCTCATCAGGAAAAATCTCCGGAGTGGGATTTGCGCAGGCAAATATAATTGGATTTTCTGCCATTGTCTTAACCATATCACACGTTACTGTATTTGGAGCGCTTACACCGATAAAAACATCGGCGCCTTTTATTACTTCTTTAAGGCTGCCACTTTCATGCTTGCTATTTGTCTGCCCTGCTATTTCGGCTTTAACTGCGTTAAGGCTATCTCTGCCAGCATAAATAGCTCCCTTTGTATCACACAGTATTATATTCGGATACCCTGCTTTCAGCAAAAGCCTTGTAATTGAAATTCCAGCCGCGCCCGAACCATTGACAATAACTTTAACCTTATCTTTATTTTTGTTAACTATTTTTAATGCGTTTGTAAGCCCGGCCAATGTAATTATTGCCGTACCATGCTGGTCATCATGAAACACCGGAATACTGCATTTTTCTTTCAGCTTTTTTTCTATCTCAAAGCACCTTGGAGCTGATATATCCTCAAGGTTTATTCCTCCAAAGCTTCCTGATATAAGCCAGATAGTATTTACTATCGTATCAACATCGCTGCTTTTTATACACAGAGGAAACGCGTCCACATCTGCAAACTCTTTAAATAAGACACATTTGCCTTCCATAACGGGCATTCCGGCTTCAGGACCTATATTACCAAGTCCAAGCACAGCGGAGCCGTCTGTTGCGACTAGGCAAAGGTTTCCCCTCCTTGTATACATATAGGACTTTGACAAATCCTTCTGAATCTCAAGACACGGCTGTGCAACTCCCGGGGTATAGGCAAGAGACAAATCATCTTTAGTTTTTACAGGAACCTTTGATATTACTTCAATTTTACCACGCCATTTTTCGTGCATTTCAAGAGACATTTTTGCATAATCCATAAAATTTGCACTCCTTTTGCAGACTGACTATAAATCAAGAACGTTTTAAGCTTATTATAAACTTTTTTTCTATTACTGCAACACAATATTCTAAAAGAACCTTTATTTTTGGCTGGTATTATTAAAAATACTATAAGCCCCAAACTGAAGTTTTAGTCTGAGGCTAAATTTTTGGATTTAATTATAAGTATGCTGGCGTGTGTAAATCCTGTTGAAAAACCAGAAACATAGAAGCATTGAAACAAACGATGCTAAAGGTGCAGCAAAGCCTATATAAAACATTGAAGCATTAGGCATGCGGCTTAGAATATAAGAAAGCGGTATACGAATTAAAAATGTTGCAAAAATACTATGTACCAGAGGAAAAACAGCATGCCCGCTCCCGCTGAAAAATGTGTTCATGCAGAAAACAAAGCAGACAATTATACAGTCAAGACTATAGCTTTTTAAATAAAGCGTTCCTTGGTACATAACCTCCTTGTCGCTTGTAAAAATGGATATCATAATCTCTGTGTTTACCTGTGCCAATATATAACAGGCTATGCCAAACACTAAAGAAAGTACCACACCCGAGTACATACATTTTTTTGCCCTGTCTGTTAAGCCGGCACCTATGTTTTGTGCTGTCATGGCTGACACGGCAGAAGCGAAAGCTGTTGTAGGCAGCATGCTGAACATTATAAGCTTTTCAACAACTCCAACAGCCGCAGAAGCTGTAACGCCCATTGAATTTATAACCGCCGTTATAATTAAAAACGATATATTTACAAACATCTCCTGCATAGCAATAGGTATGCCTATGCTCAGTATGCCTCTTGAGTATATATATCCTACAGACGGCTTTTTTGTTTTGAATTTATATATATGTCCTTTTTTATTTAAATAAATAAAACACATAATCATGCTTAACGCCTGTGCGGTAACTGTAGCTACGGCAGCGCCCTGAGGTCCCATATCAAATATGCCGACCAAAATATAGTCTGCCATTATATTTGTAAAACAGGCGATAGCTATAAAATAAAACGGCGTTTTAGAATCGCCTATTCCCCTCAATACGCTGCTTACTGTGTTAAATCCAAATATAAATATAATTCCAGTTGAACAAATCATTAAATACTGCCTCGTAAGCTCATATGATTCATCAGGCACCATCATGGCTGCACATATAAAATCAAGGAATATTATAATCAGAGAAGTTAAAAATATTGCCAGAAATCCAAATATGCTGACTGCTGTAGCTATTGTATTTGCCATATCTTTTTTTCTGCCCGCGCCAAAATGCTGAGCAATCATTACTGTTCCGCCTGTAGTCATTCCTACAATAAGCCCTGTTACAGTCTGCATAATCTGGCTTCCTGTAGCTACCGCAGAAACTCCAGCGGAATCTGTAAATCTGCCAACCATAAAAAGGTCGGCCGCTCCATAAAGCGCCTGAAAAACATTTGTTATAAGAAAAGGAATTGAAAAACCCAAAAGTGTTTTAAACACATTTCCATGTGTCAGAGATTGTTCTCTTACCATTATTTTCTCCTGAAGTAAAGTTGTCTTTTTATCTTTATGTATAAGAAGTACAAAAGAGAACCTGTTAAAATATTAATTCGTCCATAATAAATTTTAACAAAAAACAAGTTATTATTCTGCCAGCTTTAGTCGGCAAAACAAGGTACAATATACAGTGCAGTAACAAACAAAGTACATATTGCTACAATAATCTTCCAATTTCTGTATTCCCTGTCCATTTTTATTTTTTCACTCTCCTGAGGAAAGTCAAAGCCTATTTCAGGCAATTCAATATTTTTGGTTTCCAGATTATTCTTCCTTTGGTAGTAAATATAAATAGCCGCCCCGGACAAACACCACACAATGCCCGCCAACACCGCACTGAGCTCAAGCTGAGCAATCATTATAATATAAATAACTATGCTTAAAGTCGCCCCTATATTTATCAATGGTGCTTTATAGCATCTGTTGGCGTTTGGATATCGTTTTCTCAACCTCAGAGCTGAAACTATACCCAGAATATAATAAAACAATGTTGCAGAAAGAGACAGAGAAGCAATATATTTTATTGAATTTGTACCTATTAAAACAATCATCAGCAACCCTAAAAATATAACAGATATCCATGGGGTATTATATTTGCTGTGTACATAAGAAAATACCCTTGGAATTACCCCGTCTCTTGACATGGTAAATAAGTAGCGGGCCGGAGCGGTTATGCTTGCGTTAAGAGTTGAAAAATCCCCTCCAAAGGCTATTCCGGCACAGAGCATTATGAGCGGAAAACCGGCTATACCTGCAATCTTCATACCTTCCGCGTAAGGCGCAGCAGATTCTGCCAATAATTTCATTGAATCTGGCGGAACAGCCGCAAGCAGTACCCATTGAAACAAGCCATTGACAGTAAAAACTATAAATGGGGCTAAAAATAAAGCCCGCGGCAGATTAATATGCGGGTATTTTATTTCCTCACCCATGGCGCAGCATGTTTCAAAACCGGCAAAACACCACCAAATCATAGCTACGGAAGGTAGAAATTCTTTTAAATTTATAATACCGCTGCCATGGACCAGATTTATGTTTGATAAATTAAAGCTCGGTATCATGGAAAAGAACCATACAACAGCAACACCCCAGAAGAAAAACATAAAACCATTCTGTAATTTCCCTGTAATTTCAACCCCTTTTACACCTAAAGCTATAAATCCCAAAACAATCGCGCATGCTATTATTCGGTCGTCTAAACACAAAGTAAATCCTAACGCTTCAAACAGTTTTTTAAAATAAAAGCTGAATGCCAGTGCCTCCCCACTTGCAACAGAAACCATAGATATTATAAAGCTCCAGCCAGCCAGCATTCCAAACAGCCTGTTTATTCCATATGTAGCATATTGGTATGTACCACCGGCAAAAGGCAGCATCGAACTCATTTCCGCATACAAAAGCGCCGGATAAATGCTTACCGCCAAAGCCGCCAGTGTAGCAAATATTACTGAATTGCCCATAACACCTACCATGTTTGCCCCTACTGTAAAAAGGCCGACTCCTATTACTGTACCTACAGTTATGGTTACAGATTCCCTTAAACCGAAACAGCGTTTTAAGCTGTTGCTTTCAGACTTTGAATGATTTTTCATACAATAAGCCTCCACCAGATAATTATTATATACTATTCATATGGCTTATTGATTTTTCCGCTGTTTTGTTTATTGGCAAAAAAATACCGCCATTTATATGGCGGCTTCATTATTATTTTATACAGTTTTTACATGGCGTAAACCCGGCCTTTTCGGCAGCTTCCTTAGAATCAAGAGCAACCCTGTTTTTTTCAGCAGGCAGGGATTTGCAGTCAGGCGAATGATATATTTTAGAGTTTTTGTTTCCTATAAAACTCTCTGAAACCTCACTGTTCTGAAGCTTTTCATCAGTATCAGATGTTTGAGATAACACCGGCTGGCTTTCAGCGCTGCTGTCCGGATATTCTGCCGACACATCAAAAATCGAATCCAGTGTATCGTCAGTAGCTACATAAAGCTCTTTTCCGTCAGATGATACAACAATATTCCCAGACCTGTCTGTCCTGTAAACGGTAGCACCGCTTCTGGCAATGCGCATTATGACCTCATCCTTAGGCAGGCCATACTCGTTGCCCTCGCCGACCTCTATCACTGCTATGCTTGGCCTTACAGCATTAATAAATTCCTGTGATGATGAGGTTGAAGAACCATGATGCCCAACCTTAAGTACATCCGCACTTAAATCGTACCCCATACTTAAAAGGTCATTCTCTGCTGTTTTTTCCTGGTCACCAGTAAAAAGGAATTTATTGTCGCCGTAAGTCATCATAAGGACTATTGATATATTATTGGCATCATCATACTGTACTACTGGGCCTAAAACTTCAAAGTGAGCCTCTCCCTCATCAAAGGTATCACCGTACTTTGCGACAATTCTGTCAACCCCGTTTTCATCAATAGAGTAAAGCAAATTGGTGTAAGTCAGCGTATCATAATCAAAATCAGGCATTAGTATTTTTTTAACTTTGAAATTTTCAATTACGTCCTGCATTGAACCAATATGGTCGCTGTGCGGGTGTGTTGCCACCGCCATATCAATTTCTTCAACACCCTGCTGTTTTAAGTAATTTACCAGATATTCGTCACAGTCAGTATCTCCGGCATCAATAAGTATGTTTTCTCCTGTAGGAAGTTTAATAAGCTCGCTGTCTCCCTGTCCTACAGATATGAAATGCACCTGAAGGTTGTCAGGCGAAAGCTCACCTCCATTGATTGAGCTTACAGAACCACATCCCGAAAACAATATGGATACCACTGTAAATAAAAAAACAAGAACACATTTTTTAAATTTATTGCTGCTTGCCATATTTTTCCTCCAACGGCCTTATTATTATATTCCTTACATATACATTAAGAGAATCTGCTTCTTCCTTTGACAGCCTGTCAATATGCACAGGCTCATGGATATATAAATTAATATCACCCGGTATCAGTTTATTCCCGTTACCCTCAAGGGCATTAAATGTGCCGTCTATTGTAACCGGAACAATAGGAACCTTGCTTTTTGTAGCAAGCTTAAAACTCCCGGCCTTAAAATCTATCATTTTGCCGTCTTTAGACCTCGTCCCCTCAGGGAAAACAACCATGGATTTTCCGCTTTTCAAAAGGTTTATGCCCTCAACTATAGTTTTAACCTGCTGACGCATATCGTCCCTGTCCATAAACAGACAGTTTATCACCCTCATCCAGTCCCTCAGCAGTGGTATTTTTTCAAGCTCAACCTTTGCTATAAACCCAACAGGCTTATTGAGCTTGGCCAAAAGCAGAACAAAATCCAGATTACTCTGATGGTTGCTTACAAACAGCACATTCTGGTTTTCCGGTATATTTTCTGCTCCATGGACAAAAATATGGCAGCCAGTATCATTAAGGCGTTTCTGTGACCAGTCCTTAACAAACTCAAAGATATACTTATCGGCGGCCTCATCTCCATCTTTTTCCCTTACTTTTTTTATTTTTCCAAGCACAGGATTTACAAATATCAGGCTTGCCGCCAGCTTGGAAAAAAATCCAATCGTCTCAAACATAAATTCCTCCTAGCTTTCCAAGTATTTTTTTACCTTTTTAATTGACCTTGCCGCATCAGCATAGCCTTGTTTATACAGTGAGTAAAGCTTTTTCCTGTTCTTTTCAAGGCGTCCAAGCTTAACAGGTCTTTTTGGCCTTATAACAAAAATATTCCCCTTTTCCTCCTCGCTTCTAACATAGCTGAGGGTTTGGTTATAAATAATATGTCTGTTTTCAATGCTTTTAATAAGGTTTGGATAGTTTTTGTACTTCCTTTTGATTAAAGGCATAAATTTATTAGGTTCTTTTCTGTAGGTAATATCTCTGGTAAGTATTACTACGTTTTTTACGTTTCCGTCCTGCTGCGATTTTTTAACAGGTATGGAATCTGTCACACCGCCATCAAGGTACTTTTTGCCATTAATCTCCACAATCCTCGCAAAAACCGGCAGTGAGCTTGAAGCCCTGATATATACAATGTCCTTTTTCATGTCCCTGATATCAATGTATTCCGGCTTTCCTGTCTCAACATTGGTTACCACAGCTTTAAACAGGCCGTTATAGCTGTTAAATTTATTGTAGTCATAAACATTAAGCTTATTCGGTATATCATCATAAACCATTTTTACTCCAAAATAGTCACCTGTAGTAATTAAGCTTAAAACACCAGCGTAATGCCTGTCCTTAAGATAGTCTACATTAACATCAAAAGCCCTTCTATGCTGCTTTGATAAAAAACTGCAACAGTGACACGCTCCGGCAGAAACTGCATAGCATGATGAAAATTCTATATTGTTGTCAAGAAAGCAGTCGAGCACTCCAGCAGTGTAAACACCGCGCATTCCGCCGCCCTCCAAAATTAAACCCGCGTTATACATTTTTATCACTTCCTAAGTTATTTCCCGCTGCTGAAAAAGTTAAAAACATAACCTTTGCGGCACCTTGTTTTTTCAATGCAGCGGCACATTCGTTAATAGTTGAGCCTGTTGTAAAAATATCATCAATTATAAGTACAGTTTTTCCTTTAATACTTTCATTTACTACAGCAAACGCATTCTTTACGTTTTCAACCCTTTCTTTTGCGTCAAGCAAATTTTGTGGTTTTGTATCCCTTATTCTTTTAATTGCGCCATGCACATGCTTTATTCTGGTAAGTTTTGAAAACTCGTTTGCAAGATATTCAGCCTGATTATAGCCTCTTTCTTTTAATCTGGCTTTATTTAAAGGTACAGAAACAAGATAGTCGGCATATTTAAGCTTATCGTTGTTTTTCCAGTGCTCATACATTAAATATGCGAAACTTTTTCCTATATTTCTCTCTCCAAAGTATTTGAACCTTTCGATTGCGGATTTTACATCTGAATATCTGAAAACAGCCTCGCCGCAGTCAAAATATATTTCAATATTGAATTTATTTTTAAGTGTAGCAGAATAATCAATATCTTTGTCAATATAAGAAATACTGTCTCTGCACTTTTCACACATTGTCATTTTACTTGCATAACCTATGAGCTCTCCGCAGATACAGCATCTTGGCGGATATATAAAGTCTATTATATAATCTGAAAATTTCATAATAATAATTTACTGGTTAATAAAATCATATATATTTTTTATTCTTAAATCCAGTGTTGAATACCGGTTTATCTCACGGTTATTATCAACCATTCTCCTTATTGTATCCGAAAGTCCAACAATCACAGCAAGCGTTCTGGCTCTCGTAACAGCTGTATAAAGCAGGTTTCTGCTTAAAAGCATTGGCGGACCGCTTATAAGCGGAATTATAACAACCGGATATTCGCTGCCCTGTGATTTGTGTATAGTAACTGCATAAGCCAGCTCAATTTCATCAAGTTGAATAAAATCATAAACAACCTTTTTGCCGTCATCAAAAAGCACAGTTATTGTTTCATCATCATTATCAATTTTTTCAATTATTCCACAGTCTCCATTAAAAACACCTAATCCGGCATCTGTTTGCCTGTTGTTTTCATACAGCTTCCATTCAATGTTATAATTATTTTTTATCTGCATTACTTTGTCGCCCTGACGGAGTATAAAGTTTTTGAACGCCTTTTCAGGTTTTCCTTTTTCCGGCGGATTTAATGTTTCCTGGAGATATTTGTTAAGCTCGTAGACGCCAAGCTGACCTTTTCTCATAGGCGTCAGCACCTGCATATCGTTAAAGGGGTCGCAGCCAGAAAACGCAGGAAGCCTTTTTGTAATAAGCTCCTTAACTGTTTTTAAGGCTTCAACGCTGTTTGAACGCCTTACAAGAAAAAAGTCTTTGTCTTTTTCATTCAGTACCGGCATTTGTCCGCTGTTTATCCTGTGGGCATTCATAATAATAGCGCTTTCCCGCGCCTGCCTGAACACCTCAGTAAGGCGTACCACCTCTATTACGCCGCTTTGTATTATATCCTTCAGCACGTTTCCAGCTCCTACAGATGGAAGCTGGTCAACATCGCCGACAAGTATCAGCTTTGTTCCTGCCTTTATCGCTTTCAGGAGGTTACTCATAAGGAGTATATCAACCATAGAGCTTTCATCTATTATTATAACGTCAGCGTCAATAGGGTCATCCTCATTTTTGTCGAATGTCTGGTGCCTGCTGTCATCGTTTACATATGTTATTCCAAGTATCCTGTGTATTGTCTGTGCGTCATGCCCTGTAGCTTCTGTCATGCGCTTTGCAGCACGGCCTGTGGGGGCCGCTAAAACTATTTTTTTCCCGTCGTCTTCAAGCAATGTAATTATTGTATTTATAATGGTAGTTTTTCCAGTTCCGGGACCGCCTGTTATAACAAGCACTCCCTGATTCAATGCCTCCAATACAGCTTTTTTCTGCATATCGGCAAGCTCAATGCCTGTCTTTTCCTCTGCCTTTTCAATAAGCCCCTCATAATATTCATTGGAATAAGTGCCTTTGTCACAGTATAGCTCAAGCAGCTTTTTAGCTACTGAAACTTCGGCGTAATAAAAGATATTGAGATATATCCTGCTGCCGTTATCTGTTTTGTCCTGCCAAATCTGGTGGTCTATCTGAAGCTCTATAAGTACATTTTCAACAACAGCACCTTCTACGCCCAGAATTTCAGAGGTTTTGCTTATTAACTCGTCAGACGGCAAATATACATGTCCGTCACCGGCTGCCTGGTTTAGTATATATTTTACACCAGCCTTAATCCTTTCTGGGGAATCAGGGCTGAAACCGGTAGATGCCGCTATTTTATCAGCCATTTTAAAGCCTATGCCAAATATATCATCTGCCAGTTTATAAGGGTTATTCTGTACAATCGTTACAGTCTTGTCTTTATATTTTTTAAAAATTCTCATGGCATATGCCGGAGTTACACCAAACTGCTGTAGAAACATCATGGTTTTTCTCAGCTCGTTTTGCTGAATAAACATTTCGCTTATACGCATCGCCTTTTCATAGGTAATTCCGCGTATCTCAACAAGCCTTTCAGGTTTTTCCTCTATCACATAAAAAGATGCCTCTCCAAACCTTTCAACAATCCTTTTGGCGGTCTTTTTTCCAATTCCGCTGATTATGCCTGAAGAAAGGTATTTTTCAATACCTTCAACGCTTTCAGGCATTGTTTTTTCGTAATACAGTACCTGAAACTGTAGTCCATAAGTACTGTGCATTGTCCAGCTTCCAGTAAGCTTAACGCTTTCACCCGTGTGTATATCCGGAACAGTGCCTACACAGACAACCTCGTCATCTTCATTTTCTATGGAAAACACTGTATAGCCGTTTTCACTGTTAGAATAAATAATATCTTCCACAGTTCCGGTTAAAAATTCATCTTCAGCCAATATACACACCTCCTTCGATATATATTACCATTAAAAACTAAATATATCAACGCGAACACCGGCAAATAAAAACGCAAAAAATGCCGTAAACATTACGGCATCAGCTATAGTATTAATCTATAAATCCCAACTTCTCAATCATATTTTTATCATTTGTAAAAGCTATACCCTTTGTAGTAAGCATGTCACCGGTAATTGCTGCATTTGCACCAGATAACAGGCATCTTCTGCCGTTATCATTTAAAAGTCTACGCCCTCCGGCAAGCCTTATAAATGAATCAGGAAGAATAAACCTGAATACAGCTAAAGTCCTTATTATATCATCATATAATAGTCTGTTCTTATTTTCAAACGGAGTTCCCTTTATGGGGTTTAAAATATTTACGGGTATGGATTTTATATTAAGCTTTTTCAGTTCATAGGCCATACTGATTCTGTCCTTATAGCTTTCTCCAAGCCCTATTATTCCACCTGAGCAAACTTCCAGCCCTGCCATCTGAGCATATTTAATAGTATTTATCTTGTCCTCAAAAGTATGGGTTGAACATATATTTTTAAAATTATCCCTTGATGTTTCAATATTACAATGTATTCTGGTTACTCCTGATTTCTTAAGCTTTATAAATTGTTCAAAGCTCATTAGCCCTCCGGAAACACATATGTTTATACCTGTATTTTTTTTGTCCAGCAAATCACAAATTACTTTTATCTCTCCGTCATTCAGGCTTCTGCCGGATGTGACAATTGATAAACGTTTTATGACGCTTTTACTGCATTCATCTATATTTTTAATTATCAAAGCTTCATTTAGACCGTAACTTTCAGGCTCCTTAACATCATAAAACGAAGATTGGGCACAAAATTTGCAGTCTTCACTACAGGCTCCACTTTTGGCATTTACTATTGTACAAAAATCAAATTTACTGCCGCAGAAACTCATTCTAATTTTATTAGCGGCATCAGACAATTCATCTGAATTTTCAAAATACAGAGCAAAAGCTTGCTCCATATCTAAATCTTCACCGGACATTACTTTTTTATATAATTCTTTGATTAAGTCGGACAAAACACAGCACCTCCAGTCTTTAAGAAATTTCAGCTTTCTTCAGCCGCCGTTCCACAGCCGGACCAGCCAGCATTGATATCAGGATTTTGACAATGTCACCAAATATAAAAGGCAGCACACATATACCAAAGGCATATCCCCAGCCACTTTCAGTTATTGCAACAAACCATGCTGTACCAAACGCGTACGCTACAGCGGTGGCTAAAATCATTCCAAAAACTATAACGAGCTTATTCTTGAATTTCTCTGCAAAAAAGCCGCAGATAAGCGACATAAATATAAATCCAATCAGATATCCTCCTGTTGGCCCTGCGAACTTGGCAAAGCCACCTGTATAGCCAGAAAATACGGGAAGTCCAAAAGCCCCAATAAAAAGATATATTAAATAACTAATCGCCGTGCGTTTCATACCCAGAATAAAAACTGATATGTATATGACAAGATTTGTAAACGAAACCGGTACAGCCCCTATTGGTATGCTCATAGGCCCCAATATACACATTACCGCTGCGGAAATCGCGCAGTACGTCATTTCATGAGCCGTAACCCGGTTTTGAGACACTTCATTTTTCATTGACAGACCTCCAATTGTACTGTATAAATAAAGACTATTTATCTGTGGCCGCAGATTTAAACAAGCTTAATTATATGTGCAACAAGGGTGATTGTCAACTAATTTGTTATTATTTGTTTACAATTACCACAAAAAAAGACGGGGATAATTCCCCGTCCAAATTATTATAATCTGTTATAACATTACATACATTTTCTGGCAGCCTCAGCGCCCTTTTCCATAGCAATTTTATTCGCAGGAATAAGTTTTGCCTTGCTTGCACCAAATACATGCTCAAAAGCGCCGCCCGGTTTAAAGATGCTTTCTACATCAACAATATGGAGAGCTTCAACTATAGCGCCGAGCATTATAATGTTGACCATACGTGGATTACCAAGCTCATTTGCTATATCGTTTACAGGAATATAATAAGCCTTTACTCCAGGTATTTCTACTTTATCAGGTATAATGCTTGAGTTTACAAATACAACCCCGCCATCTGCTGTCTTTGGAACAAACTTATGGAAAGAAGGAAGATTCATTACTACATTGACACCAATATTTGTGTCAACAATAGGGCTGGCTATAGGGTCTTCAGAAACTATAACAGAACAGTTGGCTGTACCGCCTCGCATTTCAGGACCATAAGAAGGAACCCATGATACCTCTTTTCCCTCATCCATTCCAGCATAAACGAGGAGCTTACCTAAAGCCATAACACCCTGTCCGCCGAATCCGGAACAGCTTATTCTAAATGTTTTGCCCATATTATTTTCCCTCCTTAATATCTTTATATACTCCAAGAGGATAGTATGGAATCATTTTCTCTTTGACAAACTCCATAGCTTTTACCGCAGATGTACCCCAGTTTGTAGGACAGTTTGAAACTACCTCAACAAGTGAGAATCCAAGGCCTTCTTTCTGATATTGGAGGGCTTTTTTAATTGCAGCTTTTGTCTTGATTACATGTGCAGGAGAGTCAACAGCCACCCTTTCGATATAGGCAGGACCATCAAGTGAGCTCAAAAGCTCTGATACACGGATAGGGTTTCCGTTTACATGTATGTCACGTCCGTTCTGAGAAGTAGTAGCTTTCATACCCGGAAGTGTTGTAGGAGCCATCTGGCCGCCTGTCATACCATATATACCATTATTGATGAAAATTGTTGTAAACTTTTCGCCTCTGGCTGCTGCATGGATAATCTCAGCCATACCTATAGAAGCAAGGTCGCCATCGCCCTGATATGTAATAACTGTCTTGTCCGGATGAACCCTTTTAACGCCAGTTGCACTGGCAGGAGCACGGCCATGAGCACAGTGAATTGAATCATAAACAAAGTAGTTAGGGATAAAAACTGCGCAGCCTACAGGTGCAAGAATAACAGTATTGTCTGTCTCTCCCATTTCATCAACACATTCCGCTATAAGCCTATGGACAATACCATGTCCGCAGCCAGGGCAGTAATGAAGCTTTCTGTCTGTAAGTCCGTTAGGTTTTTTGAATATTGTTGTAGACATTATTCAGCACCTCCTATAATCTTTTCTGCAGCCTCAACAACTTCCTCCGGTGACGGTATCATACCACCGCATCTGCCGAAGAATTTTACCTTGTTTTTATCGTTGCAGGCAAGGGCTACGTCAGGAACCATCTGTCCCATGTTCATCTCAACATCAATAAAAAGCTTAATGTTTTTGTTCTGGAATGGAACCTGTGGGAATGGCCACAATGTCTGAGGTCTGATAAGTCCTATCTTAATTCCTTTGTCCCTGAGTGTTTTAATTGCTGTTTTGCAAATTCTTGATGATGAACCATACGCAACAAAAGCATACTCAGCATCGTCCATCATGTATTCCTCATATTTAACCTCATTTTTCTCCATTACATCGTATTTATCTCTGAAGAACCTGAGATTTTTCTGCTCGCAGGCTGGGGCATCAATAACAATACCTTCAATAATATGAGGTGTGCCTTTGCCGTATCCCAAAGCCCACTCGCTCTTAGGAGGTACCTCTCTTTTCTTAACAGGAACATCAAAGTCAACCGGCTCCATCATCTGGCCAATAAGTCCATCTTGAAGAACCATAACAGGTGTCCTGTAAAAATCAGCAATTTCAAACGCCTCTTTAATAGCGTCAACAGCTTCCTGAATTGATGCAGGAGCCAATACCGGTATGTGATAGTCTCCGTTAGCGCCGCCTCTTGTAGCCTGATTATAATCCTGCTGTGAAGGCTGTATTGTACCAAGAGCAGGGCCGCCACGTGATACTGAGTTAATAACACAAGGAACCTCTCCAAATACACAGTATCCAATACCTTCCTGTTTAAGCGCAATTCCCGGTGAAGAAGAAGATGTCATGCATCTTGCTCCTGCGCTTCCAGCTCCATAAAGCATATTAATAGCCGCTACCTCTGATTCGGCCTGTACAAAAGTGCCTCCAGCAAGCGGTAATTCCCTTGATAAATATTCAGGCACCTCATTCTGCGGAGTTATAGGATAGCCGGCAAAAAATGTACATCCTGCAAGAATTGCGGCTTTGCCTGTAGCTTCGTTACCTTTCATAAGAATCTTTGCCATTATGTAATCCCCCTCTCTCAGTCATTCTTCTCGATTGTTATTACACAATCCGGACACATTCTTGCACAGCTACAACAGCCGATACAGCTTTCCATATCGGACATCATAGCAGGTGTGTAACCGGAGTCATTAGTTATCTCAGTATTAAGAACAATCAAGTCCTTTGGACAAGCAGTCATGCACAGACAGCAGGCTTTACATAATGCCTCGTCAAACTTAACATTAAACTTTGCCATTAAAAAAAGCACCTCCCTGTAATAAGCTTACATCCACACTTCACGCATATAGTACTTTAATGGTATAACGTCACCTGAAAGCTCAGCTTCGACTTCAGGCGTCATATCCTTAACAACCTCCTTTACATAGGAAGTATATTTTATAGGAACACCTGTCTGCCGGCTTGCCTCACGCAGAATGCCATCTCCATAAAGCAAATCGGCGGCAGTAGTTTCTCTTATAAGATTTGAGTTATTGATAAATCCTGTAACCTTTAATTTTGAGGAAAACTCAAGCCTTTCCTTTTGTTCTATAATGCTTTTTACATCCTGTGTATCAGGTCTGTAAACGTTAACAACCATAAAAAAATCAACTTCTGATAAATCCATGTGTTCTCTGAAACGGCCCAACACTATTGTACCTACATCGTTTCCGCCCAAGTCCACAACATAATCATATTCCTTGTCCAGAAAAGGTATTACCATTTCTTTTGGTATGGCAGGCAGGTCGGCTGAGGCTCCTATTGATGAGTCGAATACCTCTATTCCCTGGGAAATAAGCTCCTGCCTTCTTTCTCTTGACCTGAAATAGACATTAACTATATCCATGTCTGAAATAGCGACCTTTTTTTTCGTGAGCTTCTTTAAATTTGTAACATAATTAACCGCAAATTCAGTCTTTCCGCTGCCATAGTGTCCGGCAATTATCCTGACACGTCTGTCGTCTAGGTACATTGGCATTTCCTCCCAACCCAATGGGTATAATATACTTACATATTTATTATACAACAAAATTTTTTAGTTTCAATAAGGTTATTGTACTTTTTTAAACGCAATCCATAACGACCGGCTCAAATAAATACCATTTTTGATTATATTTTACACTCGGAATTTCCAGATATATACAAAATAGATAACTGTAATATATTTTTTATACAACTTTATACCTCAACATTTACAAGTCATACTATATTATAACGAAATAATATGTATACTAAATAATGTAAATTAGTGCACTGTGCAGATTCAACCGGTATATAAAATTGTATTGTATTAAAATATATACAACAATATATTAAGTATAGTGTTGTATTAATTTTTACTGTTAAGTTATTTATTCTGCAATAAAAAACCGGACCATAATCGGTCCGGCTAAAATTTTTATTTAATTATACATAAAACAGTATATCACCATATGTTGGGAACGGCCAGTATTCCTCATCGACAAGCATTTCAAGCTCATCAGCAGGTTTTCTAAGCTCCTCCATAGAAGTAAACACATGGTCCTTTACAAAAACAGCTTTTTCTTTGACATCTTCAATAGAAACGGATTTATCAAGCTCTTTTTTGAGCTTTTTGAATCCAGCATCAAGTAAAGATATGTTTGCTGTTATATTACCAAGAAGCTCTCTTTCCACATCAGCGTCAGCACCAACTGCTGAAAGTGAAGCGACTGTGTCAGCCACTACCTTGGCATAGGCTATAACCGCAGGCTTAATCTGTTTTGCCACCATATCAATCATTGTCCTTGCCTCAATCTGAACCTTATTGATATAGCTTTCATACATTATCTCCGCCCTTGCGGCACATTCTGTCTCTGTCAATACCTTATGTTCCTCGAACATTTTTACTGTACGCGGCGCAATCATTGAGTCAACAGAATCAACCATTGACCGGCAGTTTGGAAGTCCTCTTCTTGCCGCTTCCTCAACCCAGCTGTCAGAATAGCCGTTTCCGCTGAATATGATTTTCTTATGTTCCTTAACTGTCCTCTGCATAAGCTTATCAAGAGCCTCGTCAACATTATCAGCCTTTTCAAGCTCATCAGCAAACTCCTTAAGCGCTTCCGCTACAATAGTATTAAGTATGTAGTTAGGACAAGCAATAGAATCTGACGATGGTACCATTCTAAATTCAAATTTGTTACCTGTAAAGGCAAATGGAGATGTCCTGTTTCTGTCGGTAACGTCCTTTTTAATCGAAGGGAGTGTTGATACGCCTATTGTCATTGAAGTTTCACTTTTGCTGCTTGTGAGGTTTCCAAGCTCAATCTGGTTGAGTATATCCTCAAGCTGTTCACCAAGGAATATGGATATAATAGCAGGAGGAGCCTCATTTGCACCAAGCCTGTGGTCGTTTCCAGGGTTTGAAGCTGCAAGCCTTAAAAGCACAGCGTTTTCATCTACAGCCTTAATTACAGCAAGAAGGAATGTGAGGAAAATTTTGTTTTTATGTGGCTCCTTGCCAGGGTCAAGAAGGTTTCTGCCGCCGTCTGTTGACACAGACCAGTTATTGTGTTTACCCGAGCCATTTACTCCGGCAAAAGGCTTTTCGTGGAGCAAACATTCAAGCCCATGACGTGGAGCGAGTTTTTTCATGTATTCCATCACAAGCTGGTTGTGGTCTGTAGCTATGTTTGTATCATCATATATAGGTGCAAGCTCGTGCTGTGCAGGCGCAACCTCATTATGCTCAGTTTTAGCAGATATGCCCAGCTTCCAAAGCTCCATATCCAGGTCTTTCATATAAGCAGCTACTCTTTCTTTAAGTGCACCAAAATAATGGTCGTCAAGCTGCTGACCCTTTGGAGGCATAGCTCCAAACAGTGTACGTCCTGTAAATATTAAATCCTTACGCTTATTATATATGTCTTTATCCACAAGGAAATATTCCTGCTCAGCCCCTACAGATGTTGTAATTTTAGCTGTGTCATTGTCGCCCAAAAGCCTTAATACCCTTATAGCCTGTGTGTTAATGGCTTCCATAGAACGGAGCAGAGGTGTTTTCTTGTCAAGTGCTTCGCCCGTATATGAGCAGAACGCAGTAGGGATACAGAGGGTAAGGCCGCTTGCGTCCTCCTTGAGGAACGCCGGTGATGTACAGTCCCAAACAGAATAACCTCTGGCTTCAAATGTTCCTCTCAGACCTCCCGAAGGAAACGAGGATGCGTCAGGCTCGCCCTTAATAAGGTTTTTACCTGAAAACTCCATTATTATCTTTCCGTCTTCAAGAGGTGAAATAAACGCATCGTGCTTTTCAGCCGTAATTCCTGTCATAGGCTGAAACCAGTGTGTATAATGTGTAGCCCCGTTTTCTATAGCCCAGTCCTTCATAGCGTTGGCCACAACTTCAGCCACTTCAGGCGAAAGCTCTGTGCCGTTTTCGATAGTCTTTTTCAGTTCCCTGTAAATCTTTTTAGGAAGTTTTTCTCTCATGACTGAATCAGTAAAGACACGGCTTCCATAAATTTCCGGAATTGATTTTATCTCATTCATAATATCTCAATCCTTTCTAATTGAAATTTCTCTTATACACAGAAGGCGTCCTCAAAAAATTGAGAACGCCTTTGTTCAAGTTACTGCATAACTTACGCTTATATAAATACCATGTTTTCGGAGAAAAATCAAGTACTATTTTTAAATTTTTTCTGTTTTTTGGAATTTAATCAGGAAATCCAATATCTAATATACTTAAAACTTATACTAAATAAGGTTATTCAGCTTTCCACCCTCAATAAAAGCCCGGAGGTTATCCAAAACAATCTTTTCGGTTGTCTCATTATTCTTATCCCCACAGAAGCTGTTATGAGGTGAGAAAAAGAAATTTTCCATATCCCACATAGGGCTGTCTTTATCTAAAGGTTCGTTTTCAAACACATCTACAGCTGCCCCAAGCAGCTTTCCGCTTTTTAAAGCGTTATAAAGCGCGGTTTCATCCTGTACCGCTCCCCGTCCTATATTTATATACACCGAGTTATCCTTCATCGTGGCAAACATTCTGTCATTAAAAAGGTGATATGTGTTTTCAGCAAGCGGAAGCGCCACCACCACTATATCATACTGGCCAATTCTTTCTTCCAGCTCATCAACAGTGTATACATTATCAAAATAATCAGCGCTTTTTCCGCTTCTGGAAAATCCGTCAACATAAGCATCAAACGCTTTAAGGCGTTTCGCCGTCTCTTTTCCTATATGACCCGTTCCAAGCAAAGCCGCCTTTTTGCCGGTTAACTCCAGCAAATCGAACCTTTTCTTCCAGCTGTGTCCCTTCTGCTGTGCCTCAAATGTACGTACATGCTTGTATATATCAAGTATCCGCATAATTATAAACTCGGCAATAGGTTTATCAAACACACCCTTGAGACTTGCATAAGACACGCCCATGCTTTTAAGTTTTTCAATCGGCTGGCTGTCAGTGCCGACCATAAGCGCCTGAACAAATTTAAGGTTTCTAAAATCCTCCGGCCTGTTATGGCTGAAAACATCCAGCTGTACAAGGACATCACACCCAAGCTCATCATAGCTTAAAGGCACCTTTTCGTCCTCGTGGCAATATACCTCATAGCCCAGTTTTTGAGCCTCTCTGGCTATGTTCAGCCTCAATTCCTTTTTCTTTCCGGCAACAACAGCTTTCAACAGTATCACCCTTTCCAGCGGATATTACAGCAGTTCAGCAAAGTCATAAGGAGCCATCATAGTTTCGTCCTCAAGATAGATTTTGCCAGAAAGTTCAGTTTTAACTCCATTGATTGTACATATATTTGACTCAGCTGTAACAAGTATTGTCTTATCTTCTTTTTTAAGCTCCACAGGCATGTCATTGGCTATCCATTTTACACTATAGCCCGCCTTCTCACTCACTTCACGAAGCTTTACCGGGCTTTTGTCAACTACCTCGTTTTTAGCTTTTTCAATAATCATTACAGTTTCAGGAGTAGTCTGAGCCGGAATACTCCTTGTTGACGCTCCATAAAATACAGCAAGGGCGCTGCCTTCAAGCTCTTCCTCTTTTGCTTTTTCACCCTTGGCGTTTATTATAACAGTGTCTTTTCCTATATTGAGTTTAAGATTGTTCTCAGCATTTATAAGCTCAGAATTGTAAACTGAAAAATCAACATTAGAGTCAGTGTTTATTATTACTGATGAAACGCTGCTTGTCATTGGAGGAATACTCATAGTCATAGGTGTATTAGCTCCTATAACAAGCATTATGTCCATGTCATCTTTTATATCCGAAACCTTTTTTACACTTCCGTCCTTGGCGTCAATTACTACAGCGTCATCAGCGATATTTGCCTTGAGCCCTGTTTCTGAAACCAAAACAGAAATATATCCGTCCTCGCCTTCCTCAATTGATGTTACTGTTCCCTTATAGATTACATAATCTGATTTCTCATTTCTGAGAACGGAAATTTCAGCAGCATCTTCCTTTGAAGCCTCAACAGCAACCTTGCCAACCTCTGTATTTGTAACAGTTGTGTCAGCAAACACGCCTGTTGTAAGCACCATTGAAGTAATAAATGTAGTTAAAACAACCTTGCTTAAAATATTTTTTTTCATTGTTAGAATCCTCCCATATTTTTAATTCGATAATAAATATTTCATTCACCTGGTGATATATATAATACCAGCAAACAAAATTATTTGTGTTAATAAACTATGAACGCAACATTACTCTTTGATTTCTTTTCTTATCATATCGAACTCACTGACATGGAAAGGTATTTTAACCTTTAGTATCTGTTTAGGGTGCGGAGCTGATTTAACAGGAACACCGTCCTCGTCCCACATTTCAGTCACAGTAAATTTTTGTGATGGGCCATTTGATGCGAGAACCTCAAGCTCATCGCCGACCTCAAACTTGTTTCTCTGCATTACAACAGCTGTTTCATTATTCTTGTCATATTCCCCGCATACCATCCCTACAAAATCATACCCGCGCAAGTATGAGTTGCTTGTATAAACCTGCTCATTGCTTCCGGGCTTTCCAAAATAAAAGCCTGTTGTAAAAGCCCTGTGGCTCGCTTTAGACACTTCCTGTAAATACTGTTCTTTTCTGCTCTCATATCTTTTTGGAGACTCAATATAATCATCTATAGCCTGCCTGTAAGCTTTGACAACAGTGCCCACATAAAACGGAGTTTTCATGCGCCCTTCTATTTTGAAACTCTGTACACCGGCATTAACCAGTTCCGGTATATGCTCAATCATACATAAATCCTTAGAATTATATATATAGGTTCCGCGTTCGTTTTCAGTCACAGGCATATACTCACCCGGTCTGGTTTCTTCAACAAGATAATATTTCCAACGGCATGGGTGCGCACACTCTCCGTGATTGGCGTCACGGCCTGTAAGGTAATTGCTCAGAAGGCATCTTCCGGAATATGAAATACACATAGCTCCATGAACAAAGGACTCTATTTCCATATCTTCCGGAATATTTTCGCGTATTTTCTTTATCTCGTCTATCGAAAGCTCCCTTGCGGCAACTATCCTTTTAGCTCCAAGGGAATACCACATTTTAGCACTCATGTAGTTTGTGTTGTTTGCCTGTGTCGACACATGTATTTCCATTTCCGGAACCGCTTGTCTTGCCACTGAAAACACACCTAAATCCGATATCAGCAGCGCATCTGCGCCTATTTCGTAAATCTTCCTGAAATATTCTGCCATACCTTCAAAATCATCGTTATGAGCGTAAATATTAGCTGTTACATAAACTTTGACTCCATGGGCGTGAGCAAATTCTATGCCTCTTTTCATTGTATCCAAATCAAAGTTTTTAGCCTTTGCCCTGAGCCCGTATTCCTCACCGCCTATATAAACCGCGTCTGCACCATAAAGCACCGCTATAACAAGCTTCTCATAATCCCCTGCCGGAGCGAGAAGCTCTATTTTTTTATTGTTAATCATCGCTGAATTCTCCTTCTACAGGAATATAATCCTTTATTTTTGTACACAGTACTATCCCATCGCCTATTGGTATTATAGATGACTCCAGACAGTCAAGGTGTGATATGTCCCAAAGGAAATTGCGCATTCGTTTGTGTATTGTACGCTGCCTCCTTGGAAGTGTAAACCTGGACTTTGCGATATTTCCTCCTTGCAGAACATCATCTGCAACCATAATTCCTCCAACAGGCATAAGCCTTAAAAGGTGCGGAAGGAACTGTATATACTGCCCCTTAGCCGCATCCAAAAATATAAAGTCATACGGCCCTTCAAGCTTAGGAAGAACATTTGCCGCATCATCCTCAATAATTCTGATTTTATCTTCAAGGTCTAATTTCTTTATGTTTTTTCTAGCTTCTGCAAGCATAAGCTCATAGCGGTCTATAGTAGTAACATGACCCCCTTCAGCCAGATACCTGCACATGAGGCCTGCTGAAAATGCCACTGCCGTACCTATTTCCAGCACTTCCTTCGGCCTTTTAATTGTAAGCAGAGTACTCAAAAACCTTGCGGTTTCGTGTGGTATTACAGGCACCTCAGCCGCAAGGGCTTCCTCCTGTATTTCACCGAGCACCCCATCATATTTTGGCTGTATAAGCCTTATATATTTGCTTATATAATCATCTGTAAAATATTTCATAATTACCCCGTATATCAGTTATTAAAACTGTTTTTATAATTTTCCTTCGCTTTAAGGAAATCGTCGTAGTTATCGGTAAATACGTGCTCCCCGCTTCCTCTTTCTTTCACAACATAGTATATATAGTCGTTGTTATCCGGATTGACCGCCGCCTCTAAAGCTGCCTCCCCGGGATTGCAGATAGGCCCAACCGGAAGGCCTTCATACATATATGTGTTGTAAGGCGAATCAACCTCCAGGTCGTCATGTGTAACAACCTCATTCCTTACATCATTTGCATACTGCACAGTAGAGTCAATCTGCAGTTTCATACCGGCTTTAAGCCTGTTGTATATTACACCGGCAGCTATTGCCCTCTCATCGTCAACCTGTATTTCTGATTCAACCATTGATGCTACTGTAACTATCTGGTCAGATGTATATTCCGAGCCTGTATTTTTAAGTATATTATCATAGGCTATTTCAAACCTGTCCAGCATTTTGCTTATAATATCGTGAGCTGTTGTGCCTTCAGCAAATTCATAGGTCGCTGGGAACAGATATCCTTCAAGGTAAAAATCCCTTCTTGGAATATCTCTAAGAAATTCATAGTCAAACTCTCCGTTATTCATTTCATCTATAAATTCGTCATATGCAACTATTCCGCGCTCATTTAATAACGCCGCTATTTTTTTAGCAGTATACCCTTCAGGTATTGTAACTTTTCTGGAATTATCAACAACAGGACCAGACTGAATAATTTTCATTATTTCTTCCGGCTCTGTTCCCTCAGCTATGTAATACTCACCCTGCATATATGTGCCGTCATACCCCTGAGCCTTGCTTTGAAGCCTGAATATAAGCTTGTTTGATATAAGACCGCTTTTGTCAAGAATTTCTGCTATCTCTTTTGTTGACGCGCCTTTTGGTATTATTATATGTACTGTTTCAGGCTCCTCAGATGACTGTATCTGACTTGTCGCGCTGGTATAGTTCTTAGCCTTATCAAATGCTATATTATATATTTTGATACTTCCAAACACAATTATGCCAATAATTACCAGAACCGCTGCCGATAATATAATCTGACCGGTATAATTCCTTCGTCTCCTTCTTCTGCGTCTGTTTTCCAATATTTTCACCTGCTTTTAATTTTTAATATGTGATAATATTATACAATTTCTTTAATACCAGTACAATATAATTATGTTTAAATATTTATTAACTTATATAAACCCGGAAAGCCCCTTACACCATCCACCTGCAAAAGCGTTGATGTAAAGAGGCCCAACACCGCCAGAACAGCGGCAACTACATTATAAATTATAGCCGCTGTTTTGGCAACTCACTATTATCCGCTAATTTACAATAAAATATGTATTTTACTCACCTAAATACAATTTACATATAATCCTAACTGTGTTTTCAATTCCTATACGCCCGCAATCTATACATATGTTATAATTCTGTGGTTCTCCCCATATCTGGTTTGTATACTCATATAAATATGTTTTTCTTCTTCTGTCAGCCTGTCTTATCAGCTTTTCAACATCCTGTTCCGGTAATTTGTAAGTTTCAATAATATGATTTTTTCTGAAACTCATATCGGCATAAATAAATACGTGCAACACTGACTTAAAATCCCAGAGTATTTTATTACTGCCTCGCCCAATGATGATACAAGGCCCCTCTTCAGCTAAATTTCTTATTATTTTAAATTGCTCTAAAAAGATTCTGTCGCCAAGTGGTTCTGTCTTTATTATACTCATATCATTATTACTGAAGTATCTGTCTAAACCAAATTTTTCTGCTTCCTCAAAAAAAGCCTCCTGTATTCCGCTTTGGCTGGCAGCTTTCATTATAAGCTGTTTATCATAGCATGGAATTCCCAAATCCTCTGACAGTCTTTCACCTATAAATTCTCCTCCGCTGCCATACTGCCTGCTTATAGTAATTATTTTATTTTTCATAACATATCCTCCTTACATCAAAGGGACATATTTTTAAGGGCTATTTTCTTCATTGGTTTGATAGAAATCAAACATATTATAATTGTTAAAATATCAGCTGCTGGCTGTGCAAAATAAATCCCCGTAATTCCCATAAGTTTAGGCAAAATTAAAATAAACGGTATATAAAATATTCCCTGCCTTATGGCAGATAAAAACAGGCCATATTTTGACGAACCGATTGTCTGAAAAGTTATCGTCATCATATAACATATCCCAAATGCAGGGTAAAGTATTGTTTGGGAAATTAAAAGCCGTACACCATAATCAATTACAGCCGGGTTTCTGTTAAACAGCATAATAAGCGGCTTAGAAAGCAAAATATAAGTTAATGCAACAAATACAGTTAGAACTATGGAAGAACAAACAGCAAAATGTACAGATTCATTAAACCGCTCCTTTTTTCCTGCTCCAAATGAATAAGAGGCTACAGGCTGATACCCCTGCATAAACCCCATTACTACATAACATCCAATTAGAATTAAACGCTGTACAACACCATAAGCTGCTATTATTAAATCCGCATCGGCCATACCTTTAGCCGCTATATTAGTTAATGAAGTTGCAACTGCCAGACATATCTGGATAACAGCTGTTGGTATTCCAATCGCCATAACCATCTTTATCATTTTCAAAGATAGATGGAAATATTTTAATTTCACTTTTATAATTGAACGTCCGCTCAAATAGTACCATGACAAAATAAAGAATGTCGCAAATTGAGAAATTGTTGTTGCTAATGAAGCTCCTTCAACCCCCATTCCGAATCCCCAATCAAACATAAATATCGGGTCAAGTATAACATTCATAACTGCACCTGTTATTACAGCCACCGAAGAGATTTTAACAGATGATTCCGCTCTTGCCGCACAATTCATACTTTGTGCCGGAAGATTTGCAAGTGCAGCTATAAACATCCAAAACGCATATTCTTTCGCCTGTGGCAGTACTGAATCGGACGCTCCGAATGATTTTAAAAGACACTCCATAAAAATCAATCCAAAAATACACAAAAATATACCTACAATAATTGATATGCCTATGATTGTTGTAACTGTCTCATTAGCACCATCTCTGTCTTTTGCTCCCAGCTGACGTCCGGCAAGCACCGCCGCTCCGGCCGCAAATATATTTTCTACAGAAACCATTATAAGCAGCAATGGCAGTGTAACTCCGACAGCTGCCAACGCAGTATCCGAACCCAGCATACCAATGTATCCTGTATCTACAATGTTGTAAAAGGCTTTTGCAAGCAATGCTACTGTAGCCGGCACTGCAAGTTTTACAATGGCTTTTGACGGTTTCATTTCTTCTAATATAGATACCTGAAATTTATCCTGAGCATTCATTCAATCGCCTCGCTTCGTTCTACAATGCCATAAAGCAAAATGTCAAGTGCTTTCTTACATTCTTCCTCATGTGACAGAATATCCATTCCCTGCTCAATAACAGGTTGATACCTGACATTAATGTAATCCTGAGCCTGTCTAAATATATCCACTACGTATTCCTTTGAAATACCCTGACGGAGTTTAACAGGTTTGATAATTTCATTCAATATAAAAATATTAAACTTATCAAATTCCGCTTTCTTATACTGAATTAATTCCTTTAAATGATAGGGCGGCATTATAACAGCCTCACTGAATAATCTCTGATACTCCGGAAAATCAAAAAAAAATTTCAGACGCAAATTAAAATAAGTATTCAGTTTCTCATGTACAGTTTTGTTTTCAAAATTTATACTGGATTTCAGGTACTCGGTTAATCTTTGAAAGCATTCTTCTACGCAAGCCAAATATAACTCATCTTTTGTCTGGAAATAATGATAAATTATCCCTTTTGATATATCGTCACAACTGCATACATTATTTATGGAACTTAAGCCATAACCCTGTTCTGAAAATTCCTTTAGAGCCCTATCCAGTATCCTGCGTTTAGTTAGCTGATTTTTTTCCTCACGCTTCATATAATCACCTCTTAAATATTGACCAATCAGTCTATTTTTTATATGATAGCACAAAATAGACTGACAAGTCAATATTTTTCAGGTTAATAAGCCTATTATTGCTTTATTTAATCACGGGGCAATAGTTTATCATATAATTCAGACAGCTTATAAAAGTTGATTGTCAGCTGACGCTGAATATTAAAATACTAAAATTTAAGGGGAGTAATTACATTGAACACAGACACAAATAATAAAAGATGCTGGAAATACCAGTCTTAAATAAGAAACACAGGATTCAGTGATAATTAATATTAAGTAGAAGTGTACAATGACTGAATATACGAAAAACTGCATACCGAAAAAGCCTGACAGAACAGACTTAAATTTGGCTGATTTTAATTCAAATTCGTATTTAATTGACAAATATGTTAAGCAAAAATTTTAATGAAATTAAAAACTATGCAGACAGTAAAATGTCTTAAACAAAGGACTTGGCGGTTAATACCTTAAGCAATCCTAATCTGATTATAGGTGGAGGTTTACACCAAACACTTTCGCAGGAATAACCGCACAATCGTTTCAGCACATAAAAGGCGTACCTGGATTCTGTATAAATTGTTTTATTGCAAAGCTGTCAGGCAAATGCATCATATGATGACGTGTCAAAGGCAGCAATACTAGTCCAGCTACGGTATGCCTTCCCCAAAAATTAAGAAGCCAAATTGAATCTTTCACCTCCAGCAGTCCACCTTCACTTACCAATCTTGCTAAAGATTCGGCACTTGGCTTACGTTTCATATCGCCAAGTGTTAGAGATTTTACTATTTTTCGTGTTTGGCGGCCTACAGTATTGCGATAATTTATAAGCTCCCGCTTGTTTATCTGTTTGCTGAAGTCTATAATCTGTCCGTCAGACATCGCATTTCCGGTATCTTTAATATCTACCTGCATTTTTTCCAGCCATTCATCATTTAGAATTTGAGATTGTTCTGCTATAAGCAGATTTCCAACTAAATCTTCAATCCTTGCTATATGCCACAAGTGCCATGCTATGGTTTCATCTTTTTTTGCAGGCATCACACTAAAATCATTATCTGTCAGCCTATCTAACAGTGAATCACAAAATGTAGGACAGTTGCTGAGTGACACTATGCCTGTATGAGTAATCGCATGAAGCTCAAGTACCAACTCAACAGCTGGCCCAAATGTTTTTGGTGATTTTATCAGTTTGCGTAATTTATCTATTTGGCTATTGTAGTCATTTATAACCTCAAGCACATTACTGACTTCCATAATATATATTTCCTTTCAAAACACATTGTCTGTTAAATGTATCCTTTTGCAACAGAGGCATACTGAGCATAACATTTACAGCACCTTGATTTACATAAATCACCAGTTCGCATCAAAAGTTAACCGTTCAAAATCGCTTTTAAATCCTCCACTGACACATCCATACGTTTGGCTGTTTCTATCATTGATAATCCAGAATCAAGGAAACGTTTTACGACCATTTTCATATTTTCGCCAACCTCAATAACGTGTCCATCCAAATCGTAAAAACGAACAGAACGCTGGCCCCAGCCTGCTTCTTTAACCCCATCTCCTATATATCTGATGTCATTTCGCTTTTCCAATTTGGAGATAAATTTATCAAATTCTTCTTCCTCGAAGTATAATTCCATATTATTTGGCTTTTCCAATATGCTTTCCTTTGGAATACCTAAAAGCCAATCAAATTCCTGCTGCAAAGATAATTCGCCAAATGAAACATTTATGCCATAGTCCTGAAATACCTCAAGTCCAAATAAATCCTGATAAAAATTTTTTGACCGTTTTATATCTTTTACAGCTATACATACACCTTCATATTTCATTAGATTTCCTCCCTCTGTTAGACCATAATTTTTTGACAGCTCCATTGTACCATAAACAATTTTGCTTTGTCACTTGATTTAAGAACCTTGCAGTGTCAGTCTTTTTAAGTACTATATCAATTAAACCGTATGACACCTCGATAACTTACAAACTCAAACCAGAATGAATTCTGAGAATAAAATGAAAATACGGATGTGAATATAACTCGCATAAAATTTTATTGCCTATTTGCTTAGAAGCAGTAATTGCTGAACAAAAGAAAACCTTATACAGCTTGAAAACAGAAAAAATGAGCTATTGGTTAAAAAGAAAACCAAAAAGATAAAATAACTGTATTACTTAATTGTCGAAAGCAAATACTCAATTGATGAATAAAAGAATTGATGCTATTTACCAAAAAGTAAAGTAATCAAAACGGCCTTCATTTAAATGTGTTTTTTGATGAATCAAATTTATTATTATGCATTCTGTACTTTTAGCCTTTTATCAATATTTTTTCTAGTATGGTTTTGCTTACAGCAAAGAAACGCCGGTACGTGTTTCTCTATTTAATTTTTTTCTGTTAGTTTGCTTGACTTCATAACCGGCTTTGTATCCTGCCTCAAATCTTGAAGATAACTCTTTGTTATTACCTTCATGAGCATAACAAAAACTTTATATGGTATATATTTACCATTAAATCATACTTTTAAATAATTTATATAATATAAAAACATATAAAAGGCTGTGAGTATGTTTATCACAGCCTTAAATTTATAGATTGATGTTTACTATTCATATTTTTCATGCAGTATTGTTTTTAATATTAGTAAAACACATGTTTTATAAAAAAGCTTAAAATTAATATTTACTCCGTAATAAACCTGCATTTAACCAACATAGTTAAGGTCGATTCCTTAAAAACATCTTCAATCCTGTCATTTTCAGTAATCATCTCGGGATTTTCAACCATTTCAATCAGCTTCTCACTAGCCTCATTTAAATCGTTGTTGCCGTATTTAACTTTAGAAATACAGTCAAGTATTATATCCTTATCAGGCTCAATCTTTATGGTTGTACCGTCAAACATTTCCGGATACATATCATAATTATTATATGTTTTTACCCATTTCTCATTACCCGGAGTATTGCTTTTCAGATTCAAATATCCTTGACTTGCTTTTGGCGAATTAACCGGTCTCATATTTGACATGTCCCGCGCTGACAAAAACCAGCCATAGTTATTTCTGTTCTGTACAATTAATATTTCACCTTTTCCGCTGATTTCGTCTACAGCTTCTTTTGTTCCGTCGTCATGTATTTTTGTGCTGCTGTTGATTTCAATAAATGTATCTTTTCCCAGGTACTCTCCGTTGCTATATACATCTACCCATATTTCAAGCCTTTTAGCAGGTATGTCTGTTTCATAGCTGAATATATATGTTTCATATGACGACGCATTTAACCAGTTTTTGATATACCATTGTTCTGTATCATACGGTTTAAGGACTATTTCATTTTTTAACTCTGGGAGTTCAACCAGCACTTCCGGAGCATTAAACCTGTTAGATGTATCAGTATATATTATGCTACTGTCAATAAGGGCTGTATTTTCAGATTCCTGAACAGCTTCATTTTTTAATGGCTCAGAACCATCTTTTCCAGCATTTTTTGTATCATCACAGCCTGACAATAAGAAAAATATAGATAAAAAAAGAATAATTAGTATTTTATATTTCATATATTACCACTCCCCAAAAAGAGGTTTATATTTTTAATATAAACCTCTTTTTTTATATATGCAAATTAATTCAGATTAATTTCACAAATATATGGTTCTACCGTTGTGATATTCCCTATCCATGTTATACCAGAATTTATTTTATCATAATCATATCCCGTTATATCAAATAAAAAGAAACCATCCGTAAATTGCATGTTTTCATCAAAATTTAAAGTACTTGAATATACCTCTATTGTTTCTCCTTCTATATTTATTTCAGCTAGATTTGGCAGGCTGCCAATTATAGAAGTGTCTACAGGAATCTTTAGGAATATATTATCGTTTTCATCTTCATAAATAACACAGCTAGATTTTTCAATTTCGCAAACTGTTTTACTGTCCGCTACAATAGAAAATAAATATGGAAATTTAATATATAACTTATCATCATGTTTATTACCTTCTAATACAGTGCATTCTAATTTCCCATCTACAACATTAATTTCTTTTTCCAATATATTAGAAAAATTTTTGTCATCAGATATAATTATATCACCGGCATATTCAACAATATCCTCATTCGTAGATACATTAATCTCTAATACGATATTCTCATCATTTTTAAACCCTCGTATTTGTACGTCATCCTTAATTTTAATATTGTAATTTATATTACCAATATTAAAATTTGATTCTTTTTTATCATCTTGCACTGCATAAGAAATATTCGAAAAAATTAATGTTGATAAAACAATTAAAAGTAAAAATTTAATTGTTTTCATATTAACCCCCACCCATCTTAATTACATAACCGTTTCTTTATAATCAGGTTTACCAGTTTTACCATAATACCATCCAGCTCTATGTCCACAGAAAACAGTTTCATCAGCTGAAGCTTGTATTGTCGTATAAACATCTTCAGCTGAGGTTTTATCGTATACCTTATTAAAATTTTTGAGCGTTCTTGATGACTTTCCGGCAGGAGTGTCTATGTCCAAACTGTATTTGTTATATCCTCCATTCCCACCCTGTGCGGTGAACTCAGCAATATTAACATTTCTACCGTCTATATTAGTTACTGTCGCAGTTAAATAATCCAAATCTAATGAGGTTGTTGTCACACTATTATAATTGACGTATGATGAAACATAAAAGTTTAAATTTAACGCTGAATATTGACATTTTGCAGAACCAAGAAGAACACTAGTACTGGCAAAAGCACTCATAGGCATTGAAAGTGTCAGAATTGATACTGCTAATAACACAATAGCTTTTTTACGCATTTAAATCACCCTTTTCTTAAAAATTCATCTACTTTGTATAATTTTAGTTTTGAAATCGATCTCATTATATTAAACTCATAATCTTTTAAATTTTTACACCTTTTCAGGATTTTTTTGTAGATATTAAAAACAAAAGCACATATTTAGTATTGTATCAAACCTAAGCAATAAATTCATTACAAATCTTTAAACTTAATACCGGACAAAAATTTTTTACATCTCCACAAATATAAGTAATTTATTATTATTTTCTAGTTTATTAAATTTTCTGTAACAAATAAGCATTAATAGTATATAATACCAAAGTTAAAATTAAGTCAATCGAAATTGCTAGTGTTAAGCTTAAAATTTAACTATAAACGCGTGCGCTGTGAGGCATACACACCATATTGAGCTTTACATGTTTGTCGGTTTAAATATTCATATTATAAAAAGCCATTGTAATTTTTTAAAACATTTAAAAGCTTATAATTTTGACAATACAAAAAATGAAGATATTTTACAAGAATTTTAATAAAATGAAAGATAAAATATTCATTGGCAGATATATCTGTTTGATTTAGTAATTAATTATGTATATAACAAACATTGCAAAGAGCCTGTCAGACTAAAAATTAACTGCAAAAGGGTTGTTTCATGCAAAAAAGCTTAAACTAAGGAGGATATTAAAATGGATTTACAAAATGAAAAATGCGTCATGATTATTGATGAACATCTGCCGCTAGGGCTTATAGCAAACACTGCCGCCATACTGGGAATTACAATAGGCAAAAAAATACCCGATGTAGTTGGCGCTGATGTTACAGATAAGACCGGCTATGAACATTTAGGCATCATTGAATTTCCCGTACCTATTTTGAAAGGTGATGCTAAAACTATAAAAGCAATCCGAGAGAAACTATATACTCCGGAATTTTCTGAGCTGACTGTTGTCGATTTTACAGATTTAGCGCAGGGCTGTAATGTCTATGATGAATTTATAGAAAAAATGAGAATTGTATCTGAAACAGAATTAAATTATTTTGGTATCGCTGTATGTGGTGCAAAAAAGAAAGTCAATAAACTTACTGGCAGTATGCCTCTGCTTAGATAAAAACACGCGCTGATACAACGATAAAACGGCTGAAACCCTCAACTGGGCACAGCCGTTTTGTCAGCATAAAACTGACTTAAATACTCTTTTTATCTTTCAGTACTTTATATTTTCTTTCCAAATCCAGGTTTTCAAGGTCAAATATCCTTGTTGCCTGAACGCTGTTTTCCTCCTTAGAAAGCTTTCCGTATTTGTCAACCTCAGTAAGGTCCTTAGGCCCATGGCTTATTGATGCGGCCCCGCCTATACAGCCGCACTTGCACGCCATACCCTCTATAAAATTACCCTTAAGCTTTCCAAATGACGCTATTTTTATTGTTTTAACTACTTCGTCAAGTCCATCGCATTTTACAGGCTGGATATCGGCATTTATTCCCAGATTAATATTTGCCTGCTTAACCGCTTCACTAACTCCGCCGCTTCTGGCAAAAAGTCTGCCATAATATGAAGCGTTGTCCAGACTTGTCTCGTCACACTTTGTCAAGTCTATTTCCATTGCGTCAAATATAGCTCTTAACTCCTCAAAAGTAATCACATAATCAACATCACCCTTGAGGTCTTCCTCATTTATTTCCATTTTCTTGGCTGTACATGGTCCTATAAACACTATTCTCGCATCCGGTTCAAGCTGCCTTATAGTACGCGCTATCGCTATCATAGGTGAAACAGTACCCGAAACATGGTCCATAAGCTCAGGATAATTCTTTTCTATGTACTTTACAAATGCAGGGCAGCAGGATGATGTCATCCACTGTCTTTCTTCTATCGTTTCCGCAAATTCCATGGCCTCGTGGCATGATACAATATCAGCCCCAAGTGCAACCTCTACCGCATGGAAAAATCCTATCTTTTCTATACCGTTTATTACCTGCTCTATCTTCGCCTCAGTAAACTGACTTGATATGGCAGGAGCAACAATAGCATAAACCTTATACTTTGTGTTGTTTTCAGATTTTTTTATTAAGTCAAGTATTTCTACAACAAACGATTTGTCTACAATAGCTCCGAATGGACAATTATACACACATGCACCGCAGTGTGTGCATTTGTCATCATCAATATAAGCCTTTTTATCATCATCAATTATAATAGCTTTTGCGCCGCAGGAACATAGGCACGGCCTAAGTACATCACTTATAGCACCAAAAGGGCATACTTCATGGCATTTGCCACATTCAACACACAGCTCCTGATTTATATAAGCTCTGTGATTTACTATTGTTATCGCACCTCTAGGGCATACCTCATGGCATTTGTGGGCAAGACAGCCCCTACAGGCTTCAGTAACAACAAAACGGTCTACCGGGCACTCATCACACGCCGAACGAATAATTTTAATCACGTTTTCGCCGTCTTTAAACGGCTCAAGGGCTATTTTAACCCTGTCACCAACAATATGCCTTTCTTTGTATATACAGCATCTTGTCATAGGTTTTGGCCCTGGAATTATAGTCTCAGCTATATCCTCAATTGCCTCCTGGAGATTTTCACCGGCAAGAAACCTTTTTGCAATTTCTCTGTTTACAAGATATTTTGTATACTGTACGTTGCTCTCAAATTTTCTCATATATTTATCCCTCTGAAATATCTCTCGTAAAAACACTCTTAAATGTAAACTATATTTACTTCTTTACCCATTTGTCTTGCAACTGATGCAAATTCCTCAAGCTGCTGCATTTTAAAGTGAAAATCCATAGGATACTGTGGGTTCTGGTGGGCCGGGTTGACTGCCTGCCCAATCCATAAATTAAGTCTTTCACATCTTTCAATTATAATTGCAGCCAGCATTGAGGCTGAATTTTTATCCTGCAATTTTTTAAGTGCTGCCGCGTTTTTGCCTGGGTCAATATATTCCCTCATTATATCCAGGGCTTTGTTTATCGTTATTACACCCTCAGTTACAAGCTCAATACCTGGTATCTTGCCTATAGGCGGAAGCTCCTGAGTCATTGTAGATACATCAACATCCAGCTCTGCGCCAAGTGACCTGGCAACAATATTTGCTGTTGTGCCGCCGCACACTACAATTTTTCCTTCTGCATTGAGTATTTCTTTTATTACATCATAATCCTTAGCCGGGTTTTTTGGCGGCCCGGTAAAAAGATTTATTGTTTCCTGTTCTTTAATTTTTACAGACAGAACCGTTGTATCGTCTCCTGCTTCATCTTCATACAGTCTGCGGCACTGTTCAAGCACATTTCCGGTTATGTCTAAAGCTGAAAACGATGTGTCTATGGATTTTATGTATTCGTCGACATTTTCCCATTGCCAGCCCAAATCCAGCGAACGCCCGACTCCTGCATGTACAACCCCGTCGCTTACAGCTACAAGAAGCGTATCCTTATCCATAGTAAAACTGCATTCGTATATGGTCTTACCATTTAATATTCGCTTCTGCCTTTCAATAGGAACATTCTCACCGTTTCTTATAAGGAATATAAAAGGATTATCAAACTCGGCCGCATATCCTCTGCCGTCATTATATATTTTTATAATTGTAAATGTTGAATATGCAAGATGCCTTTCGTTGCATACCGGCAGAGTGTGTACGACTGTATCTATAGTTTCTTCAAGTGTAGAACCCTCTTTAAGCATTGTTACAGCTATTTTAGAAGTCAGTGTAGCAAGTATATTCGCCTTAACTCCGCTTCCCAATCCGTCAGAAAGCACAAGTATACAGCTGTCTCTGAGCCTTGCCTGTTCAACATGGTCACCGCACAGCTCCTCGCCGTGCTTTGTAAGGCTGTCGAAAGAAGTGTCAATAAAGTACATTTAATCACCTTCTTCTTTAAGAACTACATCCTTAAGACGGTTTAAAACAACCTTTGTCTCAGCTGTTGTTTCGCCAAGAAGGCTTGCTATTTCCTGCGCTACGCGCATCTGTTTTTCTATAACCTTCTGCGCTGTATCAACTGTGTGAAGCTTTAATTTTGCCAGCTCCTCCTTGCGTTCCTCTTCCTTTGTAATATCCTGCATAAGTACAAATATCTCGTCGCCTTCTATATATACAATATTTGTTATAACGGTCAGGTTTTTGTCCCTGAGTTTCATTTTTACATTTAATATATCATTTTTTATATTTAGAGACTGCTGATAAATGTCACGCCCCGCATTGAATATATCAACAGGCTTGCCAATAGCCTCCTCAGCTCTGAATCCAAGCTTTCGCTCTCCTACAGGATTGAGCTGGAGTATATTCAGATTTTTGTCAAGCAGGAACAGTATATTAATTGAATTCCTGAAAAACAGGTCTCCAATCCTTCTGGCTTTCGCCTGAAGATTTGGCCAGCACATCTCTACATTAGCCATTCCTTCGTATACAGCTATAGCCTTTTCGCGGCACGTATTGTAACCGCATGCTCCGCAGTCAAACTCATCTGCTTTTGTTTTTCTGCCCATTTCGGCCAGTATTTTTCTTATTTCAGCCTCATCGGGTTTATTATCAGGCACTTTCATAGGTATAAATTTATATGATGTGTCAACATCATCCCAATTTATTTTTTTGCTGTTTATTCCCCAACCGCCTTTTTCTGCGAAGGCCTTGATTTTCTGTCTGCGGCAGAAAAGCCCGTTTGAATCCCATGGTATAAAAGGCCCGTTTATGCAGGACTCCGTACAGGCCGATATGCCTATATAGCATTTATCAAGAGTATCATTTTCCATACTCTCAAAAAGCTCTTTAATGTTGTCCATGCCGTTTACTTTAAGTATATCATACCCATTATTTTCAACAGCATTGGTTAAATCAGGCCACATGTCTCCGGATATGGAATAATTCTCACCCGAAAGTGCCGGCACAAGGTCAGGCACAGAAGGCTCCATATCATCTATGGAAATTCCTTTTCTCCTGAACATCTTAAGAATTTCAACCAGAGTTATATGAGCGTCTACCTCGGCGCCTTCTTTAGGGAATGTTTCATATTTTTTGCTGAGACACGGCCCAATATATACAGCCATGCATTCCGGGTCCTCTTTTTTTATAACCCTTCCGAGCATCACCATAGGCGAAGCTACAGGCATAAGGTATTTTATAAGCTCATGATGGTATTTTTCAATAAATATATATGTGGCTGGGCACGTGCTTGAAATAAAATATTTCTGCTTTCCCGCGTTTTCATTTATATACTTTATATAAAGCTCGGTTATCTTTTCTGAAGCCGCTGCCATTTCCTGTACTGAATCAAAACCAAGCTCTCTCAAAGCGGAAACAAATTTTGCCGGCTCCTTAAATGTACCCATATAAGCCGAGTCCAGAACTGCTACCAGCCTTTTGCCATGTTCAATAGAGCTTAATACTTTTTCAACATCATTTTGCACATTTCTTGCGTGTCTTGGACAAGCCTCAAAGCACTGTCCGCAGGCTATACATCTGGTTTCAGAAATTTTGGCCTCATTATTAATGAAACGTATTGCCTTTACAGGGCATTCCCTCACACACTTATTACAATTCTGGCAGTTTGATACTGTAAAGTTAAAGAGCCTCATCACTCAGCACTTCCTTTTACGTTCTTCAAAAAGAACTCATCAGCAGTTTCCGGAAGAACAGTATAAATCTCCTCTCCAAGCTTAACACATACAGCCCCTGTACAGTTTCCAAGGCAGAATGTAGCTTTAACTTTGTACTTGTCATTAAGACCATTTTCAGTAATAAGCTTATTAAGTTTGTTAATAATATCATATGAGCCTTTAAGGTGACAAACACTTCCAATACAAACTTGAATATCTGTCATAATTATCACACTCCTTATTTTAAATATCCATTTTCATGCGCCTTACAGATAACGTTTTCTACATATTTGCTTATTTCATCAGGCCCTTCCAGAGCAATTTTGTCCCTTTCGATAACCTGTTTTTTCAGTACACTTCTTTCCTTCCATGAAACGCCATTGTCACCGTCTATAAGCATTGTAGGCTGTAGCCTGTCCATGATATTACAGATTTGAGCTTCCATGGTTCTGCCTTCCTCAAACTCATTGTAAAGCGAAATCATTTCTTCCCTCTGTTCAGACGGAAGTATAGAATAAAGCCTTTGCGCTGCTGCTTTTTCTCTCTGCTTTTGTGTTGAGCGCAAAGTTTCATCGTAACACGGTGTATCTCCAGCATAAATTTCAACTAGGTCATGCATAAGCATCATTTTAAGAGCCTTCAGGGTATCGGCTTTGTCATCAAAATATTCCCGCAAAATAATGAGCATTACAGCGGCATGCCATGAATGCTCTGCATCATTTTCGCAGCGCTTCATTCCAATTATTTTACTCTGCCTGTATACCTCTTTAGCTTTATCAATCTCTTTTAAAAACTCAATCTGTTTTAAAAATTTTTCACTGTTCAAGCCCAATATACCACCGCTTTAAGTATTATACAATAATTATGCCGCATGAAATTTTTCCCTGCGGCATTTTTATATTTTTATCAGTATTTTTTGATTCCTATATCATGCCTGAAATGCTTTTTCTCAAAATCCACTATATCCACGCCTTCATAGGCAATCCTTCTGGCTTCATCTATATCTTTTCCAATACCGGTTATCCCCAACACACGGCCTCCGTTTGTAACAAGCCTGCCGTCCTTTAAGGCAGTTCCGGCGTGGAAAACAATAACGTCATCTCTGCCGGCAATCTTGTCCAAACCTGTAATCTCAAAGCCTTTGTCATATTTTACAGGATATCCTCCGCTGGCCTCAACAACACAAACAGCAGCGTTGTCATACCATTCAATATCCATGCTGTCAAGTGTTCCGTCAACACAGGCTTCCATTATCTCAAGCATATCCGACTTAAGCCTTGGCAGTATTACCTGTGTTTCCGGGTCTCCAAAACGAGCATTATATTCTATTACTTTCATGCCGTCTTCTGTAAGCATCAGGCCAAAATAAAGTATGCCCACAAAAGGCCTTCCCTCACTTGCCATAGCTGCTACTGTAGGTTTAAATATCTTTTCCATGCAGTCATCATTTATTTCTTTTGTATAAATCCTGCTTGGTGAGAATGTTCCCATACCGCCTGTATTAAGACCTTCGTCATTATCATAAGCCCTCTTATGGTCCTGAGCAGATACCATAGGAACAACGGTCTTTCCGTCGCAGAATGACAGCACTGAAACTTCAGGTCCGGTTAAAAATTCTTCAATTACAACCCTGCTTCCGGAAGTGCCGAATTTCTTATCAACCATAATTTCATCAAGGGCTTCAACAGCTTCGTTGTGAGTTGCACATATAAGCACACCTTTACCAAGGGCCAACCCGTCTGCCTTAACTACTATAGGTACATTCTGACTCAAAACATATGCCTTCGCCTTTTCATAATCCTCAAATGTCTCGTATTTTGCTGTAGGTATTCCATATTTTTTCATGAGGTCTTTTGAAAAAGCTTTGCTGCCCTCTATAATAGCAGCATTTTTTCTTGGGCCAAAAACCCTGAGCCCCTCTTTTTCAAAAGCATCCACAATACCGGCAACCAGAGGGTCATCCATACCTATTATAGTAAAATCTATTCCTTCGCTTTTGGCAAACTCCACAAGCTTTTCTATTTCCATGGCCCCTATAGGAACACACTCCGCGTCCTGAGCTATTCCGGCGTTTCCCGGGGCACAGTAAACTTTTTCGGCCTTTGGGCTCTGTTTAAGCTTCCATATAATAGCGTGCTCTCTGCCGCCGCTTCCTACAACCAAAACCTTCATTACAAAAGCCTCCTAACCTTATTGCCTTCAACCATAATTTTACCCTCAGAAATAAGCTTTACCGCTTCAGGGAAAATTTTCCATTCAGCCTGTTCCATAACACGTCTCTGAAGCGTTTCAGGTGTATCGTTATCCTCAACATTGACAGCCTTCTGCAAAATAATAGGGCCTCCGTCAGTTTCCTCATTTACAAAGTGAACTGTGGCGCCGGTAATCTTAACACCCTTTTCCAGTGCTGCCTCATGTACCTTAAGTCCATAAAACCCATCGCCGCAGAATGACGGTATAAGAGCCGGATGAATATTTATAATCCTGTTTTTATATTTTTCCGTAAAAGATTTTCCAAGTACTGTCATAAACCCGGCAAGAACTATAAGCTCAACTCCAAGGCTTTCAAGGTGTTCCTCCAAAGCCTTAAGAAATTCCTCGTTTCCCTGAAAATCTCTTTTTCTGATACATATGCCGCTAATGCCATGTTTCTCCGCTCTTTTAAGGGCATAGGCTTCAGGATTGCTGCTTATAACAGTAACAATCTCAGCGTTTTTAATATATCCGCTTTCTATGCTGTCAATTATCGCCTGAAGGTTTGTGCCTCCTCCGGAAACAAGGACTCCTATTTTAAGCATACCTCTACCTCTTTTTCGCTGTTCTTTGTTATTTTTCCTATAATATATGCTTTTTCGCCCATTTCCTCAACCGCATCAAGTATCTTTTCAGCATTGTCCCTGTCAGCTACAAGTACCATTCCAATACCCATATTAAAAGTATTATACATATGCGCCCTTTCGATATCGCCGCGCTTTTGCATAAGCTCAAAAATTGGCAGTACAGGCCATGTGCCCTCCTCAATAGTAGCACAAAGGCCTTTGCCCTTAGGTATACATCTAGGTATGTTTTCTATAAAGCCTCCGCCTGTAATATTGCTTATACCTTTTATTTCAGCTTTTTTAATAAGACTGAGTACTTCCTTTACATATATTTTTGTCGGTGTAAGGAGACTTTCGCCTATTGTCATGCCAAGCTCATCAACATATTCCTTGGCATATTCCTCTATAGGCTCGAAAACTTTTCTCACCAGCGAGTAACCATTTGAGTGGACTCCGCTTGAAGGAAGGCCGATTATCAGGTCGCCCTCAACAATCTTTTCACCATTGATAATATCTTTTTTATCAATTATGCCAACCGCAAAGCCTGCCATATCGTATTCGTCAACTGGGTAAAATCCCGGCATCTCAGCTGTTTCGCCGCCTACAAGGGCACAGCCGCTCTGACGGCAGCCTTCAGCCACACCGCTTACTATTTCCGCTATCATTTCAGGAACATTCTTTCCGCAGGCAATATAGTCTAGGAAAAACAATGGCTGGGCACCATTGCATATTATATCGTTAACGCACATAGCTACACAGTCAATTCCTACTGTGTTGTGCTTATTCTGTACAAATGCGAGCCTCAGTTTTGTACCAACACCGTCAGTCCCGGAAATAAGCACCGGCTCCTCCATATTAATGCCGCCCAGCGAAAACATACCGCCAAAACCGCCAATGTCTGTAAGTACTTCCTTTCTGAATGTGCTCTGTACATGCTCTCTCATAAGTTTTACAGCTTTATAACCGGCTTCAACATCTACTCCGGCGTTTTTATAGTCAAGACCCATACACTGCTCCTCCTTAAACCGAATCAGCACATAATATGCCAATTATATTAATATCAAACTATACTATTTTTATCATAGACATACATAAAAGTCAAGAAAACATCAAAATATGTGCCTGTTTTTCATAATGCGCCTTCATTACCGGACATTTCCTTTTTAAGCTCGTAATAATCCAGAGCCGCCGTCTCAATTTCCTTTAAAACTACTCTTCTTTTAAAATTCCGTTCTATCTCTTCTATGTATGGCAAACCGTCATTTTTAAGGAAACCCAAAACCTTTTTGTTGGAACAGACAGTTATTTTACTGAACATTGTACTTGAAAACACACTTATTATTTCACGCAGAATTTTTCCTGATGTATATTCGCACGAAGGTGTAATGCCCCTCCCCTTGCATGCCATACACTCACCGCTTATAAGGCTTATAACAGGAAGGCTGCTTTTTTTTCTCGTAAGCTGCATCAGCCCAAGCTCAGTCATGCCGACTACAGTTGTTTTCATTCTGTCATTTTTAACAGCTGCCTGTAGTCTTTTTGTAAGCTGCTGCCGGCTTTTTTCATCTTTCATATCTATAAAATCTATTATTATCATTCCAGATAAATTTCTAAGCCTTATCTGTGACGCAATCTCATCGGCAGCCTCAAGGTTTGTTTTTAAAAACGTTTCCTGAATATTTTTCTTTCCCGTATATTTTCCGGTATTTACATCAATAACAACGCAGGCTTCTGTCTGTTCAATAATTATAAAGCCTCCGCTCTTAAGCCATATTTTGTTACAAAACAGTTTGTCTATTTTACTCTCAATATAGAAGCTTTCAAATACAGGAATTTTTTCGTCATACAATGTCACCTTGCCTGTGTCTAAAGAGTTGGCTCTGCAAATCCTGTCAAAATCTTCAGCACTGTTTACAATAACCTCATCAATATCCGAAGTAAATATATTTTTAAGAACCTTTATTACAAAATCCTCTTCTTCAAAAATAAGCGCCGGCGCCTTTCTGTAGCCAGCTTTTTCATTAACATATGCAGCCCTTTGGCTAAGCAAGTCCAATTCGCTGACAAATTCTTCCTCCGAACGCCCTTCACCTTCAGTACGCACAATTATTGAGCAGTTGTCAGGAAGCAGCCTCTTTGCTATACTGTATATTCTGTCCCGTTCCGAATCCTCTGTTATCTTTCTGGAAATACCAACGCTTCCGTTATCTTCGGATATCAAAACAAGGAATTTGCCGGCAAATGATATTTTTTGAGTCAGCACAACCCCTTTTGAACCGAAAGCGTCCTTTTCAACCTGCACTATAACCGTGTCTCCATTTTTTAATATTCCTCCAGATGAAGTGGGGTTGATTGGCAGGTATCCATTTTTTTCAAACCCGATATCCACAAAACAGGCCTGCATACCATTAAGTATGTTCTCAACCCTTCCGGCATATATATTCCCTACAAGGCTTTTTTCTTTGCGGCTCTCGTAGAAAAACTCAACTGGCTCACAATTATTCACAAGCGCTATTCTGGTCTGAAACAGCGAGTTGTCAACCACTATTTTTTTCAATACTCACCAACTCCATCTATAAGGCTTATAAGCTGTCCTTCTGCGTCTTTCATAAACATATCGTTTCTTCTGTAGGAAACTTTGTACTTATTATATTCCTTATTTATATAGCCGCAGAATGACTCGGCAACTAAATCCGGCTTAAGGTTTTTTATGCTTCCCGCGTTTACAAGCACTTTTATAATTCCATTATTATTTACAGAATCATTTTCCGCGCTGATTATATCCGGCCTTATATCAGTTTCTTTGGTGTTGTTTTTTGTTTTCTTCATCACAAAAATTGATTCCTGTCCAAGATACTTCTCAAGGTTGACCTCAATATCATTTGGGGTTATATCGTAGTCAAAAAAAATACTGTATGACGCGGCACATACGCTCGCCATAGTATTTTTAACTCCGCTTCTCAGCTTTACAAGTTCGCTAATATACATTCCGTCCGGCAAAACTGCGTTTATCTTCTGTTTCATTTCGCAGGCGTCAGCCTCATAGGGAAGCTGGAAATCACCATATTCCCCTGTGCTTGTGTAACCAAGACTGAGCGGCAGAGCAAACGCTACAAGCTGATGCGGATTAAACCCATTTGAATAGGCTATGGGAATCTCAGCTCGCTTAAGCGCACGCTGAAACGCAACAACAAGGTCGAGATGCCCTATAAATTTAACATTGTCTCCTTTAGAAAACTTGAACCTGTATCTTACATTATCATTTGTCATAGCAGACACCCCCTCCAAAAGCCTTTGCCCCGCAGTTTTGGCATTCCTGACGGCAGTTAGGTGTTGTCTGCGCTTTATATGCCCGTTCTCTTTCTTCTGCTAAAAATCTCTTGGAAACTCCTACAGATATGTGGTCCCATGGAAGTATTTCATCATAACTTCGTTCCCTGTTAGCATAAAACTCCATTGAAAGGCCTGTATCCTCAAAGGCCTTTTTCCACTTTTCAAAATCAAACATCTCTGTCCAGCTGTCAAACCGGCAGCCCATTTCCCATGCTCTTAAAACAGCGTTTCCTACTTTCCGGTCGCCTCTTGCCATTACTCCCTCAAGAGAGCTCATCATAGTATTGTGATAAGTAAAACGTACCTGTTTTCTTTTAATCCTGTTTTTCACCAATGCACCTTTTCTGCCGAAGCTTTCGTAGGTATCCTGCTTGTCCCACTGGAAAGGAGTAAACGGCTTTGGTACAAAGCATGAAGCGCTGGCATTTACTGTTACAGGCCTCGGGCGCTGTTCCTTTGGAATTTCAAAATATTTCTCCACAATTTTATCACACAGGTCAGCAATAGCCTCCAAGTCCTCATCTGTCTCAGTAGGAAGACCAAGCATAAAATACATTTTGACTTTGTTCCAGCCGCCATCAAAAGCCAGCTTGCAGCCGGAAAGTATATTTTCTTCAGTAAGGTTTTTATTTATAACATCCCGCAGTCGCTGTGAACCAGCTTCCGCCGCAAATGTAAGGGAGCTCTTTCTTACCTCCTGTATTTTCTGCATTAAATCAAGCGAAAACGAGTCAATCCTCAAAGAAGGAAGCGAAATGTTTATATTTTTATCTCTGTACTCGTCCAACAGGCCGTTTGCCAGCTGTGGGAAACATGTATAGTCACTTGTTGCCAGAGAAATCAATGATATTTCCTCATGGCCTGAATTTTTCACCAGGTTTTCAGCCTGATTCAGCAGTGTTTTATACCCTTTTTCCCTTACAGGACGGTAAATAAACCCCGCCTGACAAAACCTGCAACCTCTTATACACCCTCTGAAAAGCTCAAGAGTTACCCTGTCATGTACAACCTCAATTAACGGCACCAGCTGCTTTTCAGGATAAAAAACACTGTCCATATCATTTACGATAACCTTTTTTATAATCTTTCTGGCTTTGGGGTGGTTTGGAGTAATTGATTTTATTGTACCGTCAGGTTTATAATTCACGTCATAAAATTTAGGAATATAAATTCCGTCTATATCCAAAAGCCTTTCAAGGTATTCAGCTTTTGTCTTTCCGGCTTTTTTATATTCTTTGTACAAATCCAGCAGTTCGTCATAAAGCACTTCGCCTTCTCCAAGGTATACAATATCTACAAAATCCGCTAGAGGTTCAGCGTTATACGCACATGAGCCACCGCATATTATCAGAGGCTCATCCTCTTTTCTGTCCTTGCTTTTAATATGGATTCCAGCCATATCAAGCATATTTAAGACATTGGTATAACACAACTCATACTGGAGCGTAAAACCAACAAAATCGAAATTTTTCAAAGTCTGCTGGCTTTCCAGTGAAAACAGCTCAATACCGTTTTCCCTCATTTTTTCTTCCATATCAGGCCATGGCGCAAATGCCCTCTCACAATAAGTATCCTCACGCCTGTTTAAAAAGTAGTAAAGTATCTGAAGTCCAAGGTGTGACATTCCCACCTCATATACATCCGGAAAACAAAACGCAAAACGTATGTCAACATCAGACGGATTCTTTTTAACCATATTAATTTCGCCGCCCACATAGCGAGCGGGCTTGTCCACCTGAAGCAAAATTTCATCTGAAACAGCCTTGTTCATATTTTCATATCCTCCTGCCGAATTAAAGGCATAATTAATTAATTATATAATACAATGTATTTTGCCCTGTTTCAACAAAATTAAATTTTAATATTAATTTGGCCGAAACCTGTCATGATTATTTGTCTGCAATTTTTACTTTGTTTCGTGTTATTTTAATATTTCTCCATAATACTTGACAATTTTACATTTTTACCCTATACTTAGCTTGTGCTGCAAAATGTCTAAGCTCAAATAAAGGCACCTTATTCAAACCTCCTAAAACATTTGAATAAGATGCCTGAATGTGTGTATATGCGCAGTATCAATACTGCGCATATACACACATAAACCAAAATGACTTTTGCGGCCGCTTGTACAAATTAAAACCAAAGCGGGTTGATAATTATGAGCATAAAATACAAATCAAATTTTAACTTTGATAACGACAAGGATTTTGAAGAATCGGCAAATATCTACGAACAGCTCAGCAGTGAAAACAGAGAGACTGCCATTAAATTCGCCAAGTTCCTTATTGACAGCAGCAATTGTTCTGATGACAAAGATTGATATTCAGTCAAACGCATTATCGGCAACTTCAAGGCTTACATACTGAATTGGGTCAATCTTATCATCATTTTTATGTATTCCATAATGAAGGTGCGGTCCTGTAGTTATTCCGGTGTTTCCAGAAAGCGCCACTACCTGACCGGCTGTAACCCTCTCGCCTTCTTTCACAAGTATGCTGCTTAAATGAGCATAAAAAACATCATATCCATCATCTGTGGTAAAATTAAGCTTAACACCATATGAGCTTGAGTTTATACACGAGGTTACTGTTCCGTCCTTAACAGCCCGTACTTTTGTGTTTTCAGGAACGGCTATGTCAATACCGTCATGAAACTGTTCCTTGCTTGAAAGCGGGTCTTTCCTTTCGCCAAAGGCTGACGTAATTATCCCTATACATGGCTCAAGCCATTTTTCATTTACCCCGGCGATATGCTTTCGTCCTGACTTGTATTGTTTTCTACAATAACCATACCTTTTCCAATATTAGTATTTTCCACTTTGATAGCGGCTTTGCTTTTTTCCGGCACGCTTTTGTCTGGAGCATCAGATTTTTTTATTTTGCTTACACTTTTTTCTATAAAAACCTTCACAGCGTTAATGTCATTTTTTGTCAAGTTGCTTTCTATTGCATTCTTTAAGCTGCTTTTAAATTCAGCCGCATTTTCTCCTCCAAATTTTACTACAGCAAAAACAACTGCAATCAATACTGCACATGTGCATGCTTGGAAAAATATCCTGTTAAAATAAGTGTTTTCCTTTTTTCCCGGCAAATATCTTTTAGTTGTCCTCCGTTTAAGATTATGCTTTAAATTGTGCTTTAAATTATTTTTAAATGCCTCATTCAAAATAAAAACACCCCCTGTACCAAATATACGTAACCGATACAGGGGATATAACTATAATTATTATTCAATGTCATCATATACCTTAATCTAAATTATAATTCAATATTTTGACTGATATATTTGTCAAACTCTTTTCTCTTAATCAGGTTTTTCTCCCAATGTATAAAACAAAATTACATTTAGGTCTTTTTGATAATTCTTCGATTTTACTTATTCCAATACTGCTGTAACTTGCTGCTTCTTCAATTGTCATGCAGACACCTTGTAAATTGACATAAAGCGTACTGAATTTTTCCTGTAATTCAGCCGGAAGCTGTAAAAATCTTTTGTTTGTAATATCAAAACCTCTCCATTCAGCCTGCAAAAATCCTTTGTCATTACCTTGTTCTTCAGCAATAAACATACCTCCGCCATTGTTAATTATTCAGTCCCGTAATACAATAGATATATATAAATCAGCATTAAAAACAAAAATTTATTTTTATCACATATAAATTTGTTATTCCTGCCTATACAACACTTTCTGTCAGCATTTCCATTACATATAAAATGAATACCGATGCACAAAAAATGTATGATTATCCCTATACAATATCCAACACAGCCCGCGCCATGCGTTCCCGTTTTTTTGATATGAAAAGCTTCTCCAATATTCTTATAACCCATGATTTTAGTTCCAGTGAAGATAAATCCAGCTTTTTTCAGGCACGCTATGACATACAAAATGAGGCGATAGACACTATCTATGACCTGTATCTGGGGCCTGTTGAGGATGTTGATGCTTTGCGGAAAGCTATGGATTTCCTTATTGAATGTCAGACTGATGCTTTAGATTACGCTGTTGAGCATACAACGGAAGAAATACATGAGTATATGGATATAAATGTATATCCCTGCTATGATTCTGTCGGTTCCTGCCTGGACACTATTATTGATTTTGCTGACAATAAAATTTACAACCTAAACAATCAGGTACAGCAAGCAGGCATCGCTTCCACTGTAGTATCACTGCTTATCGCCTTATCCACAATCGGTTTAACAATTCTCTCAAATAGTCAGGAAAGACGGAGTATTGAAGAGCTGACACTTCGCGAGCATGAATTGCAGGATGCTCTCCTTCTGGCACAGCAGGCCAGCAACGCAAAAAAGGATTTCCTTTCGCGTATGTCCCATTAGATACGCACCCCTTTAAACGTTATTGTGGGAATGGCAACTATCGCAGGCGCGTATTTGGATGACAAAAACCGTGTTAAGGATTGTTTGTCTAAAATAGCCTTTTCATCACAGCACCTTTTGGCGCTCATAAACGATGTTCTTGATATGTCAAAAATCGAGGAAGGAAAGCTGTCTATTAATCACGAACCGTTCCAGCTTCCACAGTTAATAGAATCAATTGTTTCGGCTATGCATTCGCAGGCAACAGCAAAAGGCAGTACATTTGAATGTATTCAGGACGTATCTTCAGAAGTTTTAATTGGTGATTCTCTGCGTGTTAACCAAATACTTCTCAACCTGCTCTCTAATTCAGTGAAATTCACACCTGCCGGAGGTACAATACGGCTGAGTATGCGTCAGTCTCCAGTAAAAGACAGCCGTACGAATGTGGTTTTTACCGTATCGGATACAGGAATCGGCATGAGCGAAGAATTCATGGAGCACCTGTTCAACCCATTTGAGCAGGAGGACGGTACTATATCACGTAAATATGGCGGAACCGGTTTGGGTATGGCCATTACACATAATCTTGTCGGACTGCTTGGTGGCTCCATACATGTAAAAAGCAAGTCTGGCCAAGGCACCACATTTACTGTTCAACTGCCTTTTGGTGTTCCCCAAAATCCATCAGAAGTCAGTGAGCGGAAGTTTGAAAATATAAGAGTGCTTGTAGTAGACGATGATGAGAGCACCTGTACTCATGCCAGCCTGCTGCTTGAAAAAATGGGGATTGATACCCGATGAGTTCAGCACGGCTGTGAGGCTGTACAGATACTTCTAAAGGCTCATGAAGAATTCAACGACTACAATGTATGTCTAGTAGATTGGAAAATGCCTGATATGGACGGTGTGGAGGTAACTCGGCGCATACGTAAGGAACTCGGCCCTGACACACTGATTATTATTATTTCAGCCTATGACTGGAGTGAAATAGAAAACGAGGCACGTTTAGCCGGGGCAAACGCCTTTGTCTCTAAACCGCTTTTTGAGTCCACACTCTACCATGTTTTAGCTTCAACTCTCCTTAATGAACAAACTGAAGATGAACAATCTCCGCTTACTTCTGTGTCGTTTGCAGGAAAGCATTTTCTGCTTGTCGAGGATAACGAGCTAAATCAGGAAATAGCACTGGAGATTTTGAAATCAACTGGAGCTGAGGTAGAATGTGCTGTTAACGGCAAAGATGCCGTAGACTGCTTTAACGCCTCGCAAGCTGGACATTATGACATTATCCTTATGGATGTACAGATGCCGATTATGGGCGGTTACGAGGCAACAAAACTGATACGCTCAAGCAGCCATCCCGATGCACAGACTGTGCCGATTTTTGCCATGACTGCCAATGCATTCCGTGAGGATGAGGAAGCTGCTTTCGCTTCAGGAATGAACGGCCATATTGCAAAACCGATTGATGTATCACTTCTTTTTAAGGTCTTATCTGAAATTTTAAAATAACATCAGGAAGTGTAATGGCCTCAAGAAAAGTAATCTGGCTCAGCATAGAGTTTAATAAATATCATGCAAGTATTCAAATCAGGCTTGCATGATACTTTTTTGCAGGCCAATTATTCTCCAGCAGATTGTTGTATATAGATGGTGAAGACAAAAACATAAAAACATCAAGGGTTAAATTTCTCTCCTTGATATAAAAGTAGACATGACTTTTTTATCATGTCTACTTTTAGTTTACTACTATAATCTTTTCCATCTTTATTGTGTATGTAGCTAATTTTGTGAATACCAAAGTAATCTAAGCTTTTCAAAAGATTAACTTGTACCAGTATTTGGCATAAATATCTTTCTATTTATTTTCCAATGAATGCAAATATAAATCCGCATTAGCCAGCAATGGGCTTCCGTATCTATCTACTTTAGTATCCTCAATACCTATTCTGTAATTAAGACCTTTTGATTTTGCGTATTCGATAATATCCCATGTATATTGACCTTCACCGTGAAGAAGAAGCTCAAGATCTGGATAATGAGTCTGGAAAAATTCTGTAATTTTTTTGCTTCACTTACTGGGTCTGAAATGTCTGAAAATCCATCAATTATCTCAATTAAAATGCGGTGAGTGTCTTTCTCAAAAAGGTTTTCTTTAAATTTAAATGCATCTGTCAAATTCAAAAATTCCAGAAAATCAACACTTTAATCAATAATGAAAACTGCAAAAAAAAGAGACGTATTAAACGTCTCCTAACTGATACATATGTACCTATACGTTGCGGCCATAATTTCACCTGCAATTTTGTTTCTGATATAACCTTTGATTTACTTCATTATAACTGCGTATGGTAAAACTCCATTTATTTCGCCAAATTGCCTTGAGGAAAAGACAATGGTAAGGTATTATAGAAATAAAACTCCGGTACGCTTTAGACAAATAAGGAATGCCTGATAAATTGGAAGCTGTAGAGGTGAGAGAAAATGGTTGTAGGAATTATTTGTTTTGTTATAGCAATAATCGCATTTGTGATTGCAATTTTACAATTTGCAGAAAAAGGATTTCTGTTCAACAATGCGTATCTGTGGGCATCAAAGGAAGAACGGAAAATAATGGACAAAAAACCCTATTATAAGCAGTCCGGCGTTGTTTTTTTGTTAATTGGAATAATCTTTTCGCTAAATGCCCTTGATTCACTATTTAAAAAGGATTGGATTTTTCCTGTTGTTATTGTTATTGCTATTGGAACAGTCATTTATGCGATTGTAAGTTCAGTGGTGATAGAAAAAAGTAAATAAATCCCAGTTTGTCGAGCTGATTAACATATAAATAAAGAGCTAACACTCTTAAAATAAATGAAGCATATTTGATAAATTTAAGTTTAAGGTGGAATAAACCATGAATAAAGATAATCCTTTTACTGTTATAATGATGTTTACAGGTATGATACTTGGGCTGCTCATGGGTTATATTACTGGTGTTTCCAAAGGTAATATGGGAATATCAATGTGTTTTGGCCTTGTTTTTGGAATGATAATTGGAATAGGCATAAGCGCTGTAATTAAAAAAATCAAAGATAAAAAATAAATCACCTTGTAATTTATAGGATTGATTAACTGCTCCTTATTGATATAAAGCATTTTTAAACGAACAAAGTCAGCCAGTAACCTACTCATAAATCAAATTACCTGATACCGGAAAGAGCTTAACAGGGAATTTGGTATGGTTAAAGATAAACAAATCTTAAACCCAATATACTATTTTATGGATATTAAAAATCTCCTCTTCAAAATTCAATTTGTCGGCATGTCTTTTACGTCCAAGGTGCAAAGCACTCAACTTCTATTTTAAACCTTAGATATTTCCAGTGTATCCAAAACAGCCTCAATATCATTCTTCTTTTTCTCATAATTTTCCTCGCTCATATTGACAATTCCGACATACTGCGGAAGAAGCGCATCTCCCTCAAAGACATAATAGGCATAAACCCTTCCGTCATTGCTGATAACATCCTTATAGCCTTTCAGCCCTGTTCTGGTCTCAAATGGCTCCATTCCCTCCTCGAAATCATATGGCGAAAACAACATGACAAATACGGAAAAAATTTCATCCTCATCATCAAAAAACGTAACGCCGACGCTTGGACTGGCCTCTTTGGTTTCGTCTCCTTCCCAGCCCGACTGTTTCGTAAGCTTCCAACCTTCAGGATAAGAAATACTGAATTTTATATCCATATCGTCTACATTGCTGTCAGTAAAAGTATACTCAAGCCATTTTTGCTCAAAAACAAACCACTTTTCATTCATAAAAATCTCTATTGTGCCTTTCCCTTCATACTGGTAGCCGTAGCCGGTACCGAAATTGGACTGGTCATCTACAGACGGTATTTCAGAACTATCAACCGTGGAGGTAATTTCTCCGTCCATATTACCACAGCGTCCGTCAATTTCACTTTCCCTTCCTGTATCATAATAAAGTGAACCGTTTACCATCACCATAGGAATTATGTCGGTTTTCTCCGGCTCGCCCTCTACTGTGCCACTTTCCCCACTTTCCTCCTTCGGTATATTGCTGTCTGCCACATTGCTGTTTTTTTTCTGTGAACACCCTGAAACCGAAAACAGCAAACAAATCATTAAAATTAACGTCCATATTTTTTTCATACCGCTCTACCACCTCTCTAATCCAGTTTAACATATGACGTTTCTTTTTACCAAAAAGTTCCGTCATAATGCCATAAAATTTTATTTCGAGATGGCAAATCCCTGAAATATATAAATCCTGACATGATAACTGGGCTATCTTATCCACCTGTTTCAAGTATCCGGAAGCCGTCAGGCAGCTTATTTATACAACAAATGCAATTGAAGGATTTAACCGCCAGCTACATAAGGTGACAAAATCCAAAACCGTATTTCCGGCTGATGACAGCCTTTTGAAAATGCTATACCTGACAATGATGGACATCACCAGAAAATGGACTGGAGTCAAATACATTCCCAACTGAAAATCTAATTTGAGGAACACTCAGTCGGCAGAAATATATAAATTCAACCTGCATCAGACAGGTTTTATTGACATACAAAAAAGTTCCTGTATAATGCAGGTAATGGCAGAACCATCAAAATCGACTCTGTCCTTAAATAACTATTTACATATATTATATCAGATTTTTGAGTTTACACAAAACTTGAACCGGTCTCCTCCCCTGTTAAAATTGTGATTGAAGACTGATTTTATTCAGTTTTCTGTATATTAGTTTAAAGCTGCAATTTTCAGCCTATAAAGTATATGTATTATCTCAATTTATTAACAAATGACTATGGCTTTATGTAAATATATGTATCACTATATTTTATATAGTTTTATCAATGAAGACAATTTTTATATTAAATACTTTTGCAGAAGTCTTGAAGCATATATACAAAATTTTCAGAAAGAATTTTATGGTTTAAAACGCGGAAGAAACAAAAAATATATCCGCTGTAAAGAATGCGGAGGTTTAATAGAAAAAACAAACAACAAGAAAACTTATTGTGACCAGTGTGCAAAAAGAAGGAAAAAAGAGATGAACAAAATAAGTGACAAGAAGTATAGGGGAAAAATACGAGAAAATAGAAAAATGTGATTTCTGTTTATTTTAAGCCATTTACAGCCATTTTTATGTTGTTATATATACAGTAATGGAAATACAAGACATCTTATTAAATAAAGTTGCTATGTAGAAACGGTGATACCTCAGGGTTCACCGTTTCTATATTATAAAAAATTAAACACTAAAAGATTGAAATATCATACTGTGCCAGATTGAAAGTGTTCGTTCCTTCTGCTCTTCCGGCTGACACTGCCGCTCTGTATAATGGATGAGAATGATAGAAAAATTCATAAATGAGTGTTATAATACAAACATATACATTTGCAGATATATGAAACATAATTAACATGGGAGAAAAGTATAAATGGAAGCAAAATTTTTATTTACACAATTTTTAGCAATCCTGGGGGCTGTTTTATATTTTATTTCATATCAATGCAGAGATAATCGCAAACTCTATACAACTCAGTTTTTTTCTTATCTGGTTTACACTGCACATTTTATCATTTTAGGAGCGATGACAGGAGGCCTCAGTTACATATTGAATCTGGCAAGATCACTGTTTCTTGCCAGTAAATGGAAATTCGCACGAAGCAACAAAATGTGTGCAATTCTATGCTCTATACAAGTAGTTGTTTTAGTTACAACTTGGGCGGGCTGGATATCCCTCCTTCCAATATGTGCAAATATTTCATCAACAATTGGAGGTTATACACATAATGCGCAGAAGATTAGAATTGCCGGTATATTTATCAATTCTCCACTATGGATTATTTATGACCTTATAATTGGTTCATGGGTAGGTGCTATAGATGAACTTGCCAGTATAGTATCAGGAATAATTTCAATCCGAAAATATGGCTGGAATAACTTAAATGAGATTAATGATTAATACTTTTAATATTGATCTGGTGTGATGCATTGCGAATTATTTATTACACTTGATAACCATACCCGTAAATTGATTTTTACAAGTGACCTTGGAATATAAAAACTGAACACCTGAAATCTTTTGTTCAGCCCTTCTCCCCTATTCCAGACAACAATATATTAACAGGTGAAACTGCTTATACTTTATAAAGAGTGAATTGAAAATAGATTATAACAGACTATCCATTTTTAAAATTTAAATAGCACAACAACTGCTGAAAATGAGTAATCCCATAATTGATGTTACAAAAACCGTCATAATTTCAAAAAGACGGTCTTTTTTTATAAAACATAAAAGCTTATTAAAGATTGGAAATTAAGAGAACATGAAACATAATATCTTTCGGTTAACAGAACTCCTTACGGGGTTCTGTTTTATATATACTAAAAACGTTAGTCTGTGTTGAAATCGGGAATAGCGAAATCGGTACAATTAACGATATTTCAAGTATCTGTAAAATTGTACATAAATATAATGGCGTTATTGTTGCTGATGCAACCGGATATATACCTGTATGTAAAGTAGATATGAAAAAATTTAAAGACATAGATTTTCTGACATTCAGCGGACACAAACTCAATGCCCTGAAGGGTCTTGGAGTTTTATATATCAACAATAATATTGAGATAAAACCGTTAATATACGGAAATCAGGAAAATGGCAAATTTGCCGGCACTGAAAATATTATCGGAATTGCCTCGTTGGGAAAAGCTGTTGAAGAATATGATTATAACTTAATATCATCTTATAGCAGAGATTACGTTTATGATTATATTGTTAAAAATATTGCGGATAGTTATTTAATCGGAGCTCCATTTAAAAACCGACTGCCACACAACTTGAATGTGTGCTTCAAAGGCGTTAAGGGAGACTCTTTAATGATGATGCTTGATATGAACGGCTTTCAGGTTTCAACCGGTTCCGCTTGCAGTGCAGGCTCTCCCCTTCCCTCAGACACTCTTGCGGCTATTGGAATGGATAAAAACGATATAAACAGCTGCATAAGAATGAGTTTTGGCAGAAACGGAACAAGACTGGAATTAGACGATTTTTGTGAAAAACTGAATATATGTGTAAAGCATTTAAGAAGTTTCGTTTAACAGAAGAGCAGTTTTAAGAGAATTGCTCTTTTTGTTTTTAAGGAGATGAAATGAAATAAAAAAAATCAAAATAGTCATTGATAATAATGCACTCAAAGAATATGAAAAATACTATTTTCACCATCACCCAAAAGCAGGCAAGTCCCCGATAGGCAATCCGTATCACCCGACAATTAATCAGTGGATGATAATGAAGCGCCCTATTATGAATGCGCTGTAACAGCAATGAAAGGATTTTATATGCTGGTTTATATAAAATCAGGGTTATTCCAACCTGCACATAGAAAAATGTGAAATGAAATTTATTACATATTACAAAACAAATCGCAGACACGATATTGATAACGGGTGTCCTAAATTCATTCTGGACGGCTTATCCGAAAGCGGATTTATTATTGATGACGACAGTATGCATATAACTTCCCTTACTATGGAGTGCTATGTTGATAAAGATAACCCGAGAACCGAAATAGAAGTATCTGTATGTGAATAAAACCTGCACAGGAAATTAAGGAGAAAAAAAGAATGACAGTCAAAGAATTTTGCAAGAAATATAACAGTATTGTGACAGATAAGCTGAAAGAAAGCTTTTTAAAAGAAAATCTGGAGATAACTTCATATCTTCCTGTTGTATATAAAATTACAGTGGCAGATAATATTGCGAGAATATCTGTATTAGATGAAAAAACCGGTAACGTCAATTTGAAATCCGATATCAATTATCTGTTTTTCTGTCGTGCAATTATTGAAAACTATACGAATTTAAAAATTGAAACAACAGGACTTTATGAAGAATATGACGAGCTGAACCGAAGCACCCTTCTTGATACTATCATGAAGATGATTCCCGAAAAGGAAATTGAAGAATTCAAACTTTTATGCGACATGAAAAAAGATGATTTGATTTTCAATACGGGAACACCAAAAGCATACATCAGTCAGCAGATAGAAAGATTTACAGATATTGCTTCTGTTACATTAAAACCTGTACTGGAAAAGATTGTTGCAGAAATGGAGAATATGGACGAGACAAAAATAGATAAAATCGTTAAAGCTATAGATAAGGGATTAAAGAGAATTAAATAACATACAGACACCATGTGAGGTTCAGCAAAAACGGAAGTGAAAGAATGAGTATAAAAGTAGATACTAAAGGATTAGAGGAAGATTTATTAAGATATATGAAAACATTTTCAAAAGCATATGCTCAGGAAAGCTGCAAACAGATAACACAAAAGGCACAGGCCTGTATTGAAATGTTTTATAGGGATTATACACCATATTATTACGACAGAACATTCGACTTGCTCCGGGATTCTTATGTCCCCTATCTTCATAACAACGGCAAGGCATATTATGGCGGAGTAAGAATCACTTCTGACCTTATGAGTCTGTATTATTCCGGCGGGTTTACAAGCCATACTTCTACAGACCCGATTATTATCGCTCAATCAGGCTGGCACGGCGATCCAACCGGATACAATGGCCGGTTTACTCCGATCAGAACAGCTTCTCCATTAGATGTACTGACAAAATTTGTATACAGCGAAAATCTTATAACAGCAGTAAGCAAATATGCCGACAAAAAAGCAAAGAAGCAGACTTACAAATACTTAAATGATTTTTTCAATAGATAAGGAGGCATGATCATGGCAAAAAACACAGTCGCTTTATTATCATTAGAGTCTTACTTTGATGAAAAGAGCGCCCAGGCAGCAGCAAGGAAAGCAGATAAAACATATAAAAAAGCTCTAAGTGATATTGGAAATATAAAATTTGACGAGAAGCTTGTAAAAAATTTTTAATGAAGCAATAAAAATAATAAAGAGCAATTTTAAAAAAGTGAATTTATCGTCATATACAAATAATTTACTCAATTCGTTATTTGACGACAACATAAAAATTGAAGACAAAGCAAAAGCCATTGAGGATTTTACAAACAAGATAAATATACTCAAAAAGGCTTCATCCGGACAGGATATAAACGCATTTAATACGTTTTCATCAAAACAGATTGATGCCTTGATTACAAAAACAGAAAAACTTTTGCAGAAGCAAGCCTGTCCAATTTAAAAACACAGGAAATAAAACTCCAAAGCGAGCTTACTGCATATATAAGCGAATCTGTACAGAAAAACATGGCCAAAGTTGTCAGAGAAACAAATGCTGCTGTAGATAAAGCGGAAAAGCGTGTTGAAGAGCTGCAAAACAAGAGAGAAAATCTTAAAGATAAAGTAACAAAAACCTCTTCTGACGACGGTGCAACAGGAAGCATTGTAAATGAATCAAGTCTGAAAACATTGGAAGAAATTGAAAACAGATTATATAAAATATATGATTTAGAAGCTGAAAAAGGAGCAAACGACGAACAGTTAAAGGAATACATTCAGTTATATAAACAATATGAAGATCTTATTTCAAAAGACACTTCTGTAAAATTCGATCCGAGCCTGAAGGAAGAATATGATGCTATTCTTAAATCGAGTAACGATTTGAAGAAGTATTCTGACCAGCTGGATGAAGCCAATGCCAAACAGAAAGAATTAAATAAGTCTGTTTCTGAAACTTCATATAATCGGAGTGTTGACAATTCACTTACAGAGCAGCTTGTACAGCAGGAAAGACAGGTAGAAGCTGTTGAAAAAGAAAACAGTACATTAAAAGATGCCACCGAACAGGCTAGGACACTGGCAGAAGAAAAAAAGAAAATGCGCCGTCTGGACAGAGACACCGCTCAAAATTCTGTGAACAAGGCGTTAAATGATCAAATCATGGTGTGGAGACAGATTCAGCTTATCAGAGAAAAAACCGCAAAATCAGATTCTCCTGACGAGATTGAAAATTTAACACGAATAAAAAAGGAATATCAGCCGAGATACGTTGCCGCCGATAAAATTTTAAAAGCAAATTCCGATTCATATGATAAAGAAGTGCAAATAGCAAAGCTGGAACAGATAAGGCTGGAAACCGACAGAAAGATTTTCAATTATAAATATCCGCAGGTTTCTTCAATGGAATCAGACATAAAAAATTATAAAAAAATTTTAAATGATAAAACTTCTATTCCAGATAAATATGAACAGAGCAACGAGTATATCAAATTAACCGATAAACTTCGGACTTCCATTTTAAGGCTGGAAGAAGCATATTCCAAAATAAAAACAGACGGTATTGTTGACGATAATACCATTACACAACTAAATACCTTAAGGGAAAGTGTAATTGATAATGTAAACGCATTCAGGGAACTGTCCAACGCCGAAAAGGTATCATCAAAAGCAGCCAGATGGAAAGAGATAGACAAAATAAGCAAATATCTTGATAAAAATACCCGTATTTCAAAAGAAGCTAAAATGCAGCTGGAAGGTTTTATTGAACTTTTGAAAAGCGGTGAGTATGTAAATATCGAGAATATTCACTCACAGTTTATTGAAATTTCAGAAGCGGAACGGGCCGCCAAAAGAGAAGGAAAAACCTTTTTTGATATATTCAAAGAAAAGGTATTATACAGTATGGCCGACAAATTGGCCATGTACTATCTCAGCATTTACAATTTTATAAGATACATAAGAAATGGTATAAATGCCATTAAAGAGCTTGATACCGCTTTAATAGATTTAAAGAAGACAACTACCATGTCATCTGTTCAGTTAGAGGATTTTTACTATTCATCTAACGATGTTGCCAAACAGATGGGCGTAACAACTAAAGAAATCATAGAACAGGCAAGTGCATGGTCAAGGTTGGGTTACAGATCAAACGAAGCAGCTACACAGATGGCGCAATTAAGCTCTCAGTTTGCTTCCGTTTCTCCCGGCATAGACGTTGAACAGGCGCAGGAAGGATTAGTCAGCATAATGAAAGCATGGGACCTTGATGAAAATCAGGTTGAATCCGAGATTATGGATCCTATAAACACATTGGGAAACAGATTTGCGGAAAACAATGCAGATATCGTAGAGGGTATGAAACGTTCTGCTGCTGCTCTTGCTGCCGTTGGCACTTCATACAAAGATACATTTGCCCTTTTTACCGGAGCTCAGGAAGTTTTACAGAATGCAGAAGTTGTTGGAAGAGCCTTACGAAGCATATCTTTGCGAGTGCGTGGCTATTCAGAAGACTCAGAAGACAGTTTACTGGAAACCGACGAAGAGCTTAAAACCATCAGCGGTGATTTAATTGATTTGACAAAAACCGCCGAACATACCCGTGGAGTATCTATTTTCAAAGATGGTTCAACTACTGAATTTAAAAGTCTGGTAGAATACTTTGGGGAAATCAATGCTATTTGGGACGAAATGACCGAAAGGCAACAGAACGATTATCTTCAGAAAGCATTTGGTAAAACTCAGGCACAAGCCGGTGCTGCTTTAATAAAAAATTATCAGTCCGTAAAGGACAGTTTAGCTGCTATGGAAAATGCTGCCGGAAGTACAGACAGGGAAATGGGTATCATAGAACAGAGTCTGGATTTTAAAATCAACAGACTCAAAGAAACATGGGTTGGCACTGCACAGTCAATGATTGACCGTGGAGATTTCGGGACACTTATTGATGGATTCACAAAACTGTCTGAAGCTATCGGGTGGATAATTGACAAGACAAAATTGCTTGGTACTATTGGAATTGGTGCCGGTATATTTGCAGGATTTAAAAACGTTGGTGAAGGTGAAATGTATCCTTCTGTTTTTTTGAATAGCCAACAATAATATGTGTTCTTTGGGATACCAGAGTTTTCATATTATCGAATGTGAGATACACATGGTAAATAAATAATTGAGACAATTTACGGGAACTGCGTACAACGACTGCGTAATGGCAGTGTATCATCACTCTCCTATTATGGCAACATAGTATGGTTTGTAACAGCATGACGCTCAAAGAATCCGTAGGGACAGATCTCCTCGAGATAAGCCCTCACTGAAGCGACAACTCTCACACTAAGTTTATATGCAACGATGCTTGGTGAATATGCGCTCGGTACTCCTGACATAACAGGATAATATGTAAAAGTATTATATAAATGTAGAGACTTATCCTCTATTTGTGGAACTTACAATATCTAAGTTGATAAGATGATATTAAAAAGTAAATATAAAAACAAGAGCAGAATCCCCTGTTCTTTATAATATAATAAAATAATATGATATAGATATCTTAGAAATAAGGTAAGGTGAAAATACGGGAAATTTCGGATACTGCTCGTATACAGGTTCGTTACCTATTTGCCTGGCGGCAAAAATTAAATAACTCCGATGCGGTGAAAATATTTGGCTAATTATAATACAATGTATCAAATTTAATGTACTGGAAGGATTTTGTCATGAGAAACCCATATAAGTCAGATACCGTGACATCGCAGGAATATTTAGCAGGAAAAAATAAACTTTTAGATAACGCAAACGATATTCTTTCTTAATTGTTAATCGGAGGTATGTCCACACACAGTTTATTATGGTATCAAAGGTGTAGGCAAAACTGTGTCTTTATCAAAAATAGAAAAAATGGCCTCATCTCATGGATACCTTTACACACACTAGAATGTGATGATAACTTCAACTTTATCAAGGCTATAAATTTTTGTAACTACGTTTCATATTTTGTCGAATAACCTCATACGCCATTTGTTTACAATACAATCAAATAATGGTATCCTTAATAAACGCATATCATCAAATTTTGATTGGAGGCAACATTATGGCAAGAGGTAGAAAAAATTATACTTTAGACGAACAAATTGATTTAACAGAAAAACAAATTGCTGAGACAAAAGAAATGTTAATACAGCTGGAGTCTAAGAAAAAAGATCTTTTAAGAGAAAAGGAATCCAAGGACTTAAAGGATTTATATAATTTAATCACTGAGAGCGGACATTCAATTGACGATATTAAAGAATTACTGAGCAGTACAGGTAACTAGTTAAAACATTAGGGCCTCCTTATTAAGGAAGCCCTGTTTTATTGCGGTTTTACTTAATTTATTGATTTGACAAAAACATATGTTCGCTATATAATTTAATTATAAGAACTTTGGGAGGCATATATGAATTCTCTTTTTAAATTATCCATATTCATAACTTCTTTTTTGCCATTGTGGTTATCTGTTTTATTTATTGATGTATTGAACATTGTCAGGCATGAACAATCATTATGTACAGAATACATATCTATAGCAATACTGATTATTATCAATCTTTTTTCAATATTAATCATTAAAATGTCTATGAAAAATTTAAAAGACATTGATTATACAAACTATAAAATAAAAGAGGCCTATTTAGAAAAAGGAATTACTTCTGAATATTTACTGTCTTATATACTTCCCCTTTTTGCTTTTGACTTTACAAAGTGGGACAGTGTTGTACAATTTTTAATTTACTTTAGTATTTTATCTTTTTTGTGTATAAGGAACAATAATGTTTATGCTAATTTGATTTTTGAATTTGGCAGATATAGATTTTATTCATGTGAGCTTGTATGGGCTTCGGAATTAAAGTCCGGATCTATAACAGGTATTGTAATAAGCAAAGATAATTTAACAGCAAAAAAGGGACATATCATTAATATTGCGGTATTAAATAAGCCCTTCTTTCTTATGAAATCATAATAGGCACTGAACATGAAACCTCACAAAATTTGTCATCAAAAATGTTTCTTTTAGTTCTATCGCAAATTAAGGAGGGAGGATTTTGTGAGTACAATTTCAATTATCTTATTTATGGTTGGTTCTGCAATATTATGCTTATGTTTATTATTAAAACATAGTAATTTTTTAGATATTAGACGGATTTTTGTTCAGCATTTTTGCATATTTAAAGGAAATCCCTTACAATTAATAGGTATTTTCTTTGCGCCTATTCTGTTAACTACTGGACTTGTTGAAATTAAGTGTATTGATAAGGATATTCTCAGTAATTTAAATATTATTCTTTCAATTCTAACTGCTATGTTTTTGTCTATTTTAAGCATTTTATGTTCATTTAATAAAGAGAAAAAAAATGAAAATTATGAACAGTTATTGAAAGAAACTTTTAATACGGTTATTTTTGAGATAACACTTTGTTTGTTGTTGTTATTTATATCGTTTATTGTATTATTCATCGGTAATTTTAAAGAATCTATTGCTTTAAAAATCAGCAGTGGAATAATCTATTATCTAACAATGGTAACTATTCTTAATATTCTGGTTGTTATTAAGAGGATAAAAGTGCTTTTTGATAATCAGTAAATTCGTTATAATATAGAACGCTTTTTTAGGTAAGTTACCCCCTCACCTACTTTATTACCCATTGCTAGTCAAAACGAAACTAAGACAGCTCCTTGACAAGATGTTTGCAGACAGTTTTGAATGTCTTTTGAAAAAATGCTTTTTCCATTACATTGACTTAATATAATAGCTATTTCATAGTCAAGTCATGACCACGCCTAAAAGACGTGGCATGACCCAGCCCTATAAGGGCTTATTACTGCCAGCGCCTTAATGACGCTGGCTTTCACTTTGTTCAAGCCTTTGTGGACTGATTATCTGC
>JALIFM010000009.1 GCA_022867625.1 Lachnospiraceae bacterium NSJ-143
TGGTTGATGCTTTTTGCTTAAGCATGAATCTCACCCGCATAGCGCGCGGTTTTTTGTTTCGTACACCTTCGTTTCTCTGCAGAGAAACTCTTGTGTACTCAACTTGCTTAAGCCATAATTAAACAAAGCAGCAAGGATTTAAGCCTTGCTGCTTTGAATGTCATTCAACATCACTTTTCGTTTTAAAAGATTCTCGGTAAAATTTTACTATTGCAGAATATTGTGGTTCATCAAGTGCCTGTCTGCCGGTTTCTGATACACAGTAAACGCCTTTTTCTGCTTTCTCAAACCATTTATAATAATTTTTGTACAGTATTGAATATGCCTTCGGTTCATAGCCAAGCTCCTTCAGCAAAGAACCGCTAAGGCGGCTGTATTTTTCTGCAAGGCACAGCAGCTCTATTGATTTTTCCCTGTACGCTGTTATTATTTTTCTGCGGGTGCTGCCTCCCAAATTAAAATCACCGGACCTTTTGGCGACCTCGTTTTCAGCTTCTTTCTTCCTTCTGTAATTTGTAATCTTCATCATTTTAGAAGGTGAGCATATAATCTCGGCAAACTTCAATGGACTGTCAACAGCCACAGTAATAAGGCCAAAATCAAGGCGCTCACAAAGCTTAACCATACTTTTCCAGGTTCGCTCCCTTGCCCCTTTATCTGGTCTGGGAATTGCAGCATATACGTTTGAGGTGATTGTCTGCCGCTGCATAAGCTGATAAACCAAAGTGATATTAAAGCTTTTTTTCAGTTCAATAACAACTGTTTCCGTTCCCCTCACTGCCAGCACATCACAGTTTTTTACTTCAGCCCTTACAGAATATCCCAATTTTTCAAAAAGCTCCTTTACCGGCATATAAAGGTCCGTTTCTTTAAAGTCAGCCATTTTTGTAAGCTCCTGCCATAAAGCTTTCAATTTCATCAACCGTCTTAATCATATCTTTTGTAAGAATTTCACAACCGTTTTCAGTCACAAGCGCGTCGTCCTCAATCCTTATGCCTATGCCCCACTCAGCTATATAAAGACCAGGTTCAACACTTATAATCATGCCCGGCCTTAGCTTCTGCCCTCTGTCGCCTACATCGTGTGTCTGCGCCCCTATAAAGTGGCTTACCCCATGAAAATAATAGTCAAACACATCTTCCTTTGACTTAGCAAGGCCAAGCTTTTTAAGCTCTGTAAAATAATATTCCTTAAGCATCTCATTAAGTTCAGGGTATAAAACCCCAGGTTTTATATTTTCAATTATAAGCTGCTGGCCTTTCAGAACAATATTGTATACTGTTTTCTGCCTTTCGGTAAACTTTCCGCTCACAGGGAAAGTTCTTGATATATCCCCGTTATAGTATCCCCACTGCGCACCCGCGTCAATTAATATCAAATCCTCCGCCCCTGTTTTGCAGTTGTTGTTTATATAATGCAGTGTTGTTCCGTTTATGCCTGATGCGGCTATTGTCTGAAAGGCTTTATCCTTAACGCCGTATTTTTTCAGTACATAGTCATAGTACGCCTCAATCTCATACTCCATCATACCCGACTTTGCATTTTTCATCATTTCCTCAATGCCCAAACGTGTTATTTCTATGGCTTTTCTCATAAGCTGAATTTCATATTCTTCCTTTATAACTCTGAACTCAGCAAACACAGGGAACAAATCCTCAAATGGAATAAGGCCGAATATTTCCCTCATTCCCTTTGCAGTAAATTTTTCTTCCAAATCCACCCTTTCAAAATCAAGGAACAGCCTTTTTGCTGTCTTTGACATACACTCCAAGTCGCCATTAAAATCAGTAACCAGTTTTATATCCTTTATCCCACTGGCTTTTTCAGCCTCCTCAGGTGTCATGTTAGCTCCGACCCAACGGGCCTGCTGTCCATTGTCAGGCTCAATATACAGCCTCTCAATTTCGATACCGTCAATCCTGCCGGAAACATAAATCATATTTTCCCTGTCAATTCCAGTTACATAATAAAAATTCCTGTCAGGAGTAAACGGATAATTTTCATCTCCCCGTTTTACAGGCGCAGCTCCGGCAAATAAAATGGCCAAATCACCGTCTTCGAGCACATTTAAAAGTTTCTTTCTGTTTCCCGAAAAAAATCCAGACAATATATACATCTCCTTTTGAAGAACATTTCAAAATTGTTTTATGATATTCTACCACAAACCAGTAAAAATAAAAATACAAGTAGTTAAAATCAGAAAATTATGATATCCTATCAACAGTAAAATCAGCACTGGAGATGATTAATATTTTAGTTTCACTTGAAAAATGCGGAAGCTACAGTTATGAAGAAGTTAAATCGGCTGTCAAAAACTCCTTCAATAACCTTGGAGGCATTGAAAAATATATAAACAAAGGCGAAAATATACTGTTGAAGTCAAATCTTGTAATGAGAAAGCTGCCACAGGAGGCTGCCACAACACACCCGGCAGTCATTAGAGCACTTGCTGAAATACTCTTGGATTACGGGGCAAATGTAATAATAGGTGACAGCCCCGGAGGGCCATTCAATGAAGTTCTTCTTAAAAGCATATACAGGCACACCGGCATGGAAGAAGCTGCTGCAAAATCCGGCGCATCGCTTAGTCTGGATACCTCCTCGTCTGTTGTGGAATATCCTGACGGTGTCAGGCTCAAGAAGCTGACAATCACTAATATGGTACTTAACGCTGACAAAGTCATTTCTGTCGGCAAGCTCAAATCACATTCAATGACAAGAATGACAGGGGCTGTAAAAAATATGTTTGGAGCAGTTCCCGGCACAACAAAGGCAGAATACCATTTCAGCTGTCAGGACAGCGAAAGCTTTGCCCAGTGCCTTATAGATATATGCCGTTTTGTAAACCCTGTGCTTTCATTTATTGACGCTGTAACCGGTATGGAGGGCAATGGCCCAACAGCCGGTACTCCAAGGGATATAGGTCTGATTATGTCCTCCGACAACCCTTTTGAGCTTGACCTTGCGGCTTCTAAGATTATAAATGCACAGGCTTCAGAAATACCAGTGCTTAAATATGCTTTCCAAAGAGGACTCTGCCCAAAAAGTGCCGAAAGCCTTACCTTTGCCGGCGAAAAGTTATCTGACTATGTAATCGAAGATTTTGCTATACCTGAAAACCGAAGCCTGCATTTTCTTGGCAGAAAACCGCCGAAGGTGCTTGTTAACTTTTTTAACCTCCATGTCTACCCAAGGCCCGTTTTTACACAGCTTTGCATAGGCTGCGGGATATGCGCCGAAAACTGCCCCGCAAAAATTATATCCATTAAAAACCATACTGCTTCGGCTGACCTAAAAAAATGCATACGCTGCTATTGCTGTCAGGAGCTTTGCCCCCAAAAGGCAGTTGATATTGAAAAACCATTTATACTGAAAATAATGTCCAAGCTGTAACAAAAAAACAGGACGGAATAACCGTCCTGCTTTTTTTATCTGAGCACAAATATTTTAGCCATGTTAAAAAACACCACAAGAGAAACCGAATCCACAACTGTAGTTATAAGCGGTCCTGCCATTATAGCCGGGTCAAAATGCAGTTTTCTGGCTGCCATAGGAAGCATGCAGCCTATTGTTTTTGAAATCACAACAGTCACACAAAGGCTAATGCTTACAGTCAGATTAACCATAGAGGGAGTTCCGCCAAGTATAGCTATACGTCCAAAATTGACAGCGCCAAGTATGATTCCGCATATTATTCCTACCCTTATCTCTTTCCACACTACAGTGGCTACATCTGCAAGCTCAATTTCACCAACTGCCATACCTCTTATTATAAGTGTTGACGCCTGTGAACCAGCGTTTCCTCCTGTGTCCATTAAAATAGGTATAAACGCAGCCAAAAGTACCGAAGATGCAAGGACCTCATTATAGCCGCTTATGATAGTACTTGAGAGTGTGCCGGAAATCATAAGAACAAGAAGCCATACTATCCTGTTTTTAGCCAGAGAAAAAACACTTGTCTTAAGATACTCGTTTTCCGAAGGGAGCAGAGCCGACATTTTTTCAATATCCTCTGTATTCTCCTCCTCAATAACATCTACTATGTCATCAACTGTTATAATTCCCACAAGCCTCTGCTCATTATCGACAACAGGCAGGGCTATAAGATTGTACTTTTTAAATATGTTTGCTATATCCTCCTGGTCATCAAGGGTGCGCACAAATATAACGTCATCCTCCATTATATCGGATACCTTCTGGTGGTCGTCTGAAAGGAGAAGTGTCCTCAGCGATACCATTCCCACAAGCTTTCTCCTGCTGTCGACCACATAGCAGGAGTATATAGTTTCTTTGTCTATTCCAGTTCTTCGTATAAGCTCCATAGCCTTGCCGACTGTATAATCCCAGTGCAGCTCCATAAACTCTATGGTCATAATGCTTCCCGCACTGTCATCAGGATAATTAAGAAAGCGGTTGATTATTTTTCTTCTGTCCTCGCTTACGTTTTTAAGTATTCTGGTTATAACATTTGCCGGAAGCTCCCCCAGAAAATCCACAGCGTCATCAACACTGAGCTCATCTATTATTGTATGCACTTCGTTGTCGGTAACAGAATTTAATATGTCCTCCTGCATGTCGCTGTCCATATACGAAAAAGTCTCAGCGGCGTTATCCTTTGTTAAAAGCCGGAAAACCAAAAGCCGCTTCTCCTCCGGCACTTCCTCAAAGAATTCCGCCAGGTTAGCGGCGTTTTCCTCATTTATTTCTTTTTTAAGTTTGGCATACCTGCATTCATTAAGCAGCTCAAGCCATTCTCTGAACTCTGCATTGCTCTCCTCCATTTTCATTACCTCCGTTTCTGTTTTTGGGCATAAAAAAACACAGCACAAACCGGCTGCGGCACAAAAACAGGTATAACGAAAGCACTACCAGCCTGTTTCAGACAGAATTTTTATGCCACAGCCAACAAATAAATTTCTTATTTTTAAAGCACCTAAAGGAACCGGATCCGCCGTGCAACTTTCGCCGTTATCCATAAAAATTCACCTCCAAAACAAAACAATATCATAAATATATTTACAGTATAGTATCTTATTTAAATCCAGTCAACAATTAATTCCCTAAAAGCCGGATAACCCCTTGCCCTTATTTATCTTAACTGGTAAAATAATCAGGAAAGCTAGGAGGTGAAAAACATGAACTGCAAGCCGCACATTCTTCAGTCTGCAACACCAATAATTAAGCTTGTATTGTCACTTTTCGTTTTTTATATAATAGCTATTCTGATTTCCCCGGCGAAAATTTATACGGCAATATTTTACCTAAAGGTATTTGTGCCTATTGCCGCTGTCGCTTCAGCTTATATGATAGTTATATCAAAGGGTGCTGAAATAACAGTCGATAATAACAATATTCAGCTTACACTTAATTTCGGCAGAAACAAAAGTACACAAATACCCACAAGTACAGTTGTAAGCTGCGATATAAATCAGGGTTTTGTTGGAAAGCTTTTCAATATTTATTCCCTTAAGCTGAATACCATAAACAACGACCCGGAAACAAACAGGAAAGCTTCTTTTATAAGCCAATATCTTGTTTTTGATAAAAATGGTTCAGAAGCTTTAAAAGACTATATTAATAAAATGACAGGAGGAACGATATGAGTCTAAAAAGCACACTAAAGGATTTTAAAGATTTTGCAGTTAAAGGAAATGTTATCGACATGGCTGTCGGCGTAATAATCGGCGGCGCTTTCAGCGGGATTGTGTCATCATTAGTAAATGACATAATTAATCCGGTAATCGGAGTTTTAACTGGCGGGCTTGATTTCTCGACTCTTTTCATTCCGCTTGACGGAAACACATACGCAAGTCTTGACGCTGCCCTTGAGGCAAACGCCGCTGTACTTAAATACGGCTCATTTATATCCACCGTTATTAATTTTTTAATAATATCGTTTGTAATCTTTATAGCTATCCGGCAGCTCTCGAAGCTTAAAAAGCCTGCTCCCGCTCCTGTATCTGAACCTTCGGTCAAAATATGCCCATACTGCAAAACAGAAATACATATTGATGCTGTAAGGTGTCCTAACTGTACATCAAAACTTGACTGAACAGAAAATCCCCGATTTATACGGGGATTTTTATTTGTAAAAAATATATGGTTGATTCACTGAAAATTCAGTGAATTAAAATTATTATATATAGCTGTCGATATTTCTTATTTTATGTTATACTTTTATTAATTGTTTCTAATATTTGCAGTTTATACTAAAGTGTAGAGGTCAGCCCATGCCAAAGAACAGAACAATAAAAAAACAAATAGTGATTTTATGTGTTTTAATTGCCATAATAAGCCTTGTTCTTACAGGCCTTGGTCTTAAAATATCCTTTTCTATACCAAAAATGCTTATTGAGGAATCAAAAAAGGAGCTTACTGACACATCAGAGCTGTACAAAAATATTCTTCTGCGCCAGATTGATGGAAACTTCCAGATGCTTGACACCCTTGGGGCTTATATAGAAGCAACCGAGGCTTATAAAAATGAAAATCTGATAGAATATCTTAAAGAATCCAATTTGAGAAATGATTTTATGATGATTGGCTTTATAGATTCTGACGGCAAAGGCGACTTTGTCAACATGGAAGGCATAATACTTAAGGACTCCTATGTTGGCAAGGAGCCAATAGTCTCAGAAGCGCTTTCCGGAAAAAAAGGCATTTCAGAGGTAGTTAAGGATAAATGGTCCGATAAGCATATAAATATTTATGCTATCCCCGTTTATGACGGCACTGATGTTGTAGGCGCTTTGACTGCCACATATAATACTAAAGATTTATATTCTAAAATAGACGGCGGTGTTTTTAACGGCGCCGGAAGGATACATATAATTGACACCAGCGGTAATTTTATACTGCGTTCTGATGACCCGTTCATAGGCAATAATATTAAAAACCTGTTTGACGATGGTGTTTTTAATGAAAACGAATTTTTACGCATAACAAAACTCATGTCCAAAGGTGAATATGCTTTGACTGAGAGTAAATATAACGATACTCAGTACAGCATGGTCTTTAATCCGCTTGGCATAAACAATTGGTACCTGTTCTGTGTTGTACCGCAAAAATCACTTGCAGGAAGCCTCTCCAAAATGACACAAATTGTCAGGAGCATATTTTTATCAGTGCTGGTATCTGTAATATTTATTTTTATGTATATAATACACATTATTATTGAGAGCAACAATTCTATGGAAAAGCTGGCGTATTACGACAGTCTTACCGGAGCATACAACTGGTCAAAATTTAAAGAACTGGCCGACAAGCAGCGACGGCAATCGTCTGATTACGCTTTGGTGCTGCTTGATATAAGCAATTTCAGATTTGTAAATGAATTTTTTGATATAAGCAAGGGAGACGATTTGCTTTGTTTTATCAAAGAGGCCTGTGAAAGGCACTGTGAGGAATCTGAGCTTTTCTGCCGTGAGGCTGCCGACCACTTTATAATGATGATACACTCCAGCCAAAAAGAAAAAATAGTTCCAAGGCTTATGTCCTTGATGAATGAAATCAGCGTCTATTCACAAAACAGTATGCAGGGTTACAAAATACAGTCTACCTGTGGGGTAAAATATTTAGAAAACGACAGCGAAACACCTCTGAATGTTTTAGTGTCCATGGCAAAGCTCGCAATCCAAAAGGCCCCTAAAGAACATAAAAACAAAGTCGCTTTCTACAATCAAAAGGTCCATGAGTCCGAACAGCTAAAAAACAAAATTGAAAATACAATGGCAGACGCTCTGGCAAGGCATGAGTTTGCGCTGAGACTGCAGCCCAAAATTGACCTGAATACCGGTGAGCTTCACAGCAGCGAGGCACTTGTCCGCTGGATAACATCAGATGGTACAATGATTTATCCTGACCAGTTTATACCTATATTTGAGCAAAACGGTTTTTGCGTCAAACTGGATTTATATATGCTGGACAAAGTATGCTGCACTCTAAGGGAGTGGCTTGATGCCGGGTATGATGTTAAGCCGGTTTCAGTCAACCAGTCAAGGAGCTTTTTTTACCGTGACAGATACCTTGCAAAATTCAATGAGATATTAGAAAAATACAATATACCGCACTCCCTCATTATTATAGAAATCACTGAAGGCTTAGTTGTATCAAACATTGAACAGCTTAGAAAAAGCATTAAAAAACTTCATGCCAGCGGATATTTAATATCAATGGATGACTTTGGCAGCGGCTACTCATCTTTAAACAGCCTTAAAGACTTTGATATTGATGAACTTAAACTTGACAGAATTTTCCTTACAGAAACAGATAATATTGAAAAAAGCGAAAAAATAATGAAAAACATAATCCGTCTGGCTTCAGACCTGAACATCACTACTGTAGCCGAAGGTATTGAAACAGAAAAACAGGCAGAATTTGTGAAATCCATAAACTGCAACCTTGGCCAAGGTTATCTGTACTCAAAACCGATTGAAACAGAAGAATTTAAAAGACTTTTCCTTAAGAAGAAAACATAATAAAAAACCGGCATTGAAAATCAATGCCGGTTTTTTATATTAAATAACACGGTCCTTTCCATGTTCTTTTCCATAATAAAGGTTTGAATCAGCGACCCTGATAAGCTTTTCAATTTCATTTCCAAACTTGTCGGTGTATTCAGCAGTGCCAAATGTCATTGTTACCTTAATTGACCTGTCGCAAAAACTGATATCAGTGCTGTGCAGGGTGTCCTGCAATTCTTCCAGATATGAGATTGCCCTTGCACGTTCCATGCGCTCATATATAAAAAGAAATTCTTCCCCGCCCCACCGTATCACAAATCCTTTTCTCCCCATATGTTCTGTAAACAGCACTGCCAGCTGCCTTAAAACAATATCGCCGCAGCTGTGCCCATACTGGTCATTTATCTGCTTGAATGAGTCAATATCACCCATAGCAACAGTAAACGGTGTACGGTAATCTAAAAACTCCCTTATGTTTCTGGTCAATATCATACCTCCACTGCGCCTGTTGTACAAGCCTGTCAGTGTATCTGTACCAACAAGGCTTGTAATTGATTTTTGAAGCACACAGGTAAACCTTGCCATCTCACCAATTTCATCCCTGCGTTCAGCCAGCCCCTGACTTATTTGAGCATCGACATTTCCCTGGGCCACACAGCCAAGATACTCCTTTATTTTATTAAGTGAAAAAATCACATTGTTCGCGTATCTAAGCGACACCACCATAGCAATAGCACCAATAGACGCTATAAGCAGAAAAATCATTAATATCTCATGCATTACAGCTTTAATTACCAGCTGTCGTGGCTTTCCAACAAAAACCATTCCAACAATAGATTCATCGCTGTTTCTTAGTGGTATATAGTATCCAAAATATGGGGTATTATTAACCAGTACTTTTTCAGAGAAATAGTCCTCTCCGCCTTTAAGTACTGTCCGGACTACTTCAGGGGCGGCAAGTGTTCCCGATGCCCGCGTTCCGTCATCTTTTCTTATAGATGTGGCTTTTCGCTCATCGCCATAAAAAATAGTCGCATCAACGCCGGATACACTATGGATATTATCAATAATTGAAAAACCCGTATCAAATGGATTATCGCCTTTAAAGAGTATTCCACCTTCAACTGAATAATCCCCCTCCCCGGCCAGCATACATGTGTGGTAAAGAGAATGGGCCAAATTATGAAGTCCATCCCGCGTCTCCTCAGTCATGTAAAAATATACAATAAATGATGCTATTATCAAAGAACCAATTCCCATACACACAGTAGGCACAAGGGCTATACTGCGCAGAGTTGATGTAATGCCGCGGTTTTTTCTTCCTTTTTTAATTTTCATAATTTTTCTCTTTTCAGTCTAATTATTTTAGGAATATTTCCTAATGCTATCCTAACATAAATTCAACTAAAAAGTAATCTGTAAACTGTATTTTAATGATATTCAAAAATAAAAATGGAAACTGTCAAACCGTTAAAACGATTTACCAGCTTCCATTTTCCCCCACTAAAAATCAACTATTAAACCTATTGCCATTATTCCAGTATGCCGGATATTTCTTTTATTGCGTCCTGCTCATCTTCACCGTTTGCGGTAATTTTAATTTCAGTTTCAGGACAAATACCAAGAGAAATTATACACATAAGACTTTTTGCATTTACTATCTTGTCTTCAAGCGCTACTTTTACCATACTCTTAAATTTGCTTGCTGTCTGCACAAAAAGAGCCGCATGCCTTGTGTCCAAAGTCTTTTTAACTACAATAGATTTTTCAGTCATTTTATCATCCCATTCCCTTCAATAAGCTGTTGAGCTATCTCACTGATTTTATGAAGCCTGTGATTAATCCCAGACTTTCCCACCGGAGGTCTCATCATGGCACCCAACTCCTTAAGCGAGGCATCAGGAAAGTCAAGTCTTGCCATAGCTGTTGCACATAAAGCAGGAGGAAGTTTTTTTAATCCATAATTGTCTCTTATAAATTCAATATCCTCTATCTGCTTTACAGCCGCGGTTATAGTCTTGCTTAAATTCGCGGTTTCACAGTTTACCTTCCGGTTTACATTGTTTCTCATATCCTTCAGAATGCGTATATTCTCAAAATTCATAAGCGCAACATGCGCTCCCATAATATTGAGCAAATCTGAAATCTGCTCGCCCTCTTTTATGTAAATTACATAGTGCTCCTTGCGTATTATGCTTTTTGAGTCTATACCAAAAGAATTTATAACCTCCATAAGGTCACGGCAGTTATATTCATCCTGAACGACAAACTCCATATGATATGTTTTTTCCGGGTCATTAACTGAGCCTGATGACAGAAACGCTCCTCTAATGTATGCTTTTTTGCAGCAAACATCATAAAAAAGGCCTTTAATATTATTTAGTTTTAAACCGCCGTTATTGCCATATGCCAGAGAGCATGTTTCCAAAAGCTTCAGCATACTTTCCCTTCTGCTTTTGTCGCCGACTGAAAGCACATATATCCTGTTTTTTTTCAGCTGGCTGCTGCGCCTGACAGTAATACTACATTCTATATTAAAATTCTTTTTAATTAATGTAAAGAACTTTCTTGCAACAGTAACATTTTCAGTTTGAATTTTTATACAAATTTTATTATCTTTTTCAATTATTTGACCACACAAATTAATGATAGCTGTCATTTCTGAAATGCTGCAATGTGGTTCTTCTCCAAAACAATGAAGCAATTCACTTTTAACATTAGAAGAAAATGACAAATTTACACACCTCCAAAGCCTTTTTTAAAAACCTCCGGCAAAAACCTATCTGCGTGTCCTGCCGGATTCTCCCGACTCAAGATGTTTAATGGTAACATTACTGCGTTTCTGTGAGATTTTTTCAAACAGCGCGTTTGATATTGATACTGAACGGTGCTTTCCTCCGGTACAGCCCACAGAAATCACAAGTCTGGTCTTTCCTTCTTTAATGTACTGCGGTATCAAAAACTCCAGCATATCCATAAGCTTATCTATAAATACCCTGCTCTCATCAAAGCTCATTACATAATCGTATACTGGCTTGTCGTTTCCGGTAAATTCTTTAAGCTCCGGTATATAATACGGATTTGGCAGAAACCTTACATCAAATACAAGGTCTGAGTCAGCCGGTATTCCATATTTAAAGCCAAATGAGCATATAGTAATCATGAGGCCCTCAAAACCGCTGTTAAGCAGAAATATATTATTTATCTGCTCCTTTAGCTCTTTTGTCAGTGTCTTAGACGTATCTATAATATAGTTTGAGCGTTCCTTTACATTTTTCAGCATATCACGCTCTTTTTTTATGCCTTCCTCTATTGAACCGTTTCTCGAAAGCGGGTGGCTGCGTCTTGTTTCTTTAAACCTGTTTATCAGGGTTCTGTCTGAAGCATCAAGGAAAAGTATCTCATAATCAAAACCGCTGTCTGTAAGCTGTCTGAGGCCTTCAAAAAGGTCCTTAAACATCTTTCCTCCCCTGATGTCAATTCCAAGAGCTATTTTATCAATCTCCTTGCTCTGCTCAAACAGCTCCGCAAATTTTAAAAGCAGCATTGGCGGAATATTATCTGCACAGAAATAATTGATGTCCTCCAGAAATTTAAGGACAGTGGTTTTGCCCGCACCTGACATACCTGTAACTATAAGAAATTTCATATAACCACCTCTTTAATGTTAAGCGCGACCCACAAATTTTACCTCCGGCTCCAGCATAACACCAAACTTTTTGTACACCGTATTCCTGCAATGTTCCATAAGAGCAAGTATGTCATCAGTAGTAGCATCGCCTGTATTTATTATAAAGCCCGCATGCTTTTCTGACACCTGCGCCCCGCCTATCGTTATTCCCTTAAGGCCGCTGTCCTCAATCAGCTTTCCGGCAAAGCAGCCCTCCGGCCTCTTAAACGTACTGCCAGCACTTGCAAAATTAAGCGGCTGCTTTTGGCGTCGTTTGGCATTCAGTTCATTCATAAGAGCGCCAATATCATCTTTATCGCCTTTTGAAAGCTCAACCATGCCTTCTAAAATTATATACCCGCCCTTCTGGAATACACTGCTTCTGTAGCCCAGACAAAGCTCATCTCCGCAAAATAGCTGTTCTTCAAAATTACTGTCCAGCACTTTTACCCATTTTACTATATTTTTTATCTCTGAGCCATACGCACCGGCATTCATATATACAGCGCCGCCAAAACTTCCGGGTATTCCAGAAGCAAATTCCATGCCTGAAAGTCCATTATTTAAGGCTTCGGCTGAAGCCGCAGAAAGCAGCGCTCCCGAACCTATAATCATTCCGTCTTTCACAATTTCAATATCTGAAAAATTTTTCCCTATATGGATTACAGCGCCCTCAATACCTCTGTCAGAGACAAGCATGTTGCTGCCGTTGCCAAATATCAGGCAGTCCATACCAGAAGCTTTTATAACCTTCATTACTTTTATAAGGCTGTCGGTATCTGCCGGCGTAATAAAATAGTCGGCGTTTCCACCGGTTCTGAATGAAGTGTGGTTTTTCATAGGCTCATTAAGCAAAACATTTTCTTTTCCAGCCGCCTCTTTAAGCAAACCAAAAATATCCATTAATTACCTCCGTTAATGCCTGAGCATTGTAGCCCCTATGATTACGGCATCATAATCCAAATCGCACATGAGAATTCTTGTTTTTTTATCGTCATCGTACTGTCCAAATGTTTTTTCTGTTACTTTCTTGTCAACGTTGTTTATAAACTCCTGACCTATCTTCCTTATCTTGCCTCCGATTGCTATGGCCTCCGGCTGAAGTATATTAACTATATTTATAAGCCCCAGAGCAACATATTTTGTGTAGGCATCAACAAGTTCTTTGGCGTGGACATCACCCTTTTGAGCCGCCTCAAACGGCGTCCTGAACGACATAAGCCTTATATCACCATTTACCATTTTAAAAAGCATGCTCTCCGGGTGCCTTATTGCCATTATGCGCGAGTCTCTTACAAGCGCGTTTGTTGAGGCGTAAGCTGCCCAGCAGCCGTTCCTTCCGCACTCACATTTTTCTCCCCCGAATATTATAACATGATGACCAAATTCTCCTGCGCCGTATGCCAGGCCATGATAAATATTATTTTCTATTATTATACCACCGCTTATAGCTGTACCTATAGTGACAATAATTGTATTTTTAAGCCCTTTTGTCGCTCCTATACGGCTTTCGGCCAAAGCATAGCAGTTTGCGTCGTTTTCGCACACTACCGGTATATTAACATATTTTTTCATTTCTTCCGCGATTGGAGCGTTTCTAAAACCGAAATAGCTTGAATAAATCATAACACCGGTTCTTGAGTCTATGCTTCCATAGCACCCAATTCCGATAAATTCTATATCTTTATCAATATTAAGACCGGCTTTGTTAACTATACGTATGCAAAGATGAGCCATATCTTTAACTATTTCATCAAATTTTCTATATTTCAGTGTAGGTATAGATTCTTTAAGCAGTATTGTTCCGGACTTGTCAACAATGCCGGCAGTAATATATGTCAAATCAAAATTAACACCCAAGCTGTACATAACCGCACCTCCATATTCAAAATTATTCCGTTGTCTTTTCTGTCATTGCCTGCAACCTTTTGTTAAGTATTTCCTCCGCGCTGTAACCCATATATCTCTGCCTTACATTCATCGCGGCTACCTCGCATATTACTGCCGTGTTTCGTCCGGGTCTCATAGGGATAGTATTTGACAAGATTTTTACTCCAAGTATATCGTAGTATTCATCATTAAGACCTATTCTTGAATAAATCTTGCCGTCTTCCCACATCTCAAGTTTTATAACAAGCTCTATGTTCTTAACCTGCTTTACGGAACCTACTCCAAACAATTCCTTTACATCTATTACACCTATGCCCCTAATCTCAATAAAATGCCTTATCAGTTCCGGGCATGTACCCTGTATTGTATCGTAAGATACTTTTTTAATCTCAACGGCATCGTCTGCCACAAGCCTGTGTCCCCTTTTTATAAGCTCAAGCGCAGTTTCACTTTTCCCTATTCCGCTGTCGCCTGTTATCAGCACCCCGACACCATATATATCTACAAGCACGCCATGTATTGTAACTCTCTGCGCAAGCTCAAATTTAAGCCATCTTGTGGCGTTTTCCAGAAAATCCGGCTCAGGCAGCTCAGTTGAAAACACCGGCACACTGAATTCCTCCGCAAAAATAAGTATCTCCGGAAATATTTCAAGTCCGCCGCATACTATAAAGCACGGAAATTTATATGAAAACAGCTCTCTTAATACCTGCTCCCTGAACACTGGCTCAAGTCTTTCAAGATAAGCATGCTCCACACGCCCTATTACTTGTATAGCGTCACTTTCAAAATAGTCAAAAAAACCGGCAAGCTGTAAGGCCGGCCTGTTTACCTCAGAATTTTTTATAATCCTGCCCTCGAGAGAAATATCAGGAAGCTCATTTTTAAGTTTAAATTCATTTGCCAGTTTTTCAACAGCAGCACTGTACATTAAAATACCTCCAGAAAAATGTTACAAAAGCTCTGAAACGTTTTATTTAACCGTCAAATTTCTATTCCAAATATTATCACATAGATGTGGTAAAATCAAATATATTTAATCATTTTCATAAAACTTAATTCACCTGATTAGTGCAAAATAGACATATATGCTATATCGGCCATATGCCTCTTTGCACAAGGTCACTTCATTTCCGGATTTTCCTGACGGAAAAAGCTGTATACAGTTTCAGCCGACTTTATATTCATGCCCTCAACCTCAAGAAGCTCGCTTACCTCAGCCCGTTTTATTTTTTCAATATCACCAAAATGTCTCAGCAGAGCTTTTCTTCTTGTTTCTCCTATAGTAGGAATATGGTTGAGTATTGAATCGACTTGGGCCGTTTCCCTCAGTTTTCTGTGATACTCTATAGCAAACCTGTGAACCTCGTCCTGTATTCTTGTAACAAGCTTAAAGCCTTCTGAGTTAGAGGGAAGATATATTTCCTCACCGTTAAACAGAAGCCCTTTTGTCCTGTGTCTGTCGTCTTTAAACATTCCGCACACAGGTATATTCAACCCAAATGAATTGAGAACAAGCTCAGCGGCTTTTACCTGCGGCTTTCCACCGTCCATAAGTATAAGGTCCGGAAGCCTTGCAAAGCCGCTTTCCTTTTTATCCATACCATCTTTAATACCATGGTTAATACGCCTTGTAAGCACCTCCTGCATACTGGCAAAATCATTAGCGCCTGCAACCGTTTTTATTTTAAATTTACGGTAGTCGCTCCTTTTAGGCTTTCCATTTTCAAAAACCACCATGGCCCCTACAGAAAAGAATCCCTGAATATCTGATATGTCATATGCCTCCACCCTTACAGGCACCTTCTCAAGCCCAAGCGCATTGCTTATCTGTTCAAAAGCACCCTTTGTTCTGGCATTGTCACGCTTTATTTTTTCACCAAACTGTTCAAACGTTATTGACGCATTTTTGTATGCAAGCTCAACAAGCTGTTTTTTTTCACCCTTTACCGGCACAGTTACAGTTACCCTGCTTCCTTTAATATGTGAAAGGAAGTTAACTATAACCTCCCGTTCCCCCTCAACAAGCTCCTCCGAAAGAATAAGTTCCTTTGGTATAAATGCCGTTCCGCTGTAAAACTGCTTTACAAACTCAGTAATAATCTCACTGCGGCTCATATCCTCAGTATTATTAATCAAAAAATGTTCTCTGCCCATTACCTTGCCGCCGCGGATAAAAAACACCTGTATAAGCGCCTCATCAAATGCTCTGACAAACGCTATAACATCACTGTCATTCATTCCGGTATTGGCCATTTTCTGTCGTTCCTCTACGCTTTTTATATATCTTATCTTATCCCTATACCCTGCGGCAGTCTCAAATTCCATATTTTCTGCCGCTTCTTCCATTTTCTTTTTCATCTTCTCAATTATATCCTTGTGCTTTCCGTCCAGAAAATCAAGGGCCTCATTCACATAAGCCCGGTATTCCTCCTTTGAAACATTCCCCTGGCATGGGGCACAGCACTGGCCAATATAAAAGTTCAGGCACGGCCTTTCCTTACCTGTATCCCTTGGCAGTACCTTGCGGCACTTTCTCAAAGGCCACATTTTATTAATCATCTCTATTGTTTCTTTAACGGCATATGCATCAGTAATTGGACCAAAATACCTCGCCCCGTCCTTAACAACCTTTCTTACCATCATAACCCTTGGAAAGTCCTCATTGACCGTAACCTTAATATATGGGTACATTTTGTCGTCCTTAAGCATTATATTATACTTTGGGCTGTGTTCTTTTATAAGGTTGCACTCAAGTATAAGGGCCTCCATCTCGCTGTCAGTCACAATATATTCAAACTCAGCTATATGGCTGACCATGCTTATCACTTTGGCCGAATGATTGCGGTTTGACTGGAAATACTGGCGGACACGGTTTTTCAGGCTTATGGCTTTGCCTACATATATTATCTCGTCATCTGCATTTTTCATTATATAAACGCCCGGTTTTGAAGGCAGCTTTTTTAATTCCTCTTTTATATCAAACATGTATTTTCTCCATATAAATTTAAAAATCCTATAATCAGGAACATAAAAAGATTAACGAAATCACGTTCGCTTAACAGTCCTTATGTTCATCAAATATTCTATCCTTTAAAGCAAAATTTTTCAACCTGCAAATAAATTTTAATACATATTAATATCTGCCATTCTAATTGATAAATACAATATTTAAATAAACAAAAAACCACGCACCAGTGCGTGGTTTTAAACAGTCCTGCTTATTTTCCGCATAAACCAACTACAGTATCAACTAATTTTTCTATATTAAACGGTTTTGAAACATATCCGTTCATGCCGCTTTTAACAGCCTCCGATATATCCTGTTCAAAAGCATTGTCCCAAAGCCCTATAACCGCTATAGTCATGGAGTTTTCCAATCCGCTTAAACGTACTTTCACTCAGCTCATAAAGCCTTTGAGGAGATTTTCCATCGCGCACGTTTTTTATTTCTTCTTTGACCTCCTGCCACTCAAGTTTCATTTTTTTGATATAATCCTGATATTTTTCAGATTTAATTGAAACCAGACTGCTCTTACCAGCATTTGAGTCGTATGAAAGTTCTTCAAGTATTGAGTCAGGACTCTTAAGCAATTCATCATTCTGGTCATTCATAATCTCCTGCTTTATCAGCTTTTGAGTTCCGCCCCGCACTATGCCTGTGTAATTAATCGCGTTGGCATCTCCCTGTATAACACTGCACACATGGCACATATAATAAATTGCATTCAAAAACATCTGTGTATCTCATCAAAATCTCTGTATTCCTGTTACACAGCAACAACCGCTTACTTTCTGTAGATAGTAAAACCGTTTTTGCCCCTCTTCTTTGTCATGTACATAGCCGAGTCCGCGTTTGCATACAGAGTATCAAAATCAAGCCCGCCTTCAGGCGTCACAGCAACGCCGATACTGGCTGACATTTTCCATGAGTTTGATTTGCTGGAGCACTCCATATTAAGCGTTTTTGACAGTTCTTCAGCTTTTAGTTCAACCCATTCTGTGTTTGGAACAGGTATAAACGCCACAAACTCGTCGCCTCCAACACGCCCCAAAATATCATTTGACCTGAAATGTTTCCTGATGGTTCCAGTAAATTCCTTAATACAGTAATCACCAAAAATATGCCCATACAAATCGTTGGCCTGCTTAAAATTATCAATGTCAAATATAAAGAATGCAAATTTTTTATCAGTATTTTTAAGCATCCTGCCTATAATACGTTCTGTTGCCTTTTTGGTATAAAATCCTGTCATTTCGTCAGTTAAAGCCTGTATTTCTTTCTGCTTGTCATAGTCAATATTCTTTCTGTATACAAACATATGTATTGAGTTGTCTTCTGAAGAATAAAAAATATATGCGTCTATTCTCATCCAATAATAATTAGTGCCATCCTGCGTAATCATAAAATCATACTTTAAATGATTGTTTCCTTTTTCATATTCTTTTTTTACATTTTCCGGAGTAAAAGTAGAAACATATCCTTCTCTAAACTCTTTTTTTATCTGTTTTTCGGCTATCACCCGCAAGCCCTGGTCATATGACAGTCCCTTAGCACCAAAACTTTCAAAGTATTCTTTAGTCCGTTTTCCAACTGTGCAGTTTTTAGTTATATTAAGCTCATATATATTGTCATACAGCTGTTCCGTAGCCTTTTTAAACATAGCCTGCCGCTCTTCCATAAGCTCGGTAATCTGCTTATTAAAATGCCGTATAACAGTTGTTATAATAAACAGTACTGCCAGTATAACAAGAGCTATCAAAAAACATGTCTGGTAAAGCTGCTGCTTCATCTTGCCTATAATCTCACCTGTATTCTGTCCAACAACCAGATGCCACGAAAGCTCGGGAATATAGCGGGTAACAACGTAATTTTTTTCTTTTGAATCAGATGTTGACCATACCTCAAGGTTTGAATTTTCCTCTTTCCAGCCAAGCACCTGCTCACGTATGCCTTGCTGACTGTACGCCTCAAACCAGTCAGTTTTTTCATAGCCTGTGTGTTCGGTTGAAACCTCTATTGTACCATTGTCATCTATAAGGCTGGCGGCAATATTGAAGTTATCCTCATAACTTTTAAGCATTTCCTTTAAATACTCAATTCTGATTCCAACTCCCACAACTCCAAGTACATTATTTTCCATGTCCTCTACCTTGCAGTTGACAAACACTGTTATAGCATTATCCGCCCCGTCCACCTCATCATTATCAACATTAAGCCTGCATGTTTCATCAGAATCAAGAAAATCATAGTACCAGACATTTTCAGCATCGCCTTTTTCAAGTACACGGTCTATCCCATTAAAATTATAATAGCGCCCAGTAGCTGCTGAAACCAGAAAAACTGCGTCAAAACCGTATTTTTTACGGTAGTTTTCAAGGTAGTTCCTTGTTATATCCACATATGCCTTATCATTCATGTGTTTTTCTTCATCTTTAATGTGCTTTACCAGCAGACTGTCATGTGACATAGCAAGAGAAATATTGACCGGCTTTGTAAACTTGGTGTTAAGCTGATAGTATATACCGTCTGTTGAAAGTGAAGAAACCTGTTCAATATTTTCCAGCGAGGACTGGTAATTGGCGTTGTAGCTGAAAACAGCCGTAAGGCTGAAACCAATTATTAAAATTATACTGATAAGCAGGTTGGTTTTAAAGAGCTCGTTATTTTTCACGATACTTTGCCTTCTTCCATAAATTGGCTGCCAAACTATATGCCGCTAAGCTACATTTTTATTTAAAATAACCTTTAGTTTATTGTAGTTTATTCCGGCCATTATCGCAACAGATTTATCATTCAATCATTATACAGAAAGCATTTATTTAAGCTCAAACTCTAACTGCCGGATTAATAAAAGCGCAGAACATTAAATATCTGCGCTTCAGCAGTTTTATTTCGGATATATATTCAGGCATCTTCCAAATCTTTCAGGCCCCTCAGTATATGAAATCTCATTGCCATCTCCGCCCCGTCACCGTCATGGTATTCTATAAAACGTGCGATAGGAGGATGGTAAAGCTCTACATTTTCCATTGACTTTCTCGTTCTTCCTATTTTAGTTGATGTCTGTATGGCATCACTTACAGCGTTTTCAAGGGAAGGCAGTGTAAGTTTGATAACATCGTTGCGTGTGGCAATAGCTATAAGAGAGTGGAAATGCTGGTCCTCCTTTATAAATGGTTTATTAGTCTTTACCAGCTGAATTATATGGTTTGACGCTGCGCAAATTTCTGATACCTCTCTTTCTGTAGCATTTATTGCCGCAAGCCGTGCATTGTGCGGCTCAAGTATGAGCCGAAACTCAAACCAGTGCTTTACAAGCTTTTTTTTGTCCTCAAGGTATTTCATGCCAAATGGGTCGCCGGATACCTCCGGAGAATCTGAGACAAACGTGCCGCTTCCCCTTTTTATTGTCAGTATCCCTCCGGCAGCCAATATTTTTATCGCTTCCCTCAGAGAAGTCCTGCTCACTCCAAGCTGAGAGCTAAGTTCATACTCGTTTGGGAGCTTATCACCAGGCATATATTTTTTTTCCAGAAATATCATATCGCTTATACGGTTTGCGATTGTTCGTGATACTGGTATAAATTCATTTTTCATATTATTCCTCCCTGTGCCAAAAAATTTATGTCCGTTTAAAAAATGATTAAATTCCCGGCCAAACAAATTACCAATCTTAGTTGTATGACTAATTTTATCAAAAATTTTCTAAAATGTCCATAAGGCATTGACATTTGATTAATATTTGGTTAATATTAAATAAAGTTGTATGACCACTTTTATTTTATTTACTTAATAAGGAGATGTTTTAATGAGAAGCGACGCTATCAAAAAAGGACCAAAAAAACTTCCGCACAGAACATTATTGAAGGCTCTCGGACTTACTGATTCCGAGATTGAAAGACCTTTAATCGGTATTGTATGCGCTAAAAATGATATAATTCCCGGACATATGCACCTTGGGCTTATTGCTCAGGCTGTAAAAGACGGAATAAGACTTGCCGGCGGAACACCGTTTGAGTTCCCTGCAATCGGCGTATGCGACGGTCTTGCTATGGGGCATAACGGAATGCACTATTCCCTTATCAGCCGTGAGCATATAGCCGACAGCGTTGAGATAATGGCAAACGCCCATCCTTTTGACGCCCTTGTCTTTATACCAAACTGTGACAAAATAGTTCCTGGAATGCTTATGGCATCTTTAAGGCTTAACCTTCCAAGTATTTTTGTAAGCGGCGGACCTATGATGCCAGGAAAGCTTATGGATGGCTCAAAAACTACATACTCAAACGGCTATGAATTTATACCTAAGCTTGAGCAGGGTCTCTGCACTAAAGAAGAGGCTATGGATGTTGAAAACAATACCTGTCCTGGCTGCGGAAGCTGTGCCGGAATGTTTACTGCAAACTCAATGAACTGTCTTACAGAAATTATAGGAATGGGCCTTCCTGGAAACGGTACAATTCCTGCTGTTCAGGCTGGAAGAATCCGTCTGGCAAAAGAAGCCGGAATGAAAATTATGGAAATACTCGAAAAGGATTTAAGGCCTAGAGACATAATAACCGAAAAATCTCTTAAAAACGCTCTCCATGCCGACATGGCCCTTGGCTGCTCAACAAACACTGCTCTGCATCTTCCTGCCATAGCCCACGAGGCCGGCCTTACAATCGACTTTGAGGAAATAAATAAAATAAGCAAAGAAACTCCTCATCTTGTCAAGCTTGCCCCTGCCGGAGAAGACTGTCTTATCGACCTTGATGAGGCCGGCGGATTAAGCGCACTTATAAAGGAACTGGAAAGCTATGGTCTTTTTGACACAAGCCTGATTACCTGTACATGCAAGACTGTTGCAGAAAACATAGCCAACGCAAAGGTAAGGAATCCTGAAGTAATAAGAAGCAAAGAAACAGCGTATTCCCCAGACGGAGGCCTTGCTGTGCTTTGGGGCAATATCGCTCCAGACGGCGCTATTGTAAAAAAAGGCGCTGTGCTTCCTGAAATGCTTGTACATAAAGGACCTGCTAGAGTATTTGACAGCGAAGAAGACTGTATAGATGCTATGACAGACGGAAAAATCAAGCCTGGAGACGTTATAGTTATCAGGTATGAAGGCCCTAAGGGCGGCCCTGGAATGAGAGAAATGCTTGCGCCTACTGCAACACTTGCCGGCCTTGGCCTTGACAACTCAGTTGCCCTTATAACTGACGGACGTTTCTCAGGAGCTTCAAGGGGAGCGTCAATAGGCCATATTTCACCTGAAGCGGCAGCAGGCGGACCAATCGGTCTTATAGAAGAAGGCGATATAATTTCAATTGACATGAATAACAACACTCTTAATGTTGAGGTTGATGACGAAACTCTCGCAAAACGCCGCGAGAAATTCACTCCAATTGTAAAAGAAGTTCCAAACGGATATCTCAAGAGATACAGAGAGCTTGTAACAAGTGCTAATACAGGAGCGGTATTCAGAGATTAATCTCAAATAAATTATACAGCTGTTTTTGTCTTTGCTCACTTAATTAATGTTTACAAACCTGCCGTATACATTTGGCACGGCAGGTTTGCTGATAAAATGGGGAACTTTTAAGGGAGGAATAATTATGAAAAAGAAAAAATTAGCATCACTTTTAGGGTTAAGCCTTGCGCTTGTGCTTGGTTTAAGCGCTTGTGGAGGTTCAAGCTCATCAGGTACATCAAATCAGGCCGCAGGCTCCGGTTCATCTTCTGCCGCCGCATCAGCTTCTGGCGGAGAAAAGAGCTCCACACCTGCTGACGCTATTGTATATAAGCTTGGCACAACAGTTAATGAGCAGGACAGTTTTCAGGTTGCAGCAGAAAAATTTGCTGAGCTTGTAGCTGAGAAAACAGACGGAGCATACGCTATTGAAATTTATCCAAACTCATCTCTTGGCGATGAGAGAACAATGCTTGAAAGCATGCAGATGGGAACTCTTGACATGGGTATTATAACAAGCGGCCCATTTGTTAACTTTGTTCCTGAAATGGGCGTTTTGGATATGCCTTTCCTTTTTGCAAACAATGACGAGGCTTATAAAATACTTGACGGTGAAATTGGCCAGAGCCTCCTTGATAAATTTGAGAGTGTAAACTTAAAAGGCCTTGCATATGCGGAGAGAGGATTCAGAAATCTTACAAACAGCGTTAAGCCTGTAAATACCCCTGCTGACCTCAACGGCCTTAAAATACGTGTTATGGAAAACGAGGTATATATTTCAACATTTGAGGCTCTTGGTGTAAATGCTGTGCCTATGGCTTGGACTGAGGCCTTAACAGCTTTGCAGCAGAACACAATTAACGGCCAGGAAAACCCTGTAAACGTTATCCATTCCTACAAGCTTTGGGAGTCACAGAAATACCTTACAATGACACGCCACGCTTATGCTTCAGCTATTATCACAATGAGCCTTGCCAAATTTAAGGAGTTGCCTGAGGATGTACAGGTTGCCTTCAAAGAAGCAGCTCAGGAAGCAGCAGAATATGAAAGACAGTGGGTTGCCGACAATGAGGAAAGCCAGCTTGCTGACATCGAGGCAAACGGTATGGAAATTGTAAAGGACCCTGATGTAGAAGCATTCAGAAGCGCTGTTCAGCCTGTTTATGACAAATACGGCGACCAGTATAAAGAGTATATTGACGCTATCAACGAGGCACTCAAATAATTAAACTGACATAGGGAGTGGATGCTTATGGCAGTAATAAATGTCATAAAAAAGATAAGTGATGTAATTAACAGAATTTGTATAGTGATTGCCGTTGCCCTTCTGGGGGCAATGGTAATCATAACATTTGCACAGATAATATGCCGTGTATTTTTCACAGCTTTAAGCTGGAGTGAGGAGCTTGCAAGGTATCTGCTTGTTTGGAGCACACTCATTGGCGCAGGCTGTGTATATAAAGCAGGCGGACACATATCGGTACTTATTGTTCAAGACAAAATGCCGCCTTCAGTGCAGAAGGCATTAAAGGTGCTTGTACATATATTGTGCGCAGTATTTTTTGTAATAGCATTATTTTACGGCGTTAAATACATGGGCATGGTCGGAGCACAGAAATCAGCTGCCCTTCATGTTCCTATGAAATACATGTACATGTCCATACCAGTTGGCTGTGGAATTATGCTTGTTCACGCAATATGTCTTGTATGTGAGGAAATAATCAGAAAGGATGGTGAGTCATAATGAGTTTACTTTTGTTTGGCGTATTTCTTTTATGTCTTGCCATAGGTGTTCCAATAGCCTTCGCTATAGCGCTCGCGGCTGTCGCGGTGCTGATAAAGGGCAACGTTGAAATGCTTGTAGTAGTTCAGCGTATGTTTGCAGCTACCGACTCGTTTCCGCTTATAGCAGTTCCATTTTTCATATTTGCGGGTGACCTTCTCGCAAGAGGTGCAATATCAAAACGTCTTGTAGCATTTTCCGAGTCAATACTTGGTAATATTAAAGGCGGTTTATCAATAGTTTCAGTTATATCAGGCATGTTTTTCGCAGCCATATCAGGAAGCGGTGCCGCAACAACAGCTGCAGTAGGCGCAACCCTCATACCTGAGCTCAAAAAAAGAGGCTATAACGAAGAATCTGCCGCTGCCCTCATTGCTGCTGCCGGAACCATTGGCGTTGTTATACCACCATCTGTTCCTATGGTTCTTTACGCTGTTATAGCTGACCAGAGCGTAACCCAGCTTTTTAGAAACGGTTTTATACCTGGAATACTTATGGGCGGCGTACTTATAGTTATTGCTATAAGGCAGGCATATGTAAGAAACTATCCAAAGGGAACAAAATTTGAGATTAAAAATGTATTATTGACATTCAGCAAATCAATTTGGGGTCTCCTTATGCCTCTTATTATTTTAGGCGGTATATTCTCGGGATATTTTACTCCATCTGAGGCTGCCGTAATAGCTGTTGTGTATGCACTTCTTGTTTCATTCTTTATTTACAGGGACCTCAACTTTAAAAGCCTGTACGAAATAATGGTAGGAAGCTGCAAGACATCAGCGATTATTATGATTATTATAGCGTGCAGTGGTGCGTTTGGCTGGGTTCTTGCCAACTGGAAGATACCAGAACAAATCGCTACCATAGTACTCTCAGTATCCTCAAATAAATTTGTTATTATGTTCCTTATCTCTGTCATTGTTCTTATAGCAGGCGTATTTATGGAGACATCATCAGCTGTAATTATTCTTACTCCTGTATTTTTGCCTCTTGTGAGAGCTCTTAACATTAACCTTGTTCATTTCGGCATATTATTTACTGTTGGAATAGCTATAGGAATGATAACGCCTCCTGTGGCGATAAACCTCTTTGTAGCATCAAGCATAACCGGTATGCCTATAGAAAAAATTTCAAGGTCTGTTATACCATACCTGCTGGGACTTATAGCCGTATTCTTTATCATTGTTTATGCACCTATATTCTTCCCTTGGCTGGTAATATAAATTCGTAACACTGTTTATTAAAAGCTCGCTGCCTTAGATTAATGCAGTGAGCTTTATTTTTGATAATATTAATATTTTGTCAGGCCAGATATCAGCTTACTGCCCTTCCAAGTGTAATTGCGTCAATGACTCTTATTTTTAAAAACGGTACAACCGTCCATTTCCGACAGTCTTCACAACTTACCCATCGGCATCTGTCTTACGGTTTATAAATTTATCTTCAATCAAAAAACCTTATTCCGTTTTTCAGAGCCTGTATGATTTTATTTAAACTGATACTTACACACTCTAAAACACATTTATTACCAACAAAAAAAGCAGACATGCGTTGTTATATTAATAAAGAGTATTAAATAAAACAAAATTAAACTATTAAAAACATTTAAATTAATGTATAATTGTTGTGTATAATCTTTTGGGGAGAGGTGTAATGGCTTGTATAAAAAACTTCTTAAAATAACATATATCTTAGAAAGAAGCACTATCTTCATGTCAATCAGAAAAGGGCTTCTTATGCTTATTCCCCTTCTTGTTGTAGGTTCTGCTGCACTTACACTTAAAAGTCTCCCTTTACCAGCAGTTAACGCTTTTATAGAGGCGGCAGCTGGCGGTACGGTTTTAGACATATTAAATTTGATATATGACGCAACATTCGGGATAATGTCAATATGCCTGCTTGTCTGTATAAGTTATTCTTATGCCTCTACATTCAACGACATGGATGACGTATTCAGGATGATGTCTGTTATTGCATCCCTTGGCTGTTTTATAGCTTTTTTCAGTGAAGCTGGCGGCACATTCACATTTGCCAATTTTGGGGCAATCGGTATGTTTCCAGCTATGCTGTGCGCAATTCTTGCCACAGCTATTTTTCGTGTTTTTGTCAGGCATCTGCCAAAAATATTTCATTCATATACAAACAGTGTTGACAGAAAATTCCATACCGGAATTTCGATGATAACTCCTCTTTTTTGCTGTATATTTATTTTTGCCCTGTTAAGCCGTATAATACAAATCTTCAGCGGCACAGGAAATCTTAATGAACTGTTTTCTGTAATTATAGTCAGACTTTTCAACAACATGTCCGGTGAGCTTATACGCGGTATAACATTTGTAGTAATACTTGATGCTCTATGGTTTTTTGGCATGCACGGCGGCAACATAATGGAACAGGTTGCACAGTCATATTTTGTCCCTGCTACATCTGACCCGAATATTATTATCGGCAAGAGCTTTCTGGATAACTTTGCACTTACAGGAGGCTGCGGTACTACTATCTGCCTTACTATAGCACTGATTGTTTTTTCCAAAAACATAAACAACAAAAAGCTTGGCATGTCTTCTGCGCCTTTCGCTCTGTTTAACATGAATGAGCTTCTTGTATTCGGTCTACCGGTTGTTTTAAACCCGATACTGCTTATACCATTTATGCTGACACCAATAATCTCCCTGTGCATAGCATATTTTGCCACAGCTATTGGCTTTCTGCCAGTTGTAACAAGGTCTGTTACATGGACAACTCCCGTGCTGTTCAGCGGGTTTGCGGCCTCTGACTCTGTTAGGGGTATGGTCGTACAGCTCATTATACTTGTTGTCGGAACAGCGGTATATGCCCCGTTTATCAGGCTATGGGAAAACATACAGGAAAATCATGAACAGATGATGCTGGAGGAGCTTTCAAAATGCTTCTGGAATAATCAGAAATTAAAGACAGATGAAAGCTACCTAGAAAGAACTGACAGCATAGGCATAATGGCAAAGACTTTGGCAACACAGCTCAGGGAAGATATACGTCAGAACGATATACCCGTATTTTTTCAGCCGCAGGTTGATAATAATGGAAAAATAATTGGGGCCGAATCGTTGCTCAGGTGGAGCTACCACGGCTTTCCTATCTCTCCGCCTATAGCTGTGGCACTTGCAAAAGAAGACGAGTTGTTTGATAAACTGACTTATTTGATACTGGAAACGGCAGCGCAAAAAACAAAGGAATTTGTCGGCATAAACGGAAATGACTTTATTGTTTCAGTCAACGTTACCGCCCGGCAGATTGACAGTCTCGCATTTGTTGACCATGTAATTTCACTTGTGAATAAACATAATATTAATGGCTGTTTCTGTCTTGAGATAACCGAAGAAGATGCCCTTGAACGATACGAAAACATAGAGTCTCACCTGAAGCTCCTCAAAAGGTCTGGCGTAACTGCTGCTATAGATGATTTCAGCATGGGGCATACTTCATTAAAATATTTGCAGAACAATTATTTTGATTTTGTCAAGCTTGACGGCTCGCTTGTACTCCAGCTGGCTGAAAACCAGCGTTGTCAGGATATAGTACGTTCTATTGTTGTTTTGGGAAACAGGCTCGGCTTTACTGTTGTAGCCGAATATGTTGAAAATGAAACTATCCGTGAGCTTCTGCTTAAAACCGGTTGTCATATGTTTCAGGGCTATCTGTTCAGCCCTGCCATTCCTTCTGACAAACTGCTTTCACTTATGAAAGGTGAATATTAAGCCAGTATAATAAAGAGCCGCCTTTTGTTGGCGGCTCTTTATTATACTGGACGTAAAAAACGGATAGGCTTAAATGCCTATCCGCAATTTCTTTTTATAGTATTCGCTTTACTGTTTTGCCTCAGCAGGAATCTCAAAATCAGTAATATCAGCGTTATATTTTAAGCCTTCCATATTTATAAGCATTTTGCTTACATTTATCTGAGCTTCCTCTCCGCCAGGTATAGCACTGAAAATATTGTTGTAAAGCTTGCCCATTACATCTGTCATATCCATACTGTATTTTACAGGATAGTTTGTCTCAGAATCCAGCCATATTGAAACAGAAATATTGCCGAGGTCCTTAAACATGCTGTCAAGTGTAGCGTCATCAATCTGTCCGCCTAATGTCTGTTTCATGTTGTCCAGTGCGCCAGATGATTTTATTGTTTCCTCAAGGGCATCTCCGGTAATAATTCCGTCTATCCTAACCGCGTCCTTATCGTCAACCTTTTCTGTACCGGCATCTTTTAATTCAGTTACTCCGTCTAAGTACATATCCATGCTGTCCCTAGTATCATACTGCTCAAAAGTGTCAACAGGAACCTCCTGGCTTATCCACTGAGTACCGTCGTACACATACATGATATATTTGCCGTCCTCTGTTTCTTCAGCATACATAGACATATCCTGACTGCCAAGCTCTCCCATATCCATGTTCATGTCAATCTTCATCTTAAGCGGTTCTACAAATGATGTGATATTCATTGTAGAATTCATATCAAGTGTCTGCCCCTGCGATTCCATTGACATAAGCATTATCATTTTGGCTTCCATGTTCTTAACATCAGCCATAGTTGTTCTGGCGGCTTCAACCCTTTCCTCAACAGTCATCTCTTTGTTCTGCTGAGCGCTTCCGCTTGCGCTGCCGTTTCCAGTACTGCTGTTTCCGCAGGCAGAAAATGACATTGCCAAAGCTGCGGCAAGTACTGTTGCACCTATTCTTTTTAAATACTTCATAAAATTATAACCCCTTTCCTTTGGTTAAAATAATATATTTACAGGGAACCAGATTAGTATTAATCGCGTTCCCTGTATAATAAACTATATCAATATATTTTTCACAATTATACTATATTTTCCGAATTTTGTCCTCATTTTTTTATTAATTAATAAATAATTAAACATTCTTAAGAAATAAAATATATTTGGAAGTTACAAGAACTATACTTACCATATACTTAAAAACAAAACTGCAACCCATTTTTAAAGAAGATTACATTTTTTGCCAGCTATTTGCCATATCCCGAAAACACTTTTATATCGTATTCCTAGGCTATAATTATTTCCTGTTTTTTACTGAGAGCAGTCTTTTTAAAGTATCTCCAAGGATATTTATGTCAATAGGCTTTGCGATATGAGCTGTCATACCGGCTTCAAGCGATTCCTGTATATCCTCTGCAAAGGCGTTTGCGGTCATAGCAATAATAGGTATCGTTTTTGCATCGGCACGATTCAACTCCCTTATCGCTCTGGTCGCTTCATAACCGTTCATGTTTGGCATTTTAATATCCATAAGGACGGCATCATATGTTCCCGGCTCAGAATCCACAAAAGCCTGCAAAGCTTTGCGTCCATCTGTTCTCACATCAGATGTTGCTCCATACATAAGCAAAATCTCACATAAAATTTCAGAATTGATAGCATTGTCCTCAGCCACAAGGAAATTTCGTCCCGCAAGCATCTGTTCATCAGCCTCAGTATTTTCCTCATTAGAGTTTTCTGTTGTCTGTAGCTTATCATTGTCTGCAATTCTGCACTCAAGCTCAAAACAGAATGTTGTCCCCTTGTTTATACGGCTTTCAACTGATATCTCTCCACCCATTAAGTCCACAAGGCCTTTTGTGATACTCAGTCCAAGGCCAGTGCCTTCGACCCTTTCTGACTTATGGTTTCTGGTAAAAGGTTCAAATATATGAGATATAAAATCCTCAGACATTCCAATACCTGTATCTTTTACAGCAAATCTGTATCTGGCATGGTTAGCCCCTTTTACAGACGGTATCTGCTCTACTAAAAAACTGATTTTTCCGCCTTCAGGTGTAAATTTAACTGCGTTTCCAAGTATATTTATACATATTTGGGTTATGCGCAGATAATCACCGTAAAAATATCTGTTGGTTATATTTCTTTCCTCAACACTAAATATCAATCCGGATTCCTTTGCCTGAGGACCCATAATAGCCGACATCTGGTCCATAAGCTCAGATATGGATATCTTCATACAATTAAGTGTAATTTTTGAACGCTCAATTTTGCTCATATCCAGTATATCGTTTATAAGGCTAAGCAGGTGCTTTGAAGAAAGCGAAATTTTGTTCAGACAGTCCTTCACTCGAGCCTGCTCCCCTATATGCGCCTGTGCCAATGCTGTCATGCCCATAATTGCATTCATAGGTGTACGTATATCATGGCTCATTGACGATAAAAAGTCGCTCTTTGCTCTGTTTGCCTCCTCAGCAAACGACAAGGCTTTTTCCAGAGCAATTTTTGTACGGCGCTCCTCAGAAAGCATATCTGTCACATCAGCCCTAACCATACATACAGTCTTATGGTCTCTGTCTCCCCACAGCACATTTATTTGCTTGTATCTCAGCCCGTCATTTGAATAGTAAGGAAGAACAAAGTCATATCCCTCAGGCTTTTCTTCAAGCCGCTTTAATATTACATTGAGGCTGAACTGTTCTTCATCATTGTCGTTATTGCTGAAATAGTATTCTGATAATTTTTCTACTGAGTTATCGTATCCCTCCACAATAAACGGTGACAAGTTTTCGAGCACTGTTTTGCGCGTATAAAGTGTAAGGCGCTCCGCATTTATATTAATAAACGCCAGAAGCTCGAATGTGTAAGCTATAACATGCAGAAGCCCCTGCTGTTCACGAACAGAATCAGTAATGTCTGTCCGAGCAAGGCATATGCGCCCCAGCCTGATATCTGTTGCCAGTATTGTAAGGGTCTTAGTCAGTACATCTCCGCACTCACCCATAATCGAATAAGAAAATGAATATGCACCGTCCTCTTTTAAATGCTCAATAATATAATCCGGATTAAGCATTTTTGCCGCATGTTCCCTGTCCTTTGACAACACCTGATTAGTAAGCATATACTCTATATGTTCTGAATGGCAGCCGTGTAGGTCTGGAATGTCATGACTGTCCTTGCCGAATGTGAGCACCGTATATTCATCTTTAAGCAAATCCACATCCAAGACAAGGTCATAGCTATCCACAGAAAGCCGGTAGAGTATTTTCTCAGAAATTGTCTGCTCGGTAATATCCGTAACAGTAAGAATACCTGTTACATCGCCCGTATCCGGAGTTTCAACCAGTATAACCTTAAATTGGGCATAGTGGCCAAGTTTGTCTTTCGGCATTTTAATAAAGCATTTTTGAATTATCTCAGTTTCCCCGCGCTCAAATGCCGCCAGAGACGGTTCATTCAGATAAGCGCCCTTAAAGGCCTCCTGCTCATCTTTGTCTACAATAAGGCTTGCTATACCGCTGAAAAACTCATGCCTGTCAGTGCCAAACATTTTCAGCAGGTCCGAATCCGTATAATCTATAATTTCCAGAATCTTATTTTGTGTTACATTGCAGTGGCCAATCACAAGCGCGTCAGGCCCTGGTGTATGGTAGTGCTGCATAATAAGCTCATTATACTGTTTTCTTATACGCTCCTGCTCCTCGCGTTCTTTTGTTACATCGTTATATCCGGCATAAATCCTGATTTCTCCTCTGTCGCTCTGTATAATCGAAAGCGTATTTTTTACCCATATATATCCATCATTTCCTGTTTTGAGTCTGTATACTATTTCACACTGGTTTTCACCGCTTGATATAAACTTGCTCATCTGCTGGTTTACTCTGTTCATGTCTTCCGGGTGAACACCTGCCATGGCATCTTTACAGTATAGTTTCCATGCCTCATCCACTGACATTCCAGTCATTTCCGCAAAACCGTCGGACAAAAACTCCGGAGTCATACATCCGTCTTTTTCATAGCGCACCACAGCTACACCGCCAGGAAGATGCTTGACAACCGTCTGGAAATACTGCTCCAGACGAGCCTTTTCGTTTTGTATTTTGACCTCCTCTGTGACGTCTCTGATATACTTGACATAAGCCGGAATCCCATTCCAGTCAGTCTCTCTGAAGCGGGCATTATAAAACTTATCCATTCCAAAAGACATTTCATATTCTTTTCCATCCTGAGCTTTGCTTCCGTTTTTTATCGGGCAAAAGTCACATGGAGCGTCTTTGCCATAAAGCACCTTATAGCATTTTTCGCCTGTACGTACTGTCTTTTTATCAAACAGCTCTTTTGATTCATTGGCATAGAGTATATCATAGTTGTCCTTTTCAATAACATATATGCCGTCTGCCGTTTCATTGGCAAGGCTTTGAAACATTCGTGTTTCGGCTGACATACCTGTAAACACAGCATAAAACCTAATCACCTCCGACATAGGGTCCATTCGTCTGCCATTGAGATGTATCCATATCAGATTGCCGTCTTTGTGCCGCATTCTGTATGATATGTCCAGCACAGTTGAATTTTCTATTGCCTCCTTTGCTGCTTTAATTACCCTTTCACGGTCAGCTTCATATATTATATTCATGGCGTCTTCTCCGGCCAACTCATTGAATTCTTCTCTTGTATGCCCGGAAAGCGACATTACTCCGTCTGAAAAATATGTTGGTACAAATTTTCCTCCCTCAACACGATAACTGGCTATACCACCTGGAATTGAATTAATCAGGTGGTCCATTTCAAGCTGAGCTTCTTTAATGTCAGAAATATTGTGGAATACACAGTGCAAAAGCGGATAACCGCAATCCTCACCAATATATTTTATCTGTATGCGAATCCAGACAACATGTCCGTCTTTATGCTGTTTTCTGAACTCGAATTTTGAGATCTGATGATTTTCAATTACCTTTTTTACTTTAGAAAGAACCATCTGCTTGTCCTGATAATAAATCACCTCAGAAACGTCTCTTTTAATAAGCTCATTGTATTCTTCAACTGTATGTCCCGAAAGCTCTGGCACACCGTCAGAAAAGTATACAGTCTCAATCTTATCTGTTATCCTGTAAATCGCCACGCCGCCCGGTATGGCGTTAATAATATTCTGAATCTTTTCCTTTGCGCTTTTAAGCTCACTCTCAAGGCTCATTTGCTCATTAACATCACTGTATACGCAAAACAACAGTTTATTTCCGTCTTTATGAGATTTAACTGAGCCTTCCATATGTATCCATCGGTATTCACCATACAAATCATTTAATACACGGTATGTGTGCTGTATTGTACAGCTGTTTTCAAGCGAATACCTGATTTTATTCTTGAGGGTATCCACATCCTCAGGGTGAACGCTCAAATAAGTGGTTTCCTGCTCAACCATCTTTATATGCTCCGCGGAATACCCCATAATATCATAAAACGCAGAGTTGTGGAACAACGGCACAATTCGTTTTCCATCAAACTGGTAGACGCAAAGGCCGCATGGAATATTGCTGAATGTCTCAGTAAGCTTTCTGCGCAGGCTGTTTGAACGGTTTTTCTCATTATAGGCCTCTGTAATGTCAAGTATATATTCAATATGGGCAGGGGTTCCTGCCCAGTTGATAATTTTTCCGCTCAGCTGATAATGCTTTCCGTTTATCGGGTGCTGGTATTCCCTGACCAGCAGTTTTGAGCTGCTGAGATTGTCAATGTGGCAAAATTTACAAGGCTCATTAAAACCGGCTGCGTGATAACACATATATTGGTTGGAACTGTCCGTATTCATCTCTGAATATGTTATTGACTTAACCGCAAGGCTATTTGCATACAGCAGCTTGTGGCTCTCAATTGAACTTACTATTACAGCTACAGGAGCGTTATCCAGCACTTCCGTCATTTGGTCAATGTAGATGGTTGAGTTTAATGCCATATCTATTTACCTTCCTTCAAGCGCTCCCTAAGCAAACCGACTTTCTTATACTCCGCTTCTATCAGTTTATACATATCTGAATAGTCACAATCTGTTTTTGTCCTAAGCGGTTCCACGATATTGCATACTGCGTTATAAAGAGGAGTCAGCCCAAGATTTGCCGTTACACCCTTAAGCGTGTGGGCAGCTTCAAAAGCAGCTGTCAAATCTCCTGAACCAATTGAATTTTCCAGTTTCCGTATATTATCATCCTTCTCAAACATATTCAGGAATTTAATATACATATCCTCTTTTCCCATAAAGCGTGCCATTGTGCGTTCATAATCCGCACCATATTCTTCAAAAACCTCACGAAAGAAACTCACAGCTTTACTCCCCCTTTCCAAAAATAAAATCATACAGTGTCTGATAAAGCCGCTCCGGGTCTATCGGCTTTGAAAGATGGGCATCCATGCCAGCAGCCTTGCTTTTTTCAATATCATCGTCGAAAGCATTGGCAGTCATAGCTATAATCGGAATATTTGCAGCGTCAGGATTACTCAAATGCCGTATATTATTAGCTGCCGCCAGCCCGTCCATTAACGGCATACGTATATCCATAAGTATAGCGCTGTAATATCCAGATTCGGATTTGCTGAACATTTCCATGGCCCTGAGTCCGTTTTCTGCCGTATCCACCGCAACACCCTTGCTTTCAAGAAGGAGCACCGCAACCTCTGTATTTATAGCGTTGTCCTCTGCAAGCAGCACTCTCTTTCCGGTAAAATCATAATCAATTTTTTCAGCTCTCTGCAGCCTGTCTTCCTTTTCTCCCATGGCCTTTGAGAATGCTGAAACAAGAGATGACTTGAACATAGGCTTGCTCATAAGCAGATTTACGCCGGCAAGCTTTGCCTCGTGCTCTATTGATATCCAGTCATATGCCGTCATTATTATTATAGTTACCTCCTGGCCTACAATTTCACGTATTCTCCTAGCCGTTTCAATCCCATCCATCTCAGGCATCTTCCAGTCTATCAGTATCATGTCATAATATTTTCCCGACTCCCATAAAGCCCTCACACGTTCAATGGCTTTCCTTCCGCTGTCGACCCATTCAGCCTTTACCCCAATCTCATTTAGAGTTACAACAGCGCTTTCGCACACTGCCACATCATCGTCAACAACCAGTGTTTTAAGATGAGAAAAATTATGCTTTTGCGTTTTCTGATGGTGCCTCAGCTTTTCCTCCTCAGTAATTCCCAGCTTTACATCTATTGTAAACTCCGTGCCTATTCCCTTGATTGAACGCACAGCTATTTTTCCGTCCATCATATCAACAATATTTTTGCAGATTGCCAAACCAAGGCCAGTGCCTCCATACAACGCTGTCGTTCCTGTCGACTCCTGTGAAAATGGCTCAAATATATGCGGCAGAAATTCCTCGCTCATACCAACACCGGTATCGTTTGCTATAAACCTCAGTACAGCACCATTTTTGCTTTTTCTTCTTTGTGACGCTGAAAATGTAACTTTTCCTCCCTCATCAGTGAATTTTACAGCATTGCTTAAAATATTTATAAGCACCTGCTGAAGCTTCATGGCATCACCAATATAGTAATCGTCCAATACAGGGTCAATAATGCACTCATACTCCACACCTTTGGCCGCAGCCTGTGCGTAGCATATGGAATTGATTCCGCTTAAAAATTCCTCTGTCGGTATCTTTTCGTTTTTCAAGAGCATTTTTCCGCTTTCTATTCTGCTCATATCAAGTATATCGTTAATCAGCGAAAGCAAAAACCTTGAGGAAATGCCAATTTTTGATATGCAGTCGGCAACCTGCTCATCATCTCCTATAGCCTGAGCAGCTATTGTGCTCATTCCGATTATAGCATTCATTGGTGTGCGTATTTCATGGCTCATTCTGGAAAGAAAATCCGTTTTTGCGGCATTCGCCTGCTCGGCAGCTACAAGAGCCGCTGCCAGTTCCTCTTTCTGCCGCTGTTCCTGCCTGACAATATCCGTTACATCGGTCCTTGCAACACACACACGCTTTAATTCTTTGCTTATATAAAACACCTTAAACCTTTTTACACGTTCCTCATTTTCAGCATTTCTCATTTCAATAATAAATCCATATGAATCATTCTGAGCCAGTTCCTGTTTCATATATTCATAGCTTAGATTTTTCAGATACTCCCTTTTGGCTTCCGCACTCATCATATTATCGGCAGCCCAATGTATTTCTTTCTGAAAGTATCCTTCCTTTGGAAGCAGGCAGTTGTTATTATTATCGAATGAAATTACCTGATATGTATCCTTAGCGGCATTAACCTCCATTATATTGTCATAATCAAGACTCGCTATTTTGTTTAACAGCAGTTCCTGTAGCTTCTGCTCTGTCAAATCAGCTGTATAAAAAAATATAACTATATCTCCGCTTTCAGGATTCATACAGGAACGCATCATTGTACTGCTCCAAAAAACGCTTCCGTCATTCCTCTTTCTCAGAAACTCAAAGTGATAGTCAACCTTCCCCACCGCATAATCAGCCAGCACTTTCTCTTTATCCAGTGTATTAAGTATTTCCTCGCCGTAGTCATGCTCAACAGCACTGTCCGCCAGTTTTTTGATAGTTTCAAAGAATGTGTCACCTATATTTGCCACAGCCACGTTTGATGTTGATAAATACGTTTCCAGCCTGTCTTTAGTCAAATTTATTGTTCCCTGTATACTGCCTTCCTTCGATGCAATATCGGCAAAATATGAAAGCTCCTGTTCATACAGCTCTCTGATATGCCCCTGAAGCTGTTTTTCCTCTGTAATATCCACAAAAATGCAATAGAAATATGGTTCGCCGTCTTCTTCAACAAGCAGCTGGGCCTTGACAGAAACCCATTTAACACAGCCGCATTTAGAAACAAAGCGGTGTTCAACCTGAATGCTGTTTCCCCGTTTAAGCTGTTCCTTCAGCTTATTCTTAACAGCAGGCAAGTCCTCTTTATAAAACGCCAGTGACAGCCTGTTTCCCATAGCCGCAAACTCATCCCGCGAGTACCCCAGAAACTCAAATAATCCATCATTTGCATCTATTATAGAAAAATCATCATCATATCGGCACCTGAAAACCGCACCCGGAATATTATTGTATATGTGCAGCAATTCCTCCTGTGCAAGCTTCTGCGCATTTATATCAAAACAAACTGATGATATAGCGGGCCTCCCGTCTTCTGAAAGTATCTTCCTGCCTATGTCATGAACCCAAATGTAAGAGCCGTCTTTCTTTTTCATGCGGTACTCAACCACATATTCATTATTGCTTTCAAGCTGTGCTGAAACAGATTTGTCAACTCTGCTTTGGTCTTCCGGGTGCATACAGTTTGTAATTTTTCCGTCTATATCTTCTACAAATTCCTGTTCACTGCTGTAGCCCAGATGTTCAAGCATTTTCTGGTTTATATAGTAATAAGGAAATCCTTCCTCAATATATCCGCCCATCATTCCGCCTGGAACAGAGTCGTTTAATAAATCCTGACGCTGTTTTGATATGGTTTCCATAACAAGTGTCTGCGGATAGTGCTCACCGCCCTTTTGACTTCCGCCAGGTTCCGCAATATGTATGCTCCTTATAAGCCATGTATCACCATGTTCCTTAACCAGATTAAAAAAAACTCTTAAATGCCATGAATACATTGTATTTTTTAAAATCAGCTTTGCCGAAAAGTTATACACCTGCTCTGTTATCAGAGCCTCATTAACAGGTATAATTTTGCATTTGAAGGGTTCCGGTATTTCTTTAATATCTTGGCTTATATAGTCTGTCATAGCCTGTTTTCCAACAGCAAACTCACCTTCACCTGTTCCAATAAAATCAACATACTCCGAGAGAAATTCTGCTGTCTTTTGTGCGTCACGCAGTCCAAACCAACTATGGCAGAAAGCCCGAACAGCGTTACCGGCATCAATTTGATTTAACATATATCTATTCCTTTCCACAAATAACAGCCACCCTTATTGCCGGCTTTAGCCCGGTATAAGGCTTCATCAGCGCAGGTAATCAATTCCGACACATTTTTTTCTTCGCTGCATACTACAATCCCAGCAGAACATGATGTCGGAAATCCCTGTATTGTACAGCTTTCTGTAAGCGCCATGCAGATTTCTTCTCCCTTTTTTATTGCCGCCTGCTCAGAAACCATGTGTTTTATAATAACAACAAACTCGTCTCCTCCATAGCGTGACAATATATCACTTCCTCTGGTATATACATTAAGTATGGCACCGAACTCTCTAAGCATACGGTCGCCTTCCATATGTCCAAATTTATCATTAATCTGTTTAAGGTTGTCCAAATCAAAAAGGTAAACCGCTATTGGCATCTCATCTTTTCTTAGCAGCTCTATGGCAGTATTAAGCCCACGGCGGTTAAGCAGACCTGTCAGATAGTCATGGCATGCCTCATCTACCAGCAGGCGTTCCCGCTCTTGCGACAAACCAGCTTTCATTATTCTCAAAACACGCCTGTTCAGACTTTTCATAGAGTGCGGTTTAACGGCAAAGTCATCGGCTCCCAACTCAAACGCCATTTCCTCATAGCGCTCGTTCTGTTTTGCTGTAGCAATTACCGGTACATTCCAAACTATTTTTTCTTTTTGCAAAACCTCAAGTACAGACAATCCGTCCGGTTCCGAAAGATTAAGACTTAAAATAATTACAGCAATTTTGAACTTGTATTCGTTAATACACTTTAAAGCCGCCATTCCGTTTTCGGCTTCCACAACTACAAACTCTTTGCAAAATTCTTCTTTGACTTTCTTCCTGTATTCACAGCTTTCATCAGCAACAAGCATTATCCGCCTGTCACACTGTAAAAACACGTCTTTATTCTCGCTTATTGTCTCAGCCGTATTCATACTTTTTACTATCAGCTGTTCAAAATCCTCACATGGCATAGGCTTGGCAAAGTAATACCCCTGCACATAGTCGCAGCCAATATTACGCAGCCTTTCCAGCTGTTCACTCGTCTCTACTCCTTCAGCCACTACAGTCAGATTCATCCATCTTGCGAGGTTCATAATAAAGCGCAGTATACCGCGCTCCTCCGTTTTTGTCATCTCACTCTGTATAAATTTCATATCGAGCTTAAGAATATCCAGAGGCATCTGGTTCAGCATATTTAACGAAGAATATCCTGTCCCAAAATCATCCATCTCTATTACAAAGCCGATTTCACGCAGATGCCGCACAGTGTCGATTATCTGCTCAGGATTTTCTGTATAAGCACTCTCCGTAATTTCCAGATGAAGCCTTGATGGCAAAAGGCCGTATTTTTTAATAGCGCTCCTCAGTATATCGGCAATATCAGCCTGATATACATCAGCCCTGGACACGTTTACAGAAACCGGAATTACAGGATAGCCCAAATCCTGCCACCTTTTAAGTACAGCACAGGCCCTGTCCCATACAAACTGGTCCAGCTTAGTTATAAACCCGTTTTTTTCAAACAACGGTATAAATTCAGCCGGAGATAAGAAACCCCATTCAGGGTGATTCCACCTGACCAAAGCTTCAGCGCCGGCAAGCATGTCGTCCTTTATACTGTATTTGGGCTGAAGGTAAATTACAAACTGCCCCTCAGCAAGGGCTGTCTCCATGCTGTCGGTAATTGCCTGCTCACGCAGCAGTTTGTCACGAAGCTCCTCATTATATATTGCAAAATGCTTTCCATACTGGCCTTTTATACTTCTGGCTGTCAAAATTGCTCTGTCACACATCTTTTCAACAGGGAGTGTCCTGTCACTTATTATATATACGCCCCATTTAACAACGACATTTTTAGTATTTGAAATTAAACGGAGCTGTTCTTCCGCCTTTACAAAAAAATCATCAGTATAGCTGCCTTTCCTTTCCAGCAGGCAGGCAAACTGGTCAGCATTAAACCTTCCGCAAACGCCTTCCTCGCCAACCAAATTTATATAAATATCGGCCACACAGCATAAAAGCCGGTTTCCGGCAGGAACTCCGAATATATCATTAATCAGTTTAAAATTCTCAATATCAGAACTGATAATGTCATACTCCTTATCCGGGTTCTGGATAAGCTTTTCCTTAACCCGCTGATAAAAAAACTCCTTGCTGTAAAGTCCAGTCAGGTGGTCATATTGAAACTGGTTAATCATAGCCGCAGTCTCACGCAGATTTATAATGCTGGCCACCCTGTGCAGAATTACCTGAGGCTTATAAGGTTTGGCTACAAAGTCAGTTGCCCCATGTGATAAAGCCGTTACCTCGTCTGACTCATTATCACTCTGTGTGGTTACGATAACGGGTATAGAGGAAAAAGAAGGGTTTGCCTTCATAATTGAAAGGAATGTATATCCATCCATAACAGGCATAACTATATCAAGAAGTATAAGGGATATCTCATCCTTATAATCCTTCAGTATAAACAGAGCTTCCTGTCCATTTTCGGCCTCCAAAACTATATAATCCGGTGACAATATGCCTTTGAGCATTTCACGGTTAATTTGATTATCTTCAACAATTAAAATCTTTTTCTTTATAAGCATGCCTTTCAACCTCTTATCCCGAGTAAAATAAAAATCGGCAAAAGCCGCAGAACAGCAGTATACTGTTATTTTTTCCAAATTGTGCCCATAAAACATCACACATATATAATTTTATTCTAACATAAAGCTTATAGAAGTGCAATAATTTGTCATATTTACCAGTTTTTATTGAGCAGAACAATGTGTTTTTTTGACAAAATGCTTTTCCCAACCCTAATCCAGCCAGCGGCGAATGGTCTTGAGCAGATGGTTAATTTCCAAAGGCTTGGATACATGTTCATTCATTCCAGCCTGCTTTGCCCGGTAAATGTCATCAGCAAACGCGTTTGCCGTTAACGCTATAATAGGTATTTCCAGAGCGTCTTTGCGGCCGCCCGATAATCCCATATCCCGTATCGCTCTTGTAGCCTCATACCCGTCCATAACAGGCATTTGGATATCCATAAGTATAAGTGAGTATGTTCCGGGCTGGTTTGATTCAAAAAGCTCAACGGCCTGCCTGCCGTCAGCTGCACTGCTCACCCTCATACCGGCCATGCTCAGCAGCTCTCCGGCTATTTCACGGTTAATGTCATTATCTTCTACAAGCAGAATATGTGTGCTGCTGTCAAACTCAGCTTTCTGAAACTGTTCTTCGTCCTGTGTTTTGTCAGGCTTTTCCTTTTCAGCCAGCTTAAGGTATATGGTTACAATAAACCTGCTGCCCTTTTCCGGCTCGCTTTCAACCATTATTGTGCCGTTCATCATCTGAACCAGATTATAAGCGATAGAAAGCCCAAGGCCCGTACCCTGAATTTTGCTTACACGCGGGTCATCAGCGCGCTCAAAAGGAGCGAACATTTTTTGCCGGAACTCCGATGTCATTCCAATCCCATCGTCCTCGACAATAAATTCAAAACAGCCAACGCCTTTTTTGCCGGATAATTTTTCCTCCGCAGTTAATGATACATTTCCTCCAATATTGCTGTATTTAACGGCGTTTGACAAAAGGTTAATCAAAACCTGCTGTACTCTCATTGAATCCCCTATTACCATATCATTATTAAAATGATAATTAAATTTAAAATTTATGTTTCTGTAGTCCACATCCGGTCGTATAATCTGTTCAACCGTATTAAGCATGTTTCCCAAAAGGAATTTGTTTTCACTCAGGTTCACGTTTCCCGATTCAATCTTTGACATATCTAGTACTTCATTGATAAGCCCCAAAAGATGATTTCCGGATATTCGTATTTTGGAAAGGCAGTCCGAGACCTTATCCCTGTCATTTAGCTGCTTTTCTGCTATAGCTGACATGCCCATAATAGCATTCATCGGTGTGCGTATATCATGGCTCATTCTGGAAAGGAATTCGGATTTTGCCAAATTTGCCCTTCTTGCGCCCTCATACGCTTCCTCAAGGGCATGTTTAGCCGCTTTTTCCTCCATAAACCGCTCAAGGTCTTTCTCCTTTTCACCAGTAATATTGCGGATAGTAAGAATTACTGCCTTTGTATCTTCATTATCCATGGTGACCGGATGTATTTCCATTCTCATCCAGATATTTTTACTGTCCGAGCCATTCATTCTGAATTCAAATTCCTCATGCCCTCTTATATTAGAAACGCTGTTTATCAGGCTTTCACGGCTGCATAAATCGGCTACAGTCTTACGGTCTTCCTTTTTTACATGCGGCAGCTGTACATTTACAAGCGTGTCTGAAAAACAGCCTGTACGTGATATTCCTTTTGTTTCAAGTCCTTTTGGCAGACGCACAGCATAATACTGGTCCTCGGTAAGGTTAATATAAAGTATACTTGTGTATATGTCGCTTATCGCCTGCAAAGCAGCCTGACTCATATGCAGCCGTTCACTGTTTTCAGACAGCGTCTCTTTCATATTATGTATATTTCTTGCTGTCCCCACCACTCTACTAGGCCAGCCCTCATGCTCAATAAGCCGGCAGCTTATCCTATGCCAGCGGTACTCCCCTGGCAGTGTATAAGGTGTTACAACTCGCACTTCAAAAATATCATCATTTCCGCCGCATATGTTTTTGAGAGCCTTCTGAGAGTCATCAGGATGCACAAAATTGCTGTCTCTAAGCAATACAGAATAATTTTCCAGCTCCCTGCGTATTATTCCGTTTCCGACCTGTGGCTCATAGCTGATAAACGTATCCGTATCCTTTATATACTCAAACATAGTGTCCGAGCTTGACTCCATAGCCACTCTGTACATTTCCTGTTCCTGTTCAAGCCTCTGCTGGAGCGCTTTTCTTTCAGTTACATCAACTAAAGTCCTCTGTATAAAAATTTCTCCATTGTCGGTCTTATCAACAACCATATTTGTGCCGTCAAGCCAGCGTATTGAGCCGTCCTTCCAGCGAACCCTATATTGTCTGTCCTTTCTGTCGCCGATTTCATTAAGAGTACCGTACAAATTCCTTAGCTGCTGTCTGTCACTTTCGAGTATGGCGCCAACTACCCCGTTTTGCCAGTCAAGAACGGCTTCTTCCTGTTTTTCATATCCCAAAATAGATAAAGCTGCTTTATTTATAGATATCAGCTCATATTCATTATCTCTGCGTCGCTTAAACCTGACAATTCCACAGGAAACAGTATCATAAATACTTGCCAGAAGCTGTGTCTGCTCTCTCAGCCTCTGAGCGTCCTCCTCAGCTTTTGTAATATCAAGATAAAGGCTGTTAACCATCCAGCGTCCCTCAGCATCCTGTGCTTTTTTTCCGCTGTCGATAATCCATTTAAGACTTCCGTCCTTGCATTTTATACGGTACCTTGTGGAATAGGAAAGCCCTCCGTTCTTAAAGGCTTCCGCGCAGTCGGCCAGCGCCTGCTCAAGGTCAGGCGGGTAAACCGCTCCTACTGCTGAACCTCCGGTTGCCTCCATAAATTCTTTCTGAGTATATCCAAAAAGTCCCGCTGCTTCCCTGCTTACATATGCAAAAGAATATGTATCATCATCATTGCTTATCTTCAGCCCTCCGGCAATAGATGACAGAACAACCTCCATCTGTCTGTTTTGCTGCAAAGTTTTTTCTTCCAGTTCCGCAAGCCTTTCCTGTACATAGTTGTATGACTGCCTGCCTATTTTCTCAGGAAACATCTCATCGTCAGCCATTTCCTGATAAGGATTGGAACAATGGATATGCGCGCATAAAAGTCCGTTTTCAGTATCCTTAAAAACAAATGTAACCCGCTGATGCACTTTCAAATACATTTCCACGTCTTGCGATGTGGAAATCCACATGCGGCCCGTAACTATATATATGCCCTCAGCCGGTTCTATCACATCATATTCCTCTTTATCAATACTGCATTTAGGAATAGCCCCTTTAAACTGGCAAAACATATCAACAGCGGCCTTCTGCCCATAAACATACTGTGACTCTCCAGCGCCAAACCATGTAAATTCAGGTGCAAAATAAGCTGCAACCCCTTCAGCGTCATCTTCACAGTAGTGCATATGCATTAATCTACATGCAAGCGTCTTAGCATCTTCTTTTTTACTTACATATGTACTTTCTGCCTTATTTTTCAATTCTAATGCCGCCTTTCTTTTAATAATTTGAAGCAATGTTCCTCAGCGAAACTACCATTAAAACACAAAAGCTTGTAATCTATGTAAAATATAGCAGCATATTTTTGTCTATAATGCTTAAATACATTATAACATAGCCAAATAATACATACAATAAATAAAAAGGCCTTAAAAATCTGCAAAACACTTATCAAATCATGACACAAAAAAATAATCATACAACGTATCATAATTAACAGGCATATATATTGCCGTCTTGTTGTTATACTGATATAATTGATTAAAACACTTTAAAGGAGCTGGCAATTTGAGAAGGCCTAAAATAACTGAGGAAAAAATTATTCAGCTGACTATTGAAAACGTACGCAGCTTTTATAACCGCAATCAAAAAATCACTACAACACCTATGACATCTGACTTTATGTGGATAGGCTCAAATGACTTTCAGTGGTGCGAAAGCCTTGACGAGTTTTATAACATCACCCAGAAAGAATATGAGGAGCCGCCAGTGATACTTTCTGATGAGGAATTCCACCTTTTGTTTCATGAGCGTAATGTGTGGACAATATACGGCCGATATAAAGCTACAGCTGTGCTTGACGACGGCTGTGTAATACACGCCCACGTAAGAGGTACATATATATGGAGAATGGTAAACGGCGAGCTAAAACTTGCACACGTCCACGGCTCGCATGCTCAGGACATTCCTCTTAATCAGATTTCTCCAGTTGCAGAACCTCTTACAGAATCCTCCAGCTTTTTTGACTATATGAAACATCTTGATGCCGCCAAAACAAATGTTGGTAAAATATCCTTTCGTGACAGCAGCAAAAATTACAGATACCTTTTTCCAACAGAGATTTTATATATAAAAGCCGATGGCCAATATTCAATTGTGTACACAAAAACAGACAGCTTTCGTGTTTGGGGGCTTCTTGCAGAATATGAGAAAAAGCTGCCAGAGATATTCAGGCGTATCCACAAAAGCTATATTGTAAACAGTATTTTTATTGAAAGTATAAAGCGTTACACAGCCGTTGTTTATAATCAGCTGGAGCTGCCTATAAGCAAAGAAAGATATATGGACTTAAAACGCTATCTTCAAAGCAACTCACAAAAGAGCTGATGATTTTTATTATGCGGCATCAACAAAAAACAAGCGGAGTAATACCGCTTGTTTTTATATTCAAAACAAATTTTTATCCCAGTATAGCCTCCAAATCAGCTTCAGGAGAGCCTATAGGAGTTATATTATAATTTTCAATCAGGAAATTCAGCACATTTTTTGACAAAAATGCCGGCAGCGTCGGCCCAAGGCGTATATCTTTTATGCCTAAGTACAGAAGTGTCAGCAGTATACATACTGCCTTTTGCTCATACCACGAAAGAATCATTGACAGCGGAAGCTCATTAACACCACAGCCAAAAACTTCAGAAAGCGCTACAGCTACCTTTATCGCGCTGTAAGCATCGTTACACTGCCCCATATCCATCAGCCTTGGCAGTCCGCCTGTTGTTCCAAGGTCAATATCATTAAATCTGTACTTTCCGCATGCCAGAGTCAATATTATTGTATCTTTTGGAGCTTTCTTTACAAAATCAGTATAATAATTCCTTCCCGGGCGAGCTCCGTCACAGCCTCCCACAAGAAAGAAATGTCTTATTGCTCCGGATTTTACAGCTTCTGCGACCTTATCTGCTGCACTTAAAACAGCTCCATGGCCAAAACCAGTAGTTACCGTACTGCCGCCGTTTATTCCGGAAAACTCCTTATCCTCTGCAAACCCTCCAAGTTCAAGCGCTTTGTCAATAACCGGTGTAAAATCCTTTTCCTCCCCAATATGGACCATTTGAGGATACGATACAACCTCTGTAGTAAACACCCTGTCAGCATAGCTTTCCTTTACAGGCATAAGGCAGTTTGTAGTAAAGAGTACAGGCGCTGGTATGCTGTCAAACTCCTTCTGCTGGTTTTGCCACGCTGTTCCAAAATTGCCTTTAAGGTGCGTATATTTTTTAAGCTCAGGATATGCATGGGCCGGAAGCATTTCGCCGTGTGTATAAATATTAATACCTTTGCCTTCAGTCTGTTCCAAAAGCAGTTTTAAATCGTATAGGTCGTGGCCCGTAATAACTATAAAAGGTCCTTTTTCTACCATAAGAGGCACTTCAGTCGGCGCAGGAGTTCCAAATGTTTCTGTATTCGCCTTGTCAAGCAATTCCATACAAGCAAGATTGACTTTACCAACCTCAAGCACAACAGGAAGAAGTTTATCCATACCCCAGTCCTGAGAAACAACAAAGAGCGCTTTATAAAAGAAATCAGTTACTTCCTGGCTTGAGTATCCCAGCACAAGAGCGTGATATGCGTACGCTGCCATTCCGCGTATTCCAAAAAGTATAAGGGATTTAAGCGAGCGTATATCCTCTTCTGCATTCCACATACGTTTTAAATCGTAATCATCTGTATTTCCACATCGTGAGGTACATTCAGCGCAGCTTGGAACAATTTTATTTTTTTCCAGCCTTACCTGTTCTATCAACTCAAGCAGAGTGTCATCGTTAAAGTTTACATTTGTAACAGTTGTAAACAGTCCTTCAATTATTAAACGGTCGGTATTTTCAGTTTTCCGGCCGTTTGAACATGCACAGGCAAGCCCAATCAGAGCACCTGTAAGTTCATCCTGCAGGTTAGCCGTATCAGCTGATTTCCCGCATACTCCGGCTTTACCCACACAACCTTTGCATCCGGCAGTTTGTTCACATTGGAAACAGAACATCTTATTTTCCATAATATAACCTCCATAAATTTTATTGTTTTTCAGGGAAGACCACTGTCAAAATCATCTTAAAGCTTTCTTTTGCGTAAACTGCATGAGGCTTTTTGGCAGGCATAATAAGTGTTTGCCCCTGACCACAGTCATAAACTTTTCCGTCTACAGTAAACCGGCCAAGCCCTTCAATTACAGTGACCATAGCATCACCATCTGAATCATGTGTGCTTATTTCCTCGCCTTTGTCAAAAGCAAAAATCGTTATGCTTAAAGCCTTGTTCTGCGCCAGAGTTTTGCTCACAATCTGCCCCGGCTGTACAGATACCTGCTCTGCTAATGAGATTATTTTTTCATGCTCAACATTTTTAATATATGTCATAAGATATCCTCCTTTAAAATTTATAAATGGAGTATACTATTTTAATCGGGATATGTATGTTGTTTTTACAACGGAAATTTTTTAATAAATAATAATGCTCCTGTTTAATATTCAAATACAGCAAACATAAAAAATCCTTAAGAACCCTGAGGTTCTTAAGGATTTTGAAAGCTCTGTCCAAAAACTATATGTCAGCCGGAGGTCATGCCTTTTTTTCTCATTTTATATTTTTCCAGCTCTCCGTCAAGATATTCCTTTTTCATGGCAAATACATGCTTTGACAAAAGCAGTACCGCAATCAGGTTTGGAATAATAATCAGGCCATTTACTGTATCCGCAATATCCCATACAATATTTTCACCTGATATAGCCCCTAAGAATATTCCAAAAATCCATAAAATACGTACCGCAGTTCTTGATTTCTCTCCAAACAGGAATTCAGCGCCTCTTTCAGCGTACGTATAGAATGTAATAAGGCAGGAAAAACCAAACAGCAGTACAGCTCCAAGACAGATTACCCCTCCCCATGTTCCCGGCAGAAGCTGGTCAAATGCCGCCATTGTCAAACGTGCTCCCGAAAGTTCTGTTGTTGTATACAGTCCTGACAAAACTATTGATATACCGGAAATTGAGCATACAAGCACTGTATCCAGAAAGACCTCAATTGGCCCCCAGACAGCCTGCTCCATAGGGTGGCTTACCGCGGCCCCCGAATGCACCATAGCGGCGGTTCCGACACCGGCCTCATTTGAAAATATTCCTCTTGCCATACCATATCTCATAGCTATAAATATAGAACCCATAGCTCCACCTGCTACAGCCCTTGGCTTAAACGCCGATTCAACTATCGTTATAACAGCGGCTGGAACACTTGGTATATTAAGCACTATAATAGCTATCCCCGCAAGTATATACGCACCGCCCATAAACGGGGCGAGTACCTCACAGACACGGCCAATACGTTTAAAGCCTCCAAATATGCAAAAAGCTGTGAGTGCAGCAAATATGATACCCGAAATTATAATATTAGTCCCATATCTCTCATTAAGGGCGGCTGCCATTGTATTTGAGTCTATTATTGCTGATATTACAAAGGCAAAGAAGATAACACATATGGATACAAAAATACCAAGCCACCTCTGCCCCAATCCATTGGCAATATAATACATAGCTCCACCGCTTACACGCCCGTCCTCATGCACTACCCTGTATTTTATGCCAAGTGCAATTTCAGAAAATTTAGTCGCCATGCCTATAAACGCCGCTATTACCATCCAAAAAAGCGCTCCCGGCCCTCCGCTTACTATAGCTGTAGCGACTCCTGCTATATTGCCTGAGCCTACAATAGCGCTTACACTCATCATAGCTGCCTGAAAAGATGATACCTCTCCTGGCGCTCTGTTTTTGTCGTCTTTTTTTGTAAAATTTTTTATTACAGTCTGGTTGAATAAAAATCCAAGATGCTTAAATTGTATAAAGTCAAGATTAATAGTTAAGTAAATACCTGTTCCAAGCATTAAAACAATTATTGGTACGCCCCAAACAATATTATTTATAAAATCATTTACCGATACAATAATATCTGTCATATACAATCCCCCTTTATACACCCAATACACCTAAAAGCGGAGCCATGACAACGGCTCCGCCGCAAAACCAAACCACTTGCTTACGGGGACTACTGATAAGTATTGCTCTCTTAAATCAATGCAAGCGCCTGTTCAAGGTCAGCAATCAAATCGTCAACATCCTCAATACCAATTGAAAGCCTGACCTGACCGTCAAAAATGCTGGCCGCATGGCGCTCCTCTGGCGTCATATCAAAATGGCTCATTGAAGGAGAATGCTGAATTAACGAGTCAACATTTCCAAGGCTTGTGGCAAGGCTGAATACCTTCATGTTATTCATAACTGTGCGCACAGCGTCCATTCCGCCTTTTATATCCACACTCATCATTCCGCCATAACCGCCGTGCATCTGTTTTTTAGCTATTTCATGTGTTGGGTGGCTCTCAAGGCCAGGATAGTATACTTTGTCAACCTTAGGGTGCTTTTCAAGATACTGCGCAACCTTCATGGCGTTTGAGCAGTGACGTTCCATTCTGACTCCGAGGGTTTTCATTCCCTGCATTAAAAGCCATGCTGCAAATGGGTCAAGAACAGCCCCAAAACACTGAAGATAAGGCATACGGCATCTGTCTATGCGCGCTTTGCTTCCCGCTATTACACCGGCAGTAACTGTTCCATGGCCGCAAAGGTATTTTGTTGCACTGTGAACAACAAGGTCCGCCCCTAAATCAAGCGGGTTTTGCAGATAAGGCGAAGCGAATGTGCTGTCTACAATCATCGTAATTCCCTCATGCTGGTTAACAACTTCGCTTATAGCTGCAATATCGCTTATTTTAAGCGTTGGGTTGGCAGGTGTCTCCACATATACAAGGCTTGTGTTAGGCTTAATAGCGTCTGCTACCTCCTGTACATTTGTAGTATCTACCCTGGTGTAAGTAACGCCAAGCTGTGTCAGTACCTTGGCAAAAAGCGCATATGAACATCCGTATATTACATCTCCAAACACTACATGGTCTCCAGCCTTTACAACACTCATAACAGCTGTGGATATAGCTCCAAGACCGCTGGCCACCGCAAGCGCCGCCTCCGCGTGCTCAAGGTGCGCTATTTTCTTTTCAAGCTCGTCGCAGTTTGGGCTTCCAAACCTTGTATACACAAATCCCTCGTCAACATGCTGGTTTAAATAGACAGCAGTGTCAAAATCCTCAAGAACATATGTAGTTGTCTGATAAATAGGGCTTATATGGGCCATGGCCTGAGGCTCATAAGAACCTGATAAACGCGCATGAAGCTGATAAGCATGTAATAAATCTGTATTAATTTTCATTATAACCACTCCTCCTCAGTTGTACTATTGTTTTGTGAATGAAACAAATTTTATATGTTAATAGTACCACCCACACTAAAGCCATATCAACTTACACATTATAAGTGATTTGAAACGTGTTTCTGCTATAAATTGTATGACATGTCTATCTTCTGTAAACACGCGGAAGCCTTTTGGACAAACCGGTCAGTATTTCGTCCACTATCGTTTTGTTCATATTTGCCGCGTCCTCGGCAGTCATTGCGCCGTCTTTTCCGCTGCCGTAAAATATAAGCTCATCACCGGGCTTTACATCTGGAACACCCGAAACATCAATCATCATCTGGTCCATACATATGTTTCCCCTAACAGGGCATTTAACGCCCTTTAATAGAGCATACCCAATATTGGACAGGCTTCTCGGGTATCCATCTGAAAATCCAAAAGGCACTGTCGCTATAAGCTCGTTTTTATCTGTATGGTATGTATGCCCGTACCCTATGCCTTCACCGGGCATAACCCTGTTAAGATTTACAATCCTTGCCCTGAGCGTAATGCACGGCATAACCTTAACACGTTGCCTGTTCATACTCTCAGATGTATAAAACCCGGTAAGTATAAGTCCCGCCCTTACCATATCAAAATAGTATTCTGGCATATTTGCAATAGCAGGGCTGTTGGCCGCATGGACAATTGGCATTTTGGCCCCGGATTTTTTTATCTCATTTAAAAGCCATTTAAACTTTGCTGCCTGTATGCCTGTTTCAGTATTGTCCTCATCAGCACAGGCAAAATGGGTAAAAACTCCTTCAATTTTGAAATATGGATTTTTAAGACACCTTACAATGGTTTCAGTATTTTGAAAATCTGGTTTAAACCCCAGACGGTTCATTCCTGTTTCAATTTTTATATGCAGCTTTGCCTTCTTTTTCAGTTTTTCCGCTGCATTTTCCAGAGGTCTGATTTGCTTATCACTGTAAAGGGTAATAGATATATTGTTTTGTATAGCTTCCTCAATGCACTGTTCCGGAATACTCCCAAGGACAAGTATATCCTTCTTTATTCCGGCGTTTCTCAGCTCAGCAGCTTCTTCCAAAACTGCTACGGCAAACATGTCAGCATAATCCTGATAAATCCGTGCCATTTCAACAGAACCCATACCGTAGGCATTAGCCTTAAGTACAGCACAAAGTCTGGCGTTTCCAACAGCGTTTCTTACCGCCATAATATTGCAGAGCGCCTGTTTTACATCAACCTGTACCCATGCCTCCCTGTAAATCATATACCTCCCACCCTTCTTTCATAATTAAAAATAATTCTGTAACTAAATAATATTCCATCAAAAAAAACAGTTCAACTTGCAAACTATATGATAAACATATATAATATTCTGTATATTTTGTAATATGGCATTTAAGGAGTGATGAAATTATTTATACTCTCGATGATTTTTTAAAGGACAATTTTATCCCTGAGATAAAGCCGGCTACAAAGACCTATGACTATAAGCGGATACTAATTGAGTCAATATCAGTTATTGAGCTGCCTGTAGATGATTTTGTAAAAAAGAATGAGATGATACTCACAACAGCCATTAGCTGTCTTAATAACGAGGAGCTGTTTAAACAGTTTATAAAAGAAATAGGCGACTCGGGAGCCTCAGTAATTCTTATAGCCTTCAGGGATTCGTCGTACATCATTCCCAAAAGCGTAATAGACATGGCAGATACGCTTAATATACCTATATTTATTATTCCATGGAAACGGCGGTTTTCTGAAATCAGCGATTTTGTAATTAAAAGAATGCACTCCAAGAACCTTGAAATATATATGAAAATCCAAAACAGCCTTTTCAATTCTTATTTTGAGTCTGGCACACTTGATAATGCCGCCTCAATAATTTCATCTATGCTTAAAACTCCAGTCATTATCACTAATGACAAGAACAAAATAAAAGGCTTGCCAAAAAATTCAGAGCTGGAGCATATTCCTGAAAACTACGAAAAAACTGAAATCAGAATCAACAATTTTCTGTCAGGCTACATATATATTTATGAACCGGATAAGTGCCCAGGGATAATTTTTGACAAGTGCCTGATTGAAAAGCACATAATACTGCCTTTGTCATTGTGGTTCAACAAAGAAAGCATAGAAAACATGGTTGTCAACAAACTGCGGAATGATTTTGTGTGGAATCTCGCAAATAAAAATTATGAGTCGGCCGATGAAATGGCAGCCCAAGGTATGAAACTCGGCTTTAACCTTAACAGGCCATATACCTGTATTGTTTTAAAGCTACTTAATAAGAGTATTTCAGACTCAGTTAATGAATACTCACAGGAAGCCGCTGCCAAAGCTTCTGAAATAGAAATTACAATACTTAATGAGGTAAAAAACAGGAATTTAGGTATACTGCTTGCCGCAAGAAGCCTGTTTTTTGTTATATATATGGAAAACACAAATTCAAGACCTCAAATCTCAGTTGAAAGCTTTGTTGATTCGCTTGAAAAACAGCTGGCGGCATATTTTCCTCAATTTGAGTTTTATATTGGTATAAGTGAAATAAGCCTTGAGAAGCCAGATTTTAATCTGCTTTACAAAAACGCCTCACTGGCACTTCAGTACTGCATAAATTCTAAGGAAAAGCGGTATCGTTTTACATATAAAGATACCAAGGTATTTCAGATTGTCTCAGTGCTGTCCGGAAACCCCGCAGTTAAGGAGATGGCTGAACAGGCAGTTAAAAATCTGGTCGATTCAGACAGGTGTTCTGATATGGATTTAATGGGCACACTAACTGAGTTTATCAACAACAACTATAACACCAGCCGTACAGCAAGGAGCCTGCACCTCCACAGACAGTCACTCCTGTACAGGCTAGATAAAATAGAGAGCCTTACGGGCATGTCTCTAAACAGCCACAGGGATTTATTTTTGCTTGAGGTATTTACAAGGATATTTTCTGACTACTGACAAATGCTAAAAAAGCCTCGGCAGGTTTTCTGCCGAAGCTTTTTTTATAGCTCTATACTTTTTTGAGCCTTACATGTGTATAGCCTTCCTCCAATGTAACTGATGTGTCCACACCGTAAACCTCCCTTATATTTTTTTCAGTAAGGGTGTCCGCAGGCTTTCCGCAGGCGTATATCCTTGACTCCTTAAGTATAATCACCTTGTCCGCAAAAAGAGAAGTCAGGTTCATGTCATGCACAGACAAAACAACACCTATGTTTTTGCTCTGTGCCAGCTCTGTTACAAGCTTGAGCGTAAACATCTGGTTTTTCAGGTCCAAGCTGCTTGTAGGCTCATCCAGAATAATCAATTCAGGTTCCTGAGCCAGCGCCCTGGCTATAAAAACCCTCTGGCGTTCCCCGCCGCTCATCTCGTTTATGTTTTTAAATGCAAAGCTGCCAAGCTCAAGTCTGTCAATTACATCAAAAACTATATCCTTGTCCAGACTGCGCATTTTATATCCCACAAAGGCGGCCCTGCCCAGCATAACTGTATCTATAACATTCATAGGGAAAACATTGTTATTGTACTGAGGCACATAGCCTATTTTTTTTGCCCTTACTGCAGGCGAAAACCCTGCCACATCCTCCTCATTTATCAGTACTCTGCCTGAATTCGGCTTTAACACATGGTTTATACACTTTAACAGTGTAGTTTTTCCTGTTCCGTTTGGTCCGAGCAGGAACAAAGTTTTCCCCAAACCAACCTCAAAGCTTATATTTGACAGTATTTCCCTTTCCGGCGTATAGCCAAAGCTTATGTTTTCAACCTTCAGGCTCAAGACAGATTCCCCCTTTTTCCCTTAACTATAAGGTTAATAAAAAGCGGAACCCCCAGAAACGACACAACTATCCCTACCGGTATGCTTACAGGCGATAGTATGGTTTTTCCCACCACATCTGAAACCATAAGCAGCAGACTTCCTGTAACTGCCGAAAACGGTATTAAAAATTTATGGTCATTCCCCACAAGTATACGTGCTATATGCGGAGCCACAAGGCCTACAAAGCCTATTACTCCGGTAAAGCTTATTACAGCGGCTGTCATAAATACAGACAGCAGGCACATTACAGCCCTTATTTTCTGCGGGTTTACGCCAAGGCTTTTTACCAGCTCATCATCACCGGAAGCCATAGCGTTAAGCTTAATAAAATGCACCATTATCACCGTTGAGCATATAATTACGAACACACCCGAAAACAGCACATCCCGCCACACTGTTCCATTGAATGTGCCGAATGTCCACTGTACAACGGCTGCGAGTTTGTGTTCCTGTGCGAAAAATTCTATAGTTGATGTCAGCGCACTGAAAAAATAATTTAAAGCTATGCCTGTAAGCACCACTGTTTCCGGCCCCATTCCTGCTTTTGTTGAAATAGCGTAAACTATTGTTATGCATACAACAGCAGAGGCAAAAGCACAGGATATTATTCCAAGCTCACTTTTAAAAAACATTCCAGAGCCAAATACTATACACATTGATGCGCCAAAGGCCGATGCTGATGAGATTCCCATTGTAAACGGACTTACAAGAGGGTTGCGCGTTACCGACTGCATAGCTACTCCGGAAACCGAAAGCCCTATTCCGGCTATAACGGCTAATACTACCCTTGGAAGGCGCATAAGCACAATAATTTTATACGCGGCGTTTTGCGCTGAAGTGCCTGTATCAAGGCTGCCTCCAGCCCATGCAGCTACGGCCTTTGCTACCTGTACAATATTTGTATCAGTCACACCTATAGTGACAAAGAAAATCCCAAGCATAGCCATTACAGCAGCGCTTACAGCCAGAACTGTCAGTTTGTTCCTGTTAGAGCGTTCATACCTGTCTCTGATATCTGTAATTTCAGCAGTTTTCATAATTAATCCTCAAATGAGAATGCCGGATATGTATGGCCCTCTATATAATCAAGCTTCTGGTATTTTTCCAGCCAGTCCTTAAATACCTGTTCAGGGTGTAAATCCGGCAGAAGCTCAGGGTAAAGAAATTTGGCAATATACATTGTACCTACTAATTTAGAAGCTCCACCATGAACGTAATGTGAAAGCAAAAGTATATTGTCATTCTTTACTGCATCTATCTCATCCCAGCCCGGTCTCTGGCAAAGCTCAGCCTTTATTGCCTGATTCTCCTCAGCGGTAGGCGGATAGTACGAGGAATACACATCCGGAGCAGATACCTTTACAATATATTGAGGGTTGGCTGAAACAACAGCTTCAGACTCAACCTGTACATTGGCAGCATTTTTAAATATATTGTCAGCTCCTGAGTACTCAACCATATAGTAGAAGAAATTGCCCGGAATTGTAGTGTTGCCTTCCGTCCTGTATTCAAAATAAACCCTTTTTTTCTCAACATCCCTGAGCTGAGTTTTTATATAGTCCAGCTTGTCAATAAAATAATGCTTAAGCTCATCGGCGTTTTCCTGTTTGCCAAATATCTGACCCAAAAGGTCACAGCTCTTTTCAAACTGGTCAGTGTAGTAAGCATCACATACTATAACCTTTATTCCAAACGGCTCCAGCTGTTTTTCCGCTTCCTCATATGTACCGTTGCCAGTAAGTATAAGCACCTCCGGATTAAGCTCAATTATTTTCTCATAATTAAGATCTTTTTGGCTTTTGCCTATCACCATATCCTCAGTAAATCTGTTTTTCCACGATTCCTTATCCTGATAAATATTGTAGTCCACGCCAGTTACACAGTCCAACGCATCAATAGCATTGATTATCTCGGTATTGTAAGCGTTTGCCACCACTGCCTTTGTAACAGGATTTGGAATCTCAACCTGCCTGCCGATACTGTCTGTCACAGTCTGCACTGCTTCTTCTGCACTTTTGTCAGTTTCATTTTCACTGGTTTCAGCAGAAGCCGACAAAACAGAAGAATCCGGCTGATCTGACTGACTTGTTCTTTCTGTTCCGCAGCCGCTCAGCACGGATATACCCAATATAAATGCCAGCACAAGGCAAATTCCTTTTAATGACTTAAAATAGTTTTTCAATTTTTAATCCCCTTTCAAACTCAAACTAAACTTTCACAGAACATAAAGCCCAAAACTTATTTAATACAAGATATATTAAATTCTCTTTCCAACTCCCCCTTATCGGGATAAAACAGGCATAAAAATAATACCTATCTCCATTCCCCAAGATTTGCATTGATTTCTTCAGTTAAGGCAGGTCTCCTGGCTTCTCTTCAACCTAATATGCCCTATGCCTTCCCGGTTAAAACCAGTGGCGGATAATATCTAAGGGCACCTCGTCCAAGTTACAGTAGTGGGTGCTGTTACGGATTTACACCGTATTCCCTATTCTCTTTTCATTACAAAAAGCACCTTAACAGTTTTATGAAATTTTTGTATACTGATAAATAATATTACCTAAACTTAACTTAGTCAAGAAAAAATTCATACTTTGCATTGTTTATAAAATACTTTTTACGGGAGTTTACATAAATGTACTCATATGGTATTATAAAAGATATCAAAAGAGAGGTGATACCAGATGAAGCTCTGTATTGCAGTATCTGGAATAGTTGCAGCAAAACTCTAATATTCGAGGAGGACTTTTAATGACTATTCCAGCAGACAAAATATATCCGCGTACTGGCGATAAGCAGACTGTATATTTAAAAAACGTAATCACAAGACCAAACATAGAGGTCGGTGACTATACCATGTATAACGATTTTGTCAACGACCCTGTATTATTTGAGAAAAACAACGTATTCTACCATTACCCAATAAACAACGACTGGCTTAAAATAGGCAAATTCTGTTCTATAGCCTGCGGCGCCAAGTTTATTTTTAACAGCGCCAACCATACTCTTAAATCCCTGTCAACCTACCCTTTTCCGCTTTTCTTTGAGGAATGGGCTTTGGAACGCAAAAACGTCGCAGATTCATGGGATAATAAAGGTGATATTGTAGTAGGAAACGATGTTTGGATTGGATATGAGGCTGTTGTAATGGCCGGGGTAAAAATTGGCGACGGAGCGATTATAGGTGCCCGCTCACTTGTAACAAAAGATATCCCGCCGTACACAATAGTTGGCGGACTTCCCGCAAAGCCTATAAGAAAACGTTTTTCAGAAGAAACTATTTTGCGCCTGCTAGAAATCAGGTGGTGGGACTGGCCAAGAGAAAAAATATCAGAAAACATCACGGCAATTCAGTCAGGTTTAATTGAATATATAAAATAAATTACAGCGGCCGTTTCAATCCGGCCGCTTTTTTATATTTATTATCAAAGAAAATTATAATTTTATGACCGGTCCATTCATAGATATATAATGAGTATCTGTAAGGAATTGGTCATATGCGTAAAAACAGCTTTGCTTTTGGCTGCATAATACTTATGTCTGCCAATATAATTACGCGGTTTATGGGTTTTTTCTACCGCATATATATGTCAAAGACTATAGGCGCCCAGGGTATGGGCCTTTATCAGCTTATAATGCCGCTCTACATTTTGTGCTATTCAATCACAGCCTCAGGTATAACCACCACTGTATCCAAGCTTACAGCGGAAGAAACCGCGAGAAACTCCCAGGCTAACGCGATTCGCATACTTAAAGCGGCACTCTCAATAACATTGTCTTTGAGTATTATTATCAGCTTTGCCATGTATTTTAATTCAGATACAGCCGCGCTTTATTTTATAAAAGATACCAGAAGCAGCGAATCATTAAAAATACTCAGCCTGTGCTTTCCTTTTATGGCCGCCGGTTCATGTATCAAAGGCTATTTTCTGGGAAAACAGAACAACATATTTCCTGCCCTGTCACAGATTTTTGAACAGGCTGTAAGAATGATATCGCTTGTTGCTATAATGGTGCTGTTTTCCCCACAGAACATTGAACAGTCGTGTTCTGCCGCTGTAGTGGGCGTAGTGCTTGGGGAAATTTTTTCTTTCGCACTGACTATGGCATTCCTGCTTTTTTCCTCCGATTCCTCAGCTTCTGGAAAAAAGCCTGATATTCCGGTTCTTTCAGCGTATAGAAAAATACTCACAATGTCTGTTCCGCTTTCAGCCTCAAGGGTAGCGGCATCTTTTCTGTCAGCAGTCGAAAACATACTTATACCGCTGAGACTTGGCATGTACCCTAAAAGCACCGATGCTCTAAGCCAATACGGGCATTTGAGCGGAATGGTAATACCCCTGCTCCATTTTCCGTCCTCCATGCTTTCGGCTGTGTCCATAAGCATGATACCCGCCATATCCAAACAGAGGACTGTTAAAAACCAGCACCAGGCCCAGCTGACTGTTAACCGAAGCATAAGCTTTACCGCAGCCGCATCATGCGGAGCCGCAGTATTCTTTTATGCCTTTTCCAGCGATGTCTGCGCCCTTATATACTCAATGCCTGAGCTGGGAACACTGCTTAGGCCGCTGTCGCTTCTGTGTCCACTTATGTATATGCAGATTACTCTGAACGGCGTGTTAAACAGTCTTGGAAAACATTTTCAGCTCTTTTTAACCGGAATCGCCTCATCACTTGTAAGCATAGTGTCAATATATTTTCTTATGCCTAAAATAGGAATAAACGCTTATATTTACGGCGCATTTTTGTCATCTCTTACTGCGGTTCTGCCTGCTATTATAATTTCAGGCAAATATTTCAGTATAAAGCGCTCAACACTGAAATATTATATAATCTGTGGAGTATGCGCTGTTTTTTCAGCGGCTCTTTCAAAATACATACCGGAATTAAATATTATTAGCCGAATGTCTGTAATGGCATTTGCATATATAGCCGGACTTATAGCCACAGGAATATTTTCTGAAATTACAGGACTTAAGATATTGTCTAAAAAAGCATAACAAAAATGCGGCCTTAAGGCCGCATTTTTATGTTTAATGTCTGTTTTCCCTGTAAAATTTTGCGGCCGTCTCAGGCAGCACCGGGTTTATAAAACACCTTGTAGCGTACTCAAACCCTGCCCATGAACCTATTCTCGGAAGCAGCCTTATATACCAGTGAAAAAGCCCTTCCGGTGTTGATTTTGCTTCTTCCTGTATACATATATTAAAGCTTATACCTTCCCTTATGGCATTTATACGCAAAAGCATATCCTTTAAAAAAACTGAAAGGCTCTTTAATTCTTTCTCCTCCAGCTGTGACATTGTTGATATATGCCTTTTAGGGACTATCCACATCTCAAAGCTCTGCCTTGAGGCATAGGGTGCCAATGATACAAAATGCTCATTCTCATCAATCAGCCTTGTTTGTGAAGCCTTCTCATGCTCTACCATATCGCACATAATACAGCGATTCTTAGATTTTTTATATTCCTCAAAGACCTCAAAAGCCGCTTTTTGCTCACTTGTAAGTATAGGCACACCCATTATCTGCCAGTGAGAGTGTGAAATTGAGGCCCCGGCATAAGGGCCGTTGTTCTTAAAAATCTGGACGTACTCAACCTTCTCATTGTTTCTGATTTTTTCAAGCCTTTCGATAAGCACACCAAAAAGCCTGAGAAAATGCTTATCAGTCTCATCTGTTATATCCATAGTATGCTCTGGTGTGTCCACAACTACCTCATGTATACCACAGCCGTCATGAGATTCATAAAACGTATCAAAATCCCTCTCAAAGCTGTTTAAGCTCAGAGCAGGATATAAATTATCAAAAACACGTATTTCCCAGCCGCCTTCGTTTTTAAGCTCAAACACAGCCGGCGGTGTCATTGACTCATTTTCAGGACAAAACGGGCATACTGATTTATTGTTCTCCTCCATCTTTGCGCCGCGCTTATAATTATACGGTTTATCCTTGCGGTTGGACGCAAATATAACCCACTCGCCCGAAAACATATCTTTTCTTATTTGGGACATACAACCACCTCATCAGTCTGACGTTTGATTAGTTTCAATTTTCCAGCTTTCAATTCCCCGGAAATAATCATATGGCACCGGATTAAAATCTCCGGATATTCTGCTGTTTACAAAAAGAGCTGATTTTCTGAACAACAGGCTTACATATGGCAGCTCATCTGCCGTATAGGCTTCAAGCTCAGAATAAGCTTTGACCATATCAGCCTCATTTACAGCGTTATACGCCGTATCCAGAAGCTCATCCATCTTCTCATCGCTGTAAGAAATATAATTAAGACCATCTCTGTCAGAAGACGAGAACATAAAACCGAAATACGGCGACACAGACATTTCCCAGCCTCCAACAAACAAGTCAAAATCACCCGATTCAAGCCTTGAAATATATGTGTTGTAATTAACAGCCTCAACGCCTGATTTTATACCGACTGATTTCAATTCCTCAGAAAGCTTTATCGCCACCTGTCTGCGCTCTTTGCTTTCAGAATTTACAAGTATCCTGAGTGATATGTTATGTGTGCCGCTTTCATCTGTTTTAGCAAACAGGTTGCTTTCAGAATCGTACTTGTACCCTGCAAGCGATATATATTCCTTAGCCTTATTCAAATCGTATTGTATACCCGGAATATTGGTATTATACAAAAAGCTTGACGGGTTTACCGGCGATGATGTTTTTACTGCGTTTGAAAGATAAACACTGTCAATTATATTATCAATAGGTACACACGCCGCTACAGCCTTTCTTATATTTTTGTCTCTGAGAACAGAGTTGTTAAAATTAAATCCTATAAACTCATAATAATTGTCGGTAAATCCATACTTTTCAGACTCGGCATAAAAGTCGTACTTGCCCATATCTGTCTCACCGGCAACAACGCAGTCAGTAATTTTCTGGCTGAAGGAATAAATGTCAGTGTCTGAGTCAGTAGTCATTTTTACAACCACTCTGCCTATTGAAGGCGTACCTCCAAAACTGTTTTCAGAAGCTTCCAGCACAAGCTCCTTAGCCGGGGTAAAATCCGAAAATTTATACGGCCCGTTTCCCATTGGGTATTCCGGCGAATCATTGCCGCTGTAGTAGCTTTCAGAAATGACAGGAAAGCACATTGAATATATGTTTGAACTGAATGCCTCTGAAAAGCTTACATTTACAGTATACCTGTCAGTCAGGGATACATTCCTTATTCTTTCCGCGCATTTTTTATAAACCGTGTTATCCCCGGCGTTTCTTATTGTATTAATAGAATACGCCACATCGTTAGCGGTTATGTCGCTTCCATCATGCCATTTAAGGCCGCTTTTTATTTTTATCGTAAGTACAGTGCCATCCTGTGTGTAATACCAGCTCTCTGCTATACAGCCCTGAGGCTTATGAGCGCTGTCAATGGCTATAAGCGGTTTAAACATAAGCCTGAGAATACTGTCAACAGACTCATCCTCATTTAACAGCGGATTAAGCACAGTTGTTGTTCTCATCGACAGTGTAAGTACATTGTCATCCTTTTCATACGTGTTATTCTGTACAGAAGATACGGCCTTCTGACTGCTCTGAGGTGTGTCGGGAACCGCTGTATCTGAACAGGCTGTAAAAATAAGCGGCAAAACCGCCGCCGCTAAAATTATTTTTTTCATGCTTTCTCCTGTTTAATTCTATCAGTCATAAAGATATTCATATATTCTTTTTGCCTTTTCAACCTTTTTTACATAATTTGCGGTTTCCTTAAAAGGTATTGTATCAAGATTAATCCCGTCAGAAGAATATTCTTCCTCAGTAAGCCACCCTGACACATTTCCGCTCCCGGCATTGTAAGCCGCAAGCACAGTAGGCTCGCTTTCAAACTGTTTAAACAGTCTGCTTAAATACCAGCACCCAATATGTACATTTGTTTCAGGCTCATAAAGAATCTCAGAACTGTAATTTTCTATCTCAAGCACTTCCGAAGCCCAGATTCCTGTTACCTCTGAAATCTGCATAAGACCTCTGGCATCCTTATGCGATACAGCCCTGCAATCAAAATCGCTCTCACATTTAATCACCGCGTATACAAGGTTTGCATCTACATTATACTCTGCGGCGTATTTTTCAACATAGTTTTTATATGACTGTGGGTACAGGATTTTCTTTAATACTACATGTTTAAATACCCCAGCCGCAATCACTGCCAAAAAAACAATAACAGCAAACCATTTTATAAATCCAGTTCTAGACTTGTTTTTTCCCATTATTCTCTCCCGGATTATTCAAATTATATTCCACCTGACCTTTTAAACTTTCAATATCAGTACTGTTGTCAATAATTATATCCGCGTATTTCTTATAAACCTCCCATGGCTTTTGCCTTTTCATTCTGTCCATAGCCTGCTCATAAGTAATTGAGTCGCGGCCCATAATTCTTTTGGCTCTTACACAGTCGTCTGCGTATACTGCCCATACCTTTTGGCAAAGCTTAATAAAATTGCCCTCTATAAGCAGAGGAGCATCTATTACCGCCATCTGCTTTCCGCTTTTATCGGCCGCTTCCAGCTGCTTTTTCATCTCATCGTAAATATATTTGTGCGTACAGGAATTTAAAAATTCCAGCTTTTCTCCACCCTGTGAAAACACAGTAAAGCCAAGGGTTTTTCTGTCAATCTCCCCGTCGTTATTTAATATTCCGTCTCCAAAATATGCAACAAGCTCGCTGTAAGCCGGGCGCCCCTTTAATATTATTTCATGGGCAATTTTGTCAGCGTCTATTATCTCGGCCCCATTTTCTTTCAGAATCTGACTGACAGCGCTTTTTCCGCTGCCAGTCGGTCCTGTAAGCCCTATTATCAGCATAAAATTCACCTCAAAGCTTTATTTAGCCTCATACCAGTTTACCGCCTGCTTTACATCTGCCACCAATGGCACATTAAGCGATACGGCGTTTTCCATATTTTCCTTGAGTATAACAGCCACCTGCTCAATTTCCTTTTCATATGTTTCAATTAAAAGCTCATCATGAACCTGAAGTATAAGTCTTGACTTAAGGCCGTTTTCCTTTAACGCTCTGCTTACCTTTATCATTGCTATTTTTATAATATCTGCCGCCGTTCCCTGTATAGGCATATTCATAGCTACCCTTTCGCCAAACGAGCGGGTATTGAAATTAGAAGACGACAGCTCCGGCATATTCCTTCTCCTGCCAAAAATAGTGGAAACATATCCGGCTTCCCTTGCGTTTCTTATAGTTTCATCCATATATTTTTTTACATTTGGGTATTTGGCAAAATAGTTATCTATATATATTTCAGCCTCTTTTCTGGTTATACCCAAATCTTGGCTTAAGCTGAACGCCCCAATACCATATATTATACCAAAATTAACTGCCTTTGCCTGACGCCTCTGTTCAGGTGTAACCTCATCAAACGGTATGCCCAGAACCTGAGATGCTGTAATCCGGTGTATATCCTGACCGTTTTTAAACGCCTCAATAAGGTTTTTGTCATCTGCCATATGCGCCAAAACCCTAAGCTCAATCTGCGAATAGTCCGCGTCAGAAAACACATAGCCCTCCTCAGGAATAAAAACCTTTCTCAGTTCCCTGCCAAGCTCGAGCCTGACCGGTATGTTCTGAAGGTTAGGCTCTGTAGAGCTTATCCTGCCAGTTGCAGTAATAGTCTGGTTAAATGTAGAATAGATTCTTTCTGTCTTTTCGTCAAGAACATTCAAAAGCCCGTCGGCGTAAGTGCTCTTTAGTTTTGTAAGCTGTCTGTAAAATAATATTTTTTCTATAACCGGGTTATCGTATTTCAGCTTTTCCAATACCTCCGCCGCTGTTGAATATCCAGTTTTTGTTTTTTTGCTGCCTCTAAGGCCCATTTTCTCAAAAAGAACCTCTCCCAGCTGCTTAGGTGAATTTATATTAAACCTTTCACCACACATTGAATAAATTTCTTCTGTAATGACATCTATCTGCTCGCTGAGGGCTTTGCCATAGTACAAAAGCCCCTGTCTGTCTGCTTTTATGCCATATCTTTCCATATCGGCAAGCACGCCGATAAGCGGCATTTCGATATCGCAAAACAGTTTTTCCTGCCCATTGCCTTTAATTTTTTCACACATTACAGGCTTAGCCCTGTACATAATTTCGGCCTGTTTAACAGCAAAAGCAGTTCTTTTTTCCAAATCAAGGGTTTTTATTGATACGCGGCTCTTGCCTTTGCCGAGTATTTCAATATCGCTTTCAAATGTTTCTCCAAGAAAATCCTTCGCAATGTCGTCAAAATTATAGGTATCATTTGTGGAGTTTAAGATATATCCCGCAATCTGCGTGTCAAAAACCGCGCCATTAATTTCCACAGGGCAAATCAGCCGCATATCCTTCTTTATATCATGGCCGATTTTCTTAAACCTGACATCAGAAAAATATTTTTCAAGGCATTGTATTATATCCTCAGCGGTAAACCCGTTTACGCTTTCTATAAAACAGCCGCCGCTTTCACTGTAAATGCTTACACCCTCCAGCTTCCCGCTTTCCTCAATAATCACATAAGCCGACTCTCCATCAAAATTACTGTACACGTAATCAATACACTTATCAGCACTGCATATATACTCATAGGAATCATTTAAAACCCGTTCTTCCTTTTCAGCAGCCCTGTCTGACGAAAACCGTCCAAGCATTGACTTAAAATCAAGCCCTTTTATATATTCATAGGCTTCTGAGCTGATTGTATCCGGCATAGCCGGCATTTCATCAATATTTAGCTCAACAGGAGCGTTTCTCTCAATTTCAACAAGGAACCGGCTCATTCTGGCCTGCTCCTGAAATTCAATCAAATTATTTGAGGCTCTGGCAGGCTTAACCAGCTCATAATTTTTTATAGCCTCCTCAACAGTCTTAAACTGCTGTATTATTTTTACAGCTGTCTTTTCACCTATTGACGGAACTCCGGGAATATTATCCGAAGCATCCCCCATAAGCGCTTTTACCTCTATAAACTCAACAGGAGTAACACCATATTTTTCAGCTACGTCCTTAGCGTAGTAGTCCTCAACCTCTGTTTTTCCGCCTTTTGTTTTTGGTATCTTTACTTTGAGAGTATCTGTGGCAAGCTGCAAAAGGTCTCTGTCGCCGGAAACTATAATTGTTTCATAGCCCTTTTCTTCAGCCTGCCTTGAAAGTGTACCGAGTATATCGTCAGCCTCATATCCCTCACAGGAATACTGCTTTATGTTTAAAAGCCTTAAAAGCTCCTTAAGCACCGGCATCTGACCTGCCAGCTCATCTGGCATACCCTTTCTTGTGCCTTTATAATCCGCAAATTTTTTATGTCTGAATGTTGGAGCCTTTAAATCAAAGGCTACTCCTATATGGTTTGGCTTCTCGTCATCAATAAGCTTAAAAAGTATATTAAAAAAACCATAAACGGCGTTTGTATACTCCCCCTTGGAGTTGGTAAGCAGAGGCACTCCATAAAAAGCTCTGTTTACTATACTGTTGCCGTCTATTAGCATTATCTTTTCAGTCATCTGTTCCTCCAGAGTATTTAAATTTATCAACAGATATTATTATACACTTTTTTCAACTAAAACTACAGTATCAAAACCCATAAATTTATAACAGTTTTAAACATTTTGTTAAACAAATTAAAATCACTTGCAGTTTTCCATTTTTCAGCCGACTGTCTAAATGTTTAACAAATTTACAAATACAACTATATATGATAAAATCTATCCGGGAGTTGATAAAATGAAAATTCTTAATTTTGATATTTCAGAAAATGCAGAATCTGAGATAAATAAGCTTACGGCTGGCTTTTCACGTCCTGTCGAATATGCAGATATGGCTGCTATAAAAATAGGCGGTTATGGAGCAGTTTATTATGACAATCCTGAAAGATACATTGTGTTTCTCTCAACTGAGCTGTCCTGCGGGGATTTTGAAACCAATGTTCTTTACGAGCTTAACCATATCCGTCAGGTTGAAGAAAAGTATCCATATACCCACCTTAAAAGAAGCGATGTAGTTGTAAAAGAAAAGAATCCAATGTTTTTTTCATACCTCGACCATTCCATACAGTCAGCTGTACATGACCTTGATGTAATGGAAAGGCTTAAAAAATCAGGCCGTTCAATAGATTTTTATGTGTCAAACCGTCTCAGCCAAATTTTGAAAATAGATTTAAAATCAAATATGTCCGACAAATACAATTACGCCTCATTCGGAGTACAGTTTATCATGTTCTGTCTGACCGCAAATCAAAGCGATATCGAAGTGGCAAAAGATTTTCTCAATAAAAACTTTGACTCAATAGCAGACAAAATATATCCTTTTGCAGCAAGAGTAAGAGAGATTGGTTTTGGCAGTCCCCTTGCCTGCGCAAAAAGCATAATGTATATAATCGATATCTTCAGTCTTTGGGATATTGAAGTTGTTGTTTTCAACGAAAAGAGTATAAAAACCCATGCCTCGTACATTAAATTTATTGAGGAAAATTTTTAATATACATGCACCTATCAATCTGGTATGAATATACTGTTAAAAAAATATTTGGAGAAGATAAATGAAAAAATTTGTTTCTCTCTTAACAGCAGCCTGCATTATTACAACCTCAATATTTGTATCAGGCTGTTCAAAAAGCCAGAATGATGCAAAAGAGCTTACAGAAGTCAGATTAAACGAGGTAGTACATTCTGTTTTTTACGCTCCTCAGTATGTTGCGATTAAAAACGGTTACTTTGAAGATGAAGGCCTTAAAATCGACCTTTCTGTAGGTCAGGGCGCAGACAAATCAATGACAGCCCTTCTTTCCGGTTCAGCTGATATAGCCCTTTTGGGCACCGAGGCCGGAATATATGTTTACAACGAAGGTGCTGAAGATTACGCCATGGCTTTCGCTCAGCCAAATGTATTTAAAATACGTAAAAACCGGCCGATTTTACAGGCCGGTTTTGTATTTCTATTTTATATCTCAGTATAATCCCGCACGGTCATTTACAGTAAATACCTTAACTGCTGTTTCTGTAAGCCCAAGCTTATCCCCCTCACCTTTAAGGTATCCCTTTTCAATAAGCTTTTTAATTGTACCTAATGCCCATTCGGGAAGCTCAGATAATGTGTTATAGACCTTTTCCATTTCTTCCCCCTTATCGTTTTCCGTTTTCAAATTCCACGTCTGACTGAACCCTTCTGGAGTGCCATATCTGTTTTTTAACACGTCAGTAGTGCTTCCCCAGTACGGCAGCTGAAAGTGTGGCTTATCAACGGGGCTTTTCCAGTCGCCGCCCCATTCAAGGCCAAGCTTTCTTCCAATCGCTCCTGCCTTTGAGAAAAATCCGTCAGAATCGTTATACGCGCCTTTGCCGTCGTTTCTGTAAATATCAAAGGCTGTTCCCCACTGGTGGTGTGAGCTGTAGGAGCTTCCCTTGGCGTATGTAACAATACTTCCCGGTGCTGTTCTGCCCTTGGCGTACAGGGCGTCCTGCTCCTTAACAGTCCGCAAACATTCCCCAATGCCTATTATCAGCCCCTGCCCCTTGCAGGCCGATACAAGCTTTTCCGCTTTCTCCTGAAGCTCCGGGTGGCACATTGTTAAATCTCTCAATATGACCTCCCCTTTTTAGGGCTGTAATATAAAAGCGCTTCCCTGCTGTCACTCAGCCCCGCTGTTGTAGGGTCATTTATATAGCCTATCACCGCCACTGCTGTACACCCTATAAGAAACGGGTTTGATAAAAACGCCGTAACCCTTTCCAGCAGAATATTCCATGATGTAAACATTTCCGGCTGTGCTCCTGTAGCAGTAAGCATTATAGCCACAAGACCGATATAAAAATATGGGTTTTTAAGTCTTACCTTCAAATTTATTCTCATTTTTCCTCCTGCCATCAATGGCTGTTTATCTCGTCTCTGAGCTCATCTATTCTGTGATGCGCTGATTTTGTGCTCTGCTCGACAACCGCCATCCTGTCCTGAAGCCTGTTATGAATATCCATCTTTTTTTCAAGTATTTTAATTCTTGCCCTGAAATCACCAAAAGTGATTCCAAATGTAACAGCATATATCAGAATCTGTATCCAAAATTCCAAATTGAAACTCATATTCAGCCCCGATTTCAAACAGCACTGTAATCCAGTCTGGTTATCTCCCTGTATTCCTCAGCGGTAAGCTTTCCGCTCATTACAAATCTGCTTACATCATCACTTGTATATATCCCGCTGTCATAAAACCTTTTTACAATCTTAAACATATTAACCCTCCTTATACTGTCTGCTGGCTCAAAAGTATTTCCGCCAGCACCTCGTCATGCTCCTTCTGCTTTATTATTATTTCCTGCTGGCTAAGCAGTACCTCGGCCTGCATAATTGCCTGCTCACTCGGTTCCTCAACTGCCGGTTCCGGTGTGTACTCTGTCCATTGTCCGTTTACATATTTTTTATCTGTTATATCAAATTCCTCCGGAATCGGTATCATGTTTTCCGCCGTTACCTCTCCGCTCAGGCAACTGTTCGATACAACATACCCATTTTTATTAATCTGCGCATACCTGTACATGTTTTTCCCTCCTTTAATAAAACTCAACTACCTGCCATGACATTAAAACCTTTCTATAAGAACTTGCAGGCTTAACTGTCAATACCGTTGACGAAAGTGATATTAAATACTCTGATGATGCCGGAGTGTCTCCCGAGCAATAAGACCCATTATTTAAAATTACAAATGATTTGTTTGGATTTACTGACGATATTGTTACACTGACTCTAGTGGTGTCTTCAACTTCACCTGTTATGGTTCCTTTCTGTACGCTTTTTATTACCCCGGGGGTATCAAGCTTTGTTCTTAACGCATTCAAGCCGTAAGTCGTATTTTCCAAAAGGTTTATTATAAACGCCTCTTTTTGGCTGAGAGTTCCGGTTTTACTTGCCGTATTATTAGCTGTTGTATTATTTTTGATAGTATCTATATATCCGGCCCTTGCGGCAGTGTAGCTTGCCATGTGGGATGCAATATCAGCAATCAATTTGTTGAGCTTTCCAAATACCGTACCTGCCGTTGTGCTCCCGCCGGTATTGCCTGTTTCTCCCACTTTGCCGCTAAGTGCACTCAGGGTGCTTTCCTGAGCTGCGCTTCCCAGCCCGTCAGAAAGTGTTTTCAGCTGCCGGTCGATTATATCCGCATTTGCGTTAAAATCCTCAACATTATAAAAATCCTCCTGCTCAGGTTTTTTCAAACCATACCAGTTTGTTTCTGTACTCAAATAACCTTCACGCTCCTTTTCTATTAATTTACGGCCGTAAACATATCACTCATATAAGCTTAACTGGATTATATTATAAAAGTACGTCACCTCGGTGTCCCTTTTTTCCCTCTGTACTTAAATTGATTAACAAGCATCAGTTTTTTTTCATGCAAACCGGAATATTATTCATAAAACTGCCGGCTGTACTGTTTAAACAGTATTAAACTTCTTTTATTCCTCATAAATTAAAATGATAAATATGTCCGTGGTGATAGGTATTGGATACACGCGCTGCCGCATACATAAGAGTCTCAACCGATGAGCAGGCCGAGTTTTCGCCCGCCGCACAAAAACGGGCTATACTGATATACGCAGAAAAAAACAATATTAAAATAAATGAGAACAATATCTATGCTGATGAGGGTATTTCCGGAAGAAAAGCAGAAAAGCGTCCGGCGTTTATGAAAATGATATCCGACGCTAAAACAAAGCCGCAGCAGTTCAGTATAATACTTGTACATAAATTTGACCGGTTCGCCAGAAACCGTGAAGACAGTGTTGTATACAAGTCACTTCTAAAAAAAGAATGCGGTATACGGGTTGTAAGTGTAACAGAACAGCTGGAAGACGATAAATTTTCAATTATACTTGAAGCAATGCTTGAAGCAATGGCAGAGTACTATTCACTTAACCTTTCTGATGAGGTAAAAAAGGGGATGTTTGAAAAAGCCAGACGAGGAGAGCACATTGGCAGAGCCCCATACGGCTATAACCTTAAGGAAAAGCTCCTTGTACCCGACTCCTTTGAGCTGAAAACTGTAGAAAAAATATTCAAAATGTATACTGCTGATAATCTCTCAGCCTTAGAGATTGCAAGATATTTAAACGAAAACGGCATATTTACAAAGTGCGGAAACAAATGGAGAGCACGCTCAATTAATTATATACTTACAAACAACCTGTATGCCGGCTACACAAGGTATAACTATTTTCCAAAACTGTCAAAAAAGCCAAACCCTCCAGACGAATGGATTATTAAAAAAAGCCGTCATATTCCGGCAGTCGATGAAAATATGTTTCAGGCCGCATCTGCAAAATATTTAAATACTCCTGAAAAATATGTTGTAAGGACCGGCAAAATTTTATTTATAAGCCAAAACATGATTTACTGCCTTTCCTGCGGAAAAAGACTGACACTAAAGCGCTCGGGCAACGGATATTATTCTTATACCTGCGGCCTGTGCAAAAAATCAGTATCGGCCTCAAAGGCAGAAAAATTCATAATCAGCACTGTAGAGAATAGCCCGTTTTTTTCCAATATTATAGTTTCAGACGGCCTACAGCAGCCAAATGACATAAACTATATCCATTCAGCCCTTGAGTCAGCTGAAAAAAAACTGAAGCTTGTCAGAAAAGCGTATCTTTCCGGCGCCGACACGCTTGATGAATATATACAGTCGAAAAAGGAGATTGAAGAAAATATTTCAGAATATAATAAAAAATTACATGAGCTTGCAAAAAAACAGCATTACACCCTTGCCGGTGCTATGACGCTTAAATCAGCCCTTCTTTCAGACAATATTCCGGTAAAAAAGAAAAATCTGCTGGCCAGAAAATTTATAAATAAAATTTACGCTGACCTCAATACCAAAAGCTTCAGCACCGAGCACGAATAATAAACTGTTTACGTATTTTAAAGACATTCGGCCAGCTGACTCAGCGCGCCGGAAATTTCCTTGTATCGCGGGTTGAAGAACCGGACTTTAAATGGAGTGACCTTGAGGGCAAATCAATTATAGGCGGAAGAGCCGGCGGAATGCCTGAGATGGTCCTTGAGTATGTGCTCATGGAAAACGGGCTTGAAATCGGCAAGGATATTGAACTTATAAACAATATTTCATTTGAATCGACATCCGGCGCATTCTCAGCAGATGTAGGCGACTATACAGTTGAGTTTGAGCCTACGGCTTCGGCGCTTGAGGCAAGCGGCAAAGGGCATGTAGTGGCATCTCTCGGAACCGAAAGCGGATATGTACCTTATACAGTATATATGGCAAGAAAGAGCTATATAAAAGAAAACCCTGAAATAGTGCAGAAATTCACCAACGCAATTTATAAGGCACAGCTCTGGATGGCCGACCACACATCGGAAGAGACAGCCGATGTAATTGCCTCTTTCTTTACTGAAAGCGACAAGGAAACTCTTACAAAAATCATAGAAAGATACAAATCACAGGATACATGGAAAACTGACCCGGTCTTTGAGGAAGATAGCCTTACCCTTATAGAGGATATAATGGAAAACGGCGGAGAACTTCAGAAACGTGTACCTTACACAGATATCATTACTACTGATTTTGCCAAAAACGCCGTTAAGAACACAAAATAAAACCCGAAACTCCCTGTGCCTTTTATATTGGCACAGGGAGTTTCACTCTGTCTTTATTATCAGTAATCTTCCTCTAAATGCTGTAAAAACGCGTATGTCGCCTTGGCAAGAGCTTCATATCCTCCATTGTTAGGGTGCGTTGTGTCAGTAACCTTCATGCTGGAATCCTGATTGTATTCATCTATCTGATTTAATATGAATTTAAAATCGCCAAATGAATCTATGTTCATATAAACAGGCGATACATATATTCCGTCCTCCTCAAGGCCATAATAATGGGAGCTGAGGCTTTTTGCAAGCTCAAGCCTGTCATTTTTAGCGGTCTTTGTAGAGCTTGAGTCAAACAGCATAAGCGGCGCGTTTAAAACCACTCTGGTATTGCTGTCAAAAGCTTTTATACTCTTGATAATTGTGTCCAGATTAGCCAGAATCTCGTCAGAGCTGTTGTGCCCGGCAAGATTCAGGTCATTTATCCCAAGGTTAATTACTACATAGTCAACAGACTCATAGCCGTTATTTTCCATATAATACTTAAAGTCGAATTTCCTATTGCTGTTCAGGAATGGATTTGAGTACCCGTATTTACTTTCGGTATTGCAGTAATCGTATGCCGCCCAGCCTCCGCGGCCCTCATGCCTGCTTCCTTCCTCACCTCTTGTACCGATAAGCTCCATACCCTCGTTTTCAGTTATTTCAGTAAAATATTCAGGGTAAAGGTTCTCATTTATAAGGCTGTCGCCAAGGAACATTATCTTTTTGTGGCTAAGTATGTTATCTTTTGCGTCCGAAAACTTAATTTTCACATTCTTATAAACCTTGCTTCTGTCAATGTCCTTGTTTAAATACACACCATAAGCTGTATAAGGCGATTCATTTTCAGAATCAAGCTTTAACCTCCCGTCCTCAGCAACTGTTTCTCCCATAAAATCCATTACTGTCAGTGTATCGCCCAAATCCATGCCGCAGTTTAACAGAGCATTGTTAAAATCCACAGTAGTTCCTGTAATGGCGTAAATCTCCTCCGGTACAACTATTTCCTTTTCAGCTATACAGTCCGCCTTTATGCCTGTTGATTCATAGCTGAAGCCTTCTGTTTTGCTGTCTGGTATTTTATAATAGTTCAGCGCTACATACATTTTAATTATTTCAGGGCAGTCCTCCGAGTCAGAAACAAATTCAAGTTCCGTCTGTTTTTCAACAATAAAATCGGCTTTTGCGTATGACAAAAACGAATTGTATGTGTTTCCCTCTGTGTCCGAAACAGTAAATTTAATTCCGCTGCTTTCCGGGTATATACCGCTCACAAAAAGTTTCTTGTCCACATCAGAATTAAACACTTTTACGTTTCTGACAACTGAAAGGAAACTGTTCATTTCACTGTCACCGCTGTCCTCACTTACAAAATATCTGCTGTCAGCCTTAGCCTTTGAGTCGTACTTTATACCAAGCACATATTTATCAATATATCCGGCCTTTGAAGGTTCAACCGAAGAAAGCTTTTTCTGTGTAGCCTCATCAAATTCAGTAAACACCGGCTTATCAAGGCAGTACAAAAGCTTTACCGGCGTACCGTTTTCATACTGTGTTTTGAGATAAGTTTTAAGGGTATCAACATCCTTTATGTTTCTTACATTCATTATCCTCATGAGTATTGTGGAGGTTGTTTCTCCAAATGATATGCCGTCGTAACGTGTTGTTTTAATGGAATTAAAGTTGTGCATATCAAAATGAGTTGAATACCCGTTTATTATATGCGGAGGGTTTTCTCCAAAGGAACACTGAAAAATTGTTGTATTATCGTTTTTAAACGCCGCTTTTGTATAAAGCTTCCAGTCCTCGCTGCCGTCAAAAACCTTTATGCCCACATTCCTTTCAATGCCCCATTTTCCGTCACTGCACATAATCCTGTCAGTATAGCCGGCGCTGAGCCTGTAGAGCGGGTAATCAAGCGGAACCTCCACTACTCCATCTGGAGTATATAAAGCAAACATGTTTCCCTCTCCAACCCCGCGTATTGTCGAAATATTATAAGGGTTTATGTTATATGCCGTGTTTGGCCTTGATGTATTGAGCGCACCCTCTACAGAAAATCCCGCATAGGCGTTTATTGTAAATGCGGCTGACAAAATAAATGCCGCTGATAAAACCTTCATTTTCATTTAACTGCTCCTCCTGTTACAAATAAATTTATGGCTTTAAAACTAATAATACAAAATTCGGCCTTGCAATGTCAAATCAAATGAGTATATTTCACATAATTTTAAAAATTACCTGTATATTATCAAGCCCCTTTCCTCTGTTCAAATATTGTCTGTATATGATATACTGTCTTTAAATTGATTTTACAGAGGTGAAAAAATGTCAGGTTCAGTATTAGGAAAGAACTTTCAGATTTCAACATGGGGCGAGTCACACGGCAAGGCCCTTGGTGTTGTCATAGACGGATGCCCAGCAGGAATCCCTCTCAGCGAAAACGATATACAGACCGACTTGGACTTGAGAAAGCCCGGTTCAAATAAGTACGGTACTCAAAGAAAGGAAAGTGACACTGTTCAAATCCTTTCCGGAGTATTTAACCATAAAACCACAGGCACGCCAATTTCGCTTGTTGTATACAATGAGAACCAGAAATCCGGCGACTATTCAAACATAATGGATATTTACAGGCCCGGTCATGCTGATTATACTTTTCAGCAAAAATATGGCTTCAGAGATTACAGAGGCGGCGGCCGCTCATCAGGTCGGGAAACACTTTCAAGGGTTGCGGCAGGTGCTGTAGCTAAAAAAATACTCAGTGAAATAGGCATAAATTTTATAACCTACACAAAGGAAATAGCAGGCTATAAATGCGGTTTTATTCCATCTTCAAGAGAAGAAGTATTTTCTGACCCTCTGTATATGCCTGACACAAACATATCTCTTAAGGCGGCAGAGTATCTTAATGAATGTATTAAAGAGCATGACTCTGCCGGAGGAGTAGTTGAATGCATAATAAAAAATGTCCCTGCCGGCCTTGGCGAACCGGTTTTTGATAAACTTGACGCGCTTCTTGCCAAAGCCGTACTGTCTCTTGGAGCAGTAAAGGGTTTTGAGATTGGTACAGGCTTTAAGGCTTCGCTTGCTGCCGGTTCAGAAAACAATGACCAGTTTATAAGCGAAGATGGCCGCATCTCAAAAAAAACAAACCATTCAGGAGGCACATTGGGAGGCATAAGCGACGGAAGTGAAATAGTATTCAGGGCCGCCTTTAAACCAACCCCCTCTATATTTAAAAAGCAGGATACTGTCGATATTTACGGAAACAGTACTGAGATTGAAATTCAGGGGCGTCATGACCCGGTTATAGTGCCTCGGGCCGTGATAGTTGTTGAGGCCATGGCGGCTGTAACCCTTGTGGACCTGCTTTATTCAAATATGTTTTCACAAATTTCCGGCATCAGAAAATTTTACACAGGAATGTAATCATATAACATGTCTCACCTCTCATATATTTTTAGAGAGGTGAGACATATGAAAAAAAATAAAAATACTGGCTGTATCCTGTTTGTGATAATATGCGTCTGCTTTATATCCGGAATTTTTGCCGGTTCATTAATACAAAACATTTTTCCAAATATAAAAGAGTTAAACAACTTCGCAGTAAAGGAAGTACTTCCACAGAATCTTCCATTTTACATGCTCTTTATAAAAAATTCCAAATTTTTTCTGATAATACTTGCTTTGAGCTTTTTAAGCATTGGCATACCTGTAATTATGTCAGTATTTGCAATTACTGGACTGCTATATGGATACGCCTTTTCCTATGTGCTTTCCGGTTATGGTATGGGCGGCTTTAAATCGTTTATAATATCCGCGCTGCCATATTATATATTTAAAACAGTCCCTGTAATAATTTCCGGCTGTTTTGCTTCTTGGGTGATAATGAGGAAATTTGTAAGCCAAAGGCCGTCAAAATCTTATCTAAAGCGTGAGAAGGAAAAAAACGTCACCGAATTTATAATTGTATTTATAATATCATGTATCGCAGCATTTTTTGCCTGCTATGTAGAAACAAGGTTAAGCGGCAATTCGATATTTTTTTGACCAGAATATCATAAAAATACACTATGATTTATAAAAATGTAATAAAAAACAAATATAAATGATAAAAGTTGTCGACACCGGCAATTATTTAGTATATAATCTACCCTGTATTATGATTGCATGAAAAGGGGAAGTAAAATGCAGGAAGATGACGCTGAGTTTTTGGAATTCCTTTCAGACACAAAGGGAGCTTCAGAAAACACTATCCTGTCATACAGGCGTGACCTTAAAAAATTTTTCCATTATCTCGCGCAGTATGGCATAAATGATTTTAACAATATAACAAACATAACTTTATCAGCTTATACTTTGTACCTTCAAAACTGTCGCAAAGCAAGCTCTACAATATCAAGAAACATCGCCTCGCTTAAATGCTATTTTTCATATCTGTATTCAAGCAACAAAATCAAAACAAATCCTGCCACCAGTATGGAGGCACCTAAAGTTGACAAAAAGCTTCCGGAAATATTGTCAGTGGAAAATGTCAGCCTTCTGCTTAACCAGCCTGACCTGTCAGACAGCAAAGGCATTAGGGATAAAGCTATGCTTGAGGTATTATATGCTACAGGCATGAGAGTAAGCGAGTTAATATCTTTAAATGTGTCCGATGTAAACCTCAACCTTGAGCTTATCCATTGTTCAAACAAGAGCAAAACCAGAGTCATACCTCTTGGCTCAAAGGCTATAGAATCACTGAGCTGCTACCTTAAGTCCTCACGTGACCTTCTTATCAAAAACCATGATGAGACAAGCCTTTTTGTAAACTGCAATGGCCACCCGATGACACGCCAGGGCTTTTGGAAAATCATAAAGGACTACGCCAAAAAAGCAGGTATAACAGCCGAGATAACACCTCACACGCTGCGCCATTCGTTTGCGGCACACCTTATAGAAAACGGTGCCGACCTTCAGTCAGTACAGGAGATGCTAGGTCATTCTGATATCTCGACTACCCAGATGTATGCCAAACTCAGCAAGAGCCGGCTTAAAGAAGTTTATTCAAAGGCTCACCCAAGAGCATAAAATTTTTAAAACGAGGTTTTTAAACGCCTCGTTTTTCTTTTGTCCAATTGGCCTTGTACAGCAATATTAAATAATGTTATACTGTTAGCACCATAATAACAATATTAATAAACTAACAGGGTGATATTCATGAAAAAACTTATTATATTATTTTCCGCTCTATTAGCTGTATTGTCAGCCGGCTGCTATTCAGGTTCAAAAAAGCCCATGTCACAGACAGCTTTTATGCTCGATACAGTATCAACCATTACAGTTTATGACTACAGCGGAAACGAAGACATAAACACCATTATCAACAACTGTTTTGCGCTTTGCTCCGAATATGAAAAAAAGCTCAGCCGCACAATAGACACAAGTGAAATTACAAAAATCAACACTTCAAAAGGCGAACCTACAGAAATATCTGCTGATACTGCCCAGCTTATCAGCCTTGCCTTGGACTTCAGTGAAATTTCAGGCGGAAAGTTTGATATAACAATTGACCCTGTAAGCTCACTGTGGGATTTTAAGGCTGATTCCCCTGCCCCACCTTCTGACAAAGAAATTAAAGCTGCCCTTGAGCATGTGGGATACGGCAATATAGAGCTTAACGGTACAAGTATTAAACTTAGTGACCCCAATTCAGCCCTTGACCTTGGCGGTATTGCAAAAGGATTTATAGGCGACAAAGCTAAGGAATTTCTGCTCGAAAATGGCGTAAAGGAAGCCATGATAAGCCTTGGCGGAAACATATTAATAATCTGCCCTGAAAACAGGGATTTTAAAATCGGTGTGCAGAAGCCTTTTGGCATGGATGGACAGCTCATAGGCGCAATTGTGACAAGTGGAAACTCTATAGTGACCTCAGGCATTTACCAGAGATATTTTGAGTATAACGGCAAACTCTATCACCATATACTTGACACCAGCACAGGATACCCTGTTGATAACGGTCTTGCTTCCGTTACCATTACAGGTCCGTCATCTGCAGTATGCGATGCGCTTAGCACCACAGTATTCTGTCTTGGCGCCGATGACGGCCTTGACTTAATAAACAGTATCGACGGATACGAAGCCATTATTATAACAAAAGAAAATAAAACCGTATACTCCGACGGTATTAACAAATCGGTTACTTTTCTTACCAACAGCTAAGGAGGCATAAATATGTCCGCGAATGAACACAGAGCCACTTCAAGGGTTCTTGACATACTTGAAATACTATCGTCATCAAGTGACGGCTATACCTTAACTGAGATAGCCAAACAGATAGACGCCCCCAAAAGCAGTATATTCCCAATAATTCATACCCTTGAGGAGAGGCATTATATATCAATGCAGGAGCACAGCGGCAAATACCGTATAGGCATAAGCGCATTTGCCGTAGGTTCCACCTATTTCAGCTCAAAATCGATTTTGAGCCATATAAACACAGCTATGAATGAAATTGTATCAGCCTGTAATGAAACATGCAGCATGGGTGTTTTAAACGGCTCAAATGTACTGTATGTAGCCAAAATAGACTCTCCGCAGTCGCTTCGGCTCGTGACACATGTGGGGAAAAAAATCCCTGCCAACTGCACCGCCCTTGGAAAGGCCCTTTTAAGCAGAGCAAGCCTTGAGGAACTGAAAGGTCTGTTTCCAAACCCGATGCTTTCCTGTACAAGATACTCAATTACAAACATAAACGAGTTTTACAAGCAGGTGTGTACTGTTGCGGAGGAAGGCTACGCTTATGAGAATCAGGAATTTGCAGAACAGATTATATGTGTGGCCGTACCTGTGGTTAAGGACGGAAAGGTCCTTTTTGCCGTAAGTGTATCCATTCCTTCATTCAGATACGACAGTAAAAAGCTTCTTACAGTAAAAAACGAATTAAAAAAGTTAAAGCTCCGTACCGAGCTGCTATTGAGGAATTACTCAGGCGATATACTTATTTAAATACCGTCAAACAAAAAATGCCCATTTAAATGGGCATTTTTTGTATACTACTCGTTCAAATCATAATCGGTCTCGCACAGCTGGTTACGGCAAAACACTGCACAGTACGGGTACGCCCCTTTTCCTGAACCGTCAGAAAGCATTATAAACAGTCTCGTATTTTTAATCAGGCAGTCCCTTGTCTTTAATACTGCTGTTTTAATATCCAGCTTATTGTATTCCGCAATCTTTTCAGATATTAAGACAGCCTGTGGCTTTTCGCATTCAAAAACCGCGCCGAACCGTCCTCCATAGGCAATACAGTAAAGGCCGTTTCCAATACTTTCTACAGCGTCGTTTGCGGATTCCCCATCTTCATTGGGATTACCTATAATCCCTCCGCCTATATGGAGCGCGTCATTAATCACAACACCAGCGCCAAGAGCGAATACACCGTTTGAATCAGCTTTATTTATAATTTTATAGAGCTTTATGTCAATATAATAGTCGTCCTTTAATCCATTAAAATCCGCTTTTGAAAGTACATCACAGTACACCTTTGTAAAATAATCAGCCCTGCCGGGTTCACATATTCCACAGAAATAAAGTTTTTCACCTGATACCGCATAAGTTTTACCAAAAAAACAATCCATATCTCTTTATTCCTTTATATTTTTCTGAACAAAAGTCCAAATCCTGTAAAGCGCCCTCTCAATATTTTCAATTGAATAAGCATATGAACATCTTACAAATCCCTCACCGCATTCTCCAAATGCTGTTCCCGGCACAACCGCCACCTTTTCGTCAAAAAGCAGCCTTTCACAAAACTTATCGCTTGTCATTCCTGTTTTTTTAATGCACGGAAAAACATAAAAAGCTCCTCTCGGCTCAAAGCAGCTCAACCCCATCTGTCTGAACCCATCAACCATTACTCTGCGCCTCTCGTTATAAGCCTCCCTCATTACAGCTATATCTTCTTCTCTCTGTTCGCTTGTGAGAGCCTCTATTCCAGCATACTGGCTTGGTGTAGGTGCGCACATGGCTATATACTGGTGTATTTTATTCATATTAAATATCATTTCTTCAGGCCCGCACGCATAGCCAAGCCTCCAGCCAGTCATCGCAAAGGCTTTTGAAAAACCATTGAGCACTATAGTCCTCTCATACATTCCAGGAAGAGAAGCTATAGAAACGTGGTTTGTCTCATAGGTAAGCTCAGCGTAAATCTCATCACTTATCACAAGAATATCATGCTCTATTAATACCTTTGAAATAGCTGCCAAATCGTCTATCTCCATAATAGCACCTGTTGGGTTATTAGGATACGGTAAAATAATAGCTTTTGTTTTCGGGGTAATTTTCTTTTCAATCTCCTCTGGTGTTACCTTAAAATCATTTTCCTCATATGTAACAACAGTCACAGGCACACCGCCACACATTGATACGCATGGCTTGTATGACACATACGACGGTTCAACAACAAGTATCTCATCTCCCGGGTTAATTATTGCCCTGAGCGATATGTCAATTCCCTCGCTTGCGCCAACTGTAACAACTATCTGATTTTCAGGGTCATATTTTATTGAGTATTTTTCATTGAGGTAGTCCGATATGGATTCCCTCAGCTCAATCATTCCAGTATTAGACGAATACGATGTAAGCCCCTTTTCCAGAGACGATATGGCTGCTTCCCGCACGTGCCACGGAGTTTCAAAATCCGGCTCGCCAACACCAAGAGATATTGCATTATCCATCATGTTTGCAACATCAAAAAACTTCCTTATGCCCGAACTTGGCATATTCTTTATATTTTCAGACAAATATTTCTTCATAGCTATTATCTCCAATTAAATTTATTTATCAAAACCGGCTCCATTGCCATCTGGTTTCAACTGCTTAATGTTTATAATAACACAAATACAGTGTTTTGTGATTAATTTTATTAAACTTATCCATTAAAATTATTAATTAAAAAACCAGATTCCTGAACTTTTTTATATAAATCAGCTAAATAAAATCAGTATTTTTTATAATAACCAGCTTAAAAAAGAACAATAATAGCATATATAACCATACTTAAGGAGATATGCTATGAATGACAGGATATATAAATTTCACGCTGTAATCAAAAAAGTCCCAGATATTGACGGAGCTTATATTGAGATTCCGTTTGACGTTAAAAGCGAATTTGGTAAAGGCCGTGTTAAGGTATCTGCCACATTTGACGGATACCCCTATAATGGTATTATAACACGCATGAAAACGCCATGCCATATTATAGGAATCAGAAAAGATATACGCTCGGCTATATCAAAACAGCCAGGTGATAATGTTTTTGTAACATTAAAAGAACGATGTGACTGATAAATAAAAAAGGCTTCCAAAAACATTTCTTGGAAACCTTTTTATTTATTTAATTTAGTAAATCACTGCTGTAAAGCCGCCAGTATCTGCGGAATAAGCTGTTTCTTTCTTGAAACCATTCCGGGTGCGAAAACCGTTTCGCCGTCATGCGATGTCTGATTTGTAGCCGCCTGAACAACTTCTTTTGCTCTTGCGCCTTTAAAAAGCAGTGTTGTAGACTCATCAATAATATTTGTAAGCATAAATATAAGCATGTCCGCACCGCCTTTAGAAAGCAGCTCGTCCATAAACTTACTAATCTCCGGCCTGATGCTCTCCAAGTCGCTGCTGTTCATTGACGTTATCTGCCCTACGCCAAAATCAACACCCGCAGCCTTAAACTTCTTAAAATCTGAATAGAAAATTTCCTCAGATGTTTTGGAAGCAAGGTCGCTTGCGGCCTTAAACATTTCCTCAGCATGTGCCTGAACCTCAATGCCGGCTATCTCAGCAAGCCTTAAAGCCGCCTCCCTGTCCTTGTCTGTGCAGGTAGGCGAACGGAACATTAAAGTATCCGACAAAATAGCAGAGCAGAGCAGACCAGCAATTGTAGGTTCAATCTCAACATTGTTTTCATTGTACATTTTATAAACTATGGTAGCTGTACAGCCTACAGGCTCATTCCTGAAAAATACAGGATTAATAGTCTCAATGTTTCCAAGGCGGTGATGGTCAATAATCTCCAGTATGTCTGCAAACTCAACGCCGTTTACAGCCTGATTCCTTTCATTGTGGTCAACAAGTATTATCTTTTTCTTTCCTGTATCAAGGAATGACCTTTTGGAAATCTGGCCCATATATTTTCCATTTTCATTTATAACAGGAAAATATCTGTGCCTGTTTTTAGCCATTGTCTCCTTTACATCATTTGTAAAGTCATCAATACTGAATGTAAGAAGGTCCTTTGCAGACATAAAGTATTTTACAGGCATACTCTGGTCAATAAGCCTTGCTATTGTAAAAGTATCATATGGCGATGAAATAATTATACAGCCCTTTTCCTCAGCCCTTCTTTTAATAATAGGTGAAACTGTGCTGCTGGAACCAAGGACTATACACCTTACTCCTTTTTCTATAGCAAAATACTGTGACTCAAATCTGTTTCCGAGTATAACAAGGTCGCCTTCAGAAAGGTACTCGTCCATCATATCAGGAGTATTGGCGCCTATAAACACCTTTCCGCTGCTGAAATGTCCGCTTATATCCCCTGCCACAACTTTTCCGTCAAGCGTGTCAACAATGTTTTTGAAAGATGTATTAGCCTTGGAAACAATAGTATTGTCATAAACATCCATATCAGATGAGGCTATGTCTCCTATTGATATAATGCCCTCAAGGTATCCGTCGTCAGTTGTAACAGCAAGAGTTACGGCTTCTTCTTTTTTCATTTTAAGATACGCTTCTTTAATAGAAATCTCGCCGCTTACACCCTCAACCTTTTTAAGCTCTATGTCACATACCCTTGTTCTTACATCGTCCACAAGCTGAGGATATTCAACCTTAAACCTGTTTAAAACATATTCAGTCTCTTTGTTTATATCCCCTGCCCTCATAGCCACATATCCGCCGCCGTTAATAGCGTTTTTGAGGTTTGCGTAAGCAATAGCTGAACAGATTGAATCCGTATCCGGGTTTTTATGCCCCGTTACAATAATGTCATCTATCTTTTTCAATTAAAAAACCCCTATCTGTAAAAATTTTGGTATTAATATTGATATAGTTTTGATACTGATATTTTAAAACAAATTATGGCAAAAGTCTACACAAAACTATAAAAAACAGACATCTTCCATACAACTGCACAGAAGATGCCTGGTTTATAAAAGCTCTTATTCAGCGTCAACCCCGGCCATATGGCTTACAAGGTCAATAACCTTGTTTGAATAACCCCACTCATTGTCGTACCAGCTTATAAGCTTTACAAAATTGTCGTTAAGCTGTATGCCGGCTTCGGCGTCAAAAATTGATGTCCTTGGGTCAGTAATAAAGTCGCTTGATACTACAGCGTCCTCTGTATAGCCTAAAATACCCTTCATCTCGTTTTCAGAAGCCGTTTTTACTGCCTTTTTTATATCCTCATATGTGGCGGATTTTTCAAGCTTGCAGGTAAGGTCCACAACAGAAACATCAAGCGTAGGAACTCTGAACGCCATTCCTGTAAGTTTTCCGTTAAGCTCAGGTATAACCTTTCCAACTGCTTTTGCCGCACCTGTTGATGAAGGGATAATATTTCCTGCTGCCGCGCGTCCGCCCCTCCAGTCCTTCTTTGAAGGGCCGTCAACAGTCTTTTGTGTGGCCGTTGTGGAGTGTACAGTTGTCATGAGCCCCTCAACAATGCCAAAATTATCATTTATTACCTTGGCAAGCGGCGCAAGGCAGTTTGTTGTGCATGACGCATTAGAAACAACCTTCATATCCTTTGTATATTTATCCTGATTTACTCCCATTACAAACATAGGAGCATCTTTTGATGGGGCTGATATAACAACCTTCTTGGCTCCACCCTTAAAATGAGCGTCTGCCTTATCCATTGTGGTAAACACACCAGTAGCCTCTACTATATACTCAGCTCCTGCTGAAGCCCAGTTGATATCAGCCGGGTCCTTTTCAGCAAATACCATAATTTCTTTGCCATTTACCACCAGCCTGCCGTTTTCAGTTTTTACACTGCCTTTAAATATACCGTGGATTGTGTCGTAAGTCAGCATATACTTCATGTATTCAAGGTCTACAAACGGGTCATTTACCGCTACAACCTCAATATCTTCCCTTTCCACAGAAGCCCTTAAAACAAGCCTTCCTATTCGTCCAAAACCATTTATACCAACCTTAACCATACGCCTAATCCTCCTATTTTTAGTTTCGCTGTAGGATTATTTTAAACCATTAACACATCTTTAATTCATAATCAGTAAAAATATTAATTTTCTCCGCGTACTAAGCTTACAATTGAAAACGCAAGAAGTACAGCTGATACCGCCAATGAAACACAGCTCAAAACTAATGTTATAACCTTCATGCTTATTCCTCCTGTTTATCTAAAATAATCTACACCGGAAACAAATATTTTCTGGTCATTTTCGCCTACAGCATTTTTATACAGACCGTTTCCAATACGCTCAGAATGGCACATCTTGCCAAACACGCGTCCGTCTGGGCTTGTAATACCCTCAACGGCCATCATAGAGCCGTTTGGATTAAACCTTATATCATATGTCGCGTTGCCGTTATTGTCTACATACTGTGTTGCTATCTGCCCGTTTGATGCAAGCTCATCAATTTTTTCTTTAGGCGCTACAAACCTGCCCTCACCATGCGACACAGGCACGGTATAGACTTCTCCAGGGTTTGTTGCCCAAAGCCAAGGTGATAAGTTCGACACTATTTTGGTATCCACAAGGCAGGATACATGCCTTCCTATTGAGTTGAATGTGAGTGTTGGGCTTTCCTCGTCAAGGTCTCTTATCTCTCCGTAAGGCAGCAGCCCAAGCTTTATGAGCGCCTGAAAACCATTGCATATTCCAAGCATGAGTCCGTCACGGTTTTTAAGCAAATCCATAACAGCCTCTTTAACCGCTGGATTTCTGAATACAGCCGCAATAAACTTGCCTGAACCGTCTGGTTCGTCACCAGCGCTGAAGCCGCCCGGTATCATAATTATCTGCGATTTTTTAATTTCTGATACCATTTTTTCGATTGACGCTTCAAGCATAGGAACAGTCATGTTGGCAATTACCTGCGTATTTACATCGGCGCCGGCTTTTTCAAAAGCTCTTGCAGTATCATATTCGCAGTTTGTTCCCGGAAATACAGGTATATATACCTTAGGTCTGGCAATCTTTACAGACGGCCTGTCAGACTTTCTGCTTTCATAAGGCTTAATCTCAGGTTTCCCATTCTGTCCGGAAGGCGCCTTTGTTGGGAATACCTTCTCTAAAGGTTCCTGCCAGCAGCTTATCATCTCGTCAATATCAATATCAATATCTTTTATCGAAACAACCTGTTCTTTAATTGTCTCACCAAGTATTATTGCGTCAAGCCCCATAAAATCAATTACCTTAGCGTTGGCAATCTCAAGTATAAATGAGCCGTACTCAGGCTTAAAGAGCGTTTCAATCCTTATTTCATCGTCAAATTCAAAACCTATTCCGTTTCCAAATGACATCTTGCTTATAGCTTCCGCTATGCCTCCGCCTCTTACAGTATGGGCTGAAACACAAATTCCGTTTTCTATAAGTCCGTTTACGAATGCAAACATTTTTCTGAGATATTCATAATCTGGAAGGCTGTATTTGTCCTTTTTCATAGGAAGGTATACAACTGTGTTACCAACTTCTTTAAATTCAGGCGATATAATATTGTCAGCCTTAGCTACATCTACTGCAAATGAAACAAGTGTAGGCGGCACGTGTATGTCCATAAATGTACCGGACATACTGTCCTTACCGCCTATAGCAGCTACGCCAAGCTCAATCTGTGCCTTGTAGGCTCCTATAAGCGCCGCAAATGGCTTGCCCCACTTTACAGGGTCGTTTCCTAATTTTTCAAAATACTCCTGGAATGTAAGCCTGATATTTTCTGCCTTTCCTCCAGCAGCAACTATTTTTGCCACAGACTCAACTACAGCGTAAACAGCACCATGGAAAGGTGACCAGCTGGAAATATCCGGATTAAACCCAAATGACATAAGAGTAGCCGTATTTGTCTCGCCTTTAATCAGCGGAACCTTAGCTGCCATTACCTCCGGAGGCGTAAGCTGTCTTTTGCCGCCAAAAGGCATTAGTACTGTAGACGCGCCTATTGTGGAATCGAACCTCTCAACAAGGCCCTTCTGGCTGGCAACATTGAGCCTTGACAAATTATCAAGCCACGCTTTTTTCAAATTTTCATTTATTAAATCCTTATCAACACATGTTTTGTCAAAAAACACTCCGCCCTCAGGCATTTTTACCACTACGTCGGTTTTCTGCTTAACACCATTTGTGTCAAGAAAATCTCTTGATATATCAACTACCGGTTTTCCTCGCCAGTTGAGGACAAGCCTTCTGTCGTCTGTAACAGTGGCTACAGCCGTAGCCTCAAGGTTCTCCTCGTTAGCACACTTAATAAATTTATCCCTGTTCTCTGCGGCAATAACAACTGCCATTCTTTCCTGTGATTCAGATATCGCAAGCTCTGTACCGTCTAAGCCTTCATATTTTTTAGGCACAAGGTCAAGGTCAATATCAAGGCCGTCCGCCAATTCGCCTATAGCTACAGATACTCCGCCTGCACCAAAATCGTTGCAGCGCTTAATCATCCTGCTGACATCAGGATTTCTGAAAAGCCTCTGAAGCTTTCTCTCAGTAGGAGGATTGCCCTTTTGAACCTCAGCGCCGCAAGTTTCTATAGACTCAACCGTATGCTCTTTTGACGAGCCTGTAGCTCCGCCGCAGCCGTCACGTCCAGTCCTTCCGCCTACAAGTACAACCACATCTCCGGCCTCCGGAATCTGCCTTACTACATTTTCTTTTTTGGCCGCAGCTATAACTGCGCCAATTTCCATACGCTTAGCCACATAATCCGGGTGATATATTTCCACAACCTGCCCGGTTGAAAGACCTATCTGGTTTCCATACGAGCTGTAGCCCCTTGCCGCCTCAGTTACAATTTTCCTCTGAGGTAGCTTTCCTTTTATTGTATCCTCAACACTTGTCCTTGGGTCAGCTGCTCCTGTTACTCGCATAGCCTGATAAACGTAAGCCCTGCCTGAAAGCGGGTCTCTTATAGCGCCTCCAAGACATGTAGCCGCGCCGCCGAAAGGCTCAATTTCAGTAGGGTGGTTATGAGTCTCATTCTTAAACATTATGAGCCACTCTTCCTCAACACCGTCCACATCTACAGGAACAACAATAGAGCAGGCATTAATCTCATCGCTCTGGTCCATATTGTCAAGTATTCCTCTCTGCCTGAGGACTTTCATTCCAAGCACCGCTATGTCCATAAGGCACTGGTCTTTATCTGTTCTTTCTTTGTAAACCTCTTTTCTGCCCTCAAGATACAAATCATACGCACTTTTGATTGGCTCAGAATATGAACCTTCTTCAATATCTACATTCTCTATCTTAGTCTGGAAAGTAGTGTGCCTGCAATGGTCGGACCAATAAGTATCAATAACCCTTATCTCAGTCATGGTAGGATTTCTTTTTTCAGTATCTCTAAAATACTCCCTACAGAATATCATATCTTCAAGGCTCATTGCAGTTTCAAGATTTTCCCTGAGCCCAGCAATTTCGCTGTCGCTCATGTCAATAAAGCCTTCTATTGTTTTTACATCCTCCGGGTAATCCATAACCATCGCCAATGTTTCCGGCTTTTCAAGTGCAGCCTCACGTGAATCAACCGGGTTTATGCAGTATTCCTTTATTTTACAGAAATCAGCATCGGTTATATCGCCTTCCAACACATATATCTTGGCTACTGATATCTCCGGCCTTTCCTTCTGGGATATTATCTGAATACACTGCATAGCTGAGTCTGCCCTCTGGTCATATTGTCCAGGAAGATACTCAACGGCAAATACCCTGTTTGAACCAAAATCATAGTTTTCCTCAAAAACCATGTCAACAGGCGGCTCAGAAAATATAGTCGTTTTAGCCGTCTCAAAATCCCTGTCAGATATACCTTCAACATCATATCTGTTCAGTATTTTCACATTTTTAAGGCCATTAATACCAAGATTAATTTTGATGTCGTTAAACAGACTTGCCGCCTCAATGTCACAGCCTTGCTTTTTCTCTACATAAAGACGCTTAATATTCATATTTCTTTCCCCTTTTTCAGTAACATAAAGATATAATAATATTATCCGGCTAAAAATTTATTTGGCAACAGTTTCCGGCAATTTAAATAACCTTATATACACCTATGCTGTCACCAAATTAAACCGCCATTTTACCATAAACCCATTAAATTAATGGTATTATTTTACCACTTAATACAAAATATGTAAAATCATTATGGTTATTTGCGCTTTAAAAATATCCATAAAAAATAATGGCACAAAAATGGTATTTGTATCAAAATTCACTAAGCATTTTCATATATTACAAAGGTTTTATTTCTTTGTTTAAAATGAAATTATTATATAATTTTAATTTTTACTGTTTTTTAACTCACATCTTCAAAAAAACATAATATTGTCTTGTTAATAATCAAAATCTATGCTAACTTAAAACTAAGAGATTATATTCAGGAGGATAAATTATGTTTTTCTTTATTGCAGTTCTTCCCATAAAAAAGTTGATACCATATAACTTGAATGGGATATGTAAACACTGCGGAAATGTTTGTAATTATGAAATTATAATGACAGCAAACTGCCTCAGCATATTTTTCATCCCAATATTTAAATGGGGAAAACAATATTTTGTAAGAAACAGCTGCTGCGGCGCACTTTTCAGCTTGGACAAATCCGTAGGCAATGCAATTGCTGACGGCGAAAATATAGCTATAACTGATGCAAGCCTTACTTTGATAGACGAAGATTTCAGTAAGGTCGGCACCTGCCCGTACTGCGGAAACGAGATAAACGAGGACTTTGAATACTGTCCCAAATGCGGTAAAAAACTTTGAAACTGCCACTCTGTACGCTGATATAATTCAGTGTACAGAGTAAATATGTTTAAAGTTTTTCACTTAATATTTCTGCTTCTTTTTTAGCTGTATTCATAATTTCTTCTATGTTATTCCCGATTATATCAAGACCTTCAGCACTTAAAAAATATGTGTCCTTTATACCCATAAATTCAAAAAGGCCTTTAGTATAATCGTAACCAAAATTTTTATCTCCAATAAATCCTCCAGCTGTAGTAATATATACAGCTTTTTTTGCAGAACAAAGTCCCTTTGGTGTTCCATCTTTTTCATATTTAAACGTTATGCCGCATACCGAAACATGCTCATAAAACACCTTTAAAGCAGCAGGAAACGCCATATCCCAGTATGGAGCCGCAACAATAATAGTGTCTGCCTTTGAAAATTCCTCTGCAAGCTTTATAAGCTTATCCGATTTTCCTTCAGCTACCTCTTTGTCCCTATCCTCAACCATCTCCTTAGTAAATGGTTGAAGCCCCAAATCCGCAAGCATTAGCTCTTTCAAAACACTGTCTTTTTTCCCCGCCATATATTTTTTAATAAAAAAACTGCTTAAGTCATAAGTTCTTGAATCTTTTTTGCCTCTCAGGCAGGAATTAACAAATAAAACATTTTCAGGCATAGTATGCTCCCTCCATCTAAAAAAGCCTAATTTGCTCGTAGTCAGTTTTTCTGTCCAATTCTATCGGCTTTTGATTCAATACCTTTTCAAAAGCATTTCCGTTGTTAAGCCATTGGTTAAGTTGGCTGTTTTCAATTATCAAAGGCATTCGGACATGCACTGACTCTACTGAGTCGTTTGCAGAAGTTGTAATAACCGCAAATCTATCTTCATAACCATCAGTTTCATAAATACCCGCCATATAAAGCGGTTTGCTGTCTTTTCTAAAAAACTTTGATTTTTCTCCGTTACTGCTCCATTCATAAAATCCCGAAGCAGGGATTACACATCGTCTGCTGTGCACAGCATTTACAAAAGTTCTCTTTAATAATGCCGTTTCTGCCCTTATATTAATAAGCAAAGCTGGTGAACAACTTATCTTAAAGCCCCATTTTAACGGAATTGCAGTAATGGATTCTTCTTTCTTATAAAGGACACATGCCATTTGAGACGGGTAAATATCCTCTGAGTCAAAAATCTCAGTAAATTCGGTATCAAAGCAAATAGCTGAATACTTGACAAAATCAATAATTTCTGGTCCAACAAAAAATCTTCCGCACAAAATATCAACCTCCATAGCACTCTATTTTTTATTGTACCCTATTTTTATAATTAAATCTATGAGAAAGATAGTAATATATAAAAAAATAAACCTGATATTTTCAGGTTAAACTTAAAAGCTATGTTTCTTAATGTATGTCTCCTAAAAATAAAAAAATATGGGAATTACAGGGCTCGAACCTGTGACATCCTGCTTGTAAGGCAGGCGCTCTCCCAGCTGAGCTAAACTCCCATATGTTTCAGCATTATTTATTTGACTTATTTATTATACAACAGCGCTGCCAATTTGTCAATAAAATAAGTTTGTTTTACTGAAATGATAAATTAATTTCAGTAAAAATGAAAAAAGACAACCAAATTATGATTGTCTTTTTCAACGACTCAGGTGGGGCTCGAACCCATGACCTCCGGCGTGACAGGCCGGCGCTCTAACCAACTGAGCTACTGAGCCAAATATGGGTCTCCAGGGACTTGAACCCGGGACCGCCCGGTTATGAGCCGGATGCTCTAACCAACTGAGCTAGAGACCCATATATGAAGCCGATGAGCGGACTCGAACCGTTAACCTGCTGATTACAAGTCAGCTGCTCTGCCAATTGAGCCACATCGGCATAAAATGACTCGACCGGGAATCGAACCCGGGTTACAGCCGTGAAAGGGCCGTGTCTTAACCGCTTGACCACCGAGCCATATAAGCTCCCCGAGTAGGATTCGAACCTACGACCCACCGGTTAACAGCCGGTTGCTCTACCGCTGAGCTATCGAGGATTATCTTTGAATCCGGCGGCCACCTACTTTCCCGGGT
>JALIFM010000010.1 GCA_022867625.1 Lachnospiraceae bacterium NSJ-143
ACTCTCAAATTAAAGTTTGTCTCTCTCAGTCATTTTACTGACTCTTTTTTTGCTTCTCTTTTTACTCTTGTAATTCTTCTTATCCTTCCGGATAATTGAATTGACTTGGGTTTTGGTTTGTATGTTATTCTTTTTTCAATGTTCACAGTGCGATATTTATTATACGAAACTATGGAGGGTTTGTCAACCATTTTTTAAAATATTTTCAAAAAACTTTTTACCCGAGTATTTTATCGAAAACCTGACCTATATTCATATGTATTACAAGGTCAGCCCGTGAGTCCATAGCGGTAGACGATTTATTAATCAGCACCAGCTTGTCTCCCTTATAGTAGTTTATAAGGCCAGCCGCCGGATAAACCGCAAGACTTGTTCCGCCTATTATAAGAATATCGGCTTTTGAAATATACTTTACCGCCATTTCCATGGTATCCATATCAAGGCTTTCCTCGTAAAGCACAACATCTGGGCGTACAACCCCTCCGCAGCTGTCACAGTGCGGAATACCCTTTGAATTCAGGACATAATCCATATCAAACCTTTTGCCGCATACTGTACAGTAATTTCTGTAAAGCGTTCCGTGCAGCTCCAGCACATTCCTGCTTCCGGCCTTCTGGTGGAGGTTGTCAATATTCTGTGTTATTACGGCTTTAAGCTTTCCCTCCGCCTCAAGCCTTGCCAAACCATAATGAGCCGCGTTGGGCTTTGCTTGCGGAAACACAAGGTGCTTTCGGCAGTAGTCAAAGAACACTTCCTTATTATTTTCAAAAAATGTATGGCTTAATATTGTTTCCGGGCTTACCCCATACTCGCTTAAAGTATTGTAAATTCCCTGCTCTCCTCTGAAGTCTGGTATGCCGCTTTCTGTTGAAACTCCGGCTCCGCCGAAAAACACAATATTATTGCTTTCGGCAACCCATTTTTTAAGCCTGTCCAGTGTATTTTCCATAAAAATTCCCCCTTATCCCAGCTCAGACCTTATCAAATCCTCAAGAGCCTGCATCTGTGTTGTTTTCCATTTGTTTCTGTGATAAAGAATCTGTATATACATCTTAATTGGGCACTCATTAATATCAAGTATCGTAAGCTCATTGTCCTCAACACTTTTTTTCACAGTATAATATGGAAGAAGCGAAACGCCCATATCCCTTTTCAGGAAATATATAATTGTCTCGGTATTTCCAATTTCAAGAAAAGGGTCAACCCTCTTGTCTATACTCGAAAGGTATTCATCAAAAGGAGCCCTGTAGCTTACATCCTTTTCTGTAAGCATAAATGGCTGCTTAAGCAAATCCTCAAGGCACAGCCCCTTCTTTTTGGCAATGGGGTTTTTAGACGATGCCACAAAAACAACATTATACTCCTTTTCATAGCTCCTTATCCATTCCTGATTATAATACTTTTTATCGAAAATAAAAAGCATATCCAGCTCATTGTGGTTGAGCATATCAAAAAGCGGAAATGTAGCGTCGGCCTTTACAACGGTCTCAACCTCCGGGTAAAGCTTATGAAATTTATAAAGTATTTCAGGAAATATCGACATGGCAAGGCTTTCAAGCATGCCTATCCTCACTTTTCCAACAGGCTTAGACGGCTTTACGGCAATCTTTTTGGCTTTCTCGGCAATAGCCACAAGCTCATTTGCGTACTCAAAAAACTCTGTGCCCTTTTCAGTAAGGCGTATGTTTTTGCCAATCCTGTCAAAGAGCTTTATATTAAGCTCGCTTTCAAGCTGTTTAATCTGCACTGTAACTGTGGACTGGTTATATCCAAGTTGTTTGGCTGCCTTTGTGAAGCTCTGAAGCTCCGCAATCCTTAAAAAAGTAACTATATTTCTTAGCTCCATTTCAGTCACATCCATTAATAATTTTAAATTATATAATTAAATCCATTTATTTTACAAATATATACTTCAATGTTATAATATCTCACAAATCAAGTCAACAACTTTTTTTCACAAGGGGAATATGGGGGATATTTACTATGGACAGAGAATCTTTTAAGTACGCTTTTCAAAAGACAATACCCGTGCTTTTCGGGTATTTATTTCTGGGCTCGGCCTGCGGGCTTGTGCTCTTTAACGCCGGATACAATTTTATCTGGGTATTTTTTATAAGCCTTTTTGTTTATGCCGGTTCAGGCCAAATGCTTCTGGCAAGCCTTCTGGCTGTAAAAGCTCCTTTTGCAACCGTTGCTGTGCTTACGCTTCTTCTCAACAGCCGCCACGCCTTTTATGGCCTTTCGTTTATTGACCGTTTCAAAAATGCCGGCAGTATGTATCCATATATGATTTTTTCGCTCACAGATGAGACATACTCAATACTCTGCTCCACACATACGCCTGTGGGTATCAATGACGGCAGGGTAATAAAGGCCATAGCCTTTCTTGACCACAGCTATTGGCTTGCAGGGTGCGTATTCGGCGCACTTATGGGCCAGCTTCTGAGCTTTAATTTTAAGGGTGTCGATTTTGCAATGACCGCTCTCTTTGTAGTTATATTTATTGAGCAGTGGGAAAGCTTCAAATCACATGTACCTGTATATGCCGGTGTCATATCAGCCCTGCTGTGCATTCTAATTTTTGGCACAGATAATTTTATACTCCCGTCACTTATAATTACTGTCGGCTCCCTTATGGTACTGCGCCACTCGGTTGAGCCTGCAAGTAAGGAGGCGCTGGAGACATGCCATTAAACATATACTCAGTTATAGCAATAGCTTTGGCCGCTTTATGTACGTTTGCCACAAGAGCTGTGCCGTTTGCACTCTTCGGAGGCAAAAAAGAAGTTCCGCCAGTTGTAAACTACCTTGGAAAGGTTCTTCCTGCGGCTATTATAGCTACACTTATTATATACTGTGTAAGGGATATTAATTTTTTAGCCGGCTCCCACGGCGCGGCGGAAATATCAGCAATACTGGCAACGGCAATTCTTCATATATGGAAAAGGAACACTCTTATATCCATAGGCGGCGGAACAGTGCTGTATATGGTATTGATACAATATGTTTTTGCGTAAAACTTTTAAAGCGCCCCTTAATGCGGTCAAGCAGCACCCCTGTAGCGTTTCCTGCTTATAATGCAGAGACGCTTTTTTTAAGCAATATCCAGCACATAATAAAAGGCGCTGTGTCCAAATCACACAGCGCCTTTTATTTATCTTGATGCCTTCTGGCTTCTTGCTTTCTTTTCAGTAATATCGGCAGAAGCTGAATACTGCTCCTCATTCCTTCTCCTGTCAGCGCGCCCTCTTGAACGCATATAGCCTTCCTCAAACTCAATAAACTGCCCTGTGCCCATGGCAACACATGACACAGCGTCATCGGCTATTATTGTGTTAATGCCAGTCCTCTCCTCTATCAGTTTGTCAAGGCCGTAAAGAAGGCTTCCTCCGCCTGTCATAACAATTCCTCTGTCGGCAATATCAGCCGCCAGCTCAGGAGGTGTTTTCTCAAGTATTGAGTGCACAGCGTCAGCTATAAGGTTAACCGGCTCAGACAGCGCCTCAAGCATCTCATCACTTGTAACAGTTATATTTCTTGGGAGTCCTGTTATAAGGTTTCTTCCCCTTATGTCCATAGAAACAGGCATTGTACGCTCATAAGCAGTGCCGATATTTATTTTAAGAGCCTCGGCGCTCCTCTCGCCTATCAGCAGGTTATGTTTCTTTCTCATATGCCTTATTATAGCCTCGTCAAAATTGTCACCGGCCATTTTAAGTGAAGTGCTTACTACGTTGCCGCCAAGCGATATTACGGCTATATCAGTAGTGCCTCCGCCTATGTCTACAACCATGCTTCCACATGCCTTTGATATATCTATTCCGGCGCCAATGGCTGCCGCTATAGGCTCCTCAATTATGTGCACCTTTCTGGCCCCCGCCTGCCTTGTGGCGTCCTCCACAGCGCGCCTTTCAACCTCTGTTATGCTGCTCGGCACACATACAGCGATAGTTGGCTTAGCCAGCGGATGACTTCCCATAGCCTTTTGAATGAAATATTTGAGCATGCGTTCGGTAGTCTCATAATCCGAAATTACGCCCTCTTTAAGCGGCCTCACCGCTACTATGTTTCCCGGCGTTTTGCCTATCATCTCACGCGCTTCCTCGCCTACCGCAAGAATCGTGTTGGTATTTTTATCTATAGTTACAACTGAAGGCTCTCTGAGAACTATCCCTTTGCCCTTTATAAATACAAGCACAGTGGCCGTTCCAAGGTCAATGCCTATACTCTCTCCAAATCCAAAAAACCTGTCAAAAAACATTTTATTCCTCCTAAAAGAATAATATTGCGCCTGATTAATTATACATCAAAAGGACTCAATTACAACAGAAATTTAAGTGTATACATAAATAAAATACACCTGATACAAAGGGCGGCACGCACATTATGCCTTTATGTGCCATGCCGCCTTTTAAACCATTATTTATCCGCCTTAATTGTCATTATTCTCTTTTACCGCTATATCAAGCTCGTCCAGCTGTGCCTCATCAACAGTGTTAGGAGCGTCTGTAAGCAGACATGATGCGTCCTTTACCTTAGGGAATGCTATCACGTCTCTTATCGTTGTAGCTCCAGCCATAAGCATTACCATACGGTCAAGGCCAAAGGCAAGGCCGCCGTGAGGAGGCACACCGTATTTGAACGCGTTAAGCAGGAACCCGAATTTGTTGTAAGCCACCTCATCGCTCATGCCAAGAAGCTCAAATATCTTTTTCTGAATATCAGGCCTGTGTATCCTTATGCTTCCGCCGCCAAGCTCAACACCGTTAAGAACCATGTCATAGGCCTTTGCCCTTACCTTAGACGGGTCTGTGTCAAGCAGTGCTATGTCCTCGTCCATAGGAGCGGTAAACGGGTGGTGCTCAGCCACAAACCTGTTTTCCTCCTCGCTCCAGTCAAACATCGGAAATTCCGTAATCCAGAGGAAGTTGTAATCGTCAGGCCTTGTAAGCTCAAGGCGTCTTGCCATTTCAAGACGCAGTGCGCCAAGGGCGTCAAATACAACCTTATTCCTGTCGGCGCAGATAAGTATAAGGTCGCCCGGCTTAGCGCCCATAGCGCTTACAATCTCTGCCATTTTTTCATCTGTAAAGAATTTGGCAATCTGGCTTTTCAGTGTTCCGTCGTCATTTACGGCTATCCACGCAAGTCCTTTAGCTTTATATGTCTTTACAAACTCAACAAGCTGGTCTATCTGCTTTCTAGGCATTTTTCCGCAGCCCTCAGCATTTATAGCCCTCACCGAGCCGCCGGCTTCAACAGCGTTTTTAAATACTGCAAACTCAGTGTCCTTAACTATATATGTTAAATTTTTAAGCTCCATTCCAAAGCGCATGTCAGGCTTATCCGAGCCGAACCTTTCCATGCCCTCTTTCCATGTCATTCTCCTGAAAGGAGTCTTTACATCAACGCCGAGGACTTCTTTGAATACCCTTTTTATAAGCCTCTCGTTAACATCAAGAATATCGTCTATATCTATAAACGAAAGCTCCATGTCTATCTGTGTAAACTCCGGCTGCCTGTCCGCCCTCAGGTCCTCATCGCGGAAACATCTGGCTATCTGGAAATACTTATCCATTCCGGAAACCATAAGAAGCTGTTTAAACAGCTGTGGCGACTGCGGCAGAGCATAGAAATTGCCCGGGTGCACACGGCTTGGCACAAGGTAATCCCTTGCCCCCTCCGGTGTGCTCCTTGTGAGCATAGGCGTTTCAATTTCAAGGAAGCCCTCATTGTCAAGAAAATCCCGCACAACATGTGTAACATCGTGCCTGAGCTTAATATTCTTAAAAATAGAAGGCCTTCTCAAATCAATATACCTGTATTTGAGCCTGAGCTCATCGTTTACATTTATATTGTCCTCAACCTGAAAAGGCGTAGTCTCGCTTTCAGACAATATCCTCAAATCCTCGGCTATAACCTCAACTTTTCCGGTTTTCATACTCTCGTTTACATTTTCGGCAGTCCTGAGCGAAACTGTACCTGTTATTGATACTACAAACTCGCTCCTTATGGTTTCAGCCTTCTTAAAAAGCTCCTCCTCGGCCGAACCGTCCACTACAGCCTGCACAATTCCGGTTCTGTCCCTGAGTGCAATAAAAATAAGCTGGCCAAGGTCACGCCTTCTCTGTACCCAGCCCATAACAGTAACCTTTTTACCGGCAAGGCTTTCTGTAATATCTCCGCACATATGGCTCCTTTTTAAGCCTGTCATAGATTCTCCCATTTCAAATATCTCCTTAACATAACTGATAATAGTATTATCCGCTTTAATTTATAATTAAATACCAGATAAAAGTTTAACAGAAAAACAATAAAACATCAACATTCTAAGCCATATTTTCGCTCTCCTGTACAAAATAAAGCCGCCTATATCGCTATAGGCGGCTCTTTAATTTTGTATGCCTTATCCATACTGAAATTACTCTTTAAAGCCGATTAGTCAACCTTTGTAATCCAGCCGTATTTATCCTCAAGCTTACCGCTCTGGATACCTGTTATTGTGTCATATACAAGGTGAGAAACAGGACCAATTTCGCCATTATTAATCTTTATTGTCCTGCCCTCCCATAAAAGCTCGCCTACAGGAGAGATAACAGCCGCGGTGCCTGTACCGAATACCTCATTGAGTGTACCCTTGTCGGCAGCCTCAAAAATCTCCTCTATGGCTACCTTTCTCTCAGTAACCTTGTATCCATTTGCCCTCAAAAGCTCGATAGCGCTTCTTCTTGTTATACCAGGAAGTATGCTTCCGTTAAGCTCAGGTGTTACAACCTCATTGTCGATAACGAACATAATGTTCATTGTTCCAACTTCCTCAATGTACTTCTTTTCCACACCGTCAAGCCAGAGAACCTGTGTGTAGCCTCTCTGCTCAGCTATCTCCTGCGCTATAAGGCTTGCTGCGTAGTTTCCAGCTGTTTTTGTGTAGCCCATACCGCCCCTGACAGCTCTGCAGTACTCATCTTCAACATATATCCTTACAGGGTTTATTCCCTCAGCATAATATGAGCCTACAGGAGAAAGTACTATCATGAATTTATAAGTCTTTGCAGGGTGAACGCCGATATGAACGTCTGTGGCGATTATAAAAGGCCTTATGTAAAGGCTTGTGCCCTCGCCGGTAGGAATCCAGTCCTTATCAACCTCAACAAGCTTCCTTATGGCCTCAACTCCGTCCTGAATATCAAACTGCGGTATAACAAGACGCTCATTAGACTTGTTGAGTCTTTCCATGTTAAGCTCCGGCCTGAAAAGCCTGATTTCGCCGTCCTTGCCAAGGTAAGCCTTAAGTCCCTCAAATGTTGTCTGGCCATAATGCAAAACCATGCTGCAAGGGCTCATCTCAAGATTGTGGAAAGGCACAATTCTTGGGTCATGCCAGCCGATTCCTTCTGTGTAATCCCACTCAAACATATGGTCCGTGTAGTAAACTCCAAAAGGAAGATTTGAGTAATCCGGTTTTTCTTTTCTGTTCTGTGTTAAAGTAACTTTGATATCCATAACTATAACCTCCTGTATTCACCATTGAATATTCGCATTAAAATTTTATATATAAAACCACGTTTGTCGCGCAGTTAATACAGTCAACCTATTATATATTTCATCTTGTCAACAATGCCTTCAAGCATCACTTCCTCGGCTTCACCTGTATCCATGTTCTTTAAAACAGCCTTTCCGCTTGCTATCTCATCACCGCCAAGAACCATTGAGTACGCCGCCCCAATTTTATTTGCGTATTTCATCTGAGCTTTCACGCTGCGGCCAACTGTGTCGGATTCAGCCATTATGCCGGCCTTTCTCAGTTCAAATACAACAGCCTGAGCCTTCACAAACCCTTCTTCACCCATAGAGCCTACAAATATATCCCTGTACGGCTTTTCATCGTACTGGCCGTTTTGTGCCTCAAGGGTAAGCATAAGCCTTTCCATTCCAAGCCCAAATCCAACTGCTCCGGTTTTCGGCCCTCCGCATTCCTCTATAAGGTTATCGTACCTGCCTCCGCCGCACACAGTGCTCTGTGCTCCAATACTTGTTGTTACAAACTCAAACACTGTTCTTGTGTAGTAATCCAGCCCCCTTACAATCATCGGGTCAACTGTATATTTTATACCCATAGAATCCAGTATTTCCTTAAGCTTTTCAAAATGCTCCCTGCATTCGTCTCCCAGACAGTCTATTATGGAAGGAGCGCCTGCTATAATCTTTTTGCAGCCCTCCTCCTTGCAGTCAAGCACCCTCAACGGGTTTTTCTCATAGCGCGCCCTGCATTCCCTGCAAAGGCCGTCTATATTGCTGCCTATAAATTCCCTCAGCGCTTTGTTGTACTTTGCCCTGCATTCAGGGCAGCCAAGGCTGTTTATCCTCAGCTCAATATCCTTAATCCCAAGCTCGTCAATAAGCTGTGCCGCTACCGAAATTACCTCGGCGTCAAGTGCAGGCGAATATGAGCCGAACATCTCAATGCCAAACTGTGTAAACTGCCTCTGCCTTCCGGCCTGCGTATTCTCGTATCTGAACGTAGGCTGTATATAATAAAGCTTTGTAGGCTGGGCGTTGTTGAACAGACCGTGCTCTATATAAGCTCTTGCCACGCCAGCTGTGCCTTCCGGCTTAAGCGTAATGCTTCTTGAGGCCTTGTCGTCAAAAGTATACATTTCCTTCTGCACAATATCCGTTGTATCGCCAACGCTTCTTAAAAACAGCTCTGTGTGCTCAAATACAGGTGTTCTGATTTCCTCTATTCCAAAATTATCGCATAAAGCGCGCATTTTAGCTTCCACGCTGTGCCATAAAGGCATTTCTCTGCCAAATATATCCCTTGTTCCCTTTGGTGATTGAGTAAGCATAGTATTTACCTCCGTATGTTAAAAAAGACTTTGCCTGCGCAAAATCATCGCGTCCGGTAAGCTTTAAAAACTGGTATTTCCTTTTTTGCGTGAGGTGCCTGCCTGTTTATTTGCGTTATAAATAAACAAAGAGCTTTCGCACAAAAGGACGAAAGCTCGCGGTACCACCTTAATTTTTTCAGCCTCACAGCTGAAAACTCTTTGTAAGCGTATAACGGCGCCGCCCGCCCGAATCTACATTTTGTATCAGTCCAAAACTTTAATACGGAAACTCCCAAGCTACCTTCACCACCGCATATCCAAAAAGACCTTTCAGCTTATAAGTCCTTCTCTCTATTGGCTGCCTCTGGCTACTCCTCTTGTTCACTGCATTTATTCTATGTTCAAATATTAACTACCGAAATATTGTTTTATATTCTAATAACTCAATTTTGATTTGTCAATAGTATTTTCAAATTTTCTTGAACAAAATGACAATACTTCACAAATCAATATTCAAAACAGCTTTTATAAAACACTTTAAATCCGCCTTTTACCATCTGTTCAGGCTAAAGGCTTTTACCTTCCTTACAAGCATTTCGTCAAGCCTTGCTAGATAGTCCTCAACACTCTTTACGTTAAAAACCCTCACCAGCTCATTTTTAACCGGGTCATACAGCTTTGTGGCGCCTCCGGCCCCTGCCGCTATCACAGTCTGCTTTTCCTCCATAATCTCTATGTTGTAAATGCTTTGGCAGCCTCTGCGGCAGTATCCCACATTCTCAAAATTGCCCAGCATAGCCTTTTGCCTGTACATATAGTATGGCTCAAGCCCCATTTTTTCAGCGTATCCAGCTGCAAGATTAATCATTTTGTCCATGTCGTCAGCCGCAGCCAAATCGTAAGAGAATATATTTTCCTTAAGTCTTGAGGCCCTCTTAACAGCCAGTGTATGTACCGTTATGCTTTCAGGAGACAGGCTTTCAATCTCAAGCATAGTGTTTTCCACATCTTCAATGCCCTCCTCAGGCAGCCCCAGTATCAGGTCCATGTTGATATTTTCAAAGCCCTCGGCCCGCGCCATATAAAATGCGTTTTTAATATCTTCTACACTGTGCCGCCTTCCGATTATATCCAGCGTTTTCTGGTTCATTGTCTGTGGATTTACAGAAATCCTGCTAACCCCGGCTTTCCGCATGGCTTTAAGCTTATTTGGCGTTATGGTATCTGGCCTTCCGGCCTCAACCGTAAACTCCTCAACACTTTCCGTATCAAAATTACCGCACACACTGTCTATAAGCGCCTCAAACTGGTTTTCGCTCAGAGATGTAGGCGTTCCGCCTCCGATATAGAGCGAACGTATCCTGCGGCCCTTTATGTTTTCAGCTATAAACCTGAGCTCCCTCGAAAGTGCGGCTATATACTCATCTGCCTTTTTTGCATACCTGTCTATTGGATATGAAGTAAAAGAACAGTAAAGGCACCTTGTAGGACAGAATGGTATGCCTATATAAATGCTCATATCCTCAGGCCTGTTTTCTTCAAGTATTTCTTTTTCGGCCCTGGACACCTTAAGCGCAAGAGCCGCCTTGTCCTCCGACACCCTGAACCTGCCGGTAAAATATTCCAGTATCTCCCTGTCAGAAAGGCCTTCAGCACTTAGCTCACTTGCTGTCTTTGCCGGACGGACACCGGTAATCATTCCCCATTTTGGCGTATATCCGGTAAATTTGCTGAGTACATTAAAAACAGCCTCTTTTATTATATGTTTTTTATCCTTTTCGCTTATATCCGCGCTGTGGTCCAACACACTTTCGGCAACAGGCGCACCGTCAATAAACAGGCAGGCTTCAGCCGAATTTTCTGTATAAACACTCTTAACCACCATACCTTCCGGCGGTACGCTCACAGCCGGATAATAGTGGCGGTTAGGGAAAAATATCTGTATTGCAGTCTGTACCTCGTAGCCGAAATCGTGTCCGGCCAAAACAAAATTAACCATACCTGTCAGCCTTTTACAAACGGGTTGAATTTTTTCTCAAACCCGATACTGCTCTGCTGTCCATGCCCCGGGTAAACTTTTGTCTCGTCAGGAAGTGTATACAGCTTTGTCTGTATTGAACCAAGGAGTCTGTCTGTGTTTTCATAGGAAGGGTAGCCTATGCCGTCCTTTACAGGAGGGTTTGGAAAATCTGTCCTTCCCACAGAGCCATAAAACAGCGTGTCGCCTGAAAACAGCACTTTGTTTTCGGCGTCATAATAACAGACACCGCCCTGTGTGTGGCCAGGCGTATGGATAACCTTAAGTGTACAGTTATCAAATTTAAACTCGTCTCCGTCTTCAAATGTCAAATCAAGAGCCATGCTTGTTGACTCGCCAACCATTCCCGAAAGGTTAAGCCCCTCATCTGCAAGCACAGGAACCTCCCACCTGTGGGCGCCCACAGGCACGTTGTATTTTACTTTAAGAGCCTCTACAGCCCCGATATGGTCGCCATGGCCGTGTGTAAGCAGTATAGCCTTTACATAAACACCGTTCTTGTAAATAATTTCGGCTATCGCTGCCGCCTGAGCGCCCGGGTCTATAATAACGCCTTCTTTTGTGTTTTCATCAAAATAAATATAAACATTCTGGTCCATGCTTCTTACCACATGCTTAAGCAGTTTCATTTAAATCGCCTCCTCAAAACATTTTTGAGCTGTCCAACAGCAAAGTAATAGGTCCGTCATTTATAAGCTCCACCTTCATATCAGCCTGAAATATACCAAAGCCTGCTTCTTTCAGCTCCAGTGCCGAAACCCTTTTCTTCAGCTCCTCAAAAAGCGCTTCAGCCAATTCCGGCTGCGCAGCGTCTGTGTAGCCCGGCCTTCTTCCGTGTCTTGCGTCACCGTAAAGTGTAAAGTTTGGCACAAACAGCATTCCGCCGTCCATATCCTTTACCGAAAGGTTCATTTTATCATTCGCATCAGAAAAAATCCTCAGGTTATATGTTTTGTCTATTATATAATCAATGTCATTTGCCGTATCACCCGGAGCAAAGGCCGCCAGCACAAGCACGCCCCTTCCTATACGGGCTACAGTGTTTCCGTCAACCTTAACTTCCGCGCAACTACAGCGCTGTACAACTGCACGCATACCTTACCTCCGTCAGCTTGTCACCCTCTGAATCTCATCAACACCTGTAATATTGTTGAATTTAACGCACAGCTTTTCAAGCTGCTCCTTGCCTGTTATATCAACCGAAATATCAAGTATTGCCGTACCGTCCTTAAGGCTTCTGGCGCTAAGGGCCTTAACCCTCATTCCCTCATCAGTCAGCACTCTGGAAACATCCAGAACAAGCCCTACACGGTCATCGCATATAAGCCTGAGCTCAGCAGTATAGGAAACATTTGCGGGAGCATCTTCAGAGCTGTCCCATTCAGCCTCTATCAGCCTGTGCCTTTCTATCTCGTCAAGATTGATTATATTCACACAGTCTGTCCTGTGTATTGAAACACCTCGGCCTCTTGTAACAAAGCCTATTATCTCATCGCCGGGCACCGGGTTGCAGCAGTGTGAAAACCTTACAGATACATCTCCAACGCCTTTTACCACAACACCATTGCCTTTTTTCTTCTTTCCTGACGAAGCCTTCTGTGAGGATTCTTTCATATTGTTTATTATATCCTCTACAGACTGGTTTTTCTTTTCGTCCTTTTTGGCCTCCTCAATAAGCCGGTTTACCACCTGTCCCTCTTTAAGGCCTCCATAGCCTACAGAAGAACAAAGCGCATCGTAATTTTTAGCCGCAAACCTGCGGCATACCACCTCAAGCCAGTCTGGCTTTAAAAGCTCGCTTACGGTATAGCCCTTCTTTTTAGCATCAGCCGCAATAAGCTCCTTGCCCCTTATTATATTTTCGTCTTTGAGCTCCTTTTTAAACCACTGGTTTATTTTGGTTCGTGCCTGTGAGCTTTTTACAAGGTTAAGCCAGTCATTGCTTGGCCCCTTTGAGTTCTGGCTTGTGATAATTTCAACCCTGTCGCCGTTTTTAAGCTGATAGTCAAATGTGACAATCTTTCCGTTTACCCTTGCGCCCACCATTTTGTTGCCTATAGCAGAATGAATCATGTAAGCAAAATCAATAGGCGTTGAGCCTGCCGGAAGGTTAATTACATCCCCCTGAGGTGTAAAGGCGTATATTCTGTCATTGTATATGTTGAGCTCTGTCTTTACAGTTTCCATGAACTCCCTGTTGTCGCTCATGTTCTGCTGCCACTCAAGTATCTGCCTGAGCCACGCAAGCTTCTTTTCCTCCTGCCTTGAAGTAAGCCCTGTGTCGCCCTCCTTGTATTTCCAGTGCGCCGCTATACCGTATTCAGATGTACGGTGCATTTCAAATGTCCTTATCTGTATCTCAAAAGGCTCACCCCTTGGCCCTATAAGCGTATTATGAAGAGACTGGTACATATTTGGCTTTGGCATGGCTATATAGTCCTTAAACCTGCCCGGCATAGGCTTATACATATCATGCACAATACCCAGTACAGCGTAACAGTCACCCACGGTGTTTACTATAGCCCTTACAGCAAATAAATCATAAATCTGGTCAAAGCTCTTCTGCTGGTTCCGCATTTTCTTAAAAATGCTGAACATATGCTTATTCCTGCCGTAAACCTTTCCGTCAATATTATTTTCCTTCATTTTCTCGGAGAGGTCCCTCACAATATTGTTTACATATGTGAGGCATTCCTCCTTTTTAAGCTCAATTTTAGCCAGAAGGTCGGCGTACTCCACAGGATAGAGGTATCTAAAACACAAATCCTCAAGCTCTGTCTTGATTTTGGCTATACCAAGCCTGTCTGCAAGGGGAGCATAAATATCAAGGGTTTCCTTTGCCTTTTCCTTCTGCTTGGCCTCAGTCATATAGTTGAGTGTACGCATATTGTGAAGCCTGTCGGCAAGCTTTATAAGGAGCACCCTTATATCCTTTGCCATAGCCATAAACATTTTACGGAAGTTTTCCGCCTGAATTTCTTCCTTTGAAACTGAAACCGAGTATGACAGACGGCCAAGCTTTGTAACCCCATCTACAAGCACGGCTATCTCCTCACCAAAATACCTCTCAATATCAGCGTAGGTAAACGGCGTATCCTCTATTGTATCGTGAAGTATTCCGGCTATAATGGTTTCCATATCCATCTCAAGCTCAGCAAGAATAAACGCCACTTTCAGAGGGTGGATTATATATGGCTCCCCGGATTTCCTCTTTTGGTCCTTATGCGCGTCAACAGCAAAATTAACCGCGTTTTCAAGCTTGCTGAAATCCCTTGTAGGATGATAAAGCAATATTCTGTCAGTTAACTGCTTATATAATTCGTTTTCAATAGACATAACCCCAATCCCCCTTTCTGTGCCATGCACACCAGATTAAAATAATAAAAAATAAACCCCATCATAATTTTACTGTATATACGATAAATAAAAACACACTTTCAGTAAAATAAATCCGTTTTATATTGATAAATCAAGCCATTACGCATATTTTTTACTGTATTCCCGTATTTAAAGTTATAAAAGTAATTATAATTTAACGGCAAAACAATTTCAATAGAATAAACACAAAATATGTAAAATGTACGGCGAGTGCTGACATAAAAGCTTTGTTTTATCTTGTATAATTGACAATTACGCCCTGATAAATACAATTAAAACAAAAATTGTCTGTTTAAACGATTAAAGCTCTGCAAAAAGAGCCATTTAATATAGAAACTGTTAAATACTCTTTTTACAGACATAAATATCTTTAACAGTTTGTTTTTTTAATGTATACTTATATTAAAGGCCGCCTTTAATCACGGCCGCAGACACACTGACAATACCGGAGGAATTTTTATGAAGCACCAGAGGCTTTTAAGCTATGTACGCCGAGCAGTTGATGACTATAAGATGATAAACAGCGGGGATAAAATCGCTGTGGGCCTGTCCGGAGGAAAGGACAGCGTATGCCTTCTTTTGGCCTTAAGCGACCTCAGGCGGTTTTATCCAAATAAATTTGATATATGCGCCGTTACTGTATCGCTTGGCTTTGATGGAACTGATTTTTCAGCCATGAACAGTCTCTGCGAAAAATTAAATGTGGATTACCATGTGGTAGAAACCGATATCGGAGATATAATATTTAATGAGCGAAAGGAAACAAACCCCTGCTCACTCTGCGCCAAAATGCGCAAAGGCGCACTTAATGACAAGGCAGAGGAGCTTGGCTGCAACAAAATAGCCCTTGGTCATAACCGTGACGATATAACCGAAACATTTATGATGAGCCTGATTTTTGAGGCCAGAATAAACACTTTTGCCCCTGTTTCTTACTTGGACCGCAAAAAGCTGTACTCAATACGTCCTCTTATGTATGTACCGGAAAAAGAAATAAAAGGCTATATAAGCAAAAACGAGCTTACAATTGTCAAAAACCCATGTCCGGCAAACGGAAACACAAAGCGACAGGAAATAAAGGACCTGCTTTATGACCTTGGAAAGAAATACGATAACCTGGACGGCAAAATATTCAGCGCCATACAGCGCTCCCATATAAAGGGCTGGGATAAGGAGTAATGTAATATGCCTGAAAAAAGCTATTATGAGGAACAAAACAGCAAAGGCCTTCTGCACCTGAGGGAGCTTCTGGAGACACTTCCGCCCTTCTGCGCCGAGTTTTTCAGAAGTCTGAGCCAGAAAAACACATCTGTACGCACAAGAATAAACTATGCCTATGACCTGAGGCTTTTTTTCCAGTATATACTTGACAACCATCCGGAACTGTGCGAAAAAACAATGGAATCCCTTGAGGCCGTTGACCTTGATAAAATTGACACAGCAGATATCGACTTGTTTTTGGAATACATAAGCTTTTACAAAAAAGAGCGGCCGGACTGCGAGTACAGCTATATAGATGTGCAAAACGGCGAAAAAGGCCGTGCAAGAAAGCTTGCGGCTATAAGGAGCATGTACAAGTATTTCGTGAGGGTACAGAAAATCAAAACCAACCCTCCCGCGTTGATTGAAACCCCTAAAATACACGACAAGGAAATTATACGCCTTGAGCCAAACGAGACCGCCGACCTCCTTGACGAGATAGAAAAAGGTGATAACCTTACAGAAAGACAGCAGAAATTCCATGAGAAAACCAAGGCCCGTGATTTGGCAATAGTTACTCTTCTTGTTGGCACCGGCATGCGTGTGTCAGAATGCGTGGGAATAGATATAAAGGATATCGACTTTAAAAACAACGGAGTAAAGGTTACACGCAAGGGCGGCAACGAATCGGTGCTGTACTTTGGCGATGAGGTGCGGCAGGCCCTTTTAACCTACATTGAGCAGCGCAGCGAAACCGACGCCAAGCCCGGACATGAAAACGCCCTTTTTCTTTCCGGCCAGCGCACGCGCATAACAACACGGGCTGTGCAGAACCTTGTAAAGAAATACTCCACAGTCAGTGTCAAGCTCAAAAAAATAACACCGCACAAGCTCAGGAGCACTTACGGCACTGCACTTTACAACGAAACAGGCGATATTTACCTTGTGGCCGATGTGCTTGGCCATGCTGATGTAAACACCACAAAAAAGCATTATGCTAAAATGGAGGACGCCAACCGCCGCAAAGCGGCAAAATTTATAAAACTCAGGAGGGATTGAAATGCAGGATATATTTGCGCCTGTTGAAAAAATATTCAGGCACCGTACCTTAAATCCCGGCGGAGGTCTCAGGCCTGCCGCTGTTTTGCTGCCGTTGTTTGAGGATAACGGCGAGCTTAAGCTGCTTATAACTCAGAGGGCACTTGACCTTGACAGGCAGCCCGGTGATTTCTGCTTTCCGGGAGGCCATGCCGAAAACAATGAGTCTCCGGAAGAAACCGCTGTGCGTGAGACATTTGAGGAGATAGGCATTGCCGAAAGGGATATAGATATACTTGGAAGGCTCGATTTTATAGTTTCGGCTTTTGGTATATACATAATACCTATTGCGGCAAAAATAAAGCCTGAAGCTGTAAAAAGAATTAATATAAGCCATGACGAGGTTGAAAAGGTCATAGCTGTACCTGTTAAATTTTTTATGGAAACCGAGCCTGAAAAATACACAATAAACATGAGGTACGACTTTCCGGAAGACTTTCCCTTTGACAAAATATTCGGCGGTGAAAACTACCAGTGGTCAAAACCCAAAATGGTGGAATATTTTTATGAATATAAAGGCGATGTAATTTGGGGAATAACCGCCAGAATGATTAAAAACCTCTGCTCGATACTCAAAACACCGGACCAAATTAAAAATGCCCTGTGAGCTTTTCTCACAGGACATTTTATTGTTACCACATATTATTTTTCAAGTATTCCGCTGTTCTTTATTGATTCCACTATTTTTTTCATGCCCTCAACGTTATGTACAAGGGCAAACCTGACATAGCCCTCTCCAAGGCTTCCAAATACACTGCCCGGAACACAGAATACACCGGCCTTTTCTATAAGCTCAAGTACAAAATCGTTTGAATCCGTATATCCCTCAGGCAGCGGCGCCCACGCAAACATTGTTCCCTCAGATACCATGCCTTTCCAGCCTATAGACTCAAGTCCGTCTCTCAGAGCATTCCTTCTGCGCTCATATTCCGCCCTGTTGTTTTCAACACTGTCCTGAGGCCCCAGAAGCGCAGCCACAGCAGCCTTCTGCACAGGAAGGAAAATACCATAGTCAATCTGGGAGCGCAGTTTCTTAAACTGAGATATAATCTCTTTGTTTCCTACAGCAAATGAAATCCTTGCGCCTGTAAGGTTATATGTCTTTGACAGTGAGTTAAACTCAATGCCGACCTCCCTGGCACCCTCAACCGAAAGGAATGAGATGCCTCTCTTTCCGTCATATACAAGCTCGGAGTAGGCGTTGTCATGGAGCACTATTACATTATATTTTTTAGCCCATGCTATTAACTCCTCATAAAAGCTTACCGGAGCAAGGCGGCATATAGGGTTTGCGGGATATGAAACAAGTATGGCCTTTGCCTCTTTGGCTATATTTTCAGGTATCGAGCTGAAATCAATAAGGTAACCGTTTTCTTCCCTCAGCTCGTAGTTGACTATATTGGCGTCATTGAGCATTGGTCCTATGGCAAAAACAGGATATCCGGGGTTAGGCACAAGAATAGTTTCTCCAGGGTTACAAACGGTAAGGGCAATACGGCTCATACCTTCCTGAGAGCCATAGAGTGACATTATCTCATCTTTTTCAAGCTCTGTATCATACCTTCTCCTATACCATGTCTGAACAGCCGATATAAGCTCGTCAGTATCTGTAATGGCGTATTTGTAATTTTCAGGAATCTTTGCGGCCTCAACAAGAGCGTCAATCACGTGCTTTTCAGGCAGAAAATCCGGCGTGCCTACTGAAAGGTCATAAACCGGTTTGTTCTCCTTTATTCTCTCCTTTTTGATGTTTGCAAGAGTAGTAAATATACCCTCCTTAAAACTGTCCATTCTGTCGGCAAATTTCAATTCCATTCAAATCCCTCCAAAAGTGTTATTATAATACGGTATTGACCGCAATTTTCATAAAACAGTAAAAAAAATACCCTATACTTAAATCAGTATAAGGGTATTTAAGGATTTTATCAACTGTTATTTTGCAAAATTAGGAGAATACTTGGCGGCAAGCAGTATAGCCTCAGCCATGCTTACCTCGCTTACAATATTCCTGCCGGCTATGTCAAAGGCCGTTCCGTGGTCAACAGATGTCCTCAGTATAGGCATACCGCCTGTAATGGCTATAGTACGCTCAAAATCAAGGGTTTTTGTGGCAATATGCCCTTGGTCATGGTAAAGGCTTAAAACACTGTTGAACTTGCCTTTAAGCGCAAGGTGGAAAACCGAGTCGGCGCCTATTGGCCCTGCTACATCGTAGCCCATGTTTTTAAGCTCCTCAACAGCCGGTATAACCTCCTCAACCTCCTCATTGCCAAAAAGCCCGTGCTCTCCGCTGTGAGGGTTAAGTCCGGCTATAGCCATTGTGCCTTCTGTAACTCCAAGGCGTTTTAAAGCCTCCTTGCACCTTATTACATAGTCAATTATCCTGTCCTTTTTTACCATATCGCAGGCCTGCCTCAAAGACACGTGCCTTGTGAGGAAAAATACCCTCAGCCCCCTTACCTCGAACATTGTAAGCGGGTCAGGAGTGTTTGTGAGCGCTCCAAAAATTTCAGTATGTCCTATAAAATTAATGCCGCCTGCCCTGAGCGCCTCTTTATTAATTGGCGTTGTCGCTACAGCGTCAACTTTTCTGTCATTGGCAAGGGCTACGGATTTTTCTATATACTCATAGGCTGCCTTTCCGCACATTCCCTGAACCTTTCCAAATTCAAACCTTTCCATATCTATATTGTCAAGGTCGACAAGGTTCAGTATTCCCTCCGAGTAATCTCCTTTATCGGGGTCAGATATAACATTTACTTTTAATCCTGCACCTGTTATCTTTACCGCGTTTTCTATTATTTTTCTGTCGCCCACTACAACGCATCTGGCCGCGTCAAAAATCTCTTTGAGGGCAAGCGCCTTTACTGTTATCTCCGGACCTACTCCCGCCGGGTCTCCTATTGGTATGGCTACAAGGGGTTTCATAAAAATTCCTCCAGACATTCAGATTTATACTTCAAATCTATTTAATTTTATATATTTAATTATTTATCTTTCTCGCTAAGTAATTCATGCAGGTTTTCATAGCGTAGCGGTCACCGACCATTCCGCCCTTTGTAACTATCTTAAGGCCGTCAAAATCTCCCATAAGCATCTCGCCATGTGCCGCCAGAGGTGCTACATCTTCCACAAGCTTAAGCCCCGCCACATTAAGGCGCCTGCATACGGCAACAGTTATGTCTCCGCCTGATGTATAAAGCCCTCTGAATGTTTTCTCTCCTCTGAGAATCTTTTCAGTGACTTCGGCAAACGCATCGTTTATTATTCTTGACACACCCTCGGCTGATGTATTGTAATACTCCATATAAGTCTTGAATGAAATCCTCTTTGCCGGAAAAATCCCGTCTCCCACAACCGAACACATCTCATAGTCCTGGCACTTATACAGAACCTCATTTACAATTCTTGCAATTTCTGCTTCACGTCTTTCAGGGCTTCTCAAAAATTCCTCAGTCTCAGCGTAAATATTAAGTATTTTTGGCTGGGTCTGCAAAAACTCCTCAAGCTGCCCTCTGGCCACTGCGTTTGTAGTTCCCACTACAGCAAGCACCTTATTGTTTGTCTTTCCCGCCTTTGTGCTTGGCACAAGCTTGCTTACAACAGTTGCGGTAAATATGCCCGGGTCAACAGCTATAAAATTAACGCCGCTCTTTATCACAGCGTCAGCCACCGTGTCCATATCCTCCTGTGTAAGGCTGTCAAATATTATAATCCGCTTGCCTTCCTTTTTATACAGGTTTATTTTGTCAGCTATATAGTCCACTCCGTACATCATGTCGTCAATCATAATTGAGCCTATATCGTATTTTGACTGCTTTCTGAAAAGCAGCGCCGGCAATGGAGTGTTAATAGACGCCAATGGGTCTGCGGCAGCCTCTGTCTTGTGAAGCGGTACTCCCTTTACAAGCACATAACCTCCAATTATAACCCTTTCCGCCTGCGGAAAACACGGTACAACCATAGCTATGGCACCGTTGTCAAGGGCATCAAGCATAGCGTCAGTCTCGCTGCCGAGGTTTCCCCTGAGCGTTGAGTCTATCCGTTTTGAGTAAACCGATATGTTGTCATTCATAAAAAACTTAGTGGCGTTATAAACAAGCTTATACGCTGTGTCCGAGTTTACCTGACGGCTGTTTGTAGGGTATACAATACAGTCGCATTCAGGCATATTGTTAGGGTCAAGCCCTTCCATATTGACTATTGAATATGTATCGTATCCATAACCGCTAATCATCACTCCGGTGGCGTTACCGCCTGTAAGGTCGTCGGCAATTACAACACATTTGTGCATAAATATCCCCCTTTGGGTGCAATACTGGCTACATAGGACAGTTTTAATTTGATTTATAAATTATACAAAGTATCTACAAAACGTACTTAACATCAGCCCATTTTGTCATTTATAACCAATATTATAGACCAAAGGGTATTACATGTCAATCAGGCATAATAAGCATAAAAATATCAGGGGGCTTATACAGCAAAGCCCCCTGTTAATTTTCAAATCAGATAAACTTGCAGATTCTGTTCATAGAGCACTCGTTAAAGCCAAAAGCCTCCGCCTTTGTAACTTTTCCGTTTGCAACCTCAAGAAGCTCGTTAAAAAGCTCCTCTCCCCGCTCATCTATTGATTTTTCACCTGTAAGAACAACACTGGCGTCAAAGTCAATGTTGTCGCTCATTTTTTCATATGTCTTTGAGTTGCCCGTTACCTTTATAACAGGTGCTATAATGTTTCCCGTAGGCGTTCCTCTGCCTGTAGTAAAAATTACAACCTGACAGCCGCCGGCGACCATAGCAGTAACACTGGCAACATCAAAGCCCGGCGTGTCCATAATAAGTGCACCTTTTTTTGTAGGCATCTGCGCATAGTCCAGCACTTCTACAATAGGCCTTGTACCGCCCTTGTAAATACAGCCGAGTGATTTTTCTTCAATTGTGGATATGCCTCCGTCCTTGTTTCCCGGTGTAGGCTGGCCTGTCCTGAGGTTCTGGTTAACATTGGCAAGGTGCTCTTCAAGGCCCTTGCATATGCCTATAATCTGCTTTTTAATTTCAGGGGTAGCCGCCCTTTTAGCCAGTATATGCTCAGCTCCTATAAATTCGGTAGTCTCACTCATTACAGCCGAGCCGCCGTTATCAACAAGCAAATCGCTGACCTTTCCAACTACAGGGTTTGCCGCAAGGCCGCTTGTAGCGTCGCTTCCGCCGCACTCAAGCCCCAGAAAAAGCTCGCTCACAGGTATTTCCTCTTTTTTTACAAGAGAAGCCTCCTGTGCAAGCCTCCTTGCGTACTTTACAGCCTTTGTTATGGCGTTTACAGTTCCGCCCTCGTCCTGTATAACAACAATCTCCAAAGGCTTATTTGTCTTTTCCCTTATCGCGTCTGCCATTTTATCAGGCGTACAGCCCTCACAGCCAAGGCCTATAAGCACTGTACCATATATATTAGGGTTTGCGGCAAAGCCGGAATACATGTCAAAGCATATTTTCAGGTTCTGCTCAACCTCAGAACAGCCCGCCTGGTTTGACACATATATAGCTCCTTCTACCTGCTCGGCAACAATTCTTGATGTCTCGCTTGAACAGGCGCAGGTAGGAAGTATAAGCACTTTATTTCTTATGCCGGCTTTTCCGTCCGGCCTTCTGTATCCCATAAAATTCATAAAAGGTTCCTCCTTTTGTTCTTGTTCCATATATCAGGCAAATAATAAAAAATCAAAAAATTTATTCAGATAGCCCCATACTTATGCTATAATAATTTTTAACAGCGCAAATCAAACCTGCATGCCACGTATTTTGCCGACATGTTCCGCCTCAAATGCTTTGCACAGGCATTAAACAAGCTTAAAGCTCATCCTCGTAATTTCTTGGAAGTGACATAATATTTTTGTGGCTAATCCAGTTTCCCGCTTTTGCATCGCTTGTCATAGCCCCTATTATCTGTCCGTACTTAATTACATGCTCACCCTCCGCCATATCCTTAAGTGCGATTTTATGGTATGCCGGAATATCTTCCAGAGCCGTAACAGATTCATTTTTTCCGTCCAGCAGATAACAGACACTGTCACCCTTTTCAATATCCTCAACAACAGTAGCCACAGTATCAACAGGTCTTAACATCAAAGCCTTTTTGCTCATTTATGAACCCCTCCTTTTTTATTATAATTATAAAGCCCTCTGTCTGATATTTCAAGTCATTAGGTATAAAAAATTCTGTAAATTTATTTAAATAGTAAAATTTATACTATTTAATCATTACAGCCATTTTAAAAGGTAAAAACAGTGAATATACTGCGTTTTTTACATTACAATTACATGTCATGCAATAATAACCTCTTTACATAATGCTGTTTTTTAATTATACTTACATCATATAACAGATTGGAAGTGATAACATGAAAATAGAAAAGATAAGCGATAACCAGATTAAGCTGATACTCACAAACACCGACCTCAAGGAAAACAATATTAAGCTTGAGGAACTTATCAAGCCTTCGGATAAGACTCAGGAGCTTTTCCGCGGCCTTATGGAAAAGGCGTTCAGCGAATGCGGCTTTGAGGTTGACAACACCCCCCTCATGGTTGAAGCTATGCCTATTTCCTTGGACGGCCTTATGATTATAGTTACCAAACTTCCTGACAAAAATTCGCAAAAAGAAAATGTGGCTCTTATATCGCAGAACAAAGACTTAAGGCGGTATAAGAAAAAGGGAATAGCTTCCTTAAATAACGAAAACATATCAGAGGAAAATATAATGATTTACTATTTCGTCTGCCTTGACAACGCAATCGACGCTTCTGTGCGCATAGCGTCTATGTTTAATGGCTACAGCGAGCTTTACTCCTACAACAGCAGATATTTTCTGCTGCTTCAGAGCGAGCAGGACGATAATTATGACACAATAGAATCCGTGCTCAACGAGTACGGCAATATGTATACATCAAACGTGCTTACAAAATATTTCCTTATTGAGCATGGAGAGACGCTTATACATAACCCGGCTGTAAAAATCATTTCAGAAAATTTCGCCTGAATTCGCTTTTTTCACTCAAAAACATACAGATAAAAGGATACCCGAAATAAAATAGGGGTGTCCTTTTATTTTTTGTACCTGCACTTATTATTTTCCCCCGCCATATACTGTAACCAGAAAAGGGGGTTATTGATTATGTATTATCCAGACTGCAACTGTGACAGCAATTCCACACCCGACAAAGAGCCTGAAAAGAAAAAAATCTCTTTTATACGTTTTTTAAACGCTATACCCAACCAGCCTTCACTCACCATAGACATATATGTAAACAGAAGGCTTGCTGTGAGAAACCTTAAATACGAAGATTTTACAGAATATATACCTGCAAGGAGCGGAATATTCAATGTACAGATATTTCCTGCCGGAAACCAGACTGAACAGCTCCTTGACATAAGTATAAAAACCGAGCCTGACAGGATATACACCATGGCGGCTATAGGCACAGTAAGCGATGTTGAGCTTGAGTCCTTTGAGGACAAATTTATAGAAAGCAACCAGAACGCCGCGTATATGCGCTTTGCCAACCTTTCGCCTGACAGCGCAGGACTCAATATATTTATAGACGACACGCCTGTGGTATATGACCTGCAGTATACCGAAATTACCGACTATCTACGCCTGAGCGACGGTAAGCACACAATGCTTGTAGAAACTGCCGACACCAACAAGCGCGTTATATTCCACCCTAATATGGTACTCAAAAACGGCAATATATACACATCGTATATGGTAGGGCTTACACAGGGAGAACCGTTTATACAGGTGCTCATACCTCTCGACGGCTCAAGCTATATAAAGACCGGCCGGGACGACTGATAACTGAAAAAGCCCGTGATAAATTCACGGGCTTTAGCATTTTCCCTGTTTTACAGCCTACGGCCTGTTTTCCTTGCTTATGTACATACGGGTATCAGCAAGCTCAAAAAGTCTTTCAATAGTCTTTTCTTCAAGCTCAGAAAGGCAGGCGCAGCCTATGCTCATTGAAAATTCCACCTTTTTTCCGTTGTTGAGAATTTCCGTCTTTCTGAAATTACTGTATATATCCATCACTCTCTTTTTAAAATCCTCAAAAGATGAGTCAAAACATACAAATATAAATTCGTCTCCCCCGTATCTTGCAACAAATGAATTTCCGTCCTCAAAGTGCTTTTTCCAGTATCTGGCCACAGACTTAAGCACTTTATCTCCTGCCCAGTGGCCGTATCTGTCATTTATGTTTTTAAAAAAGTCAACGTCCGCCACCGCCATACAGGCATTCGGGTAATCTGTAATACGCTCAACAAAACGCTCCCTTATAAACTTCCTGTTATGTATTCCTGTAAGATGGTCGGTTGTAAGCTCCTCATTTTTTCTGCTTATTATGCTCTGATAAAATATATCAAACTCCTCACCAATATGCTCAATGCCTGTAATGTTGCAAATCATTTCATAGGCGTATTTTTTTCCCTCAACAATTATACATTTTGATATAATAAGATAAATATGCTTCCCGTTCCTTTTAAATTTAGTGTGAAGACTGCCTGCCTCAACGCACTTTGAGGCTATGCAGTTTTCGCATTTATTCTGACTGTCAAACCGTTCAAAGCATATCCCTTCTGCTTTAAGGCAAAATCCGCCTTCCTCTCCTTCAGAAGATTTTTCTATACTGTATGATATACTGGTCTCAATATCAATAATTCTTACTGTATCAAAATTTTCAAGTGAATACTTTACCTGACTGTACAGCTCCTCAAGAGTATAATCAAACTTCATTTTAACCACCCTGCCAATACTGTAAGACGCAATTGTTAAATTATTCTGCAGTTTCAGCTAACATCCTGAAAAATCTGCGCATTTTCAGTCTTTCCGGTTTAAAACAACGCAGGAACCAAGGTTTTTACAAGCTGATAACCAATTATACCATATTTACATGGCTGTCATATTTTAACTTATATCCAAATTATCTATATATATGTCATGATATAAGAAAATCCATCAAATTTCAACAATATATTTGACCCATGCTCCCATGTTCTGTAATTTTATGCCCTGTAAATAAAACTGATTATTAAAAAATAATCAATTATAAACAAACAACACGGAATATATCTGAAAAAACATTAATTTATTAATAAAAAATAGCAAAAACAATGTAAAAGAGTTATAATCAAACTAACTAAAATAAAGTAAGGAGGACTGAAATCTTGAGCCGACTGAGTATCATTACACCGGACTACGCCCAAACCGTGGTCGAAAACCTTTATAAGGATGTGGAACGCCGAATTACAGCGAGCCCTCCGGGCATATGCCCTATCGACATTTCAAACGCGTTTTTAAAAATGTGCCACGCCCAGACCTGCGGTAAATGTGTACCTTGCCGTGTTGGCCTTACACAGCTTTCAAGCCTTATAGACGATGTGCTTGACGGAAATGCCACTCTTGAGCACATAAGCCTTATTGAAAAAACTGCGCGTGTAATAAAAAACACTGCTGACTGCGCAATAGGCTACGAGGCAGCCAACATGGTTTTAAGAGGAGTAATAGGATTTCGTGACGACTACACAGAGCATATACTTAACAGGCGCTGCCGGTTTAACATATATCAGCCTGTCCCATGTGTTGCCCTCTGTCCAGCCGGAGTTGACATACCAGGCTATATAGCTCTTGTTAACGACGGCCGCTGTGCCGATGCTGTCAGACTTATAAGAAAGGACAATCCCTTCCCTACAGCCTGTGCCTTTGTATGTGAGCACCCATGTGAGGCCCGCTGCCGCAGAAACATGATTGACGATTCTATAAATATCCGCGCACTTAAACGCTATGCCGTTGACCATTCCGGTATAGTTCAGGCTCCGGAAAACGCCCCTTCCACAGGCAAAAAAATTGCCATAATAGGCGGAGGTCCAAGCGGTCTGAGCGCTGCCTACTACCTTTCACTTATGGGCCACCACGCCGAGGTTTTTGAAAAACGCGATAAGCTTGGCGGTATGCTTCGCTACGGTATACCAAGCTACAGACTGCCGAGAGAAAGGCTTCAGGAGGATATAGACTGTATACTCTCAACAGGCATAACAGTACATACAGGAATAGAAATAGGCAGAGATATAACAATACCTCAGCTGAAGGATGATTTTGACTGCATTTATATAGCAATCGGCGCCCACAACGATAAAAAAATCGGTATAGAGGGCGAGGACAAACGCGGTGTCATATCCGCAGTTGAAATGCTGAGGAGCATTGGCGACAATACCCTGCCTGACTTTACCAAAAAACGTGTTGTTGTTGTAGGCGGCGGAAACGTGGCCATGGACTGCACAAGAAGCGCCAAAAGGCTCGGTGCAGAAAGCGTGACCTGCGTTTACAGAAGGAGACGTGTAGATATGACAGCTCTCCCCGAGGAGGTTGAGGGCGCTGAAAGCGAAGGCTGCGATATACTCTGCCTTCAGTCACCTGTTAAAATATCCGGCGATGAGGACGGGAATGTGACATCTATCTGGATTCAGCCGCAGATTGCAGGAGAGATAGACAAATCCGGACGCCCCCGCCCTGTCAATGCCAAAGCCGAGCCTATACGCCTTGCCTGCGACATAGTTATAGCCGCAGTAGGTCAGGGTATAGAAATACAGCCGTTTGAGGAGTTTGGAGTAAAGGTAAAGCGCGGGGTAATTGATACCCTCGCAAGCAATGAGGTTACTAATATAGACGGAGTATTTGCAGGTGGAGACTGCGTAACAGGCCCTGCAACAGTAATAAGGGCTATAGCCGCCGGAAAGGTTGCCGCGGCAAATATAGATGAATACCTTGGCTTTAACCATATAATATCGACAGACGTAGACGTGCCTCTGCCAAGGCTTGATGTAAAGCCTGCCTGCGGCAGAATGAACACAAAGGAACGCAGCGCCGGTGAGCGAAATACTGACTTCAACCTTATAGAAACCGGCCTTACAGAGGAGGAGGCCCTTGTTGAGTCAGGCCGCTGTTTAAGGTGCGACCACTATGGGTACGGTATTTTTAAAGGAGGGCGAGTAGACAAATGGTAAACCTTACTATTGACAATATACCTGTTGAGGTGAACGAGAATACTACTATACTTGAAGCGGCCCGCCTTGCCGGAATAAATATCCCCACACTCTGCTTTCTTAAGGATATAAACGAGATTGCCGCTTGCAGGGTATGTATAGTAGAGATAGATGGTATGGACAGGCTCATATCCTCCTGCAACAACTCAGTCCGTGAGGGCATGGTTGTTTACACAAACAGTCCGCGTGTGAGGGAAGCCCGAAGGATAAATGTAGAGCTTATACTGTCGCAGCACAACACAAGCTGCGCATACTGCCCGAGAAGCGGCAACTGTACGCTTCAAAAAATCGCCAATGACCTTGGGATATATAAAATACCGTATAAAAATATTATACCTAAGACACTTTGGAGTCACAGGGCAATACTCAAAAGAGACGCATCAAAGTGTATTAAATGTATGCGCTGTATACAAATCTGCGACAAGGTCCAGACACTCCATATATGGGATATAGACGGCACAGGCTCACGCACCACTGTAGACGTGTCACATAACCGTATGATAATGGATTCCGACTGTTCACTCTGCGGACAGTGCATTACCCACTGCCCTGTAGGCGCACTTTCGGCACGTGACGATATAGGAAAGTTTTACGATGCTCTGGCAGACAGTGAAAAAACCGTTGTTGTTCAGGTCGCTCCCGCTGTAAGGGCAGCGTGGGGAGAGGAGCTCGGAATAAGCCGTGAGCAGGCTACAATGGGCAAAATAACCGCAGCACTCAAGCGCATGGGCGTTGACTATGTTTTTGATACCGATTTCAGTGCCGACCTTACAATAATGGAGGAAGGAAACGAACTGCTCAAAAGGCTCTCCGAGGGTGAGCATAAATACCCAATGTTTACTTCCTGCTGCCCGGGCTGGGTACGGTTTATGAAATCCCAGTTTCCAGAAATGGTCGGGTGCCTTTCAACCTCAAAATCGCCTCAGCAGATGTTCGGTGCCATACTTAAAACATACTATGCAGGTCTCATAGGGGTGCCGGCAGACAGGCTGTATTTTGTATCTATAATGCCATGTGTGGCAAAGAAAAAAGAAGCCTCCCTCTCCACAATGAATTCCGCAGGCACGGGACAGGATGTGGATTTAGTGCTTACAACACGCGAGTTTGTACAAATCATTCGTTCCGAGCACATATCAGTTGACCACCTGAGCGAAATCCCATGTGACCAGCCCATTGTGACATCAAGCGGCGCCGGAGTTATATTCGGCACTACAGGCGGGGTTATGGAGGCTGCTTTGAGGACCGCTTACGCTGTGGCTGAGGGGCACAACCCCGAACCGGACGCCTTCAGGGAAATACGCGGCGAAGGCGGCATACGCGAAGCCGTATTTACAATAGGCGGCCGGGATTTGCATGTTGCTGCGGCAAGCGGTCTTGGAAACGCAAGAAAGCTTGTTAAAGCTGTAAAAAGCGGCAAAGCCCATTATGATTTTGTTGAGATAATGGCCTGCCCGGGCGGCTGCTCCGGCGGAGGAGGCCAGCCTATTAAGGACGGCTCCGAGCTTTATGGCATAAGAGGCAGTGAACTCTATAACCTTGATAAAAACTCAGAAATACGCTACTCCCACGAGAACCCGGCTATAGTAAGTCTTTACGAAAATTACCTTGAAAAGCCGCTTTCCGAAAGAAGCGAGCAGCTTCTTCACACAGACCATACCGCATGGGAAATGCCTCTTGCGCCAGATGATATATAAAAAACAAAAGCGCCCGATTAATTGGGCGCTTCGTTTTAGAAGGGGTTAAATAGTATTATCATCATTAGGGTTTTAGGGGTTTTGTTTGTTTCTATGCTTTGTATTATGCCAGTAAATTATGTATCCAAAATGGATTAAGTGTAAATAATTTGTTAAAACAAAAATTGGGCAGTGTCTTTTTTGACACTGCCCAAAGCTGTTTAAAGCTTATGTTCCAGTATTTTCTTAGCCATATCAAGCATTGACTGGTCTACATCGTTTATCAGCAGCACATCTTTAAGCTCCTCAAAGGCGGGAAGTATCCTTCCAGATACAATCTCGTCAAATGTCGCCATGCTTGTCGGGCAGGCAAAGCACGCACCTGTAAACTTAAGCCTCAGTATACCGTCCTTAAGGCTTACAATTTCAATATCACCGCCATGACTGTTCATGTACGGCCGTATCTCACTGTCTATAAATTTTTCTATATCCTCAAGCATCCTTTTCACCAACATGCGCTATTGCCTTTGCCATTTTCTTTTTGCTCTCCAAGTCTCCCTGTCTGGAAATCATAATCCTCTGAGCCTGAGGGCTTCCCGCTCCATGCATTGACTCTGTAAGATACCCTACGGCGGCTGTGCCGAGAGTAAGGTTTTCTATAAGCCTCATAATCCTTATCCTGTCTTTTACAGGCACATCTGATATGCCCTTAAAGTATTTTTCTATATAAGGCCCTGTAAAGTCGTTGTCAATATCAACCTCAGACGGAGCTGTAACCATAAGGCCTCCGGCTATGTCCTGCGCAAGGCGTGCAATCTCATAAGGCAGTCTTGTTACATTCTGTTTGCATACATTGGCAAGAAGCAAATCTATAAGACAGTTGCCGGATTCTGTCATAACCCCCTCGCAGGAGCAGGCAATTCCGCAGGAATAGATTGTCTCGTTGAGATGAATCATCTCTATAAGCTTATCCTTTATATGGCTGGCCTTAGGCACACCGTTAAAATCCGCCGCCACTGCAGCCGCGCCTATAAGCACATCGCCCACGCCTACCTTGCAGCCGCCGTAGCTCTGCCTGTGGTATCCGGCAAATCTCTCAACAAGCATTGAGCAGAATTCTGTTTCTCCGTTCATAAATATCCTGTCGTTCGGAACAAAAACATTATCAAACACGGTAAGCGCTTCCACTCCGCCAAACGCCCTGTTGCCAACATCAATAGGCGAGCCCTCAAGCTTTCTTGTATCACAGCTCTGTCGGCCCACTATCATAAACAGCCCCTCCGCGTCGAGAGGCACAGCAAACGAGAGGGCATAATCCCTGTCATCCGGCCCCATAGCCACTGTAGGCATTACAAGCACCTCGTGGGAATTGCATATGCCTGTCTGGTGTGCCTTTGCTCCCCTGACAACTATCCCGTCAGGCCTGCGCTCAACAACTCTCAGGTACAAATCCGGGTCAGCCTGTTTGCTTGGCGAAAGCCCCCTGTCGCCCTTAGGGTCTGTCATGGCACCGTCAATCACAAGGTCCTTTTCCTGACAGTACTCTACATACTTTTTAAAATTGTCATGGTACTTTGTACCGTATTTTTTATCTATCTCGTATGAAGTGCTGTAAACTGCATTAATAGCGTCAAGCCCTACACATCTCTGAAAACACGCGGCTGTTTTCTGTCCGCAGAGCCTCTGCATTTTTACTTTCTTAACAAGGTCTTCAGAATTCTGGTGAATGTGTGTAAAACGGTTTATTCTCTCGCCTGTAATATGGCTGTGAGCCGTCATAATATCGGCATATCTCGGGTTATTGGCCAAATCATATGTCATTCTCACAGAATTAAGTGAAGGCTGCAAAATCGGGTTTCCAACAGCTGTCTCATATTCCCTGCCAAACATATAAATACGCATTTTTATTTTCCTGATGCTCTCTATATACTGCTCGCCTGTCATAATTGCCACGTGAATCATCCTTTCCATATTTAAAATCAATCACAGCTTTTATATGTAATTAGTTTTAATTTTAACATTTTAAACGCCCGTTAACAATAGCGGCAGTACAAAAATTTTCAGCCAAATTATAACGGTTCAGTTTTGCGCCATATTCCGGAATAAAAAAACAATTCCGGACGTCTGTCCGGAACTGTTGATTATTTGTTGTTACATCATCTGTCTGCTGTCTCTGAGCATAACGTCATGCGCTCCGCCCTCAACAATGCTTGTAGACGATATAAGAGTTATTTTAGCGTTCTGCTGAAGCTGCGGTATAGTAAGGCAGCCGCAGTTGCACATGGTTGAACGTACTTTGCTGAGTGTCATATTTACATTGTCCTTAAGGCTTCCAGCGTAAGGCACAAATGAGTCAACGCCCTCCTCAAACGAAAGCTTTTCATCGCCGCCAAGGTCATATCTCTGCCAGTTTCTGGCCCTCGCGCTGCCTTCGCCCCAGTATTCTTTCATATAGCTTCCGTTTATGTTTACCTTCTTGGTAGGGCTTTCGTCAAAACGGGCAAAGTACCTTCCGAGCATAAGAAAATCAGCACCCATTGCAAGCGCAAGCGTTACATGGTAATCGTGCACAATACCTCCGTCAGAACAAATAGGCACATAAACTCCTGTCTCTTTAAAATATTCGTCACGGGCCTTTGCCACTTCTATTAAAGCTGTAGCCTGTCCACGGCCTATTCCCTTCTGCTCACGGGTTATACATATGGCTCCGCCGCCAATGCCGACCTTTACAAAATCAGCGCCGGCCTCCGCAAGGAACCTGAACCCTTCCCCGTCAACCACATTTCCCGCGCCCACCTTTACACTGTCGCCGTAATTTTTCCTTACATAATCCAGCACAATTTTCTGCCACTCAGAATATCCCTCAGAGCTGTCAATGCAGAGCACATCAACACCGGCCTCCACAAGCGCCGGTATACGCTCTGCGTAATCTCTGGTGTTTATTCCCGCGCCTACCATATATCTTTTAGAACTGTCAATGAGCTCGTTCTCATTTGATTTATGCGAATTATAGTCCTTGCGGAAAACAAGTGAAACAAGCCTCTGCTCACTGTCTATAATAGGCAGGCAGTTTAATTTATGCTCCCAGATAATATCGTTGGCCACTTTAAGTGTTGTGCTTTCGTCAGCGCAGATAAGGTCGTCAAACTTTGTCATAAAATCTTTAACCTTTAAATCCAGAGGCATTCTGCTTACCCTGTAGTCTCTGCTTGTAACAATTCCGGCAAGCTTTCCGTTAGGGCTTCCGTCTGTAGTCACAACAACAGTGGAATGGCCTGTTTTCTTTTTAAGCTCAAGTATATCCTTTAAAGTGTCCTCAGGCGAGACATTTGAATCGCTTATTACAAAGCCTGCCCTGTAGTTTTTTACTCTTGTAACCATTTGGGCCTGACACTGTATAGACTGCGAGCCGTATATAAAAGAAAGGCCTCCCTCGCTTGCAAGGGCCACAGCCATTTTGTCGTCTGATACGGACTGCATTATAGCAGATGTCATAGGAATATTCAGGCTGAGAGACGGCTCCTCACCCTTTTTGAATTTTACAAGCGGTGTCTTTAAGCTAACATTTTTTGGTATACATTCTGTTGACGAATAGCCTGGTATTAACAGATACTCGCCAAAAGTCCGTGATGGTTCATTCATGTAAATCGCCATATTGATTTTCTCCTTGTTATTTTGCAGTGTTAAGTCAGTGTTTTTTCTGTACCTCTTTTAATTCCGTACACCGGTCAGACAATAATGATTTCGCGCAATAGATGTATGCCTTTTGAGGTATCAAATCTATTGGAAATTGAAACAATATATGCCTCCTTTCCCAATAAAAACAGCTTACTGTACAATTATTTTATTATGTATTATTATAAATACCCGAATATACAATGTCAATACAGGGCTTCATACAGTATGGAGCTATTTTCAGCGGTATCATGCCATTTAAAGCAGAAAATCCGGCTGTAAATAAAACGCCGGATTTTTTCTCAGTCAATTATATTTGTACAGTCAGTCGTCATCCGGCATTCCAAAATAAACAAAGCCTTTAGAAGCGTCAACCGTTATAAGCGTGTCATTTTTAATCAGGTCTGTCACATTTATACCGCAGATAACAACCGGTATATCAAGAATATTTCCTATAAGCTCGGCATAAGCGTTCTGCCCCTTGTCTACAGGGCCTATAACAAGTGCGCTGGCGCGTTTTATATATGGCAGTATGGAGTTATCCGACTTGTTTGTAACAAGTATATCTCCTGTTTTAAACTTTTTTTCAGCTTCACCCGAATATTTTATAACAGCCGCCTTGCCTGATATTCTTTTTTCTCCAACTCCCTCGCCCTTGCAGATTACGTTTCCCACTATATCCACACGCATAGTGTTTGTTGAGCCGGAAACCCCTACAGGCACTCCTATAGCTATAACAACCGTATCGCCGTTCTGGGCAAGTCCGCTTTTTACAGCCGTACTCATGGCAAGGTCAAAAACCTTGCTGTTGTCGGCAATTTCCTTTTCCAGCACAGGCTTGCAGCCCCATACAAGGTTAAGCTGCCTCCACACCCTTTCCGAGCTGCTGGAAGCGGCTATCGGGCAGACAGGCTTATACTTGGCAATCATTCTTGCTGTGAGGCCGGATTTTGTGACAGTGGCTATACAGCTTGTGTTAAGCTCCGCCGCTGTGGAGCAGGCAGCGTAGCTTATGGCATTTGTAAGATTCTTGTGAACGCCGTTAAAATTATTCCTGAGCCTTTTTGCGTAATCCACACTGTTTTCAGTAGCTTCGGCTATTTTTGCCATTATAGACACAGCCTCAGCGGGGTAGCTGCCCTGAGCTGTCTCGCCGGAGAGCATAATGGCATCGCTTCCGTCAAATATGGCGTTTGCCACATCACTTGACTCAGCCCTTGTAGGGCGCGGGTTGGATACCATCGACTCAAGCATCTGTGTTGCGGTAATCACAGGCTTGCAGGCGTTGTTTGCCTTTTTTATTACTTCCTTCTGTACAATAGGCACTTCCTCAATAGGAATCTCCACTCCAAGGTCGCCCCTTGCCACCATTATTCCGTCGGAAACCGCCAGTATATCGTCTATGTTTTTTACACCCTCGCGGTTTTCAATTTTTGATATTATAAATATATCGTTGCCGCCGTTTTCCTCAAGCACACGCCGTATTTTAAGCACATCGCCTGCTGAGCGGATAAATGACGCCGCCACATAATCAAAGCCCATTTTAATGCCGAATTTAAGGTCCTCTATATCCCTCTGTGTAAGTATAGGCAGGTCCACATAAACATCGGGAATATTAACCCCCTTGTTTGAACTTAAAAAACCGCCGTTTACAACCCTGCATTCTATATCAGTCTCAGTGATTTTAATAACCTCAAGCTCAACAAGACCGTCGTCCAGAAGCACATGTTTCCCCTTTTCAAGCTCATTTGGAAGATTGTGGTATGTAATTCCCACAATCTCCTCTGTTCCCTCAACATCCCTGTTTGTCAGCGTAAAAAGGCTGCCGGGCTCAAGGTATATTTTTTTGTTGTCTTTAAATGATTTAATCCTTATCTCAGGGCCTTTTGTATCCAGTATAAGAGGTATGGGCACATTCAGCTCATCCCGTACCTTTTTCAGGTTATTTATAAGAACCGTATGGGATTCATAATTCCCATGCGAAAAATTTATTCTGGCCGCATCCATGCCGTTAATCACAAGCTCGCGAATCTTTTCCACTGTGTTGGTCGCAGGCCCCAAAGTGCACACAATTTTTGTTCTTTTCATATACTGCCTCCTAATCAAACTATATTGCTTTTGCATATTTCCGCCCTTTACGAAAAGTATGCCCATATTTAATTTATTTTATCAGACGGATTTACTGTTTTGTATCTCATTACTACATTACCGTCACCCAAAAGCATTTTAAGTCCGTCAAGTAGTATTTCGTCATCTGATGCAAAGCTGTCCCTGGCGGCCTTCATAACTTTTCCGGTTTCCTCCACCTTTACAACAACAGGAATATCCCCGGGAAAGCTCCTCAAAAGCTTATCTGTCCTCTCAAGCTTTTTCATATCCTCAACCTTTAAAAACAGCTTGTCAGGAACCGTTATTTCCGGAGTCTGACCGCCGTCCTCGTCTGCAAGGAGCGGGGTTATCTCCTCCGCTATTATTTTGCCGTCGCTGTCGCTTGGCACATCAGCCTTGCCCTTTACAAGCACTATGCTCCCCGGCGATATAAAATTCTGGCAGTAGGAATATACATTCGGAAATATAACAGCCTCAAGACTTCCATACATATCCTCAACATTTATAAACGCCATAATCTTATTGTTTTTTGTATATTTTATCTTTTTTGAGTTGACTATGCCGCCCAGTATAACCTTCTGTCCGTCCTTAACAACACATTCGTCATCATCATTTTTAATAAAATCCCGGCTTGAGGCGCTTACCTTCCTGTTGAGTATATCCTCGTATTCCGAAAGCGGATGCCCGCTTATATATATGCCGAGCACCTCTTTTTCCATGGAAAGTATCTGGGAGAGCGGAAACTCCTCCATGTCAGCGAAGCTGTCCGCAGTATCGCTTTCTGAGCTTTCAGAACCGAATCCGAAAAGGCTCATCTGCCCTTCTATATTGTTTTTTTTCTGCTGTATAAGGCCTTCGTATATTCCCTTAAAATTAGCCATATACTGAGACCTCTTGGCTCCAAGCGAATCAAGGGCGCCGCTTTTTATAAAGTTTTCTATTGACTTGCGGTTTAAGTCCCTCTCGCCCATTCTTGAAAGAAAATCTGTAAGTGATTTAAAACGCCCGTTTTTCTCACGCTCATCAACTATATTTTTTATAAGCCCCTGTCCAATGCTCTTTATAGCCGTAAGTCCGAAGCGTATCCTTCCGCTGTCCACAGAAAAATTGCCGTAGCCCTCGTTTATATCCGGCGGAAGCATTTCAATGCCCATTCTCCGGCATTCCTCTATATATTCTGTAACCTTGTTTGGAAAGTCTATAACGCTTGTCATAAGAGCCGCCATAAACTCCACAGGGTAATGTGTCTTAAGCCATGCTGTCTGGTAGCCCACAACAGCATAGCAGGCGGCATGGCTCTTGTTAAACGCGTATTTGGCAAAATCCGTCATCTCGTCAAATATCTTTTCGGCCACATCTGCCGGTATGCCGTTTTTAACACAGCCCGGAACCTCACCGTCGTCAGTGCCGTAAACAAAGTTCTTCCTCTCCTGTGCCATAACAGATGTCTTTTTCTTGCTCATGGCCCTGCGCACAAGGTCGCTTCTGCCAAGGCTGTAGCCTGCCAGGTCACGCACAATCTGCATTACCTGCTCCTGATAAACTATACAGCCATATGTCGGCTCAAGTATCTCCCTGAGAGCCGGATGAGTATACGTTATGCTGCCGGCGCCCTTTTTGCCCTTTACATATTTGGGAATAAAATCCATAGGGCCCGGACGGTAAAGCGATATTCCGGCAATCAAATCCTCAAGACGTGTCGGCTGAAGGTCCTTCATGAACGATTTCATACCTGCACTTTCAAGCTGGAACATGCCTTCGGTTTTGCCCTGAGCTATAAGCTCATACACTCTGGCATCGTCGTCTCCGATATTGTCAATATCTATATCAACACCGCGTATTCTCTTTATCTCCCTGCACGCGTTCTGTATTACCGTAAGTGTCCTAAGCCCCAGAAAGTCCATTTTAAGGATACCCAGCTCTTCCAGAAGTGTCATTGTATACTGTGTAGACACAACACCGTCAGTGTAATACAGCGGCACATATTCCACAACCGGTTCACGGCATATAACAACTCCAGCCGCATGCGTTGAGGCATGCCTTGGAAGCCCCTCAAGGCTTATGCTTGTGTCAATAAGCTTTGCCACATCAGCTTCAGTCTCATAAAGCTCCCTCAGCTCAGGATTCATTTTAAGTGCTTTGGTTATTGTAATTCCAAGCTCTGTAGGAATCATTTTAGATATCCTGTCCACATCGGCATACGGCATAGCCAGTGCACGCCCCACATCTTTTATTGCCGCCCTTGCCGCCAGAGTACCGAATGTTATAATCTGGGCAACATGGTCAGCGCCGTATTTTTCTATTACATAGTCAATAACCTCCTGCCTTCTTTCAAAACAGAAGTCAACATCAATATCGGGCATGCTCACCCTTTCGGGGTTCAGGAATCTTTCAAAAATAAGGTTATATTTTACAGGGTCTATTGTGGTTATGTCAAGACAGTATGAAACTACACTGCCCGCCGCAGAACCTCTGCCAGGGCCAACCATAATGTCATGCGATTTGGCAAAATGGATAAAATCCCATACAATAAGGAAATATTCCACATATCCCATATCCTCTATGGTTTTAAGCTCATACTCAAGCCTGTCTCTTAACTCCTGCGGGTTTTGCGGATACCTTCTTTTAAAGCCCTCATAGCACAGCTCCCTAAGGTATGAGCTGGTTGTCTTTCCTTCAGGCACATCAAAGCGCGGGAGCTTAAGGTCGTGGAATTTAAACTCCACATTACATCTCTGAGCTATTTTGTATGTGTTTTCAAGCGCTTCTGGCGCGTAGCTGAAAAGCTCATACATCTCCTCAGGGCTTTTTACATAAAACTGCTCGCCCTCATAGCGCATCCGGTTTTCGTCATTAATTGTTTTTGCTGTCTGTATGCACAGCAGTACGTCATGGCTTTCTGCGTCTTCCTTATATATATAATGGCTGTCGTTGCTTGCTATAAGTGGTATGCCCGTTTCACGGCTCATTTTCAGGAGCGCTTCGTTTACTATTTTCTGCTCACGTATGCCGTGGTCCTGAAGCTCAAGAAAAAAATTCCCCTGACCAAATATATTATTATACATAACTGCTGTTTCTTTGGCCCTGTCATAAGAAACCGTAAGTATATCCCTTGCCACCTGTCCGGCAAGGCAGGCGCTTGATGCTATAATTCCATCATGGTATTTTTCAAGCAGCTCAATGTCCACCCTTGGCTTGTAATAAAAGCCTTCTGTAAAGCCAAAAGACACAAGCTTAATAAGGTTTTTGTACCCTTCGTTATTTTCAGCAAGCAGTACAAGGTGGTAATAATTGCTTCCGGCTACGGCCTCACGGTCAAACCTGCTTTTAGGCGCAACATACACCTCACAGCCTATAATAGGCTTTATTCCCTCCGCCACAGCGGCCTTATAAAACTCAACCGCACCATACATGGCTCCGTGGTCTGTAATGGCTATACTGTCCATGCCTAAATCCTTAACCCTTTTTACAAGCCCGCCTATTTTAGCCGAGCCGTCAAGAAGGCTGTACTCAGTATGAACATGAAGATGTGTAAAATTTATATTTTCCATAATTGAACCCCACATTAAAACACTAAGCCGCATTTACAGAAAAGACCGGCTTTTCCCGCGGCAATATATATTATCATAACAGTTATAAAAAGTATACTTTAAAGTATTCATTATTCCCAAAACTGAAAGCTGCGGTAACCTTCTAACACATAAATCTCAGCTTACAGTAATTTACTGTTATTTTAACATAATTTTCAGAAAACAAAAACACAATGGTCATGTTTTATTTTCCTTACTGCAAACTGAATAAAAAACGGGGCGCGGATTGCTCCGTGTCCCGTTTTAATCATATTACTCGGCCTTTACGTCTGTCCAAAGGTCATTCCATGTGTTTTTAACCTCGTCTGTCCTGTACTGCATAAAATAAAGCCTGTTGAGGGATTCCTCGTCCATAGCCGCCGAAGCCGCATACTCAGGGTCTATGGCGGAAGCCGCCTCCTGATTTACAGGCGCCGGGCCACCCGAAGCCGCCCAGTTATACTGGAAGTCCTTGCTTATCATCCAGTCAATAAACTTATAGGCCATCTCCTTGTTTTCGCTGTTGGCAGCTATGCCCCAGTTGTCAACCCAGCCTATAGCCCCGTCGTCGGGTACAGTAAAAGCTATTGGCTCGCCCTCCTGTTTCATTGCCGCCGCCTGACCGGACCACATAAGTCCTACTGAAATCTGTTTTCCGGCAAAAAGTTTTGAAAACTCATCGCCTGTTTTCCAATATGTCCTGTTGAGTGATTTCTGCTCAATCAGCTTGTCCTTAACAGCCTCAAGGTCATCAGGCGCATTTGGGTCCTGCCCAAGCACTATAGCTGCGGCCATAACAGCGTCGTTATAGTCGTCTCTGAATGCTATTTTTCCGGCATACTGGCTGTCAAAAAGGCAGTTCATGCTCTTAGGAGGCTCTTTTATGTCGTCAGTGTTGTACGCTATGGCTGTAGAGCCCCACACAAAAGGCACGGCGTACATTTTATCGCCGTCAAAGCATTCCTGCTGTGTCTTGAATCTCTCAAAAAGCGAGCCGAAATTTTCAAGCTTTTCAGTATCTATCTCCTCAAGAAGTCCGCCCTTTATAGCAGCCGGAAGTATGGTGCAGTTAGGCAGGCATACGTCAATCTCACCGCCCTTTGATGTTTTGAGCTTTGTGAGAAGCTCTTCCTCGCTGGACATGTATGTATTTACTATCTCGCAATTGTACGTCTCCTCAAATTCCTTCATAAACTCGGCATCGTCAGAACCGTAATCCTTCCAGTTTACAACATAAAGCTTTGTCTTTTCACCGGATTTGGCGTCATTGGAGCCTGTGCCTGAGTCAGCCGCAGCACCTCCGGAGGATGAGCCGCCCGAACCGCAGCCTGCAAACGATACCGCAAGCACTGCCGCTGCAAAAACGGCTGTTAACCTTTTCAATTTCATAATTACAACATCTCCTTTTTATTTATGGCTTCCCATACTGCTGCGGGAATAATTTATGTCTTATTCCACTATAATCTGGCACATTTTCATTGTCTCAACAGCGCATTTATGACTCTGAGGTGTAACGCCTGCACACAGTGACTCTATAACAGCAATCGGTGTTTCACTCAGCTTGGACTTAAGCAGAAGGGCGTTTGACACAACACATATATCGGTACACACACCTATAAGCGTAATCTTTTCATACCGGCCTATAGCCGCTATCTCTGCAAGCTCAAAGCTTGCAAAAACGGGCTTGTCCACAACGCAGAGTGTCTTGCCCTCCCCGGCGGCAAAAACTTCGCTGTTTATCTGCCAGCCGTCAGTATCCTTTATACAGTGCTTAACAGGAAGGCTGCGCCCCTCCTGAGTATTAAGGTAATTTTCGCCGTGCGTATCCCTTGTGTAGATAACATCGCCTTCAAATTTCCTTATTTTGGCACAAACAGGCTCCACTGTTTTTCTGGCCTCCTCTGTGCCAAGAGCACCGTCTATAAAATCGTTCTGCATATCTATTACTACTAAAAGTTCCTTCATATTCAACACCTCTGTAAAAGTTTGCTCCTACAATCAACCCTGCAATTTAAATCCCCAAACTACTTTAATGGAGCTTAAAATGATTTTTGCTGTACGAAATAATACCTTCTTGCCTCATTTTGCTCAGTTCTCCGGACATTGCGCTTCTGTCCACACACAGAAAATCCGCCAGCTCCTGCCTGTTAAACCTTATGTCAAACTCCGGACACCCTGATATTACCGCCTGCTCCGAAAAAAAAGACATGAGCTTTTCCCTTGTTGTCCGCTTTGTAACATGCTCAATTTTTCTGTTGAGTATAAAAGCCTTTTCGGCAAGTATGCTTATAAGGTTATGAGTTATTCTGCCGCAGAAGCTCTCCTCAGGCAGTGACTCAGAAAAAATATTGCCTACGCTCAGCATAAGCACTGCTGTATCCTCAGCGGCAAATACATTAACGCTTATAGCGTTGTTTTCCCTACACGCGTATACTTCCCCAAAAATATCGCCCCGGGCTATGGAGGCTATAATGCTGCGGTTGCCATAATAATCCTCTTTTTCTATACGGGCCTGCCCGTCAAGCACAAAACCAACACTGCTTATATTATCGCCCGCTCTGAATATATACTGCCCTTTTTTGTAAATGCGCCTTTTTCCATCAAGAAAGTCAACAGCCTTTACAATTTCGTCACAGTCCATGCCTTTAAAAAAAGCGGATTTTTGAAGTATTCCAATATATTCATCCAATAATCATCACTTCCGTTGTAAAAACAACATACTTTACAGATTTATTTTACTATAATTTAACCATAAAATCAATTATATATGACAATATCGTACAATTCATATAACAGGAGGTCAAAATTATGATAAGAAAGATAATTAAAATAGATTCAGAAAAATGCAACGGCTGCGGAAAATGCGCCTCCGCCTGTCATGAAGGGGCAATAGGCATGCTTAACGGAAAGGCGGTGCTTATGAGAGATGATTACTGTGACGGCCTTGGCGACTGTCTGCCGGCCTGCCCTACAGGCGCAATAACATTTGAAGAAAGGGAAGCCGCTGCATATGATGAGGCGGCTGTAAAAGCGAACATGGCAAAAAACGGCAAAACCTTCCATGGCTGTCCTGGTTCAATGAGCAGGTCCATAAGCCACACGGAAAATGTTCATGAAACTTTTTCTGAAAGGCCATTAGAAAGCCGCCTTGGCCAGTGGCCTGTACAGATTAAGCTTGCTCCTGTAAACGCTCCGTACTTTGACGGCTGCAAGCTACTAATAGCTGCCGACTGCACAGCCTTCGCCTACGGAAATTTCCACAATGATTTCATATCCGGACACGTAACGCTTATCGGCTGCCCAAAGCTTGACATGACCGACTATTCTGAAAAGCTGGCAGAAATAATTAAAAATAATGACATAAAAAGCGTTAAAGTTGCCCGAATGGAGGTGCCATGCTGCGGAGGCATAGAAAACGCAGTAAAAAAAGCGCTTATAGACAGTGGAAAGTTTATTCCATGGAGCGTAGTTACAATATCCACTGACGGAAAAATAACAGAGACAAAATAATTAATAAATCAGGCCGCGTAAGTTATATTACGCGGCCTTTTAAAAAATCACACATATCCTTTTATACAGGGAGTGTGGGTGGGGGCTGTATTATCTTACGCTATGATAAGACATCAGTTTTTATCTGCTAATACTATGTCTATAATTATATATTATTTTGCAGTTATGTCAACAAAAAAACTAAACAAAAAATGCGCTGAAAATAATATATTATTTCAGCGCACTTAATAAATATTTTAAATATCAGCTGTTCTCGTTTTCAAGCAGCATTATCCCTCTGAGAATATGAAACCGCATTATCGTCCTCGCACCGTCAGCGTCCCGCTTTTTTATCCTGTCAACAATGGCCTTGTGGTCCTCAGCTCCCTCGCAGCAGAACTTGTCGTCCTTGCACAGCACCAGCATTGTCTGGCCTATAGCTGTGAACAAAACAGGCATAAGCCTGTCCATAAATTCATTGTGTACAGATTTTGCTATCGACATATGGAACTTCTGCTCCGCCTTCTGCCTGTCAGCAGTGCTTCCGTTTTTTATAATGTTATCCAGATTCTCACAGAATGTACACATGCGCTTTATCTCGCTTTCGGTAGCCCGTATAGCCGCAAGATAAGCTGCCTCCGGCTCAATAAAAAGCCGTATCTCATTTAAATCCCTCTCAGCAATACCCTTTTTAGCGCATTTTCCTATACCAAAATCATCATTAAAGTCATAATCATCGCTTACAAATGTACCGTTTCCCCTTTTTATCACAAGCACGCCACGGTCAACAAGCATCCTCACAGCTTCCCTGAATGTTGTACGGCTCACATTAAGCTCTGTTGAAAAGTCAGTCTCATTGGGAAGTCTGGAACCCGGAAGAAATCTTTTTTCGACATTTATCATTGAAAGTATCTCGTCAGCCACATTCTCCGACAGGACACGATTTTTCTTAACCATTAGCGCTCCTCCTTACACTGATTAATGATTATAATACTATAACCGGTATCTTTTTTCAAGCTCACATACAAATATTATCTCTAAATGTCATCATATCTTTATATTTACGCGGCTTTTCAAAGAGTTTTTACATTAAGCGCTATATATATTTCATAAAGAATTTAAGTATTATATAAAGATTTTGCAAAGATAGTTGTTGTATTTAGCGCCGGGAATACCTATACTATAATTATGATATTAATTATAATACTTAACCGGAGGTTTTACCAATGAAAATAATAGTAGTTGGCTTTGGAAAGGTAGGCTATGTACTTACAGACCAGCTCAACGATGAGGGCCATGACCTGACAGTAATCGACACAAACGAGAGCAGAATGCAGTACGCCATAAGCCAGCTTGATATCCAGGCCATAACCGGCAACGGCACAAGCTACCTTACGCAGATGGAAGCCGGCATACAGGACAGCGACCTGCTTATAGCAGTTACCGACCACGACGAGATAAACCTTCTAAGCTGCCTTATAGCAAAGAAGGCCGGCAACTGCCACACAATAGCCAGGGTCAGAAACCCTGAATATTTTAAGGAAATAAATTTTATTAAAGAAGAGCTTGGGCTTTCAATGTCAATCAATCCTGAGCTTGCGGCCGCCATGGAGATAGCCCACCTGATACAGATACCGTCCGCTATGGAGATTGACACCTTTGCCAGAGGAAGGGTAAACCTTATAAAATTCCGCATACCTCCATGTTCGCCGATACTTAATGTCAGGGTTTCAGAAAACCCTCTGCTCAAGGAATGCCTGCTGTGCGTTGTGCAAAGGCGCGACAAGAGTATAGTTATACCGGACGGCAATACGGTGCTGACCGAGGGCGATATAATTTCTGTAATAATCCCTCTCAGCAGGGTATTTAAATTTTTCTCGTCTATAGGAATAAAGACACGGCCTATAAGGGACGTGCTTATAGTAGGCGGAAGCACAATAGCCTATTACCTTGCCGTAACCCTTATCCGCTCAAGGATAAAAGTAAAAATTATCGAACAGAAAAAGAGCCGCTGCGACGAGCTAAGCGCCCTTCTGCCTGAGGCCATGATAATATGCGGAGATGCTTCAAACCGCGGCGTGCTTGACGAGGAGGGAATAAAAAGCACAGACGCATTTGTATCTCTTACCAATCTGGACGAAGAAAATATTATGCTCTCGCTCTACGCAAACAAGGTATCCTCCGCTAAGATAATAACCAAAATAAACAAAATAGATTTTGAGGAAGTAATATCCGACATGCCTATAGGGAGTATCATATGCCCAAAAAATATAACCGCCGAAGGCATTATACAGTATGTTCGTTCCATGCAGAATTCTTTTGGCAGCAACGTTGAAACCCTTTACCGCATGATGGACAACCGCGTTGAGGCGCTTGAGTTTGTAGTGCGTGAGGAAAGCCCTGTTACAAACATACCGCTCATGGACCTTAACCTTAAGGAAAACCTGATAATATGCTGTATAAACAGGAGCGGGCGCATAATAACGCCTTCCGGCAAGGATATAATACGCAAAGGCGACTCTGTTGTGGTTGTAACAACAAAGCGCGGGCTTAACGATATAAGGGACATAATAAAGGATTAACAGGAGACGGCATAATTATGAATTACGCTATAATTTTTTATACACTGGGTGTTGTTATAGACTTCAGCGCCGCTTTTATGATACCGCCATTTTTAGTGGCGGTTTTATATGGAGAAACTGACGCCAAATATTTTCTTTTGTGTTTTGCCATATGTGTAGTGCTCGGCATATTTCTGGGCGGCATAAAGCCTGAGAATAAAAAATTTTATGCCCGAGAAGGCTATGTTATGGTTTCCCTCAGCTGGATTATAATAAGCCTTATAGGTGCTTTACCGTTTTATCTGAGCGGCTACATACCATCATACCTTGACGCAATGTTTGAGACAATTTCCGGCTTTACAACAACAGGCGCTACCATACTGACTGATGTTGAGGTGCTCTCGCATGGAATGCTCTTTTGGAGGAGCTTTACCCACTGGATAGGCGGAATGGGCGTACTCGTGTTTATACTGGCGATACTGCCGCTTGCCGGAGGAGAGAATATGCACCTTATGAAGGCGGAAAGCCCCGGCCCGTCTGTAGGTAAGCTTGTGCCAAAGCTGAGAAAATCCGCCTTTTACCTGTACGCTATCTATTTTTCAATGACAGTAATTGAGGTAATACTGCTCACATTAAACAAAATGCCTGTTTTTGACGCTGTCTGCATATCCATGGGCACTGCCGGCACTGGCGGTTTCGGCATAAAAAACACCTCTATGGCAGGCTATACAGGTACGGCACAGACTATTGTAACCATATTCATGCTGCTTTTCGGCGTTAACTTCAGCTTCTTTTTCCTTATACTTATGCGCAAGTTCAGGGAAGCCTTTAAGATGACAGAAGTCAGGTGCTATCTGGCTATATTTGCCATTGTGTCACTGCTTATAAGCATCAATATTACATTTGAGGGCGGCAGCTTTATTTCCAATTTCCATGCCTCAGCATTTGCAGTGTCATCTATAATGACAACAACCGGATTCTCAACAGTTGACTTCAACCAATGGCCGGAGTTTTCAAGGACACTGCTTGTAATAATAATGTTTTCCGGAGCCTGCGCCGGCTCAACCGGCGGAGGAATAAAGATAAGCAGGTTCCTGATATATATAAAATCGGCTGCCAAGGAGATGGCAAGCCTTATACACCCAAGGAGCGTAAAAGTTATCAAGTTTGACGGAAAACCGGTTGAAAGGAATGTACTGCGTTCCGCCACAGTCTTTCTTATTACCTATTTCTTTTTATATACGGTATCTGTTGTAATTGTAAGCCTTGATAACTTTGATTTAATAACAACCTTCACCGCTGTGGCGGCAACCTTCAACAATATAGGCCCCGGTCTTGAGCTTGTAGGTCCTTCAGGAAACTTCGCCATGTTCTCGCCGCTGTCAAAGGTTGTGCTCATATTTGACATGCTGGCCGGAAGGCTTGAGATATTTCCTCTGCTTCTGCTCTTTACTCCTTCTGTATGGAAAAAATACTGAAAAACAAAAACAACACAGTTTACCTGTGTTGTTTTTGTTTTCTGCATGTAATTACTGCTGTTTTTTGTTCCATCTTGCCTCAAGCCTGTATATAGGGAAACCTTTGCTTGAAAATTTCTCCTCATACTCTGTCATAATATTCCCCTCAAAATCACTGCTGTGCAGGTCAAGGCTTATATTCGACAAATTCCAACCGTCGCCACAGAACTCATTCAGAGAAAACTCAAAAAGTATGCGGTTATCCGTTTTAAAGAAGATTTCCCCGCTTCCGCCAAAAAGCTCCTTATATTTTGCAAGGAATCCCCTGTATGTAAGCCGCCTTTTATACCATTTCTTTTTAGGCCATGGGTCACAGAAATTTATGTAAATCCTCTGTACCTCTCCAGGCTCAAAAAACTCAAGGAGGTTTTCCACATCGCCATGTATAAGCATAACGTTTTTCTGCTCAGGCGCCAGATTTCTGGCTGCTGTAGCCACAATTGTTGACTGCCTTTCAATCCCTATAAAATTTATATCCTCATTAAGGTAAGCGCTCTTTGATATAAAACGCCCCTTGCCGCAGCCTATTTCTATATATATCGGTTTGCTGTTTCCAAAAAGCTCACTCCATTTACCTTTGTGCTCCTCTGGATTATGGCAAAGGTGTGGGTTGCTTTCATATTCCGCCGCTGTCCAAGCTTTTTTTCTTACTCTCATTTATTATCTCCTCCGGGCAGTAAATTAATACGGTTTTACAGTATGTACAAACAGTACAACACTACAATAATACTACCCCCGGCAGTTTATCACAAGCATATTACATTAAATTTTTTATCCAGTAGCCAAATACTCCTCTTCCCTGCTGTTCCTGGCAGCGCCAGAAATCCTTAAAGCCAAAGCTGTAGGCGCTCTTAACATCTTCCCTCCTGAATTTTTCAGGCACCGCAAGTACTATTGATTTTTTGTCCAGACTTCTGCCAAGCATAAGGTGGCTGTACTTCAAATCCGAAAGCATTACAAACGGATTGAGTATCTCATGCCTGTCAACAGGCAGAAGCCATATTTCGTCCATACATACTCTCACCCAGTCATATGGGCTGTCCTCAAAAGGATACAGCTTTTCGTTGTGCTCAAACATATAGTCAATGCCGTATTCAGCTTTGTCCCGTTTGTCTTTGCAAATTCCGGCCTCCGCTGTCTTTTGATTGGCCTGCCCCTGCTCATCTGGTACAGTATTTAAACTGCTTTCCTCTTCTTTGGCGTTGCCCACAGCAATATTTTCCTCTGTCTCCTTGGCAGATGTCTCCTGCGGAGGTCTCGGTTCATCGGGCTGTTCTTCTTCCGCTGTGTTTTCCTGTTCAATGTTTTCCGCAGGCTCATCGGTATTTTCGGTATTTGCAGTACTTTCCTTATCTGCATTTTCTTCCGCGCATTTTCTGTTGTAAATTTCGTTGACTTCTTCAGGAGTAAATACTCCGGCCTTCTCAAGCTCGCTCATCTCAGTTTTAAACTGCTCCATTATTTTTTTAAACGTGTCATGTACTTTCATTTCTTCCCTGTTTTGTACATACTCCTCATATATCCTTCTGTGCTCGTCTGTCACTATATCCTTAAAGCTTACGGCCGACGCGTTTACAAGCCGGCTTTCACTGTCTTTGGCAGAAGATTCCTCCGGTGCTTTTTCGGTATCCATACTTTCCAGTTCACTATTTTGTGTATCATTACTTTTCGTATCGAAAACACCCTCCCGTTCAGCCGTACCTGCCTTCTCACTTACCTCCGCGGCTGTGCCGGAAGCCTCGTTTTCAGCCTCTTTATCAGGCATGCCGTCAGTAAGGTTTTCCGTTTCAGCAGCTTTATCTGTATCAATGCCTGAAACACCTGAATCTGGAGCTGAATTGCCACCATGACCAAAGCTGTTCATAACACTGTCGATATACCCCTCAAAAAACTCCCCTCTTCTGCCGTAAACCCCAATTGCAGCGCCTGCCGCAACTGATTTTGATGAATGCCTGATGTCATTTATATTCAATGATACGGCCTTTTTTTCTGCCTGTCCGATGCTTATGTATTCTTTGTTTTTCCCGTCATAAAATATAATATAAATTTCCCAGCCACTTTTAATATCCCTGCCTATAACCCTTGCCTGCAAGCTGTTTTCGGCAATATTCAAATAAACCGCCAGACTGCCTGAGCGCATAGAAATAACGCTTTTCGTGATTTCTGTATCCATAAACGCGTCTCCTCCTGTAAAAATCGTATAATAGCCAAGCGAAAGTACCATGTTTAAAATATATGCCGCAGGTATTGTATTATTCCGGTTGACAAATGTATTGCTTCATAATTATAATTAATCAAAAAACAAAAGAAATGAGGATAGATATTTTGCAGACACTACTGGATTTTTTCTTGGGAGTTCTTCAGGGTAAAATCTCCGCCGGGCCTATTGTCTTTATAGTCTCACTTTTTCCCATTATTGAGCTGAGGGGCGGCATACTGGCCGGATATGCCCTTGGGCTGGAGCTTCTGCCATCGTTTACCATAGCGTATATCGGCAACCTTATCCCTATACCATTTATACTTTTACTCATAAGGCAGATTTTTAAAATACTCAAGAATACTCCTATGAAAAAGCTTGTATTATATTTCGAGAGAAAAGCCCTTGAAAAAAGCGACAACATACAGAAATTCGGCTATTGGGGTCTTTTTATTTTTGTCGCCATTCCGCTACCCGGCACAGGAGCATGGACCGGCGCCCTTGCCGCCACTCTTTTAGGGCTGGATATCAAAAAGTCGTTTGTTACAATCGCCGCCGGAGTATTTACAGCAGGAGTAATTATGTCAATACTGTCCTTTGGACTGCTCAGCGCTGTTGGAATAGGATAATCGCCATGACAGATAAAATTTCAACACCAATAAAAACAAAAGAGATAATAGAAAAGTACGGCTTTTATTTTAAAAAAAATTTTGGCCAGAATTTTCTAATAGACCAGAACGTACTAAAAAATATAGTTTTGGCGGCTAGAATTACAAAAGACGATTTTGTAATAGAGATTGGCCCCGGAATAGGAAGCCTCACGCAGTTTCTCTGTGACAGCGCAAAAAGCGTATGCGCCATTGAGATAGACAAAAACCTCATACCGATACTCGGCGATACCCTCGGCGGATACAGCAATATAAAGGTTATAAACGAAGATGTGCTTAAGCTTGACTTAAACGGCCTTATAGCTGAGGAGGGAGAAGGGAAAAAAGCCAAACTTGCGGCCAACCTTCCCTACTATATAACAACACCCATAATAATGGAGCTTCTTGAAAAGCACGCCGATATAGAGAGCATGACAGTTATGGTGCAAAAGGAGGTAGCCGACAGAATGCAGGCGCTTCCCGGCACAAAGGATTACGGCGCACTGTCTGTTGCGGTACAGTTTTACTGTGACACGCATATTGATTTTATTGTTCCTCCGTCCTGCTTTATGCCAAAGCCGAATGTGGACAGCGCGGTTATCACGCTCACCCTCAGGCAGAACAGGGTTTCTGTTAAAGATGAGGCGCTTATGTTCAGGATAATCAAATGCGCTTTTGGCCAGAGAAGAAAGACACTCCTTAATGGTATATATAACCTTGGCGGTTTTAATTTATCAAAGGAAGATATAACAGGAGTCCTTGAGGAATGCGGCCTTGACCCTAAGGTAAGAGGCGAATCCTTAAGCATCAGCCAGTTTGCTGAGCTTTCTGACATATTTGGTAAAATACTGAAAATTTAAGCACAAAACAGCCGCGCATATCACATGCGCGGCTGTTTTAACTTTACATTCAGCTGTCAAAGGCAAATGCCTTTATAAAACCGTCCCGTATAGCGTCGCTTATCCTTCCGGTTTTTAAAACATCACCTACAGGTATCACATTTTCAAACCCGGCCTCAAAGGCTTTAAGCACATTTTCGTCCGGTTTTACCCCCAGTGAAAGCACAACAGTTTCCGCCTTTATTTCCTTTTCACTTCCGTCCTTTGTATCAACAGTTATTATACCTGATTCAGTTATCTCCGTAAGCCTGAGGTTAAGTAGTATCTCCGGAGAGTATGTCTTTATCCTGCCCATTATATCGTTTAATATAACGCTGTAAATCCCTTTCCCTACGGTATCCCGCATTTCAGCCAATGTAACCTTTACTCCCCTTTCAAGAAGCATTTCGCTTACCTCAAGACCTGTCATGCCTGTGCCTACAACAACGGCGGTTCTGCCCGTTTTTTTTCTTCCGGTTATTATATCCTCCGGAGTACAGACATTTATGTTTTCTATACCCTTTACATTGGGTATAACAGGAACGGCACCTGCCGCCACAAACACAGCAGCCGGGTCAAGCTTTTTAATATCTTCCGGCACAGCCTCCTTTCCCAGCACTGTCTTTACGCCGTTTTTTATAAGCTGTGTTCTCATAGTCTTTATAAGCTCAGTTATAAGCTCCTTATGAGGCGGCTTATCCGCCAGGTTCATTGTTCCGCCAAGGTGTCCGTCCTTTTCAAAAAGTGTCACATCAAAGCCTCTTGCCGCAAGTGTTATAGCTGCCTCCATTCCCGCAGGTCCTCCGCCTATTACAGCTACAGCCCTTCCGTTTCCATTCTTTTTTAATTCCTTATATATATACTCGCTCCCCAGCCTTGGGTTTACAGTGCACATAACCGGCAGGTCATACATCAGAAGCCTCTCCCTGCAGTACATACAGCCAATGCACTGGCGTATCTCGTCCGGTCTTCCTTCCTGTGCCTTTTTAATAAATTCCGGGTCAGAAAACTGAGAACGGCCAAGGCCAACAAAATCGCATACGCCCTCCTCAAGAAGCTCCTCAGCAAAATCCGGAGTTTTTATTGTGTTTGTGGCTATAACGGGAATGTTTAAAGCCTCCTTAAACGCCTTTGCCACATGCTTTTTCCAGCCGGGCCTGTATGAGTACGGGTCACAGTTTGCGTTGCCGTTAAGCGAGCTGCCGTTTGATATGTTTATGACATCTATGCCCTTTTTTTCAAGATACCTGCCTATCTCAAGGCCATCCTCAAGGCTTAGCATACCTTCAGTCATCTCATCTCCGCATATGCGCACTGATATGGCAAACCCATGCCCAAGCTCATCTCTTATCCCGTCTATAATCTGACTTATTATCCTCATGCGGTTTTCAAAGCTTCCGCCGTACTCGTCTGTACGCTTATTAAAATACGGGCTGAAAAATTCAGCCAGCAGATATGAATGGGCCCCGTGAAGCTCTATTCCGTCATAGCCCGCCATTTTGCACCTTACAGCCGCGTCTATAAATTTTCTTTCGGTATTTTTTATCTCCTCCACAGTCATCGGCCTTGGCTCAGGTGCTCCCGGCGCAGCTGGTATGCTGCTTGCAGAAACCGGCTGCCTTCCGGTAAGGTGAGGCTTTGATGTAGCACCGCCGTGGTGAAGCTGGGCAAATATCCGGCAGTCATATTTGTGTACAGCTTCAACAAGCCTCTCCAGCCCTGATATATGCCAGTGCCTTGATGCCCTCAGGTTTCTCTCTGCCGGTATGCTCTCTATATCGTCAACACCGGTATACTCATTTATTATAAGGCCTATTCCTCCCTTTGCCCTTTCTGAATAATATTGTATAATCCTGTCTGTCACAGTACCGTCAGTACCGCTGAAATCAGTGCCCATGGCCACCATAACCGCCCTGTTTTTAATTGTGAGGCTCCCTATTGAGCCTTTCTCCAAAAGCTTTTTGTATGCCAAAAAAATACCTCCTCAGGCTTGGGTAAATTTTATTCCATTACCATTATAATTCAAATAATAAAACCACAGTATATTATTCCTCATCATGCTTATAATTTATCCTTCTTTATTCAATGCTTTATTCAATGGCAGTCCATGCGGCTTTTACTGTCAAAATATCCCAAATAAACAAAGACGCTTCAAAAGAATTGTTATAGTCCCCATTTTATGATATAATGCAATTTGATTTATGTAAATTTTAAGGGAGGCTTAACATATGGTAAAAGTAGCTGTCGCAGCAGACAGTAACAGCGGCATAACTCAAAAGGAAGCCAGAGATTTAGGCATTACCGTAATACCTATGCCTTTTACGATAGACGGAGAGACATTTTTTGAGGATATAAACCTTACCCAAAAACAGTTTTACGAGCGCCTTGCGGGCGGTGCTGAAATAGCTACATCTCAGCCGGCTCTGGCTGATGTGACTGACTGCTGGAACAACATACTTAAAACATATGACGAGTTAGTCTATATACCTATGTCAAGCGGTTTAAGCGGCTCATGCCAGACAGCACTCATGCTTTCAGGCGATTTTGACGGAAGGGTACATGTTGTTAATAACCAGCGAATTTCTGTGACACAAAAACAGTCTGTGCTTGACGCTATGGAAATGGCTTCTGCCGGCTTTGACGGCAGCGCAATAAAGGCATACCTCGAAAAAACAAGGTTTGACTCAAGCATATACATTACTCTTGAGACCCTTGAGTACCTTAAAAAGGGCGGACGCGTTACCCCTGCTGCTGCGGCATTGGCCTCACTTTTAAAGATAAGGCCTGTTCTTCAGATTCAGGGCGAAAAGCTTGACGCCTTCTCAAAGGCACGCACCAAAAAACTGGCTAAAAAAATTATGATTAACGCTGTATTAAACGATATGAAAAACCGCTTTGGCAGCAACGAAGCCGGTGATGACGTATGGATACATGTGGCCTACAGCGGCACAGACAGCTCTGAGGCTGAGGAATTTAAAAAGGAGATACAGCTTATGTTCCCCTCACAGCCTGTAATAACCGACCCGCTTGCTTTAAGCATATGCTGTCACATAGGCCCCGGTGCGCTGGCGGCGACATGTATGAAAAAACTCAATATTAATAATATATAACAAAAAGCCGTATATTCACTTTGAATACTACGGCTTTTTTCATCTGTTACTTTTGCTCTATTATATTTCCATTCCTATCATAAAGCTCAATATTTTTTTGAGCGTTTATCATTTTTTCATCGTCATAAACTATAAATGTAATTTCCTCAGGCCTTATATTTGATTTAATCGTCCTCTGAGCGCCTGATTCAGTATAACTAATTTTTGCCTCGGCCAAAACCGCCGGACTTTTATCAGTAACGGCAATCACAGCGCACGGTATTTTGTCTACATAGGCCATTGGGTTAACAAACTCCTGTATTCCGGTATCATATCCTATATATTCAACCTCATATGTGCCCCTTTTATTATCCCTCAGTATGGCAAGGCCAATGCCTTCCTCACCTGAAACGTCATTATAATTAAAAGCGCACACTTTATTTTCACTTTTATTGCTGTATGCGAATACGGAAATATCCTCCAGGTTTGAGTATGACTCTATTATTTTTTCCACAGCACTTGTTTTGCTTGTGTTTCCAAGAAAGACAAGCTTCACAGCAACTATACATATCACACATACAACAATAAATCCGGCGAAAAACTTTTTGTCACTTGAGCTCATAACATCATAGTCCTTTCGTATTTAAACAGCCTGCTTTTCAGGCCCGCCAAGCTGAAGCTTGCCAAGCGAGCGTTTAAGGAAAAATATACTCATTAAGACAGCCGCCGTTTCTGCCACAGGAAACGACCACCAGACACTGCTCAGGCCGCCTAGTCTGGCAAGCACAAACGCAGACGGAACAAGCACTACTATCTGCCTTACTACAGCAATATAAAGGCTGTAAACCCCATGCCCAAATGCCTGACACACGGAGCTTGTTATAATACAGAATCCTGCGAAAATATAGCTGAGGCATACAACCCTCAGTGCGTGCACCCCTATTGACAGCATGTCGTCGGAAGCGTTAAAGAGCAAAAGCAGCTTATCTGGTATTACCTCAAAAATTATGAGCCCTGCAAGCATTATGCCAACAGCGTAAATTACGCTGAGCTTTATGGTTTTGTGTATCCTGTCCGTCCTTCTGGCTCCGTAGTTATATGCCAAAATCGGAACCATGCCGTTATTGAGCCCAAATATCGGCATAAACACAAAGCTCTGCAACTTAAAGTAAACGCCGAACACAGCTACAGCCGTAGGTGTAAATACAATAAGTATTTTATTCATAGCGTATGTCATAATGGAGCCTATTGAAATCATGAGAACCGAAGGTATTCCAATTTCAAGTATTCTTTTGATAACCCCAAAATCAGGTATGATATTTGAGAGCCTGAAATTAATATCAGGGTTTTTCTTCAAGTTCAGCACCAGCGCCATAAACCCCGCAACACACTGCCCTGTAACAGTTGCATATGCTGCACCGGCAACTCCAAGTTTTGGCGCTCCGAGAAGGCCGAATATAAGTATAGGGTCAAGAATAATATTTATAACCGCGCCAGTAGTCTGGGTAAACATTGTGTAAAGCGTTCTGCCGGTAGACTGGAGAAGCCTCTCAAATGTGAGCTGCGCAAATATTCCTATAGAAAGCACCGAGCATATCCTTATATATTCCGTTCCGCCCTCATAAATCTCAGCTATATTTGTCTGGGATTTCATAAAAATCCCCGCGCCGAATATGCCGAAAAGCAGAAATATCAAAAAGCTTATACCGTTTAAAAGTATGCCCTGCATTGCTGTTTTGTCAGCGGCCTCCTGCTTCCTTTCGCCAAGGCAGCGCGACAGCACCGCATTTGTGCCTACGCCTATACCGCTTCCCATAGCTATCATAAAGTTCTGTACAGGAAAGGCCATTGAGACAGCTGTAAGGGCATTTTCGCTCAGCTTGGCTACATAAATGCTGTCAACAACATTATAAAACGCCTGTACTATCATAGATACCATAATAGGTATTGCCATAGACAAAAGAAGCCTGTTTACGGGCATTGTGCCCATTTTGTTTTCATTCGTGTTGTTTTCCATTTTTCCTCCTCCAAAAGATACATGGAAGGATTAATCCCTATATAATTAAATAAAATATTATGTCAATTAATACCCGAAATTCCATTCCACGCATCGTACTTGCTAATATCATACTCGTTTCCCCTGTTTTTCCGTAAGCTACATTATATTAGATTACTTTAATTTATTCAACATATTTTTTATGTGAACCATATTTAAAGACTGCCGCCGGCTTAAAACCCGCTGAATAAAAACAACAGGCGCCTGCCATAACAGTACGCCCGCAATTTTTTTCTGTTTAATTTTAGTGGTGGAAAAGCCTTATTCCTGTAAAGCACATAGCCATACCGCATTTATCAGCAGTGTCTATAACAAGGTCGTCCCTTATTGAGCCTCCCGGCTGTGCCACGTACTTGACGCCGCTCCTGTAAGCCCTTTCTATGTTGTCGCCGAATGGGAAAAATGCGTCAGAGCCAAGAGCTACATCTTTCATATTTTTAAGCCATGCCTTCTTCTCCTCGGCTGTAAACACCTCCGGCTTAACCTTGAATATGCCCTGCCACTTTCCTTCCGCCAGCACATCCATATAATCCTCGCCTATATACAAATCTATAGCGTTGTCTCTGTCAGCGCGGCCTATTGTATCAACAAACTCAAGACCCATTACCTTAGGGCTCTGGCGAAGGAACCAGTTGTCAGCCTTGCTTGCCGCAAGCCTTGTGCAGTGTATACGGCTCTGCTGTCCGGCGCCTATGCCTATAGCCTGACCGCCCTTTGCAAAGCATACAGAGTTTGACTGTGTGTATTTAAGCGTAATAAGTGATATAACAAGGTCAATCTGGCTGAGCTCTGGTATTTCCTTATTTTTTGTAACTATATTTTTGAGTATTTCCTTATTGATATCAAGCTCGTTTCTTCCCTGTTCAAACATAACGCCATAAACCTGCTTGCGCTCAATTTCCTCCGGCCTGTAGGCTTCATCTATCTGTATTATATTATAATTTCCCTTTTTCTTTGACTTGAGTATCTCAAGAGCCTCCGGCTCATAGCCAGGAGCTATGACTCCGTCTGAAACTTCCCTTTTTATTATGTTTGCTGTAGATACATCGCATATGTCAGAAAGCGATATAAAATCGCCGAAAGAGGACATCCTGTCAGCGCCCCTCGCTCTGGCGTAAGCGCTTGCCAAAGGCGAAAGCTCGCCCAAATCGTCAACCCAGTAAATTTTCCTCAGGGTTTCATCAAGCTCAATTCCCACAGCCGCTCCGGCAGGCGATACATGCTTAAATGATGCTGCTGCCGGCAGACCTGTCGCTTCCTTAAGCTCCTTTACCAGCTGCCAGCCGTTGAGGGCGTCAAGAAAATTTATATACCCCGGCTTGCCGTTAAGCACTGTTATGGGAAGCTCTCCGGTTTCAATAAATATCCTCGACGGTTTCTGGTTAGGATTGCAGCCGTATTTAAGCGCAAGTTCTTTCATAATTAAAAATCCCCTTTCAAAATACCCCTTATTTGTTTTTATTTATAATCCTTGTCTCTGTTTTTCCTGTCTCAATATCTATAAACCTTACAAAAAGCGAAACCTTGTTGTCCTCATTGAGGCTTGTCCATATCATATCGGCAAACTCGTCTATTCCGCCTGTTATATCAACCCTTTTTGGCTCTCCCTCAAAGCTTGGCAGAGGATTTTCGTTTCTGGCATATGTGTGTATAAACCTTCCCTCCCCGTTTATAGGGTCATTGTAAGCGAATGTAAACCTGTCGCAGCTTTCCGGCCTTCCGTCATCGCTTTTAAGTATGCTTAAAGCGTAATTAAACCCGCCGTTTTCAATATGTATAATACCGGAAATCCTCGGTGTATAGTTAGGTCCGTCCGGCTCAAACTCCCTGCACCTTAAGGACTGCTCAAATGTCTGCTGTTTATCCATAAGCTCATATACAGTGTCTGTCTGGTCGCCGTTTGTAACTATTGTCTTGTTTCCAAGCACCCTGACAGGTGCGTATATTATAAGGCTCGGGTCCTCAAGCTTTGACGGGTCAAAGGCCTCTGTGCGTATCCCGTTTCCGTCCTCAACAAAAATCCTGTTACGGCTGTTTGAGCTCCTGCCCATTATAAAATACGCGGCAACCGCCTTTTTGCCGTCTGCAGACTTGCCTATAACAATACCTCTGCCGGGATAAGCGTTTGACAAAAGTTCCTCTTTTAAAGATATAAGCTTCATATAAATCCTCCTAAGCCATAATAATAAAATCCAAATTTTAACCGCCGTCCGATTTTCTTATTTGTCCGGCCCGCATTTATATCATCTTATATAAAATTCGTCAAAAATTCAACCCTACAGCCAAAACCTTTGAATTTTTTATTTATCTGTTTCTACAAACCACCGGTTTTCCTCCAGAAAAATATATTTGTCTCTGTTTTTAATGCGGCATGTATATCTAAGCCCTGCACCGCCGGTTTTAAGCGCCGCCCGCTTCTGTATACTCAGCACTCTGTCTATTTTATACACAATTCCGTTCTCATACCTAAAATACTTTGGCATTATGGTGCCGGTTTCGTCAAACTCCGCTGTCATATCAACATAGACCTTCCGCATAGCATATCACCTCCAATCCACTATCTGAAATACGCCGTTGGGAATATGACATTATCCGTTTTGGGGCTTACAGCGCACAATGTCCTGTCAACAAGCTCTGTTCCCCTCACAACCGCTTTCTGTCCGAAACGGTTTCTTATTGAGTCCAGTGCCATATCCAGCTTATGGCGCTTATCCCTCTGGCTTTCATTGCTGAATATATCCAGCTGCACAGGTACATCTGCCTGCACTATGTCAGACACCCTTACCCCTATTGAGCGCACCGGCTTTTCCCAGCTGCAGCTTTCCCTGAAGAGGCTGTACGCCTCATTTAATATCTCATCATTTATATCTGTATACAGTTTCAGCTTCCTTTGCCGTTCAAAGCTGAAAAGCCCGCTGTCTCTTACGTGTATGCCCACAACGCCGCCTTTTATACCGGCTTCCCTTAGCCTTGCTCCTACCGATTCTGACAGAACGGCTAAAGCTGTGAACACCTCTGAATCACCGGTCAAATCCCTTGGCGTTGTAAAACTGTTTCCAACCGACTTTATATCAGCCGAGCTGCTGTATTTTTTTACAGGCTCAATATCGAGGCCGTTTGCAAAGGCATGGAGAACATACCCCCATTTTCCAAAATGTTTATAAAGGAACTCTCTGTCCGAAAGAGCCAGCTTCCCTATAGTGTCAATATTTAACAGCCTGAGGCGCTTTTTGTGCGCTCTTCCCACGTAAAGAAGGTTTTCAACAGGCAGCGGAAATATAAGGCTTCTGTAATTGCACCTGTTAAACTCTGTAATTGCGTCGGGCTTTTTATAGTCGCTGCCAAGCTTGGCATAAATCTTGTTCCAGCTTACGCCTATGCTTACAGTTATGCCCAGCTCCTTTTTTATTCTCCTGCTTATTTTTTCCGCTGCCTCCATTCCGCTTCCCAAAATGCCCGCAGAACCTGTACAGTCAAGCCATGCCTCATCAAGCCCAAACGGCTCGACCATATCTGTAAAATCCAGATATATTTCCCTTGCCAGTTTTGAAAACCTCATATACTTTTTAAAATCAGGCTTTATAACAACAAGCCCGGGGCATTTAAGCCTTGCCTGCCAAAGTGTTTCACCGGTGTTTATACCATACCGCTTGGCAATATAATTTTTTGCCAGTACAATACCATGCCTTGCCTTTTCGTCACCGCCTACAGCCACAGGCTTATCCCTCAGCTCAGGGCGGTAAAGGCATTCTACTGAAGCGTAAAAGCAGTTGCAGTCCGAATGAAGTATAATTCTGTCCATAAAAGAACACCTCTGTAAAATTTATGCAAATAAATATTCTTTTATCACGAATATTTGTTCTTAAATGATATCATCTAACGAACTCGCAGTCAATACAGCTTCTCCTTCCAATTTATGGCAATAACTGTCAGCCACATTGATTTTTATCCGCTTTATGGCATACCGACGGCAAAAAATCCGCGGCTGACACAGTATACAGCGTGTTTCCTAGTTACTTCGCTTTGCCGGCAAGGCCTGCACAGGCAAAACCGCTTAAATAAATCTGCCCTGAATCCATGTTCACTTACACGCTCTGCCCTTATGATATATTGACAAATACCTCAACCTGTCAGATAATTTAAATAGCAAACAAAGCGGAAAAGTGTATACAATAAAAGACAAGTGAGGTTAAAACAATGAGACATCTAATCGACCCGTTGGACTTTACAAAGGAGGAGACCGAGGAGCTTCTTCTTCTCGCCGAGGATATAAGAAAAAATCCTGAGAAATACCAAGACAAATGCGCACACAAAAAAATAGCCACACTTTTTTATGAGCCGAGCACAAGGACAAGGCTGTCGTTTGAATCAGCAATGATAAATCTGGGCGGAAGTGTAATAGGCTTTTCAAGCGCCGACTCATCAAGCGCCGCCAAGGGCGAAAGCATAGCCGATACAATACGTGTTATAAGCGCTTTTGCCGACATAACCGCTATACGCCACCCAAAGGAAGGCGCACCTATGAGGGCAAGCATGTTCTCGTCGATACCCGTAATAAACGCCGGTGACGGCGGTCATCAGCATCCTACACAGACACTGGCTGACCTTGCTACCATACGCCGCAGGAAGGGCAGCCTCAACAATCTTACAATAGGGCTTTGCGGAGACCTTAAATTTGGCCGTACAGTACACAGCCTTATAAAAAGCATATCTCGCTGGAGCGGAATAAGGTTTGTTCTGATAAGCCCTCAGGAGCTTCGTGTGCCGGATTATATAATAAACGAGGTGTTAAAGCCCAATAATATTGAATTTTACGAGACAAATGACTTGGAGGAAGCCCTTCCTGAGCTTGATATACTGTATATGACAAGGGTGCAGAAGGAAAGGTTTTTTAACGAGGAGGACTATGTACGCCTTAAGGACAGCTATATACTCACCGAAAAGAAAATGGAGCTGGCAAAAGACGGCATGGCTGTTCTCCACCCGCTTCCAAGGGTAAACGAAATAGCTCTGGCTGTTGACAAAGACCCACGGGCTGCGTATTTTGAGCAGGTACAAAACGGGATGTATGTAAGAATGGCGCTTATACTTAAACTGTTAAACTTAGCTTGAGGGAGGCTGTGAAATGCTTAATATAGATGAGATTCAAAACGGTATTGTTATAGACCATATAAAGGCCGGAACAAGCCGCACGCTTGCCGATATAGCCGGGCTGGACAGCCTTGACTGCGGCGTGGCCATGATAAAAAATGTGAGAAGCACCAAAAGCGGCAAGAAAGATATAATAAAAATAGAAGGCGATGTTTCGGCAATCAACTTTGGAGTGCTGGCCTATATAGACCCTGATATAACAATAAACTTCATAAAAAACGGAAAGATAGTAAAAAAGGAAAAGCCAGTGCTGCCCGAAACGCTTGTCAACGTAATGAAATGCAAAAACCCCCGCTGCATAACAAGCATTGAACACGAGTGCGACCATATTTTCAAGCTTACGGCAAGCGGAAAATACCGCTGCATGTACTGCGAGGAAGAATTTCAGAGAAAATAAATATAAAAGGCCATAAGGAAAGTATCCTATGGCCTTCTATATTTTTCAAACATAATCCATATAAAGCCGTTTACAGCCATAATTATGGCATGCGGCATATACAGTATAAGCTCAGCGTTTCCAGTGTTTTTAAATATCAGAAAAAATGAGAACCCCACCGCAAACACATACATTATAAGATATATGGCCTTCAGCAGCAGCCCATCATACATAAGGCTTACAAACAGCATTATTGTGCCGGTTATGTACGGCATAGCCATATATGGGTTGATAACATCTGATATGCGGTCGCTCAGGGAATATACAGGGCTAAGCATTGTATAATAATAAAACATATAAAGTACCATATACACAAGCGGGAAAGCCGGCTTAAAGTATATATGGCTGTTATATTTCTCATAAGCGTCATGTATTATATCCACCATATTGATAAACCTCCGGATTTAAGGTGCTTTAAAAATATACTGACACAATACATTCTACTACATTGTTGGCTTAAATCAAAATTAAATATATTCTAATTAACAAAAAATTAAACATTACTCCGGCTTATATACCAAAAAACCCCCTGTAAAGGGGGTTTTTAAGCTGAAGCCAATAAATTAAATAACAAGAGAAGGTGCCGCATAAACCCTTGCCGCAAGCTCATTGTCAAGCATATACAGCCCCTTAGGGTCTGTTCCGAAAAGCGTGAATTTCTTTACCAAATCCTCGGCGTTCTTTTCCTCCTCGCCCTGCTCCTTTACAAACCAGTCCAGAAACTGCATTGTGCGGAAATCATGCACACTGTTTGCGGCTGCGTAAATGTCATGAATAAGGCCTGTCACATACTGCTCATGCTTAAGCCCCTCATTGAGCGGGTCTATAAAGCCCTTAAGCTCAGTATCAGGCTTTGCCACAGACTCAAGGGTTACCTTTTCGCCATTGTTCTGCAGGTACTGAATCATAAGCATTGCATGGTCTCTTTCCTCCTGAGACTGTATTTTATACCAGTTGCCGAAGCCGTTCAGCCCCTCGTTGTAATAAAAATTTGAAAAATCAAGATAAAGGTAAGCGGAGTAAAACTCCTTATTTACCTGCTCGTTTATAAGTTTTGATACCTTAGAATCCAACATAATTTAATTCCTCCCAAATATTATAAATATTTTTATCTTTAAGCGGACAGGTATTGACTTTTTTGTCTAATCCGCCGTGTAAAAACCGCATATCCATAAATCATGCGTGAGGTATATTAGTAAATTCAGAAATCTCCCTGCTTATTGTGCATAAATCAGACACATTAAGCTGGTGTATGTCCTTATGTCCGGTTATTCTGGCAAAGGTCCTTAGCTCATCAAATGAGCAGTTGAGAAAATTTGCCACCCTCTGGGCAGCCTTGTCACTTTCAAAACGTTTCCTTAGCTCCTCGTTCTGTGTAGCCACACCAACAGGGCACATGCCGCTTCCGCATATTCTGTACTGCTGGCATGCCGCGGCTATAAGGGCCGATGACGCCACCGCCACCGCATCTGCTCCCATGGCTATGGCCTTTGCAAAGTCTGACGACACTCTGAGCCCGCCCGTAATAACAAGGGATATATCTGAATGTATGCTGTCGAGGTATTTTCTGGCCCTGTAGAGAGCATATATTGTAGGCACGCTTGTAGACTCCCTCAGCAGCAGCGGGCTTGAGCCTGTGGCGCCTCCCCTGCCGTCTATTGTTATAAAGTCAGGCTCTGCAAATACGCAGAACTCCAAATCCTTTTCTATCCTTCCGGCAGCTATTTTTATGCCTATAGGCCGTCCGTCGGACTCGTTTCTCAAATAATCCACAAGCCCCTTCAAATCCTCTTTAGTATCTATGCCCTCATACCTTGAAGGGCTCAGTATATCATGCCCCATAGGCTTGTTTCGGATTTTGGAAATTTCAGGCGTTACCTTCTTCGCCGGAAGATGTCCTCCCATTCCCGGCTTTGTGCCCTGTCCTATTTTTATCTCAACAGCGTCAGCCCTGCGGAGGTTGTCTGTGGTTACGCTGTACTTATTCGGTATATACTCAAAAATATATTTGTACGCGGCCTCCATCTCCTCAGGCAGTATTCCGCCTTCACCGGAGCACATGGCCGTTTTTGCCATAGCACTGCCTCTTGAGAGCGAAATTTTTGTTTCCCGAGACAGCGCGCCAAATGACATGTGCGATATATATACTGGTCCTGACAGCACCATTGGCCGTTTAGCGTTCTTTCCTATAACAGTCGTTATATTTACCGGCTCATGCTCATTAAGCGGCATAGGATTAAGCTGAGCGCCAAGAATCAGTATATCGTCCCAGTTTGGCATTGGCATTTTTGTTCCCATGGCACCGCTTATTGTCTTTCCTGTTACAGCCATATTATGTATTTCTTCCATATACCTGCATGATTCATCATGTCTTACATACTGCTCAGGGTAATCCAGTCCGCTTTCTTTTACGGCGTTTATCAAATCAGCAGGTCTGTCCTGAACCAGAATAAACTTGTCAGGAGACGCTCCGCAAACCGGACATTGCTTAAGCTCCGAAAATGGTTTTCCCTCTTTTTCCTCATCGTATACATAACCACAGACACTGCATTTATAAATCGCCATAATGAGCCTCCCCTGCAAAAAACAAACAATAATAATTATCACTTAATATTTTATATTATCTACTTCTTAAAGTCAACGCTAACTTATATTAACTGATAAAAACAAAAACGCCGGAAAAACCGGCGAAATCTGTCAATAATACTCAATAAATTATACTTAATCAAAAAGTCTTGTGCTGAAATACCTTTCACCTGTGTCCGGCAGGAGAGTAACCACCCGCTTGCCCTTTCCAAGCTTTTTGGAAAGCTTTACGGCGGCGCTTACATTGGAGCCGCTTGATATTCCGCATATAAGCCCTTCAAGGGCGGCCAGCCTTCGGCTCATGTCAACAGCCTCATCATCGGTTACTATACATATACTGTCATAAATCTCGCGGTTAAGGTTTTCCGGTATCACACCGTCGCCTATGCCCATCTGTATATGAGTGCCGACCTTGTGACCGGAAAGTATAGCGGCGTTTTCCGGCTCAACAGCCCAGATTTCTATATTGGGGTTTGCTTCCTTCAAGACCTCTCCTATGCCCGATAGCGTGCCCCCTGTGCCTATGCCTGAACAGAATCCGTCTATAGGGCCGTTGACCTGACTGAGTATCTCGGCGGCTGTATATTTTTTATGAGCCATATTGTTGCCCGGGTTTACAAACTGCTGAGGCACGTAGACCTTTGGGTTTTCAGCCTTAAGCCTCATAGCTGTGCTCAGGCACTCGTCTATACATTTGCCTATATCCCCTCCGTCATGCACAAGTATAACCTCCGCCCCGTAAGCGGCTACAAGCTTACGCCTTTCCTCGCTTACAGAGTCCGGCATAACAATCTTTACTCTGTAGCCCTTAACAGCTCCAACAAGCGCTATGCCTATGCCCTGATTGCCGCTTGTTGGCTCAACAATTATTGTATCGCTTTTTATAAGGCCGCTTTTTTCAGCTTCCTCAATCATATTGAGAGCCGTTCTGGTCTTTACGGAGCCGCCTATATTAACCGCCTCATATTTAACCAGTATCTCAGCGCCGTCTGCAGGTGTTATACTGTTAAGCCTTATCACAGGTGTATTGCCTACCGCTTCAAGAACATTGTTATATATCAAAATCAACGCCTCCAAATTTTATGTGTAATTACTGCATAAAAGCCTCTTACTATATTATAGTTTAAATACACCTTTTGTTCAACCAAATAAATCCAGCAATACTGTTCAAATAAATACATTGAATCTGTCAGACCATAGCCAACTGCGGTTTAAGTATTCCATAATATTAAAATCCATAAAACCAGTGAATACATTGTGCATAAACAGTCCGGTATTGCCGGCTTTCCGTTTACAAAAAAGGCGTACTGCCATGCCCCAAAAGAGGCAAACAGTACGCCCAGCACTTAAAAGCTCATATTGTCAGAAAATGTAGCTTCGTAAAGCTCATATATATCCTCCGGCTTTCTTCCTTTTATCTCCTTTTCATAAAAATCCTCATAGCCCGACTCCTCATAATACATTGTAAGAGCGTCTATCATATTCTGAAGCGTCATTTCCATAAATGCTCCCCCTTAAAACAAGCCGGTTATTTCCTGCGGCGTATCAACAACCAAAATTGCGCCGGCGTTTTCAAGCTCCTGCCTCGTTCCATAACCAAATGTCACGCCTATTGTCTTAACTCCTACCCTGTCTGCGCCCTCAACATCAAAATGCCTGTCGCCTACCATAACAGCTGTGTTCTTGTCCTTTACGTCCATTGAATCGAGGGTATGCTTTATTACCTTCCACTTATCCATTCTGTCAGCCTCGTAGCTGCTTCCGCCTATAAACTCCATATATTCTGTAAGACCGAACAAATCCATAATCTGCTGCGCATAATGCTCCGGCTTATTTGTGCAGAGCGCCATGCGCTTATTCTTTGCCTTAAGCTCCTCAAGCATAGGCACGATACCGTCAATCACCCTGTTTTCCTTCCAGCCTCTGTCTGTATAATAAACATGGTATAAATCTATGGCCTTTTCCAGCTCCTCACCCTCAAGGCCAAAATGTGTAGTAAACGAGTATGTCATAGGAGGCCCTATAAACTCCAGCAGCTCCTCCTGCGTGGGAATCCTTATGCCAAGCTCCTTACAGGCGTAGCACACGGCGTTTACTATACCGTCTATTGAATCTGTAAGCGTTCCATCCAAATCAAAAAGTATTACCTCATAATCCAGCTTATTCATTCCGCCAAAAGTCCTTTCATGTTAAATAAACCAAGCCCATACCACTATTATGGTACAGGCCCGGGCATATTATTTTAAAAATATTGCGTTTACGCAAAATCATAGCCTTTTAAGCATAAAGTATTCAAAAATGCGCGAAAAAGTAAATGTTTTTCAAATACAGACATGCTATTCAAAAAACGGTATCGACCGCAAGCGGAAAATACCGTTTTATACTGCTGATTATTTATCCAGCGGCCTCATTGTAGGGAAAAGTATTACATCCCTTATTGATGTCTGTTCTGTAAGGAGCATAACAAACCTGTCTATGCCAACACCAAGCCCGCCTGTTGGAGGCATTCCATACTCAAGGGCTGTCATAAAGTCCTCGTCAATCATATTGGCTTCGTCGTCGCCTGCTGCCCTCATAGCCTCCTGGTGCTCAAAGCGCTTCCTCTGGTCTATAGGGTCATTGAGCTCTGAATATGCGTTGCCGTACTCACGCCCCACAATAAAAAGCTCAAACCTCTCCGTAAACTCCGGCTTGTCAGGCTTGCGCTTTGTAAGCGGCGAAACCTCTACAGGATAGTCCATAATAAATGTCGGCTCAACAATATTCTTTTCAACAAACTCCTCAAAGAAAAGGTTGATTATATCACCCTTGGCATGCCTGTCCTCAAACTCAACGCCCTTCTCCTTCGCAATCCGTTTTGCTTCCTCTGTATCCTTAACCTGGTCAAAGTCAACGCCCGAAAACTTCTTAACCGCATCCACCATTGTCATGCGGTTGAATGTCTTTCCGAGGTCAATCTCATGTCCGCCGTATGTCACAGTAGTCCTGCCGTTTACGCGCCTTGCCACCTCACGGAACAGTTCCTCTGTAATATCCATCATTCCGTTGTAGTCTGTGTATGCCTGATAAAGCTCCATAAGCGTAAACTCAGGGTTATGCCTTAAATCTATGCCCTCGTTTCTGAAAACCCTGCCTATCTCATAAACCCTCTCAAATCCTCCGACAATAAGCCTTTTTAACGGAAGTTCAAGGGCTATACGGCAGTACATGTCTATATCAAGTGCGTTGTGATGTGTAATGAAAGGCCTTGCCGCAGCACCTCCCGGTATAGTCTGAAGCACAGGTGTCTCAACCTCAAGGAAGCCTTTTTCGTCAAGCACATTCCTTATTTCCTTTATAATAGCGCTCCTTTTGAGGAATACATCCTTAATTTCCGGGTTTACTATAACATCCATATACCTCTGGCGGTATCTGAGTTCCTGGTCTTTGAGGCCGTGGAATTTTTCAGGCAGTATCTGAAGGCTCTTTGACAAAAGCACAACTTCCTGTGCATGCACAGAAATCTCACCCATTTTTGTTCTGAACACAAATCCCTTTATGCCCACAATATCGCCTATGTCAAACTTTTTAAAATCGGCATAGCTTTCTTCGCCGATATCGTTTTTGCTTACATATGCCTGAATCCTGCCTGTCCTGTCCTGAACATTGCAGAAGCTTGCCTTGCCCATAACACGCTTTGCCATAAGGCGGCCGGCTATAACAACATTTTTGCCCTCATAGCCCTCAAAATCATTTAATATATCTGTACTGTGTGTATCCACAGGATATTTTACAATCTTAAACGGGTCCTTGCCCTCTGACTGGAGCTTGTCAAGCTTTTCCCTTCTGACTTTAAGAAGCGCGCTCAGTTCCTCCTGGCTTACCTGTGTATTTTCAGAATTTTCATTTGTATTCTGCGCCACTTTTACTTCCTCCTTATTTGCTTATATCCAATACCCTAAACATAATCTCGCCGTCGGGCGTTTCTATTGTAATCTCATCGCCTATTTTATGGCCCAAAAGCCCTCTGCCAACAGGTGATTCATTAGAAATTTTATTTTCCATAGGGTCAGCCTCTGCTGAGCCTACAATAGTGTAGAGCACTTCCTCATCAAAGTCGTTGTCGTATACCTTAACCCTGCTTCCAACGCTTATAATGTCCGAGCTTACTTCCTCATCGTCAATTACCTCTGCGTTTCTGAGCATTTTTTCAAGGACAGCTATCCTTGACTCAATCTCACCCTGCTCCTCTTTGGCTGCGTCATACTCGGCGTTCTCCGAAAGGTCGCCCTGACCTCTGGCTTCCTTGATTTTTTCAGCGACTTCCTTACGCCTTACGGTCTTTAACTCCTCAAGCTCGTCCTCCATCTTTTTGAGGCCTTCATATGTTAAAACAACTTTCTTTTCTGGCACCGAAAACAGCTCCTTCTTATATCAATATTATAAAAATCAATTTCCAGTTTTAAACAGCAAAAAATTACAGCGCCCCCAAATCCGGAGTACGCCCAAAGCGGTCTGCGTATATAAAACACAGTTATTGCCGTTTTATTAACTTGCTTTATATCCAGCAGCCGAATTATTTAAACCCAGTGCTTTAATAATCTGTATAAGCTTCCTTTACGGCCGCTTTATTGCGGATATTATACAATAGGCGGCCTTTAAAGTCAACTTTTAACTTCCCCTCCGGTAAAATTAAAGCCGGATTCAATATCTATACCTAAAGAGCCCAAAAATTTTCCGGCTCTCTCAAATCTGTTAAAAGTAAACCCATCAGATATCATTTCCCTGAATGCCGGATTTATTACGAAAAGGGCAGCCTGCGCATCTTCCGGTGAAATATTCCTTTCGCCCACTTTAAGCCTGAAGCCCCGCACAACACACATATCCTTCCTTAAACGGTACAGCCTGTTTGTATTTTTCCTGTCCTTAACCATATCTATGTAAACAGAATTTTTAGCAAAACAGTTTATAACGCCGCCGCCCTTATTTAGGTTTATTATAATATCAGCCTTTGCCATAAATGGGCTGTTTTCCGCCGAAAATGTTCCCACACACAGACCGGTTCGCTCAAATATTTCGCTTAAAACAGGCTTGAGCTTATCAGCCCTCAGTGTATAAAGCCACAGCTTTGACGCTTTTTTTGACAGGGCGTATAAAAGTATGCAGGTCAGGTCGTTTCCACCGTCCCTTATAGCTATATCAGCCTCGTCAAGTCCAAGACCTCTGGCTTTGCAGGCCATACCTGCTATCCTTTCAGCTTCGGCACACAAAAGCCCTGCTCCGTCCGATATATTTATTCCGTATGGCAGCCCAATCCCGTCCTGCACCGAAAACACTTCGGCCCCCATGCCTTTCAGGTCCTCCACTGTTTTACTGATATATTTTTCAGCAAGCTCAAAATCAGCCTCGCCCTTCTCAAATGGAAGCCTTGCAGCTACCGCTTCTGCCGACAGAAGGCTGAAGCGCGTGTACTGCCTTTTATATATATTTAAATAGTAAAATCTTCTCATAAGCGCCGGAAGCCTGTCATACACACTGTATACATGTCTGTTTTCATACTGCTTTGCAAAACAGATTTTTGCGAATTTCATAAGCATGCCACCTTTCTGTTAAAGTGTATGCTTATCCCCGCAAATCATATTCCCAGAAAATACCTGTCCACAAGAATTTTAATATCTTCCATATTCATAACGGTGTTGATTTCCGCTCTCATAGCCGAAGCCTGCGGCAGACCCTTTGTGTAATAGCCCAAATGCCTGCGCATTTCCCTTACACCAATATACTCGCCTTTAAAATCAATAAGCATCCGGGCGTGCCTTATTACGGTCTGGGCTTTCTGGCTGCGCGAAGGCTCCGGCAGCAGCTCACCTGTATTTATAAAATGTGTTACCCTCTCAAATATCCACGGGTTGCCCTCAGCCGCCCTTCCTATCATAACAGCGTCGCAGCCTGTAGAGTCGAGCATGGCCCTAGCAGTCTCAGGCGAAACAATGTCGCCGTTACCTATAACAGGTATATTAAGAGCACTCTTTACATCTTTTATAATTTCCCAGTCGGCTTTGCCGCTGTAAAACTGCGGCCTTGTCCTGCCGTGTACAGTAACTGCGCTTGCGCCGCCCCTCTGAGCCGCAAGAGCGATTTCCACTGCATTTATGTTATCATCATCGTAGCCCTTGCGAATTTTTACAGTAACAGGCTTTTTTTGCGATGAGACTATGGCTGACACTATTTCCTCCACAAGCTCCGGACTTTGCATAAGCGCGCTTCCATCGCCGTTTTTAACAATCTTTGGCGCCGGGCAGCCCATATTTACATCTATAATATCAAATGGCATATCCTCAATTCGCTTAGCCATTTTGCCCATTATTTCAGGTTCAGAACCAAAAAGCTGTACAGCATAGGGCCTGCAACCCTCGTCACAGTCCATAAGCTTTTCAGTATTGGCGCTGTTATAAAACAGCCCCTTGGCGCTGACCATTTCTGAATATACCAGACCGCAGCCCATTTCCATACAGATAGTCCTGTACGGCTTATCTGTTACACCAGCCATTGGTGCCATAAAAACATTGTTTTTAATCTCTACATTACCTATATACATACCAGAACCTCTAACTGTCACACATCGACTCTGCCGTTTTTGAGCAGCTGCTCTTTTACTTTTTCCCCATCCGGGGTTTTGTAAATCAAATACCATATTTTAAGCGCTTTCAAAAGCTCCGCCTTCTCACGCCTTATATTCTTTATCTCAAGCTCAGCGCCTATATCGTCAAAATCTATTGTGCCCTCGCTTTTTACTATGTCAAAATATACATTTCCGTCCTCAAAAAATCCCATAACAAATGTACACATCAATTTTTGAGCCACAACAACGCATACAGTCTGCACCTCGGCTTTTATACCGTCCGGCAGCATTGAAAATTCCGGCTCAAGAAAATATTTCTGCTTCTCAAATGAAGCGGCGGCCATAATAATTTTTTCCAATCAATACACACCCCTTACAGAAACCTCTCCTGAAAAAACGGCTGTTTTTTCTCCGTTATCCTTCAATACAATCAGCTCTCCGTCATCATCAACACCGACAGCGGTTGCCTCAAATTCACCGCTCCTGTTTATTATCCTGACACGTTTGCCTGTGTTTACACAGTATTTTTCATATTCGGACCTGAAAGCGGAAAATCCATATTCAGCAAATACACTGTATATACTGTCGAACCTGGTTAAAACCGACTTTGCCACAGGGCTTCTCTTAAACTCCCTGCCGGCTATACAGTACAAAGACGAGGCCTTTTTGCTTATTTCCTCCGGAAACTCCCTTGTATTTATATTTATACCTATGCCCACAACAACAAAATCCACCTTTTGCAGCTGTCCGCTCATTTCCGTCAGTATCCCGCATATTTTCCTGCCGTCCACAACTATATCGTTAGGCCATTTTATAAGGGCGTCTATGCCAAAATCCTCCCTCAGGGCAAGGCATACGGCAAGTCCGGCACACAGAGTTATTGACGAAAGCCTTGCAGGGCTTATATCCGGTCTCAGCAGTACCGACATATAAACGCCCTCGCCGTTGCGGCTGCTCCATGCCCTGCCCAAACGGCCCTTGCCGCCGGTCTGGTTATCAGCAACTACCACAATACCTTCTTTTTCTCCCGAATAGCCAAGCTTCTTGCATTCCTCATTTGTAGATACAACCTCGTCAAAGCATATAACCTCCGAACCTATAACACAGTCCGTTTTTATCTCTGACGAATTTATAACATCCCCAACACCATTTATTTTATAGCCGCGGTTTGTGACAGCGTCTATTTTATATCCGTCATTTCTCAAAGCCCGTATTTCCTTCCACACAGCAGAACGTGAAACCCCGAGTATCTCTCCAAGCTTTTCGCCGGATACATAGTCCTCCGATGTTTTAAGATAGTCCAGAAGCTTTTCTTTAAGCAATAAAACTCACCGCCTCAAAATATTAATTTAATACTGCGCCATACCGCCGGTCAAAGGTATTAAAACAATACCGTCGCCGTATTTGCAGGCAAGCTTATTTTCAGCCATATCAAAAACAAGCCGCAGGTATACCTGCGGCTGAGTTTTAAACTCTTAATCTCCAAGGGTTGCAACCATTACTGCCTTTATAGTGTGCATACGGTTTTCGGCCTCATCAAACACCACCGATGATTCCGATTCTATAACATCCTCTGTTACCTCGTTGCCTCTTACAGCCGGAAGGCAGTGCATAAATATTGTGCCTGTCTTTCCTGTAAGCGACATAAGCCTGCTGTTAACCTGATAAGGTTTAAGCAGAGCCTTTCTCTCCTGTGTTTTGGCTTCCTCGCCCATGGAAACCCATACGTCTGTATAAACAACATCCGCGTTCTTTACAGCTTCCTCCGGGCTTGATGTTATATTAATCATACAGCCGCTTTCCCTGGCATATGTACGGCAGAGCCCCACAAGCCCTTCATCTGGAAAAAGGCTTTCCGGAGATGCCACAGTGAAGTTTACCCCCATCTTTGCACAGCCTATCATAAGGGCGTTTGACATATTGTTTCTTCCATCGCCGCAGTAAACAAAATTAAGCCCTTTAATGCGTCCGAATTTTTCCTTCATTGTCATAAAGTCGGCGAGAACCTGTGTCGGGTGGTCTTCGTCTGTAAGGCCGTTCCACACGGGAACTTTGCTGTAGCGCGCAAGCTTTTCAACTGTATCCTGAGAAAATCCCCTGAATTCTATGCCGTCAAACATTCTTCCGAGCACCCTTGCCGTATCCTCTACTGTTTCCTTGTAGCCAAGCTGGATATCATTTTTACTGAGGTACTCCGGGTGTGCGCCCTCGTCAACAGCACCTATTGTAAACGAACAGCGTGTGCGTGTTGACGGTTTTTCAAATATAAGCGCTACGTTCTTATGCTTAAGGTGATTTTCAAATATTCCGGCCTTTTTTTTCTTTTTAAGGTCAATGGCAAGGTCAACCAAATACTCTATTTCCTCGGCAGTATAGTCCTTCAGTGTAAGAAAGCTTCTGCCTTTAAGATTTACTGACATCTGTAATTCCCCCGAAACTTAAATCAACTTTTATTTTTTAAGGTTTTCAACAAACCTGGCTACATTTACTATGGCCCTTCCGTGCGTGCCCTCGGCCACTTTGTTCCTCTCGTCGTAAACCTTCACGTTGAATGTGAGGAGCTTTCCGTTCACTTCCGCCACCTCAACGCACACACGCACCTTCATGCCAAGAGGCGTAGGAGCCATATGCTTAACATTTACAAATGTGCCTACAGTGTCATATCCTTCCGGCAGCACCTGCTGGCAGAGCTTAAGGCTGGTCTGCTCAATCCAGTTAATCATAACAGGAGTCGCAAAAACCGGACAGTCCTTGCTGAAATGGGATGTTGTGTCATCTTTTGACACAACATATTCTACCTCGTTTGTCATACCGGCGCGAACATTGTATTCCATTAAAATCATCCTTTCGTTTTTATATCAAAATCTTTATTATTCTTTCTCAATATCCTTTTCCAGTGAAACCGCGCTTTCAGTATCAGCAACTGAATCTGCCTTTTCTAAAGAAACACTCTGTTTCGGATTCTCGGCATCAAGTATTTCCTTTGGATTTTCAAATATTTTCCTGAACTCGTCGCCTGTAAGCTTTTCCTTTTCCACAAGAGACTTTGCCGATGCGTGCAGCACGTCGATATTTTCCTTAAGAAGTCTTATAGCCTCGCTGTAGGCCGTATCCATCATCTTCTTAACTTCTTCGTCTATTGCGGCCGCAATCTCTTCGCCGTAATTTCTGGAATGCGCTATCTCACGGCCAAGGAACACCTCATCCTGGTCATCTCCAAACTGTATAGGGCCAAGTCTGTCGCTCATACCATATTTCATAACCATGCTTCTTGCCATGGCTGTAGCCCTCTGTATATCATTGGAAGCGCCTGTAGTCACGTCCTTAAATATAATATACTCCGCAGCCCGTCCTCCAAGGAAACTTACAATCTCCTGTTCCATGGCCTTTTTGGTTATATACATCTTATCCTCTCCCGGAAGCGGCATAGTATATCCTCCTGCCATGCCGGTAGGTATTATGGATATGCTGTGAACCGGGTCAAGCTCGCTTAAAAGCTCAAAAAGTATCGCGTGGCCGCTTTCATGGTATGCTGTTATAAGCTTTTCCTTCTCATTTATCTTTCTGGATTTCTTTTCAGTGCCTATGCCTACCTTGACAAAAGCCTTCTGAATCTCCTCCATATCAATCTTTTTCTTGCCGTCGCGCGCAGAAAGGAGCGCAGCCTCATTGAGCAGATTCTGCAAATCCGCGCCGGTAAAACCGGAAGTTGTCTTTGCCACAACAGTTAAATCAACGTCATCTGCCAGCGGCTTGCCCTTTGCATGCACCTTAAGTATAGCCTCACGGCCTTTTACATCTGGCCTGCCCACATAAACCTGCCTGTCAAAACGCCCTGGCCTTAAAATAGCCGGGTCAAGTATATCGGCCCTGTTTGTAGCCGCAACAACAATAACGCCTTCGTTTATGCCAAAACCGTCCATCTCAACAAGGAGCTGGTTTAATGTCTGTTCCCTCTCGTCGTGTCCTCCGCCAAGGCCTGCGCCTCTGCGCCTGCCGACAGCGTCAATTTCATCTATAAACACTATACAAGGCGAATTTTTCTTGGCCTGGTCAAACAAATCCCTTACCCTTGAGGCGCCTACACCTACAAACATTTCAACAAAGTCGGAACCGGAAATGCTGAAAAACGGAACCTTAGCCTCGCCGGCAACAGCCTTTGCAAGGAGTGTTTTACCAGTTCCCGGAGGTCCTACAAGCAGTACGCCCTTAGGTATCCTTGCACCCAAATCAAGGAATTTCTTTGAGTCCTTGAGAAATTCCACAATCTCGCTGAGTTCGGCCTTTTCCTCGTCAAGGCCGGCAACATCATCAAATGTCACCCTGTTCTTGTCGTCGATTGTGACTTTCGCCTTGCTCTTGCCAAACGACATCATCTTTCCGCCGCCGCCCTGCATTTTCTGGAACATAAACGAGAAAATGACAACCGCAAGTATCATCATAAGCAGAGACGGGAGTATCGAGCCAAGCATATTTGTTTTTGGAATATCCTCAACTGTAGTGTCAAGCCCGTTTTCAATAATCTTGTTGTCAATGTAGCTTGAAAAACCGCTTAAGCTTGGAACATTGGTCTTTATTGTAGTTCCGTCATTGAGCTGTGCCGTCACTGTGCCGTAATCGCTGGCCTCTGAGTTTTTCTGAATGCTGACTTTTGACACTTCATTATTTTCAATTTTTTCAAGAAGGTCGCTGTATGTATACACCGTTGTTGTAGGCGCTACATACCCATTATTGATAAAAGCCAGAACGCACAGGACAATAATGAATATAATGGCATACAGGCCAAAACTTTTGTAGTACTTCTTCAACTTTCTGCCTCCTAAAGTATAATATTTTTGCCGAAATTATGGAAAACCACCTAATAAAAGCGCAATAAAAAACGGCTTATCACGGCGGTTAAGTCCTTATTCTGCCCCAAAAGCGAACAATAAACTTAAAAGTGCGCTTTCAGCCAATTAATTTAATATTTTATCATACTTGAAATGTAAATACAACTTAAATTAAAGGCCATAATTAAAATTTAACACTCATACCGAATTATTATTCCCACAAATCCAATAATAAAAATCAAATATAAAAATATTACCCTGTCAGTCAGTTTTTCTGCTTAAAATCCATGAGCACAGACCTGTTCTGACTGCAAAAAAACCGCGAAATAAAAATTTCAGCGGTTTAATAATTTTTACTGTATTTATTTTATTCTTCCTCAAAAGATAATATACCGATATAGTCAAGATTGCGGTACTTCTGCGCGTAGTCAAGGCCACAGCCAACAACAAACTCATCTGGAATTTTAAATCCGGTATAGTCTATATCAACCTGAGCCACCCTCCTGTCGGGCTTGTCAAGGAGCGTGCAAATCCTTAGACTTGCCGGCCCTCTGCTTAAAAGCACTTTTTTGAGTACGCTCAGAGTTCTTCCGGAATCAATAATATCTTCAACTATAATTACATGCTTGTCCTTTATAGACTCATCTAAATCCATAAGTATTTTTATATTGCCGCTGCTTTCAGTAGAATCTCCGTAGCTTGATACATCCATAAAATGAAGGTATACATTCTGGTGGACAGCCCTGGCCAAATCAGCCATAAAAACCACACCGCCCTTGAGGACACATATAAAGTGTATATCCTTCCCCTGATAATCCCTTTCAATCTCTGATGCTATCTCAGATACCCTCTGAGCAAGCTTTTCCTTTGAAATAAGCGTCTGCAATTTCTCAATCATCATTCTTCCTCCATACACGGATATATAAGTTATTGCCGCCGCGGCTGTCCGGCAAAAAACGGACGCTGTCTTTTATGCCCAAAACCGACATAACCTCTTCTCCGGCAGAAATCACCGGTATCAGGTCCCGCTCCACCTTAGGTATTTTCCTGTCTATGAAAATATCCTTTAGCTTTTTAGAGCCGCCGCTGTTGTTAGTAATTATCCTGTCGCCGTTTTTACGGTTCCTGACAACAGGATTAATTGATATTTTATCACAATCAAAGACTTTAGTATACAGATATTTAATTTTTCCGACATTTTTTTCGGGGTTTTTCGACATTTCAAAATACAGCCCGCACTCCGGTACAAAAACCGCCCTGTCCATACTAAGACTGTAAGAAAAATCAATATTTTCACTTTCTCCATGGTACAGCACCAGTTTTCCGCAGCTCATGTCGGCCTTAAAGCCTGAAGGCATATCGCAGTGACCGCCTCTGGCGGCTATTCCAAGAACCGAATCAATATGGCCCGCTGACACATCCTTTATGTCTGCGCATACAGATACAAGCCCTGCTCTAATAATTCTTCTCTGCATAACCGTATCCAGCAAAAGCAGTCTTTTAGAGTCTACAGATACACTGTTTTTCTGCCTGCCAACACATAATTCTTCCAAGTACCTTTCGGCCATTGAGTTTAAAAATTCATCCTCCTGCCTTAAAAGCGAAGCGCTTCTGGCTATGTTTTCCATAGCGGCGCTGTTTATCTCCTTTGCCAGATACGGAATAACTTTAAGCCTTATACGGTTTCTTGTATAATCCTCCTCAAAATTTGTGCTGTCAGTCCTGAACGGCTGATTGTTATCAGACAGGTATTCCTCTATCTCGCTTCTGAAACAGTCAATAAGCGGCCTTATTATATTGCCTCTCACCGGACGTATGCCTGAAAGCCCCGTAAGCCCGCTTCCCCGGCATATTCTCATAACTATGGTTTCCGCCTGGTCATTCATATTGTGGGCAACGGCTATCAAATCCGCGTTCCTCCTTATCCGTTCCTCCTCAAACTCCCTGTAGCGGATATTTCGACCGGTTTCCTCCTCAGAAAGCTTCTGCTGCCTCGACATGCTTTTAACATCATGCGATTTTACACTGCACTTGACATTTAGTTTCCGGCAGAGCTCCTGCACAAAACGGCAGTCGCCGTCCGCCTCCTCCCCCCTTATGCCGTGGTGCACATGCACAGCATAGATTTCTATCCCGTAAATATCCCTCAGAGAACAGAGAAAAAGCAGCAGAGCTGTAGAGTCGGCCCCGCCGGAAACTCCGGCAACAACCTTTGCACCATTAAACAGCATATTATATTTTTTGACCGTATCCAGAGCTTTTTTATACATAACGGACATGGCAGAATCCCCCTTAATCAAAAAAACATATCCCGCCTGTACGGGATATGTTTATAATACATTAACGCCTAACGTTTTTCAAATATTTTAACACAAACAGCCATCATATCGTCCTGACACTGCCCGTTTTGAAGCTTTTTCGCCTCGTCTATAACGGCCTTTGAAAGCACAGATATGTCGGAGTTCCGGTTTTTTTTCACAATGGATTCTATAAACCTCTCGTCATTTGCGCCTCCGCAGGCGTCCGCCACCCCGTCTGTAATCATAAGCAGTATGTCTCCGCCGCCAAGGTTAAACTCCGTTATATCAGATTCGACACCGCCGATAATGCCTATGGGAAGAGATGTGCTCCTGATTGCCGTAACCTTGCCGTCACGTATAATAAAAGCGGTCGAGCCCCCGTTTTTTATAAGCTTTCCTCTGCCTGTATACATGTTTATACAGCACACATCAAGTGTTGTAAAAAGCTCGCCGTCGCCGCGGCCCAGCAGCACACTGTTTAATATCCCCGCCGACACTCCGGCATCAAAGCCCGCCGAAGAGAACCTGCTCAAAAGGCTCAGTGCCTTTGAGCTTTCCTCCTTGGCCGCCCTGCCTGAACCCATTCCGTCACTTACAGCCACTGTAAGCACACCCTTCTCGTTTTCCTCAATCATAAAGCTGTCGCCGGATACCTCGCTGTCAAACCTTTTTTCTATGGATTCGCTGTGGCGGAAACTGAATGTATCCGCCTGTCTCAATGTAACCGAGCATAGCCCCCTGTCACCTGAGCATGATACAGAGCTTTTAACAAAGCTCATTGAGCAGACTGAGTTTACAACAGGCAGTATAACAGCTGTGCAGTCAGTGCTTTTGTATGGGCATTTATTTCTCTTTACGTTTACCATTGTCCTGCCGGAGGATTCTTTATATACATAAACCTCCTCAGCCTCAATTCCCGATGATAAAAGCCTTTCCTTAATCAGCTCCGCATCTGCCGAAGACTTAAGGTCCTCTATATTTATATTTTTTGCCATGCTCTCTATTATTCCCGCCACAGAATAGAGCTGTTCAGAAATTATGCTTCGGCTCCTTATAAGCCGATTATGCCACACAGCACTGTTTTTTAAAAACCGGCAGGAATCATTTACAGCGGCGCACAGCTTTTTAGGCTTTATGCAGTACATTGAAAATTCCTCCGGTATGCCTCCCTCGTCAGCGCTTCCGGATTTATCATACTGCCCTATAAGTGAATAGAAGGCGCTTAATGTATCACAGTTTCTCACACTCCAGCAATAAACAGACATTGTGCAGTCCTTGCATATTTTTTCCGCAGCGTCATCAATTATAGCCTCTGTCCTGCGCCTTGAAGCGTCTGTTGTAAGCTCCTTTTCCGGTTCAAAGGCCTCAGCAAGGCTCCTGAAGGCTTCTGAAAACCCGCGGCTCTGGGCGTCAAATACCTCCTTTGCGTTTTTCATGTATTCTGAAGGCTCCGAAACAGCAGTCTTGGCGGCTGCACCGGCATACTTAAACAGCCTGTCCGGAAAAATCATAAACATTCCGGCTCCGCACACAGCCGAAACGGCAGTCATAAGGTTTGACTCCATACCGGTATAAAACGCCACAACAGCGCTGCCAGCGGCAAAAGCCATAAGGCATGCGGTCTTTCCCCTCTGCCCAACAAGCCCGCATAAAAAGGCAGAAAGGCACAGTATGCCAAACATGGCCTCATCAGCGCCTCCGCACAAAAAAAGCACAAATGCAAGCAGAATGCCAAACCCGGCTGAAGCAAAAGGGAAGCACACTCCAAAAACAAGAATTGAAAACACACTGAGCATTGTTTTGATATCAAGCCCGAATAATTCAAGTCCTGTAAATGAGCCGATAAAAAGCGAGAGCACCGCAAGTGCTGCTGCCTGCCCGGCATAGGAAAGCGGAAACTTTACACCGTTTTCTGTCATAACAATGCCTTTATAAAACACTGCCGACAAAAGAGCGGCTATAGCCGCCTCCATGGCGGATTTTAAAATTATGTATGTGTCAAAGCCCGAGGCAAAATAATAGACTGCTCCTCCCAGCAAAACACACGCCGCCGGAAACAGCGCCCTTTCAGCCGCGCTTTTTTTGCCTATACGCCTTTCAAGGACAAATCCAAGGACAACCGTTATAAATGCCGATGCCATATACTGCCTTATGTCGGCCGAGCCTCTTGACAAATACCCCAGAAACGAGAACAGGCATACCGGATAAAACACAGCGCCCCTTCCAGCCACAGCCCAGCAGAAGGCTATGCCCGCCGGGCTCATTGTTCCGGCAAAATTTACCCTTCCAAACATTAAACTTAACAGACAGCAGACAGCAGGCCTTACAAAGGGCCTTATGCTGTAAAGGCTTAGCGCATGGCCCGATTTTTCCTGCTTTCTTAATCCCCCTGTGCTCTCCGCCGCATTTTCAGCTGTTTTAATCATAATCAATCACCTCTATGCGTATTATTATAATTAAACAGCATGACGAAATTTGCCGAAACAAAACAGTAATAATTTAAAATATTGAATATTTACGTACTGCTGTGCACAACGCAAAAACCGCCGCTGATACCAGAGGCGGTTTAAAGCTAAAACATATTTAAGAACAGGTTATTATATAAAATACAGAAGGCTTATCATCAAATATAATCAGCATAATCGTCAAAATCCTTTATCCGGCACTTTCCCTGCATAGCAGGCCTGTTCTTTTTTGGCCTTTTTCCGCCTTCAAAACCTGATTTCCTCTTTTCAGCCTCCGCTTCCTTTTCAAGTTTTTTCATTCTTTCATACCTGTCAAATTCAGATATTTTCTTTGACACTTCTTTCCTCTCCCCAAATTATTTAGTATAATAGAAAATTAAAAAAACAAACTCTTATATTTATATACACTTTTTTCATGTATTTAAATATAAACAAATGACATATATTTGAGCGTGTTCTCCCAAATACTGCCCATTTTGTAACTTCACCCGCGTGAAATACTTAGCGAGGTAGTCATAATGAATTAAAAAAGCACTTCAATTATTAGCCAAAATATTAAATTTGTCAATATTTTATTTAAAATCTATTGATATTCCTGAAAATTCGTATATACTAAAAATATATATATCCGATAAAATAAAGTTCCTTAAATAAATTTTTTTGTCAGGAGGTAAAATTATGAAACAAAAACCGGTTTCATTGTCAAAGGCTGACTATGCAATACTCAACTCCTATAAGATTCTTGCCGAGGGCCTTGCCGAATACCTTGGCGAGGGATGTGAAATTGTAATTCACAGCCTTGGCAACCTTGAACATTCAGTTGTAAAAATCATCAACGGCCAACATACTGGCAGAAAGGAAGGCTCACCTATCACTGACCTTGGGCTTTCAATGGTAAAGACACTCAGCGAAAGCGAGTCAAAAAGGCATATGTCCTATTTTAACAAAACAATGGACGGTGTCCCTTTAAAGAGCTGTTCCATAGCTATTGTTGGCGAAAAGGGCTACATAATCGGCCTTTTATGTATAAACTTCTATCTTAATACGCCTCTGAGCGACGTACTCGAAAAGTTCAGCATAACAAACGGCGACAACCATACCACAGCCTTTGCCGAAAGCTTTGTTGACGATGTTGATGAGCTGCTTAAAATTTCTCTTAAGGAAGCAAGCGATATAGTATACAATGACAGGAACATAACCACATCAAACAAGAATAAGGAAATAATAGCCATACTCAACGACAAGGGCATATTTAATTTTAAGGACTCTGTTGTTAAAATAGCGGACATGATGGGAATATCCAAAAACACTGTTTACATGCATATAAGAAACATATCAAAGAAAAACTGATTTTGCCGCCCGTCTAATTAAAGCTTAAGCTGCTTTGCTTACCCTGCCGCTTTTAAATCCAACGTATGGCTTTCTCAATTATATAATGAGCGCTTGCTGCTAAACAAAAAACCAACAAAAAAAGCCATACCTAAAGCATGGCTTTTTTATTTATCAATTATTATTTCTTAACAGCTGCAATAATCTCAACCTCGCAGAGAAGCTTTTTAGGAAGGTCCTTGACAGCTACGCATGAACGAGCCGGCTTGCTGACAAAATACTTTCCGTAAATCTCATTGAATACAGCAAAGTCATTGATATCTGCAAGGAAGCATGTTGTCTTTACAACATCTTCAAAGCCAAGACCGTTAGCCTCAAGTATACCCTTGATATTCTGGCATACTCTTTCTGCCTGCTCCTCAATAGTTGTTCCTGCAATCTCGCCTGTGCCAGGCATAAGTGCAACCTGTCCTGAAGCGAAAAGGAGTCCGTTTACCTCCACAGCCTGTGAGTATGGTCCGATAGCTGCTGGAGCGTTTTCTGTTGATGTAAATTTTAACATTTTAAGCACCTCTCTAAGTGAAAAATTTTTGAAATACTGATACTGCTATTTTATATCCAAAATTTGCCTAAGTCAATACACTGAAAGTTAAATTTATAACAAATTTTATAATGCACCCATAAGCCCGTCAGATTGATTTTCCCTGTTCCTGGTGCGCCTTAAGCCTTTCATACCATCTGCCGCTCTTAAGGTATATGGTATAGACAGTATTTGAAAACACAGGGGCTATTATCCATGCTCCTGCCACACCGTAAAAGCCAAAGCCCAGAACCTTGGCGAAAAAGTATGCCACAGGCACACGTATAACAAGCTGGGCCGCTATAGTGTTTTTCAGTGTAAACATGGCGTTTCCCGTACCCTTTATAAATCCCATAAGCGGATAGTACACCGCATAGAATATGTACATAAAGCACGAAATCTTAATATACCTGTGCGCCATTTCAATCACTTGCGGGTCGGAATTGAATATGGAGACAAGGCTTCCGCCGAAAAACAGCATGACAGCCATAAGGGCTATGTTAAATGGTATCAGTATCTTTCTTCCGGCTGATATCCCCCTGAGGGCACGCTCCTTCTGCCCTACGCCAAGATTTTGGCTTGTGACAGCCGCCACAGCATCGTTTACAGCACTGCATGGCAGCACAGCAAAACTGTCAAGCTTTACACATATGCCGTAAGCTGCACTTGCCATAAGGCCATAGCTGTTTACTATTCCGTTAAGTGCCAGATACGCCACATTTACAGTGGCCTGCTGAAGGGCGCTTGGAAAGCCTATTCTCAATATATCGGCAGCCACAGTCCTGTCAAGGCAAAACTCTCTGGGGCTGAATGTAACTATATGCTTTTTGCTTCTGAAATACACGATACTCAGCGCAAATGATACCGCCTGGCTTATTATTGTGGCCAGTGCCGCACCCTTTACTCCCATGCCAAGCTCAGCTATGAACACATAATCCAGTACAATATTTGTTACAGTTGCCGCCACAACAAAGTACATGGAGCTTTTGGAATCCCCAAAGCCCCTCTGTATGGCACAGACCAGATTGTACCCAAGAGTAAATGCCATGCCTGAAAATATAATTCTGAGATATGTAACAGCAAGCCCAAAAGCCTCCTCAGGTGTATAAATCAGCCGCAGTATTGTCGGAGAGAGTGAAATTCCGATTACAGTTATAACCACAGCTGCCGCCAGAAATATTGTTATGGCGGTATTTGCAGTACGCTTTATTCTCTGAGTATCATCAGTTCCCGCAAGGCTTCCCAAAAGTATGGTAACGCCAAGACTCATTCCCGATACAGCCATTAAGAGCACATTCATAACCGGCCCGCCAACCGATACGGCTGCTGTAGCCGCCGTACCCATGTATTTGCCCACAAAGTACATGTCCACAGCGTTATACATAGCCTGAAAAAGGTTTGATATTATTATAGGCACAGCAAACAAAAAAATCTGCGAGTTAAGGCTGCCCTTTGTAAGGTCCTTTTTTAACGCCAAATTACATTCCCCCAATTTAAAAAGGCCGTACTATAAGTGTATTTTGCAGTACGGCTCAACGCTTACAGTATTGATTTTAACCCATAGCTGCCATGACCGCAACAAAAATCACCTGTCTTCGCCCCTGTCTTTAACCGTCCTTTCCCTTTCATCTGAAAGCCCAAGTATATAATCAGTTGTGGTATTGTAAAATTCAGCCAACGCAATTAAAACAGCTGTAGGTATATCCCTCTGCCCCAGCTCATAGTTGCTGTAAACCTGCTGGGAGCAGTGCAGATAGCCTGACACCTGTTTTTGGGTAAAATCACTGTCTTCACGCAAATCCCTTATACGTTTATACATATAATCACCACAGAAAGTATATAATACCGCATAATGCAGTATTGACTTTAACCGCAATTTGCAGTAAAATTATTTTTGTCGAATAATCACAAGAGCTTTTTTGCCGGAAACATTAAGGAGTACAGGAATGTGTATTGGAAAAAATATTTATTTTTTTGCTGTGGGCATAGCCGCAGGAGTAAGCTTTGTAGTATTTACTCCCGTGGTGAATTTATGGCCTACAGATATGGTTTTAAAAGGCGTAAAAATTTATTCAGAAAATAAAACCAGATATGTCCCAAACGGTGCTGCCTGCTTTAACGGAAAGCTGTACATAGAAATCAGCTGTGCCAAACAGGGAGAAATTACTCTGCTTTCCGAGGACAGCAATTATATAAGTGTGGCGGCAAAAAAACAAAAAGAGGCCGGATAATTCTATCCGGCCTTTAAATAAGCGTGTATATTAATCATAAGCAATTATTTCATTTATTAGAGTATATAAATTGTCAGTTTGCAGAACAAAAGCTTCTAATTATTTATATCTGCAAAATATTTTTAAGTATTGCAAAAATAAACGTTTCGTGGTGCATGGGTAAGACCACTGCTCATGCCACACTGGAGCACCCAAACAGCTATGGCAGGTTTAAACCGGTTTCCTCTCATGGAAAATTCCGGCCAGATGAAACCGTTTTTGCCATTGGTGATTTTAGAGTAAATACAATAGATTTTCCTCTGACAGCACTGTGGTTTTCAAATAAACAACATATTACTTGTACACATTTATTAATATTCTTAAAATAAAAACTCCCCCAAAAGTCAGGGAAGTCTTTATATTATATATTAAATCTCTTATCATGATTATCAATCCTATCAGCAATCACAATCCCGTCAAGATGTTCAATCTCATGGCAGAAGCACTGTGCCATAATCCCCTCCGCGTGTATTTCCGCTCTTGTTCCGTCCGGCCTAAAGGCCGATACATCTACTGCCTCAGGCCGCATAATCCTTATAACAACACCGGGAAAGCTTACACAGCTCTCATACATAAGACGTCTACCGCTCCGGTTAATAATCACTGGATTTATCAGCTTATAAACCTCCCGCTCTCCCCTTACTACTATAAGCCTTAAACCGCTCCCAATTTGGTTTGCCGAAAGCCCCATACAGTTTTTGCAGCTGAGCATTGTTTCTGCCATATCGTCAAGCAGACTCACCACTTCCGGCGATATATATTTTACTGTCCTGCATTTCTTTTTTAACGCCGCGTCACCCTTCATGCGCAGATTTAAAACCGCCACTTTAATCCCCTCCCGAATACATTATATTCATTTCGGAGCCGCCAGTTACGCAAATATGGGCGCAAAAAAAGCCTCAGGCATTAACCTGAAGCTTTGAGTGCCCAGACTCGGAATCGAACCAAGGACACGAGGATTTTCAGTCCTCTGCTCTACCAACTGAGCTATCTGGGCATAAACTAGGGTAGCAGGATTTGAACCTGCGAATGACGGAATCAGAATCCGTTGCCTTACCGCTTGGCGATACCCCACTATTATTTATTTAATGAGCTGGGCTAGTTGGATTCGAACCAACGAATGCAGAAGTCAAAGTCCTGTGCCTTACCGCTTGGCGATAGCCCATTAAATAAACTATAAATAAAAAAAGCGCGAAACGAGATTCGAACTCGCGGCCCTCGCCTTGGCAAGGCGATGCTCTACCACTGAGCCATTCGCGCATATATAAATTATGCAGTCGAGGGGACTTGAACCCCTACCCAGTTTACCCGGACTAGATCCTTAGTCTAGCGCGTATGCCAATTCCGCCACGACTGCATATACTGAGTCACTCGGGGTTCGAACCCGAGACACCTGGATTAAAAGTCCAGTGCTCTACCTGCTGAGCTAGTGACCCATAATAAAAAAATTGAGGGTGGGTAGTGGGATTCGAACCCACGGCCTCCAGAGCCACAATCTGGCGCTCTAACCAACTGGGCTATACCCACCATAAACCTCTAAAATTACTAAATCGGGGTGACAGGATTCGAACCTGCGACCTCCTGATCCCAAATCAGGCGCGCTAGCCAAACTACGCTACACCCCGCTATTGAATCCGGCGGCCACCTACTTTCCCGGGTCGTCTCCAACCAAGTATCATCGGCCGATTGTGTCTTAACCTTCGTGTTCGGTATGGGTACGGGTGTGCCCCACAATCGCATCGCTACC
>JALIFM010000011.1 GCA_022867625.1 Lachnospiraceae bacterium NSJ-143
CTGCACATTGAAAACTGAATAAAGAGAAAGAAAGAGTCAAGAAAATCGAGAAAGCAAGAAGCAAGAAGAAGAAAGAGATGTAGTAACGCTACTACATTCCGAAGGTCAAGCGAAAAAGAGCACAAGGGGAATGCCTTGGCACTGAGAGCCGAAGAAGGACGCGATAAGCTGCGAAAAGCCGCGGGGAGGAGCAAATATCCATAGAGCCGCGGATATCCGAATGGGGGAACCTGCATGAGGAAGCTCATGTATCCTGAGGTAAATACATAGCCTCAGGAGGGGAACGCTGTGAACTGAAACATCTAAGTAGCAGCAGGAGAAGAAAGAAAACTCGATTCCGAAAGTAGCGGCGAGCGAAATCGGAGAAGGCCAAACCAGAAGATTTATCTTTTGGGGTTGTGGACTGCGGACGGTATTGAATAAGTATAGTCGAATGGTTTTGGGAAAGCCAGCCAGAGAAGGTGAAAGCCCGGTAGGCGAAATACGAGTTCAGCCAGCAGGATCCAGAGTACCACGGGACACGAGAAACCCTGTGGGAAGCAGGAGGGACCACCCTCCAAGCCTAAATACTCCTCAGTGACCGATAGAGAAGCAGTACTGTGAAGGAAAGGTGAAAAGGACCCCGGGAGGGGAGTGAAAGAGAACCTGAAACCTTGTGCTTACAAACAGTGGAAGCACCGCAAGGTGTAACTGCGTACTTTTTGTAGAACGGTCCGGCGAGTTACTGTTGCCAGCGAGGTTAAGTACTAAAAAGGTACGGAGCCGAAGGGAAACCAAGTCTGAAAAGGGCGAAAAGAGTTAGTAACAGTAGACCCGAAACCGGGTGACCTACCCATGTCCAGGTTGAAGTTACCGTAAAAGGTAATGGAGGACCGAACACACGTCTGTTGAAAAAGGCGGTGATGAGGTGTGGGTAGCGGAGAAATTCCAATCGAACTCGGAGATAGCTGGTTCTCCTCGAAATAGCTTTAGGGCTAGCCTTGATAGAAGTCTAACGGAGGTAAAGCACTGAATCGTCGCGGGTCCCCAAAAGGATACCAACACGTATCAAACTCAGAATGCCGTCAAGATATCATCAGGAGTCAGACTACGTGAGATAAGTCTCGTGGTCAAAAGGGAAAGAGCCCAGACCGACAGCTAAGGTCCCAAAGTTCGTGTTAAGTGGAAAAGGATGTGGGATTTCAAAGACAACTAGGATGTTGGCTTAGAAGCAGCCATACATTTAAAGAGTGCGTAATAGCTCACTAGTCGAGAAAACCTGCGCCGAAAATTAACGGGGCTAAAACACGACACCGAAGCTACGGATTTCTATACAGAGGTATAGAAGTGGTAGAGGAGCAATCTATAAGGACGAAGCTTAACTGAAAGGTTAAGTGGACGAAATAGAAGAGAGAATGCCGGAATGAGTAGCGAGATATAAGTAAGAATCTTATAGGCCGAATATCTAAGGATTCCTGAGTAAAGCTGATCTGCTCAGGGTAAGTCGGGACCTAAGGCGAGGACGAGAGTCGTAGTCGATGGACAACTGGTGGAGATTCCAGTACTATAATCAATCAGAACTGTGGGGACACAGGAGGATAAGCAAACCGGGGAAAGGGAAAACCCGGCCAAGCGCAAAGTTTTAGACAGTAGGCAAAACCGCTGTCAAATGATGAAGCGCGAAGGGGACTGAAAAAGAGTAGGGAAGTTGCTGAATCCACACTGTCGAGAAAAGCCGCTATTGTATTGATTGTACCCGTACCGTAAACCGACACAGGTAGATGAGGAGAAAATCCACAGGCCGACGGGAGAAGTGTTGTTAAGGAACTCGGCAAAATGACCCCGTAACTTAGGGATAAGGGGAGCCGGCGAAGGCCGGTCGCAGAAAAGAGGCTCACGCAACTGTTTAGCAAAAACATAGGTCTATGCGAAACCGAAAGGTGAAGTATATGGGCTGACACCTGCCCGGTGCTGGAAGGTCAAAAGGAGAGGTTAGGGTTAAACCGAAGCTTTGAATTCAAGCCCCAGTAAACGGCGGCCGTAACTATAACGGTCCTAAGGTAGCGAAATTCCTTGTCAGGTAAGTTCTGACCCGCACGAAAGGTGTAATGATGTGAGCACTGTCTCGACAACACGCCCGGTGAAATTGAAGAGCTAGTGAAGATACTAGCTGCCCGCAATAGGACGGAAAGACCCCATGGAGCTTTACTGCAATCTAATACTGGGATTCGATGATGTATGTACAGGATAGGAGGGAGGCTGAGAACTCGGTACGCCAGTATCGAGGGAGCCGACGGTGGGATACCTCTCTTATATCATTGGATTTCTAACCTGCGCCCGTGAACCGGGTGGGGGACAATGTTAGGTGGGCAGTTTGACTGGGGCGGTCGCCTCCAAAAGAGTAACGGAGGCGCTCGAAGGTTGCCTCAGAATGATTGGAAACCATTCAAAGAGTGTAAAGGCAAAAGGCAGCTTGACTGCGAGGTCGACGGACCGAGCAGATACGAAAGTAGGACTTAGTGATCCGGTGGTAATAAGTGGGAATGCCATCGCTCAACGGATAAAAGCTACCCTGGGGATAACAGGCTTATCTCCCCCAAGAGTTCACATCGACGGGGAGGTTTGGCACCTCGATGTCGGCTCATCGCATCCTGGGGCTGAAGTCGGTCCCAAGGGTTGGGCTGTTCGCCCATTAAAGCGGTACGCGAGCTGGGTTCAGAACGTCGTGAGACAGTTCGGTCCCTATCCGTTGTGGGAGTAGGAAATTTGAGAGGAGCTGTCCTTAGTACGAGAGGACCGGGATGGACGAACCTATGGTGGACCAGTTGCAGACCAACTGCACAGCTGGGTAGCCAAGTTTGGAACGGATAAACGCTGAAGGCATCTAAGCGTGAAGCCGCCCTCAATACGAGATTTCCCATTGTCTAGAGCAAGTAAGGCCCCTTGAAGACTACAAGGTAGATAGGCCAGAGGTGTAAGCGCAGTAATGTGTTAAGCTGACTGGTACTAATAGGCCGAGGGCTTGACCAAAGAAAATAGAAACGATTTTAAGACTTGATTATCTCTTTGTTCAGTTTTGAGTGTACAGTAT
>JALIFM010000012.1 GCA_022867625.1 Lachnospiraceae bacterium NSJ-143
TCCAAAACCAAGTACTCCATAGAAAGGAGGTGATCCAGCCGCACCTTCCGATACGGCTACCTTGTTACGACTTCACCCCAGTCACTGGCTTCACCTTCGGCGACTCCTCCCTTGCGGTCAGGTCATCGACTTCGGGTGCTTCCAACTCCCATGGTGTGACGGGCGGTGTGTACAAGGCCCGGGAACGTATTCACCGCAACATTCTGATTTGCGATTACTAGCGATTCCAGCTTCATGTAGTCGAGTTGCAGACTACAATCCGAACTGGGATTGGTTTTATGAGATTTGCTCCACCTCGCGGTCTCGCTTCTCTTTGTACCAACCATTGTAGCACGTGTGTAGCCCAAGATATAAGGGGCATGATGATTTGACGTCATCCCCACCTTCCTCCGTGTTATCCACGGCAGTCCCTCTAGAGTGCCCACCGTTAATGCTGGCTACTAAAGGTAAGGGTTGCGCTCGTTGCGGGACTTAACCCAACATCTCACGACACGAGCTGACGACAACCATGCACCACCTGTCTCCCCTGTCCCGAAAGAAATATTCATCTCTGAATACGTCAGGGGGATGTCAAACCTTGGTAAGGTTCTTCGCGTTGCTTCGAATTAAACCACATGCTCCACCGCTTGTGCGGGCCCCCGTCAATTCCTTTGAGTTTCAACCTTGCGGTCGTACTCCCCAGGTGGAGTGCTTATTGCGTTTGCTGCGGCACCGAGGATTCCTCCCCGACACCTAGCACTCATCGTTTACGGCGTGGACTACCAGGGTATCTAATCCTGTTCGCTCCCCACGCTTTCGAGCCTCAGCGTCAGTTTCAGTCCAGAAAGCCGCCTTCGCCACTGGTGTTCTTCCTAATATCTACGCATTTCACCGCTACACTAGGAATTCCGCTTTCCTCTCCTGTACTCTAGCTTGATAGTTCCAAATGCAATCCTCGGAGTTAAGCTCCGGGCTTTCACATCTGGCTTACCATGCCGCCTACGCTCCCTTTACACCCAGTAATTCCGGATAACGCTTGCCCCCTACGTATTACCGCGGCTGCTGGCACGTAGTTAGCCGGGGCTTCTTATTCAGGTACCGTCATTTATTTCGTCCCTGTTGATAGAAGTTTACGATCCGAAAACCTTCTTCCTTCACGCGGCGTTGCTGCATCAGGGTTTCCCCCATTGTGCAATATTCCCCACTGCTGCCTCCCGTAGGAGTTTGGGCCGTGTCTCAGTCCCAATGTGGCCGATCACCCTCTCAGGTCGGCTACTGATCGATGCCTTGGTGGGCTATTATCTCACCAACTAGCTAATCAGATGCGGGCCCATCTTTTACCGGATTGCTCCTTTCTTCTTT
>JALIFM010000013.1 GCA_022867625.1 Lachnospiraceae bacterium NSJ-143
TCTTTTTCGCTTGACCTTCGGAATGTAGTAGCGTTACTACATCTCTTTCTTCTTCTTGCTTCTTGCTTTCTCGATTTTCTTGACTCTTTCTTTCTCTTTATTCAGTTTTCAATGTGCAGATAGTCAGAACTTTATCCTGACCTAATGGAGATTGCGAGAATCGAACTCGCGACCCCCTGCTTGCAAGGCAGGTGCTCTCCCAGCTGAGCTAAACCCCCATGGTTCTTTTTATTCTTTTTCTGTTGCTTACTGGGCTCAAGTGGACTCGAACCACCGACCTCGCGCTTATCAGGCGCGCGCTCTAACCGGCTGAGCTATGAGCCCTCATTATGGATTCCGGCAGCCACCTACTTTCCCGGGCCGTCTCCAGCCAAGTATCATCGGCCGATTGTGTCTTAACCTTCGTGTTCGGTATGGGTACGGGTGTGCCCCACAATCGCATCGCCACCGGAAATTTAGACATTAAATCCTTCAAAACTAAACAGTTGATTCCAAAACCAAGTACTCCATAGAAAGGAGGTGATCCAGCCGCACCTTCCGATACGGCTACCTTGTTACGACTTCACCCCAGTCACTGGCTTCACCTTCGGCGACTCCTCCCTTGCGGTC
>JALIFM010000014.1 GCA_022867625.1 Lachnospiraceae bacterium NSJ-143
ATTATGGCTTAAGCAAGTTGAGTACACAAGAGTTTCTCTGCAGAGAAACGAAGGTGTACGAAACAAAAAACCGCGCGCTATGCGGGTGAGATTCATGCTTAAGCAAAAAGCATCAACCAGTAGTACAATAAAGGTGTTCAAGCCTGAAAATTGTACAAGAAAAGGAAGATGCTTTATGGAAAATAGTTTAGCACATACAAAATGGGTGTGCAAGTACCACATAGTATTTACGCCAAAATACAGAAGAAAGGCAATATACTATGAGTTGAGAGCAGATATGCAGCAAATAATAAAAGATTTATGCAAATGGAAAGGAATAGAGATAATAGAAGGACATATGATGGCAGACCATATACATCTTTTGCTATCAATACCGCCAAAATATAGTGTATCTCAAATAATGGGATATATAAAAGGAAAAAGTGCAATGATGATATTCGAAAGACATGCAAATCTAAAATATAAGTATGGGAATAAGCATTTTTGGGCAACGGGGTATTATGTCAGCACGGTAGGAGTAAATACAGCAGCGATACAGAAATACATAAGAGAACAAGAAAAGCAAGATCAGATAGAA